>NZ_JBMUZT010000005.1:0-16230 GCF_049542075.1 Streptomyces sp. G5(2025) | reverse complement strand
CGAGGAAGAGCTGTTCGCGAACATCGACGCGCTGCTGGAGGAGGAGCCTCAGCTCCCGCCCCCGGCGGAGCGCGCCCGCCTTCGCGAGGCCGCCGGGCATCACCCAGGCCCGCCTCGCGACCGCGCTGAAGTCCACCGTGCAGACGGGTCAAGAACTACGAGAACGGCAGGAGCGAGCCGAAGTCGCCGCGCCTGGAGGCGTACCAGCGGCTCCTGAACGGATGGGCGGCGAAGTACCCCGCCCACGGAGTCCCGCCGCCCCAGCCCCCGTGGCCGCGCCGGCCACCCCGCCCCGGTGCCCGACACGTTCACCGGCCCGGCCGCATCCGCACCCGCCAACACGACCACCCCGGCGCAGGCTCCCGCCGCCCCGGCCGCGCCGGAGCGTCCCGCCCGTCCGGCCGGACGCCCGGCGACGTCGTCCCGGCGCCCGGCGGCGAAGAAGGCCGCCGCGCCCGCGACCGACCCGCGCTTCCCCTACGGCCCGCTCGCCGTCCTGGACGGCGACGGCTCCGCGTACGCAGTGGGCGGGATCGTGCTGGACTGCCCGGCGACCACCGTGGTGGAGCTGGTGGAGTGGACGCTGCGCGAGTCCGGTCTCGGCGCGCCGAAGCTGAATCGGTACGGCAAGGACAGCGACCCGCTGATCGTGCTCACCGCGGCCGCCGCCGTGAAGCTCGGGCTGCCCGAGCGCCTGGAGGGCCACGAGCAGCGCCGCTCCCTGCGCCTGCCCGAGGACCACCCCGTGGTCAAGCAGGTGGCGAAGGCGAAGTGGCAGCTGACCCAGCGCGGGTTCGGCCCGTGGGCGCGGATCTACCGCAAGGCGCAGGGCCGCGACCGGCAGTGCGTGCAGCTGGCGATCCTGTCCTGGGACGCCCTCGATGAGCGGTCCTGGCCCGGCGTAGCCGAGATGGAGCCGGCCGACATCGCCCGCGTCCTGGGCGTGTACGCGACCCGGGTCATCACCCCGCGCGGCTCCACCGCCGTCTCCGGCCTCGAGCTGATGACCGCGCTGCGCCCGCCGACGAAGGCCGTGCAGGACCCCACCACCGGGAACTGGGTCTCCGGCTACAACCCGGGCAGCCTCGGCATGGAGCCGATGGACCCGGCGCCGCCGGAGGCCACCCCGGAACACCCCGTCGTCGTGAACTCCGGCTGGACCGGCGGCTTCCTGAACGAAGAGGCGTACCAGTGGGTGCGGGACGTGGACACGCTCTCCGATGAGGAGTGCACCCTGCCGTACGCGGTCGGCCTCGACCTCAACACCGCGTTCCTCGCCGCCGCAGCCCGCCTGGTCGTCGGCCTCTCCGCCCCGGACCACTTCCACGCCCCGACGTTCAACCCGAAGATCCCCGGCTCCTGGCTGGCCGACCTGTCCCACATCGAGCTGGACCCGCGCCTGCCCAGCCCGTTCACCCCCGACGGCTCCCGCCCGACCGGCCCGGCCTGGCACCAGACGCACACCCTCGCCTACGCCCAGGAGCTCGGCCACGACGTGCACCCGATCGAGGCGTACCTGCGCCGCGAGACCGGCGCGTACCTCGACCCGTGGCACGACCGCCTCAAGAACGCCTACGTCGACACCCTCGCCGACATGGGCGTCACCCGGGACCTCTCCGACACCGAGTTCCTCGCGGCGATGGAGCACCACAAGGAGAAGGACCCGGCGCTGGCCGCCGTCCTCGCGGCGATCAAGGCCACGGTGAAGGGCGGCGTCGGCAAGCTCCGCGAGCGCCCCCAGGGCAAGCACTACAAGGAGGGCGAGCCGTGGCCGGCCCTCGCGCGGCCGACGTGGCGCCCCGACATCCGGGCCGCCGTCATCAGCAAGGCGCGGGTCAACATGCACCGCAAGCTCCGCAACATGGCGGACATGACCGGCCTGTACCCGCTCGCCGTGCTGTCCGACTGCGTCGTCTACCCGAGCCCGGGGACCTCCCCGCTCGACTTCCTCCCCTACGCCGCCTCGGGCAAGCCACAGCCGGGCGCCTTCCGCCTCGGGCCCACCCCGGGCCTGGCGAAGCTGGAGGGCGTCCAGCAGATGCTGTGGGCGGTCGACCTGATGGAGAAGGGCCTGAACCCGGCCCGCCACATCAAGGGCGGCGACGCCGTCCTGGACGAAGGGGAGTAGAACTGTGGGGGAGATCGAGGACGCGATCGAGCGGGCCGACCGCGAGGCGTTCACCAAAGACCCGCCCAAGACGTTGAAGGGTCAGATCGGGTTCCTGCTCAAGCAGTTCGGCAGCGCCAAGGCCGTCGCGGCGGAGCTCGGCGTCACCGCCGACTCCGTCAACCGCTACCGGCGCGGCGCCCGCAAGCACGCCCGCGCCGACGTCGCCGCGAAGATCGACGAGACGGTCAAGGCCCGCTGGCAGCCACTGGTGCGCAAGCGCCGCCAGAAGCAGGCCGCCACCTCGGGCGGGATCACAGTGGAGACCCGGGCCCGGTTCGGGTACTCCGCCGCCGTCGGCACGACCGACGACGGGCGGTTCCGCAGGCTCACCGTGCACCTCCCCGCGACGTACGCGCAGCGCCTGTTCGACGCCCGCAACTCCGGTGCGAGCGACCAGCAGATGCGTGGAATCATCGCCGAAGGCTTTAAGGAAGTGTATTTCCAGGACGGCGGAGGTCGCGCTATGGGACTGTCTGATGTGGAAATCAACGCCATCGATTACCTCGATCTGGATTACTGACTAGGAGCGAAATCATGACCACTGAATTCCCGGTGTGACTGAGCGCGTCACTTGGCCAGTGAGCGCTTCATTTGGCCGCTTGAGAACCTTCAGTGATGCACGTTGGTGAGTCGTGACACGCTGGTTGGAGCCTGGTCACGAGAGTTGGAACCAGTTCGACCGTCGCCGACGTGGAAGCGATCCGGACGTGGCTCGCCCGGACGGTGAGCCGACCGCGGCTCCGGGCTCCAGCTCCGGCCGCTGGCGGCCGGGTCAGCGGCGGGTCTCGATCCGCAGGTCGCCGGTGGTCACCCGGCGGATGGGCTCGCTCGTCAGCAGCTCGTGCGGCTGGCCGAGGGCGATCGCGCCCGCCGCGTCGAGCCGGGCCAGCTGGGCGTCCGTCAGCTCGACCGCCAGGGCGCCCAGGTTGTCCTCCAACTGGGCGGGGGTGCGGGCGCCGAGCAGCGTGCTCGTCACGCCTGGCTTCCGCAGCGTCCAGGCCAGCGCCACCTGGGCCGGGGTGTGCCCCAGCTCGCCGGCCACCTCCCGGACCACCCCGGCCACGCCGAGGCTGCGTTCGGTGAGGGTACCCAGGGCGAGGTTGTGGCTCCGGCGGGTGCTCCCGTCGGGGCCGGCGCCCGTTGCGCCCACGTCGTCCCGGCCGTACTTGCCGCTGAGCACCCCGCCGCCGAGCGGCGAGTACGGGATCACGCCCAGGCCCAGTTCCCGGGCCATCGGGATCAGGTCGCGCTCCGCGGTACGTTCGATCAGGCTGTACTCGAGCTGCAGCGCGACCAGCGGCGACCAGCCGCGCAGGTCCGCGATCGCCTGCATCCGGGACACCTGCCAGGCCGGGGTGTTGGAGATCGCCACGTACAGCACCTTGCCCTGCCGGACCAGGTCGTCCAGGCCGCGCAGGACCTCCTCGGCCGGGGTCCGGAAGTCCCAGACGTGCAGGTACAGCAGGTCGAGGTAGTCGGTGCCGAGCCGCCGCAGGCTGCCCTCCACCGAGCCGAACAGCGCCTTGCGGTGCCCGCCCCCGGAGTTTGGGTCGCCGGGGCGGCGTAGCGTGGAGTACTTGGTCGCCAGCACCAGGCGTTCGCGCTCCTCGTGGGCGAACTCGCCCAGCAGGCGCTCGGAGCTGCCGTCGGTGTAGGTGTCGGCGGTGTCGAGGAGGTTGCCGCCGAGCCCGACGTAGCGGTCGAACAGCTTGCGGGCTTCGGCCCGCTCGGCACCCCACCCCCATTCGGTGCCGAAGGTCGCGGTGCCCAGGGCCAGCGGTGAGACCCGCAGTCCCGAGCGGCCCAGCAGCCGGTAGTCGTCAAGGGCCAGTGCCATCAGGTTCTCCTGTGCTCGCGTGGTTCGTGTTCCGTTGCCGGGACCGAGTCTGCGGCGGCGGCAGACCCCGGATAAGGGAGGGACTTTCCTGGGAAGGCCGGTCCCACCCTGGCGGTTGGACCGGTCATGACGACACGAACCATGGACACCACCGAGGAACTGGCCGCCTTCCTGCGGAGCAAGCGCGAACGGCTGGACCCGGACCGGCTGGGCCTGCCCGCGCATCGGCGGGCCCGGCGGACGCCCGGACTGCGCCGCGAGGAGGTCGCTGAGCTGGCCGGGGTCAGCACCGACTACGTCGTCCGGCTGGAACAGGGCCGGGGGCTTCGACCCTCCGCGGAGGTGCTGGCGGCGCTGGCCCGGGCCCTGCGGCTGGCACCCGGCGAACGCGACTACCTCTTCGACCTGGCCGGACGGCGCCGCCCCGGCGGCACCCGCGGCGGGGCAGCCACCGGTCCGGCGCCGTCACTGGCCCACCTGGTCGACGAACTCTCCCCGCTGCCCGCCGCGCTGCTCAACCACCGCTACGACCTGCTGGCCTGGAACCCCGAAATGGCCTGGCTGCTACCGGAGTTCGACGCCGTTCCGCCGGAGCGGCGGAACGCGATGTGGCTCTGCCTGCTGCACCCGCCGATGCGCGGCTTCTACGCCGACCGCGAGGGGGTGCTGCGGGACGGCGTCGCCCATCTGCGCGCGGCTTGGGCCGGTCACCCGGAGGACCGGGCACTGGCCGGGCTGATCGCCGAATTTACCGCGCGGGACGAGGACTTCGCCCGGCTCTGGGCCGAGCGGGAGGTCCGCGTCAACGGCCGCGGCCGCAAGCTGCTGCGGCACCCGGCCGTCGGGACGATCGCCGTCGACTTCGAGGTTCTGCTCCCGCTGGAGGACCCGGAGCTGCGGCTTCTGGTCTACCGTGCCGCGGACGACGAGAGCCGCGCGTCCCTGCACCGGCTGTGCGGCGGTGACGGGTGCGAAGAAGGCTGACAACTCACGCTTGGTTGCAAGAAGCGTGACCACTTGGTGCCAACAAGCGTGTCCCACGGACCAGAAACCACAGCTCACCGACCCTCACTGGTTCCAACTGACGTGTCCAGGCTCAGTTGGTCAGGCCCTCTTTACGCCTTCAGGTAGTCGATCATCCTGCTGAGCGTGTCTGTGTTGTCCTTGACCTTGCCGAGCGCGATGTTGCAGTCCATGCAGAGCAGTCCGCGGTTGTGCCCGCGGGCATGGCAGTGATCGTCGTTGGCGTCGCCCATCCGGAAGTTGTCGGGATCGACCGTACTGAAGGGGGTCAGGCATGTGGCGCAGGCGTTGTCCTGATCCGTGAGCATCTGGGCGATGTCCTCGAACGTCAGGCGGTAGCCCTTCTTCAGGTTGCCCTTCGCGCTCTTGATCCGGACGCATTCGTTGCAGATGCGGCCCTCGCCGCGATTCTTGAAGCCGAACACGGCGTATTCGTGGCCCGATCGGCACTGCGTATCCCCCCTTCGGTAGGGCTCATACGGCACCGACTCCGGGTCGATCCCGCGTGCACGCAGCTTTGAGTCGCGCGTACAGCGCCGACAGCTCTGAGCGCCCGTCCTCGGGTTCACATAGGGCATGTTGGCGTCGTCAAACCCGTGCCCGTTCGCGCACTTTTCCCTGGGTACGGTGTTGTCAGAGGCCCCGTCACCTCTGCCACTCACAAATGCTCCGCTTCCCAGGTCCCGCCACAAGGCGGCGTGCTCGTGATCGACGCACAGCAGCTTGTTCTTGCAGTTGCGTGTGACTGTCTGTCCCGTGGCGAGCGGCGTGCCGGAGTAGTGCTCGAACACCGCAGCGTTGAACGAAGACGAGCGGGTTCTCACCTGCCGCATAGCGTTCGCCGTCGTAGTAGAGCGGGCGACCGTCTTTGTCCGTCATCCCCTTCCAGACCAGACATCCCGACTCCGTGCGCTCCACGTTCTGAAGCACTATCTCGATGCTGATCGGAGGCCGGGGACCTGTTCTCTCGAAGGTTCCGTGCTTCCGGTGGTAGCGGTAGCAGGCTTGGCACTTGGTGCCCCCCATCCGCGTCGCGGGCCTTCCACCGCCAGAGGCACAGAGCTTTGACATGGCGAAGATCCAAGCGCAGAGGTGCAGCCGAGCACAAACCGCAGATGGCAACCCAGCCATCCAGCCCCCATGAGACCTACCTCCGGGCCTGGGAGTTCCCCATGCCAACTCCCGGACGCGTTGGCCGGGCGCTCGGTGTGCTCAACCGGCCAACCGAAGTCCTCAGTCACACCCGGCCATCGACCGCGACAAGAGCCCGCTGCTCGACGCCGACCATGACGCTGTCCGTATCGCCGACGCGTTGCGTCGCAGCCCGCACATCACCTTCGTCGCCCCGGCCGCGCCCGGCGACGAGAGCGTCTGGTTCCGCGACGCCGACGGCACCGGCTTCGAACTGTCCCTGACCACCGTGGAGCCGGACCCCGAGGCTGAGCGGGTCGCCTACGCCTGGGACGCCGTCGTCGCCGCGATCGGCAACCACCCGCACTTCATCCGCGCCGCCCTCGAACAGCCCCCTTCGGGCCGCTCAACCTCGACACGATCACCGCCCTCACCCGCACCGGCAACGAATACACCCTGAAGCTGGCCGCCTCCCTGCTCCCCGTCGACGACCAGAAGCCCGGCGCCCCAGCCGCCGATGTCGAGCAGCCGCCCGAGGTGGTCACCAACATCCTCAGCGCCGTCGGCCAGCTCCGCGCTCGCCTCAAAAGCGACCCCGCCGCCATGACGTTCAACGCGACCGCCAACCTCCTGGAGCACATCGCCGGAACCTGGGACCAGCAAGACAACCAGACGCGTCAGCGCGCCTACATCCTCTCCCAGTCCCTGTAGGAGGAATCAGCTCATGTCCGCATCCACGGCCACACGGCGCGCGTACGGTGAGGTAACGACCCGCCGGGAGGACCAGATGAGCGCGCAGCCCAACCACGCACCCGTCACGCCGTACGCCCCCGCGCCCGGGGCGCCGGCCGAACTCCTCGCCCAGCTGCGCGCCGACAAGCGCGCGGCGACGTGGGTGCCCGCCTTCGAGCGCGAGTGGGCGGCCGCCCTCGAGGAATCCCGCCGCACGTTCTCCCTGGCCGGGCTCTACGAGGTCGTCCAGGACTGGCAGGGCCGCCTCGCGCACGCCCCGGCCGTCGACGCGTTCATCGCTTCCGGCTACGACGACAGCGACTTCATCGACGTGGCGGAGCTCCGCGGGCGGCGCCGGTGACCGAGCAGCCGTACGCGGTCCGCTTCTCCGCTCCGGCCGCGAAGGTCCTCGACACCCTGCCCGAGCACGTCGAAGACATGGTGTGGGACGTCCTGGACGCCGCCGCCGGCGACCCGTGGGGCTTCCGGCAGTGGAACGCCGACGACCCGGAGGGCGAGGACGTGCGCCACGCCTCCGTCGGCCAGCTCTCCCTCACCTACTGGGTGAACCGGCCCCTGCGCCGCCTGTCCGTCCTCACCTTCACCTGGCTCGGATAGCCACCGGCGAAAACGGCCTGACCCCGGCATCGCAACTGCCGGGGTCAGGCCGATTCCGATCGTAGCCACGCCGTATCCACCCGTTGCCACCCGGCGGCAAGCCGTATCCACCCGGCCGTTGTCACCAGGCGCCGCGGGGCCGGTCGGCACCGAGCCGCACCTCGCGCCGGCACTCCGGGCACTCCGGCAGCCCCTCCACCCGGCGCGGCCTATCGTCCTTCGCCCAGCTGAACCCGCACAGCGCCTTGTGCGTGACGCCCCGGAAGGATTCGTCCTTGATGGTGTGCGAGCCGTAGCCCGGCACCATCCAGGTGAACGTCGCCTCCCCGTCGTCCGGGGCGCCGTTCGGCCAGACGTACGCCGCCTCGGTCGTGGTGCAGCGCATCCGCACATCAGGCCCTGTCCAGCGCTTGCCGTACCGGAGCTCCGAGCTGGCGTCGACCGCGTCCGCGAGGCGCTCGAAGGACAGGTCGTAGTCGTTCATGTGCTTCCACTTGCCAGGTGGCTGCTCGCGCATCACCTTGCGGAACAGCAGCAGCCGCGCCAGGTCGTGCTGATCGACCCGGACCGTGTTCGTCTCCGCGTCGTAGCCGTACGTCGGGTCGTGGGGCTTCTTCGGCATCTGTGCAGAAGCGCGGTAGTTGTCACATAAGCAGGCCTGTTGTCACCGAAGCCACGGACGGCCTGCCAGCGTTCGTCTCCCGGTTCTGAAGACGGTGGAGTCGCCAGGCCCAGGAGGAGGAGTGATGATCGTTGTGCTCCCCTCCCGTTCATTGTCGAGCGGAGCGAGGAGGCGCGGGCGCACAGTTCTCCACGGCACTTCCCGCACGGCAAGTGCGCCCTCCGGTGGCGGGACTGCCCCGCGCCGCAGGGCGCACGACCTGTATGGCGGCCCAGGGCGTGGGACCTCCCAGTGGGCATTGGTTGACAACAGCCGGGCCTATGGTCTGCGAAGGCAGGGCTGGCTGTGCCCTTCCGCCCCGGAGGCCTGGTGCACGACATCGGCCGCTCGCCTAGGTCCTACAGGATGGTGATCTGCGAGATCTTGTGCACGGGGCGCCCCTCGGCCAGGATGTCCCACCGTTCCCACTTGTTCATTATGCGGGACTGGTACACGCCGTTGAGGTCCTTCTGGTACGTGACGACGACCTTGTTGTTGCCCGAGCGGACCAGGCCCACGCCGTACAGAGCCACATCGACCGTGCCGGCGTTCGCCCAGCAGACGACTGTCGAACTGGACTGTCCAGCACCGGTCCAGACCTTCATGAATTCGCCCTGGGGCGGCTGCGTGGAATTGGTAAAGCACTCATCCCCCCACACTCTGTTGATGGCGCCAGCAGGGGCGACAGAGAGCAGGGATGCAGTCAGTGCACCCAAGCCGACGACGAGAGCACTGCGAAGTAACTTCATGCCTCTCCATTCCTTCGAGCATTGCAAAGCATTGAGCCGACGCGGCCGCCCGGCGCCCCACGAGGCTCGGCTCGTGTCGCCGCCAGTCCCGCACGGGGCAGGTGAACTGCGACTGCGTCGATCCGGGCGCTTTGGTACTGAGCGAGACCCAGGCTCAGCCCCGGCCTCCCACAATGTGACCGTGGCCTTGCCCCAGCCCGACTCTGCAGCGCGGTCCGCCCCTACCGCCACAAGAGCGGAGCATTTTGGGACGCTGGAACGCGGAAACAGGCTGCACCCAGGGAAGACCTGACCTGCCTGGAACGCGGAAACGGGACGCATCAGGCCACACGGACGATGACGAGCGGTGGTTCCCTGAGGCCACTGACCCGGTTCGCGCTTCTTCTCGCGCCGCGAAGAACCTCAGGCTCGCGATCTTCGTTTCTGGTGACAGAAAGACTGCTGAATGAGCGTCTGTGACAAGTCGGATGCCTCGTTGGTGACAACCAGGCTGCCTCGACCGCCCCGTTTCAGCAGCTCAGCCGGTCCCGTTGGTGACAACTCCTGAGCTTCGGCTCAGCATCGGTCCTCGTTCGCGTTGCTCGGCGGTCAGCGCCGACCGCAGGGCGCGGCGGTACGGCCGGATGCTCAGCGAACCGGGCCCGCCGGAGCCACGCCGACCTCCACCGTCCGTGCGCCGGCCCACCCGCGAGGGGCTACGCGGCTCAGGCTGGCGGCGGCGTCGCGCCGGGCAGCTCCCCGGAGAAGGCCCACCACTGCTCGATCGTCCACACCACGACGCTGGAGCGGTCGGTGGACATCCGCAGCCACACCTCCTCACCGCCGGGCATGAGCACGACCTCCAGGTGCGGCTGCTCCCACGTGCCCACCGGGTACATCCACTCGATGCCGTCGGGCCACGTCCGCATCGCCACCGTGCGCACACTCAGCGCTGCGTCGAAGGCGTCCAGGGCGGTCTGAGGTATGCGCACCTCCGCCGGCTCACGCTCGATCCCCGCCAGGCCGGAGCCCTCGTAGCCGAACCCGTGCTGGCCGGTGGCCAGCTCGCGGAAGTTCTTCGCGGTCTTCGGGACGACCTTGTCGAACAGGTTGAAGACGATGCGGCCCGCGGCGTTGCCGTCAGTGGTGATATCGAAGAAGACGTTACTCATGGGGTCTATTCAGTCACACTGCGTACGCGATGGTAGTTCCGGCCCCACCGGCGGCCGACGATGCTGCCCGGACTCGACTGTGGCACGAACCGGTCGTCAAGATCATTTGGCAAACGAGCGAGATCTCCTGTCAGAGGTCAGGCTGTACCGGTGGGGGTGGTTTGGAGCGAACGCCGTCGCGCATCACCGGCGTCGGCCTAGCCTCCGGTGCCATGGATGACGAACTGACCAACGATGACCATCTCCGGGCCCTGGCGGCGCTGGAGGCCGTCGTCCAGAACAACGACGGCGCCCTCGCGGTCCTGGCCGGCGATGCGCACGAGCGCCCACTGGCGGCCCTGCTGGCTGCGTACGGGAAGCACACGCTCGACCGCGTCCTGCTTGCCGCGTTCGGGATCGAGGCCACCATGACCCGCGACGAGACCAGCCAGCGCGTCACGGAGCTCAACGGCGATCCAATGGCGCGCATCGTCTTCCTCCTGACCGACTCCCTGCACCACCAGGCCGCCCTCGCCGGCGACGACCTCACCACTGCCAAACGGATCGGCGGATCCATCCTGCTCGCGATCCACGCCTTCACCGACGCCGACGACCAGGACGCCCTCACCCTGCTGCGCGCCCTGCGTAACGAGGCACTCCAATCCGACTGAACCGCCCCGGTACACCCCTGGTCCGGCCCGCCCTCGCGCAGGACGATAAAGGCATGGGCACCCGCGGCCACGACCAGGAGCACGGCGTCGAACCGGCGCAGCCGCCGCTCACCACGGCCCGCGCCCGGGAGATGACGGCCGGGCTGCGTGAGGCGATGGACGACGTCCGGCGCTCCGTGTCGGTCCTCGCCGCCCGGATCCGCGACGCCCACGCCGCCCGCGTCTGGCTCCCCCTGGGGCACAGCAGCTGCGAGTCGTGCTGCCGGGCGGAGTTCGGCATCAGCCGCGCCCAGGCGTACCGGCTCCTGGACGTCGCCCGCGCCCTGGCCGCGATCCACGGCGCGGTCACCGCCGGCACCAAGACGTCCCGCACACCAGACATCGACCCGGGCGCCGCGGCCGCGCTCGACTCCGTCCCAGAGGGACATCCGCACCGCCTCGCCCCGCCGAACCGCCGGCGGCGGACCCGACCGTCACCGCGCTGCACCGCGTCATCGACGCCCTCGCCGCCAGCACCCACGCGATGGGGAGCTGGTGCTCGAATGAGGATGCTGACCAGGAGCGTGCTGCGCGGCTCACCATGCGGTTGGTCAGATCAATCTTGCACATTGCGGCTCTCGTCATGACGGCGCGCGGTTTGAGTCAGGCGCCGGACCAGCCAACCAACTCCGGCGATCAGCAGAGCCGCAGTGACGTTGCCACCAACGTCATGGATCAGGAAGCGCGCAATGTGCGCCGGCATCTCGTTCATGGCCATCAGACTCCCGCGCACCCGGGGCTCTCCTGACACCGCAGCGAATTTCACGCAACCTCTGCCTGGCCCTGACGAAGTTGGGATCATCTGAGCCAGGCGCGAACAGATGCGAACGGTTCTGGAAGGCGGGTTCTGTGGGGCGAGCTGGAGAACTAACGATGCCTGACCTTCCACCGGGTGCGAACCGCGTCTTAAGAGTGCATCTCTTCTTGCTACATGTTCGAGCTGGCGCCCCCTCGCCGGGAACCGTCGCCGCAGAGATGCCCTCGGAGAGCCGGTGTTCACGCACCACCGTCTATGCGGTCTTCTGCCAACCCAGAGTCACTCGGCGTGACCCCGTGATGGCGGTGGCCGATGTCCTGACGCAACGGATCCGCGGCGCTGACATGGAGGCTGAGCTCGACAAGGTGGACGAGCTTTGGCAGGCGGCATGGATGGAGCAGGCCGGGCTCAATCGGCTGGCGCCAGCCTGTGAGGGGATTTCGGCACGGAGTGCAGCCCACTGTGCGGGACCACTCGACCACGAGCCCGTGAGCCAACTGCCAACAACTGCCTGCGCACCGACGACCTCTCATGAGTCGTCGGTACCTCAGATGGGGGCCCTCGATGTACGTAAATGCCCGATGTGTGAGGCAATCCTGTTCATGCCTGTGAACCTCATGGGAAGGGCGCCGATCTACTGCTCAGTACAGTGCAGTAAGAAGGCACGAGCAGCGCAGAGGCAACGCGGTAGCGCTTGATCACTTCATGGACGCCGCCCGCTCCCTCGCTGTCCACGGCGCCGTCGCAGCCAGCACCGAGACGTCTCGCACGCGAGACAGCGACCCGGCCGCCTCGGCCTCGCTCGACTACGGTCCGCCCCAGCGCGCCTGATCGACGTCTCCAGCCGCAGCAGCGATGGCGCGGAGTGATCACCCGCCGACTCGCCAGGCTCGCCCACAGCGGCCTCCAAGCCCTCGACGAGGCCACGGTGCGCGCCGTGGCCAAGCCCTCGACGAGGCCACGGTGCGCGCCGTGGTCCGCCAGGCCGTCCGCGCCGCATGCCGATCCGCCGGTGGACCCGACCATTGCCGCGCTGCGCCGCGTCGTCGACGACCTCGCCGCCAGTACCCACGCGATCGGGGAGCTGATGCTCGAAGTCGCCCCGGCCTACCTCTCCGACCCCGAGGCCGCCGACGTCCTGGCGCTGCTGTGCGACCAGATCGGCGAACCCCTCGAACACGGCCTCGCCGCCCGCCGCTACGCAATGTCCGGCGACCGCCGTGCCCTGTACGGCACCGTCCTGTAGACCTCCCATCCCGGCTGCTCCTGTGAGGCACACAGCCCGTTTCCCCAGGTGGGCGCAGTGCGTGTGAGCGTGCGAGGTGTGAGCCGAGGGCCTGCGTCCGTGACATGCGTCCGCTGACAAGTGATCTTGACCGTTTGCCAGGTGAGTTTGACCGGCGGGAAGACCGCAGGTCAGGTGTAGACGTCCCGTCCGTACTCCTCGAGGCTCACCTGGAAGTTTTCCGGCCGGTCGCGGCGGAGCTCCTCGTATCGGACCCCGAAGATGTCAATCGCTTCATGGAGCGTGCAGCCGGACGCGTCCATGATCGCCTTGAGCGCCAGGATGATCCGGTGGTCCAGGATGTGGCGGTCCACGCTCTCGGGTAGGTCTTCCATGGGCTGACCGTACCGACGGGCGGTTGGATCGCGCCGGTCAATATCGCCTGGCAACCGGTCAAGATCACTTGTCAGAGGACCACATGCCGCTGCTCTTGGTCGTGCTGCTCGCCGTGGTGTGCAGCAGACTGCTACCCGGTGGGCAGCAGCCGTCGTGACCGTGCTGCTCGGGGTCCTGGTGGTGGTCCTCGGGTGCAGCCAGGGCGGCGTCGTGGGTGCAGCGCAGCATTTGCATGGGCCGGGCGGCACACGGGTGCTGCACGGGTAGCAGGCCAGCTCCAGCCGGTGCAGCACGGCCAGTTGCTGCACGCTGCTCGGACCCCGCTGCTACCCAGCCGACGTCCGCTGCTCCCAGGGCAGGCAGCAGGACCACGGACCCGTCCCGGCGGCTCGCAGATCTGCAATGTTCGGCAGGAGACCCATGCACGGCTGCTGCATGCAGCGCTGTAGGTCAGAGCCTGCTGACATAAGGGCGCCGTTCGGTGGCGCCCTGTCCACAAAACTGTGGCAGCAGCGCCACCATGTGGGACGGCTGCCTGGGGGCTTCCTGCAGAGGCGCAGAGGGGAACGGCGTACGCACGGGCCCGAGCGGTCGCCGGTTTGTTCTGGAGAACCAGAACAAACCGGTTTACCTGGTGCTACCGCCCTCTGGGCCGCGCGCCGCTGACCTGTGGCTTTCCCCCTGGAGGGGAACGGTGTACCGCTCCGAGCACGAGCACGGCGCCGCACCAGAGGTGCGGCGCCGTGTCGCCGGGCCGACGGGGCTCAGTGGACGCGCTTGAGGTGGGTCGGCTTGGTGATGCTGGTGACCTTGCCCTTGGCCTTCGCCTCGGCTTTGCGGGCCTTCTCGTCCAGATGGAGCTGGAAGCGGCGCTCGTACTCGTCCTCGAAGTCGCCGACGTCCAGGCGCATGGTCTTCGGCAGGGCCTTGACGGCTCGTTGTTGTTCGCGCGGGTCGTTGAAGGCGGCGATCATCGGGTGGAGCTGGAAGCGGCCGCGACGGACGACGGTGACAAGCCGGGCGGCGACCAAGTGCGGCATAGCCCGGCTGATCATGCCGCGCTCCATGGCAAGGCCGGTGGCGAGTTCGTCGTGCGTGGCCACGACCAGGCCGCCCGGCTCCTGCTCGCTCATCATGTGCAGCAGCAGGGTGTAGGCGGTGGGAGGCAGCCGCGGCACGTACGCGAGACCGTTGAAGCTGCCCCACAGCACGTTGCGGCGTGGAACCCATTCCTCTGCGGCAGCGGACGTCATGACGTGGCCTTCCCTTCCCCATCCGACTCCTTGCGCACTTCCAGTTTCGCGCCGGGAGCGGCCATCGCCCGGAACGCTTCGGGCGCGTCCGGGTCCTCCATGATCTCGCGCAACAGGTCCAGCTGCTCCACCCTGTCGCCCATACCCGCCTTGGAGCGCTTCTTCTCGCCCTTGCGCGGCTCCCTGAGCCCACCCCGCAGCGACGCGGCAGGGTTCAGCTGATAGACGCCCCGTTGAACCTTGCGCAGCGCCCCGTCAGCCTCCAGGACGTTGAAGACGCGGCTGATGTGGGGGCGGCTGTACCCGAGGGACCCGGCGACGTCCTCGTGGGTGGCCTCGATCAGGCCGCCGGGCTTCTGCGATCCCATGAGGGTGAACAGCACCACGAGGACGAACCGGTCGTCGTCGTACCGTACGGCGGCCCACCGCATGAACTCCAGGCTGTCCATCGAGAACGCCTCGCCGATGAACCCCGTGCTGGAGCCAATCGGGAAGACCTGGGCGGCGTGACCGGCGGGCAGCTCAAGGGTGGAGCCGGAGGACCGGTTGTACGCGGTGGGCGGTGGCTTCGGGCGCCGCCGGCGACGGGACGGCGTGCCAGGCAGCTTCGGCGCTGCGCTGCCGTCCAGGGGCCCTGAGCTCATGGGGTCGCTCTCTCCTTGATCGTCGTGGCGTCAGAACCATAGCGGAGAACCGTGGCAGTAGTGCCACCAAAACGCGGCAGCGCCGACACGAAAGTCGCCCGTACGTCAGCCCTGGACTGACCTTCGCCACCGAGACGGGTGTCGAGCGGCATCTGACGCCCCGCCTTGCGTTTGGTGGCACTACTGCCACCAAACGATGTTGCTGGGTCAGGATCTTCTGACATCCCGACCGAGATATGTCAGTCCTGGGCTGACATATCTTCCCAACTCCGACGCTCTCACCTGCGAAAACGTCCGGCTCTTGTCTCTAGAGCGTGCGCGCGCGTGATACCCGCTCTCCCCGCCCTGATCAAGCACCGCCACGCCGTGGGTTCGCCCCTCCAGCAGCAGAGTCAAAGCCCGCCCGCCCGGACCCCGTCGTGGCGCGCGCGGCTTCGCGTGCGGCGTCGCGCCCAGGTGCGGACCGTGGGCGGCAGCAGCGGCTCTGAGTCTCGGGTGGTGCCGACCGTGACGATCAAAAGCATCGAAGCGTGGCCGGTGTCGGTGGGCGGTTCCGCCGCCCGGCCCCGGGGGGCCGTTCGGCTCCGGTACCTCCGCACGTCGAATTTCAACGCTCACATATCGGGGCTTCCGTTCCGTGGCTAAGCAATATGAGGCTGCGCAATTCTGAATTTAACCGGAAGTTATTGGGCTGGGCTCAGGGTGGTGCAGCCAGGGCCCAAATGCTACACAGGCCGTCGCCATGATGCATCAACCCTGATGCGTGTTCGTTCTCCCGGGTGACACTCCGACGGATTCCGTCCCACTGTTGCGGGTTGGTGTGCATGCTGGCGGGGTACTGGTGAACGTGAGCGGCCGATTTCGAGGGTGGGCTCAGGGTGGAGCGCAGCGGAGCCCGTCACTGCGATAAGGCCGGCACCCCGTCAGGTCGATGGTCCGTCACCTCCGTTGGGGGGGTGGTGGCTGGGATTCCCAAGCCCTACACAGGCCCGCCCATGATGCATCTCCCCTTGCTGCCAGCCCGGCGACCGCGCTTGCGCGGTCGCTCTAAATTCGCGCTTGCGCGAATTGTTCTGCTTTAAATTCCGCTTGCGGAATTCCAGTCCCGCGCTTGCGCGGGAATCCGAATTGCGCTTGCGCAATTGGCTGTGCCCCGGCAAGCCGGGGCATGTGCCGCTGCACGGTGGATTCAAG
>NZ_JBMUZT010000004.1:0-148544 GCF_049542075.1 Streptomyces sp. G5(2025) | reverse complement strand
AGCCCTGCTCCGGGTACGCGGCCACGACCTGCGCGGCCTCTCGGTCCGAGCTGGTGGCCGACGGGCACTTCGGGATGTGCGTGCACAGCGAGCCCGGCAGCCGGGCGGTGCCGGCGGCGGTCGTCGCGGTGTCGAGCTGGGTGCTACTACGCATGGGCTCTCCTGCGGGGATGCGGGCCCGAGACTCTCCCGGGCGGGAGGCGTGCGAAAGACCGGCCGCCCGTGGTGCGGGCGACCGGCCTGCTGGAGCAGCGCGGTGAGGGACGGAAACTGGGTTTCCCTCCCGCAGCGCGGTCTCAGCGCTTCTTCTTCTGCTGCTTGAGGTAGGCGTCTTGGAGCCGGGCGAACTCCGCCGCCAAGTGCTGGCCGGTCTCACACCGCGCGCCCGGCGAGCACCAGGAACAGGTCGCACCGTGCGCACGGTTGGCGGCCGCGGCCTTCATGTAACGGGCGTACAGGTCGTCAGCCACGGGAGCGCCGTCCGAAGTCACGGTCGGCATTGGTTCGATGGATCTTGTCGGCGAGCTGCTGGCGCTCGGTGTCGCTCATGCCGGCCTCCGCGCCGCCCGCTTCCGGGCGGCCCGACGCCTCATCGAGCGTCGCTCGTCCTCGGACAGGCCACCCCAGACGCCCTCCTCCTGGCCGGACTCCAGCGCCCACTGCAGGCACTGCTCCATGACCGGGCAGCGGCGGCAGACCGCCTTGGCCTCCTCGATCTGCAGGAGCGCCGGTCCGGTGGTGCCGACGGGGAAGAACAGCTCGGGATCCTCTGCCTGTTGACCGAACTAAGTAGGTCGTTGCCGCAGGTCAGTGACCAGATGAGGGTTGCTGCGTTAGCCCACTCGTGAACTCACCTGAAGTGCTTCGCAGAGACCTGACGAACTTGGCCGTACCGCAGATCGGTCGGCTGGAGGAGACGGGGAAGGCGGAGGAGCCGTACAGGCTCATCGACCCTGAAGATGTCGTCGTCGAAGAGGCGGCGGAGTGGTTCGCCGAACTACAGGCATGCTCCAAGCCGCCGGCCACGATCCGGTCGTACGGCATGGACTTGCTGCGCTGGTACAGGTTCCTGTGGGTCCTGGGAATCAAGTGGAACAAGGCGAGCCGAGCCGACGCCCGGGACTTCACCCGCTGGCTCCAGCTCGCTCCCAAGCCTGTTCGGTTGCACTGGCGCTACGAGAAGTACGGGCTGCCGCCCGGCGGGCTCCCGAAGCAGATCCGACCGGATCGCGGCACCCCGAACCCGCTGACGGGCAAGTCCGGGCCGGGCGAGAACTACGCGCCGACGACCAGGGCCCACAACGAGACGGCCATCCGGCTGTTCTACGACTTCCACTGCGAAGAGGGCGGCGCCGGGCCGCTGCTCAACCCGTTCCCGCTTGACCGCTCCCGCCGTTCCCGCCGAGCCCAGGCGGCGGCGCGACCGAACGCCCACCACAACCCCATGGAGGTCTTCCAGGACGAACGGACGGGCCGCTACCGCCCGACCGTGCCCAAGCGGATCCCGAAGCGGATCCCCGACGAGCTGTTCAACGCCCTGTTCGCCGCGCTGAACCACAACCGGGACCGGGCCCTGCTGGCCTTCTGGGTCTCCACCGGGGTCAGGGCCGAGGAACTCCTCGGCAGCAAGACCAAGGACGCACATCCGGGCCAGCAGCTGCTCGGCGTGACCCGCAAGGGCACCCGCGAGTATCAGCAGGTTCCCGCCTCCACCGACGCGTTCGTTTGGCTCCGCCTGGCCCAGGAAGAGGCCTGGCGAGGCGGGGTTCCCCGAGGCCGCAACCAGACGCTGTGGTGGACGCTGAGACGGCCCTGGCGCCCGTTGAACTACGACGCGGCCAGGGCCATGTTCAACCGGGCCAACGACCTCCTCGGGTCGAACTGGACCCTTCACGACCTGCGGCACACCGCCGCTTACCGCATGGCCCGCGACCCCGAACTGTCACTCACCGACGTCCAGTGGGTCCTCAATCACGCGCATCTGTCCACCACGGAGATCTACCTGGCGGCCAGCCAGGACGAGATCGTCGAGCAGTTGCTCGCCCACCACGCCCGCCAGGCCGCAGGGAAGCTCCCCGCGCCGCGGCCGCCGGCTTCCGGCTACAACGCGGCAAGCCTGGACGTCCTGTTCGGACGATCATGACCACCACGATGCTGCTGGCTAAAGTGCCAGCTCAGGGCCCTGTTCTCACGTTCCACGGATCGCACTACAAGGCCCTGCTGAAGGCATACCCTCCCAGGTCCGTTCCGGAGGCGTGGCCGGAGACTGCAGCCGATTTCGACACGATCCTCGATCGGCTGCAGGAGCTGTTCAAGGACGCCGGGAAGAACACGAGCTACACGCGGCGACGCGGGGCTCGCAACGTCCTCTGGTGGCTCAGGCAATTCGACGGCGAGACCTGGCAGCAGCGCTGGTGCAACAGCCCGCTGGACAAGAACTTCGCCGCCGGCCTGCCTGAGCTCGAAGCCTGGGTCGAGGAGCAAGTGGGCCGTGTTCCCGACGGAGTTCTCCGAGCCGGGATCTTGGCCCTTGCCATCGCGGATGTGATCCGACCCGACCCCGCCTGGCTGCTGACTCGCAGGTCACGGCACATGCGCGAGATCGTGGCCGAGTATCGCGACCCGGACGGCTTCGCCGCCCTGGAAGCGCGGTCCGACCCGGGCATCTGGGACGCCAAGCTCGGCCTGCAGGCCCGCAACCAGATCGCCACGATCATCCTGGCCAAGGGCGGCAAGGTCGCCGACATCACCGTCGGCGACTGCCTCGAACTGCGAGGCGTCGAAGCCCAGGTCATGGCCACCGGAGGCGGCCGGTCGCTGTTCTACCTCTGGCTCAAGAATCTGGAGGTCTTTCCGCCGGACTCGCCCGCGACCCTCCGCGATTTCAAGCGGCGGGCCGGCCAGGTCAGCGTCGAAGAGCTCGTGGACCGCTACCAGCTGAAGTGCCGACCGGTCCGCGACCTGATCGTGGACTACCTCACCGAGCGCCAACCCTCCCTGGACTACACGTCGTTGGAGGGGTTGTCGCGAAACCTCGCCCAGCTCTTCTGGGCCGACCTCGAACGTCACCAGCCCGGGATCGACTCACTGCGACTCCCGAAGAACGTCGCGACCGCATGGAAGGAGCGCATCCGAACCAAGACCCGCCGCAAGAACCAGCCGGACGGCAGCTACGTCGAGATCACCACCGTTCGGCACAGCGCCATCTCGGTGCTGAACACTATCCGCGCGTTCTACCTCGACATCTCCCAGTGGGCCTTCGAGGAGCCGGAACGCTGGGCGGCCTGGGTGGCGCCCAGCCCCGTCAAGGAGTCCGAGCTGTCCTTCAAGAAGCACGCCCGTCGGCAGAAGGCGAAGTCGGACCAGCGCACCAGGGAACGGCTGCCCGTCTTACCAGCCCTCGTCGAGGCCGCGGACCGGCAGCTCAAGGAGGCCCGGACACGGCACGAGGCGGCCCTTGAGGTTGCCCCCGGAGCCACGTTCCAGGTCCTCGGCAAGACCTACACCCGCATCCAGCATCCCCGCTGGGCCGACGGCGTGACCGCCAACACCGTCTACAACGAGGAAGGACGTCGCTGCACGTTCGGCTATGCCGAGAACCGGGCCTTCTGGGCCTGGGCGACGGTGGAGTTCCTCCGTCACACCGGCGTCCGCATCGAGGAGATGCTGGAGGTCAGCCACCACAGCATCACTCAGTACACCCTGCCCACCACGGGCGAGGTCGTCCCGCTGCTGCAGATCGCCCCGTCGAAGACCGACAAGGAACGGCTCCTGCTGGTCAGTCCCGAACTCGCCGACGTCCTCGGCGCGATCATCACCAGAATCCGCGACGCCTCCGGGACCGTTCCGCTCGTCCGCGCCTATGACGGCGGCGAGAAGGTCTGGAATGCGCCCATGCCGCTGCTGTTCCAGTGGCGCACGGGCGGACAGAACCGGCCGATCTCCGAGACCACGATCCGCCGGGCTCTCGACGAGACCCTGGACTTCGCCGGCCTGACCGACAACACCGGCCAGCAGCTCGACTACCAGCCTCACGACTTCCGAAGGATCTTCATCACCGACGCCATCATGAACGGCCTGCCACCACACATTGCGCAGGTCATCGCCGGTCACGACGACATTTCGACCACCATGCGCTACAAGGCGATCTACCCCATGGAGGCCATCGAGGCCCACCGCGCGTTCATCGCGCGACGCCGGTCGACACGCCCGAGCGAGGAATACCGCAGGCCGACCGACGCCGAATGGGACGAGTTCCTGGGGCACTTCGAGCTCCGCAAGGTCTCCATCGGCACCTGCGGACGCGCCTATGGAACCGGCTGCATCCACGAGCACGCCTGCATCCGATGTCCGATGCTCCGACCGGACCCGCGCGAGCGGCGGCGCCTCGTCGAGTACAGGGACAACCTCGTCGACCGCATTGCCGAGGCCGAACGAGAAGGCTGGCTCGGTGACGTCAAGGGCCATGGGACCACCCTTGAGGGAGCCAAGGACAAACTCGCCCAGATGGACGCGCAAACGGCAAGAACCAGACAGTCGATCTACCTAGGAATGCCCTCGTTCGGCGAGATCGCCGCACGAGCCTGACCCCCGGCTCCGCCAGCACGCTGGCGGAGCCGCTTTCATGAGAGGAGGCCCTGTGACCAGCACTCTTTCCATCCTCGGAGAGCTCGGAGCATGCGCGACTTCTAAGTTCGGAGAATTCGCGGCAGACCGCATTGTGACGCCAGTCCATGCCGCTCACTTCCCCTGCCGGACGCGGCGCAGGGCCTCATCCATGTCCGGATCGGAATCGGTGGCCGCGATCGGGCGTGCGATGCTGGTGGGCATCGGGTCCTCCTAGTCAGGTCCTGGACAGCCCCTCGGGCCGCAATCCCAAGGGCTGTCGCGATCACTCCCCAAACGGGGAGCTGACTGCTTGTACGAGCAGCCACGGCCCCGGCCACCCCCTTTACTGCGGGGCGGCCGGGGCCGTGGTCGTTCGTCTCAGTGCGCGGATCAGGCGGCTGACGTAGCCAGACTCTTCATCTGCGCGTACTGCTTGCCCAGTTCGGCTTGGCGCTCTTCGTGCGCCTTCACGTCCTGCGGTGCCAGCGGGACCTGGGGGCCGCAGAACTCGGACACCATTTCGTCCGGGTGGTTTCGACAAGCGTTGTTGGCTTCTTCGACCGCCGTGCCGCCACGCTTGGCCATCATCTTCGCGTCGGTCGTGGCCTTGCTGTGCTTGGCCCACACCGTCGACGTCCGGTAGCGAGCGAGCTTCTCTGCGGCGCGGTCTTTGCGCTGGCGGTCCGGCTCGGTCCGCTCCAGCTCCGCGTAGACCGCGGCAAGCCGGGTTCCGTCGGTGCAGCGGTACGTGCCGCTGCAGCGGCCGACCATGCTGCTGACCCGGCACTTCCTGAAGTGTTCGCGGTAGGCGGCGAGCGCGTCGGCCACGCTCATGGACACCGGGGACATCTTGGTGACCGGCTTGGCCGGGACCGGGAGCGGCTTGTAGTGCTGGCGGGCGGAGCGGCGTCCGGTCGCCGTGCTGTCGGCGGCGAGCATCGCCTCGCTCCACTGCTCAACCGAGATGTCGAGCTTGACGACCTGGTTGCTGCCGTCGCACCGGACGTGCTTCCGGCCTTCGGCGACCTTGTCGCTGATGCAGTGTTCGCGGATCTTCAGCTTCGTTTCACCTGTGATTCGGCGCCAAGTGCGGCAGTCGGGGCAGACGATGGACTTGACCTCGCCCTCGCGGATGTTGATGTCCTGGGGGGCGATCTTGCTGAGCAGCAGCGGGGCACGGCGGTTGTCGCGCTTGGTGCGGACGCGGCCGGGGCGGATCTGGGGCATCGAGTCCTCCTGGTTCTGGAGCGGTGCTGCTCTCTCTGCCGCGCCAGGCTGGCCCTGCGGCCGGTTCGTCCTGGCGGACAGACAGCGCAACTTCGCTGTTCAGGGGCGGTTCGGGTGGAGCTATTCGGTACAGGCGTCTCGACCGGGGGAGCGCGGGCTCAACCCCACTGCCGCCGCCTCCGAAGAGGCAGTGACTCCTGCTGTTTTGCGATGGTGCTGAGGGCGTAACCCCTGCTCAGCAGAGCGTTAGGGCTATCGCTATCGACTAGTAGAGACCATGCCAGGCCGACGAGTCAATAGCGATAGCTCTATTCGTGTCGATCAGTTGTGCTGGTGCATCGCCGACTGATAGAGCTAGCCCTAGAATCAGATCCGTTAGCACTCTGAAAGGTGGCTCCGATGCCCGTCTCGTATCGCGACATCGCCGCTGACCTGCGAAAGCAGATCGGCGAGGGGCGATACATGCCGGGTGACAAGCTGCCGATGCTCACCGAGCTCCAAGCCCAGTACGGCGCTGGTTACCAGACCGTGCGAAGCGCCATCTCGCTCCTGGAGCAAGAGGGTCTGGTCGTCGCGGTGCGCCGGAGAGGGACCATCGTGCGGGAGCGTCCTGAGAAGCGGCGCATCACGCGGTCCCGCCAGGTCTTCCGCGATGAGATCGGCTACTACTTCGACCCGACGGCCCAACCGTGGGTGGCTTTGGAGCCTCCCACCCTGCGTTGGGGCGTCGTCCCGGTCGATCTCGCTGTCCTCATGGGTCTCCGCCCTGGGGCCCAAGTCCTCATTCGTGACCGCGTGATGGGCGACCCAGAGAGTAGGAAACCGAAGCAGCTGGCCACCAGTTACCTGCCGGCCGACCTCGCTCGAGGAACTCGACTCGCAGAGGCCGACACGGGCCCCGGAGGCATCTACGACCGCCTGGAGGAGATGGGCCACCGCCCGCTCCGCTGGAGCGAAGGTGTCTCTGCCCGCATGCCCTCGCCGGAAGAGGCGGAGGCACTGAACCTCCCAGCCGACGTTGGCGTTCCGCTCCTGCGCGTCGTGCGGGTCACAACCAGCTCCAACGGCGAGGTCGTTGAGCTGAACGACACCAGGATGAGCGCCGAAGAGTTCGAGATCGGCTACTCCATCCGACGCCATGCGAGTGCTCGACTCGCTGATGACGACGGAGATGGTGACGACGACCACTGACTGCGCCTCACTTGCCATGGTGTCCCTCTTCTCGGCTGATCTCGTGAGGGCCATCACACTCGGGCCAGGCGGTGCGAACCATCACAGGCGCTTGTAGAAGCTCGTACGCACCGCCATTCACACGTTTTCAACATCCGCGTATACATGCGATTTGCAGCCCGAGCCCTAGGCTCGCGGCCATGACGATCACGGAGGGGCACGGGGTGGGGAAGCAGCGAGCAGGGCGGCGGCCGGACCGGCTGCGGGAGCAGCGCGAGGCTCACGGCTTGACCCTGGAGAAGGCTGGCGAGCGGCTGCGGGAGGTTGCTGAGCAGGCCAAGCTGAAGGGGATCCCGGCCGCGAACCCTCAGACCCTGTGGCAGCACGAGCAGGGTGAGGTCTACCCAGGCCCGCACTACCGTCGCGCCTACTGTCTGCTCTACCGAGCCACCGAGCCGGACCTGGGTTTCCGGACCGCTCTGCCCGGCGAAGAAACGTCGTTCAAGCTCACGCCAATGGAAGACCGCCTCAACGGCGCGCACGTCCTGGCCGTCGAACGAGCCATCCACTCCATCTCGCCCGGCAGTGAAGACGCCGGGCACTTCGCTCTCCAGCAGCGCATCATCGACGCCTGGAAGCGGAGGCACACCGGAGGCGACCCGCATCGCCCCGTCCTGATCTTGGTCGGGGGATACGCAGGGAGCGGAAAAACGGAACTGGCGAGGTTCTTCGTCCAGCTCACCGGTTGGCCGCTGCTCGACAAGGACCCCCTCACCCGACCGCTAGTGGAACGGCTCCTGGTCGCTCTGGGCGGTGACCCGAACGACAGGCACACCGAGCTCTACAGGGAGCGTGTCCGATCGGTGGAGTACGACTGCCTCATGCAGTCAGCCATGGCGAACATCAAGTGTGGGATCAGCACCGTGCTCTCCGCTCCGTTCATCGCGGAGTTGACCGACGCGGCCTGGATGCAGCGCCTGACCAACAGGGCCGCGGCGATGGGCGTGGACGTCTTCCCGGTGTGGGTCCGCTGTGATGAGGAGTCGATGCGGGAGTACATCACCTTCCGCTCGGCTGCCCGGGACGCGTGGAAGCTCCAGCGGTGGGACGAGTACATGGCGACCATCGACCTGGACCTGCGCCCTGCGGTGCCGCACCTGGTGGTGGACAACCGGCTGGGCACCGCTGTGAGCCTCGCGGATCAAGCTCGTCAGGCGATGGGGGCGATGTACGCGTGACCCCGAAGCAGGGCGTGATCCTGTACGGCCCGCCGGCGTCGGGCAAGGACACCGTCACCACCGCGCTCACCGAGCTGCACTCGAAGTACGCGCAGTTTGCGCGGTTCAAGGTCGGGACCGGCAAGTCTGCCGGTTACCGGATGGGCACGGCGGAGCAGTTGCACGAGCTGGAGGCCGCGGGCGACGTCGTCTACGCGAACACGAGGTACGGCAACACGTACGTGATCGACCGCCCCGGCGTGGACGCGGCGTTCGAGGTCGGGGTGCCCGTGGTGCACCTCGGGCAGGTCGACGGCATCCTCGCGCTGGTCGACGAATACCCGGCCGACTGGTCGCTGGTGCTGCTGTGGTGCCCGCGCGATGTGACCGAGCAGCGGTCGGCGGGGCGCGGCGACAGCGACACTGCGGCGCGCCTGGCAGCGTGGGACGCGACCCGCGAGGACCTGGACAAGTACCCGGGCATGACCTGGGACCTGAACGTCGACACCACGGTGGCGGCACCGCAGGATGCGGCACGGCTCATCGACCAGTTGTTGATGCGGCGGGCGGGAGCGGCGACGGCATGAGCGCGGGCTACGGGTGGACGAGCCGGTCGAGGGCGTCGGTGAGCGTGAGCTCGCCGTCGTCCTTAACGTCGTGCCACCGTGCCAGCGTGGTCGCGGCCGCGTGCAGCATCTCCGGTGGGAGGCCGGCAGCCGCGAGCGCGTCGGCGGCCTCCTCCAACTCCGGGCCCCAGCGCCAGGCGCGCGCGGCCGTCTTGGCCACGTACTGCGGCTCGGACAGGTATGAGTCGGTGCGCCGGGAGGCGACCTCGATGAGCTCCTGGTCGACGCCATGTTCGCGCGCCATGCCGACCGCGAGCGCCACCAGGACCCGCGAGGTCTTCTGGAAGCTGGCGTACGACAGTTTCAGCGCGGACGCCTTGCCGACCTCCGTGCCCAGCGCCTTCGTCTGCACTGCGGTGCCCGCGAAGAGCGCCTCGATCCGCGCGGTGGTGTCGGACGGACCAGAGACGTACAGCGTCGGGGTTTTCCCGTGTACTGGCGGGGACCCCACGACGCCACCGTCCACGACGATCGCGTCCGGTTCGAGCAGTGTGGCGATCCTCCTTGTCCGCTCGGGGTTGATGGCGTTTGCCTCCACGAAGACCCCGGTGAAGCCGTACGCGGCGACGTCGTGGGCCAGGCCCTCGGCGGCCGCTGGCGGGCAGAGGCTGATGACGATGTCGCTGCGGTCCAGCAGCTCGTGCAGCGCGGGGACCGGGGTCAGGCGGAACTCCGCGGCGCGCGCTGCCGAGGCGTCGCTGCGCCCGGCTTCGCACCATAGGACCGCGGCCGCGTTCGCCGTGGCACAGGCGGCGACGGCGGCGCCCATGCTGCCGGGGTGGAGAATGCCGACGGTCGGCTGGTCCACGGTGCTACCTCGTCTCGCTGAGCAGGATGGCGATGGCGTCGGTGACGTCGTCGACATTGTGGTGCGCTGCGGTGAGGCCTTCGGGCCAGGGGCGGCCACGCAGCCAAATGGTGTGCAGGCCAGCCCTCTGGCCGCCGCCGATGTCCCCGGTCGGGTTGTCGCCGATCATCCAGCCGTCGTCCATGAGGTTCGCGCCGCAGCGGGAGGCTACAAGTTCGAAGAGGCGCGGGTCCGGCTTGTGGATCTCCAAGTCACCCGAGACCGCGACACCGTCGACCAAGTTGGCGAGGCCGGTCGCGGAAATCTTGGCGCGCTGGATGTCGCTAGCTCCGTTGGTGATGATGCCGATAGTCCACGCAGCCGTGCGCAGGCGGGCCAGTCCCTCGAGGACGTCGGGGCGGCAGGTTACGGCGGACGACATGAGGTCGACGTACTCCTGCCACAGGTCCGCAGCCGGCACCTCCAGGCCGAAGACTTCCCGCAGCCGGAGGAAGTCGTCGGCGGTCGCGCGGTCGGCCAGTTCGTTTCGCAGCTGCTGTTCGATAGCGGCACCGAAACCGTGTGTGCGGCACAACCTGGCAATGACGTCGCTGAGCGCGCTCTGTCGTCGACGAGAGTGTTGTCCAGGTCGAAGAGCGCAAGAGGCATGGGCTGGACCTTACCGAGGCGTGGCACACCGGTGTTCGAGTGCGGCAGTCCGTCACGTCGCGCGCGGTCGGGAGGAGTTGGTGATGGCTGGGCGGTTCGTTCACTGCGCGGGGGAGACTGCCCTCACCGCAGACGAAGCCGAGCGTCTCCGGCGCGTGGACCCGCGGAACGCCGCTTCCGGGATCGATGACTTCACGCTGGTGCAGTGGTGCGAGTTGTCGAATGGCCATGACGGCGTCCCGCACCACAGCGAGGTGATGTCTTTCTACGAGAGCACCCACTGGTGGCTGCGGTGGGATAAGAACCAGCGGGAGTTGATGACGCTGGTCATGTGCCCGGTTGAGTCCGGCCCGCCCGACGAGGTCAGCACCTACCCGTGCGGGCTCTTCGAGGGGCACCCCGGCCAGCACGGCTGGGAGGTGAAGGATCCGGATCTGTGCGCACACGCGGGTCTTGGCACGCCGATCCTGATCTCTGAGGGCGTGTCGTTCGACAACCGGTACATCGCTGTCCTTGAAGCTCCTTGCCTGGGTTGTCCTGAGCGGATGGTCCAGGTCAGCGCCGTCGATCCGGCGCGAGCGCGGCCGCCGGAGCATCTGGGTGCCCGGACCAGCCAATGGTCGTTGTACGGGGAGGAGGAGTGATTTCGCTTATCCGTCCCTGCGGAGGATCATGTGCCGCCGCTCCGATTGGTGTTCCGTTCCCGAGATCACTTCGTGTATCTTTTCAGGAACTGTTTTCTATGATGGAGGCTGCGATGTCGGATCCACTGCGTCGAGTTGATGCTCTGGTGGATGACGACACGCTCCCGTCGCCTCGCGTTCGGCAGCAGCTACGGGTCACGGCTGGTCTCACCCAGGCGGAGGTCGCCCACGCCATTGGCGTTCAGCGCGTCGCCGTCGCGCGGTGGGAGGCAGGGCTCACCAAGCCCCACCGCGGCAATCGCGTCAGGTATGCGCACTTCCTTCGTCGGCTGGCCGAGAAGTACCCGGCTGCCGCCCAGGAGGTACCGGATGAGGGCTGACCTCGCGCCTGCTTTTGGGCATGCCGACTCCACCTTCGGAATCGAGGGGGTCGGGGTGACGTAGCCGCCACCGGCCGCGCGCCAGAAGAGCGGACTGACAATCCACTCGGCCTCACGCGGCCCTTCACTCCGACCGGGATTGACACCCCGGATCGGCTGCTCAGTTCCGGCTTGACACCCGGTTCTGAGCCTCGGCTCATCGAGCCACTTCTTCATCTAGTGCAACACCCCGCTCTGACAAGCGGGTCGGCCCCTTTGACAAGGGCCACCAGCAACACCCCGGCCTTTGACAGGGCCGGCGCATTACCCGAGCAAGACCCCGACCGCTGACAACGGTCGGCACCCGCCCAAACCGCGGGGCCCTTTGACGAGGGTCCTGCGGTCCACCACCACCCAGAGGAGAGGAGAAATCTCCCCCCTTCCGCCCCACCTCGCGGCGTTTCGGTTGGGACCGCGCCCGGCTCCTCCCGGAGGGGGCTTGGTGCCTTCCATCCACTCGTCGGCCCGTCCCGCGTTGCGGGGTGGTCCGGCTCGCATATGAAAGTTGGTGTCCCGCCATAGTGCACGACCTCACGTCTTTTTGTCAGCTTGACCGTGTCCGATTCACACCGGTTCGAGCCACTAGCCCTTCGTGCGTGACGGCATTCGCGCGTGCTGTTTGTGCAGTTCACGGCATTAGTCACGATGGGTCCCGGAGTCAGCTCCTGGCGGCTGCCGGAGATGCGCTTCGACCTGGGCTCATTCGTCGCCGCTCCGTTGTCCACAGCTCCGGCACCGGTCGCCGGACTCTGTCCACAGGTCGTTCGGTGCAGGTTCGCCGGATGGATGACGAAAAGCTCGCTCTGCCCCGAAAGGGAGGTGTCCGCTTTGGCGTGTACACCAGCCTGATGACGACACAGGCGATCTTCATCACCCCGGCCGGGACGGTGGGCCGATGAGCGGCACGGCGGCACTGGTTGCCGCGCTGATTCCTGGCCCGCGTCCGTCGGTCGACGGCGACGCGGCCTCCGTGCTGCCCGCGCTGTACGTGCCGGAGACGAGCCAGTGGCTGTCGACGTCGGCGGGCCGGATCGCGGGCGACGGCTACTCCTGGATGCAGGCGGTCCACTGGGTCGCCGGGTCCGGGCTCTACAAGCCGCGGCGGCACCGGTCGCACGGCCCTCGCAGCTTCGGGCCGACGACGGTACGCGTCGCCCAGGAGCTCGCGCAGCTGTCCCCGTGCCGACCAGGGATCGAGCACCTGAGGCGCCGCACCGGCCTGTCGGAGCGGTCGGTGCAGAACCATCTGCAGATCCTGCGGGAGGCCGGGCTGCTCTCGTGGATCGTCAAGGGCACGCGAGTGTCCGGCGGCCCGGCGCAGGCGAGCGAGTTCGCGCGGATGATCCCGGTGGAGTTCGACGTCGCGCTCGGTATCCGCACGGTGCAGCGGGATGAGGCTGCTCCGGAGTACACGCGGGCGGCGTCCGGGATCGCGGAGGCCAGCCGGGACCTGATGGCGAAGCTGGCGAAGAAGGCAGCCCGGAAGGTGCGCAAGCCGCGCTCGAAGACGTCCTCAAAGGCCCCGGCGAGGGGTGCCCGGAAGGGTGCTGAGCAGGGGATTGTGACGGCTGTTTCGGATGAGGCCCGTTGCACCCCAATGCAGGTTGGTACCTCAGCTCTTTCTACTGCGGGTACTACTTCCTTCCCCCCTGAGAGCAAGCTCGCAAGCGGGGAAGCCAAGTCCCCCATCCCGAAGAAGTCCAAGGTGAAGGCCGGCGGTCGCCGGAAGCTGAACGTGGTGGGCCGCCGCTTCCAGCTGGCCCGTGAGCTGACGCAGGGGCTGGGCTGGCTCCGGGGCTGCTCGGTGCCCCGGATCGCCTGGGTGGCCCGGGGCGTGGCTGATGCCGGGTGGACGGTGACCGAGGTTCTGGCGTGGCTGCACATGCGGGGCCAGGCCGAGCGTGTCCGTCGCGGTTCCGGCCTGCTCGCGGTCCTGCTGAACGGCGCCGAGACGGTCCTGGACAGCCCGGCCAAGCGCACAGCGGCTGTCGAGCAGTGGCACGCTGCCCAGGAGGCCCGTCGCCGTCACCGCATCGAACAGGTCCGCGCTGAGCGGGAGCGGCAGGATGGCGCCTGGGAGTCCCCGGCCGACGCCGCCCTCAAGCGCGAGGTCGAGACGGCATTCGCCCACGTCAACCAGGCCGCCCGCAGCAACCGCCACCCGCAGGTAGCGGACGACCTTGACCAGCCTGCTCAGGCCGGCGCCGATCCGTTCGAGATCAGCGACGCGGAGCGGACCGAGATGCGCGCCCAGGCCCGCGCGCAGCTCCGGGACGGGTCGACTGACCTGATCGAGGACACCATCCACGCCCTCGGCGCTGCCGCGGCGCAGTACCTCTTCGGTGATGACCTGGTCCGCCGCGCCGAGCAGCTCGCCGGCTTCGCCCGAAGCTCCCTGACCACGTACAAGACGCAGTAGGAAGGCGCTACATGACGAACTCCGACCCGACCGCCCCGAGCGTTCCTGAAGCATCCGGCGCCGACCTCGCCCGCATCGCGCTCCATCAGGCCCGCGAGGCCGCCCGCCGGCGCGGCGCCCAGGCCCGTGCCCCGCGCCGGCCGAAGAGGGTGACCGTGCGGCAGCGCGACCGCCGCGACCCCACCGGGTTCGCCACCGTCATCCAGTCCCTCATCGCCGAGCGGGCCTGGGACGTGCCCGCCTCCGGCGGCAGCACCCTTGACCAGTGGCCCGACATCGCGGCTGCGGTCGCGCCGAACCTGGCCGCCCACACCACCGCCGTCGCCTTCGACTCCCCGACCGGTCGGCTCGACCTGCGCCCCGACTCGCCGGCCTACGGCACGCAGCTCCGCCTTCTCACGGCCCGGATCATCGACGCGGCCAACCAGCGGGCCGGCAGGTCCGTGGTCCGCGAGGTCCGGGTCCTTCCGGCCGGTGCCACTGTCGCGACGCCCGAACCTGCCCTTGCCGCCCGCCCCGTCACCGAGCCGGTCGGCGCGGTGAAGACCCGGGAGAACGCCTCGGCCGGCTACCGGCGCACGCTCGAGGTCCTTCTCGCCACACGTACTCCAACGAGCGTCGAAAGCTGACAAACTGCGGTTCCTCATGGGATCGGGACGGAGGAGGGGACCCGGTGATTTGCCCCGATGAGCCCACCGGGCGGGTCGACATGGCCGCCGCCGCGCTCAGGGCGGCCAGGGAAGACGCCCGCTTCCGCAGGGCCCGGTCGCTTCGAAGCCAGATGGCCATGCCGACACCACGGCGGCGACGCAACGCCGTGCCGGTCCCCCTCGAGCAGGTTCTGCTGGACCTTATCGAGCGGCGTTTTCCTATGCCTTCTCTCGCCCCGGTGAGCGCGCTGTGGCAGGACCGTGTAGGACCCGATTTCGCCAAGCACGTGGTCGTCACCGCGTACGACGCGGCCGAGGGGGTGCTGTCCGTGCGCGCTGACTCGGTGGCGTGGGCGACGCAGACCCGTCTTCTTGGGCCCCGGCTGGTGGGCGTGCTGAACGACGTCTTCGTGCAGGCCGGTGTTGGCCCCGTTCGGACGATGCGCATCGCCGGTCCGCAGCTGACGCCCGTGCCGGTGGCCGGCGTGGAGACGGAAGCTTCCCCTGCCGAGGCCTCCCATCATCTGTGGCGGCAGATGTCCTGGGCGCCCCGTGCTTTCACCCCTCGCTTCGGCTCTGTCGTGGATCAGGCGGTGAACGACGCGGTGTCCCGGCAAGCCGCGCAGGCGGAGCGCGAGTCACGTGACCGGCTGGATCGTCAGCGCGCCCGCACCGCGTCGGCGCGTGGAAGGGCTGAGGCCTCCGCCTCAGCGTGGGAGGCGGCACTGCGCCGGGCCCGGACGGAGAAGGCGAGGGCACCGTCACCTCCGACAGGGCCATAAAGTCGTTATCCGATCACGACCATTCGCCGGCGCGTCGACGCCGGCAGCGCAGCGGGGGAGCGGGGGACACCACCATGAGCAACGAGCCAGACGGCGGAGAGACCACGAGCAGCGACGACAACGCAGTGTCCGCGGAGAAGACCGTCCTTCGCGCGATGCTGCTGTCCACCGACACCATCGCCGACGTCGTCGAGATGCTCCATCCTCACGACTTCTACGAGCCGGCCCATGTCCTGATCTACGAGGCCGTGCTCCGCATCTACGCCTCCGGTGATAGCCCCGACCCCCTTCGAGTGACCAAGGTTCTCGGCTCCGACGGAACCCTGGACGCCGCCGGCGGCGTCGACTACCTCGACTCGCTGATCGCCAGAGGCACCGGCGACGGCTGGCGCCGCGCCGCTGAGCGCGTGCAGGCCCACGCCATGCTGCGGCGCACCAAGGAAGCCGCCGCCCGGGTAGAGAGCCTGGCTTCCGAGAGCACTCCCGAAGAGGCTGACCGTCTCGCCGACATCGCCCAGGCCGAAATCCTCGCAGCCACCGCCCAACGCCCCCGCGGCCTCGCCCCTTCCTACTCGATCGGCGACATCCTCGAAGGCGCACTCGACGAGCTCGAGGCGGCCGGCAGCGACGGTGCCCTCAGCGGAGTCCCGACCGGCTTCACCGACCTCGACTTGCTCACCAGCGGACTGCGCCCCGGACACCTGGTCGTCATCGCCGCCCGACCCGCCATGGGCACCTCCACCCTCGCCCTTGACCTCGTGCGCTCCGCCTCCATCAAGCACGACCTTCCCGCAGCTCTGTTCACCTACGAGTCCGGCCGCGAGGAAATCGCCATCCGCATCCTGTCCGCGGAAGCCCGCGTGCCCCTGCACCACATGCGAGCCGGCACCATGAACGACGAACACTGGATCAGGCTGGCCCGACGCGTCCCTGACGTCTCCAAAGCCCCCCTGTACATCCAGGACGAGGCCTGGCCCACCTTCACCGACCTGCGGGCACAGTGCCGCCGCCTCGCCGGCCAGCGGAACATCAAGCTGCTCATCGTCGACAACCTGCAGATGATGACCTACGGCACCCGCCCGCTCGGCTCCCGCTACGAAGAGATCTCCGAGATCTCACGCTGCCTGAAGCTGCTCGCCACCGAGCTGCAGATCCCCATCGTCGCCATCTCCAAGGCCAACCGTGGCGCCGAACAGCGCACCGACAAGAAGCCGATGCTCATCGACCTCCGCGACTCCGGGTCGCTCGAGGACAACGCAGACCTCGTCATCCTTCTGCACCGCGAGGATGCCTACGAGAAAGAGTCACCCCGCGCAGGCGAGGCTGACTTCATCGTCGCCAAGCACCGCAACGGCCCCACCGCCACCATCACCGTGGCCTTCCAGGGGCACTACTCCCGGTTCGTCGACATGGCCGGGACCTGAAAGGAGCACCGTGCTCGACCGCCTCGCCCGGTACGACGGCGCGCACAACGACTACTGCAAGCCCTCCCTGTGCTGCCGCTGCCAGCAGCGCTCCTGGACGACACGGGTCGGCGACGAGCGGCTCTGCGGCCTGTGTGCCTCGTGCTGCCTGGAGTGCGGGCGAGCACCGGCGCCGCACCTCGACGGCCTGGACAACGGGCTGTGCGCCGACTGCCGAGGCCTGTGCGCCCGCTGCGGCAGCCCGCTTCCGGCAGAAGGCGCGTGCCGGTGCCGGACATGGAAGCGGGGCCCCGGCAACGATCCGATCGGATTCATCATGCAGGGCTTCCCCCAACCACTACTCAAAGCCCTCGGCCACCGCCTCCCGCGGACCCTTCCCGACATCCTCTTCGCCGAGCTCGCCCACCGGACCCCCGCCCAGCTCCTCGACCGCATCGAACGTCGATGGCACACCCGCTGGTCCCACGCCATCCACGAACGCGACGAGGACAACCGGCTCCGCTGGGCCCCGCAGGAGATCGCTGAGTTCCTCGTCGGCCGCGGCCCCTGCCCCAATCCGGCCTGCGAGGACGGCCGTACCATCCCCGACGGCGCCCCCTGCTCGTACTGCCAACAGCCCGAGCACCGGTTCGTTCCCGGAACCGCCGAGGCCACCTCCACCAGCGAGCACGCCCGGAAGACCGCCGCCGAGATCCGCAAGACCCTCGTGGCCAGCCGAAGCGACCGGAAGAAGAAGCCGGGCATCCGCCCAGGGTCCTCCCCTGGCCACCGCCCCAGTCCGTGAGGTGGCGCGGTGACGCCCGTCGAGCCGCTGCCTCACCTGCGCCCCTGCCCTTCGTAACCCCTGAAGGGGTAGAGGGGTATAGGACCCATCCCGACACCTCGGAGCAGAACAAAACCGGCTTCGAGCACCCCGTACAGCCCGCTGGTGTGCGGGGCTGCTGGCACCCGACCGGAGTGACGGGTGCCAGCAGCGGTCGTTCACGGGGTAGAGGGACCGGCCTCCTCGCCCGGGTCCGTGTCCTGCTCCGTGGAAGCTGGTGGGGTGCCAGGGCTCTCCAGCTCGCCCTCTGCCTCGGCGTGGCTCGCGGCCGGAGCACCGTAAGCGGTGCGGTCATCGAGGGTGATGGTGACCGGCTGACCGCTGGGAGTGAGGTCCGTCAGGCTCTCCTCGATCCGCTCGTACAACGTAGCGGCGAGCTCTTGGTCGCCATCGCCGTCGCTAGCGGTGTGCTTAATGGAGTGCAGGCTGATGAGCAGGGCGATCAGGGAGCGGCCGGACAGGGCGGCGCGAATCCGTTCGTCTCCCTCGTCGGCGACCTGTGGTGGTACTCGGAAGTGCGGGTGACGTCCCGCGTGGGCGGTGATGAACTCCCAGATGTCACGGTGAGACAATAGGCTTGCCGAGGAGACGCGGGCTGCGGTCTTCAACAAGGTGCTGTGTTCCTGGCTTACTTCAATGACTGCGGTTTCGGTAGCGGTGTCCGGCTGCGGTCGCAGTTCCTCCACGGCGGTGTGCAGGTCGGCGATCTCCTGCCGCAGTGAGGCGAGTGCGGAGCGGGCTTCGACCAGGGCGGTGCCGACCTCCTGTTTGATCTCTCCCACCGCTTCGCGTACTCGGTCCGGCGCATCCTGATGGTTGCCGACCGCGTCGTCGGTGCTGACTGGGCTGGTGAGCGCGGTGAGCACGGGGGCGAGTTCGTCGGTGAGGACGTCCCGGACGGCCTGGCGGACTACGTCAACCGGCATCTCTGGGCTGGGCGAGGCCGGCTCCCGTTCGGCGGAGCACTGCGCGGGAATCGCGATCCGGAGAGCACTGTCTTCCGGGTGGCCGTCTGACTCGGTGAGGGTGGCGACGGATGCGGCGGCGGAGTCACGGTGGTCACCCTCGGCGCCGGGTGCCTCCTGCTCGGCTGATGCGGGCGAGGGCGAGATGGTGAGTGGGGATGGTGCAGGCGCAGTGAGATCCACGAGGGCGGCGCGGACCTCCCGCAGTTCGGCGCGCAGCTGGGCAACGACGTCGTGGACGGTGCTGCTGAGCGATTCGCCGTTGGAGTTCAGCTTGTTGTACACGTCGCGGAAGTTCGAGCGCATCCTGCCGAGCTCGTCGACGACCTCCTTAGTCGTCTTCTCGTGCGCGGCCCGGCCGGCCGTCTCCAGCTTCTCGACGCTCTTGTCGAACGCGTCCCGGATGTTTTTGTCTGTGTGCATGACGGCGGTGTGGAGCATCGTCAGAGTGTTGGTGAGATCCGGGTTCGGCTGGCGGGCCATCATCCCCCATTTCGTTGCGTTAAGTAGTCGCACCAGTTCGCTGCGTATGCTGCCTCGGATATGTCAAGCCGCGCGGGGAGATCGAATCAACTGACCTAAGAGCACCTGTTGTTCAGGCTGAAACTGATCGAAGCCGGCAGTCGATGGGGCGGCTCCGACCGGCTGAGCTCGGCGCGGGCCTTGTCGGCTGCGTCGGAGTAAAGGCATGCGTCACTGGGCGTCGGCCTCCATGAGCTTCCGCCGGAGCTCGGCCTCGACGTCGCCGGTCGTGCGGGCGAGTGCGGCCATGCCTGGACCGTCGTACCGGAGCAGGACGCGGTGTCGGTACGCCTGGGTGAGCTCGCGCACCTTCGTAAGGTCGTCGAGGTCGAGGGCGTCGAGCTCCTCCTCGAATCGTTGGCGGTCACCGGGGAACCCCCACGTGGACAGCGCCTCGCGCAGATCGGCGAGCGTGCCCATGGGCGGGGTGAAGCCGGGCCGGGCCTGATGGTCGGGCTGTGCGGTCACGATGACCTCCTCGTCGCTACTCGTCTACCGCCCGGATGCGGTACGTCCCGGCGGAATCTGCAGTCCTCGGCACCCGGGGCCGAGGCCGCGCCGCTCGAGACGGCGCCGTACCGGGGCCGATGGCACTACGAGCTGCTCCTGGTGCTTGTCGTCGGAATTGACGGCCGGGAGGCCGAGGCGCTCGCGGGGCTGTGCCAACTGTCGCCCGAGGCCTGCATCGCCGCGGCGGCGTCGGGGTGCGCGGCCGCCAGGGCGAGCGCGGTGGTGTCCATCGACTCGACTACGTCCTCGACGGCGGCCGCGCTCCATCTCTCGGGTGCCGGCGGCGTCGTGCAGCTCGCACGCGGCATCGGCCAGGGCCTCGGCCTGCTCGGCGACACCGGGCGTCGCGACGGTGGGAACAGGTCCATGGCCTTCTCAACGAGGATGATGATCGGGTGGCTTCTCCCCCATATAGGGAGAGGCCCCGGCGGCGGGCAGCATCGGCCGGACGTCGCCCGCGCCGCCGGGGCGTTCCTCCAGTCTCCTCTACGCGGCGCTCTCGCCTGCGCCGGCGGGCAGGAGGTCCTCGCCGAGGTCGCGGTGGATGGCCTGTCACCACGCCGATCAGTCCGTCCCACATCCGTGCTTCCGCAGGAACCCTCTCCGCCTGCTGGGTGCGATCACCGCACCCTGTCACGGCAGTTGCTGTCATGTCAGCGGCATGATCAGCAGCCCGGGAGGAGGCAGGGGTACGGGGTGGATGTCTCAGGTTGGCACCGACAAAGTTGACCTTTGGGTCAGCCGGTTCCCCTTGGCCCGGGCCGTTGCTGGGCTACCAGCGAGAGCGATGGCACGTCCGGCGGGAGCGCCCATTCCGTGACGTGGAGACCGGCCAGCTCAATCACTTCCTCAGGGGTTCCCAGTAGGTGCAGTGGGGTGCGGTTGTGACGAGTCAGGAAGGCCAGGCGCCGCTGCTGTTCTGCTGGGTCGAGCTGCGCCCACACATCTACCATGACGCCGGGCACGGGAGTGGTGCGCCGCCGCACGTACGGCAGGTTCGCTACGTCGTCGGCGAGCGCCATCAGGCACCAGGCGTCTTCGTAGGACAGGGTGGGCCCGTGGGCGGCTTGCAGCCGGCGGGTGCGCCACTGCCAGCAGCGATACAGCCGCCTCCGAGAACGTGGTCATTCGGACGACACCCGCGTATCTCCGGCGGGTTGATGGCTGGAGGCCCCCGGCCTTCGCTGCCTGTGCTGTCGCTGGTAGGCGGTGACCCCTTGATCAAGGGTTGATGCAGTGAATCCAGCAACTTTTGACTGCGTTGGGTGAGTTTGAACCCGTCCGCGATCCGGTCGGCTCACGCCCACCTTGTTTAGCAGGCTGACGAGTCGCCCGGCCATATCCGAAGCGTCCCGAAACACCGGTGTCTGGCCCTGTAGAGCTGCGAACAGCTGCTGGCTGGAGATGACTCCCCCGGCCCCCCGCGCTGCGTCGCGTGCCCTGATCAGCATCTGCGGCACCGCATCCCCAGTGAGATCGGGCACCCCCGGGGGCCGGGGGTGCCCGATCTGGCGGGAGTCGTCAGACTCCCGGAGAAGTCCGTCGCCCATCCAATGCTTCAGCCACGTGCGGACCTGCGTGTCGGTGACGAGGTGCCCCTCTTCGCTCAGTTGACGGATCAACGTAATGGGGCTCATTGCGTTCTTGCCGGCCTCTTGAACAAGCTCCAGCGCACGCTCACGCCCGGTTCGCGGCGAAGGGTGAGCGGTTCCGGACGAGACGCCTTCCTTCTGTACGTTCGGTGCCTCTCGCCCTTCTGCTTGGTACAGGCCCGGTCTAGCCGTTCCAGGGCCGGAGCGGCTGCCAGCGGCTCCTCGGGCGTTGTAGACAGCGATGGCCTGTCCCAGTGCCTCAGCCGTGTAACCCGGCAGACGAGGACCGGTCGTTCCCCCATAACGGGCGCCGATCTTGCCTCGGTTGGGACGTGTAATTCCGGCTTCGCGCAGCATGGAGCACAGCTCGCCACCGACGATCTGCACGTTTTCGTCCAGCGCGGCGGCTAGCCGGCGTGTAGACATCTCCTTCTCCGGCGTCGCGGCAACGATCTGATGGGCCCGGCGCAGGAGCAGCGGAGCATGGTCACCCGTGGCGAGGGTGGGGCTCGTCAGGAGTAGATCTCTTCGCAAGTACCGATTGGCTTCAACACGTCGCCCCTGACCGCTTGCAGTCCATTCATCGAGCCAGGCCCGAGTCTGGTGCTCGGTGACGGTGTGCCCCTCGGACGCGAGGACTCGCATGACCGTCGCCACCTCTACACCGGAGGGCCATTGCACCTCGCGCACGATCTGCAGGGCGCGCGCGTGGACACTACCTCCCTCGGCTGACTGCTCCTCCGGTTTGCCCTGCTGCAGGACGCGTGGTGTGCCCAGAGCGTCGGTTTCGGTGCCGACTGGCGCGGATGGGCGAGCGTCTTCCAGCGATGCCTGCTCCTCCAGCGGTTCCGTTGCGTCGTGTGAGGGTTCCGCTGAGCGGGGCGTCTTGAGGCCGGAAGGTACGGCCGTATCCTCCACGGCCGCCAGCAGGCGGCCCAGTTCGGCCCATGAAGTGCCTGTCGTCATAGCGAGTCCGACTAGGTGGCCGATTCTCCGGCTGGCCTGCTCCGCCTCTGCCCATAGCCCCCGGGACTTCTCCAGGGTCTCGTTATGGTGCTCGATGCACAGGGCCAGCTCATTTAGCGGGCTGATCTGTTCCATGCCCCTCAAACGGCCTAACAACCCGGAAGGATACGAGGATTTCCCGAAGTTTCCCGTCCTCGTTGTGTGGATTCGTCACCTGCCAGAGGGAAGGCATGGAAGAAGGCGCAGCGGCCGGGTCATCCGGCAACGAAGTACGCCCCCTCCTCACCTTGCCCGACGATGTCGTCGTCCGCAGCCGCGGGTGGCGCCGAGGCTGATCGGGGCGGCCAATGCGAGGCATCAGCGGTCGTGAGGGGGTGCGTGGTCGAAGAACCGGTTGTTGGTGTCGATACGGATTTCGCGTGCGCCGGGATAGGAGTGGGGGAGGGGGTCGTTGGTGGCGGCGATGACCTGGCAGGCGTAGCCGTCGGGGGAAGCATCATCGGCGATGTCGATGAGGGTGTCGATCAGGCGCAGTCCCGTGGCGTGGTCGAGTCCCTGTGCTCCGAGGCCGGACAGGGGGGAGTCGATGATCAGCAGCGGGGGCACGCGGACGGAGGGGTCGGTGCGGCCGAGGTCGCGCAGGGCCAGGAGCAGCGCGACGTTGGTGGCTACCTTTGGGCTGCCGGCGACCGAGCTTTCGGCGAAGGTTTTGTCGGCGGTGTGGCGTTCCTTGACGCGGGTGGTGAAGTCGCCGGGGTCGATGAAGGCGGTCTCGACATCGGGGTTGATCTGCTGGAGCCGTGCGAGGAAGAACTCCGACCAGCGTGCGGTGATTTCCTTGCGGCGTACGTCGTGGGCGGTAACCGCAGCGTCCCGGGCGGCCTGTGCCACTTCCATCTGTTCCTTGGCCGCCTGGATGACCTTCTCCTGGGCGCTGATGTAGTCGGCAGATTCCAGACGCTCCTTGAGCTGAGCGACGTCGCGGCTCAGACCGTGGGCCTCCTTTTCGGCATGTTGGGCGGCCTTGTGGGCGGGCTTGAGATGGCCTTCGTCGTAGGTCTCGCGGGTACCAAGGGCGTCCGCGGCTGCTGTATCGGCTGCTGCCGCCTTCGCAGCGGCGGCGAGGGCGGCTTCCTCCAGGGCGTGCAGCTTGAGCCGGAGCCGGTCCACCTTGGCACGGGCCACGGCGATTTCCTGTTCTCGCCGGTCCGCCACGCCCTCGTGCGGCAGACCGCATTGCCGACACAGGCCTGGCTCCCGCTCCGGGAGTAGCTGACCGCAGCAGGTGCAGTCCTGAGCATGCTGTTTGAGCAGCTCAGCGAGTTCCCCTTCGGCGTGTGAGTGTTCGGCGGTGGCGCCGTTCAGCCGAGCCTGGGCGGCGGCGACCTGCTTGGTGGCCCTTTTGCGTTCGGTCTCGGCCGCCTTGTGCAGCGCGACGAGCCGCCCGTTTTCCCCTACGGCGTTCTTCAGTGCCGCGTCGGCCGCCTGCCACCGCTGTGCCGCCGCACTGTGTTCACGCTGCTTCTGCTCGTATATGGCGCGGACACTGGCCGGGTCGGCCAGCGCCCCGCTGTCCCGCAGCTTCTTGAACGCAGCCAGCGCGGAGCGAGCCGCTCGGTAGCGCGATGTCACCTCGGATGCGTTCTTCTCCAGGTTGGCCAAGTCCTCGTTCCACAGGCCGAGGAGCACTTCCAGGGCCAGGATCCGCGCCTCGTCCTTCCCACCGCCAAGGAACTGCGACGCGATCGTGTTCTGCCGCAGCGCCATGACAGTGCCGTAGAAGTCATCCAGCCCGACACGCGTCGCCCCGCGCGCGGCGGCGGGCAAGCCGAGCAGATCCTGGACGAAAGCACCGGCTGTCGTCTCGCCTGCTCTGGTGCTCGTCACCGGCAGAAGGTGCTCGATTTCGTCCGTGTCATCGAGGATTTGCAAGGACACGCGGGCCCGCGGGTTGGGTCCACTGCGGGTGGCCTGCCAGCGGGTGCCCGCGATGCGAAAGACTAGCCGGACGTACTCGCAGCTGCGGACCTCTGGCATCACCGTCGTCGTTTGCAGGCCCAACGGGTACAGCAGTGCCTCGAGCGCGGTGGACTTCCCTGCCTTGGAGTGACCCACGAGGAAGGTAACCAGGCCCTTGAAGTAGCGGGCGTACCAGACACCGCCGCGCTGGAACTCGAGCCGCTCGATCACAAACGACGGGCCCATGGGGCCTCCTTCGCATCCGGTGTGTTGATACACATCGGGAACGATCACCGACCGTATGGGTGACGGTGCTACCCGGCAGGGTATGAAGGAGAATCGTCGTGGCAGCAGATCACCAAGCCGGAGAGCGGAGTGCCTTCACTCACCACCGGCTCATGCCGTTCCACCGTTGATGAACGGCCAGGCTCCGGTCGGCTAGTGCAGCATCACCGCCAGGGTGTCGAGGACATCGCCAGTACGAACCCGCCGGCTGCCTATCGTGCCCGGTATCCGAGGGCGTGCGTCCGGCTGACTACTGATCGGTCCGCCCCTAGAAGCCCAGTCCCCACACCGCAGATCATCCAGCCGCTGATACGTGAGCCCATAAGGACTGTATGGGTACGGGTACGTACCCATACCCTGGGGGGGGAAGGAGCGTGACGATGTCTGATGCCAATATCCGTGTCCCTGAGGAGGCCAAGGATCCGCGGCCGCGGAGGGACTGTCGCTGCGGGCATACCTGGCCCGCCTCGCCGAGACCCTCCTCACCCCTGCTGAGCGGGCCGAGCGGGCCGAGAAGGCCAAAGCGGCACTCGCGGCGTGGAACGGGTACGCGCCGACCGCGGCCCAGGAACAGGACCTGGACTCCGAGCTGGACCGCCGCCTGGCACAGGCGGCTGGCCGGTGAGCGAGCCGATGCACATCGTCTTGGACGAGAGCGCGATGGCGGCTGCCGGACAGGGCAACGTCCTGGCCTCCCGGCTCATCCACCGCGCGCACGCCGAAGCTGACTGGCACCTGTACGCCCCGACATGCGCACTCGTCGAAGCCGACCGCGGCCGGCCGGGGACCGCCGAGCACCTGGCCGCGTTGCCCGGCGTCACCGTTATCGACCTGGACTTGCCCGCTGCCCTGGCTGTGGCTCGTCAGGAAACCTGGGCGGTCGCCCACGCCGCGCACGCCGCTCAGCCCACCCCGGACCGGCCGGCCGGGGCGATCGTGGCGACCACCGTGCCACAGCGGTGGGAAGGCCAGCCGGTGCGCGTTCTGGACCTGACTCCCTGATCGTCACGACGAGGGTGAGGCAACGATCGTGGCCGAGGATGCCGGCCGCCTCAAGGTTGGGGACCTCTCGTTGCGAGGCTGCGCCTCGGTCGGGGCCGGGAGCGAGCGGGCCTCGGACCAAGGGCCGTGCTACCGGGTTGTTTCGGCCGGACCACCTGCGCGGTGTATGTGACGAACAGTCTTGCTGCCACCGTTTTCCCTGACCGAGGAGATGAGCAGGAGGACGAAGCGCCGACGTCGCTCGAGGGTGTCCGTGCTCAGCAGCGTCAGGCCGCCGAAGCCGTGCGCGCGGCCGCGATCCGCCGCGCCCGTGCCGAGCGTGCCGGGCAGACCGGTGCGACCAGCTCTCCTGCGCTGCGTCAGGCCGGATGAGCTCTCGCGCTCCGTCCGGCCGGTTACAGCGGAAGCGCCAGTCGGTGATGCGGCGTCGGCGGCATCCCGCAGGTCTTCGTCGTTGTCCAGGGTGTCCAAGCGAGAGTGCGGTGAAGCGCAGAACACTACCCGACACCACGGTAGAGACCAGTTTTGGTGGCTAGAGTGGTGTCATGACTGTGATGACGCTGCGCATCCCGGACGATCTGGACCCCTCGATCCGCGCCGGCGCCGAGGCCGCGGGCCTGTCCCTGAACGCGTACATCGTCCGGGCGGCCCGCCGTCAGGCCACCCTGGATGCCGCGCGGCAGCTCGCCTCGCTGGGTCTGGGTGAGGAACTGGCGGGCGAGGGCGACGCTCTGTGAGGCGCGGTGAGGTCTGGACTCTGGCCGATGAACGCAGCGTCCTGATCGTCTCCCTGGACGGTCTGGAAACGTCGTTCAAGGCGGTACTCGCGATCGTGCTGCACCCGAGCGGGCGCTACCCCGACACGGCGATGAGCGTGGTGATCGGCGACCCGATGCCGTGCACCGCGGTCGCCGTGAACCTTCAGCAGTTGCGCGTGACACGCTTTACGGACGCGACCCGTGTCGGGGTGGTGCCCGCCGAGACGATGGCGCGGGTGGACCAGGCGCTGCGCGCGGTTCTCGATCTGTGAGGCGGGTTCTCATCTCACCGCGAGCGGCGGTCACCGCGTAGGCCGGTAGTTCCTCCCGCTACGGCTGTCGCGCGCATGAGGGCGCCGGCCTGCTCCATGCGGCCCGGAACGCGGCCGCGACCACGCATACGGATCTCAGGCTGCCCGGAAACGAGGCCGACCGGTAGCGGCGGGACATCGGCTCCTCGGCCTTGGCTTCATCCTCAGTCAGAGACCGTCTTTGAACCTCGGTTGATCTCGTACACGCGCCTCGGTGGAGGACTCCGTACGCACTGGGCTCTGCGTTCTCAGGGGTCCGGCAGGGGGCTTTGCGGAGAGCTTTAGGATGCTCCGCGTGCGGTGTCGGTACGCCTTTGCGGGAGGGGCTGGCGGGCGGATTCTGCCGTACTGGGCGGGTCGGGGTTCCTCTTCACGGCTGCGGGCGTCGTGCTCCGGCCTGGCAGGGGGTGGGTTGTGGTGTCCAGTTCGGAGATGGTCGGCAGCGTCAGCGTGGACCGGTACGAGCGGATCGTTGAACGGCTGCGTGATGCGGTCGAGAAGTTGTCGAAGAGTCAGTTCATCATCGGGGATGGAGCCCTGGAAGTGTGCCCGGTGCAGGACCACGGTGGCCGCACCGTGGGCGACGACCTCTTTGGAGTGTCGGCGTGGCCGCACCGGCTCTCGGAAGACATCGACGTTCCCTACAACACCTTGAAGTCGTACCGGTGGGTGGCCAGCCGGTGACCTGAACAGCACCGATGCCCTGGGGTGGCGTTCAGTACTCACCAGACCCTGGCCGCGATCTCTGATGACGACGAGCGGTGGGCGGCGATCAGGAACCCGCCGCTGGATGAGCGGACGGGCAGGCGGCGGTGGACGCCGGAGACGTCCCGGCGGCGGGTCGGCTACCACGGGCCGGGCCCAGAGACCGCGCAGGAGAAGGTCGAGGCCGTGCACGACCTGGTCGCCGACGAGCAGGTGGCCGCGCAGGTGGCGACCGATCTGCTGCGCCGGCCCTCGGTGGCGTGCGCACCAACTACGACCCGAGTTCAATCCAAGCCGCCTCGTGGGGGCCGTCAGGCCATCAGATGAGTCGCGGAACGGGCCCGCTCCCACATGCCGGGCATCTGTTCGCCCGGCCGCTGCTGCTCGCCGTGCAGGGCGTTGAGCACCACCAGGCATCCGGTCAGAGCCGGCACCGCCCACTGTGCGGTGGCCAGCTGCCGCCGCGCCTTGTCGAGGTCAATCGGGTGGTTCTGGGCCTTCGCGGCGTCAGCGGGGTCCGTTGAGGAGGCCAGCTCGACCTTCTTGCCCAGGACGCGGGCGTAGGCGGTGGCGGCCAGAGCCGCGGCGGTGACCAGGGTCTTGGCCGTGGTGGAGGCTCCCACGCCTTGCTGGGTGGCGACACGGTGGGCGTTCACGGCTAGCAGACCGCCGCCGCCGAACAGGTGCGCTCCGATCGCGGCGGCGTTGACCGGTGTCCAACTTGCCCAGCCCGACGAAGAGATGCGGTCTCGGGTCGCTTCTGTGCCGCCTTCGTCCTGGGCCGCACGGTTGAGGCCGACCGCTCCCATCAACGACCCGCCGAACCAGGCGGCCAGACCAAGATCGTGCAGGCTGCGGATGACGGTGTTGCGTTCAGACATGACAGAACTCCTTCAGAGGAAGGTCGCAGGAGGCCTGGCCGACGTAGACGGCGCCCCCCACGCCACCCTCACAGGGCTCGGAGCGTTCCGCCATCACAGCAGGCCGAACGGATGCACAGCGAAAGGCCGGACCTGTCAAGCGTGGATGCCCCCGCCTACGCCACCGCCCAGACACCGCCTCCTCGATGTGGAGCACGCGCTGAACGTGGCGAGAACCCAGGGACGCGGCTGTGCACAATGTGAGGCTGTGCCCGGGCGTTGGCACCGCTACTGCGGGGCTTCGATCAGATCTCCGACTCCTGACGCCCGGGTCGACCCTCCATTCACCCATAAGGATCACGCGCTCCGTTTTCTCGGACATCTGCCTCCATGTGCCCGTACGGTCCCGCCCGTGCCCGTTGGAGGGGAACAGGCCATGACCGACGTCGCCGTTGAGCCCGGGGAGACCGACGAGCCTGGGGAGAAGCCGGACTGGGACGAACGCTGGTTGAAGCTGCTGGAGCGCATCGACCCTCACGCCGCGGTCGTGCTGGCGGCGTTAGGCGGTTTGGGTCTGCTGGCCACGCTGGGTGTGACCGGCACCCAGCTACACGACTGGCTGGAGCGGGAACAGGGCCTGCGCGGCACCGCCGTACCGGTAACTGCCCTTCTCCTGGGCGGGATCGTCATCTGGTCGGCGTTCCTGCCGTTCCGAACAGATAGGCACCTCGTGGTCGACGTCCCGACCCTGACCGCGTACGGGATTGTCTTCTACGGCGTGCACTGGGGCATGATCCCCGCCGTGCACCCGCAGACCGTCTCGTGGTGGGCCTGGCATACCGCCCTGGTCACGCTGTTGTGCGCGCTTGTGCCGGCTCTGCCCGCCGCAGTCGCGGCCCTGATCGACAGGGGCCCCGATCCCGCCCCGGCGGTCCAGCAGACCGAGGGCACGCCGAGCGGCGCCGGTGGGCGTCAGTAGTTGTCTGTGAACTCTGAGCTTGTCCTACCTTCCAAGCGTGGGTCTGAGGCGGTCATTCGTAAGATCGTCGGGCCCGGGGGTTCTGGGTATGGCTGTGAGCTTGTCGCCGTTGGATGGCTCAAAGAACTTGGCCGCCCGGAGCCCCGCGACGACTCGACCGCTAATTGGGATACGCGACTCGATCGCTGTGTAGGACAACGTCGGCGAGGTCGTCTGCGGGGTCGATGTGGGACGACGAGCTGGCGGAGGTGACCGTGCCCCAGATCTGGGCCGGAGTGGACATCGGCAAGGAACACCACCACTGCGTGGTGGTCGACGAGCGCGGTGAACGCCTCCTTTCACGCCGAGTCTTCAACGACGAACCGGCCCTGCTGGAGCTGATCACAGACGTACTCGCCCTCTCCCAGGACGCCCTGTGGGCGGTGGACATCAACCACGGTGGTGCCGCCTTGCTCATCGGCCTCCTGCTCAGCCACAAGCAGCCGATGGTCTACATCACCGGCCTGGCCGTGCACCAGGCGTCGACGGCTTACCGCGGCCAGGGCAAGACGGACGAGAAGGACGCGTTCGTCATCGCCGACCAGGCACGCATGCGCCGGGACCTTGGTCTCCTGCGGCCCGGCGACGAGATAGCCGTCGACCTGCGCACCCTGACCGCGCGCCGCCTCGATCTGGTCAACGACCGAACCCGTCAGACTAACCGTCTGCGGGCCCAACTTCTGGAGTTCTTCCCAGCGTTGGAGCGCACGCTGAACTTGAGCAAGAAGGGTCCGGTCGTCCTGCTGACCGGCTACCAGGTGCCGGCCGCGATCCGCCGCAGCGGGGCCCGGCGGATCGGGACCTGGCTGAAGAACCGCAAGGTAAAGAACGCCGTCGCGCTCGCCGAGACAGCTGTCGAGGCGGCCAAAGCCCAGCACACCGCCCTGCCGGGAGAGACCCTCGCGGCCGCCATGGTCGCCCGCATCGCCAAGGGTGTGCTGGCCCTCGACGAGGAGATCGCCGAACTCGACGCGCTCATCGAGGCACGCTTCAACGAGCACCGACACGCCACAGTGATCCGCAGCCTGCCCGGCATGGGCACCCTCCTCGGTGCCGAGTTCATCGCCGCCACCGGTGGCGACTTGGAGGCTTTCGGCACGGCCGACCGACTCGCATCCTTCGCCGGCCTCTCACCTGTGCCGCGGGACTCCGGCCGCGTCAGCGGCAACATGCGTCGACCACGCCGCTACCACCGCGGCCTACTCCGGGCCTTCTACCTCTCCGCGATGGCCAGTCTGAGGACCTGCTCCGCCTCCCAGGCTTACTACGGGCGCAAGCGGAACGAGGGAAAGGGACACAAACAGGCCCTGCTGGCGTTGGCCCGTCGACGGGCCAACGTCTTGTGGGCCATGATCCGCGACGGAGAGTGCTATCAGGTACTACCAACCGTCACGATGGCGGCTTGACATCGTCATTGGGAAGTTCTTTATCTACCTAGATCTGCCTGGTCTGCCGATGGCCTTGAGGGTCTCGGGCGTTTGAGGGTTTTGCCGACGTCGTAGCGGGGTGGGGGCGGCGGTTCTTGGTCCCGGGTGGTCGTCCGGGACCGGCGCCGCGAGGTTGGGGAACACCGGCCGGATAGAGCAGGTGGGCTCGGATGTTCCTGAACCCTCGGCGGACCCGGGCCGGGGTGAGGCGTTCGGGCTTGACCGGCTTCTCCCAGGGGCGGCGGAGGTCGGCGGCCGGCGGCCGGGCGAGACGTAACTGGGTGTGGGCGACGACCACGAGCCAGGTCCACGGGTCCGCGGCCTCCGGAGTACGGACCTTCGGGGTGGTCCAGCCGAGAATCTGCTTACCGAACCTGAAGGTGTGCTCAAGATCGAATCTCCTGAGGAACACCTGCCACCACAGATCCACGTCTGCCGGGGCGGCGCCGGCTTGGAGGATTACAGCCAAACTGGCGGTGCGTTCCTTGGAGAGGGGTTCGACCTTCAGCCGGACCAAGGTGCCCTCGGCGGCGGGGAGTTCACCGCGCTTCATACGTTCCTCCCGCTTCGGGTCTGAAGGGCCGCGGCGACGGTGTCGTCCAGGTGCCGGCGCAGGGTCCGGGTGCGGAAGTCCGACGAGACACAGGTGTAGATGGAGGTGGTGCTGGCGTTGCGTCGGGTTCCGTAGGCGTAGGCGGTCTTGAACACGGTGGCGTTCCTGAACGCGGGCAGCCAGCCCTTGCGGCCCAGCGAGCGGATGCGGGCGACCTCGTCGTCGCAGTGGGCGAAGAAGGCGTGCAGTTCAGCCTCGGTGAACGCGCGCTTCTTCGGGTCGGATTCGTTGTCCTGGACGTGCACCGCGGTGTTCCACTCGTGCACCACCTGGACCGGGTGGGTGCCGAAGCGGTCCTCGCAGGTCGCGGTCCATTCATAGAGGGGGTCGGATACGAAGTGGCAGAAGGACCGGACGGCCTCGGAGTACGAACGGATCGTCGAGCGCTTCAGATCGCGCAGTGAGCGCAGGTCTCCGAGCCACTCGTCGACCATTGCCGGCGTCCAGTTCCACGGGTATGTAGCTGTGAAGACCTGTTCCTCCGGCCGCAGAAGCGCGACACCGTCCACCAGGAGCAGTCTCGCCGCCCCCGGTTGCGAGCCGCCAGATAACCCGCAGGTCAGCCCCCTGGGCGAGTGGCAACAAGGCCCTGCCGACCGCTATCGTCCCCCTTACCGTTGGTGCCCAACTCCGCAGGATCACAGAGCGGTTGACGCCCTCGCTCAGGCCGATTCGCATACCGTCGCGAATTCGCATTTGATGCAATTGGCGGCGCTTGGAACATCGGTACAGCCGTTGGCGCTGAGATTGATCACGGTCGGGAGCTGAGGAGCCGCCAACGGGGGGTGTGACCGCTGGTGGGCGGGCGCGTTGAGCGGGGGACATGTGAACGTTCCCGCAGCACTCGTGCGGGCGGGCCCCGATCCGTCGCTCGGGGCCCGTTCATCAAGATGCGCGCCGTCCAGCGTGATGGCTGCGGGATGATGCCGCTCGTGGCTACCAGTTCGCCCCCGGCGAGTCCCAGTTGCCTGCCGCCCTGACCGCGCTCGGCCTGCCGGTCCCCCAGGAGATCGAGGCCCCGGACGGCGGGAGCGGACGGCCGCGCTGGCCGCCCATCTCCAGCGCGCCGTCACCCGGGCCACCCACAACCTGTCAACGCCGCCCCCGGTATGGGAGGGGTCCCAGTAGTACTCGCCGAAAAACAACGGAGTAGCCCCCGAACTGGGGATACTCCCCGTTCCCCTTCAGATGCCGTTGCCGAGCGCGCTGACATGGTTCTCGTACTCGCGGCGGGCCGTGCGCTGTGCCGGGACAGTCGTGAGCCCGGAAGCCGCCGAGGGGGATGGCCGCCGGTGGCCATCGTCATGGTGACCGCTCCCCTCGGGGGTGAACGCCTCGGCCTTGTTGGTCGCCGCGGTCACTCGGCGGCGCAGCGGGGCGTTGTGGGGTGGACAGCGGGGGTGTCGCCGCCGGAGGTGGTGGTGCGGCAGGGGGCGGAAGGGTGCCGAGTGCGTGCCTGGGTGTCCTTGGGCAGGGGGCGGGAGTGGCAGCCGGCGCTGGTGACGTGCCCATCGTGCAGTTCTGGGGCGAGGGGCTGCTCGCCTCGGTGGACGGGCTGCGGTTCGTCGTGCCCGAGTGGACCGTGAGCGCGGCGCTCGGCCTGCCGGCCGGGGCTCTGCCGGACGGGGCGGGACAGCTCGGGGCGGCGGGCAAGCGGCTCAGACATTGAAACCCAGGCCGCATCTGTCGAGGGTGCGGAGCCACAGGTTGCGGTGGCCTCCGGTGCGGTCGGCACGGTCCAGGGCGCGGCGGGTGAGTTGGATGCCGGCCCAGCGGACGGGCTCAGGCGGGAAGGGCAGGGGCTTGTCGCGGACCATGCGAAGGCGGGTGCGTTCGGTGTCCTGGGCCGCCACGAGGTCCAGCATGGTGTCGGCGGCGAAGCGGGTGGCGGCGACGCCCAGGCCGGTGAAGCCGGCGGCGTAGGCGAGGCGGCCGTTGTGGGCGGTGCCGAAGAAGACGGAGAAGCGGGTGCAGGTGTCAATGACGCCGCCCCAGCTGTGGGTGAAGCGAAGTCCTTCGAGTTGGGGGAAGGTCTCGAAGAACTGGCGGGCGAGGGTGGCGTAGGTGGCGGGCCGGTGGCTCAGTTCGTCGCGCAGCGAGCCGGCGTAGTGGTAGATGATGTCGTATCCGCCCCAGATGATGCGGTTGTCGCGAGTGAGGCGGTAGTAGTGGAACTGGTTGGCGGAGTCGGCCACGCCCTCTCGTCCGCGCCAGCCGATCGCGTCCAGTTGGGCGGTGGTGAGGGGCTCGGTGGCCAGGACGTAGTCGTAGACGGGAATGACGTAGGCGCGCATCCTGCGCAGCGGGGAGGGAAAGGCGTTGGTGGCCAGGGCGACGTGGCGGGCGGTGACCCGGCCGTAAGGGGTGCGGACCTCGGAGGTACCGCCTTGGGAGGTGAGCTTGTGGACGGGGGTGTTCTCGTACACGCGTACGCCGAGGTCGAGGCAGGCCTGGCGCAGGCCCCAGGCCAGGCGGGCGGGTTCGACCAGGGCGGTGGCGTGCGGATCCCAAAGGGCACCGAGGTATGTGGGCGAGTTGACGCGGGCGCGGGTGGCGTCGGCGTCCAGCATGGTCACGTCCGCCCCGTAGGAGGCTTCGAGGTCTGCCCGTGCGGTGAGATCGTCGAGTTGCCACGGCTCGGTCGCGACGTCGAGTTCGCCGGTGCGCTCGAAGGCGCAGTCGATGCCGTACCTCTCGATGGTGGCGCCGATCGCGTCGAGGTTGTCGGCGCCGAGCCGCTCCAGGGTGCGGATCTCCTCGGGCCAGCGGTCGTGGCCGTTGAGGAAGCCGTGGGTCAGGCTCGCGGCGCAGAACCCGCCGTTGCGCCCGGACGCGGCCCAGCCGCAGGTGCGCGCCTCCAGCAGGACGACGTCCCGCCCAGGGTCGCGCTCCTTGGCGCGCAGGGCGGTCCACAGGCCGGTGTAACCGCCGCCGACGATCACCAGGTCGGCGGTCGTGGCATGGGTCAGTGCCGAGACGGCCGCGGGCGCTGCCGGGTCGTCGAGCCACAGGGGGACCGGGGCAGCGTCGGCGAGTGCGCGCAGGTACGGGCCGATGGTGGAGGAGGTCGTGGTCGTGGTGCTGGTCATGTGCGGGAGGTCCTCGCGGTCGTCGTGCCGTGCGGTGGTCGCACCGGTCAGGCGGGGCAGGGGGATTTGGTGATCTGGTAGGCCTTGCGGAGGGTTTCGTGGACGGTCCACACCGCGCGGGTGCCGGCGCGCATGATCCCGACATCCCCGGGGCCGACGGTCAGGGAGGGGCCCTCCGCCGGGGTAATGGTGGCGCGGCCGGACAGCACGGCGAACATTTCGTCGGCCTCGATGCCGGCGGCGGAGCCAGGAGTCATCTGCCACAGCCCGCGTTCGACAACGTCGTCCTCGTACAGCACGGTCCAGGAGGCCCGGGGGTCTCCGGCGACGACGTCGGCGGGATCGATGGGCAGCGGGTGGAGGGGGTGCCGGTCGGCGTGGTGGATACCGACGCCGGACGCGGGCAGGACGGTGTGGTCCATGAGGGCCTCGGGGGTGGTATGGGCCGGTGCGCTCGGCATCCGGCGGTGTACGTGAGGGATGGGCCGCGTGGTCATGGCGCGGGGGCGGCCGATGGGGGCGCGGGGGCCTGGTGCCGCTCCGAAAGGGACGTCCCGGCGGACGGCGGGCGCGGAGCGCGGGCGCTGAGGCCCGCGTACAACGCGGCGCTGACGGCGGCGGACAGCAGGAAGCTGACGTCGATCCCGCCGGTCAGGTGCAGCAGCGGCCCGCGCATGATGTCGGTGTCGACGGCCAGCAGGCCGACCACGGATCCGGCGAGCCAGGCGAGGACCGCGTCCGGGTTCCAGCCCGCGCGGTACCAGTAGGCACCGCCGACGGCACGGCGGTTGTCCGCCTGTAGGGCGTCGATGTCGTAGCGGCCCCGGACGCGGGCGTAGCCGATCAGGCAGATGACCGCCCAGGGTGTGCCGGTCGCGGTCAGCAGGGTCATCAGCGCGGTCAGCACGTCCTGGGCGTTCCACGCGAAGTGGCCCAGGTAGACCAGGAGGGTGGTCAGCACGCTGCACACGACGGTCGACTTCAGGCGGCTCCAGCGCGGAAGGATGGCGTCCAGGTCAAGGCCCATGCTGTAGACCGACACGCTGTTCCCGGCAGTGCCGAGCACCGCGTTGGCGAGCAGGAACAGCAGGAACCAGGTCGGCGCCGCGTCCACCAGCGGGCCGATGTAGTCGCCGGCACCGGCCCGGGCCGCCAGAGCGGTGTAGGTGCCGAAGACGGTCGGGACGAGCAGGCTGATCAGCAGCCCCGCGGCGGTGGCGCCGACCACCGCGCGGGGACGGTGCCGGTGCGGGGAGATGTAGCGGGCGTAGTCCCCCAGCACGGTCAGGTACGACATCGGGCCGCTGACCCCGACCAGCACGGTCGACAGGATCCAGGTCTGCCAGCGGGTGCCCAGCGCCAGTGCGGTGGTCGGAGCGGTCGAGAAGTCGCCCGCATACGCGAACACGCCCACCACCAGCACGACGCCCATCACCACGGACAACACTCGGCCCAGCCGGACCAGCCAGGCGTACCCGACCACCGCGCACGCGCAGGTCGGCACCGCGAGCACCGCGTAGGCGGCCGCGTACGACATCCCGTTGCCAGGGATACCGGCAACACGCTCGAGGATTTCTACGACCGCGTCGCCGGCCGCCCACAGCGCGAGTCCGGCGTATCCGAGCGACATCACCAGGCCCAGTCCCGAGCCGATGAGCCGTCCGCGGACCCCGAAGTCCGCGCCCGAGGCGGTCGCCTGGTTCGTCGCCGTGCGCAGCGGCGCGAGGGTGAGGGGGGCCACCAGCGCGGTGCCCACCAGTGACCCGACGAGCGTCGAGGTCAGCGCGTCCCAGAAGCCGAGCCCGAACGCGACCGGCAGCCACCCGAACATGATCACGCCGAGCGACAGGTTGTTGCCGATGAGCACCGTGACGATGTCGCGCGGACGTCCGGTGCGCTCGGCCTCGGGGATGGTGCCGACGCCGTGGGCCTCGACTCCCAGGCCGGTCCCGCTCGGCGCGGCGGGCGCCGGGACGAGCGGGGGGCCGTGCTGCGGCCGATCCATACACCCTCCAATTGGGCAGGTGCCAAATAATCTGTTTGACAGAGACCCAATAGGGTGGCGGGCATGGTGTCAAGAGGTTCGGCCCCCAACACCCCGCTGTCGGCCGCAGCGGCGGGTGCGCCGTCGGAGGCAGCGGATGCGCAATCGGCCGCAGCGGGTGTGCAACCGGTGGCAACCGGTGTGCAACCGGTGGCGCGCCAGGGAGGAAGGCGCAGGCTCCCTCCGGAGGAACGGCGCGAAGCGATCCTGCGTACGGCGGTGCGCATGGGCCTGGAGATCGGTCTGGACCGGCTCACCTCACGGCAGATCGGCACCGAGGCCGGAGTCACCGGAGCGCTGGTCAACCACTACTTTCCGCATATGGACGACTTGGTCGCCGCCGCGTTCGCGCACGCCGCGAGCCAGGAGATCCGGGCCACCTTCGCGAACGTCGAGCAGTGCTCCGCTCCTCCCGCGCGGCTGCGCAGACTCATCGACCTGTACTTCGCCGAGGACGGTCAGGAGGTCAACCGGCTGTGGCTGGACGCGTGGAGCATGGCCCCGCGCCGCCCCGCCCTCCATGCCGAGGTTCAACGGCAGATGGATCATTGGGTCGACCGTCTCGCCCCGCTCATCGTGGAGGGCGTCGAAACCGGCGACTTCCGTTCCGCGGACCCTGCCGCCTCCGCCCGCAGGCTCCTGGCCCTGCTCGACGGAGTCGCCGTCCACACCGTCCTGGCCCGCGCAGTCGACCACGACGACAGCCGTTCCCTCGTCCTGGCCGCCGCCGAACACGAACTCGGCACCGCACCCGGCACCCTGCGCGATCCGACCGGCTGAGCAACGACCGGCCACGGCGTAACCCCTGTGCCCGCAGCCGTGAGCCGACCGCAGGTCGCCGGACCACTCGTCGACCAGCGGCGAGGAACCAGTCCAGCCGAGAACCGTCTGGGGACGCGGGAACTTCCGCAGAAACGCCTCATCTGCCGAGGTAAGGGTGAAGTAGCGGATCAGCTCGTCCTTGCCGATCGCCGGGAACCCTGGGAGAGGCCGCGCACCGCGCGGCGGCGGTCTTACCGCACCGCTGGACCGTCCCGGAGGACCACTGCAAACCGCTCGCATTGAGCTGGCGAGCGGGCCCGGCAACGCCACAGGCGAACGCGGACGCTGGCGTCGGTGGTGTGGGCGGTGCCGGCTAGCCGGGCGCCTCGGAACGAGGGGGTGGGCGGTGGCTGTACGGCCACCGCCCACCCGTTCGCGCGGCACCGGGCCGGTGCCGGTCGGGCTCCTCTCGCAGCGCGGGGCGTCTTGAGGGCTCCGGGCTCGCAGCGAGGCCACTTCGTCCCGCAGGTCAGCCAATCTCCCGGTGCAGGGCCTGGATGGCGACCAGGGCCACCCCGTTGGCGTCGGTGCAGCAGATCGTCCGGTCTTTTTCTCCGACTCCGAACGCCTGCCACCAGTCCTGCGCCATCGGGCCCATCGGGCCCAGATGCCGTACGTGCGGCGGGTCGGCTCGACCACCTGATAGCCGGCCACGCCAGCTCAGACGCCCAGTACGCGGCCGCCGCCTACTACAGCGCCCTCCAGCTCATCATCGACCCCAATGGCTCCGACCCTGACGAGCTGGGCGTCTTCTCGAAGCCTTCCACCTTCTTCGGACTGCTGGATGACGAATTGCGTCGACTGGGCGTGAGTGCTGACTTCTTGCCGCACGACTACCTGCTGCACGACTACCTGTTTTCCGGGCCGCCGATCGAGAAGCTGGACGTCGAACACGAAGCGTGGGAGTACGGCACGAAGAACCTCGACTGGTATAACCAGGACACGATCTTCTTCTCCATCAAGGGCTGACCAGCAAAGACACGGCCGCGAGCAGCGCCCCGCGACCGATTCATCGGAAGCGGCCACGGTGCCCCTACGATCACGGCATGAAACGGACACCGCGGCACCGTGACGGGCGGACAGGCCAGCAGCACCGGGCCGTCCCCGACGATCTGCGGGTCTTCGAAGTCGTCCCGGCCTCGGCTGTGACAGTCGGCCGGCATCGGTCCCGGCGTACTCAGCCACCGTTGATCGCCATAGCGGCATGGTCGCGGTTGTTGGGTACGGGTACGTACCCGTACCCTTGGGGGTGGGAAGGAGTACGACGATGTCTGATGCCAATGTCCGTATCCCCGAGGAGGCCAAGGACCGGCTTGCCGCGATCGCGGCCGCCGAGGGCCTGTCGCTGCGCGCCTACCTGGCGCGCCTGGCCGAGACCCTGCTCACCCCGGCCGAGCGCGCCGAGCGTGCCGAAAAGGCCCTCGCCGCGCTGAACGAGTGGAACGGCTACGCCCCCACCACGGCCCAGCAGCAGGACCTGGACAACGAGCTCGACCGGCGCCTGGCCCAGGTGACCGGCCGGTGAGCGAGGCCATGCACATCGTCCTGGACGACACCGCGATGACCGCGGTCGGCCAGGGCAACGTCCTCGCTTCCCGCCTCATCCACCGGGCCCACGCCGAACCCGGCTGGTACCTCTACGCACCGACGTGCGCGCTCGTCGAAGCCGACCGGGCACGGCCCGGGACCGCCGAGCACCTCGCCGCCCTGCCCGGCATCACCGTCCTGGACCTGGACCTGTCCGCAGCCCTGGCCGTGGCGCAGCGCGGGACATGGGCCGCGGCCCACAGCCAGTTCGCGGCGCAACCCACGCCCGACCGTCCCGACGGGGCGATCGTCGCCACCACCGCCCCGAAGCGGTGGGACGGCGAACCGGTCCGCGTCCTGGACCTCAACGCCTGATCCCAGGTGCATGGCGGCCTCCTGGATCTACGATGAGCAGCATGTCGCCCAATGCCTCCCCGTCCTCCGTCTGGCCAGTCCTGCACTACGACGACACGAGGGCGGCGCTGCGCTTCCTGGTCGACGTGCTGGGGTTCGAGCAGGTGGTAGCTGCGCCGGATGAGCATGGCGGGATCGGGCACGCGGAGCTGCGCTGGCCTGGCGGTGGTGCGCTGGTGTTCGGTTCGACCCGGCACACGGACAGCGTGCACGGGCGGATGCGAGCGGGCACCAGCGCGGTCTACGTGGTGAGCGACGATGTGGACGCGGTGCACCGGCGGGTGGTCGACGCCGGCGGCGAGGTCCTCGAAGCGCCGCATGAGACCCGGTTCGGGTCGGGCGCGGCGGTGTACGTGTGCACGGTGCAGGACCCGGAGAGCAACTTGTGGACCTTCGGCACCTACCGCGGCCCTTCCTCGGCGTAGGGAGCCGGGAAGAGAGACGAGAGGACCCCGGCCTGTCGGGCCGGAGTCCTTTGCTGTGAGCGTGCGACGCGGGGGGGGGGGGGGGCAGTGGCTGGCGATGCGGCACACATCGTCCGGGTTGGCGGGCCGGTCGTTGCTGCGGCGGGCGTGGGCGAGCTCGGACGCGCCGGGCGGCGAGAACCTTCTCCCGCGCGGCGGCTGAGAGACCCGCGGCCCGGCCGCGGCGGCAGCAGCATCCGGGAAGCCGAGGCAGACCAGGGGCTTGGTCAGCCTCCCACAGCGGCCGGCCGAACCAGTCCCGCACCTTCTCCAAGTGGCCCACGTCGCCCTGGATGGTCCCGTCGGTCAGACCAGCGGACGCACGGGCCAGCACGAACCCCGCCAGAACATCGGTCTCGAAGGCATCCAGCTCGTCCGGGCCTGGTATGGCACGAGCCTGACGGAGATCCTGCACGACTGCCAGACTCAACCCGCGACTCCCCACTTCGACCTCGCCGAACGGCGACGCATGAGGATGAAACAGGTTCAGGAATTCTGAAGGGCCTTCATTGGGCGGTAAGTCACTCGATCGGGTGAGGAAGGTCCTGGCCAGCAGAGAGAAGACCGCTCATCAGACCGACACCTCAGCGGGGAACAACGGGCTTATTGCATAGCTTGCTCGTGCATCACGATCGCATGCACCGTCACCGTGTGGGCCTGGAACACTGATCCGTCGAGGGGGACTGTTCGGGCAATGTGAGGGCCGTGTGGGCTGGGCGCCCGGTTTCTGTCGGCAAGGCGCTGAGGCCGCGTAGTTTGTTGTTGCGTTGTTCAAGGGCTTCGGCGGTGGTGGGGAAGAGCGTTGCGCCGCCTTCACCGACCTGTGCCTGGTTCAATTTGACGAATCCGCGAATGTCGCGTTCGTAGGCGGTGAAGGCCGCGGTGTGGTCGCGATGGGCGGCCAGCGAGCCGGCGAGCAGGTAGGCGCCGACCAGGGCGAGGCTGGACCCTTGCCCGGTGAGGAACGACGGGGCGTAGGCGGCATCGCCGACGAGCGCAACCCGGCCGCTGGACCAGCACGGCATGTGGACTTGGCTCACGGTGTCGAAGAACGGATCGTTCGCGTGGCGCATGGCGGCGACCATGGTCGGGATTTCCCATCCGTCGTCGGCGAAGGTGGTGGCGACAAGGTCATGTTGTGCCTCGGGGGCGCGGATAACCTCGTACGGTGGTTCGGGGCGAGCGAAGTTGAGAAATGCGTGCAGTTCGTTGCTGTCTTTCACCGCGTAGAGTGCCGCGGCTCTTCCGGGAGTGTTCCAGATCAGCGCTTCATGGGAGAGCCCAAAGGTGTTGGGCATGGTGAATATGGCGAAGCAGTACCCCAGGTAGCGGTGGAATTGCTGCTCGGGGCCGAATAGGAGCTCCCGGGTACGTGAGTGCAGCCCGTCCGCACCCAAGACCAGGTCGAAGCTGCGCTGGACACCGCTGCGGAAGGTGACGTTGACACCCTGCTCGTTTTCCGTGAGCGCATCGATGGAATCGTCGAACACGAACTCCACCTCGTCACGGACGGCCCCGTACAGGACTTCTCCCAAAACCCCGCGAGGCACCTCGACATCCCGTCCCTCGACCCCGCCGACCACCGCCTGTGGATGAACCACCGCCGCCTCGCTGCCATCGGCATTGAGGAAGGTCAACCGACGCGACTCGATATGCGCTTCCTGGAGCTGCGGCAGGATTCCCATCCGGCGAGCTACCTCCACCGCGGTGCCACGCACGTCGATCGGGTATCCACCACCCCGGGGTCCGGTGGACTTCTCCACCACCGTCACCGCGAATCCATGCCGGTGCAGCCAGAACGCCACGGCGGGGCCCGCGATGCTCGCGCCGGAAACCAGGACCGTACCTTTCGTTGCAGTTCTTATACCCATTCGTCAATCCCTAAATTCGTCACGAGACATTCGGAAACCGAATCGGATGACCTTGTACGCCAGGAAACCGTCGGTTTCTGTCAACCTCTGCAGAGGTCCCTCACACCGCGTCGTGCTGGAGGTCGAGCGACGGCGAGTTGCGGCTGAGGCGTGTGCTTCGCACGAGCCTGACGGCCAGCACCGCGGCGATCGCGAACGCGCCGGAAGCGATCGCGATATAGCTGAACACGCCCGTGGCCGAGTTCGTTGTTTCACCGTCGACGATCACGGCGGTGGACTTGAGTACGGCCGCGCCCACGAAGTCCAGCACCACAGCGCCGATCGAGACCATGACCATGACCAGGCTGGATACGATGCCCTGCCGTTCGGGGGACGCCAAGCCGGCCGCCATGTTGAAGCCGGATGTCCCGAGCGCTCCTACCGTGATACCCAGCAGGAATCCGCAGCAGAGCGCGACGGGAAGCTGGGAAGCCCCGAGGAACATCCCGAGGGTCACCACGGTTCCGAGCACGATCGCCCCGGCCAGCGTCGAGGCCGGTCCGATGCGTGCGGCAAGCCATCCGGCCGCCGGGCCTCCGATCGTGACGCCGACTCCCGGCGCCGCGAGCAACAGTGCCACTGATCCCTGGTCGGCCAGTCCGTACCCGAGTTGCTGATCCGCCGAGACGTCACCGATGAGAGAGACGAGCTGAAGCATGCTCTGGTACGAACCGGCTGCCAGGAAGACGACGAGGAGCGTGAGCACCAATGGCCTACTGATGTCCCTGACGTTGATGAGAGGGTCGGGCTTTCGGCCCGACGCCAGGAACCACCTGGCCAATGCGGCGACGCCACCGACGAGGAGAGCCAGCGGGCCGACGGCGAGCCAGCCGAGGTCCGAACCCAGGCTGACATAGCTGAGCACCCCGGCGAGACCTCCGCCGAGGAGCAGGGCACCGCCGACGTCGATCTTGCCTGGTGTTGTGATCGGGGATTCGGGAACGACCTTGCGCACACATATCGCCATCGCCCCCGCGACGAAGGCCGCTCCGAGGAACAAGAGCTGGAAGCCGAACTCCCTGGCCAGTCTCTCGATGAGGAAACGGGACGCGATGTTGAGCACCGCGGAGCCTGAGGTCACGATGCCCACGATGATCATCGCGATGCGGGGTGCGCAGACACCTCGAACGATCGCGATGGAGAGGAAGACGGTGGCCAGAGCCGCTCCCTGCAGCATGCGCCCTGGCACGAATATCCAGATGCTGGGGGCCACGGCGCATAAGAGAGCGCCCGCGCAGCTGAGGAGCAACGTCAGCACAAGCACCCTGCGCTTGCCGTAGATGTCGGCACTCTTTCCGAGCAGGGGTGCCCACAGCACACCGGCCAGCATCGCGGTGGCGTTGAGCCACGCCGCCTGGTCGGTACCGAAATGGTCGAGCATCTCCGGGAGGACGACCAGCGGCGCGGTGACGGCCGAGTCAACCACGAAGTTCACCAGGGCCAGGACAGCCACCAGGCCGATGAGTTGCCTGTTCCATCCCGTGTGCGGCCCGGCGTCTGTACTTCCGGTCCTGCTCTGCTGCATGAAGGACTCCTTGCTTCGGGCTCGCGCCGGTGCAGGCACTCCCCTGGGGTGTCGCTGCGGCACTCACTCATTTAAGATACGTACTAGTTTCTTATCTAGGAGAGTAGAGTGCGGCGATAAGAAACGTCAACGTTTCTAAGGAGTACTGTGGGACGACGGCGCGGCGAAGCGCTTGAGGCGGCGATCCTCGAAGCGGCCTGGGACGAGTTGCGCGAGCGGGGGTATGCGAACCTGACCTTCGACTCCGTCGCCCGGCGAGCCGGCACCAGCAAACCGGTGCTCTATCGGCGCTGGGCGGACAAACAGAAGCTGATCGAGGCGGCAGTCGTACGCCGCAATGTCACCCAACTGACTCCCCCGGCCGACACCGGGTCCCTGCGTGGGGACCTGATCGCCACCCTCACCGAGTTGAGCGAGAAACGGGGGCCGTTCCTCGCCCAACTCAGCCTGCTCCTCGCCGGCTACTTCGCCGAGACCGAAACCAGCTTCGCCGAGCTGCACGAGATGATCCTCGCCGGTCGCCGCTCTGGACGCGACGAGATCATGGAGCGCGCCATCGAGCGCGGCGAGCTCGACCCGGCCAAGCTCACGCCACGGATTACCTCACTCCCCTTCGACCTGGTTCGAGGCGAGACGATGATGACGCTACGGCCGGTCGCACCCGAGGTGATCGAGGAGATCGTCGACACGATCTTCCTCCCGCTGGTCCGCTAAGGGCTGTCCCGTAACTGCTGGTCACGGATGAGATGATCTTGCCGTCTCTGGTGTGATCACGGCGTCGGAGCCCTCCTGGATAGCCCCGTTCACCGGTCTGAGCCCGCGCCAGTTCGGCAAGCTGATCACCGCTCTTCGGCGTGAAGGTGCGGACCCGGTGCGCAAGGGCCGGCCCTGGAGCCTGCCGCTGGAGGACCGTGTGCTCCTGGTCGCCGCCTACTGGCGGACGAACCTGATCCTGCGCCAACTGGCCCCGCTGTTCGGGGTGTCCAAGTCAGCCGCCGACCGCATCATCGACCACCTCGGGCCCGCGCCCGCGCTCCAGCAGCGCAAGCGGTTCCGCAAGGACACGGTGCAGGGTTCCGGCGGCGCATCGTCCGGTATGGCGTACGGGCGATCGAATGGCGTGGTCCCGGCCTCGATGTGTGGAGCTGAGGCCGCGTGACCTGGGTGGTCCCCGGTTCGTTGGGGTGGGTGTTCACGTGCAGCAAGAAGCCCCGGACCGTGACGGAACCGGGGCTTTGCGCTGCTGCCAGACAGCCGGTGTGGGGCGAGCGGCTTTAGCCCGAGTCCCTTGGGGGCGGTGTCCTTCCACTTCTCTCCGTCGTCGACGCAGTCCCAGAACACCGAGCTCTTGGGGGACCAGCCGCCCTGCTTGCGCAGCTTGAATCGCGCGGCGTGCCCTTCTCCCCGGAAGCGTATTCATTCATGTATCCGCGGGCGCATACTCGAAGGTATGGCAGACACGACGGTAAAGGTTGATTCCGAAACCCGGGACCGGTTCGCCGCTCTCGCCGCGGCCCGCGGCCAGAGCGTGCGCGCTTACCTGGCGCAGCTGGCGATAGAGGAAGAGAACCAGCTGAAGCTGAACAAGGCGACGCAGGTGTTCCGTGAGGTCACCTCGAAGCCCGGCATCGCCGAAGCGTTCGATGCGGCCTTCCCCGACGATGCCCCCGCCCGCCGGACCAGGACCGGGCGGGCGGCCTGACGTTGGAGCTCCACATCGACATCCGGTGGCTCCTCGACCGCCAGGAGGAACTGCTCGGCAAGGACCTCGGCGTGCGCGACTACTCGGTCCTGGTGGCCGCCGTCGCCCGCCACAGAGTGAACACCCCCCAGCTTGACGTGGGGGAGCCCGACGCCTACTGGCGCGCCGCCGCGCTGCTGGAACAGCTCGTACTGCTGCGCCCGCTGCCGGCCCGAAACGCCTACTACGCCTACGGCGTCGCCGTCGCATACATCCGGGCCTCCGGAGACAGCGTCAACGATCACTTCGAGCCGTGGCGGGACCTCATAGAGGACATCCGCGCCTTGCGGCTGACGGTGTACGACATCGCCGACCGGCTACGGTCCCTGCGCCCAGCCAACTAACCGTGTCTTCGGTGGGCGCGGCCTGGGCGGCGGGCTGCTCCAGCGGACCGTGGAGGGCCCGGAACGGGGCACCTGCGGCGAGTGCGGGGTGTGGATCTTCATGATCGGCCGCGCCCTGGACGACAGCCTGTGCAAGCCCTGCCGTGAGGAACTCCATCTCGACAGCACCTCCGCGCCCCGGGCCGTCGCGGTCATTTCTGCGCCCGCTCAGCCTCACACCGCAACGCCGACACCGGTCGAGGAGACCACACCGAGGGCCTGCCAGGGCCGGGAGGGCGATGCGCCGTGCACGCGCGAAGCCCTGCCGCTGCGCAAGTTCTGCCGACGGCACATGGTCCAGCAGATTGCCGGGGTGGTGGCCTGATGACCGGCACCCCACAGCCTTCCGGCGTCGACCTCGCCCGCCAGGCGTTCCTGGCTGCCCGCGAGGCGGCGAGGAGGAACGGCGCCGCCCGGCAGGACAAGCCCCCGCACCGGACCCGGATCGTGCCGTGCGACGGCCGCGACTCGCTGGGCCTGGGCGCGGCGATCAGCCTGATGATGACCGAGCGCGGCCTGGTCACCCCGGCCACCGGCGGCAGCGTCCTGGCCCAGTGGGAGACCATCCTCGCCGCAGCCGCGCCCGAGCTCGTCGGTCACGTCTGAGCCGTCGCGTACGACGAGGAGTCCGGTCGCCTGGACGTCGTCCCCGACGCCCCCGCGTACGCCACGAAGATAAGTGCGGGGCACCACTATCCCACGCTCGGAGAGGCCGCCCGAGCCCTCGGCGCCACACAACCCGTCCTGACAGTCCAATCGCTCGCCTCGAACGCGACCTCGGAAAGCACCTCCTCGAATGCGCCGAACGTGGCCGCAGCATGCAGGCAACTCAGTTCGGTGTACGAGTTGCCACAGCAGCGCAGCAGCTGCGGAACTTTAGTTCTTGACTTCAAGGTCAAGAACGATGCTAGTGTTCTGATCGTGGGAAGACCCAAGCAGTTCGATCCGGATGCCGCTGTTGAACACGCCATGGACGTGTTCTGGCGGAAGGGGTATGCCGGGACCACACCGCAGGACCTCGTCGACGCGATCGGCATTGGCAAGGGCAGCCTCTACAACACCTTCGGCAGTAAACACGCCTTGTTCGAGCAGGCCCTTCGCCGCTATCGCGACAGCCAGGCCGTTGCTCTCATCGAGATGTTGGAGGGGTCCGGTCCGGTCAAGGTGCGTCTGCGCAAGACACTGGGGTTCCTTGCCGAAATGGACCTTGCCGACCCGGACCGTCGGGGTTGCATGGCCGTGAACACGGCGGCAGAACTCGCCGGCACGGACCAAGTGGCAATCGAACTCGTCCAGCGCATATTCGCCCGAACCGAGGACGCCTTCCGGATGCTGATCGAAGAAGGGCAACGCTCGGGAGAGATCGCACCGGAACGTGATCCCGCGGCTCTGGGAAGCCTGCTGCTGAGCACAGTCGTGGGCCTGCGGCTCATGGCCCGCGTTGCCGAAAGTCCTGATCGGCTTGTCCGAGTGATCGACGCGACGGTCGACTCTCTCTAACTCGAAACCGCAGCACTCGCTCCACATGGAGTGACTGTTGCCCATATTTTGTACTTCAAGTTCAAAAACTGGAGTGTCATGCACCTCAATCTCACCGCCAAGACGGCTGTCGTCACCGGGGCCAGCCGGGGCATCGGGCTCGCCACCGTCCGGACTCTCACAGCCGAAGGCGCCCGCGTCGTCGGTGCCGCCCGCACCATTACGCCCGAGTTGAAGGAAACCGGCGCCTGCACGGTGTCGGCCGACCTGAGCACCGCCGAAGGCGTTGCCACTCTCATGGACAGTGCCCTCACCGAGCTGGGCGGCATCGACTTGCTGGTGAACAACGTCGGAGCCGGGGACGATGTGGAGCCCGCAGGCTTCCTCGACACCGACGACTCCCAGTGGATCCGCGTTGTCGACCTCAATCTGCTCAGTGCTGTCCGTGCCGCCCGCGCGGCCTTGCCGAGCCTGATCGAGCGCCGTGGGGCGATCGTCAACGTCTCGTCCATCAACTCCCGGCTGCCCGCCGCTGGTCCGGTCGCCTACAGTGCGGCCAAGGCGGCCCTGGCCGCACTTGGCAAATCCCTGGCTGAGGAGTTCGGGCCCCAGGGGGTGCGCGTTAACACCGTCTCTCCCGGAGTGGTTCGTACTGCGATATGGGAGGACCCCGAAGGCTTCGGTGGCAAGGTGGCGGCTGGGGCCGGGGCGGAGCACGCCGCATTCCTCCAGCAGATCCCGGCAGCCTTCAACATCACCACCGGCCGCATCACTGAACCCGAGGAAGTGGCGGCCTTGATCGCGTTCCTTCTCTCCGACGTCGCCGGCAACATCACCGGCGCCGACCACATCATCGACGGCGGCACCGTCAAGACGCTCTGAACCACGGAGCCCTACAGGGGCGGGGCTGATTTGCACGGCTGCGGAACGAGAGGCGGGCCCGTCCCGCAGCCATAAGAAATGCCACGACTGTGAGACAGGGTCCTCCGGCCAAGCCGTGGAGCTGTCCGCCGCCCGCGCCGAGGGGCCCGCGTCGTAGACGGAGCCGGCTGCCGGGCCTCGCCGCGCGCCCGTTGGGCGGCGACGCCACCGGGGCGGTGATCGCGTGAGCACCGAGCTGAGCGGGGTCGACCTCGCGCGCCAGGCCCTGGTCGCGGCTCGGGAGGCGGCGAAGAAGAACGGCGCCGCCCAGACGAATAAGCCGAAGCGGCGCACCGGCGCGGCTCTGCGCCGTGACGGCCGTGAGCTGCTCGGGCTCGGTACGGCGATCGGCATGATGATGACCGGCGCGGCATGGTCGTCCCGGCCGCTGGCGGCAGCATCCTCGCCCGGTTCGACGACATTCTCACCGCGGCCGCGGCCGCGGCCGCGGCCGAGCTCGCCGGTCACGTCCAGGCCGTGGCCTTCGACGCGGACACCGGCCGCCTGGACGTTGCCCCCGATGCTCCCCCGTACGGCACGAAGCTGCGCTGGAGCGCACCGAAGCTGATCGCGCCGGCCAACGAGCGGGTGCAGGGTGTGAACGTCCGCACCGTTCACGTCCTGGCGCCCACGCCCGCGAAGACCGGCCCCGCCACGACGGCCGCCGCCCTAGCCCTCAGCCCACCTCGGCTTGCTGGTGGTGCGGAGCTTCAGCGCGCCCTTGGTGCCCTGGGTCATGTGCAGACCGTTCCACATCCGGCCTGTGGACGGCGGCCCAAGGGGCCACGCGGTGTTGACGCGGGGAGGGGGTGTCAGTGGCCGGTCGTACCGTGCAACACATGCACCCGCAAGGCGAGTTGGCGTATGCCACGAAGGTCATGAGTCCGGAGTTCGTACAGCGGGTGCTGTACGCCAAGAAACTCATAGACGGTGTTCAAGTGGCTGCGTGCCGTCGCGCGGTTCGGTGTCCTCGGTATGTGACGGCGAAGGTGCCAGCGTGCCACCGTCATCTGACGCCAGAGGAGCGGGAAGCCGCCGTGCTGCTGCGCCGGGGTGCCCAGCGTGTGGTCGACCGGTGGCTGGAGCGGCTGCCGCCGATGTGCAAAGGCCGTGGGTTCGAGTTTTCCGAAGGGGACTCATAGCCGAACCCGCGGGTGGTGCGCCCAGAACGGTACCGGAGCGGGCTCGGGTTCGTCCTGGCCTGCCGAACCGGGGGCCAGACCTCTACCTCGTAATCACCGGACCCTTTGGCCCGGCAAGTGACCGCGGCGTGACACTGACCGTGGCCAGGTCCGCGGCAGGAGAGGAGGAGGACCTTGCTGGCCGGGGCCCACAGGTGGCGGCCGTTGTGACCTGAGGGTGGAAGAGTCGTTGTCCGGTAATTGGGCGATCCACCAGGGAGAATTATGACCGTTTCATGCACTACCCGCCGGCTGGCCACGGTCACGGGCATCGCCTCGGTTGGCATCGCAGCGTCGGCCGCATCTGCCGTAGCGAGCGAGAACATCGTCGGTATCGGCAACGCGGCCTTTAACAACACAATGATCAATGCAAATAAGCAAGTCGCGGCCGTAGGCCACACCACACAACCAGCGGGGTGCTGAGTAATCACAGCCAACTCCCCCTCGACTTTCCCCACAACGGAGGAGGCGGCGGGGCCATCAGCGCCACCTCCATCCTCTAAGTAGGTGCTTTTCTTCCTCAACGCCGCAGGCCAGGGCCAACGTGGTACCCGTGGGGCATAAGTGGACGTTCCGCCAGGGCGTTGCGGTAACGGCGAAGCCGAACGACGTTACGTCCGTGAACGGGTGGCTATGCCGGAAGGGCGGATGATCACAAGCGCCCCTGTCTTGGCCCAGGCGCCACCAGCTGCCAGTACAGCCGACCGACGTGAGCCCCGGCAAGAGGCCCGTGATCGTCACAACAGAAGTTGAAAACACCCAGTAAGGGCTTGGACGTGTCGGTCAAGCAGCTATCCCCAGCCGAGATGCAAGGTGCCCCTCAAGGATGCCTGGGACGCGCACGGGGGCCGAGAGGCAGCAGTGCCGCCATCTTGTTCGGGGGCCGGCTGTGGCAACCGGCCTGGCGTGTTCTTCGCGCAGCCTCGATGCCTTCCAGCCACAACTATCCCGCCCTCTCATGCCAGCCAGCGCGAAGGGCACCCCATATTCCACAGCCCTACTGCACGTAGGCGCCGTCCCAAAGCAGCTACGAGAACGAAGGGAACCCTGATGGCTCTGCAGACGAAGACCGGGCAAGAGGAACTCCTGGTTCGGGAACCGGACAACAAATGGGTCGATGAGACACTGTGGTCGTACGGCGTCGACCCCGCCAAAGTCCAAGAACTGGACGAGATGGACCCCAAGGACGTCCCCTCGGACGGCTGGACATTCGGTGAGGGAGCACGCTGGTCCGGGGGTGTACTGGGGCGTCCGCGCAGGATGACCTATTACTACGGCCCGGGAAAGGCCCTGGGTAACGCGGTCAAGAACGACACACCCAAGACCATCAAACGCCATGTGGGAGGCAAGAAGACAGTCGGGGCCGAGACCACCATCGGAATCCAGGCGTCCCTCGAAGCGGAGTTCTACGGAGTCGTCAAGACCTCCGTGTCCACATCCTTCTCCCAAACCTGGAAGCAGGAGGAGGAGTTCGAGGACTACCTCGACGTCGACATCGACCCCGGCCACATGTCGTGGCTGGAACTCCAGCCCGTCATACGTGAAATCGAAGGCGACTTCATCTTTCTGTGCTGGTGGAACTTCGCCCACCAACTCGTTAAGGCTGCCCGGTTCTCCGGCACGGTGACGGCCCCTGGCCTGGAGGGAGACCTCCACAACGTGTTGACCGTCCGTGACACGCCGGTCTCGCAGGAGGAGGGGGAGGCTCTGCGAGGAGCAGCGTCCCAGCCGCCCACCTCGTCGCCGTTCGTCTACAGCGACGGCGCCGTCATCCTGCCCGCCTGGCTCGCTGACGCGCAGTGGGGCAAGGACGCATCCCGGGCCTCTGCCGACCGGTAGACCGCCCGTTGCCCACGACGCCTCCTCGCCCGCCGCAGGACGAGAGGAGTGGCCGGCCAACGTGTCGTCGTCTCCCGGTTCCACGTCCACTCGAACCCCCTGCGCTCGCTGGGTCCTGACCCCGACGCCACTGAAGCGGCCCCCGACAGGGATTGTCAGGGGGCCGCTTCGCTCACTTCGCCGCCCGGGTCTACGGCGTCGCCGCCCATTCCAGCCCGAGTGCTGCCAACTGTCCCCAACCGATGCAGGGCACCACTGCGCGCAGAACCACGCCCGGCTCGTGCGTGCCCTCTACGAGTGGTTGGACCGCCTCACAGAGCCCCTCCCGGCCGCCACGTAGCCCACAGGGGCAGCGGCCCGAGATCCCAGGGCCTACGCGCACTCCAGTGCGATGCCGCCAGCCCGTGACAGCAGAAGGCCCCCGGGCCGCATAGCGTGCCCGGGGGCCTGCCCACCGGCCTTGCGTCGGCGCCGCTTTCAGTGTGAGGACGGCGGCGCGACCCCTCCCTGCGGGTCGGCCCGCGTGAGCACCACCTCGGCATCGACTTCACCGGGCACGGCCCGTTCCTGCCGGTAAGGACGGTCGAGCACTACCCGACCCCCATGGACGATGAAGGCAACGCCCCTCAGTGGTGGGATCGGTCCGCAGAACCGTCAGCGAACGTCGTTCTGCACACCACCATGACGGACGACCCGGTCCTGCGCCGCAAGATGCTGGCGCGTTTCGCCGCGCCGGATTCCGGCTGGACGGGATTCTTCCCGCAGGGTACAGAGCTCGACCAGCTCTGGTGGGAGTTGCGTGATTCGCACGGCCACGCCGCTGAGTAGCCGGCCACCCTCTGCTCCGCCTGGGCGCGGCTGATGCCGAAACGGGTCGTCATCAGCCCGCGAGGGTTCGCAATGATCAGCCCCGGTTGGGACCGTTAGACCCAACGGGCCCAACCGGGAGTCCGTATGTTCAGCACAGGATGTGCCGCCGGTTCTTCGCCAGTAGCGGGTCCAGCGGACGGCGGCACACCTCGCACCGCAGACCACCCGCCGGCACCGGTGGCACAGGCGCAGGAGCCGCTGCCGTGACTGCTCGTTCCTGAGACTCGCGGACCGCCCGTGCATATCGGGCCTCGCTGTCCTTCCGCCGCTTCGCCTCCTCCCGCGACTCCCGCTGGGAGTCGAGCAACCGCTTTTGCAGGTCCTCCGGCAGCACCGCTCCGCCCGGCCCCAGGCCCAGCGCGCCGAGCGGCATCGTCACGCGCTCCAGCTCATCCAGCGCGCACGGCGGGTGATGCAGTCCGAACACCGCCAGGTCCGGCGCCTGCCACCACTGGTGCACACGCGCGTGTGGCCGCCCCAGCGACGTCGCCGCCTCCCGCTTGGAGACGGAGTAGAACCACACCGGCAGGCCCTCGTCGAGCACGATGTGCGGAAAGTGCACCCGCGGCCGCCAGAACCAGACGTCGACGACGCCTTGGCGTGCGTAGTCCCGGTGACGGGCCCGCCATCCGTCATCAGTCATGAGCTTGCGCTGCGCCTCCAGCGCGATCTTTGTGCCGTCCTGCAGCAGCACCTCGACATCGGCCCGCCGGTCTTGATCTTCCGTCCACTGTTCCAGCCGCACCCGTTCCGCCCCGGGCCGGGACCAGGCCCAAGCCGCCAAGAGGTGCTTGGACGTGATGTGCCAGACCGTTTCCGGTCCGTGGCCACCAGCCGGTGCCTGCCCGGGCGGGTGCGCGAAGTGTCGGCGGACCTTCCCACCTAACCGCCCCCGCGTCACCAGCGGCACCTGGGTGCCCGCCGGGGCCTCGAACCCGTGGAAGCAGTAGAAGCACACCAGCTGGCCCGTCCCGCCGTATCCGAGTCGCTTCCAGTGATCCGGCGGCCGCTCCGAGACGTGCACCTCCCGCCGGGTCTCCAGGTCGAACCCGACCACCAGTAAGTCGTCCTGCACGCCCGCCCCTCCCCTTTTCGGCTTCACTCCGGTTGCTGCCGTTGTCGCAGGCCGGGTAAACGCGCCGCCCCACAAGACGTGCCGCCTGCCGCCGCGCCCCGCCAACGCCCTGCGCCGCAAGGTCCTCCTCCCGCTCCTCCACGCGGAAGTGGACACGTTCCGCGCGCAGGCGTGGATCCGCGAACACAGGTGGGCGCAGGTCCGCGAGCAGCAGGCCGCCGCCAAGGCCCGCGCTGAAGCCGCGGCCGCGCAGCCGGTCGACGGCGACGTCCCGGCCGTTCCGATTCCACGTGCTGTTCCTCTATCTCGCCACCCTGCTCATCGCCGCCCCTTCGCCCTTATCGCAGCGAAGCCCCGGGAAGTCACGGTCCCGGGGCTTCGCTGCGATGAGGAGCGGAGTTCGCGAGGCGAAGCAGAGCTGGCACAGGGTGCGGGCGCGATATCGTGGAGTCCTGTTATCTGCGGTTTTTGTGATCTGGCAGGAGTGCCCGCGTGCCCGAGGACCCCATCGCCCACAGTGAGCTCGCTGCTCTGACCCGGCGTTTCGAAGAGGTCGCGGAGAAGCACGACCGCGAGTTCGGGATCATCAAGTCCGACCTCACCGCGGTACGCCTCCAGGTCGGCAACCTGGACCAGAAGGTCGAGGCACTCAGCAGCAAGATCGACCAGAACCAGGCTCAGATCATCGAGCTGCTCACCCAGCTCGTGGGCCAGCGTCCCGCCGACTGAATCTCCCGGACTCCGCTTCCGGGCCCTCGCTTGAATACGCCCTGGTCAGATGCCTGATCAGGGCCGCTGCCTGTCCAGGGGCAGCACCTGTGAACGACCTCGAAGCGCGTGCCCGGCGTGTCGGCGGCGCCCGCACCGGCTACCCGGCGATTGGTGGGTGGGCCTACTTCCAGGACGGCGGCCGCCGCGCCGGCTCCCTGGAGGAGGTCCGCTTCACGGACATCGAGCACCTCGAGTTCGACCTGTAGCAGCCGCTCCCCGAACAGTCCGGGAGCCCCGGCCCAATGCAGACCCGGGGCTCGCTCGCGTATAAGCGCGGGGCCGGATGTTCATGCATGCGATGCCATGTCCAACGACGCCGCCGGGTGTCGGTCACCCCGTGGCGGCCACACCGGTGCGGGGCCGCCTACGCGGTGTATGTAACGAACAGTCTCCGGGCGGGGCATCCTGAGCGGCATGGATTGCCTCGGAGGCGTTCCAGCAGTCACTGACCGCGGAGGAGATCGGGAAGGTCTGCCGACGGGCCTTCGGCGGCGACGCCACGCCCGTGTCCGCTGTCGAGCTGGGTACGGGGATGTACAACAACGTCTACCGCGTCACCCTGGCCGACCAGGCCCAGCCGGTGATCCTGCGGGTCGCGCCGGAAGAGGGCCGCCAATTCCGCAGTGAGCGCCACCTGATGCGCAACGAGTTCGCGAGCCTGCCGTGGCTGGCGGTGATCGCGCCGTTGATGCCGCAGATGCTTGCCGCGGACTGGTCGCATGCGGTGGTCGGCCGGGACTGGATGATCCAGACCCACCTGGACGGCATCCCGGCCCCGGAGCATTTGGGAGCGTATCCGCGGACCGCGTGGCCGGTGTTCTTCCGGCAGATGGGAGCCGTCACCCGCTCCGTGCACGACGTGCGGGGCCCGCACTTCGGGCCCGTCGGCGGCCCGGGGTACGGGACGTGGAGCGAGACGGTGATCGCGTCGTTGGAGGAGATCGCCGCCGACCTGGACAGTGCCGGCCTGGACGCAGCCGACGTACGGAAGGTCGCCGCAGTGGCCGCGCACGACCGTGCCCTGCTCGACGAGGTCACCGAACCGAGGCTGCTGACCGGAGACCTGTGGACCGTTCACTAGGCAAGTCGGTTGTCGAGAAACCTGTTGTCGGGTACCTCCAGGTGTTCATCCGCAGCCAAGTGAAGGGCCTGGATCTGACTGGGGTTACGTCCGATCTTCCTGGAGTTTGAGCATCTCAAAGAAGATCGAGGTGGCTCCCTGGTTGACGAGTTCGTCGAAGGTGCCCATCTCGGCGATGCGCCCTCGGTCGAGGACGATGATGCGGTCGGCGAGGCGGGTGTTGGCCAGCCGATGGGTGACGAACACGGTCGCCCGTCCCTCGGCGAGTGCCCTGAGCCGAGTGTAAATCCGGTGCTCGGCACGGGCGTCGAGCGCGGCGGTCGGCTCGTCCATCACGAGGACGGGAGCATCGCGATGGAACGCGCGAGCGACCGCGACGCGCTGCCACTGCCCGCCCGAGAGGTCGTGTCCTCCCCACCAGGATCGGGCCAGCGAGGTGTCCAGCCCGTGGGGCAGCGCGGCGATGACGCTGTCGGCGCCGGCCGCCTCGGCAGCGGCGTGCACGGCAGCGTCGCCGTCGGGGCGGGGCTGGCCGAGGGTGATGTTCTCACGGGCAGCCAACGGCCAGCGGGTGTAGTCCTGCGGCACGAGCGCAACCTTGGACAGCACCCCGGCCGGGTCGGCGTCCGCCAGGTCCACCCCGTCCCACCGCACCGAACCGCTGGTGGGCAGGAAGAGGCCGGTCAAGATGCGGGCGAGGGTGCTCTTGCCGGCGCCGTTCTCGCCGACCAGGGCTATGACCTCACCGCGCTTGAGGTCCAGGTTGATGCCGTCGAGCGCGGGGGTGTCGGCGCCAGGGTAGGTGAAGCAGACGCCCCGGGTGGTGATCAGCTGCGGTCCGGCCTCGGCGACCGGGGCCGAGCCACGGCGGGTCGTCCACGGCTTGGCCACGGCGAGGAACCGGGCCCAGTCGTCCAGGGACAGCGAGGTGCGGAACAGCCGGGCCCCGGCCCGCACCGTCGTCGCAAGAGCCGCCATAGAGGTCCGTACCGCCAAGGCTGCCGTCCCCGCGACCGCAAGCTCCATCTGGCCACTCGCCACCAGGAACACGAGCACGCCCCAGGTCGCAGCGGTGCCAACCACGGTGAGTGCGTCACCGATCCCCTGCACGACCAGGGCCTGCCGGGTGGCCTTGAGTTGTTCGGCCTCCAGGCGGCCGGAGACGATGCGGTACTGCCGAATAAGAAAGGCGGCCATGGTGCCCGCGCGGACCTCGTCGGCGGTGTTGCGCTCAGTGGTGTAGGAACGGAAGACGTTGCGGAGCCGGGAGTCGGCGAGGTTGCGGTGGTGTGCGGCGTGCTCGATCCGAGCGCCGCGTACGGTGGCCCACGCGCAGGGGACGACGGAGAGGACCAGCAAGGGGAGCATCAGCGGGTGCAGCACGGTGACGACCGTCGCTGCGGCGGCCATCTGCGCCGCCGCGGACGTGAGGAGCTGGGCGTCGAGGATGAGGTCGCCAGTCTTCTCCGCTCCGTCGGAGGCGGCGGCGTGGGCGTCCTCGAAGTCCGGGTCCTCGTACGCCACCAGCTCGGCGGCGGTCGCCGCGGTGATGACCGCAAGGTCCGCTTCGCGTACGGCCTTCGGCGCGAGCCGGGCGGCGGCTGCGCGGGCCGCGGCGTCCAGCAGGTAGCGGCCGGACGCGGCGAGGGTAAGAACCACCACGGCGGTCAGGTTGCCCCGGAGCCCGCTGGCGATGTCGCCTCCGGTGAAGACGGCGGCCAGCACGCGGGTGGTGGCTGCGAGTGCGGTCGCGGTAAGGGCGGCGGCGCCGATCTGGCAGCCGAGCAGGGCCAGGACGGCGGGGCGGTCGGTGCGCCAGCTGAGCCGGGCCGCCTCGGCGAGGGTGTGGGGCAGTCGGCGCGCTATCGCGGCGGTGGACAGGTTGACGCTCGCCTCGAAGTGCCGGTCGGAGGCCAGGCGCATGACCGGCGGCTGGCCCGCGGTGGCGACGGGCGGCGAGGATACAGAAGAACTCACGAGCGCTATCAGGGAGCTGAACGAGGCGGCCGGGCAACCGGATTGTTCCGGCAACTCCGCGTCGCCGCTGGTCGAGAGGCCCTTACCGTCAGTCATTCCGCCCGGTTTTCATCCGATCGAGTGAAGCCGTGGTCCGGGGCGGGGAGGCTCGGGCCAGCCCCGGGCCACGGCGGCCCAAGGCCCCTCTACGGCACGGTGAGGACTGGCATCCAGGGCCGGTCGACGGCGTCGCCGATGTCCCGGCCGACCGCGCCCTCGGGGACCTCCGCCCAGGCGTGTGCGGCGTGGGGCATGAAGCGGGCGCCGTGTACCCAGCGGGCCTGGCAGCCGGTCAGCGCGGTCGCGATAACGGTGGCGAGACTGATCTCGGCGCACGCGATCCGGCCCGGCCACCACGAGGGAATCACCGCTTGCACCGCGAGGTGGAGGGCTTCGAGCCGGGCCAGGCGCGCGTACGGCAGGCCGCGCAGCCGTCGCACGGCGGCGACCTTCCAGCGCAACGGCAACGGGCTCACGGCCAGGGAGAGGGCGAGCGCGACGGAGGCCACCAACCGGTCGCGCCGTGGAACGGTGGGCCGGGCGGTGGGGACCATGACCGTCATCGCCGCCACCACCTTTGCCGTACTCGACGGGGCCGGTCGGTGTCGACGAGCACGCCGGCGGCCACGAGCTCCTCGACGAACGCGGCGATCTGGCCGCCAACCTGCTGGGGGTCCTGGCCGGGGGGGATGGTGATCTCGTCGGCGAGCCCGGCGGTGCTGCCGCGGACGGTGATGGCATGCCAGATCCGGGAGGCGTCCTGATCAAGCATCAGCCATGTCTCCCGCCGAACGTCGATCACCGCTGTGCCGTCCGGGCCGGTGTTGTGGTGAATGTGGCGGGCGGGGATCAGCACGCTGCCACCTCCCTCCTGGTCGTCTGGCCGGTGAGCCACCAGCACGTCACGATCAACTGGTGCAGGTCGGCGATCACCGTGGCACTCTGCCCCCGGGCTGCCTGAGCCAGCGAGGTACGGACGGCCGCGGGGTCGATCAGCCCGCCGGCCGCGAGCGGACTGGAAGCGGTCAGCTCGTCGAGCCGGCCTTGATGCCGGGCGAATCCGGCGATGTGCTGGGCGGTGAACGAGCCCTTGGACCGGCGGGAGGTCAGCCAGTCCGGGAGCTGGGGCAGCGCGGCCCTTAGCAGCGGCTTGTAGGCCACCAGCCCGCGCCGGGCAAGGGCCGGGACGGCGAAGGCGGCGCGGACGACCTGGTTGTCCAGGTACGGATACACCGGCCGGATGCCGAGCGCCTGACCGTACGGGGCCCAGCCGCGGGCCGAGGCGCCCACCGACCGCAGGGCGGCCCACTGGTCGAACTCGTCCGTGTCTTCCGGCTGCTGGTCGCGGGCGGCCTGCCGCAGCAGGGCGGCGACCTGGTGGCGGCCGTAGCCGGTCAGCCACGACGCACCGGCCCCCAGCCGGCACCACGACCAGCCGGCCACAGCGGCCTGCGGGGTGATGGGCCCGCGCTCCAGGGCCTTGGCCGCGCGTTCCAGGGCACCGGCCCGGCCGAGGACGGCGGCCTCTTTCAGGGCCTTCCAGTACGGGCCCGGTGCGGTGTTGCGGAGCCGGGCGAACGCCACGACCTGGCGATGAGCCTGGCGGCGTCGGCCGTCCTGGAGAAGCCGCACCCAGCACGCTGAAGAGGAGTCGAGCACGATGTCCCCGCCGTGTCCGGTCAGGTGCAGCGGCAGCCCGCGCACCGGGTGCAGATACGAGGCGTCCATGGCGAACATCGCCGCCTCCAGCACCGGCTCCACCCCCGTCGGCTGCCCGGCCGGGAAGGAGAACGGCAACTGCTCGTCGGCGCCCATGTCGACCGTGTGCGCGATCCCGGTGTGCTCGGCCACGCGGGAGGCGAACGCCATGTCCTCGCCGCTGGTGTACCCGTCCGTGTACGCCACCGCGTGCACGGTCCCGGCGTCGGCGGCCGCACGACGGCCGCCGAGGAGTCCAGCCCGCCGGACAAGTCCGCCCCCACTACCCCACCGGCGGCGCGGACCCGGTGCTGGACAGCCTCAGTGAGCACCTGACCGAACCGGTCGGCGCCCTCGCGGAGCTCGTCCACCGGTGTGATGCCGGAGACGTCGATGAGCTGCGGCGGCGCTCCCGGCGCGAGCAGCAGCCCGAAACCGCCGGGCACCAGGCGGATGTCCTCGTACGGGCTGCGGTGCGGCCAGTGGTGCTCACCCGCTGTCAGCCGGGCCGCCAGCCACGGCAGATCCGGCACGAGCGGACGCCCCAGGAGGCGGGCCTCGGTCGCCCACGCCGTCCCTTCGTCGCCTCGCAAGGTGTAGTAGACGGCCCGGATACCGGCCAGGTCGCCGCACACGAACCGCTGCCGCCCGTCACTCGCGACCACCCAGTACGAGCCCGGCCACCGGGTCAGTTCGCCCCACTGCCCCGCCCGTACGGCCGCAAGCGCGGCGTGCAGCTCTTGCTCGGGGACCGGGCAGTCGCCCACCACAGCGAGGGCGACCGGCCCTTCGGCGACCGCCTGTACCCACGTTCCCGCAGCCCGGCGCACGTCGCCGAGCCCGTCGATCGTCAATCCGTCCACGGCGGCCATGCCGCCGGTCATCCACTCCCGTTCCATCCGTTCGCCTCCCCTTTCGATCAGCCCTGTGACGCGCCCGGGGGCCAGCCGTCGTACGGCCGGCCCCGGGGTGCTCGGTCAGGTCCTGCGGGCCTTTCAGCCCTCGAAGTAGTTCGACTTGTCCGAGTCGTTGAACATCTGGCGGCCCAGGGTGAGGGTCGCCACCGGGTGGGTGCTGATCTGCGGCGCGAAGCCGCCGGTGCTCGGCGCCGCGGCGGGCTTGTCCTCGACGGCGGGCTGGGTGGTGACGATGGTCTGCTCGGCCATGACCGGCCTCCCTTGTCATCGGTGGATGTGAGGTGGTGCTGCCTCTATGTCACCACGACCGAAGATCTGTTCCCAGAGACGGAGATGGGGACTTGCTGGGAGCGGATCTGGGAGAAAACTGGGACGTGCCTGGGACATCAGCCCCCAAGGAGATCGAGCACGGCCCGGTGGTAGACGGCGTACACCGTGGGGAGCTCGGCGAGGTGGGCGCGTTCGTCGATGCCGTGCAGCCCCTCGTACGGCACCCCGAATCCGGCCGTGGCCCGGATTTCCTCCCCGGCGAGCAGGTTGCCGATGTTCGACGGCCCCGCGGTCTTCGCCCTCACCATCAGCCCGGTCTCGGCGGCGGCGTTCAGCAGGGCGGCGGCGGGCTGCTCGCGCTCGGCCAGGCGGAACGGCGGCCACGTGGCGATGGGGGTGACCTCGGTCGGCTTCGGGGCGGGCAGCTCCGCATCCAGCTCGGCGACGGCCTTGCGGACGAGCGTCTCGGCGCCGTGGGCGTCGAAGGTCGGGGTGGTGCGGATGTCGACGTTGAGGTCGCACCGGTCGGGGGTGACCGAGAAGCCCTGGCCGCCGTGGAAGGACGTTACCGACAGCTTCGGCGGCAGCGGGAACGCCGAGGTCCCGTCGACGCCGGGCAGGTCGGCGGCGTCCAGCAGCCGCACGAGGTGGGCGGCGCGGGAGATGGCGCCGACCACGCTCTTGCTGGACCCGGAGTGCCCGGAGGGGGCGTGCACGGCAAGGGAGGCCCTCCACAGGCCACGGCCGCCGACCACGACCTCGTCCAGCCCCGGGTAGCCGATCAGCACCCCGGCAGGGCGGGCCGCAGTGGGGTCGGCGAGGTAGGCACGGGCGCCGCCGAAGCCGCCGGTGTGCTCGTCGACGTCCAACAGCACGGCGAGCCCGCCGTGCAGGTCAGCGGCGCGGGGCAGCAGGTCGGCGGCGATGTGGCAGAACATCGCGGCGGCGAGCTTGGAGTCGGACGAGCCACGGCCGAGCAGCCATCCGTCCACGATGTCGCCGGAAGCCGGCGGGAAGGACCAGGCGGTCTCGTCGCCGTATGGGGCGGTGTCCACGCACGCGTCGAGCGTCCACCAGGGCCCTGGGTGCCCGCCGGGGATCTCCACGAGCAGCCCCACCAGGGCGCCCCCGTCGTCGTGGAGACGTCGGTGCGGCAGATCACGGGCGGCGAGCCAGTCCTCCAGCACGGTAAGGACGGGCCCGTAGTCGTCGATCCCGGCCCGGCTCGGGCACCGGACCAGCTCCTGGGCCAGCTGGATCACAGACGCCGTACGGGCCTCGGCCGCCTGCTGAAGGTTATCGCTCACGTCTCTCCCCACCACGTCAGTTGTGCCGTACCGGCAGCGCACGGACGGCTTCGATCGTCTCCACCGGCCGTGCGGACGCGCACGCCTCCCGCCCATGGTGAACCAGACCCACCGCCGCCTCGCGACCGAGTAAGACACCGCAGTCGAACCCCTCCGCCCCGTGGAACGACGGCAGCGGCACCACCGCCGCGGTCTCCGAGGCGACGAAGAAGCGTTCCAGCGCCTCGGTGGGCTCCACCATCCCGATGTGCAGCGTCTTGACGCCGTTGCGGCGCGCGGACGGATCGCGTAGCTCCAGCAGCCGCAGAAGGTGGTCGGCCAGCACGCGGTGCCGCGGCGGCCCGTACAACACCCGGTAGTGGACCAGGTCCGGGCGCTGGGCCACGGCCGTCTCGATCGCCCCCAGATACGCCTTTTCTCGGCTGCGGGAGCCGGTGACGACCAGGTGCTCGCGCGCTCCGGCGGCGACGTCGACCATCGCCTCGACCAGGTCGGTCCAGCGGGTGAGCACGTTGACCACCACTGCGGTGCCGGAGGACTCCAGCACACTGGTGGCCGCCCCGTCCTGGTGGGCGAACAGCACCTCCGGGCGTTCGCGGTAGAGCTGACACAGCCCAGCCCGGTTCCGCTTGCCGGTCCGGCGCCGGCCGGACTCCCACGCGCTCAACAGGCTCGCGTCCGAGGCGCCTCCGGTGATCGCGTTCAGGGTGTCGGCTGCCTCCTCCAGCGTCATGTTCCGCGCCACCCTGGCCCGCTTGAGCGCCGAGTCCGTACTGCCGACCGCGGCCACGGACACCGCCCCCTCCCCATCCGCCGGCGTGTGTCCGCAGTCTTCCCCGCGCAGCGGCCATTCAGTGTCGGGCGTCAGGCTGCGGCTGTCAGAATGGCGGCCATTGACTCGTAGCTGTGCCGTACGCCTTCCCGGTTGCCGAGGCGGTGGCGCTCCAGACGGACGGCGCCGAGGTGCCGGGCTTCGTAGATCTTTGAGCGCCAGGTCGCGGCGTCGGACTGGTCCTGGGGGCCGTACGTCTCCCAGAACGCCTCTCGCTCGTCGGGCTTGGCCTTTGCCATGCGGATGGTCCAGTCAGCTGCTGGATCGCCCCACAGGGTGCGGTCGAAGTCGATCACTCCGCTGAGTGCGGGCACGGGGGCCGACGCATCCATAAGGCAGTTGATTGTCCAGAAATCGCCCGATAGGAGACGGGGCTCGGTGATCTCGTCGAAGGTGGCTCGGTGCTGGTCGACCAGGTCTGCGACCTTGCGCAGGTCAGTAACGTCCAGTCCGGCGGCGTCGAGGTCGGTGGCGATGTCGGTGAAGGAGGCGGCCAGCGCCTCGCTCCAAGTGGTGCAGCCGGGGCCGGCGACGGGGCCGAAGTTCGGGCCGCGTACCGCGTGCACGGTGCGTGCGACCTCACCGAGCTGTCGGAAGAAGCCCGGCCAGCTGGATCGTGGGTAGGTACCGAGCTGATCGGCGGCTGGAACGCCGTCCAGGAGCGTTTGGACCATGACGTCCCGCCCGATGACCTCGTGGGTGAAGTCGGCGGCGATGAGCCGGGGCATCAGCGGGGCGATCGGCGCGAGGTAGGGAAGGGTCGCGAACTCGTTGCGCATCAGGGCGCGTTCGCTGCGGAACTGCTTGTGCGGCTGTGGTGCGACGCGGAGGATGACCGGCCGGTCCTCACCGCTGACGTGCACACGCAGGGTCGTGTTGTACATGCCGCCGCCGAGCTCGACGGCGGCGGTGACCTGGGTGCCGCTGCCGAAGGTGCGGCGACAGATGGCCGCGATCTCCTCCGGCGCCACCGGCTGCTGGAAGGCGTCGGGCGTGCGCGGGATCGGCTGGTAGTCCATGAACGGATGCTCCTCGACGGGAGGGCCTGCCGGAGCACCGTACCGCGGGCGGCCGAGGTTCACCGGCGTCTGCGAGGGCGCGGCCGCGAAGTGCGCGGGGCAGGCAACTGCGACACCTGCTGCGCGGAGGCGAGCTCGGCGCGGGCCTGTTCCAGTTCGAGTGACAGTTCGGTCGCGATACGGACCAGGGCCGCGTTGCGTTCGCGTTCGGCGGCCAGTGACTCCTTCGCGGCGGCCAGCTCCTCTTTCAGGGCGGCGTTCTGCTCGGTGACCTTCTGCATGGCCTCTGGCGTGGAGGACTGGGCCTTGACCTGGGCCTGGAACTCTTCCACCAGGTGCCGGTGGTCGCCGGTCCGTGCGTGCCTTGTCGACGAGAGCGGCAGTGATCACGGGAATCTGGCGGCGGGCCCGCGCCTTGCCCACCTCGGCACGCAGTACATCGCCCACGACGGTGCGGCTCTCGCGCTGCACCTCGGGGCTGCGCTTGAGGTAGTAGTCGTTCATCGTGCGCCGGGTCTGCGCGACCGGCCGGCGGTTGTGCTCGATGCCGGTCTGCCGGATCCTCCGTGCCTCCACTGGCGGCGGCCCGCCCGGCGGCGCCTCCCCGGTGGGGAAGCCGTGCCGGACCGCCCACTTGCCGATGTACGACGCCCGCACGCCCTGCGGCCACGGAGGCTTCGAGCTGGTGGGCCGCGGGGTGAAACCGCTCAGCGCCAGGGTGTGACCGCCATGGCGTCGTGGGACGTCGGTCAGCTCCAGCAGGAGCTGGTAGACCCGGGTCGGCGAGCGGAACAGGGGAAGGTCGTCCGTCGACTGCAGGAGGTCGCTCAAACCAGGTGGCAGATCTTCCAGAGCTGTGACCATGTGCTCGCGGTCCGGGCCGCGCCGTGGCTTGACCGCCTCTACCAGCGCGACGCCGCCATCGGCGAACCCTCCGTCGGGCCGGTAGTGCACGGCGGGCCAGGCCGCCACCGTGCCGAAGTTCTCCGTTGTCAGAGCGGTCAGCAGCAAGGCGAATGCTGTCATCTCGGGCACGGTCAGACACAAGCGCGGGCCGATGCCTGTCGCCCCACCGCAGCGCGACGCGGCAAACGTCACCCTGCCGCTGGGGTAGCGCGGCAGATCTCCGATCCGATCAAAGTGATCCAGCAGTTCTCCGAGTTCGAAGTCACTGCTGTCCTCGGGGATTTCACCTGCACGGAAGCGCTCCAGCAGCGCCCGTCCTGCGCGGACCCGGTCCCGGGCACGGCGCACATCGCCGCGAACCCGGGTCATGATCGCCTGCATCTCCTCGTCCGTGTAGGCCAGCGTCGCCTGCCGGTCGTCGTACTCCGGGAGCTTTTGCGCGAAGAGCTCGGCGCGCGACGCTTCGGGCAGCTCTTGATCGTCACGTAGCAGCGCCCGCAGCGCTTCCAGGTACGTCCGCTGGGACCGGACCCGGCCGCAGAACTCCCACAGCCCCCGCATGTGCACCGGGGTGACCTCACCGGGATTCACGGGCGCGGGATCAAGGGTCGTGAAGTACCGGGCGATCAGCGTCGCCGCCGTGTATACGGCACTGGCTCCCGAGAGCCGGGTGACACCGGACCGTGGAGACGTCCGACGGGTGAAGGCCCTGGCCAGCCACTGCTGGATCCCGAGTGCGATCTCGACCAGGTCCCCGTTCTTGTCCTGGATATTGCCGAAGTCGAAGATCCGCTCGGTGTCCCCGGACTGTGCCAGGAACCGCACCACGGTGCCATCCCCCTCCGACAGCAGCCGCTCCGGGGGCTGCCACCCTGCGGGCGGCTGGGACGCCTTCCGGCCTCCCCGCGATCGTGTGCTCACGCCTGTCCCGCCTCTCCGCGAGCGCCCGCCGCGGCGCCGACCGGAAGCAGGGTCCGGCCTCCGGCGTGTGCGACCGTGCAGATGAGCGCGTCGACGGCCGGCTGCTCGTCCTCGTCCAGGAGCGCCATCAGATAGTCGACCTGCAGCGCGGTGAACGGCTCCAGGTAGATGTCCTTGGTGACCTCCGGGTCGTCGTGCCCTAGCAAAGTGGACAGTGCGTACCAGATGCCGCCGAACTGCTCGCGCAGGTCAGCCAACTCCTCGGCCGTGAACCCCTCCACGGACGGCTGCCACACCAGCGACAGCACCGAGAACCACTTCAGGGCGAAGGAGTGCCGGCACATATGGGGCCGGGCCCACAGCGGGCACTGCTCCTTACGGCGCTCCCGCTCCTCGCCCTGCAGGTGCGGCGCGGTCCACTGCACCCACCTCTCGGCGATCCGCGCGTTCGCCGCCTGGAAGGTGTCCTCCCAGCCGTCCGGCTTCTTCGGCATCCCGGACGGTGCGAGCCACAGCGCCAGCGGCTCCAGCCCGTGCTCCGTACGGCGGAACAGTAGCCGCCGCTCGTCAGGCGCGATCACGTCCAGCGACAGCAGGCTCTCCGGATCTCCCTCGGCTCCCTCGATACGCAGCGTGCGGGTACGGGCGTTGTAGCCGGTCACCACCCGCACGTACGGCAGCCGCTCGTACCGGCCGGTGCGCTGGGCCCGCCGGCTCGCCTCCGTCCGCGAGCCCTCCAGCGGGTCGCAGTAGCCCTCGATGTCCTTCAACACCCGGCGCGGGACCCGGTACGTCCGCCCCTCCTTCTTCGCCCCCTTGATGCACGCCGCCGCCAGCCACGCCTTCGGGAAGCGGCCCACCGCCCGCAGGGGCATCTCCACGTCCAAGATGCTCGCCCACTCCTGCAATCTGAGCCCTGTGCCGTATAGCCCGTCGACGAAGACCGCGTCGCGGTCCTCGTTCACCCCGCGCCAGCCCGGAATCCGCAGCCCGTCGAAGCCGTAGCCGCGCAGCCCGATGTCCCGCCACTGCTCGAAGGCCGCCCGCAGCATCCACTTGATCTGCCGCCGCCGCGCTCCCGTGGGCCGAAGCCCGTCGCGTGAGCGACGGCCGCCGTCCGGGCCGATCACCTCGTCCTGGCGCTCGTCCTCCTCGGCGGTCGGGACGCTCGGGACGGGGTTCGCCAACGCGTATGCGCCGGAGGCCCAGGTGTAGAAGGTGTTCAGCGCGGCGCGGTCGGTGTCGAAGCTCCCCGGCTTCACACGCTCGGCGTTCCGTACGTCCGTCAGGCGCCAGTCCTTGAATGCCTCCACGTCCCGCGGTGTTGCCACGGCCCAGTGGCGACCGATGGCGTCGAGGAAGTTGAGCCACACCACGAGGGCCATGGCGTAACGTCGCCAGGTCCTCGGCTTCCGTCCCATCATGGGACTGACGCGGAAGAACAGGTTCAGGCGAGGGTCAGGCAGCACCCCGGTCGGCGGGATGAGGATCGGCGTACCGTGCCGAGCCCCATTCCGGGCGGCCCGCTCATGAAGGTCACCGAAGGCCGCGAGTTCCTCGTCAGCCAGAGCCGGTGGAGGCTTGAGGAAGTCGTAGAACTCGACTCTCCACCCATCCTCGTACTTTTCCTCCAAGTCCCCTTCAAAGCCGTCGAATCCGACAACTCCAGGGAGCCTAGTGAAGGACCGTCAACGCTCTGATGGACCCGGCAGCCCCGGAGCCGGTGATCACTGGGGTGCTGGACTTCGACCGCACCTGGTTCGGTGACCCCGCCGCTGACTGGACCATCCGCATGGCGAGAGCCAAGGACGACGAACGGACCGCGTTCTGGGAGTCCTACGGAGTGCTGGACCGCTCGCCCGCCGCGGTGTGGCGGGCGCGGGTCTACGAGGCCAGACACCTGGGCGCGATCCGCCTTGAGCGCCACCGGCTGGCCAAGGCGGACGCGGTCCGTGAGAGCTACAGCGCGATGGCCGAAGTGCTCGCCGGCCTGACCTGACCGGTGTTCTCCGGAGCTGGTTCCACGTGGATACGGACCCGCCGCAGGAGAGCATCGGCCCGCTCCTCGACCTCGACGGCATCAAGGCCGGTGACCACGAACGACCCCAGCCGATGACCGTTGGCGCCCGGCTCGCGGACGAGGCCGCCGATTGCCGCCCGCCAGCGGACGAACGGCACGCCCGGCCCCCTCCTGGGGAAGCCGTAGAGCGACGTCAGCCGCCCGGTGTGCGGACTGGTCACGAACCGCACGGCCGCATATCCGCGGGCGGAAGGGGCGAGAGCGGCAGGCCGGCCGAGGGCGACATCGAGCAGCGCCGCCCAGACGTCGATGCCCAGGGCGTGCTGGATCAGGAACCCGATTTGCCCCGCGGCGAGGCGGGCGCCGATCTCAATGACCATGCACCGCCCATCCCCACTGACGATGACCTCCGTGTGCGAGGCCCCGTGCCTGATCCCAGCCGCGCAGATGGCCACCTCCACCTCCCCAGGGCGGGCGACCGCCGAAGCACGGCAAGGAGTTCCGCTTCGCCAAGCCGGAGACATGGGGCGAGCCGGATGCGGCAACGGTCCAGGTCACCGACCGGTACGGCGTCGCCCACGCAATGGCCTGAGACCGCCTCCACCCGAGGCTGACCACCCGCTCTGCGTGGATCGACCACACGGGCGAACTCCCCATCATCGAAGGCACGCTGATCCGCCTCCAGGTCGACCACCTGCCCGGCGGCGCAGACCCTCTGCCCCTCTGGCTGTGGTCGTCGGCCACCGGTCTGAGCGGCGAGTGTGTCGACGTCCGCTGGCAGGCGTTCCTGCGAAGGTTCGACATCGAGCACACCTTCCGGCTGATGAAGCAGACCCTCGGCTGGACCCGACCGAAACTCCGCACGCCCGAAGCCGGAGACCGCTGGACGTGGCTCGTGATCGCCGCCCACACCCAACTCCGGCTCACCCGTGATGCCGCGGCCGACCTCCGCCGCCCCTGGGAAAGGCCGGCCGAGCCTGCACGGATCACCCCGGCCCTTGTCCGCCGCGGGTTTCGGAACCTTCGCCCGCACCTGGCATGTCCGGCCCGTGCACCGAAACCCTCAACGCCCGGACCAGGAAAGCCCCGTGGGTCCAGGATCGTCGTCCCACGACCCGCTATGACGTCGGGAAGACGACCAGACGCCCCGAGACGATCATCGAGCGGGACGGCCTCAGAACCGGAATCTGAAGCCTTGCACGCGCAGGTGGATACGCTCTTGACATGAGTGATCAGGGCCTGGCAGACGAACGGATACAGACCGACCGCCTCTTACTGCAACGTCCGGCCGAGGCCGACATCGACACGATCCTCTCGGTCCACCGCGACCCGGAAACCTGCCGATACAACCCCTCCGATGCCCTCACCCGGCTCGATGAGGCAGCGGCGCTCTATCAACGCTGGGACGCTCAGTGGCAGCACCACGGATACGGCTACTGGGTCGTCCGCCGTCACAACTCTCCCCAGCAACTGGGATTTTGCGGAATCAAACCGATGGACCTGCACGGCACGAAGACACTCAATCTCTTCTACCGGTTCACCCCTGCAGCGTGGGGCCACGGCTTCGCCACCGAGGCAGCAACCGCGGTCTCTGCCTGGGCCGCCCAGAACGCTTCCCACCTACCGCTGATCGCCCGCATCCGACCGGCCAACATCGCATCCCAACGCGTGGCCATCAGAGTCGGCCTGACCCGTGCATCCCATCTCGACACGACTGGATACGACGGCCTCGACTGGATCTATGCAGCGAATCTGGCGGTCTAATCAGACCTCAGTACAGAGCCGAACCTGACCAGACGCCGACCCCATGTCATGCCAGCATCAGAAGCAAACACCCAGAGGTTAAAGAGCAAGCTGAACGCGGCCGAAGCGGCCCGAAGGCCCTCGGCAGGCGCCCGGTCTGATCGCCCACGATAGCGATCAGGTGCCTCTATGTGCCGTCGTCGCCGTCAATGCTGGCGTCACCCCCTGAACGGCGGCCTCCTAACAGCGGCTTCATGACCGCCATTGCCCCTCCTTCGACGTGCCCGCCGAGCTGCTCTCGGGCCGCTGCCTGCCGCGCTCTACGCCGCGCTGGCCCGTGCATGGCCCATGGCGACAGGGATGCCCACCAGATCAGCGGGCGCGAGAGGGGCGACCGCCCTGCGCAGCTCACCCAGCCTGCCGCCTGCGGGGCACCCGTGGCGAGACGCTTCGACACCTCATGCAGATGCGTGGAACGCTGCCCGGCTATCAGGTGGTTGCCCTGGTTCACCCGACCGTGGGTTGGTCCAGACCAGGGGGTAGAGTCCCATGCCTGGTGCCGGACATAAGTTCGACATCAGGACAACCGAACAGGAAAACAGCACAGTGAAGTACCGGGTATCGGGCGCCTTCACCATGAGGCGCACCTCCCTAGCCATGACCATAGCCATAGCAACGCTCCTCGGTACCGGAGCAGAGACGGCGATCGCCCTCGACACCGTCAGCGCGACCGCAGCCGACGAGAAGCCGTCGGCGACACCGCCCCACGTGTTCGGCGCTCCCGGCGCAACAGGGCGGGCCGCAAACGGGATACCGAACACCCCCAAGGGACCGCAGGTCGGGCCGCCGTTCACGCAGACCTCCGGCGTGTGGCAGACCAACACTGAAACGCCCACCCTGCGTAACACGGTCATCGACCCGGACGGCGACACCGCGACCTCCACGTTCGAAGTCTGGACCGCAGACGCCGCGTGGAAGCCGGTCTCCAAGGTCAACCTGAGCGACACCAACCAGTACGGCGTCCTCGTTTCCGAATACGTGGCATCCGGCAAGCCCACCTCGGTCAACGTCCCCAAGGGCAAGCTGAAGAACGGCGTCTCCTACCTCGTCCGCTCCTCCGCCTACGACGGCAAGGCGTACGAGTCCGACTGGTCACCGTGGTCCAAGTTCGAGGTCGCGGTGCCGGTCGTGGAGAAGCCGGCCAAGCCGACCAGTGTCGCCAACAACGGTAAACCGGGCGAGTTCACCGTCAACCTGCCCGCCGGCCACAAGGCGAAGTGGGTGGAATGGCAGCTCGACGGTGCGGCGTGGAAGCGCGTTGACGCCGTCGGCAAGACGTCGGTGACGTTCGACACCGGCCTGCGTTCCGCCGACACCGGCCTGCGTTCCGCGGTCGCCCGCGCCTCGCACACACTGAACGTCCGCACCGCCAACGATGGCGGAGCATCCGACGCCGTCAGCGTGGCGTTCCGCGGAAACGGCACCAACACCGGTGACGATTACTCCGTCGACCTCAAGCTCCCCGATCCGGATACGAACAGCCCGAACCCGGACCAGTCGGCACAGGTCCCCACCGGCCTGATCACCCGGCCCCTCGGAGCCCCCGTCTCCTACAGCCCGACGGCGAGGAAGACCCCGCTCAAGGAGCAGTGCGGCCCGGTCGACAAGAACGGCGCCCAGGCATGCTTCGGCCCGTCCCTCACGTTCGACGAACTGCCCCCCGAGGTCCAGCAGAAGCTGAAGGCACAGCAGAAGCGGGTCAAGGAGAAGGTCGCACGCGCGCCGGGGACCCGAGCCGCCAACGGCATGACCGACTGGTGCGCCACCAACCCATCGGGTGAGAGCAGGGCCGCCTTCGCGACCCGCACTGTCGAGTGCGAGAGCAAGACGTTCCCCGCCTACTACAAGATGGACGGCAAGCCGTACGCCACCGCGTACTTCAGCATGACGCGCGAAATCTCGCTGGACGGCACCACCACCTGGACGCAGCGCGTCAACATCAAGCCCGTCCTCATCTCGCCGCTGTTCCGGGCCATCGAGATGGTCATGAAGGACCAGTTCTGCACCGGCCATACGCAGTGCAAGGACCCCGGCAAGGCGCCGTACGAGGACTGGGACGGCAAGCCGTTGTGGACGTCGGCCGCCGACACCCACGAAGCCAACCTCAAGACCACGTTCACCTGGGACGACACGGAGAAGGAGCGGACCTTCGACTTCCGCACCGACTTCCGCATCGACGGAATCCTCCAGGCCGGTAACATGCCCGGCCTCCAGGACGTCGGCTACCAGTGGGGCATGGACGACCCGTCCGACCTCGAAATGATCCGCTGCGACACGAAGAAGACCTTCGGCAAGAGCGGCTGCATCTTCGTCAATGTCGCCCCCACGTACACGTTCAACGCGGCCAAGTTCCCGCAGGCCGCAGCACACGCCTGGCTGCTGCAGGAGAAGCTGCCGAACACCATGGGCGTCAAGACCCGTAACACGCCGCTCTACTACCTGCCAGGTGGCCGCAACGGCAAGAACCGTGCCGTGGTCTGCGACGAAGACGGCTGGGCCAACAAGTACGGCGACCCGGGCGCGATGCAGGATGCGACCGACAAGCCCAACTGTGACGAGTTCGCGTTCAACGCCTCGTACAACAGCGCCGGCCAGCCCAAGAGCGAGGACGGCCTCAACCCGGTGGCTTCCGGCTCCGAGTGCGTGCAGACCTTTGCGAAGAAGCAGACCGACGGCGTGCACCTGCTCAACATCGACGGGATGAAGCCGACCTGGAAGGAGGTCTGCGGACGCTCGGCGATCTCCGGAAAGCACAACTCCGGGTCCATGTCCGCGTTCTCCGCGGGCTTCGCGAAGAAGCTCCGTCTCGACGACCGCGACCCGTACTGGCTCGAGACCGGCATGAGCGGTGACTGCGAGGACAAGAACGGCGTCTTCAAGTGCACCATGAAGACGAGCTGACCCTGTAACAGCACAAGGGAGGGGCGGCACACCAGCCAGGCGTGCCGCCCCTCCCCATCTTTGCGTCCTGGTCGCGTCTACACGGGCTGCGGCAGTACCACCGCGGGCAGCTGTCCCTGTTCGACGTCGTCCCGGTCGATCCGGATGCCGAACAGGCAGCCGACGGCCCGATACACGGCCGGCGCCCAGTCCGACAGGCCCATCTCCGACCACGGACGGGCCGGAGAAGCGAGCCGGGCATGGACGGCACCGTAAGCAGCGAGCCTGTCGTCAAGAAGGGACAGGCGGGCCGCGGTGTCTTCGGGAAGCGCGGAGTATCCGTCCAGGAAGGCCGTGCCGAAATCAGCCGACCATGCCATCCGGTCATCGGCCGGAGAGGAGTAGAGGATCATGGCAGGCGCATCGTGGCGGTTGAGCGTCACACACACCATCTCCTCTCCTTCACGGGACAGAACGTCATCGTTGTCGAACTGGGACAGGAACACTGTGGCCGCGTCCCCGTCCTCCAGGACAAAGGACCAGTCGCCACTGGTTCCGACCATGGCGAGCGACCCTTCGACATCGTCCGGGACGGTGTAGTGCCGGTACGCGACCGGCGTACCGGTCGTGACAGCGCCCAGGCGCTCGAGCCACGCGGACGTGTCAATGCCGCGTATCGCGGTCAACGAGATCCCGTCACGCATACCTGATGTATCGCGAGAAGGCGTGTCGGCGTAGGCGTGCTCGCCGATCCAGGAGAGGTCGTGGTGGTCGTTGTGCATACCCCCACGGTATCCGTCGGTCCGGGTCAGAAAATCAGCTCGCGGACAGGAAGGCCGCAGGCGAAGCCTGGAAGGGCAGCGGCCACGGCCTGGTCTTCACCACCAAGAAACGGCACGCCCATCGAGCCGCACAACCTGAAGCGCTCCTTCGAGGTGTTGTGCGTCCGGGCCGGCGTCCTGGCCATCTACGGCACCCTCCTCGACCAGCTCCGTCCGCTGAGCCTGGCCTACCTCTCCGTCCTGCACAAGGAACCCACCGGAGAACTGGTCCAGGAACTGCGCCGGCGCTTCGGCGGCAAGCTGATCGCCAACAACGGCTTCACCACCATCCCCACCCGCGCGGAAGCCGTCCAGCTGATCGAAGCCGCACACGCCGACGCCGTGGCCGCGGGCCGCCCGCTCATCGCCAACCCCGACCTGGTCGAGGAAGCCTTCCAGGCGGCCAAGAACGAGTGCGGCCTGGACCAGTACGAGGTCCCCGGGGCGGTACAGACAGATGCCGCCCCTCTCCCTGCGGTAGCGGAGGCCGGGCACGCCGATAATCCAGTCCTGGGGGCTCGAGAATTCGTCGTGGTCGGTCAGCCGGGGGAGCGGGCCCCCACGGCCCGGGCCGGAGGAACTCGACGCGCGGCGTGGCTTCCAAGATTCCCGACAGACTCAGCTACTCAGGGCAGTGACCCGGGGTCGACGAACTCGCCGTGTTCAGAATGGCCAGGGCGTGGGTGGCGCTCTGCCCTCGGGCCTTGGCGGTGTGCCAGGGCGAGTGTCGGTGGCGGGTTCGGCCGCGTCGCTGGGGTGGTGATCGTGTAGCAGTACTGGGCGAAGGGCACGTGGCTGCCCGCCGTGTGCCGGACGGCGCTCGGAGAGTTCGAGTGGTGCTGTAAGAAGTCGCAACGGCCGTACATAGACCAGGTGGAGGGGATGTGAAAACAGTTAGCGATGAGCAGCGCTTCACCCAGCTGTACGTGCGACATCACTCGGATGTTGATGCCTTCGTACGGCGGCGTATCCATCCCGACGAGGTGCGCGATGTCGTGTCTGAGGTCTTCCTCGTAGCGTGGCGTAGGTTCAGCGACGTACCCGACGGGCGCGAACTGCCGTGGCTGTATGGAGTGGCCAGGCGGACACTGGCTAACGCGTACCGGACCGATCAGAGGCGGCTGGGCCTCGCACAGCTGCTGGCGGCGCAGCCGCACGCTGATGTGGACGATCATTCCGAGTCCGTTGCCGACAAGTTGGATCTGGTCGCAGCCTTCGACGCACTTGGCACCAGCGATCAAGAAGTATTGCGGCTGTCTTTGTGGGAAGCGCTGCCAGCAAGGGATGCAGCACAGGTCCTTGGCTGCACAACCGCTACCTATCAAGTCCGGTTGCACCGAGCGCGAAAACGGCTGCGAGGTCAGATGGCCAGAGTGGTCACGCGGCCTCCGGCGTTTGAAGGCGCTTCTCGTCGATGGGCACAGCAAACAACGTGGGGTGATTCTGATGCGTGACATCAACGAGGCTTTCCGGTCTCTCGACCCTGCCCGCGGATCCTCGGGCACGATCACGGAGGAGGAGCGGAAAGCGGCTTTGGAGCGTGTGCTGATGATGCCCAGTCAGCCTGCGGCAGTCAGGATGAAGTGGCTTCGGTCGCGGAGAGGGGTGCTTGGTGGCATGGCGCTCGTGACTGCCTCTGCGGTGGCCGTGGTCGGCCACCAGATGTTGGGCTCTTCGACGCAGCTTGCATATGCAGCCACTCCGCCACCGTTGCAGTACCACGAATCGGACAAACCTGCCGCTGAAATCCTGGAAGCACTCGCTCATCGAATTGAGAAGCTCCCGGATGAAGCACCACCGACTGGCGCCGAGCATTACGTGCAGGAGACCTGGTCCCTTTCGACAAGGGTCAATGGCATGACGGTCTCTTCTGCCGTAATCCCTGAGCGTACAGAGACGTGGAAGCGGCCTGACGGTTCCGAGCAATGGATCACTCGTTCCCGGAAGCCACTGCTCCAGACAGGAGAACAGCGAGAAGCGTGGAAAGATGCCGGCTCCCCCGGGGCCGAGCCTAAGGAGACTAAAGGGTCCGCCCCGCCCCCGGACAAGTCTGACCCCCGAAACCAGACGCCTCCCAGCGAAGCCCAAGGAATGAGGCACTGGCTTACCGTGGGGTATGGATCAGAGGGGCCAGGGGCGACCTTCGACTCAGTATCGGAGAAGCACCTGGATCACAAGTTCTCCCCCGACCAGCGGGCAGCTCTCCTGCGAACGCTGAAGTCCGTCAAGGGTATTGAGTACCGAGGAAGGGTGACGGACCGAAGTGGAAGAGAGGGCTTGGCATTTTCCGTATCGACTACGTATGGCGGGCTCCCGAAGGACCAGACTCTCGTATTCAGTCAGTCCAGCGGAAAATTGCTCGCCTATGAGGAAGAACTCACCGAAGACCCTGGGGGGCTGAAAGTCGAGATTCCCGCAGTGGTAACCTACGTTACATACATTAAGTGAATGCGGGCCCTTCTCCGGGCGGGAGGGGAGATCCGAAAACCCGCCCGGGAAGCCGCCGGAAACTAGCTGGTATAGAAGCAGTCTGCTCTATTGTCCAGGCTGGAGGGCAAAGACAGGCTACGGGTGTGATCGTCTTCCTTCCAGAGGTGCCTGTTGCAGGAAGTGTCATCTCCCGCCCGCGACCTCCCCCAGACGTAGATGCTCTTCCCTCCTCTGTTCGACCAAGAGGACGTCCGGTTCCCGAAATCGTAGTACGAGAAGTAGACTTTATCCCTGTGTGCCGCATTCCAAGAGAGTCGACGACCCTTCAGGTTCTTGTACTGGTAGAAGCAGTACCAGTCATTACCAAACGTCTCTGTCGGGCAGGTGTCGACCACAGTGGCATCTGCAGTCGGCTCTACCTCCCCGTTGGGCAATGACTCATCGACTGCTTCGCCTTCCGGGTCGGCATCCGTTGCGTTGACAGCTGCAGAAGGTCCTCTGTCTCCCCTGTCTTCGGCTTTCTCCGCTTCCTTTAGGGAAATTCCGGCCTGTTTCGCTTGGAGCCGCCTTGCGGCAGGACTGCTGGGCGGCGCCTGCGTCTCACCAGTCAGTGGAAATGCCAGGATGGCCGCGCCGCCGTCCCAAGCGATCTCATTCTTGCTGATCTGTACGCCACCCTCGGTCTTGGCAAGAACCTCATCGATCTGCTGCTGCAGAAGATCGGGCTCCGCTACGGCGCTTGGCTGCGTGAATGCTGCCGCGGCGACGACGACCGCTGCGCCAATCACCGAGGCACGAAGTTTCCGTTTGGACATGACAACCTCCGAGAATGTTGCATGACTGGATGACAGAGAAGGAGAACATCTGTGCTTGTATCCATGGCCCGCGGAGGTATGGACCGCCTTCGACGCTTATCCGGGCGGTACGCCAAGAGCTGCGCTTTCTGCGGCGGTTACCGCTCCGATGGCCTTCACCAGTTGGCAGGTGGGCGCCGGACGAAGATCTGTGCGGGATGTCTTCGGGAATGCCGATCTCTACTGGCTGAATCAGATGACCAGCGCTTCCCGACGCCCTCGCGGCGGACGATCTGGCTGGCTCAGATGTACTGCTCCTTCTGCGGGCGCGGCCCTACCAGGAGCCGGCGCTTCGTAGCTGGTCCGCGAGTGTGGATCTGTTCCGTGTGCGCCGAGGCATACGGCGCGAGCCTTTCAGCACTTGAGCCCTGAACGCGCCTCAGCGCGCCGAGACCAGTGCAGGGGACACCGGTACGAGGGCCTCGATGCCGCCGTGGGCCTTGACGTTGCCGCTGTACACCCAGCCGACGGTCCCGGCGAAGTTCACCTTGTACCAGAGGTTTTCGTATTTGTTGATGCAGTAAGAGCCTGCGATATTCGCCCGATCGTTGGGATCCATCCAGGCCAGTACCGCTTCGGTGGCAGACCAGCCGCGACGGACCGGGGTGTCCTTCTGAGCGATCACATAGCCACTCGCGTTACCGCAGACGAGGTCGCTCGCGGGTCCTGCGTCTTCTGCCATCACGACCGGCGCCGGGGCTGAAGGACCACCTGCCGCCGATGCCGCCTGGGTGCCTGCCAGGAGCAAGGCAGCTCCCATAGCAAAGATCGACAGCGCCCGCATGATTCGTCTCAACACTCTGTCTCCTCTTGTCACTTCACGGCTTCACGTGAACTGTCATGGGAGGAGGGGCTCAGAGAGCGCTCTTGGGGACAGTGGCTGCGCCCATGATGGCCTCGGCGCGGCCTTGCCCCCGACATCCCCTACCCCTATCCCCGGTCAGAACATGTGCCGCTGGTCCATGCGATTGGCGTAGACCAAACGCGGCGTGCTGAATCTACGTGTGCTCGCAGGGGCAAGGAACCGGATGTTCCCGGGGTGTCCTGAAACGATGAGGTTCCGGAACCGATGCCGAGGTTACGCGGCCCCTCTGTGCGGCATCGGTCAAGGGGAAGCGGAAGCTGGGTCGGCTATCCAAAATAAACTGGACTGGCCTATTCCTTTCTGGGTGGCACAGGCTCGGCCGCTACCCCGACACCTCAATGTCCGTCGTCATCGGCACCCCGGTCGACTGCACCGACGCCACCCGCCTCGGCATCGACGTTGAAGTCATCCAACGCGCCCCGGGCAGCAAAGGCTTCAAGGTCATCCCGCGACGCTGGGTCGTCGAACGGACCTTCGGCTGGCTGATGCATCACCGTCGTTTGGCCCGCGACTACGAAACTCACCCCCACCGTTCCGAAGCCATAATCCACGTCGCGATGATCGACCTCATAAGCCGCAGACTCACCCGCGAATCCACCCCGAACTGGCGCGACACCTGAACCCCGAACCAAACAACCTCGCCGGGACAAAACAGGTGGTGATGCGGACCTCGGCTTTGGCCGCGTCCAACAGATGGTCGGTGCGCAGTCCGGGCAGGGCGCGGCGCAGCTGGTCCTCATCGCGTTCCACGAGCGCCGCCAGGCGGCCGAGGGCCTCGGGGCTGAGCTGGGTCTCCTGGAGGTTCAGGCGGAGGGCCACCGGGCAGGCGGCCCTGGTGGAGCGCCTTGAGAGCAGGCCGACCGGCGCAACAAGATTGAAGGGCTGGGCAGGACGCTCGATGGCAGGTTCACCAACTACCGCCGCTGGCCCCCCGCGCGGCTTCTGTCGCTCTCTCTTCCCTACGCTCCATCGCGGCGGAGCTCTCCTCGTCAGGGGCTGAAGTCTGCCGATCCACGGCAGGCGCTGCTGCGGATTCAGCGGCAGGCTCAGCGCCTGGGGGAGCTCGTCGGGTCTTTGGAAAGTGCCGGTGGCGGCTCTCAGGATCCTCGGGGTCTTGGTGACGATGTCCGCCGTGCGCTCGACACTCTGGTACCCGTGCTCCAGTCCGTCCTCGAACAGGAGAAGGGGGCAGCGGCGCAGGAGCGATCACACGATCTTGTGTACTGGCTCGACTCCTACCCTCGCCAACTCCCTGATCCTGAGCCGGGTTGTGCGGCCAAGAATCATGCGGAGCCTCTTGCCCCCGTTGTACGCGTTGCGTACAGTCAAAGACATCAGACGTACGCAACGCGTACACCGGATACGGGAGGGCCCGCAGTGACCATCACCGTCACCAAGACCGCCGGGAACAAGGCGGAAATCACCTGGGACCCGAAGACCGACGACCCGCGCGGCTGGCTCGCCAAGATCATCGAGAACGGGAACCTCGAGGACGCACTCACCGCGCTCGGGGACGATCGGGAGGCTGGCGATACCGGCTCCGAGCACAACACCCGCCGACTCGCACACGCCACCGGCACTCTGGCCCGGCTGCTCGAGCGCCGCGAGCAGCACCTCGCCGTCACGCTGAAGAACACCTACCGCCTGACCTGGTCCCAGCTCGCCTCAGTGCTCTTCGAAGACCCCAGCAAGCGCAGCTCCGCACAGCGCAAGTACGAGGCGGGCCTGCGTCAGATGGGCCTGCCGGTCAACGCGCCCACGCTCAACGACGCCGCCAGCGGCTCCGAAAACTGAACGGCCGGGGCGGCCATCCACGGCCAAGCGAGCGGCCGCCCCGCATCCACCCGACTCCGTCACCAGACAGGCGGACCTCGCCATGTTCGCAGCCGTTTTCGTCGCCCTCTGGGTCGCCCACACCATCGGGGACCACTGGGTGCAGTCCAGCGCCCAGAGCGCCGCCAAGGGAAAGCCAGGATGGAGCGGACGCCTCGCCGACACCCGCCACGTCCTCAGCCTCACCCTCACCAAGGGCGTGCTCCTGACCCTCACAGCGCTCGTACTGGACCTGCACCTCACCGTCCTTGGCCTCACCGTTGGCCTGGCCTTGGACGCGGCGTCACACTGGTGGGCCGACCGACGCTCCACCCTCGCCTGGCTCGCCAAAACCCTGCACCGCTCCGAGTTCTACAACCTCGGAAGCGCCGCTCACCCGGCACACCCGACCACCGCCGAGGGCAGGCCCGCCGCGCATCTGGGGACCGGCGCCTACGCGCTGGATCAGTCCTTCCACGTGCTGTTCCTCTTCTTCGCCGCCCTAATCATTGCCGCCCTCTGAGGGGCAGCGCCGCCCCTCCGCTCTTACCGCAGGGAAGCCCCGGGACCATGACTTCCGGGGCTTCCCTGCGCACGTGAGTGCCTGTGCCAGTGCGATCCCATGGCGTCCCGTCGCTCGTGTGGGCGAGGGCATTCACGGCTCGGCGGCGAGATCGCGGCCGTATGGGGCGCCTACGACGGGGGCCGTCTGTCCTGTCGGTGTTCCCCTTGCTGCGGCGCCAGCGGGCCGCTGCCCGTTACCCGCCGCAAGCCCGGCTCCGGCAAGGCCCTCGCCCCGCGCGACGTCTGCCCGACACCGGCCTGGCCCGCCTGGCATACGGTCAGCTGCGCGCCCTGCTGGACCGACACACCTGCATCGGCGGTTGAGGAGGGCACCGGCTGGGACGGAGGGGGCGACGGACCCACGCCCTGCCCACCGTCCTTGGCCCAGGCGGCGCGATCTCGGACCCGGATTTCCGGGCATCCGGTAAACCGCACGGTGGCCTGGCAGGAGTGCCCGCGTGCCCGAGGCCCCCATCGCCCACAGTGAGTTCGCTGCTCTGACCCGGCATGGCCGGTGCCGCTCCTCCGGGTCGCGCTCCGCGATGTCGCGGTACGCGGGCAGATGCACGTCGACGACGTCGTCGAGGTCCACGTGCAGGTCCGCCAGGACCTGTCCGGCGGCACGGACGTCCCGCTCGTCGTACGTCCAGCGCGCCTTGTGCTTGTAGCAGCGCACCGCTATGTCGCCGAAGAAGACATGGCCGTGCTGCCGCAGGCGCGGCATGTACAGAAGCACGTCCGGGTCCAGCGGCACCGTGGCGTTCTGCACCAGGTCCGCGAAGAGGGAGCGTGCGTACTCCCGGCTGATGGGCATGGCCGGATGGTGGCAGCCGCCACTGACAACGTCGCCCGAACTGCACGTCGTTGCCGGTCAATGCGGGTGAAGCCGTCCGGAGGCATCGTCGGCGCACCTACGATGCGGTGGTGCGGAACACGAAGGCGTTCAAGGAAGCCGTTGCCCAGACGCTTGCGGAGCTGGCCCGCCGGGGGGTGACCCTTGCGCCGGCGACCGTGGAGGACACGATCGAGAAGCACATCACCACCGTCTCCGAGCGGCTCGGGATCCAGGTGCGCTCCTCCTGGCGGTACTTCGACGCTTCCGTCACGGCCGACCGGCTCGCGCAGAGCGTGGCGTCGTACGAGGAGAGCAGCAGCGAGAAGGGCGTCGGGCAGGCCCCGATGCCGCCGCTCGACAACCCGGAGCTCGCCCTGGTCCTCGCCGGGGTGCCAGACTCACTCGCGCAGACCGGCGGCGACCTGTACGCGGTCATCATCAACGTCGCCGTCAACGCCTGGATGGCCGGCCACATCCACGGCGAGGACGGCTGCACCGGCTGTGACGGCAGCCGCGGACCGACCGGACACGACTGGGAAGCCCGGATGCGCACCATCACCGAGCTCCAGCCGAACATCACCAAGTGGTTCGACCGCGACGTGTGGACCGCCGCCGTCAACGACGCCGGATACACCGTCACCCGCCGCTGACCTGCTACTCAGGTCTCTTCGAAGCCACGAAGCCATTGAGGACGGGGTCGAGTTCGGCGGCCGCGCCGCACAGCGAGCACAGTCGTACGCCCGGCTGCTCGGCTGCATACAGCGCCCGGTCGAGCGGCAGCACCGGCGCTCCGAGGGCCGGCGCCTCTTCACAGTCGACGGCGTGCATTACTTCACCCTGGCCGGGGCCGCGGCCGCCGGCCTTCGCCAGCACCCAGCCGCCGCGGCCCCAGCGCCTGCCCCCGGTCTACGCCGCCCTCCTCTTCGAGGCCCAGGAGCAGAGTGCCAGCGAACAGGAACCAACGCGGGTGTACCTCGGTTGAATGAGCACATCGCTCGAGGCCGCCACTTGGGCGCCATGCCAGCACGGGAGACTGCAATGGACGACGTATTGAAGCTGCTGGAACGGTGGGAAGAACAGGACACCCGGGGGACCACCGGCGATGTCACCGGGCCTGTGGAGGAACTCGCCGACCGAGCGGAGGAGCCCAGGCATACTCTGGCTCTGGCCTGCTCCTCCGCCGCCTCCAGTGCCTCCCTGGGCAGGGCACTTGAGAACCGGTGGGCGCTCCACATCCCGCAGCACGCCGCGGTGGTTGCCGCTGGCATCCACGCGACGTTGCGGTCCTCGGTGGAGAACCTGCACCGCCTTCGCAGGACGGTGGAGATGGCCGCCGCCCGCGGCGACTTAAAACCGTCTGGATCGCCCACGCCCGATGCCGAAGGGTTCACCGATGCTCTGGACAGGCTGACTGCGGTCGCAGACGAAGTAAGTGTTCACCTGAAAGCGCTGGCACCGGCTGTCCACGCTCTCCACGCGACCCCTGCCACGTTCCAGGTACCTCGCACGGTGCACGAAACCATGACCGCGGTAGCTGCCATCCTCAAGGACACGGCCGAACTCCGTACCTGGGAAGACGGCCATCAGGAGGAGGCCACGGAAGACGGATGCGGATGCACCCTCTTCATCACCTTCCGAAATGAGCGCTACCTCGTGTCCTACGACGACTTCGAGGGGTGGTCCGTAATGCGTGAAAGTGTTGCTGCCGTCAGCCGTGACGGCAGCATGACGTGGACCAACCCTCCTTCCGCAGGCGTGAAGGACCCTCTCGCGCACCCGGGGCGGCTCGCCGAGGCGATCATGAAGATCATTCAGAACGGGACCTGATCCGGGGGCAACGCAGCGTTCCGCCCCTGCCGCGAGCAGCGAGACCTACGGCTGCTCACTGCCTGGTCTTCCGCTCAGGGCGGCCACACCGGTGCGGGGCCGCCTACGCGGTGTATGTGACGAACAGCCTCCGGGCGGGGCATCCTGAGCGGCATGGATTTCCAGCCGGTTGAGCGTGCCTCGGAGGCGTTCCAGCAGTCACTGACCGCGGAGGAGATCGGGAAGGTCTGCCGACGGGCCTTCGGCGGCGACGCCACGCCCGTATCCGCTGTCGAGCTGGGCACGGGGATGTACAACAGCGTCTACCGCGTCACCCTGGCCGACCAGGCCCAGCCGGTGATCCTGCGGGTCGCGCCGGAAGAGGGCCGCCAGTTCCGCAGTGAGCGCCACCTGATGCGCAACGAGTTCGCGAGCCTGCCGTGGCTGGCGGTGATCGCGCCGTTGATGCCGCAGATGCTTGCCGCGGACTGGTCGCATGCGGTGGTCGGCCGGGACTGGATGATCCAGACCCACCTGGACGGCATCCCGGCCCCGGAGCATTTGGGAGCGTATCCGCGGACCGCGTGGCCGGTGTTCTTCCGGCAGATGGGAGCCGTCACCCGCTCCGTGCACGACGTGCGGGCCCGCACTTCGGGCCCGTCGGCGGGCCGGGGTATGGGACGTGGAGCGAGGCCGTGATCACTTCGTTGGAGGAGATCGCCGCCGACCTGGACGGCGTCGGCCTGGACGCAGCCGACGTACGGAAGGTCATCGCGGTGGCCGCGCACGACCGTGCCGTGCTCGACGAGGTCACCGAACCGAGGCTGCTGACCGGAGACCTGTGGACCGTCTGATGGACCCGGCGGCCCCCGAGCCGCTGATGACCGGCGTCCTGGACTTCGACCGCACCTGGTTCGGTGACCCCGCCGCTGACTGGACCATCCGCATGGCGAGAGCCAAGGACGACGAACGGACCGCGTTCTGGGAGTCCTACGGAGTGCTGGACCGCTCGCCCGCCGCGGTGTGGCGGGCGCGGGTCTACGAGGCCAGACACCTGGGCGCGATCCGCCTTGAGCGCCACCGGCTGGCCAAGGCGGACGCGGTCCGTGAGAGCTACAGCGCGATGGCCGAAGTGCTCGCCGGCCTGACCTGACCGGTGTTCTCCGGAGCTGGTTCCACGTGGATACGGACCCGCCGCAGGAGAGCATCGGCCCGCTCCTCGACCTCGACGGCATCAAGGCCGGTGACCACGAACGACCCCAGCCGATGACCGTTGGCGCCCGGCTCGCGGACGAGGCCGCCGATTGCCGCCCGCCAGCGGACGAACGGCACGCCCGGCCCCCTCCTGGGGAAGCCGTAGAGCGACGTCAGCCGCCCGGTGTGCGGACTGGTCACGAACCGCACCGCCGCATATCCGCGGGCGGAAGGGGCGAGAGCGGCCGGCCGGCCCAGGGCAACATCGAGCAGCGCCGCCCACACGTCGATGCCCAGGGCGTGCTGGATCAGGAACCCGATCTGCCCCGCGGCGAGGCGGGCGCCGATCTCAATGACCATGCACCGCCCATCCCCACTGACGATGACCTCCGTGTGCGAGGCCCCGTGCCGGATACCGGCCGCGCGAATGGCCGCCTCCACCTCCCGGTACACGGCCGACGCCGCCTCCACGGCCGGGGGCAGGCAGACGGGCAGGCTGTGCCCCGTCTCGACCCTCTTCGCGCCGCCGGTCACCTGCTTGCGGGTCACGGCGAGGTGCGTGGTGGCGCCGTCCTGCGTGAAGGATTCGACGCTGTACTGCGTCCCGGCGGCGTACGCCTGGACCAGGACACGCGGGTAGGCGCCGCTTGCGTGCATGCCCACCGTCTTACGGGCGGCGTCGGCGGCCGCGGCCGCACCGGCCGGGCCACTCACCACCGTGACGCCGGCGGAGCCCGCCCCGGCAACCGGCTTGATGACGCACGGGAAGCCGACCCGCGGGTCCGCCAGCGCGGCCCGTAGCTCGGCGTCGTCACGGACGAGGACCGTATACGGGGCGCGCACCCCGGCTGCGGCGAACGCCTCGGCCATGGCCGCCTTGTCCCGGGCCGCGTGTGCCCGGCCCGGGTCGTTGCCGGGCACCCCCAGCTCGGTGCAGAGATGCGCAGCGAGCTCGGTCAGGTACTCGTTGACGGTCAGCACCGCGCCGATACCGCAGCGGCGGGCGTACGCGGTGATTTCGTCGAGAGCCTGGTCGGGCCGGGCGAAGTCGGTGACGAGGTGCCCGGCCAGCAGACCCTTCAGCTCCGGCCCGTAGCCCTCGTACGCCGCGGCTGTGGTCGCGGCGTGTACCTGGTGCCCGCGGGCGGTAGCCGCCGTGGCGAGCAGACCCGCCTCGAGACCGGCCGCGTCCAGCATCAGCACGCCCGGGAGGGTCACGACAGGTAGTCCTCGAAGCCGCCGGTGCGGAGGGTGTCCAGCGTGAAGCAGTGGAAGCCGCCGCCGAACAGGCGCCGATGCCGGTGCCGTACGGGCACCACGTCGAAGCCCTCGGCCTCCAGCAGCTTGACCAGGCCGGTGCACTCCTCGTTGACCAGCACCGTGTACTCGTCGACGGAGAGGACGTTGAGGTCGATGTACGGGCTGGTGAGGACCAGGTCCTCGTAGTCGTCGTACACCGGGAACGCGCCCTGGTCCGGCTGCGGCGGCACGAGGTAGCGCCACGAGCGGAGCGGCTCGGGCATCAGGTCCCGGATGCCGTCGTGGCGGGCCAGGAAGACTCCGGGCTTCAGGGCGAGCACCATGCTGTCGATGTGGTTGTCCGCCATCCGCCACACCCGGTGGACGCGGTACTCGTGGCCGAGGTGCCTCTGAAGCCACTCGGCGCCCCGGGTGTGGTTCTCCTGCGCGATGTTGATGACCAGGTCGCGGCCCAGCCGCAGCACCTGCGCGCCGTCCAGCATCATCTCCACACCGACGTCGTACGGGCTGGGCCGTGGGTCCTCGATGGCTTCCGTCGGCCCGCCCAGGGTGGTCGCGGTGTCCCGGGCATACGACAGGTCGAACGACATGTCGGTGAGGATGGGGCGGGGCATCGTCGTCCACCGCGCGCCGTTCTCCCAGTAGGCGTTGAAGACGGGGGCCAGGAGCCGGGTCTCCAGGTAGCGGGAGCGGATTGCGGGCGGAGTCTCGATGATCTGGTTGCCGAGGATCAGCGTGTTGTCCCGGATGTTCAACGCCGGGGTCGGGGCGGCCTCCCACCCCAGGCCCGCGATGTGGGCGGCGTCCGGGGGGAGGGGCAGCGGCCGGTGCACGGCGACCCCGAGACCGGCGAGGACGTCCGCCAGGGCCTCCACGTCCTCGTGCAGCTCCTCGGCATACCGCGCTTTGATGGCCCAGCTCTCCCGGTGGCCGGCCGCCGCCTTCGTCAGGCGCGGATAGGCCCAGTCCGACCGGAAGCCCTTCAGGTTCTCGTGGTGGAACAACTCGAAACTGACGTCGCGGTCGTGCCCCACGTAGTTGGCGGCGGACCCGACGATGACCTCCTTGAGCGGGGTGAAGTCGTCGTGACTGTTCAGGCGGGGCATGGGCGTTCCTCTCGGGAGTGCGGTGCGGGTCAGGGGGTGCGGGGCGCTGCGGTCACATGCCGGTCGGCAAGGGCGCGGCCGCGGCGGACCCGCAGGGTCAGGCCGGTGCCGTCGCTGTCCGGCTGGAGGGTGCGCTGCTCGCTCCAGCCGGAGAACCGGAACTCGGTGCCATCGGCCGGGACGAGGGCGAAGGTGCGCCCGGCGATCGTCAGAGCGAGGACGCCGTCGGCGCGGTCGATGCGGGCGGGAATCAGGGAGCCGTCCAGCGGGGCAGGTGCGTCGAAGTCAGCGAACCCGGACGGCAACAGCGCCTCGTACGGCAGCCCGCCGGGCCATGCGTGGGCCTCGGGCGGGCTCGTGTGGTTGAGCAGGATCTCGCCGTGGGTCAGCAGATCCTGCCAGGAGTCGGGGAACCAGGCCGCGAGGTCGGCGGTGAGTAGCGCGTCGATCACGACGTGGACCCGGGTCACCGTCTGGCTGGTGTTGCGCACCAGGTGTTCGCGGGAGAAGTCTCCGTACCAGCAGGTGCCCGGCTGCCAGCAGTGTTCGACACCGTCGAGGACGAGGACGGCGCCCGGGTCGGTGACCACGGGGATGTGCAGGCGCACGATGCCCCGGTCCAGACGGTACTTGGGGTCGCAGTGCGGGCTCGAGACGGCACCGGGGCCCAGCGCCATCAAGCGCACGGCGTTCAGCGGGGCGGGGACCAAGTCCAGGATCTCCGCGAGGTAAGGCAGGTGGTCGAGCCAGCGCGTCGCCTTGAACGGCTGCGGCCCGGGGCCGCCCGGGTCGGTGCGCTCCGGATCACCGCCGAGGCTGCGCAGGGGCAGGACCCGCCAGTCGATCACGGCCGCCTGGCCGGCCTGCCCGCCGAAGGTATGGGTGCGCTGCACGTTCCAGGTGTGGGCGGTGACGGCCGCGAGCTCGGCGGCCAGCCGGCCGGAGTCGAAGACGGGAAGGAGCTGGGCGGCCTCGGCGGGCGCCGCGAGCGAGGTGGTCATGGGTGCGCTCCCGGTCATGAGGAGAAGGACACGGCGCCGGTGCCGATGTGCTGGCTGGCGTCGTAGGTGCCGGCGGGCACACTCGCGAACCGCGCGTCGAGCCGGCCGAACGCGTCCGTGGAGCCCTCGGCGGGGTCGTAGGCGAGGCAGAACACGAACTGCACCGGCTCCCCGGGGCCCAGGGGAATGGCGGGCATCGACACGATCACCCCGGTCCGGGTGACCGGGTCGTACGCCAGGCCCAGCTCGTCGAGCGCGGCCAGGAAGGCGCTGAAGGAGGGCACCGCCCAGGTGGGCGGGACGTGGTACTCGACCACCTGCCGGGCCGGGGCGGCGGCGACGTCGACGATGCCGTGGGCGATCGACTGGTAGATGTGCAAGGACCCGGAGACCTGGGCGTTGACCTCCGTGAACACCACGCTCCCGTCGGGCAGGACCAGGGCGTCCGCGCTCAGGTGCCCGCGGTAGCCGAACGCCCGGTACGCGTCGGCCAGCCGCCGCCCTCCGTCCAGCAGTGCCGCCCGTACCGGCTCGGTGACGCCGTCCAGCGGCACGACCTGGTGGCTCAGGCGCCGCCCGACGTACAGCAGGCGGCCGGTCTCGGTGGCCCGGGTGCCTTCGTCGGAGGCGTAGTGCTCGGAGTACACCGCATCCGCGCCAGGGGCGAACTCCTCGATGACCACCGGCCACCGTCCTTCCCCGCTCGCCCACGGCCACCGCTCGGCCCAGTACACGGCGATGCCGTCGGAGCCCGGCGCCAGGTGGTGCAGGTGGCGGGCCCCGACGTGATCCACAGCCATCTCCTGCTCGGGCACGAGCAGTTGGTTGCCGACTCCGGCTCCGTTGTGCGCCTGCTTGACCACAACGGCCCCGGATGCGGAGCCCTTCAGCAGCGCTTCGGTCGCTTCGGTCGCTTCGGAAAGGCTGCGGCAGACCCTGCCCGGCAGGATCGGCACCCCAGCCGCCGCCGCCAGGGCCCGGAAGTTCGCTTTGCTGTTCCCCATCTCCCCGCCGCCCTGCCCGAAGAAGGCCGCCCCCGGGAAGCGATCGGCCACGCCCAAGGCGTCAGCGAACCGCGTCACAGACGCCGACGGCCACAGCGCGAACACCTCGCACACCGCACCGGCCCCGGCCGGGCCGAGGGCGGCCCGCACCTGTTCCACGAACGCGGGCACGGTCAGGGACGCGGGATCGAGCAGCCGGTTGCCCCTCGCTCCGGGCGGCGCGGCCAGTACGGTCAACTCCTCGCGCTTCACGCCCGCGTGGGCCAGGGCGTAGTCGACGAACGCCTCATCCGGCTCACAGCACAGGATGAGCAGGTCACCGGGGCGGGCGAACCACAACGCGCGCTGCGTCCAGGCCCGCATGTCGCCGCGCTCGCGGATGGATGGATCGATGTGGTTGCCGATGAGGATGCGCACAACGGACTCCTTCAAGACGTGAGCAGGCGAACGGCACAAGCGGCGCCGGGGCGGGGAGAAGGTCAGGGGAGGAGGGCGGCGGGAAGGGTGTCGAAGGCCCGCATGGTCGCCGTACGGCGCCGCACGCCCTCACCAGCAGCAACCAGGCGGGCAGGGTGGCCGTTCAGGGCAGCGACCAGGGCGCGCAGACCCGCTTGCGCGACGGCCGTCCCGATGCAGGAATGCGGACCCCAGCCGTAGCCGAGGTGACGGTTCGGGGCGCGGTCCAGCACCAGCTCGTCGGCCTGCGGGAAGGCAGCCGGGTCGCGGTTGGCCGCCGCGAACAGGGCGACGACCTTCTGCCCCGGCGTGATGTCGATGCCACCGATCCGGCAGGTGCGCACCGCCGTGCGCGTGGTGCCCTGCACCGGCCCGTCGAAGCGCACCAGCTCGTCCACCCCCGCGGCCAGCAGGGTTTCGTCCCGCATCCGGCCCAGGGCTCCGGGATGGGTGAGGAGGGTGTGGACCGCGTTGCCGGCGGCGGCCGCCAGCGTGCTGTAGCCGCCCTGGAACATCACCCGCGCCGTGTTCTTCACGTACAGCCGGGTCAGCGCGTCGGAGCCGGGGGCCGCAGCCTGCCGGACCCGGGCCAGCAGGCCGGGCCGGGGCGAGGCCGCGAACCAGGAGTCGACCAGGTCGCTCAGCTGCTGGCGGGCGACGCGGCCCGGTTCGACGAGCGACGGGTTGAGTCCGCCGTCCATGCTCCGCATGATCGCGTCCGACACCGCGGCGAACTCCCCGTACGGCGGGGGTTCGACACCCAGCAGGTCGGCCACGACCGCCACGGACAGCGGCACCGCGATCTCAGCCACCACATCGAAAGGGCCTCCGCCGGTCAGGTGATCGAGCCGCTCGCGCACCAGGCGGCGGGCGCGGTCTTCGATGCCGGTCAGGTCTTGGGCGCGCAGTGCGGTCATGAACAGGGAGCGGATCCGGTTCTGCTGCGGGGGATCGAGCGTCTGCACGCTCAAGGACGGCTCGGGCACGGCACCCCCGGTGCGCCGCGGGTCGCGTGCGAACGTCGCATGGTCGCGCAGCACGCGCACGCTGTCCGCGTACCGGGTCAGTGCCCACAAGTCCATGCCCTCGTGCCAGAACACCGGCTCGCGCTGCCTCAGTTCGGCCAGCGCCGGGTAGGGGTCGCGCAGGACCTCCGGGTCCAGGGGGTTGTAGCGGTCGGTCACAGAGGGCATCGCAGATCCTTCCAGAGCGGGGAGGGCGGGCCCGCCCCAGCGGACCCGCCCCGGATGCCGGGCTCAGTGGTCGTACGACATGGCAGTCCCCTTCCTCGGCGTTGGCGGCGGCGGGATGTCCAACACGGTGGCGAAGGCTCCGTTCGGCCCGCGCCAGCGGGCGTTGAGGTGCAGCCGGCGGGCGGGACAACGGCCGTAGAGAACGGGGTCGTCACCGTGGTTCCGCTCGGTCGCACGGGCGCCGGGCGGAACACGACGAGTACAGCCCCCGGCCCGCCTCCATGCCCAGACGCGCGCCCTATCCCCGCCCTATCCCCGGTCTGCCCGAACCGCTCCCCCTAGGGGCGGAGCGGGTGGTGCAATGGGCGGGTGGACGATGAAATCCGCCACCCCCTCGCGTACGCCAGGAACCAACGCCGATGGTCACAGGAGGAACTGGCCCGCCGTATCCGGGGGGCCGCCGAGCGCCGCGGCCTGCGCTCGGGCACCAAAGGATCCCGGATCTACAAGTGGGAGACCGGCCGGGCCACCCCCGACGAAGACGAATCCCAGCCCCTCATCGCCGAGGTCTTCGGCATCGACTTCGCGGCCGTCGCCCATCTCGGCTGGCCCCACTGGCTTCCCAGCCAGGACAGACCGCTGCCGCTGGGCCCGCACAACGCCGTCCCCTCCCTCCGAGAGGCCCTGATGTCCTCCTTGGACCGCCGCTCATTTCTCGCCTACACCAGCGGCTCCCTGGCAGCCCTCGCTCATCAGTGGGCCATCACCGAACCCGGCCGGTTCCCACGCCCCGCCGCACGCGGTGAAGTCGACGCCGAGATGGTCACCTGGCTGGAGAACAGCGGCGCTGAACTGATCCGCCTCGCAGGCGAACGCCGCCAGCACACCCACCGCCTGCTCGACGCGCACCTGACCGCCGTCACCGACCTCATCAGCGAGGGCCGCTATACCCGCCCCGTCGACCAACGGCTGCACACCCTGGCCGCCGCCCTCTGCCAAGCCACCGCCTGGCAGCATTTCGACGAACGCCGCCACGCCTCCGCCAGCCGTTTCTGGCACGCCGCACTCCACAACGCCCACGCCGCCGGCCAGCGCGACCTCGGCGCGGGCATCCTGTCCGACCTCGCCTACCAACTGCTGTGGCTCCAGGACGCGCGTACCGCAGCGGCCATCCTCGAATACGCCATCCCCCGCACCCGGCACCCCGCCGCCCGATCCCTCCTGCACCTGCGACAGGCCCGCGCCCTCGCCGCCCTCAACGAGGGCGGCCGGTGCCGCCGCGCTCTCACCGCCGCGGAGAAGGCCCTGGACACCCCGTCGTATGACCCTGCTCCCACCTGGTGCTCGTGGATGTCACACGCCGATCTCGCGGCCGACGGCGGGCGCTGTCTCGCGGATCTCGGCCAGCGGCGCCAGGCCCACCAGCTGATGGACGAGGGCATTGCCCTGCTGCCCGCCACCCGCTGCAAGACCCGGTCCGTGTTCCTGACCTACCAGGCCGAGACCTACCTCCGGGACGGCGAACCGGAGATCGCCGCAGCGACCGCTACCCGTTCCCTGGATCTGGCCAACCGGATCGACGCGCTCCGGTGCATAGCGATGGTGCGCGACCTCGAACCGGAGCTGTCCAAGTACGCGCACACAGCCGGTGTAGGCGAACTCCTCGAACGACTCCGAGCCGTCGGCTGAAGCTCTGCCAACGGCCGCCCGGGGGAGCAGGCCCGCGAGCAGCGCCGTGACCGAGGCTACGGCGCTGCGCCGGGCCCGGCTGGAGCGTTGGCGGTGTCACCGAATCTGCCTGTGGAGTTCTCCAACAAGGCGCTGAGTGACGGGAGTTGTCGCAGTAGCAAGTGATGCGTGTCACATCGGGCGCCGCTTCTGAACGCGGACGAAGCGGCTGGGGGCTCGCTCGGCGGCGTGGGGGGGTATCTGCGATCCCCGGGGTTGAGCGCGTTTGCACTGGCCAGAGCGCCACACGCAGAGTCACGACGAGTTACCTATCGTTTACTCCTGAAGGCAGAATCTGCCTCCCGGTTACTCTCCAGTCACTTTCTGTACAGAATTGGTCGCCTCTGGCATACGCGTTTGCCCCCATCGATCCGAAATCCTGCGCTTGAGGACATAGGCGTCCTCCGGCAGCCCGTACCTAGGTGCGGGGCGGGCTGTTGCCAGCAGGACAAAGGACAGGATTCAGTGACCTTCCCCCTCGACGATCTGCTCGCCGCTCTGGTGGTCATCACCGCAGTGCGAGTCTTCGCCCCCGACGCACGCCGCCTGACGCGCCGCCTGCTGCGCGCCGGGGTGCGCGTGGGCGCCTCCGAGCTGCTCAAGGGCCCCCGGCCTGCCGACTCTTCTCAGCTGGCCGCCCCCAGCGGCGAAGGGGCCCAGCCATGAGCGACCACACCGCATCCCTGCCCTCGGAAGACGCAGATGAGCCCACCGAAGCCCCCTCCACCGCAGCCGGCCACGGCGACCAGCCCTCCCTCACCGGTATGTCCGACGCATCGGCCCCCGAACTGCGAACTCTGAGGGCCGTCTCCTATCTCATGCCTCCGGGCCTGGAAGCGTTCTACGCGCTCTACGCCAAGCCCCATCTGCGCTACGCCTACTCGATGCTCGGCGACAAGCAGGCTGCGATCGCGGTCGTACGCCGCTGCTTCGATCACCTCGCCCTGAACTGGCGCAACGTACTGAAGGAGGAGAGCCCCGAGGCCTACGCCTGGAAGCTCCTCAAGCAGCGCGTGGAAACCCATTCACGGCTGTCCGGGCAGCCCGCCCCGTCACAGATGGTGCAGAGTGCCGCCTTCCAGCACACCGCGCGCGCCGCCCTGGAGGCGCTGCGCTGCCAGTTCGCGGTGATGGAATCCGCGCTCGGCCTCTACACCGCCATAGCGGGCCTGCCCGAGCGGCAGTACGACGTCATCGTCCTCCACTACGTCCTGGGCTATCCCTCCCAGCGCATCGCCCACATCATGGGCATCAAGGCCGACACCGTTCGCTCCCACCGGCGCCTGGCACGCCAGCGCATCGCCATAAAACTCGGGCTGTCGATCGATCCGTCTGCCGACGACAAGGAGTAGCACCATGCCCAGCCCCATCGACGACATCCTCCACCAGACCGCGGCAGACGACGTGTTCACCGACACCGACCTCGCCGACCTCAAGCAGGAAATCGTCCGCGACGTCACCCAGACCCTGATGTTCGGTGCCGTTCCCGGTCCGGCCGGACACATGCCGACCGTCCACGAACAGGCCGCGGCATGCCTGGACACGCTCTCCACCCAGGTCCTGCACCACCCCGACGCCGCCGGCCACGTCTCCCAGCTCGCCACCCACGGCCCGGACAACCCCGAAGGCGCCCTGTACTTCGCCTGCCTGCTCAGCCTGGCCGGATGCGCCGACGGCGCCCAGTTCTGGTGGCAGTTCTCCGCCGGCGCGGGCAACGCGGTGGCCGCCCAGTGCCTGAACTTCTACCACCTCAGCCGCGGCGAGGTACGCGACGCCAATTTCTGGGCCCAGCAAGCCATCACCCTGGCCGACCCGCCCACTCCAAGAGTTCTTCACCAGCGCCGCCCCACCGCACGAACGGAGGCCGGACTGCCCCGCCGCCTGCACGAAGCCGTGCGCCGCCTCAAAGTCGACACCGTCGAGGACTTCGGAATGGGCAAAGTCCCCTACCCCGACTCCCACTTCGCCGACCAGGTCGAAGAACTCACCGGTGCCCTGTAACGGCAACTCCCCAGTCAGGAGCCGCGTGCACGGGTGCGGTTCCTAACTGGGTAAGTCAATGACATCCATGTACGAAGACATGGTGGAGCAGCAGGCGGACATCACCCGCCTGCTGCTCCACCATGTCCACGCACCGGTCACCGGTACACACTTCATCCGGGGCGTCCTACCCGCACCTGCGTCATCTGCGGTCATCCGGGTTGTTATGGGTGAAGCGAGCGCTTACACGCCGGACGAGTTGATCGCCTACGAGATCCCTCTGCAATGGGACAAGGAACCAGCCACGGCGCAGGACATTACGGTGGTTCTGCGTACCCTCGTCACCGGTACTCGCATCTACTCGAGTGATCACATCACCCAGGTCATGGGCATGGTCCTCGTCCGCGTGGATCCCTCAGCCCTGGACCCATTGGGCCCGACCACGGATGACCGCGCCCTCGGCATCCTGCGCTGCTTCGCTCAGCCATACACGGAAGAGAAGCCCGGCCTTCTGCTGTGCGGATTCTGCTTCCTGGGCGAGGACCGACTACGTCTGTACCTCCACGCGGCAGAGACCCCCGAGGCCGTCGCCGTCGACGTACGCCCGTCAGACGCCACCACCGCCTTGCTCGCCTCCCTGCCGTCGTTGCTCGACGAGGAGCAGTACTGGACAGATGATGACTCCGATCCGCACTGCACCCACGTCGTGAACCTCACCGACTGGTAGCCCAGAAGGTATGCGTGCGGTCCGGGGAGGCCTGCGGTGTGGGGCGCTATTCTGCCGGGCCCTCGTCGGCGTGCCTCACTGCCTTCTTCACGGCCTGCTCGACCTCGTGGCGCGGCTGGCCGGTGGCTTTGGCGTGCGCGGTGACGGCGGCCTGGAAGGCGGCTGCCGCCTCATACCAGCTGTGCCACTGCGCCTGATACTCCTCGCCGACCAGACCTGCGAGCTTCGCTCGTGTTTCCTCGGCGGAGCGTTCCAGCTTGATCAGTTCATCGGAGATATCTGTCACGGTCACGGATCTTAGGCCGGGCCGCCCGCTTTCCTGTTCGATGTGCTGGTCGTGTCCGGCTCTGGTTTGGCCCGGTTCGCCGGTACGACCTTTGCGCTCGCCCGGGTGACACTCCACCCGAACCGTCCCCGGCGACCGGTGGGCGCCGGTATGACCAGGGTTGTGATGACCGCCTGTATGCGCGCGGCCCTGGCCGCAGCCCTTCTCGCCCTGCCCCTCACCACGATGTCCCCGGCTTCGGCCGCCGACGCCGACCTGGTCGCGCTCCCGATGACGCTGCAGCAGGCGGTCGCCGCCCTGCCGACGGCCGCGGAGTCACGGGAGGGATACCAGCGCTCCCGCTTCCAGCACTGGACCGACGAGGACCGCGACGGGTGCAACACCCGCGAGGAGGTACTCATCGCCGAATCCCGCACCGCCCCGACCATCGCAGCGGGCTGCAAGGTCACCGCAGGCCAATGGCACTCCTACTACGACGGCGAGACCGTCGCCCAGCCCCGCGGCCTGGACATCGACCACATGGTGGCGCTCGCCGAAGCCTGGGACTCCGGCGCCAGCACCTGGAGCGCGGAGCGCCGCAGGGCCTACGCCAACGACCTTGGCGACGAACGGTCCCTGGTGGCCGTGACCGCGCGCAGCAACCGCTCGAAGGCCGACCAGGACCCGGCCGAATGGCAGCCGCCGCTCGCCGATGCCCGCTGCACGTACACCACGCACTGGGTGGCGACCAAGCTCCGGTGGGGCCTGACCGTGGACAAGGCCGAACAGCAGGCTCTGCGGGAGCTGGCGGCTGGGTGCGGGCAGGAGACGGTGGAGTACGAGCCCGTCGGCTGAGCCTGGCCCCCGCCCCGGTGTCTGCCGGGCGGGGCGCCCGGCGTGATCACAGGCCGGTTCCGGCTCCGGCCTGGGCGCCGCAGTGAGCAGGCCGATTGAGACGTCAATTGCCGCTCGGGCACGGCGGACCTGAAGGTTCCCGGTCACTCTGTCGCCAGCGCAGGGTGCACAGGGTGCAACTGCCGTGTTGAGACAGGTGGTTGCCGCACGTTTCAGGCCACTTTGCCTCGACGGCGAGGAGAGGCTGATTCCCTCTCGTGTAGTACATGCGTTCGAGGGAATCGCGGCGTGTCCCACGACGGCTGTGTGCCAGGTTGTGGGCCTCTCGTGACCACTGGGGTCTGCGAGATGTGTCTTCCTGTGGGGGGAAGCCTTGACGCAACGCACCTTCGGTGCGCGTGTTTCGCGTGCCCGGAAAAGAACCAGCTACGCCACCGCCGCCGCTCTGGCGGCCGGCGCCCTGACGCTGTCCCTGCTGCCGGCCACAGGCACCGCCGCGGCCGACGAGCCGGGCTCGGCGTGGGGCAAGGACGCCCCGTCATTCACGATGCCCGACGTGAAGGTCGGCACCAACAAACCTGTCGCGCCGCAGGCCGAACGCAAGCCCTCCGACGAGGTCGCGGCCTGGCGCGCGCAGCAGAAGAAGCGCGCCAAGGGTGATGCGGCACGCTCGGTCCAGGAGATCCCGGCCCATGTGCCCGAGGGCCAGGGTGACGTGCCCTGGCACAAGATCAGCAACTTCGCGATCACCGACGCGCTGACGGCCCGGATCAACTTCTCCACCGGCAACCTGATGCTGACCGCCACCGACTTCTCCATCGCCGGCGTCGGCCAGCAGCTCACCCTGGCGCGCACCTACAACTCCCTCGAGGCGCCGTGGGGCAAGGTGTCCCAGCGCTGGTGGCAGCAGTACGAGCGCTACCTCCAGGTTCTGGATGACGAGGTGGTGCTGTACGACGCTTCCGGCGACACCCTGCGCTTCAAGAAGGCCGCGGACGGCACCTTCACCACCCCCAAGGGCTACTCCAAGGAGCTGAAGAAGAACACCGACGGCACCTACACCGTCACCAACTGGAAGTCACACTCCAAGGACACCTACAACGAGCACGGCACCCTGACCAAGGCCACCGACAAGAACAAGGGCACCATCACCGTCACCCAGCACGACAAGGGTGACGAGCACAAGGGCTTCAAGCTGACCGAGACCCGCTCCGGCCGCTGGATCGACCTGCTCAAGACCGACGCCTCGCAGTGGCAGGCCAAGGACAACTCCGGCCGCACCGCCGTCTTCGACCTCGACCCCGACGGCAACCTCCACAAGACCACCGACGCCGAAGGCAAGACCACCACCTTCGGCTACGACACCTCCAACCGCCTCACCAAAATCACCACAGCCGAGGGCCGCGTCACCGTCTTCACCTACGACGACGCCAACCGCGTCACCTCCATGCTGCGCGCCACCGAGCTCAACGGCACCGGCCACACCGGCCCCACCTGGACCTACGCCTACACCGCGGACTCGCCGACGGCCGCGGGCACGACGACCGTTACGGATCCGGAAAAGCACGCGACGAAGTACAAGCACGACGGCGACGGCCAGGTCACCGAGGTCACTGACGCACTCGACCGGAACCGGAAGACGAAATTCGACGCGAACCACAACGTCGACACGGCCACCGACGCGATGGGCACCGGCACCACCGGCGGCAACGTCACCGACTACACCTTCAACACCCGCAACAACCTGGAGTCGGTGAAGTCGCCTACCGGCGGGAAGTCGGTCACCAGCTGGCAGACGATCGCCGGCGGAGACAAGCCCAAGGACTCCACCAACGCCGACGGCGAGAAGACCTCCTTCACCTACGACACAGCCGGCAACACCAAGTCGGTCGCGCAGACCGGCACGGGCGGCGGCAGCGTCTCCTACACCTACAACCCGGCCACCCCCGATTGCGGCGGCTTCGAAGGCCAGCGCTGCACGGCCGAGACGAAGATGTCGTCGACGAAGACGGTCAAGACGTCCTTCACCTACGACGCCAAGGGCAACCTCACCAAGGTGACGCCGCCCAAGCCGTTGGGGGAGACCACCTTCACGTACGACAGCCTGGGCCGCACCGAAACCCTCACCGACGGCCGGGGCATCAAGAAGGTCTTTACCTACGACAACCTCAACCGGATCAAGACCGTCTCCACGCCCAACGGAACGGTCCGCTACTGGTACGACGGTGATGGCAACCTGCGCCAGCGCGACGACTCCACCGGCTCCATCACGTACAAGTTCGACCCGCTCCAGCGCGAGACCGTCCGCACCCTGCAGGACGGATCGCAGACCCTGCTCGCCTACACCCCGGCGGGCAACGTCGACTTCTACCAGGACCCGGCCGGCAAGGTCGACTACACCTGGAACGAGGTCAACAAGCTCAAGGATCTCAAGGACCCGCAGGGCCGGATGACAACGTACAAGTACAACCGCAACGATGTTCGTACTGAGAGCGCCTACCCCGGCGGCACCGTGCAGACGGTCGACGTCGACAACTCCAGCCGCCCTAAGAAGATCACGGCCAAGTCCGGCAAGGGCACCCTGGTCGACCTCGCCTACACCTACGGCTACGGCACCGACGCCGCGACCGACGGCGACAAGATCCGCACCCTGACCGACGCCGTGGCGGGCACGAAGATTAGCTACACCTACGACGGCGCTGGACGCTTCTCCTACGCGGAGGAGAAAAAGGGCTCCACGCTCAACTCCTCCTGGCAGTACTGCTACGACCTCGCGGGCAACCTCACCAGCCAGGGCGTGGAGAAGGGCTGCCCGCGCAGCACGACGTACACCGTCAATGACGCCCAGCAGATCACCGGCAAGAACGGCTCCACCACCAACTGGTCCTACGACCTCGAGGGCAACGAGACCGCCGGCGCCTCCACCCCAGAGGGCACCCGGACCGGCGAGAAGTGGTCGGACCACAGCCAACTCACCTCGCTGACCGTGGGCGGCAAGACGTACGCGAGCCAGTACGGCTCCACCGACCAGAGCGAGCGCGTCAAGCTCGGCGACACCTTCTTCCACAACGGCCCCCTGGGCCTGTCCGCCACCTCCACCGGCGGTGTGGACACCAGCTTCAACCGCGAACCCGGGGGCACACTCAACTCCATGACCCGGGACGGGAAGACGTACTTCTACCTCACCGACGCAATCGGCTCCGTCGTGGCGCTCGCGGACGAGTCCGGTACGAAGGTCAACTCCTACTCCTACAGTCCCCGCGGAGTCACCCGGGCAGCCACCGGCGAAAAAATCGCACAGCCCTACCAGTTCGCTGGCGGCTACCAGGACCCGACCGGCCTGTACCACTACTCCGCCCGTTACTACGATCCCAACATCGGCCGCTTCACCCAGCCCGACCCCTCCGGCCAGGAACAGAACCCCTACCTGTATGCGGCCGGTGACCCTGTCAACAACATCGATCCCACAGGTCTTTGGCCTGAGTTCGTGAAAGCATCGGCCCGCTTCATCAAAGACAAGGGGCCCCGATTCCTGGGTAGGGCCTCAAGCGTGGCACCGGCCGGGTGTTATGCAAAGAAGGCTTGGGAAGACACCGATAACTCGCTCAAGGATGAAGCAAAGGACCTGAACAGCTGCTTCAACCCGTACGCGTGGGCGACTGAGTGAGAGGAAAAGAATAGTGAGCCCGGAAAAGTATGCCAACGGCGCTAAAAGCGCTTTATGGCTTACCTTTTCACTCGCGGTTATGTTGAACCTGGCAGAAGCGCTGTGGCACCCGCCTGGCAACGCGTGGCTTGCCGTACGCGTCACCGTGTCAGTGCTCTTCACCGCTGCCCTGATCGCATGTATTGGGCTCTGGATGGTTCGGCATCGACAACGCGAAACAAGGACAAAGTAGACGAGGGCCCCGACCGGACATCTGGTCGGGGCCCTCGCGCTTCCGGGGTTAGTTGCTGGCGCGCACGTGTTCCTGCAGGGCTTGGACCAGGCCTGCATCACTGACCGCGCCACTCATGCTCCTGGCGCCCGGAGTCGCGATCGCGGTAATCCGCTACAGGCACTTCAAGCACGTTAGGACCGAGACGTGTGGGGCCCCGCAAGCCGCACACAGCAGTGACAGAGGTGGTGCAGGTGAATATGGGGCCAATCATGGCTCGCGGCGTCTATGAGGTCAGCAGTACGACCGACCTTGTGGTGCTCATCGTTCTTGCCATAGCGATCTTTATCGGCATGGTGTGGTGGGCACGGCATCGCCGCAACTAGGTCATCAGCCCCCACACCTCACCTCCCGGCAGGGACGGGGCCCCGACCAGAGCATCTGGTCGGGGGCCTGTCGATCTCCGCCCCGTCTGGGTCTCTACGGGCGGAGGCGTCCGGCGTATCCCCCTGACCGATCCGCCCCCTAGGCGCCGCGCTTCCTGGCCGTGGTCTTCCTCGCCGGAGCCTTCTTCGTGGCCGCCTTCTTCGCGGTCTGCTTTGGTTTCATCTCATGCACGGTCGCGTGCTCGCCCTCGCCGCGGCTTTCCTGGGCGCGCTGTACCGACTGCTCGAGGGCGGCCATGAGGTCGACGACCTTCCCGGCCGGCTCCTCCTCGGCCGCCTGCGGGGGCTTCTTGCCGTCGGCCTTGGCGTGGATGACCTCTTCCAGAGCCGCGGTGTAGCGGTCGGTGGCCCACTCCTGGCCGGTGATGTCGTCGAGGGTCATGGAGTCGACGAGGAGAACGGCCTGCTCGATCTCATGGTCTGTCAGATCCATGGGTGTTGGGGCGATCGTGTCGGGTGAGCGGACTTCGTCGTCCCATTTCATGGCGTGCAGAACGATCGCGTCGTCTTTCACCCGCAGCAGGCCGAGCCTTTCGCGCCCGTGCCACGCGAATTTCGCGATGGCCGCCTTGCTGCTGCGTTCGAGGGCCTTCCTGAGCAGCACGTAGGGCTTGGCGGCGACCTGCCCGTCACCTTGCAGGTAGTAGCCCTCCCCGATGCGTACCGGGTCGATCGATTCGTAGGGGACGAACGCGGCGATCTCGATCGCCTTCGCCGTGGGGAGCGGCATGTCGTCCAGTTCCTGGTCGGCGATTGCGATGATCGTGTCCTTGTTGACCTCATAGCCTTTGCCGATCTCCGCGGTCGGGACCTCGCGGTCTTCCAGCTCGCAGATCTTCCGCGTGCGGACGCGGCCCATGTCCTCCAGGTGGTACTGGTGGAAGCGCAGGCTGTGGTTCTCGGTCGCGGGCAGCACCTTGATCGGGATGGTCACCAGACCAAAGCTGATGGCGCCGGACCAAACAGGACGGGCAGGCATGGCAGTACCTCCATGGACAGCCCCGAGATGACCAGCCTAGGAGGGTGCGCCGCCGCTCGCATGCCCGGCCCCGCCCCCTCAGCCGTCCTGTGCCGCCGTACCTTGACCCGCTGATGGGGTGGCTTCCTCAGTCCAGTACGCCGAGCTCGGTGTCGGGCCGGCAGTGGATACAGGCGGCGACGCCCTCGTTGAGCGCCTGGCGCGCTTGGGCCAGGCCGATACCGCGGCTCCGTTTGCCGGCCATGTGGCAGCCGCCGACGTGCACACACACCGGGGACTTGCCCTGGCCGATGCCCAGCTCGATCAGCCAGTCCGGAGTTGGAGGCCGGGCCTGCCGGCCCCGGACCCGTTCTGCCTCTCGCCGTTCCTCATCCGCGATCCACCTACGGGTGCGCGCCAGATCCCGCTCCTGGACCCGTTCCAGGAAGCGGAGCACCTCGATACGGCGGATCTCGCTCATCGCGCGAGCCGGTAATTCCTCCAGCTGCCGCTGTCAGCGCGCACGAGGGCGCCGGCCTGCTCCAGGCGACGCAGCTGGTAGTGAACGCTGGAGGGGCTGGACAGGCCGACCGCGGCCCCGATCTCCCGCACGGTGGGAGCCTCGCCAGTCTCCAGGATGCGGTCACGGATGCAAGCCAGAACCGACCGCTGGCGGTCGGTGATGCCCCACGAGCGGCGGGTCATGACGGCTCCTGGGCGCGTCGCCGCAGGGCGGCCTGCTCGGCCCGCGGCACGTCTTGGACGAGGCGGCGGGAGAGGCCGAGGAGCCGCCGTCGCAGGGCGGTGTTGTGGCCGGCGCGGGCGTGGGCGAGGGCCTGGCAGGTGCGGGTCCAGTCACGTTGAGTCTGTACGAGGTCGGGGGAGTAGTTGTTGTGCACCATGCCGCCAGTAGAGCATGTGTTCGAATTTTCGGGCCAGTCGTTACGTCACTGGGCCTGCGGCTGCATCACCAGCCGCTTGCGGCGCACAAGCCGCACGCCCTGGTGAGCAGACAGCCGCCTCCGCGCTCTTCACCGGCGCCTGGGCGCGTACAAGAACCGCGCCATCCACCGCCCCGTCGAATTTGACGATCCCATCGAGGCAGCCGAGATCATCCCGTTCGCCGACCTGCTGCTACGACAGGTCGAACGCGCCAAGCGCCGCCAGACGGCAGGCGGCAGCCACACCCCCTAGCGGAGGAGGCGAGCCGGGGACGAACCGGGCGCGTGGCGGAGCCAGCGGATCAGCCCGGCGGAGTGAACACTGTCCTGCGTGAGTCGAGCAGTGCCGCCGGCTGTCCGTGAACGCGCCCGCAACCGTAGCTGTCCGCAATGCCGTGCCAGGCCAGGGGAGAAGTGCGCCCCGGACCAGGCCGGACGCTCCCAGCTGCACCGCGGACGACTCCGTGATGCCCAGCAGGCCATGGAACCTATGCCGCCATACCGGATCCTCCCGCCGGACGAGGAGCGCGCCTTCCAGGAGCTACAGCCAGGGCTGGCCGACACACTCGTGGCCTCCTGGCACAAGGAAGTCCTGCTCGATCTGGCGCCCTACCCCTACGAGGCGGCTGCACTGCTTGAACTGGCCCTGCGCCAGGCGGAGGCCAGTACGTTCCACAACTTCACGGTAGCGATGTGCCTCATGCCGCTAGAGCTCATCACCACCGACGAAGCATGCGAGGCGGTCGACCGGCTCATCGCCCGCGGTTTCGTGGAGCGGGTGGATGACGCGTACGTATCCGTCAACGCGCTGGCCCTCGACATCATCGAACGCGCCACCCTGCCCGCGCAGTTCCGCATGGAGTGGAACGCGGCCAAGGCGAGCTGGCCCGGACTGACACCGCCCACCGAGCAGCTACCCCTCACCTGAGAGAGGACGACGTGCCCCGCAAGCAACCGCTCACCCCGGCCGAGCTCAGCAGGATGTCCCCGCTGGAACTGCGGGCCTTCGCCTACCTGGCATGGGCCTCGGCCGCGCACCGGCAGGTCAGTTACCGCGACGTCGGCCGGCTCTCGCTGCCCAGCGGTGACTTTATCGGGGTGCGCACGGCCGTGAAGGTCGTGCAGGATCTGGCTGACAGCGGCCTCCTCGAAGTCCACGGAGTAGCCGGCATCCTCCACGCGCCGCTGAGCGTGCACGTCGCCGGACACCAGCCACGACCAGCCCGCGCTCCCCAGAGCGAACCGACTGCCACCGCCGCCCCGGCCCACGTCCCCGCTGCACGGGACCGATTCACCGGCGCGCCCGACCCGGGAGCGGCCGAGACGATCCCGGCGAGCCAGGTGCGCGGCCCCGGGTGGTCGACGCTGCCTGAGCCGACGAAGCTGCGCCGCCGCCTGTGGGGTGTGGTGCATGGCAAGGGCCCAATGATCTGCTCTCGCGCCGCCCAGTTCAAAACGTCCAAGGGGCGACCGCCTACCGTGCAAGAACTCGCCGGTCTCCTGGGCTGGCAGGACGGTACGCCGGTCACCCAGGCGCTCGGGCGTCTCATCCAGACCGGCTGGCTGGTACAGACGCCGCACGGCCTCCTACGTGTCGGCCCGGCCTACGAGAAGCACCTCGCGGGCGCGGCCAAGGTATTGGACGCTGCATGTGGAGGGGGAGGGCGCGACGAGTCCTGCGCGCAACTCGTCGGCGAGGACGCATGCAGCCCGGGGCCCGCGCTCAGGGGCGCTGGCTGAGCACGGTGTCGACCCGCGAGGCGGAAGCGACCCACGCGGCGGCATCATGGTCGAGGTAGGCCAGCAGGTTGTGCACGTCGTTACGGCGCCCTGCGAGGTCCTGATCCCAGATGCTTTCGTGGTGGGCTATGCGGTTGCGCAGCTTGTGGAGCCGTTTGACCGGGTCCTCGACCAGGGTCAGGGCCCGGCGGGGAGCGTTCGGAAAGGCGCGTGCCAAGTCGGGCCAGAGGGTCGTCTGGTACTGGCGTGCGAGCAGGAAGCGCCAGAAACCGAAGCTGAGCTCAGCGATGATTTTCCCGCGAGGGGTCGTGGCACCGGTCATGGAGGCTCGCCGGCGCGCCTCGCGGATGTCGGTGCGGGCCCTTGGTGCCAGGGGGAGAGCAGGGTCGTCGAACCATTCCTGCCAGCTGTTCCGCCGTTGCTGGCGCAGAACAAGGCGTTGGTCCAAGGCGTTACGGAGCATCACCTCGAGATGCCCGAGGTCTTCGAAGAAGGCGGCGGCGATCGCACTGTTCCAGCGGTACAGGCTGAGTGCTTGATCTTGCTTGCCTGAGCAGGCGGTCAGGTAGGGGCTGATCCTGGCAGGGCTGAGCAGAGCGATGACGGCTGCATGCTGGGGCAGTGAAGGCGGCGTACTGGGCACGACAGGTAATGCTATGTATAATCTCCAGCGAAGACCCTGGAATCGTCCCTAGTAGCCCCAAGCAGGCAGGCTATACGCCCAGGGTTCAGACTTTGCGAGGGCCGCCCCGATCGGGGCGGCCCTCGCTGCGTTTAGGGCAGACCTTCTCGCAGCGCAGTCTTCGGCCCCCTGGCCCCCAGGAAGAGCCGCCAGCCCTGACCGGGGCTCACCGCATCGCGCGCAGGCGGCGGCCAGGTCCCGATCGAGCAGACCCCTGGTGAGCATCCGGTACTCGGAGACACGGGTTTGTTCCCAAACGCTCAGTTCCCGGCGAGCAGGTCCTGTCGGGCCTGGACCAGGCGGCGCCATGCGGAACGGACCTCGTCTTCGCTGGTGATCCAGCGGGTGGTGGAGAGCTGTGGCAGGGGCAGGTCGGCCATGAAGTGGGCGATGTCGGTGAAGTACACGAAGTCGCCGCCGACGGTGAGCGCGCGGAGCCGTTCGATGGTGGCGGCCAGCTGCGGGCCGTCGTCGCGGACGGCATGGTGGAAGGCGCGGGCGAGTTCCACGAAGCGGTGGAGGAAGGGCAGCCCGGCGGCTTCGATGTCGGTGTTCAGGCTGTGGGCGCGGTCAGTCACGCTGCTGGTTCCGGCGTCCTTGATCAGGGCGACGACCTGGGCGAGGAGTGTGTTGGAGCGCTGGTCGAGGCTGTCCAGAAGCTGGTGGGCGAGGCCGAGTTCGTCATCAGCCCGGGCGGGATCGGCGAAGGAGAGGGCCAGGGCGAGGCGGACCTGCATCATGGCGCGCTCGCCCGCGGCACCGTGCTGTTCGGCTTCGGCGCGGCCGGCTTCGAAGGCGGTGACGGCCTGGGCGGTGTGGGCGTGGGACCAGTGGATGTCGCCCAGGACGCGGTGGTGGCGGCCTTTCCAGCCCAGGGTGGGGACGGCGGCCAGGGCGGTGGGGAAGTCGCCTGCGAGGCGGGCCAGGTTGGCAAGCCCGCGGCGGGCCTTGGGTGCGAGGCGGCCGCCGGCGTCGGCGACCTGCTGCATCCCGGTGCGGGCGGCGTCGTTGTGGCTGAGGTCCTTGTGGGCCTTGGCCCGGTAGTAGAGGGCCATCTCGTTCAGTTCGGCGGGCAGCAGGCCGGTGTCCAGGACGGCGGTGAGACGGTCGACGGTGCGCTGGCGGTGCTCGCGCTGGCGGCGGGCGATGGCCGTGAGGAGTTCGGCCACGGCGTCGGCGGGGGTGTCCGGCGTGGGGTCCGCCGGTGTGGGCGGGGCGAGGGGTTCCCAGACGGAGTCGTCGGTGTAGGCGAAGGCGGCGTCGATGAGCCAGCCCAGGCCGGTCAGGCGGTGGGCGCAGGCCAGGCGTAGCCCTTGGCGCAGGCAGGCCACCAGGAACATGCGGCTGGGGGTGAGGGACGTGTTGGTGGCCCATTGGTCGCCGAGGGCGGCCAGGGCGCGGTCGGCGGCCTGCTGCCAGTCGGCGGGTGTCCAGCGGTCCTCGGTGTGGTCATCTGCTTCGGTGAGGGCGGAGCGGATCGCGCCGTGCAGGTGGTAGGGCCACAGCGCGTAGGGGTTCTCGGTGACGATGGGCCGCTCCGTCAGGCGCCGTGCGGGCGTTTGGTGGGGGAGGCCCGCGGCGCGGGTGGCGAGATCGAGGTCGAAGGCGTCCAGGAGCGATACCGAGCGCAGGACGTGCCGTTCGTCGGCGGTGAGGTCGGACAGGGCGCGGGCCAGGAGCGCGGGGAAGGTGTGATCGAAGTCGGCGGGCTGCGGCTCGCGGGTGCGGCGGATTTCCAGGAAGCGGGAGGCGGCCAGATCGAGGTGGAGGGGCAGGCCGTGGGAGCGGCCGGTGATCACGGAGCGGATTGCGGGGCTGATGAGGGGGCGGCCGTCCTTGGCCAGGCGGCGGGTGAGGTGGTCCTCGCAGTCCTCGGGGGAGAGGTCGCCGACCAGGTGCTGGCGCCCGCCCGGTGTGCCGTGCCGCGGTGCCGGTACCGCCACCGCCGTGGTGGCGAGGCCCGGCCAGGCGGCGGGGCCGGTGTAATCGAGTTGTCCGTGCAGTGCGGACTCGGCCCACTGCAGGCGGGAGCGGCCGCTGATGACGAAGAAGCAGTTCGGCATCAGCCACACCAGGCGCTGCAGGAGGCGTTCGAGGTCGCGGTGGCGGTCGGCGGTGTCCTCGAAGGTGTCCAGCAGGATCACCGGCGTGATCTTTTTGTCGTCGGGCAGCCGGTTCAGCTCCCATGCCAGCAGGTGCGGGTAGAAGGACAGCGCCTCCAGATCCGGTTCGCTCTCCAGCAGGGGTGCGAGCCGTGCGCAGGCGGCGAGCGCCCGTACGGTCTGCCGCCGCTCCCGCAGCGCTCCGGCCAGGGCGCTGGTGACCTCCCCGACGACCGAGCCGACGGTGCCGGGCAGCAGCAGGGCCTGGGCGACGTCACCGAGGGCGGCCTGGGTCTGCTGCGGCAGTGATTTGCCGAACCGGCTGACCAGGCCGCCGCGTTCAAGGTAGGCGTCGAGCGGGTCACCGGGATGCTGGGCCTCCCAGTAGCGGCGCAGCGCGATGTCGAAGGCAGGCAGCGGCCGGGCGATGGCTGTGGCGAGGGCGGCCCGGATGGTCAGGACGACGTCTTCGAAGGTGGTCCCTGCGGAGCGCGCCAGGTCGATCCGCACGGGCAGGATCTTGTGCCCGGCCCAGACCGGCTCTCCCCACTGCGTGGGCCGGGCGCCGCCGAGTGCTGCCTCCAGCTTGCGCACGAGCGTGGACTTGCCGACGCCGCCCACGCCATGGAAGACGACCAGATGTGTCCGGGGCGCCTCAAGGTCTGCGGGATCGAAGCCGGCAGTGGTGATGCGCCGCAGGTGCTCTTCGAGTGCGGTGGCGACGAGCTCCCACTGGCGCTGGCGGTTGGTGAACGCCTCGCTCGTGTCGATGGGGTCATTGGAGCTGAACAACGCCCGCAAGTCGGTCACTTGGTCCCCCCGCCAAAAGATCATCAGTCGGTCAAGCCTATGCCCGTGCCCCAACCGCACGGCAGCCCCACCCCGGCCGCCGCGACCGGCGCCGGGCCGGATCCAGCCGCCGCGCGCCGGCCCGTGCAAGTGTGCGTCGCTTGCCGCAGTGTGCCGGGGCCTTGAGAATGAGCCCTTCTTGCTCTTCTTCGACTTGGTGGCTCTGATGCACGACCCCGCGCTCCCCGACCCCGACGCGCAGCCCGGCCAGGACGCGGAGGACGCGCACCCCGATGGCCAGGGTGGAACTGCGGACGAGGCGGTGGCGGAAGGGCTGCTGACACAGGTGATCGCCCGGTACGGCCAGCTGATCCACGCCGAGCGCCGGGCCGGAACCGAGCCGCAGCGGCTCGAGGAACTGCTCGTCCAACACCGGGATGCCTTGCAGGACCGTGCACGGCTCGCGGAAGCCGACGCCGAAGAAGTAGCCCGCCTCGCGGCCCTCTACGCGGCCCGGCTGAAGCAACTGGGGGCCTCGTAGGGGCGTGCGGGCAGGGCGGCCACTGCGGCGGGCCCGCGCAGCCGGTAGGGCAGCAGGTGCTCGGGCATCAGTGGCTGCGCCAGCCGGGCGGTCTGATCCAGGTCGCGGCGGTAGTGCGGCAGCTGACCGCGCAGCCGCCGCTGGGTCGCCCAGAAACGGGCGGCCTCCTGATCGGTGTACGGGCGGCTGTGCTCACCGGCCAGGGCGTAGAGCGCGCCCGCCGGCCGCGCCCACGCCTTCGCGATCGCGCGCTCGTTGTGGTAGAGCACGCTGCCGTCCCGCCGCATCACCGTGACCAGGTCGGCCACCGGCACGTGCTCGGCGGCCGCCACCGCCTCGCCGAGCGCCGCGAAGTGAGCGTCGTGCCCGCCGGCGGTGGTGAACCGGCCCGCCGCACCCAGCTGCAGCATCCGCGCGCAGCGATCGGCGGTGCCCTGGCGGGAGTCGGCGGCCCGCACGGCAAGCACCACCACCTCCACCCGGTATCCCGCCTGCCGGTACAGCATCGCGGCATTGACGAACGCGGCCGCGCTCAAGGGGGCGATCTCGATGACCGTGTCGCTGCGCCGCTCGCGTACGTACTGTTCGGCCAGGACCTGCCAGGCCCGGTAGTCCGCGCGGATGCGGGCCCCTGCGGTGCGGGGCTCCTCCTGCAGCAGCCGGTAGTAGTCGGGGTGGAATGCTTTGAAGTCGTCGCCGCTGATGCGGGTGGGCTTACCGCGCAGGGAGCGCAGGATCATCCGCGTCATGGTCGTCTTGCCGGCCCCGGGCTGCCCCATGAGGTAGACCACGACGGGCTTCTCCTGCGGGCTGGTGCGCGCGGCGAGGTCCGGCAGGATCAGGTTGTCGAAGATCCACCGGTGTTCCTCGCCGGTCAGCCGGTGGTAGTCGACGCCGGGCGCCTCACTCCTGGGCTGGGCGATCCGCCGGACAGGCTCAGCCAGCGCGGCGGCGCGCTCCGCATCCCGCCGCACGGCCAGGGCCCAGTCCTCGGGAAGGAGCGGGTCGTGGGCGCGCCGGTCAGCCTGCGCGAGCTGACGGCGAAAGGCGCCGGTCTCGGCCGGCGTCCACTTGCGGGCCCGTTCGGCCAGCAGCGTCTCGCGCGCACCCGGCGGGCGGGCCCACTGTCCGGGGCCTGTGAGCTCGTTGACGTACAGCACGTCCGCGCCACGCCGCACGACCACGACCCGGTCGGCCAGGTGCCCGGCCTCGATGTCCCCCAGGACGTCGGTCAGGGCGCTGGCGCAGGCGTCATGGTTGTTCCAGGACACGTACCGGGCCCGGCCTTCTTCGGCCAGACGCAGATAGCGGTCCAGCACCCCGAGCTGGCTGACCGCCTCCGGCACGGCCAGGGCCACGAACTCGATCCGGTACCCGGCCTCGCGGTAGGCGGCGGCTGCGGCTTTGAACGCGGCCGGGTCGGCCAGGGCCTCCTCAACCACCACGTCGTAGCGGCGTCCACGGGCATGGGCCTCGATCTCGGCCTGCCACCGGTAGGTCTCCGGCCGCACCCGCACACCGGCCGTCCGCACGTCCTCCGCCAGAAAACTGCGGTAGTGCGGCTGGGCGGCCTTGTACGTGTCCCGCTCTACCCGCACCGCGCCACCGCGTCGTTCCAGAGCGGCGTGCACGAGGTCCATCACCAGTGTCTTGCCGCTGCCGGCCTGCCCGGCCACGAACACCACCACCGGGTGTTCCTGGGGGACCGCGTCTGCCGTCAGCGTGGGCACGATCATCTCGGCGAGCAGCTCGCCGTACTTCTCCACCAACGTCTCCCGGCCGCGTTCGAGCTGTGTCTGTCCGATCCGGTGTGCCGTTCCGGCCTGCGAGTGACCTCGAGGCGGGCCGGAACGGCCGCGGCCTCCTACTGGGTGTCCAGTTCCCGGCGCAGCTCGTCCAAGGTGCGGCCGTCTCCCTCGATGTGCCACAGGGTCCAGCCGTTGATGATGTTCCCCGTGACGGCTTCCGCCGCCTTCGAAGGGGAGGGGAACGGAGTGGAGTGACCGTCGACGATGAGCTGCCCCTCGGCCGTCACGACAGCGCGACCCGACCGGTTGGCCCGGCGCTGGTGAAAGGTGAGGACGGTGCCCGGCTTCAACAGCTCAGCCTGCATCAGTGCGGCGAGAGGCCCGTGCGGGATGACTGGTGCGGCCGTGCCGGTGGGTGAGTCGCCGCCGAGGGACAAGGTGACGTGGATGGTGTCGTCGCCGCTCGCGCTCGTGAGACGGGCGATGACGGCAGGATCGAAGTGAATGCTCAGCGTGGCCATGCGATCTCCCGCCAGTCAGGGCCTCATGACCCTTTCGCTTACTTTCGCTTCGATCTTATGCGGCACGAGCTACTTACGTCTACTCTGCTTCTCAGTAGTTCAGCAGAACTGCGAGATTAGCGCCTTGGGGCATTCCATTACCGCAGCCGCTCCTCCTGACGGTGACGATCATGCTGTTGGACTGCTTGCTCAGGAAAGGCGCGGGCCATCCAGTCCGCTGGGGCGCCGACCTGGCGCAGCGTCGCGACCTGCCGGTCGTAGTCGTGCCCTTCAGGGCTGGCGTGGACGCGCAGGTAGATGGGGTCGTCGTTGCCGGTGGTGTGGCCGTCGAAGTAGAAGGCGCAGGTGTGATCCCACCGGTAGGGGGTCTCGAATTCGGCGCAGTGGCAGAACCGGTGGGCCACGTGGACCGGCAGGCCCCAGCGTGGGTGGCACAGCCGCTGTAGTAGTTGGTCGTGCCAGCGGGCTCGGGGGTGGGCGGTGCGGGCGTCGATCTTCCAGCTGTCGCCGTCGTCCCAGCACTGGACCCGGTAGAAGGCGGTGACGGTGTGGAAGAGCGCGATACGCCGCAGCAGCCCGCTGCCCACCGCGGCCCGCCTGGCCCGTGAGCCTTCGAGGCTGGGGCAGGCGCTGAGGTAGGCGGATTCCACGGCGTCGAGCTGCGGGGTGGCCCACAGCGGCCGCAGACCGTTGTCCTCACACCAGCCTCGGTGGCGGCGCTCGATGTCTGCCCAGTTCTCCGTCAGCCCCTTGGGCAGGGTGAGCACGAGCGTGGCTGTCTGCCCAGGGTCTTTCACCATGCGCAGGTGCAGCTGCCGGCCGTCGGCATTGATGCCGCTCATCCGCAGCCCGGGGATCCCGTGCGGATCGTCACCGCTTCCGGGGGCGGGAGCCGCGGGCAGCAGCCGGCTCAGACAGTACTCGGGGAAGGAGTACCGCCTGTGCCCCATGTAGGCATCGACGTGCAGCGTGAGGGACGTGGCGGCGCTGCTCAGGGAAGCGATGCCGAAGGGGTGTGCGCACAGGTCCGGAGCGGTGCCTAGTTGCTCGAGGACGAGGCTCTCCAGCCGGGCCTGTGCCGGCGAGCCCGCGGACACCGGGTGGCTGATGCGAAGGCCAGCGCGGCGGGACTGCCCACTGCACTCGGACCAGTAGCGGAGCTTGCGGGATTCCCACGAGGAGCGGTTGCTCACGGCAGTGCCTTCCTGACGCGCCTCTGCCCGATCCCGGCACGTCAACGAACACTGACGAGCTGCCGCTGTGCTTCCGTGTGGTGCAGGCCGGTGCAGTGACACGCTCCTTGCGTTCCGGTACGCCGGATCGGGCGGCGGTCGGAACGTGGCCCGCCTCGGGCCACCGCCCATCATCCAGCCGGTAACCGAGCCGGAGCGGTCGACACCGTCACGAGTTCACTCGGACGGACGCAGGCAGCCCAAGGCGTGTAGGACGATGCCGCGCCGTCGGGCCGAGGTGGCCCGGACTTTCGCCGCCACGGCTCTCGTCAACCCAAGCCGTGGAGCGCACCATCCGTTCCGGTGATCTCCGGCCCGTTAGCCGTCATGGCGCCGAGGCCGTCACCAAACTCGCGATCGTGACCGACCTGAACCTCCCCGGCGCCGCCCCCGAGGACTCTCCTGACGCGGCATGCCGGACGACAGCCGGCAGCCGCGTCCGCTTCTCGCTCATGCGGTGGGTCCTCGCCCCGCGTACGACGTGGGAGGCACGGCGCCTTGCCGCCGACTTCGGCGAGGGGATGGACGCCCGGACCGCGTGGGTAATGGCCCGTCTGGCCCGTCATCCGGGTGAGCGCGGCTACGCCGTGGGCCACCTGGACGGCGATCGGGCCGCGGACTGAGCAGAGTTCAGGCGCCAGCCTCCGGCTCGCGCAGAGCGGCCCCCTCGCTGGGCACGGCCTCGCCGGTGCTGTCGTCGGTGGACCACAGGGCGCGCCCGAGGAAGTACAGGGCGACCATCCCGGCGTAGATGAACGCGCCCCAGCCGAAGATCAGCATGAAGACGTTGGCGTCGCCGCGCGGGGCGCTGTAGGCGACGCCCTGCCCGGTGGTGAACAGCCACGGGAACCACGCGGAGCGTACGAAGCCCGGGTCGGCGTAACGGCCGTCGCCCCGGCGCCAGGACATCAGCGGGACCGACGCGAAGCCGACGCTGGCCAGGCAGTACATGAAGGCGAAGAAGTCGTTGGCGATGAACTGGTGGCCGTTGGTGATCCCGAGGTAGGAGACCCCGGGCAGGAAGAGCACAACCGGAAGGCCGTAGCCCAGCACCTCGCCACGGTCTCGGATCTTCGCCACGCTCTCCCCCTGCTGTCGACGTCTCACCGGGCACCGTACCGGCCGCGCCCGGCCCGATCCGCCGATCGCCGGGAAGGGGCAGGAGGCCGGGGCCGGCTACTCGCGGCGCGCGAGCTCCTCGGCGGTGGGCACGTGGCGGGTGACGTACGGCTGGCCGCTGTAGTCGACGGTGATGGTGTGCCGCAGGACGTCGTCGTTGCCGTCGTAGAAGACGTGCTCGATCTCGAGGCAGACCCGGTCGGTGGAGATCCCGAAGTCGCGGGCCTCCTGCTCGTTCACCTGCCGGGCCGTCGTTCCGGTGACCATCCGCACCGTGCCGGGCGGTGCTCCTGGCGGTGGCTCGACAGCGCCCAGCTGCGCCCGTCCCGGCCCGCCCCATGTCTTGCCCTGGTCCGCCATGGTCGCCACCGTACCGAGCACGCCGGTCCGCGAGGGGCGATCTCCGGCAACTTGTGCCGCGCTCTGTGAGTCTCACACGGCATTTCCCCAGGTAGATGCGGTGCGGTGGGTGCCTGTGAGCTGTGAGGCAGGGCCTGCGCCTGCTGTGACCGTGCGCCGTAGTTGGCGGATCGCCTGCGGAGTCCTCGCAGGTCACGATGTTTCTGTTCAGCGCAGTTGGCGGGACCTGTTCGCGATAGTTGGCGACTCCGTGGGGCCGCCTTGGGCACGCCACCAGCGAATAAGCAGCTCACGTGATCAATCGGCGCTTCCGCCAACAACCGTGCACATCCGCCAACTACGGCGCACGGTCACACCTGCCGCCTGACGGCGTCCACTTCCCACCCGCCGGTCAATCCAAACGGGTTAAAAAAATGGGTTAAAGAGTTGGATAAACGGTGCTAGGGTGAGGGCACGAGAGGAGATCCACATGGCATCCGAAGAGGAGCTGTTCGCGAATATCGACGCCCTGCTGGAGGAGGAGCCGCAGCTCCCGCCCCCGGCGGAGCGCGCCCGGCTGCGTGAGGCCGCCGGCATCACCCAGGCCCGCCTCGCGCAGGCGCTGAAGTCGACCGTGCAGACGGTGAAGAACTACGAGAACGGCAGGAGCGAGCCGAATGTGGACGGTCACGTAATTCCCCAGGGGCTGTGGTCACGAAATTCCCCAGCCCCTGGAGTCTGACGATGAGTAGTCTGGCCATCAACGACATGCCGCTGAGGCAGCCGAGGAGACTCGACGGGAGTTGGTTATGCGGGTCCTCCAGCCTGGGGATGGAGTGGTCACAGCGTTCGCTGATCCCGAACTCCCCGAAGGAAGCGTCGGCACTGTGGTGAGCGTGTCTGACGATGCCTGTGACGGGGTCGATGTTCGGTTCAGCAACGGCATGTTCAATGTCGTTGCCAGCGGGTTGGATCTCGTGAACGAACCGAGCACGAAGCAGTAGGCGGCCGGGCGCCTTCCGGTTCGCAGATCGAGGGACCGCGACGGCTCCGAGAGGCCGGGACCCTCAACCCGGGCACCGGCATGCCCATGGGGAACCCGACCGATTCGCAAGGAAGAGCTAACTACCGTCCAAACCACCCGAACCAGGGAAGATCACTCCCAGTTCGAGCGTGGTCAGCGGCACCACAGATGGTCAGCGCCCCGGTGAGGAATCGTGACCACGGGGGTGGGGAATTACGTGACGCTGATCATCAAGATCGTGGGGAATTGAGTGACCGCCGACACCGAAGTCGCCGCGCCTGGAGGCGTACCAGCGGCTGCTGAACGGCTGGGCCGCGAAGTACCCCGCGCACGCCGCTCCGGCCCCCGCGCCACAGTCCGCCCCGGCGCCGCAGACGTTCACCGGCTCGGCCGCGCCGCAGGTCCCCGACACCGCCGCCCCGGCCCCGGCTGCCCAGGCCGCCCCGGAGCGCCCTGCCCGTCCGGCGACGTCGCGCCGCCCGGCCACGAAGAAGGCCGCCAAGGCGCAAGACCAGATGTCTCATGAGACATGCGGAACGCGAAGAACACTTCCACTTGGACCTCAAGAACGAGTTCTACGAGAAGGTCCGGGCCCGAGGTGGGATACCCGACAGCGAGAAGCGACTCCGTCGGCAACTGGTCAAAGCCAAGGAACTCCGGACCGAGGCGTTGAAGGAGATCGGCCGCCTCAAGGCTGACAACGAGGCACTGGTCGGTGCCCTGCACCAGGTCGTGATGGAGAACCGTCAGCTCCGACTCCAGCTGACGCAGCAACCGATCAACGTTCACGTTTTGCCCACCCAGCCTCAGCCACCTGCAAAATGACGTTGAGGGCAGGGGATCACTGGATCCAGTGATCCCCTGCCCTGGATATCCCTTGGGCAGTCGGAACCGTGCTCACTAAGCGTTGTCCCGTAACTACTGATCGGTGCTCGCGTGAGCCGAAGCACGGTAGCTGTCACATAGGCAGGCTGGTTGTCACCGGCAAGGCCGTAGGTGCGCACGGGTGAAACTTCGGCAACGAAGGCTTCGCCGCACCACACGGCATGAACGACCGGCCTGTGGGCCTGAGGTGCGCCCCGGCGCCCCGGCCGTGTGGAACCGGGCGCTCGAGGCCGTACGTCCCCCCGTACATGCTGATCGTCCTAGGGGTACTCTTCGCCGTCGCGCCAGCCGTCGTCTGGACGACGATCGCCCGCACCCGCCCTGTCGGCTTCGCGATCGGCGGCACGCTGCTTGCCGGAGCCAGTCTGCTGATCAGTGTCCAGCAGTGCTGGATCGACGCCCCCAGGCCCGATGCGCATCTCGTGTTCACGGCCCTGGCGCTTGTGCTCATCGCCTGCGGCGCAGGACTGGAGGGTCGGCACGAGAACTCCCCTCCCCCGGAATGGATTCCCCGCCGCAACGGAGCGATCGGCTTCCTGGGGATGCAGTTCACCCTCACCCTCGTGGCCGGCCTCCTGTACGCGCTGATCATCAGCGACGGCTCGGAAGCCCCGCCGTCCAAGGCCCTCCCCTCATTGCCGCCGGGCATCAGCCTGGTCAACGAAGGCACCAGCTGCGGCTCCGGCGGCTGCTGGCGCGTCGCGACGGTCACCAGCCGGGACGGCCTGTCCCGCCCGGAGATCATCCGCGAACTGGGTCTCCAGCAGGAGAGCTGCCGCTCCAACGGCTGGCTGCTCGACCGGCGTGACCTGTGCGTCGGAGCCAGGGACAACGGCAAGAACGTCACCATCTACGCCGGCTTGGGATACTGAGGCCGTTTCCGGTCGGGTCACGGTGGTCCTCAACGAGGACCTGTGACAAGCAGCGTGCCTCACTGGTGACAACCAGGCTGCTTCGACCGGTCTTCTACACCAGCTCAACCAACTCTGCCTGTGACAACTGCCGTGCTTCGGCTCATCGCGTCTGGTTACCTCAGCTGGGCGCCGTGCAGAGAGTCCGTAGCCGCTGATTCTCGGGTCGGCTGTGTTGTCAGCGGTTCAAGATACGATCACGGCTCGATGGGCCGGACGGAGATCGTGAGGGACTCGCGGCCATGGGGGGTGGGTCGCACAGGCCCCGGCATCCAGCTCGGGACTGGAGGTATCTTGCCGTAACCCCACCCCCCTTCTCTCCCTGCAACGTCCGGGCCGTATCGGGAAGGCAGTCTGCCGACGGATGCAGGAAGCCACCGATGACATGATCTTGATGTGACTGGTGTGATCACGGCGTCGGAGCCCTCCTGGATAGCCCCGTTCACCGGGCTGAGCCCGCGACAGTTCGCCAAGCTGGTCACCGCACTGCGGCGCGAGGGTGCCGACCCAGTCCGGAAGGGCCGGCCCTGGCGCCTGCCGCTGGAGGACCGGGTCCTGCTGGTCGCCGCGTATTGGCGCACGAACCTCACCCTGCGACAGTTGGCACCGCTGCTCGGGGTGTCGAAGTCGGCCGCGGACCGCATCATCGACCACCTCGGCCCGAGGCTCGCGCTCCAGCAACGCAGGCGGTTCCGGAAGGACGCCGTGCTGATCGTGGACGGCACCCTGGTCCGCACCCGCGACCACACCGTCGCCGAGCAGTCGAAAAACTACCGGTACTCCACCAACCACCAGGTCGTCATCGATGCCGACACCCGGCGCGTCGTCGCCGTCGGTCGGCCGGTCACCGGCAATCGCAACGACTGCAAGGCATGGGAAATCTCGGGCGCGAAGGACGCCGTCGGCCGCACCACCGTGATCGCCGACGGCGGCTACAGGGGCACCGGCCTGATCATTCCGCACCGCCGCGCACCCGGCCAGGCTGGCCTTCCAGCGTGGAAAGAGGAGCACAACCGCTCTCACCGCAAGGTCCGCGCCCGCGTCGAGCACGCCTTCGCCCGCATGAAGACCTGGAAGATCCTCCGCGACTGCCCCCTCAAAGGCGAAGGCGTCCACCACGCCCTGCTCGGCATCGCCCGCCTGCACAACCTCACACTGGCCGGCTGAGAGGCAACAGCACTGGTCAACCGGCATACCGGAGATCATTTACGGGACAACGCTTAGGCCGATTCTTTCGGATCGCCTCTGAGCGCTCCAGCACGGCTGAGAAGCGAGGTGGGCATGATCCTGCCGATGGAGTTCGAAGGCATTGACCCTCGCTCGCAGACCGGGAACGATGGCTAGCGGCCTAAGTCCAGTCCACGAGGACTCTCTTCTCACGTAGGGATCACCGCATGATCCGTACCTTGCGTCGCGCGGGCATGGTGGCCGCGCTCTGTCTGATCGCCAGCACCACCGCCGGCACAGTGTCGGCGTCTCCTCAAGCGGACTCCGTCCAGACCTTCCGCAATTTGGCCACGGGCGGGTGTCTCGACCACAACGACAACGACGGAGTCCGGGATTATCCCTGCAATGGCGGTCCCTGGCAGAAGTGGGAAGTCCATCGGTGGGGCGACAACACCCGGCAGCTGAAGAACGTAGCCACCGGAAAGTGTCTGTACTACAACGTCCTCGGCGGCGACACCATCCGAGCAGGGGCTTGCAATGCCAGCACGTTGTCGAGCTGGTACATCCAATACCCGAGGGTCGGCGGCATCGCCTTCCAAAACCAATCCGAACGTGCATGCCTGACGAGCGATCGATACATTCACCTCTCCTCCTGCAACACGGACGCCCGCTCACAGAGCTGGTCATGAGTAGGTGACACTCCAAGCCCCAATAGATCGTCAAGTTCCAGAAGGTGCCGATGATGCGATGCCGAATGCACTGGTGAGGCGGCGGTAGACCTCTCGTGCGAAGCTCCTGAGGCACGACACTTTCAGGCGGTCGCAAGTGGAGCGGGACACGCCCCGTATCCGTGTCCGGTCATGCACAGGGTGCCGCCAATGGCAGCAACGGCTCGATCCTTGCCCACTGGGCGTCAGTCAACGACACACCAGGCCAACGATCAGATGATCCGAAGGGAATGCCCTAGGGCTAGGCGCCGCGCTTCTTGGCCGTCGTCTTCCTCGCCGGGGCCTTCTTCGCGGTCGTCTTCTTGGCAACCGTCTTCTTCGCGGTCTGCTTTGGTTTCATCTCATGCACGGTCGCGTGCTCGCCCTCGCCGCGGCTTTCCTGGGCGCGCTGTACCGACTGCTCGAGGGCGGCCATGAGGTCGACGACCTTCCCGGCCGGCTCCTCCTCGGCCGCCTGCGGGGGCTTCTTGCCGTCGGCCTTGGCGTGGATGACCTCTTCCAGAGCCGCGGTGTAGCGGTCGGTGGCCCACTCCTGGCCGGTGATGTCGTCGAGGGTCATGGAGTCGACGAGGAGAACGGCCTGCTCGATCTCATGGTCTGTCAGATCCATGGGTGTTGGGGCGATCGTGTCGGGTGAGCGGACTTCGTCGTCCCATTTCATGGCGTGCAGAACGATCGCGTCGTCTTTCACCCGCAGCAGGCCGAGCCTTTCGCGCCCGTGCCACGCGAATTTCGCGATGGCCGCCTTGCTGCTGCGTTCGAGGGCCTTCCTGAGCAGCACGTAGGGCTTGGCGGCGACCTGCCCGTCACCTTGCAGGTAGTAGCCCTCCCCGATGCGTACCGGGTCGATCGATTCGTAGGGGACGAACGCGGCGATCTCGATCGCCTTCGCCGTGGGGAGCGGCATGTCGTCCAGTTCCTGGTCGGCGATTGCGATGATCGTGTCCTTGTTGACCTCATAGCCTTTGCCGATCTCCGCGGTCGGGACCTCGCGGTCTTCCAGCTCGCAGATCTTCCGCGTGCGGACGCGGCCCATGTCCTCCAGGTGGTACTGGTGGAAGCGCAGGCTGTGGTTCTCGGTCGCGGGCAGCACCTTGATCGGGATGGTCACCAGACCAAAGCTGATGGCGCCGGACCAAACAGGACGGGCAGGCATGGCAGTACCTCCATGGACAGCCCCGAGATGACCAGCCTAGGAGGGTGCGCCGCCGCTCGCATGCCCGGCCCCGCCCCCTCAGCCGTCCTGTGCCGCCGTACCTTGACCCGCTGATGGGGTGGCTTCCTCAGTCCAGTACGCCGAGCTCGGTGTCGGGCCGGCAGTGGATACAGGCGGCGACGCCCTCGTTGAGCGCCTGGCGCGCTTGGGCCAGGCCGATACCGCGGCTCCGTTTGCCGGCCATGTGGCAGCCGCCGACGTGCACACACACCGGGGACTTGCCCTGGCCGATGCCCAGCTCGATCAGCCAGTCCGGAGTTGGAGGCCGGGCCTGCCGGCCCCGGACCCGTTCTGCCTCTCGCCGTTCCTCATCCGCGATCCACCTACGGGTGCGCGCCAGATCCCGCTCCTGGACCCGTTCCAGGAAGCGGAGCACCTCGATACGGCGGATCTCGCTCATCGCGCGAGCCGGTAATTCCTCCAGCTGCCGCTGTCAGCGCGCACGAGGGCGCCGGCCTGCTCCAGGCGACGCAGCTGGTAGTGAACGCTGGAGGGGCTGGACAGGCCGACCGCGGCCCCGATCTCCCGCACGGTGGGAGCCTCGCCAGTCTCCAGGATGCGGTCACGGATGCAAGCCAGAACCGACCGCTGGCGGTCGGTGATGCCCCACGAGCGGCGGGTCATGACGGCTCCTGGGCGCGTCGCCGCAGGGCGGCCTGCTCGGCCCGCGGCACGTCTTGGACGAGGCGGCGGGAGAGGCCGAGGAGCCGCCGTCGCAGGGCGGTGTTGTGGCCGGCGCGGGCGTGGGCGAGGGCCTGGCAGGTGCGGGTCCAGTCACGTTGAGTCTGTACGAGGTCGGGGGAGTAGTTGTTGTGCACCATGCCGCCAGTAGAGCATGTGTTCGAATCGCGAGGCCAGTCGTCACGGGCTCTGTGGCTGCATCGTCAGCCGTTTACGGAGCACCAGCTGCACGACCCTGGTGTCTCATTGCCCGAGGTCGCGCAGGTGCTCGACGATGTCGTCGCGGCCGACGAACGGTGTGCCTGCCGCTCGCAGGTACACGTTGAGTCGGTGCGGGTCGCTCTCGCGCGGTGCGTCCGCTGCAACGATCAACAGTTGCTCGACACGATGCGTGCCCTGGAGCGAGGGGCGGGTCCCCGTCGCCCGGGCGGCAGCCATCCGGACGTGGGCGGGGGCCAGCTGCCAGAACTCCGAGGCGTGCCCCTGCTCGCATTCGATGGTGGCCTGCGGGCCGTCGCGTCGATGCGGACGGCGCGTACCGCGTCCGCGTGCTGGTGCGGGCAGGGCAGCGGCACGAGGCTGCCGGAAGTCACGATCTGGAACCTCTGCGCCTCAAGCAGGAGGGGCCCGGGTTCCACCTCGGGCACGGCGGCTTCCCGTCGTGCGACGGTGCTGTAGGTGCTGAGGAACTCCACCAGGCGCCTGGCTGCGCGGCGCATGGCAGAGGGGCCCGGTACCGGCGGCTCGATATCGTCGGACAGCAAGCTCGCGCCGAAGCTGCATCGCCGAGGAACTCGAGCCGTTCCGACGCGCATTGGTGGCGGTGGAACGCCCCGATCACGCCAGCGTCTGGATGGCCAAGCTGAACGTCCGCGCGCTGCTGACGGCCCTGGGCAAGGACCCGCGCCCGGTGACCCACGAGCTGCTCGACGAGCTGCCGGAGGACAAGACCCTGAGCTACCTGCGCGGGCTCCTGATGGCCACCGGCGCGCTCTCGGCCCGCGATCAACGTCCCACCAACCTGGAACGCTGGATCAACGAGAAGCTGGCCACGCGCACGGATCTCGAAGACCGGCGGGTCCTGCACGGCTACGCCATATGGCACCACCTACGCCGACTGCGACAGCGGGTGCGCGGACAACAGCTGACAGTCGACCAGGACCAGAACGTGCGCATCCACGTCAACGCCGCCGTCCAGTTCCTTGACGATCTCGCCGGCCGCGGCACGCGGCTGGTCGCGTGCACCCAGAGCGACGTCGACGATTTCATGGCCCACCGTGCCACCTACCCTCAGCGGACGGCGCACTTCGTGCGCTGGGCCGTTACTCACCGCCACGCCCACAACCTCACGGCTCCCGCCACGCGCTGGGCGGGCCCGAGCGGCCCCCACGATGAGGACCGGCGGTGGGACGTCGCGCGCCGTCTCCTGCACGAAGACGCCGCGCCGACCGCCGACCGCGTCGCCGGCCTGCTCCTGCTGCTCTACGCGCAGCACGTCAACACCATTCGCCACCTCACCGTCGACCATGTGCAGCGCGAGGGGGACACGCCGAAGATTCTGCTCGGGGACCGGCCGATCGTGCTGCCCGCGCCCCTCGATGCCCTGGTAGAGGAACTGATCGCCAGTCGGCGCGGTCACACGCTGGTGCATGCGCCAGGGACCTGGCTCTTCCCCGGGCGGCTCCCCGGGCAGCCGCTCAGCAGTGACCAACTCGTCATCCGGCTGCGGGCTTTGGACGTCAATCCGCGCCAGGACCGAGCCACCGCCTTGTTCACCCTGGCCGCTCAGGTGCCGGCGGCGATCCTGGCGCGCATGCTGGGCATCCACCGTTCGGTGGCCGTGCAGTGGCAGCAGGCCAGCGGCGGGGACTGGGCTGCGTACGCGGCCGACGTCGCCGCCCGGCCGGTCCGCAACCGCCCCGCCACCTGAGAGGTAGTCCTCAGCCGCCCGCGCCGAGCGGGATCGTCGCAACGTGGTCCCATGTGATCGTCTTGGCCTTGGCGTCGGCGGTGACGTCCACGAGGTGAACGGCGTCCACCCGCATCGGGGCATGTCCAGAGCGCACTTCGTTGCGTAGCTTTCTCTGCACCTGGTCGGAATCGCACTCCTCGGCCGCGTACCCGAGGGTGAGGTGCGGGACCTTGGTGGGGTAGCCCGTCGCGTGAGGTCCGCGCACCGCCTGGATTGCGGCACGTACCGTGGAGTGGAGTGCGTTAAGGGGCTCGTGACCTGCTGGTTCTCACTGTGTCTCATTCGTGGGCCACGGCATCTTGTCTCACGATCTTGGCCCTTATGTTGTGGTGCCACCCAGCGGGACCGTCTCCCAGGTGATGGTCTTTTCAGCGTCGTTGGCCACCACGTCGACGAGCGCGGTGGTGTCGATGCGGAGCGCGCATGGCTGGGGCGGACTCGGCGTACGCGTCGGTGGATCTGGTGGTAGTGGTTGAGATCGACTTCGGCGGTGGCGTACGACTCAGTCAGGTGCAATACGCCGGTCTCGTACGAGGTGGCTTCGGGGCCGAGCACGGCCTCGAAGGCTTGCGTAGCGGCGGTTCGCAGCTCGTTCAGCGGCTCGTCAGGCCCGAGATCGAAAATGATGCCGGTGCCGTATGCGAGGGCGCTGCCGACGGTGATGGTGAAGGGGGCGACTGTCTCCATCTGCCGCGTCAGTTCGGCGGCCAGGGCCTTCCGTTCGGCTGCGGTGACCTCGGCGGCAGGCTTGGCGCTCAGCTGGTAGAGCGTGATGTGGAACCACTCGTCCCCGACGTGCGTGAGCGGGTCGTCCTTGGTCGCGGCGCGAACACCCTGCTGTAGGACCGCAATTGGAGTGTCCTGTTCCGCGATGGTGACCTGCTGGTTCTCCCTGTGTCTCATTCGTGGACCACGGCATCTTGTCTCACGATCTTGGCCCTTATGTTGTGGTGCCACCCAGCGGGATCGTCTCCCAGGTTTCCCAGGTGATGGTCTTCTCAGCGTCGTTGGCCACCACGTCGACCAGCGCGACGGTGTCGATGTGGAGCGGCGCGTGGCTGGGGCGGACTCGGCGTACGCGTCGGTGGATCTGGTGGTAGTGGTTGAGATCGACTTCGGCGGTGGCGTACGACTCAGTCAGGTGCAATACGCCGGTCTCATACGAGGTGGCTTCGGAGCCGAGCGCAACCTCGAAGGCTTGTGCGGCAGCGGTTCGCACCTCATTCAGCGGCTCGTCAGGCCCGAAATCGAAAATGATGCCGGTGCCGTATGCGAGGGTGCTGCCGACGGTGATGGTGGGTGTCGGGGCTCCGTGAAAATCGCCAGTCCGGCTCTTCGCCCCACTTGCTTGCGGGATCAACCAGGTAGCGGAAGTTCCGACAAGGACCGAGCCCTCTCGCTGACGCGCTACCGGGGTGGAACGGTGTCGTAGTCGTGCCGGGCCTGCTCGACCTTGTCCAGGTTGCCGGCAGCCCATTCGGCGAGGTGCGCGAAGAGTGGGGCCAGGCTGCGGCCCAGCTCGCTGATCTCGTACTCGACCCGAGGGGGGACCTCCGGGTGGTACGTACGCACGACCATGCCGTCGCGTTCCAGCTGCCGCAGCCGCTGGGTCAGTACCTTTGGTGTGATTGTGCCGATCCGTCGTTCCAGCTCGACGAACCGTTGCCGACCATGCGTGTGGAGAGTCCACAGGATCGGCGTGGTCCACCGGCTGAACACGATGTCCACGACCGCACTGGTCGGACAGGCGAGTTCCGGCTCGGTCGCAGCGGCTGCCACCCAGTCAGCGTCGCCAGCCATACACACCCCTCGGGATAGTCACTTTCCTATAGGTACCTACTATACCGACGGTGTTAGCGTCCCCGTGTCGCCCGGAGAGCAGCTCTCCGCGGCGGTCCCGCCCGCTCGGGCGGCGACAACCATGCTGAATTGACACGGGAGTTGTTCATGTTCGTAGTGACCGGGGCGACCGGTAACGTCGGCCGATCGCTCGTGCAGGCCCTCGCGGCAGCCGGTGCGCAGGTAACCGCGACATCCCGGGGGATCTCGGACGCGGACGTACCGAAGGGTGTTCAGTACACGCGGGCCGACCTGGTCGATCCTGAGAGCCTTCGGCCCGTTTTCGACCGAGCCGACGCGCTGTTCCTGCAAAGCGGCGGCCCCAGCGCGCACCTGCTCAGCCCACAGGACATCCTCGACGTCGCCAAGGCCGGCGGCGTCGGACGGGTCGTCCTGCTGTCCTCCCAGGGAGTCGCGACCCGCCCGCAGTCGGCCTCTCACGGGGACCTGGGACGGTCCATCGAGGACGCCGTCCAGCAGTCGGACATGGACTGGACGATCCTGCGGCCCGGAGGCTTCAACTCCAACGCGTACGCCTGGGCCGAGTCGGTCCGCGCCCGAAGGACCGCCGCCGCGCCGTTCGCCGACATCGGCCTGCCGACCATCGACCCGGACGACATCGCCGAGGTCGCCGCCACAGCCCTGCGCGAGGACGGCCACGCCGGACAGATATACGAGCTGACCGGGCCCGCCCTCAGCACGCCCCGCCAGCGGGCCGCAGCAATTGCCGACGCACTCGGCGAACCCGTCCGGTTCATCGAGCAGACCCGTGACGAGGCCCACGCGCAGATGCTGCGGTTCATGCCCGAGCCCGTGGTCGAGACCACGCTGACCATCCTGGGTGAGCCCACCCCCGCCGAGCAGCGCATCAGCCCCGACGTCGAGCGGCTCCTCGGCCGCGCGCCCCGCACCTTCGCCGACTGGGCCCAGCGCCACATCGCTGCCTTCCGATAGGTCCGGCGTCTCCGGCCAAGGCATTCCTGGACGATCCATCACGACGCACTGCCGACCGCACCCAGACGGTTCGCTCACCTCGGAGTGGGGGTCCAAGGTGAGCAGGTCCGGGGGAAGTACCGGGCAAGGGGTGGGGAAAATCAAAGAGTCCCAACAAAGGGAGCGACTGTCTCCATCTGCCGCGTCAGTTCGGCGCTCAGGGCGTTCCGTTCGGCTGCGGTGACCTCCGCGGCAGGCTTGGCGCTCGCCGGTAGAGCGTGATGTGGAACCACTCGTCCCCGATGTGCGTGAGCGGGTCGCCCTTGGTCGCGACGCGGACACCCCGCACTAGATCGGCGAGCCCTGGGCTGCTTCCGAGATCCACGGGGGCGTAGGCGTGGACGAGGGACGGCGCCGTGCCAGCCTGCCATGTGTCCTTGCCCTGCTGGAACGTGAACGGCTTCATGAGTAGCCCGGTGGCCGTGGCGCGGGCCCAGGAGACGGGCACCGTGGGCACGGAGACGGTGGAGATGATCCGGTCGTAGGTGCCCTCGGGCAGGGCGCCGGTCAGATCGCAGACTTCGACGCGCGGATGGTGGCCGGCCTCGGCCAGCCGCTTGCGTGCGGCCTGTACGAGATACGGATCGACGTCCGCGCTGGTGACCTGCTCGGCGCGGAGACGAGCGCAGGCCAGAGCGGTGCCGTAGCCGCTCCCGCAGGTCACCAGGAGCCGGGAGGTGTCGGTGATGAACGCGGCCCGGTACATCATCAGCACCAGGGAGGGCAGCGTGGAGGACAACGTGGACCGCCCTTCTCGGCTCCGGGTGAGGGGCTGGCCCGCCTGGGCGTGGTCGGCGTGGTGGGGACCGACGCGGGTGACGAGCGTGGAGTCGGCGTAGACGTCCCGCTGCCACGCGTCGGGGTCGCTCGCGCCGTCGCGCAGCTCCCACACCGCCTCGCCGCCGGTGGTGGCCCTGGTCCACCACCGGGGCACGAAGACGTGCCTCGGTGTGGTGGCCAGCGGCTGGTACCAGCGCGACTCGGCCCGCACCACGGTCTTGGTGGCCAGCCGGCGCGCTGCTGCTTCCCAGTCCATCAGGGAGATCCCTACCTTTCAGTGCGCCGCGCCCGGGAAGACCCCGTCGTCCGCGGGGCCACACGTTCCGCCACCGCCCTGACTGTCGTCGTTGGGCCCGCAGTCAGGGCCACACGGGTCCGCGTGGGCGGCCGGGATGCTCGCGGCGATCTGCTGCCACTGCGGCGAGGTGAACACCCGCTCCAGTGTGGCGTCTTGGACCTGCCCGCCGGGCAGGAACCGCCCGATCACGCAGGGCGTCACGGTGCCGTCCGCGAGGACGGCGGCCGTACCGGTGGCGCACCGGCCGCACAGCTCGGACGTGGACGGCAGACTCTCGCCCTTGACCGCGTTGTCGACGGCTCGCACCCGGTCGACATGCACCTGCGTGACGCCGAGCGCCTACAGCTCCGCGCGGGCCTCTTCGACGCGCTGGCCGTCGAGGACGTCCACGATCGCGACCCGGATGCGGATGCCGCGCCGCAGCGCCTCGATGATGTTCGCGCGGGTCGCGGCATGGGAGCCCTCGCGCCCCGTTACTTCGTCGTGCCCCTCGTCGGTGTCGGCGTGGTAGGACGTGGCCAGGGAGACGCCGGGCCGCTCGAAGAGGGTCCAGTGGTCGCGGCGGACGCGGTACAGGTTGGAGAACACCTCCACCTTGAGTTCTTCGTCGAGGGCGTGTTCCACGATCTCGACGAAGCCCGGGTGGAGTGTAGCTTCCCCGCCGATCAGCTGGATCTTCTTGACGCCGAGCTCGGCGGCCTCGCTGATAACCCGCTTCCAGTCCTTGACCGCCATGGTGCCGTGCCCCTGGGTCGGGCCCGCCTTGACAAAGCAGAGCGTGGGATACGTGAGCTGACAGCGGTTGGTGATCTCCAGCTCAAGGCGGCTGGGAACGAGGGGCGTTGTTGGGGCTTCTCGTGCGATCGTCACGGTCAGTTCCCTTCGACGGTGTTCCACGGTGGACCGGCCGGACCCTTGGGGGAAGGGTCCGACCGTGGTACCTGCGCTATGCGGAGAGGAGTTCCTCGGCGGTCTTGGCCAGGAGCTCAGCGGAGGTGTTGCTGTCGTGGTTGAGGACGAGGGCACGGCGCGGCAGCAGGGCGAGCCGGTCGGCCAGGTCGGTGACCGGGGCCGGCTTGTCGGGGGCGAGTCGGAAGATGTCCGGATAGCGGTCCTCGGTCTTGCCGGTGAAGAAGTCCTCCTCTCCCAGGGCACGCGGCGCGGGGGCCGCCTGGGGTTCGGCGTCCTTGTCCACTTGGGGGAAGAGCAGCGCGGTGGCGTGGGCTTGGGTGGCGAGCGTCATGCGCAGGATCGAGGAGAGCTGGTCGGGGAAGAACTGGGGCTTGAGTTCTTTGCCCTTGGCGTTCCAGATCGGTGTCGTGCTGCCGGCGTGCAGGGCGTCAGTGACGCGTTGGTCCTGGGTGGGATGCATCTGCTCGCCGATCAGGACGCGGGCGCGCAGCGGCTCGTACAGGCCGGTCGAGTCCAGCAGGCCGAAGCCGATCGCGGCGGCCGACGGCCAAGGCAGGATCCGCAGCCCCTTGTCCTCGGGGCGGATGAACACCCGGTCGTTGGCGAGGAGTTCGAAACCGGAACGGGCCAGCAGGAGGGCGCTGGTGGTCTTGCCCGCTCCCTTGGGGCCGAAGGTCAGGAGTGCGCGGCCGTCGCGGACGACGCAGGAGGCGTGCAGGATGTGGAACCCGGCGCCCAGCAGCTGGCCGCGGATGAGTTCGCGGGCCAGGCGGGAGGCGGCGACCGCGACCAGCTCGGCGTGCACGCCGACGATGACGAGGCGGCTGGCGGCCGGGTCGTAGTGGTAGGCGAGGCGTTCTGCGGGCTGGGTCGCGTAGATGGCACCGTCCTCGTGCCGGGCGACCAGGGTGTGGGCGTTCGCGTAGTCGACTTCGTCGTGGTCGTAGTCGCCGACCATGGTCTCGATGTCGGCCAGGCGGCTGCTGTCGACGTCGGCCAAGAGCAGGGCGCCGCCCTCGGCGATGCTGCCGGTGTTCGGCATCGGGACCTCGGCCTTGGTTGCGTTCCACCAGCCGCCGAAGTAGCGCAGGGCCCAGTCGGTGATCTCCGTGGTGTCGCTGACGACCGTGACGGCGGCCTGGTCGGCGTGGATTCGGGTGGCGCTCAGCACGCGTTCTCTCCTTGAAGTGTCTGCTGGTAGGCGGTGGCGAGCTTGATCTGGGCGGCGGTGAACTGCCGCTGTTCGTCGGGGTTGAGAGCGGGCAGGGTCACGGTGGGGCGGCCTGCGGTGAACTGCAACGGGATTCCGAGCCACACCCCGCGGTGGTTGACGGAGAGCACCTCGGTGCCGTCGGCCAGGCCGAGCGTCCTGCGCAGTGCGCCGAGGACCGCGCCGGCGGGGCCACAGCGGGTGCGGCCGATCCCGGCGTTGATCTGGCGCGGCCGGGCGGACATCTGGGCGCGGACGTACTCCAGCGGCACCTTGGCCGGGCGGCCGTTGACCGTGGTGGTCGAGGCGCAGATGACCGCCCGGTCGCCGTGCTCGCCGATCACGAGGCCCCGCACGGCGTCCACCGGGACGCTGAAGTGGGTGGCGAGGGCGAGGCGGTAGCGGGCCGAGTCGGTACTGGAGCCGATGCCGTAGACCCGGGCGGCGGTGCCGACGGTGGTCGCGAAGACGCGGGTCAGGACGTCGACCGGGTTGGTGACCACGATGACCTGTCCGCGGTAGCCGGACAGCTGCTCGGCCAGGGAGCGGATCAGCGGGGCGTTCGCGGCGAGGCCGGCCATCCGGATGTCGCTGGTGGCCGTGTTCGTGAACGTCGCACGCGGGCACACGACGATCGCGTCGGCAGTGCGCATCCCGGCGACCGGGGTGATCTCCGCTCGTACGAGGGACCGGGTGATCTCCCGCATGTCCTCCAGATCGGTGACGAGTCCGGTCGCCGACTCCTGGGTACGGGAGGCGATCATCAGGCGGGCGCACCAGCGTTCCTGGACCAGGAGCGCGGCCACGCTCTGCCCGACCGCGCCCGCGCCGATCACGCCGACCGTGAACCCGGTCACCGCGTTGCCGCCTTCGCGGCCTGCGCGAGAGCGAGCCGCCAGGCCGCCGAGGCATCGGTGTCCGCGACCAGCAGGGCGCTCACCCGGTCCAGGAGGGTGGAGACGGCTTCGATCTGCTCGACGACCGCGCCGGCGTGCTCGGGCAGCGGCAAACCGGCCGGGGCGGACAGGTAGGTGGTGGTGATGTTGGTGGTATCCATCAGCCATGTGACCAGCAGCCGCCGCAGATACAGGCCGCGCACCGTACGGCCCATCGGCCGCAGCTGCTCGCGGACGAAGCCGTCGATGCCGTCCAGGGCCGCGGCCGGTCCGCCGGGCGGGGGCATGGCGATCAGGGAGAGGACGGTGCGGGAGACGAGCTTGGCGGCATCTGCGTGTCCAGGGCCGCGCTGCAGGCCCGGGTCGATGAACACGGGCAGTTCGTCCGGGCCGTCGGGAAAGATCACGTGCTCGGGCTTGAGGTCGCCGTACAACACCTGAGCCGCGCCGAGCGGCGGGGCAAGGCGGAGTTTCAGCAGCCGGGCGATGACCTGGCGGAGCACGATCGCCACGCCGCGGCGCATGGGTTCCTCAAGCCGGGCCTCGCCGAGCTGGTCGAGGTAGGTGCGCCCCGAGATGCCGTTGAACTTGCGGCGGAAGGTCGCATCGATGCCGCGCTCGGTGATCGCGGAACGGTCCGCCTCCTCGGCCACGACCGGACGCTGCAGCACCTCAAGGGCGCCGAGCGTCCGGCCGAGTAACTCGCCCGTCTTCTCCGGGGACTTGAAGACCAGGTCGGCCAACGTCGGGCCGTGCACCGCCTCGGTGAACAGCACCCCGCCCGCACATCCGACGGCTCGCGGGACGGCGAGTCCGCCCGCGGCCAGAGCCTGGAGCTGGGCAGCTTCGCGCACCAGCAGCGATGCCGGCGAACTGGCGTAGGCAGTCTGCTCCGCTTGCACCTGGTCCCAGGTGCCCGAGGAGCCGCGCATCACGGAGACGAGTGAGATCCCCAGGAGACTGTGCTTGGCGAACAAGGGACGTCCGTCCACCTCGACCTGCAGTACGTAGCCGGTGACGCTCGGCGCGTGCGCGCCGAGCACGGCGCTCGCCCCCGGCCACAGCGCGCCCGCCGCCTGCCGTATCTGCGCGGAGCAGAAGCTCTGCAGCGCGTCGGTCGTCATGACGGGGATCATTGCCCCTCCAGCCGGTCGGTGGTCTCGGTCGGCAGATGCATGGTGCTCGGCGATCGGAACTCCTGCCGTCGCGGGTCGTGGGTGACGGCCGAGCCCCGAGCGATGGCGTCGAGTGATCATTGCGGCACCTCCGACGACCGGTCCACGGGCGCCGGATCCAGAGCGGACAGGCGGCCGGGCCAGACCTCGTCGCCGTGCGCCGCCCGGAGCAGGAGGCGCTTGAAGCGGGCGGAGTCGGGGAGCTGCTCGATGAAGGCGATCCGGGAGGAGTCGTTGTCACGTACCCGGTCGCCGACCTTGAACCGTGGGGCCATGGGGGGCCTCCCTCGTAGGGAGCGTCGGAGCATGAGATGTGGGTCACGGTGCGTGTGCTTCAAGTAACCGCACTGCGCGGGCAGTTGGACATGACGAACCCGCCTCTACCTGATCACCGCCAAACTGACGAGTTTGCCATTCCTTGACTTTCGGCGCGGAGTGCGGCGGCCCTACCGTGAGGACATGGCGGCGATCCCGAACCAGGAACTCGCAGCTTGGATGGCCGATCAGGAGATGAAGCCGCCCGAGCTGGCCGAGGAACTCAACGACGCCCTGGAGTTACTGACCGGCCGGCGAGGCAAGCTCACCGAGCGGACCGTGTTCCGGTGGCTGTCCGGAGAGAACCGCTGGCCGCAGACCAAGTTCCTCGTCGTCCTGGAGCAGGTGACCGGCCGCAGTCCCACCGACTTAGGGTTCGTCCGCCCTCAACGGAGCACGGCCGGCCCCGCACCACAGGAGGCCAATGTGCTCCGCCGCCGCTTTGTCACCGCCACCACCGGCACGGTCCTCGCCGTCGCCGCCTCCTCCGCAGTCGCCCGGCCCACCGTCGGCACCACCGATGTGATGAACCTGCGCAGCGAACTCGTCGAACTGTGGCTCATGGACGACACGGCTGGCGGCAGCGCCGAACTGGAGGCCCGCGCCGTCGCCCTGGTGGACAGAACCCGCGGCCTGCAGCAGAACGGCAGCGCCACCCAGAAGACCCGCTCCCGCCTGTACGCACTCGCCGCCGCTTTCACCGCGACCGCCATGTGGGCCGCCGTCGACTCCCGCCGCTTCACCGACGCCCAGACGCACCTGAACGAGGCGATCCACCTCGCCGGGCTCTCCGGCGACGGCCAGGTCCAGCACCAGATCTGGCGCTACGCGGCCGTGCTCGCCGACCAGCGCGGCCGGTACGCCGACTCGATCGCCGCGGCCGAGGCCGCGATGAACACCCGCGCCCACCGCACCGATCCGCTGTACGCCTCGCTCAGCCACGCCCGCCTGGCCCTGTCCGCCGCGTCCGCGGGCGACCGGCTGCGTTCCCAGCGCGCCATCGGCCGGGCCGCTGACGCCTTCGAGCGCGCCGACCTCGCGCTGGCCCGCCCGGCGTCCATGGACTTCTACACCCTCGGCGAACTCCACGGTCTGACCGGCATCACCCACTACCGCCTCGGCCAGGGCGAGCAGGCCGAGTACCACTCCCACCGCTGTCTCGCGGCCCTGCGTCCCGAGCAGCACCGCAACCGCGCTTACTACACCGCGCAGACCGCGCTCTCCCAACTCCAGCAAGGTGAGCTGGAGATGGCGTGCGCGACCGCCGAGCGCGTCCTGCCCGAGCCCGGGCCGGCGTCGGCCGCGTCTCCCACCTGCTCGGCGGCTTCACCGCCAACCTCAACCAGCGCGCCCCCGGCGCGCAGATCACCCGCACCTGGAACACCCTCGCCCGCACGGCCTGACCCCGAATCGGAGACCACGTGACCGAGACCGGCACCATCAAGCTGCACCGCTACGGCATCGACCAGCTCGACCAGATCCGCCCCACCCTCGTCGCCCTGTACGCCGAGGTGTACGCCGCGGACATCGAGAGGGACGCCTTCTTCTCCGTCGAGCGGTTCGTCGAGCGCCTTGCTGGTCACGCCTCCCGCCCCAGCTGGGAGGCCGTCGTCGCGTACGACGGCGGTGAGGCGGCCGGGTACGCCTACGCCTCCGCGCTGCCCGAGAAGACCGGCTGGTGGGTCAACATGCTCGAGCCGCTCCCCGACGAGGAGGTCCGGGAGACCGGCGAGCGCACCCTCGCACTGTTCGAGCTGATGGTCCGCACTCCGTGGCGCGGAACTGGTCTGGCCCAGCGCATCCACGAGGAACTCCTCCAGGGCCGTGCCGAAGAGCGCGTCACGCTCCTCGTCGACCCCGAGCACCCCAAGGTCAAGGCCCTGTACGAGTCCTGGGGGTATCGCGACATCGGCGGCCAGCAGCCGTTCCCCGACGCCCCGATCTACGCCACCATGGTCCGCCCGCTGGCCTGATGGCCTTGAGGCCCGGAACTTCTCGATCATCACCCGCCGACGCAGAGTTCTTCGCTGGGCTTCGGAAGGACAGCGCATGAACACGACGCCCAGCCGTCCCGCGCTTGACCAGGGTCTCTCCTGGCCCACGCTCCGCATGTGGGTCCGCCGAGACGGCGAGTGCGTCGACCTCGTCTCACTGGCTCCCGCACGCGGCGCTCACCCCGAGGAAGTCCTGCTGCCGTCCGACCCAGAACCCCTTATCCAGCTCGGGAAGATCTCGCTCGGCAGCAGCCGCGCCGGTCTGTACGCCGTGTGCCTGACACAGGAGGGCACAGACCGCCGGCTGGTCCTCTGCCAGCGAGGTTCGGAGGGCGCGGTCCGGATCAGCGGCATCATGTCCTCGATTGCGGCCCCGCTGTATGGGAAGACGCGAGCAGCCATGCTCGCGGCCGGCCGCGAGCAGAGAGCCGCAGGGAACCAAGACGCCGCCGCGCAGTGGAGCACGATGGCCCGCCAACTGCTGCTGGCCAAACGATCCTCCCGGCGCGGACGCAGTGTCCGAACGATCTCGGGTGGACTGCCCACTCTCGGCAAGCACGGATGAATGAAGGGACGAACTGTGCCAAAACTCAGGGCATTCCGAGACATCCAATATCCGACGCTACCGTCACGCGACGACGCAGACTCCGACGAGGTTCAGCGGTACCTGCGGCGCGTACGGCCTGGCCACGCAGTACTACACGTGAGCAGCGTGCACCTGGTTGACGTCACCGCTGACAGCGCGGCCAAGACCATCACCTGGGAGGACCTGGCGGAAATCCCGCTCGGGTGTACCGGGTGAGTCAAGGGCTGGGGAGGCCCCCGCACGCGGCAAGGACACGTTGCTGAGCTCTCCTGTGGCTCTGTCGATCACGAGGAGCAGCGTTTCTCGGGCAGTTCGGGAGGCGCTGCCCGCGTCGAATGTCGATGGCTTCGGGCAGCAGCTCGATGCCGACCGGCGAGACGCCGTGTGCCGCTCGTCCGGTGCCCGGGGCAAAAGCGCTGGCTACGGGCGCAGATGGCGGCCGTCGTCCCGCCGTTGCCGCCAGCGGGTGCCTCCCGTACTCGTCGGCCACTCCTGCGCGTGTCCTACTGGATGCCTGTCGCCTTTGAGGGCGGCCGCTTCCGCCCAGTGCGTGGGCGGCTGGACGGAAGCGGGGCGGTCCCCTTCGGTTGTTCTTGAGCACAAGGAGGCCGCCTGGCCTTCCGGACCGGAAGGTGCAACGCCCGGGGAGGCGTCGTCTTCCATGGTGCGCCATCGCCCCGGCACCGCAACGAGAAGTACGTTTTCGCCTCCGAAAGCGTTCATTCGGCCACCATTTGTTGCTGTTGCTGCTAGTTCAGGGAGCGGTAACCGGGTGGGGGCCGCGAGGCCATTGTTCCGTAATCCCATGATCACGTTGAGTGGCGTGTATCCGGCGCACCATGCTGTCGTCCAGCTCCTCCGGGGCGCTTGAGCACCGCCCCGGAGGAGCCCTTTCCAGACCCCTGACCCCTTTAGGGAAGGTGCGATGAAAAGCAAGCAGGTGCTGGCCGTGACCGCGTTGGCCGCGGTCCTTGTGTGGAGCACGGTGATGACCGTGCTGGGGCAACTCGCGGCAGTGGCCGCGCTGTTGCCCTCGCTGGGGCTCCTCATCCAGCAGATCATCTCCGCGCTCAGCGGCCCGAGCGCACGGCAGAGCGCCACACCGGCAGCCGGTTCTCCTGCCGGAGCAACCGGAGTTGAGGGGGCGTCACGGTGAAGCCGCCTCAGGTACCCAACCAGTCCGGAGGAGATCCTCCCAGTCGCCTCGGACGCCCGCCGGGGCCGATCGCCGAGACGGCGGGCGAGGTGCACCGCACGTGGCTGGAGCCGGTCCGTAACCGGCTCGTGGCCAGCGGCCTGACCCTCGAAGGCCTTGTCAGCCGCTCGGGCTACTCCAAGACCCGGCTCTCTGAACTGCTGCGCGGCAAGGGCTACTACCCCGGCTGGGAGATCACCTACAGCGTCATACGCGCTCTGGACCTCCCCGTCAGCCCGGCGCTGCGACTGTGGGCAGCCGCCGCCGAGGAGGCCGACAAGGACAAGGACTGGATCAAGAACCGGATCCGCGCTGTCCAGCCGCCAACCGGGGAGGACCAGCCCGTCGCCCATCTCGGTCTCACTCAGGCCATGTGGCAGCCCTACACCGCCTACACACGCGCCTTCCTGCAGTCCGAACAGCGCGCCCGCCAGGTCGTCGTGGAAACCTACGACATCCTCTGGCTCACCTGGGACACAGCCACCCTCACCCCCGACACGACCCGCCACGCCTGGCTTCTGCTGCGCTCGCGGGTCCTGGCCTGTGCCGCCAAGCGGCCCGATGGCCGCCCCGATCTGCGGGCGGCCGCCTTCTCCACGGTGGTGCAGGCCGACATCCCCGACCTCGCCGAGCGCCTGCACCGCATCGACGTCCAGGCCCAGTTCTTCGACACCATCACCCGTCTGCCGCCGGACCAGATGGACGTCACCATCCTGCGCTACCTGTGCGGCATCCCCGCCGACGCCGTGCCAGGCATCGTGGGCCTGCCGCCGGCCATCACCCACACCCTGGACCACCACGCCCGAGGGGCCCTGCACGAACTGCGTCCCGATCCCGAAACCCAGGAGTGATCACCCCGCCATGAGCACCGTCGACGCCCTCCTCGCCCAGTCACTGCTCCTGCCCCACCCCCACGTCCCCTCCGACGTCGTCGGCTACGACGACCTCGGCTACGCCGGACTCACCGAGGACTTCCTGCTGCGGGACGGTGAGGGTTCCCAGCCGGCCGACGACCGCGCCGCACACAACCTCACCGCTCTGTGCGAGGCGGTCGTCACCCACTGCACCATCGAACAGCTCGCCGACTTCCTCACCGACCAAGTCCCCCAACCACAGGCGGCCTGGATCCTGGGCTGCGCCCTGCAGCTCGCTGACGCCAAGGACGGCGCCCGTTTCTGGTGGCAGTACGCCGCCGGTGCCGGCGACGCCCCCGCCTCCTACTGCCTCTACCTGCAGCACCTCGCCCACGGCGACACCCACGCCGCCGCGCTGTGGCAGGACCAGGCCAGCTTTCACGCCCCCCAGCAAGACGATGCCGCCGACACCGGTGCACAAGCCCCGGCCCGCCAGGTGATGACGGCGGACACCAGTCTGTCCACGCTCCTGCGGGTCCTGAGCCGGCTCAGCCGCACCGTCCCGCGTACCCACACGCAAGCGGCCCAGGCCGTCATCGAATTCGTCGCCGCCTCCGTGAGCGCCGGATACCACCGCAACCCCGACCTCGAGCTCCCGCTGCCGGGAACGCATTTCGTCGAGCAACTGGTGATCCTCGCAGCCTCCCTGGCCGACCGCCCGGGCACCACCGAGACCAGGCCGGCTGAGGACCTGCCCAACCGCAACGGCTGCGGCACCGACCATCTCCCAGTCCCGGGACGCGGAGCTGACCCCGAGCGGCTGCTGGTACAAGTCACCGCTGACGAGCACGAGGGCGCCTCGGCGCAGGTGTTCTTCAAGGAAGCGGTCGCTGTCTGCTGGGAGAAGGCAACCGCCGCCGGCAACGCGAGCGGACGAGGCAGTGCCATGGCCTACTACCTCAAACGCTTCCGTACGCGGGCCGCCCTGGCGCTGGCTCCCGCCCCTTCGGGCCGCACATCCAAGCACCACTCGGTGGCTGTACCCCAGCCCGCCGTGGGATACAGTAGATCTTGAACTGGTCGCCCCAACACAGGGGAACCGGCGTTGCGTTGGTGGTCCAAGGAAAGACGCCCCGCTTCCTGCGGGGAAATGCAGGTGCAAGGCCTGCCCGGCGCTCGATCAAGGGGTCCGTACACGCACAGCGTGTACGGACCCCTTGTCTTGTGAGACGTGCGGCCCACGTTGCCCACGTTCAGATGCCGCCGGGGGGGTCTTCCTCGGCGTGGAGCCGGGTCGCGAGGTCCCCTGCCCAAGACAGGGCCCACGTGCGCAGAGCGGCCACCTGGCCGGGGTCCAGGCCGTACGCGGCGAAGTCGTCGTCGTCCCACCACTCGGCGCCGAGCATCTCCAGGTCGGTGGTGGTGCGGTGTCGGGAGGCGGCGTGGACGTCGATGAGGTCGCGGACCGCACCGCGGTCGGCCAGTGCGCGGACCTTGGTTCCGATCACGTCATCGAGAGCGAGGACCGGCCCGTGCTCGGTCACGGTGGGCGGGGACCAGAAGGCTTCCTTGAGGATGTCGATCTCGCACTCCTCGTCCGTGGCGGGGTCGGCGGCGATGAGCCGGCCGGAGAGCGGGCTGGTCTCGACCCGTCGGACCCGCCAGCCGCGCTGGAGCAGGCCGTCGCTGACGGCGTCGGCGATCTCGTCCATGGGGGCGGGGTTTTCGGTGGCCACGTCCAGGTCCTGGCTGAGGCGGTCGACCAGGCCGTGGGCCTGGACGGCATAGCCCCCGGTGATGACCAGGGGGTAGGGCGTGCCGATGGCCAGGACGTCGGCCAGGAGCCGGCGGTGCAGGGTGCTCAGGTTCACGCGGCCGCCGTGGCCGTGGCGGTGGCCAGCTCGGGGTACGCGGTTTCCCACGCGTGGCGGACCGGGCGGCTGATCAGGGTGCGCAGCACGGGCCACTGGGCGATCAGCAGGTCCCGGTGCAGGAAGTCGATGAGGTCCTGGTGCTGGCCCTCGGCCAGGACGGTGCGGTACAGGCTCATCCGGGAGCGGGGCTGGTCCAGGGTGTAGGAGCGGCGGCCCGACCAGACGACATGCAGCGGCAGATCGACGGTGCCGTGAGCGGGGCCGGCCAGGTCCTCCAGCCGGGCGGGCAGGCGCTTGGCGTACTGCGTGCACAGCACCTCGAATGCGTTCGGCACCGGAAACGTATGGGGAGCGGCCATGGCACCCAGTATCGCCTGTAGGGGCGCCCCGGTCATCACGGCCGCCCCATCACCACGGGCCTTTCGAATCAGCGTGTGGTCCGTGCGGGGGCAGGCGTGACAACTCCCGTCGCTTCAGATGACACCCAGGAAGAGCCGCACTCACCATCGCGCGCAGGCGGGGGCGGCCAGGTCCCGATAGCAGGTCCTGGTGATGATCACCTGGTGCTCGGAGACACGGGTTTGTTCCCAGGCGCTCAGTTTCCGGCGAGCAGTTCCTGTCGGGCCTGGACGAGGTGGCGCCATGCGGAGCGGACGTCGTCTTCGCTGGTGATCCAGCGGGTGGTGGAGGGGTGTGGCAGGGGCAGGTCGGCCATGAAGTGGGCGATGTCGGTGAAGTAGGCGAAGTCGCCGCCGACGGTGAGCGCGCGGAGTTGTTCGACGGTGGCGGCCAGCTGCTGGCTGTCGTTGCGGACGGCGTGGTGGAAGGCGCGGGCGAGTTCCACGAAGCGGTGGAGGAAGGGGAGTCCGGCGGCTTCGATGTCGGTGTTCAGGCTGTGGGCGCGGTCGGTGACGCCGCTGGTCCCGGCGTCCTTGAGCAGGGTGACGACCTGGGCGAGGAGGGTGTTGGAGCGCTGGTCGAGGCCGTCGAGGTACTGGTGGGCGAGGGCAAGTTCGTCGTCGGCCCGGAGAGGGTGGGCGAAGGAGAGGGCCAGGGCGAGGCGGACCTGCATCATGGCGCGCTCGCCCGCGGCACCGTGCTGTTCGGCTTCGGCGCGGCCGGCTTCGAAGGCGGTGACGGCCTGGGCGGTGTGGGCGTGGGACCAGTGGATGTCGCCCAGGACGCGGTGGTGGCGGCCTTTCCAGCCCAGGGTGGGGACGGCGGCCAGGGCGGTGGGGAAGTCGCCTGCGAGGCGGGCCAGGTTGGCAAGCCCGCGGCGGGCCTTGGGTGCGAGGCGGCCGCCGGCGTCGGCGACCTGCTGCATCCCGGTGCGGGCGGCGTCGTTGTGGCTGAGGTCCTTGTGGGCCTTGGCCCGGTAGTAGAGGGCCATCTCGTTCAGTTCGGCGGGCAGCAGGCCGGTGTCCAGGACGGCGGTGAGACGGTCGACGGTGCGCTGGCGGTGCTCGCGCTGGCGGCGGGCGATGGCCGTGAGGAGTTCGGCCACGGCGTCGGCGGGGGTGTCCGGCGTGGGGTCCGCCGGTGTGGGCGGGGCGAGGGGTTCCCAGACGGAGTCGTCGGTGTAGGCGAAGGCGGCGTCGATGAGCCAGCCCAGGCCGGTCAGGCGGTGGGCGCAGGCCAGGCGTAGCCCTTGGCGCAGGCAGGCCACCAGGAACATGCGGCTGGGGGTGAGGGACGTGTTGGTGGCCCATTGGTCGCCGAGGGCGGCCAGGGCGCGGTCGGCGGCCTGCTGCCAGTCGGCGGGTGTCCAGCGGTCCTCGGTGTGGTCATCTGCTTCGGTGAGGGCGGAGCGGATCGCGCCGTGCAGGTGGTAGGGCCACAGCGCGTAGGGGTTCTCGGTGACGATGGGCCGCTCCGTCAGGCGCCGTGCGGGCGTTTGGTGGGGGAGGCCCGCGGCGCGGGTGGCGAGATCGAGGTCGAAGGCGTCCAGGAGCGATACCGAGCGCAGGACGTGCCGTTCGTCGGCGGTGAGGTCGGACAGGGCGCGGGCCAGGAGCGCGGGGAAGGTGTGATCGAAGTCGGCGGGCTGCGGCTCGCGGGTGCGGCGGATCTCCAGGAAGCGGGAGGCGGCCAGATCGAGGTGGAGGGGCAGGCCGTGGGAGCGGCCGGTGATCACGGACCGGATCGTAGGTGAGGGCGGCCCCGTGTCACGTGCGAAGGGTCAAGGCCCGTCGGCACGATTACCTAAGAATGTTGCGCCTCCGCGGCGCTCCTTCGCTCATGTACGCCTCCAAGCGCCTCTCGATGGCTTCGCTCAAATGGCCCCGCGCGCTCCAGGCGCGGTCGCTGAGCGCCGTCAGCTCTTCAAAGGTCTCATGCGACATCCCCGGACCGTCCTGGGCAGCCTGACTGATTCGCAGTCCGTACTCTGTCAGCGCCTCAGTCAGGACCGGTGGCCGGAATGTTCCGTCGGCCAGAGGATGGCCGCTGCTTACCTCGGCGCGCAGACCCACCCAGTCATGCATGACCGCATCCAGGGCTTTCCAGCCGGCGTTCATGGCATTTAGCTCATCTTGCCTGAACCGGTCCATGTCGACGTTGCGCCTGGAGTCCTGCAACTCATTGAACGTTCTATTAAGCAAGATGTTCCATTCGCGCAGCGCCGAGCGCACCTCGACCAGCCGTTGGATCTTCTCGTGCCTCTCGGCATACATGCGCGCGACCGCCGCCTGGAGCGCCGCCTCACGCTGTTGGCGCAGCGGGCCCAAGTAGGCGCCCATCGCCCCCAGCGCAGCCCCACCGAGGGCCCCAATCAGTCCATGCAACGCGTCCGACATACACACAATCTGACAGAGCATCGGCGTCGGGCGCATACGTTTTGAAGGAGGTCCCCAATGGACACATCACAGATCCTCAGTGTGGTGTTCGGAACGGGTGGGATCGCCTCCCTCGTCGGGTTCATCAAGCATGAGCGCGGACTACTCGTTCCAGCTCCGGCAGAACGGCATCGAGCCGATCACCTCCGCCGTGGAGCCGACGAGAGAGACCGAGTAGCCAACTCTTCCGCCCCTGCGGGGCCGTCAGTGACAGCGTCATCGGTGCGACCGATCAGGACGCCGCGGGTGAGCCGGAAGCCTTCTCAGGTCAGTGAGCCGTTGCGGTCTGCGAGGTCTCCGCACTGGCAGGCCAAGTCGGATCGTGCCTCTGCACGCTTCGTAGCCACCGTGAGCCGTCAGGACAGGGCGTCTTGGTCCGACTCTTCACGGGGCAACGGACCGACGTCCTCACCCCTCCACTTGCGGCCGTTCCGTCCCCGCTCTACTTTGCGTCTACTTTGCGGTTGCCAGGATGCCCGTCATGGTGATGACGAGCCGTTGGTGATCCCGAGGTAGGCGACCCCGAGCAGGAAGAGCGTGACGGGAACTCCGTAGCTCAGCACCTCGTCACGGTCTCGGCTCTTCGTCACGCTCTCCCCCTGCTGTCGGCGTCTCGCCCGGCACCGTACCGGCCGCACCCGGCCCGATCCGCCGATCGCCGGGAAGGGGCAGGAGGCCGGGGCCGGCTACTCGCGGCGCGCGAGCTCCTCGGCGGTGGACACGTGGCGGGTGACGTACGGCTGGCCGCTGTAGTCCACGGTGATCGTGTGCCGCAGGACGTCGTCGTTGCCGTCGTAGAAGACGTGCTCGATCTCGAGGCAGACCCGGTCGGTGGAGATCCCGAAGTCGCGGGCCTCCTGCTCGTTCACCTGCCGGGCCGTCGTTCCGGTGACCATCCGCACCGTGCCGGGCGGTGCTCCTGGCGGTGGCTCGACAGCGCCCAGCTGCGCCCGCCCCGGCCCGCCCCATGTCTTGCCCTGGTCCGCCATGGTCGCCACCGTACCGAGCACGCCGCTCCGGGAGGGGCGATCTCCGGCAACTTGTGCCGCGCTCTGTGAGTCTCACACAGTATTTCCCCAGGTAGATGCGGTGCGGTGGGCGCCTGTGAGCTGTGAGGCAGGGCCTGCGCCTGCTGCCTGACGGCGTCCACTTCCCGCCTTCCGGATCAATCCGAACGGGTTAAAAAATGGGTTAAAGATTTGGGGCAAACAGTGCTAGGGCGAGGCGCGAAAGGAGATCCACATGGCATCCGAGGAAGAGCTGTTCGCGAACATCGACGCGCTGCTGGAGGAGGAGCCTCAGCTCCCGCCCCCGGCGGAGCGCGCCCGCCTTCGCGAGGCCGCCGGCATCACCCAGGCCCGCCTCGCGACCGCGCTGAAGTCCACCGTGCAGACGGTCAAGAACTACGAGAACGGCAGGAGCGAGCCGAAGTCGCCGCGCCTGGAGGCGTACCAGCGGCTCCTGAACGGATGGGCGGCGAAGTACCCCGCCCACGGAGCTCCCGCCGCCCCGGCCCCCGTGGCCGCGCCGCAGCCCGCCCCGGTGCCCGACACGTTCACCGGCCCGGCCGCATCCGCACCCGCCAACACGACCACCCCGGCGCAGGCTCCCGCCGCCCCGGCCGCGCCGGAGCGTCCCGCCCGTCCGGCCGGACGCCCGGCGACGTCGTCCCGGCGCCCGGCGGCGAAGAAGGCCGCCGCGCCCGCGACCGACCCGCGCTTCCCCTACGGCCCGCTCGCCGTCCTGGACGGCGACGGCTCCGCGTACGCAGTGGGCGGGATCGTGCTGGACTGCCCGGCGACCACCGTGGTGGAGCTGGTGGAGTGGACGCTGCGCGAGTCCGGTCTCGGCGCGCCGAAGCTGAATCGGTACGGCAAGGACAGCGACCCGCTGATCGTGCTCACCGCGGCCGCCGCCGTGAAGCTCGGGCTGCCCGAGCGCCTGGAGGGCCACGAGCAGCGCCGCTCCCTGCGCCTGCCCGAGGACCACCCCGTGGTCAAGCAGGTGGCGAAGGCGAAGTGGCAGCTGACCCAGCGCGGGTTCGGCCCGTGGGCGCGGATCTACCGCAAGGCGCAGGGCCGCGACCGGCAGTGCGTGCAGCTGGCGATCCTGTCCTGGGACGCCCTCGATGAGCGGTCCTGGCCCGGCGTAGCCGAGATGGAGCCGGCCGACATCGCCCGCGTCCTGGGCGTGTACGCGACCCGGGTCATCACCCCGCGCGGCTCCACCGCCGTCTCCGGCCTCGAGCTGATGACCGCGCTGCGCCCGCCGACGAAGGCCGTGCAGGACCCCACCACCGGGAACTGGGTCTCCGGCTACAACCCGGGCAGCCTCGGCATGGAGCCGATGGACCCGGCGCCGCCGGAGGCCACCCCGGAACACCCCGTCGTCGTGAACTCCGGCTGGACCGGCGGCTTCCTGAACGAAGAGGCGTACCAGTGGGTGCGGGACGTGGACACGCTCTCCGATGAGGAGTGCACCCTGCCGTACGCGGTCGGCCTCGACCTCAACACCGCGTTCCTCGCCGCCGCAGCCCGCCTGGTCGTCGGCCTCTCCGCCCCGGACCACTTCCACGCCCCGACGTTCAACCCGAAGATCCCCGGCTCCTGGCTGGCCGACCTGTCCCACATCGAGCTGGACCCGCGCCTGCCCAGCCCGTTCACCCCCGACGGCTCCCGCCCGACCGGCCCGGCCTGGCACCAGACGCACACCCTCGCCTACGCCCAGGAGCTCGGCCACGACGTGCACCCGATCGAGGCGTACCTGCGCCGCGAGACCGGCGCGTACCTCGACCCGTGGCACGACCGCCTCAAGAACGCCTACGTCGACACCCTCGCCGACATGGGCGTCACCCGGGACCTCTCCGACACCGAGTTCCTCGCGGCGATGGAGCACCACAAGGAGAAGGACCCGGCGCTGGCCGCCGTCCTCGCGGCGATCAAGGCCACGGTGAAGGGCGGCGTCGGCAAGCTCCGCGAGCGCCCCCAGGGCAAGCACTACAAGGAGGGCGAGCCGTGGCCGGCCCTCGCGCGGCCGACGTGGCGCCCCGACATCCGGGCCGCCGTCATCAGCAAGGCGCGGGTCAACATGCACCGCAAGCTCCGCAACATGGCGGACATGACCGGCCTGTACCCGCTCGCCGTGCTGTCCGACTGCGTCGTCTACCCGAGCCCGGGGACCTCCCCGCTCGACTTCCTCCCCTACGCCGCCTCGGGCAAGCCACAGCCGGGCGCCTTCCGCCTCGGGCCCACCCCGGGCCTGGCGAAGCTGGAGGGCGTCCAGCAGATGCTGTGGGCGGTCGACCTGATGGAGAAGGGCCTGAACCCGGCCCGCCACATCAAGGGCGGCGACGCCGTCCTGGACGAAGGGGAGTAGAACTGTGGGGGAGATCGAGGACGCGATCGAGCGGGCCGACCGCGAGGCGTTCACCAAAGACCCGCCCAAGACGTTGAAGGGTCAGATCGGGTTCCTGCTCAAGCAGTTCGGCAGCGCCAAGGCCGTCGCGGCGGAGCTCGGCGTCACCGCCGACTCCGTCAACCGCTACCGGCGCGGCGCCCGCAAGCACGCCCGCGCCGACGTCGCCGCGAAGATCGACGAGACGGTCAAGGCCCGCTGGCAGCCACTGGTGCGCAAGCGCCGCCAGAAGCAGGCCGCCACCTCGGGCGGGATCACAGTGGAGACCCGGGCCCGGTTCGGGTACTCCGCCGCCGTCGGCACGACCGACGACGGGCGGTTCCGCAGGCTCACCGTGCACCTCCCCGCGACGTACGCGCAGCGCCTGTTCGACGCCCGCAACTCCGGTGCGAGCGACCAGCAGATGCGTGGAATCATCGCCGAAGGCTTTAAGGAAGTGTATTTCCAGGACGGCGGAGGTCGCGCTATGGGACTGTCTGATGTGGAAATCAACGCCATCGATTACCTCGATCTGGATTACTGACTAGGAGCGAAATCATGACCACTGAATTCCCGGTGTGACTGAGCGCGTCACTTGGCCAGTGAGCGCTTCATTTGGCCGCTTGAGAACCTTCAGTGATGCACGTTGGTGAGTCGTGACACGCTGGTTGGAGCCTGGTCACGAGAGTTGGAACCAGTTCGACCGTCGCCGACGTGGAAGCGATCCGGACGTGGCTCGCCCGGACGGTGAGCCGACCGCGGCTCCGGGCTCCAGCTCCGGCCGCTGGCGGCCGGGTCAGCGGCGGGTCTCGATCCGCAGGTCGCCGGTGGTCACCCGGCGGATGGGCTCGCTCGTCAGCAGCTCGTGCGGCTGGCCGAGGGCGATCGCGCCCGCCGCGTCGAGCCGGGCCAGCTGGGCGTCCGTCAGCTCGACCGCCAGGGCGCCCAGGTTGTCCTCCAACTGGGCGGGGGTGCGGGCGCCGAGCAGCGTGCTCGTCACGCCTGGCTTCCGCAGCGTCCAGGCCAGCGCCACCTGGGCCGGGGTGTGCCCCAGCTCGCCGGCCACCTCCCGGACCACCCCGGCCACGCCGAGGCTGCGTTCGGTGAGGGTACCCAGGGCGAGGTTGTGGCTCCGGCGGGTGCTCCCGTCGGGGCCGGCGCCCGTTGCGCCCACGTCGTCCCGGCCGTACTTGCCGCTGAGCACCCCGCCGCCGAGCGGCGAGTACGGGATCACGCCCAGGCCCAGTTCCCGGGCCATCGGGATCAGGTCGCGCTCCGCGGTACGTTCGATCAGGCTGTACTCGAGCTGCAGCGCGACCAGCGGCGACCAGCCGCGCAGGTCCGCGATCGCCTGCATCCGGGACACCTGCCAGGCCGGGGTGTTGGAGATCGCCACGTACAGCACCTTGCCCTGCCGGACCAGGTCGTCCAGGCCGCGCAGGACCTCCTCGGCCGGGGTCCGGAAGTCCCAGACGTGCAGGTACAGCAGGTCGAGGTAGTCGGTGCCGAGCCGCCGCAGGCTGCCCTCCACCGAGCCGAACAGCGCCTTGCGGTGCCCGCCCCCGGAGTTTGGGTCGCCGGGGCGGCGTAGCGTGGAGTACTTGGTCGCCAGCACCAGGCGTTCGCGCTCCTCGTGGGCGAACTCGCCCAGCAGGCGCTCGGAGCTGCCGTCGGTGTAGGTGTCGGCGGTGTCGAGGAGGTTGCCGCCGAGCCCGACGTAGCGGTCGAACAGCTTGCGGGCTTCGGCCCGCTCGGCACCCCACCCCCATTCGGTGCCGAAGGTCGCGGTGCCCAGGGCCAGCGGTGAGACCCGCAGTCCCGAGCGGCCCAGCAGCCGGTAGTCGTCAAGGGCCAGTGCCATCAGGTTCTCCTGTGCTCGCGTGGTTCGTGTTCCGTTGCCGGGACCGAGTCTGCGGCGGCGGCAGACCCCGGATAAGGGAGGGACTTTCCTGGGAAGGCCGGTCCCACCCTGGCGGTTGGACCGGTCATGACGACACGAACCATGGACACCACCGAGGAACTGGCCGCCTTCCTGCGGAGCAAGCGCGAACGGCTGGACCCGGACCGGCTGGGCCTGCCCGCGCATCGGCGGGCCCGGCGGACGCCCGGACTGCGCCGCGAGGAGGTCGCTGAGCTGGCCGGGGTCAGCACCGACTACGTCGTCCGGCTGGAACAGGGCCGGGGGCTTCGACCCTCCGCGGAGGTGCTGGCGGCGCTGGCCCGGGCCCTGCGGCTGGCACCCGGCGAACGCGACTACCTCTTCGACCTGGCCGGACGGCGCCGCCCCGGCGGCACCCGCGGCGGGGCAGCCACCGGTCCGGCGCCGTCACTGGCCCACCTGGTCGACGAACTCTCCCCGCTGCCCGCCGCGCTGCTCAACCACCGCTACGACCTGCTGGCCTGGAACCCCGAAATGGCCTGGCTGCTACCGGAGTTCGACGCCGTTCCGCCGGAGCGGCGGAACGCGATGTGGCTCTGCCTGCTGCACCCGCCGATGCGCGGCTTCTACGCCGACCGCGAGGGGGTGCTGCGGGACGGCGTCGCCCATCTGCGCGCGGCTTGGGCCGGTCACCCGGAGGACCGGGCACTGGCCGGGCTGATCGCCGAATTTACCGCGCGGGACGAGGACTTCGCCCGGCTCTGGGCCGAGCGGGAGGTCCGCGTCAACGGCCGCGGCCGCAAGCTGCTGCGGCACCCGGCCGTCGGGACGATCGCCGTCGACTTCGAGGTTCTGCTCCCGCTGGAGGACCCGGAGCTGCGGCTTCTGGTCTACCGTGCCGCGGACGACGAGAGCCGCGCGTCCCTGCACCGGCTGTGCGGCGGTGACGGGTGCGAAGAAGGCTGACAACTCACGCTTGGTTGCAAGAAGCGTGACCACTTGGTGCCAACAAGCGTGTCCCACGGACCAGAAACCACAGCTCACCGACCCTCACTGGTTCCAACTGACGTGTCCAGGCTCAGTTGGTCAGGCCCTCTTTACGCCTTCAGGTAGTCGATCATCCTGCTGAGCGTGTCTGTGTTGTCCTTGACCTTGCCGAGCGCGATGTTGCAGTCCATGCAGAGCAGTCCGCGGTTGTGCCCGCGGGCATGGCAGTGATCGTCGTTGGCGTCGCCCATCCGGAAGTTGTCGGGATCGACCGTACTGAAGGGGGTCAGGCATGTGGCGCAGGCGTTGTCCTGATCCGTGAGCATCTGGGCGATGTCCTCGAACGTCAGGCGGTAGCCCTTCTTCAGGTTGCCCTTCGCGCTCTTGATCCGGACGCATTCGTTGCAGATGCGGCCCTCGCCGCGATTCTTGAAGCCGAACACGGCGTATTCGTGGCCCGATCGGCACTGCGTATCCCCCCTTCGGTAGGGCTCATACGGCACCGACTCCGGGTCGATCCCGCGTGCACGCAGCTTTGAGTCGCGCGTACAGCGCCGACAGCTCTGAGCGCCCGTCCTCGGGTTCACATAGGGCATGTTGGCGTCGTCAAACCCGTGCCCGTTCGCGCACTTTTCCCTGGGTACGGTGTTGTCAGAGGCCCCGTCACCTCTGCCACTCACAAATGCTCCGCTTCCCAGGTCCCGCCACAAGGCGGCGTGCTCGTGATCGACGCACAGCAGCTTGTTCTTGCAGTTGCGTGTGACTGTCTGTCCCGTGGCGAGCGGCGTGCCGGAGTAGTGCTCGAACACCGCAGCGTTGAACGAAGACGAGCGGGTTCTCACCTGCCGCATAGCGTTCGCCGTCGTAGTAGAGCGGGCGACCGTCTTTGTCCGTCATCCCCTTCCAGACCAGACATCCCGACTCCGTGCGCTCCACGTTCTGAAGCACTATCTCGATGCTGATCGGAGGCCGGGGACCTGTTCTCTCGAAGGTTCCGTGCTTCCGGTGGTAGCGGTAGCAGGCTTGGCACTTGGTGCCCCCCATCCGCGTCGCGGGCCTTCCACCGCCAGAGGCACAGAGCTTTGACATGGCGAAGATCCAAGCGCAGAGGTGCAGCCGAGCACAAACCGCAGATGGCAACCCAGCCATCCAGCCCCCATGAGACCTACCTCCGGGCCTGGGAGTTCCCCATGCCAACTCCCGGACGCGTTGGCCGGGCGCTCGGTGTGCTCAACCGGCCAACCGAAGTCCTCAGTCACACCCGGCCATCGACCGCGACAAGAGCCCGCTGCTCGACGCCGACCATGACGCTGTCCGTATCGCCGACGCGTTGCGTCGCAGCCCGCACATCACCTTCGTCGCCCCGGCCGCGCCCGGCGACGAGAGCGTCTGGTTCCGCGACGCCGACGGCACCGGCTTCGAACTGTCCCTGACCACCGTGGAGCCGGACCCCGAGGCTGAGCGGGTCGCCTACGCCTGGGACGCCGTCGTCGCCGCGATCGGCAACCACCCGCACTTCATCCGCGCCGCCCTCGAACAGCCCCCTTCGGGCCGCTCAACCTCGACACGATCACCGCCCTCACCCGCACCGGCAACGAATACACCCTGAAGCTGGCCGCCTCCCTGCTCCCCGTCGACGACCAGAAGCCCGGCGCCCCAGCCGCCGATGTCGAGCAGCCGCCCGAGGTGGTCACCAACATCCTCAGCGCCGTCGGCCAGCTCCGCGCTCGCCTCAAAAGCGACCCCGCCGCCATGACGTTCAACGCGACCGCCAACCTCCTGGAGCACATCGCCGGAACCTGGGACCAGCAAGACAACCAGACGCGTCAGCGCGCCTACATCCTCTCCCAGTCCCTGTAGGAGGAATCAGCTCATGTCCGCATCCACGGCCACACGGCGCGCGTACGGTGAGGTAACGACCCGCCGGGAGGACCAGATGAGCGCGCAGCCCAACCACGCACCCGTCACGCCGTACGCCCCCGCGCCCGGGGCGCCGGCCGAACTCCTCGCCCAGCTGCGCGCCGACAAGCGCGCGGCGACGTGGGTGCCCGCCTTCGAGCGCGAGTGGGCGGCCGCCCTCGAGGAATCCCGCCGCACGTTCTCCCTGGCCGGGCTCTACGAGGTCGTCCAGGACTGGCAGGGCCGCCTCGCGCACGCCCCGGCCGTCGACGCGTTCATCGCTTCCGGCTACGACGACAGCGACTTCATCGACGTGGCGGAGCTCCGCGGGCGGCGCCGGTGACCGAGCAGCCGTACGCGGTCCGCTTCTCCGCTCCGGCCGCGAAGGTCCTCGACACCCTGCCCGAGCACGTCGAAGACATGGTGTGGGACGTCCTGGACGCCGCCGCCGGCGACCCGTGGGGCTTCCGGCAGTGGAACGCCGACGACCCGGAGGGCGAGGACGTGCGCCACGCCTCCGTCGGCCAGCTCTCCCTCACCTACTGGGTGAACCGGCCCCTGCGCCGCCTGTCCGTCCTCACCTTCACCTGGCTCGGATAGCCACCGGCGAAAACGGCCTGACCCCGGCATCGCAACTGCCGGGGTCAGGCCGATTCCGATCGTAGCCACGCCGTATCCACCCGTTGCCACCCGGCGGCAAGCCGTATCCACCCGGCCGTTGTCACCAGGCGCCGCGGGGCCGGTCGGCACCGAGCCGGCACCTCGCGCCGGCACTCCGGGCACTCCGGCAGCCCCTCCACCCGGCGCGGCCTATCGTCCTTCGCCCAGCTGAACCCGCACAGCGCCTTGTGCGTGACGCCCCGGAAGGATTCGTCCTTGATGGTGTGCGAGCCGTAGCCCGGCACCATCCAGGTGAACGTCGCCTCCCCGTCGTCCGGGGCGCCGTTCGGCCAGACGTACGCCGCCTCGGTCGTGGTGCAGCGCATCCGCACATCAGGCCCTGTCCAGCGCTTGCCGTACCGGAGCTCCGAGCTGGCGTCGACCGCGTCCGCGAGGCGCTCGAAGGACAGGTCGTAGTCGTTCATGTGCTTCCACTTGCCAGGTGGCTGCTCGCGCATCACCTTGCGGAACAGCAGCAGCCGCGCCAGGTCGTGCTGATCGACCCGGACCGTGTTCGTCTCCGCGTCGTAGCCGTACGTCGGGTCGTGGGGCTTCTTCGGCATCTGTGCAGAAGCGCGGTAGTTGTCACATAAGCAGGCCTGTTGTCACCGAAGCCACGGACGGCCTGCCAGCGTTCGTCTCCCGGTTCTGAAGACGGTGGAGTCGCCAGGCCCAGGAGGAGGAGTGATGATCGTTGTGCTCCCCTCCCGTTCATTGTCGAGCGGAGCGAGGAGGCGCGGGCGCACGACTTCTCCACGGCACTCCGCGCACGGCAAGTGCGCCCTCCGGTGGCGGGACTGCCCCGCGCCGCAGGGCGCACGACCTGTATGGCGGCCCAGGGCGTGGGACCTCCCAGTGGGCATTGGTTGACAACAGCCGGGCCTATGGTCTGCGAAGGCAGGGCTGGCTGTGCCCTTCCGCCCCGGAGGCCTGGTGCACGACATCGGCCGCTCGCCTAGGTCCTACAGGATGGTGATCTGCGAGATCTTGTGCACGGGGCCGCCCTCGGCCAGGATGTCCCACCGTTCCCACTTGTTCATTATGCGGGACTGGTACACGCCGTTGAGGTCCTTCTGGTACGTGACGACGACCTTGTTGTTGCCCGAGCGGACCAGGCCCACGCCGTACAGAGCCACATCGACCGTGCCGGCGTTCGCCCAGCAGACGACTGTCGAACTGGACTGTCCAGCACCGGTCCAAGACCTTATAAATTCGCCCTGGGGCGGCTGCGTCAATCGTAAAGCGCTGCATCCCCACGCTGTTTGATGGCGCGGCAGGAGCGACGAGAAAGCGGATGCAGTCAGTCACGCAACCGACGACGAGAGCACTGCGAAGTAACGGTTTCATGCTCCATTCCTCGAGCATTGCAAAGCATTGAGCCGACGCGGCCGCCCCGGCGCCCCACGAGGCTGGCTCGTGTCGCCGCCAGTCCGCACGGGGCAGGTGAACTGCGACTGCGTCGATCCGGGCGCTTTGGTACTGAGCGAGACCCAGGCTCAGCCCCGGCCTCCCACAATGTGCCCGTGGCCTTGCCCCAGCCCGACTCTGCAGCGCGGTCCGCCCTTACCGCCACAAGAGCAGGGAACATGTGGACGCTGGAACGCGGAAACAGGCTGCACCCAGGAAGACCTGACCTGCCTGGAACGCGGAAACGGGACGCATCAGGCCACACGGACGATGACGAGCAGTGGTTCCTTCGAGGCCACTGACCCGGTTCGCGCTTCTTCTCGCGCCGCGAAGAACCTCAGGCTCCGCGATCTTCGTTTCTGGTGACAGAAAGACTGCTGAATGAGCGTCTGTGACAAGTCGGATGCCTCGTTGGTGACAACCAGGCTGCCTCGACCGCCCCGTTTCAGCAGCTGAGCCGGTCCCGTTCGGTGACAAGCTGCTTAGCTGGCTCAGCATCGGTCCTCGTTCGCGTTGCTGGGCGGTCAGCGCCGACCGCAGGGCGCGGCGGTATGGCCGGATGCTCAGCGAACCGGGCCCGCCGGAGCCACGCCGACCTCCACCGTCCATACGCCGGCCACCGCGAGGGGCTACGCGGCTCAGGCTGGCGGCGGCGTCGCGCCGGGCAGCTCCCGGAGAAGGCCCACCACTGCTCGATCGTCCACACCACGACGCTGGAGCGGTCGGTGGACATCCGCAGCCACGCCTCCTCACCGCCGGGCATGAGCACGACCTCCAGGTGCGGCTGCTCCACGTCCACCGGGTACATCCACTCGATGCCGTCGGGCCACGTCCGCATCGCCACCGTGCGCGCGCTCAGCGCTGCGTCGAAGGCGTCCAGGGCGGTCTGAGGTATGCGCACCTCCGCCGGCTCACGCTCGATCCCCGCCAGGCCGGAGCCCTCGTAGCCGAACCCGTGCTGGCCGGTGGCCAGCTCGCGGAAGTTCTTCGCGGTCTTCGGGACGACCTTGTCGAACAGGTTGAAGACGATGCGGCCCGCGGCGTTGCCGTCAGTCGTATGAACCGAGCGTACTTCATGGGTCTATTCGAGTTCACACTGCGTACGCGATGGTAATTCCGGCCCCACCGGCGGCCGACGATGCTGCCCGGACTCGACTGTGGCACGAACCGGTCGTAGATCATTTGGCAAACGAGCGAGATCTCCTGTCGAGGTCAGGCTGTACCGGTGGGGGTGGCTGGAGCGAACGCCGTCGCGCATCACCGGCGTCGGCCTAGCCTCGGTGCCATGGATGACGAACTGACCAACGATGACCATCTCCGGGCCCTGGCGGCGCTGGAGGCCGTCGTCCAGAACAACGACGGCGCCCTCGCGGTCCTGGCGAGCAATGCGCGCGAGCCCACTGGCGGCCCTGCTGGCTGCGTACGGGAAGCGCACCGGCTCGACCGCGTCCTGCTTGCCGCGTTCGGGATCGAGGCCACCATGACCCGCGACGAGACCAGCCAGC
>NZ_JBMUZT010000003.1:0-103361 GCF_049542075.1 Streptomyces sp. G5(2025) | reverse complement strand
CATATGCCCCGGCAAGCCGGGGCATAGAGCGCGAATTGCGCAAGCGCAATTCGGATTCCGGCGCAAGCGCCGGAATGGAATTCCGCAAGCGGAATTCAAAAGGCAGAGCAATTCGCGCAAGCGCGAATTGGGAGCGACCGCGCAAGCGCGGTCGCCGAGGCTGGCAGTAAGGGGAGGTGCATCACGCGCGAGCCTGTGTAGGGCTTGGGATCCCAGCCACCACCCCCGCAATAGAAATGACGGACCATCGGCCTGACGGGGTGCCGGCCCGACCGCAGTGACGGGCTCCGCTGCGCTCCACCCGAACTCCTCCCCCACCCTCGAAACCGGCCGCTCACGTTCATCAATGCCCCGCCAGCCTACACGCTCAACCCTCTGGGTGGTGCAGAATCCGACGATGCGTCACGCGGGGGGACGAACGTCCTGACAGGCTGATGCATCATGTTGTCGAACTGTGTAGCGTTTGTTTTCTGGCCGTACCACCCCGCACCCCGGCGAAAAACTACCCGGCAGAATTCGAGATTGCGCGGCCGTTAATTGCTCAGCCACGGAACGGAAGCCCCGATATGCGAGCGTCAAATTCGACGTGTGGAGGTACCGGAGCTGAACGGCCCCCTAGGGCCGGGCGGCGGAACCGCCCACCGGGCACCGGCCACGCTTCCGTGTTTCTGAGCGTCACGGCCGACACCACCCGAGACGCAGCAACGCTGCTGCCGTCTATGGTCCGCACGGGTCCACGGAGCCGCACGCGAAGCCTCCTCAGCCGTAGATCCTGGCCCCCCACTGAGCCGCACTTCCAGGTCGGCGGGCAGCGGTGTGTCGGTGGTTGAGTCCGACGGCAAGATCCGCTATCACGCGCGCGCACGCTCTAGAGGGGGAAGAGAGATCAGCGTTTCCGCAGGTCAGCGGGTTTTGTGAGTCGTGGGGGTATCACCCCGGGGTGATAAATCAGAGGGTGAGTTATCACCCCGGGGTTGTAAAACCGCCCTCGTTTGTGCGCCTGGTGCACATTGACGCGACCGGGGTGCTGATGGGTGCAGCCCGGTTTGTGCGTCGGGTGCACAAATGGTCAGGTGGCCGGCTCGCGCGTGAGGTCCTGCGGGGAGGGGGGAGATATCACCCCCGGGTGATAGCGACACGCGGAAAGTGCATCTGGGGAACAGGAAAGTGCACGAGGCGCACAATCCAGTATGCTGCGGCAGGCATCATCTACTGATCATGAGGAGCGGAGTCCCCCGATGACGGCACAGCCCCAGCAGCCGCGCCGGAGGCCGGCCCCGGCCAACGCTCCCCCGCCGCCTCCCCCGAGCGCCTTCCGGATGCCCGGGGCCCTGCGGCAGGCGAACGTGGTCAATCTGCCGGATGGTTACCGGGCCTCTGTGGAGCCGCCGGTCACCAGCGACGGGTTCCTGGGCGAGGACTTCGTCATGGACAGCCAGGTGTTCCTGTGCTGGCTCGCCGACTACTACCGCGACGACATCGTCACCTTGCGGCTGATCGTGCGGATGATGGGCATGCAGAAGCCCGGCGGGACCGTGGAGGCGACGCAGACGAAGCTCGCGGAGCTGCTGAAGGTGAAGCAGTCGCAGATCTCCCGGTCACTGAAGGACGCCGGGCAGAACGGGGTCGTCGTCAAGGTCAAGGCGGGTGAGTACCAGTTGCACCCCAGGCTGACGCTCAGGGGCGGCAGGGTGCCCATCGAGCCGAAGCCCGGTCTTCGCGTAGCGGGCACCATGAAGGTCGACCAGCTCTCGCTGCTGGACGCGATCGAAGAGAATGAAGACCTGCCGGAGGCGTTCCGCGAGCTGCGGACGTTGCCCGACCCGGAGAAGAAGCCGCCCCGGGAGGACAAGGCCCGAGCACGGGCCCGAACCGCAGCCGGACAGGCGCGGCCCGAGGAGGATGGGACGTCATGACGATCGCCGTGGAAAGCATGGTTCCCGAGTACGTCTGGACGGCCAACAACGCTCTCGCGTTCACGCCCAGGAACATGCCGCCGGCCGCGTACCCGATCCTGGTGCACCTCCTGGGCCGTCAAGAGCCCGGCGGGCGCTGCGTAGCCACCCAGGACGCCATCGCCCGGTTCGTCGGACTGAGCCGCTCGATGGTGACCCGCGGCCTCCAGCACCTCGGCTTCGCGCAGATGGTGTGGAAGGAGGGCAACGGCGTCTACCGGCTCAGCCCGCTCATCGCCGGCTTCCGCACACCCGCGGATCAGCTGGCGGCGATCGGGGCCATGGACGACGACGACCGGTTCGACCACCCTGATTTCCAGGAGCGCTACGAGCGCCGGGTCGCGCAGCACGAGAAGGAACGCCAGGAGAAGGCGGCCCGCCGCCAGCGTCCGGCCGAACCTCCCATCGATCTCGCTTCCCGGCGGAAACGCTGACCTTCTGAGTCGCGCGGCGCCGCACCCCTCGGTCCTCGGGGTGCGGCGCCTTCTTCATACCTGACCGCAATCAAGTCGGTAGCACTAGCTAAACCGCGTTGTTCTGGAGGAGCAGAACAAACGACGGTCCCTCGCAGCGCGGGAGCCGTATGCAGCAGCCGTGCATGGATCCCCTGGCTTTATTCACGAAAAAACGTGAACGAAGCCACCCTGGGTGAAGGCAGCTCAGGTGTTGTGGCGCCTGCCCTGTTTGTCGCAGGGGGGGTTGGCTTCGGTGTGGTGGGCGAGGAAGTCGTGGGTGGCCTGGCGTTCGACTTCGGTGATGGCGGTGGGTTTGATGTCGATGATGCCGCCGAAGGGGCGGTCCACATCCCGGATGATGCACAACGTGGCGGTCAGGAGCCCGGTGATGACGGTGAGCGTGATGATCTGGCCGCGGTTGTTGCGGCGGGGAATGCACGTGCCCAGGGCCATCACGGTGATGACAAGGGTGGCGAGCAGGAACCACAGGATCGCGCTGGGGATGCTCGCGGTGGCCTGCGTCAGGCGCTCCTCACGCTCGTCGGAGCGCTTGGTGTCGGCGCTGACCAGCATGCCGAAGACCGGTTTGCCTTCGACCTCGCGAAACACGTGGCGCAGGTCGGTGGACCAGACGCTGGGGGCCGGCGAGCCCTTCCCGTCGGCCATGGAGGGCCATTCCCGCTGGCGTACGGCGCGGGCGTAGCAGACGGCATCCGCCTGGATCTTGGACCGCTGTGCTTCGGGCGCGTACTCGGCGCTCTCCACGAGCTGGTCGACGGCCCGGGCCTCGCCGCGTGCGGCGACCTCGGCCTTGCCGTAGGAGCCGTTGGCGGTGACCAGGACGAAGGCGAGGAGCAGTACGGTCAGCGTCAGCAGCGGGCCGACCAGGTCTTTGACACACATGCCAGCGTCGTCGTCCTCACTCACGAGCCGGGGCCGCAGGAATCGGTTGGCGGCAAGACCCGCCAGCAGAGCCAGGACAGCGACGACGATGATCAGGATCACGAACGGCCACCTCCGGGGAGAGCGGGGCGCCGCTTTTTGGGCAGCGGCACCGGGATCATCTCCCGCAGTGCACACGGTCCCCGCCTGGAGAAGCGTCGCTTGGCTTCGAATGAGCGACGTCTCTTGGGCCAAAGAGCCCCCGCTCCGCCGCGAGCACGTCCCGCCGTGGTGCAGCGTCGTCTCAGCTACGGGGCCTGGATGGGCGAGCAGGTCCTGGGGACTGAGCCCGGGGCCAGGACGCGAAGCCCAAGCCGCGCCGTACGCGGGCCGGCCCATTGCCAGCTGCTCGTGGTTGGTGCCGTCGGTAGGGGTCGCCAACGTGTCCGAGGAGCCCCCGGCTGGTGGTGCTTGTTCGTCACGGCCGGAACTACCCGAGACTCAGAGCCGCTGGTGTCGCCCACGACCCGCACGAGCGCCCGGCGCCGCACGCGGCCGCTTCAGCTACGTCGGGTCCGGGAGGACGGGTGCGGGTGACCTCAGCCACTGATATATGGCGAGATCAAGAAACCGAGGGTCAGACAGCCGCAAATCTTGTGATGCGTACCGGGTGAGGGGACATATCGCGGTCGATGTGTACCGGCTGAGGGCGCACATCGACCGTCCAATGTCAACTAGAGGCGACACGGTTTCCCGCGGTATGTCAACTAGAGGCGACATTCGGCGACAGATGTGTCCCGGGTGCGGGCCGTGGGACGTAAGGGGGAGATCTGTCCCTCCTGGGGGACACAACTCGTGCGGCATGTCGTGTCGAAGCCTGCCCGCGGCCTACCGCGTGCTGCTGAAGATGCGCGCCCACAGCGAGCCGGGCGGCCGGATCGAGGTCGACCAGGTCACCCTTGCGCAGATGCTCAGCCTGAGCCGGGCCGCCGTGAACGCTGCGTTGCGCGACCTGGACCTGGCGCAGCTGGTGAAGAAGAAGCGGGCCGGCGTCTACCAGCTCAACCCCATGCTCGCGGCCTACCTCTCCCCCGAGGACGCCATCGCGGCCGTCAAGGCGATGCCGAAGAACGAGCGCCTGAACGCGCCCGGCCTCGTGGAGCGCTACCGGAAGGCCGTGGCGGCTGTGTACACGGTGCTCCGGGCGGAAGGCGCTTGTTCCGGAGAACTAGAACAAGTCGGTACCCCTGGTGATACCCGACAGGCCCGTGTGGTGGTCCCCTGGAGGGGAAAGCCGCAGGCAGGACGGCCCCCACGCGTTCCCGGAACGCCGCCCCACGTGCCGCCCGCCAGCGTCCAGGCCGACGCGGTACGAGTGGAACGTGCCGTACAACTTCGGCCTCCACTTCACCCAGGAGCTGGGCAACCGCTTCGGCTCGCCCACCGGCAGCTGGCCCGCAACCGCGGAGCGGGTGTCCCTGTTCCTCGCGATCGTCGTGGACGCCCTGGGCGTGGACGACGGCCTTGCGGTGGCTCGATGCCCACCGACGCCCCCGACGGTCACAGATCGTCTGCCGCGATTAGCTCTGCGCGCGTCCGTGTCACCGTCAGCTGGTGCGGGTCATCGGCCGGCCACTCCTCGCGGCCGGGGGCCCGCAGCCAGATGACGCCGTCACGGACGTCGGTGACGATAGCGCGACGGAGTCCGTCCTGAACTTCGTCTCCCACCCGAGGTCGGCGGTTCCCGGTCACCACTCGCTCACCTGATCCAGACAGTGGCGTCCGAGGTCAACCATGCCGATGACTGCCGAGAGGGCGCAGAGGTCGCCGGTGGTGTGCGGCGGCACGGCCCAGTACGTACCGGGCGGGGTCAGGACGTCGGTGCGCGGGACGCCGAGACAGGACTCAGTCCCCAGAAAGGACACCCTCTTGTGCGGCCACACACGCTTGGGGACGCAGGGCACCAGCGCGTAGTAGTGGGTGCTGAAGGCGTCGCAGATCACCGGTCCGCCCAGCATGCCGAGAGTCGCCGTCACGGCCGCCGTCATGTCCGTATCCGACACGTCCGTGCAGGCTGCCGCGTGCACGAGCCGCGCCGGGAGCCGTACCGCGCTGAAGCGGCGTCCGCAAAGAAGCAAGGCCACGCGGCGCTCACTCCACTCGCGGAAGGTTTGCGCGGCGCCGGGGTGGCTGTCGTCGAACTCCGCGCCGGGGGGCAGGTCTGCCCGCGCGAACCAGTCGCTGATCGTGGTGTCCGCGGCCGTCCGCATAAGCGGGCCTGCCTGGCTGCGGAGTGGCGCGTTAGCGTGGGTCATGTCGTCAACCCTTCCGGTTGATGGCCATGCCCCCGGGCCGTGACAGCGGTCGCGGGGGTCTTCTTCGTAGAGTCAACGCCCCTGATCACACGGCGACTTGCACAGAACTTGCACAGAGCCGATGCGGGTACTCGTCCGGCCTGTGAGCATGGTTTGGAAGGGTTCGTCTCCTAGGAAGCTGATCGCTATGGGCACCACCACAGACCCGGCTCCGGGCGCGCGCGTCGCTCTGTTGCGCAAGGCCCGCGGCCTCTCCCAGACCGCACTCGCCCGCAAAGCGCATGTGTCCCTCTCCCTGCTGAGCAAGGTCGAGGTCGGGGACCGCCCGCTCACCCCCGCCGCGGCGACCGCGCTCGGGGGTGCCTTGGGCCTGAGCATGGCGGAGGTGCAGGGGCGCGCATCCGTCGCGGCCGATGATGAGCTGCTGCTCTCTGAGCTGCGCTCCGCCATGCGGGACTTCGACATGCCCGTCCACGAGGACGTGTCCGAGGGGCGCGTGGCGGCCGGCCTGGAAATGGCGGACCGTCACCGGGATCAGGTCGACGTCGCCGCCCTCATGACAATGCTGCCCGCGCTGCTGCGCGACGCCACCGCGCACGCGCACGCGGAGAACTCCCCCACGTCCTGGTCGGCGCTCGCCGACGTCTACAGCACGGTGTACTGGCTCGCCGCGCGCCACCGATGGATGGACCTTGCCGAGCTGGCGGTGACGCGGCAGCGGTGGGCGGTCGAGCAGCAGCCCAACCCGGTCGGCGTGGCCTTCGCCGCCCGCGACCGCGCGGGAACCTACCTCAATTTCGGCGACGTCGACCACGGCCTGGACGTCGTCGACCGGGCGATTGCAGCCGTGCAGTCCGCCCCGGTCTCCACCGTGGACCGTGACCTTGCAATGGGCGTTCTCAACTTGCGCGGCATGACCCTCGCGGGACGGCTCCCGGACAAGCGGGAGGCCGCCCGGGAGGCGGAACGGCACATCAAATCGGCGTGGCGGGCAGCTGCTTCTTTCAGCTCAGACATCGAGGCGCACGGGTTGACCTTCGGGTCACAGAACACGTTCACGCACGTGCTCGCCACTCGGGTGGACCTAGGCCGACCGCGGGCCGCGCTCACCCTCACCGACGATTTGGACGCAGCCTTGGCAGGGCTCCCGCCGACCCGCGTCGCCCCGACCCGCATCAACTACGCGCGCGCCCAACTCGACGTGGGCGACAGAGACGGCGCGCTGGAGAACTTGGTCGCCGCGTTCGACGTGGCGCCGCAGATGGCCCGTATCCACCCCATGGGCCGCGAAGTACTGCGCGTCCTCTCCTCGCTGCACCGCCGCTCAAACCCCGCGCTGCTAAGGCTGTCCAAGCTCTCAGGCGTTCCCCTCTGAGCTCCGCTCTCTGACGGAAGCGGCGCCCCCCGTCGAACGGGAGATGACCCTCTGCACGGGCCCCTGTGAGACGATCTCCTGGCGCAACCCGGCATCGCAGACCAACCACCAGATTCCGGGGTGAAACAACGGGAGAAAACGCCTCTGAGGCAACGACGCCGTTGCCCAGTCGGGGAAGCTCGGTCTGCTGTTACTCGGTCGGTTCGACGCCTGCTCGCAGTAGGCCGTAGGTGTATGCGTCTGCGAGGGCCTGGCAGGAGGCGGCGAGGATGTTGTCGCCGACTCCGACGGTGGACCATACGCCGGTGGCGTCGGTGGTCGAGATCAGGACTCGGGCGGCCGAGGTGGTGCCGTGGGCTTCTTCCAGGATGCGGGTCTTGTAGTCGACCAGTTCCAGTTTGGCGAGTTCGGGATAGATGCGTTCGAGTCCGGCGCGCAGCGCGCGGTCGAAGGCGTTGACGGGGCCGGTGCCTTCGGCGGTGGCGACGATGCGCTCGTTGTGGGCCCAGAGCTTCACGGTGGCTTCGTTGGCGTGTGTGCCGTCGGGGCGGTCCTCAGCGATGATGCGCCAGGATTCGATGCTGAAGTGGCGTTGGAGAGGGTCCGGCATTTCCTCGCGGAGGAGGAGTTCGAAGGAGGCGTCAGCGGCTTCGTAGGTGTAACCGAGCCGCTCTTGTTCTTTGACGCGGGTGACGACGCGGGCGGCCAGGTCCCGGTCGTTGCCGAGGTCTATTCCGAGTTCCTTGGCCTTGAGTTCGATGGAGGCGCGGCCGGCCATGTCGGAGACGAGCATCCGTATGTGGTTGCCGACCAGCGTGGGTTCGATGTGCTGGTAGAGGTCCGGGTCGATCTTGATTGCGGAGGCGTGCAGGCCCGCCTTGTGGGCGAAGGCGGAGACACCGACGTATGGCTGGTGTGTGGAGGGGGCGAGGTTGACGATCTCGGCGATGGTGTGCGAGATGCGGGTCATTTTGGGCAGCGCGCCTGGGGGCAGTACGCGCTTGCCGTATTTGAGTTCGAGGGCGGCGGTGACCGGGAAGAGGTTGGCGTTGCCGACGCGTTCGCCGTAGCCGTTGGCCGTGCACTGTACGTGGGTGGCGCCGGCGTCGACGGCGGCGAGGGTGTTGGCCACCGCGCAGCCGGTGTCGTCCTGGGCGTGGATGCCCAGGCGGGCGCCGGTGTCCGCGGCGACGGTGGCCACGACCGCGTGGACCTGGGCGGGGAGCATGCCGCCGTTGGTGTCGCACAGGACGACCACGTCGGCGCCCGCCTCGGCGGCGGTGCGGACGACGGACTTGGCGTACTCGGGGTTGGCGCGGTAGCCGTCGAAGAAGTGCTCGCAGTCCACGAAGACGCGCCGCCCCTGCCCGCGCAGGTAGGAGACGGTGTCGCGGACCATCTCCAGGTTCTCGTCCAGGGTGGTGCGCAGGGCCAGTTCGACGTGGCGGTCGTGGGCCTTGGCGACGAGGGTGATGACCGGGGCGCCGGACGCGAGCAGGGCGTTCACCTGCGGGTCGTCGGCCGCCCTGGCGCCCGCGCGACGGGTCGCGCCGAACGCCACCAGCTGGGCGTGGGCGAATTCGATCTCGGCCTGCGCCCGCGCGAAGAACTCGGTGTCCCGCGGATTGGCACCGGGCCAGCCGCCCTCGATGAAGCCCACCCCGAAGTCGTCCAGATGCCGGGCGATGGTCAGCTTGTCCGCGACGGTCAGGTTGATGCCCTCGCGCTGAGCACCATCGCGCAGCGTCGTGTCGAAGACGTGGAAGGAATCGTCGGTCCGGGGTGTGCCGGCGGTGCCGTTCATGCTGACCGGACTCGGGTCGTGGCGTTCCGCGGGGGGTGCGGGGTGCTTGTGCCTGTCCGTGCTGGGGGAAGACCTGGCACTTTCACGGTGGTCTCCTCGTCCTCGTGTCTGTCTCTGCTGCGGGCGTTCGACACGGTACTCGCGAGGAGGGGTCAACAGGCCTTGTTCAAGCGGCTGTTGGGCTTTCTGTCAGGCGGAGCTGTTGTTGCGGGCGAGGCGGACTTCCAGGCCGTCGAGGGTGCACTGGAGTCCGTAGTCGAAGGTTTCGTCGCGGACTTTGCGGGGGTCCTTGCCCTTCTGGGCGGCATGGCCTTCGGCCAGGCGGGGGTGGTCGCGGGTGGCTTCTTCCAGGGCCGGGCGCAGGCTGTCCACCCAGTCCCGCTCGGTGCTGCCGCTGCGGGCGATCATCGACAGGTATGCGGCCTCGGAGGTGGCTACGCCGATGACGTAGGCGACGACGGTGCTCATGACGCGGTCTGTCTCTTGGGGGGAGAAGCCGGCGGCTTCGAAGATGGCGAGCATCTGGTCGGACATCTGCATCACGTTGGGCCCGAGGTGTGACAGGCCGACCTGGCCGAGTACGGAGGCGACCCAGGGGTGGCGCAGTGCCATGGCGCGCAGGCTGTTCGCGGCTTCCGCGGCCGCGGCCCGCCACTGGGTCCGGTCGGTGACGGTCGGGATGCGCAGTTCGCCGTAGACCTCGTCGACGACGAGTTCGATGAGTTCGTCTCTGTTGGCGACGTGGCGGTAGATCGACGTGGCGCCTGCGTTCAGCCGGCTGCCGAGGCTGCGCATGCTGAGTGCTTCGATTCCTTCCGCGTCCAGTAGTTGTACGGCTTCTGCGACGATGCGCTCGCGGGTGAGCGGCTCGCGCTGCCGACGCGGGCGGGTCCATACGGAGGGGATCGGCTGCTGGTTGGCCTGCTGCATGTGTCCTCGCCCTTCTTGTTGTCGCCCGCCACCCTAGCCCATGGTGTGCGCAATAGGGTACGTCGTGCGCATCGTTCGTTCCCGCTCCGGCGCGGGATGCGGCGGGGCCATATCGCGCCAACCGCGGGTGAGCGCCGACGGCGGGTCGCGTGACGCTTTGCGGGCCCGCGGCTGCCCTCCGCGCGCGCTCGGCACCGCGACTTTGCGCCATGAGTCCCGCGTGGGCAACAGCTCAGGCTCTGGTGCCCACGGCCGGGCTCTCCCGTGTACCGGTTGAGCGCCTTCCGCTTCCTGGGGGCCGCACTTTACGCTCAAGATCACAGCCTCCACCTCGGTGCTCCGTGCGGTCCGCGCGGGCAGGCGCGCCCTCCCCGCGGGGCGCCCGCCGAGGCGGGCGACGCGTCCAGGTTCCGTCCGGTCCGGTCGGAGGCAGGCGCGTTCCGCGAGCACACGCAAACAACTCACACCATTGCGAACGATGCGCCCACGTGCGTACAGTGTTCGCGTATGGGGAACGCCATCCGCAACATCGAGGGAGTAGCTATGCCGAAGAGCCTGAGCTGGGACACACGCGGCAACTGGGCGGCCACGGGCGACTGGGGAGTGAGCGACTCCGACGGTCACAACCTGTACTTGGGACACTGGCAGGCACGGCTCGACCGACTCCGCATCGCGCACCACGTTCCCGGTGCCACGCTGGCCGTCCTCGTCGACGGAAACGTCCACGAACTGGCGAGCGGCGTTCTGCACCGCGGAACCGGAGTGGACGCGACCCCCGATTCGGTGTTCCAGCTCGGGTCCCTCGCCAAGATCTACACCGCCACCCTGATCATGCAGCTCGTGGACTCCGGCGCACTCGACCTCGACGCTCCGGTACGGGATGTGCTGCCGGACTTCGTCGTCGCCGACGAGGAGGCCACGCGCACCATCACCACGCGGCAACTGCTCTCCCACACCAGCGGGCTCACCTGCGACTTCACCTATGACTCGGGCCGGGGCGACGACTGCCTGGCCCGCTATGTGGAGGCCGCCAGGGACGTGGGGCTCGACTGCCCTCCCGGCACCGCCGTCTCCTACAGCAGCCTCGGCTACAACGTGCTCGGCCGCGTCATCGAGGTGCTCACGGGGCAGACCTGGGACGAGGCGCTCAGGGGACGGCTCCTGGTTCCGCTCGGCCTCACGGGCACGATGACGCTCCCCGAGGAAGCACTCGCCCACCGGACGGCGATGGGTCACCTGGGCGAGCTGGGCGAGGAGCCCACTCCCGCCCCCGCGTGGGACCTCATGCCGCGTTCCGCGGGCCCCTACGGGCGGGTGCTCGCCACCGCCGGCGACGTGGCCCGTCTCGTCAGGATGCACCTGGCGAACGGCACGACCCCCGACGGTGTGCGGGTGCTGAGTCCGCAGAGCGTCGCCGCGATGCAGCGGCGCGAGGTGGACGTCCCCGACAAGTGGACGGTCAGCGCGGACGGCTGGGGCCTTGGCTGGACGTTGTACGACTGGTCCGGCATCCCGGGCTTCGGGCACGACGGCGCCTCCATCGGCCAGTACGGCTTCCTGCGCGTGGCGCCCTCGGCGGGCGTGGCGCTCGTCCTGCTCACCAACGGCGGCGACGCCCGCCAGCTCTACGCCGATCTCTTCGACGAGCTGCTCCACGAGCTCGCCGAGGTGCGGATGCCCGCCCCCTTCGGGCCGCCCGCACAGCCGCCGGCGGTGGACCTCGCTCCGCTGTGCGGGACGTACAAGCGTGAGGGCGTCGAGATCACCGTCACCCAACAGGACGGCACGGCCCACCTGGTGTACGCGTTCGTCGACGGCATGAAGGACTTCTCGCCGCCGCTGGAGATGGACCTCGTCCCCGTCTCCCCGACGGTGTTCGCCGGCCCCGGCAGCGGCGCCTACAGCGCCGACTGGATGCCGGTCGTCTTCTCGACCCTGGCCGACGGCACGGCATGCGTGTACATCGGGATGCGGGCGGCCCCGAAGATCGCCTGAGACCAGGGGGGCGTCGGGGCCGGGTGGCCTTCGGCCCCCCACGGCGGCCCGGCGCGCCGCCTTCGGTGTACGGGGCTGCGTCTCTGGCGAGGCGCGCTCCCCTGCGGGCAGGATCGGGGAATGACCAGTCTCGCCACCGGACTCCCCACGCTGCGCCGCTTCTCCTCTCCCGACGATGTCACTCCCGCGATGCGCCAGGCCCTCACCGATTGCTGGATCGAGGTCACCAACGCGGGTGGTGCCGCGGGCTTCCACCGGCCGCCCATCGACGCGCGCCAGGCCGCCCCGGCCGTCGACCGTCTCGTCAGCCGCCTGTCTCCCGTGGCCAGCCGCCTGGTGACGGCCTGGCTGGACGAGGAGCTCGTGGGCTGGCTCAACGTACGGTGTGACCCCTCCGAACTGGTGGCGCACTGGGGCACCTTGCATCACGTGCAGACCCGCACCACGGTCCGCGGTCTGGGCATCGGCTCCGCCCTGATGCGTGAGGCCCGCCGGGTCGCCCGGGACGACATGGGTCTGGAGCAGCTTCATCTGACCGCCCGGGGCGGCAGTGGCCTGGAGGACTTCTACGGGCGGCTCGGGTGGCACGAGGTGGGGCGCTGGCCGGCGGCCTTCCGGCTCGGCCCGGGCAACGACCAGGACCAGATCCTGATGATCCTCTCGCCCCTCTGATCGCCCCTCTGATCGCCCCTCTGATCGCCCCTCTGAATGGTTTCCGGAAAAGCGACCGACCGGTGTGCCTTCTCTCAGCGCGTGGTGTGCAACCCAGACGATTTGGGCACTTGAAAACCGCCTGATTGGTCTTCTTATGGGTCGTCAGCGAGATGGGACATCGGGGACATCACGACCGGAGAGCGGTGAACGCGGCCCGTAGGCGAAGCCTTGGCCGCGTTCACCGCTCTCCGGTCGTGTCGTTCGTGTTCGTGTTCGTGTCAGCGCGTGGTCAGGACCTGGTCGGGGGCGGTGCCGTCCACCTCCTGCGTCGGCTTCGGGGCGACGGGCGTGTCCTTGCGTTCGCGCATGAGGAAGAAGGCCAGGACGGCGGCGCCCACGACGCCGGCGGCGCCGACCTGGAAGCTGGCGGACATGCCGTCGGTGAAGGCGTCGTTGACGAACTTCAGAAGTCCGGGCCGGGAGTCGGCCACGGCGAGTGCCTCACCGATCGACTCGCGGGCCGCCTGCGGGGCGTCGGCCGGCATGTTGCTGGTGAACGTGTGGGTCATGACGGCGCCGAGGACGGCGACGCCCAGTGCCGCGCCGGCCTGCTGAATGGTGTCGTTCAGCGCGGAGCCGACGCCCGCGTGCTCCTCGGGGATGGCTCCCATCATGGCCGCCATCGCCGCGGGCATCGCCAGGCCGCTGCCCGCGCCCATCAGGCACATGGCGCCGGCCAGGACGCCCCAGCTGTCGCCGACGGAGAGGGTGGAGAGCAGGGCGAAGCCGGAGGCGATGACCAGCAGCCCGAGGACCGCCATGGCCCGGTTGCCCGTCTTGGCGATCAGTGAGGCGCCGAGGGTGTTGAACACCAGGGTGGCGACGGCCAGCGGGGTGAAGGCGAGACCCGTCTGTGTGGGGGTGTAGCCGAGGACGAACTGCAGGTACTGGGTGAGGACGAGCATCAGGCCGCCGTTGGCCAGCGTCAGCAGGACGAGGGAGAAGCTCGCGCCGGTGAAGACCCGGTCGCGGAAGAGGGCGAGCGGCACCATCGGGGAGTCGTGGCGCTTCTCCCAGACGGCGAACCCCACCAGGGAGAGCACGGTCACCGCGAGCGAGAGCTGGGTGCCGGTGTGGCCAAGGCCGCCCTTGGGCAGTTCGTTGATGGTCCACACCAGGGCGCCCACGCCGACGACGGACAGCACCATGCCGAGCGGGTCGGCCTTGCGCCAGGGCCCCTTGGACTCCGGCATCAGCACCATGGCCGCCACGATGGCGAGCACGGCGATCGGCACGTTGATGAGGAAGACCACGCCCCACCAGTAGTGGGCGAGCAGGGCGCCGCCGAGGACCGGGCCGCCGACCAGGCCGACCATGGCCACCGCGCTCCAGGCCGCGATCGCCTTGGGCCGCTCGGCCTCGTCGAAGACGGTGATGAGGATCGACAGCGTGCTCGGCATCACCAGCGCGCCGCCGACGCCCATCAGGACGCGGCCGAGGATGAGCTGCTCAGGGGTGGCGGCGACCATGCCGATGAGGGAGGCCGCGCCGAAGATCGCGAGGCCGATGATCATCACCTTCCGCCTGCCGAACTTGTCGGACAGGCTTCCCGCGGTCAGCAGGAGACCGGCGAAGACCAGCATGTACGACTCAAGGACCCACTGGATGTCCTGAGCACTGGCCTGCAGATCCTCAGTGATCGTCGGGACCGCGACGGTGAGCACCATGTTGTCGATTACCAGCACGAGCGTACTGAGGCACAGCACGACCAGGATGAGCCAGCGTCGTGGGTGACGTTCCATCATTCAACCTTTCGAACGGCATGAGCCCGGCGACCGAAGCCGACAGGGAGGGGCTACCCGCAAATTATCAAACCAACTTCGCGGTTTTTTCTAGCCCCTTTTCGGTCTCACTTGTTGCAATGGAGTCACGGGGCAACCGCGTGCCCGGCACCCGCGGCCCTGAGGACGGCGGGCAGCCGGAGCAGGAACAGGTCCACGTCGCGGTCGGAGAGGATCAGCGGCGGAGCGAGCCGGATCACGTCCGCGGCGGCGGCGTTCACGAGCAGTCCCGCTTCCTGGGCCGCCTGCTGGACCCGCGGTGCGACGTCCTCGCTCAGCACCACGCCCAGGAGGAGACCCGCCCCTCGTACCTCTTTGATGAGGGGGTGGTTCAGGTCCTCGATCCCGCGCCGCAGGCGCTCACCCGTCCGCCGCACCTGGTCGAGCAGCCGGCCCTCGGCGAGGGTGGCCAGCACGGCGAGCGCGGCGGCGCACACCACCGGGTTGCCGCTGAAGGTGGAGCCGTGGGTGCCCGGCGCGAGGAGAGCGGCCGCCTTGCCGAAGGCGAGAGTGGCTCCGATGGGCAGACCGCCGCCCAGGCCCTTGGCGAGGGTGACGACGTCGGCCTCGACGCCCTGGCTCTGGGCCGCGAACCAGTGGCCGGTGCGCCCGATGCCCGTCTGGATCTCGTCGAGGACCAGCAGGGTGCCGGTCGCGGCCGTGATCTCGCGCGCCGCGGTGAGATAGCCGGGCGGCGGCACGAGTACGCCGGCCTCGCCCTGGATGGGTTCGAGGATGACGAGCGCGGTGTCGTCTCTGACCGCGGCGCGCAGTGCCTCGGTGTCTCCGTAGGGGACGAAGGTGACGTCGCCGGGCAGGGGCTGGAAGGGGTCGCGCTTGGCGGGCTGTCCGGTCAGGGAGAGGGCGCCCATGGTGCGGCCGTGGAAGCCTCCTTGGGCGGCGACCATGTGCGTGCGGCCGGTGAGCCGGCCGATCTTGAACGCGGCCTCGTTGGCCTCGGCGCCGGAGTTGGCGAAGTAGACCCGGCCGGTGCGGCCGGTCAGGGACAGGAGGCGCTCGGCCAGTGCCACGGTCGGTTCGCAGATGAAGAAGTTGGAGACGTGGCCGAGCTCGGAGACCTGGTGCGCCACGGCCTGCGTCACGGCGGGGTGGGCGTGGCCCAGGGAGTTGACGGCGATGCCGCCGAGCAGATCGAGGTACTCCCGGCCGTCGGCGTCCCACACCCGGGTGCCTTCGCCGCGGACGAGCGCGAGCCGCGGGGTGCCGAAGTTGTCCATCATGGCGCCCTGCCAGCGGCGGGTGAGTTCGGCGTTGCCGGAGGAGGCGTTGCCGAAGGGGGCGTTGCCGAAGGGGGCGTTGCCGGAGGAGGCGTTCACGCGGCCGCGCCGTCGGCCGGCTCGTCGGGTACGACCATCGTGCCGATGCCCTCGTCGGTGAAGATCTCCAGCAGGACCGAGTGCCGTACGCGGCCGTCGATCACCCGGGCGCTGCGGACGCCGTTGCTGACGGCGTGCAGGCAGCCGCGCATCTTGGGGATCATGCCGCTGGCCAGCTGGGGGAGCAGGGCCTTCAGTTCCTGGCCGGTGAGGCGGGAGATGACCTCGTCGCTGTGCGGCCAGTCGCGGTAGAGGCCCTCGACATCGGTGAGGATCATCAGCACCTCGGCGTCGAGCGCGGCGGCCAGGGCGGCGGCGGCGGTGTCGGCGTTGACGTTGTAGACGCCGCCCTCGGCGGCGTCGGCGTCATCGGTGCTGCGGGCGATCGAGGAGACGACGGGGATGCGGCCGTCATCCAGGAGGGCGCGGACGACTCCGGCGTCGATGCCGGTGATCTCGCCGACGCGGCCGATGTCCACGCGTTCGCCGTCGATCTCGGCGTAGGCCCGGTCGGCGGTCATCAGGCGGGCGTCCTCACCCGTCATGCCGACGGCGTGCGGCCCGTGCCGGTTGAGCAGCCCGACGAGTTCCCGCTGGACCTGACCGGCCAGCACCATCCGCACCACGTCCATGGTTTCGTCCGTGGTGACCCGCAGTCCCGCGGTGAAGTGGGACGCGAGTCCGAGTCTGTCCAGCTGCTTGTTGATCTGCGGGCCACCGCCGTGGACGACGACGGGTCTGAGGCCGGCGTGGTGGAGGAAGAGGATGTCCTCGGCGAAGGCGGCCTTGAGCTGGTCGTCGACCATGGCGTTGCCGCCGAACTTGATGACGACGGTCTTGCCGCGGTGGCGTGCGAGCCACGGCAGCGCCTCGACCAGGGCGTCGGCCTTGGGAAGGGCGGTGTGCTTGCGGGCAGCGGCCATTCCGGTGGGGGTGAGGGAGGTCAGCACGGTCATGAGGAGTACTCGCTGTTCTCGTGGACGTACTCGGCGGTGAGGTCGTTGGCCCAGATGACGGCCGAGGCGGTGCCGGCGGCGAGGTCGGCGGTGATCCGGACCTCGCGGCCGCGCATGTCGACCTTGGCGCGGTCCTCGCCGATGGAGCCGTCCCGGCACACCCAGACGCCGTTGATGGCGACGTCGATCCGGCCGGGGTCGAAGACGGCCCGCGTCGTGCCGATGGCGGACAGGACGCGGCCCCAGTTGGGGTCCTCGCCGTGGAGGGCGCACTTGAGGAGGTTGTTGCGGGCGATGGTCCGGCCGACCTCCACGGCGTCGGCCTCGCTGTCGGCGTTCACGACCTCGATCCGGATGTCCTTGCTGGCTCCCTCGGCGTCGCCGATGAGCTGGCGGGCCAGGTCGTCGCAGACGGTACGGACGGCGGCGGTGAACTCCTCGTCGTCCGGGGTGGTCCCCGAAGCTCCGGAGGCGAGCAGCAGCACCGTGTCGTTGGTCGACATGCAGCCGTCGGAGTCGACGCGGTCGAAGGTGAGGCGGGTGGCCTCGCGCAGGGCGGCGTCGAGGCGCGGGGCGTCGACGTCGGCGTCGGTGGTGAGGACGACGAGCATGGTGGCCAGGCCCGGGGCGAGCATGCCCGCGCCCTTGGCCATGCCGCCGACGGTCCAGCCGGCTGCCTCGTAGACGCTGGTCTTGTGCACCGTGTCCGTGGTCTTGATCGCTATGGCGGCCTTCTCGCCGCCGTGCGCGGTCAGTTCCCGCGCGGCCCGCTCGACGCCCGGCAGCAGCTTGTCCATGGGCAGGTGGACGCCGATCAGTCCGGTGGAGGCGACCGCGATCTCGTGGGTGGGGACTCCTCCCAGGGCGCGTGAGGCCGTCGTCACCGTGGTGCAGGTGTCCTGGAAACCCTGCGGGCCGGTGCAGGCGTTGGCGCCCCCGGAGTTGAGGACGACGGCGGTGACGCGGCCGCCCTTGAGGATCTGCTGGGACCACTTGACGGGGGCGGCCTTGACGCGGTTGGAGGTGAAGACGCCCGCGGCGGCGCGGCGCGGTCCGGTGTTGACCACGAGGGCCAGGTCCGGGTCGCCGTTGGTCTTGATGCCGGCGGCTGTCCCGGCCGCCGTGAATCCCTTTGCTGCCGTGACACTCACGGTGCGACTCCGATCGTGGAAAGTCCGGTCGCCTCGGGGAACCCGAGCGCGATGTTCATGCTCTGGATCGCGCCGCCCGCGGTGCCCTTGACCAGGTTGTCGATGGCGCTGATCGCGATGACGCGGTGGGTCATCTCGTCGTAGGCGACCTGGATGTGGGCGGCGTTGGAGCCGTGCACGGACGCGGTGGCCGGCCACTGCCCCTCGGGCAGCAGACGGACGAAGGGCTCTGCCGCGTACGCCTTCTCGTACGCGGTGCGCACGTCGGCGGCGGTGACGCCCGGCCTGGCGGTGGCGCTGCAGGTGGCGAGGATGCCGCGGGCCATCGGGGCGAGGGTCGGGGTGAAGGAGACGGTGACCCGCTCCCCGGCGACCGCGCTGAGGTTCTGGATCATCTCGGGGGTGTGGCGGTGGCCGCCGCCGACGCCGTACGGGCTCATGGAGCCCATCACCTCGCCGGCGAGCAGGTGCGCCTTGGGTGCCCTGCCCGCGCCGGAGGCCCCGGAGGCGGCGGTGATCACGGCCTCGGTCCCGGCGAGGCCGGCGGCGTAGGCGGGGAAGAGGGCCAGCGAGACGGCGGTCGGGTAGCAGCCGGGCACGGCGATACGTGGGCTGCCTTTCAGCGCGGTGCGGTGGCCGGGCAGTTCGGGCAGGCCGTAGGGCCAGGTCCCGGCGTGCGGGGAGCCGTAGAAGCGTTCCCAGTCCGTGGCGTCCGCGAGGCGGAAGTCGGCTCCCATGTCGACCACCAGGACGTCGTCGCCCAACTGCTCGGCGACGGTGGCCGACTGCCCGTGCGGCAGGGCGAGGAGGACGACGTCATGGCCGCTGAGCACCTCGGTGGTGGTGGGCTCAAGGACCCGGTCCGCCAGCGGGGTCAGGTGCGGCTGGAGCGTGCCCAGCGGCTGCCCCGCGTTCGCGTTCCCGGTCAGGGCGCCGATCTGTGCCTCGGGGTGTCCCAGCAGCAGCCGCAGGGCTTCTCCGCCCGCGTAACCGCTCGCCCCCGCCACTGCTATCCGCACGGCCATGTTTCCCCTCCTGATCAGCGACGGCATGAATCTCCATCAGGCGGGAGGCACCCACAACCATCTCGGCCATGTACATGACAAGTTCGGCGGTGCGGGGAGCGCCGGTCGACATCCTGTTCGATGCTGCTGGCGTGCGCTTTTCCGTGCGGCCGGCAGGTCACCGTTTGCCGCCGAAGAGAGCCTCGATGTGGTCGAACCCCTCGGCGCGCAGAGTGGGGGTGGCGTCGAGGGCCCGGGCGTGCTGCGCGCGCACGACGTCCTTCGGCAGCCGCAGATGCGCGGGGCGCCGGGCGTTGCGGTCCAGGCACAGTTGCAGCGGCGTGGTCATGACCAGTGCGACCGCGGGGACGTCGTACCGCTCGGCGAGGGTGAGCAGCCTGGAGCGCACCGCCGCCTCGGTGTGGTCGGCGTCCACGACCGTCGTCAGGCGACGCGCCAGCCGCCTCTCCACCACGCTCCCCAGCGCGTGGACGGCCTCCTCGGTCGCCTCCGGCGCCGGCACCTCGTCGGCGATGAGCTCAAGGAAGGTGTCCAGTTCCAGGACGCTCTCGGGCGGCCAGGAGGCGGCCGTCGTGCTCTTGCCGCTGCCGGACGCGCCCAGCAGCACGATGAGGACCGGGGAGGGGAAAACGGTGTCGGTCACGGCGTCTCCAATACGGATGGCGGGGCGGCGACCCGGCCGGGGCGACGGCACATGCCGGCGAGGCGTCAGCACAGGTTCTACCGCAACGCCCCCCGAAAGCTGCAGTGGCCAACTTCTGCCCGGCGCTGCCGGGGAACGGCGAGAAGGCGCCCTGACAGGGGGTTTCCCCGTCCGGGCGCCTTTCGCGCCTTTCGCTCCTTTCGGCCGGTTGGTTCAGAAGGCCACCGGCAGTCCGCGCAGGTGGCGCCCCTCGCCCGGGAGGTCGAAGTACTCCAGCTCCTCCCGGGCGACGCCGAGCGTGAGGTGCGGGTGCCGGATGAGCAGCTGGTCCAGTACGACCTCCGCCTCCAGCCGGGCGAGCGCCGCCCCGATGCAGTAGTGGGCGCTGTGCCCGAACGCCACATGGCCCACGCCGCGCCCCAGGTCACGGGTGATGTCCAGGCTCTCGGGCGCCTGGTAGGCGTCGGGGTCGAAGTTCGCGGCGAGCAGGGCGCTCGTCACCGCCTCCCCCTTCTTGACCGGCATCCCGGCGAACTCCAGGTCCTGCGTCGCGTACAGGGGGGCGCCCATGGGCACCGGTGAGGTGAAGCGCAGCAGCTCCGGTACGGCGCTGGCGAGGAGTTCCGGCTCGGCGCGGAGGTGGGCGAGCTGCTCGGGGTGGTCGAGGAGGGCGAGGACGGAGCTGGCGATGAACAGCGCGGGCGGGGTGATGCCGGTGTTGATCAGGAGGAGGATCAGGGCGACCATCTCCGTCTCGGTCAGGCCCTCGGGGTCGTTTTTGCCGGAGGTGATCCAGCCGGAGACGAGGTCGTCGGCGGGCCGGGCGGTGCGCCGGGCGATGAGGTCCTTGGAGTGCTCGACCATGTTCCGCAGGGCCGGTATGACCAGGTCGATGTCGCCGGAGGCGTACTCGCGGATCCACGTCCGCATCTGGGGCACATCGGATTCGTCGATCCCGATGAGCGCGCAGATGACCGTCGAGGCGAGCGGATAGCCGACGTCCTCCAGGAGTTCGGCCTGGCCGCGGGCGGCGAGGGGCGCGAGGAGTTCCTTCGTGATCCGCTCAAGGCGGGGGCGCAGGGCGTTGATGCGCCGGGCCGTGAACGACTTGGTGACCAGGTTGCGCAGCCGGGTGTGCTCCGGGCCGTCGGCCAGCACCATGATGCCCAGGTAGTCGCGGTACTCCGCGGGCAGACCGTACGCCTCGATCATCTGCTCGGCGATGCTCGGCCCGTCCTCGGCCAGGCCCGGCACCTTGCCCTGGTCCCTGACGAACCGCGTATCGCTCAGTACGGCCTTGGCGTCCTGCTGGCCGGTGATGAGCCAGACCGGCGTCTCGATGTCGGGCAGGGTCACGCGGACGAGCGGGGCCCGGCGCCGCAGTTCCATGTAGCCGCGTACGGGATCGCTGACGAGTTCCGAGGTCAGCGCGTGGGTCTCGGTCTCGGGCGACGTGATGGTCATGGTGCTCCCCTTCGGACGCGGCCGCGTCGGTGTGGTCGTACGAGGATCGGAAAAAGGGCGTGGGTCTTTGGGCCGGGAGGGCGTCCCCCGGCGCCACAGTGGTGCGGGCGAGGGGTCCCCACAAGTGCCGCCGCTCGTACTCCGATACCGAAGGGGCGGCTCTGACCAGGCACGTTCGCTTTCCGGCGGGTGTACAGCAGCGGGATTTTGGACAGTTGAACACCGCTGGGGAGGCCGGACATGCCGGTGCGCGCCCACCCCGGGGTGAGGGGGAGGGCGCGCACGTGCGGGAGCGGCGTGCGGGTGGCGTCGCGTCCCGCGTCTGTCGTTTCGTCTTCAGAAACGCAGCTCCTGGGTGCAGCATTTGACGCTGCCGCCGCCTTTGAGGAGTTCGGAGAGGTCGGTGCCGTGGGTGCGGAAACCGCGGGCCCTCAGCTGTCCGGCCAGTTTCTGGGCGGCCTCGGGGAGGATGACGTTCAGGCCGTCGCTGACGGCGTTGAGGCCAAGGACGTCCGCGTCCTGCCGGCCGACGAGCAGGGCGTCGGGGAAGAGCCGGGCGAGCACCTCGCGGCTGCCGAGCGTGAACGCCTCCGGGTAGTACATGACCTCGTCTCCGTCAAGGACGCACAGCGCGGTGTCCAGGTGGTAGAAGCGGGGGTCGACCAGTTCGAGGCTGATCACGGGGCGGCCGAAGAACTCCTGCGCCTCCCGGTGTCCTTCGGGGGTGCATCTGAAGCCGCGTCCGGCCAGGATCCAGCTGTCGGTGACGGCGAAGTCCCCCTCGCCCTCGTTGACGTAGCGGGGTTCGTATATCTCGGTGAAGCCGTTCGCGCGGAACCAGGCCCGGTGCGCGGGGGCCTCGGCGGAGCGTTCCGCGTTGAGGAACTTGGCGCCCAGCACCCTGCCGTCCACGACGGTGGCGCCGTTCGCCGAGAAGACCATGTCGGGCAGGCCGGGCTCGGGGTTGACCAGATCCACCCGGTGGCCCAGGGAACGGTAGAGGGCGTAGAGCAGCTCCCACTGCATGAGAGCCAGTTCGTTGTCGACGGGCTTGGCCGGGTCCATCCAGGGGTTGATGGCGTAGCTGACGTCGAAGTGGGCGGGGCGGCACATCAGGTAGTGACGTCGGGTGGCCTTGCGGTCCTGCACCGATACGGAAGTCATGTCATCTCCGGGGTGGGGTGATCAAGTACTGGCGTAGGGGTGCGCACGCGCGGTGGCACACACCGGGATCGGGAGGGTCGAGCCGGGCCCGTTACGGGCGTCGTCGGCCGGGACGGGCCCACGCTCGCCGTCCCCCTATCCTTGGCTTCCTCGGCTCTGCGCTCAGACGCGGACGGTGTCCCGGTCCATCGCCTCACGCAGACTCTTGGGCCGCATGTCGGTCCAGTGCTGGTCTATGTATCCCAGGCACTCCTGGCGGCCTTCCTCTCCGTACGCGACTCGCCAGCCGGCGGGCACATCGGTGAACGTGGGCCAGAGCGAGTACTGCTCCTCGTCGTTCACCAGGACGTAGAACCGGCCGTCGCTGTCGTCGAACGGGTTGGTGGTCATGGGCAACTCCAAATCCTCTGAGAACTCCGCGGCATGTCTTCATGCCGCGCTGTACTGCCGGGTGCTCCTCCTCTCGGCGATCGAGTCGGCGATCTCGCCGCTCCTGATGGCGATGTTCGACAGGAGCGAGGACGCCAGTCCGTGGGTGTGCTCGGTACCGCCCTGGAGGTAGACACCGCAGGACACGTCCGCGGTGGTCGCCAGCCGGTAGTCCCGCTCGACGCGGAAGCGGCCCTCCTGGTCGCGCAGGCAGTGGCCTTCCAGCTCGCCCAGCAGTTCGGTCGGCTCCATCGAGTCGTAGCCGGTGGCGCAGATCAGTACGTCGACGTCGAGCTGGTAGGTCTCGTCGTTGCGCACCGAGTGCATCGTGAGGCGGACGTCGTCGCCGGTCTGCTTCACGGTGTCGACGCGGGAGAGGTTGAGGAACTCCAGCCGGGGGGTCCCGCGGACCTCGTCGTCGTACTGGCGCTGGTGCAGGTCCCTGATCACCTCGTCGTCGACCACCCCGTAGTTGGTGTTCTTGTGGTAGCGCCAGAAGGAGTCCTTCGACCGCTGGGTGCCGTGGTAGTAGTCGTCCACGGCGTCGGCGTCGAAGATGCGGTTGGCGAAGGGGGTGTCGTCCGCGATGGAGTAGCCGTAGGACGGCATGATCGCGCAGACCGTCGCGTCCGGGAGCGCGTCGTAGACGAACCGCACGATCTCGGCGGCGCTCTGGCCGGCGCCGACGACGGCGACCCTTTTCACCCCGCTCTGGTCCAGCTTCCGGAATTTTTCGAGGAATTCCGAGCTGTGCCATATCCGCTCGTCCCTGGCGACACCCGACGGCATCTTGGGGACAAGACCCGTGGACACGACGATGTTGCGGGCCTTGACCAGGCGGGTGGCGCCGCGGGAGCCGGTGTCCCGCATCTCGACCTCCACGTGGTCGGCCGGCCCGTCGGCGCGGGGGAGCTTGATGGACAGCACCTCGGAGCTGTAGGTGACCCGGTCCGCGAAGCTCGACTCGGCCCATTCCAGGTAGTCGTGGAATTCCTGGCGGGTGGGGAAGAACTCCTGGTTGTTGACGAACTGGGCCAGCCTGCCTGCCGCGTGCAGGTAGGAGATGAAGCTGAAGCGCGAGGCGGGGTTGCGGAAGGTGGCCAGGTCCTTCAGGAAGGAGATCTGCATTTTCGCCGACGGGAGCAGCATGTTGCGGTGCCATCCGAGGGTCGGCTGGCGCTCGAAGAAGGCTGCCGACAGCGGCTGGCCGCTTTCCTTGCTCTCGTGCTCCTCAAGGGCTACGGCCAGTGAGAGGTTGGACGGGCCGAAGCCGATTCCGACGACCTCGTAGACTTCTTCCTTGCTTCCCATATCAATTCTCCCGCCGGTGATGGTTTCTGAAAGCTACTGCATGAATTACGGGCCGGTCAATCGCTGTATCGAGAAATACTGAGAAATACCCGAGGAATACCGAGGAATACCGAGGCACGCTGTCCGCGATATCGCATTCCGTGAACCGCTTTTTTCTCAGGCCGCGAGAGGGCAGCCGGGGGCCGGCAGTCTGCCCATCAGCCGGGCGGCCGAGCGATGCGCGTCGGAGTCCCGGTGCGCGAAGTTGTCGCGGACGCGTTCGCGGATGTGCGGGTCCTGTTCCTGGCTGAGCTTGAACATGCCTTCCGCGCCGGACACCTCGATCCTGAAGCCGCCCACCGCCGGAAGGATCTTGCGGAAGTAGTCCTGGGAGTCGGACATGTCCCAGGCGTTGCCGAAGTCGGCCTCGAAGGTGCGCACCGTGGCCCTGACGATCTCCAGCGTCTCCTCGCCGGCCTGGTCGTGCTCGATCTTGCGGAGCACGCCGTGCACATGGACGGCAGTGAAGTCCCAGGTCGGTGCGGCCGGGGTGATCTGATACACCGTCGGCGACACGTAGGCGTGGGGGCCCGTGAAGGTCAGCAGGACCCGGGTGCCGTCCTCCATGGCCTTCCAGTGCGGGTTGGCCCTGTTCATGTGGCCCAGCAGCCGGGCGCCGCAGAGATCGGCCGACCACTCCCCGGTCATCGCCGGGTCCTGGATGACCGGCAGGTGCGTGGCGTAGGGGCCTGCTTCTGGCGGGCCGTTGGAGGTCATCAGCGCCAACGGGTTGCCGCGCAGGATGTCCACCATCCAGGAGGCGGACGGCTGTCGGTAGGGGGCGGGAACGAACATTTGGAAGCACATCCTTCGATGCGAGGTCGTCGGTGGTGCCGCGCGGCCGGGGGTGCGCCTCAGAGGGCGTCTGGCGCGTCGAGCGCTTCGGCGATGGCCGCGGTGACGGCCGGCGCGTGTTCCGGCGTGCAGATCTCGTAGTGGGTGCCGGGGATGTCGTGGACTGTCAGCGTGCCGGTGAGGTGTGACTTCCACTGGTCCATGTACGGCGCCTCGGGATTCCGCGTGGCGTTGAAGAACAGGGCGTCGCCGTCGTACTCGGGCTGCTCGAACCGCTTCAGCATGTCGACGTTGTTGACGACGACGGCGGAGGCGATTTCGAGCAGGCGCTCCTCGTCCGAGTCGGCGAGGTCTCCGATGTGGTCCCTGAGCAGGCCGCGCACTTGCGCGAGTTCGAGGTCCGCGTTGTCGGCGAAATGGCCGCTGGGGGCGGAATCCAGAAGCCCGAGCAGTGCCACTTCGTGGCCGCGGCTCTGCAATTCGGCGGCCATCGCGTGGGCGACCGCTCCGCCGAAGGACCAGCCGATCAGGTGGTAAGGGCCTTCCTTCTGGTAAGAGAATATCTGCTCGATGTAGTCGTCCACCAGTGTTTCCAGGCGGTCGGGAAGCGGTGTTTCACCATCGAGTCCGCTTGCCTGAATTCCGTAGGAAGGACGGTCCGCGGGCAGCCTGCTGGTGAAATTCAGGTAGGGCCATGCCAGGCCGCCTGCCAGGTGGATGAACCACAGGGGTTCCTTGTCGCCGCCGGTCTTGATGGGGAGTACGCGGGCGAAGGGGTCGGCGTTCTCCGTCGCCTCGTCACTCGTTTCCAGGCAGGCCGCGAGTTCCGCGACCGTGGGTGACTGGAACACCGCTCGCATCGGCAATGCCGCGTCCAGCCGGGTGCGGATACGGCTGTTGAGCCGGGTGGCGAGGAGCGAATGCCCGCCCAGGGCGAAGAAGTCGTCGTCGATGCCGACCCGGTCCAGGCCCAGGATGTCGGCGAACAGCTCCGCCAGTGTCTCCTCGGTCGGTGTGCGGGGCGCCCGGTACTCCTGCCCCGCGAACTCCGGGGCGGGCAGGGCGGCCCGGTCGAGCTTGCCGTTGGGGGTCAGCGGCAGCCGGTCGAGGACCATGAAGGCCGCGGGGACCATGAAGGCCGGCAGTTTCTCCGTGGCGTACTCCCGCAGTGCGTCGGCGTCGGGGCACCGGGGTCCGGCGCCCACGACGTATCCCACGAGCTGCTTTCCGGTACCGCGTCGTCCCGCCCAGGCGATGACGGCGGCCTGGGCGACGCCGGGATGGGCGACGAGGGCGGCCTCGACCTCGCCGGGTTCGATGCGGAACCCGCGGATCTTGACCTGGGCGTCGCCGCGTCCCACGTACTCCAGTTGGCCCTGGTCGTTCCAGCGGGCCAGGTCGCCGGTGCGGTACATCCGCTCGCCGGCGGGTCCGAAGGGGCCCGCGACGAACCGCTCGGCGGTCAGGTCGGCCCGGCCGCGGTAGCCGCGCCCGACGTCACCGGCGATGTACAGCTCGCCGACCACTCCGACCTTCACCGGTGCGAGGCCGGGGCCCAGGACGTAGGCGCGTACGTGACCCAGCGGGGAGCCGATCGGGGCGCTGCCGGAGCCGTCCCACTCCGCCACGTCCGGAACGGTGAAGGTGGTGGCGTAGAAGGATTCGCTCTGTCCGTAGGCGTTGACCATCTTCACGCCGGGGAAGGTCTCGCGGATCTGCTGGACGAGACCGGCGGGCAGTGCCTCGCCCGCGAACACCAGGGTGTCGACGTGGGTCCGGTCGGCGAGCTGGTCGACGAGTTCGGCGAAGACCGAGGGGACGGTGCTGATGACGTTGCCGTCCCAGCCGTCGCGCTCGCTCAGGGCGAGCACGTCACGGACGACTTCGACGACGCCGCCGGTGCACAGGGTGGTGAAGATCTCGAAGGCGGAGACGTCGAAGTTCACCGAGGTGCCCGCCAGCATCCGGCGGCCCGGTGCGGCCCCGATGCGGGTGGCCAGGCGCAGGACGCCGTTGACGACGTTGCTGTGGGTGATGGCGACGCCCTTGGGGGTGCCGGTGGAGCCCGAGGTGTACATCACGTACGCCAGTTGCTGCGGCCGCAGGGTCGCCGCCCGTGCCGCGCCGTCGCTGCCGGGTGACTGTTCCGTGGTCAGGTCCAGGTGGTCCAGGCGCAGCAGCGGAAGGTCGGTGTCGGGCAGGACGGGCACGGTGGCCGTGTCGGTGAGGATCAGCTGGGGGGCGGCCTCGGTGAGGATGAACGCGAGCCGGTGGCTGGGGTACTTCGGGTCGATGGGAAGGTAGGCGCCGCCTGCCTTGAGGACGGCGAGGAGGCCGGCGACGAGGTCGGTCGAGCGGGGCAGCGCCACCGCCACCACCGTCTCGGGTCCCACTCCTTGCGCGGTGAGCACGTGGGCGAGGCGGTCCGCCCGGGTGTCGAGCTCTTGGTAGGTGAGCGAGACGCCGTCGCAGACGACGGCCTCGGCGTCCGGGGTGGCCGCCACCTGCTGGGCGAACAGTTCGGGGATCGTCACCTGGGGGGTGGGGGTGTCGACGTGGTTGAACTGGTGGAGCAGCCGGTCGCGTTCGGCGGCTTCGAGCACCTCCACCTGCCCGATGTGCCGGCCGGGGTCCTCCGCGAGCTGCCGCAGGATGCGCTGGAGACTGCCGGCCAGGGACTCCACCGTCTCGCGGTCGAAGACGCTCTCCTTGTACTGCAGGGCGAGCCGCAGGTAGGGGTCGGCGTCGGCCATCAGGGTCAGCGGGTAGTGGGTGCCGGAGAAGGGGCGGATGCCGGTGAACGAGATGCCGCCCGCGGTGTTCGCGTCGGTGAGGCCTTCTTGGTCCACGGGGTAGGACTCGAAGACCACGAGCGTGTCGAACAGGGTGCTCAGTCCGGTGGTGCGGTGGATCTCCGCCAGCCCGTAGTGGTGGTGGTCCAGGAGGGCGGCCTGCCGCTTCTGCAGGTTCCGCAGCATGCCGGCGAAGGTGTCCCCGGGGCCGTAACCGGCGCGGACGGGCAGGGTGTTGATGAAGAGGCCGACCATGGAGTCGACGTCGGTGACCGTCGGCGGCCTTCCGGAGACGGTCGCGCCGAACAGCACGTCCTGGCGTCCGGTCAAGGCGCCGACGAGGACGGCCCACGCTCCCTGGAGAAGGGTGTTGACGGTGATGCCGAGCTCGGAGGCGCGCCGGTTCAGCAGGCGGGCCTCGTCCATGGGCAGGATCACGTCGACCTGGCCGGCGGCCGAGTCGTCCACGTCGTCGCCGGGACGGGTGGTGACGGGGGCGAGAAGGGTGGGCTCGTCGACGCCTTCGAGTTCGCGTGCCCAGGCCTTCGCGGTCTCGTCGTGGTCCTGCCGGGAGAGCCAGAGGAGGAAGTCGCGGTAGCCGCGGGTCCTGGGCAGGACGGTGCCGTCACCGCTCGATCCGTACAGGCGCAGCAGGTCGGTCATGATGATCGGGAAGGACCAGCCGTCGAACAGGACGTGGTGGGCGGTCAGGACCAGCTCGGACGTGTCGGGGCCCGTGGTGAGCAGCGCGAAGCGGAGCAGGGGCGGCCGGGCCGGGTCGAAGTGGCGGTGGTGGTCCTCGGTCAGGAACCGCTCGAAGGCGGCCGTGCGCTCGTCCTCGGGCAGGTGGCTGAGGTCGATCTCCTGCCAGGGCACTTCGACGCCGTCGACGACGACCTGGACCTGGTTGCCGTCGGTGTCGTGGACGAAGGCGGTGCGCAGGTTGGCGTAGCGGTCCAGGAGGGCCTGGCCCGCCGCCCGCATCCGGGCGGGGTCGACGGTGCCGCCGATGTGGAAGGCGATCTGCATCTGGTAGGCGTCGATGGCGTCGTCGTCGTTCAGCAGGGACTGGAAGAGCAGTCCTTGCTGAAGTGCGGTGAGCGGCCAGACGTCGGCCAGGCCCGGGTAGTGGTGCTCCCAGGTCTCGATGTCGTGCTGGCTCACCTTCACCAGGGGCAGGTCGGAGGGGGTGAGTCCGCCGGCGGCGGGGTCGGTGGCGTGCCGGGCCACCGCCTCCAGCGCGGCGCACCACAGGTCGGCGAGTTCCTGGACCTCACTGCGGGTGAACAGGCCCTTGGGGAAGCCGACCACGGCGTCGAGCTGGGCGCCCAGTTCGGTGTCGATGACCGCGGAGTTGATCTCGACCGTCGACATGGCGGGCATGTCGGCGTCCAGTTCGGCGGCCAGGTCGAGGTCGGCCAGCTGGGTGAAGCCGAGGCCGCGGAGGTCTTCGGGCATGTCGGCGGCGGAGAAGCGGCCCAGGTAGTTGAAGCCGATCTGTCCCATGGAGTGCGCGGCCAGTTCCGGGCCGGTCTCCTCGTTGAGGTAGCGCAGCAGACCGAAGCCGAGCCCCTTGTCGGGGATGGCCAGGAGCTGCTCCTTGACCGCCTTGACGACACCACCGGCGGCCGGACCGCCGGCGAACGCCTCGTCCAGCTCGAACCCGGCGGTGTCCAGCCGCACCGGGAACATGCTGGTGAACCAGCCCACCGTGCTCGACAGATCCGCACCCGGCACGACCTCCTGCTCACGGCCGTGCCCCTCCAGCTTGATCAGCGTCGAGGACTCCTCCACCCCACGCTCACGCCGCCACTGGGCGACCGCCAGAGCCAGCGCCGCCAGCAGACCGTCGTTCACCCCACCATGGAAGGCGGCCGGAACCTTGGTCAGCAGCGCCTCGGTGACGGCGACGGGAAGCCGTACGGTGAACTGCTCCTGGGTGGAGAGCAGGTCCACCGCGGGGTCGAGCGGGCGGGAGCCGAGGAGAGGGTCGGGTCCGTCCAGGACGGAACGCCACAGCTCCATCTCGGCGACGCGGGAGGGGCTGTGGGCCTCCTCGATGAGGGCGTGCGTCCAGCGCCGTACGGAGGTACCCACCGGCGCCAGCTCCGCAGCCTTGCCCTCGCGGACCTGCCGCCACGCCTCGGCGAGATCGGGCAGCAGGATGCGCCAGGACACCCCGTCGACCACCAGGTGGTGCAGGGCGATCAGCAGCCGCCCGGCAACCGACGCGTCCGCCGGCGCGAACCACACGAACTGCGCCATCACACCACCGGCCGTGTCCAGCCGGCCCGTCGCCGCATCCAGCTCGACGGCCGCCCGCTCCTGCCACGCCTCGTCCCAGCCACCCTCCCACTCCACCCGGTGAACCAACGCGGCAGCGTCGAGGGAGCCCCGCGGCCCGATCTCGATGACACCCCCGTCGTCCGTCACCAGACGCGAGCGCAGAATGTCATGCCGGTCCAGGACCGCGTTCAGCGTCGCCGCCAGACCGTCGGCATCGATCCCCACCGGCAGCTCCACCGCCAGCGACATGGAGAACCGGTCATAACCACCCCCCAGCTCCGCCATGTAACGCACGATCGGCAGCAACGGCACGGAACCGACACCACCACCCTCGAACTCCTGAAGGACGACCGTGGTGCCGGTGTCGAGGGCCACGAGGGCCAGCTCGGCGACGGTGCGCTGTTCGAAGATCTGCCGGGGGCTGACCTCCAGGCCCTGGGTGCGGGCCCGGGTGACGACCTGGATGGAGCGGATGGAGTCGCCGCCGACGGCGAAGAAGTCGTCGTCGACACCCACCCGGTCCAGCCCCAGCACCTCGGCATAGACCCCCGCCAGGACCTTCTCGGCCGCCGTGCCCGGCGCCCGGTAGGCGCCGCCGGTGAACTCCGGCTCCGGAAGCGCCCTGTGGTCCAGCTTGCCGTTGGGCATCAGCGGCAGCCGCTCCAGCACCACGAACGCGGAGGGCACCATGAACTCGGGCAGGCGCTGGCCGACGAAGGCACGCAGGTCCCGCGAGGACACTCCGGCGGTCAGGTCGTAGTCCGTCTCGCCGACGCTCTCGGCACTCTCCGGCCGGTCCGCGCCGGCCGGGACGACGTAGCCGACCAGCTGCTTGGCGCCGCCGGTTCCGGCCCTGACGACGACCGCGGCCTGCGCGACGCCGGGGTGCGCGACCATCGCGGACTCGACCTCGCCGGGTTCGATGCGGAAGCCGCGGACCTTGACCTGGGTGTCGGCACGGCCGACGTACTCCAGTTCGCCCTGGTCGTTCCAGCGGGCCAGGTCGCCCGTGCGGTACATCCGTGAGCCGGGCTCACCGTAGGGGTCGGCGACGAACCGTTCGGCGGTCAGGGCGGGGCGGCCGAGGTAGCCGCGGCCGACGTTCCCGCCCACGTACAGCTCGCCCACCACGCCGACGGGGGCCGGCTGGAGGGCCGGGCCGAGGACGTAGGTGCGCATGTTGCCCAGCGGGCGGCCGATCGGTGCGCTGGCGCCCGTCTCCCACGCGGTGTCGCCGTGGACGGCGAAGGTGGTGGCGTAGAACGACTCGGTCTGGCCGTAGGCGTTGATGATCCGGATGTCCGGCCGCGCCTGCCGGATGCGGGTGATGAGGGAGGCCGGCAGGGCCTCGCCGGCGAAGACCACCGTGTCCATGGCGGGGCTGTCGGCGATCTGGTCGAGGAGTTCGGCGAAGGCGGAGGGGACCGTGGAGACGATGTGCCCCTGCCAGCCCTCCCGCTCACCGAGGACCAGGACGTCACGGACGACCTCGATCGTCCCGCCATGGCAGAGGTTGGTGAAGGTCTCGAAGACGGAGACGTCGAAGTTGACGGAGGTGCCCGCCAGCGCCGTACGCCCCGGACCGGCCTCGATCAGCCCGGCGAGATGCGTGATGCCGTTGACGACGTTGCGGTGGGTGACCGCCACACCCTTGGGGGTGCCGCTGGAACCCGAGGTGTACATCACGTACGCCAGGTCGTCGGGGCGCAGGGCCGCGGTGCGGTCCCGGTTCGACAGGTTCGCGCACCCTTCGCCGCCGTCGAGGGCGGAGGCCAGGTCGACGTCACCGACCAAGAGGGCCGGGATGTCGGTCCCGGGCAGCACGGACAGGGTGTCGGCGTCGGTCAGCACCAGGTGGGGTGCCGCTTCGGCGAGGATGTGGGCCAGGCGGTGGCTGGGGTACTTCGGGTCGATGGGCAGATACGCCGCCCCCGACTTGAGCACCGCCAGCATCCCCACCACCAGCTCCGCCGTCCGCGGCAGCGACAACGCCACCACCGACCCCGCACCGGCACCACGCGCCACCAGCTCCCGCGCCAGACGGTTCGCCCGCGCGTTCAACACCGCGTACGACAGCTCCACACCCTCACACACCACCGCCACCGCGTCCGGACTCGACGCCGCCTGACGCTCGAACAGCACGGGCAGGGTGTGTACCGGCACCGGCATGAGGGTCTTGTTGTGGCCGCGCACGACCAGTTCGCGCTCGGCGGGGTCGAGGGCGTCCACCAGGCCGACGGGGGCCCCGGGGTGGGTGACGAGGCCGCGCAGGACCCGCAGGAACCGGGTCGCCAGGACCTCTGCCGTCGAGCGGTCGAAGAGGTCGGTCGCGTACTCGATGAGGCCCTGGGCCTCGCGTCCGGCGGGTGTGGTGACCTCGGTGAGGTTGAAGAACAGGTCGAACTTGGCGGTGCCGGTGACGACGGGGACGAAGTCCACGCGCAGGCCGGGCAGGTCGAAGTCGGCCTGGGCGAAGTTCTGCCAGGCGAACATCACCTGGAACAGGGGGTGGTAGGCGGTGGACCGGTCGGGGTTGAGGAGTTCCACCAGCCGCTCGAAGGGGGCGTCCTGGTTGCCGTAGGCGCCCAGGGCCTTCTCCTTCACCTGGGCGATCAGCTCGTCGAACGTCGGGTTACCGGCGAGCTCGGCCCGCAGCACCCAGGTGTTGACGAAGAACCCGATCAGGTCGTCCAGGGCGTCGTCGGTGCGGCCGGCGATCGGGGAGCCGATCGGGATGTCGTCCCCGGCGCCCACCTGGTGCAGCAGTACGGCGAGCACCGACTGCATCACCATCGAGACGGTCACATCGCGCTCGCGGGCCAGCTCCTGCACCGCGGCGAACAGTTCGGGCTCCACGGTGAACTCGGTCATGTCGCCGCGGTGGCTCGCCTTCGGCGGACGCGGCCGGTCGGCGGGCAGCTGAAGCGGCTCGGGGATGCCGGCCAGTTCATCCCGCCAGTAGGCGCACTGCCCGGCGAGGACGCTCCGCGGGTCGGAGTTCTCCCCGAGCAGCTCGCGCTGCCAGACGGCGTAGTCGGCGTACTGGACGGGCAGTTCGGGCAGGTGCGGGGTGCGGCCTTCGCGGCGGGCGCCGTAGGCGGCCGACACCTCGCGGATCAGCGGCGCCATCGACTCGCCGTCGCCGGCGATGTGGTGGATCACCAGCGACAGGATGTGCTCCTGTGCGCCGGTGCGCAGGATGCGGGCCCGCACCGGGATCTCGCGGTCCAGTGCGAACGTGTACTCGGCGGTCTCGGCGATCGCCGTGTCCAGCTCCTCGGCGGTGACGTCGATGACCGGCACGTCGAGGACGGCTTCGGCCGTCGGCACGATCCGCTGGCAGGGGATGCCCTCGGCGTCCTCCGCGAAGACGGTGCGCAGGCTCTCGTGCCGGGCCACGACGTCGCCCAGGGCGGCCGCCAGGGCGGTGGTGTCCAGGTCGCCGGTGAGCTTCAGGTTGAGCGGGATGTTGTACGTCGCCGAGGGCCCCTCGAACTTGTCGATGAACCACAGGCGGCGTTGCGCGAACGACAGCGGAAGCCGCTCGGGCCGCGAGGTGAGCCGCTTGAGCGCCGGACGGACCTCGACGCCCGCCGACAGGTGTGCGGTGAGTTCGGCGACGGTCGGCGCGGCGAAGACCGTCTTGATGGGCAGTTCCGCGCCGAGGACGGTACGGACCCGGCTGATCAGGCGGGTCGCGAGGAGCGAGTGGCCGCCGAGGGTGAAGAAGTTGTCGTCGATGCCGACCCGGTCCAGGCCGAGGACTTCGGCGAACAGTTCCGCCAGGCTCTGTTCGGCCGCGGTGCGCGGTGCCCGGTAGGCGCCGGCGGTGAACTCGGGCTCGGGCAGCGCGGCCCGGTCGAGCTTGCCGTTGGGCATCAGCGGGAGCCGCTCCAGCAGCATGAACGCGGAGGGGACCATGAAGTCCGGCAGGCCCGCGGCCACCGCCTCGCGCAGCTCTTCGGCGGTGACGCCGCCGGGCTCGGTGGGCACGACGTACGCGACGAGCCGCTTGCCGGTGTCGGCGGCGGCCGCTGCGCTGGCGGTGACCACGGCCTGGGCGACGCCGGGGTGCGCCACGACGGCGGCCTCGACCTCGCCGGGCTCCACGCGGAAGCCGCGGACCTTGACCTGGGCGTCGCCGCGTCCCACGTACTCCAGTTGGCCCTCGGTGTTCCAGCGGGCCAGGTCGCCCGTGCGGTACATCCGTGAGCCGGGCTCGCCGTAGGGGTCGGCGACGAACCGCTCGGCGGTCGGGCCGGGGCGGCCGAGGTAGCCGCGGCCGACGTTCCCGCCGATGTAGAGCTCGCCGGTGACGCCCGCGGGCACCGGCTGGAGACCGGGGTTCAGGACGTAGGCGCGCATGTTGCCCAGCGGCGCGCCGATCGGGACGGCGCCGAGGGCCCGCGGGGTGCCGGAGGCGGTGAAGGCGGTGGCGTAGAACGACTCGGTCTGGCCGTAGGCGTTGATGATCCGCGCGCCGGGGAACGCCTCGCGGGCGCGGTTGACGAGGTCGGCGGGGAGTGCCTCGCCGGCGAAGACCAGGACGTCGACCTGCGTGCGGTCGGCGATCTGGTCGAGGAGTTCGGCGAAGGCGGAGGGGACCGTCGAGATGACGTTGCCCTGCCAGCCCTCCCGCTCACCCAGAACCAGCACGTCGCGGACCACTTCGACGCTGCCGCCGGTGCACAGGGTGGTGAAGATCTCGAAGGCGGAGACGTCGAAGTTGACGGAGGTGCCGGCCAGTGCCCTGCGGCCGGGTCCGGCGTCGATGTGTCCGGCCAGCTGTGTGACGCCGTTGACGACGTTGTGGTGGGTGATGGCGACGCCCTTGGGAGTGCCGGTGGAGCCCGAGGTGTACATCACGTAGGCCAGGTGCTGGGGCCGCAGCGGTATCCGGCGGTCGGCGTCGGAGAGGTTGCCCACGCCGGCGGCGGCGTCGAAGTCGACGGCGTCGAAGTCGACGTCGTCGAGGTGGAGCACCGGGGTGCCGTCGGCGGGCACTACGCCGGCGGTGTCGTGGTCGGTGAGGATCAGCTGGGGGGCGGCCTCGGTGAGGATGAACGCGAGCCGGTGGCTGGGGTACTTCGGGTCGATGGGCAGGTAGGCGGCGCCGGACTTGAGGACCGCGAGGAGTCCGATGACGAGCTCCGCCGAGCGAGGCAGGGACAGCGCCACGACCGCTTCGGGGCCCACGCCCCGGCCGGTCAGCTCCCGCGCCAGGCGGTTCGCCCGCGCGTTGACCTGTGCGTACGTCAGCTCGGTGTCCGCGCAGACCACCGCCACCGCGTCCGGGCTCTGGGCGGCCTGTGCCTCGAAGAGAGCGGGGAGGGTGAGCGAGGGCGCCGGCGCGTCGGTGTCGTTGTACCGCTCCAGGAGGCGGACGCGCTCGGCGGGCTCCAGGATGTCGACGCGGCCGACCGGCAGGGCCGGGTCGGTGATCAGCTGGCGCAGGACCCGCATAAGGCGCGCCGCGATGACGTCGACCGTCTCGCGGTCGAGGACGTGCTCCTGGTACTGGAGGGTGAGCCGCAGGTGGGGGTCGGCGTCCGCCATGACGGTCAGCGGGTAGTGGGTGCCGGTGGACGGGCGGATGCCGGTGAAGGCGATACCGGCGGCCGAGTTGGCGTCGCTGAGCCCGTCCCGGTCGACCGGGTAGGACTCGAAGACGACGAGGGTGTCGAACAGGGTCGCCAGGCCGGTGGCCCGGTGGATCTCGGTGAGGCCGTAGTGGTGGTGGTCGAGGAGGGCCGCCTGCCGCTTCTGCAGGTCGCGCAGTACGTCGGCGAGTGTGTCGGCCGGGGTGTACTCGACGCGGACGGGGAGGGTGTTGATGAACATGCCGACCATGGAGTCGACGCCCGTGACCGCCGGGGGCCGTCCGGAGACGGTGGCTCCGAACACCACGTCCTGCCGTCCGGTGAGCTGGCCGAGCAGCACCGCCCAGGCGCCCTGGACGAGGGTGTTGACGGTGACGCCGAGCTCGGAGGCGCGCCGGTTCAGGTCGCGGATCTCCGCCGGCGGCAGGGGGAGCTCGACATGTCCGATGCCGGAGCTGCCCTCCTGGGCGGCGCCGCCGGGTACCAGCAGGGTCGGTTCGTCCACGCCGGCGAGGTCCTTGGCCCAGGCGCGGGCCGTCTCTTCGTCGTCCTGCCGTGCGAGGTGGGTCAGGAAGTCCTTGAAGCCGCGGACCCTGGGCAGTACGGAGGCGTCGCCGGCCGACCCGTACAGCCGGAGGATGTCCTGCATGAGGACCGGCAGGGACCAGCCGTCGAACAGGACGTGGCTGGCGGTCAGGACCAGTTCGGAGGCGTCCGGCGCGGTCTTGACCAGGGTCAGCCGCAGCATGGGCGGGGCGGCCGGGTCGAAGCTGCGGCCGTGGTCCTTAGCCAGGAACCGGTCGAAGGCGTCGGCGCGGTCCCGCGCGTCGAGGTGGCTGAGGTCGATCTCCTGCCAGGGCACTTCGACGCCGTCGACGACGACCTGGACCTGGTTGCCGTCGGTGTCGTGGACGAAGGCGGTGCGCAGGTTGGCGTGCCGGTCCAGGAGGGCCTGGCCCGCGACCCGCATCCGGGCGGGGTCGACCTCGCCCTCGATGTGGAACGCCATCTGCATCTGATAGGCGTCCCAGGAGTCGTCGTTGAGCAGGGTGTGGAAGAGGAGCCCGGCCTGCAGGGGGGTCATCGGCCAGACGTCCGAGACGCCCGGGTAGCGGCTCTCCCAGGCTTCGATGTCGTGCTGGCTCACCTTCACCAGGGGCAGGTCGGAGGGGGTGAGCCCGCCGGCGGCCGGGTCGGCGGTGTGCCGGGCCAGCGCGTCCAGCGCGGCGAACCACAGGTCGATGAGTTCCCGGACGTCCTCGTGGGCCAGGAGCCCGGCGGGGAACCCGGCCGAGACGTCCAGCTGGGCGCCGAGTTCGGTGTCGATGACCATGGAGTTGAGTTCCAGCGCGGACATCGCCGGCATGTCGGCGTCCAGGGGCGCCGACATCTCGCAGAGCTGGGTGAAGCCGAGGCCGCGGAGGTTCTCGGGCATGTCGGCGGCGGAGAAGCGGCCCAGGTAGTTGAAGCCGATCTGTCCCATGGAGTGCGCGGCCAGTTCCGGGCCGGTCTCCTCGTTGAGGTAGCGCAGCAGGCCGAAGCCAAGACCCTTGTCGGGGATGGCGAGAAGCTGTTCCTTGACCGCCTTGACGACACCACCGGCGGCCGGACCGCCGGCGAACGCCTCGTCCAGTTCGAACCCGGCGGTGTCCAGCCGCACCGGGAACATGCTGGTGAACCAGCCCACCGTGCTCGACAGATCCGCACCCGGCACGACCTCCTGCTCACGGCCGTGCCCCTCCAGCTTGATCAGCGTCGAGGACTCCTCCACCCCGCGCTCACGCCGCCACTGGGCGACCGCCAGAGCCAGCGCCGCCAGCAGACCGTCGTTCACCCCACCATGGAAGGCGGCCGGAATTCTCGTCAGCAGCGCCTCGGTGACGTCCGTGGGCAGTTGCAGCTGTACGTAGTCGAGGGCGGAACGGGTGTCGATGGCCGGGTCGAGCGGGCGGGAGCCGAGGAGAGGGTCGGGTCCGTCCAGGACGGAACGCCACAGCTCCATCTCGGCGACGCGGGAGGGGCTGTGGGCCTCCTCGATGAGGGCGTGCGTCCAGCGCCGTACGGAGGTACCCACCGGCGCCAGCTCCGCGGCCTTGCCCTCGCGGACCTGCCGCCACGCCTCGGCGAGATCGGGCAGCAGGATGCGCCAGGACACCCCGTCGACCACCAGGTGGTGCAGGGCGATCAGCAGCCGCCCGGCAACCGACGCGTCCGCCGGCGCGAACCACACGAACTGCGCCATCACACCACCGGCCGTGTCCAGCCGGCCCGTCGCCGCATCCAGCTCGACGGCCGCCCGCTCCTGCCACGCCTCGTCCCAGCCACCCTCCCACTCCACCCGGTGAACCAACGCGGCAGCGTCGAGGGAGCCCCGCGGCCCGATCTCGATGACACCCCCGTCGTCCATCACCAGACGCGAGCGCAGAATGTCATGCCGGTCCAGGACCGCGTTCAGCGTCGCCGCCAGACCGTCGGCATCGATCCCCACCGGCAGCTCCACCGCCAGCGACATGGAGAACCGGTCATAACCACCCCCCAGCTCCGCCATGTAACGCACGATCGGCAGCAACGGCACGGAACCGACACCACCACCCTCGAACTCCTGAAGCGTCGGGCCCGTTCCGTCGTCGCTCGTGGCGACCTCGGCGAGCGCGGCGACACTCCGGCACTCGAAGATCTGCCGGGGGCTGACCTCCAGCCCTTGGGTGCGGGCGCGGGAGACGACCTGGATGGAGCGGATGGAGTCGCCGCCGACGGCGAAGAAGTCGTCGTCGACACCCACCCGGTCCAGCCCCAGCACCTCGGCGTAGACCCCCGCCAGGACCTTCTCGGCCGCCGTGCCCGGCGCCCGGTAGGCGCCGCCGGTGAACTCCGGCTCCGGAAGCGCCCTGTGGTCCAGCTTGCCGTTGGGCATCAGCGGCAGCCGCTCCAGCACCACGAACGCGGAGGGCACCATGAAGTCGGGCAGCTGCTGTGAGGCGTGGGCGCGCAGTTCGGCGGCTTCTATGCCGGACCGGAAGTCGTGGCTGTCGTGGTCGCTGGTGAACGCGGGGACGACGTAGCCGACCAGCTGCTTGGCTCCGGTGCCGGTCGCCTCGCGGGCGATGACCGCGGCCTGGGCGACGGCAGGGTGGGCGACCAGGGCCGCCTCGACCTCGCCGGGTTCGATGCGGAACCCGCGGACCTTGACCTGGGCGTCGCCGCGTCCCACGTACTCCAGTTCGCCCTGGCCGTTCCAGCGGGCCAGGTCGCCGGTGCGGTACATCCGCGCGCCGGGCTCACCGTAGGGGTCGGGCAGGAAGCGTTCGACGGTCAGGCCGGGGCGGCCGAGGTAGCCGCGGGCCACGTTCCCCGCGATGTAGAGCTCTCCCACGACACCGGGGACGACGGGCCGCAGGCCGGGGCCGAGGACGTAGGCGCGCATGTTGCCCAGCGGCCGGCCGATGGGGACGTTGCCTGAACCGTCCCAGGCGTCGTCGGCGGCGATGGTGAAGGCGGTGGCGTAGAACGACTCGGTCTGGCCGTAGGCGTTGACGACGCGCACCCCGGGGAAGGCCTCGCGCACCCGGGTGACCAGGGCGGCGGGCAGGGCCTCGCCGGCGAAGACGAGCGTGTCGACCGTGGTGCGCCCCACGATCTGGTCGAGGAGTTCGGCGAAGGCGGAGGGGACCGTCGAGATGACGTTGCCCTGCCAGCCCTCCCGCTCACCGAGGACCAGGACGTCACGGACGACCTCGATCGTCCCGCCATGGCAGAGGTTGGTGAAGGTCTCGAAGACGGAGACGTCGAAGTTGACGGAGGTGCCCGCCAGCGCCGTACGCCCCGGACCGGCCTCGATCAGCCCGGCGAGATGCGTGATGCCGTTGACGACGTTGCGGTGGGTGACCGCCACACCCTTGGGGGTGCCGCTGGAACCCGAGGTGTACATCACGTACGCCAGGTCGTCGGGCCGCGGCGAGCCGCCGAGGCCGATGTCGCCGTTCTCGCCGTTCTCCAGGTCGACGTCGTCCAGGTGCAGCCTGGGTGTGTCGGTGACCGGGAGCACGGACTCCGTGCCGGTGTCGGTGAGGATCAGCTGCGGCTTGGCCTCGGTGAGGATGTGGGCCAGGCGGTGGCTGGGGTACTTCGGGTCGATGGGCAGATACGCCGCCCCCGACTTGAGCACCGCCAGCATCCCCACCACCAGCTCCGCCGTCCGCGGCAGCGACAACGCCACCACCGACCCCGCACCGGCACCACGCGCCACCAGCTCCCGCGCCAGACGGTTCGCCCGCGCGTTCAACACCGCATACGACAGCTCCACACCCTCACACACCACCGCCACCGCGTCCGGACTCGACGCCGCCTGACGCTCGAACAGCTCCGGGATGGTGGTGTCGGGGACAGGGGTGTCGGTGGCGTTGATCTCGGCCAGGGTGTGGCGCTCGGCCGGCTCCAGCGGGTCGACGCGTCCCACCGGCACCGACGGGTCGGCCATCAGGGCGCGGAGCACGCGCACAAACCGGGCTCCGATGGAGTCGGCCGTGCCGCGGTCGAAGAGGTCGGTGGCGTACTCGATGGTGCCGCGGGCCCCGCCGTGCTCGGTGGGGGCGACGTTGAACTCCAGGTCGAACTTGGCGGTCTCCGTGCCGAGCTGCTCGAAGTCGAGCCGGGTCGTCAGGCCCGGCAGGTCGACGTCGGCCCGGGTGATGTTCTGCCAGGCGAAGAAGACCTGGAACAGCGGGTTGTAGGCGGTGGACCGCTCCGGGCTGAGCTGGTCGACGAGCATCTCGAAGGGGGCGTCCTGGTTGTCGTAGGCGCCCAGGGCCTTGTCCTTCACCTGGTCGAGGACGTCCTCGAAGGTGGGGTTGCCCGGCAGCTCGACGCGCAGGACCCAGGTGTTGACGAAGAACCCGATCAGGTCGGCGAGGTCCTCGTCCACCCGGCCGGCGATCGGGGAGCCGATCGGGATGTCGTCGCCGCCGCCCAGGTGGTGCAGCAGCACGGCGAGCACCGACTGCAGCACCATGGAGACGCTCAGCCCGCGCTCCTGGGCCAGCTTCTCCACGGCGGCCCGCAGCTCGGGTTCGATGTGGAACTCCACGTGGCCGCCGTCGTGACCGGCCACCGCGGGCCGGGGGCGGTCCAGCGGCAGGTTCAGCGGCTGGTCCATGCCGGCCAGCTGCTCGCGCCAGTAGGCGAGCTGCCCGTACAGGAGGGACTCGGGGTCCTTCTCGTCCCCGAGCAGCTCGCGCTGCCACAGCGCGTAGTCCGCGTACTGGACCTCCAGTTCCTCCCAGCCGGGCTCGTGGCCCGCGCGGCGGGCGGTGTAGGCCGCCGACAAATCGCGCAGCAGCGGTACCGCCGACTCCCCGTCGGCCGCGATGTGGTGGAAGAGCAGGACCAGCACGTGTGCGTCGGGGGCGTGCCGCAGGACGCACGCCCGGACCGGGATCTCCGCGTACAGGTCGAACGCGTAGGAGATCGCCTCCTTGATGGTGTGGTCCACCTCGTCCGGTGACACCGGCACGACCGGTACGTCGACCACTGCTTCCTCGGCGGGCAGGATCCGCTGGTAGGGGACTCCCGCCTCCTCGAAGAGGACGGTGCGCAGGACCGCGTGCCTGGCGACCACGTCCCGGACCGCCGTCGTGAGCGCGTGCGTGTCCAGCTCGCCCGTCAGGTGCAGGGCCAGGGGCACGTTGTAGGTCGCCGAGGCCCCTTCGAAACGGTCGAGGAACCACAGGCGGCGCTGGGCATAGGACAAGGGGATCACTTTGGGTCTACTCCTTGGTCATCTTGCGTAGACGGGGCCGGCTCTTGGTGGTACCTGTGGCCTGGACTTGACCCGAAAGCTCCGCAATCGTCGAATACTGGAAAATCGTCCGGATCGAGGTCTCGATCCCGAGGGTCCTGCGCATCCGGCCGATCAGCCGGGTCGCCTTCAGCGAGTTGACGCCGAGGGCGAAGAAGTTGTCGTCGATGCCGACCCGCTCGACGCCGAGGACCTCGGCGAACAGCGCGCACAGCGCCTCTTCCTGCGGGGTGCGCCCGGGCCGGTGGCACCGGCCCGCCGTCTCGGCTCCCGGTGCGGGGAGCGCCTGGCGGTCCACGCTGCCGTCGGCCGCCGTCGGCAGCTCCTCCAGGGGTACGAAGGCCGCCGGGACCATGTGGTCCGGCAGGCGCCGCGCGAGGAACTCGCGCAGCTCCCCGGTGTCGGCCGAGTGGCCCCGCAGGGCGACGACGTAGCCGATGAGCTGCTCGTCGTCGCCGGCCGCGGGCACCACCGCCGCCTGCGACACCGACGGGTGCGCGGCCAGGGCGGCCGCCACGTCCTCGGTGCGGAAGCGGTGGCCCCTGATCAGGACCTCCTCGCCGCCCGAGCCGACGTACTCCAGTTGGCCCTGGTCGTTCCAGCGGGCCAGGTCGCCGGTGCGGTACATCCGCGAGCCGGGCTCACCGAAGGGGTCGGCGACCAAGCGCCGGGAGGTCAGTGCGGACTGGCCCCGGTAGCCCCGTGCGACCTCGCCGGCGATGTACAGCTCGCCGGTGACGCCGGGAGGCAGCGGTTGCAGTGCGGGGCTGAGGACGTAGGCGCGCATGGCCCCGGCCGGGGCCATGGCGCGGACGGTCTCGGCCGGGCCGTGGGCGTTGACCACCCGCACGCCCGGGATCGCGTCCCGGACCCGCTGTACGAACGATCCGAGCAGCACGTCGCCGGTGAAGACCACTGTTCGGGCGTGGACCGCGGCCGTGGCACCGTTGAGCAGCGCAGCCAGGAGCGGGGCGACCGTGCTGATCACATCGCCGCGCCAGCCGTTGGTGCCGAGGGCCGTGAGGTCCTGGGCGAGCTCGACGCCGGCGCCGGCGCTCACGCAGGCCAGGAGCTCGAACGCCGCCGTGTCCGTGTGCGGCGACGTCGCGAGCACCCTCGCCCCGGGCGTGATGCCCGCGGCGGTGGCGAAGCGTCGTACGCCCTCGGCCAAAGCCCGGTGGCTGAGTGCCATGCCGTCCGTGGCCCCGGGCGCGTAGCGCACGCAGGCCAGGTTCTGCCGCAGCAGGGGCGCACGCCGGTCGGCGTCGGCCGGGTCGGTGTCCGGGCCCTGGGTGCACTGCGGGTCGTCGAGGTGGACGAGCGGGATGCCGGTCAGGGCGAGTCCCGGTGCCGCGTCAACGGAGGCGAGGATCAGTTCGGGGGTTGCCTGCGCGAGGACCCTCTCCCGTTGCGCCGCACTCTGCTCGGGGCTCAGCAGCGCGTAGCCGGCGCCCGACTTGAGGGTGGCAAGGAGCGCGACGGCCAGTTCCGCGGAGCGCGGCACGGCCAGGGCGACCACGGTCTCGGGGCCCGCGCCGCGGCGGATGAGGCCGTGGGCCAGGCGGTTGGCGCGGGCGTTCAGCTCTTCGTAGGTCAGTGTCGTGGCCCCGAAGGTCACCGCGATCGCGCCGGGATCGGCGGCCGCGCGCCGCTCGAAGAGGGCGGCCACGGTCTCCCGCTCCCCCGCCTCCCGCGAGTCTTCGGGCGTGGGCCGCGCGGAGGCGAGCAGGTGCGCGCGCTCGGCGTCGAGGAGCAGGTCGACGGTGCCGATCCGGCGTTCGCCGCTGTCGGCGGCCAGTTGGTTCAGGACGGACCGGAACCGGTCGGCGATGTGCTGCGCCGCGTTGCGGTCGTAGAGGTGCGACTGGTATTGGAGGGTCAGCCGGCCGTCCTCGACGATCAGCGCCAGAGGGTAGTTCGCGCCGCCCAGCGACTTCAGGCCGGTGATCTCGAATCCGGCCGCGGTCCTCGCCTCGGCGAGGCCGGCCGGGTCCGCCGGATAGGACTGGAAGGCCACGATGGTGTCGAAGAGGGCGTCCACCCCCGCGGCCTGGTGGATCTCGGTCAGGCTGTGGTGGTGGTGGTCCAGGAGCTCACTCTGCCGGTCCTGGAGGCCGGTGAGGAACTCGGCGAAGGTGCTGTTCGGCTCGCAGCGGGCCCGCACCGGCAGGGTGTTGATGAAGAGGCCGACCATCGACTCCACCCCCGGGAGCGTGCCGGGCCGCCCGGAGACTGCGGCGCCGAACACCACGTCCTTGCGGCCGGTCAGCGCGCCGAGCAGGACCGCCCAGGCGCCCTGGACCAGGGTGTTCACCGTGACGCCCAGCTCCGCGCCGCGCCGGGTGAGCGCGTTCGTCTCCTGTGCGGTGAGGGCGAGTTCGGCCTCCTGGACGCCGGTGTCCGCCCCCCGGGGGTGACGGCGGGCGCCACGAGCGTCGCCCCGTCCAGGCCGGCGAGTTCGTCGGCCCAGGCCCGGGCGCTCTCCTGGCTGTCCTGCCGCGCGAGCCAGGCCAGGAAGTCCTGGTAGCCGCGGACCGGGGGCAGCGTGCTCGCGTCGTCGCCGGCGGCGTAGAGCCGCAGCAGGTCTTCGGCGATGAGCTGTTCCGACCAGCCGTCGATCAGTACGTGGTGGGCGGTGAGGACCAGTTCGGCGCTCCGGGGGCCGCGCCTGACCAGTGCCATGCGCAGCAGGGGCGGGCAGGCCAGGTCGAAGCGGGCGGCCCGGTCCTCGGCCAAAAAGCGTGCGAACGCCTCGTCCTGGCCGGTGTCGGTCAGGTCGCTCAGGTCGATCTCCCGCCAGGGCAGTTCGACGCCGTCCGTGACGATCTGGACGAGGTCGCCGGCCGCGTCGGGCGCGAACGCCACCGTGAGGTTGGCGTACCGGTCGATCAGGCTCTGGCCCACGGCCCGTATCCGGTCCGCGTCGAGCGGCCCGCTCAGGCGGTAGACGGTCTGCATGTGGTAGGTGTCGGCGCCGGTGTCGGCCAGCATCGACTCGAAGACCATGCCGGACTGCATCGGGGTGAGCGGCCATACGTCCCTCAGCCGCGGATAGCGCTGCCGCAGCGCGTCGAGGTCCTGCGCGGTGAGGCTCAGCAGGGGCGCGGAGGTGTCCTCCTCGGCGTCCGCCGTGCCGGTGGCGGCCTCGGCGAGGAGGGCGACGGTGCGCAGCTGGAGGATCTGGCGGGGGGTGATGGCCAGGCCGTGGGTCCTGGCCCGGGTGACGGCCTGGATGGCGCGGATGCTGTCGCCGCCCAGGGTGACGAAGTCGTCGTCGAGGCCGACGCGGTCGACGCGCAGGACGTCGGCGTAGACACCGGCGAGGATCTTCTCCCGGCCGGTGCCCGGCGCGCGGTAGTCGGCCGCGGCCGGGTGGGGCTCGGGGAGGGCCTTGCGGTCGACTTTGCCGTTGGGGGTCAGGGGCAGCCGGTCGAGGGGCACGATCGCCTTGGGGACCATGTACGGCGGGAGCCGGTCCGCGGCGAGCCGGTGCAGCGCGTCGAGGCCCACGTCCTCGCCGTCTGCCGCGACGACGTAGGCGACGAGCTGGTTGCGGTGGGCCACCACGGCGCTCTGCTGCACCGCGGGGTGCGAGCGCAGGACCGCCTCGATCTCGCCGAGCTCGACCCGCAGCCCGTTGAGCTTGACCTGGAAGTCCCTGCGGCCCAGGAGTTCGATCAGCCCGTCGGCGCCGAAGCGAGCCATGTCCCCGGTGCGGTAGACGCGGTCGCTCACCTCGCCGTACGACCACTCGATGAACCGCTCGGCGGTGCGCTCGGGCTGGTCGAGGTAGCCGCGGGCCACGCCCGTACCGGCCAGGTACAGCTCGCCGGTGACGCCGGGCGGCACGGGCTGGAAGGCGTCGTCGAGGATGTAGGTGCGCTGGTTCGCCATCGGGCGGCCGTAGGGGATGCTCGCCCACCGCGGGTCGGCCTCGTCCACCTCGTAGATCGTGGAGTGGATGGAGGCCTCGGTGGCGCCGCCCAGGGTGAACAGGCGCATCGCGGGGGCGACCGCGCGGACCCGGCCGGGCAGGGGTACGGGGATCCAGTCGCCGCCCAGCATCGCCGCGCGCAGCCGGTGCAGCGGCTCGGCGCCGCTCTGTTCGAGGTGGTCGACCAGCAGGTCCAGGAGGGCCGGGGCCGAGTTCCAGACGGTGATGCCGTACTCGACCAGGAGTTCGGCCCAGTGCGCCGGGTCCTTGCCGCGTGCCGGGGAGGGGATGACGACGGTGCCGCCGGCGGCGGTGATGCCGAGGTACTCGTAGACGGACAGGTCGAAGCTCGGGGACGACAGGGACAGCACCGAGTCGCCCGGTCCTGCGGTGAAGCGGGAGTTGAGGTCGGCGATGTTGTTGATCACGCCGCGGTGGTGGAGCGCGATCGGCTTGGGCGCGCCGGTGGATCCGGAGGTGTGGATGACGTAGCAGAGGTGGTCGGGGGTGGCCAGGGGGGCCGGGTCGTGGTCGGGTGCGGCGGACAGGTCGGTGCCGCCGGGGCCGAGCAGGACCAGCGGGGTGTCGCCGCGGTCCGGCAGGCGCGAGGCGAGTTCGCGGCGGCTGACGGTGACCGAGCAGGTGGTGCCGCTGACCATGCCGGCGATCCGCTGGGTGGGGTAGTCGGGGTCCAGGGGGACGTAGGCGCCGCCTGCCTTGAGGATGCCGAGCATCGCGATGAGGAGTTCGGGCGAGCGTTCGAGGCACAGTCCGACCCGGGTGTCCGGTCCGACGCCCAGGGAACGCAGGTGGTGGGCGAGGCGGTTGGCCGCGGCGTTGACGTCGCCGTAGGTGAAGCGGGCGCCCTCGTACACCGCCGCTGTCGCGTCCGGCCGGCGCTCGGCGTGGGTCTCGAACGCCTCGTGGAGGCAGGTGCCGTCCGCCAGCGCGGTCCCGGTCCGGTTCCAGTCGACGAGCATGCGCCGCAGCTCGGCGTCGGTGAGCAGGCGCAGCCGGGTGACCGGCTCGTCGGGCCGCTCCAGCGCGTCCGTCAGGATGGTGCGGTAGTGGGCGAGGATCCGGCGCGCGGTCCCGGTGTCGAACAGGGCGGTGTCGTAGTGGAGGGCGACGAGGTCGTCGCCGACGACGAGTCGCAGTTCGTGGGGGGCCGGGCCGTCGGCGGGCTCCGCCGGGTCCCCGAAGGCGAGGGCCACGGGGGCGGGTTGCGCCGCCGATGCCGGGCCGAGGACGGTGGCGTCGGCGAGTTCGCGCAGCGTCGTCGTGCCGGTGACCTGGAGCCGGGCGTGGCCGGTGCCCGAGGCGTCGGCGCGGTCGTATCCGATGTCCTCCTGGGTGGTGTAGCGGTGGAGGAGGGCGGCGAAGGCGGCGGCCTGTGCCGAGCGCCGGTCGAGTCCGCCGGTGGGGGTGTGGCCGGCGAGGGGGGCGCTTGCCACGGCCGTGCACCGGGGCGGTGAGCCGGGGCGCCGCGGCCGGTCCGTGGGCAGAAGGACCGGCGCGTGTGCCGGGCCCGTGTCCTTGGGGGCGTGGTTCACTGTCCGGCTCCGATCAGGGCTGCGGGGTTGTTGAATCCGGCTTCGACGCTCAGCGGGTACCGGGCGCACAGGTCCTTGACGTCCTCACGGATGCGCGCGGCCCGGACCGGGTCGATCAGATACTCGGTGTCGCTCAGGGGCGTGGTGGCGCTCAGCACGGTGTGCACCAGGCGGGCGCACTCCCGCATCTGCTCGGGGCCCATGCCGCGCTGCGCGAGGATGTTGGTGCCCAGGCGCAGGCCGCTGGTGACGAGCGGGGGCTTGGTGTCGCCGGGGATGCGGTTGCGGTTGGCGAGGATCGCGCACTGCTCCAGGGCCCGCTCGGCGACGACTCCGGTCGGGCCGCGGTCGATGATGTCCAGCAGCACCATGTGGTTGTCGGTGCCTCCGGTCAGGACGCGGTAGCCGAGAGCGGACAGTTCGGCGGCGAGCGCCGCGGCGTTCTCCACGATCAGCCGGGCGGTGTCCTTGAACTCCGGGCCCGCCGCGAGCGAGAAGGCGCGGGCCTTGGCGGCGATCGTGGCCGGGCTCGGCGTGCCCTGGGACTGCGGGAAGACCGCCCGCTGCATGAGCCGGAACAGCGGGGTGCGGCCGTCGGGCCCCGGCGCGCGGTGGTCCTGCCCGCTGAGGATGAGGCCGCCGCGGGGGCCGCCGAGCTGCTTGTAGGTGCTGGTCGTGGTGATGTGGGCGGCGTTGATGGGGCTGGGGTGCTCTCCGGCGGCCACCAGCCCCGCGATGTGGGAGATGTCGGCGAGGAGGTAGGCGCCGACCGAGTCGGCGATGGCCCTGAACCGGTCGAAGTCGACGGTGCGGGGGTAGGCGCTGGCCCCGGCGATCAGCACCTTCGGCCGGTGCTGGTGGGCGAGCTCGGCGACCTGGGCGTAGTCGATGCGGCCCAAGCGGTCCAGGCCGTAGTGCACGGCGTTGAAGTGCCGTCCGGTCACCGAGGCCGGCGAACCGTGGGTGAGGTGACCGCCGGCGTCGAGGCCGAGGCCCAGAAGCGTGCCGCCCGGGGGGATAAGAGCGGTGAGCACCGCGAGGTTGGCCGAGGAGCAGGAGTGGGGCTGCACGTTCGCGTACTGGGCCCCGAACAGGTCCTTGGCCCGCTCGATGGCAAGCAGCTCCACCTCGTCGAAGCGGGCGGCACCGGGGTGGTAGCGGGCGGCGGGGTAGCCCTCGGCGGTGACGTTGGACAGTGCCGCTCCGCCGGCCGCGAGGACCGAGGGGTCGGCCACGCTCGCCGAGGCGATCATCGCCAGCGTCGCGTCCTGGTGGCGGATCTCCGCGTCCAGGAGACCGGCGAGCTCGGGGTCGGCGCGGTGCAGGGACTCCATGCCGACGCGCAGGTGCCTGGCCTGCTCCCCGCCCTTGGACCCGGCGTCCTCATGCGGAGTCGGTGTCCGTCCCGCATACCACTGACCGGCCATTTCGTACGCCTCGTCTCTCGTTCGGTAAACCGGAAGGAAATAATTCGGTTCCTGGTTGTCGCTGCCGAGCGGAAACCTTTTCCCCAATCCCGAGGCAGCAGCGGAATTAAGAATGACCCTAACTTCCCGACAGGGGGCGGACAACGACGTTCAAGGCACCCGGACCGAACAACGAATAAAGCGCCCCCCTCCCTCGAATAAAAGGGAGAGGGGCGCTTGTGTGGAATTCTCTGCGGCATCAAAAGCGATACGCGGAACGGGTAATTCCCGAGGGTCGGCCGAGGCGTTTTCCCGGCACCCGCCGGGCTAGCCGGCCGCCACGGGCTCCGCCTGACGCTCCAGGGCCTGCGCCATCCCGGCGACGGTGGGGCTCTCGTACAGCTCGTTGGCGGTCAGCCGGACGCCCAGCTCCTCGTCGATCCGGGCCAGCAGGCGGGTGGCGCGCAGCGAGTTGCCGCCCAGGTCGAAGAAGGAGTCGTCGCGGCCGACGGAGGCCTGGGTGAGGACATCGCCCCAGACCGCGGCGATCCGGCGCTCCAGTTCCGTCGCGGGTTCCTGGTACGTGCGCCGGCTGCCGGGCCGCTTGGGCGCGGCGTCCAGGAGCAGTTGCGTGGTGTCCACCGCGCCCGCGGCGTCCACCGGGATCCGGGCCACCTCCACCATGCGCACGGGCACGGGAAAGTCGCGCAGGACCGGCTCCAGGGCCGCGTGCACGGCCTCCGGGTCGATGCCCTCGGCCGTGTAGGCCACCAGGACCTCGCGGGCGCTCAGTTCGTCGGTGGCGAGCTCGGCGAGGATCGCCGGGTTCTCCAGGTCCAGGCCGATCAGCAGGTAGTGGTACGGCATGGACGTGGCCGACAGGAACGCCCGCAGCCCGTCGTCGGGGTCGATGGCTCGGAAGCCGCGCTGCCGTGCGGGGGCCTCGGACTGCCCCCGGTTCATGCCGACGTCGCTCCACATGCTCCAGGCCAGGCACCGCACGTCACGCCCGCGCTCGTGGCGCCAGTGGTCGGCGAAGCCCACCAGGAAGGTGTTGGCGGCGGAGTAGGCGCCGAAGGAGCGGCCGCCGAACTCCCCGTTGACCGACCCGAAGAGCATCAGGGACGTCTTGGGCCTGCTCTCCAGGAGCGAGGCGATCGCCAGCGTGCCGGCCACCTTGGCCCCGTACTGGGCCGTGAACGTCTGGCGCGTCTCCCGCGCCAGCGTGTGGCGCTCCAGGTCCTTCCACTGGCCGGTGACGTCGGCCGCCGCCAGGTGCAGCACCCCGTCGAGCGGGCGGCCCCAGCGCTCCTCGGCGGCGCCCACCGCCTCGGCGAGCGCGGCCGCGTCGGCCACGTCCGCGCGGAGGTAGCTCACCTCGCCGAGGGCGGCGAGTTCGGCCAGGCTGTCCGCCTTCTCGCCGGTGGGCGCCGAGCGTCCCACCAGGAGCAGGCGTGCGCCGTAGGCCGCCAGGAGGTAGCCGGCGATGTCGTGGGCGATGCCGCCGAGTCCGCCGGTGACCAGGTACAGGCCGCCGGGGACGATCGCGGGGGCGTCCTGGCTCTCGGCCTCGGGGACCGGCCGCAGGCGCGGCTGCCAGCGCAATCCCTCGCGGGCCGCCACCACCCCGGTGCGGGAGCGGTCGGCCAGCTCGGCGGTGACGGCGGCCGCCCACCTGTCCCGGTCGGCCGGCAGGTCGAGGTGGCGCACGGTGACCTGCGCGAGCTCGGTGACGGCGGTGCGCACGAGCCCGGGGAGCGCGCAGACACCGAGGTCGATCCGGTCCCAGGGCCGTACGTGGACGGCCCCGGTGGTGAGCAGCAGCAGCAGCGGGCGGGGGCCGCCCTGCCAGGTGGCGCCGTCCAGCGCCGCCATCAGGGCGGTCACCCGGGCGGTCGCCTCGCCGAGCCTCGCCGTGTGGTCGGCGCGCTCGCCCCCACCGCCGGGGAACGCGGTGCACACGATGGTGGAGATGGGGCCGTGCCGGGCGCCGACCTCGGCGAGGACCCGGCTGAGGTGCGCGCTGTCGCCCGGCGGGACGCGGTAGGCGACGGGGCTCTCCTGGACGAATCCCTCTCCTTGCGCCGCCTCGCGGACGACGACCACGCGGCCCTGGTCCAGCCCCAGGAGGGGAAGGTCGCCGGGTTCGGCGAAGACCAGCCGGACGCCGTCGGTGTCGGTGTCGTCGGATGTGTCCTCAAGCCGTGACCACTGCCGGCGCAGGAAGGCGGTGGCCGGCGGCCCGGTCTCCTCCGGCTGTTCGATCCGGTCGGCGAACCGGCCGGCCCGCAGGTCGGCCACGAGCGCGCCGCGCTGGATCTTCCCGCTGGCGGTCTTGGGGAACTCGGCGACGGTGACGGGGACGAGCAGGTCGGGCGCCAGGCCGGCCTCGCGGCCGAGCCTGGCCCGGATGTCCTGGAAGGTGCGGGTGAGCGAGTCGGCGTCCCAGCGGGTGGGGACGAAGAAGACGACGAGCCGGTCCGAGCCCTCCCCCGCCTCGCGTACGCCCGCGGCCGCCGAGTAGGTGACCCGTACGCCGTCGACCTCCTCGACCACGCTCTCCAGTTCGTGGGCGACGTAGTTGGCGCCGCGGACCACGATCTGGTCCTTCTTGCGCCCGGCGATCACCAGGTGGCCGTCGTGGACGAAGGCGAGGTCGCCGGTGCGGAACCAGCCCTCGGAGTCGAAGGCGGCCCGGTTGGCCTCGTCGTTGCCGTGGTATCCGCGCATCATCGTCACGCCGCGGATCTGCAGCTCGCCGATGCGGTCCTCGGGCAGGACCGCTCCGGCGGCGTCGACGATCCGGACCCTCACCCCTGGCAGTGGCGCGCCGACCGTGGAGAAGGACACCGCGTCCTGTCCGCCGCGCTGGTCACGCTGGTTTGGGGCGGAAAAACGCAGGTCCCCGTCGAAGGAGGAGGGGGCGACGACGACCGTGCCGGCGGCGCGGTCCTCGCGGCTCTGCGTGGAGTAGGTGACCCCGGAGCAGGTCTCCGACATGCCCCAGGCGGGCGCCATGGCGTCGGCGGGCAGGCCGTGCGGTGCGAGCAGTTCCAGGAAGCGGTGGCTGTTGGCCGCGATGACCGGCTCACCGCCGTTGGCGAACTCGCGGACGCGGGAGAGGTCCCACCGCCGCTCGGCGATCTGGTCGGCGTACTCGCTGATCAGGTTGAAGGCGAAGTTGGGCGCCCAGGTGTTGGTCGCGCCGTAGCGCTCCAGGAGGTCCAGCCACATGAGCGGGTCGCCGAGGAAGTCGTCGATCTTTCCGTTGACGTGGAGGCTGCGCAGGAAGACGTCGCGGATGTTGTAGAAGACCATCGTCACGTGGTCCAGCGGCATCCAGATGACGCTGACGTCGTCGCTGGTGTAACCGCGGCCCTGGATGACCGACCAGCTCCGGGCGGCGACGGAGGCGTTGGTGTGCTGGACGCACTTGGGCACGCCCGTGCTGCCGGAGGTGAGCAGGTTGATGACGGGGGTGTGGGCCCCGCCTGCGTGCCAGCGCGTGTCGGGGGCGTGCCGAGCCAGTTGTTCGACCTCCAGGACCCGCACGGTCGACTCGTGCCACAGCGCGCGGACCTCCCGCAGGGCGGGCGCGGTGGCGGTGTCGGTGAGGATGGCGGGCTGCTCCAGCAGGTCCCAGGCGTTGCGGAGCTTGCGGTTGGCCTCGTTGTGCGCGGCGTAGGTCGTCGCCACGGCCACCGGGGTGGGGACGAACCCGCCGAGGACGCACGCCCAGAACGCGGTCATGTAGCCGCGGTGGTCGTCGAACTGGAACAGCGCCGCGTCGCCCGGCTCCAGGCCCGCGGCCCGCAGCCCCGCGAGGACGCACTCGGCCTCCGCCAGGAGCTCGGCGTAACTCTGGAACTGCGGCTCCTGACCGCCGCGTACGTAGACGGTGCCCTTGTCGGGCGCCTGCTCGGCGGCCTGGCGCAGCGCCTCCTGGAGCGTGCTCGCGCCGCCTTGGGGGACGTGCGGATCACCGCCGTACAGCTCGGACGTGGGCCGGTGTCCGTCGGTGCGGGGCTCGGCGGCGGCCGGCGCGGCCGGGGCGGCCGCCGGGGCCGGCGCGGCCGGGTCGAGTTCGCAGGTCACCGCCCGTGCGCCCTGGCGGACCACGGCGGCGGCCTCCCGTATGCCGGGCACGGCCCGGACGGCGGCGGCCATCTCCGCGATGAGGGACGGCTCCAGGGCTCCGGAGGTGCTCATGAGAGGCTCCCTGCCTTCTCGGCTTCCAGCAGTACGTGGCTGATGTCCCGGACCAGCTCGGCCGGGTCGTTGAGGAAGTAGAAGTGGCCGCCCGGGTAGAGCCGGATGTCGAAGGCGCCGTCGGTCTGCTCGCGCCAGCCGTCGAGCGTGTCCCGCGGGGCCCGCGGGTCCAGGGCGCCGCTCAGCACGGTGATGGGGCTGTCCAGGCGGGGGCCGGGGCCGACCTGGTGGTGCTCCCACAGGTCGAAGTCGGCCCGCAGGGTCGGCAGCAGGGCGTCCATGACGTCCTCGTCCGCGGCGATCTCCGGCTCGATGCCGCCCAGCCGGACGACCTCGGCGGCGAGGTCTTCGTCGGTGAGATCGTGGAGCTGCTTGACGCGGCCCGTGGTGCCGGGGGCGGACTGGGCGGAGAGGAAGAGGCGGCTGGGCCGCGGGCCGCCCTTCGCGTGCAGGGCCCGGGCCACCTCGAAGGCGAGAACGGCTCCTCCGGAGTGGCCGAAGAAGGAGAACGGCCCTTCCATGACCGGCCGCAGGGCCTGGGTGAGCACCTTGACCAGCGGCCCGACCGCGGTGACCGGGTCCTCGGCGATACGGTTCTGCCGCCCGGGCAGCTGGACGGCCGCGAGTTCGATCTCCGGCGGGACCAGGGCGGCCCACTCGGCGTAGGCACCCGCTCCGGCGCCCGCGTGCGGGAAGCAGATCAGGCGGTGGCGGGGAGCGCCCCGTCTGGCCCGCCATATGTAGGGGGTCTCGGCGATCAGCTCGAAATGGTCGGTCATCTCTCACGCCTCGCCATCGACGAACGTCCCGGTCCGCGCCGCGGACGTCAGGGCCGGCGTGCGCCGCGATTGTGCTCGCACGGTTCCTCCAAAAATATTCGCTGTGAATTCGGTAAATTCCGCGCAGTCGGCGGCCGGGGGGAAATTCACCGGGGCGGGCGCCGAAATTGAATGGACCAGCTGGTTAACCTCTTCCGGCAGAGACCGACGATGCTCGTCGTTTCGCCGGGCCGGCCAAGATGGCGTGGCGGTGCGTGCTGGTGAACGCTTCCCTGTGTTCCGGTTCTCTTTCCCAGGCCGGCTTTCACCTTGGTCTCCGATGGGGGCGGGTGGCCGGGAGCGGCCGCGCCGCCCCGGGGCGAGAGGGCGCGCTGTCATGGGCACCGCATCTCCAGTTCGTGTGCCAGGCGCAGCCAGTGCTCGGCGCACCGGCGGGCCGCCTGGGCGAGCATTCCGGCGCGGTGCACCGGGACGCTCTGGGCCAGCCGGCTCCACTTCGCCTCGTCGCCGATGGCGTGCAGGCTCAGCAGGTGCAGGAGGGCCCGCCCGGCTTCGGTGCGCAGGGAGGGGTCCTTGCCCATGTTCGGCAGCATCAGGCTGATGGCGGCGGCCGACGTGCGGGTGGCGGCACGGCCCGCGGCCGCGCGGGAGGCGGTGGTCTGCGCGGCCGTCGCGCCCGTCGACGGCCTACGGGGCTTCGGCGCCACCGGGTCCTGGCCGAGCCGGATGCGGTCGCGCACGTCCTTGGCGGTGGCGGTCGCGATGCCGGCGCGCTGGGCGATCTCACGGAGCGAGGCGTCGGGGTGGGCGGCGATGATCTGGCTGGCGCGCCGCCGTCCCTCGGCCGCGTGCAGCGGCCTGACCCGCCCGTCGCGCCCCATTCTGGTGTTCGACTGTCCGCCCTGGGTGGTTGAACGGCGCCGGATGGCCGCGACGGTGCTCGCCGCCAGGCCGGTGTTGGCGGCGATGCGGCGGTCCGACCACTGGGGCCGGGCGGCGACGATCCGGCTCGCCGCGGCCGTGCGGTCGGCCAGGGTGAGGGGCAGGCCGTGCGCGACATTGAGTCTGACGGCGAGGGCGAAAGCGTCCTCCGGCTCGCCGTCGAAGAACTCCACCTCGACTTCCTTCTCGCCCCGCAATTCGGCTCCGCGCAACCGGTGCATGCCGTCGATGACGCGCATCGTCGGCCGGTGGACGAGGATCGGCGGCAGCGGGGCGTCGAGCTCGGCGAGCAGCTTGACGTGATCGTTGACCTCACCGTCGACCCGCGGCGAATCGGAGGGCAGCAGCGCGCCGATGGCCACGGTGGCGCGCTGGCCGCGCGGGCGGTCGTTCGGTGACGGGCGGTCGGCCGGTGACGAGTGGTCGGCCGGTGACTCGGCGGGCGCGGAGTCGGATGCGGAGCCGGTGGCGGCAGCGGAGGCGGTGGCGGCGGATCCGGAGGCGGTGGCGGTGGCGGGTGCGGGTGCGGCGGATCCGGAGGTGGGGGCGGCTGTCGGCGCGGTGGGCCGGGCGGTGTCGGTGAGGACGGCGAGTCGCAGGCTCATCGCTCCTCCTCCACCGGCAGCCCCGTGCGGCCGCTCGTGGCGTCGTACTCGCGCGGCGTGGTCCGGCCGCTGCCGGTGGGCCGGCTTCCGACGGCCTCGGTATGGGCGTCCAGGACGTTCATGACGTAGTGGTTCCTCCCCGGTGGTTGACCGGTCCCCCGTAGGTACCAGGCATGGGCCTTGTCGCCGGACGTGCGGGCAGCGGTGCGCCGGCGGTGGTACGTGCCACTTGACATGCATCTGCTGCGGTGCATCGCGGCTCCCCCTCGACGGACGCGGCTACCTCGGACTAGGAAAATACCAGTGTGCGGGTTTTTTATCGAGAGCCTTGCCGAATCCGGCAGAAACCGGGGCCGCACGCTGAAGCTGAACGGGCGCCCACGCGGTTGCGCCTCGGGGGATTCGGCACAACCGCATGGGCACCGCCCGACCGGACCGAGTAGGCAAAGTGCCTGCTCAGGCAGTTCTCTCACCCTCCCGCGAGCCCCACACAGGGACGAGGGCACAGGGAGAGGAGCTGACAGCGGTCGGCGTGACGCCCACCGTGCCGATCGGGATGAAGGAAGAAAATCATACCTACCTCGCGGTTTTCAAGCCCCTCACTGCGCTTCCCGGACCCCTCGCGTCACGCAGACCGCCCGGCGCACGCGCTCACCATCCGCCCCAACCCGCTCACATCCAGCCCTTTTGAACCGTCGGGCCCTGCGGACCGTCGACAGGTAATACGAAACCGCTATGCTGGTTTTATAAGCTCAAGGTGCAGTCCCCGTATCAAGGAGCACCCGTGACCAAACAAGAGCGCGCCGCCCGTACCCGCCACTCCCTCATCCGCTCCGCGGCCGAGACCTTCGAGCGGTACGGATACGTCCAGGCGAAGCTGGCCGACATCAGCGCCAGCGCCGGCGTCAGCCAGGGCGCCCTGCACTTCCACTTCGAGAACAAGGCCGCGGTGGCCGCCACCGTCGAATCGTCGGCGGGCGTGAGCCTGCGCCGGGAGGCCTGGCTCTCCCAGCGCCCCGGCATGAACGCGCTACAGCGGCTGACGAACACCTCGCACGCCCTTGCCGGACGGCTGCGCAGGGACGTCGTGGCCCGGGCCGGCGTACAAGCTGAGCTGCGAGGCGCCGCACAGCCCCGGCCCCACGCTCCCCCAGGAGTGGCGGGTGTGCGTACGGCAGCTGCTGGAGGAGGCGGCCCAGGAGGCCCTCCTCGTCAAGGAGGCCGAACCCGCCGAGGTCGCCGACGCCGTCGTCGCGGCGACCACCGGCTTCGAGCTGCTCGGGCGCGACGATCCCGGGTGGCTGTCCGACACGGCGCTGACCGCGTTCTGGCGGCTCCTGCTGCCGTGCATGGCCCGCCCCGAGGCCCTGGGGACGCTGGAGCCCGGCGGCTCACAGGTCCGCGCGCTCAACACACCGGTCGGGTGAGCGCGAAGCCCCCGCTCCCGTACCGCCGCCCGCCCCTCGCACCGCCCGGAACCCCACGTCGCTCTGTCTGCCGTACTGCTCGCTCTCGGCTTGGCTTTGTTCATGAGAACCGACAGCACATGTACACGAGTTTGGGCAGCACTCGGAGCTCTGCAGAAATCGAACAGATCATGACTTCAGGCAGCACGGGCCCCTGCCGGAAATTCAGCGGGGGTCCACGGTGCAGAGAGCTGCGGAGGGCCGGCACCTGTTTCTCGATGAGCGGCATGCCGGCCGACCTCAGCTACCGCACGCTGCCGGTCCGACGGCGCGGCCTCACTTCAGGTGCCGGGCAAGAAATCGGCCCGCTTCGTCGCCTGCGGACTGCGGGACGCCGGTGTGCCCGCCCATGTTGGCGTGCAGGGTCTTCTCTTTGGAGCCGAAGGCGTCGAACAGGTCCAGGGCCGCCTGCCGGTCGTTCCCTTCGTCGTCCCACTGCAGCAGGACATGCAGCGGAATGGTGACCTGGCGGGCCTCCTCGAACATGGCCCGGGGGACGAAACTCCCGGCGAACAGAACGGCGGCCGAGATTCGCGGCTCGACCACCGCCAGCCGGGTCCCGATGGAGATCACTCCCCCCGAGTACCCGATCGGGCCGCCGATCTCGGGCAGCGACAGGAGGGCGTCCAGGGCGGCCTGCCATTCCGGGACTGCCTTGTCGACCAGCGGGAGGATGAGGGCGTCGATGATCTCGTCGCTGACCGGCTTGCCGGCCTCCATCGCCCGGCGCAGGTCGGCGCGGGCCTGCTCGGCGGCGGGCAGGCGGGGCCGGTCGCCGCTTCCGGGGAGCTCGATGGTGGCAGTGGCGAAGCCGGCCGCTGAGCAGGCCCGGGCTCGGGCCACCAGTCGGGGGTACATCTTGTGCAGTCCGAGCGGGGGGTGGCCGAGCAGGATCAGCGGCGCCGGTGCGGATGCGGGCGTCCACAGGATGCCGGGGACCTGACCGAGAATGAATTCGCGTTCGAGGACGCCGTCGTCGAGGCACTTTTCGGTAGTGAAGTGAAGGGCCATGGTGGTGCCTTTCGGAAGTGCGCTTGAACGGCGCTCCCGGACGACCTATCGCCCGACCGTGACCCCGGAGGGGAGCACCCATGTCGATACTGCGTTCACGGGTACCACCTCCTCGATCTCTCGCACGGCCGCCGGAAACGTAGCAGTGGTCATCCTCGTCCGCCAACGGGTTTTTGCGGAGTCTCCGTGGCGCCGCCGCAGAGCCGCTACTCGGGAAGTGGGGTGCACTAGCGCTGTCGTTTCTCGTGAACATCGAACACGACGCACCGCCGACGCCTCCCGAACTCGTGTACATGTGCTGTCGGTTCTCGTGGACAAAGCCACTCTTGGCTCGCTCGTCCCGGAGGACGGCCCCGGGTTCCTGCCCGCGCTCATCGGCGTGGCATGGATCGGTGGGACGTACGCGTTCCTCGACCGGCGATGGCCCATCACGGGGTGGATGACCCACACCCGGTGGAGCGGGTTCGCGCAAAAGGGCGGCGCCCACCATGACCGGCCTCTCATAGGCCACCGCAGCACCCGGGAGCACCAACATCGCGCGGGCGAACTCGTCGCGGAGTCATCTTGGCCGGTCCGCGCCGAGGTGCGGCCGGTCGTACGCGTCACGCAAGCGAGTAGCGCCATCTCGCCCCTTCTCGCTGCGGCGTACGGTGACGGGGTGGCAAACGACGACTTGGGCCGAACTCTCCGACGTCTCCGTCGCCTGGCCTCCCTGACCCAAGAGGAGTTGGCCGAGCGCTCCGCGGTGTCCGTGGACGTGATCAAGCAGCTCGAACAGCGGCGCAAGCACTCGGCGCGCTTGCCCACGTTGCACGCGCTGGCCAACGGTCTCGGCGTGGAGCTGACGACGCTCCTGGGAGATCCGCCCGCAGTCACCGCCGCAGGCGAGAATGACGGGCCGCGCTTCGTGGCTGTACGCCGCGCCATCATGCCGGCGCTCTGGGGGCCGGACCCGCAACGACCAGGTCCTGACTTCTCGCTGGACCAGCTGCGCGAGCAGATCGCGGACGGGTGGACGCAGTACCACGCCGCCGAGTTCGGCGCGGTGATGAAGGCACTGCCGGACTTGCTCTTGGATGCGCGCACCGCCACGGCCGCGGACAACGACGACGGCCGCCGGGCCGGATTCGCGGCACTGGGCAAGGCCCTGCAACTCGCCGGACACGTCGCCGTGCGGATGGGCAAGACAGACCTTGCGCTCATCAGCTTGGAGCGCGCCGTAGATGCCGCGGGCCGTTCCTCCGACCCCCTGCTACGCCCCATGATCGTCAACTCCGTTGCGTGGACCTATCAGCGACAAGGGCGCCTCGGTGACGCCTTGAGTAGCGCCCTGCACGCCGCAGACGTCATCAAGGACAACGGACTCATGGGCACCGCTGACGGCCTGAAAGTCTGGGGGGCGCTGACGATGTCCGCCGCCACGTCGGCCGCTCGCAGCAACGACTATGAGCGGGCGGCCGCGTTGATGGAGCACGCCGAGAAGGAAGCCGCCCGCGTGGCCAGGCTGCCGCAGGGCAGCGACAGCCGCATGGTCAGCGTGTTCAGCCCGTCGTCGGTACGGATCGAGCGCGTACGCCTGGCCGTCCAGTACGGGCACCCCGCAGAGGCTCTGACGCTGGCCAAGGGAATGCGGCTGAGCAAGGACACCCCGCCGTCATGGCGGACATGGCTGCTGCTGGACGTGGCCCGAGCCCATACAGACCTCGGTGACGCGGCAGGGGCGGTAAAGACCCTTGAGTCGCTTCGTCGGGTGGCGCCGACGTGGATGCAGCACCACACGTTGGCGGTGGCCATCGTGCGTGACCTTTGGGCGCTTCCCAACCGTCCTGCGGGGCTCAGCTCCTTGGCCGAGTTCTTGGGAGTCGGTGACTAGGTCGCAAAAGGGGGACGTTCCGTCCCTGTCACGCTAAGTAGCACATCGATTCCATGAGTCAGGCGAGACCCCGGCGACCGCGTGACCGGTCCCGGGGCGTGGCCGACTGACTAGGAGTCGACATGGGCGACATCACGGGCCAACTACCCGGTGGGGGAAGCGGTTCAAGAACTCTCCCGATGCCGCCGGTTGAACTGCCCGATCCGGCCGGGCTCGCCGAGGATCAGGTGTGCGGCCGGCGCTGCGTGTGGTGTGCGGCCAGCCTCAACACCGCCATCGCCGTCGACTTCGGGGAGCGTCGCGAGGTGAGCGCGCAGGGCAGCGTCAGCCGCTGGTTCCCCCGCTGCTGCCGCCCGTGCGGCTTCGAGCACATCTACCGGGCGCTCCTTGACCACACCCAGTCCTGCGAGCAGTGCGCCGCCGACCTCACCCACTGCCGGGTGGGCAAGGCCCTGCGCATGGCCATGCGGACGGCGCGGCGATGAGCGAGGGCGTGCGGTACTGCGGGCACTGCGACGAACCGATCACCCCGCAGAATCCCGGCACGGCCACCGTGAAGATCTCCATCTCGGCCGGCGGTGCCGTCATCTGGCGGCACGACCAGTGCCCGCGGCTGCCCGCGCCCGTCCGCCGGTACCCCACCTAGACCCCCGGTCGCGTCCCTGGGGAGGGGCGCGGCCGGGACGGGGCGGCCCGCCCGTCGCCGACCCCCGAGGCGGGCCGCCCACCGCCCTCGTAGAGGAGAGAAGGAATGACCTCGTGCCCTAAGAAGCGTGCCCGTGCCCGTGTCAGCAGCAAGAGGAGACATGCTGGGCGGACCGGTGATCTGCGACGCCTTCAGCACCCACTACTACGCGCTGGTGCCCTGCGTCCCCAAGCGTGTGTGGCCGCACAAGGGGGTGTCCTTTCTGGGGACTGAGCCTGTCTCGGCGTCCCGCGCACCGACGTCCTGACCCCGCCCGGTACGTACTGGGCCGTGCCGCCGCACACCACCGGCGACCTCTGCGCCCTCTCGGCAGTCATCAGCATGGTTGACCTCGGACGCCACTGTCTGGCTCAGGCGAGCGAGTGGTGACCGGGAACCGCCGACCTCGGGTGGGAGACGAGATGCAGGCCGGGCCCTGCCGCGCGGTCGTCACCGATGTCCGCCACGGCGTTCAGGCGTTCAGCCCGAGCCGAGCACGCTGTGCGCGGCCCTGCGCGTGGCCTCGTCGGCGGCGAACACGGCGACCCCCGTCATCGGATGGGACCGTTCGCCGGCTCCGCCGCCCGATCCGCCGAGGCCGCCGAGGCCGCCGACCGATCCGCCGGCTTCCTCGACGATGAGCGCCAACGGGGCGTGGTCCCATATCTGCCCGCCCACCTGCACCGCCAGGTCGAGCTCTCCGGAGGCGACCAGGAGGGCGGCGTGCGACGACCACGGGGTGGCCGCCGCCCTGGCCGTCAGCGCGGCGACGGGCGCCCGGTAGCGCGCGGGGATCATCTCGGCCGGCGGGACGACCCCCAGCGCACAGGCCTCAAGGCCGCCGCCCGGTGCGGCCACCCGCAGTTCCCGGGTACGGACCAGCCGGCCGTCCTCGACATCGGCGCTGAACGCGCCCCGGCCGCGGGCCGCGTACCAGATCCTGTGCTGAGCGGGGACGACCGCCACTCCGACAGCCAGCCGGCCGTCCACCTCCAGAGCGATCAGCGACTGCCATCGGTCATCCGACCGCAGGAACAGCCCCGTGCCGTCGATGCCGTCGAGGATCCAGCGCCGGGAGCCCGTGCCGAGCTCGCCGGTCTCCTCCCCCAGGAAGGCGTCGTCCGGCCGTCCGGCGAGCAGGACGCGGCGGACCTCCTCCTCGACGGCGATGTCCGCCTCGGTCACCACCGAGCCGTCGTCCTTGAGGTGCGGGCGCAGTGCGGCGACCCGGGCCTGGTGGCGCAGGGCCACCGCGGCACCGGTGAGGGCAGCCTGCTGTGCGAGGGCAAGATCATCCGGCATGGTGTGCATTCTGCCGCGTGGCGCAGGCACCAGGACGCGGTTCGCCGCGATCCGGTCCGGGCCGCCGGAGGCCTCTGCGGACAGGAGCACGGCTACGCCCTTGCGCAAGGGCTTCCGGACGGCACCAGCGCGCCGGCGACGCCGTCCGCCGCGAGCCGTGGGAGCAGGAGGTTCCAGAGGGTCGTGACGGTGGTGCCGGCGGCCGCGGCGGGGCAGGGCGGGCTCTGCTGCCCGGTGAGCGTGCCGAGGCCGAGGGTGGTGGCCACCAGGGTGGCTGTCACGACGTCCGCCGGCACGGCCCGCGTCATCGCGCCTTCCCCGGCGGCCCGCCGCAGTGTGTCCCCGACCCAGGCCTGCCATACGCGGCGGAGGTCTCTCGACGCGCCGCACCACCCGGGCACCCGCCCCACGCCGAAGCCGACGCGCAGCACCGCGTCCTCCCGCAGTCCGCGGGCGAGGTCGTGGGTGGCGTCGATCAGGAGCTGCAGGGCGCCGCCCGCAAGGTGGCCCGCGCCGCGGCCGGTGATCCGGGCGAGCCGCTGGACCGCTGCCCGCCCGACCGCTTCGGCCAGCGCGTCCTTGTTGGCGAAGTGGTAGTGCAGGGCTCCCTTGCTGACTCCGGCGTGCGCGCTGATCGTGGAGAGGGACGCCGGCGCGAAGCCGTACCGGTCGAACATCTCGGCGGCGGCATCGATCAGATCGTCGTGGGTGCGATGTGCGCGGTCCTGCTGGGCCATCTCGGCACTCCGTTGCGGCGGGAAGCGGGCGTGAGGGCGGCAGGCCGGTTCCGGGCTCCGCGACGCCCACATTAACAAACCGCTGAACCGGTTTCTATGCGCTCCGGTCTGCGGCGCCCGCGTTCGACGGGCCGCCGCGCCATGTCCGTGCACGCTTCACGAGAACCCCACGCCGTAGCGACGCTCCGGTACATTTCGAGCCGCTGTGTGCAGGCCAGGGAGACGAGGAGTCCCGGATGGTGCGCCCGATACGTACGGATGTGGTCGTAGTCGGGGGCGGCCCGGTCGGCATGCTCCTCGCCGCCGAACTGAGCGGGTACGGCGTGGCCACGGTGGTCCTGGAACGCCGGGCCGCCACCTCGGAGAGACCCAAGGCCACCACGTTGCACGCCCGTACGGCGCAGACGCTGGCCCGCCGGGGCTACCTGCCCGCCCCCGAACTCTCCTCGTCGGTGGGCACGGTCAGCAGCCCGTTCCACTTCGCCGGCATCCCGGGCCTGCGCATCTCCGCCCCCGCGGGCGAACCCGAGCCCATAGTGAAACGGGCACAAGCTGATCTTGAGCGGCTCTTCGAGAGCCGGGCCCGCGCCCACGGGGCCCGCGTCCTGCGGGAGCACCGCATGCTGGAGGTCCGCCAACAGCCGGACAGCGTAGGGGTGGTGGCCGAGGGGCCGCAGGGGACCGTGACGTACGAGGCCGCCTACGTGGTCGGCGCCGACGGCGCGCGCGGCACCGTGCGCGAGCAGGCCGGCATCTCCTGCGAGGCGTACGAGCCCACCGTCTCCGCCATGATGGGCCTCGTACGCCTGGACGACCCGGACGCCCTGGAAGCCGGGTGGCACCGCACTCCGCACGGCTGGGTCGTCACCAAGGACGCGCCTGACGGCAAGACGCAGATCCGGACGGTCGACTTCACACGCACCCCCGCCGATCGCGACCGCCCCTTGTCGCTGGAGGTGCTGCGCGCGGAGACCTCGCGGATCATGGGCCGGGAGATCGGCATGAGCGCGCCGCGGTGGCTGAGCCGGTTCAGCGACTACGCGCGGCTCGCGCACACCTACCGCAAAGACCGCGTCCTGCTGGCCGGAGACGCCGCGCACCTGCACTTCCCCGTCGGCGGCCAGGGTTTGAGCACGGGTCTCCTCGACGTCCTGAACCTGGGCTGGAAGCTGGCGTTCACCGTGCGGGGCGCCGCGAGCGAGAGCCTGCTCGACTCCTACGACACCGAACGCCGCCCGGCCGCCGAGCGGGTCATCGACAACGTCCGCGCGCAGCTCTCCCTGATGCAGCCGGAGGTCCGCCTCGACTCACTGCGCAACGTGTTCAGCGGGCTGCTCGCCGAGGACCAGGGCGGGTCCCGTCTGGGCGCGATGCTCAGCGCCCAGGACACCGTACTGCCGGCCCGCTCCCCCGATCCCTCACCGTGGGAGGGCACGTTCCTGCAAAACATCGCTCTGACCACCCGGTCGGGAACGACCGATGTGACGCGGCTGCTGCAAGACGGCCGGATGCTCCTGCTGCTCCTGGGCGCCGGCCACGGTGCACAGCACGAGGAAGCCGCGCGGCGGTGGCCCGGCCTGCTCCGGGTCGTACGGGCCCAGCCGGTGTCGGTGATGCCCTGTGCCGCTCTGCTCGTGCGGCCCGACGGCTACATCGCCTGGGCCTCGGACGGCGGAGCCCTGCACCCGGCGCTGGCGGCGTATGTGACCCGCGGCGGGCGTGCGGGGCAGCCGGCCCGTCGGGGGCGGGCCGGGCGCGGCGTACGGCGTCAGCTCGCGGTGGCGACGGGCTCGCGCAGCCCTTCTTCCACCCGCGCGAGGCCACGGACCTCGTCGTAGACCAGGGCACCGCGGTTGGCGGAGAGGTCCACGGTGGCGAGCACTGAGGCCAGCACCACATTCGGCAGGACGTGGCGCAGTAGTTCCGAGACCCGGTGGCCGAGGTCCTGGTAGTTGCTGATGATCTGCGACATGGCCTGGACACCCGCGAAGGAGCCCACGAGGACGTCGGCGGTCTCGGAGGCGACCACGTGCGGCAGCAGCTCACCGCGCGCCTCCTGCAATAGCCTCAGGATGATCTCGCTCCAGCCCAGGAAGGGGCCGCTGCGGTCGAGTTCGGTCGCCTGCTGGTCCAGCGACAGGCGCACGCCCGCCCTGACCATCGGGTCGATCTGCAGGCGGTAGGCGTGCAGCGCGACGGTGTCGACGAGCTCCTGGGTCTTGCAGTTGCGGGCGGGGACGCTCAGGCTCTGCCCCTGTTCCGCCAGTACGCCCTGGGCCAGCTGGTCCTTGGACTCGAAGTGGAAGTAGAGGGCTCCCTTCGTCACACCGGCGGTGGCAAGGATCTCAGTGATGGTCGCCGCCTGGTACCCGCGTTCCTCGAACACCTGCGCCGCTGCCGCCAAGATGGTTCGACGAGTACGAATCGCCCGGTCTTGCTTGGCCACTGTCTCCTCCGTTCTCAGAGTCGCTGGGGGCGAGCCCCCTCCAAAAAAACCGTCAAGTCTGTATCTTACAACGAGCGGCTCCTGAGGTCTGTCCGCGGCGAGACTTTCTTCGGCCAAAAATGATGACCGGGCGTCCGGTTCCCGGACGGCCCTGCCAAGGGGGGCACACATGATTCTCGTGACGGGAGCCACCGGCACGGTGGGACGGCTGGTGCTCGACCGGCTGCCCGCGCACCGCGCGGTGCGCGTGCTGGCCAGAGACCCGTCCCGGGTCACCGTCGACCGCCCGGGCGTACAGGTCGTCCGTGCGGCCTACGAGGACCCGGCCGGCCTGCGGGAGGCGCTCGGCGGCGTACGCCGGGCCCTGCTGGTGACCACCCGGGTGGCGGGAGGCGACGACGACGTCTTCCTGCGCGCCGCCCGCGAGGCAGGGGTGCGGCAGGTGGTGAAGCTCTCCGCGGCCGCCGTCGTCGACGTGCGGGCACAGGATCTGATCACCCGCTGGCAACGGGACTGCGAGGCGGCGCTGACCTCCTCGGGGCTCGGCTGGACGCTGCTGCGCCCCCGCTCCTTCATGTCCAACTCCCTGTCGTGGGCCCCCTCCGTGCGTGCCGAGAACGTGGTGCGCGCGCTGTACGGAGGGGCGCCCAACGCCTGCGTGGACCCGCGCGACATCGCCGACGTGGCTGTGCGCGCCCTCACCGAGGACGGCCACGCGGGCCAGGCGTACACCCTGACCGGGCCCGAGCCCCTCACCGCGGTGGAGCAGACGGAGCAGCTCGGCCAGGTGCTCGGCCGGCGGCTGCGCTTCGAGGAGCTGGAAGCGGACCAGGCGCGCGCGTCGCTGCTGCGCAGACACCCTGAAGCGGTGGTGGAGGCGCTGCTGGAGAGCGCGCTGCGCCTGCGGGCGGGGGCCAAGGCGCACGTAGGGGACACGGTCCGGGCGGTGACGGGCAGCGCGCCCAGGTCGTTTGGGAGCTGGGCCGAGGATCACGCCGACGCCTTCGCGTCGGCCGCGCCGGTCACCTGAGGGGCGTCCGGCAGGCGGTCACATGTGAACAGGGCGGGCGGCGACGGTGGCGCTGAAGAGAGGCTCGCCGTTCTGCTCGCCGGTCACAAGGACCAGGCCCTCGCCGGAGCCGCCGGTGGGCACCGGGTGCGCCTCGATCACGCAGGGGCTGTCCAGTTCGGCGTAGCGCTGGAAGTCGCTGACGAGACGGATCGGCAGGAAGGACACCGCGTTCGGCGACGCCTGCCGCAGGACGGCCGTGGTGGCCTGACGGGCGGCCTCGATGAGCACCATGCCGGGGACGTGGTCCACCGGGTGGTCGAAGAGGATGGGGTGGCGGGTGTCCACCCGCAACTGCCAGCGGTTGGCCCCGGCCAGCGGCGAGAGCACGACGTCCATCGGCGACATCCGGCCCACGCTCTGCGGGGAGACCGGTGCGGTGAGCCGCAGCGGGGGGCGTTCGCCGGCGAGCCGGCTGCCGCGAAGGCGCTGGTAGACCTCGGGGCCTACACAGGTGTACGAGGCTCCGCCCGTGGCGACGATGTGCCCGTCACGCCGGACGACCGCCTCGTAGCGGGCCCCCGCGTGGCTCTGGCGGCGCTGCTTGACCTCGGTGTAGGTGACCTCCAGCTCCAAGGAGGCGGGGACGCCTTCCAGGCTCAGGTACTGGGGCCGCACGGCCACTTCGAGGTCTTGCATCAAGAACTGGTGACCGAGCGGAACGCTGAACTCCGCATGAGCAAGAAGCGAACCGACCTGACGGATTGTTTCCGTCACCATCAACGGATCGTAGTGCGTCCCGTTCACCGGCGTGAAGAAACTGTGGCCCCTGGGCCACTGGGCCGCGACCGTGAAGTGGGCCTCGTCGCGCCGTTCCCACCCGGTGAGCAGGACTTCCGCCACGGCGGCGCGGTGCACGAGCTCCTTGGGCACCGTCGAGGTGAGGGAGCCATAACGGGACAGCTCCGCCATAAGACGCGGCAACTGGTCGGTCGATTCTGCGTAGCGGAACGTACCCGTTGACATGAGTCCCCCAGGGTCGCGACATCGTCGGCGTGGAACGGTTGGTCATCCGTCTCGCTCGACTGAAGATACGTACCAACCGGTTTAATTTCTAGCTGTTGCGGGCCAGAGGACGGGACGAGAAGTGGAGGCGCGATCTCCTCTTCAGGGCGTACGCGAAAACGGAATGGCAAATTCGACACTCGCCGTATCGAAACTCTGATGCTTTCTTGACGCGGCAGGACACATACGGCACTCGACAAACAAAACGGCCGTCCGATATTTTCGGCCGGAAGTGCCGCGGCAATGACCAAGCCACGGCGCGCTCCAGCACGCCCCGGGGGGAAGGCATGCTCGCCACCAAGGACCGCGTTCCGACGCCACCGGCCGGCCTGTCGGCCAAGGCCGCGTCAGACCCCGCCCGCCGCATGTCCCGGCCCGAGGACTCGGCCGCCGATGACTGTCCCCCGAGCCGCGCGGCGCTTCCCTGACGGGACCGGACGCCCTTCGCACGCGTGCCCTTTAAAACCGTGCCGCGCCCGCCGAGGGCGAGCCCTCCCCCTGACGGTCCGGCGCACCGCCCCGAGCGGTCTCGCGCCGGACACGGCTTATCCCGTCGACATGTGAGCCGTATGCGCACTTGGGTCGCTTTGGTCGCTTGAGTCGCTTTGGTCGCCTGTCGCTGAGAGGAATTGCCCATGCCCGCGTGGGGCAGAAAAGCCGCCGCACGGACGGTGCTCCCCGAGAGTCTGAGCGACCGGGGCAACGCCGAACTCTTCGTCGCGCTGTACGGAGGCGACTTCCGGCATGTGCCGGGGCTCGGCTGGTACCGGCGGCACGGCCACCGGTGGGAGATCGACGAGGACGACACGGTGCTGTGGGCCGCCGGTGAGATGGCCGAATCCCTCGCCGAGACCGACCCCCACGGGCGCCACAGCGCGTCCGCGCTGCGCCGCCACCGTCAGCGCGCCCTGTCCACCCCAGGCATGAAGGCCATGCTGACGCAGGCCAGATCCGCCCCCGGCATGGTCCTGAGCGCCGCGCTCCTGGACGCCGACCCCTACGCCCTGTGCACCCCGGAAGGGGTCATCGACCTCACCACGGGCAGGCGGAGCGCTCCCGACCCGGACAACGACTTCCACTCCCGCGCCACCAGCGTCGTGCCCGGCCCCATGCCCACTCCCCGCTGGGAACGCTTCCTCACCGACACCTTCGGCGACGACGGGCCGGGCCTGCAGATGATCGACTTTCTGCACGAGCTGCTCGGCTACTCGATCACCGGTGACGTCGGCGCGCAGACCATGCCGTTCCTGTACGGGCAGGGCAGGAACGGCAAGTCGGTTCTCCTGGACGTGGTGGTCAGACTGCTCGGTGACTACGCGGACGCCGCCCCGCCGGGCTTCCTCATGGCCCGCCCCTTCGAAGGGCACCCCACCGACCTCGCCGAGCTGCACGGGCGACGCCTCATCGTGTGCTCCGAGCCCAAACCGGGCGACAGGTTCGACGAGTCCCGCTTCAAGCACCTGACCGGCGGCGACCGGATCAAGGCCCGCCGTATGCGCCAGGACTTCTTCTCCTTCGCCCCCACCCACACGCTCTGGCTGCTGGGCAACCACCGCCCCGAAGTGGGCACCGGCGGCTTCGCGTTCTGGCGCCGCATGCGCCTGATCCCTTTCGACCGCGTCGTCTCCGACGACCGCAAGATCGACAACCTCGCCGACCTCCTCGTCGCCGAAGAAGGCCCCGGCATCCTGGCCTGGCTCGTCGAAGGCGCCCGCCGCTACCTCGACGGACCCCGCGAACTCACCGGCCCCGAGCAGGTCAGGACCGCCACCACCGCCTACGCCGAGAGCGAGGACCACATCGGCCGCTTCCTCGACGAGCGCCGCCTCCTTGACCCGGCCCTGCGGGCCGGACAGGCCCGGCTCTACAGCCGTTACCGGGACTGGTGCCGGCTGGAGGGCCTCACCCCCCTCTCCTCCCGGGCCTTCGCCGCGCGGGTCAGGGACACCGCCGGCGTGGTCACTGGCCGAACGGTGATCCTGTCGAACCGGCGCACGTACTACCCGGCATCGGCCTGAGCGCTCAGCGGCGGCCGGCCACCTCGTCGAGCCAGGTGCCGAACAGGGCGCCGACCGGCCCCGGTCGGTCGAGATGGACGTTGTGGCCGGCGCCGTGCAGGGCGGCGTAGGTCATGTTCGGGTAGTGCTCCGGCAGGGCGAGCTGGTCGCGCCGGCCGACCATGTGGTCCTGCCGCCCGGTCACCAGCAGGTGCGGGCCCTCGTGGGTGGCGAAGCGGGTCTCCGGAGTCGTGGAGGGCGTGAACGCCTTGGCGAGTTCCTGTGCGTCCGCACGGTGATGGGCACGGAAGCCGGGGAGCACGTGGTCCCAGAACGCCGCCCACCCCTGCGGGTTCTGCCAGGCGGCGATGCCGGTGAAGACGGCATGGTCCGCCGGGTCGAGCGACGCCAGGAGCGCGTCGTCGCGGGCGAGCACCTGACGTGGCGCCTGGGCCCGCTGCCGGTGCGGCTGGACGACAGGGGCGAACAGGCTCACGCCCCGCACCTGCTCGCCCGGTTCGGCGAGGACATGGCGTGCCGGCCGGCCGCCGAAGGAGATGCCGGTCCTCCCGCCGCGCGAAGGCGGATTTCACCGGCAGCAGCAGCCGGTGATCGACCGTGTGGCCGTGCAGCATCAGTACCGGGGTTCCCTACCGAACTTGACGCCTCAGGCGGCCTCCGTCCGGCGGCTGTTCTGTACGACGTCGATGTAGCTGGCCACCGCGTCCCGGTTGCGGGTCAGGCAGTCGATGCGCTCGGTCATGCGGTCGCGTTCGAGCTCCAGGGCGGCGAGCATCTCCGGCGTGGCGTCGGGGAAGTGGATGGCCCGGGGCTTGTCGAGGCACGGGAGTATCTGCTTGATGATCCGGGTGGGCAGCCCGGCGTCGAGCAGCCCCCTGATCTGCATCACCCGGTCCACGAGGCGTTCGTCGTACTGGCGGTACCCGTTCGCGGAACGCTGCGAGACGATCAGCCCCTGCTCCTCGTAGTAGCGCAACAGTCGGCGGGACGTGCGGGTGCGCTCCGACAGCTCTCCGATACGCATGTGACCTACCTCGTCTTCCTCAAGTCGCCCAGCACTGGTGCGGTCGGCCGACGAGGGCGATCTGCCCCGGTGACGCCTCGCGCAGCGGTGCTCGCAGCGTAGTCGCGACCGCCGCCGTGTCAGCGGGGCGCGGCCCTCGCGGCGACGAGGGCTTGAGGAAGACAGGTACTTCTGACAGAGGGCCAGGATGCAGGCCCGGTGTGGTTGTGGCACGTGCCACAACCACACCGGGCGGAGGTTCTCAGACCGCCGCGGGCTTGCCGCCGTACTGGATGACGTTCGACAGGACGACGTCGTGGCTCTGCACGTCGATGGTCACCCGGTCGCCGTCGGCGATGCGGAACCCGTCGTGGAAGCTGGCCTCGTCGGCCCCCAGGAGCACGTAGTTCACCAGGCCGGGGCGGCGGACCGCCGGGTAGGTGAACAGGTGGTCCGCCATGTCCTTGACCTTGAAGTACAGCGAGTCGCCGCCGCAGGAGAACTTGCCCTCCCAGGCCGGCGCGCCGTCGCGTTCGATGGTGACCTGGCCGGTCACCGACTGCGGCGGCTCGTCGAGGAAGAGCCACGGGGCCATGGAGGTGTCGCAGAGCTTGCAGTACGGGTTCCAGCCGGGGTTCTGCCGGTGCAGCCCGATGTCGCACAGGTCGTTTCCGAAGGTGTAGCCGACGTAATGCGGGTTGCCCTCGTCGTCGTTGACGTAGACGAGAGCCATCTCGGGCTCCTCGATCAGCGCGACCGGGTTCTCGGGGACGACCAGCGTCTCCTCGGGCATCTTCAGCCAGGAACCGAAGCCCTTGAAGAACCAGTTCGGGGCGACGAACTCCTCGTCCTCGCCGGGCTCGGTGTCGAACTTGGACTTGTGGGTGCGCATGAAGCCGCTCAGCAGCGCGTTCCCACTGGCGGCGGGCAGCAGCGGCGGAAGGTAGCGCAGGTCCGGGTCCCCGGCGGTGACGGTGATCTGCTCGGCTCGCGCGGTGATGGCGGCGATGACCGCCTCAGGGCCGTCGGCCGCGAGGAACTCCGCCCGCAGCTGTCCGTCAAACACCCGGTACAGGGTCTGCGGCCGGCCGGGGACCGGCTTGTCGAAGCCCGCGTACCGCTCGCCCTTGTACTCGCACTCGAACAGGATGGACATGGTGGTTGGCCCTTCTACGGAGGTGGGCGGCCTGCGGCCGCGCTGGGGTGGAAGCAGAGCGCAGCCGGGGGCGGGCCCGTGCGTGCGGTGGTGATGGCGGATCAGGTGCTGAGGGCAGCGCCCGCGTGCTCGGCGCCCGCGTGCTCGGCGGCCGGGGCGAGAAGGTCGGCCAGGACCTCCTCGACGCGGTCCAGCGACGCCCGGATCCAGGGCAGGGCGAGCGGGTCGGCCGCGGTCAGGGCGGTGGTGCGCTGCTCCTCGGTGGCGCCGTAGAGCCGGCTGGTGGCGGCCCGCATCCGCAGGGACGTGGCCGGTTCCCCGAACGCGCTCGCCGGCAGCAGGCCCACGCCGTACCGCTCGACCAGGAGTTGGGCGAGCTCGGCGCCGTTGTGCACGCCGTGGACCTCGGCGAGGTGGCCGCGCAGCGGCTCGAAGTCGGGATACAGGTAGCAGGTGGCCGTCACCGGCGCCACGACGGCGCCCGCGGCGGCGAACCGCCGGGACATCGCGCGGGCCACCCTCTCGTGCAGGCGGCGGGAGGCGGCGATGTGCTCCACCACCTCGTCCGGCTCGCCGAAGGCGTAGGCCGCCGCCTCCTGGACGGGTGCCGCGGGGCTGGACCAGATCTGGCTGGCGATGCCGGCCAGCCGTGCGTGCAGCGCGCGCCCGGCGTCGCTGTCGGGGAGCCGGGCGACCCCGATCCGCCAGCCGCCGAGCGCCAGGTTCTTGGTGAGCCCGGTGGTGACCACGGTGCGTTCGGGTGCGAACACGGCCGGGGACACCGCCGGGGACGCCTGGCTGTCGAACACTAGATCGCAGTAGATCTCGTCGGAGATGATGACGAGGTCCAGTTCCCGGGCCGCCTCGGCCAGCCGGCGCACGGTGTCGGGCGAGGCGATGGTGCCGGTCGGGTTGTCCGGCGTGGTGACCACGACGGACCGCGGGTCGTGCCCGGCGGCCCTGGCGGCGGTGACCGCCTCGCGCAGCAGGCCGGGGTCGGGTACCCCGCCCTGCCCGGGAAGGATCGGGACGGCGAGCGGCCGCACGCCGATCAGTTCGGCCTGGGCGGCGTAACTGACCCAGCTCGGCGTGGGAATGACCACGTCGCCGCCGACGGCCAGCAGCAGACCGAAGAGCAGCGGCTTGCTGCCCGGCCCGCACACGACCAGGTCGCGGTCGGTGGGCAGCCCACGCCGCTGCCAGTAGCCGGCGATGGCGGTGCGCAGAGTGAGGCTGCCCGCCACGGGACCGTACGCGTTCTGCCCGGCGGCCTCGGCCAGCTTGGCCCGCAGCGCGGGAAGGACGGGCAGCCCGATCTCACCGCTGGCCATGGAGATCACCTGCTCTCCGGCCTCGCGTCGGCGGGCGATGGCCTCGTCGGCGGCGAGCGTCGCCGACATGGTCACCGGTGTGGGCTGGGGCATGACTGACTCCAACGGTCGGGTAGCGGACGGGGCGCCGGCGGCGGGGCCTTGGGCCTAGCCGTAGAGCTTGCGCAGTTCGGCCTTGCGGACCTTGCCGGTGAGGGTCTTGGGCAGCGCGTCGACCACCACCACGCGGTCCGGCCAGAACCGTTGGGCCTGGTCCGCCTCGCGCAGGTGCGCGCGGATCTCCTCCAGGGTGGGCTTGTCGCCGCCGTTGTGCACGAGGACCGCGAGGATCTCGTCCGTCACCTGGCCGGTCGGGCCCACCAGCGCGGCCTCGGACACCTTGGGATGCCGGGCGATGATCGACTCCAGCTCGGCCATGGGGACGACGACACCGTCGCGCATGATGGCGTCCTTGGCGCGGCCCAGGACGCGGATCCCGCCCCGGCCGTCCTCGCGCGCCACATCCCCCGTGTCGAACCAGCCGTCCTCGGTGAGTTCGGCCGCGAACAGGTCGTCGTGCTTGTGGTAGGTGAGGGCCAGGGAGGCGCCGCGCACCCGCAGGCGGCCCACGGAGGCCCGCTCGTTGGGGTTCTTGCAGTTGTCGATGCGGATTTCCATGGCATCGATCGGCCGGCCGTTGCTGTGCGCCGCCCAGTCCTGGTCGTAGTCGAGCTTGGTGATGGTCACCGGCCCGTTCTCCGACATGCCCCACAGCGAGTACGTGCGCACATTGAGGGTGTCGCGGAGCTCGTCCACCAGCGGCTGGAGTACCGGCGCCGAACCGGTCACCACGTGGCGCAGCGTGCTGACTTCGCGCCGGTCGGTGCGCAGGGACTCGGCGATGTCCATCAGTGTCGGCGGCGGGCCGTAGAGCAGGGTGGCGCCATAGCGTTCCACCAGATCCAGCAGGACCTCGTTCTTGCGGACGTCCTGGAAGGCGATGGTGCCGCCCAGCATGACACTGGCGAGGATGCCCTGCCCGAACCCGGAGTAGTGCACCAGCGGAGTGGAGACGGCGGCGACCAGCGTCTCGTCCAGGAGGAAGGTGTCGACGTAACCGCGCACGGCCGAGTGGATCGTGTTCTGGCTGTGCAGCACGCCCTTGGACATTCCGGTGGTGCCGGAGGTGAACAGCACGACGAACGGATCGTCGGGCTTGAGTTCGCGCCCCTGGAGGGCTTGCGCGTGCCGCTCCTCCCAGTGGACGCCGACGAAGTGCTCGTGGAAGTCGCGGGCGCCCTCGGGGGCGTGGCCGCCGACCACCACGACCTGCTCCAGGGTGCTCACTTCGGAGCTCAGGCGGGTGACGATCTCGGCCAGGGGGGTGGAGTCCCACTCCGGGACGGTGATGCACACGCGGGCCTCGGTGAGTTCCAGCCGGTGGCGCAGCTCCTCCTCGTCGCAGATCGGGGAGATCGGGCAGATGGCGGCGCCGACACGTATGCAGGCGAACAGCAGGGGCGCCATCTCCCACCGGTTGGGCAGCTGTACGGCCACGAAGTCGCCGCGCTGCACGCCGAGTTCGAGCAGTGCCCCGGCGAAGCGCTCGGTCATCTGGGCGAGCTCGGTGTAGTCGAGCGTGTCGGTGCGGCCCTGGTCGACCCGGCGGCCGGCGACCGCCAACTTGTGCGGGCGCTTGCTCGCCTGGTGGCGCAGGTCGTCGAGGAACGTCGCATCGCGCCACCAGCCGCGCCGCCGGTACTCGGCCGCGCGGTCCTCGGGGGAGTCCGCCGTGGTGCCGGTGTGCAGGGCCGGGTGCGTCGCGGTGGTCATCGGCGGTCCTTCCGGCGGGCCGTGAGCAGCTCGGGCAGCGGGTCGCCGGCGGTCGCGGCGGCGATCTCCAGCAGGTCCCGGGTGTTGTTCCGCACGCGGTCGCCGACCCAGTCGAAGACCCAGGCCTTGCGGGCCTGCGCCGACAGGTCGAAGGGGACGACGCGGGTGACCGCCAGGGCTGCCGAGGCGGCCCCGCCGATGTTGGCGATGACGCCGGGCACCAGGGTGGCTCCCGAGGCCAGCGCCTTCTCCTTGCCCTCGACGCTGGAGGCGAGGTTCCCGCCCTCGACCACCAGGCCGGCGCGCAGACGGTGTGCGTTGTCCGCGTTGAGCGCGTACTTCTGCGCCGCGAGGATCAGCAGGTCGGCGTCGACGTCGAGCCAGGCGTCGGGCCCGTCGGACACGCTCACGCCGTGCGGGAGCCGGGAGCGGTCGATGCGCCCGAACTCGTCGGTGACGGCGATCAGCTCGGCCACCGGCAGCCGGTCCGCGCTCAGGGTGCCCCCGATGTCGGCGACGCCCACGATGACGTGCCCGCGGTCCTCCAGGAACCGGGCGACCGCGCGGCCCACCGCGCCGAAGCCCTGCACGACGACCCGGGCCGACTCGGTGCGGCCGCCGGCCTCCAGGGCGGTGAGCGCGGCGACCCCGACGCCGTGACCGGTGCAGTCGATCAGCGGCTCGTAGTACGTGCGCCAGTCGATCGGCATGTCCGGGGCGCCCTGGCGGAAGCGGGGGTCGTAGCCGGCCTCGTCGAAGAAGACGGCACGGTCGGCGGGGGTGACACCCATGTCGATGCCCAGGTGGATGCCGCCGTGCAGCAGCGGCTTGACGGTGCGGCCGAAGGTGCGGAAGGTCTCCTCGCGGTCGCCGCCGTCGGAGACGATGCCGGCCTTGGCGCCGCCGATGGGCAGCCCGGCGAGGGTGAACTTGTGCGTCATGTCTCGGGCGAGTCCGGCCACCTCTTCCTCGGTGACCCCGGTGGTCATCCGGGTGCCGCCCATGGCCAGGCCGTCGTACAGCGAGTCGACCACGACCCAGCCCTTGAGGGCACCGCCGCTGCCGTTCAACGACACCGTGAACGCGGGCTCTTGGGCCTCTTGCGCCCGGGGGTTTTCCTTCATGCTGTAGACCTCGTGATCGGTTCGAAGCGGTTGAGTCGGTACTTCGGTACTGATGGGGTGTCGGCGGCCGCGGGCCGCCCGCCGCCGCTCACTGGTAGAGGTCGGCGAAGCCGCGCAGGATTTCCATCCCGTCGCCGCGGAACTCCAGGTGCGCCTGGGCGCCGTAGATCCGGCCGTCGTCGGAGCGCAGGAACTCCACGGGCGCGTGCTCGGAGCGTCCGATGGAGCAAAAGCCCTCCGGTGCCGCCTGCAGGTACAGGGTGTGGCGGTGGAAGACCGTCACGGTCGGCTTGACGTAGGAGAAGAGGGGGTCCTCCTTGTCGACCTGTACGTCGTGGCCGCCGACTCGCTGGGGGCCCTCGGCGAGCTGTCCACCGTGGGCGACGGCGAGGATCTGCATGCCGCCGCAGATGCCGAAGACGGGGACGTCCGCGCCCATGACGAGGTCGATGAGGGGCCGGTAGTAGTCGCTGTCGTAGGCCCGCACCTTGGTTCCGCTCAGCACGATGGCCTGGTAGCGCGCATCGAGCCGGCCGGGCACCGACGCGGCGTCGACGGTGTCGGTCTCGGAGCCCAGTTGTTCGAAGCGCGTGCGCAGCTGCTTGAGGGAAAGCGTTCCGTTGTTCACCACGAGAACCCGGGATGTCGCCACGTGCTCTGCTCCTGTCGCTGGTGGGGTGTGCTGTCATCGCCCGGTCGCGCGGGCGGTGACAGGGGGGCATCTCACGTCCTGGTGATGACGGTGCCGGTGCGTTCGGCGAGCAGCTCCGAGACGGGGGCGCTGCCGATGATGACGCGCTCGACGCCCCGGTCCAGGGCTTCGCCGGCGGCCCGCAGCTTCTTGCGCATGCCGCCGGTGGCGCCGCGGTCGCGGAAGTCGGCCGCGGCCTGTGCGGTGATCCGCCGGACGGGCTTGTCGTCGATCAGCAGGTGGGCGACGTCGGTGACCAGGGTCAGCGACGTGGCCCCGGTCGCGCCCGCGAGGGCGGCGGCGGCCCGGTCGGCGTCGGTGTTCACCTCCTGGCCCGCGGTGTTGCGGGCCAGCGGCGTGACGAGGTAGCAGTGGCCCGCCCGCAGGTTCTTCAGCGCGCCGGGGTCCACATCGGTGATGGGTCCCACCAGGTTGTCGAGTTCGACGAGCTGCTTGTCGCGCCACCACCAGCGCTCGCCCTGGCCCGCCTGGACCAGGCCGTCGCTGCCCAGGACGCGCTCGGCGGTGATGCCGCGCTCCTCCAGCAGGGCGAAGACCTGCTCGCCGAGGGTGTCGCTGACGGTCTTGATGTCGGCGATCACCTCGGGGGTGGTCCACCGGCTCTGGTTGCCGTAGCGGTCACGCAGGATGGCCGAGGGGTCGCTGTAGCGCGAGCTCAGCTGCTTCAGCGGCTTGGACCAGCCGTGGACCAGGATCAGGGGGTGGTTGCGGCCGTGCCGGGCCAGGTCGTCCCACCAGCCCCGCGTCATGTCGTCCAGGCAGCTTCCGCCCAGTTTGACCACGGTGGGTACGGTGCTCATGCGGGCACCAGCGGCTGCATCGTCAGCCCCATCTCTTCCGGGAGGTGAAAGCGCTTGTTGAGTGCCTGGACGGCCTGGCCCGCCGCGCCCTTGAGCAGGTTGTCCAGGGCGGAAAGGACGACGATGCGGCCCCCCTCGGGGTCGTGCATCACGGTCACGTCGCAGAAGTTGGACCCGAGGACCGCCTGCGGGTCGGGGACGGGAATCATCGTCTCGTCGTGCCTGCGGACGCGGACGAACCGGTGCTCCTTGTAGAAGCGCACGTAGGCGCGCTGCAACGCGCGGGCGTCCACCTCGTCGTCGGTGAGCACGTAGGAGCTGGCGAGCAGTCCCCGTACGTGCGACACCCCGTAGGCCGACATCGTCAGGGAGCCGAGTGTGCCCGGCTTGCTGCGGTGCAGGAAGTCGCTGACCTCGGCGGCGTGACGGTGCCCGGTGGGGGCGTACGGCGTGATGGCGCCGTTGCGGTAGGGGTGCAGGCCGGGGGTGCGCAGCTGCTGGCCGCTGCCGCTGGAGCCGCTCTTGCCGTCCACCAGCACGGTCTTGAGTTCGAGGCCGAGCGCGAGGGTCAGCGGGGCGAGGCCCAGGGTGATCGCGGTGGCGTAGCAGCCGGGCAGGGAGATCAGCGGGGCGTCGGCCATCTGGTCCCCGACGAGCTCGGGCGCGCCGTAGACGAAGCGGTCGGCCAGTTCGGCCTGCCGTGCGACCTTGGGGTACCACCGCTCGTGGAGCTCGGGGGTACGGATGCGGAAGGCGCCGCTCAGGTCGATGACGCTGGGGACCTGTCCGGCCAGGGCGGGGGCGAGTTCGGCCGACACCTCGGCGGGCGTGGCCAGCAGCACCACGTCACACCTGTCGGAGAGGTTTGTGGTGGCGGCCTCGACGGCCAGGCCCACATCCTGGCGCAGGCCCGGATGGAGTTCCGCCGGGCGGCGGCCGATGTTCGAGGATCCGCCCAGGAAGGTCAGTTCCAGTTCGGGGTGCTGGCCGATCAGGCGGATCAGCTCGCCGCCGGCGAATCCTGAGGCGCCGACTATGCCTACGCGGATCATGCGAGGATCTCCTGCAGATAGCGGCTGATGGCGGAGGGGATGTCCGCCCCGGTGGCCTGGGCGATGGTCCTGAAGGCCGGCGCGTGGTTGACCTCGTTGACGACGTAGCCCTCGGGCGTGGTGAACAGGTCGATGCCGTAGATGCCTTCGCCGAGTTCGTTCACGACGCTGTCCACGATCTTCAGGAGCTCGGGGTCGTGGTCCAGGGCGCGGTTGCGGTTGCCCAGGGCGGCGTTGCTGCGCCAGTCGCTGCCGGCGCTCTCGAACTCCGCGGCGGCCACCAGTTCGCGGCCCACGACGAAGCAGCGGATGGAGGTGCCGCCGTCCAGGAACGGCTCGGCCAGGCAGGCCTGTTCGAAGCCGTGCCCGAGGTCCTCGACGTAGTCGTAGACGGAGTGGGCGGTGTCGGCGTCGCGGATGAGGGTGACCCGTTTGCCCATGCCGCCGAAGACGGGCTTGAGGACCAGCGGCAGGGGCAGCTCCTCCAGGGCCTTGTCGAAGTCCTGTCGGGACAGGACGAGCCGGAACTGCGTCACCGGCACCCGGGCCTTGCTGAGCACGGTGCGCAGGGTCAGTTTGTTCTCGCAGGCCTGGATGGCGGCGGCCGGGTTCAGGGTGCGGATGCCCGATGCCTCGGCCTGGGTGGCCAGCAGGCCGCCGCGTGTGTAGCTGCGGCTGCGTACGAGCAGGACGTCGAAGCCGTTGAGTGTCTGCGCCTGGGGGTCGCCGAGGCACAGGGATTCGTCGTTGACCCACTCGATGTCCAGGCCGAAGTACGGGGCCTTGTGGATCAGCTGTCGTTCCTCCCAGCTGATTCTGTCCGCCACGATGGCGATCTTGTTGCCCATGAAGGGACTCCTACTCCTTGCTTCCGGTCGCTCTCACTGGCCCCAGTCGCGGAGCTTGACCTCGACCATCTGCAGGTCGAGCGTGCCGCCTCGGACGTCCTCGACGCGGAGGGTGAGCATGCACTCGGGGCAGCCGAGGGTCTCGCCCTTGTCCATGGGCGGGGTGGTGACGTCGGTCTCGCACTCGGGGCAGGTACCGGTGAGCGTGGACGTGGACATGTGTTTCCTCCAGAGGGCTGGGTGGGGCTCAGTTGGACAGGAAGTCGACGGCGGCCTTGCGGATGGCGTCCCGGTCGAGCAGCGGACGTCCCTCCCGCTCCTGGCGCGCCGTGAGCCAGGTGGTGAAGGCGTCGACGTCGACATCGAGGGCTTCGTCGGCGAGCGCCCACGTGACCAGGGGGACCGTCAGCCGGGATCGCACGCGCAGCTCGCGACGGTTGCCGACGAGCTCCGCGGGGAGGGTCTCGTATGCCTCGGGGCTGGTGAGCTGGCCGGGCAGTTCGTAGGCGAAGGCGTGCTCGGTGGTGGGCCCGGACTGGAAGGCCTCGCCCAGCCCGGCCCCCGCCAGCGCCACCCGGGACAGCTCGGTGAGGTGGGACAGGTCGAAGCGGGTGTCGCCGTGCAGGACGCGCAGCGAGGTCAGCAGTTCGGCCAGTGGTGCGTTGCCGCCGCGCTCGCCGATGCCGCCGACCGTCGCCGAGATCCACTGGGCGCCGGCCCGGACGGCGGCCAGGGAGTTGGCCACGGCCATGCCGAGCATGTTGTGCGAGTGGATCTCGATCTCGGAGCCGTCGATCGCGGTGAGGTCCGCGATCTTCTCCTCCATCTGCCAGGGCGAGAGGTAGGCGACGGTCTCGGCCAGCCGGAACCGGTCGGCTCCGGCCGCGAAGCCGGCGCTGACGTAGGGGACGAGCCGCTCCTTGGGCGTGCGGGCGCCGTCCTCACCGCTGAAGGTGACGTGGAAGCCGCGGTCCTTGGCCCCCTCGATGGCCGCGCGGGCGAGCGAGGTCAGGTACTTCGCGCTCGGCGAGGCCAGCTTGAGCCGCGCGTGCTCCTGGGAGGTGGGGATGGAGAACATGACGGACTTGACGCCCAGGCGCAGGGCCTCGTCCAGCGCCGCCGCCACCTGCTGACGGTCCCTCACCACGACGAGGGTCAGGCTGCGCTCGGGGCCGACCGCCTCGTGGGTGGCCAGGATGAGGTCGGCGTCCTTGGAGGAGGGGCCGGACACCATGCCGACCTCGACCAGTTCCACGCCCGTCCGCACGAGCAGGTCGGCGATGCCTGCGGCGTCCTTGGCGCTGAACTCGACGCCCGCCATATGGGCGGAGTCCCGCAAGGTCGCATCCGATATGCGGGGCTTTATCGTTCCTCGGTCTTCTGCTGCTGACATTGCACGGACTCTTTCCTCCAGAACCTTCTACAAATTCTGGTCGTCGAGTTCGACAGGGCATGGCGGCCACCTCGGCCAGGGCGCACTACATCTGCCAGTTAATTCGGCGAAAGCGGGCCAGGGGAATGCTTTGAACGCCTGTCACCAGCATGTTCGGCCACACAACCCGCGTCAAGGCTCTCCATGTTCGAGACCTGTCAGAGAACGTCACGCAATGTCAGAGGTCCATGGGATTCACCGATGCGGCCTGCCCGCAGCGGAAATCTACGATTAGCATCAATGAGCAGCGGAGAACAGTCTCCACAAGAAAATAAGACCGATCGGAGCGCCGTCATGAATATTCCTGCCACGCCGCGGCTCGGGCTTGTGGTCCCCCCGGAAAACCCCACGGCCGAGCCCGAGTTCCGTCATTTCCTCGGCTCCGGAATGAATGTCTACACCGCTCGTTTCCCGGTGCTCCCGGGCAAGGGGCTGCGGGAGATGCTCACGACGTACAACGACGTGCTGCCCGATGTCCTGGCCGGCTTCGGCCGGTTGCGCCTGGACGCCGCCGTGGTGGCCTGCAGCGCCTCGCACTACCTGCTGTCGCCCGAAGGCGACCGGGCGTTCTGCGCCGAGCTCAGCGACCGTGCGGGCTTTCCGGTGCTGTCCTCGACGCTGGCCATCCTCGCGGCGTGCGAAACGCTCGGGGTGTCCCGGCTGACCCTGGTCTCCCCCTATGAGCCATGGCTGACCGACCTGTCCCGCGGCTACTGGGAGAAGGCCGGTCTCACCGTCGACCAAGTGGTGCCGGTGCCTGCCGGGGAGCGCTACGACCCCTACGCGGTGACCACCGAGGCGATCCTGGAGCAGGTGGGGCGCCGTGACCTGGGCGACGACGCGGCCGTTCTGTTCACCGGTACGGGGATGTTCACGCTGGAGGCCCTGGACGAGCTCGGCGGCCACCCCGGCCGGGTCCTGCTGTCCTCGAACCTGGCGAGTGCCTGGTGGGCGCGGACCGCCGCGGGGGCGCGGGGCGCGGGGCTCGACAGCCACCCGCTGTCGCGGCCGACGGCCCGCGCGGCGTGAGCCGTCGGCGTGCCCGGTGGCCGCTGTGGGTCTGGGCGGCACGGCTGCGGCGCCTCGGCGCGGAGACGGTGTGCAACGGCTTCGGTGCCAGGGCGAACTGAGCGGACCGCCGCTGCGTGGGCTCGGCCGCACGGCCCTTCGTATGGACCGTGCGGCAGGCACCAGCGGGTCATCGGTGGCTGAACTGCAGCCCGACGCCCCGGATCGTGGTGATCCAGTCGCCCCCTCCCAGCTTCTTGCGCAGGCTGCTCACGTGCGTGTCGATAGTGCGGCGGGACCAGGAGTCGCCCCACACCTGCCGCATGATCCGGTGCCGTGAGACAACGGTTCCCGGGTACGACGCCAGCAGATACAGGAGGTCGAACTCCTTGGGGGTGACGTCCACCGGCCTGCCGTGCACGCGCACTTCCCGCGCGAAGGCATCGATGCGCAACGGGCCCCGGCAAAGAACCTGGTGGGTGCCCGGCTGGTTCCGGGTGCGCCGCATGACGGCCTCGATACGGGCCATCAGTTCGCGAAATCCGTAGGGCTTGACCAGGTAGTCGTCCGCACCGGCCTGGAGCCCGAGGACACGGTCCACCTCGCTCCCCCGGGCGGTGACGGCGATCACGGGCGTGTCACCGGCGAACCGCACCTCCCGGCAGACCTCCAGGCCGTCCAGGTCCGGAAGTTCCAGATCCAGCAGCACCAGGTCGGCCCGCCGGTACCCCTGAAGTGCCGCCTGCCCGGTCGTCACCCTCTCGACGGTGTGCCCGTGCCGGGTCAGCGCCCCGACGAGCGGCTCGGCGTCACGGGCGTCGCTCTCCACCACCAGCAGGCGCCAGGACACGGGCGGCCGGTGCAGCACCGGCCTGAAGGCCACCTCACCCCGCCCGTGCCGTGGTGGTCCCCCGGCGGCGTGCCGGGGAGCCGGTATGTGAGGGTCCTTCAGATCCATGTCAACTCCGACTCGGCCGACAGTCTGGACCGTTCCTGCCACACGCTTGTGCCGGGCATGCGCCGCCTCCCCTTGAGTCGCTGTCGGTGAGGACCGCCCCCTGCGGTGTGAGGGCAGCTGCGCCCCGTCCGCCTCACCGGTTGGATTCCCTTCAGGTGCTGCCCGGCCCCAAGGGCACGGTGGAACAGCGAGCACCTGGCGAGCTGTCCCCGGGCAGGGCGGAGACAGGCGCTCCGACCGCATCGGGTTTCCTCGCACCGTCATCTTGCGATGGATGCATCGGACAGCAAACGCGGACTTCAATAAGTCACGCGTGTGCTTCTCAGCGCGCGGTCGTCGGACCCGCAGTTCCCTCGTCCCGGGATGTGCTCGGTCGCGGTGGCGCGGTGGCGGCCCCGTAGAGGAGGAGGTCCCACACCCGGGCGAGTTGCCCCGCCGCGTCGAGGTGCGGGGCCCCGGTGTCCGGCGCGTGGGCCCTTTGCCGCACGTGGGAGTCGACACCGGCGATGAGATAGGCAGCCGTCACGGTCACGGTCTCGGGATCGGCGGTCGTACGCAGCTGCCCCTCGGCATGGGCCTGCTCCAGCAGGTCGCGCAGGGGCGGAAGCCAGCTCCCGGCCCAGTCGGCGTCGGTGTCGAGCCGCTCCCGGGCCAGCCGGGCGGCCGCGCGCACCTCGGTGTGTGTCTGAAGGAGGCGGGCGACGGCCAGGACCAGGGCTCTGGCCCTGCGCAGCGGAGAGGCCGGGATGGCCAGCGCCTGGTTCACCACGGCCTCGGTCGCCGAACGCCCCTGCTCCTGGAGCGCGTCGGCGAGCTTGTCCTTCGCCGGGAAGTGGAAGGTCAGGGCGCCCATGGAGATGCCGGCCGCCCGGCAGACCCGCACCAGGGAGGTGCCGTCGTAGCCGTGGCGGTCGATCTGCTCGGCGGCCGCGACCAGCAGCGCGTGGCGGGTACGCACAGCCCGCTCCTGCTTCACCACCGTCGGCCCCGGTTGCCGCGCCGGACAGGACAGAACCGGTGAAGGGGGCGGCCGGCGGGACGTGGCAGGCACTCAGGTATCGGCCGCCGATGCGCCTCGCACCATCGGGTGCGCATCAAGCTCAAACACCTCTCGCCCGTCTTGGTCTGTGAGACGCAACTTTTGTCCAGGTGGGCGGGGTGCGGCAACGCCGACTTGGCGAAGTAGCAGCGGGGTGGGGGCCTCCCCCCTAGAAACATAAAAAGCGTTCTGTATATTTCGTGGGGTCGTTCCGGTCACCGACGTCCGAGGGGGATCCACCATGGCGATACAGCACTCAGCAGTCCTGCCTCCGACGCAGGGCCCGGGCGGCTGCGCATCGGACTTCTGCGACTTCGTGGAGGACGTCTTCGGCTACCTGCCCCGCGCCGACCAGCGCCGGTGGGCCGACGCCTATCTGCGCGGCCTGCTCACGGTCCCGGGCAAGAAGACCATCCGGCAGATGGCCAAGGCCGTCTCCTTGTCCACCGGCGCCCCGCAGGCACTGCAGCAGTTCATCAGCGCCAGCCCCTGGGACTGGGACGCGGCCCGCGAGGCGCTGGCCCGCAAGGCCGCCGCGCACCTGCCCTCCCACACCTGGACGATCGGCACGGTGCTGGCGAAGAAGCGGGGCGAGCACTCGGTCGGAGTCCACCGCCGGTTCGTCGCCGATGCCGGGCGCACCCTCAACTGCCAGGTCGGCCTCGGACTGTTCCTGACGTCCGGCTCCACGAGCATCCCGGTCGACTGGCGGCTGGTGATGGACGAGGCCTGGTCCGGCGATCCGCGCCGCCGCCGGCGCGCCCGGGTCCCCGACGAGGTGCGGGCCCAGCCCCTGTGGGCGCAGGTGCTCGACCTGACCGACCGGCTGGCCGCCCTCAAGGTGTCCGGCCCCGCTCCGCTCGTCCTCGACCGGCGGTGCGCCGCCGACGCCGAGCGCCTGGCCGCCCATCTCAACCTGCGCGAACGGGACTTCCTCATCGAGATCCGGCCCGAGCAGCCGATCCTGCCCGCCCGGCAGACGCGCCCCGCACCAGGGCCGCGTCCCGCCGGCGGGCCCCTGAGCGCCCTGCGGTTCATGCGGGACGGCGGCTCCCGCCATCCGTACGTGGTCACCGTCGAGCGGGGCGGTCACGCACGGCACCTGAACGTGTTCTCCGGCCTGGTCCGCCTCCCGGGCTCCCGCCCCGGCGCACCCAGCGCCCAGCGGGTCTACCGGCTGCTGGCCGAGCGCTCCCCCGCCCACCGGCAGCCGACTCGTTTCTGGCTCACCACTTTGGTGGACCGGCGGGTGGACGAGGTGCTCTCCCTGACGCACCGGCCCGCGCTCACCCACGCCACGGTGCAAGAACTCCAGGACGACTTCGGGCTGCTGGACTTCGAGGGCCGCTCCTTCCCCGGCTGGCACCACCACATGACGATGTCGTCCGCCGCGTACGCCTACAGCCGGCTGCCGCGGCGCGCGCACCGCCCGGCAGCCGTCTGACCCCGGCCACACGACAGCACACGGCAAAGGACAGCGATGACCGTACCGACGGCCAGGACGCAAGCAGGGGGCCGGCAGGCCTCCGCGGACAAGGAGACCGACGCGGAACGCGCGCGGCGCTTCGAGCGCGATGTGCTGGGCTACCGCCGCCGGATGCACTCGGCGGCGCTGCGCCTGACCCGCAACCCCGAGGACGCCGAGGACCTGGTGCAGGAGACGTACGCCAAGGCGTACAAGTCCTTCCACCAGTACCGGGACGGCACCAACCTGTGGGGCTGGCTCCACCGGATCATGACCAACGCCTTCATCACCTCCTACCGCAAGAAGCAGACCGAGCCCCCGCACTGCGCGGCCAGTCAGATCGAGGACTGGCAGCTGGCCCGCGCCGCCGGCCACACCTCGGCCGGCCTGGCCTCCGCCGAGGCGCAGGCGCTCCACCACGTCCCCGACCCCGAACTGCTCGACGCGCTGCGGGAAACCCCGGCGGAGTTCGTCAAAGTGGTCTACCTGGCCGACGTCGAGGGCCTGCACTACCGCGAGATATCCCAGCTGCTCGGCATCCCGCACGGCACGGTCACCTCCCGTCTGCACCGGGGGCGCCGACGGCTGCGCACCCTGCTGGCGGAGTACGGCCGCAGGCGGGGCCTCGCCCCCGCGGGCACAGCAACCATGAGGTGTCAGACCGATGGACAATGAACTCTTCGACTACAGCCCCATCGTCGGGCGTGAGCCGATCCGCTGGCCGGGCGGCGCCCGCGTCGCCTGCTACATCGGGGTGAACGTCGAGCACTACCAGGTCGACCGGCCCTCGACCAGCATCTTCGCGGGAACCGCGGGGCTGGCCCCGGACCCGCTGAACTACGGCTGGCGCGACTACGGGCCCCGGGTGGGCATCTGGCGGCTGATCGAGAGCCTGGACCGGCACGGGATGCGTCCGAGCGTCATGCTCAACTCCGCTGTCTGCGACCGCTACCCGCAGATCATCGAAGCGGGGCGGGCCCGCGACTGGGCGTGGATCGCCCACGGCAGGGACAACTCCACGTTCCAGGCCGACATGTCCGACGAGGAGGAGCGCGCCTACCTGTCGGACGTGGTGCACACCATCGAGCGGGCCACGGGCAAGCGGCCGCGCGGCTGGCTCGGCCCGGCGCTCACCGAGACCTTCGCCACCCCGGCGCTCCTGGCCGAGCTGGGCGTGACGTACGTACTGGACTGGTCGAACGACGACCAGCCGTACCGGCTGAACGTACCCGGCATGCTGAGCGTGCCCTATGCCATCGAGCTGAACGACATCAGTCTGTTCGTCGGCCGGCACCTGAGCGGGCCGGATTTCGTGACGATCGTCAAGGACCAGCTGGAGCAGCTCTACGCCGAGGCGGCCGACAGCGGCCGCGTGATGGCGCTGGTCGTGCACCCGTTCATCATCGGCCAGCCGTTCCGGCACAAGTACCTCGACCAGGCGCTCGCCCACCTCGCGAACCATCCCGGGGTGTGGCTGACGACCAGCGACGAGATCGCCGATCACTACGCCCGCACGACCGCCCCGAAGGCCTGAACAGCGGCGGGCTCGTACCCGATGCGCTTGGTGCGCACGGGTGACGAGCCCGCCGTCCCTGCGCCCGGGGGATGTGCGCAGAGAAGGGGACCGCCGCACGGGGCGCGCCCCCGAGGTCCGGCGCCCGCCCTCACGTGCGGTGGCGGCCGGTCGTTGACGCGCCCCTGTTCAGGCGGTGCTGGGGTCGGATGCCCGGTGGGCGTCCGGCGCGGCGGCATCAGAGGGCTGGACGGCCGCGATGACGGTGTCCAGGACGTCCCGCGCGGCCAGCAGGCCGGCCGCGGTGTCGCTGATCCGCTGGCGTTCCCGGCGCAGGCCGGGGAGCTGGGCGAGGCGGACCGGCTTCGGCTGCCGTCCGTTGCCGGGGATGCAGGGCATCAGTTCGGCGATCGTGTGGGTGCTGAGACCGGCGGTGAGCAGGGTGCGGATGTACTTCACGGTGCGTACGTCGTCTTGGCCGTACTCGCGGAAGCCGCTGGGCCGCCGCACGGGCTTGAGCAGGCCCTGCTCCTCGTAGTAGCGCAACAGCCGTTCGCTGACCCCGGTGCGCCGGGACATCGCTCCGATGAGCACGGGCCGATCACCGTACCGATCCGCGTCGTCGACTCCCTTGGCGGGTGCGTGCGGTGACGCGGTGGAGGAGCCGGTGCGAGGGGGTGCCGGGCCCGGCCGGTTTGCCGGGCCCGGCGCTGGTGTTCATGAGCCGACGCTGGTGCGTTTGGCGGGGAAGCCGTGGGTGCGGGCGGCCAGGACCACCAGGAGGACCGGGACCAGGAGCACGAGGATCGTCCAGGGGAAGGAAGTGGATCCGACGGCATTCAGGAGGATGCCGCCGAGGATCCCGCCACCGGCCATGGCCACGTTCCACAGGGTGACCAGCATGGCCTGGGCGGCGTCGGCCTGCTCGCCGCCCGCGTCACCCGCGGCGGTCTGGAGCAGGGTGGGCGCGCCGCCCCAGCCCAGACCCCACAGCACCACGGCGACGTAGACCATGGCGGTGTTGTCGGACAGTACCGCCAGCAGGGCGGCGGCCACCGCGATCAGTAGCGTGGCGCCGATCATCAGGCCCCGCAGCCGCCGGTTGATCTGGGCCCCCACGACCCAGATGCTCACCAGGGAGGCGGCGCCGAACACCAGGAGCACCAGGTCGATGGAGTCCCCCATCCCCAGCTCGTCCAGGAACGTGGCGATGAAGGTGTACAGGATGGTGTGGGCCAGCACGAACACCAGCGTGACGAACAGGACGGGCGTCACACCCGGCACCTTGAGCGCCCGCAGCATCGGGGTGCGGCTCTCGGACCGCTGCCCGGGGTAGTCGGGGACGGTCGCCGCGATCCAGCCGAGCAGCACCACGGTCAGCACGGTCATGGTCAAGAACGCCGCCTGCCAGCTGAGCGCCTTGCCCAGGAAGGTGCCCGCCGGCACGCCCAGGGAGAGGGCCACCGGGATACCGGCCATGGCGATCGCGATCGCCTTGCCCTGCAGGTGCGGCGGCGCCATGCGCCGCGCGTAGCCCGCCAGGAGCGCCCAGGCCAGACCGGCCGCGACACCGGCCACGAAGCGGGCCACCATCGTCAGCGAGTAGTTCTCCGAGACGGCCGTGACCGTGTTGGCCACCGCGAAGCCCGCCATCGCCGACAGCAGGAGGCGCTTGCGCCGCCATCCGGCCGTCGCCGCGGTCAGCGGGATCGCCGTCAGCGCCGTACCGATCGCGTAGATCGTCACCGTCTGCCCGGTCGCCGACTCGCTCACGTGCAGGTCGCTGCTCATCGCGGGCAGCAGACCGGCGGGCAGCGTCTCGGTCAGGCTCGTGATGAAGACGGCCGTGGCCAGCGCCAACAACGCCAGCAGCGGCAGTTTCTCTTCTTTTTGATTCTTGACCCCGGTGCCGGGATCAACTGGGGTCCGTGTCTCGCTAATTGACATGGTGTGAATGCTCGAACCATCACACATGTGTGAAGGTCAATGCGACGAGACGTGAGGTAGGTCACATGCGTATCGGAGAGCTGTCGGAGCGCACCGGCACGCCCCGCCGACTGCTGCGCTACTACGAGGAACAGCGGCTGATCGCCGTGGGCAGGTCCGCCAACGGCTACCGCGAGTACGACGAGTTCCTCGTGGACCGGGTCCTGCAAATCAGAGGGCTGCTCGACGCCGGGCTGCCGACAAGGATCATCAGAGAGATCCTCCCCTGCCTGGACCAGCCCCGCGCCATCCACGTCGCCGACGCGACACCGGAGATGATCGCCACGCTGGAACTGGAGCGCGACCAGATGACGCAGCGCATCCAGGGTCTGATCCGCAACCGCGACGCCGTGGCCGACTACCTCGACACCGTGCGGGTCAACCACCGCCCGCGCGCGGTCCTGGGGGGCTGACGGGCCCGGCGGTGCGCCCCGGGAGGGGCCGGGCCCTAGGCGGCGGTCCAGCCGCCGTCCACCGGCATCGCCGTACCGGTGACGAAGGTGGCCCGGTCGCTGCACAGCCAGGCCGCGGCCTGGGCGACTTCGGAGGGATCGGCCATCCGCTTCTGGACGGAACGGGCGATGAAGCTCTCCTCCAGGGAGGGCGTGTGGGCCAGCACCTCTTCCATCAGTTCACTGCGGGTGCTGCCCACCACCAGAGCGTTGACGCGGATCCCGCGCCGGCCGTACTCGGCCGCGGCCGAGCGGGTCAGGCCGAGCACGGCGTGCTTGGCGGCGACGTACGCGGCGGAGGCCCCGGTGGCCTGGACGCCTGCGACGCTGGAGGTGTTCACCACGGATCCGCCTCCGGCCTCCAGCATCGCGGGGATCTGGTGACGCAGGCAGTTCCACACTCCGCGCAGGTTGACGTCGATGGTGCGGTCGAAGACCGCCGTGTCCGTCTCGTGGATCGTGGTGCCCGCCGAGGCCCAGCCCGCGTTGTTGAACGCGGCGTTCAGCGTTCCGAAGCGTTCCACGGCGGCCTCGACGGCCCGCTGCACGTCCTGTTCCCTTGCCACGTCACCCGGTGTCGCGAACGCGGTGCCTCCCGCGTCGGCTATCTCCCGGACGAGTTGGTGGAGCCGGTCCGCGCGGCGGGCCATGAGCACGACGGCTGCCCCCTCGTCGGCGAAGAGCCGGGCCGCCGCGGCGCCGATGCCGCTGGAGGCTCCCGTGATCAGAACGGTCTTGCCGGCCAGCATCCCTTGCGCGTGGGTCATGTCTTCCTCTCACATCGGCCGTCGGCCGTCGGTCGGCTTGTGGTGCGTGGTGCTCCTGGGGCGGGCGTACGAGGGCGGGGCGGCCGTGGCTAGCGGAAGTCCGCGCTGTGGTGGGCGGCCCAGGCCTGATAGGTGTGCGCCCCGCGGCCGGTGACCTGCCGCAGGCCGTCGGCCACCTCCGTCTTGACACCCTCGGCCTGGCGGCGGGCGCGGACCAGCATCGCCTGGGCGACCGGCTCGGGAAAGCGCCGGCGCCACCGCCGCAATGCCTGTTCCTCCGTCAGTTCCTCGTACCGCAGGGGCTTTTGGAGCACGTCGCCCAGGTGGCGGGTCTGCTCCTGCGCGGAGAGCGCCTGCGGTCCGGTCAGGGTGTAGGCCCGCCCGGCGTGCCGGGGGTCGGTGAGGGCACTGGCGGCGGCCTGCGCCACGTCCTGGGGGTCGATGCAGGCGTTGAGCGAGGTGCCGTAGAGGGAGCGCACGACACCCTCCTTGCGGATCGAGGGGGCCCAGCCCAGGGTGTTGGACATGTAGGCGCGTGAGCGCAGCAGGGTCCAGGACAGGCCGGTGGACTTCAGCTGCGTCTCGCAGCGCCGCTGCCAGGCGGTGATCAGGTCCTGTGAGCCGGGGTCGTTCACCGCGGACGCGGAGATCTTGACGATGTGCCGGACCCCGGCCGCCTCGGCCGCGGCCAGGGCGTTGGCGTCGTGGGTGGATCGATGCGGATCGAAGGTGATCAGCAGGAGGGCGTCGGCCCCGGCGATGGCCTGTTGCAGTCCGGGGCGGTCGTCGAGGTCCGCGCCGACGATCTGGCCGGCCACCTTGGCGCGGGCGGCGTCGGCGGGGGTGCGGGTCAAGGAGCGCACGTGGTGGTCGGGGGCCAGGATGCGGGCCACGCGGCTGCCGATCGTGCCGCTGGCCCCGGTGATGGCGATGCGCAGACCGCGCGGCTTCTCGGCGTGGTGGGCGGTGTCCTGCCAAGGGGGCGCCGTCATCGGGCGATCACTCGTTCCAGGTCCAGGGAGATGCTGCGGGCGACGGTGGGGACGGCGATGCCCGGCAGCAGCAGCTCCCACATCCGTACCGTGCGCTCACTCAAGTCCTCGCGGCCGTTGACCAGTTGGGCGTACAGCTGGACGCCGGTACAGGCACCCACCACGAATTCGGCGACGCTTTCCGGGTCGACGCCGGGCATCAGCTCCCGGTCCTGCTCGGCATCGCGCAGGCAGTCGAGCATGGCCGACTGCCAGTTGAGGAAGGTGGTGGCGTCCCGCATGCCGAAGCTGCCCTGCTCCACGGCGAGGCGTACGCCCGCTCGCAGCATGGGGTCGATAGGGAGCTGGTAGGCCCAGACCAGGGTGATGTCCACCAGCCGCTGCAACCCGCGTGAGGTCACGCGTGTCTCGATCGCCTGGTGCTGCTCGTTCATGACCGCGAGGGCGAGCGCTTCCTTGTTCTTGAAGTGGAAGTACATCGCTCCGGCCGTGAGTTCGGCGCGCGTCAGGATGCTGGTGATCACAGCCCCGGTGTAGCCGTGCTCGTCGAACTCCTCTGCTGCCGCACGCAGAAGTGCCTCACGCGTGCGTACCGCCCGGTCCTGCTTGAGTCGCGGCATCGCCACCGTCCCTGCACTTGTCCATCGTTCGACAAAAAAAAGAACACCCTTTATGTTATCCATGATCGGTGCCTCGGTCCACTTGGGCCCGCACCGTCACTGACGAGGAAGCCTGGGGGGAGGGCGCGTGACGTACAGAGCTGCCTGCGCACGCGCCGCGCCGACGCGCGGCCGCCTCCCCTCTGTGCTTGGCCAGCCTGTGTCCGACGCAGCCTCAGGCGCCGTCCCGCCGTGCTCGTCCGCTGTGGCTCTTCCCCAACACTGCTTCAGGAGTACGCCATGCCGACCACCCCTGTCTCGACGGCCCCCGCACCCCGCACCGCGTATGTACCGAGCGAACTCGTCCACAAGCAGCAGGCCGACGAGGTGCTGCTGACCGGCTGGCGCCGCACCGCGCCGGACGCCTTCACCGTCACGGCCAGCTGGCCCACCGACCACTCCTTCTACGCGGTGCGCCACACGCTGCACGATCCGCTCCTGCTCACCGAGACGATCCGGCAGATCTTCCCGCTGCTCTCCCACGCCGCCTACGACGTCCCGTTCGGGCACCACCTGCTGTGGGAGACCTACGACTACGCGCTGATCCGCGACGCGCTGCACGCCGAGCACGTGCCGGCCTTGCTCGACCTGCACGTCACATGCCTGGAGGAGGTCCGGCGCGGCAGCCGGGTCACCGCGCTGACGCTGCGCATCGACGCGGTCCGCGGCGGCCTGCCGCTGGCGAGCGCCCGCACCCGCTTCACGATCCAGAGCCCGGCGATCTACCGCAGGCTGCGCGCCGGGCACGGCGAGAGACCGCTGGCGCCCGCCCTGCCGCTGCCTTCACCCGTGCCGCCCTCAAGGGTGGGGCGCCTCTCCTGCCGCGATGTCGTCCTGTCGCCCACGCAGGCGTCCGACCAGTGGCAGTTGAGGGTCGACAACCGCCACTCCATACTCTTCGACCACCCTTTGGACCACGTCCCGGGCATGCTGCTGCTGGAGGCGGCCCGGCAGGCCGCCCAGGGCATGTGCCCTCAGCAGCCCATGGTGGCGGTGGCGATGGAGAATCGTTTCTTCCGCTATGTCGAGTTCGACGCCCCTTGCTGGGTCAAGGCGCGGCCGCTTGCCGACGACGCGCAGGGACGCACCCGCGTCGACGTCGTGATGCGGCAGAACGGCACCGAGCACTACGCCGTCACCGTCACCCTTGAGCCGGCCCCCGCCCCGCGGACCGCTCTGCGGTACGAGAGATGCCGTCCCCTGCACGGCGTGGCCCTGAGCGCCCACCACTAGAAGGCATGGAGGGGCGAAAGGGGCGCCTCCCGGCCCGGGGGGCGCTCTTTTCACCCATGGTCCCGCAGAGCTCACCCATGGCGAAGGACAGCGGTCGCCTCGGTCGCCCGACCGAACCGGGTCGGCCCCCGGAACGAGGAACCCATCAAGGCGTTTGCATTACGCGAGGCTTGAGGGAAAGCTGTGGCCTTCCCCGCTAGCCTGGGCCGAGCACATGCTGAGCTTGAGTCGCTTCGGTCGCTGAAAGGAACCGTCAATGCCCTTTGACCTGGGGCTTTCTGGCAGCGATTCAGCATGTCGCACAGCGTTCGACGCCGGTGGAGCCACGCCCTGGCGGCCCCTGGATGTCGCCTTGCGGTGTGCCTCGCGCGGCTGGCCGGTGCATCCGCTCGCGCCGCGGCGCAAAACACCGGCGGCCAACTGCCGCCGCTGCCAGGGGCAGGCACACGGCCACCGGGACTGCCCGTGCACCGGGGCGGGTCGCTGGTGCCACGGATTCCACGCCGCCACGACCGATCCGGAACGCATCCGCGGGTGGTGGGGCGAGCAGCCCGGATTCGGGGTAGGGGTGGCGTGCGGCCCGGCGGGGCTGGTCGTCATCGATGTCGACGCCCACCAGGTGCCGTTGCCCGCCCGGGACCGGTTGCTGCCGGGCATCCCCATTCCCGAGGCGGTGTCACTCCAAGGGCTGCGGCACGGCTTTCACTCTTTGGCGTTGCTCGCCGCGATGCGCGGAGCCCCGGACCCGGCCGAGGACGCCTCGACCCTGCGCGTCGCCACGCCCTCCAAAGGCCTGCACATCTGGTACACCGCGCGGCCCGGACAGGTGTGGCGCTGCTCGGCGGGGTCCAGTCCCTCACGCGCGCTGGCCTGGCAGGTCGATGTGCGCGGCCACGGCGGGTACATCATCGCGCCGGGCACCACGACCGAGGCCGGCACGTACACGCCCCTGGAGGGCGCACGGCTGCCGGCTCCGCTGCCCCGGTGGCTCGCCGACGAACTCGCCCGCACGGGGCACCGCCCCGCTCCCCCTCCCCGGGCACCACCACACCCGTGCCCCGGCGAGGGCACCAGGCGGTCGCCGCGGCCGGAGGGCACCGTGACGCCGCGAGCAGCACGCTGGCCACGGTCCTCGCCCCGGTGTCCGCGTGCGCGGGCGTTCCCCAAGGGGCGGGGTTCAGCGAGAAACTCAACCGCGCCGCCTACACCGCAGGCGGCTTGGTGGCCGCCGGCCATCTCACCGCCGACCAGGCGCGGGCAGCGCTGCTGGCGGCCGCCGTTCATGCACGCCCCGGCCAGGAACGCCGCGCCCTGCAGATCATCCGCAGCGGCATGCGCGCGGGCGACCGGCACCCCCTCGAACTGGGAGCCCGTACGTGACCCATCCCCTGGACCCCGACGAGGGACTGTTCGACCCGGTCGAGGTCGCCCGGCAGATCATGCTGGAGGCACAGCCCGCCGTACCCGCCCAGGGCACGCCTGCCACGGCGCCGCCGCAGGCCTGCGAACACGGCCTCGTGCCCGACAGCCTCAGCGACCGGGGCAACGCCAAGCTGTTCGTCGCCCTGTACGGGCGCGACTTCCGGCATGTGCCGGGGCTCGGCTGGTACCGGTGGTGCGGCTACCGGTGGGAGATCGACGAGGACGACACGGTGCTGTGGGCCGCCGGTGAGATGGCCGAGTCCTTCGCCGAGTCCGACCCCCACGGGCGCCACACCAACGCGGCGCTGCGGCGCCACCGGCGCCGCGCCCTGTCCACCTCGGGCATGAAGGCCATGCTGATGCAGGCCAAGGCCGCCCCTGGCATGGTCTTGAACGCCGCGCTGCTGGACGCTGACCCTTACGCCCTGTGCACCCCGGAAGGGGTCGTCGACCTGCACACCGGCATGGTCGCCGCCCCCGACCCCGAAAAGCACCACCACTCGCGGGCCACCAGCGTGGCCGCCCGGCCCATGGCCACCCCGCGCTGGCAGCGCTTCCTCACCGACACCTTCGGCGACGACACCGAAGGCCGCCAGCTCATCGCCTTCCTGCACGAGCTGCTCGGCTACTCGATCACCGGCGACGTGGGGGCGCAGATCATGCCGTTCCTCTACGGGCAGGGAAAGAACGGCAAGAGCGTTCTGCTGGACGTCATGGTCAAACTGCTCGGCGACTACGCCGACGCCGCCCCGCCCGGCTTCCTCATGGCCCGCCCCTTCGAAGGACACCCCACCGACCTCGCCGAACTGCACGGCCGGCGCATCATCGTGTGCTCCGAACTCAAGCCCGGCGACCGCTTCGACGAAGCCCGCTTCAAGCACCTGACCGGCGGCGACCGCATCAAGGCCCGCCGTATGCGCCAGGACTTCTTCTCCTTCAACCCCACCCACAAACTGTGGCTGCTGGGCAACCACCGCCCCGAAGTGGGCACCGGCGGGTACGCCTTCTGGCGCCGGATGAAGCTCATCCCCTTCGAGCGGACCGTCGCCGACGACCGCAAGGTCGACAATCTCGCCGACGTCCTGGTGACCGAGGAGGGCCCCGGCATCCTCCACTGGCTGATCACCGGAGCCCGCCGCTACCTCAACGGTTCCCGGGACCTCACCGGCCCCCAGCGGGTCCAGACCGCCACCACCGCCTACGCCGAGACCGAGGACCACACCGGGCGCTTTTTGGCCGAACGCTGCGTCCTGGACGCGGCGATGCGCGCCGAACAAGCCCAGCTCTACAGTCACTACAAGGACTGGTGTCAGCTCGAAGGGGCCAACCCGGTCTCCTCCCGGGCCTTCGCCGCACGCGTCAGGGACGCCGTCGGCATCTCCACCCCCAAAGAAATGATCTTGTCGAACCAGCGCAAGTTCTACCCCGGCATCGGCCTGAGGGAAGAAGAGGAAGAGACCTCATGAGCGCCCTCATCGAGCCCCAACAGCTCAGCCACGAGACCGACATCGTCTGGCTCGAGGACATCGAGACCCTCGACTACGTCCGCCAGACCCTCGACCGCCTCGCCACCCGCCGCGGGAAGCCCGCCTACCACCGCGCCGGCCGCATGGTCGGCTACGCGGTCCTGGGCCCCGGCGCGCGCTCCTCCCGCGCCTCGGGCACCTTCCTGCGCCGGGTGTTCTGGCTCCTGCCCCACGACCGCGACGGCCAGCCTGACGGCCTGTACTCCTCCGGCGCGCCCTCCGAGGCCGTCGACCCCCGCACCATCGCCGCCCGGACCAAGGGCTACAAGACGCAGCGCTCCGAAGGCGGCCCCGAATCCGACGCCATGCGCGAGCTGGGCATAACGCTGCCGAAGAACTGACCGCAGTGAGCCGACCCGCAGTCAGCCGACCCGCAGCCAGCCGACCCGCAGCCAGCCGACCGCAGTGAGCCGACCGCGGCGGCCTCATCACGACAGCGACCCAAAAGCGACTGAACCCCGTACGGAAAACCCCCGTGCGGGGCGTAGTGCTGCCCGTGTACCCCCGATACCCGTCACCACAGGCCGCAGCGACTGAACGCCCAGGCCCCGAAAGCGACTGAACTCAGCCCCAAAGGGCAGAGAAGAACCCCAGGTCAGAGGCGCCCCTCACCGCAGCAAGCGACCGAAGCGACCGAGCGTCGGAACTATGAAGACATTCCCGGGCGCGCGCGTGTGTGACATAGATAGAACCCTTCAGTCGCTACAGTCGCTAATCTCCTCCAAAGACGCTCCTGACCTGCGGTTTTCCCCGAGACTCAAGCCAGCGACCCAAAATCGCTCGGTCGCTGACGCTTGGTCGCTGCGACGTTGCGCGGGCAAGCCGTGTTGGGCTGGTTTACCGCGGTAAACCAGCGGCCCCGTACGGCACCTGTCCCCTCTGGGCGAAATGCGGGTGTCAGTGCGAGCGCGGTCTCGTCCTTCTGGAAAGATGCTTCGCGCCCGAAGTACCGGAACCCACGGGAAGCACACGGAGCATCACATGACTGCTGCTGTCTACGTCGTGTCCATCGACCCCCAGGCCTCGACCGTCTGGTGGGCGAACAGAATCACCGACCTGCCCTTCGACTTCTCCCAGGAGCACGAGACTCCCGAGAACTTGAAGATCCTCAAGGACACCGGGGCCAAGGTCCACGTCATCGCCAACCAGAAGGGCGGCGTCGGCAAGACCACCACCACCCTCAACCTCGGCGCGGTCGTCGCCGACGTCCTCAAGGGCTCCGACAACCTGCTGCACGTCTTCATCGACACCCCCGGCAGCCTCCAGGACGAGAACCTTCTGCTTGAAGCCCTGAAGTACGCGCACGACGTGATCGTGCCCATGCCCCCCGAAGGCCTCGCCTTCGACCCCACGGCCCGCACCATCCAGAAGGTCATCGAGCCCAGCGGGCTGCCCTTCACCGTCGTGGTGAACAACTGGGACCCGCGCGACGGAACCGCGGACCGCGTCGACACCGAGCAGTACATCGACGCCCAGGGCTGGCCGCGCGCCCGCACCGTCATCCGCCGCTACAAGGTCCACACCCGCGCCTCGGTGGAAGGCAAGGTCGTCACCCAATACCCGAAGAACCGCGTCGCCATGGAAGCCCGCGAAGACTTCTTCCGCCTCGCCATCGAACTGGGCTACGGAGGTGGCGCCTGATGGCCGGCCGCCGCACCAGCCTCGCCTCCCTCGCCGGAGCAAAAGTCGACGACGTCCCCGGCAAGAGCGACCCGCTGCTCCTGACCCTGCCGCTGACCAAGCTGGTCCCCACCCGCTTCAACCCGCGCCGCAACTTCGGCACCGAGGAGAAGCTCAAAGAGTTCGGGCTGGTCCTCAAGAAGCGGCAGCTTCAGCCGGCCGTCGTCGTCTCCCGCTCCGGGTACCTGAAGCTGTGGCCGGACGAAGCGGAGCGCGTGGGCGACGCGCCCTACGTCATCGCGAACGGGGAGCGCCGCTACCGTGCGTCCCTCGCCGTTGGACTCACCACACTCGACGTGGTGCACAACGAGGACGTGGCGGCCGACCGCGCCGACTTCCTGGACGCCGTCCTCTCCGAGAACAACGACCGCGACGACCTCGACCCCATCGAGCGGGCGCTCGGTATCGAGACGATGGTCATCGAGCTCAAGGGCGCGGACCACGTCGCGTCCTACTACGGCAAGACCAAGGGCTGGGTCAGCCAGCAGCGCAAGTTGCTGAAGCTCACCCCTGAACTCCAGGAGCTGGTCAGCTCCGGAGAACTTCCCGTCCGCGTCGGCCGCGACATCGCGGGCCTGCCCCCTGAGAAGCAGGCAGCAGCGTGGCAAGCGGAGCTCGCCCGCCGCGCCGAAGCCAAGACGGCCCCCCGCCCGAAACGTGTCGTGCAACCAAGAGCGGTGCAGAAGGCGGCAGCACCGGTCAACAACGACAAGGACACCGGCGACAGCAAGAACGGCAACGACAGCGAGAACGGCGCGGGGCGGTTTACCGCGGTAAACCGCCCCGCGGCCCCGCTGCCCAACCCGAGCGGCGACTCCGCAGCGGCGAGGAAGCTGTTTACCGCGGTAAACAGCGCCCCCGCCGACCACGCGCCCGGCCCAGCGCCTGAAATCACCGTCACAGCCCCCTACGGGGACGGCACCACTACCTCAGTACCTCACCAGACCTGGACACCCGTGGCTGACTCCCTGCCGTGGGACGAGCCGCTCTGGTTCGACATGCAGCTCCGCAAGCACATGTCGAAGGAGAACCGGGACAAGCTCGTCTGGCTGCTCCAAGGGACGGACGAAACGGACGCATAGCCGGAACAGACCAACACCACAAGGCCCGTACTCCCTCGCTGCGGCTACAGGGGGAGTACGGGCCTCGTGCGTTTCAGGGGGGCACCTCAGGGGGGCCGCAGCCCTGACGGGTCGTGATGTCCGGGAACGGCCGCGGGCGTTCGAGATGTGCCTGCGCTGGTCCGACGGCGAGGTGTCCGTCTACGGCCCCATCCAGGCCGACGCGCTGGGCCGCGAATACCAGCTTGTTCCTCCCGGATAGGATCGTTTCATGCGGATACGTCACGCACTTCCTCTGTCCGTAGCCGCTCTGGCCGTCCTGATGTCCGGCTGCGCGGACGGGCGAAGCGGGGACGGGCACAGCCGGGGCGGGGGAGACGGGAGCGGACCGTCGGCAAGCGCCAGCGCTTCGTCGCAGCCGCCGCAGCCATCCGCGTCCTCCGGGAACACCCGCCCCTGGGAGCCGGACGACGCGCTCCAGCGCGCGGAGCGCGCGCTGGACGCCGCTGCCGACGACGGCACAGAACCGGAGGTCGTCGACTCCGGCACCGCGTACGTCGGTTCCGGGTTGGACACGTCCTTCTCGGCAAGCGGTGACCACCCCTACCGGCTCGACATCACCTGCGACACGGACAGCGTCGAGGAGCTCACCCTGACCCTGTCCCGGGGGGAAGAGGAGCAGGCCTACGGAGTGGACTGCGGGGACCCCGAGGCGGACCAGTTCAACCTGCCGGCGGGCAAGCCCTTCAAGGCCCGCGTCGACCCCGACAAGCACGGCACGGGACTCCTCGCATGGCGTCTGCACACGGTCGCCCCCGGAGACGTGGACGGGTGCGACGACGACATCGACGCGTGCGAGAACTGAGAGGTCGCGGCGTTCTCCGCGTACGGGGGGGGTGGCCTAGGAGCTCACAGGCTTCGAGGCCACCCCGTCGCACCCCTCGCGGGCCGACCGCGCCCAGCGGCGGGAGGCCGTCGACGGGCAGGGCGGTGACGGTGTGCGTGGAGGGATCAGTCCCGCCTGCGCGGTCTCAGGACTCCACGGCCGGCCGCCGCTCCGCGCCACTCTCGCCACGCAGCCGGCGACGCAGCGCCGCGAGCCGCGGATAGCGCTCCTTGAGCTCCGCCGAGCGCCGGTCCAGCTCCTGCATGAGGCGCTCGGTGCGCTTGTCGAGGTCCAGCTCGTCGAGGATCCGGTCGATCTCGGCGAGCAGCGCGCCATGCAGCTGCCACTGCCTGGGATGCTCCTGCACGTCCTCCAGCAGCAGCTCCGCGACCCGGTCGCGGGTGACCCGGCTCGTCGCCAGCGCGGCGGTCAGCCGCTCCTCGGCCTGCTCCCCGTTCGCGGCCACCTGGGTGGTGATCAGCCGGGCGAAACTCTCGATGGCGTCGGCCAGCTGCTCGAACAGCTCCTGGAGACCGGCCGACACGTCCGGCGGGAACAGCGACTCCTGTGTACGGAACTTCGCCAGATCGGTCAGACTGCGGGTCAGCACCCGCAGCACCACCGCGCAGATCTCCAGGGTGTCCAACCCCGTCCGCAGCACCACCCGGGACAGCAGCCCTTCCCGCACACGCGGATTCATCCGCAGGCTCTCCTCCGCCTGCCGCAGCGAGGCGTCGACCTCCACGATGTCGTGGTCCAGCCGCCGCGCCTCGTGCAGCCGGGCGGCCGCGTGCGGGAAGGGAAGGTGGCCCTCGGCGATCTCCGCGCCCATGGCACGGAACATGTTGCCCATCCCGCGCGCCAGCCCGTCGATGGACGCCCCCGCCGACTGCGTCCACACCGGAGGTGCGAACAACAGGTTGAACAGCAGACCCACCCCGGCGCCGATCAGCGTCTCCAGCACCCGGTGCCAGGCCGCCGACGTGGCCTGGGAGACACCCAGGACCAGCATCGCGCTGATCGCCACCTCGGGCACGAACTCGTTCACCCGCACGAAACGGCCGATGATCAACGAAGTGAAGATCGTCAGACCCAGGCTCCACCAGGTCAGCCCGACCAGGGCGGTGAAGCCGATGGCGATGAGCACACCGACGACCACGGAGTTCACGCGCCGGATACCGGTGGTGAGAGTCGCGTACAGGGTGACCTGGACGACCAGGAGCGCGGTCAGCGGGGCCGTCAGAGGAGCGGGCTGCGCGGGCAAGACCATCAGGGCGACGCTGAAGGAGATGACGGCGGCGGCCGTGGAACGGAGCGTCTGCGCCGCGACAGGCTCGGTGGTCCGCCGCACCAGTTTGATCACGGGTGCTGATACGTCCGGCATCTCCTTCACGTGCCCGATCACGAGCCCCTCACCACACTTCAGCACCAGGAACCCCCCAGACGCCGTTCCACACCGCCCGTCACGTGTCACGTGTCACGTGGCGGCCGGGTGAGTGCGGGCCGGGGGCGAGTCCCCCGGCCCGGTGGCTCGGGCCGAGGGGTGGCCTGCGGTGTCTGCGGTCCGGGCGCGGCCACCGGAACCCAGGCGCGGCCGGAACCCGGGCCTGGCCGGACCTCGGGCGTAGCCGGAACCCCGGTCGGGGGGCCGTTCAGTCCTGGTGGAGTTCGTTGCGGCCCGGGCCCCCGGAGAGCTTGTCGGTGCCCGCACCGCCCCACAGCACGTCATCACCGCTGTTGCCCCACAGCGTGTCGTTGCCCGCCTCGCCGTACAGCTTGTCGTTGCCCTTGCCGCCGTAGAGGACGTCGGCGCCGCCCTTGCCGTACAGGACGTCACTGCCGTCCTCACCGTGCAGGGTGTTCTCCTCGCCGGTGCCGGTTAGGGAGTCGTTGCCGGGACCGCCGAAGCAGTCCTGGCTGCATCGAGTGAGGGTGTCGTTCCCGGCGTCGCCCCACGGGCCGAACCCGAACGGGCCGCCACCGCCATCGAGGCGGTCGTCGCCGTCGCCGCCGTACAGGAGCGCCGACTGCGACGCGGTGATGACATCGTTGCCCGCGCTGCCGTAGATCCCCGCCCAGGCCTGGCTCTCCGGCGCCAGCGTCGCGGTGTCGTTCTTGTCGCCGAGGTCGATGTCATAGCTGTCGGAGTCGTCCGAGTTCTCCGGGATCTTGACCGCGCACCGCACGGCGGTGCGGTCGCCCTCCTCGGGATACACGCACTCGTCGTCCTCCGCCGCGTCGGCGGAGATGGTGATGTCGTACCGGTCGTGGAAGGTGAGGACGTAATAGGAGTCGTGCTCGCCGCGGTGGTCGATCTCTTCGTCGACTGTCACCTCGTTCTGCTGCCCGGGTGCCGCCTTGTACCAGAGCTCGCCGTCCGCGACGACGACGGACCCCGTGGCCTGAGCGGCGGACGGGGCAGACGGGGCGGAGGGGGCGGAGGGGGCCGCCTGGGCGGTCGAGGCCGTTAACCCGGCCATGCCGAGAGTCAGGGCAAGGGTGGCGGTGGCTGCGATGGTCCGATGAATACGCATGCGGAAGTGACCCTTCAAGGTGTACGCGTGTACGTGTGCAGCGGTGCTTCTGCTCACCCGGTTAGACAAGAGGCCCCAGAACGGCGTTGCCCGGCGGCCCGTGAACAGCGGCGGACGGCATGGTGGCCGGTGCGTGGCGGGCCGCCCCGCCCTATCGCCGAACGGGTTAAAAATAAGACTAAACCTGATCTTCGCTAAGGCTAAATGCAGGGGTAATCAATGTTAGGGTCCGAGGCGGAGGTAGACGACCATGGCAACCGAGGAAGAGCTGTTCGCGAACATCGACGCCCTGCTGGAGGAGGAGCCGCAACTCCCGCCCCCGGCCGAACGGGCCCGACTTCGCCAGGCCGCCGGCATCACCCAGGCCCGCCTCGCCACCGCGCTCAAGACCACGACGCAGACCGTGAAGAACTACGAGAACGGCCGCTCCGAGCCCAAGTCACCGCGCCTGGAGGCCTACCAGCGCCTGCTGAACGGCTGGGCCGCGAAGTACCCCGCCCCCGGCACAGCCCCCGCCCTCACACCCGCCCCCGAAGTCGCGCCGCCCCGGGCCCCGGAGATCTTCACCGGCCCATCCGAGCCCGAGACGGAAATCCCCGCACCGATCGAGGCACCCCCCGCCCCGGTCGCGCCCGAGCGTCCGACCACCCGCCCGGCGACCTCACGCCCGGCGACCTCACGCCGCCCGGCCGCCAAGAAGGCCGCGAACCCCACCGTCGACCCGCGGTTCCCCCACGGCCCACTTGCTGTACTGGACGGCGACGGCTCCGCGTACGGCGTGGACGGCATCGTGCTCGACTGCCCGGCGACCACCGTCCCGGAACTGGTGGAGTGGACACTGCGCGAATCCGGCCTCGGCGCCGCGAAGCTCAACCGCTATGGCAAAGACAGCGACCCGCTGATCGTGCTCACCGCCGCGGCCGCCGTGAACCTCGGACTCCCCGAGCGCCTGGAAGGCCACGAGCAGCGCCGCTCGCTGCGCCTGCCTCAGGACCACCCGGTCGTCAAGCAGGTCACGAAGGCGAAATGGCAGCTCACACAGCGCGGCTTCGGCCCGTGGGCCAGGGTCTACCGCACGGCGCAAGGGCGCGAGCGGCAGTGCGTACAGCTGGCCATCCTGTCCTGGGACGCCCTCGATGAGCGCTCCTGGCCCGGCGTCGCGGAGATGGAACCAGCCGACATCGCCCGCGTCCTCGGGGTCTACGCCCAACGGGTCCTCACCCCCCGCGGATCGACAGCCGTGTCCGGACTGGAGCTGATGACGGCACTGCGCCCGCCGACGAAGCCCGAGCGCGACGAGGAGACCGGGAACTGGGTGTCCGCCTACAACCCCGGTTCGCTGGGGACGGAACCGATGGACCCGGCACCACCGGAGGCCACCGCCGAACACCCGGTCGTCGTCAACTCCGGCTGGACCGGCGGATTCCTCAACGAAGAGGCGTACCAATGGGTGCGGTCGGTGGACACCCTCACCGACGAGGAGTGCACCCTGCCCTTCGCACTCGGCCTGGACCTCAACACCGCCTTTCTCGCCGCCGCGGCCCGCCTGGTCGTCGGCCTGTCCGCCCCCGACCACTTCCACAACGTGAAGTTCAACCCGAAGATCCCCGGGAGCTGGCTGGTCGACCTGTCCCACATCGAGCTGGACCCGCGCCTGCCCAGCCCGTTCACACCGGACGGCACCCGCCCGACCGGCCCGGCCTGGTACCAGACACACACCATCGCCTACGCCCAAGAACTGGGCCACGACGTCCACCCGATCGAGGCATACCTGCGGCGCGACACCGGCGCGTACCTCGACCCATGGCACGACCGCCTCAAGAACGCGTACGTCGACACCCTCGCCGATCTCGGCGTCACCAAGGACCTGGACGACCGCCAGTTCCTCACCGCCATGGAACAGCACAAGCAGGCCGACCCGGCCCTGGCCGCCGTCCTCGCGGCCATCAAGGCCACGGTCAAGGGCGGCGTCGGCAAACTCCGCGAACGCCCACAGGGCAAGAACTACAAGGCAGGGGAGCGGTGGCCGGCCCTGGACCGCCCCACCTGGCGCCCCGACATCCGCGCCGCCGTCATCAGCAAGGCCCGCGTCAACATGCACCGCAAACTCAACAACATGGCCAAGATGACGGGCCTGTACCCCCTCGCCGTACTCTCCGACTGCGTCGTCTACCCCGCACCGAGCGACAGCCCGCTCGACTTCCTCCCCTACGCCGCCTCCGGCAAGCCGAAGCCCGGAGCCTTCCGCCTCGGACCCACGCCGGGCCTGGCGAAGCTGGAAGGCGTTCAGTCGATGCTGTGGGCGGTCGACCTGATGGAAAAGGGCCTCAACCCGGCCCGCCACATCAAGGGCGGCGACGCCGTCATGGACGAAGGAGAGTAGACCGTGGGCGAGATCGAGGACGCCATCGAGCGCGCCGACCGGGAGTCGTTCACCAAGGAGCCGCCGAAGACCCTCAAGGGCCAGATCAACTACCTGCTCAAGCAGTTGGGCAGCGCGAAGGCCGTCGCACAAGAACTCGGTGTCACCGCCGACTCCGTGAACCGCTACCGCCGCGGCGCCCGCAAGCACCCCCGCGCCGACGTCGCGGCGAAAATCAACGACGCGGTACGAGCCCGCTGGCAGCCGCGGGTCCGCAAGCGCCGCCGACGCCAGGCCGCCACCACCGGCGGGATCACAGTGGAGACCAGAGCCCGGTTCGGCTACACCGCGCCGATCGGCACGACCGACGACGGACGGTTCCGCCGCCTCACCGTGCACCTCCCCCCGGAGTACGCCCGGCGCCTGTTCGACGCCCGCGAAGCCGGGGCCGGCGACCAGCAGATGCGCGGAATCATCGCCGAAGGTTTCAAAGACGTGTATTTCCAGGACGGCGGA
>NZ_JBMUZT010000002.1:0-2107766 GCF_049542075.1 Streptomyces sp. G5(2025) | reverse complement strand
GGTTTGTTAACTGCACCTTCTGGGGCTCGTTGAGCGAGACGACATTCGTCTGCTCAAGGAGGCCCGTGTGACGGAGACCTTGCACCAGCAGCTGATCGAGGGGCGGATCGACGTACCTCGGATCGGCTCGGTAGTTCAGCTGAAGACTCAGCATCCGCCGTACATGGTGATGGATGAGGCCGGGGAGCCTGTCGAACCGGCAGTGCCTTATCTGCGGGATCTGTCGCTCAGTGACAACAGCCCCCTGACGGGGAGAAGCTACTCGTACGACCTGTTGCGGTGGTTCCGCGTCCTGTGGTGTCTCGGCGTCCCGTGGGAGAAGGCGGTGGAAGCGGAGGTAGCCGCCATAGTGGGATGGCTGCGTACGGCAGCAAATCCTCAACGGCGCCGGAGCAAGCCTGCCTCGCCCCCGCCCGGCTCGGTCAACCCACGCACCGGCAAGCGGTACCTCCAGGTCGGCTATCAACCCACCACGATCAACCATTCGCTGTCGGTCGTCAGCAGTTTCTACGACTTCCACCAGGAGCACGGTCGGGGGCCGGTTCTCAACCCGGTGCCGCAGTCCCCGGCCCGTAGGCAGGCCCTCGCCCATAAGAGCCAGGATGAGCCGGTGCGACCCTTCCGGCGCGCTCGGCTTCGGCAGCGAGTGCCGAAGGGCGACCCGCGAGCGATCCCGGACGCGATGTGGGACGAATTCTTTGCGGCGATGAACCACGACCGCGACCGGGCCGCTGTCCTGCTCTATGTCTCCAGCGGGGCCCGTGCCGCAGAGCTGCTGGGTGTCACCCCGGCGGACATCGACTGGCAAAAACAGATCGTCTACGTCATCTCCAAGGGCACCAAGCTGCGCGAACCGATCCCCACCAGCCCGCAAGCCCTGGTGGTACTCGCGGCCTATCTCGACTGGGCCGGACTGCCTCCGGCCCACGAGCCGGTGTTCCGAACCCGCCGCGGTCCGGAGAAGCCGCTCAGCTACTGGGCGATGCGCCGCGTTATCCAGCGGGCCAACGAGAAGCTGAAGACCAACTGGTCCTTGCATGACCTGAGGCACACGGCTGCTGAGCGCATGGCCAACGACCCGCACCTGACGCTGGTCGAAGTGCGGGCCGTTCTGCGCCACAGCGACCTTGCCACTACCGGCCGCTATCTGCGGGCCCGCGTCGAGGACCTCTTCGACGCTCTCCAGGCCCACTACAACCGGCCGCGCGTCCAGCCGAGCATCGCCCCGGGCTACGACCCCGAGGACTTCAAGGTGGTGTTCGGTGGCTGACATCACGACCACTCAGGACACCTACACCAGCCGCAACCGGCGCACGAATTACCGCGAGGAGCCGTTCATCCCGGCCCCCGCCTCCCGCTTCGACACCTCGATCAAAGCTGCCCCGGCACCTCCGCCCAAGACCCACCCCGGGCCGTTCGGCGACCTGTCCCGGGCCCCCATCACGGAGATCTGCCGATTGGTGCAGCGAGACGTCCGGCCGCCGAACTGCCGCAGCCACCTGCGCGGGCTGGAGCGGCTGCTCGGGCACCTCAAGCAGCATCCCGGCGACACCTGGCAGGAGCGGTGGCAGGCCGCCGGCTTCGATGCCGATCACGCCCCGTCCGTCACCGTGCTGGCCCACGAGGGCGACCGCTACGGCCGGTCTTATCTGATCTCCGCACTGAAGTGGCTCTTCTGCCTGCGTGTCATCCAGCCGTCCGTCGCCGGGTTGCGAGCCAACAGATTCGGTGACTACCCGGGCCCTTTCCGCAAGATCCACAACGACCGGTATCTGGACGAGTTCTTCAAGGCGGTCGATGCGACCAAGCACTTCCGGGACGTCCACAAGGCCAAGGCGAGGTTCGACACCGTGGCCGCGCTGACCACGCAGGGCATCGCCCTGGAGGACCTGACACCCTCGGCCCTGCTGCACTACTCGGTGGAGTGCCGACGCTTAGGCGTCGTCCCCAGCTCTACTGGACAGACCGGCCGGTTCGCCGCGCTCGGGGCCTGGCAGGTGCTTCACGCCATAGAGCACTTCCCGCCGGGGACGCCGCCGACGTTGCGCGCGTTCATCTACACCGGTCAGCGAACCGTCACCCAGCTCGTCGACCGTTACTCGATCAGCCACCAGGGCGTCCGCCAGCTCCTGATCGACTACCTCACCCGGCGGCAGACGGAGATGGACTACGTCTCGCTCGAAGGGCTGTCCCGCCGCCTGGCGAGCCAGTTCTGGGCGAAGATCGAGAAGATCAACCCAGGCCAGCAAGACCTTGTGATCAGCCCGGGCCTTTACGACCAGTGGCGGGCCGAGATCCAGGTCTGGGACAAGCACCCGACCAAGCAGCGCAAGGACACCTCCACCATCCTCCTCGCGGTCCGTGCCTTCTACATGGACCTGCACAGCTGGTCGGTTGGCGAGCCCGAGCAGTGGGCTCAGTGGGTGGCTCCCTGCCCGGTCCGGCGTCGGGATCTGAAGGGGTTCGGGAAGCGCAAGCGCGAGGTCAACCAGCGCATGGCCGAGCGGGTCCGGGCTCGTCAGCCTCTGCTGCCGGCGCTGTCCGCTCACATCGAGTCCCGCCACGAGTACCTGGTCGGCCTCTTAGACGCTGCCCGACAGGTGGTGCTCGGAGAGCCCTTCACCTTCCAGGGCAGCACCTATCACCGCACGAACTCCTGGCGTGATCGTCAGCGCGAGCGGAAGGAGGCGAACCCGCCGGTCAGGGTCATCGACCCGGACGGCGAAACGATCGACGTGACCGCTGCTGAGGAGACCGCCTTCTGGGAATGGGCCCAGGTCGAGGTCATGCGGCACAGCGGCATCCGCGTCGAGGAGCTCGTCGAACTCACCCACCTCAGCATCCGCCAATACCAGCGGCCCAACGGAGAGGTCATCGCCCTCCTGGTCGTGGCGCCCTCCAAGAGCGAACGCGAACGTGTCATCCCCATGTCCGCCGACCTCTTCCATGCCATCGCCCAGATCATCCGCCGGCACACTGCGGACGGACAGCCCATCCGCGTCCTCAGCCGCTATGACCCATACGAAAAGACCTGGTCAGAGCCCATGCCGTTCCTCTTCCAGAGGCAGATGGGCACCCTCCACGGGGTGATGGCGCCTACCACCGTGCTGCACATGCTCGCCCGCAGCTGCGAGGAACTGGCGGATGCCAACCCCGCCTTCGAGGACCTCACCTTCACACCCCACGACTTCCGAAGGTTGTTCGCGACCGACGTCATCAACGGCGGCCTCCCCATCCATATCGGTGCGGCGCTGCTTGGCCACCTCAGCCTGCAAACACTCCAGGGCTACGTCGCGGTCTTCGCCGAGGACGTGGTCGCCCACTACCAGAAGTTCCTCAACCACCGCCGGAGCCTGCGGCCCGCGGAGGAATACGTCGAGGTCACTTCCGAGGAATGGGCCGACTTCGAGGAGCACTTCGACAAGCGCAAGGTCGAGCTCGGCAACTGCGCTCGCCCCTACGGAACTCCATGCAGCCACGAACACGCCTGCATCCGCTGCCCGATGCTCCAGGTCAATCCGAAGATGCTGCCTCGCCTCGCCGAGATCGAGAAGGACCTACTCATGCGCCGCAAGCGCGCAGAAGAGGAGCACTGGTTCGGCGAAGTTGAAGGCATCGACACCACCTTGACCTTCCTCCGAGCCAAGCAAGCCGAAGCTGCCCGGCTCCTTCAGCGGCCCGTCATCGACCTGGGCCTGCCCACCCCTCGCCCCGAGGAGGACAAATGATCAACATCGACTCCCGATCGAGTGAAGTGCAGAGAAGCTTCATCCTCCGGAACAGGGTCATCGCCGCGCTCACCCGGGGGACGGTGGTGGTGGAGGCCGCCCACCGCAGCGGGGCGCTGGCGACGGCTCGTGACGCCCATGAGTTGGGGCGCTTCACCATGGGGGTGCCGGGGCCCGCGACCAGCGGCCTCTCCGCCGGGGTCCATGAACTGCTGCGGGGTGACGGCGTCCTGGTGACCGATGCCGCGGAAGTGGTCGAGCTGGTCGGCGACATGGGCGACCTGGCCCCGGAGCGGCGAGGCCCCGTCCTGCCACGCGATCTGCTCGCACCGGGGGCGGCCCGCGTCCTGGCCGCGCTGCCCGCGCGAGGGCGAGCGACGGCCCGGGACGTCGCCGTCGGCGCGGCGACGAGCGTGGATGACGCGGTAGGGCGACTGTACGAACTTCAGTCGTTGGGGTTCGTCGAACGACACGGCGATGGCTGGCAGTTGACACGCCAGGCGTTTGTGTCGGTCTTCGCCACTGGAGGTGAATCGTGACCGAGCGTGTTCCGCCGGACGGATGAACCCCCGACGACCTTGGGAAATCGCGCAGTTGATGCGCCGACGTCGTCACTCACCGCGACGGGAGCGACTCCGGGGGACACCCAGCGGAACGTATCTGCGCACGCACGATCCCATAGTCTTCGCTCACTGCGACACTGCAGTCACGCTACGCTCACAAGGATTCCGACGCGGACAGGCGACCAGACGGACAACCTCATTCACTTCACGCAAGCACAGCACCACACGAGCGCGAGCGGCCCCGGTGGATTCGCCGCTTCGCGCGACGGCACCGACCCACGCGACCTCACCGGTTCACGGCAGAACGGCTCAAGGCGACGAATGCCCCAGCACACCTCAGGGTCCGACCGGGCGGCGGGCCCTCCCGCCGCCCGTAGCGGCGAGCAGGAGCGGCCCCCCGCCCCCTCGTCGCTGGACGAGTTGTGGCGGTCGTACAAGGAGACCGGGGACGGGCGGCTGCGGGAGCAGCTGATCCTGCACTACTCGCCACTGGTGAAGTACGTCGCGGGCCGGGTGAGCGTGGGGCTGCCGCCCAACGTGGAGCAGGCCGACTTCGTCTCGTCCGGGGTGTTCGGGCTGATCGACGCGATCGAGAAGTTCGACATCGAGCGGTCGATCAAGTTCGAGACCTATGCCATCACCCGTATCCGCGGGGCGATGATCGACGAGCTGCGGGCGCTCGACTGGATCCCCCGCTCGGTGCGCCAGAAGGCGCGCAACGTCGAGCGTGCCTACGCGACCTTGGAGGCGCAGCTGCGGCGCACCCCCTCGGAGAGCGAGGTCGCCGCCGAGATGGGGATCGCGCTGGAGGAACTGCACGCGGTCTTCAGCCAGTTGTCCCTGGCGAACGTGGTGGCGCTCGAAGAGCTGCTGCACGTCGGCGGTGACGGCGGCGACCGGCTGAGCCTGATGGACACCCTTGAGGACCACGCGGCCGACAACCCCGTGGAGGTCGCCGAGGACCGGGAGCTGCGCAGGCTGCTGGCGCGGGCGATCAACACGCTGCCCGAGCGCGAGAAGACCGTCGTGACGCTCTACTACTACGAAGGACTCACGCTCGCCGAGATCGGCAACGTGCTCGGGGTGACCGAGAGCCGGGTGAGCCAGATCCACACGAAATCGGTGTTGCAGCTGCGCGCGAAGCTGGCCAGTTTCGGGCGCTGACGCGGTGCGTCGAGTGAGCTGAATCGTCCCTGCCCGCCGGTTGTGCGCCCCGCCGCGCCTCCCGCGCGGCGCGTCCCGTCCGTAAAGTGGAGCCGTGCCAAGGATTCGAGCGGCCTCTGTGGCCGAGCACCGGTCGATGCAGCGCGGGGCCCTGCTGGACGCCGCACGGTCCCTGTTGTCCGAAGGCGGGACGGAGGCGCTGACCTTCCCCGCCCTCGCCGAGCGCACCGGGCTCGCCCGGTCGTCCGTCTATGAGTACTTCCGGTCGCGGGCGGCCGTGGTCGAAGAGCTGTGCGAGGTGGACTTTCCCGTCTGGGCGGCCGAGGTGTCGGCGGCCATGGAGAACGCGGAGTCGGCCGAGGGCAAGGTCGAGGCCTATGTGCGGCGCCAGCTCGCCCTGGTGGGGGACCGCCGGCACCGCGCCGTGGTCGCCATCTCCGCGAGTGAGCTCGACGCGGGGGCCCGGGAGAAGATCCGGGCCGCGCACGGCGGGCTCATCGCGATGATCGTCGAGGCGCTCGAAGAGCTCGGGCACGAGCAGCCCCGGATGGCGGCGATGCTGTTGCAGGGCATCGTGGACGCGGCCGTGCGGCGGATCGAGCTCGGCGTGGCCGAGCAGCCCGAGTCCATCACCGAGGCGGCCGTGGCCATGGCGCTGCGGGGTGTGCGGGGCTGAGGCCAGGTCCCTGCGGGGCTGCGGCCCGGCCGTGGATTTCACGCGCCTGTAGCTCTCACCCACCGCCGATCTCATCCGCCCCACCCCACGCCCATCCGCCACGCAGGCGGTGCCTCGGTCAGGGGCAGCAGTCGTGACGGTCCCCGGCGCAGCAGCCATGGCGGGAGCAGGCTCAGGGGGTTCAGGTAGGCCTCACCCCTGAGCAGGCCCCAGTGCAGGCAGCCCCCGGGGCAGTGGCCGGTCGGCGGCTCCAGGGTGCCGACCTTCGCGCCGGCGGCGACCTCGGCACCCTTCTTCACGGTGGGTCGCACCGGTTCGTACGTCGTGCGCAGCGGGGGATCCCCGGTGCCGTCCAACTCCACCGAGACCACGCCTTCGCCCGCCACCCTGCCCGCGAACGACACCCGGCCCGGTGCCACCGCCCGTACAGCCGTGCCGGGCGGTGCGGAGAGATCGACGCCCCGGTGACCCGCGCCGTACGCGGTCGAGGGCGGATCCCAGGCGCGTACGACCGGGGGACGGGTGCCCATAGGGGTGCCCACCGGCCAGTTCCTCGCCACCGGTGGTGGAGGGGAGGCAGGGGCCGGGGCCGGGGGCGGTGTCGGGTGCAGGGCGGTCGCCAGCAGCGCGGCCAGCGTCGTCAGGAACAGTTGCAGGCGCATGCGAGAACCGTCCCGCGCCCCGGCGATCCATGGGGATCATGGTCCGGATCTGTGGACTACCGGCCGGTTGTGGACAGCCCCGTCACCCGTGTGAGTGACGGGGCAGCTCGATGCCATGACGGGCTCAGACGGCTCAGAAACGACTCAGCCGGCTCCGGCGCCAGGTCAAGGGCGGTGGCGTCACCTGGCGCCCCGCGGGTCCCGTACACTTCTTGTGGCGATCCGGGTCACCGGGTCGACTTCGCACGCCCCGACATCAGGCCATCACAAGCCGGTGTCAGCGCCCCTCGGTCCTTCGTGGCAAGGCGCACAGCGGGCGTCAGGCGCGAGTGCCGTCCGGCACACGCGGCACAACCGAGAATCTCAAGGAGAACGGCCATGGCCGTCGTCACGATGCGGGAGCTGCTGGAAAGCGGCGTCCACTTCGGTCACCAGACCCGTCGCTGGAACCCGAAGATGAAGCGCTTCATCTTCACCGAGCGCAACGGCATCTACATCATCGACCTGCTCCAGTCGCTGTCGTACATCGACCGCGCCTACGAGTTCGTCAAGGAGACCGTCGCCCACGGCGGCACGGTCATGTTCGTCGGCACGAAGAAGCAGGCGCAGGAGGCCATCGCGGAGCAGGCCACCCGCGTCGGCATGCCCTACGTCAACCAGCGCTGGCTGGGCGGCATGCTCACCAACTTCTCGACCGTCTACAAGCGTCTGCAGCGCCTCAAGGAGCTTGAGCAGATCGACTTCGAGGACGTCGCCGCCTCCGGTCTCACCAAGAAGGAGCTTCTCGTGCTCTCGCGCGAGAAGGCCAAGCTGGAGAAGACCCTCGGTGGTATCCGCGAGATGCAGAAGGTGCCCAGCGCCGTCTGGATCGTGGACACCAAGAAGGAGCACATCGCGGTCGGTGAGGCCCGGAAGCTCAACATCCCGGTCGTCGCCATCCTCGACACCAACTGCGACCCGGACGAGGTCGACTACAAGATCCCCGGCAACGACGACGCGATCCGCTCGGTCACGCTGCTCACCCGCGTGATCGCCGACGCCGTCGCCGAGGGCCTCATCGCCCGTTCCGGTGTCGCCACCGGTGACTCGAAGCCGGGCGAGAAGGCCGCCGGCGAGCCGCTCGCCGAGTGGGAGCGCGACCTGCTCGAGGGCGAGAAGAAGGCCGACGACGCCGAGGCCCCCGAGGCCCCGAAGGCTGACGAGAAGCCGGCCGAGGACGTCGCTGAGGCTCCGGCCGCCGAGGCTCCCGCCGCTGAGGCCGAGGCCCCGGCCGCGGACGCCGAGCAGGCCTGACCTCACAGGTTCGGTGGTTGACGGCGGGGGCCCGATCGGCCCCCGCCGTTCACCCGTAGACCTCCGTAGATCTTTCAAGACTTCGAGAGAGAATTTCGATCATGGCGAACTACACCGCCGCTGACGTCAAGAAGCTCCGTGAGCTCACGGGCGCCGGCATGATGGACTGCAAGAAGGCGCTCGACGAGGCCGAGGGCAACGTCGACAAGGCCGTCGAGGCGCTCCGCATCAAGGGCCAGAAGGGCGTCGCCAAGCGCGAGGGCCGTTCTGCCGAGAACGGCGCCGTGGTCTCCCTCATCGCCGACGACAACACCTCCGGTGTCATCGTCGAGCTGAAGTGCGAGACGGACTTCGTCGCCAAGGGTGAGAAGTTCCAGGCCGTGGCGAACAACCTCGCCGCCCACATCGCCAAGACGTCCCCGGCCGACCTGGAGGCGCTGCTCGCCTCCGAGATCGAGGCCGGCAAGACCGTCCAGGCGTACGTGGACGAGGCCAACGCCAACCTCGGTGAGAAGATCGTCCTGGACCGCTTCGCGCAGTTCTCCGGCGCCTACGTCACCGCGTACATGCACCGTACGATGCCCGACCTGCCCCCGCAGATCGGTGTCCTCGTCGAGCTGGACAAGGCCGACGCCGACGTCGCCAAGGGCATCGCGCAGCACATCGCCGCCTTCGCGCCGAAGTACCTCTCCAAGGAGGACGTGCCGGCCGAGGTCGTCGAGTCCGAGCGTCGCGTCGCCGAGGAGACCACCCGCGCCGAGGGCAAGCCCGAGGCCGCCCTCCCGAAGATCGTCGAGGGTCGCGTCAACGGCTTCTTCAAGGAGGCCACCCTCCTCGGCCAGCCGTACGCGCTGGACAACAAGAAGTCGGTCGAGAAGGTTCTCGCCGAGGCCGGTGTCACCCTGAAGCGCTTCTCGCGCATCAAGGTCGGCATCTGAGTCCGTACCGCGATCGACGGTAGACCCCTATAGGGTCGACAGCGGTCGCCCGCGTGGGGAGCCCCGGAAGGGGCACCCGTACGCGACGTACGACCGCAGGATCTGACGAGGAGGCCACTGCCGAGCATGGGATGCGAACGACACCCCACCGGCAGTGGCCTTCTTCGTATGTGTGTCAAGTAAGAGAAGCGAGAACACCATGACCACCAAGGCCGACTCGAAGAGTGACGACGGCAAAGTTGCCGGACGCTTCCTGCTGAAGCTCTCCGGTGAGGCGTTCGCCGGTGGAGGCGGCCTCGGGGTCGACCCCGACGTGGTGCACGCCATCGCCCGGGAGATCGCGGCCGTGGTCCGCGACGGCGCCCAGATCGCCGTCGTCATCGGCGGCGGCAACTTCTTCCGCGGCGCCGAGCTCCAGCAGCGCGGCATGGACCGTGCCCGCTCGGACTACATGGGCATGCTCGGCACGGTCATGAACTGTCTCGCCCTCCAGGACTTCCTGGAGAAGGAGGGCATCGACTGCCGCGTCCAGACCGCCATCACCATGGGCCAGGTCGCGGAGCCGTACATCCCGCTGCGCGCCGTGCGCCACCTGGAGAAGGGCCGTGTGGTCATCTTCGGTGCCGGTATGGGCATGCCGTACTTCTCCACCGACACCACCGCCGCGCAGCGTGCCCTGGAGATCGACGCCGAGGCGCTGCTCATGGGCAAGAACGGCGTGGACGGCGTCTATGACTCCGACCCGAAGACCAACCCCGACGCGGTGAAGTTCGACGCCCTCGGTTACGGCGAGGTCATCACCCGCGACCTCAAGGTCGCCGACATGACCGCGATCACGCTGTGCCGGGACAACAAGCTGCCCATCCTCGTCTTCGAGCTGCTCTCCGAAGGCAATATCGCCCGGGCCGTCAAGGGTGAGAAGATCGGCACTCTCGTGGGCGACCAGGGAAGCCGGGACTGACCTCAGGATCCCGGGGCCGCAAGGCCTCAGGGCCTCAGGGCCTCAGAGATCTGAGCCCGTCTCAAGGGACGTACGCGAGTCAAGGGACGTACGCGAGACGCCCCTTGAGGGGATGGACAAAGCCCTGCCGGTCGGACACCGTGCAGGAAAGACACGCGACGCAGCCGGCCGCCCTGTGCTAGCCGGGCCTACTCAAGACACGCAGGAGCAAGTGGTGATCGAAGAGACCCTCCTCGAGGCCGAGGAGAAGATGGAGAAGGCCGTCGTGGTCGCCAAGGAGGACTTCGCCGCGATCCGCACCGGCCGTGCGCACCCGGCGATGTTCAACAAGATCGTGGCGGACTACTACGGCGCGCTGACGCCGATCAACCAGCTGGCCTCGTTCTCGGTGCCCGAGCCGAGGATGGCCGTGGTGACCCCGTTCGACAAGAGCGCGCTGCGCAACATCGAGCAGGCGATCCGCGACTCCGACCTCGGCGTCAACCCGAGCAACGACGGCAACATCATCCGGGTGACCTTCCCGGAGCTGACGCAGGACCGCCGCAAGGAGTTCATCAAGGTCGCCAAGACCAAGGCCGAGGACTCCAAGATCTCGATCCGCTCCATCCGCCGCAAGGCCAAGGAAGCCATCGACAAGGCGGTCAAGGACGGCGACATCGGCGAGGACGAGGGCCGCCGCGCGGAGAAGGACCTCGACGACACCACCGCGAAGTACGTCACCCAGGTGGACGAGCTGCTCAAGCACAAGGAAACCGAGCTGCTCGAAGTCTGAGGCTCAGTCCGAGTCTGAGGCTCAGCCCGAGGAATCAGGAAACCGATCCGTGAACGACTCTTCCTGGGGGGCGCGGCCCACAGCCGGGTACTGGGTGCCGCCCGACCAGGGGTCTGGTCGGGGGGCGCCCCCGGCAGGTCCCGCGTACGATGCGCAGGACGTGCTGCTGCCGTCCGCGACGCAGCCGATGCCCGTCGTGCCCGACACCCCCGCGCCCCCGCAGGAGCCCATGCCCAGCGCACCACAGCCCGCCCCGGCAGCGCCGCAGCCAGCGCCGAAGAAGAGCGCGGGCAAGAGCGCGGGCCGTGATCTCGGTGCGGCCATAGGAGTCGGTGTGGGCCTCGGCGCGGTGATCATCGCGTCGCTGTTCGTCGTCAAGGCCGTCTTCATCGGCGTCATAGTGGTCGCCGTCGTCGTCGGCCTCTGGGAGCTGACCTCCCGGCTCGGCGAGCGCAAGGACATCAAGGCCCCGCTCGTGCCGCTCGCGGTGGGCGGCGCGGCGATGGTCGTCGCCGGGTACGTCCGGGGGCCCGAGGGCGCCTGGGTGGCGATGGCGCTCACCGCGCTCGCCGTGCTGGTCTGGCGGATGACGGAGCCCCCCGAGGGCTATCTGAAGGACGTCACGGCGGGCGTCTTCGCCGCCTTCTACGTCCCCTTCCTCGCGACGTTCGTGGCGCTGATGCTCACCGCGGACGACGGGGCGTGGCGGGTGCTGACGTTCCTGCTGCTCACCGTGGTCAGCGACACCGGGGCGTACGCGGTCGGCTGGCGCTTCGGCAAGCACAAGCTGGCGCCGCGCATCAGCCCCGGCAAGACCCGTGAGGGGCTGCTCGGCGCGGTGACGTTCGCCATGGCCGCGGGCGCGCTGTGCATGGAGTTCCTCATCGACGGCGGAACGTGGTGGCAGGGGCTGCTCATCGGTCTCGCGGTCGCCGCGAGCGCCACGCTCGGTGACCTCGGCGAGTCGATGATCAAGCGGGACCTCGGCATCAAGGACATGGGCACGCTGCTGCCGGGGCACGGCGGCATCATGGACCGGCTGGACTCACTGCTGCCGACGGCGCCGGTCGTCTGGCTCCTGCTGGTGATCTTCGTGGGGTCCGGCTGACGGTCCGGTCGCGGTGCCAGGCCGGCCACCTCGGCCGTCTGACCTGCGCGGATGTGCGTAAGGGGCTCGTTGTCCACAGGGCGGCGGGCCCCTGGTCGTATGTCTGCGACACTGGATGGACCATGCCTGTACCCGGAGAACTCACCTTCGTCGCGCCCCGCGGAGCCAAGAAGCCCCCGCGGCACCTCGCCGACCTCACGCCCGCCGAGCGCAAGGAGGCCGTCGCCGCCATCGGCGAGAAGCCGTTCCGCGCCAAGCAGCTCTCGCAGCACTACTTCGCGCGGTACGCCCACGACCCCGCCGAGTGGACCGACATCCCCGCCGGTGCGCGCGACAAGCTCCGTGAGGCTCTGCTGCCCGACCTGATGTCCGTGGTGCGGCACATCAGCTGTGACGACGACACCACCCGCAAGACGCTCTGGCGGCTCTTCGACGGGACGCTCGTCGAGTCGGTGCTCATGCGCTACCCCGACCGGGTCACCATGTGCATCAGCTCCCAGGCGGGCTGCGGCATGAACTGCCCGTTCTGCGCCACCGGCCAGGCCGGCCTCGACCGGAACCTGTCGACGGGCGAGATCGTGCACCAGATCGTCGACGGCATGCGCGCGCTGCGCGACGGTGAGATCCCCGGTGGCCCCGCCCGCCTGTCCAACATCGTCTTCATGGGCATGGGCGAGCCGCTGGCCAACTACAACCGCGTGACCGGTGCCATCCGCCGCCTCACCGACCCCGAGCCGGACGGCCTCGGCCTCTCGCAGCGCGGGATCACGGTGTCGACGGTCGGGCTCGTACCCGCCATCCACCGGTTCTCCGACGAGGGCTTCAAGTGCCGCCTCGCGATCTCGCTGCACGCCCCGGACGACGACCTGCGCGACACCCTCGTGCCGGTCAACACCAAGTGGAAGGTGCGGGAGGTGCTCGACGCCGGCTGGGAGTACGCGGCCAAGTCGGGGCGCCGCCTCTCCATCGAGTACGCCCTGATCCGCGACATCAACGACCACGCGTGGCGCGGTGACCGCCTGGGCCGGCTGCTCAAGGGCAAGCCGGTGCACGTGAACCTGATTCCGCTGAACCCCACGCCGGGCTCGAAGTGGACGGCGTCACGGCCCGAGGACGAGAAGGCGTTCGTGGAGGCCATCGCCGCGCATGGTGTACCGGTCACGATCCGGGACACCAGGGGCCAGGAGATCGACGGGGCGTGTGGTCAGCTCGCCGCCGCCGAGAGGTAGTGTGGCGGTCGTACACACATCTGCATATTCCGACAGGGGAGCGCCACAGCGCTGAGAGTGCGGCACCTTGGACAGGTGGGCCGCAGACCCTCTGAACCTCGCCCGGGTCATTCCGGGTAGGAAGTTCGGGCATTACTCAAGCTGTTGCGCCCTGCCCGCAGGCCTTTCGCCCGCGGGCAGGGCCGCGTCTCTTCCTGGACACCCAGGAGGACAAGTCAGTGAGCACCACCAAGAAGGCCACCACCAAGAAGACCACTGCCAAGAAGAACACGTTCACCGCCGTCGCGGTGGGCATCGGGCTCGTCGCGCTCTGCGCGTGCGGCGGCTCCGGCGGTGATTCCACGGGGGCCGGCTCCAAGAGCGTCACGCTCGTCACCCACGACTCCTTCAACGTCTCCAAGGACGTGCTCAAGGAGTTCGAGAAGCGGTCGGGGTACCAGGTCAAGGTCCTCAAGGACGGGGACGCGGGCGCCGCCGTGAACAAGGCGATCCTCTCCAAGGGCAACCCGCAGGGCGACGTCTTCTTCGGCGTCGACAACACCCTGCTGTCGCGGGCGCTCGACAACGGCCTCTTCCAGTCGTACGAGGCCAAGGACTCCGACAAGATCAAGCCGGAGTACCGCGTCGACCAGGGCAAGCACCGCGTGACGCCCGTCGACAGCGGTGACATCTGCGTCAACTACGACAAGAAGTACTTCGCCGACAAGAAGCTGGCGCCGCCGCAGTCCTTCGAGGACCTCACCCGGCCCGCCTACAAGGACCTGCTGGTCACCGAGAACGCCTCGACCTCCTCGCCCGGCCTCGGTTTCCTGCTCGGCACCGCCGCGAAGTACGGCGACAAGGGCTGGGAGAGCTACTGGAAAAAGCTCAAGGCCAACGGCGTCAAGGTCGTCGACGGCTGGGAGCAGGCGTACAACGAGGAGTTCTCCGGGTCCGCGGGCGGCAAGAAGGCCAAGGGCGACCGGCCGCTCGTCGTCTCCTACGCCTCGTCGCCGCCCGTCGAGGTGCTCTACGGCGAGCCGCAGCCCAAGGAGGCCCCGACCGGCGTCGCGACCGGCACCTGCTTCCGCCAGGTCGAGTACGCGGGGCTGCTCGGCAACGCCAAGGGCGGCAAGGCGCTCCTGGACTTCCTGGCGAGCAAGGAGTTCCAGGCGGACATGCCGCTGAACATGTTCGTGAACCCGGTGCGTGAGGGCGTGGCGCTGCCCGAGCTGTTCACGAAGCACGGTGTGAGCGTCGACAAGCCGCAGACCATGGATCCGAAGAAGATCGCCGACAACCGCGAGCCGTGGATCAAGTCGTGGACCTCGCTCGTACTGAAGTGACGAATGCGATGAAGGTGACGAAGCCCCGCTTTCGCGCGGGTTTCGGCCGCGGGAGCGCGGTGCGGCTCGGTCTGATGGCCGTGCCCGTCGCGTTCTTCGCGCTCTTCTTCGCCTATCCGGTCACGGCGATCGTGGCGCGCGGATTGCACGTGGACGGTGTCTGGCGGTTCGGGCGGATCGCCGACGTGCTCGGGCAGTCCGACATCCGGCACGTGCTGTGGTTCACCACCTGGCAGGCGCTCGCGTCGACCGCGCTCACGCTGCTGATCGCGCTCCCCGGCGCGTATGTCTTCGCGCGCTTCGACTTCCCGGGCAAGCAGGTGCTGCGGGCCGTCGTCACCGTGCCGTTCGTGCTGCCGACGGTCGTCGTGGGGACGGCGTTCCTGGCGCTGCTCGGGCGGGGCGGGCTGCTGGACGAGCTGTGGGGTGTGCGGCTCGACACCACCGTGTGGGCGATCCTGCTCGCACACGTCTTCTTCAACTACGCGGTCGTCGTCCGCACGGTCGGCGGGCTGTGGTCGCAGCTCGATCCACGCCAGGAGGAGGCCGCGCGGATGCTCGGCGCCTCACGCTGGACGGCCTGGCGGACGGTGACGCTGCCCGCGCTCGGGCCGGCCGTCGCGGCCGCCTCCCTCATGGTCTTCCTCTTCACCTTCACCTCCTTCGGCATCGTCCAGATCCTCGGCGGACCCGCGTACTCCACGCTCGAAGTGGAGATCTACCGGCAGACCGCGCAGCTGCTCGACCTGCCCACGGCCGCCGTCCTGACCCTCGTGCAGTTCGCGGCGGTGGGGCTCATCCTCGCGATCCACGCCTGGACGGTGCGGCGGCGTGAGAGCGCGCTGAGGCTGGTCGACGCGGCGGGCGTGGTGCGGCGCCCGCGCGGCGCGGGGCAGTGGGCGCTGCTCGGGCTGGTCATGGCCACGGTCGCCGCATTGATCCTGCTGCCGCTCGGGGTGCTGATCCAGCGGTCCTTCGCGGGCCCCGGCGGCTTCGGAGTGGCGTACTACAGGGAGCTGACGTCGGCGGAGGGAGGCGCCTTCCTCGTGCCGCCGATCGAGGCGGTCTGGAACTCACTCCGGTACGCGGTGGTGGCCACCGGCATCGCGGTCCTCATCGGCGGGCTCGCGGCGGCCGCGCTGACGCGGAGAGCCGGTCGTCTCGTACGCGGGTTCGACGCGCTGCTGATGTTGCCGCTCGGGGTGTCGGCGGTGACCGTCGGCTTCGGGTTCCTGATCGCGCTGGACGAGCCGCCCCTTGATCTGCGGGCCTCCTGGATTCTGGTGCCGCTCGCCCAGGCCCTGGTCGGCGTGCCCTTCGTCGTACGCACCATGCTGCCCGTCCTGCGCGCGGTGGACGGACGGCTCCGGGAGGCGGCGGCCGTGCTCGGGGCGTCGCCGCTGCGGGCCTGGCGGGAGGTGGACCTGCCGATGGTGCGGCGGGCGCTGCTGATCGCCGCCGGGTTCGCCTTCGCGGTGTCGCTCGGCGAGTTCGGGGCGACCGTCTTCATCGCGCGGCCCGACAACCCGACCCTGCCGGTGGCCGTGGCGCGGCTGCTCGGGCGGGCCGGGGACCTCAACTACGGCCAGGCGATGGCCCTCTCGACCATCCTGATGGTGGTGTGCGCGGTGTCGCTGCTGCTTCTGGAACGCATCCGTACGGACCGTACTTCGGGGGAGTTCTGATGACGACCGCCTTGCTGAGCCTGCGTGAGGCGACGGTCCGGTTCGGGGCGCGGGCCGTGCTCGACGCCGTGGATCTGGAGGTCGCCGAGCACGAGATCGTCTGCGTGCTCGGGCCGAGCGGCAGCGGCAAGTCGACGTTGCTGCGGGCGGTCGCCGGGCTTCAGTCGCTCGACGCGGGGCGGATCGAGCTCGGCGGGCGCGACCAGGGCGGGGTGCCCGCGCACAAGCGGGGCGTCGGTCTGATGTTCCAGGACCACCAGCTCTTCCCGCAGCGCGACGTGGCGGGCAACGTCGCCTTCGGACTGCGGATGCGCGGTGCGTCACGCGGTGAACAGGCCGACCGGGTCGCCGAGTTGCTCGAACTCGTCGGGCTGCCGAAGGCGCAGCGACGGGCGGTCGCCTCGCTGTCCGGCGGCGAGCAACAGCGGGTCGCGCTCGCGCGTGCGCTGGCCCCGCGGCCGCGGCTGCTGATGCTGGACGAGCCGCTGGGCCAGCTCGACCGCTCCCTGCGGGAACGACTCGTCGTCGAACTGCGGGAACTCTTCGGCGAGTTGGGTACGACCGTGCTGGCCGTCACGCACGACCAGGGCGAGGCCTTCGCACTCGCCGACCGGGTCGTCGTGATGCGGGAGGGGCGGATCGCCCAGTCCGGCACGCCTCTTGAGGTGTGGCAGCGGCCGGTGGACGAGTTCGTCGCGCGGTTCCTCGGCTTCGAGAACGTCGTCCCTGCGACGGTCACCGGCGAGACGGCCGACACCGCGTGGGGCAAGGTCCCCGTGCCGAAGGACGCCCCCGCCGGGCGCCGCGATCTCCTGGTACGGCCGGCCGGGGTACGCATCGTCCCCGCCGACCAGGGCCTGCCCTGCACCGTGACGGCCCGCACCTTCCGCGGCACGCACGTAGCGGTGCGTCTCCAGCCCGCGGAGGGTCCGCGCCTGGAGGCGGCGTGCGCGCTGCGGGAGGCACCGGAGGTCGGCGAGCGCGTCGGGGTCGCCTTCGACGCCGGGGACGTGGTGGTCCTCGGGGGTGGCGGGGCGGCGCCGGGAGCGGGGGTGTCTTCGGCGCGGGGGTGGGTGCGTCCGGTGCGTAAGGTCTTCGGTGCGTAGGGCGGTGGAGTGGTCGCGCCTGAGGGCGGGGCGGGGGTGGCCTTCGGGGCGGTGGCGTGGGGATTGCCTTGGGGATGGCGTCAGGGGCGTCTCCGGGACGGCGTCGGGGGCGTCCCCGATAGGGCGGTTGGAGTGCGCTGGGTGGCTTCGGAGTCGCCCCCGGGATGGGGCGGGGATAGGCTGGGTGGCATTGGAATCGCCCTTTGGGTGGGGCGAGGAGCGGGCCGGGTGGCTTCGGAGGCCTCTCCGGGCGGGGCTTGGAGTGCGCCGGGTGGCATCGGTGCAGCTCCTTCCTGGCTCCTGGTGGGGTTGGGAACGCCCCGGTGGCATCGGAATCGCCCTCGGGCGGAGCTGGACTCGACTTCTGCTTGGAGCGGGCCACCTTCGGCTGATGGTCGCGGCTCAGCCTCGCGCCGGCGGATGGTCGTGTTCAGCCCCGCGCCGCTGGCGGCCCCGGTTCAGCTCCGCGGTGGCTGGCGGCCCTGGTCCAGCCCCGCGCCGCTGACGTCCCGGTTCAGCCCCGCGTCGCTGGCGGCCCCGGTTCAGCTCGAGCGGGGACTGGTGAGAGCGGCGGTGGGGCGGAGCTGAACCGGGGCCGCCAGCGACGCAGGGCTGAACCGGGGCCGCCAGCGACGCGGGGCTGAACCGGGACGTCAGCGGCGCGGGGCTGGACCAGGGCCGCCAGCCACCGCGGAGCTTGGAGCCTGGATGTCGTCCGTCACCACGGCAGTTCCGCCTCCACGCGGAACCCGCCGCCCTGGCCCGCGCCCGCGGTGAGGCTGCCGCCGACCAGGGCGGCGCGCTCCCGCATGCCGGTCAGCCCGTGGCCGCCCGCGCCGCCGCCCCGTGGCGGCCCCGGCCCGTCGTCGGTGACGCGGAGTGCCAACCGGTCCTCGCGGTAGTCGAGTTCGACGAGCGCGCGGGCGCCGGGGGCGTGTTTGCGGGCGTTCGTCAGGGACTCCTGCACGATGCGGTACGCCGACAGCTCCCACACGGCGGCCAGCGGCACCCGCTCCCCGCTGATCCTCAGCTCCGCAGCTCCGCCCACCGCGCGGTGCTGGTCGAGGAGGTCGTCGAGGTGGTCGAGGGTGGGCTGCGGGGCGGTCGCGGCGGCCTCCTCGTGCCGCGGGGCCGGGGTGCGCAGGACGCCGAGCAGCCGGCGCAGCTCGGCCAGGGACGCGCGGGCGGTCCCCGCGATCTGCTGGAAGCCGTCACGGGCCTGCGGGCTCAGCCCCGGCGTCGTGTACGTCGCGCTCTCCGCCTGCACCGCGATCATCGACACCGAGTGCGAGACGATGTCGTGCAGTTCACGGGCGATGGCCGCGCGCTCGGCCTCGGCCGCCCGCCGCCGCTCCACGGCGATCAACTGCGCCTGGGAATGGGCGCGTGCACGTCGCGTCTCCTCGCGGGCGCGCACCGCGTCGCCCATGCAGACGGCACCGAGGATCACCGCCGAGAGCCCGAACGCCTCGGCGAACAGGCCGAGGGACCCGGCGTCACCGAGCGGCGGCACGTCCGGCAGCCGGTCGTCCTGGGCCCAGCGCAGGATGTGCCACAGGTTCACCGCGAGGGCCCCGAACGCCCCGCCCGCGACCAGCAGCGCCGGATGCAGCACGCGGCGGCGGCCGAGGACGTAACAGGCGACGAGACCGCTGATCATCACCGCGATCGACAGCGACGAGTCGGCACCGAAGCTCAGCAGCCCGGCGGCCACACTCACCAGGGCGACCGGCGGAAAGGCCCGGCGCCACATGAGGGAGGCCGTGGAGATCAGGATGGCGGTGGCGTTGGTCAGCGAGCCCGGGAACACGGTCAGTTCGGCGACCGCGCCCACGGTCAGGGCCGCGCCCGTGCACCACGGGTAGGCGGGGGCGGCGGCGAGGGCGCGCAGGCGCCCATGCACCGGGCCGGGCCGTCTCGGGATGGTCGTGCTCATGCCCCGATTCTCGCGGTCGGGGCGGGACGGCCGCGTCGGCGCCGGGGTGGAGAACGGCTCGGGATGTCATGCCACGGGTTGATCCACGGTCCCGGAGCCTCGTGCGACGCGCCGCACGCACCCGCGTTCCTAACGTCGGACCCATGCCTCGCACGCCTCACACGCCTCGCACTCTCATCGTCACCAACGACTTCCCGCCCCGGCAGGGCGGCATCGAGACCTTCGTCGACACTCTCGCCCGGCGCTTTCCGCCCGGCACGGCCGTCGTGTACACCTCCGCCGAGCCGGGCGACGCGGCGTACGACAGCACGTTCCCCCACCCTGTCGTACGCGACCGGGCCCGCACCCTGCTGCCGACGCGGCGCACGGGGGAGCGGGCCGTGGCCCTCGCCCGGCGGTACGGCTGCGACCGCGTGTGGTTCGGCGCCGCCGCCCCGCTCGGGCTGCTCGCCGGGCGGTTGCGGCGGGAGGCCGGGGTGCGCAGGGTCGTCGCCACGACCCACGGCCACGAGGTGTGGTGGGCCCGTACCCCCGGCGCGCGGATGCTGCTGCGCCGCATCGGGGCGGGCGCCGACCGCGTCACGTATCTCGGGCCGAGCACCCGGGAACCCGTCCGCCGGGCCATGGACCCGGGGGTGCGGTTCGCGCGCCTGGTGCCCGGCGTCGACGCCGAGGAGTTCGCGCCGGGCGTCGACGGCCGCCCGGTGCGCGAGCGGTACGGGCTCACGGACGGCAGGCCCGTCGTCCTGTGCGCGGCGCGCCTCGTGCCGCGCAAGGGGCAGGACACCCTGATCGAGGCGTGGTCGATGGTGCGCAGGGCGGTCGCCGACGCCACGCTGCTGCTGGTCGGCGCCGGGCCGTACGAGGCGCGCCTGCGCCAACTGGCCGAGGAGCAAGGAGTCCTGGAGGGCGTCGTCTTCGCGGGCGGCCACCCGCACCACGCGATGCCGCCCTTCTACGCCGCCAGCGACGCCTTCGCCATGCCCTGCCGCACCCGCAGGGGCGGCCTTGAGGTGGAGGGGCTCGGCATCGTTTTCCTGGAGGCGGCCGCCGCCGGACTCCCTGTCGTGGCGGGGGACTCCGGGGGCGCGCCGGACGCCGTGCGGGACGGTGAGAGCGGTTACGTGGTCGACGGCCGCTCCCCGGCAGCCGTCGCCGACCGCCTCGTACGCCTGCTGCGGGATCGCGGGCTCGCCCGCTCCATGGGGGACAAGGGGCGGGCGTGGGTGCGGGAGGAGTGGGACTGGGGGCGGTCCTACGAGGTGCTCGCCGGGCTGCTGGAGCCGTGACCCCGTGACCCCGTGACCCCGTGCCCCCGTGACCCTACGGGTGAGGCGGAGTGTGACCGGGGGCGGGCTCCGAGGCATACCCCCGGGCCGAGAGGAGGGAGTCCAGCGTGGCCGGGGCGTCCTCGACGCGGTCCACCAAGGCGATCCGCGGCTCCATGGACCTGCCCCGGGCCAGTGACTGGAGCAGGGGCCAGACCGGGAGGTGCTCCGTCCAGTGCGCGCGGCCGACCAGGACCATCGGGGTGGGCTCGCCGCGCGACTGGTAGTAGTTGGGGGTGGCGTTGTCGAAGACCTCCTGGACCGTGCCCGCGGCGCCCGGCAGGAAGACGACGCCCGCGTTCGACCGGGCCAGCAGCCCGTCCTCGCGGGTCGCGTTGGCGAAGTACTTGGCCAAGTGGGAGGCGAACGCGTTCGGCGGCTCGTGGCCGTAGAACCAGGTGGGGATGCCGACCGAGGCGCCGCCGGAGGGCCAGCGCTCGCGGACCGCGAAGGCCGCCCGCGCCCACTCGGTGACCGACGGCGTGAAGGAGGGCGCCTTGGCGAGGAGTTCCAGGGCCTCGTCCAGCATGCCGTCGGCGAAGACGGCGGCGTACGCCCCGAGGTTCGCCGCCTCCATCGCGCCCGGCCCGCCGCCCGTCGCGACCGTGAAACCGGCACGGGCCAGCGCGCGGCCGAGCCGGGCCGCGCCCGCGTACTCCTGCGTACCGCGTGCCATCGCGTGGCCGCCCATGACGCCCACGACTCCAGCCCCGGCGAGCAGTTCGTCCAGGGCGTCGGAGATCGAGTCGTCGTGTATCGCGCGCAGCATCGAGGAGAAGACGTCGCCGTCGGCCTTGGTCCGCTGGAACCAGTCGTACGCGTGGGCGTCCGGCGTCGCGTCGTACCCGCCCCCGGCGAGGCCGGCGAACAGGTCGTCGGGGGTGTAGAGCAGCCCCCGGTAGGGGTTGAACGGCAGCCCCGGGACCGGCGGGAAGACCAGCGCGCCGGCGGCCCGCACCCGCGCCGCCGCGTCCTCGCTCATCGGGCAGCCGAGGAAGACGGCACCCGCGACATGGGCGGTCTTGAGCGCGGCGGTGCGCTCCGTCAGGTCGACGGCCTGGACGCGGCACCCGGCGAGAGCGCCGCGTCCCGAGACCTCGTCGAACTCGGCGAGGGTCTCGATCTCACGAGGCTCGCCGGTCGGTTGCCGGGTGGATGCGGGTTCGGGCTCGTCGGTGGGCTGCATTCGCCCATGATAAGTTCCTGCGTTCGAGCCGGTCTTACGGGGGAATGTCGGTTTCTTGTCGCGGCGGAGCGCGCGTTCTCGGCGCCGCGGATCACGAGCCGTACGCGGACTGACGAACACATCACACGGGGTACGGAGCATGGATTGTGCCCCCGGGTGCAGAGATGAGGGGATCCGCTGCGTACTTTTGTGCAGCTGTAATCATCTGGTGAAGTTCGTGGAAGTCGGTTTGCGGCCCCGGCAGGCGCGTGTGCGCTGTCCTGCCCCGGTGGCCGTTCGTCGTGGTATCTGAGCGAAACGAGGTCGGTCATGGCAGAGGCGGCTGTCGAGAAGGGGCCCACGGCGCCACGACCGCGGTCCTCTCGCGCGGGCAGCTCTCGCGGAGGCGGCTCGCGCGGGGACAGCGGAGTGGGCGAGCCGGAGCTGCGGCAGCTCCTGGCGGGACTCACGGCCGTACGGGACGGCGATTTCGGCACGAGGCTGCCGGACGAGGGCGACGGGCTGATCGGGGAGATCGCCGCCGTCTTCAACGGCATGGTCGATCAGCTCTCGCTGTTCACCTCCGAGGTGACCCGCGTGGCCCGCGAGGTCGGCACCGAGGGGACTCTGGGCGGGCAGGCCGTCGTCCCCGGTGTCTCCGGAAGCTGGGCGGATCTGACCGACAACGTGAACGCCATGGCGGGCAATCTGACCACCCAGGTCCGCGACATCGCCCAGGTGGCGACCGCCGTGGCCAAGGGCGACCTGTCGCAGAAGATCGACGTGGACGCCCGCGGCGAGATCCTGGAGCTGAAGGACACCGTCAACACGATGGTCGACCAGCTCTCCGCGTTCGCCGACGAGGTCACCCGCGTCGCCCGCGAGGTCGGCAGCGAAGGCCGGCTGGGAGGCCAGGCCCAGGTGCCGGGCGTCGGCGGTGTCTGGCGGGACCTGACCGATTCGGTGAACCTGATGGCGGGCAACCTCACCGGCCAGGTCCGCAACATCGCCCAGGTCACCACCGCCGTCGCCAAGGGCGACCTGTCGCAGAAGATCACGGTCAGCGCCCGGGGCGAGATCCTGGAGCTGAAGAACACCATCAACACGATGGTCGACCAGCTCTCGTCGTTCGCCGACGAGGTCACCCGCATGGCGCGCGACGTGGGCACGGAAGGCATCCTCGGCGGCCAGGCCGACGTCAAGGGCGTCTCCGGCACGTGGCGGGACCTGACCGACTCGGTCAACTTCATGGCGGGGAACCTGACGGCCCAGGTGCGCTCGATCGCCCAGGTGGCCACCGCGGTGGCCGGGGGCGACCTGTCGCAGAAGATCACGGTCAACGCGCGCGGCGAGATCCTGGAGCTGAAGGAGACCATCAACACGATGGTCGACCAGCTCTCCGCGTTCGCCGACGAGGTCACCCGCGTCGCCCGCGAGGTCGGCACCGAGGGCAACCTCGGCGGCCAGGCGACGGTCCGCGGCGTCTCCGGCACGTGGAAGGACCTGACCGACAACGTCAACGTCATGGCCTCCAACCTGACGGGCCAGGTGCGCTCCATCGCCCAGGTCGCCACGGCGGTGGCGCGCGGCGACCTCTCGCAGAAGATCACCGTCGAGGCCAAGGGCGAGGTCGCCGCGCTCGCCGGCGGGATCAACACCATGGTCGACACGCTCTCTGCGTTCGCCGACGAGGTCACGCGCGTGGCGCGCGAGGTCGGCACCGAGGGCCAGCTCGGCGGCCAGGCCCGCGTCCCCAACGTCGCCGGGACGTGGAAGGACCTCACCGACAACGTCAACTCGATGGCGACCAACCTCACCAACCAGGTGCGCAACATCGCCCAGGTCACCACCGCGGTGGCCAACGGCGACCTGTCGAAGAAGATCGACGTGGACGCCCGAGGCGAGATCCTGGAGCTGAAGACGACCATCAACACGATGGTCGACCAGCTCTCGGCGTTCGCCGCCGAGGTGACGCGCGTGGCGCGCGAGGTCGGCAGCGAGGGCAGACTGGGCGGCCAGGCCGAGGTCGAGGGAGTCTCGGGCACCTGGAAGCGCCTGACCGAGAACGTGAACGAACTGGCCGGCAACCTCACCCGGCAGGTCCGCGCCATCGCCGAGGTGGCGAGCGCGGTGGCCGAGGGCGACCTGACCCGCTCCATCACCGTCGACGCCTCGGGCGAGGTCGCCGAACTCAAGGACAACATCAACACCATGGTCGAGTCGCTGCGCGAGACGACCCTGGCCAACCAGGAGCAGGACTGGCTCAAGTCCAACGTCGCGCGCATCTCCGGTCTGATGCAGGGCCACCGCGACCTCGCCGTGGTCGCGGAACTCGTGATGGACGAGCTGGCCCCCCTCGTGTCCGCGCAGTACGGGGCCTTCTACCTCGTCGAGGAGACGGGCGGGTCCACCGAACTCGCGCTGGTCGGCTCCTACGGCCGCCCCGTCGGCGCCGCGGACCGCAGGCGCTTCCAGCTCGGGGAGTCCCTGGTGGGGCAGGCGGCGCGCAGCAGGCGGCCCATCGCCGTCCACCAGATCCCGGCGGACTACCTCAGCATCTCCTCCGGGCTCGGACAGGCCGCGCCGGGCAGCTTGATGGTCGTACCGATCCTCGTCGAGGAGCAGGTCCTCGGCGTCATCGAGCTGGCATCGTTCGAGCAGTTCACCCCCGTGCACCGGGACTTCCTCGAACAGCTGATGGAGACGCTGGGGGTGAACGTCAACACCATCGTCGCCAACGCGCGCACTGACGAACTCCTTGAGGAGTCCCAGCGGCTGACGGCCGAACTCCAGGCCCGCTCGGCGGAGTTGCAGGTCCAGCAGGACGAACTGCAGCGCTCCAACGCCGAACTGGAGGAGAAGGCGGCCCTGCTGGCGACCCAGAACCGCGACATCGAGACGAAGAACCTGGAGATCGAGCAGGCCCGCCAGGAACTGGAGGCGCGGGCACAGCAGTTGTCCCTCACCTCCAAGTACAAGTCGGAGTTCCTGGCCAACATGAGCCACGAGCTGCGCACCCCGCTGAACAGCCTGCTCATCCTCGCCCAGCTGCTCGCGCAGAACCCGACCCGCAACCTCACCGCGAAGCAGGTCGAGTACGCGGGCATCATCCACTCGGCGGGCTCCGACCTGCTCCAGCTCATCAACGACATCCTCGATCTGTCCAAGGTCGAGGCCGGCAAGATGGACATCAACCCCGAGCCGGTGGCCCTGCGCAAGCTCCTGGAGTACGTCGAGGCGACGTTCCGCCCGATGACCACCCAGAAAAGCCTCGACTTCACCATCAGCACCGCGCCCGACGTGCCGTCCGAGCTGCGCACCGACGACTCACGGCTGCGGCAGGTCCTGCGCAACCTGCTGTCGAACGCGGTCAAGTTCACCGAACGCGGCAGCGTCGAGCTGCGCATCGAGATGGCCGGGCCCAGCGAGGTCCCGGCGTCCGTCCGGCGCGGTGAGGCGCTGCTGGCCTTCCGGGTGAAGGACACCGGCATCGGCATCGCCGAGCACCAGCTCGAAGCCATCTTCGGCGCGTTCCAGCAGGCCGACGGCACCACCAGCCGCAAGTACGGCGGCACCGGCCTCGGCCTGTCCATCAGCCGGGAGATCGCCCACCTGCTGGGCGGTGTGGTCGTCGCCGCGAGCACGCAGGGGCAGGGCAGCACGTTCACCCTCTACCTTCCCGTGACCCGCGCCGAATGGGAGGCCAGGACCGACGCCGTGGCGGCCACGCGGACCGCACCCGCCCTGACGGCCGGCGACGGCCAAGGCGCCTTTGGACAAGGTGTCTCCGTACGCGGCGCCTCCGGGCAAGGCGCCCACGCGGACCCGGCGCCCCACCGGAAACGCCGGCTGCTCGTGGTCGAGGGGCGGGCGCGTGGCCTGCTGGCCCTCGTCGCGGAGAGCGCTGTCGCCGACCTGTCCGGCAGCGGTGAGCTCTCCGCGAAGCCCGGGGAGGCGGGCGTCGAGGTCATCACCGCCGTCGGCGCCGTGGAGGCGGCCGAGAGCCTGGCCGCGGGCGCGTGCCACTGCGTCGTCCTGGAACTCGACATGCCGAAGGACGAGGCGCTGCGGTTCCTCGACGCCATGGACGGCGACGCCGCCGTCACGTCGGTGCCCGTTCTCGCGCACAACAGCCGCCGGCTGGATCCGGCGCACGAACGGCTGCTGCAATCGCGTTCCCACACGCGCCCCTTGGAGCTGATCTCCAGCCTGGACGAGCTGCGCGAGCGCATCGCGCTGCACCTGACCGCCGAGCAGCCCGGGGACGTGGTCCCGCTGGTCCGCGGGGAGGAGTCCGGCGAGCAGCTCCCGCGGGCCGCTGGCGGACTGGCCGGGCGCGTCGTGCTGGTCGTGGACGACGACGCCCGCAACCTGTACGCCATCAGCGGCATCCTGGAGATGCACGGCATCGAGGTCCTGCACGCCGAGAACGGACGCAAGGGCATCGAGACCCTGCGCGCGAACCCGGAGATCGACCTGGTCCTGATGGACGTGATGATGCCCGAGATGGACGGGTACGCGGCGACGGCGGAGATACGGCAGGACCCGGCCTACGCGACGCTGCCCATCATCGCCGTGACGGCGAAGGCCATGCCGGGCGACCGGGAGAAGAGCCTGGCCTCCGGGGCCAGCGACTACGTCACCAAGCCTGTCGACGCCAATGACCTCATCGCCTGCGTCGGGACCTGGATCAGTGGGGAGTCGACAGCATCATGACCACCTCACAGCCCCTGGAGGGCCCCGCCTCACCGGACCACCACGTGCCCGGCGCCAGGGTGGAGAGCACCGTAGCGGATTCCACCGGCGCGAACAGCACCGAAGCGGAGACCACCGAAGTGGAGACCACCGGCGTGGGGAGGCTCGCGGCGACGGTGGAGCGGCTGCGCGGCGAGATCCTCGCCGCGCAGGCGGCAGCCGACGGCCGCGCCCTGATCGAACTGGCCAAGGGCGTGCTGATCGAGCGGCTGCGGTGCGGTCCCGCCGCGGCCGCGCGGCAACTGGCCGTGCTGGCCGGGGAGGCGGGCGTCTCCCAGCTGGAGCTGGCCGCGGACATCGTCAACCAGTCGTCCCAGGACCACCTCACCGAGATCGCCAGCGGTTTCGCCAGCCAGGCCAATATCGATCCGCCCGCTGACCAGGACGAACCCTCCGTCGGCGTGCGCCTGCGTACGGCGGAGAGCGGCGCCCTGGCCGCGGGCGACACGCAGGCGGCCGCCCAGTCGCTCCTCGCCCACGCCCTGACCCCGCTGGGGGCCTGCGCCGTCGCCGTGTGGAGCGCGGGAGCCGACGCCTCCCTGGCCCTGGCGGGGCACGCGGGGTTCGCCGAGGGTGAGGCCGGCCGCTGGCGGTACGTACCCCCGGGCGTCTCCACCCTGGCCCGCAGGGCGCTGACGGAGCGCCAGACCGTGCACATCACGGACATGTCCGAGGAGGGCCTGCCGTCCATCGGCCGGGCACGGCACGCCAGGGGCGGGCGTATCGCGCTCCCCGTCGGCACCGGCGGCCGCGTCAACGGCGTCCTGGAGATCTGCTGGCCGGGCCCGCTGGAACCGCAGCCAGCGCAGATCCTCCGCCAGATCGAGGCGCTGGCGGAGCTGTGCGCCCACACCCTGGAAAGCCGCCCGGACACCGCGGCCCCGCCGTCGGCGGACGCCTGGGTGCCCCCGCCCGACGTCTCCGAACTGGTGGACCTCGCGGACGGGCTGTACGACCCCGCCCTGGTCCTGGTCCCGTACCTGGACGCGGACGGACAGCTCACGGACTTCCGGGTCCACCACGTCAACAACAGCTTCGTCGACCCCGCGGGCCGGCCACGCAGCGCCGTGCACGGAGCGCGGCTGCTGGAGGCCTACCCCATGGCCGTGGGCGGCAGTGAGCTGTTCGAGAAGATCGAACGGGTGTACGCGACCGGTGAGCCGTTCCGCACTCGCCGGATGACCCTGACCGCGCTGGTCGGCCAGGTCTCCCTCGCCGCGGTCGCCGACATCAGCGTCAGCCGGCAGGGCGGCTGTGTGCTGCTCATATGGCGCATCGAGGACGAGGCGGCACGCCTGGCCCACCTCTTGCAGCACGCCCAGCGCCTGGGCAGGATCGGCGGCTTCGAGGAGAACCTCACCACGGGCGAAGTCACCTGGAACGACCAGCTGTTCGACCTGTACGGCCGCCCGCACGACACGCCGCCCGTGCCGCTGGAAGCACTCACCTCGTACGCCCACTCCGACGACGCCACCACCATCCGCCGTTTCCTGCGCACCGTGCTCCACCACCGCAGGTCCGCCTCCGCGGCCTTCCGCCTCGAACGTCCCGACGGCGTCACCCGGCACATGCGGGTGATCGCCGAACCCGTTCTCGACGCCGACGGCAGGCTGCTCTCCGTGCGCGGTGCCTACCAGGACATCTCGTCCCAGCACTGGACCGAGGTGGCGCTGGCGGCGACCCGCGACCAACTGGCGCACACCGAACAGCAGGCCGCCGAGAGCAACCGGCTGACCCTGCAACTGCAACACGCGATCATGCCGCCCACCGAGGCCCCGCTGTCCAGCCCGGGTCTCCAGATCGCCGTGCGGTACCGGCCGGCGGAATCGGAATCCATGGTGGGCGGGGACTGGTACGACGCGGTGACGCTGCCGTCCAAGCAGATCATGCTGTGCGTGGGGGACGTGGCCGGGCACGGCATCGAGGCCGCCACCAGCATGGTCGTCCTGCGCAACGCCATGCGCGGCCTGGCCGTCACGGGCGCCGGACCCGCCCAACTGCTGTCCTGGCTCAACATCGTGGCCCACCACCTGACCACGCAGGTCACGGCGACAGCGGTGTGCGGTCTGTACGACCCGGAGCGGCACACCCTGCGCTGGGCGCGCGCCGGGCACCTGCCGCCGGTGCTGCTGCGCGGCCGGCAAGCGGCGCCCCTGCCCCCGGTCGGCGGCATACTCCTGGGCGCCCTGGCCGACACCGACTACGAAGAGCAGGAACTGCGTCTGGAGCCCGGCGACACCCTGCTCATGTACACCGACGGACTCGTCGAGCGCCGTGACGAAGCGGTCCAGGACTCCTTGGCCCGCCTGCTGACCACGGCGGGTTCCCCACCGCCGACCTGGAGCAGCAACTCGACGGACTCCTGACGCACAGCGCCTCCGACACCGACGACGACACCTGCCTGATCGGCGTGCGGGTCATGTGAGCCGCCGCGGTCATGCCAGCCGCTGCGGTCTGTGAGCCGCTGCGGGCAAGCGGCTCTCGGCACCGGCCTGAACGGGGATACTGGGGGGCGACGTCCTGGACGGAAGCGGGAGGACGATGTGAACGACCCGCACGAGCGGAAAGAGGGGGTGGGTGAAGTGACGCCTCGCAGCGAGCGATTGCACATCTTCGCCCTGACGGACCGGGCCGGCCTGGAGGTGGCCGGTGAGGTCTGTCTGCCCACGCACATGGCGTGGGAGCAGGCCTTGGAGCGGGTGGTTCAGCGGCCCCACGACTCGTATCACTTCGAGCTTTCGGCCCTGACCTTCATCGACCTGGCCGGGGCCACCGCCCTGGCCATGACCGCCCGGAGCCTCAGCGGCGGGCAGCGGCTCGTTCTGGAAAGCCCGCCGCCCGCCCTGAGCCGTGTGCTGGAGCTGTTCTGGCCCGACCTTTCTGCAATCGAGGTGGCCACGACATGAGCGCCATGACCGAGACCGGAGCCTTCGTCCATCCGGCACTGTTCTACCGGGGCGAGCGGGAGTACTTGGCGGGCACCGTTCCGTTCCTCCAGGAGGGCCTGGACGCGGGCGAGGCGGTGGCGGTGGCGGTGCCCGGGGCCAACCTCGACCTCATCCGCGGCGAGTTGGGCGCGCAGGCCGCCCAGGTGAAACTCCTCGACATGACGCAGGTGGGGCGCAACCCCGGACGGATCATCCCGCGGGTGCTGCGCGCTTTCGCGGACGCCCACCCCGGCGGACGGGTGCGGATCATCGGCGAGCCGATCTGGGCCGGACGCTCCTCGACCGAGTACCCCGCCTGCGTCCAGCACGAGGCGCTGATCAACCTCGCGTTCCAGGGCCGGGCGGTGACCATCCTCTGTCCGTATGACGCGGTGGGTCTGGAACAGACGGTCCTGGACGACGCCTATGCCACACATCCCACGATCATCGAGGCCGGTGCGCACGACACCAGTGCGGCCTACGCCCCCGAGGCGGTGATCTCCCGTTACAACCAGCCTCTGACCGCACCCGCTGACGTGCCACAGACGCCTTACACGGCGGACTCCCTGCCCGACGTGCGGCATTTCGCCACCGGCAGGGCGGCCGAGCTCGGCCTGCCCGACTCCCGGCTGCAGGACTTCGCCCTCGCCGTGGCCGAGCTGACGACCAACAGCGTGGTGCACGGCCGGGGATCCGGTGCGCTGCGGGTCTGGCGCCAGGACGACTCCGTGGTGTGCGAGGTGCGTGACGCGGGGCTGCTGGCCGACCCGCTCGCCGGCCGCTGCCCGCCGCCGCCGGGCCAGAGCGGGGGGCGGGGGCTGCTGCTGGTGCACGTGGTCGCCGACCTCGTCCGCATCCACACCGCCCCCGGCGAGGGCACGACCATCCACGGCCACTTCCGCTGCTGACCGCCGACGCCACGTCCGGCGTGGGCCGCCGTGGGGCGCCCACGCCGGGCGCGGAGTGCGCGCGCCCGGGCCCGGCTCAGCCCTGCACCTCGGAGGGGTCCATCCACATGAACTCCCAGGTGTGGCCGTCCAGGTCGTCGAAGGCGCGGCCGTACATCGTGCCGTAGTCCTGGACCTTGCCGGCCGTGGCGCCGGCGGCGATCGCCTTGTCGACGATCTCGTCGACCTTCTCGCGGCTCTCCGCGCTCAGACACAGCAGCGCCTCACTGGTCTTCGTGGAGTCGGCGATCTCCTTCTCCGTGAAGTCCGCGTAGCGCTGCTTGCCGAGCATCATCGCGATGATGGTGTCGCTGATGACCACGCACGCGCAGTCGTCCGTGGAGAACCGCGGGTTGAGGGTGTAGCCGAGCTCCGTGAAGAACTTCTTCGTCGCGTCGACGTCGTTCACGGCGAGGTTCACGAAAATCATCTGCTGGTACATGGGGTGTCTCCCGGTGAGTGCGTGTGCGAGGGCGTGTGCCGTACGTGGGCGTGTGCCGTACGCGGGGTTAGACGCGTGTTCGACACGAAACTCATCGCTCACCGCGAGGTTTTTCCGTATTTCCGTACGCACTCCTCAACGTCCCAGCGGTAGCGCCGCCAGCTCCGCGACGACCCAGGTCAACGGGGCGAACACGGCGGTCAGCGTGCCCGCCCGCAGCGCCGCGGAGCCGCGGAGCATGGTCGCGGGCGCCCCGAGCCGCAGCAGCGCGGCGGTCGTGTGCGCGCGGGACTGCCGGGCCTCGACGGCGGCCGTGGCCAGCGTCAGCACGGCGCAGCCCGCGACGAGCAGTGTGCCCAGTGTGGTGAGCGGACCGATGCCGGGGCGCGGCCCCGCGTACAGCACCACCGAGGCGTACGCGCCCGAAGCCACCGCGCACAGCACGCCGAGCGGGCGGCCGATGCGCCGCGCCTCTTCCTGGAGGACGCGCCCGGCGAGCAGCCGCACCGCACCGGGCCGCGCGGCCTGGAGGACCCGGCCGCAGAGGTAGGTGAGGCCCGGCCCGGCGAGCGCGAGGCCGAGCGCGGTCAGGGCCCATCCGGCGAGGACACCCGCGGAGGCGCCACTGGCCCCGCCCGGCATCCTGAAACCGGCGCCCGGCCCGTTCCCCGGGCCGCTCGCGTACGTCTCCACGGCGAGCCCCGCCGCGAGCAGCGCGACGCCCCAGGGCAGACCGCTCGGCGCCGGGGCCGGAGCGTCCGGTTCCTCGGCGCTCTCGTCCTTGCCGGGGCGGGGCCGCAGCGCGGCGGCGCTCGCGGCCGAGGCGGCGACGGGGACCACGGCGAGCAGGGTCAGCGCGGCGGCGAGCGGCAACGGCCGGTCGGCGGCGAGCAGTCCGGCCGCGGCGCCGTCGAAGGGCAGCCCCGACAGGTCGCCGCGCAGGTGCAGGAAGAAGAGCAGCGCCAGCATGGAGCCGAGGGTGCAGGCCACCGCCGTGGAGATACCGGCGAGCACCATCAGGCGCCCGGGGCCGAGGCCCACCGCGGAGAGCCCGGGGCGGGGGCGGGTGCCGGGGTCGGTGCGCGCCACGGCGACGGCGAAGTACACGGTCGCGGCGACGGGCGCGACGCACCAGGCCAGGCGCAGCACGGAGCCGGCCCCGGGTGCCCCATCGCGTACGCCAGGGTGCACAGCAGCAGGAAACCGGTCCCCGCGGACGCGCCGGCGACGAGCAGCCGCCGCACCTGCACGAGCGGGTGCGCCCCACGGGCTAGACGGAGAGCGAGCACGCGGCCCGGCCTTCCGCTTCGGAGACACGGGGGCTGCCGCAGGTCCCGTCGGCTGCGCCACCGGGGGTGGCGGAAGTGGTGGGACCGACTGAGTCGTTCTCGCTACCTGCGGCGCCTGCGGCTTCTGGGGCCGGGGTCTCTGTGGAGGGGGATGGCTCGGGGGTGCGGGTGGTGTTGGGGGGAACCAGGGCCGCGGGGCCGGGGGTGCGGTTGGCGCCGGGCGAGGCGGTGGTCGCGGCATTGGGGGTGCTGGTGGGGGCGCCGGGGGGCGCCGAAGCCACGGTGCTGGGGGAGGCAGAGGGTGCGGGGCCGGGGGCGTCGGGGGAGGCAGACGTGGCGGAAGCCTCAACAGCACGCGCAGCCTCCGCGCTGTGGGAAGCGTCGGCAGTGCTCGAAGCGTCCGCAGGGTGTTCGGCGTCAGCGGGGCGCGGAGCGGTGGGGGCGCTCGAAGCGTCCGCAGGGTGTCTGGCGTCGGCGGGGCTCGACGCGTCGGCGGGGCACGGAGCGGTGGGGGCGCTCGAAGCGTTTGTGCGGCTCGGCGCTGCCGGAGTGCTCGTAGGGCTCGCGCTGCTTGAGGCTGCCGGGGTGTTCGAAGGGCTCGCGGGAGTCGGAGCTGCCGGAGTGCTCGTAGGGCTCGCGGTGCTTGAGGCTGCCGGGGTGTTCGAAGGGCTCGCGGGAGTCGGAGCTGCCGGGGTGCGCGGAGCGTTCGCGGTGCTTGAGGCTGCCGGGGTGTTCGAAGGGCTCGCGGGAGTCGGAGCTGCCGGGGTGCTTGGAGCGTTCGCGGTGCTTGAGGCTGCCGGGGTGCTCGAAGGGCTCGCGATGGTCGGAACGGCCGGGGTGCTCGAAGGGTTCGCGGGAGTCGGAGCTGCCGGGGTGTTGGTGGCGTGTGCGGGGCGTGGAGCCGCCGGGGTGTTCGTAGCGTTCACGGTGCTCGAAACCGTCGAGGTACGTGAAGCGTCCGCAGGAGTCGAAGCCGCTGAGGACCTTGCTTCGTCTGCGGGGCTCGGAGCCGCGGAGGTGCGTGCGGCGTCCGCGGTGCTTGAAGCTGCCGGGGTGCTTGGCGCTCGTGCGGCAGCCGGTGCTGTCGAGGTAGGCGAAGCGTCCGCGGGAGTTGAAGCTGCTGAGGAGCTCGTAGTGTTCGGGGGGCGCGGAGTAGGTGGGGTGCTCGTGGCGTTCGTGGTGTTTGAGGCTGGCGGGGGGCTTGAAGGACTCGCGGTGCTTGAAGCTGCCGAGGGGCTTGGAGGCTGTGCGGCAGCCGGTGCTGTCGAGGTAGGCGAAGCGTCCGCGGGAGTTGAAGCTGCTGAGGAGCTCGTAGTGTTCGCGGTGCTCGAAGCTGGCGGAGGGCTTGAAGGACTCGCGGTCCTCGAAGCCGCCCACGAGCTTGCGGCCTTCGCGCGCGCTGAAGGCTTCGCGGGAGCCGAAGCCCCGGAAGAGCTCGAAGCGCGTGCCCGGCGTGTGGCGCGTGCGGGGCTTGAAGCCGCCGAAGCGCTCGATCCCTTCGCGGCAGCCGAAGCCGCCGAGGAGCTTGAAGCCCGCGCTCGGCGCCAAGCCCGCTTGGGAGTGGCCTCTGCCGCCCTGGCGTCACCCTTGCCCCCGGACGACGCGGCCTCCGCCGCCCTGGCGTCACCCTCGCCCCCGGTCGACGAGGCCTCTGCCGCCTGCGCGGCTCTCTCGCTCCCGCACGACACAGCCTCCGCCGCCCCGGCGTCACCCCCGCCCCCACCCGACGCGCCCTTAACCGCCTCCGCCGCGCCCTCGCCCCCGGACGGCTCCTCCGCCCCCTCGGCCCTCACCGCCTCCACGCACCGAGCACCTTCACTCTCCCCCTCACCCGACGCACCCGACGCACCCGTCGCACCCGACTGCCAGGCCGGCCGTGGCCGGCGGCAGAGGCAGCGTGCTCACGCGGCGGCCGTCCAGTAGGGGGATCGTGCGGTCGGCGAGGGTGGCGAGGTCCGGGTCGTGCGTGGCCAGGACGACCGTGATGCCGTGCGAGCGGGCCGCGGTCATGAGCGTACGCAGTACATGCGCGCGGTCGGCGCGGTGCAGCGGCGCCGTGGGCTCGTCGGCGAAGATCACCGACGGCGTGGTGACCAGCGCGCGGGCGACGGCGACGCGCTGGCGCTCGGCCTGGAGGAGGGCGTGCGGGCGCTTGCCGGCGCACGCACCGACGTCGAGGCGCTCCAGCCACTCCTTCGCGGCGGGCTTGGCGACGCGGTGGGAGGCACCGCGCAGCATCAGCGGCAGGGCGACGTTCTCCCAGGCGGTGAGTTCGGGCACGAGGTGCGGCGCGGGGTCGATCCAGCCGAAGCGGTCGCGGCGCAGGCGTTCACGGACGAGCGGACCCATCCTGTGGACGGGGGTGCTGTTGAACCACACCTCGCCCCGCTGGGGAAGCAACTGGCCGGAGAGGCAGCGCAGGAGAGTCGTCTTGCCGCTGCCGCGCGGGCCGCTGACGGCGAGGACCTCACCCTCACGGACACCGAGCGAGACGCCGGTGAGGGCGGGGGAGCCGTTGTGTGTGACATGCAGTGCGCGTGCCCACAGCACGTCGTTGTCCGGCGGGGCCACCATGGCGTACACCTCGGTTCAGATCAGTTGCCTCCCCCATACGGGGGAACGAAGGCGGGGCCGATCGGTCACTGGGCACGCTAAGGATTCGGGCGGACCTGCCAGGAAAGGACGCGGCCCGGAGCCGCCCGTTCTCACTCGAACGGTCGCCTCCGGGCCGGTACTGATCAGACAATCACGCGCGGTCGCTGGTCCATCAGTGCGCGGATCGGATGCCGATCAGCGTCGATCAGAGCTTCGTCCACGCCTCCGTGAGCACCTGCCGCAGGATGCCCTCGATCTCGTCGAAGGTCTCCTGCGTGGAGATCAGCGGCGGGGCCAGCTGCACGACCGGGTCGCCGCGGTCGTCGGCACGGCAGTACAGGCCGTTGTCGTACAGCGCCTTGGAGAGGAAGCCGTACAGGACGCGCTCGGTCTCCTCGTCGTTGAACGTCTCCTTGGTGGCCTTGTCCTTCACCAGCTCGATGCCGTAGAAGAAGCCGTTGCCGCGGACGTCGCCGACGATCGGCAGGTCGAGCAGCTTGCTCAGGGTCTGGTGGAACGCGTCCTCGTTGTCGAGGACGTGCTGGTTCAGACCCTCCTTCTCGAAGAGGTCGAGGTTGGCGATGCCGACCGCGGCCGAGACCGGGTGGCCGCCGAAGGTGTAGCCGTGCAGGAAGGTGTTGTCACCCTTGTAGAACGGCTCGGCGATCTTGTCGGAGATGATGCACGCGCCGATCGGGGAGTAGCCCGAGGTCATGCCCTTGGCGCAGGTGATCATGTCCGGGACGTAGCCGAACTTGTCGCAGGCGAACATCGTGCCGAGACGGCCGAAGGCGCAGATGACCTCGTCCGAGACGAGCAGCACGTCGTACTTGTCGCAGATCTCGCGCACGCGCTGGAAGTACCCGGGCGGCGGCGGGAAGCAGCCGCCCGCGTTCTGCACCGGCTCCAGGAAGACGGCCGCGACCGTCTCCGGGCCCTCGAAGAGGATCTCCTGCTCGATCTGGTCGGCGGCCCAGCGGCCGAAGGCCACCGGGTCGTCGGCGTGGATCGAGGCGCGGTAGATGTTGGTGTTCGGCACCTTGTGCGCGCCGGGGACCAGCGGCTCGAAGGGGGCCTTGAGCGCCGGCAGGCCGGTGATGGACAGGGCGCCCTGCGGGGTGCCGTGGTAGGCCACCGCGCGGGATATGACCTTGTACTTGGTGTGGTTGCCGGTGAGCTTGTGGTACTGCTTCGCCAGCTTCCACGCGGTCTCGACGGCCTCGCCGCCACCGGTGGTGAAGAAGACCTTGTTGAGGTCGCCCGGCGCGTAGTCGGCGAGGCGCTCGGCCAGCTCGACGGCCTTCGGGTGGGCGTAGGACCAGACCGGGAAGAAGGCCAGCTCCTGCGCCTGCTTGTAGGCGGTCTCGGCGAGTTCGTGACGGCCGTGTCCTGCGTTGACGACGAAGAGGCCGGACAGGCCGTCCAGGTACTTCTTGCCCTTGTCGTCGTAGATGTAGGTGCCCTCGCCACGCACGATGGTGGGAACGGGCGCGTTCTCGTACGACGACATGCGGGTGAAGTGCATCCACAGGTGGTCGTAGGCGGTTTGGCTCAGGTCCTTGCTCACGGCTATCGGGTTCCCCACATATAGGTCTGCTTCTTGAGCTTGAGGTAGACGAAGCTCTCGGTGGAGCGCACGCCGGGGAGGGCGCGGATGCGCTTGTTGATGACGTCGAGCAGGTGGTCGTCGTCTTCACAGACGATCTCCACGAGGAGGTCGTGCGAGCCCGCGGTCATCACCACGTACTCGGCCTCCGGCATGGCGGCCACGGCGTCCGCGACCGGGTCCACATCGCCCTCGACGTTGATACCGACCATCGCCTGCCTGCGGAAGCCCACGGTGAGCGGGTCCGTGACGGCGACGATCTGCATCACGCCTTGGTCGAGCAGCTTCTGGACGCGCTGTCGCACGGCCGCCTCGGAGAGGCCCACGGCCTTGCCGATGGCGGCGTACGGACGGCGTCCGTCCTCCTGGAGCTGCTCGATGATCGCCAGAGAGACGGCGTCCACGGGAGGGGTGCCGTTCCCACTGCCGCTGCCGCCCGGATTGCCGGTGCGGGAGCTGCGGGGGTTACTGGGGTCTGCGCTGCGACTGGCCACGACCCCACTGTGCACGACGTCTCGTCACTTCCGCAAGGTCAGATCGATGAAATTCGTTGTCTGCGATGTCGATCGTCACGGATTTCGCAGTTCTGGGGCGCTGGGTATGTTGAAAGCGTCGGTATAGCGACTAGGGTGGGTGTCTCATCCACTGGACATCTGACTTGGAGGGCCGGAAGTGAGCACCGAGCTGCGCCGTCTGCGCAACTACATCAACGGAGAATTCCGGGACGCGGCCGACGGACGGACCACCGAGGTGATCAATCCGGCGACCGGCGAGGCGTACGCCACCGCGCCGCTGTCGGGCCAGGCCGACGTCGACGCCGCCATGAAGGCCGCCGCCGACGCGTTCCCCGCCTGGCGCGACCAGACGCCCGCCGAGCGGCAGAAGGCCCTGCTGAAGATCGCCGACGCGTTCGAGGAGCGGGCCGAGGAACTCATCGCCGCCGAGGTCGAGAACACGGGCAAGCCGATCGGACTCACGCGGTCCGAGGAGATCCCGCCCATGGTCGACCAGATCCGCTTCTTCGCGGGCGCGGCCCGGATGCTCGAAGGCCGCGCGGCCGGCGAGTACATGGAGGGTCTGACCTCCATCATCCGCCGCGAGCCGATCGGCGTCTGCGCGCAGGTCGCGCCGTGGAACTACCCCATGATGATGGGCGTCTGGAAGTTCGCCCCGGCGCTCGCGGCCGGTAACACGGTCGTGCTGAAGCCGTCGGACACCACCCCCGCCTCGACCGTCCTGATGGCCGAGATCATCGGCTCCATCGTGCCGCCCGGCGTCTTCAACGTCGTCACGGGCGACCGCGACACCGGCCGCATGATGGTCGAGCACAAGACCCCGGCGATGGCCTCCATCACCGGCTCCGTGCGCGCCGGCATGCAGGTCGCCGAGTCGGCCTCCAAGGACCTCAAGCGGGTCCACCTGGAGCTGGGTGGCAAGGCCCCGGTCGTCGTCTTCGAGGACACCGACATCGCGAAGGCCGTCGAGGACATCTCGACGGCGGGCTTCTTCAACGCGGGCCAGGACTGCACGGCCGCCACGCGCGTGCTCGTCCACGAGTCCATCCACGACGAGTTCGTGACGGCGCTGGCCAAGGCCGCCGCTGACACGAAGACCGGCCAGCCGGACGACGAGGACGTGCTCTACGGCCCGCTGAACAACGCCAACCAGCTGAATCAGGTCTCCGGCTTCATCGAGCGGCTGCCCGCGCACGCCAAGGTCGAGGCGGGCGGCCAGCGGGTCGGCGAGAAGGGCTACTTCTACGCCCCGACCGTCGTCTCGGGCCTCAAGCAGGACGACGAGATCATCCAGAACGAGGTCTTCGGCCCCGTCATCACCGTGCAGTCCTTCACGGACGAGGCGCAGGCCGTCGAGTACGCGAACGGCGTGGACTACGCGCTCGCCTCCTCGGTGTGGACCAAGGACCACGCGCGCGCGATGCGGATGTCCAAGGTGCTCGACTTCGGCTGCGTGTGGATCAACACGCACATCCCGCTGGTCGCGGAGATGCCGCACGGCGGGTTCAAGAAGTCGGGTTACGGCAAGGACCTCTCGTCGTACGGGTTCGACGACTACACCCGCATCAAGCACGTGATGACGTCCATCGAGGGCTAGTCGCCTCGGGCGGCGTGGGCGGTCCGGCCTGCTCGTCTGCCGGGTCGGTCGCCGTTCGCCTACGCGGGCCGTGGGGGTTGCTCGCGCAGTTCCCCGCGCCCCTGACGGGGCGCTCCCGCGGCGCCTTAATTCGTGTGACCGCGTCTCCGCCCCCGCGTACCGTTGCGTACGCGGGGGCGGCTCCGTGGTGTGCTTCCTTCTTTCTTCTTCTGCAAAAAGATTCGTAGCGCACCCACTTCCCGTCCCCGCTTTTCTCTGCACCACGGGGGTGGACCTGATGACGACGAGCACGACGACCGACGACCTCGCGGGGCTGCTCCTGCGCCGCCGACAGAGCGTGTACGTGCCTTCCGGTTCCGGGCGGTCCGCCGAGATTGACGCCGCCGTCGTCGTCCTCGAAGCCGAACTCGTCGACCGCGGGCACCTGTTGACCGCCCCGCTGCGCCGCGCCCTGACCGCGCTGACCCCGGCCGACCTCGCCGCGACCGGGCGGAAACTCCTCACCGACGTCGACGCCCTGATGGGCTCCGACCGGCGCCACGCGCCGCTGTTCGCGCGGTTCCCCGCCGAGACCGCGTACGAGCAAGCGTACGACCGCTACACCTCCGTCGTCGTCCAGTACCTCGCCGCCCAGCCGTACCAGCCGTGCATGAACTGCGCGGGCACCAAGGCTCCGGTCCGCGCGCTCACGCCCTGCGCGCACCTGCTGTGCGACGACTGCCGCGGCGAGAAGAAGGACCTCTGGGGCTGCTGTGACCAGTGCTGCGAGTGGTACGCCTGCCCGATCTGCGAGCAGCGTTACGAGGCGGACGGGCCCATCGACCCGTGGATCGACTCCGGCGCCGGCCTCGGCGGCGACGGCGGCCCCGTCCTGCGCGCCCTGCGCCTCGCCGAGCCCGGTGAGGCCGCCGCCGAACTCGCCGCCCTGCTCGCCCGCCGCACCCCGCTGAGCCCGCAGGACCACGACGACCTCGTCCTGCTCCTCGGGCACGCCGACCCGGCCGACGCCGCCGCCTGGCTGCCCCCGTCCATACCGCTGCGCGAGAGCAAGGCCCTCGCCCTCGCCCCGCTCCTGGACCTCCCGGAGACACGCGCACTCGTCGGGCGGTACGCGAACACCGCCACGGACGTGCTGCGCCTCCTTGTCGTACGCTCCAGCGGCGACCCCGACCTGCTCGAACTGCCGCGCCTGCGCGGTCTTCCGCGTCCCGTGCGCCGTGAACTCCTCGCCTTACTCGACCGGCTGGACTTCGCGCGCCTCGCCGAGGACATGGCCCGCCACCCGCGAGCGTGGAAGCGCGTCGGCGAGCTCCTGCACCCCTTCGAGGGCGCCCACCGGCACGCGCGCGTGGCGCTCGCCTTCGCCGTCCTGCGCGAGACTCGCCTCGACGACGGCCCGCTCAGCGAGGTGCTGCTCACCGAAGCCGCCCGGCACGACGGCGTCCGGCTCGCCGGAGACCGGCTGCGCGCCGTCACCTGGCAGAGCCGTGTCGAGGAGGCGCTCGGCCGCTGGGACACCACGGCCGCCGCCGGGCTCCTGCGCGCCCGCCCCGGTGAACTGCTGCGCCGCCTCGACCTGTTGCTGGCCCGCTCCGGCTCGGCGACCCTCCCGGAGCCGGTCGGCGAGGCGCTCGCGCACGCCTTGCCGCGCACCGCTCCCGGCCCGCTCCTCGGCGCGTACGGCCAACTGCGGATCCGCTCCGTGCCGTGGCACCGCCGCGTCTTCTTCCCGCGCGGCCGCGTCACCAAGGCGTACGCCGTCGAGGACCACCGCCCGCCGCTGCCCGCCCGCGTGGCGGGCCGTGCCACCGAGCTGATCGAGGCCGAGGCCGTCCGGCGCCTGGCCGCGCGCGAGGGGGAGCGGTACGACGTGGCCGTCCTGGACGCCTCGCTCACCGACCTGCCCGTGCCGTTCGCCGAGCGCGCGTCGGCGGCCTCGCTGGTCGCAATGGCGCGTGGCAGCTCGCTGCCCATGCCCGCGGACAGCGAGACCGTGCGGCTCTTCCTGCACTGGACGCAGCCCAAGGGCACCCGCGTCGACCTCGACCTGTCCGTCGTGCTCTACGACGACCTGTGGCGCTTCATCGGCCTGTGCGACTACACACACCTGGAGTACGCGGGCGGCGCCGCCCGGCACTCCGGCGACCTGACCTCGGCGCCCGCCCCGCACGGCGCCACCGAGTACCTGGACCTCGACCTGCCGCGGCTCGCGAGCACGGGGGTGCGGTTCGTCGTGCCGGCGGTCATCTCGTACAACGACGTGCCCTTCGACGAACTCCCGGACGCCTTCGCCGGGTTCATGGCGGTGCGGGGCAAGGAGCGGGCCGTCTACGACCCGCGGACCGTGCGGCAGCGCTTCGACCTCGGGGGTGACGCGAAGCTGCGCGTGCCGATGCTCGTCGACCTGCGGACGCGGCACGCGTGGTGGGCCGACGTCACACTCGCCACGACGGGCGTCGACCACGACGTGTGGCGCTACCGCAAGCAGATCGGCCGCCTGGGCAACGACCTGCTCGACACCTTCCAGCCGCGCGGCCGGACCACCCTGTGGGACCTGGCCTGCTGGACCGCCGCGGCCCGCACCGACGGCGAGGTGTATGTCCGCGGCCGCGGCCACGTCCTGTGGGGTTACCGCCGCGCGGCGGACGAACCGCGCGCCGACTTCGCGGTGCGCGTCCGCGACGGCTGGGAGCCGGACACGCTCCGGGCCGAGCCGGAGCTGACGGGCCGCCGTGCTCTCCTCGCCCTCCTGCACGGCGAGTTGGCGGGCGCGCAGGACGTCGCTTCCGGCACGGCGTACCGCCTCTACCCGGGCCCGGTCGACGCCGCGCCGCTGGAGCGGATCACGGCGGGCGACCTGGCGGCGTGGCTGGAGCCCGCCGGGTGAGCGGCGCGGTGATCGACAGGGTGTCGGGTCAGGCGCGCCCGGCTCGACGCAGCGTCCATTGCCCGGCGGGGGAGCGGGGGCGCATGCTGCCGGGTGTGCGAGCGAACCCCAGAGCCTCCTTCGTGTCCCGCCGTTCCCTGCTGCGCGCCCTGGGCGGCGGGGTGGCCGTCAGTACGCTCGCCGGGTGCGGAGTCCCCGCCGCGTACATCGCCCCGGACGAGCGGTCCGCCACCGACCGCTCGGCACGGGACAAGAAGCTGACGTTCGCCAACTGGCCCCTGTACATCGACACGGACGACAAGGACGAGACGAGGCGCCCCTCGTTGGAGGCCTTCGAGAAGCGGACCGGGATCGACGTCCGCTACACGGAGGAGATCAACGACAACGACGAGTTCTTCGGCAAGATCAGCCCGTCCCTGATGAACCACCAGGACACCGGCCGCGACCTCATCGTCATCAGCGACTGGATGTGCGCCCGCTTCGTACGCCTTGGCTGGGTGCAGGAGATGGACCGGTCGCGCCAGCCGAACGTCACCAAGCACCTGGACCCGCTGCTGCGTTCGCCGCACTTCGACCCGGGGCGGAAGTTCACCGTGCCGTGGCAGTCGGGCATCACCGGCATCGCGTACAACAAGCGGAAGGTCGGCCGGGAGATCAAGCAGGTGTCCGACCTGTGGGCCGACGATCTCAAGGGCCGAGTCACGCTGCTGTCCGGTCTCGACGAGGCGTTCGCGCTGCTGCTCCAGGGCGACGGCGTCGACATCACCAAGTGGCGGGCGGACGACTTCCACCGGATGTGCGACAGGGTCGAGAAGTTGGTGGACTCCCACCACATCCGCCGCTTCACCGGCAACGACTACATCAAGGACCTGTCCAGCGGCGACGTCCTGGCCTGCCAGGCCTACAGCGGTGACGTCATCCAACTCCAGGCGGACGACCCGGACATCGAGTTCGTGGTCCCCGAGGAGGGCGCGGAGCTGTGGGCCGAGTCCCTGATGATCCCCAACCTGGCCGGCCACAAGCGGAACGCCGAGCGGCTCATCGACCACTACTACGAGCCGGAGGTGGCGGCGGAGCTGGCCGCCTGGGTCAACTACGTCTGCCCCGTCCCCGCCGCCCGCGACGTCCTCGCCTCCGCCAAGGACAAGGAGCTCGCGGCCCTCGCCGAGGACCCGCTGATCTTCCCGGACGACGCGATGCGGGGCGGCTCGCCATCGCGCGCGACATCACGTCGAAGGAGCGGACGGAGCTCGCGAAGCGGTGGAACGCGTTGGCGGGGCTCTAGCCCCCTTAGACTGCGGGATGGGTACAGGAGTTCGTAAACCAGTCGACGCCGCATCGACTGCCCGCGCGCGACAGGAGAGGTACAGCACGATGGAGGACCGCGACGTCGTCGCACTCGACGACCCGGTGGGCGCTTCTCTCCGCGGTGCGCACGCACACCTCGGCCGCCGCGTCGGCCGGGCCGCCACGTACTCGCCGGACGTCGCGACCTTCTCCGCGGTGCCCGCCGACGCCGGTGCGGCGGAGTGGGCCGACCTCGCGCGGCTGCTCGGTCCGGACGCGTTCGCCGACATGTTCAGCTGCCCGGCGATCCCGCCGTCGGACTGGGAACCGGTCTTCGTCCTCGAAGGCCGGCAGATGATCTGGCCCGGCAGCGGCCGCCCCGGCCCGCCGGACGCCGAGGCCGACACCGGCGTGGTCGAACTGGGCGCCGACGACGTGCCCGAGATGCTCGACCTCGTCGAGCGGACCCGCCCGGGACCGTTCTGGCCGCGCACCCACGAACTCGGCGCCTACCTCGGCATCCGTGACCAGGGCACGCTGGTGGCGATGGCGGGCGAACGGCTCCGTCCGCCGGGCTGGACGGAGATCAGCGCGGTCTGCACCGCCCCCGAGGCACGGGGGCAGGGCCATGCCGCGCGCCTGGTGAGCGCGCTCGTCGCGCGCGTCGTGGCGCGGGACGAGCGGCCCTTCCTGCACGTGGCCGAGGCGAACACCGCCGCCATCGCCCTCTACGAACGGCTCGGCTTCAAGACCCGCAAGGACGTGACGTTCCGGGGGTTCCGTACGCCTTGATCGTCCAGCCGGGTCGCTCCGCGCGCAGTGGGATCGTCGATGCTCGGCAGGCGTTCAGCGGTTTCCCCGTTCCACTCGGACGCCATCGTGAGGAGTTCAGTCCTCCCAGAACGGACGGCCGACGCGGATCCGGATCTGTCTGTCCCGGTCGACATGGACCGACACGCTCCCTTCCGCGAATTCCCCCACTTCGGGCAGAGGGGCCGGGGGGCCCGGGGTATTGAGGGTGTTGTCGGGGTTGTAGGACACGACGTCGATGAAGCCGTTGACTTCGCTGTACAGCTCCCATCCTGGTGATCCCGGGGGCGCCGGGGATCGTCGGTGCGGAGGATGCCGCCCCTCTGCCGACTCAGGGTCGGCACGCGCTCAAGCCCCCTTGCGCACCGGGGCGTTGACCGGGATGTCCCCTAGGTGATCCGAGCCGATGAGCTGCGCCATGGACTCCGCCGCGCGTACGGCGGCGTCCGCACAGCAGTTGTTGAACAGGACGTGGACCTCGTCGGCCCGCTCGGCCATGGAGCGCACGCGCGGGAGCCACTCGGCCAGTTCGGCCGTGGCGTAGACGTGGCGGAACCGGTCCTCCTTGGACCCCGTGCCCCACGCGGCACTGCGCCCGTGGAAGCGGATCACCGCGTGCCGCGCCACGCTGACCGGCGCCACCGGAGGCATGGAGTGCGGCAGCCCCTGCACCGTGTCGACCGCCACCGCGGCCATGCCCAGGTCGGACAGGAGGGCGGTGGTGCGGTCCCGTTCGCCCTCCCGCCACCAGTCGGGGTGCCGGAACTCCACGGCCACCGGCCAGCCCGCGGCCCGCCGCGCGCTCTCGGCGAGGGCCTTCTCCGCGCGGGGGCCGGGGGACAGCCACGGCGGGAACTGGAACAGCAGGGTCCCCAACCGGTCCGCCTGGCGCAACGGTTCGAGCGCCGCGCTGAAACGCTGCCACACGGCGTCCAGCAGCTCGGGGCCGACCGGTTCGCCCCGCAGGTCCGCGGGGAGCGCGGCCTGCCGGGTGGGGTGGCCGGTCAGCAGGGAGAACGCCTTCACGTCGAAGCGGAAACCGTCCGGCGTACGGTCCGCCCACAGCCGGGCATTGCGGTCGCTCGGCAGCGCGTAATACGTCGAGTCGACCTCCACCACGGGGAAGCGGTCGGCGTAGTGCCGCAGGCGCCCCTCCGCGTCCTTGCTGCCCCGCGGATACCAGCCGCTGGCTATCAGCGCGCGATCCGTCCACGAACAGGTCCCCACCAGAATCTCGCTCATCCGGTACGGGTACCCCGATGGCCCCGAGGGATCAGGGGCTGCGCACCTGGCTCAGGAGGTGCGCACCTGGCTCAGGGTGTGTGCACCTGGGTCAGGGTGTGCGCAGTGCCGCCAGGACGTCGATGCGGTTGGTGGTGATGGCGTCGGCGCCCGCGTCGATCAGGCGGCGCATCGAGCGGCGCGTGTCGGGTGTCCACGCCGAGATGAGGAAGCCCTCGCGGTGCACGTGGCGGGCCAGTTCGCGGTCGACCAGCGGGAAGCGGTAGTTGAGCCAGCGCGGCTTCACCGCGTCGAGCAGGACGCGGCGGGGCGGCGCCAGGGTCGTCCAGGTCAGGGCGATCTCGGCGGCGGGATCGGCCTCCCGCACGGCGAGCATGGTCCGCGGGCCCGCGCAGTAGTACGTGCGCTCGGCCGCCCCGCAGTCGGCGATGACCCCGACGACCGTGCGCACGGCCTCGTACGAGGCGCCCGGCAGATCGATCATGAGCCGGTGCCCCGCCGTGGCGGCGATGGCCGCCTCCAGCGTCGGCACGGCTCCCTCGGTGAGACCGTCCAGCTCGGCGGAGGACAGGACGCTGAGCGGCCGGTCGTACCCCCACAGGCGCTTGAGCGTGGAGTCGTGCAGCAGTACGGGTACTCCGTCGCTGCTCAGGCGGACGTCGATCTCCACCGCGTCCGCGCCCCGTTCCAGCGCGGAGCGCAGGGACGGGAGGGTGTTCTCGCGGAAGCGATAGGGATCGCCTCGGTGGGCCACGGCTGTCACGGTGCGCATGGCCCCATTGTGGTGCCGGGTCAGGGGGCGAGCCACGTCTCCGTGTACGTGTCGATCTCGGCGGCGATCCGGGCCTTGCCGGCCGGGTCGAGGAAGGACGCCTCCACGGCGTTCTTCGCGAGGGCGGCGATGCCGCGCTCATCGAGGCCCAGGAGGCGGGCGGCGACCGCGTATTCGCTGTTCAGGTCGGTGCCGAACATCGGCGGGTCGTCGGAGTTGATCGTGACCACGACCCCCGCCTCGACGAACTGCCTGATGGGGTGCTCATCGAGGGTGCGCACCGCGCGTGTCGCGATGTTCGAGGTCGGGCAGACCTCCAGCGGGATGCGGTGCTCGGCGAGGTGGGCGAGCAGCTTCGGGTCCTGGGCGGAGGTGGTGCCGTGGCCGATGCGTTCGGCGCCGAGGTGGACCAAGGCGTCCCAGACCGTCTCGGGGCCGGTGGTCTCGCCCGCGTGCGGCACGGAGTGCAGGCCGGCCGCGATGGCCTGGTCGAAGTAGGGCTTGAACTGCGGGCGCGGCACGCCGATCTCGGGGCCGCCGAGGCCGAAGGAGACGAGACCCTCGGGGCGCAGCTTCTCGCTGGTGGCGAGCCGGAGCGTCTCCTCTGCCGACACGATCCCGGCCTCGCCCGGGATGTCGAAGCACCAGCGCAGTACGGTGCCGAACTCGTCCTCCGCGGCCTTGCGGGCGTCCTCGATGGCGTCCATGAAGGCACGGTCGTCGATGCCGCGGCGCACCGAGGAGTACGGGGTGAGGGTCAGCTCGGCGTAGCGGACGTTCTGCCGCGCCATGTCGCGGGCCACCTCGTAGGTGAGCAGCCGTACGTCTTCCGGGGTGCGGATCAGGTCCACGACGGAGAGGTAGACCTGGATGAAGTGCGCGAAGTCCGTGAACGTGAAGTAGTCGGCGAGCGCCTCGGGGTCCGTCGGCACGGAGGAGTCGGGGTGGCGGGCGGCCAGCTCGGAGACGATGCGGGGGGAGGCCGAGCCCACGTGGTGCACGTGCAGTTCCGCCTTGGGCAGTCCGGCGATGAAGGCGTGCGGGTCTGCTGCGGCTGTTGTGTCGGTCGTGGCTGCGGTGTGCTGCTCGGTCACGGTTTCCTCCCCAGGAACGGACTTGATCGGCTGATCGGTGGGTCGGAGCCATCGTAGGCGGCGGGCCGAGGAGCCGGTCGAAGCGTCGATCGAAGCGCCGGTCGTCGCGTTCAAAGCGTGGGCCGTAGCATGACGGAACGTATGAAAGAGGGTGACCGTCGTGACCGCCATACCTCCCCACCCCGAGGACGACACCGCACCGGAGGAACGGGACCCGTGGGCCCCACCGCCGGAGGACACGAGGCGGCCGACCAAGCGCCGCCGGTGGGCTTCGCGCGGGGCGGGGTCGGAGGGGTCGGTGGGTTCGGTAGGTCCGACAGGTTCGACAGGTATGGCGGATCCGGAGGGTATGAAGGGCCCGGCAGGCCCGGCGGATTCCGAAAGCCCGGCGGGTCGGATGGCTCCTGCTGCTCCTGCTGCCCCTGCTGCTCCGGTGGGTCCGGCTGCTCCGGCAGGCCCGGCGAATTGGATGGCTCCGGCGGCTCCGGCGGATCCGGCAGGCCCGGGGAGTCCGATGGACCCGGCGGCTCCGGCGGGCCGGATGCGCTTCACGGCGTCGGCCGGGCCGGTAGGCTTCGCGGCTCCTTCCGGGGCCGGGGCCGGGGTCGGGGCTGGTCCTGCGGTTCCTCCCGGAGGGCCTGGCGTGCCGTCGGCTTCGCCCCCGGCGGCCTGGGTGTCGGGCGCCGCCGGTAATCCCTTCGCGGCTCCTGGGGAACCGGTGCCTCCGCCTCCGTTGTCGCCGGACGGGCCGGGTCAGCTGCCTTACACGTACGAGGGTTACGGGGCGCACGGCGGCTACCCCGGGCACGGGCACTCTGGTTACGCCTATGCCCCGGCGTATCAGGGGTATCCGGGGTACCCCGGATACGCCGGTCAGGGGAACCCCGGATACGCGGGTCAGGGGTACCCCGGATACGGCTGGCCCGCCATGCCGGTGGCGCCCGCGAACGGCATCGGCGTCGCCGGACTGGTCCTCGGGATCATCGCGGCCGCCGGGTTCTGCCTGTGGCCGCTGGCGATCGTGCTCGGCATCCTCGCGGTGATCTTCGGCGCCGTGGGGCGCGGGAAGGCGCGCCGTGGCGAGGCGACGAACGGGGGGCAGGCCCTGGCGGGGATCATCTGCGGGGTGGTCGGCATCGCGCTGGGCGCGGCGCTGCTGGTGATCACCATCGTGATGGCGGACGAGGAGACGGACACGCGCTCCCTGGAGCCCCCGGCCCGCGTGACGACAACGGCCGCCACCCCCAGCTGAGACCGCCCCGGTGGTCATTGGCCCGCGTGACGACAACGGCCGCCACCCCCGGCTGAGGCCGCCGCCGGTGGTCACTGGCCCACGTGACGACAACGACCACCGCCCCGGGCTGAGGCCGCCGCCGGCTGCGCCCGGTCGCCCCTGGTGGCCGTCGGCCCGCGTGGCAACGGCCGCCACCCCCAGCTGAGACCGCCCCGGTGGTCACTGGCCCACGTGACGACAACGACCACCGCCCCCGGCTGAGGCCGCCCCCGGCAGCCCTCGATCGCCCCCGGTGGCCGTCGGCCCGCGTGGCGACGGCCGCCACCCCCGGCTGAGGCCGCCGCCGGTGGTCACTGGCCCGCGTGACGACAACGGCCACCGCCCCGGGCTGAGGCCGCCGCCGGCTGCGCCCGGTCGCCCCTGGTGGCCGTCGGCCCGCGTGGCAACGGCCGCCACCCCCAGCTGAGACCGCCCCCGGCAGCCCCCGGCCCGCGCCACGACAACGGCCGCTGACCCCGGCTGAGGCCGCCCCCGGCCGAGACCGCCCCGCCCGAGCGCGCGGCCGCGGTCAGCGCCTCGCCACCCCCGCGACTGCCCGGCTCACCCCTCCAATCGACCCCGCGCCCCCATCAACGCGAAGCCCAGGAGATTCGGGCCCCGCCACTTCTCCGGGTCCTGGATCCGGGGGTCGTCGGCCGTGAGGCCGACACCCCAGACCCGGTCCTGCGGGCTCGCCTCCACCAGCACCCGCGCCCCCGTGCCCAGCAGAAAATCCCGCAGGGCCGGGTCCGAGGTGAACTTGTGGACGCTGCCGGTGACCACGATCCCGAACCGCTCCCGCGCCCATCTCGCCTCGTCGAAGCCCCGCACCAGACGCCCCGCGTTCTTCGCCTCGGCCGGTGTCCGCGCCGCGAGGACCGCGCGCTCGGCGTCCGCGTCGTCGAAGAGGCGGGCCTTGGCCGCCATCATCCAGTGCTCCGCGGTCGCGTATGTGACGCCGTCCACGGTGAACGGCGAGGGCCACCACTGGCTCAGACAGCTCGCGCCCAGCGTGCCGTCACGCCGCGGGGTGTGCCCCCAGAAGTGCAGATACTTCACCCGCTGTCCCGCGCGCACCGCGCCGACCAGCGCCTCCACCGAGTCGATCTCCCCCTCGGGCTCCCTCTCGGTCTCTCCCTCGGTCTTCCCGTCGATCTCCGTCTCCCTGTCGATGTCGATCTTCGTCATGCACGCGAGTCTGGCACGCACCACTGACACTCCGTCCTGGGTTTTCCGGGACGACTCGACACCTGGTCGACAGATTCCGTCGCGTAACCAAAAGGCAACAACGGAATCACTTGTTGGACCTGTAGTGCTCTGTCAGGATCGGCACTCAAATCGATCTGGAGCTACGCCGGCCTCCGCGGGACGGGGCGGGTGGCGGAGGAGAGCGTCATGCACAACTTCCAGGCGCAGGACCATTTCGCGGACGGCGCGCAGTACATCGCCGGGCGCCTGACCAAGGGGACCTCCGGCCGGAACCACACAGTCGTGGACCCCGCCACCGCCGACGAGGTCTACTCGTACGAACTCGCCGGAAGGGACGACGTCGACGCCGCCGTCGCGGCCGCCGCCGAGGCGTTCCCCGGCTGGGCCGGTGCCACCCCGGGTGAGCGCTCCGACGCCATGCACCGCTTCGCCGGCGTACTGGCCGAGCGTGCCGAGGAGTTCGCGCGGGCCGAGTCGTTGCAGTGCGGCAAGCCGATCAAGCTCAGCCTGGAGTTCGACGTGCCCGGCACCGTCGACAACACCGCCTTCTTCGCGGGCGCCGCCCGGCACCTCCAGGGCCAGTCGGCCGGTGAGTACACCGGGGACCACACCTCGTACGTACGCCGTGAGCCCATCGGTGTCGTCGGGTCCATCGCGCCCTGGAACTACCCCCTCCAGATGGCCGCCTGGAAGGTGCTCCCGGCGATCGCGGCCGGCAACACCATCGTCCTCAAGCCCGCCGAGCTGACCCCCTTCACCTCCCTGCTCTTCGCACAGGCCGCCACCGAGGCCGGTATCCCGGACGGCGTCGTCAACATCGTCTCCGGCGCGGGCCGGGACGCGGGTGAGCATCTCGTCGGGCACCCGGACGTCGCGATGACCTCCTTCACCGGGTCCACCGGCGTCGGCAAGCGCGTCGCCGAGATCGCCACCGCCACCGTCAAGCGGCTCCACCTGGAGCTCGGCGGCAAGGCGCCCTTCGTGGTCTTCGACGACGCCGACCTCGACGCCGCCGTGCACGGCGCGGTCGCCGGAGCGCTCATCAACTCCGGGCAGGACTGCACGGCCGCCACGCGCGCGTACGTCCAGCGTCCGCTGTACGACGCCTTCGTGCAGGGCGTCGCCGACCTCATGGAGAGCGTGCGGCTCGGCGACCCGTTCGACGCGAGCACCGACATGGGGCCGCTCATCTCGCACGTCCACCGTGACCGCGTCGCCGGTTTCGTCGACCGGGCACGCTCCTACGCGCGCGTGGTGACCGGCGGCGAGGCGCTCACGCACCCGGGCGCCTTCTACAAGCCCACCCTCATCACGGACGCGGCGCAGGACAGCGAGATCGTGCAGTCCGAGATCTTCGGGCCCGTGCTCGTCGTCCTGCCCTTCGACAGCGACGACGAGGGCATCCGGCTCGCCAACGACACCCCCTACGGACTCGCCGCCTCCGCCTGGAGCCGCGACGTGTTCCGCGCCAACCGCGCGACCCGCGAGATCAAGGCCGGGTGCGTGTGGGTCAACGACCACATCCCGATCCTCAGCGAGATGCCGCACGGCGGCTACAAGGCGTCGGGCTACGGAAAGGACATGTCCACGTACTCTTTCGAGGAATACACGCAGGTCAAGCACGTCATGTTCGACAACACCGCGGTGGTCCGCAAGTACTGGCACCGCACGATCTTCGGGGACCGGTAGGCACGTGGCCGCGTAGCCGGCCACGTCGCCACGTCGTCACAGGCCGCCCGACCAGCGGCCGCCTTCCTCCCGAAAGGGCAACCACGCGCATGGAGCAGTACGAGCCCGACCCGCTGTCCCCGGCCCAACTGGCGGCCATGCACCGCAGTCTGCGGAGCGGCAGGGGATCTCTGACCCGCCGTTCCCTGCTGCGTGCTTCCACCGGCGGCGCGCTCGCCGTCGGTGGACTCGGTGCCCTGAGCGCCTGCGGCATCCCCGCGGCCGGCAAGAGCCAGGGCGAGGTCTCGTCCGACGACCACTCGGCCAAGGAGAAGCGGATCACCTTCTCCAACTGGACCGAGTACATGGACGTCGACGAGAAGGACGAGAACAGGCGGCCGACCCTGGAGGCGTTCACGAAACGTACCGGGATCAGCGTCAAGTACACCGAGGACATCAACGACAACGTCGAGTTCTTCGGGAAGATCAAGCCGCAGCTCGCCGCGGGCCAGGAGACCGGACGCGACCTCATCTGCGTCACGGACTGGCTCGCCGCACGGCTGATCCGTTTCGGGTGGGTCCAGAAACTGGACCCGGCCAACCTGCCGCACGCGTACACCAACCTGTCGACCCAGTTCCGCGACCCCGACTGGGACCCGGGCCGGGCCTACTCGTACCCCTGGACCGGCATCTCCACCGTCATCGCGTACAACAAGAAGGCGACCGGCGGGAAGAAGATCACCTCGGTGTCGCAGCTCCTTGAGGACCCCAAGCTGAAGGGCCGGGTCGGGTTCCTCTCCGAGATGCGCGACACCGTCGGCATGACGCTCATCGACATGGGCAAGGACCCCGGGGACTTCACCGACGACGACTTCGACGCGGCCATCGCCCGCCTCCAGAAGGCCGTCGACAGGAAGCAGGTCCGCCGCTTCACCGGCAACGACTACACCTCGGACCTCGCCAAGGGCGACATCGCCGCCTGCCTCGGCTGGGCCGGCGACATCGTGCAGTTGCAGGCCGACAACCCGGACATCGACTTCCACATCCCGGACCAGGGCTACATCACGTCCACGGACAACCTGCTGGTCCCCAACAAGGCACGGCACAAGAGCAACGCCGAGCGCCTCATCGACTACTACTACGAGCCGGAGCCCGCGGCGCGCCTCGCTGCGTACATCAACTACGTGTGTCCGGCGGACGGGGTGCGGGGCGAGCTCGCGAAGATCGACAAGGACGCGGCGTCGAACCCGTTGATCATCCCCGACAAGGAGATGAAGGAGAAGTCACGCGCGTTCCGGTCGCTGACACCGAAGGAAGAGACCGCGTACGAAGAGAAGTTCGCGAAGCTGACCGGCGTGTAGCGCGGTGCCGCCGCGCTGGGCTGCGGCCACTAGAAGCTGCGGGTCCGTTGTGGCTGGTCGCGCAGTTCCCCGCGCCCCTTTCAGGGGCGCCTCCGTTCCCCCTCTACTTCTCCTGGACCCACCTATGACCACTGCCAAAGAAACCCGCGGCGACGTCCGTCTCACCGGGATCAGCAAGACGTACGGCTCCTTCACCGCCGTGCACCCGCTCGACCTCACCGTGCCGCAGGGCTCCTTCTTCGCGCTGCTCGGCGCCTCCGGCTGCGGGAAGACCACCACGCTGCGCATGATCGCGGGCCTGGAGGAACCCAGCTCAGGCACCGTCCACCTCGGCGACCAGGACGTCACGTCCCTGCCGCCGTACAAGCGGCCCGTGAACACCGTCTTCCAGTCGTACGCGCTCTTCCCGCACCTGGACATCTTCGAGAACGTCGCCTTCGGCCTGCGCCGGCGCGGCATCAAGTCCGTGAAGGGCCAGGTCGGCGAAATGCTCGACCTCGTCCAGCTCGGCGAGCAGGCGCGCAAGAAGCCGCACCAGCTCTCCGGCGGCCAGCAGCAGCGCGTCGCCGTGGCCCGCGCGTTGATCAACCACCCCAAGGTGCTCCTCCTCGACGAGCCGCTCGGCGCCCTCGACCTCAAGCTGCGCCGCCAGATGCAGCTGGAGCTCAAGCGCATCCAGACCGAGGTCGGCATCACCTTCGTACACGTCACGCACGACCAGGAGGAGGCCATGACGATGGCCGACACCGTGGCCGTGATGAACGGCGGCCGCGTCGAACAGCTCGGCGCACCCGCCGACCTCTACGAGAACCCGCGCACCACGTTCGTCGCCAACTTCCTCGGCACCTCCAACTTCATCGAGGCCGAGGTCCAAGGGGGCGCCGCGAAGAGCGGCGACGACCTCGTCGTCAAGGCCGGCGACTGCAAGCTGACGCTGCCCACCGCCCGCTGTACCGGCCCCACCACGGCCGGCGCCAAGGTCCTGGTCGGGGTACGCCCCGAGAAGATCTCCCTCGCGCACGCCGACGACGCGGGGCGGATTCCCGAGGGGCGCAACCGCATCACGGGCCGGATAGCCGACAGCAGCTTCATCGGCGTCTCCACGCAGTACGTCGTGCACAGCCCGGTCTGCCCCTCCTTCGAGGTGTACGCGCAGAACATCGAGCGCGACGGCCGCCTCACCCCGGGCGCCGAGGTCGTCCTGCACTGGAACCCCGCGCACACCTTCGCCCTCGACGCCGCCCAGGACATCGAGGCGGGCGCCTCCAAGGTCGAGGAGGACGCCTCCGCATGACGACGACTCTCACCGAAGCGCCACCCACAAAAGGGCCCGAGGGTCCCGCGCCCCGCGAGCCCCGCAAACGCGGCCGCCTCGTCCCCTACTGGCTGCTGCTCCCCGGCCTGCTCTGGCTCGTCGTCTTCTTCGCGCTGCCGCTGGTCTACCAGGCCTCGACATCCGTCCAGACGGGTTCCCTCGAAGAAGGCTTCAAGGTCACCTGGCACTTCGCCACGTACTGGGACGCGCTCACCGACTACTGGCCGCAGTTCCTGCGCTCGGTGCTCTACGCCGGCGCCGCCACGATCCTGTGCCTGCTGCTCGGCTACCCGCTCGCGTACCTCATCGCGTTCCGCGCGGGCCGCTGGCGGGGCATCATCCTCGTCCTGGTCATCGCGCCGTTCTTCACCAGCTTCCTCATCCGTACGCTGGCGTGGAAGACGATCCTCGCGGACGGCGGCCCCGTCGTGGGCGCCCTGAACTCCCTGCACGTCCTGGACGTCACCAGCTGGCTCGGCGTCACGGCGGGCGACCGGGTCCTCGCGACACCGCTCGCGGTGATCTGCGGACTCACGTACAACTTCCTGCCGTTCATGATCCTGCCGCTCTACACCTCGCTGGAGCGCATCGACGGGCGGCTCCACGAGGCCGCCGGCGACCTGTACGCCAAGCCGTCGACCACCTTCCGCAAGGTGACGTTCCCGCTCTCCATGCCGGGCGTCGTCTCCGGCACGCTGCTGACCTTCATCCCGGCGGCGGGCGACTACGTCAACGCGGACCTGCTCGGCTCGACCGACACCCGCATGGTCGGCAACGTCATCCAGACGCAGTTCCTGCGCGTCCTGGACTATCCGACGGCGGCGGCCCTCTCCTTCATCCTCATGGCCGCCATCCTCTTCATGGTGACCTTCTACATCCGCAAGTCGGGGACGGAGGACTTGGTCTGATGGCCTTTGTACGCTGGCTGCGGCGCAATCTCGTCGTCATCGCGGGCCTGCTGACGCTCGCCTATCTGCTCCTGCCGAACGTCGTCGTGACGGTCTTCTCCTTCAACAAGCCGAAGGGGCGCTTCAATTACTCCTGGCAGGAGTTCTCGACGGACGCCTGGCAGGACCCGTGCGGCGTCGCCGACATGTGCGGGTCGCTCTCACTGAGCCTCCAGATCGCCACCTGGGCGACGATCGGCGCGACCGTACTCGGCACGATGATCGCCTTCGCGCTGGTGCGCTACCGCTTCCGGGCGCGCGGCGCGATCAACTCGCTGATCTTCCTGCCGATGGCGATGCCCGAGGTCGTCATGGCCGCCTCGCTGCTCACGCTCTTCCTCAACATGGGCGCGCAGCTGGGCTTCTGGACGGTCCTCATCGCCCACATCATGTTCTGCCTCAGCTTCGTGGTGACCGCCGTCAAGGCGCGCGTCATGTCAATGGACCCCCGCCTGGAACAGGCCGCGCAGGACCTCTACGCCGGTCCCGTGCAGACCTTCCTGAGGGTCACGCTGCCGATCGCCGCACCGGGCATCGCGGCGGGCGCGCTGCTCGCCTTCGCGCTCTCCTTCGACGATTTCATCATCACGAATTTCAACGCGGGCTCGACCGTGACATTCCCCATGTTCGTCTGGGGATCGGCACAGCGGGGCACGCCCGTTCAGATCAATGTGATCGGTACGGCGATGTTCCTCGTGGCCGTGATCCTGGTGCTCGCCGGAATGCTCGTCGGCAAACGCCGCAACAAGCAAGCGAAATAGCGCTTCAGGCAGCCAGTCCCGCAGCGCCTCTACTGTTCTCTGAAGGAGTGGAAATCATGGCCCCAAGCGCCATGACCCGTTGGACCAAGTCCCTCTCCGAGGCCCAGCCGGTCCCGTACTGGCTGGACGACCCGGGCAGGCCCGCCCCCGAGCCCGCCCTCACCGGCGACGACCGGTGCGACCTGCTCGTCGTCGGCGGCGGCTACAGCGGCCTGTGGACCGCGCTCCTGGCCAAGGAGCGCGACCCGCACCGCGAGGTGGTCCTCGTCGAGGGCCGCGAGGCGGGCTGGGCCGCTTCCGGCCGCAACGGCGGCTTCTGCGCCGCCTCCCTGACGCACGGCATCGCCAACGGCCTGTCCCGCTGGCCCGGCGAGATCGAGAAGCTGGAGGAGCTCGGCGCCCGCAACCTCGACGAGATCGAGGCGGCCGTCAAGCGCTACTCCATCGACTGCGACTTCGAGCGCACCGGCGAGATCGACGTCGCCACCGAGCCGCACCAAGTGGCCGAACTGCGCGAGATGTACGAGGAGATGGCGGCCCACGGCCTCGCCGGGAACTCCGAACTCCTCGACGCGGACGCCGTGCGCGAGCAGGTCGACTCGCCCACCTTCCTCGGCGGCCTCTGGGACCGCGACGGCGTCGCCATGCTGCACCCGGCGAAGCTGGCGTGGGGCCTGAAGCGGGCCTGCCTGGAGAAGGGCGTACGCATCTACGAACACACGCCCGCCCTGGAGCTGGCCTCCGCCGGCGCCGGGATGGCCGTCCGCACGCCGTACGGCCGGGTCTTCGCCGGCCAGGTGGCGCTCGCCACGAACATTTTCCCGTCGCTGGTCAAGCGCGTCCGCGCGTACACCGTGCCGGTCTACGACTACGCGCTGATGACCGAGCCGCTGAGCGACGACCAGCTCGCCGCGATCGGCTGGCGCAACCGGCAGGGGCTCGGCGACAGCGCGAACCAGTTCCACTACTTCCGGCTCTCCGCCGACAACCGCATCCTGTGGGGCGGTTACGACGCGATCTACCCGTTCGGCGGGAAGGTCCGCGCCGAGTACGACCACCGCCCCGAGACGTACGCGAAGCTCGCCGGGCACTTCTTCACCTGCTTCCCGCAGCTGGAGGGGGTCCGCTTCACGCACGCGTGGGGCGGCGCGATCGACACCTGCTCGCGCTTCTCGGCGTTCTTCGGCACGGCGCACAAGGGCCGCGTCGCCTACGCGGCCGGATACACCGGGCTCGGTGTCGGGGCCACGCGGTTCGGGGCCGACGTGATGCTGGACCTGCTCTCCGGGGAGCGCACGGAGCGAACGGGCCTGGAGATGGTCCGCACGAAGCCGCTGCCGTTCCCGCCGGAGCCGTTCGCCTGGACGGGCGTCGCGCTGACCAAGTGGTCGCTCGCCCGGTCCGACGCCAACGGCGGCAAGCGGAACCTCTGGCTGAAGACGATGGACAAGCTGGGCCTCGGCTTCGACAGCTGAACAGCTGAACAGCTGAACAGCTGAACAGCGGAACAGTTGAACCGGCGTACGCCCCCGCCGCCCGAAGTGCCGCCGCACCACCGCCAGGTGGCCGATCACGCGTAATGCCCGGCCCCCGGATCCCTCTCACCTGTGACACGCGCGGTCGTTACACGGGGAAAAGGAGGTCCAGCCAATGACAGGCACGGGTGGCTCGGGTGATACGGGCGGCATGGGCGGCACGGGTGGCATGAATGGCACGGGTGGCGCGGGCGGCCCCAGGGCGCAGTCGGCGGTCGAGTGGCTCGTGTCGGTGGCGCCGGACCCGGACGCCTGCCGCTGGGAGTGGGAGCGCAATCCGTTCGGGGTCGCGCTCCTGCCGGCGGGCCGCCGCTGGGACGTGCTGATCCTCCCCGGTGAGCTGGGCTGCCCCACGCTCGACGTGCTGTCCCGCTGCGTCGACCGCCCCGGCCCGGTGCTCGCCGACTTCGGGGACGCGCGCACGGGCTTCTTCGTGCCCGCGGGCACGGCCGCCCGCTGGCTGGGCACGGGCGTACGCGGCGCGGGCCGCGGCACCTGGATCGTCGTGCCCTACCCCGGGCGGGTGAACGGCGGCGTCCGCTGGCTGATCCCGCCGGACGGCCACGGCACGCTGACCGACCCGGCGCTGCTCGAACTGGCCATGCACGAGGCGGCCGCGGGGCTGGCGCGGGAGGGGGAGGAGGGGCTGGAGCGCCAGGTGCGCGGGGAGTGACGCCGGAGCCGTGTGCGCGTACGCCACGCCCGGAGGAGGCCGAGGGCCGCTACTCCCGGCCCCGCTCCCTCCCGTACCACCCGTACCGCCCGACCACCGCCGCCATGGCCATCAGCAGCATCCCGCACAGCAGCCAGGAAGCCACCACGTCCAGCGGCCAGTGGTATCCGCGCCGCACGAGACCGAAGCCGACGGCCACGTTCACCACGACGCAGCCGATGAGCAGTACACGTCGGCCGTACGCGCGCCGCAGCAGCGGCAGCACCAGCAGCGCGGCCGCTCCATAGGCGACGGCGGCCGTCGCCGCGTGCCCCGAGGGATAGAAGCCGTCGTGCCCGGCCATGCCCGGCGGCCCCGGCCGGTCCACGGCCGCCTTGAGCGGCACGACGAGCGCGGGCACCGCGGCCATGGTGACGGCGGCGGCCAGCGGCGCCGGCCACCAGTTGGACACCCCGGCCCGGCGGCTGTGCCAAACGGTGTACGCGAGGACGACCCCGAGGACCGGCACGGCGACGCAGAGGTTGCCGAGGTCGGCGAGGAACTCCGCGGCGCGCTCCGGGAAAGGGCTGCCCACGGTCGCCCGCCCGGCCCGCTCGTCGGCGCGCCGCAGCGGGCCGACGGCGACGATCTGCCAGGTGAGGAGCGCGAACAGCAGCGCGCACAGGGCGCAGCACAGGGAGAGCGGGCGGAAAAGAGGCGGCCGCCTCGGAACAGGGGGGGTGGTTCCGAGGCGGCCGAAAGGACCGGGTCGCCGCGCGCCCCGGGGGGTTTGGGGCGGGCGGCCATCCGATCGGTGAGGAGTTCCGGAGCCGGAAGCTCCAGGTGCGTGCGCGAAGGCACGACCAAGACGGGGCTGGGGAGGCTCCGCCCTGGTGTCGCCCACAGTCCCCTGTGGGCGGGGTGTCTCTCTCATCTGCGGAAACCGTACGGCAAGGCGGTGGCGGGCCGACAGGCACATCGGCAACCTGTCATGGGGCCCGCACACCTTCTTCACATGCCCCCACGGTCACCGCACGAGGCCCAGTGGACTCAGACGCCCGCGAAGGCGCCCTCGATGATGTCCAGGCCCTCGTTCAGCAGGTCGTCGCCGATGACCAGCGGCGGCAGGAAGCGCAGGACGTTGCCGTACGTGCCGCAAGTCAGGACCAGCAGGCCCTCCGCGTGGCAGGCCTTGGCCAGGGCCGCGGTGGCCTCCGGGTTCGGCTCCTTGGTCGTACGGTCCTTGACCAGCTCGATGGCGATCATCGCGCCGCGGCCACGGATGTCGCCGATGATGTCGAACTTCTCGGCCATGGCGCCCAGGCGGGCCTTCATGGTGGCCTCGATGCTCTTCGCCTTGGCGTTGAGGTCGAGCTCCTTCATGGTCTCGATGGCGCCGAGCGCACCGGCGCAGGCCACCGGGTTGCCGCCGTAGGTGCCGCCGAGGCCGCCCGCGTGCGGGGCGTCCATGATCTCCGCGCGGCCCGTGACGGCGGCGAGCGGCAGGCCGCCCGCGATGCCCTTGGCCGTGGTGATCAGGTCCGGGACGATGCCCTCGTCCTCACAGGCGAACCACTGGCCGGTGCGGCAGAAGCCGGACTGGATCTCGTCCGCCACGAAGACGATGCCGTTGTCGTTGGCGAACTTCACGATCTCGGGCAGGAAGCCCTTGGCGGGCTCGATGAAGCCGCCCTCGCCGAGCACCGGCTCGATGATGATCGCGGCGACGTTCTCCGCGCCGACCTGCTTGGTGATCTGGTCGATGGCCTGCTTGGCGGCCTCGGGACCGGCGTTCTCGGCGCCGGTCGGCCAGCGGTAGCCGTACGCGACCGGGACGCGGTAGACCTCGGGGGCGAACGGGCCGAAGCCGTGCTTGTACGGCATGTTCTTGGCGGTCAGCGCCATCGTGAGGTTCGTACGGCCGTGGTAGCCGTGGTCGAAGACGACGACGGCCTGACGCTTGGTGTACGCGCGGGCGATCTTGACGGCGTTCTCGACGGCCTCGGCACCGGAGTTGAACAGCGCCGACTTCTTCTCGTGGTCGCCCGGCGTCAGCTCGGCGAGCGCCTCGGCGACGGCCACGTAACCCTCGTACGGCGTGACCATGAAACAGGTGTGCGTGAAGTCCTGGAGCTGGGCGGAGGCCCGGCGCACCACGGCCTCGGCGGAGGCGCCGACGGACGTCACGGCGATGCCGGAGCCGAAGTCGATCAGCCGGTTGCCGTCGACGTCCTCGATGATGCCGCCGCCCGCGCGGGCGGTGAAGACGGGCAGCACGGAGCCCACGCCACCGGCCACCACGGCGGTGCGGCGGGCCTGAAGCTCCTGCGACTTCGGACCGGGGATGGCGGTGACGAGGCGACGCTCCTGCGGAAGTGCGCTCATGGGGGACTCCTGGGGGTGGGGTCTTGGGTGGATCGGTGACCGCGGGACGCCGGCGGCCACGAGGAGCGTCCGGGACGCCGTCTTCCGGGCGTATCTCTGCTTTCTTCGCAGGTTAGGGGCGAGGCGGGGACGCGGGCATGCTCCACGGGGGAGTTGTTCGGCGCGGCGGTTGTCCGTGATGGACATAGCAGGGCCCCGCGGCCGGACAGGAGCCGCCATCAGCACATCGGGACCGCCATCGGTCAGGAATCGACAAGCGCGGGCCGGGAGCGCTGCCTAGCCTGATCGTCATGGACCTCACCATTCACACCACGGCCCTCCCGCACGACGACCCGGACGCCTCCCTGGCCTTCTACCGCGACACCCTCGGCATGGAAGTCCGCGGCGATGTGGGGGAGGGGGCGATGCGCTGGATCACCGTCGGCCCCGTCGGGCAGCCCGGCACGTCCATCCTCCTGGCGCCGCCCGCCGCCGACCCCGGCATCACCGAGGACGAGCGGCGCACCATCGCCGAGATGATGGCCAAGGGCACCTACGGCTGGATCCTGCTGGCCACCCGGGACCTCGACGGCACCTTCGAGAAGGTCCGGGCGGACGGCGCCGAGGTCGCCCAGGAGCCGATCGAGCAGCCGTACGGCATCCGCGACTGCGCCTTCCGCGACCCCGCGGGCAACCTCATCCGCGTTCAGGAACTCCGCTGAGCCGCACCCACAGGTACCTGGGCGCGTACCCGGTGAACTCCCCTTGCCATGGCACTAGATTGGCCCGCGAACCAGGAGAGCGGCAGGCCAGGGGGCAAGGATCATGGATTCCGACGGTACGCAGGACGTGCACGGCACGCATGTGACGCCCGTGCCGCGCAGGCCGGACAGCCCCCCGGCCCCGGGCGTCGGCCTGCCGCCCAGCCCGTCCGCGGCCCCGCCGGTGCCCCGCCGCCCCCCCGAGGCCGCCTCGGACGTCGCCGGCTGGCTGGACGCGCCGCGCCCGGCGGCCGCCCCCGGGGTCTGGCGGTTCCGGTACGTTCCACCGCCCCCGGAGGGCCAGGACGGGCGCCGGATGGACCGCGCGCTGCTGGCCGGGCTGACGATCACGCTGGTGCTCGGGCTGTTCCTCTGGTTCCTGTGGCGGCAGTGGGACCTCCCCTATCAGACGGCGTTGGTCAGGCTGGTCGTGCCGAACGGCTGGTTCTATGAGCCGGGCACCCTCCGGCCGAGGGTGTGGCAGGGCGGGGAAGCCCTCCAGGTGGTGGCCGGCGCGTTCTTCGGAGTGCTGGTGTACGGCCTCGGCCGCCTCGGTAACTGGGCCGAGGCGCTGCGGCACGTGATCGCCCGGCAGAGGCAGCCGGTGCGCGCGCTGCGGGCCGCGCTCGGTGCGCTGATCGTGCTGGCGTTCGTATGGCCGGAGGCCTTCCCGCTCGTCTCCTGGGACGCGCTGCCCGTCGTCACCCCCCTGATGTCCCTGCTCGTGCTCTGCACCGGCGGCTACGAAATCTTCGAGAGCGGGTTCGTCACGTACGGCCTGTACACGCTGATCACCGTGGCGGCCGTGTGGCCGTTCGCGCGGCTCGGCGACTGGTGGGGCCTCCTGCGGACGTACCTCGCCCGGCGGCGGCACGACCCGCGACTGCCCCCGCCCCCGCCCACGCCCGCCCCGACGGGCCGGGCCCAGTGGCCCGAGCTGCGGGGGCGGGCCGGCACGAGGCGGCCGACGTGCTCAGCGCCGAGGTGCTCGGCGGCCGCATGAACGACGTGGACTGCGTCCGGGTGCGGCGCGAGTGGACCGCGGCGCAGCAGAGCCCCGGCCGGCTCGCCTCGTTCACCGAGACGGTGCTGCGCCAGGGCGGGGCGGCCTGGACGCACCCTTCCGGCGCCAGGGACCTCCCCTCCCGCCTCGCCCTCCACGACCTGCTCGTGGGCCAGGTCAGGATCGGGCGGTGCGCCGCCGAGGCCCGCAACCCCTGGGAGCGCCGCGGCGTGGGCCTCGCCCTGGACCCCGCCGTGCTCGGCACCTCGCTTCTCGCGGTGGGCCCCTCCGGAACCGGCAAGACCGAACGGCTCATCCGGCCGGTGGTCGAGTCCCTCTCCCTCCAGGCGCTCACCGGGAGCTGCGCGGTGGTCGCGGTGTGCGCGGCCGGTACCCCCCTCGGCGCGGACGACGCGTACGACGTCGTCGTCAAGCTCGGCGACCCCGCCTCGCCGCACGACCTCGACCTGTACGCGAGCACCACGGACCCCGACGAGGCGGCGTCCTTCCTGGCCGAGGGGCTCGTCGGTGACCTCCCGACGATGGACAGCCGCCGCGCGGCCACTACGCTGGCCCAGGTGCTCGGCCCCTACTGGGCCGCGCACGGACGTTTCCCCTCGGTCCCCGTCCTGCGGGAGCTGCTCGAAGGGGTACCGGCGGCCGTGGCGGACCTGCGCCAGGCACTCCACTCGCAGGAGCACGCCGTGATGCGCCGCGAACTCGACGCGCGCGTCCGCCAGCAGGGCAGCGCCACCGACCCCGGCCCGGCCCTCGCCGACCGGCTCGCCCTCCTCGACCGTCCCGCGTTCGCCGACTTCTTCGGCGCGGGCAGCGACAGCGCCTTCTCCCTGCGTGCCGTGGTGCACCACCCGATGCGCGTCCGCGTCGAGCTGCCCGAGCGCGGCCACGCGGAGGCGGCACGGCTGATCACCCGCCTCCTCCTCGCCCAGTTCAACGCCGTGGCGCACACCCGCGGCGACCGCGAGCACTTCATCTGCCTGGTGCTCGACGACGCCACCCGCACCCTCACCCACGAGACGGTCACCGGCATGCAGCGCCTGCGGTCGGTGAGAGCGGGAGTGGTGCTCGCCCTGCGGACCGTGAGCGACGTACCCGAACCGCTGCAAGGACCGCTGTACGCCACCGTCGGCTGCCGTATGGCGTTCTCCGGCATCTCGACGTGGGACGGCAGACGCTTCGCGGAGGCGTGGGGCAAGGCGTGGATCGAGACCCGCGAGGTCGCCGAGCACGCGGTCTTCGCGGACCAGCCGCTGACCCGCGCCCTGCACGCCCTGCGCAAGCTCGCCACCGGCAAGGCGGTGACCAGGGACGCCGTCACCGTCCGCCAGGTCGAGCGCGAGCGCTGGTCGGCGTCGGAACTGGCGCACGGCGTGCCGCCGGGGCACGCGGTGCTGTCGCTCACCGACGTACGAGGGGAGTACGCGCCGCCGCTGCTGGTGGATCTGCGCGGCTGACGGCGCCCCGTCCCCGGGCCTGGTTCCGGGATGCGACCGGTCTTGTCCACACCGTACGGTGAGGCAGAATCGACACAGGTCGTTCATACGGACCGGCCAAAAGATCCACTCCCGGCACCCGGGTCACCGGGTCTCGGGCCTCGGGCTCCAGGCCCCAGGCCGCAGGGTCTCTTGTGACCCCGAGACTCCGGCCCGGGGACCGACCGCCGGGAAACCCGCCCGCCTCTCCTGCCGCAGACCTGAAGGTCCCATGCCGCCCACGCTCGCCTCGCTCGTCCACCACTCCGCGCTCAAGCTGACCGTGCGTGCGGGCGAGGAGCGCCTGGACACCCCCGTGCGCTGGGCGCACGCCAGTGAACTCGCCGACCCCGTGCCCTACATGGAGGGCGGCGAACTGCTCCTGATCACCGCGCTCAAACTGGACGCGGAGGACCCGCAGGCCATGCGGCGCTACGTGAAACGGCTCGCGGGCGCCGGCGTCGTGGGCCTCGGCTTCGCCGTCGGCGTCCACTACCCCGACATCCCCAAAGCCCTCCTGGACGCCGCCACCGAGGCGGAGTTCCCGCTCATCGAGGTGCCGCGGCGCACACCGTTCCTCGCCATCAGCAAGGCCGTCTCCGCCGCCATCGCGGAGGAGCAGTACCGCGCGGTGACCGCCGGGTTCTCCGCCCAGCGCGAGCTGACCAGACAGGCGCTGAGCGACGGGCCCGAAGGCCTGCTGCTCGCGCTCGCCGGACAGGTCGACGGCTGGGCCGCGCTGTACGACGCGTCCGGCGCCGTCGTCGCCACCGCACCGGAGTGGGCCACCCGCCGGGCCGCCCGGCTCACCGCCGACGTCGAACGCCTGAGGGAGCGGCCCGCGCCCGCCAGCTCGGTCGTCGCGGGCGCCGAGGACCGCGTGGAGCTGCACTCCCTCGGCACCGGCCGCAGGCCGCGCGCCGCGCTCGCGGTCGGCACGGCGTCCACCCTCGGCACCGCCGAGCGGTACGCGGTGCACTCCGCGATCGCGCTCCTGACGCTCACCACCGAGCGGTCGCGTTCGCTGCACGCCGCCGAACAGCGGATCGGCGCCGCCGTGCTGCGGATGCTGCTCGCCGGGGAGCCCGACCACGCGCGGACCGTCGCCGGGGACCTCTACGGCAGCCTCCTGGACGCCCCCTTCCGGCTCGTCGTCGCCGAGGTGGCCTCCGCGTCGGCGGCCCGGGTGCGGGCGGGCGCGGCGGCGGGCACCGAGGAGAGCGGCGACAAGGCCGGCGCTCCGGCACAGGCCGCGACCCCGGCTCCGGCCGCGGTGCTCGCCGTGGTGGCCGACGCCTCGGGCGGCGGCGATCCGCTCAGCGGCCTCGTGGACGTCGTCGAGGCCGCCGCGGCGCGCTCCGGCGAGGCGCTGCTCGTGGTCCCGTACGGGGAGCGGCTGGTGCTGCTCGTCGTGGACGGCGGCGCCGGGGTACGGGCCTGCGCGCAGTACGCCGCGGCCCTGGAGGCCGGTCGGGGCACCGCGGGGCGCGAGGCCACGGCGTCCGGCGAGGAGGCGGAGCTGGTGATGGGCCTGTCCGCACCGGCCGGGCCGATCGCCGCGGCCACCGCGTACAAGCAGGCCGAGCAGGCGCTGTCCGTCGCGCGGCGCCGCGGCCGGGCCCTGGTCGAGCACGAGGAACTGGCCGCCGGGTCCGTGCTCCCGCTGCTCGCGGACGACGCGGTGCGGGCCTTCGCGGACGGGCTGCTGCGGGCGCTGCACGAGCACGACGCGACCGGCCGCGGCGACCTCGTCGCCTCACTGCGCGCCTGGCTCTCCCGACACGGCCAGTGGGACGCGGCGGCAGCGGACCTCGGCGTCCACCGGCACACACTGCGGTACCGCATGCGCCGGGTGGAGGAGATCCTCGGCCGCTCCCTGGACGACCCGGACGTCCGCATGGAGCTGTGGCTGTCCCTGAAGGCGACATCAACGGGAACGGACTGAGGCCGCGCCCCTTCGGGGCAGGACGCCCGCCCTGAAGGGACGCGGGGAACGGCGCGTTCAGCCACGACGCTCCCGCACGGGCCGCGCAGCGTCCCTGAGGGTGAGGCCCAGGTCGCCCCGCGCGGGTTGGTCCTGCGTGCTGGGGCGCCCCCTGAAGGGGGCGCGGGGAACGGCGCGCTCAGCCACGACGCTCCCGCACAGGCCGCGCAGCGTCCCCGGGGTGAGGCCCAGGCTGCCCCGCGCGGGTTGGTCCTGCGTGCTGGGGCGCCCCTGAAGGGGGCGCGGGGAACGGCGCGCTAAGCCAAGACGCTCCCGCACGGGCCGCGCAGCGTCCCTGGGGTGAGGCCCAGGTCGCCCCGCGCGGGTTGGTCCTGCGTGCTGGGGCGCCCCTGAAGGGGGCGCGGGGAACGGCGCGCTAAGCCAAGACGCTCCCGCACAGGCCGCGCAGCGTCCCCGGGCGCGGCCCAGGCCACCCCGCACAGGCCCCCCACCCCGCACAGGCCGCCGCCCGCACAGGCCCCCCACCCCGCACAGGCCGCCGCCCGCACAGGCCCCCACCCCGCACAAGCCGCCCCGCACAGGCCCCGCCCCGCACAAGCCCGCCCCGCACGAAAACCCCGCCCCGTACAAAGCGGCGCGAGCCCCTCGCCCAGTACTCCGCGCCGGACAAACGTCAAGAACTCCACCTCCCCCTACCGTGAGGGACGTACCACGAACCCCCCAGACACACCTCCGCGGAAGGGCCGGGAATTCACATGACTTCCATCCACGCCTTCTGGCTCGCCGGTCGCCAGACCACCGGCGAGACCACGTTCGACGTCACCTCGCCCTGGGACGGGCGGCTCGTCGCCAAGGCGGCCGTCCCGACCGACGCCCAGGTCGAGGAGGCCGTCGCCGCCGCGTACGCCGTGCGCGACGAGTTCGCCGCGACCCCGGCCCACGCCCGCGCCGCCGCCCTCGACCACGTGAGCCGCAGGCTCGTCGAGCGCACGGAGGAGATCGCGCAGCTCATCTCCGCCGAGAACGGCAAGCCGATCAAGTGGGCCCGCGGCGAGGTCGGCCGCGCGGTATCCGTCTTCCGGTTCGCCGCGGAGGAGGCCCGCCGCTTCAACGGCGGCGAGGCCCAGCGCCTGGACACCGACGCCGGCGGCCAGGGCCGCCTCGCCCTGACCCGCCGCTTCCCCAAGGGCGTCGTCCTCGGCATCGCGCCGTTCAACTTCCCGCTGAACCTCTGCGCGCACAAGGTCGCCCCGGCCATCGCGGTCGGCGCGCCGATCATCCTGAAGCCCGCTCCGGCGACCCCGCTGTCCGGCCTGATCCTGGGCGAGCTGCTCGCCGAGACGGACCTGCCCGCTGGCTCCTGGTCGGTCCTGCCGGTCGCCAACGACAAGATGCCCGCCCTCGTCCAGGACGAGCGGATGCCGGTCATCTCCTTCACCGGCTCCGACAAGGTCGGCTACGCGATCATGGACTCGGTGCCGCGCAAGCACTGCACCCTGGAGCTGGGCGGCAACGGCGCGGCCGTCATCCTCGACGACTTCTCCTCCGACGAGGACCTGGACTGGGCCGCCTCGCGCATCGCGACCTTCTCGAACTACCAGGGCGGCCAGTCCTGCATCTCCGTGCAGCGGGTCATCGCCGACGCGTCCGTGTACGACCGGCTGGTGCCGCGCGTCGTCAAGGCCGTCGAGGCCCAGGTCACCGGCGACCCCTCCGACCCGAAGACCGACGTCGGCCCGCTGGTCAACGAGGACGCCGCCAAGCGTGTGGAGTCCTGGGTCGACGAGGCCGTCAAGGCGGGCGCGCAGCTGCTCACCGGCGGCAAGCGCGACGGCGCCACCTACGCGCCGACCGTCCTCGCCGACGTACCGGCCGACGTGACCATCGCCTGCGAGGAGGTCTTCGGACCGGTCCTCACCGTCAAGAAGGTGGACGGCGAGGCCGAGGCGTTCGCCGCCGTCAACGACTCCAAGTACGGCCTCCAGGCGGGCGTCTTCACGCACGACCTGCAGACCGCCTTCCGCGCGCACCGCGCCCTGGAGGTCGGCGGCGTGGTCATCGGCGACGCCCCGTCCTACCGCGCCGACCAGATGCCGTACGGCGGCGTCAAGCAGTCCGGCGTCGGCCGCGAGGGCGTCCGCTACGCGATGGAGGACTACACCTACGAGCGGGTCATGGTGCTGACGGGCCTCGCCCTGTAAGACGCCACGAAGACGCCGCGTCACCGAGGACAACGGCCGGAGCCCACTGTGCGGGGGCTCCGGCCGTTCTCGTGCGTACGCCGGACGCGTCTCGTACGAACGCTGCGCGAGGACTGGTGGGTCCGGGACGAATGGGGTACCAACGATCCAGTAGCACCAGGCAGTAACCGAAGCCCGTACCCGACCCTTCTGCGCGGCGAGGTGAGCTCCTCATGACCGCACCAACCCCCAAACCGTCCGTGAGCGAACGCGAGGCCCGGCAGGTCGCCGAGGCCGCCCGCGAGCAGGACTGGCGCAAGCCCAGCTTCGCCAAGGAACTCTTCCTCGGGCGCTTCCGGCTCGACCTGATCCACCCGCATCCGATGCCCCCGGCCGAGGACGCCGTGCGCGGCGAGGAGTTCCTCGCCAGGCTCCGGGAGTTCTGCGAGACGAGGATCGACTCGGCCCGCATCGAGCGCGAGGCGCGCATTCCCGACGAGACCATCAAGGGCCTCAAGGAACTCGGCGCCCTCGGCATGAAGATCGACACGAAGTACGGCGGGCTCGGCCTCACGCAGGTGTACTACAACAAGGCCCTCGCCCTCGTCGGCTCCGCGAGCCCCGCGATCGGCGCGCTGCTCTCCGCGCACCAGTCGATCGGCGTCCCGCAGCCGCTGAAGATCTTCGGCACGCAGGAGCAGAAGGACGCCTTCCTGCCGCGCTGCGCCACCACCGACATCACGGCGTTCCTGCTGACCGAACCGGACGTCGGCTCGGACCCGGCGCGGCTCGCCACCCTGGCCGTGCCCGACGGGGACGATCACTACGTACTGGACGGCGTGAAGCTGTGGACCACCAACGGCGTCGTCGCGGACCTGCTGGTGGTGATGGCACGTGTACCGAAGTCCGAGGGCCACAAGGGCGGCATCACGGCCTTCGTCGTCGAGGCGGACTCCGAGGGCGTCACCGTCGAGAACCGCAACGCCTTCATGGGCCTGCGCGGCCTGGAGAACGGCGTCACCCGCTTCCACCAGGTGCGGGTCCCGGCCGCGAACCGCATCGGCCCGGAAGGCGCGGGACTGAAGATCGCCCTCACCACCCTCAACACCGGACGGCTCTCCCTGCCCGCCATGTGCGTCGGCGCGGGCAAGTGGTGCCTGAAGATCGCCCGCGAGTGGTCGGGCGCCCGTGAGCAGTGGGGCAAGCCGGTCGCGCACCACGAGGCGGTCGGCGCGAAGATCTCCTTCATCGCGGCGACCACCTTCGCGCTCGAAGCCGTCCTCGACCTCTCCTCGCAGATGGCCGACGAGGACCGCAACGACATCCGCATCGAGGCCGCCCTCGCCAAGCTGTACGGCTCCGAGATGGCCTGGCTGATGGCCGACGAACTGGTCCAGATCCGCGGCGGCCGCGGCTTCGAGACCGCCGAGTCCCTCGCGGCCCGCGGCGAGCGCGCCGTGCCCGCCGAGCAGATCCTGCGGGACCTGCGCATCAACCGCATCTTCGAGGGCTCCACGGAGATCATGCACCTGCTGATCGCCCGCGAGGCCGTCGACGCCCACCTGAAGGTCGCCGGCGACCTCATCGACCCCGAAAAGACCCTCTCCGACAAGGCGAAGGCGGGCGCACGGGCCGGCGGCTTCTACGCCCGCTGGCTGCCGAAACTGGTCGCGGGCCCCGGCCGGCTCCCGCGCTCGTACGCCGAGTTCCACCCGCCCGGCCACGCGGACCTCTCCGGCCACCTGCGCTACGTCGAGCGCGGCGCCCGCAAGCTGGCCCGCTCCACCTTCTACGCCATGTCCCGCTGGCAGGGGAAGATGGAGACCAAGCAGGGTTTCCTCGGCCGGATCGTCGACATCGGAGCCGAACTCTTCGCGATGAGCGCGGCCTGCGTACGCGCCGAACTCCTGCGGACCACCGAGGACCACGGCCGCGAGGCGTACCAACTGGCCGACGTCTTCTGCCGCCAGTCCCGCATCCGCGTGGAGGAACTCTTCGCCCGACTGTGGACCAACACCGACGAACTGGACCGCAAGGTGGTCAAGGGCGTCCTCTCCGGCACCTACACCTGGCTGGAATCGGGGATCATCGACCCCTCCGGCGACGGAGCCTGGATCGCGGAAGCGGCGCCGGGCCCCTCCACACGCGACAACGTCCACCGCCCCATTCGCTGAACAATCCCCCGACGCACATTCCGCCTCGCCCGAAAACCGGTCCGCTTGCCGGGCGGTTGGACCCCGCCCACGATGAGCGGACCGGCACGTCGAGCGGCCCTCCGACGCCGTCCTGCCCGCCTACCTGAACGCACCGACGGGCCAGGGCGTCCACCTCGTCACGGTCAACGACTATCTGGCCGCGCGCGACGCCCGGTGGATGGGCCGCGCCTACCGGTTCCTCGGGCTGAGCGTCGGTGTCATCCAGGCCGAAATGACCCCGGCCGAGCGCCGTGCCGCGTACGCCCTGCGACAGGACATCCACGCGCGCTACGCCGAACGCGAGCGCGAACTCGGCGAGGACGTCCTGCGCGACCTGGAGCGCCGCGTGCTGCTCGCGGTCCTCGACCGGAAGTGGCGCGAACACCTGTATGAGATGGACTACCTCCAGGAGGGCATCTGGATGCGCTCCTACCTCGGCGGCGACCCCCTCGTCGAGTGCCAGCGCGAGGGCTTCGACCTGTTCACCGCGCTGATGGACGCCATCAAGGAGGAGTCCGTCGACTACCTCTTCAACGTGCACGGCGCAGTCGAACAGCCGGACGCGACGGCGTGACGGACGTGACGGATGTGACGGAGTTCGGCCCGCAGGGCCTTCAGGCGCCCCGCGGGGTCCGGGCGGAGAGTTCGTGCGGCCACAATGGGGGGCATGAGCGACAGCCCATCCCCCCTCGCCGACCCGCATCTCGTCTTCGACCCCGTCTCCATGACGGACGGGGCCGGCCCGCGGGACATCGTCATCCTCGGGTCCACGGGTTCGATCGGCACCCAGGCCATCGACCTCGTCCTGCGCAACCCCGACCGCTTCCGCGTCACCGCGCTCTCCGCCGCGGGCGGCCGCGTCGGCCTCCTCGCCGAGCAGGCACGCCGGCTGCGGGTGCGGACCGTCGCGGTCGCCCGCGAGGACGTCGTACCGGCGCTGCGCGAAGCCCTCCAGGGGCAGTACGAGGCGGGGGAGCCGCTCCCCGAGATCCTGGCCGGACCGGACGCCGCGACCCAGCTCGCCGCCTCCGCCTGCCACACGGTCCTCAACGGCATCACCGGCTCCATCGGCCTCGCGCCGACGCTCGCCGCCCTCGAAGCGGGCCGCACCCTCGCGCTCGCCAACAAGGAATCGCTGATCGTCGGCGGCCCGCTCGTCAAGGCGATCGCCAAGCCCGGCCAGATCATCCCGGTCGACTCCGAGCACGCGGCCCTCTTCCAGGCGCTCGCCGCCGGCACCCGCGCGGACGTACGCAAACTCGTCGTCACCGCCTCCGGCGGCCCCTTCCGCGGACGTACGAAAGCCGATCTCGCGCACGTCACCCCCGAGGACGCGCTCGCGCACCCCACGTGGGCCATGGGGCCGGTGATCACGGTCAACTCCGCGACGCTGGTCAACAAGGGCCTGGAGGTCATCGAGGCGCACCTCCTCTACGACATCCCCTTCGACCGCATCGAGGTCGTCGTCCACCCGCAGTCGTACGTGCACTCCATGGTGGAGTTCACCGACGGCTCCACCCTCGCCCAGGCGACCCCGCCGGACATGCGTGGCCCGATCGCCATCGGCATCGGCTGGCCCGAGCGGGTGCCCGACGCGGCGCCCGCCTTCGACTGGACCAAGGCGTCGAGCTGGGAGTTCTTCCCGCTCGACGACGACGCTTTCCCGTCGGTGCGACTGGCCCGGCACGTCGGAGCGCTCGCGGGCACGGCCCCGGCGGTGTTCAATGCCGCCAACGAGGAGTGCGTGGACGCGTTCCTCAAGGGCGCGCTGCCCTTCAACGGCATCATGGAGACGGTGACGAGAGTCGTGGACGAACACGGCACACCCCCGGGGGGAACTTCCCTGACCGTCGCGGACGTCCTCGAAGCGGAGACCTGGGCGCGCGCCCGGGCACGCGAACTGGCAGCACAGACGACCGCGGAGGCTCGTGCATGACGACCTTGATGATGATCCTCGGGATAGTCGTCTTCGTGATCGGGCTGCTCTTCTCGATCGCCTGGCACGAGCTGGGGCACCTGTCGACCGCCAAGATGTTCGGCATCCGCGTGCCGCAGTACATGGTCGGCTTCGGCCCGACCCTGTTCTCGCGCAAGAAGGGCGACACCGAGTACGGCATCAAGGCGATCCCCCTCGGCGGCTACATCCGCATGATCGGCATGTTCCCGCCGGGCGCGGACGGCCGCATAGAGGCACGCTCGACGTCCCCCTGGCGCGGCATGATCGAGGACGCCCGCTCGGCGGCCTTCGAGGAGCTGGGGCCCGGCGACGAGAGCCGCCTGTTCTACACGCGCAAGCCGTGGAAGCGCGTGATCGTGATGTTCGCGGGCCCCTTCATGAACCTGGTCCTCGCCGTGGCGATCTTCCTCGGCGTGATGATGACGTTCGGCATCAGCAGCCAGACGACCCAGGTCAGCAAGGTCTCGGACTGCGTCATCCAGCAGAGCGAGAACCGCACCAAGTGCGAGAAGGGCGACAAGGCCGCGCCCGCCAAGGCGGCGGGCCTGAAGCCGGGCGACAAGATCGTCGCCTTCCAGGGGCAGTCCGTCGACGACTGGTCCACGCTCCAGACCAAGATCCGCGAGACCATCGGCCCGGCCACCCTCACGGTCGAGCGCGACGGCAAGCGCCTGGACCTGCACGCCGACCTCATCAAGAACCAGGTCACCAAGACCGACGGCGACGGCGCGTACGTCGAGGGCACATACGTCTACGCGGGCTTCCTCGGCTTCACCCCCGCCACCGGCATCGTCCAGCAGTCCTTCGGCGACTCCGTGGAGCGCATGGGCGACATGATGGAGAACGGCGTCGAGTCGATCATCGCCCTGCCGTCCAAGATCCCCGACCTGTGGGACGCGGCCTTCGGCGACGGTGAGCGCAAGCAGGACTCGCCCATGGGCGTGGTGGGCGCGGCCCGCGTCGGCGGCGACGTCTTCACCCTGGACATCCCGCCGCAGAACCAGATCGCGATGATGCTGTTCCTCATCGCGGGCTTCAACCTCTCGCTCTTCCTCTTCAACATGCTGCCGCTGCTCCCGCTGGACGGCGGCCACATCGCGGGCGCCCTGTGGGAGTCCGTGCGCCGCAACACGGCGAAGGTCCTGCGCCGCCCCGACCCGGGCCCCTTCGACGTGGCGAAGCTGATGCCGGTCGCCTATGTGGTGGCGGGGATCTTCATCTGCTTCACGATCCTGGTGCTCATCGCGGATGTCGTGAACCCCGTGAGAATCTCCTGACGCGGTGAGGTTCACAGCGGCCCGGCACGGTAGGTGCCGGGCCGCGCTCCATCGGGTGGTGTTCGGGGCGTGATGTGCCCGGGCCCCGCGGGGTGCCGTAATCTCGGATCCTGGAGCCCGCTGATCTCGGGACCTCGATCCACACTCTTGTGACCACACTCTTGTGATCCACACTCTTGGGGATGCTCGCCAGATGACTGCCGTATCGCTCGGAATCCCGTCCGTTCCGACCAAGCTCGCCGACCGCCGGGTCAGCCGCAAGATCCAGGTCGGTTCGGTGGCCGTGGGCGGGGACGCACCGGTCTCGGTGCAGTCGATGACGACGACGCGGACGTCCGACATCGGCGCCACCCTCCAGCAGATCGCGGAGCTGACGGCCTCGGGCTGCCAGATCGTACGCGTCGCCTGTCCGACGCAGGACGACGCGGACGCGCTGGCGACGATCGCCCGGAAGTCGCAGATCCCCGTGATCGCGGACATCCACTTCCAGCCGAAGTACGTCTTCGCGGCGATCGACGCGGGCTGCGCGGCCGTCCGGGTCAACCCCGGCAACATCAAGCAGTTCGACGACAAGGTCAAGGAGATCGCGAAGGCCGCCAAGGACGCGGGCACGCCGATCCGTATCGGTGTCAACGCCGGCTCCCTGGACGCGCGCCTGCTGAAGAAGTACGGCAAGGCCACCCCCGAGGCACTGGTCGAGTCCGCCCTGTGGGAGGCGTCCCTCTTCGAGGAGCACGACTTCCGGGACATCAAGATCTCGGTCAAGCACAACGACCCGGTCGTCATGGTCAACGCCTACCGCCAGCTCGCCGCCCAGTGCGACTACCCCCTGCACCTCGGCGTCACCGAGGCCGGCCCCGCCTTCCAGGGCACGATCAAGTCGGCGGTCGCCTTCGGCGCGCTGCTCTCCGAGGGCATCGGTGACACCATCCGCGTCTCGCTGTCGGCCCCGCCCGCCGAGGAGATCAAGGTCGGCATCCAGATCCTGGAGTCCCTCAACCTCCGCCAGCGCCGCCTGGAGATCGTCTCCTGCCCGTCCTGCGGCCGCGCCCAGGTCGACGTCTACAAGCTGGCCGAGGAGGTCACCGCCGGCCTGGAGGGCATGGAGGTGCCGCTGCGCGTCGCCGTCATGGGCTGCGTCGTCAACGGCCCCGGCGAGGCCCGCGAGGCCGACCTCGGCGTCGCCTCCGGCAACGGCAAGGGCCAGATCTTCGTCAAGGGCGAGGTCATCAAGACCGTCCCCGAGTCGAAGATCGTCGAGACCCTCATCGACGAGGCGATGAAGATCGCCGAGCAGATGGAGAAGGACGGCGTGGCCTCCGGCGAGCCGACGATCTCGGTGGCGGGCTGAGACACCGCCCTCTGGGAGAGCCCCCTCCCCGAGGCCGCCCCTGCCGGAGAACGTCGAGCCGGCCTTGCCGAACGCCTGAGGCCGGCCCCCGAGGATGACCCGGGGCCGGCCTGACGCGCGCCCGGGGGCGGATCTTGGCGGGCGCCCTGGGGCCGCGCCCCCTCACGGGTGCCCGGGGGCGGATCTTGGCGGATGTTCCGGGGCCGCGCGCCTCACGCGCGCCCGGGGGCGGATCTTGGCGGGCGCCCTGGGGCCGCGCCCCCTCATGGGCGCCCGGGGGCGGGATCTTGGCGGATGTTCCGGGGGCCGACCCCCACGAACGCCCCGGGGCCGACCTCCGACCGGCGCCCGTGGGCTGGCCTCCGACCGGCGCCCTCAGGCCGACCCTCACCGGCGCCCTCAGGCCGGCGCCCGACCGGCGCCCTTGGGCTGGCCCCCGGCCGGCGCCCTCAGACCAAACCCACCGGCGCCCTCAGGCCGGCCCGCGACCGGCGTCCCCGGGTCGGCCCCTCACCGGCGCCCTCAGGCCGCCCCCGACCGGCGCCCCCAGGCCAAGCCCAGCGGCGCCCTCAGGCCGACCTCCGACCGGCGCCCTTGGGCTGGCCCCCGGCCGGCGCCCTCAGACCAAACCCACCGGCGCCCTCAGGCCGGCCCGCGACCGGCGTCCCCGGGTCGGCCCCTCACCGGCGCCCTCAGGCCGCCCCCGACCGGCGCCCCCAGGCCAAGCCCAGCGGCGCCCTCAGGCCGACCTCCGACCGGCGCCCTTGGGCTGGCCCCCGGCCGGCGCCCTCAGACCAAACCCACCGGCGCCCTCAGGCCGGCCCGCGACCGGCGTCCCCGGGTCGGCCCCTCACCGGCGCCCTCAGGCCGCCCCCGACCGGCGCCCCCAGGCCAAGCCCAGCGGCGCCCTCAGGCCGACCTCCGACCGGCGCCCTTGGGCTGGCCCCCGGCCGGCGCCCTCAGACCAAACCCACCGGCGCCCTCAGGCCGGCCCGCGACCGGCGTCCCCGGGTCGGCCCCTGACCGACGCCCTCAGGCCGCCCCCGACCGGCGCCCCCAGGCCAACCCCCACGGAAAAGGCGCCCCCCGCACACGCCGCCCTCGCCAGGTACAGTGCGGAGATCAGCAGACCGTATGGTGAGGCCCCCGCACGTGTTGACTCAGACCACCACCAGGGTCCTCGAACCGAGTGACCTCGACGCCGCGATGGCCGTGCTCGACCGCGAGCCGGTCGCGAACGCCTTCGTGGCCGCTCGCGTCCAGGTGGCCGGCCTCGACCCGTGGCGCCTCGGTGGCGAGATGTGGGGCTGGTACGAGGGCGGCATGCTGGAGTCGCTCTGCTACGCGGGCGCCAACCTCGTCCCCATCTGCGCGACCCCCCGGGCCGTGCGCGGCTTCGCCGACCGCGCCCGCAGGGCAGGCCGCCGCTGTTCCTCCATCGTCGGCCCCGCGACCGCCACCGCTCAGCTGTGGCGGCTCCTCGAACCGTCCTGGGGCCCCGCCCGCGAGGTCCGCACCCGGCAGCCCCTGATGGTCACCGACCGGCTGCCGGATGACATCGCCCCCGACCCCTACGTCCGCCGCGTCCGCAAGGACGAGATGGACACGATCATGCCGGCGTGCGTGGCGATGTTCACCGAGGAGGTCGGCGTCTCCCCAATGGCCGGCGACGGCGGCCTGCTCTACCAGGCGCGCGTGGCGGAACTGGTCGGCTCCGGACGCTCGTTCGCCCGCCTCGACGACGACGGCAAAGTCGTCTTCAAGGCCGAGATCGGCGCCGTCACCGCCCGGGCCTGCCAGGTCCAGGGCGTCTGGGTGGCCCCCGAGTACCGCGGCCGCGGCCTCGCCGCCCCCGGCATGGCCGCCGTCCTGCGCTACGCCCTCGCCGACGTCGCCCCCGTGGTCAGCCTGTACGTCAACGACTTCAACACCGCGGCCCGGGCGGCGTACCGACGCGTGGGGTTCAGGGAAGTCGGCGCGTTCATGAGCGTCCTGTTCTGACGCCCGGACCGGCCCGCCGCCCATCCCGAGCGCCCTGTTCAGAAGCGCGGCGACGCGAAGTAGGGTCGCCCCATGACTGACGACGTCGTGATCGGGCCCCTCGACCTCGCCGCGCGGGTGGACGAAGCGCTGGACGTCCAGGCCCACGCCTTCGGGCTGAGCGACGAAGAGGTGGCCGTACGGCGCCAGATCGTCCTGCGGCATCTCACCTACCCCGGGGCCCGCTCGTTCGGCGCGACCACCCCCGACGACCGGCTCGTCGGCTTCGTCTACGGCATGCCCAACGACCGCCGCCACTGGTGGTCCACGGTCGTCGAGCCCTACCTCCGCGGCCGGCAGCTGGACGGCTGGCTCGACGACTCCTTCGTCATCACCGAACTGCACGTGCACCCCGGCCACCAGAACCGCGGCATCGGCCGCTCACTGATCACCACCATCACCGACGGCGTCGCCCAGCCCCGCTCGATCCTCTCCGCGATCGACGTCGAGAGCCCGGCCCGCGGCCTGTACCGCTCCCTCGGTTACACGGACCTGGCGCGGCGCGTCCTGTTCCCGAGCGCCGCCAAGCCGTACGCCGTGATGGGCGCCCCGCTGCCGCTGCCGCGCCGGGTCTGAACGAGAACCGGCCGGGGTCCGGGCGAGAACCGATTTCCGCCCGCGCCCACGCCCCGGATAACCTCCTAGCCATCACCCTTCCCCACGCTCTCGGCCCAGCCCGAGCAGAGGGGACCCCCTTGTAGCAGGAGTTCATCATGGCCCAGGTCCAGCGCATGTCCCGGTTGATGGTCAAGACACTGCGCGATGACCCGGCGGACGCGGAGACGCTCAACCACAAGCTGCTCGTCCGGGCCGGTTACGTCCGCCGCACCGCCGCCGGCATCTGGTCCTGGCTGCCGCTCGGCAAGAAGGTCTACGAGAACATCGCCCGCGTCGTCCGCGAGGAGATGGACGCCATCGGCGGCCAGGAGGTGCTGCTCCCGGCCCTCCTGCCCAAGGAGCCCTACGAGGCGTCCGGCCGCTACGACGAGTACGGCGACCTGCTCTTCCGCCTCAAGGACCGCAAGGGCGCCGAATACCTCCTCGGCCCCACCCACGAGGAGATCTTCACCCAGGTCGTCAAGGACCAGTGCTCGTCCTACAAGGACCTGCCGGTGATCCTCTACCAGATCCAGACGAAGTACCGCGACGAGGCCCGCCCGCGCGCCGGTGTGCTGCGCGGCCGTGAGTTCCAGATGAAGGACTCGTACTCCTTCGACACCACGGACGAGGGCCTCGCCGAGGCGTACGCGCTGCACCGCGGCGCCTACCAGCGGATCTTCGAGCGCCTCGGCCTCGACTACCGCATCGTGTCCGCCGTCTCCGGCGCCATGGGCGGCTCGGCGTCCGAGGAGTTCCTCGCCCCGGCCCCGGCCGGCGAGGACACCTTCGCGGACTGCCCGGCCTGTGACTACGCCGCCAACACCGAGGCCGTGACCTTCGCGCTCGCCCCGGTCGACGGCTCGGCGCACGGCCCCGTCGAGGAGCTGGACACCCCCGACACCCCGACCATCGAGACGCTCGCCGAGCACCTCGGCGTCCCGGCCTCCGCGACCCTGAAGAACCTCCTGGTCAAGGTCGACGGCGAGATCGTGGCCGTCGGCGTCCCCGGCGACCGCGAGGTCGACCTCGGCAAGCTCGGCGAGCACCTGGCCCCCGCCGAGGTGGAGCTGGTCACCGCCGAGGACTTCGAGGGCCGCGAGGACCTCGTACGCGGCTACGTCGGCCCGCAGGGCCTGGACAAGGTCCGCTACATCGCCGACCCGCGCGTCGCGCCCGGCACGTCCTGGATCACGGGCGCCAACAAGCAGGACACCCACGCCAAGAAGGTGGTCTGCGGCCGTGACTTCGAGGTCGACGACTACCTCGACGTCGTCGTGGTCGAGGAGGGCGACCCGTGCCCGAACTGCGGCGCCGGCCTGCGGCTGGACCGCGCCATCGAGATCGGCCACATCTTCCAGCTGGGCCGCAAGTACGCCGACACCTTCCAGCTCGACGTCCTCGGCCAGCAGGGCAAGCCGGTCCGCGTGACCATGGGCTCGTACGGCATCGGCGTCTCCCGCGCGGTGGCGGCCCTCGCCGAGCAGACCGCCGACGACAAGGGCCTGTGCTGGCCCAAGGAGGTCGCCCCCGCCGACGTCCACGTGGTCGCCGCGGGCAAGGCCCTCCAGACCGAGCTGGCCCTGGACGTAGCCGAGAGGCTGGGCGCCGCGGGCGCGAGGGTCCTCGTGGACGACCGCGCCGGGGTCTCCCCGGGTGTGAAGTTCACCGACGCGGAACTGATCGGCGTGCCCCAGATCCTGGTAGCGGGCCGCCGCTCCGCCGAGGGCATCGTAGAACTGAAGGACCGCCGCACGGGCGAACGCGAAGAACTCACAGTGGAAGAGGCAGTGACCCGCCTCACCTCCTGACGCCCCAGCCCCCGCGCCCTGAAAGGGGCGCGGGGAACGGCGCGGGCAACCACATACGGCCCGCAGCTTCCCCCGCACCGACCGGACCCCGCGCCCGAAGGGGGTGCGGGGAACGGCGCGAGCGACCACATTCGGCCCGCGGTGTTCTCGCGATGCTCGGGGCCGCGCCCCTGAAAGGGGCGCGGGGAACGGCGCGATCAGCCACATACGGCCCGCAGCTTCCCCCGCACCGGCCGGACCCCGCGCCCGAAGGGGGTGCGGGGAACGGCGCGAGCGACCGCACTCGGCCCGCGGTGTTCTCGCGATGCTCGGGGCCGCGCCCCTGAAAGGGGCGCGGGGAACGGCGCGATCAGCCACATACGGCCCGCAGCTTCCCCCGCACCGGCCGGACCCCGCGCCCGAAGGGGGTGCGGGGAACGGCGCGAGCGACCACATTCGGCCCGCGGTGTTCTCGCGATGCTCGGGGCCGCAGCCCCTGAAAGGGGCGCGGGGAACGGCGCGCTCAGCCACACACGGCCCGCAGCCGACCGCTCACCGCCCCCCTCAGAGCCACCCCGCGAACTCCAACAACAGCTCCGCATCATCCGCACGCCCCACGCGAAGCGCCCGCACCCCGGACTCCACCGCCCGGAACAGCGTCCACCCCCGCAGCCGCTCCTGATCGACCTCCAAGGACTCCGCCAGCTTCTTCACGCGCCGCCGCGTGATCGACGCGCCGGACGGCGAGGCGATCAGATCCTCCACACGGTCACGCACCAGCCGCGCCAGATCGAACGCGGGGTCGCCCGCCACCGGATCCGGCCCCACGGCCAGCCACGGCACCCGATCCCCCGCAAGGACCTTGCTCTGCCGGAAGGTGCCGTGCAGCAGCCGCGGCTCCACCTCCGCCGCGAGCAACTCCTCCCGCGCCGCGAGCGCCGCGTCGACCAGCGGCACCACATCCGCGTCCGCGTCGGCGGAACCCCGCATCGCCTCGGCCTGCCGCCCCGTCCGCTCGGCGACCGTCTCGAAACGGTGCCCGGCGGGCGGCGGAGCCCACAGCCGCCGCAGCGTCCCCGCGGCCTCCAACAGCGCCTTGGCCTCCGGCAGCGACCGCACGGACACATCACGGTGCAGCCGCTCAAGAAGCAGCGCTCCGTCCGAGCACTCGGGGTCGAGCAGCCGGGCGGCGCCAAGACCCTTCCAGTGCGCGAGGGCGGCCCGCTCGCTCTCCGGCCGGGACCGGGGCGGCACGAGCTTGAGCACGGCCGGCGTGCCGTCGGCCCGCGTGACCATCAGGACGAGGCTGCTGCGCCCACCGGGCACGTGAACCCGCTCGACGGTCAACTCGCGCGCCGCGACGGCCTCTTCGACCGCCTCCGGCAGTCTCTCCAGCCAGTCGTCGCCGTCCTGCGCCGTCTCGCCGAGTGCGGTGACGAGGCGCCGCGGCGGTTCGAAAGCCATGCGCGAGGTGTTCCCTTCCTGAGCTCCTGAGCGTTACGCCTTGGGCGTTGTCGGTGTGGACGCGGGTGTCGTCCGCTCGGCGAGCCCAGGGAAGGCTACGCTCCCGCCCCGCCACCGCGCCGCCCGGACCGCCGCCTCCCGCAGCGCGCGGGCCGCGCCGCTCCGCCGGTCGCCCGAAGAGGCGCGTACGAGATCCGAATAGACCCCGGCGACCCGGTCCTCCAGCTCGGCGGCGAGCCGCACCGCGGCCGCGGTGTCCGGCACCGGGAAGGGCAGCGCGTAGGCCGCGTCGGCGGGCTGCGGGTCGCCGCCGAGGTCACGCACGGCGCGCCGCAGCTCGTCGCGCCGGGCGCGGTGCGCGTCGTAGGCGGTGCGCGCCTCGTCCCTGCGCTTCTCGCCGACCCGGCCGCCGACGACGCCGTAGCCGTACACGGCCGCGTGTTCGGCGCTCAGGGCGGCCTGGAGCGCCTTCAGCTCCTCATCGACGTCGCTCACTTGTCCCCCTCCGTCAGCAGATACGCGTGCGCCGCCCCGGCCGCGGCCACCGAGGCGAGCAGCCTGGCCTCCGCGGCCGGGGCGTCGACCAGGGCCGCTCCCCGCCGGTCGGCCAGTTCCCGCTCGGCCTTGGCGAGGCCGCTCACGGCCTTCTGGGGATCAGCCGGGACAGACGGCGACGACGGCGATGACGCCGACGGCGATGACGCGCGGAGCCGGCGGCCGACGCCGACGCGGAGGTCGGAGCACCGCTGTCCCCGAACGCCTCCGCGTGCTTCCTCACCTCCGCCCGCAGCGGCGCGAGCCGCCCGGCGAGCGAGGGGTGGGCGGCGAGCACGGCGTCGTACCGCCCGAGCAGTTCCGCACTGTCCTGCGCGGCCCGGGCGCGCAGACGGCGCGCCGCGGAGGGGTGCCCGTCGGAGCCGGCGGAGTCCGTACAGCCCGTGAGCAGCGCCGCGGACGCGACGCCGGCGGCCCCGGCGAGCAGGCTCCTGCGGCCCGGCCCCGGGCCGGGCCGGGGAGCGGTGAGATACGACGGCACGGCAGACGTCCTCGGGAAAGGTCGGCCAAAAGGCGCGAACGAGAAGGAAGAAGTGGGCGCGGGCCCTGTGATCACCGTACCTTCGGACGGTCTCCGTACGGGTGAGCGGCTCGGGACGAAGCGGCACAGGGCCCCGCAGGTGGGCGTAACACCCCCTGGGACCGGATACCCTTTGAGCTGACACGCAGATGTGACACGCAGACTTGCAACGCACCCACAACAGCACACGCGGCCGAGGAGTCACCCGGATGAGCACCACCCAGAGCGAGAGGCTGCGGCAACTACTGGAACCGCTCGTCAGCTCCCAGGACCTGGATCTCGAAGAGATCGAAGTGGCCTCGGTCGGACGCAAGCGAGTGCTGAGAGTCGTCATCGACTCCGACGACGGCGTGGACCTTGACCAGATCGCGGAAGTGAGCCGCCTGCTCTCCGCGAAGCTCGACGAGACCGACGCGATGGGCGAGGGTGAGTACGACCTGGAGGTCGGATCCCCCGGTGCCGAGCGCGCGCTGACCGAGCACCGTCACTACGTGCGTGCCGTGGACCGCCTGGTGAAGTTCCAGCTCACCGAGGGCGACGAGCTGACCGCCCGCATCCTCGCCGTGGACGACGAGGGCCTCGACCTCGAAGTGCCCGGCGTGAAGGGCCGCAAGGCCACGTCCCGCCGGATCGCCTTCGCGGAGATCGACAAGGCGCGCGTGCAGGTCGAGTTCAACCGCAAGGACAGCAAGGACAAGAAGGACATGAAGGAAGAGGAGGAGGCGTAGCCGTGGACATCGACATGAGTGCCCTGCGGGGTCTGGTTCGGGAGAAGGAGATCTCCTTCGACCTGCTCGTCGAGGCGATCGAGTCGGCCCTCCTCATCGCCTACCACCGCACCGAGGGAAGCTTCCGTCGTGCCCGTGTGAAGCTGGACCGCGAGAGCGGCCACGTCACGGTGTGGGCGACGGAGGACCCGGCGGATCTCGAAGAGGGCCAGGAGGCCAAGGAGTTCGACGACACCCCGTCCGACTTCGGCCGCATCGCCGCGACGACCGCCAAGCAGGTCATCCTCCAGCGTCTGCGCGACGCCCAGGACGACGCGACGCTCGGTGAGTACGCCGGGCGCGAGGGCGACATCGTCACCGGCGTGGTCCAGCAGGGCCGCGACCCGAAGAACGTCCTGGTCGACATCGGCAAGCTGGAGGCCATCCTGCCGGTGCAGGAGCAGGTCCCCGGCGAGGAGTACCCGCACGGGATGCGCCTTCGTTCGTACGTCGTCCGGGTGGCCAAGGGTGTCCGCGGCCCGTCCGTGACGCTCTCGCGCACCCACCCGAACCTGGTAAAGAAGCTCTTCGCGCTGGAGGTGCCCGAGATCGCCGACGGTTCCGTCGAGATCTCGGCCATCGCCCGCGAGGCCGGCCACCGCACCAAGATCGCCGTGCGCTCGACGCGCTCGGGGCTCAACGCCAAGGGCGCCTGCATCGGCCCGATGGGCAGCCGGGTCCGCAACGTCATGGCCGAGCTCAACGGCGAGAAGATCGACATCGTCGACTGGTCGGACGACCCGGCGGACATGGTCGCCCACGCGCTCTCCCCGGCCCGCGTCAGCAAGGTCGAGATCGTCGACCTCGCCGCCCGCTCGGCCCGGGTGACCGTGCCGGACTACCAGCTCTCGCTGGCCATCGGCAAGGAGGGGCAGAACGCCCGCCTGGCCGCGCGGCTCACGGGCTGGCGCATCGACATCAGGCCCGACACCGAGCAGCCCGAGCGGTAGCAGGGGCGGCGCCGCGGCCCTCTTCGCGAGGTGGGGGACCACCTCCGGAGGCGGCCGCGGGAATAAATCCGGGCGCTCACCGCTTGGATCACGACAGTATGGGACGAGTAGCCGTTCGATTTTTGCCCCAAGGGGGTGAGGTCGGTACGGGGAGGTAGACTTAAGCGTGTCTGGCCGGACGCATGCCCGCGCACACCCTGAACGCACCTGTGTGGGATGCCGGGAGCGAGCGGCCAAGAGTGATCTGCTGCGCATCGTGGCGATCGAGGGCGAATGCGTCCCCGACCCAAGCGGTACGCTGCCCGGCCGGGGTGCGTACGTGCACCCCGCCCCGGTCTGTCTGGACCTGGCGGTCCGCCGCCGGGCGTTTCCCAGGGCCTTTCGAGCCCAGGGACCGTTCGGCACCGAGGCGCTGCGCCGAGCTGTCGAGACAGTTGCCGAGCAGGCAACACCGTAAGACGTGGTCGCACGGAACCCCGTGCGGCCTTGGTATTCCGCGAGTTGGAAGTAGGTCGAGATTGCGATGAGCACTCGATGAGCACGCGATGAGTACGCCCATGAAGTAGCGACGGTCCGGCGTAACCCGGACCTAAAAGGAGCGAAGTGGCTAAGGTCCGGGTATACGAACTCGCCAAGGAGTTCGGAGTCGAGAGCAAGGTCGTCATGGCCAAGCTCCAAGAACTCGGTGAATTCGTACGTTCGGCGTCCTCGACGATCGAGGCGCCGGTCGTGCGCAAACTGACTGACGCATTGAACCAGGGCGGTGGCAACGGCAAGTCCGGCGCCGCCAAGCCCGGCGCGCCGCGCAAGCAGGCCGCCCCCAAGCCGCCGGCCCCCTCCGGGCAGGCGTCTCCCTCTCCCGCGCAGGCCGCCCGTCCGGGTCCGGCCGTGCCGAAGCCGCCGGCCCCCAAGCCCGCGGCCGAGAAGCCCGCGGCCTCCCCGGCGACCCCGGGTCCGCGCCCGACGCCCGGCCCGAAGCCCCCGGCTCCCAAGCCGGCCCGGCCTCCCCGGCGCCGTCCGCCCCGGAGTTCACCGCTCCGCCGGCCGCTCCGGCCGCCCCCGCGGCTGCGGCTGCCCCGTCCGGCCCGCGCCCCGGCGCCCGTCCCGGCCAGGGTGCCCCGAAGCCCGGTGGCCGTCCGGCCCCCGGTCAGGGTGGTCAGGGCCGCGGCGAGCGCGGCGAGCGCCAGGGTGCTCCGCGCCCCGGCGGCCAGGGCGCCCCGCGTCCCGGCGGTGCCCGTCCCGCGGGTCCGCGTCCGGGCAACAACCCGTTCACCTCTGGTGGCTCCACCGGTATGGCGCGCCCGCAGGCGCCCCGTCCGGGCGGCGCGCGTCCCGGCCCCGGTGGGCCTGGCGGCCAGGGTGGCCCCGGCGGTCCTGGTGGCGCCCCGCGCCCGCAGGGCCAGGCCGGTCCCGGCGGCGCTCCCCGTCCGCAGGGTCAGGGCGGCGCCCGTCCGACCCCGGGCGGCATGCCGCGCCCGCAGGCACCCCGTCCCGGCGGTGGCCCCGGCGGCGGTAACCGTCCGAACCCGGGCATGATGCCGCAGCGTCCCGCTGCCAGCCCGCGTCCCGGCGGTGGCCGTGGTCCCGGCGGCGGCGGTCGTCCCGGCGGTGGCGGCGGCGGCCGTCCCGGTGGCGGCGGCTTCGCGGGTCGTCCCGCCGGTCCCGGTGGCGGCGGCGGTTTCGCCGGCGGTCCCGGTGGCGGCGGTGCCGGTCGTCCGGGTGGTGGCGGCGGCTTCGGCGGTCGTCCCAGCTTCGGCGGTCGTCCCGGTCGTCCCGGTGGTCCCGGTGCCCGTGGTGGCACGCAGGGTGCGTTCGGCCGTCCCGGCGGGCCCGCCCGTCGTGGCCGCAAGTCGAAGCGGCAGAGGCGCCAGGAGTACGAGGCCATGCAGGCCCCGTCGGTGGGCGGCGTCATGCTGCCTCGCGGCAACGGACAGACCGTCCGCCTGTCGCGCGGTGCCTCGCTGACCGACTTCGCCGAGAAGATCAACGCCAACCCGGCGTCGCTCGTCGGCGTGATGATGAACCTCGGCGAGATGGTCACCGCCACGCAGTCCGTCTCCGACGAGACGCTGAGGCTCCTCGCGGACGAGATGAACTTCGTCCTGGAGATCGTCAGCCCGGAGGAGGAGGACCGCGAGCTCCTGGAGTCGTTCTCCATCGAGTTCGGCGAGGACGAGGGCGGCGAGGACATGCTCGTCTCCCGTCCGCCGGTCGTGACCGTCATGGGTCACGTCGACCACGGTAAGACCCGCCTCCTTGACGCGATCCGCAAGACGAACGTCGTCGCGGGCGAGGCCGGCGGTATTACGCAGCACATCGGTGCGTACCAGGTCGCCACCGAGGTCAACGGTGAAGAGCGCGCCATCACCTTCATCGACACCCCCGGTCACGAGGCGTTCACCGCCATGCGTGCCCGTGGTGCGAAGTCCACCGACATCGCGATCCTCGTGGTCGCGGCGAACGACGGTGTGATGCCGCAGACGATCGAGGCGCTGAACCACGCCAAGGCGGCCGACGTGCCGATCGTGGTCGCGGTCAACAAGATCGACGTCGAGGGTGCCGACCCGACCAAGGTGCGCGGACAGCTCACCGAGTTCGGTCTGGTGGCCGAGGAGTACGGCGGCGACACGATGTTCGTCGACATCTCCGCGCGCCAGGGCCTCAACATCGAGCAGCTGCTCGAAGCCGTGGTCCTCACCGCGGACGCCTCGCTCGACCTGCGGGCCAACCCGGAGCAGGACGCGCAGGGCATCGCCATCGAGGCCCACCTCGACAAGGGCCGCGGCGCCGTCGCGACCGTCCTCGTCCAGCGCGGTACCCTCCGCGTCGGCGACACGATGGTCGCCGGTGACGCCTACGGCCGAGTCCGCGCGATGCTCGACGACAAGGGCGAGAACGTGGAGGAGGCGACCCCGTCGACTCCGGTCCTCGTGCTCGGTCTCACCAACGTCCCGGGCGCGGGCGACAACTTCCTGGTCGTCGACGAGGACCGTACGGCCCGTCAGATCGCCGAGAAGCGTGCCGCCCGTGAGCGCAACGCCGCGTTCGCCAAGCGCACCCGCCGCGTCTCCCTCGAGGACCTCGACCAGGTGCTCAAGGCGGGCCTGGTCCAGGACCTCAACATCATCATCAAGGGTGACGCGTCCGGTTCGGTGGAGGCTCTTGAGTCCTCGCTGCTCCAGCTGGACGTCGGCGAAGAGGTCGACATCCGCGTCCTGCACCGCGGTGTGGGTGCGGTCACCGAGTCGGACATCGACCTGGCGATGGGCTCCGACGCCATCGTCATCGGCTTCAACGTCCGCGCGGCCGGCCGTGCCGCGCAGATGGCGGAGCGCGAGGGCGTCGACGTCCGCTACTACTCGGTGATCTACCAGGCCATCGAGGAGATCGAGGCGGCCCTCAAGGGCATGCTCAAGCCGGAGTACGAGGAGGTCGAGCTCGGCACCGCGGAGATCCGCGAGGTCTTCCGCTCGTCCAAGCTCGGCAACATCGCGGGTGTGCTCATCCGCTCCGGCGAGGTCAAGCGCAACACCAAGGCCCGACTGCTCCGCGACGGCAAGGTCATCGCGGAGAGCCTCAACATCGAGGGTCTGCGCCGCTTCAAGGACGACGTCACCGAGATCCGCGAAGGCTTCGAGGGCGGTATCAACCTCGGCAACTTCAACGACATCAAGGTCGACGACGTCATCGCGACGTACGAGATGCGCGAGAAGCCGCGCGGCTGATCGGCTGCCTCACGGCAGTCCGAACCGCACGGTGGGTGTCGGGGCCGGTCGACGGGGAAATCCCGTCGATCGGCCCCGGCCGTTCCGTGTACGGTTCTTGTGTCCCTGCCAAGTGGTTGGCGGGGCACCGAACCCGTACCGGCGGGACATCCGGATACACATGTATGTGGGGACTCTGTCCTTCGATCTGCTCCTCGGCGACGTACATTCGCTGAAGGAGAAACGCTCCGTCGTCCGCCCGATCGTCGCCGAGCTCCAGCGGAAGTACGCGGTGAGCGTGGCGGAGGTGGGCGGTCAGAATCTGCACCGCAGGGCCGAGATCGGCCTCGCCGCGGTGGCGGGTGACTGGGGCCATCTCACGGACGTACTGGACCGGTGCGAGCGCCTCGTCGCCGCCCGGCCCGAAGTGGAGCTGCTGTCGGTACGGCGGCGGCTGCACGGCGACGACGACTGAACAACAGCAAGACAAGCCCAGGGAATGCCCGGGGATAAGGGAGACGGAGCAGTGGCCGACAACGCGCGAGCGAAAAGGCTGGCGGACCTCATTCGAGAGGTGGTTGCCAAGAAGCTGCAGCGCGGGATCAAGGACCCGCGGCTCGGGACGCACGTGACGATCACGGACACCCGGGTGACCGGCGACCTGCGGGAGGCGACGGTCTTCTACACGGTCTACGGCGACGACGAGGACCGCGCCGCCGCGGCGGCGGGCCTGGAGAGCGCCAAGGGTGTCCTCCGCTCGGCGGTCGGCCAGGCCGCGGGCGTGAAGTTCACGCCGACCCTGTCCTTCGTCGCGGACGCCCTGCCGGACAACGCCCGGGCCATCGAGGACCTCCTCGACAAGGCCCGGATGTCGGACGAGAAGGTGCGGGAGGTCTCCGCGGGCGCGAAGTTCGCCGGCGACGCCGACCCGTACAAGAAGCCCGAGTCCGACGAGGAAGCGGACGACACGGACGAGACGGACGGCGACGCCCGCGCATGAGCAAGAGCAGCACCACCACGCCGGACGGACTTGTCATCGTCGACAAGCCGTCCGGCTTCACTTCGCACGACGTGGTGGCCAAGATGCGCGGGATCGCCAAGACCCGCCGCGTCGGCCACGCGGGCACCCTGGACCCCATGGCGACGGGCGTCCTCGTGCTCGGCGTGGAGCGCGCCACCAAGCTCCTCGGCCATCTGGCGCTGACCGAGAAGGAGTATCTGGGCACCATCCGCCTCGGGCAGAACACGCTCACCGACGACGCCGAGGGCGAGATCACCTCGTCCGCCGACGCCTCGAAGGTGACCCGTGAGGCGATCGACGCGGGCATCGCCAAGCTCTCCGGCGACATCATGCAGGTGCCCTCGAAGGTCAGCGCCATCAAGATCGACGGCAAGCGGTCGTACGCGCGCGCCCGCAAGGGCGAGGACTTCGAGATCCCGGCCCGGCCGGTGACGATCTCCGCCTTCACCGTGTACGACGTCCGCGACGCCGTCGCCGAGGACGGCACCCCCGTCCTCGACCTGGTCGTCTCGGTCGTCTGCTCCTCCGGGACGTACATCCGGGCGCTCGCCCGCGACCTCGGCGCGGACCTCGGCGTCGGCGGCCATCTGACCGCCCTGCGCCGCACCCGCGTCGGCCCGTACAAGCTGGACGCGGCCAAGACCCTGGACCAGCTCCAGGAGGAGCTGACGGTGATGCCGGTGGCCGAGGCCGCGAGCCGGGCCTTCCCGCGCTGGGACGTCGACGACAAGCGCGGCCGGCTGCTGCTCAACGGCGTGAGGATCGACATGCCCGAGGAGTACGCGGGTGTGGGCGCCGTCGCCGTCTTCGACGCGGAGGGCCGCTTCCTGGTCCTCGCGGAGGAGTCGCGGGGCAAGGCCAAGAGCCTGGCCGTCTTCGCCTGAGCGGGACCGGTTCGCGTCTCGCGGCGCGTACGCCACGTCCCGCATCCCGCGTCCTGCATCGCGCATCCCGCATCCCGCATCCCGCATCCCGCATCCCGCATCCCGCTTCGTCGTGGAGCGGCGGACTCCGGTACGCCGCTCCACGATCCCCCACGGTCCCCCCACTCAAGGTGTTTCCATCTCACCGCCCCGATTCACCCCTTCGGGCAGGCGCTCGGAGTGAACCGAGGGAGCGGAAGGGGGCGCGTTCGCACCGCGTTCTGTTCCGCTGATCACCGCCGACCTACGGTCGAAGGACGGGGAACAGCCGGGAGGTTCGAGCATGGCGGGACGGGGTCCGCGGGCCGAGGGCGCCGGGGACGCCGCGGGCGCGGGGAAGCGGGGCGGTCACATGCCGCCGGATCGGGCCCTCGTGCGGGTGTGCGACCTGACGGGGCGCCCGCGGGGCACGGGATTCGCCGCCGACGAGCACGGCACGGTCATCACCGGTCACGAGGCCGTCGACGGCCTCACGCGGATCGCCCTGCACGCGCCGGACGGGCGTACCTGCGTGGTGCCTTCCGAGGCCGTCGTGGCGCTGCCCGGCGCCGGTCTGGCGCTCGTGCGCACCGAGGGCCTCGCACTGCGGCCCCTGCCCCTGGCCGTGCGGGACTCCGTCGCGACCGGCGCCTATGTGCGGATCGCCGCGCTCGGCTGGCGCGAGGCCCGCGTCCTCGGCTGCTCCCCGGTGACGTACACCGCCGCCGACCGCTCGCACCTGATCGGCGCCGCCCTGGAGCTGGCGATCGGCACGGAAGGCGCCGACGCCCTGCGGCTCGGTGGCGGGGCCGCGGGCGGACCCGTCGTGGACGCCGCGTCCGGCGCGGTCCTCGCCGTCCTCGGCACGGCGCTGCGGCCCCAGGACCCGGGCCCCCGCCCACCGGACGACGCGCCGTTCACCCACCGGCCGCCCGGTTTCGCGATTCCGCTGCGGAAGGCGGCCGCCACCGATCCCGGCGGGCCGCTCGCCGAGCTGATCGCCCGCAATGCCGCGACCGTCCCCGCGTACGGCCACGACCTTAATCTGGCGGGCGTGCTGCACCTGACGGCCACCTCGGCGGGCTCCGACGGACCGGGCGCGGCCCACCTGGAGCCGGTCGAACGGCCGGATGTGACCAGGGAGTTCAGCACCTTCCTCGACGGCCCGGCCCGCGTGCTCGGCCTGGTCGGGGACCCCGGCACGGGGCGTACGACGGAACTGGCCGCGCTCGCCGCCCGGCGGGCCCGGGGCGCCGAGCCCGCGCCGACGCTGTGGCTGCGCGGCGCCGATCTGCGGGGCACGGACGCGTCCGTCGCCGACGCCGTCGAGCGGGCCATCGGCCGGGCGGGACGGATCCTGGCCGCCTCGCGGGAGGCGCCGGGCGGCGAGGGCCCCGGGGGCGTCTCGGCGGGGCGCGTGGCTCGGCTCGTACGGGACGTGGGGCGGCCGCTGCTGTTGCTGCTCGACGGGCCCGAGGAGATGCCGCCCGCGCTCGCACAGCGCCTCGCCGAGTGGAGCGACGCCACGGCGGCCTGGCTGGGGGACACGGGCACGCGCCTTGTCGTCGCCTGCCGGGTGGAGCACTGGGAGCAGGCGGGGGCGTACTTCGACGGGGCGTTGCTCCATGGGACGACGACAGGGGCGGACGCCTCCTCCGGTTTTCCCGCGTGCGTACGCCTCGGCGATCTGTCCGAGCCGCAGGCGCGTCAGGTCCGCGCGCGGTACGGCATCCCGGACGGGGCGCTCGCCCAGGCCGACGCGCGGCATCCGCTGACACTGCGGCTGCTCTACGAGGTGCGGGCGGCCCGCCCCGACGCGCCGCCGCCGGGCACACCCGGGCGGGACGAGGTCTTCGCCGCCTACCTGGACCTGATGTGCCTGCGGGTCGCCGTGCGGCTCGCCGCGACGAACGGACTGCGCGGCACCGCCGTGCGCCGCCTCGCCGCGAAGGTGTCCGGACGGGTCCACGAGGCGGCGCGGCGCTGCCTGGCGCCCGGGCAGGGAGAGCTGGACCGGGCCTCCTTCGAGGACGTCTTCCCGTGGGGCGCGCTCCCCGGTTCCCCCGGCTGCGCGGGATGGGCGTCGGCCGTGCTGACGGAGGGCCTGCTCGTACCGGCGGGCACGGGCTACCGCTTCGCGCACGAGGAGGTGGCCGACTGGCTACAGGGCACGCACCTCGACGTGGACGACGCGCTGGCCTCCCTGGTCCACCGGCACCGGGGCACGGCCCGCTCCCCGATGGTCCCGGAGCAGCGCCGCCGTGACCCCGCCCCCGCCTGCCCGGCCCCGGTGCCGCGCCACCGCATCGGCCCCGTGATCGAGGCCCTGCTGTCACTGCCCCGCCAGCACGGCCCGGCGGAACTGGCCGAGCGCCTACGGAACTTGACGGACGCGCTGCCCGACCTCACGCGGGGGGCGGTGGCGGACGGGGAGGTGGATGCGGAGCCGGGTGGGGTGGCGGGTGGGGTGACCGGTGCGGGGGCTGACGCGGGGCCTGGTGCGGTGACCGAGGCGGGGCCGACGGGTGCGGTGACGGGTGGGGTGACCGGTGCGGGGGCTGACGCGGGGCTGGGTGGGGTGGCGGGTGCGGTGACCGAGGCGGGGCCGACGGGTGGGGTGACCGGTGCGGTGACCGAGGCGGGGCTGGGTCGGGTGGCGGGTGCGGTGTCCCGTGCGGTGACCGACGCGGGGCTGGGTGGGCCGACGGGTGCGGGGTCGGGTGGGGTGACCGGTGCGGGGGCTGACGCGGGGCTGGGTGGGGTGGCGGGTGCGGTGACCGAGGCGGGGTGGGGTCGGGTGACGGGTGGGGTGGCTGACGCGGGGCCGGGTGCGGTGACCCGTGCGGTGACTGACGCCGGGCCGGGTGGGGTGGCTGACGCGGGGCCGGGTGCGGTGACCGAGGCGGGGCCGACGGGTGCGGTGACGGGTGCCGTGACCGGTGCGGTGGCCGACGCCGGGCCGGGTGCGGGGGCTGACGCGGGGCCTGGTGCGGTGACCCGTGCGGTGGCCGACGCCGGGTCGGGTGCCGTGGCCGACGCGGTGGTCGATGCCCGGTGGTGGGCCACGCAGCTGCTGCGGGGGACGCTGGCGCGCGTGCCCGACGCCGAGCCCTACCTCCCGGTGCTCGAAGCTCTCGCCGAGCGCGGCCTGTTCGGGCCCGCCTTCTGGCTGGGGCTGCCGCTGGGGGAGGCCCGGCGGTTCGCGTTGCTGCGGCGGCTCGTCGTGCACGACGGGCCACCGGGGACGCCGGGCCGCTGCCTCGACGCCGTCGCCGGACTCCTCGCCGCCGACCCCGCGGGCGTACAGCCGCACCTCGTCCGCTGGTTCACCGACGAGCGGCCGCTGGAGGCCGCGCCCGACGCCACCGTCGCCTCCGCCGCGCAAGCGCTGCTCCACACCCACCGGCACCACGCCATCGACGACCTGACCGAAGCCCTCGTCGACTGCGGCCACGCCCGCGCCGACGAACTGCTCGCCGCCCTCGCCGAGGAAGAGCCCTCCGCGGTCTGCCGCGCCGTCGGCCGCTGGGCGCACGACGAGCGGCCCGGCCGGCGCGCGGCCGCCGCCTCCCAAGGCCTGCGAGCCGCCCCGCACACCACCGCCGACGCCGACCGCGCCCACCTGCGGCACGCCGCCCTCGCCCTGCTCGTCCACACGGACGACGACGCCCTGCACGGCGCCGCGCTCGCGCTGCTCGTCCGTGACCCGCAGACCCGCTCCCGGTACCTGCCCCGGGCGCTGCGACGCTTCGCCGCCGGGGACCCGGCGCTGCCCGCGAGCGCGCCTGCCGAGGCCCTGGCCACCCACCCCGAGCAGGTGCTCGCCGCCTTCACCGCCCGTCTGCACCAGCCGGGCCCGGGCGACGACGCATCCGGTGAGGTGCTGCGCTGCCTGGCCGACGCGACCCCGCCCTCCCTCGCGCACCGCGTCGCCACCCTGGTGCGCGACGCCCTGGAGGCCCGCCCCGAGGCCGCCGGGCCCGCCGCCGCGTACATCGACCGGCGGATCGAACAGGGGTCCGATGCGCGCACCGTCCTCTTCCCTCTGGTCGCCGGGCTGCTGTACAGCCGTCCCCCGGAGGTCCGGGTGGCCCTCGCGCCCGTACTCGCCGCCCCGGGCACCGCCGCCTCGCGGGCCCTGCGGAGCGACCTGCTCGACGTCCTGCTCGGCCAGGAGCGCGACCCGGCGGTCCTGGAGAACGTCCTGCGGTCCGTGGCCCGCGGCGCCGCCGAGCTGGGCGGGGCCGCGACCCGTGAGCGCGTCCACCGCACCGGGCTGCTCCTCGGCCGCACCCCGGAGGGCGCCTCCCGCTTCGACCGGTGCCTGGTCGAACTGGCCCGCTCCGACCCCGGCTTCGCCGCCCTGGTGACCGGCTGGCTGCGCGACGCCCCGCAGGAGTGGGCCGCCCTGGTCGGCCCGAGCGCCTCCCGGACGCTGACGAACCTCGCGGGCGGCGCGCCGGTGCCGGCCTAGCCGGAAGTGAAGTGACCCCCGCCACCCTCCCCCGGGAGACACCGATGCGAGGCGGGGATCCTCGGCATGGCAGTCTTAGACCTGCGCAATCGGCAATGGGAACGTACAGACGTAACGGACGTACACGGGTTCGGCGAGGAGCAAAGAAGTGCAGCGCTGGCGTGGCTTGGAGGACATCCCCCAGGACTGGGGGCGCAGCGTCGTCACCATCGGTTCCTACGACGGCGTGCACCGCGGTCACCAGCTGATCATCGGCCGCGCCGTGGAGCGCGCCCGGGAGCTCGGTGTGCCCGCCGTGGTCGTCACCTTCGACCCGCACCCCAGCGAGGTCGTGCGCCCCGGCAGCCATCCACCGCTGCTCGCCCCGCACCACCGGCGCGCCGAGCTGATGGCCGACCTCGGCGTGGACGCGGTCCTGATCCTGCCCTTCACCACCGAGTTCTCGAAGCTCTCGCCCGCCGACTTCGTCGTGAAGGTCCTCGTCGACAAGCTCCACGCACGCGTCGTCGTCGAGGGCCCCAACTTCCGCTTCGGCCACAAGGCCGCGGGCAACGTCGACCTGCTCGCCGAGCTCGGACGGACGTACGACTACGAAGTCGACGTCATCGACCTGTACGTGACCGGCGAGGCCGGTGGTGGCCGCCCCTTCTCCTCGACCCTGACCCGGAGCCTGGTGGCCGAGGGCGACATGACGGGCGCCGCGGAGATCCTCGGCCGCCCGCACCGCGTCGAGGGCGTCGTCGTGCGCGGCGCCCAGCGCGGGCGCGAGCTGGGTTTCCCCACCGCCAACGTGGAGACGCTGCCGCACACCGCCATCCCCGCCGACGGCGTCTACGCCGGCTGGCTGCACGTCGAGGGCGAGGCGATGCCGGCGGCGATCTCCGTCGGCACGAACCCGCAGTTCGACGGCACGGAGCGGACCGTCGAGGCGTACGCGATCGACCGTGTCGGTCTGGATCTGTACGGCCTGCATGTCGCGGTGGACTTCCTGGCCTTCGTGCGGGGGCAGGCGAAGTTCGACTCCGTCGAGGCGCTGCTTGTCGCGATCGCGGATGACGTGAAGAAGTCGCGGGAGCTGATCGAGGCGGCGGCGGGCGCCTCCTAGTCGCCGTGGGCGGTGCGGGGCTCCGCGCGGCTGCCGGTTCGTCGTGGTCGCTCGCGCAGTTCCCCGCGCCCCTGAAGGGGCGCGGCGGCAAGCCCCGCCCTAAGGCGCCCCCTCCACAACCCGCTCCCGAGCCCAGTGGCAAGCCACCTGCGTCTCGCCGCGCCCCGACAGCACCGCCAGGTCCTCCCCGCGGCACCGGTCCGCCACCCCCGCCCGCTCCGCCTCCCCGGAGGCAAGTACCTGGCATCGGGCATGAAATCGGCAGCCCCCCGGGATGCGGGACGGGTCCGGGGGCTCGCCGGTGAGGACCACCGGCTCTCCGGGGGCTTCCGGGAGCACCGACAACAGGGCCTGCGTGTAGGGATGTTGTGGTGCCGTCAGCACCTCCTCCACCGTTCCCGTCTCGACGACGCGGCCCAGGTACATCACCGCCACGCGGTCCGCGATGTTCCACGCGAGACCCAGATCGTGCGTCACCACCAGTGCCGACAGCCCCAGTTCGTCCCGCAGGCGCAGCAGCAGCGCGAGGATCTCACCGCGCACGGACGCGTCCAGGGACGCCACCGGCTCGTCGGCGACGATGAGTTCGGGCTCCAGGACCAGCGCGCCCGCGATGACGACCCGCTGACGCTGGCCGCCCGACAGCTCGTGCGGATAGCGCAGGAAGAAGCGCTCCGGCGGGCGCAGGCCGGCCCGCGAGAGCGCCTCGGCGACCGAGGCCCGCTCGTCGCCCGCGTACCCGTGGATGCGCAGCCCTTCGGCCACGGCCTCGTACACCGTGTGCCGGGGGTTGAGCGAACCGCTCGGGTCCTGGAGGACCAGCTGGACGCGCTTGCGGTACGCCTTGAGGGAGCGCGCCGAGTACTCCAGCGGCTGCCCGGCGAACGTCACCCTGCCGGAGGTCGGCGGCACCAGGCCGAGCAGGGAACGGGCCAGTGTCGTCTTGCCGCAGCCCGACTCGCCGACCAGGGCGACGATCTCGCCGCCCTTGATGTCGAGGTCGACGCCGTCCACCGCCCGCGCGGTGGGCGCGCCCCTGCGGCCGGGGAAGGCGATGTGCAGATCTGCGGCGGACAGCAGCGGCCCGCCGCCCGGCTCGGGGGTGTTCATGCGCGGCTCCTTGTCGGATCTGCTCTGGGTCACGGCGCGCGCTCCGCCGTCGCCGGCGCCGACGTGGGCTGCGCGGGGAGCGGGGCGCCCGCGTGGACGCAGGCCGCCCGGTGGTGCGGGCCGGCCTCCCGCAGGGCCTGGTCCTCCGTCGCGCAGGAGTCCAGCGCGACCGTGCAGCGCGGATGGAACGTACAGCCCGTGGGGAGCGCCGAAGGGTCGGGCGGGTCGCCGGGCAGGCCGCGCGGCGCGAACCGGGACGCCGGGTCGCCGATCCGGGGGAAGGCCGCGGAGAGGGCCTTGCCGTAGGGGTGCCGGGCGTTCTCGTAGACCTGGGAGGCGGGGCCCTCCTCGACGACGCGGCCCGCGTACATCACCGCGAGCCGGTCGCAGGTGTCGGAGAGCACCGCCAGGTCATGGCTGATCATCACCAGGCCGAGGCCCTGCTCGGACACCAGCTGTTCGATCAGGCGCAGGATCTGGGCCTGGATCATCACGTCGAGCGCGGTGGTCGGCTCGTCCGCGATGATCAGGCGGGGATCGCAGGCCAGCGCCATGGCGATCATGACGCGCTGGCGCTGGCCGCCGGACAGCTCGTGCGGGTAGGCGTCCGCGCGGGCGGCGGGCAGCCCCACGTGTTCGAGCAGTTCGCCGGCCTTCTTCCTGGCCCCCGCCTGCGTCGCCTTCTTGTGCAGCAGGATCGGCTCGGCGATCTGGTCGCCGACGCGGTGCACGGCGTTCAGCGAGTGCATCGCGCCCTGGAACACGATCGAGGCGCCCGCCCAGCGCACGGCGCGCACCCGGCCCCACTTCATGGCCAGCACGTCCTCGCCGTCGAGCAGGATCTCGCCGGACACCTTCGTGCCCGCGGGCAGCAGCCGCAGCAGGGCCAGTGCGAGTGTCGACTTGCCGCAGCCCGACTCGCCCGCGACGCCCAGCTTCTGGCCCGCGTCGACGGAGAGGTGCACGCCGCGGACGGCGGCCGCGCCGTTCGCGTACGTCACTTCGAGGTCGCGCACGTCGAGGAGCCGGTGCCCCTCGGCCTGATGCCTGTCGGTCTTCACTACGTCGTTCAACGGGTGGCCCCCAGCCTGGGGTTGAGCACGGATTCCACGGCACGCCCGCACAGCGTGAACGCGAGCGCGACGATCGCGATGGCGAGGCCGGGCGGGGCGAGGTACCACCAGTGGCCCGCGCTGACCGCGCCCGCCTCGCGCGCGTCCTGGAGCAGACCGCCCCACGACACGCTCGTCGGGTCGCCGAGGCCGAGGAAGGCGAGCGTGGCCTCGGTGAGGATCGCGTTGGAGATCACGAGGGTGGTCTGCGCGAGGACCAGCGGCATGACGTTCGGCAGCACGTGCCGGGCCATGATGTGGCCGTGGCCGCCGCCGAGCGCCTGCGCCCGTTCGATGTACGGCCGCGACTCGACGGCGAGGGTCTGCGCCCGGACCAGCCGCGCCGTGGTCGGCCAGGTCGTCACGCCGATCGCCAGGATGATCGTCCAGATCGTGCCGGACATCACGGCGGCCAGCGCGATGGCGAGCACCAGCGTCGGCATCACCAGGAACCAGTCGGTGATCCGCATGATGACGGTGGCGTACCAGCCCTTGAAGTGCCCCGCCGTGATGCCCACCAGGGTGCCGATGGCCACGGACAGGACAGCGGCGAGCAGCCCCACGGAGAGCGAGATGCGCGCGCCCCACACCAGCAGGCCCAGCAGGTCACGCCCGAACTGGTCGGTCCCGAACGGGAATTCGACGCTCGGCGACTCCATCGGCTTGCCCGGCGCGTCGGTCACGCTCTGCGCGTCCGACCCGACGAGCAGCGGGGCGAAGACCGCGGCGAGCGCGATCAGGACGAGCACGGCCAGGCCGAAGAGTCCGGCCCGGTGCGTGCGGTACTCCCGCCAGAACCGGGCCATGGAGTGCCGCCTGCGCGCCCACGCGAGCGACCGCGCGCTCCCACCGGGCGCGGCGGATACAACGGGAGGGGCCGGCGCGGGCGGGGGAGTCGGTGCGGATTCGGTCGTCATCGGCCCACCCGGGGATCGAGCAGCGGATAGATCACGTCGGCCAGCGTGTTCATCAGGATCACCGCGACCGAGAAGACGAAGAACAGCCCCTGCACCAGCGGCAGGTCCGGCACGCTCAGCGCCTGGTAGAAGAGCCCGCCGAGCCCCGGCCAGGAGAAGACGGTCTCGACGAGGATCGCGCCCGCCACCACCGTGCCGAGGTTGACGAACATCAGGGTGACGGTCGGCAGCATCGCGTTCGGCACGGCGTGCCGGCGGCGTACGAGATCGTCGCGGAGCCCCTTGGCCCGCGCCGTCGTCAGATAGTCGCCGCCCATCTCGTCGAGGAGCGAGGACCGCATGACGAGCAGCGTCTGCGCGTACCCGACGGCGACCAGCGTGATCACCGGAAGGACCATGTGGTGCGCCACGTCGATGACGTACGCGAAGCCTGTCTCGCCGCCCGACTCCAGGCCACCCGTGGGGAACATCCCGGGGATCGGCCCGATGCCCACCGCGAAGGTGATGATCAGGAGCAGCCCGAGCCAGAACGACGGCACGGAGTACAGCGTGAGCGCGAGCCCGGTGTTGAGGCGGTCGCCCAGCTTGCCGTTGCGCCACGCCGTGCGCGTGCCCAGCCAGATGCCGATCAGCGTGTAGAGCACGTACGCCGTTCCGGTGAGCAGCAGCGTCGCGGGCAGCGCCTCCGTGATCTTCTCCATCACGGGGGCGTGGAACTGGTACGACGTACCGAAGTCGCCGCTCAGCACCTTGCCCGTGTAGTCCCAGAACTGGGCCGCCACGGGCTTGTCGAGGCCGAATTCCTGGCGCATCGCGGCCAGCTGCTCGGCCGAGACGCGCTGGCCGCCCGTCATCTGCTTGACGGGGTCTCCGGGGATGAGCCGGAAGAGGAAGAAGCTGGTGACGAGCACGGCGAACAGCGACACGATCGCGCCGCCGAGCTTGCCCGCCACATAGAGGAGATAGGCGCGGGTGTTGCGGGCCCGTGGCCCGCGGGCCGACGCCGGCCCGGCCTTCGCCGGGTCGCCGTCGGCCCCTGGGCCCGGTGGGCCCTCGGTGTCGAGCAGAGCGGGGTTGCTGTCAGCGGTCATGCGTTACTCGCGGTCCTCTGCGGTCGAACGGCGGCGCAGGGCGAACAGGACTCCGCCGCCCACGAGCACCACCGCGGCAGCGGCGATACCGATGATGACACCGGTCGAGCCGCCGTCCTTGGAGGAACTCTTCCCCTCCGCGGGGACGGCCGACCACCAGCTCCAATATCCGTCCTGGCCGTAGATGTTCCCGGCGGCCGTCGGCATGGTGGTGATGGACTTGATCTGGTCGGTGCGGTAGGCCTCGACGGCGTTCGGGTACGCGAGGACGTTCATGTACCCGGAGTCGTACAGCCACGACTGCATCTGCTTGACGATGTCGGCCCGCTTGGCCGGGTCGTACTCGGCGAGCTGCTTGGCGTAGAGCTCGTCGTACTTCTTGTCGCAGATGAAGTTGTCGGTGGCGGCGCTCTCCTTGGCCTTCACCGGCAGCGCGGCGCAGGTGTGGATGCCGAGCACGAAGTCCGGGTCGGGGTTGACGGACCAGCCGTCGAACGCGAGATCGTACTCACCCGCGTACCAGGGCACGGACACGTCATCGAGGCAGTTGACCGTGAGCCCGATCCCGAGATCCCCCCACCACTCCTTCAGATACTTGCCCACCGCCTTGTCGTTGGGGTCGGTGGCGTGGCACAGGATGCGCAGGTCCAACGGCTTGCCGTCCTTGCCGACGCGCTTGCCGTCCCCGTTCTTCTTGTAGCCCGCCTCGTCGAGGAGCCGGGCGGCCTTCTTCGGGTCGTACGTCGTCTCCTGGTCGGCGGAGGGCTTCCAGGCGTAGTCGGAGAAGCGGGGCGGGATGTAGCCCGCGCCCTCGACGGCGTTGCCCTGGAACACCTTGTCGACGATCGCCTCACGGTCGACGGAGAGGAACAGCGCCTGCCGGACCCGCTTGTCGAGCAGGGCAGGATGGCCGTCACCGAACTTCTCGCCGTCCTTCGTCCGCGCGCCCGGGTTGGTGGCGATGGCGAAGAAGCGGCGGCCCGGCCCTTCGTTGACCTTGACGTTCTCCGCGCTCTTCAGCGAGTTCGCCTGCGCCGGGGTGAGCGCCGGCTGCCCCGCGACGAAGGACACCTCGCCCTTCCTGAGGGCGGAGACCGCCGCGTCCTGGTCCTTGTACGTCCTAAAGACCAGCTCGTCGAACTTGGGCGGGCCGCGCCAGAAGTCCTTGTTGGCCTTGAACCGTACGTACTGGTCGACCTTGTAGTCCGTCAGGATGAACGGGCCGTTGCCGACGACCGGGAAGTCCTTGTCGTTGTTGAACTTCGAGATGTCGTCGACCTTCTCCCAGATGTGCTTGGGAACGATCGGCACGTCGAGCGCGGCCATGGTGGCCTGCGGTTTCTTCAGCTCGATGACCAGCTTGGTGGGGCTCGGCGCGGTCACCTTCTTGAAGTTGGTGACGAAGTTGGAGTTCGCGGTGGCGGTGCCCTCCTTGGACATCACCTTGTTGAACGTCCACGCGGCGTCCTCGGCGGTCGCCTTCTTCCCGTCCGACCACTTGGAGTCGTCCCGGATCGTGTACGTCCAGGTCAGCTTGTCGGCGGACGGCTTCCAGTCGGTGGCGAAGCCGTCGATCGCACGGTTGTTCTTCGCGTCGTAGTTCGTCAGGTACTCGTACGTGAGGCGGTGCAGGCTGGTGCTGAGCAGCCGCTGGGCGAGGAACGGGCTGAGCGAGTCGACGCTCTGCGCCACGGCGACGGTGAGAACCTTCTTGCTTCCGTCGTCTTTGGCCTTGGTCTTGGCCTTCTCCCTGGCCTCGGCTTGCTGCGGGGCCGGGTTGAGAGGCGTGGCGAGACCGGCCGTGAGGGTGAGGGCGGCGGCGCCGGCGGCGAGGAGGGGGCCCAGGCGGCGACGGCTTCGGCGGGGTCGCCGTGGGGCGGACGGTGGTGTCGCGGTGGCTGCTGGTCTGCCGTGCTGATCTTGTGTGTCCATGTCCATGTCCATAGGTCGGTGACCTCGCGTCATCGCTCGCGCAGGGATGGCTGGTTGAACGCTGATTGATCAAGGGACGTCAGCGGATTGATGTGTGTGTCTACCAGCGCCGGTCTGGGCGAGTCAACGGCAGGTGAACCCCATGTGGCCTGCGGAAATAACAAGTTGACCGCTATTTCACCCGCATTGGTCAAGACCTCTGACGCGTGGCTGGTGGGCGCGTGGCGGTGAGGGGAGGGGCAGGTGGGGCGGGGGCGGCGGTTGACGGGGCGGGAACGCGAGCGGGCCCGCGCCGAGGAACGGCGCGGGCCCGCTGGGGGTTCTGCGGAACTTACTGCTGGGGCGGCTGAGGTTGCGGTTGCGGTTGCGGCTGCTGAGGGGGCTGCGGTGCTTGGAACGGGGCCCCCGGCTGGAAGGGGGCGCCGGGCTGCACCGGCTGGGGGGCGGCCTGCTGTTGGCCCTGCGGCTGGTGGGGAGCCTGGGGCGGCTGCGGATAGCCCTGGGGCTGCTGCGGTTGCCAGGCCTGCGGAGCTCCCGGCTGCTGCGGCACTTGTTGCTGAGGCGGCTGCGGCTGCGGCTGCTGGGGCGGCTGCGGCTGACCCTGCGGCTGCGAAGGAGCGTACGGCTGCTGCTGTGCGTGCTGCCCCTGCTGCTGCCCCCCGTACGGCACCTGCCCCGGCAGCGGCGGAGCCATGTGCGGCGGCGGATTCCCGTCCGACGTCCACAGCCCCTGCTGCTGCTGAGCCCGCACGAAGTCCTCGGCGACCATCGCGGAGAGGTTGAAGTACGCCTCCCGCACCTTCGGCCGCATCATGTCGAGATCGACCTCCGCACCGGCGGCCAGATGCTCGTCGAAGGGGACGACGACCACACCCCGGCACCGCGTCTCGAAGTGCGACACGATGTCATCGACCTTGATCATCTTGCCGGTCTCGCGCACACCGGAGATGACGGTGATCGACCGCGAGACCAGATCGGCGTACCCGTGCGCGGACAGCCAGTCCAGCGTCGTCGACGCACTGCTCGCCCCGTCCACGGACGGCGTCGAGATGATGATCAGCTGGTCGGCGAGGTCGAGAACCCCGCGCATGGCGCTGTACAGCAGACCCGTACCGGAGTCCGTCAGGATGATCGGATACTGCTTCCCGAGCACGTCGATCGCGCGCCGGTAGTCCTCGTCGTTGAACGTGGTCGACACGGCCGGGTCGACGTCGTTGGCGATGATCTCCAGCCCGGAGGACGCCTGCGAGGTGAACCGCCGGATGTCCATGTACGAGTTGAGGTACGGGATCGCCTGGACGAGGTCGCGGATGGTGGCCCCGGTCTCGCGTCGCACGCGCCGCCCGAGCGTACCGGCGTCGGGGTTGGCGTCGATGGCGAGGATCTTGTCCTGCCGCTCGGTGGCCAGCGTCGAACCGAGTGCGGTGGTCGTGGTCGTCTTGCCCACGCCGCCCTTGAGGCTGATGACGGCGATCCGGTAGCAGGAGAGGACCGGCGTCCGGATCAGCTCCAACTTCCGCTGCCGTTCGGCCTCTTCCTTCTTGCCGCCGAGCTTGAACCGCGAACCTCCGCCCGTGGGCCGGCTGCTCTTGGTCTTCGGCTTGGTGTTGCGCAGCAACCGGTCGGAGGAGAGCTCCACGGCGGCGGTGTAGCCGAGGGGGGCTCCCGGGTTGGTGCGCTCCCGCTGATCGTGCTGGAGGGGCTGGGGCCAGGCGGCACCGGCACGGGGGTCGGCGGGCGGCTGCCCCGGCTGGCCCTGCTGCGGTGCCTGCGGTTGAGGCTGGGTGGCGACGGGAGGCAGCGGCTGCGGGGCGGGCTGCTGGCTCTGGGGCTGCGGCTGGGCCTGAACGGGCGGCTGCGGCTGAGCGTGAGGCTGCGGTGCCTGCGGCTGCTGGCCCGGGATCGGCTGCTGCCCGTGAGGGGCGGGCGGCTGCGGGAAGCCGTAACCACCTTCCTGCGCGGGCGAATTGGGCGGAGCGGGAGCAGGCGTCCCCTGCTGCGGGAAGCCGTACGCGGCCGGCGGGGCAGGGGCGCCGGGCGCGGCGGGAGCAGGCGCCCCCTGCTGCGGGAAACCGTAAGCGCCCTGGGGGGCAGGGGCGTTGGCCGCGGCGGGAGCGGAGGCTCCCTGCTGCGGGAACCCGTACGCGGCCTGCGGGGCCGGAGCATCGGGCGCGGCCGGAGCATCGGACACGGACGTGGACACGGGGGCGGGCATCGGCGCGGGCGCGGGCGCGGGAGCAGGCGCGAGGGGCTGCGCGGGCGTGAAGGGCGCACCGGGCGCCGCCTGCGGGAATCCGTAACCGCCGCCCTGCGGAGCCGGCGGCTGCGGCTGAACCGGCGCGTGAGGCTGCGGCTGTGGCGGGACGGGAGCCTGCTGTGGCACCGCCGCGGGCGGCGGAGTCTGCGCCTGTACGGGTTCGGGGGCAGGGGCAGGGGCAGAGGTGGGCGCGGCCTGCACCGGCTGCGCGGCCGGGGCACCCTGCGTCGGCGCGGGCCACTGCGGCGCCGAGGCCGGAGCCGCGGGCTGGTAGGCGGGCGGCAACGGCGGAATTCCGCTCTGCGGCGCGGGCGGCGGAGCCCAGGAGGCCGGCACGGAGTCCTGCACGTCATCGGCGGCGGCCGCGGCGGTGGGCACGGCGTCCTGAGGCGCGTCTTCCTCCACGACGGCGGACGCGGAGGCGACCGGCTCCTCGTCACGCGCCTCATCAGCGGCCACTACGTCGGACTCGGCCTCGGCCACAGCCTTGGGCTCTGACTCCGGCTCCGGCTCTGACTCCGGCTCCGGCGCCGAGGCTGCGGCACGCTCCTCGATCTCCCGCTGGAGGGCCCGGGCGGAGAACCGCATGGTGGCCCCACTCTCAAGGTCACCACTCCCCGAATCAGGCTCGGCGACCTCAGCGTCACCCTCAGGCTCCTCCGAACCAACCTCAGACAAGCCACCGGAGCCAGAACCAGACGCCGCCTCCTCAGCCTCAGCCTCAGACTCAGCCTGAGTCTCCGCATCCGCATCCGCATCCGCGGCCGCATGCGTTTCCGCATCCGCTTCGGACTTGGCTTCGGCGAGGGCGTCAACCTCGTTCTTCGGTACGACACCGGTCACGTGGACGGAGGCGGCGGGCCCGGCAAGAGCGGCGCTCCAGTCGGTGGCCCCACCGCCGGACGCCACGGAAGAAACGGTCTCGGAGTCCGTCTCCTCCGCCTCCTCCGTCTTCGCCCTCTGTCCTGTCTCTCCAGTCTCCTCACCGCGAGCCGCCGGATGGAACCCACTGCCCACCGGCAGCTTCGGCACCACGCCGGGAACGGAGTTGGAGGACGCTTCCGCCGGCGCCTCGGCAGGCTCAGCCGGAGCCGCGTGCACAGGTGGAACGGGCCCCGAGGGCGGGGCGATGGGGGCGGGCGGCGCAGCGAAGGAAGGCATGGCCGGAGCGGACGGAACATCCGCAGTGGAGTCGGACCCGGCACCATCCGAACCGACCGGAGGCGTTACCGGCGGGGCCGACACCGCCGGAGCAGATACAGGCGGCGTAGATACAGGCGGCGTAGAGACAGGCGGAGTGGAACCCGCCGACGCCACCGACGCCCCCGACGCCCCCGACACAGAAGGCGTCTCCCCGGCGCTACCCGAAGCGTTCTGCGTATACCAGGCGGGCGGCGCATAGTCGATGGTGAACTCGCCCGTCGTCTCGGCGGCGGACTCCGCGTCGGACTGATCATCGACGGGTGAGTCCCAGCCCCCGCGGATCTCGTCCCGATCGCTGTTCACAATGCCTCCTGGTGTGGTCGAGCACCCTCGTGCCGTGGTGGGGGGCGACCGTTCCTGTCGTCCGATCCGCCTGGCTCTCCCCGTTGAGGACGCGCACGACCCGCTCGCGGGTTTCTGGCGTCGCGCCCTGCCCCAGACTAATCACCAAAACCACCGGCACGGCAGGGCAGCCCACCCCGCCCACGCTGTCCATTGCGTCACGCCCCGCCCGAAACTGATCCGCGTACGCCACACCGTGACGGACAAATCACCCAACGGGGGATGGAGCGCGCTGATTTCACCGCGAAGTCGGCCTCCGCCCGGCCTCAGTCCATCCGCCGGGCGGCACCCAACAATCCGGTCTCGGCATCGGTGGCCTGCGTCATCACGTACTGCCGATCGCGATCGGCGCACCACAGCGTCACGCCGTCGGCGAGGGTCGGCAGCGAATCCACGTCCCCGCCCGGCAGTCCCAGCTCCCGCCCGATCAGCGTGGCTTCATCAGGCGAAACCCGCTGTACCCCCACAAGCCGGGCCTGCCGCATCAGCCGGGGAGCGACAGGACTGAGATAGGGCAGCACCGTCAGCACCGACTGCCAGGGCCCCGCCACGACCCGCCCCCGAGGCGGCCGCATCCCGCAGTCCCGCACCACGAGCACGGGACTCCCGGCCGAGGCCCCCTGCGGCGGCACCCGCCCCACATCATGCACAGCCATCCCACTGGGCCCCACCCCAAGCGCCTGCACAAGCTGCCCCCAGGCCCCGGCCCGCCCGGTCTCCACGGCGACCCGAGTCCCGATGGCGGCGGCCCGCAACGCGATGACCTGAGCGGTCCACAGCCCGCCGATGAACAGGATGTCGTACGGCGTCGGACGGTTGAGCCCGAGTGTCGCGGGCCGGCTCTCTGCGTCCACCCCGATCACCACCCCGTCGTCCCCTATGGGCAGGGCGAGCGCGTCCACCTGATCAGGCGAGAGTCCGTGTCGCCCGTGCCGAGGCCCTATCAGCCCGAAGCCCCCACGCACGACGGACGCGACGGAGCCACGGCGCGACGCGCCACCGGGCGGGGGCACCGCGCCGCCTCCATGCCTCATTCGCGCAGCCCCCGGCGCTCCCGGCACCCTCAACGCTCCCGGCGTCCCCGCAGCCCCATGCGCCCCCGACGTCCACCGCGACGTCCCCCGTGTCGAATCAGCACCCACAACCATCACCGCGCACCCCCCAGCGGAAGCGTCGCCAACATCCCGGGCAACTGCTCCCGGTCCAACCGCAGCAAGCCCGCCCCGGCCTGTCGTGCTTCTCGCTCAAGATCCTGCCGTGCCGCCGAGAGTTCGGCATCGCTGCGGCCCGTCACCCGGACATGAGCGCTCAGGGCGATCTCCTGCCGCGCACCTCGCCGGAGCGTGAGACTGAACGTCGTGGCGAGTGCCGGGACCGCGGTGAGAAGAGCGACGAGTTGAGGCAACGCAGGTCCGCCGCCGACACCGAGCCGGGGCCAACGCCGTACCCAGTAGGTCGTGTGCCGCCGGTTGTCGCACCGCCACGCGTGCGGGGACTCCTCGGTCCTGCGCTCCGGCAGTTCCGCGCGCCCGGCCTGCGCGGTCATCAGAGGGTTGGCACAGGCGGAGGTCGCCACAGCGGCGGCCACCTCGTCTTCGTTCAGCACCGTCACCCGGAATCCCGCCCCCGTCAGCCGGCTCGCAAGCTGGCCGACGGCGCGCACCAAACACTTCTGGGCCCCCGCGAGCCCGCCCCCGCGCGCCGCCACAGCCTCCGGACACAGCTCCGGGTCCAACTTGAGGGCGATCCACGTGATGCGCACGGCCGGCGCCCCGGTCTGGGCCTGTAGCGGCGCGTAGTTGCTGACGGCCACGGACTGCTGAGGCAGGTGCAGTGCGGGCGCGGGCTGCGTATGGAGCACTATCTGCGCCGATTCCAGCCGGATCCCGTCCACGTCGAGTGCCTCGCGGACCAGCCCGACCGGCAGCGGCTGCCGGCCCCGCTCGGCCCGCAACGCGGTCGCGTCCGATTCGATCTGCAACACCGCCGTCAGGAACGTCCCGTCCCCGACCATGCCGACCTGTCGCCGGGAACGACCCCTGTAGGCATACGTCCGCAGGGCGGGATCGCATTCGACGGCCGGGGCGAAGGAGGGGTCCGTGCCGGGCGGCACCGGAACGTCGGCCGAGCGTCGCACGCGCCCCCGGAACGCCCGTGTGATGGCCAGCCATTCATGCCACGGGCGGCCATGGCGACGTCCGAGGGCGAAGAGCAGCAGGACTGCCGCGATCACCGCCACCGGTGCGGCCGCCAGTGGATCGACGAGCCAGGCCGCCCCCACCAATGCAAGGGCCAACTCCACGAGCACCATGGGGCGCAGGCGAGACCAACCGGACCGCGGGGAGCGGGAGGTGAGGCGAGGAGCGAAGGCGCTGTGGGGGAGAGCCGCAGGTGCAGTGGCCGCCGCTGCCGGCGCCGGCGCCTGTGCCCGCGCCCCGGGTCCGGGACGACGCCGCCCGGGCCGGGCCCGCACTGTCGTAGCCATCGGCACAACCCCTCGTAGGTCTTCCAAAACACCCTGTTGGACGAGCACTTGAGGCCCTCGCCCTCACCCACCTCACACACGCGATTACACAACAGGCATAGTAGGGGGCCGGTCTGACAGCGGAGGGCCGGGGCGGCGTCCGTCCCGGCACCGCTCGGGTGGAGCAACGATCGCCCACGATCGCTCATGGGGGGAATGCAGACGCGCATGGCATCACGACGGGACGAACTCAACGCCTACACCTTCGCGAAGCGCCGTACGCTGGCCGCCTTCGTCCAGCCTTCACCGTCGGGCTCGGAGGAAGGTGCCCCGCGCCCGCTGCGCGCGGTGGTGCCCGGCCTCATCGTCGCCGTGGTTGTCCTGGCGGTGTTCGGGGCGTGGGGGATGTTCCGGCCGGCGGCGAAACCGGGCTGGGACAAGCCCAAGGAACACGTGATCATCGCGAGCGACTCGACGACCCGCTACGTCATCCTGGAAACCGACGGCAAGCGTCAGTTGCACCCCGTCCTCAACATGGCCTCCGCCAAGCTCCTCCTCGACTCGGGCAAGGGCGAAGTCATCAAAGTCGACGAGTCGATCCTCGACAAGGGAACGATCGCGCACGGCGCGACGATCGGCATCCCGTACGCCCCCGACCGCCTCCCCTCCGCGTCCGAGGCCGGCACGGCCAAGCGATGGGCGGTGTGCGAACGCCCCGTCGAGGGCGGAAGCAGCATCCAGAAGGCTGCGTTCGTACTGGGAGACCGGGACCGGAACAGGACCGAGGGCCGCCAACGCCTGCGGGGCGGCGAACTGTTGTACGTCGTCGGCCCCGACAAGGCCCGCTATGTGGTCGACGCGCGCGGCACCAAGTACCGGATCGCGGAGAAGGAGGACCGCGAACTCCTGCTGCGTGTCGTCGTGAGGTCGGACCATGAACCGCAGCGTGTCTCCAAGCAGTGGCTCGACACGCTGCACCCCGGCGGTGCCATCGCGTTCCCCGACGTCAAGGGCGTCCCGGGAGCCGACGCGAAGGTGCCGGGCCTCCAGGACCGGGCGGCCGACAAGGTCGGCATGATCATCAAGGCGACCGACGGCGACAGGGCACAGCACTACGTGGTCCTCCCGGGACGGATCGCCCCGGTGTCCGACTTCACCGCGAACCTACTCCTCGCCAGCCCTGACCTCGTCGACCTGAAGCAGGACGGCCGGGCCCGTTCACTGAGCGCCGGAGCCTTCACCCCCGACACCGAGGAGTTCGGGCCGGGGAACAGATGGCCACGTGAGAAGCCGACGGCGGCCAACGAGGCATCGACCACGGAAGGCAGTCGCAACACCGTCTGCAACGTCCTGCGCGCTGTCGACGCGGACAACGGCGAGACCACCCTCAGCACGTGGGCGGGCACCGACTTCCCGGCCCCGCTCCCCACCGGCTCGTCGAGCGCTTACGTCACTCCGGGCTCGGGCCAGCTCTACCGGCAGTTCCTCGGCTCCGAGACCAAAGCGGGCGGCATCTTCCTGGCCACCGACACAGGGCTGCGGTACGCGATGCAGTCCAACAGCGACAGCGCGACGGACGACGCGAGCATCGGCCTGTCCGCCAAGCAGCGCAAGCAGCAGCAACAGGAGGCACAGCAGGCGCAGACGCGCCTCGGTTACGGGGATACGGACGTGACCCTGATCCCCGCGGCCTGGTCCGCGTTCCTGCCCACAGGCCCGCGGTTGTCGACGGCCGCGGCTCGTCAGCCCCAAGGTGCCTGAGGGCCTGGAAGGGAGCGCTGAGATGACGTACGCATCCCTCACGCCCGTCGTGCGTGCACGCCGCACGAGAGAGGCGGCGAGAAAGGCCGCGGGGACGGCCGCGGCGGCCCTTGCTCTCGGACTGGTTACGCCGATGCCCGCCCACGCCGACCCGTCGCCGTCCGGGCAGTGCACGTTCCCGTCCAAGAAGTACGAGGGCCGCCCCTGGTCCCTGCAACGCGTGCTCCTGGACGAGCTGTGGCGCCAGTCCAGAGGCAAAGGCGTACGTGTCGCGGTGATCGACACAGGCGTGGACACCAGGAATCCCCAACTGAAGCCCGCCGTGGACGCGGCACGCGGCCGCAACTACCTTCCCGCCAAGGACGAGAAGGGCAAGAAGATCGACCGCGGCAAGACCGACGGCACGACGGACACGGTCGGTCACGGCACGCGCGTGGCGGGCATCATCGCGGCGCGCCCCGCCAAGGGCACCGGCTTCGTGGGCCTCGCCCCCGAGGCGACGATCATCCCGATCAAGCAGAACGACGCGGAGGGCCACGGCACCGCGGAGACCCTCGCGAAAGCCATCGACTACGCGGTCGACGCCGGCGCGGACGTCATCAACATCTCCCAGGACACGGCAAACGCGGCCGAGCCCTCGCCGGAACTCAAACGGGCGGTGGACAGGGCGCTGGGGCAGCAGCGGTTGATCGTGGCGTCGGCGGGCAATGACGGCCTCGGCGGCAACGTCAAGAAGACCTACCCCGCCTCCTACGAGGGCGTCCTCGCGGTGGCTGCCTCCGACCGCAACAACGAACGAGCCGCCTTCTCCCAGTCCGGCGGCTTCATCGACGTGGCGGCCCCGGGCGTCGACATGATCTCGACGGTCCCCCTGGGCGGCCACTGCGCCGACAGCGGCACCAGTTTCGCGGCCCCGTACGTCGCCGGCCTCGCGGCCCTCATCAAGTCCAAACACCCCACCTGGACCCCGCGCCAGATCACGGCCCAGATCCAACAAACAGCGGAACGCTCGGTGTCCGGCCACGACCGCCTGGTCGGCTGGGGCGTGGCGGACCCGACCCGCGCCTTGACGGAGGACGACCACCCGATCGAACGCCCCATGGCTCAAGAGGGAGTACGCAAGGCGAAGGCCCCCACTCCCGCGGACCTGCGCCTGGGTGAGACACCGGAGCAACGAACGGCGCGTATCGCTACATATGTTGCCGTGAGCGCCGTCGTTGTGGTGGCGGGGCTGGGTGGGGTGGGCGTGGCGGTGCGGGATGCCAGGCGGCGACGGACTCGGTAAAGAGACCGGGTCCGTGGCGAACAATCGACGTTGGACCGAACGCCCTCAGAAATTGTCGACCTCTTCGCCGTCCGGGACTTTGTAGCACCCCGACACAAGGTTCAGGCTCAGCATCGGATGGTCACTTTCTGACATTTTGATGATCCTGATGCTCGCCTTTTCCTGGTTGTTGTCGGCGACCAGGGTGAGACTCTTGTTCTTGCTGGTGTTCGGTCCGTACTCGACGATCTCCCACCCATGGTTCGGCAGTTCCCTCTTGAGTCCTGCCATTGCTTCATCGAGATCATCCGCGGAGGCGGGAGTGAAGCTCCACGGGTGGAGAATGCTGAAGTAGGTCTTCGCGTTCTTTCCCGCGCATTCTGTGACTCCCGGGTGATTCTCCGATGCTTTTCCTTTCACGTGGATAAGTTCGTATACTTCACTGGAAAGCCGCTTCATCCTGTCGACAGCGTCGCGTGAGGTGCTCGTGCCCGCAGACGGGGCGCCCCCGCTTTCCTTGTCAGTCATGCCACATCCAGTCAGGAACGTGAGTGCAACGGGTAGGGCGAGCATGGAGATGCGCATCCTATTTTTCATTTCTGTAGTGACTCCTACTTTGCGCGCATCAGTTCTTCAGGCGGAGTTGTTGGCATCAGTTCCACCTCTCCGTCCATGCCTGCTACCACCCGCGCCTGATTAAGTAGACTCTTAGACCCTTCGTCCCAGTAACCGCTGTGTCCCTCGGTCTCCGTGACCATTTGGTTGGCGCCGAAGTCCGGGTCGCTGGGGATGATGAACCGGTCCCCGCCGTGTCGGAAGCGGCCGAGGTCCGGAACCACATCGCCCTCGGCTTCCGCGTTCCACACATGCCCCTTGGAGACATCCATCTCTTCGGCGCCCGACACCTTGACGCCGGGGCTGCCGGCAAAGACGACATCGTCGGCATTGAGGCGACCTGTCTCGGCCGCCGCACCGACAAGGGTCGTTCCATATGAATGGGAGATCACGGTCCGATGCGGTTCCGAATCGCCCGTATGTGACGTCTCAAGGCCTTCCATGAACTGGTTGAGCGCGGGTGCGCCATCGTACGCATAGTGTTCGAATGGTGCGTCCTTGGGGACGCTGTCAGGTGCGTCATAGCCGAGCCAGGTGATGGTGGAAACGGATTTCCCACCGGCTATTGCGTCGGCCGCGTTCCAAATGTTGACCGAGCGATTGATGTCCCCCTCGATGTTTCCGAGTGACGCTGTCGTACCCGGCACGTAGACCGACTGGTGGTCGGCGGTGTCGGGGTTCCCGTTGGCCACGATTGCGCGGCCGTCCCCCTCGGCGCTGAACCCGAGCAAGTACGCCGGAGGCATTCTCTTAGTGCCAGAGGCGTCGAAGCGCTCCTGGATCGCGTCCATGCCGTCGATAGTTTTGTGGGCGTCCTTCCGCGCCGCCTCCCATTCCGACCACTTGGGGTTGAGGACGCCTTTCGTGAGGACTCCGGTCACCTGGTCGACGTAGTCCATGGTCCGCGGGGGCTCCGGATGCTTCTTCAGCCACGTTTCGTACTCTCCCTGCGCCACACCACGGGCCTCGGCGAGTACCATACGGTTCGCCTCGTCCCGGACTGTGACGGGCAGTCCGTCGAGCTCGCCCACAGACTTCGGCCGCATAGCGATCCATGCCGCCTTTTCTTCCGGTCCGAGGCTTTTCCACCACTCCGAATTGGCCCTCGGATCCCCCTCCTTGGGTGGCTGCGGCATCGAGGCCAGGTATTCCCTTCCCGCCGCGTTTACACCCTTGTTGTCCGACGAGGCGTCGGCCCAGTCCCGGTCGCTCACGGCCAGGTCGTCGTCGGCCTTCAGTGCCCGCAGCTTAGGAGCCCACTTCGCGTCGGCCTCGGTTGCCTCCTTGAGAGCCGCGGCGATCGCGTCCGCGCAGTCTTGGGCGAGGCGGAAGTTGGGGTTGGGGTCGAAATTGCCAGCCTGACGACCGATGGCGGAAGCTGTGTCATCCGTCAGGCCGGTGACTGTGCCGCCCTCCGGGGCCTTGCCATCCTTGCCCTTTTCCCCGCCCGGCGGATAGGTGACCGAGCCGTCGGGGTGCACGGTGAGTTTCGCGGACCGGGCATCCGCCAAGGCCGCGTCAAGCTTCTTCTTGGCTGCTTCGACCTCGTACGCGAAGGCGTCAAGGGCAGAACTGACGAGCCCACATTCAACCTGAATGTAGTGAAAATTCTCCCCCAACTCGGTCAGCTGCTGGATGGCAGCCGTGGCAGCCTTTCCCTTCAAAGACTTCCGCATCGCCGCTGTGATCTGCCTCATTACCCGGTCGTTGGCCGCACTCGCCATGCCGGCAGTGCGGCGATACCCGTTGGCAGCCTCCACAAACTCGGTCGGTTCGAGAGCCTTGAGTGTCGCGAGATCCATGACTTCCGGTTACCGCCCCTTGCTGTGTCCACCGATTGTGGGAGTGTCGCTGTATTGCACCTTCATATTGCCGATTTCGACCATGACTGCTTCGTCGGTCTTGAGCTGATCGTTGCCGACCTTCTCCAGTAGACCCGCGAGGTTTCCACACCGCCGGCTCACCTTCTTGACGTAGCGCTCCCAGGAGTCATGAATGTCCTTTTGAGCGCTGGCAGTCCGGCAGCCGGTGTTCGCACCAAAGCCCTTTTGGCCATCGGAGAGAGCCCCAAGCGCCTTGCTGACGCTCTCACGGAGCAGACCGACATCGTGGCCGGCCTTGGACCAAGCGGCCCTGTTGGACACCAGAGTGCCGAGATCTCCCTCGGACGAGGGCTCTGCCTGGTTGAGTTGCATCTCTGACGTGTGCCGTGCGGCTGCCGTGGCCTTGAGCTGCTCCCACTCTTCCCAAGCCATGCGGGTCGTCCTTCCTCCGGGCGCAGCGCGCGTAGGCGCCTGAACCCGGGCGAGGTTAGCGGCAGTTGGTGGCCGCGTACCTGAGTACGGGTACTCACTCAGGTCGAGTAGTGCGCCTGTCGACGCAAGTGAACACGGGTGACATGGTGCCAGGTGTAGCAGGCGTGCCCGCGTCGAAAACGACAGTGAGTTGCGCTCACGGTCGGGCTTCGCGAAGGGGGGCGGCTCAGCGTGCGTGGCCGGAGGTCAATCCTCGTCAGTCACCCGTGAGTTGGCCGCCGCGTAACCGGTGACTAGAGTGACGCGTGCGCGATTAGTGACTACCGGGCCACCGCGCCCATGAGGGCGCCAGGCAGGCCGGTAACGGGGGAGGGAAAGCATCGTGCTTCCTACGGATGGACACGGGGGGACATCACCCCCGTCAGGCAAGGATCTCAAGCGTGGGTTAGAGGCGTTGAAGACCTTCCGTCGCCGCGTCAACACGCTGCTCGCGGAGTTCGAGGGTTCGGCAGCGGGCCCGGGCAAGGTGGGGAGCCAGAAGATCTCCCGTGCCGCCTTCAGCGGTGGAGGCAGTTCCTTCCCGGAGGCTGACGGCCTGTACGCAGAGTATGACCAGGTCCACGAACGACTGACATCGCTCTCGAAGATGCTTGGTCACCAGATCGAAGCCATGGGGATCGCCGTGCACGGCGCGGACGTGGGCTTCGACAACCTCGAAGACGATCTGCGTCAACGCTTCTGGGCTATCCAGACCAAGATCGACCGCGAACAGGTGCCAGCCGAGCGTGAGCGTAGCGGCGAGTCCGATGAGCGAGGCGGCCACGGCAGCAACAAGTCCGGCGCCGGGTGGTCGTAGTGGGCTTCGAAGGACACACTCTCAACGACATGATCGACTTGGTCGAGCAGGCCCAACCTGCGGACTTGGAGAGCGCGGGCGAGGCGCTTCAGAGAGCGCGCAATGCGATTGCGGCTGCCGCGAAAGAACTTGGCGAGCACATCGACCGGGTCGACTGGGAGGGCGAGGCGGGGCAGGCGTTTCGCAAGTGGGGCAAGAACCTCGTGAAGGACACGCATAAGTTGTCCGACTTCGCTGACGCCGCAGGCACCCACATCGCCTCAGCGGGCGCCGGACTGGCCTCCGTACGAGGCTCCATGCCGCCGCGCGACAATCGCGCCGATCCCAAGTCCGTGGACGACATCCCCGCACCCAAGAGGGTGGAAGGGAACGAGGAGTACGGCGCGGCTGTCAAAGCGGAGAAGCATCGTCAAGAAGCGATCAATCAGATGAATCGGCTGGCGTCGTTCTACGCGGTGTCCCAGGACGGGATGGCGAGGCAGGAACCGCCCACGTTTTCGGCGATGCCCAAGGTGGGAGTTCCACGACCGAGCGTGATGCCCCGCGTATCTCCTGGTGAAGCCCGGGAAGCGACGACCGGTGGTGTGGTCTCCGGCAGCGCGCAGCCAAGCCGGCCTCTCGACGCGGCAAGCGGCGACATCCCGAATGCCCCAGGAACAACCGGTCATTCTCAGCCCTCTGGCAGTGAAGTGAATGGTGGGACCGGCTTTCCAGAGCGTCCTGTTGGGACGGAGATCGACAGTGTCCGTACCCTGCCTCCGCCGACCGCGACTCCGGGTCCTGGTGCGCAGCCTCCGGCCCCCGGCCCAACGGCCCCTGATGGAGGCCCGGTTCCTGCGCTTGGAGATCGTCGCATCAGACCGTCGATTCCTGGCCCGACCGCACGTACGTCGGGTCCTGCGGGCAGCGGAAAGCCTCCGTTGCCGATGCAGGGGCGGACGGGCACGAGTGGACCCGGGGGCGTGCGTGAAGGCTCTGGGCGTGGTCCTACGGGACCGGTCGGGCGGACCAACCCAATCGCGCAGGGGCGCCCCAGCAATACGATGACACCCGGCCAGCCGGCGGCAGGTCGCAGCGTCACCGGTGGCACTCCGCGGCCCTTCGGTGTGACGGGCCCGCGCCCTGGTTTCCCGAATGCCACGGGCGCAGAGCGTACCCAAGGCGTAGTGGGAGGACGTCCCACTACAAATCAGCTGTCCGGTCCCGGTGGTCCCCGACTGCCTCGAGGGCCCGTTGTCGGTGCAGAGAACTCAGGCAGATTGCGTTCCACTGGCGGGAGCGTGGAGCAGCGCGGGGCTATTGGGGCTGGGAGCCAGGGCGCTGGAAACAGAGGGCAGAAGGCACACCGTTCCAGCGGCAGCTCCAGTGGAGTGGTCGGAACTCCCAGTGACCGGACCTCTGGTGCAGGCGGCCGCAGGAGCGGTTTCTCCCCCGGCGGTGCCGGCTTGGTGCGCGGCCCCGGCCGGGAAGAGCACGCGGAGTCACAGCGGCTCGACTACGCAGTCGAGGACGAAGAGACACATCTGTCTGGTGGTCGGCGTCATGTACCACCAGCGATCGACTAATCGTGAGCGAGGACGTGCAGGGCATGGAGTCTGGGTTCGACCGACAAGGCAGGTGGGATGCGCCACCTGCCGACCATGCGTGGAGGCGGTACGCCTCGGTAGGCTCGATGGTTGGCGTGTTGGTGCTCCTGTCCCTTGGACCGGCTCCCAGCGCGGTCGCCGACGGCGTTCAGCCGAAGCAGTGGTACTTGGACGCGATGAGCGCGGATGAGCTGTGGAGGGTCAGCACTGGAAAGGGGGTCAAAGTCGCGGTTGTCGACACCGGGGTCTCGGAGACGTCGTCTCTCAAAGGCCATGTTCAGCCCGGCAAGGATGTGACGGGTATGCCTGGTGGGGCACTGGACGACTACGACAGCCACGGGACCACCATGGCGGAACTCATCGTGGGGTCTGGCCGAGGTGGCGGACTCAGGGGGTTGGCACCCGGAGCCGAGGTCATCTCCTTCCGCACCAGTTTGGGGAAGCGGTTCCCGAAGAAGGAAAGTGACTCTGCCGAGGCGATTCGAGCTGCTGCTGACAGTGACGCTCAGATCATAAGCATGTCCTTCGGCGGTGACTTCATGTACCCGGAGGACAAGGCGGCAGTGAAGTACGCCGCTTCGAAGGGCAAGCTGATGTTCGCTAGCGCAGGAAATGAAGCAGAGAAGAAGAACTTCATCGACTATCCCGCGGCGTATCCCGGGGTCACCGGAGTCTCCGCGGCCGACAGGTCCGGCAAGGTCGCCAAGTATTCAGAGTTCGGGGAGTACGTGGATCTCGCCGCCCCCGGCCTCGACATCCCCCACTGGTGCGACGCCACCTTCCGCTCCTACTGCGATGAAGGCGGCGGCGGCACCAGCTCCGCCACCGCCATCGCCTCCGCCTCCGCCGCGCTCGTCTGGTCCAAGCACCCCGAATGGACCGCCAATCAAGTCCTCCGCGTCCTCATCGACACCGCGGGACGCGACTGGCCCAAGGACGAGCCCAGTGATTATCTCGGCTACGGGCTGATCCGGCCGGCCCGCAATGTCGTGAAGGGTGAGGGCAAGCCCGGCCCCGCGGACGTCGATCCGATCACGAACGAGAAGACACCGGTTGCCGGGCCCGCCGCCGACGGTGCCGTCCCTTCCGCCTCGGCCTCCGCTCCCGCCGTGTCTTCGCAGCCCTCGCGGAAGCGCGCTTCGGACGAAGAACGAGCCGCGGCGGTGAAGTCCTCCGACGACGATGGCAACGGCCGGCTGTGGCTGGCACTCGGCGGTGCCGCCGCGGTCGCCGTGATCGGCGGCGGTGCCTTCGCGGCGGTGCGAGCTCGACGCCGGGCCTGAACTCGGCCAGAACCACCCGATCCATTCCAACGGACGCTCGTGAAGGGAGCCCGCCGTGTCTGACGGCCAGAAGTTGAACAACCAGCAAGTGGCGCTTCTGAAGAAGGAGATCGTCGGCAAGTACGACTCCGTGCAGAAGCAGCTCAAGCGCCTCCAGGGCACCCTCGACACGATGGAGGGCAACTGGCGCGGCATCGGAGCGCACGCCTTCGACAAGAAGCAGACCGAGATCAACGAGCACATGCGGGCGATCGGCAACATCCTGGTGGACTTCCTCGAAGGCATCAGCGGCAACGAGAAGCTCGTGGACGGCCTTGAGGATCAGGTCCAGTCGACGATGAACAGCATCGACGTCCAGTACGGCGGCAAGCACTCGGCCATCAGCAGCTACTGAGCGCCGGAGTACCGAGCAGGAACCAACCACCAGGAAACGGGGCAAGCATGGCAAACGTTCACCTCGACGAGCTCGCCGTCAAGTACGGCGGCCTCGACGCCATCACCACCGAACTCGGCATCCAGGCCAAGCAGCTCGAAGCCGACCTCGCCGACATCAAGCGCGCCGTGGCCAAGGTGGCCGAGGGCTGGGAGGGCGAGGCCCACACGGCGTACACCGTCAAGCAGAAGGAATGGGACAGGCACGCCGAGGCCATCCACCGGGCCCTTGTGGAGATCGGCCAGAAGGTCGGCCAGGCCGGCGGCGATTACCGCGGCGGCGACCTCAAGGGTGCCAGCTACTTCCAGTGAGCCCGCGCGACCGCGGGACGAGAAGGCAGTCGTAGGACGTGTTGCAGGGGTGGACGCGCGCGGGAGGCGTCCACCCCTTCATGTCGCCTGAGGGGGCGCTGTGCCTCACTTCACTCCGCGGGGAGTCCGCCGTTCCGCGAAGAAGGCTCCAGGTCGAACTCCCCGTCCCGCGCCCCCAGCACGAACGCTTGCCACTCCGCCTCGGTGTACCGCAGTACCGTCTCCGGCTCCAGGGACGACCGCATCGCCACCGCGCCCCCGGGCAGGTCCGCGATCTCGACCCGCTCCTCGTGCTGCTCGGTGCCGGGAGCGCTGCGCCACTCGACGCCGGAGATGTCGAGGGCGTAGAGCTCCTCCTTCTCGCGTTCCTTGCGGGCCTTGGTCTGCGCCTCGGTGTCGGGTGCGTCGGTCATGGCGGAAGGGTCCCTTCACAACGTACGAAAGTGCTGGGCACTCACCCTACTTGGGGTACTCCGTCGCTGTTCAGAGGTTGGCAAGGCCCGCGTCGGCCACCGGTTCGGCCCGGGCGACGGCGATCAGTACTCCCCGGCCACCAACCCCGTCTGCACCATCGGTTTGCCCCGCCGACGCGACACGAAGATTCCCCGCCCGGTCGGCATCGGCCGCGGTCGTACGCCGCCCAGGATGTCGCCCTCGTCCGGGTCGCCGGCCAGGACCACCCCCTGCGCGCCCAGCTCCTTCATCCGCTGCATGAAGGGCTCGTACGCCGCACGCCCCGCGCCCGCCGTCGAGCGGGCGATGATGAACCGGACGCCCACGTCCCGGGCGAAGGGGAGCAGCTCGGTGAGGGCCCCCAGCGGGTTTCCGCTGGACGTGGACACCAGGTCGTAGTCGTCGACGATCACGTACACCGTCGGGCCCCGCCACCAACTGCGCTCGCGGAGCTGTCGCGCGGTGACATCCGCCGTGGGGGTACGCCGCTGGATCAGGTCGGCCAGCGCGGCCATGTGGTGGTCCATGGCGTTGGACATGGGGATGTACTCGGCCAGGTGGGAGGCCGGGGCGGCATCGAGGAGGGTGCGGCGGTTGTCGACCACGAAGAGCTTGCAGACGTCACCGCTGTAGCGCTCCGTCAGCCGTGTGATGAGCAGCCTGAGCAGGTTCGACTTGCCCGACTCGCTCTCTCCGAAGACAAGGAAGAACGGGTCCTGCTCGAAGTCCACGAAGACCGGTTCGAGGTTGTTCTCGTCGAGGGCGAAGGAGACACCCCGGTCGGGGAAGACGTTGCCCGGGGGCAGTTGTTCGGCCGGGAGTTCGCGTGGAAGCAGCCGGACCGCTGGTGCGCCGGGCTCCGTCCAGTGGCGGGAGACCTCGGCGGCGAGCGCGGCCGTCGCGTCGGCGAGGTCCGTGTCGGAGGAGAGCCCGTCGATGCGGGGCACGGCCGCCATGAAGTGCTGCTTCTGCGGTGTCTGGCCTCGGCCGGGGACACCGGCGGGGACGTTCGCCGCGACCTTGCGGTCGAACTCGGAGTCCATGGTGTCGCCGAGCCGCAGTTCGAGGCGGTTCATCAAGTGGTCCTTGAGGTTGGCGCGGACCTCCATGGAGCGTGACGCGGTGAGGATCAGGTGGACGCCGTAGCCGAGGCCGCGGGCGGCGATGTCGAGCACGGCGGGCTCCAAACCTTCGTACTCGGAACGGAAGTTGCCCCAGCCGTCGATGATCAGGAAGACGTCGCCCCACGGCTGGTCCGTCACCGAGATCTCGCCGCGCGCCCGGCGGGTCCGGAAGTCGGCGATCGACGCGATGCCCGCCGTACGGAAGTACTCCTCGCGGCGGGTCAGCACGCCGTACACCTCGGCGAGCGTGCGCCGCACCCGCTCGGGGTCGAGACGCGAGGCGACCCCGCCGACGTGGGGGAGTCCGGAGACGGACGCCATGCCTCCGCCGCCGAAGTCGAGTCCGTAGAGCTGCACTTCGTGCGGTGTGTGGGTGAGGGCGAACGCCGCCGTCAGCGAGCGCAGGAGGGTCGACTTGCCGGACTGGGGGCCGCCGACGATCTGCATGTGGCCCGCCGCGCCGGAGAAGTCGCACCACAGGGGTTCGCGACGCTGCTCGTACGGCTTGTCGACCAGGCCCAGCGGTACGACGAGGCGCCCCGCTCCCGCGTAGCCGGGCTGGGTGAGTCCGCGTCCCTCGACGGCGGTGAGTCCCGGGAGAAGCGCGTCCAACGGTGGCGGGCTCTCCAGCGGCGGCAGCCACACCTGGTGGGCGGCTGGGCCCTGTGCCTCCAGGCGGCGGACGATGACGTCGAGCACGGTGTCGGCGAGCGCGTCATCCGTGTCGGGAGCGCCGGGACCGGTCGCGGGACGCGGGGCGGGCATCGGCGCGGCGCCGTACCGCACCGGCACCTCGGCCGCCGTGAACAGCACCGGGCGGCGGTCCACAGGACGCGGTCCGCCGAGGGCCGCGGCCGTCTCCGATCCGGAGCGGTAGACGCCTGAGACGTACGCCGCCTTGAACCGCACCATCTCGTCCGTGCCGAACTTGAGGTAGCCGGAGCCGGGAACGTTCGGCAGGTGGTAGGCGTCCGGCACGCCGAGCGCGGCGCGCGACTCGGCGGCGGAGAAGGTGCGCAGCCCGACGCGGTACGAGAGATACGTCTCCAGCCCTCGCAGCCGCCCCTCCTCCAAGCGTTGCGAGGCGAGCAGCAGATGCACGCCGAGGGAGCGGCCGATGCGGCCGATCTGCACGAACATGTCGATGAAATCCGGCTTGGCGGTGAGCAGTTCGCTGAACTCGTCGATCACCAGGACCAGGGAGGGGATGGACTGGAGCGGGGCGCCCGCCACCCGCGCCTTCTCGTAGTCGTGGATGTTCGCGTAGTTGCCCGCGTCCCGCAGCAGTTCCTGACGTCGGTTGAGCTCACCGCGGATGGAGTCGCCCATGCGGTCGACCAGCGTCAGATCGTCCGCCAGGTTGGTGATGACCGCGGCGACGTGCGGCATCTGCGCCATGCCGGCGAAGGTGGCGCCACCCTTGAAGTCGGCGAGTACGAAGTTCAGGGTCTCGGAGGAGTGCGTCACGGCGAGGCCAAGGACCAGGGTGCGCAGTAGCTCCGACTTCCCGGAGCCGGTGGCGCCGACGCACAGGCCGTGCGGCCCCATGCCCTCCTGCGCGGCCTCTTTGAGGTCGAGCATCACGGGACGGCCGTCCTCGCCGACGCCGATCGGGACGCGCAGCCGCTCCGCCTGGGTCCGCGGGCGCCATGTCCTGCTGGTGTCCACCGAGTCGGCGTCGCCCAGGTTCAGGAGCTCCGTGAATTCCAGGTTGGCCAGTAGGGGTTCGGCCTCGTCGCCGCCGGAGGGGACGCGCAGCGGAGCGAGCTGGCGGGCCAGCGCCTCGGCCCCTTCGTAGGACAGGACGTCGGGCGTTCCCTCGTACACCAGGCCGTGGCCCGACTCGATCCGCATCGACCCCGGACGTACCGCGAGCGACAGCCCTCCGCGCCCCTCGGTCAGTTCTCCCGGGACCACTTCCACCACCGTCACCCCCTGAACCCCCTCGGGCGAGGCCAGGGCCGACAGCGGAGGCAGCGACAGACCGTCGAGCATGACGACGATGTGCGGCTCCTCCGGCAGCGGACCGCCCTCCGGATGGAAGCGCGGCCGCCCCTGGAGCCGGGCGGCGAGCATGCTCTCCAGCCCCGCCGGATCACCGGTGATGAGACGGCGGCTGCCGGCCCCGTCCGCGGCACCCGGCACCTGACTGTGGGGCAGCCACTTGGCCCACTCCCAGGCGGGCGCCGCGGACCGGCCCGCACCGACGGCGATGACCAGGTCCTGAGGGGAGTGCAGCGAGGCGAGGGACGCGGTGAGCGCACGGGCCGTGCCGCGTGCCGTCTCGGGATCCCCACTGATCGTCACGTGGTAGAAGGCGCGCAGCGAGACGGCCATCGGGAGGTCTTCGAGCGTGCTGTGCGCGGCGAGGAAGCGCTGCATCGCGCCCGCGGTGAGCGGCTCCAGCTCGTCCACCGGAGCGGTCTGCGGCGGGACGAGGGGAGTGGCGAGTTCCTGCGGGCCGAGACCGACGCGCACCTGCCCGAAGTCCTCGTCGCCGACGCGGCGTTCCCAGACCCGGCTGCCCTCGGCGACCAGCGCCCACAGCTGCTCGGGGGAGGGGTGGAGGTAGTACTGCGCGTCGCGCTGGGCCTTCGCGGTGTCCTGTGCCGCGCGCCGCGTCTGCTGTAGGTACCGCAAGTAGTCGCGCCGCAGGTCGGCCAGTTGCCCCTGGCTGCCACGGCGGTAGCGGATGAGCATGGCGACCGACATGGCCACCGTCGAGGCGACCATGACCATGCCCATGATCTTCATGAACGGATGCGCATTGGGCATGAAGAAGAAGACCACGGAGCCACCCATGCCGAGCATGGGCAGCAACTGCATCATCGCGCCCTCCTGCTGGTCCCGTGGAAGCTCGGGCGGAGGTTGCAACACCACTTCTTCGCCGGGCACTGCCGAGGGCAGAGCCCGAGGTGGGCGCTTGACGACGATGTGGCTCACTGGGCACCAAATCCCTTGCCGACCGCGGTGTTCCGTCCGCCGCCCCGTGTCGGGCGAACGGTGACCGTCGGGTGATCCTACTGACATGCACGCGGACGAGCGGGCGATAGGGTGCCGGTGCGCGTGTGAACGTATGGGAATCATGCCGCGGGGCGGCGTGGGCAACAGACCGAAGGCGCCCGTGACTTCACGCTGTACGGCCACGCGCAGGATCAAGATCCGGCCAGGTGCGCTCATACGCTTCGTGACGCGGTCGGTCATGCGGCACAGTCGGACCGGCGCCAGCGATTGAGGGGGAGCAGCAGGTGAGCATGACGGCCTCCGCGACGGCCAGCGGAGCAGTACAGCCCAGCCGTGGCGCAACGTCGGGAACCAACGCGGGATTCGGGTTCTGCCGGGTCACCATCGTCGCGCCCGACAGCCGGATCGACGTGTCCTTGCCCGACGACATTCCCGTGGCCGACCTCTACCCGGAGATCCTGCGACTGTCCCGGCAGAGCCCGGCCGAGGGCGCACCGGTCGGCTACCACCTCGTACGCCGTGACGGCCTCGTCCTGGACAGCGGCCGCTCCTTCGCCGCGCAGCGCATCCTTGAGGGCGAACTGCTCACCCTGCGCCCCTTCTCGGAGTCGCTTCCGCCGGCCGTGTTCGACGACGTGTCCGAAGCGGTCGCGTCCGCGGTGACCCGCGACCGCATGCTGTGGAACGGAGATCTGACGCGCGCCGCCGGCCTGACCGGCACCACGGCGCTGTCGGTCCTCCTCGCCTTCGTGGCCTGGACGGCCGCCCCTGGTCACGACATGCACGGCCTCCCCGGGATCCTGGCCGCCGTCGCGGGTGTCCTCCTGCTCACCCTCTCCGCCGTGCGGGCACGGATCTACGACGACCGCGCCGCGTCGGTGGCACTCGGCCTCGGTGCGCTGCCGAATCTCGCCGTGGCCGGGTCGGGGCTGCTGGCGCTGACCGAGGGGCACGGCATCGGCCGGCTGCAAGCTCTGCTCGCCTGCGCGGCCGTGCTCGTCGCTTCGACTGTCCTCACTCTTGTGTCGCCGCGTGGGGACGGTCCGTTCGTCGCCTGCCTCTTCGCCTCTGCCGCGGGCCTGCTCGCGACGTTCCTCGCGACGCTGTGGCGGCTGTCTCCCGCCGAGGCAGCCGCCATGTGCGCCCCGGCGGCCGTGGGGACCCTGGCCTTCCTGCCGGGACTGTCCATGCGGTTCGCCCGCCTCCCCATCGGGTTCGAGCCGCCGCACGGCAGCCGGAGCGGGTACGGCGCGGAGCCCGCCCAGCAGGAACCCGTCGACGCCGAGCGCATCGCCGCCCAGGCACGCCGCGGTCACGAGCTGCTCGTCGGTCTGGTCGGCGGTTGTGCCTTGCTGGCCATCGGTTCGGCGGCCGTCCTCGGCTTCTCCGATGACGTGTGGGCGCAACTCCTTGCCCTCGCCACCGGCGTCGCGATGCTGATGCGCGCCCACCTCTTCCGCTACACCGCGCAGGTCGGCTCCGCCTTGGGCGCCGGCCTGGCCTCCCTGGTCCTGCTCGGCGTCGGCCTTTGCCTCAACCCTCCGCAGGGCCTCATGCGCGCCGCACGGGCGGGCGACTCGGCCGCGCTCGACCTGCGCACCGTATGGCTCGTTGCGGCCGTCGCGGTGGCGGTGGCACTGGTCACGGCTCTCGGACTCATCACTTCGCGCACCGGCGTGACGCCCTTCTGGGGCCGCTTCCTGGAGATCGCCGAGGCCTTCGTGCTGCTGACGTTGGTGCCGCTGGCCCTCGCGGTCTTCGACGTGTACGCCAAGGCCAGAGCGATGACGAGCTGACCGGCTGACCATCGGACCATCGGACCGGCCGACCAGCTGACCGACTGACCAGCTGACCGGCTGGGCTGACCGGCCGACCAGCCGGCGAGCCAAGTGCAGTCCCGGCTCACGGCCGCCGAGGGCAGGAAGAGGCGGACCTCGCTCGTCGGCGGCGTACTTCTCGCGCTGATCGCGGTCATGTGTTCGGCGGGCTGGGTCCTCTGCGGGCCGAGTGCCGACGGGGCGGCACCGGCCAAGCGGCCGCAATCGGCGCCCCGGGCGCCCGACGCCATCAGGGAGACGGCGAAACGACCCCCGAGACCCCCGAGGGCGGTACCGCCGCCGAGTACGTGGTCGAGTCGCTCAAGGAAGACCAGATCGCCCCGGCGGATCGCCCCGGCGCCCGGCTTGCGGGCGACCGACAAAATCGTGGCCAAGGGGATCGCCGATGTCGTCAAGGGCATCAGGCTCAAGGATTCCGAAGAGGGGTGGCAGCTCAGGTTCCCCGGCCCCGTCTGTGCGGTGACCCGCCACGTCAGTGTGGACGGCAGGACAGCCATCGCTTTCCCCGGAGAGCGCCCCGAGAAGGGCGGCAAGGAGGAGGCCGCACTCGTGGCGCCCTGCGACCGGATCGCCGTGTTCGACATCGACACCGGCAGAAAGCTCTGGGACAAGAAGCTGCTCGGCCCGAGCGGCTCGGCGATGAGCGTCAACGTGACGATGACCCGGGGAGCCGTGCTCGCCACCACCGGGCAGGCCTCGGTGGCGTACGACATGACCAGCGGCGAGTGCCTCTGGGCCGACACGGCGAGCTCCAACTGCACGGACATGGGGTTCGCCGGAGGCCGGAGCCTGATCGCCCTGGTCCAGTGCGGCGACTCCGCCGATCCCGTGTTCCGCGTGCGGAAGGTCGCCCCGCGCGCGGGCAGGCCCGTGTGGACGTACAAGGTCGCCGACGGGATCAAGGGCGTCCACCTCGCTTCCTCGTCACCGCCCGTCATCGCGGTCGCGGCCGGCGAGGTGCGGTCCACCACCTTGATCACCCTCAGTGACCGGGGGAAGGCAGCGGGGCACGATCCGTCTGGAGGACGACCGCTACGTACACGACTGCGACGAGGTCTTCAGCGGTGAGGCGGAGCGCTGTACGGGAGTGGTCGTGGGGCGCCGACAGCTCTTCATGGCGACACAGCCACGTGACTTCTTCCCGGAGGCATCACTTCACCCCGGAGGCACCACGGGGACAGACGCCCAATGAAGTCGTCGCCTTCGACCTGGCGACGGGAAAGACCGTACGCAGGTTCGACGCCAGGACCGGCCGCCCGATGTGCCCGCTGCGCATGAGCGGCGAGAGGATCATCGCCTACCGGGAAGCCGCGAGCTCATCCTCCGTGGCCGTCAGCCTCGACCCCGACTCGGGCAAGGAGACCATCCTGTTGCTCTTCGGGCAGCCCGACGTGCCGGAGATGACTGCCCTCGAACCTCCAGACGTGGTGTACGAGCGCGGCCGGATCTTCCTCGCCGCGACCCGGGTCGCACGAGCGAAGGACGACGGTCCCCGCCTGCCGCTGATGAGAGGATTCGAGAGCGGCGGCAGGCGGTGGGCTCCCCGCAGGGGCCACGGTCGGGACCGGAGAAGCCGACTGGTACCCTGTGTAACGACCGTCTTTCTGCGCTCCCGGCCCTCGATGGCCGGACTCCGCGCCCGACGGCCCATCCCCGCCTCCCGAGTCCCGGAAGCTCCCCTGAGATGTAGACCAGGGGCACTCGGAGGCACACGAAGACATCACGAGGAGTACGCGTGTCGCTCGACGCCGCTACGAAGAAGCAGATCATGACCGAGTTCGGCCAGAAGGAGGGCGACACCGGTTCCCCCGAGGTTCAGGTCGCGCTGCTCTCTCGCCGTATCTCGGACCTGACCGAGCACCTCAAGACGCACAAGCACGACCACCACTCCCGTCGTGGTCTGCTGATCCTGGTCGGCCAGCGTCGCCGCCTTCTCCAGTACCTGGCCAAGAAGGACATCCAGCGCTTCCGTGCCCTGGTCGAGCGCCTCGGCATCCGCCGCGGTGCGGCGGGCGCCAAGTAAGACGCCGTGAAGGGAGCGGTTCCCACTCGAAGCACTCGAAGGGGGCCGCTCCCTTTGCTGTACGTGCGCGGTGTCACCGACGCTTTGTAGTCTGGTGACGACAGGCGCACCCCACAGGTGCGTGGGTACCCATACGCGGGTACCAGCACCACCACGAGTAACAGCACGACCCACGAGGGAGAGGCGCACCTCCGCCGCCGCCGGTCCTCGGTAGTGGCCCCCGGGAGACATCCCCGGGTGCTTCGATCGAAGACCGGCCCGCACACACGGCGCGCTTCTCCGCACAGTCCCGGTCCACGAAGGACATACGGGACACCGCCCCAGGGCCACACGGGCCAAGGGGCGAGAAGACGAAACGTAGACACGTAGGAGAACAGTGGAGAACGAGACCCACTACGCCGAGGCCGTCATCGACAACGGCACGTTCGGCACCCGCACCATCCGCTTCGAGACGGGCCGCCTCGCCCGTCAGGCCGCCGGCTCCGCCGTGGCCTACCTGGACGACGACACGATGGTCCTCTCGGCCACCACCGCGTCCAAGAAGCCCAAGGACCAGCTCGACTTCTTCCCCCTCACGGTGGACGTCGAGGAGCGCATGTACTCGGCCGGCAAGATCCCCGGCTCCTTCTTCCGCCGCGAGGGCCGCCCGTCCGAGGACGCGATCCTCACGTGCCGCCTGATCGACCGCCCGCTGCGTCCTTCCTTCAAGAAGGGCCTGCGCAACGAGATCCAGGTCGTCGAGACGATCATGGCTCTCAACCCCGACCACCTGTACGACGTGGTCGCGATCAACGCCGCCTCCTGCTCCACGCAGCTGGCCGGCCTGCCCTTCTCGGGCCCGATCGGCGCCACGCGCGTGGCGCTCATCAAGGGCCAGTGGGTCGCCTTCCCGACGCACACCGAGCTTGAGGACGCCGTCTTCGACATGGTCGTCGCCGGTCGCGTCCTGGAGGACGGCGACGTCGCGATCATGATGGTCGAGGCCGAGGCCACCGAGAAGACCATCGAGCTCGTCAAGGGCGGCGCCGAGGCGCCGACCGAGGAGGTCGTGGCCGCCGGTCTGGAGGCCTCGAAGCCCTTCATCAAGCTCCTGTGCAAGGCCCAGTCGGACCTCGCCGCCAAGGCCGCCAAGCCCGTCGGCGAGTTCCCGATCTTCCTCGACTACGAGGACGACGTCCTGGAGGCCCTGACCGCCGCGGTCAAGACCGAGCTCGCCCAGGCGCTCACCATCGCCGGCAAGCAGGAGCGCGAGGCCGAGCTGGACCGCGTCAAGGCGCTGGCCGGCGAGAAGCTGCTCCCGCAGTTCGAGGGCCGCGAGAAGGAGATCTCCGCCGCGTACCGCTCGCTGACCAAGTCCCTGGTCCGTGAGCGCGTCATCAAGGAGAAGAAGCGGATCGACGGTCGCGGTGTCACCGACATCCGCACCCTCGCCGCCGAGGTCGAGGCCATCCCGCGCGTGCACGGCTCGGCGCTGTTCGAGCGCGGCGAGACCCAGATCCTGGGTGTCACCACGCTGAACATGCTCCGTATGGAGCAGCAGCTCGACACGCTGTCCCCGGTGACGCGCAAGCGCTACATGCACAACTACAACTTCCCGCCGTACTCCACCGGCGAGACCGGCCGCGTCGGCTCCCCCAAGCGCCGCGAGATCGGCCACGGCGCGCTCGCCGAGCGCGCGATCGTGCCGGTGCTGCCGACGCGCGAGGAGTTCCCCTACGCGATCCGCCAGGTGTCCGAGGCCCTCGGCTCCAACGGCTCGACGTCCATGGGCTCCGTCTGCGCCTCCACCATGTCGCTGCTGAACGCCGGTGTGCCGCTGAAGGCCGCCGTCGCCGGTATCGCCATGGGCCTGATCTCCCAGGAGATCGACGGCGAGACGCACTACGTCACCCTCACCGACATCCTCGGTGCGGAGGACGCCTTCGGTGACATGGACTTCAAGGTCGCCGGCACGAAGCAGTTCGTGACCGCGCTCCAGCTCGACACCAAGCTCGACGGCATCCCCGCCTCGGTCCTGGCCGCCGCGCTGAAGCAGGCCCGTGACGCGCGTCTGCACATCCTCGACGTGATGAACGAGGCCATCGACGTCCCGGACGAGATGTCCCCGAACGCCCCGCGGATCATCACCGTCAAGATCCCCGTGGACAAGATCGGTGAGGTCATCGGCCCCAAGGGCAAGATGATCAACCAGATCCAGGAGGACACCGGCGCCGACATCACGATCGAGGACGACGGCACCATCTACATCGGTGCCGCTCAGGGCTCGCAGGCCGAGGCCGCCCGCGCCACGATCAACGGCATCGCCAACCCGACCATGCCGGAGGTCGGCGAGCGCTACCTGGGCACCGTCGTGAAGACGACGACCTTCGGCGCGTTCGTCTCCCTCATGCCGGGCAAGGACGGTCTGCTGCACATCTCGCAGATCCGCAAGCTCGCCGGCGGCAAGCGCGTGGAGAACGTCGAGGACGTCGTCGGCGTGGGCCACAAGGTCCAGGTCGAGATCGCCGAGATCGACTCCCGCGGCAAGCTCTCCCTCATCCCCGTCATCGACGGCGAAGAGGGCGACGAGCAGGCCGCCGACCAGAAGGACGACACCGACAAGTGACGTCGCGTAGCACCACGACGACGGCCCGCACCTCCTCGGAGGCGCGGGCCGTCGCCCGTACCCAAACCCTCATCAAGGGCGAGCACGGCAGCGGGACCGTCCGCAGGACAACCCTCCCCGGCGGCCTGCGCGTCGTCACGGAGACCCTGCCCACCGTCCGCTCGGCGACCTTCGGGATCTGGGCGAGCGTCGGCTCGCGCGACGAGACCCCGTCGCTGAACGGCGCCACGCACTACCTGGAGCACCTCCTCTTCAAGGGCACCAAGAAGCGCAGTGCCCTCGACATCTCCTCCGCGATCGACGCGGTCGGCGGCGAGATGAACGCCTTCACGGCGAAGGAGTACACCTGCTACTACGCACGCGTGCTCGACACGGACCTGCCGCTCGCCATCGACGTCGTCTGCGACATGCTGACGGGCTCGCTGATCCTCCAGGAGGACGTCGACGCCGAGCGCGGCGTCATCCTCGAAGAGATCGCGATGACCGAGGACGACCCGGGCGACTGCGTGCACGACCTGTTCGCGCACACGATGCTCGGCGACACCCCCCTCGGCCGCCCGGTCCTCGGCACCGAGGAGACGATCAACGCCCTCGACGCCGACCGCATCCGCCGCTTCTACAAGAAGCACTACGACCCGACGCACCTGGTCGTCGCCGCCGCGGGCAACGTCGACCACAACAAGGTCGTACGCCAGGTCCGCGCCGCCTTCGAGAAGGCCGGCGCCCTCACCCGCACCGACGCCACCCCGATGCCGCCGCGCCAGGGTTCTCGCGCGCTGCGCACCGCGGGCCGCGTCGAGGTCGTCAACCGCAAGACCGAGCAGGCCCACGTCATCCTCGGCATGCCGGGTCTCGCCCGCACCGACGAGCGCCGCTGGGCCCTCGGCGTCCTGAACACCGCGCTCGGCGGCGGCATGTCCTCGCGCCTCTTCCAGGAGGTGCGGGAGAAGCGGGGCCTCGCCTACAGCGTGTACTCGTACACCTCGGGCTTCGCCGACACCGGCCTCTTCGGTGTGTACGCGGGCTGCCGCCCCAGCCAGGTGCACGACGTCCTGAAGATCTGCCGCGACGAACTGGACCAGGTCGCGCAGAACGGCCTGTCGGACGACGAGATCGGGCGCGCCATCGGCCAGCTCGCGGGCTCCACCGTCCTCGGCCTGGAGGACACCGGCGCCCTGATGAACCGCATCGGCAAGAGCGAGCTCTGCTGGGGCGAGCACATGTCGGTCGACGAGATGCTGGCCAAGATCTCCGCGGTCACCCCCGACGAGGTGCGTGACGTGGCCCGCGACGTGCTCGGCCACCGCCCGTCCCTGTCGGCCATCGGGCCGCTCAAGGACAAGCAGGCGGCCCGCCTCCACGACGCGGTCGCCTAGTCACCACAGGGCCCAACTCCCTTAAGGAATGAAGGACATGAGCAAGCTGCGCGTGGCGGTCATCGGCGCCAAGGGCCGCATCGGCTCCGAGGCCGTGAAGGCCGTCGAGGCCGCCGACGACATGGAACTGGTCGCCGCGCTCGGCCGGGGCGACGAGCTTCAGACGCTGGTGGACACCGGCGCCCAGGTCGCGGTCGAGCTGACCCACCCCGACTCGGTGATGGACAACCTCGACTTCTGCGTAGGCCACGGCATCCACGCCGTGGTCGGCACGACGGGCTGGACCGACGAGCGCCTCGCGCGGCTGCGCACCTCGCTGGCGGCGTCCCCGGAGACGGGCGTGCTCATCGCCCCGAACTTCTCCATCGGCGCGGTTCTGACGATGAAGTTCGCGCAGATCGCGGCGCCCTACTTCGAGTCCGTCGAGGTCGTCGAGCTGCACCACCCGAACAAGGCCGACGCCCCCAGCGGCACCGCCGCGCGCACCGCTCAGCTCATCGCCGAGGCGCGCCGGCAGGCGGGCAGCGCCCCGCAGCCCGACGCCACGACGACGGCCCTGGACGGCGCCCGCGGCGCGGACGTCGACGGCGTACGGGTCCACTCCGTGCGCCTGCGCGGCCTCCTGGCCCACCAGGAGGTCCTGCTCGGCGGCGAGGGCGAGACCCTGACCGTCCGGCACGACTCGCTGCACCACAGCAGCTTCATGCCAGGCATCCTGCTCGGCGTGCGCCGTGTGGTGAGCACTCCCGGCCTGACCTTCGGCCTGGAACACTTCCTGGACCTCGGCTGACCCGGGAAGCGAACCCCATGCGAGCGAAGATCACCTACGCCGTCACGGCTGCCGTCCTGGTCGTCTACTTCGTCCTGGTCGGCAGCCGCGGCGTGCTCCTGATACAGCACGGCACCGCGTTGACCGTCACCTTCGGTGTCGCGGTGCTGATCCTGCCGTTCATCGGCGTCTGGTTCCTCTGGAAGAACACCCAGTTCGTCCAGCGGGCCAACCGCCTCGCCGCCGAACTGGAGGCCGAAGGCGGCCTGCCCGTCGACGAGTTGAGGCGCACCCCCACGGGCCGCATCGACCGCGACTCGGCCGACGAGGTGTTCGCCCGCCGCAAGGCCGAGACCGAGGACGCGCCGGACGACTGGCGCTGCTGGTTCCGCCTGGCCGTCGCCTACCACGACGCCCGGGACACCCCGCGCGCGCGAAAGGCCATGCAGCGAGCGATCGCCCTGCACGCGGGCAAGCCGGTGAACATCTAGCAAGCCGGTGCACGTCTGGTGCGTCTGGTGCGCGGAGCGCCCGGAGCCCCGGGGTCAGGCCGTAGCGCGGTATTCGTCGGCCCATGCCTCGATGGAGTCGGCGGCCCGGTTGAACGCCTCGTGCCGCGCCAGGAAGTCGGCGTTCCGATCGGTCAGCAACAATTGCTGTCCGTCGCCCGCCGCATCACGGCGTACGAGGATGAGGGCCTGCCCCTGCACTGTGCGGGGCAGCCCGAGCCACCGCACCGGCTGCTGAGCGGTCCGCACGGCCTCGACCTGCGCCCACGGCACCGTCCGCGTCCCCAGGAAGCGGACCCTGCGCACGCCGCGCGCGCTCACCCAGGTGCCTACGCGCAGCAGCCGCAGGGCGCCCGCGATGAAGAGCACCGCGAGACCCGCGCAGAGCGCGGCGCCCGCGAGCGAGTCCGCGAACGCGATGATCACGGACGCGAAGAGGACGTAGGAGGCGAGCAGCAGCACCAGCGCGGCGACGCCCACCCGCCAGGGACCGGGGCGGTAGGGGCGCCGCCATTGATCGCGGTCGTCGAAGGGCAGCGGCGCGTCGAGCGCCGCGTCGTCGACAGCGCGGTCCGCGGTCAGGAAAGGCAGGGGCACGGGCTGGTCCTCACTCGATCCACGCATGGGCTGTGCCCGGTGAGGCTACCGAGCCGTGCCCCCTGCCACCACCCTCGGGGGTCCGGACGAGTGCTCCGGACCGGCCAGGTCAGCGGCCGTCCGAGGCTTCGGACTGCTGCGTCCGAGCGGGTGACTGATCGGCGGACATGGCGGGCATCCCGAAAAGCAGGGATCCCACGAGACCGGCCACGACGGTCAGGCCTATGAGCGCACGGCCCGCGATCTGACCGGCCGACGCGCGCTCACGGGGTGGGGGAGTGACGTTGCTGCGGAACTTGTCGGCTTCGGCGATGAAGGCGAACGGGACGGGCTCTCGCCGACGGAACATGGGGCGCGCTTCTCCTCACGGGTCTCGAACGTTCTCTCTTGACTCGATAGACGATCGAATCGCCCAAAAGGTGCCCTGTTTCGGCAAATTAGTCGAAGAATGTCGTGGCGGGTCACCGAACGGCGGATTGTCGGTGCCGGGCCATAGAGTGGGCGCCGCCCAAGTGATGCACATGGAAGGACCCGCCTGTGAGCGAGACCCCCACCGAAGACCTCAAGCCCAGCTTCCGCAGCGAGGTCACCGTCGAGCTCGTGAAGCACGCCGCCACCGACTCCGACGTCCTGTGGGCCGCCCGTGTCTCCACGGCGGGCGAGCAGTCCCTGGACGAGCTCCAGAAGGACCCGGAGCGCTCCAAGGGACTCATCAACTACCTGATGCGGGACCGCCACGGCAGCCCCTTCGAGCACAACTCGATGACGTTCTTCATCAGCGCCCCCATCTTCGTCTTCCGCGAGTTCATGCGGCACCGCGTCGGCTGGTCGTACAACGAGGAATCGGGGCGCTACAGGGAGCTGGAGCCCGTCTTCTACGTCCCCGACGAGTCCCGCAAGCTGGTCCAGGAGGGCCGCCCCGGCAAGTACGTCTTCGTCGAGGGCACCCAGGCCCAGCAGGAGCTGACGGGCCGCGTCATGGAGGACTCCTACCGCCAGGCGTACGAGGCGTACCAGGAGATGCTCGCCGCCGGCGTGGCCCGCGAGGTCGCCCGCGCGGTGCTCCCCGTCGGCCTCTACTCCTCGATGTACGCGACGTGCAACGCCCGTTCGCTGATGCACTTCCTTGGCCTCCGCACGCAGCACGAGCTCGCCAAGGTCCCCTCCTTCCCGCAGCGCGAGATCGAGATGGTCGGCGAGAAGATGGAGCAGCACTGGGCAGAGCTGATGCCGCTCACCCATGCGGCCTTCAACAAGAACGGACGCGTGGCGCCGTAAGGCACTGATGTACGGGTGCGCGGAGCGAAGTGTCCGTATTGCGACACTTCGTGAAGTTCATCTAGCCTGATCAAACGGACCCGGCACTGCTTGAACCCCCGAGCAGGCAGTGCCGGGTCCTCACTTGACGGGTCCGCTCACGTCCCCCGAGGGGGGACCCCGCGCTGAGCAGCGAGTAGCGTGTTACCCATGGCTCCGACCTCCACTCCGCAGACCCCCTTCGGGAGGGTCCTCACCGCCATGGTCACGCCCTTCACGGCGGACGGCGCACTCGACCTCGACGGCGCGCAGCAGCTCGCCGCCCACCTGGTGGACGCAGGCAATGACGGCCTCGTCATCAACGGCACCACCGGTGAGTCCCCGACCGTCAGTGACGCGGAGAAAAACGATCTTGTACGAGCCGTACTGGACGCCGTCGGAGACCGCGCCCACGTCGTCGCGGGCGTCGGCACCAACGACACCCGCCACAGCATCGAGCTCGCCCGCGCCGCCGAGCAGGCCGGCGCCCACGGCCTCCTGACCGTCACGCCGTACTACAACAAGCCCCCGCAAGAGGGCCTGCTGCGGCACTTCACGGCGATCGCCGACAGCACCGGCCTGCCGGTCATGCTGTACGACATCCCGGGCCGCAGCGGCGTACCGATCAACACCGAGACGATCGTCCGCCTCGCCGAGCACCCCCGCATCGTCGCCAACAAGGACGCCAAGGGGGACCTCGGCCGGGCCAGCTGGGCCATCGCCCGCTCGGGCCTCGCCTGGTACTCAGGCGATGACATGCTGAACCTCCCGCTCCTGTCGGTCGGCGCGTGCGGCTTCGTCTCCGTCGTCGGCCACGTCGTCACCCCCGAGCTGCGCGCGATGCTCGAAGCGCACCTCACGGGCGACGTCCAGAAGGCCACGGAGATCCACCAGAAGCTGCTCCCCGTTTTCACGGGCATGTTCCGTACGCAGGGCGTGATCACGACGAAGGCGGCGCTCGCCCTCCAGGGCCGCCCCGCGGGCCCGCTCCGCCTGCCGATGGTGGAGCTGACGCCCGCGGAGACGGCACAGCTCAAGATCGACCTTGCCGCCGGCGGGGTACAGCTGTAACCACAGACTTCACAATTGAATACGTCCCGAACAACAACTGCTACTGCACGAACGTCATACGCGCCACGTGCCCCGGAGGTACGTGGCGCGCATGGTGAGGAGAGTCTTTTGAGTCATCCGCATCCTGAACTGGGCGCCCCGCCGAAGCTTCCGAAGGACGGCCTGCGGGTCACCCCGCTCGGCGGCCTCGGCGAGATCGGCCGCAACATGACCGTCTTCGAGTACAACGGTCGCCTGCTGATCGTCGACTGCGGAGTGCTCTTCCCCGAGGAGGAGCAGCCCGGAATCGACCTGATCCTGCCGGACTTCTCGTCCATCAGGGACCGCCTCGACGACATCGAGGGCATCGTCCTCACGCACGGCCACGAGGACCACATCGGCGGCGTCCCCTTCCTCCTGCGCGAGAAGCCGGACATCCCGCTGATCGGCTCCAAGCTGACCCTCGCGCTGATCGAGGCGAAGCTCCAGGAGCACCGGATCCGTCCGTACACGCTTGAGGTCGTCGAGGGAGACCGCGAGCACCTGGGCCCGTTCGACTGCGAGTTCATCGCGGTCAACCACTCCATCCCGGACGCCCTGGCCGTCGCCATCCGCACCCCCGCGGGCCTGGTCGTCGCCACCGGCGACTTCAAGATGGACCAGCTGCCGATGGACGGCCGCCTGACCGACCTGCACGCGTTCGCACGGCTGAGCGAGGAAGGCATCGACCTCCTTCTCTCCGACTCGACGAACGCCGAGGTGCCGGGCTTCGTCCCGCCCGAGCGCGATATCTCGGGCGTGATCCGCGGCGTCTTCGCCGGCGCGCAGAAGCGCATCATCGTGGCCAGCTTCGCCAGCCACGTGCACCGCATCCAGCAGATCCTGGACGCCGCCCACGAGTACGGCCGAAGAGTGGCCTTCGTCGGCCGCTCGATGGTCCGCAACATGGGCATCGCCCGCGACCTCGGCTATCTGCGGGTCCCGCCGGGCCTCGTCGTCGACGTCAAGACGCTCGACGACCTGCCGGACAGCGAGGTGGTCCTGGTCTGCACGGGCTCCCAGGGCGAGCCGATGGCCGCGCTCTCCCGCATGGCCAACCGCGACCACCAGATCCGCATCGTCCAGGGCGACACGGTGATCCTGGCGTCGTCCCTGATCCCCGGCAACGAGAACGCGGTCTACCGCGTGATCAACGGGCTGACCCGCTGGGGCGCCAACGTCGTCCACAAGGGCAACGCGAAGGTGCACGTCTCCGGCCACGCCTCGGCCGGCGAACTGCTGTACTTCTACAACATCTGCAAGCCCAAGAATCTGATGCCGGTCCACGGAGAATGGCGCCACCTGCGCGCCAACGCCGAGCTGGGTGCCCTCACCGGTGTCCCGCATGACCGCATCGTGATCGCCGAGGACGGCGTCGTCGTCGACCTCGTCGAGGGCAAGGCCAAGATCGTCGGCAAGGTCCAGGCCGGATACGTGTACGTGGACGGCCTCTCCGTCGGCGATGTCGGCGAGCCCGCGCTGAAGGACCGCAAGATCCTCGGGGACGAGGGCATCATCTCGGTCTTCGTGGTGGTGGACTCCAGCACCGGCAAGATCACCGGCGGTCCGCACATCCAGGCCCGTGGCTCGGGTATCGACGACGGGGTCTTCATCACCGTCATCCCGAAGATCCAGGAAGTCCTGGAGAGATCGGCCCAGGACGGCGTCGTCGAGCCCCACCAGCTGCAGCAACTCATCCGCCGCACGCTGGGCAAGTGGGTCTCGGACAACTACCGCCGACGCCCGATGATCCTGCCGGTCGTCGTGGAGGTCTGACCCTCCTGACAGCGTGGCCAACGGAGCGGGGCGCCTCGATTTGCATCGGGGCGCCCCGCTCCGTTAGGTTTACGGCTCCGCCCAACCGGGAAGCACTGCGCACTCACGTGCGAGGGGCCCAACCCGAACGGGGCGGGAATTCCGACTCAGAATCTCTGATAAAGTCGGAGCCGCCGGAAAGGGAAACGCGAAGGCCGAAAGGCCGGAGCGGGAACCGGAAAGGCACCGAGGAAATCGGACACGAAAGAGTCTGATAGAGTCGGAAACGCAAGAACAAAAGAAACACCGAAGGGAAGCGCCCGGAGGAAAGCCCGAGAGGGTGAGTACGAAGGAAGCGTCCGTTCCTTGAGAACTCAACAGCGTGCCAAAAGTCAACGCCAGATATGTTGATACCCCGGCTCACTTCGGTGAGTTGAGGTTCCTTTGAAAAAGTCCTTCCACGGAAGGCACACAGCGAGGACGCTGTGAACGGACGGGATTATTCCTCCCGACCGTTCCGCTCTCGTGGTGTTCATCCCGATTACGGGAAAACATTCACGGAGAGTTTGATCCTGGCTCAGGACGAACGCTGGCGGCGTGCTTAACACATGCAAGTCGAACGATGAACCACTTCGGTGGGGATTAGTGGCGAACGGGTGAGTAACACGTGGGCAATCTGCCCTTCACTCTGGGACAAGCCCTGGAAACGGGGTCTAATACCGGATAACACCTCTACTCTCCTGAGTGGAGGTTAAAAGCTCCGGCGGTGAAGGATGAGCCCGCGGCCTATCAGCTTGTTGGTGAGGTAATGGCTCACCAAGGCGACGACGGGTAGCCGGCCTGAGAGGGCGACCGGCCACACTGGGACTGAGACACGGCCCAGACTCCTACGGGAGGCAGCAGTGGGGAATATTGCACAATGGGCGAAAGCCTGATGCAGCGACGCCGCGTGAGGGATGACGGCCTTCGGGTTGTAAACCTCTTTCAGCAGGGAAGAAGCGAAAGTGACGGTACCTGCAGAAGAAGCGCCGGCTGAACTACGTGCCAGCAGCCGCGGTAATACGTAGGGCGCAAGCGTTGTCCGGAATTATTGGGCGTAAAGAGCTCGTAGGCGGCTTGTCACGTCGGGTGTGAAAGCCCGGGGCTTAACCCCGGGTCTGCATTCGATACGGGCTAGCTAGAGTGTGGTAGGGGAGATCGGAATTCCTGGTGTAGCGGTGAAATGCGCAGATATCAGGAGGAACACCGGTGGCGAAGGCGGATCTCTGGGCCATTACTGACGCTGAGGAGCGAAAGCGTGGGGAGCGAACAGGATTAGATACCCTGGTAGTCCACGCCGTAAACGGTGGGAACTAGGTGTTGGCGACATTCCACGTCGTCGGTGCCGCAGCTAACGCATTAAGTTCCCCGCCTGGGGAGTACGGCCGCAAGGCTAAAACTCAAAGGAATTGACGGGGGCCCGCACAAGCAGCGGAGCATGTGGCTTAATTCGACGCAACGCGAAGAACCTTACCAAGGCTTGACATACACCGGAAAGCATCAGAGATGGTGCCCCCCTTGTGGTCGGTGTACAGGTGGTGCATGGCTGTCGTCAGCTCGTGTCGTGAGATGTTGGGTTAAGTCCCGCAACGAGCGCAACCCTTGTTCTGTGTTGCCAGCATGCCCTTCGGGGTGATGGGGACTCACAGAAGACCGCCGGGGTCAACTCGGAGGAAGGTGGGGACGACGTCAAGTCATCATGCCCCTTATGTCTTGGGCTGCACACGTGCTACAATGGCAGGTACAATGAGCTGCGATACCGTGAGGTGGAGCGAATCTCAAAAAGCCTGTCTCAGTTCGGATTGGGGTCTGCAACTCGACCCCATGAAGTCGGAGTTGCTAGTAATCGCAGATCAGCATTGCTGCGGTGAATACGTTCCCGGGCCTTGTACACACCGCCCGTCACGTCACGAAAGTCGGTAACACCCGAAGCCGGTGGCCCAACCCCTTGTGGGAGGGAGCTGTCGAAGGTGGGACTGGCGATTGGGACGAAGTCGTAACAAGGTAGCCGTACCGGAAGGTGCGGCTGGATCACCTCCTTTCTAAGGAGCACTTCTAAGCCAAGCTTCGGCTTGGTTCAGAGGCCAGTACATCGGCGAATGTCTGATGCTGGTTGCTCATGGGTGGAACGTTGACTACTCGGCCTGTTTCTCGGGTCGGAGGCTGCAAGTACTGCTCGTAAGGGCGTGGAAAGCATGATCTTCGGACGGGGACTGGTCGGGCACGCTGTTGGGTATCTGAGGGTACGGGCTTGTTCCCGACCTCAATGCCGACCCCAGTGTAGGTTCGCTTCGGCGGGCTGTGATGGGTGGTTGGTCGTTGTTTGAGAACTGCACAGTGGACGCGAGCATCTGTGGCCAAGTTTTTAAGGGCGCACGGTGGATGCCTTGGCACCAGGAACCGATGAAGGACGTGGGAGGCCACGATAGTCCCGGGGAGTCGTCAACCAGGCTTTGATCCGGGGGTTTCCGAATGGGGAAACCCGGCAGTCGTCATGGGCTGTCACCCGCTGCTGAACACATAGGCAGTGTGGAGGGAACGCGGGGAAGTGAAACATCTCAGTACCCGCAGGAAGAGAAAACAACCGTGATTCCGGGAGTAGTGGCGAGCGAAACCGGATGAGGCCAAACCTACGACGTGTGAGACCCGGCAGGGGTTGCGTCGTGGGGGTTGTGGGATCTCTCTTTCACAGTCTGCCGGCTGTGAGACGAGTCAGAAACCGTTGATGTAGGCGAAGGACATGCGAAAGGTCCGGCGTAGAGGGTAAGACCCCCGTAGTCGAAACATCAGCGGCTCGTTTGAGAGACACCCAAGTAGCACGGGGCCCGAGAAATCCCGTGTGAATCTGGCGGGACCACCCGTTAAGCCTAAATATTCCCTGGTGACCGATAGCGGATAGTACCGTGAGGGAATGGTGAAAAGTACCGCGGGAGCGGAGTGAAATAGTACCTGAAACCGTGTGCCTACAAGCCGTGGGAGCGTCGGGATGGAGCTTGCTCCATCCTCGTGACTGCGTGCCTTTTGAAGAATGAGCCTGCGAGTTTGCGGTGTGTTGCGAGGTTAACCCGTGTGGGGAAGCCGTAGCGAAAGCGAGTCCGAATAGGGCGATTCAGTAGCGCGCTCAAGACCCGAAGCGGAGTGATCTAGCCATGGGCAGGTTGAAGCGGCTGTAAGAGGTCGTGGAGGACCGAACCCACCAGGGTTGAAAACCTGGGGGATGACCTGTGGTTAGGGGTGAAAGGCCAATCAAACTCCGTGATAGCTGGTTCTCCCCGAAATGCATTTAGGTGCAGCGTCGTGTGTTTCTTGCCGGAGGTAGAGCACTGGATAGGCGATGGGCCCTACCGGGTTACTGACCTTAGCCAAACTCCGAATGCCGGTAAGTGAGAGCGCGGCAGTGAGACTGTGGGGGATAAGCTCCATGGTCGAGAGGGAAACAGCCCAGAGCATCGACTAAGGCCCCTAAGCGTACGCTAAGTGGGAAAGGATGTGGAGTCGCACAGACAACCAGGAGGTTGGCTTAGAAGCAGCCACCCTTGAAAGAGTGCGTAATAGCTCACTGGTCTAGTGATTCCGCGCCGACAATGTAGCGGGGCTCAAGCGTACCGCCGAAGTCGTGTCATTTCAGCATGAGGGCCAACGCCCGCTGGGATGGGTAGGGGAGCGTCGTGTGCCGGGTGAAGCTGCGCCGGAAGGCAGTGGTGGACGGTTCACGAGTGAGAATGCAGGCATGAGTAGCGATACATACGTGAGAAACGTGTGCGCCGATTGACTAAGGGTTCCTGGGTCAAGCTGATCTGCCCAGGGTAAGTCGGGACCTAAGGCGAGGCCGACAGGCGTAGTCGATGGATAACCGGTTGATATTCCGGTACCCGCTGTGAAGCGTCAAACATTGAATCAGGCGATGCTAAGTCCGTGAAGCCGTTCCGGACCCTTCGGGGAATGGAAAGTGGTGGAGCCGACGGACCAGACTTGTAGTAGGTGAGTGATGGGGTGACGCAGGAAGGTAGTCCAGCCCGGGCGGTGGTTGTCCCGGGGTAAGGGTGTAGGCCGTGCGGTAGGTAAATCCGTCGCACATAAGGCTGAGACCTGATGCCGAGCCGATTGTGGTGAAGTGGATGATCCTATGCTGTCGAGAAAAGCCTCTAGCGAGTTTCATGGCGGCCCGTACCCTAAACCGACTCAGGTGGTCAGGTAGAGAATACCGAGGCGTTCGGGTGAACTATGGTTAAGGAACTCGGCAAAATGCCCCCGTAACTTCGGGAGAAGGGGGGCCATCACCGGTGATGAGTCTTGCACTCTGAGCTGGGGGTGGCCGCAGAGACCAGCGAGAAGCGACTGTTTACTAAAAACACAGGTCCGTGCGAAGCCGTAAGGCGATGTATACGGACTGACGCCTGCCCGGTGCTGGAACGTTAAGGGGACCGGTTAGTGCACTTTCGGGTGTGCGAAGCTGAGAACTTAAGCGCCAGTAAACGGCGGTGGTAACTATAACCATCCTAAGGTAGCGAAATTCCTTGTCGGGTAAGTTCCGACCTGCACGAATGGCGTAACGACTTCTCGACTGTCTCAACCATAGGCCCGGTGAAATTGCACTACGAGTAAAGATGCTCGTTTCGCGCAGAAGGACGGAAAGACCCCGGGACCTTTACTACAGTTTGATATTGGTGTTCGGTTCGGCTTGTGTAGGATAGGTGGGAGACTGTGAAGCATGCACGCCAGTGTGTGTGGAGTCGCCGTTGAAATACCACTCTGGTCGTGCTGGATGTCTAACCTCGGTCCGTGATCCGGATCAGGGACAGTGTCTGATGGGTAGTTTAACTGGGGCGGTTGCCTCCCAAAGAGTAACGGAGGCGCCCAAAGGTTCCCTCAGCCTGGTTGGTAATCAGGTGTTGAGTGTAAGTGCACAAGGGAGCTTGACTGTGAGACCGACGGGTCGAGCAGGGACGAAAGTCGGGACTAGTGATCCGGCGGTGGCTTGTGGAAGCGCCGTCGCTCAACGGATAAAAGGTACCCCGGGGATAACAGGCTGATCTTCCCCAAGAGTCCATATCGACGGGATGGTTTGGCACCTCGATGTCGGCTCGTCGCATCCTGGGGCTGGAGTCGGTCCCAAGGGTTGGGCTGTTCGCCCATTAAAGCGGTACGCGAGCTGGGTTTAGAACGTCGTGAGACAGTTCGGTCCCTATCCTCTGTGCGCGTAGGAATATTGAGAAGGGCTGTCCCTAGTACGAGAGGACCGGGACGGACGAACCTCTGGTGTGCCAGTTGTCCTGCCAAGGGCATGGCTGGTTGGCTACGTTCGGAAAGGATAACCGCTGAAAGCATCTAAGCGGGAAGCCTGCTTCGAGATGAGTATTCCCACCCCCTTTGAGGGGTTAAGGCTCCCAGTAGACGACTGGGTTGATAGGCCAGATCTGGAAGCCCGGTAACGGGTGGAGGTGACTGGTACTAATAGGCCGAGGGCTTGTCCTCAGTTGCTCGCGTCCACTGTGTTGGTTCTGAAACCACGAACAACCCCATGTGTGGTCACGCATGGTGCGGTTGTCAGTTTCATAGTGTTTCGGTGGTCATAGCGTGAGGGAAACGCCCGGTTACATTCCGAACCCGGAAGCTAAGCCTCACAGCGCCGATGGTACTGCAGGGGGGACCCTGTGGGAGAGTAGGACGCCGCCGAACTCATCTTGATAGAGCTGGTCCCTGAACTTCGGTTCAGGGACCAGCTCTTTTTTGTTTTGCGTCACTTGCCGTTCACGTTGTGCAGCCAACATCCGCAGACATGGGGACAGTTGGAATGTTGCGCGCCGCCGGTGTCGGCACCGGCGACGAGGTCATCGTGCCCGCCTACGGGAACGCCGAGGTCGCCGAAGCCGTGGTCCAGGCAGGAGCGCTGCCGGTCTTCGCCGACATAGAGCCGGCGACGTACTGCCTCGACCCGGACGCCGTAGCCGCCGTGGCGACCCCACGTACGGCCGCCGTCATCGTCGTACACCGCTTCGGAAGCCAGGCCGACGTGCGGCGCCTACGCGACCTGGGGAGCCGCAAAGGGTTCCTCGTGCTGGAGCAGGGCGAGTCGGATGCCTCGTACGAAGGCATGGAGCGCCGACGGGCGCATGCCGCGTACCTCAGTGGGCGGCTCAGCGGAGTCGTGACGCCGGACGGCGGTGACGGGCACAGCTACCAGCGGTACGTGGTGCGCGTGCCCGGGAACGGGCGGCCGGACCGCGACGCGTTCGCACGCGCTGTGCGGGCCAAGGGCGTCACCTGCTGGGTGCCCGTGAAGACTCCGGTGCACCGGCTGCCGCAGTTCCGCAGGGACGTATGTCTGCCCGAGACCGAGCGGGCCGCGGACGAGACGCTGGCGCTGCCTGTCGACGCGTCGATGTCGCGGCGCGATTTGCAGCGGGTCGTCTCCGCCTGCAATGCCCTCGGAGGGCTGCTCCAACCCGCTTTCTAAGACACCTTCTTGGTGTGGGACTTGAAGAACTTCCACATCAGGTCCGTGGCGTCGACACCGGCCTGCGGGTCGGACATGTTGCCGTCCGTGCCGCCCGGCCAGGAGTGGCCCATCCCGGGCAGTCGATAGACGATGACGTCCGAGCCGTCGCTGCACTTGGCGGTCGTCCTCTTGATTTTGTTCTTGAGCTTTTGAGGTTCGCCGGGATCGCATGACAGGCGTTTCTGCCAGGAGTTGATGCCCGTGTCCATTCCGCCGTAGTGCTCGTCGAGGCCGCCGATGAAAGTGATCACCGAGACCGGGGTCTTCGGCATGTACGAGGCCTTCTCCGCGTCCGTGCCGAGATAGCCGCCGCTGACAGGGGCGATGGCCGCGAAGGTGTCGGGGAGCTCCACGGCCAGTTTGTACGCCATGTCGCCGCCGTTGGAAATGCCCGTGGCGTAGACGCGGGACGGATCGGCGTACCAGGTTTTGGTGAGCCTTGTCGTGAGCGTGCGGATGAAGCCGACGTCGTCCTCGGTGCCGCAGCAGATCAAGGCGTTGAAGCCACGGTTGAGACCGTCGGGGTAGGCGACGAGGAAGTTCTCCTTGTCGGCTTTGGTGTTCAGGCCGCTGATCGCCGCCATGTCCTTTCCGTCGGCCGGATAGGGGTGCATGGCGATGATGAGGGGGAGCTTCTCTGAGCGCGTGTAACCGGGTGGGGCGTGGACGGTGTAGACGCGTTTCTCGCCCTTCCAGGAGAGCGTGACCTTGTGGTCGCCGGGGCGCGGGATCTCCGCGGCCGCGGGCTTCTTCGAGGGCCGTGGGTCCGCGGTGTCGTTGTCGTCGGAGCCGCAGGCCGTGAGCGGCAGGAGCAGGGCGGCGACCGCCAGGGACAAGGCGGACCGCAAGTGGGTCGCACGTCGGGTCGGCATGCGCGCAGGGTGGCAGCGCGGGGGCGCGCGGTCCAGAGGAACGGGCGGTTCGGACGGGCGCGAATTTCAGGTATGATCTATTTCGTTGCCGCGCGGGAAACCGCGAAGGACAACAGGCCCCTATAGCTCAGTCGGTAGAGCGTCTCCATGGTAAGGAGAAGGTCAGCGGTTCGATTCCGCTTGGGGGCTCAATGTGTGAAGGCCTCCGCCCGGTTGGGCGGGGGCCTTCTTTGCGTTGAGAGGGGATCTTCGGCGCCTCGGAGGCCGGGGCACCAGGAGTGCCCCGGGCGCTCAGTCCTTCTGGAGGCCGGGGACGCGCATCGCGAGGATCGCCATGTCGTCCGACGGGGCGTCCGACGCGAAGCGCTCCACCGCGCGCATGATGCGGGCCGCCACCGCGCCGGCCGTCAGGCCCGTACAGGTCGTCAGGACGTCCGCGAGGCCGTCGTCGCCGAGCATGCGGGTGCCCTCGCGGCGCTCGGTGACGCCATCGGTCACGCAGAGCAGGACGTCACCCGGGTCGAGCGTCATCGTCTGCTCGTACAGTTCGAGGTCGTCCATGACGCCGAGCAGCGGCTGCGGTTCGGCGTACGGCTCGACCGTGCCGTCCTGGCGCAGGCGCAGCGGCAGAGGGTGGCCGGCGCAGACGATCTTCAGGACCGCCGAGCCGTCCTCCTGGGGCCACAGCTCGCCGTAGAGGAGCGTCAGGAAGCGGCTGCGGGCGCCCTCGTCGAGGATCGCGGCGTTCAGGCGCTCCAGGACCGCGGGGCCGCCGAAGCCCTCGCGGGCGAGCAGGCGCAGGGCATGCCGGGCGAGGCCCGTGACGGCGGCGGCCTCCGGACCGGTGCCGCAGACGTCGCCGATCGCGAAACCGTACGCGCCGTCGCGGATCGGGAAGAGGTCGTAGAAGTCGCCGCCCACTTCGTTGCCCTCGCCGGCCGCGCGGTAGATGACGTCGACCTCCACGCCCGGGACCTGCGGGAGGCCGGGCGGCAGCAGGCTGCGCTGGAGGGACTGACTGATGGCCATGCGCTCGGAGTAGAGGCGGGCGTTGTCCAGGGCAAGGGCGGCCCGGCGGGAGAGATCTTCGGCCAATTCCAGGATCTCTTGGCGGAAGTGCTCGTCGGAGGGCTTACCGAGCGTGAGCATGCCGATGACGCGGTTGCGGGCCACCAGGGGCAGGACCACCGTTTCGCCGCCCACCGCGGACGCCGTGGACAAGGTGGTGCCGATGCCCGAGCCCAGGGTCATCGGTTCGCCGAGGCCCAGGCTGCGCATGGAGGTGCGCAGCGCCGCCTGGTGGGCGGCCTCCGAGGGGGCGGCCCAGACGCGGGCTCCCGGGGTGGGGACCGGGTCGGGTGGGGCGATCTTGGAGAGGAGTGCCTTGAGGCCGTCGATGCGCTCCTCGTCCTCGTGCAGGACGTACGAGAGGTAGGGCTCGGCGGACTGGTCGGCGATGGTGTAGACGGCGCACCAGGTGGCGAGCGTCGGGACCGTCATCTGTGCCATGAGGGCCAGGGTCTGGTCCCGGTCCAGGGTGCCCGCGAGGAGGTCGGAGGCCTCGACGAGGAAGGAGAGCGAGCCGCGGCGGAGCCGCTCCAGCTCGCCCAGGCGCGCGGACTCCACGGCGAGGGCGATCCGGTCGGCGGCGAACTGGAGGCGCAGGGCTTCTTCGTTCGAGTAGCGGTCGGGGGCCTCCGCGGCGACGCCGAGGGAGCCGGTGAGGCGGCCCTCGACCTTGAGGGGGACCGTGACGACGGAACGCATGCCCGTGCCGCCCAGCAGCGGGACGGCGCCGGGGACGACGGTGAGGTCCTCGTGGACGGCCGGCATGCGGGCCGAGCCGTAGCGCCCGGGGCCCGCCTCGACGGGGACGCGGGCGAAGCGCTGGCGGGCCGAGGGCAGGCCGGTGGAGGCGCGGACCTCCAGCTCCGTCTCGTCGTCGGTGGCCAGGAGCAGGAAGGCCGCGTCGCCGTCGAGCATGTCGCGGGCGCGCTCCACGGTGCGCTGGAGCAGGCCGTCGAGGTCGTCGGGGGCGGGCGAGCCGATGAAGACCTCGAAGGGGTCCGTGGCGTTCGGCTCGCTGAGCGTGCCCTGCTCGGGTGTCGCGCCGCGCAGCGGGGTCTGGAGCACGGCGCGCTCGTCGTCGCGTACGAGGAGGCAGACCGTGGAGGGCTCGCCGCTGTTGTCGCGGACGCGCAGGTGGGAGGCGTAGACGGGGATGACGCGGCCGTGGGAGCCGCGGATGCCGTAGCTGCCTTCCCAGCGGGAGAGCTGGAGGGCCTCGGCGATGCCGGTGCTGGTTCCGGGGGTGTGGGGCCAGGCCGCCAGGTCGTTCAGGGGCTTGCCGATGACCTGCTCGGCGGCGTACCCGAAGAGGTCCCCGGCGTCCTCGTTCCAGGCGCTGATCGCGCCCGTGCGGTCGATCTGGATCACGGCGACGCGGACCCTGCCGTCGGCGACGGGCAGGAGGTCGGCCGGGAGGGAGGGGCCCGCGGCACGGGTGCCCACGGCGCGGTGGGGAAGGTCGAGTTGGAACCAGACCAGTTTGTGCGTGGGGGTGTAGTCGACGCCCCAGCGGTTGGCGAGCGCGGCGCAGAGCTGGAGGCCGCGACCGCCCTCGCGGTCGGGGCTGCCCATGTTCACGGAGGACTGCTGGAGCGGGATCTCACGCTCCGGATAGCGGTCGGAGACCTCGATGCGTACGGCGTCCGCGCTGCGCAGACACAGGACGTCGGCGGCCGTGCCGGCGTGCACCACGGCGTTGGTCACCAGCTCGCTGGTGAGGACGACGGCGTCGTCGACGATGTCCGTGAATCCCCAGCCCTGGAGGGTGTCGCGCACGAAGGAGCGGGCCGTCGCGACGGAACGCCCGACGGGGTCGAAGGTCGCGGCCGCACGCGCGGTGATCACAGCACTCCTCGTACGAGTTTCGACAGTTACGACAGGGCCGACTGTATCGACGCCCAGTTCTCCCGAACCCATGGTGCGGCCGCCCCTCCGATGCCCGCTTGTTCGTGTACCACCGCCCTGGCCGGGCAGGACCGGGGTGGTTGGACAGCCGGATGCAAGGTTACTTACCTTCGCCGTCCATGCTGATGCCGGTCGCCCGTCTTTCCGCCCGGAGGGGTGCGGACGATGTGCGAAGCTGCCGAACTGTTATGGCCTGGTTCCGCCATGGTGAAACACTGGGCAGGCTTCATGGAGACGGTCCGATCAGGACAAGCAGTAGGTCAACCCTTGCGGGAGGGACACAGTGGAGTCTGGCGCAGCGACGCGGGGCACTGAGACGCGCGCGAAAGACGGACAGTCCCTGAACAAACAGCGCAAATCGCGCAATGGGGCGACCGCTTCCGTGGACGCGGCGGCCTTGAACCGGCTGCTCGCGGCCCTGGTGGCGATGCGGGACGGTAATTTCCGTAAGCGGCTCACGGTCTCCGGTGACGACGTCATGTCGCAGATCGCCGCGGTCTTCAACGAGGTCGCCGACCGGAATCTGCACTTGACGGGTGAGCTCTCCCGGGTGCGGCGCATGGTCGGACGTGAGGGAAAACTCACGGAACGGCTGGAGAGCGGAGCGAGCGAGGGCTCGTGGGCGGCCGCGATCGAGGCGTCGAACGCCCTTGTCGACGATCTCGTACGTCCTGTCTCCGAGGTCGGCCGGGTTCTCTCCGCGGTGGCGGAGGGCGACCTGGAGCAGCGCATGGAGCTGCGGGCGCAAGGGGCGGACGGGAACGGTCATCCGCTGCGCGGCGAGTTCCTGAAGGTCGGCCGGACGGTCAACAACCTCGTCGATCAGTTGTCCACGTTCACCGACGAGGTCACGCGGGTGGCCAGCGAGGTCGGTACGGAGGGCAAGCTGGGCGGGCAGGCCAGGGTGCGCGGGATGTCCGGTTCGTGGAAGGACCTCACGGACTCGGTCAACACCATGGCGTACCGCCTGACGGCGCAGGTGCGGGACATCGCGCTGGTGACGACCGCCGTGGCGAAGGGGGACTTGTCCCGGAAGGTCACGGTTCATGTCGCGGGCGAGATGCTGGAGCTGAAGAACACCGTCAACACGATGGTGGACCAGCTCTCCTCGTTCTCCTCCGAGGTGACGCGCGTCGCCCGCGAGGTCGGCACAGAGGGCGAGCTCGGCGGCCAGGCGCAGGTGCCGGGTGTGGCGGGTGTGTGGAAGGACCTCACCGATTCGGTGAACCTCATGGCCGGCAATCTCACCGCCCAGGTGCGGGGCATCGCGGAGGTGACCACGGCGGTCGCCAACGGCGACCTGTCGCGGAAGGTGACGGTGAGCGCGCGCGGCGAGGTCGCCCAGCTCGCCGAGACGATCAACCAGATGACCGAGACACTGCGTACGTTCGCGGACGAGGTCACGCGTGTGGCCAACGAGGTCGGTGCCGAGGGGCAGCTGGGTGGTCAGGCCAATGTGCCGGGCGCGGCGGGCACTTGGAAGGATCTGACGGACTCGGTCAACACGGTCTTCCGCAACCTCACCACGCAGGTGCGGGACATCGCGCAGGTGACGACGGCGGTGGCCAACGGCGATCTGTCGCAGAAGGTCACCGTCGACGTCGCGGGCGAGATGCTTGAGCTGAAGAACACCGTGAACACCATGGTGGACCAGCTCTCCGCCTTCGGTTCCGAAGTCACACGCGTGGCGCGGGAGATCGGCGTCGAGGGCGAGCTGGGCGGTCAGGCGCAGGTGCAGGGCGCGGCCGGTACGTGGAAGGACCTCACCGACTCGGTGAACACCGCCTTCCGCAACCTCACCGGTCAGGTGCGCAACATCGCGCAGGTGACGACGGCGGTGGCCAACGGCGACCTGTCGCAGAAGGTCACGGTGGACGTCTCCGGAGAGATGCTCCAGCTGAAGAACACCGTGAACACGATGGTGGACCAGCTGTCGTCCTTTGCCGACCAGGTCACGCGGATGGCGCGCGACGTGGGCACCGAGGGCCGGCTCGGCGGCCAGGCGCGCGTGGACGGCGTGAGCGGTACGTGGAAGGACCTCACGGACTCCGTCAACTTCATGGCGGGGAACCTGACGTCGCAGGTACGTCAGATCGCGCAGGTGACGACGGCGGTGGCCCGCGGCGACCTGTCGCAGAAGATCGAGGTCGACGCGCGCGGCGAGATCCTGGAGCTGAAGAACACCATCAACACGATGGTCGACCAGCTCTCCGCCTTCGCCGACCAGGTGACCCGGGTGGCCCGCGAGGTGGGCACCGAGGGACGGCTGGGCGGTCAGGCGCAGGTGCCGGGCGTGGCCGGGGTGTGGCGCGACCTGACGGACTCCGTGAACGGCATGGCCGGGAACCTCACCGCCCAGGTGCGCAACATCGCGCAGGTCGCGACGGCGGTGGCCCGCGGCGACCTGTCGCAGAAGATCGACGTGGACGCGCGCGGCGAGATCCTGGAGCTGAAGAACACCCTCAACACCATGGTGGACCAGCTCTCGGCCTTCGCGGAGCAGGTCACGCGGGTCGCCCGCGAGGTGGGCACCGACGGCATCCTCGGCGGCCAGGCCGAGGTCCAGGGCGTATCGGGCACCTGGAAGGACCTGACGCAGTCCGTGAACGGCATGGCGAACAACCTCACCCTCCAGGTGCGGAACATCGCCGAGGTCACCACCGCCGTCGCCATGGGCGACCTCTCCAAGAAGATCACCGTTGACGCGAAGGGCGAGATCCTCGAACTCGTCACGACCGTCAACACCATGGTCGACCAGCTCTCCTCGTTCGCCGAGCAGGTCACGCGCGTGGCCCGCGAGGTCGGCACCGAGGGCCAGCTCGGCGGCCAGGCGCGGGTGCCGGGTGTCACCGGCATCTGGAAGGACCTGAGCGACAACGTCAACCTGATGGCCAACAACCTGACCAGCCAGGTGCGGAACATCTCCCAAGTGTCGGCGGCGGTCGCCAACGGAGATCTCACCAAGAAGGTCACCGTCGAGGCGCGCGGCGAGGTCGCGCAGCTCGCCGACACGGTCAACACGATGGTGACGACGCTGAGTTCGTTCGCCGATGAGGTCACGCGCGTGGCCCGCGAGGTGGGCACGGACGGCATCCTCGGCGGTCAGGCGCGCGTGCCGGGTGTGTCCGGTACGTGGAAGGACCTCACCGAGTCGGTGAACTCGATGGCGTCGAACCTCACCGGGCAGGTCCGCAACATCGCGATGGTGACCACCGCGATCGCCAAGGGTGATCTCACCAAGAAGATCGACATCGACGCCCGGGGCGAGATCCTGGAGCTGAAGACCACCATCAACACGATGGTCGACCAGCTGTCGTCCTTCGCCGAGCAGGTCACCCGGGTCGCCCGCGAGGTGGGCACGGAGGGCCAGCTGGGCGGCCAGGCACGCGTGCGGGACGTCGACGGCACCTGGCGTGATCTCACCGAGTCCGTGAACGAGATGGCCGGGAACCTCACCCGGCAGGTGCGTGCCATCGCCAAGGTCGCCACCGCGGTGACCCGCGGCGATCTGAACCTGAAGATCGAGGTCGACGCGGCGGGCGAGATCCAGGTCCTCCAGGACAACATCAACACGATGATCGCCAACCTCCGCGACACCACCCTGGCCAACAAGGAACAGGACTGGCTCAAGGGCAACCTCGCGCGGATCTCGGGCCTCATGCAGGGCCGCAGGGACCTGGACGACGTCGCCTCGTTGATCATGAGCGAACTGACGCCGGTGGTCTCCGCGCAGCACGGCGCGTTCTTCCTGGCGATGCCCACGGACGACGGCACGGACCTCGGGGGCGAGAACGAGGACGCGTACGAGCTGCGCATGCTCGGCAGCTACGGCTACTCCATGGGCTCCATGCCGACGTCCTTCCGGCCCGGTGAGACGCTGATCGGCACGGCCGCCAAGGAGCGGCGCACGATCCTCGTGGAGAACGCGCCCACCGGCTATCTGCGGATCGCCTCCGGCCTCGGCGAGGCGCCGCCCGCACAGGTCATCGTGTTGCCGGTGCTCTTCGAAGGGACCGTCCTCGGCGTGATCGAGCTGGCCGCGTTCCAGCCCTTCACGCAGATCCAGAAGGACTTCCTCAGCCAGATCGCCGAGATGATCGCGACGAGCGTCAACACCATCAGCGTCAACACCAAGACCGAGGTGCTGCTCAAGCAGTCACAGGAGCTGACCGAGCAACTGCGCGAGCGGTCGGCGGAGTTGGAGAGCCGGCAGAAGGCGCTCCAGGACTCGAACGCCGAGTTGGAGGAGAAGGCCGAGCTGCTGGCCCGGCAGAACCGTGACATCGAGGTCAAGAACACCGAGATCGAAGAGGCCAGGCAGGTACTGGAGGAGCGCGCGGAGCAGCTCGCGGTCTCGATGCGCTACAAGTCCGAGTTCCTGGCGAACATGTCGCACGAGCTGCGCACACCGCTCAACTCCTTGCTGATCCTCGCCAAGTTGCTCGCCGACAACGCCGACTCGAACCTCACCCCGAAGCAGGTGGAGTTCGCCGAGACGATCCACGGCGCGGGCTCGGATCTGCTCCAGCTCATCAACGACATCCTCGACCTGTCGAAGGTCGAGGCCGGCAAGATGGACGTCTCCCCGACGCGCATCGCCCTGGTGCAACTCGTCGACTACGTAGAGGCCACGTTCCGCCCGCTGACCGCGGAGAAGGGGCTCGATTTCTCCGTACGCGTCTCCCCGGAGCTGCCCGCGACGCTGCACACGGACGAGCAGCGCCTGCTCCAGGTGCTGCGCAACCTCCTGTCCAACGCGGTGAAGTTCACCGACTCCGGAGCGGTCGAGCTGGTGATCCGGCACGCCAACAACGACGTGCCCAACGCGATCCGCGAGCAGCTCCTGGAGGCGGGCTCGCTGCGGGACCCGGGGGCCGACCTGATCGCCTTCTCGGTCACGGACACCGGCATCGGTATCGCGGCCAGCAAGATGCGGGTCATCTTCGAGGCGTTCAAGCAGGCCGACGGTACGACCAGCCGGAAGTACGGCGGCACGGGCCTCGGCCTGTCGATCAGCCGGGAGATCGCACGACTGCTCGGCGGTGAGATCTACGCCCAGAGCGAGCCGGGCCGAGGCTCGACCTTCACGCTCTATTTGCCCCTGCACCCGAGCGAACTGCCTCCCCAGGGCTACGCGCAGCTCGCGCCCCCGCGCGCCACGGCGGAACTCCCCGCCGCGGAGAGCGGCCCGGCGGGCCCCGAGGCCCCCACGCAGCCTGTCGGCGCCGCGGTGCCGCAGGAGCCGCAGACGGGCCCGGCGGCCCTCCTGAGGCGCCGTCGGCGCGCGGCGGCCGCGGCGGAGCATCCGCCCGCGCAGCCGGGGCAGCCGGTGGCCGGCGGGCAGGACCAGCGGCCGCAGGAGCAGTGGCCCGCGGGGCAGGAGGTGCCGGCCGCGCGGCCGGGCTTCCACTTCGAGGGGGAGAAGGTGCTGATCGTCGACGACGACATCCGCAACGTCTTCGCGCTCACCAGCGTCCTGGAGCAGCACGGCCTGTCGGTGCTGTACGCGGAGAACGGCCGGGAGGGCATCGAAGTGCTGGAGCAGCACGACGACGTGACGGTCGTTCTGATGGACATCATGATGCCGGAGATGGACGGGTACGCGACGACGACGGCGATCCGCAGGATGCCGCAGTTCGCCGGACTGCCGATCATCGCGCTCACGGCGAAGGCGATGAAGGGCGACCGGGAGAAGGCGATCGACTCCGGAGCTTCCGACTACGTCACGAAGCCGGTCGATCCGGATCATCTGTTGTCGGTGATGGAGCAGTGGATGCGCGGGCAATGACCGAGAACCGGCTTCGTCACACGGAGTTGCTGACAGAGTGTGGCCGAAGTCGTGTAGAACCGCGGTATTCGGGGAACCTTCTGGTCTCCCACCGCGTTTCTGCTACGTGCACAGTGACATCGCGGTGACAGGGTGTGGCGACAGGCGGGGTGCGGCTACCATGACCGGCACAAGGACGGGCGGCGTAAGGGAGTCGTCCTCTGGGGCGGCGCCCGGTGTTTCGCCGGGGCGAGGAGGGCGGGCCATGGTGCAGAAGGCCAAGATCCTCCTGGTCGATGACCGGCCGGAGAATCTGCTGGCGCTGGAGGCCATCCTCTCTGCGCTCGATCAGACACTGGTGCGGGCATCGTCCGGGGAGGAAGCGCTCAAAGCACTACTCACGGACGACTTCGCGGTCATTCTGCTGGACGTCCAGATGCCGGGAATGGACGGTTTCGAAACCGCCGCGCACATCAAGCGGCGGGAGCGGACCCGGGACATCCCGATCATCTTCCTCACCGCCATCAACCACGGGCCGCACCACACCTTCCGTGGCTACGCGGCGGGCGCGGTGGACTACATCTCCAAGCCGTTCGACCCGTGGGTGCTGCGCGCGAAGGTCTCGGTGTTCGTCGAGCTGTACATGAAGAACTGCCAGCTGCGGGAGCAGGCGGCGCTGCTCCGTCTCCAGCTGGAGGGCGGCGACAAGGCCACGGCGGGCGACGCCAAGGAGCCCGCGGGGCTGCTCGCCGAGCTGTCGGCGCGGCTCGCCGCCGTCGAGGAACAGGCGGAGGCGCTGTCCAAACAGCTGGACGACGAGTCGGCGGACGCGGCCGCGGTCGCCACCGCCGCCCATCTCGAACGCAAACTGACCGGCCTGCGCCGAGCCCTTGACGCCCTGGAACCAGGCACCGGCAGCGGCGCCCCCTCGGTCCCCTCGCAGAACTGACGCGGTGTGCCGCCCGTGGAGCCGGTGGTGAACCTCCGTCAGTTCACCGCGCCCGCAAGGGCGACACGAACGGGTGAAGCAGTGGGCACACGTGTCCACAGTGGTCGACGACGGTAACCTCACACCCATGGCCTCACGTCAGTCCGCAGCCAAGAAGACGCCCGCGAAGAAGGCGGCCGCGCCGACGAAGGCTTTGGCGAAGAGGCCCGCCGCCAAACCGCCCGCGAAGAAAACGGCCGCGAAGAAGGCACCCGCGAAGAAGGCACCGGCCAAGAAGGCCGTGGCGAAGAAGCCCGCCCCCCAGCCGGCGCCCAGCCCCACCAGCGGGTTGTACCGCTTGGTGCGCGCGGTCTGGCTGGGCATCGCACACACGGTCGGCGCGATGTTCCGGGGCATAGGGCGCGGCGCGAAGGGCCTCGACCCGGCCCACCGCAAGGACGGCCTCGCGCTGCTGCTGCTCGGCGTCGCCCTGATCGTCGCGGCGGGCACCTGGTCGAACCTGCGGGGCCCGGTCGGTGATCTCGTCGAGATCCTGGTGACCGGCGCGTTCGGCCGCCTCGACCTGCTGGTGCCGCTGCTGGTCGGCGCCATCGCCGTACGCCTCATCCGGCACCCGGAGCAGCCCGAGGCGAACGGCCGGATCGTGATCGGCCTCTCCGCCCTGGTCGTCGGAGTCCTCGGGCAGGTCCACGTGGCGTGCGGCTCGCCCGCCCGCAGCGACGGCATGCAGGCGATAAGGGACGCCGGTGGCCTGATCGGCTGGGGTGCCTCCACACCGCTGATCTTCACGATGGGCGAGATCCTCGCGGTGCCGCTGCTGGTGCTGCTCACCGTCTTCGGGTTGCTCGTCGTCACGGCGACGCCCGTCAACGCCATTCCGCAGCGTCTGCGCCTGCTCGGTACCAAGCTCGGCGTGCTCCAGCCGTACCCCGAGGCCGACGCGTTCTCCGACGACGACGAGCGCTACGACGAGCAGTGGCGCGAGGCCCTGCCCGCGCGCTCCTCGCGACGGCGCACCACCGCCCCGGACGCGTACGCCCCCGACCACGCCGAGGAGCAGGCGCTCTCCAGGCGCCGCAGGCCGCGCAGGACTTCCGTACAGCCGGAGCTGGGCCGGCCCATGGACGCCGTGGACGTGGCGGCCGCCGCGGCCGCCGACCTGGACGGCGCCGTTCTGCACGGCATGCCGCCCTCGCCGCTGGTCGCCGATCTGACACAGGGCGTATCGGGGGAGCGGGAAGAGCGCGAGGAGGAGGCGGAGCGCGCGCGTACGGCCCCTGTGCCGCCCGCGCGCGCCACGGACGCCCCCGTGCCCGGCAAGCTCAAGAAGACGCCACAGACGCCCGCCGAGGGCGTCGTGCCGGACCTCACCAAGTCCGCTCCCGAGGCCCCGCGCGAACTGCCGGCGCGCGCCGAGCAGCTCCAGCTCGCCGGCGACATCACGTACGCGCTGCCCTCGCTCGACCTCCTGGAGCGCGGCGGCCCGGGCAAGACCCGCAGCGCCGCCAACGACGCGGTGGTGGCCTCCCTGACGAACGTGTTCACGGAGTTCAAGGTCGACGCCGTCGTCACCGGCTTCACGCGCGGCCCGACGGTCACGCGCTACGAGATCGAGCTCGGCCCCGCCGTGAAGGTCGAGAAGATCACGGCGCTGGCCAAGAACATCGCGTACGCGGTCGCCTCCCCGGACGTACGGATCATCTCGCCGATCCCCGGCAAGTCCGCGGTCGGCATCGAGATCCCGAACACCGACCGCGAGATGGTCAACGTCGGCGACGTGCTGCGCCTCGCGGACGCGGCCGAGGACGACCACCCGATGCTGGTGGCGCTCGGCAAGGACGTCGAGGGCGGCTACGTCATGGCCAACATGGCGAAGATGCCGCACATCCTGGTCGCCGGTGCCACCGGTTCCGGTAAGTCCTCGTGCATCAACTGCCTGATCACTTCGATCATGATAAGAGCGACGCCCGAGGACGTCCGGATGGTCCTCGTCGACCCCAAGCGCGTCGAGCTCACCGCGTACGAGGGCATCCCGCACCTGATCACGCCGATCATCACCAACCCGAAGAAGGCCGCCGAGGCCCTCCAGTGGGTCGTACGCGAGATGGACCTGCGCTACGACGACCTGGCCGCGTTCGGCTACCGGCACATCGACGACTTCAACCAGGCCGTCCGTGAGGGCAAGCTCAAGACGCCCGAAGGCAGTGAGCGGGAGCTGCAGGCCTATCCGTACCTGCTGGTGATCGTCGACGAGCTCGCCGACCTGATGATGGTCGCGCCGCGCGACGTCGAGGACTCGATCGTGCGCATCACGCAGCTCGCGCGCGCGGCCGGCATCCACCTGGTGCTCGCCACGCAGCGGCCTTCGGTGGACGTCGTGACCGGTCTGATCAAGGCGAACGTTCCTTCGCGGCTCGCCTTCGCGACCTCCTCGCTCGCGGACAGCCGCGTCATCCTCGACCAGCCGGGCGCGGAGAAGCTCATCGGCAAGGGCGACGGCCTCTTCCTGCCGATGGGGGCGAACAAGCCCACCCGAATGCAGGGTGCCTTCGTCACCGAGGACGAGATCCACGCGGTGGTGCAGCACTGCAAGGACCAGATGGCGCCCGTCTTCCGCGACGACGTCACCGTCGGCACCAAGCAGAAGAAGGAGATCGACGAGGACATCGGCGACGACCTCGATCTGCTGTGTCAGGCCGCTGAGCTGGTCGTATCCACTCAGTTCGGGTCCACGTCGATGCTCCAGCGCAAGCTGCGCGTCGGCTTCGCCAAGGCCGGGCGGCTGATGGACCTCATGGAGTCGCGCAGCATCGTGGGCCCGAGCGAGGGCTCCAAGGCGCGTGATGTCCTGGTGAAACCCGATGAGCTGGATGGAGTGCTCGCCGTGATCCGCGGGGAGGCTCAGGCCTGAGGAATTCGGGAGGCAACCGTTTCTCTTCGGCGTACGTCAAGTTGAGGGAGGGGACGGTGCGATGTCGGGACGGGCACGGTGTGCCGCCATCAGGACGTCCGTCCCTTCTGATGGCGTACAAAGTCCGTCCGTCCGGTTGCCCCATCCTTTCCGGACCCCCCTAAACTGAACCTCCGGCAGGTGGCTACACGCTCGAAAGGCGCCCCCGTGTCCATCGGCAACTTCCCTGAAGACGACCGACCTTCAGACGACCGCCTCGACCGACTCACCGGCCCGGCAGACGAGAGCCCCGCAGACGACCGCCAGGGCGACGACCGGCCCTCGATCGGCCACGCGCTGCGGCAGGCCCGCGTCGACGCCGGGCTCACCGTGGACGAGATCAGTACGTCCACCCGGGTGCGCATCCCCATCGTGCACGCCATCGAGCAGGACGACTTCTCCCGCTGCGGCGGCGACGTGTACGCCCGCGGCCACATCAGGACGCTGGCCCGCGCCGTCCACCTCGATCCGGCCCCGCTCGTCGCGCAGTACGACGCGGCGCACGGCGGCCACCCGCCCGCGCCCACCTCGGCGGCCCCGCTCTTCGAGGCCGAACGCATCCGCTCCGATCCGCGCAGGCCGAACTGGACCGCCGCCATGGTCGCCGCGATCGTCGCGGTGATCGGCTTCGTCGGTTTCACCGCGTTCAACGGCGGTGACGACGGTGCCGGGTCGAAGTCGGTCGCCGAGGGCTCGCCCCCCGCCCCCTCCAAGGCCGCGGAGAAGCCCAAGCCCAACAAGCCCGCCGACCCCAAGCCCGACCCGTCCGACAGCGCCATCGCCGGCGTGCCGCGCGACAAGGTCACGGTCAAGGTCGACGCCGCCGACGGCCGCAGCTGGATCTCGGCCAAGGACCACAGCGGCCGCACCCTCTTCGACGGCGTCCTGGAGCAGGGCCAGGCCAAGACGTTCCAGGACAAGCAGAAGATCGACCTCATCCTGGGCGACGCGGGCGCGATCAACCTGTACGTGAACGGCAAGCCGGTCGAGAACGAATTCGAACCCGGCCAGGTCGAGCGTCTCTCGTACACGAAGGGCGACCCGGAGGTCGGCTGACCGACGCCCTGCACCCCGCTGGCCAGCGGCGCGGCGCGGACCGCGGTGACGTCCGGGTGACGCGCCGACGGCCGCCGGCCAACCGCCGGGTAACCCTGGGGGCGGGGGTCGAGGCATGGACGAAGTAGTCTTGAGACCATGCCCGAACGCCGCACCGTCGCCCTTGTCACTCTTGGCTGCGCCCGTAACGAGGTGGACTCGGAGGAGCTCGCAGGCCGCTTGGAGGCGGATGGCTGGCAGCTCGTCGAGGACGCCGAGGACGCGGACGTCGCCGTCGTCAACACCTGCGGCTTCGTCGAAGCCGCCAAGAAGGACTCCGTCGACGCCCTCCTCGAAGCCAATGACCTCAAGGGGCACGGCAAGACCCAGGCCGTCGTCGCGGTCGGCTGCATGGCCGAGCGGTACGGCAAGGAACTCGCCGACGCGCTCCCCGAGGCCGACGGCGTGCTCGGGTTCGACGACTACTCCGACATCTCCAACCGTCTCCAGACCATCCTGAGCGGCGGCAGCGTCGAGGCGCACACCCCGCGTGACCGGCGCAAGCTCCTGCCGATCAGCCCGGCGGAGCGACAGGACGCCGGGGCCGGGATCGCCCTGCCCGGGCACGCACCCGTGGCGGCCCCCAAGGACCTGCCCGAGGGCGTCGCGCCCGCGTCGGGGCCGCGCGCCCCGCTGCGCCGCCGCCTCGGCAGCAACCCCGTCGCCTCGGTGAAGCTGGCCTCCGGCTGCGACCGGCGCTGCTCGTTCTGCGCCATCCCGTCCTTCCGCGGCTCCTTCATCTCGCGCCGCCCCTCCGACGTCCTCGGCGAGACCCGCTGGCTCGCCGAGCAGGGCGTCAAGGAGGTCATGCTCGTCTCCGAGAACAACACCTCGTACGGCAAGGACCTCGGTGACATCCGGCTCCTGGAGACCCTGCTGCCCGAGCTGGCCGCCGTCGACGGAATCGAACGCATCCGGGTCAGCTACCTCCAGCCCGCCGAGATGCGCCCCGGCCTTATCGACGTCCTCACGTCGACGGAGAAGGTCGCTCCCTACTTCGACCTGTCCTTCCAGCACTCCGCGCCCGGTGTGCTGCGCGCGATGCGGCGCTTCGGTGACACCGACCGCTTCCTGGAGCTGCTGGAGACCATCCGGTCCAAGGCGCCGCAGGCCGGTGTCCGCTCGAACTTCATCGTCGGCTTCCCCGGCGAGACCGAGGGCGACCTCGCCGAGCTGGAGCGCTTCCTGACCGGCGCGCGCCTCGACGCCATCGGCGTCTTCGGGTACTCCGACGAGGAGGGCACCGAGGCGGCGACGTACGACGGGAAGCTCGACCAGGACGTCGTCGACGAGCGGCTCGCGCACATCGCGCGGCTCGCCGAGGACCTCACCTCGCAGCGTGCGGAGGAGCGGCTCGGCGAGAGCGTCGAGGTCCTCGTCGAGTCCCTCGACGAGGAGGAGGGGCCGCTCGGCCGCGCCGCGCACCAGGCTCCGGAGACGGACGGCCAGATCCGTCTGACGGGCCCGGGTGCCTCCGAGGGCCTCCAGGTCGGCCGTATGGTCATGGCAAAGGTCGTCGGCACGGAGGGCGTGGACTTGGTGGCTGAATGTCCAGAGGAGGCCGGCAGATGACCGGAGTCCCGGCATCCGCGTCAGGCGGCTCCGGCGCGCACGGCGCTCCGGGCGCCAAGCCGGTGCGTGGCGGGAAGCTGGGTGCTGCGGCCGTAGATCAGGCCAGCCTGTGGAACGTTGCCAACCTGTTGACCATGCTCCGGCTGCTGCTCGTGCCGGGCTTCGTGATGCTGCTGCTCGGCAACGGCGGATATGACCCGGCCTGGCGCTCCTTCGCCTGGGCCGCCTTCGCCGTCGCCATGATCACCGACCTCTTCGATGGGCATCTGGCGCGCACATACAACCTGGTCACGGACTTCGGGAAGATCGCCGACCCCATCGCCGACAAGGCGATCATGGGTGCCGCGCTGATCTGTCTGTCGTGGCTCGGCGACCTCCCCTGGTGGGTCACCGGGGTGATTCTCGGGCGCGAGCTCGGCATCACGCTGCTGCGGTTCTGGGTGATCCGCTATGGAGTCATTCCGGCCAGTCGCGGCGGCAAGATGAAGACGCTCGCGCAGGGCACGGCGGTCGGCATGTACGTTCTCGCCCTGACGGGGCCGCTCGCGACACTGCGGTTCTGGGTGATGGCGGTCGCCGTCGTACTGACGGTGGTGACCGGGCTCGACTATGTGAAGCAGGCCGTGGTGCTGCGCAGGCAGGGCAAGGCCGAGGAGCGTACGGCGGCAGCGGAGTCCGCCCGGGAGGCGGCGAAGTGACATCCCCCGGACTCTCGGCTGTCGCGGTGTCGGCGAGCAGGCTGCTGCGGCTCCTGGCCGCACGCGGCGAGACGCTGGCCGTCGCCGAGTCGCTCACCGGGGGTCTGGTGGCCGCGGAGATCACGGCGGCGCCCGGTGCCTCGGCGGTCTTCCGGGGGTCCGTCACGGCGTACGCCACCGACGTGAAGCGGGACGTCCTCGGGGTCGAGGGCACTCTGCTGGACGAACGCGGAGCGGTGGATCCCGAGGTGGCCCGGCAGATGGCGATCGGCGTACGCAAGGCGCTCGGCGCCGACTGGGGCATCGCCACGACCGGTGTCGCGGGGCCCACCTCCCAGGACGGCAAGCCCGTCGGGACCGTCTTCGTGGCGGTCGCGGGGCCGGGCATGGACGGCATGCGGGGTTACGCCGATGGCGGAGCCGAGGGGAAAGTCACCGCCCTGCGGTTGAACGGGGACCGCTCGGAAATCCGTAGGGAGAGTGTACGGAGCGTGCTGACGCTGCTGCTCAAGCAGCTCGCGGACGAACCTGCCGGGAACGGGCGGGCACAGGATACGGAACAGAACGGGGGGAATTGATGTTTGCAGCCCTGAGTGAACACGACATCGCTCCCCGCACGGCCGCCGCACGAGGCGGTACGGTGGGGCGTGAAGGATGCGGCTACGCGGTCCGAGGAGGGAGCCACCGATGATTCTGCTCCGTCGCCTGCTGGGTGACGTGCTGCGTCGGCAGCGCCAGCGCCAGGGCCGTACTCTGCGCGAAGTCTCCTCGTCCGCCCGAGTCTCGCTCGGCTATCTCTCCGAGGTGGAGCGGGGGCAGAAGGAGGCTTCCTCCGAGCTGCTTTCCGCGATCTGCGACGCGCTTGACGTACGGATGTCCGAGCTGATGCGTGAAGTGAGCGACGAATTGTCGCTCGCGGAGCTGGCTGAGTCGGCAGCAGTCACGGAACCGGTGCGCGCGCCGGTTCGTCCGATGCTCAACTCCGTCTCTGTCTCCGTGGCCGGTGTGCCACCGGAACGGGTGACGATCAAGGCGCCGGCCGAGGCGGTGGACGTCGTCGCGGCGTGATGACGCTGTGGTGTGACGTGCGGTGAGGTGTGCTGCGGCTGCCGCGTGCTTTCTGGCTGAGCGCTCGTGCGTGTGGAGGTCCCGACCGGTATCCGGTCGGGACCTTTTGCGTTCCCTGAAGGGACGGACGTCCTGTGTAGAAGTTCCGGGGCGGGACAGAAGACCACTCAGCACTGAGAGACCGCCTTATCGGGCCGTAAGCCCTGAAGGCCTCTAATCAGCCATATCGGCCTACCTGTGCCATGGTTGATGAGGGTTTCTCTCATTCGTCGATGAGTTGGAGGAGACAGATGTACGTCGCCAAGAGCCCGCTGTCCGACGCGGACCAGAAGACGGTCTCGGAGGCGCTGCAGGGCGCGCTGGTGGACCTGGTCGACCTGTCGCTGGTCGCCAAGCAGGTTCACTGGAATGTCATCGGACCGCGTTTCCGCTCCGTACATCTCCAGCTGGACGAGGTCGTCGACACCGCCAGGCAGCACTCCGACACGGTGGCGGAGCGCGCCTCCACGCTCGGGGTCTCGCCCGACGGGCGCGCGGCGACCGTGGCGCAGAGCAGCGGTATCGGAAAGACCCCCGAGGGCTGGATCAAGGACGCGGACGCCATCGGGGTGCTCGTGGACGCGCTGGGCGCGGTGATCACGCGCTTCCGTGAGCGGATCGACGCGACCGGTGAGGCCGACCCGGTCAGCCAGGACATCTTCATCGGGATCACGGCCGACCTTGAGAAGCACCACTGGATGTTCCAGGCTGAGAACGGCTGACGGAGTGCGGGGCGGGGGTCGGTGCCGCCGAGGGCGTGCGGGTGGGTGTGCCGGTGGGCGTGCCCGGGGGCATGTCGTGGACGCCGCAGTGCTTCCCACGCCGTTGGCACGCCCTCGGGTGCGCCCTTCCGTGCGGTGAACCGGGGGTCTAGCGTCGATCTGCGTCGATCTCGCGTCGGCGGGAGGTGACAGCCGTGATATCCGTGACAGCCGTGTGCGGGAAAGCCGTTGCGTGGCGGGTGGTGCGGCGGGTGCCTCTTCTTGCGGTCGGTGCGGTGTGGTGGTGGGGAGTGTTGCGGCTGGCCCTCGCGCCTGATGCCGGGGCGTTGGAGGGTGCTGTCGCGGCGGGGGGCTGGGGCCTGAGTTTGCTGCCTGTGCATTGTGTGCCGAAAGCGACGGCGAAGGCGCAGGGGCGTAGGCCGTCGGCTTGGCGTGGGCCGTCGGCTTCTGGGGTGGCTTTGGGGCGTGCGCCGTGGGGTGTGGGGCGGGAGCGGGTTGTCGGGGTGCGGCGGGGCCCTACCAAGGCATGGCGACGCCGCCGTTCGGGCGGAGGATCTGGCCCGTCGTGAAGGATGAGGCGTCGGACGCCAGGTGCAGCACGGCGTGCGCGATGTCGTCCGGTTCGCCGACGCGGCCCAGAGGTGACATGCGCTTCATGATCGCGTCCGTGTGAGCCTTGGCCGTGTGAGCCTGTGCCCTGGTGTCGTGCCGCTCGGTCATCGGAGTACGGATCCAGCCCGGCGCCACGGCGTTCACCCGGATGCCGTGCGGGCCGACTTCCGTCGCCAGCGTTTTTGTGAGCTGTACGACGGCCGCCTTTGACGCCCCGTAGCAGAGGAGGCCGGGGCCGCCGGTGTCCACGGCTCCCGAGGCCATGGTGACGATGCTGCCGCCCGTGCCCGCCTCGATCATGACGCGGGCCGCGGACTGGCACGCGTAAAGAACGCCCTTGAAGTTGATGTCCAGAACGTGGTCGAGGTCTGCCTCACGGGTCTCCAGGACAGGGCTGCTGTGCATGACTCCGGCGATGGCCGCCATGATGTCGAGCCGGCCGGTGCCCGTGGCCGCCGACGCGGCTTGCGTGACGGCTCGGTCGAGCTGTTCCTTGTCGGCGACGTTCAGTTCGTGGGTGTGGGCCTCGCCGCCGGATGCCTTGATGAGCGTCGCGGTCTCATGGAGTTTTCGGGCGTCGCGGTCGGCGCAGTGGACCGTGGCACCAGCCTCGGCCAGGAGCAGAGCCGACGCGCGGCCGATGCCGCTCGCGGCGCCGGTGACGAACGCGGTGCGTCCGGTGAGGTCGTACGCCTTGACGGCCATGACGGGACGGTACGGCGGAGCTGACGGGGCGTCAACTGGTGGGGTGTGGGCCGGGTTGCATCAGGGGGTTGGGCCCTGCTGGCAGGTGGGGCACCAGTAGGTGGGGCGGCTGCGGGAGCCGTCGCCCTGCTCCGCCACGCGGATGGAGGTGCCGCAGCGCAGGCAGGGGCGGGGCGCGCGGCCGTACACGTACAGGCGCTGGCCGGTGCGGGGGCGGCCGGTGGTGGTGCGGGAGGGACGGTCGCGGTTGGCTTCCAGGAGCTTCTTCGCGAGCCCGGGCAGGCGGGCGGCCGTTTCCTCGGGGAGTTCACCTACGGGGAGCCAGGGGGTGGTGCCCAGGAGGAAGCAGAGCTCGCTCTTGTAGATGTTGCCGATGCCCGCGAGGTTGCGCTGGTCCAGCAGGGCCTCGCCCAGGGCGCGGTCAGGCGTCGCGAGGAGGTTCTCGAGTGCGCGCTCGGGGTCCCAGTCCGGGCCGAGGAGGTCGGGGCCCAGGTGGCCCACGGCCCTGTCCTCGTCGGAGGTGCGGAGCAGGTCCAGGACGGGCAGGCGGTAGCCGACGGCGGTGCGCTCGGCGGTGCCGAGAATCGCCCGGATCTGGTGCCCTGGGCCGCCGCGCCAGGGCTCGCCGGGGGTGTAGATCCGCCAGACGCCGTCCATGCGGAGGTGCGAGTGGAGGGTGAGGCCGCCCTCGATACGGGTGAGGAGGTGCTTTCCGCGTGCCGTCACGTCCAGGACGGTGCGTCCGGTGAGGTCGACCGTCGCGAGTTTGGGGACGCGGAGGTCGGAGCGCGTGAGGGCGTGCCCGGCGAGGGCGGTGTGCAGCCGCCGGGCTGCCTGGTGGACGGTGTCGCCTTCGGGCATGGGTCCAGGGTGGCATGGAGGGCGGGGGTGGGGCGGGGTGGGGCGGCTGAGCCTGGGGGCGGTGCCGGTGTCGGTGTCGGTGCTGGTGCCGGGGTGGGTTGGGCTGTGGCTGTGGCTGTGGCAGGGGGTGGGCGGTTGGGGCCTGGGCCGTGGCCCGGGCCGGCGCAGGCTTTGGTCCGGCCGGGCTGGGGCCGGGTCGAAGCCGGGCCGGGGCGCTGGCTGAGGCTGGATCCTGCGGGGGCCGGAACCGGAACCGGAGCTTGAACCGGAACCGGAGCTTGAACCGGAACCGGAATCGGGGCCGAAACCGGATTCGGGGCCGGAACGGGAGCCGTAGCCGTAGCCGCGCCAGGCCTGCTGCGAGGTTAGGGCTATGCACGCAACCGCAGCCCCCGTGGGGTGGCGTGGAAGCCGGCTCCTTCCAGGAGGGGGCCGAAAGGGGAGGTCAGGGCCGCGGCGCCGTTGACCCGCTCCACCGTTACCGTGCCGAGCGAGCCCGCTCGGGCGGCTGCGGCCAGGGCTTCGGCGGCGGCGTGCAGGCGGGGGTCTTCGGTGACCGGGTCTTCGGGGGTGGCGGGCCAGGCCAGGAGGGTCTTGCCGCCGCGCTCCATGTAGAGCGTCAGTTCGCCGTCGACCAGAACGACCAGGGAGCCCGCTTTGCGGCCGGGCTTGTGGCTCGCACCGGACGGTGGCTCGGGCCAGGGCAGCGCGGCGCCGTACGCGTTGGCGGGGTCGGCGGCGGCGAGGACGACGGCGGCCTGCGCGTCGGAGGGGCGGCCGCTGTCCGTACGCTCCCGGGTGTTCGCCGTGGCGCGCAGGCGGTCCACTGCGCCGTCCATCGCGAACTGGGCCGCGCCGAGCCCCTCCACGACGTAGCCCCGCCGGGCTTGACCACTGTCCTCGAAGGCGGACAGGACACGGTACGTCGCCGAGAAGCCGCCTTCCACGCCTTCGGCCGCCACCGCGCCGCGGGTGACCACGCCATGCCGGTCCAGGAGAGTGCGGGCCAGGGCGTGGGCGCGCAGCGTCGGGTCGGGCTCACGCTCCGGGAGCAGCGACCAGCGGCCCGCGACCGTCGGGGGGCCGGTGCGCGAGGCGGTGCGGGCGGCGGCGGTCAAGGAGCCGTAGCGTCCGCGCGGGATGCCCCGCTTGGCGCGGTGAGCCGTGGATCCCGCGGTGCGTCCGGAGCCGAGGAGCGAACGCATCGGGGTGAGGGTGTCGTTCGTGAGCCGTCCCGACCAGGCCAGGTCCCAGATCGCGTCGGCCAGTTGCGGGTCCGAGGCCTCCGGGTGGGTGGTGGCGCGGACCTGGTCGGCGATCTGGCGGAAGAAGAGGCCGTACCCCCCGGTGAGGGTGTCCAGGACGGATTGGTGCAGGGCGGTCAGCTCCAAGGGATGTGGGGGCGGCAGGAGCAGTGGTGCCGTGTCGGCGAGGTAGAGGGAGACCCAGCCGTCCTTCCCCGGCAGGGACCCGGCGCCGGCCCAGACGACCTCACCGGCCGCGGTGAGTTCGTCGAGCATGGCGGGGGTGTAGCCGGCGACCCGCGAGGGCAGGACCAGCTTTTCGAGGGCGGAGGCCGGGACGGTCGCGCCCTGCAACTGCTCCACGGCGCGCGCCAGACCGTCGATGCCGCGCAGCCCATGACCGCTCAGGTGCTGCCACTGGGGCAGGAACTGGGCGAGCGCCGAGGGAGGTACGGGCTCCAGCTCATGCCGCAGCGCAGCCAGGGAGCGGCGGCGCAGGCGGCGCAGGACCGCGGCGTCGCACCACTCCTGGCCGATGTCAGCCGGGTGGAACTCTCCTTGTACGACACGGCCGTTCGCCGCGAGGCGTTGCAGCGCGCCCTCCGTGACCGCGGTCCCGAGGCCGAAGCGGGCGGCGGCGGTGGCGGACGTGAACGGGCCGTGCGTGCGGGCGAAGCGGGCCAGGAGGTCGCCGAGGGGGTCCTTGACCGGCTCGGTGAACGCTTCGGGGACCCCCACCGGCAGGGCCGTGCCGAGGGCGTCCCGCAGGCGGCCCGCGTCCTCGATCGCCGCCCAGTGGTCCGCCCCGGCGATGCGGACCCGGATGGCGCGGCGTGCGGACGCCAGCTCGGCTGCCCACCCGCGCTCGGCGCCGCGCTCGGTCAACTCGGCCTCGGTGAGCGGCCCGAGAAGGCGCAGCAGGTCGGCGACGCCTTCGGAGTCCTTGACCCGCCGGTCCTCCGTGCGCCACTGGAGCTCCTGCTCCAGCTCGGCGAGGACGTCCGCGTCGAGCAGTTCGCGCAGCTCTGCCTGGCCGAGGAGCTCCGCGAGGAGGTGGGAGTCCAGAGAGAGGGCCGCCGCGCGCCGCTCGGCCAGGGGGGAGTCGCCCTCGTACAGGAACTGCGCCACGTACCCGAACAGGAGGGAGCGGGCGAAGGGGGAGGGCTCGGGGGTGGTGACCTCGACGAGGCGGACGCTGCGGGACTCGATGTCGCCCATCAGTTCCGTGAGGCCCGGTACGTCGAAGACATCCTGGAGGCACTCCCTGACGGCCTCCAGGACGATCGGGAACGAGCCGTACTCGCTCGCCACTTCGAGCAGTTGAGCGGCGCGCTGGCGTTGCTGCCACAGGGGGGTGCGCTTGCCGGGGCTGCGGCGGGGCAGCAGCAGGGCGCGGGCGGCGCACTCCCGGAAGCGGGAGGCGAACAGGGCCGAGCCGCCCACCTGGTCGGTGACGATCTGGTTGACCTCGCCCTTGTCGAAGGCGACGTCACCGGCTCCGATGGGGGCCTTCTCCGCGTCGTACTCCACCGGGGGCTCGGTCGGGTCCTGGTCGAGGAGGTCAAGGCCCATGAGGTCGGCGTCCGGCAGACGGAGCACGATGCCGTCGTCGGCGTGCATGACCTGGGCGTCCATGCCGTACCGCTCGGTCAGGCGGGCGCCCAGGGCGAGGGCCCACGGGGCGTGCACCTGGGCGCCGAAGGGGGAGTGCACGACGACCCGCCAGTCGCCCAGCTCGTCGCGGAACCGCTCGACGACGATCGTGCGGTCGTCCGGGATGTGCCCGCAGGCCTCGCGCTGCTCCGCGAGGTACGAAAGGACGTTGTCGGCGGCCCAGGAGTCGAGCCCCGCGGCCAGCAGCCGCACGCGCGCGTCCTCCCGCGAGAGCGCGCCGACCTCTCTGAGGAACGCGCCGAGCGCGCGGCCCAGTTCGAGTGGGCGGCCCAGCTGGTCGCCCTTCCAGAAGGGCAGCCGACCCGGGACCCCGGGGGCGGGGGAGACGAGGACGCGGTCGCGGGTGATGTCCTCGATGCGCCAGGAGCTGGTGCCGAGGGTGAAGACGTCGCCGATCCGGGACTCGTACACCATCTCCTCGTCGAGCTCTCCGACGCGGCCGCCGCCCTTCTTCGGGTCGGCGCCCGCGAGGAAGACCCCGAAGAGGCCGCGGTCGGGGATTGTGCCTCCGGAGGTGACCGCGAGACGCTGCGCTCCGGGGCGTCCCGTGACCGTGCCCGTCACGCGGTCCCAGACCACGCGGGGCCGCAGCTCCGCGAAGGCGTCGGACGGATAGCGGCCCGCGAGCATGTCGAGCACGGCCGTGAAGGCGGACTCCGGGAGCGAGGCGAAGGAGGCGGCTCGGCGGACCACCGTCAGGAGGTCGTCGACCTGCCAGGTGTCGAGCGCCACCATCGCCACCAGCTGCTGCGCCAGCACGTCCAGAGGGTTGGCCGGGACGCGCAGCGACTCGATCGAGCCGGTGCGCATCCGCTCCGTGACGACGGCCGCCTGGACCAGGTCGCCCCGGTACTTGGGGAAGACGACTCCGGTGGAGACCGCGCCCACTTGGTGGCCCGCGCGCCCCACGCGCTGAAGCCCGGAGGCGACGGACGGTGGCGACTCGACCTGCACGACCAGGTCGACCGCTCCCATGTCGATGCCCAGCTCCAGACTGGACGTGGCGACCACGGCCGGCAGCCTGCCCGCCTTCAGGTCCTCCTCGACCTGGGCGCGCTGCTCCTTGGAGACCGAGCCGTGGTGGGCGCGGGCCAGGATGGGCGGGGCGCCCTTGGCGGCACCCGACTCGGCCATCAGCTCCGCCGGGGAGTGATCCTCGGGGAGGGCCTCACCGGTCGCCCGTTCGTACGCGATTTCGTTGAGGCGGTTGCACAGGCGCTCGGCCAGGCGGCGGGAGTTGGCGAAGACGATCGTCGAGCGGTGCGCCTGGACGAGGTCGGTGATCCGCTCCTCGACGTGCGGCCAGATCGAGGGGCGTTCCGCCGCCGGGCCGCCGCCGTCCCCGGAGTCGGCGACCGGGGAGCCGCCCAACTCGCCGAGGTCCTCGACCGGGACGACCACCGAAAGGTCGAACTCCTTGCCGGACGGCGGCTGGACGATCTCCACCTTGCGCTTCGGGGAGAGATAGCGCGCCACCTCGTCCACCGGCCGCACCGTCGCCGACAGGCCGATGCGGCGGGCGGGCTTCGGCAGCAGCTCGTCCAGCCGCTCCAGGGACAGGGCGAGATGCGCGCCGCGCTTGGTGCCCGCGACGGCGTGCACCTCGTCGAGGATCACCGTCTCGATGCCGGTGAGCGCGTCCCGCGTGGCCGAGGTGAGCATCAGGAAGAGCGACTCGGGGGTGGTGATCAGGATGTCCGGCGGGCGGGTCGCCAGGGCGCGGCGCTCGGCGGCGGGTGTGTCGCCCGAGCGGATGCCGACGCGCACCTCAGGCTCGGGCATGCCGAGGCGCACGGCCTCCTGGCGGATGCCGGTCAGAGGACTGCGCAGATTGCGCTCCACGTCGACCGCGAGGGCCTTCAACGGCGACACGTACAGGACTCGGCAGCGCTTCTTCGGGTCGGCCGGCGGCGGCGTCGAGGCCAGCTGGTCGAGCGCGGCGAGGAACGCGGCCAGGGTCTTGCCCGACCCGGTGGGCGCGACGACCAGCACGTCGGAGCCCTCGGAGATGGCCTGCCACGCCCCGGCCTGGGCGGAGGTGGGCGCGGAGAAAGCCCCCGTGAACCAACTGCGGGTCGCGGGGGAGAATCCGTCGAGCGCGCTACGGGCGCTGGGGGCACCGGATGTGGAGCTGACCATGACCCCATCGTGCACCCCGCCACTGACAACGGCGCCGACCTGCGGAAAAGAGGTTGCGCGTCCGTCGCAGAATGGGGACATGGCGGCTTCGGCGGAGCAGGCACGGCACTGGCGGTACGCCGACCTGCCCGGCGTCGACCTGCTGCGGGCCCGCTACGTCCGCAGGACGTTCGTGCGGCACACCCACGAGCACTACGTGATCGCGGCGATCGCCGAGGGCGTCGACGTCTTCCACCACACAGGCGCCGACCGGCACGCGGGGCCGGGGTCCCTCGCCCTGATCAACCCCGACACCCCGCACACCGGCCGGGCCGGCGTGCCCGAGGGCTGGCGGTACGGCGCGGTCTACCCGGCACCGGACGTGGTCGCCGCCATCGCGGCGGAGACGACGACCCTTCGCGGCTCGCCCGGCTTCATCCGCCCGGTCCTCGACGATCCGTACGCCGTGGAGCTCGTGCACCGGGTGCTGCGCGCGGCGGAAGAGGGCAACGCCCTCGCCGCCGACACGCTGCTGCGGGTGGCGGTGACCAGGCTGCTGCGGCTCAACGGCGGATCTCTGCCGCAGCGCACCGTGCGCACGGCGGGCGCGAAGATCGCGGCACGCGCGCGTGCCGTCCTGGAGGAGAGCCTCGTGGACCCGCCGAGCCTTGAGCGGCTCGCCACCGAACTCGGCGCCAGTCCGTTCGCTCTCCTGCGCGCCTTCCGTGACGCGTACGGCATGCCTCCGCACGCGTGGCTCACCGACGCGCGAGTGCGCCGGGCCCGCCACCTCCTCGACGCGGGTACGGCGCCCGCCGAGGCGGCCGTCGCCGTGGGGTTCACCGACCAGCCGCACCTCAACCGGCATTTCACCCGGATCGTTGGGGTGCCGCCGGGGGCCTATCAGCGTGGGCGCAAGAACGTACAAGACCCGGCCGGGGCCGCGCTCGTAACGTCCGGTGCGTGTCAGAACAGACGAACCCCGAGGGCATAGCAGGCATTGGCGCACCGGATGGCAGACGCGGGAGCGACGAGCCTCCGGAGGAAAGTGGCAAACCTCTGGAGGCGGGAGGCGCGCCCCCGGAAGAGCACGGTGTGGCCCTGGAGAAACCCGACGCCGCCGTCGTCCGCGACGCGCTCGGCGTCGGGGTCGCCGTCGGGCTTTCCGGCTTCGCCTTCGGAGTGACGTCGGCGGGCAGCGGCCTCACGGTGCTCCAGACCTGTGCGCTCAGCCTGTTGGTGTTCACCGGGGCGTCGCAGTTCGCCCTGGTCGGTGCGCTCGCGGGCGGCGGCAATCCGTTGACGGCCGCCGCGGGCGCGTTCTTCCTCGGGGTGCGCAACGCGTTCTACGGGCTGCGCCTCTCGCAGCTGCTCGCCCTCCCGCGCGCGGTACGGCCGTTCGCCGCGCACTGGGTCATCGACGAGACCACGGCCGTCTCGCTCGCCCAGCCCACGCGGCGCGGCGCCCGCATCGGCTTCACGGTCACGGGGCTCAGCCTCTACGCCCTGTGGAACCTCACCACGTTGCTCGGCGCGCTCGGTGCCGGGGCGATCGGCGACACCGACGCGTGGGGGCTCGACGCGGCCGGACCCGCGGTGTTCCTGGCGTTGCTCGCGCCGATGCTGCGGACGGCCAGGGAGCGTGCCGTCGCGGGTCTCGCCGTCCTCCTGGGGCTCGCTCTGCTGCCGGTGCTGCCCGCGGGCGTGCCTGTCCTGGTGGCCGCTGCCGCAGTGCCACTCGTCCTCTACGTAGAGGGCAGAAAGGCTCATGGCGACGACTGGAGGGAGGACCGTTGAACATCTGGATCGCGATCGGTGCGACCGCCGTCGGCTGCTACCTCGTCAAGCTGGCGGGGCTCCTGGTGCCCGGTGGCGTGCTGGAGCGGCCGGGCGTGCGACGCATGGCCGCCCTGCTCCCCGTGGCCCTGCTGGCGGCGCTCACGGCCCAGCAGGCCTTCGCCGACGGGCGGGCGCCCGTCCTGGACGCCAGGGCGGCAGGGCTCGCCGCAGCGGCCGTGGCGCTGGTGCTGCGCGCGCCGTTCCTCGTCGTCATCACGGCGGCCGTGGTCGTCACGGCGGGGCTGCGGGCGCTGACGGGGTGAGGGCAACGGCGTCTTTCCGCGTCAGTCGATGGGCCGCCCGTACGCGCGGAGTGTGCGCAGCGCCTCAATGGTCACGATCGGGCGCGCTTCAAGGGCCGTGCCCGGCGCCCACTGCCGCCACCGGACCGGCCAGCCGCCGTCCTCCCGCTGTTCCCGCGCCAGGAAGTCCAGTGAGCGCTCCATCTCGGCGTCGGTGAACCACGCGCGCGCGAGCGACTCGGGAGCCTTCGCGAAGTCGTGCGGGAAGTGATGCTCACCCGGCGCGTACCCGGGCGACACGGGGTACGCGTCCAGGTCGTCCGGATCCAGTGCGGCCAGGCGCTGGTCGCGCACGAGGCGGCCGAGGCGGTCGGCGGCGGCCTGCGCGCGCGAGCGGTCGGGCACGCCATCCAGGAAGGCGACGGCCGCCTGGACTTCGTACGGGTGAGACGTCCCCAGCGAATCGACGGCCGCCCAGCAGTAGTCCGTGGCTCGAAAGAGCCAGGCGTGCCACACCTCGTTGCGGTGCAGCAGACCCACCACGGGCCCGGTGGCGAGCAGCTCGCTGGGCGGGTCGTCCACGACCGGCACGAACGGCGCCGAGGGGTAGCCGCGCTGGCTGGGATGGATCGCGGGAAGGGCGCCATCGGGCGTCGAGACCGACGTCAGATAGCGGCACACGCGCTCCACCCGCTGCCCGGCGCAGCGCCGGATCGAGTCCAGGACGCGCAGCGCGTGTCCGGTGTGCAGGGGCTGGCTCACGGGGCCGCGCAGGTCGGGTTCGAGCGCGTAGCCGTACCCGCCGTCCGCGGTGGCGTAGGCGGCGAGGGCGGTCTCCACCGCGTCCGCGGCCTGCTCGCGGCCCGCGCCGACGGCCTTCGTGGGGAAGTGGTACGCGAACCGCCGCTGCTCCAGAACGCGCGCGGTGAGCCAGACGAAGTGCTCGGCGCGGGCGACCGGGGAGGGCGCCGCGTCGGGGAAGGGCACTAGGGCGGGGGATGCTCCGGTTTCGGCCATGTCCCGACCGTAGGGCGGAAAGTGGTCCCGACAAGCCCCCTGAGCCCGGCTGCACTCTCAGGGGCGCGATACTGAAGGCATGCGGTTGACGGTTTTCTGGCAGCGAATGGCGGCTCACTTCGGAGCGGGGTACGCAGATTCGTTCGCGCGCGATCACGTGATGGCGGAGCTGGGCGGCCGTACGGTCAACGAAGCGCTGGACGCGGGCTGGGACGCCAAGGACGTCTGGCGCGCGGTCTGCACGGCCATGGACGTACCGGCCGAAAAGCGCTGACTTCAGGGCGGTCGGTTCGCGCCTACGGCCTCCACGCGTGCGTGGACCGTCCCAAGATGCGGGGGCGGCGGCCGTTTGCCGGTGGCGTGGGCGAGACTGGGCCCGTGGCATCCACAGACGAGACCGCGCAGGTCACCCAGGACATCGCTCCGCCCGGCACGACGCCGCCCCCGCAGCCCCCCGCCGGGGCCGAGGCAGGCAACGGCGCCAGCATGCCGCGCTGGCTGCCACGCGCCATGGTGCTCGCCCTCGCGCTCATCGCCTGCTTCCAGCTGGGCAGTTGGGCCTTCCACCAGTTGACCGGGCTGCTGATCAACGTCCTGATCGCGTTCTTCCTGGCGCTCGCGGTCGAGCCGGCGGTGAGTTGGATGGCGGCGCGCGGGCTGCGCAGGGGCTTCGCCACGTTCATCGTCTTCATGGGCGTCCTGATCGCCGGCGCGGGTTTCGTCACGCTGATGGGCTCGATGCTCGCCGGCCAGATCGTGGACATGGTCGAGGACTTCCCCGACTACCTCGACAAGGTCATCAGCTGGATCAATCAGACGTTCCACACGGACCTCTCCCGCGTCGAGGTGCAGGACAGCCTGGTCCACTCCGACTGGCTCCAGAAGTACGTGCAGAACAGCGCCAGCGGCGTCCTGGACGTCTCCGCGCAGGTCCTCGGCGGGCTCTTCCAGCTCCTGACGATCCTGCTGTTCTCGTTCTACTTCGCGGCCGACGGGCCGCGGCTGCGGCGCGCGCTGTGCTCGGTGCTGCCGCCCGCCAGGCAGGCCGAGGTGCTGCGTGCCTGGGAGATCGCGGTCGACAAGACCGGTGGCTATCTCTACTCGCGCGGCCTGATGGCGCTGATCTCCGGGATCGCCCACTACGTCCTGCTCCAGACGCTCGACGTCCCCTACGCGCCCGTGCTCGCCGTGTGGGTGGGGCTGGTCTCCCAGTTCATCCCCACCATCGGCACGTATCTGGCGGGCGCCCTGCCGATGCTGATCGCCTTCACGGTCGATCCCTGGTACGCGCTCTGGGTACTGATCTTCGTCGTGATCTACCAGCAGTTCGAGAACTACATGCTCCAGCCGAAGCTCACCGCCAAGAGCGTGGACATCCACCCCGCGGTCGCCTTCGGATCGGTCATCGCGGGGACGGCACTCCTCGGAGCGGTCGGGGCGCTCATCGCCATCCCCGCCGTCGCGACCCTTCAGGCCTTCCTCGGGGCGTACGTGAAGCGGTACGACGTCACCGACGACCCGCGGGTGCACGGTCACCGGCGCAGGGTCGGACCGACCCTCCTCGCGCGCGTGCGGCGCGCTTTGCGCGGGCCGAACGAACCGGGGGCGGCGGCGGAGTCCGAGACGCGGCCGCAGCCGGACGGCCGCCTGTAGGGCCTGGACTCCTTTGGCGCCGCTTGCTACGCCAGCAACCGGACCTCGGCCTCGGGGAGCTTGGCCCACCAGTGATGGTGGCGGCTGTAGACCTTCGTCTCACGGTCCGTGAGGAGCGCCCTCAGGGAGCGGGCCTCCGCGGCGAGCCCGTCCCAGGTCTCGGAGGACAGGGGGTGGAAGGCCGTGGCCTCGATGCCGTCGTCCACCGGCCGCCACACCCCGGCGACATGGCCGTCGACCAGCAGGGTGGGCAGTACGTCGCCGTTGTTGCGGATCATCAGGGGGCGGTAGGCCGGGGGTATCACCCGGCTGCGGTCGGCGTAGGCCAGCAGGACGCTGTCCCACATTGCCATGAGCCGGGGCGGGGCGGGGGTGTCGGCGGCAGGCCGGGGAGCTCCCGGGAGGTCGAAGAGCGTGTCGCCGTCCGGCCCCCGGAGCATCTCGACGGTCCCCTCCAGGGCGCGGAGTGCCGCACGGACGGGCGCCCGCTGCACCATGGAGAACTGGGCCATGTCGGCCACGGATGCGGGCCCGAAGCCGGCCAGATACCGCAGGAGCAGGGTGCGCAACGCCTCCGGTCGCGCCGCCCGCCCCATGGGCGGAGGCCCCGCGTCGGCCGCCACGAAGGACGGCCGGACGCCGAACGACCACAGGGCGTCGGTCGCGGCATGGTGCAGGGGCGCGTACGCCTTCAGACCCCACCACGCCCCGGCCGCCTTCTCGGCGCCGAGCCGCGCCTCGACCCACGCCTGCATCTCGGCCGAGGTCCGCGGGCAGTCGGCGAAGGCCAGCAGCTCCGGCACCAGCTCCTCGCCGTCCGCGGGCCTCAGGCCCGCCGCGGCGAAGCGGTGGCCGAGCCGGGAACCGTACAGCGTCGGCTGCATCGCCTCGCGGAAGTCCCGGTAGTCCTCCCTGTGCACGGCGTGCAGCGTGATCCGCATGAGGGTCGCCTTGACCACCGTGCGCTCGGCGAAGGCGGTGGCGAGCTCTCCCGGGGCGAAGTCGGCGAGCCGGTTCCAGAGCGCGACGTACGGCGAGGCCGGGTGCTGCGCCTGGAGGGCGACCACGCGTCGTATCCCGTCCTGGACGGTCAGTGGCGCACGCTCCAGCAGCAGCTGACGGCTGAGGGTGGCCCGGTTGAGTTCGTCCGCGGTGATCGTCACGGCGCAGGATTCTGCCGCGCCGCGCCCCGCCCCGGCCAGGGTTCGAGCGGGCGCGGGCCGTCGGCGTCCGGTGCGGTGTGCCGCGCTTGACACTAAAATCGAACATCCATTCTTATGGGGTGTCCGGCGGCCATTTTCCGGGGGTGCGGGGAGGATCCCTGATCCGCTCCGGAGGATTTCGGTGCGGGATGGCCTTGAGTTATCCACAGGCTGGACGGGCGTCGGGGCGGATTGTCAGTGGCAGGCGTTAGCGTCTTTGACGTGAAGCGATCGACTCAAGCAAATCGGGTGGAACCCATGGCAGGAACCGACCGCGAGAAGGCGCTCGACGCCGCGCTCGCACAGATTGAACGGCAATTCGGCAAGGGCGCAGTGATGCGCATGGGCGAGCGGCCGAATGAGCCCATCGAGGTCATCCCCACCGGGTCGACCGCGCTCGACGTCGCCCTCGGCGTCGGCGGCATCCCCCGCGGCCGTGTGGTGGAGGTGTACGGACCGGAGTCCTCCGGTAAGACGACCCTCACGCTGCACGCCGTGGCCAACGCCCAGCGGGCGGGCGGCGCGGTGGCCTTCGTGGACGCGGAGCACGCCCTCGATCCCGAGTACGCGAAGAAGCTCGGCGTCGACATCGACAACCTCATCCTGTCCCAGCCGGACAACGGCGAGCAGGCCCTCGAGATCGTCGACATGCTGGTCCGCTCCGGCGCCCTCGACCTCATCGTCATCGACTCCGTCGCCGCCCTGGTGCCGCGCGCGGAGATCGAGGGCGAGATGGGCGACTCGCACGTGGGTCTCCAGGCCCGCCTGATGAGCCAGGCGCTCCGGAAGATCACCAGCGCGCTCAACCAGTCCAAGACCACGGCGATCTTCATCAACCAGCTCCGCGAGAAGATCGGCGTCATGTTCGGCTCCCCGGAGACCACCACCGGTGGCCGGGCGCTGAAGTTCTACGCCTCGGTGCGCATGGACATCCGCCGCATCGAGACCCTGAAGGACGGCACGGACGCGGTCGGCAACCGCACCCGCGTCAAGGTCGTCAAGAACAAGGTCGCGCCGCCCTTCAAGCAGGCCGAGTTCGACATCCTCTACGGCCAGGGCATCAGCCGCGAGGGCGGCCTGATCGACATGGGCGTCGAGCACGGCTTCGTCCGCAAGGCAGGCGCCTGGTACACGTACGAGGGCGACCAGCTCGGCCAGGGCAAGGAGAACGCCCGCAACTTCCTGAAGGACAACCCCGACCTCGCCAACGAGATCGAGAAGAAGATCAAGGAGAAGCTGGGTGTCGGCGTGAAGCCCGAGGCGCCGGTCACCGAGCCGGGCGCGGACGCGGCGGGCGCGGCTCCGGCCGAGGACGCCGCCAAGGCGGTGCCCGCGCCGGCGGCCAAGGCCGCCAAGTCCAAGGCCGCGGCGGCCAAGAGCTAGTCCGTGACGCGACGATCGGACTGGGCGGACCACACCACCCCCGAAAGCCGCCCCGGCGCCGCGGGGCGGGGCCACGGGGGCGGTGTGGATCAGTACGGCGCCGGCCCGGACGACGGCCGCGGCTTCCCCGGTCTCCAGGGCGGTGACGAGGCCGGTTCGCACGGCGGTGACGGGCCGGGCTCCCGGGGCAGTGACGGCCACCGGGAGGGCGGCACCGGCCGCGGCGGTGGGCGTCGCCGACGGCGTGGCGGCTTCGGTGACCACCGGGACAGCGGTCCCCCTTCCTCGTCGAGGGCCGAGGAGGGGGAGCCGCCGACGGGGGATCCGGCTGAGCGGGCGCGGGCGATCTGTCTGCGCCTGCTCACCGGTACCCCGCGCACGCGCAAGCAGCTCGCCGACGCGCTGCGCAAGCGGGAGGTCCCCGACGACGTGGCGGAGGAAGTCCTCTCCCGCTTCGAAGAGGTCGGGCTGATCAACGACAGCGCTTTCGCGGACGCCTGGGTGGAGTCCCGGCACCACGGGAGGGGCCTGGCCCGGCGCGCGCTCGCCCGCGAGCTGCGCACCAAGGGCGTGGAGTCCACGCTGATCGACGAAGCCGTGGGGCAGCTCGACTCGGAGCAGGAGGAGGCGACCGCGCGGGAGCTGGTCGCCCGCAAGCTCCGCTCCACGCGCGGCCTCGACCGCGACAAGCGGTTGCGCCGCCTCGCGGGCATGCTCGCCCGCAAGGGGTACGGGGAGGGCATGGCGCTCAGAGTGGTCCGGCAGGCCCTGGAGGAAGAGGGCGAGGACACCGAGGACTTGGGGTACGAGGCGTTCTGAGGGCGCCGCTCCCACGGGGGTGGGGCGGCACCCGGAACAATCCACGTACTCCAACTCGCGCTCCGCGGGGCGGGGTTAACCCCCCTGCGGAGACGCCGGGCCACCGCAGTGCACAGAAGCATGTGCACAGACGACTGTGTACGTATGGCACAGGAACCCGGCACCACTGACGCGGCCCAACCGCATGCTCCCGCCTCCAGCGCGGCTTCGGCTCCCGGAGCTCCGCCTTCCGGAGCTTCGTCTTCCGGCATGGCCACGGGCACGGCCTCGGTGCGGGCCCCAGCCCCGGCGATGAACCCGGCAGCCCCGGCCTCAGCTCGGGCCCCGGCCTCGAACCCAACTCCAACATCCCCAACCGCACCGCCACCCTCAGAAGAACTCACCGACCTCCGCGTACTCAAAGCCCTCGCGCAGCCGCGACGTCAGCAGATGTTGCAGCACCTCGCCGTGCACGGCCCGGCCACCTCGGCGACGCTCGGCAGGGCGCTCGGCCTCAACACCGGGGCGACCAGCTACCACCTGCGTGAACTCGCCCGCTACGGCTTCGTCGAGGAGGCGCCGTGTTCCGGGCACGGACGCGAGCGCTGGTGGCGAACCGTCCCCGGCGACCGGCGCTTTCCGCCGCTCAGCCGCCAGAGTCCCGAGACGCGGCTCGTCATGGATGAGCTCAACCACCTCTCGTACGCGGCCGACCTTGACCTCTTCGGGCAGGCGCAGCGGGACAGGGGTGCCGAACCAGGGGAGTGGGGCGACGCCTTCCCTTACTCGCGCGGCACGATCCGGCTGACCGTTCCCGAGGTCCGCGAGTTCTTCGAGGAGTACATCGCGCTGCTCAACCGCTACAAGCGGCCGGAGGCCGACACCCCCGCCGATGCCCGCATCGTGCTCACGCGCTTCCTGGCCTTTCCCGCACCCGCACCCGCATCCACGGCCACGTCCACGCCCACACCCGTGGCGTCGGCGTCCGCCGCGTCGGCGTCCGCGCCGCCCTCCTCGGGCGCCCCTTCCGGCAACCGAGAAGAGACCGAGCCCTCATGATGCTGCGCTACGCACTGCAGACGGTCAGAGAACGCAAGGGCGGTTTCCTGGGGGCCTTCCTCGCGCTGATGTGTGCCGCCGCGCTCATCACGGCCTGCGGCACGCTCCTGGAGACCGGCCTGCGCGGCACCGTGAAGACCGAGCGCTACGCCGCCGCGCCCGTGATTGTCTCCGCCGACCAGAACGTCCACCAGACCACGGTCACGCACAAGAAGGGCAAGACCAAGGTCAAGCACAAGGCGAAACCGATCACCGAACGGGCCTGGCTGCCGGCCGACGCCATAGAAGGCAGGCTCAAGAAGGCCCCGGGTGTCGGTGAGGTCGTGCCCGAACTGACTTTCCCCGCACATCCGTTGACGCCCGCCGCCGCGATCGACCCGGACAGGCCCGCGTACGGACACGCCTGGAGGTCCGCCGCCCTCACGCCGCTCCGCATCGTCGACGGCCGTGCCCCGCGCGCGGCAGGCGACCTCGTCATCGACCGCGACCTCGCGGACCGCGCCGAACTGGCACCCGGCGACCGGCTCACCGTCCAGTCGACACAGAGCCCGCGCACCTACCGCGTCACCGGCATCGCCGCCCCCATGAGCGCCGCCCCCATAAGCGCTGCCTCCGAGGGCGCCGCCCCTGAGAGCGGCGCCCTCGCCCACCAGACCTCGCTCTTCTTCTCCGCCGGAGAGGCCGAGTGGCTCGCGGCGCACCCCGGAAAGGTCAGCGCCTTCGGTGTCATACCGGACCGGAACACCGGCGTCGCCGACCTCAAGCGTGCCGTCTCACAGGCTCTGGACGGCACGACAGCGCAGGTCAGCACGGGTGACGACCGAGGGCCCGTGGAGTTTCTCGACGCCGCCGGTGCCCGCGTCAAGCTCGTCAGCATGGGCGGCGCGATGGGCGGCACCTCTCTCCTCGTCGCGATTCTCGTCGTCGTCGGCACCTTCGCCCTCTCCGTCCAGCAGCGCCACCGCGAACTCGCCCTGCTCCGTGCCGTCGCCGCGACGCCCCGGCAGATTCGCAAGCTCCTTGGACGGGAGGCCGTGCTCGTCGGGGCTGCCGCGGGGGGCATCGGCTCGCTCGCCGGTATTCCGCTGGGCGGCTGGCTGCACGGCCGCTTCGTGGAGACGGGCGCCATCCCCGGCACCCTGGAGCGCGCCGTGAGTGTCTTCCCGCCCCTCGTCGCCGTCATCGCGACCGTGCTCGGAGCCTGGGCCGCCGCTCGTATCGCGGGGCGCAGGATCGTCCGGATCCGCCCGGCCGAGGCCCTCGCCGAGGCGCGGGTCGAGCAGACCAGTCCCGCCTGGGGCCGAGCCGTCGCCGGTCTCGTCCTGCTCGTCGGTGGTGTCGTGCTGATCGCCGTGCTGAGCGTGCTGCACACCGAGGCCGCTTCGACTCCCGTGACCTTCCTTGCCGTTGTGGTCCTCGCCTGTGCCATCGCGCTCCTCGGGCCGTTCGTCGTGCGGGCGGCTGCCGCGCTGCTGCGCGGACCGCTCCGGCTGACCGGACCGGCCGGCAAGCTCGCCCACGCCAACCTGCGCGGCAACGCGGCCCGGATGGCCGCCGCCGTCACCCCCCTCGCCCTCCTCACCGGCATGACCTGCACCGTCCTCTTCGTCCAGCCGACCCTCGGTGACGCGGCCCGTGCGCAGGCCCGCGACGGCATCCGCGCGAACTGGGTGCTCGCCGCGCGGGGGCCGGGCGTCCCGGCGCAGGCCGCGCGGGAACTGCGTACGACCGAAGGCGTCGAGGCCGTCACCGAGGTCGTCCGCACCACCGTGCGGGTAGGGCTCGACAAGTACCCGGCGCAGGGCGTCACGCCGGAAGGACTTACCCACACCTGGGACCCTGACGTCGTCGCCGGAACCCTGAAGGGCTTCGGCGCGGGCAGCGTCGCCGTCAGCGAACTGGCGGCCGACCAACTCGGCCTCAGACCGGGCAGCTCGCTTGCGCTCACTCTCGGGGACGGCACGAAGGCGGAGCTCACCGTCCGTGCCGTGTACGCCCGCGGGCTCGGGTTCGGCGATCTGACCATGGCGCACGACCTGGTCGCCCGCCACGTCGACAACCCGCTCGCCGCCACGGCCCTCGTCAAGAGCGACCGTACGCAGGTACAACTCGCGGTCGCCGTCCAGAAGTTCCCGGGCCTTCAGGTGATCTACCCGGCCGCCGCCGACGGCCTCCAAGCCGAGCGCCAACAGGCCAACGCCGAGGTGAACCGTCTCGCCATGGGACTCGTCCTGGCCTTCACCGCCATCGCGGTCGTCAACACGCTCGCGATGTCCGTGTCCGAGCGCATGCGCGAATTCGCGATGCTCCGGCTCGCGGGCGCCACGCGCCGCCAGGTACTGCGCATGCTGCGCACCGAGGCGCTGTCGGTGCTCTTCATCGGCACCGCGCTCGGCAGCGGGGTGGCGCTCGCCGTACTGAGCGCGTTCAGCGTGGGCATGACGGGCAGCGCGGCACCGACGGTCACCCCGTTGGTGTACGTCTCCGTCGTCGCCGTTGCCGGACTGCTCGCCCTGACGGCGACCGCGCTGCCCGGCCGCGCCGCCCTCAGACCCCTACCGGTCACGGTGGCGACGGCAAAGGAGTAGGCACTAAGGGGTAGGCGCTAGGGAGCAGGCGCCCAGTAGCGGGCGCTGAGGAGCAGGGCGGCGAGCCCCCGCGGCCGCTGCCCGCGCCCTCACGCCGTGACCGGGAGCCCTGCCGCCTTCCACGCCTGGAAGCCTCCGGCGAGGTCGGTCGCGTGACGCAGGCCCAACTGCCTGAGGGAAGCGGCCGCAAGGCTCGACGCGTAACCCTCGTTGCAGATCACGACGACACGCAGCTCGTGGTCCGTGGCCTCCGGAGCGCGATGGCTGCCCTGGGGGTCGAGGCGCCACTCCAGTTCGTTGCGTTCGACGACCAGGGCTCCGGGGATCAGGCCGTCGCGCTCCCTCAGCGCCGCGTACCGGATGTCGACCAGCAGGCCGCCGGTCCGGGCGATGTCGTACGCCTCCTGTGGGCCCACCCGGACGAGGTCGCTTCGTACGCGCTCCAAAAACGCGTCGATTCCGGTCGGTTGTTCGCTCACTGCCAGTCCTCCGGGCGTTCCACCGCTTCCAGGCGGAGCACCTCGCCGGCGCGGCTGTAACGCCGGATCCGGGGAAGGGGCGGGTAGTAGGCGTGTACGGAGATGGCGTGCTCGGTGGCCGATTCGTTCAGCACCTCGTGCACGTGGTGACGGCCGAAAGCGCGGCCCTCGCCGACCCCCAACTCGCGTTCACGGTCGACGCCTTCGGAGAGCTCCAGGGTCCTCCAGCCGTCGGTGGGCAGGCGCACGGCGAGCGAGTTCTCCTTGAGTGTGCCCGCAGCGGTGAGGAAGGCGCCGACCGACTCCGCGTGGTCGTGCCAGCCGGTTCCGGTGCCCGGCGGCCAGCCGATCAGCCAGGCCTCGCTGCCGCCGGGCCCCGCCAGGCGCACCCAGGTGCGGCCCTCGGGGTCGAGCGGCAGGGAGGCGATGAGCTCGGGATCGGCCGCGCTGCGGCGGACGAAGTCGAGAAGTTGGGCGGCGGTCGGAGCGGCGGAGCGTGCGGCCACGGGCTCGGTGGAGACGGAAGCGGAAGCGGAGGCGGAGGCAGAGGCGGACACAGGGGTTGGCCCATGGGTGGACGCCGAGGTGGAAACAGACACAAATACCGTCCTGAAAGTTCGCGGAAGAGCGCGCGAGCAGGCCGAGAGGCGGCGCTCAGCGCGTGGAGAAAAGATGCGAATTCAGCAGGACGGGTGACACACGCAGCCTGCGTACCGGACGAGGTCCATGTGGACCCTCCGCCACAGGCGCACATCGGTGTCGGTCACGATCCGGAGTAGACCATGGAGGCCTGGGGCGGTCAACCCCTGCTCAGTATGCGGTTGGGAGAGGTTCAAGGGGCGGCCGACTGGACTGCGCAGGCCTGCGCCCGACGCGCGTGATGCGCCCGACGCGCGTGATGCACCCGACGCGCGCGATGCGCCCGACGCATCTGACACCCCCGACGGCCCCGCGGCCAGGGCGAGCCCGGCTGACACTCGCCCGGCCGAACCGCGCCCCCGCCGTTCCCTACCTGCTCGGCCGCGCCGCGTCCTCCTCCCGGCGGCTCGTCTCCCCCTTGCCCGCCTCGCCCTGACCCGCCTGGCCTCCACGCTCACGCGCCGCCTGCCTCGGGCCGCCCACCGCCGCCTCGGCCGCCGCGTACAGCTCGGCCGGGCGCACTCCGGAGAGCGCGGTGACCAGGTGCCCGTCGGGGCGTACGAGCAGGACGGAGTGCGCCGCGGCCCCGGGATAGCTCTCCGCGACCAGCAGCTCGGCCGGGTGCGGCAGCGCCGTCACGGCGGCGGCGAGCCGCGGCATGATCCCGGCCGTCACCCAGTGCCGGCGCTCCCACACCACCGTGCCCGGCGCGACAAGGACGACGAGGAGCTGACCGCGCCCGAGCCGCTCCCGTAGCTGGACGAAGGACCCGTCAGGGGCGGTGACCTGCACGTCGGCGACAGGCGCGCCCGCCTCCGTGCCCACCGCCACCTGGGACTCGGACGGCGCGGGCGCCGGGGAGAGTCCGCGTACGACGAGGGCGCACCGAGCGGCCCGCGCCCGACATGGCCGTCCGTGAGGAGTGCGTCATGCCCGCGCGCCGACCCCGGCACGTACGAACGCAGACCTCCGCCGCCGCGCAGCACCGGGAGCGACTGGTCGGCGGCGCGCAGGCGGGTGGCCACACCGGCCCGCCGCTCGGCCTGGTAGCTGTCGAGCAGCGGATCGTGCGGGCCGTGGTGCCAGACGAGCGCCAGCTTCCACGCGAGGTTGTCCGCGTCCCGCAGCCCCTCGTCGAGCCCCTGTGTGCCGAGCGCGCCCAGCAGGTGCGCGGCGTCCCCGGCGAGGAAGGCACGGCCGACCCGCCACCGGCGGGCGAGGCGGTGGTGGACGGTGTGCACGCCCGTGTCGAGCAGCTCGTACGGCGGTGTGGAGCCCCCGCACCAGCCCGCGAGGGTCTCCCGGATCCGCAGGACGAGGGCGTCCGGCGTCACCAGCTCGCCGCGCGGCGGCAGAAGCCAGTCGATCCGCCACACCCCGCCGGCGAGCGGACGGCCCGTCACCTCTGCGCCCCCGCCGCGCCACGGAGGCATCCGATGCAACAACGCCTCGCCCGTCCATGGAAGTTCCGTGCGCAGCGCCGCCACGGCGTGTCGCTCCACCGCCGTACGACCCGGGAAGCGGATGTCCAGGAGCTTGCGCACGGTGGAGCGGGACCCGTCGCAACCCACCAGGTAACTGCCGCGCCACCATGTGTCCTTGGAGCCTCGCGAATGGGCGGTGAGCCCGGAGGCGTCCTGCTCCAGGGAGTCGAGTTTGCTCTCCGTCGAGATCTCGACGAGCCGCTCGCCGGCGATGGCCTCGCGCAGGGCGCCGGTCAGCACGTGCTGCGGCACGTGCAGCGGGGAGGGGGCCTCGTCGTCGAAAGCGAGTTCGCGCATCACCTGCTTGCGCCGCAGCGACCGCCAACTGGCCCACCGGGCGCCCGACTCCGCGTCACCGAATGAGTGACCCACGAGCCGTTCCACGAAGGCCGCGGTGTCCTCGCGGAGCACGGTCGTGCGCGCGAGGCGCTGTTCGTCCTTGCCCGGCCCTTCGTCGAGGACGACCGTGGGCACCGAGTGGCGGGCGAGCGCGAGGGCGAGCGCGAGGCCGACGGGGCCCGCGCCGACGACGATCACCGGGTCCACGGCGCGCACCCTCCGACCCGGCGGAATCCGAGGGTCCGGGCTGCCCGGAAGCGCTGGACGTACGTAGAGAAACTGGCAGTTGGAGCCCGGTGCACGATCACAGAACGTATGCAACCCACTGCTTGTGCCTGCGTCAAGCGGCGGGGGCAGCGGCGCGACCGCCGCCGACACTGTGCTGTTCGATCGTCCCATCGATCGTCAGGCCGCCAGCGGGCTGCCCAGCGATGGCACATGGGGCGGGCCGCGCTGTTTCGAACGGCCCATGGACGCTCCAATTGTCGGCACCCATTTGAGCCGATTCAAAAGAGGAGGTGTCGGCCTGCAGGCCGACACCTCCTCCTTCCGGTTCTGCGTCACCGGTGCTTGACGCTCTCAGTTCTCTTTTCTGGGCGCGCCTTCGGGAGCGTCCGAATCGAGAACCCCCGGAGCCTCGGCCGGTTCGGCGGCCGCGGCCACCACGATGCCCGTCTTGGTGCGACGCCCGCGCTTCTCGACCCAGGTGGCGAGCCCGGAGAGCGCCATGCACATCACCACATAGATCGTGCCGACGACCATGATCACCGGAACGTAGATGTACTGGCCGTTGACGAGAGTGGTGTTGGCCAGCTGCCGGGCCGCGTACAGCAGCTCCGCGTACGTGATGATGTAGCCGAGCGACGTGTCCTTCAGCGTGACCACCAGCTGGCTGATGATCGTAGGCAGCATGGACCTGACCGCCTGCGGCAGCAGGAGCATCGTCATGACCTGGGACTTGCGCAGTCCCAGCGCGTAAGCCGCCTCCACCTGGCCGCGTGGCACGGCGTTGAAGCCGGCCCGGAGGACCTCTGCCTGCACCGCGCCGTTGTAGACGGCCAGGCCGATGACTAGGGCCCAGAAGCCGTTGTTGGCCCCGACGGCGCCCAGGTCGCTCTTGTAGGTCAGGAAGAGCACCCACAGGGCGTAGATCGTGATCAGCAGCGGAATGGCACGGAACAGCTCGATGAACCCGGTGGCCAGCCAGCGGACCGGTCGGTGGTCCGACGCGCGGGCGACCGCGAGCAGCGCACCGAGCACCAAGGACAGCACGCCGGCGAGGGCGAAGACCTTCAGCGTGGTGACGATGCCGTCGCGGATGATCGTCCGCACATTGGAGTAGTTGAAGGTGTTCCACACCGCGGAGTCGAAGTGGCCACGGTCGGCGAGACGCATGACCACGACGACGGCGAGGGCGATGATGGCCGCCGTGCCGACGACGGAGTAGATGCGGTTGCGCATCCGGGCCTTGGGGCCCGGGGCGTCGTACAGGACGCTGGAGCTCATCGCGCGACCTCCAGGCTCCGCTCGAGCAGCCGGAACAGGCCACTGATGGTGAATGTGATGACGAGGTAGCCGAGCGCCACCCAGAGGAACAGCCACGCGATGGCGAAGCCCTGGTCGCTGAGGGTCTTCTGCCAGCCGAACAGTTCCGTGACGCTGAACGCGCCCGCGATGGCGGAGTTCTTCGTCAGCGCGATGAAGATGCTGCTCAACGGGGGCAGTACGGTGCGTACCGCCTGCGGCAGGATGATCGTCCCGAGCGTCTGGAAGAACGTCATCCCCAGTGAACGGGCGGCCTCCGCCTGGCCGAGGGGCACGGTGTTGATGCCGGACCGGACCGCTTCGCAGACGAACGACGAGGTGTAGACGCTGAGCACCATCAGCGCCTTGGTCCACGGATCGAAGCCGAAGTCGAAGACCTGCGGCACCGCGAACCAGATGGTGAGGAAGAGCAGCGTCAGCGGGGTGTTCCGGAACAGGGTGACCCATGCGGTGCCGAAGAACCGCAGCGGCGGTACCGGCGAGACGCGGAAACCGGCGAGCACGACGCCGAGGAGCAGCGCGAGCATGCCACTGGCCACGGTCAGCCAGATCGTGCCTATGAATCCCTCGCGGAATTCCGCCATATGGTCGAGCAGTACATTCACGGGGATGTCCTCGTGGGCGGCAGTGGTCGGGCAGGGGGAGCCGGCCCCGTAGACACCGCCTGGGTGCCCACGGGGGGCCGGTCAACTCACTGCCGGGGAGTGGAACGGGCGATCAGCTGGGTCAGTAGCGCTCAAGGGCCGGCGGCTCGGTGAACTCGGAGCCCGACAGGCCCAGCGTCGCGTCGTACGCCTTCTTGTAGTCGCCGTTCTTCTGGTGCGCCTCTACGGCGTCCGCGACCGCGTCGCGCAGCGCCTTGTCGTTCTTGCTCATGCCGATGCCGTACGGCTCCTTGGTGAACGGCTTGTCGACCACCCGCAGCGCCTTGGGCTGCTGCGCCGCGTAACCCTTGAGGATGGCGTTGTCGGTGGTGACGGCGTCAACCTCCTTGTTGATGAGCTGCTGCACGCACTCCGAGTACTTGGCCAGCTCGACGGTCTTGGCGCCGTACTTCGACTTCTTGATCTCCTGGAGCGGAGTGGAGCCGACGATGGAGCAGACCTTCTTGCCCTTCACTGAGTCCGGGCCGGTGATGCTCTTGTCGTCCTCGCGGACGAGCAGGTCCGCGCCGGCCATGAAGTACGGACCGGCGAAGCCGACCTGCTTCTTGCGTTCGTCGTTGATCGTGTAGGTACCGACGTAGAGGTCGACGTCACCCTTGGAGATGGTGGTCTCACGGACACCAGAGTCGATCGTCTTGAACTCGATCTGGTCGGCCTTGAAGCCGAGGTCCGCCGCGACCATCTTGGCGATCTCGATGTCGAAGCCGGAGCGCTTGCCGCTGCTGTCCTTGAAGCCCAGGTACGGCTGGTCGTCCTTGGCGCCGATGACGATCTTGCCGGCCTTCTGGGCCTTCTTCAGGACGTCCGAGTCGATCTTCACGTCCGACTTCACTTCGTACGTGGGCAGCTTGGGCGCGTTCTTCCCGCCGGTCGGGTCCTTCGGCTTGTCGCCGGCGGTACCCTCCTCGCCGCCACACGCGGTGGCGGTCAGTGCGAGAGCGGCGACAACGGCGGCCGTGGCGGCGGACTTACGGAACCTCATGGTGAACATCCTCTTGTTTCGACAGGAGTTGAGACGGTGCGGAAGCCTCAGTGCTTAAGGATCTTCGACAGGAAGTCCTTGGCCCGGTCACTGCGCGGGTTGCTGAAGAACTGGTCCGGCGTGGCCTGCTCGACGATCCGGCCGTCCGCCATGAAGACGACGCGGTTCGCCGCGGACCGGGCGAAGCCCATCTCGTGGGTGACGACGACCATCGTCATCCCGTCGCGGGCGAGCTGCTGCATCACCTCAAGGACCTCGTTGATCATCTCCGGGTCGAGCGCCGACGTGGGCTCGTCGAAGAGCATCACCTTGGGGTCCATCGCCAACGCGCGTGCGATCGCGACGCGTTGCTGCTGACCGCCGGAGAGCTGCGCGGGGTACTTGTCGGCCTGCGAGGCGACGCCCACGCGGTCCAGCAGACCGCGCGCCTTCGCCTCCGCCTCCGCTTTGCCGATCTTGCGCACCTTGGTCTGTCCCAGCGTCACGTTCTCGAGCACGGTCTTGTGCGCGAAAAGGTTGAAGGACTGGAAGACCATGCCCACGTCCGCACGGAGGCGGGCCAGTTCCTTGCCCTCCTGGGGCAGCGGCTTGCCGTCGATCGAGATGGCTCCCGAATCGATCGTCTCCAGGCGGTTGATGGCGCGGCACAGGGTCGACTTGCCGGACCCGGAGGGGCCGATCACCACGACGACCTCGCCACGGGCGATGGTCAGGTCGATGTCCTGGAGGACGTGCAGAGCGCCGAAGTGCTTGTTGACGTTCTTCAGCACGACCAGGTCGTCCGCCCCGGGCGGTATGGCGTCCTTGGTCACCGATACTTCGGTCACGGCTTGTTGCTCCATCCTCCTCGGTTGGGAGGACAGTAATAACCCAGTGCGACCAGCGTCATTACATCTGAGGGGAAATTGAGCATAACGATCCGGCCGCAACCGGACACACCGTGTGAAGAGGGTCCACGATGTGCGTACCGGCTGGATAACGGAACGTGTCCGTGACCCGATGCCTCTTGACGCGGTCCTTACCCATCGGCGTGGATGCCTTGTGCGCATGCGCGACTACCGGACACGACGGAATGACGGATGAACTGGAGGGGGCCCGTATGAGACTGCTTCTTGTCGAGGACGACGATCACGTGGCTGCCGCCCTCTCCGCGATCCTGTCCCGGCACGGCTTCGACGTCGTACACGCCCGGAATGGCGAGGAGGCCCTCCAAGCCCTGCTGCCCGCCGAAGCGCCCCCCTTCGGAGTGGTCCTGCTCGACCTCGGCCTGCCCGACCAGGACGGCTACGAGGTCTGCGGCAAGATCCGCAAGCGCGGCTCGACCCCGGTGATCATGGTGACGGCCCGCGCCGACGTACGCTCCCGGATACACGGCCTGAACCTCGGAGCCGACGACTACGTAGTGAAGCCGTACGACACCGGGGAACTGATCGCCCGCATCCACGCGGTCATCCGGCGCCCCCCGGCGGGCGGCGCGGCGGCCTCCGGCGACACCGAGCTGCGGCTCGGTTCCGTGCACATCGAACTGCCGACCCGCCAGGTCAGTGTGGAGGGTTCGGTTGTCCAACTGACCCGCAAGGAGTTCGACTTGCTCGCGCTCCTGGCCCAGCGCCCCGGAGTGGTGTTCCGCCGAGAACAGATCATCAGCGAAGTGTGGCGCACCAGTTGGGAAGGGACGGGCCGCACGCTGGAGGTGCACGTGGCCTCCCTGCGCTCCAAGCTGCACATGCCCGCCCTGATCGAGACGGTGCGCGGCGTCGGCTACCGCCTCGTCGCCCCGGCCACGTAGCAAGAGCGAGGACAGGTGCGCTCTCGCCTCCTACCGCTGCTGATCGTCCTCATGGCGGGCGTACTGCTCGCGCTCGGGTTCCCGCTGGCCGTCAGCGTCGCGGCGGCGCAGCAGCAGAAGGTAGTGGTCGACCGGATCGACGACACGGCGCGGTTCGCCTCCCTCGCACAGTTCGTCACCGAACGCCCCACGGGCTCCCGGGTGAGGGGCGGCACGGACGAGCGCCGCGAGACGCTACAGAACGAACTCGACGACTACTACGACGTCTACGGCATCAGAGCGGGCGTCTTCTACCGCGACGACGGCCCCATGGCGCACGCCCCGGCCTCCTGGTACCTGCCCCTCAAGGGCGACGTCCGCGAAGCCTTCCAAGAGGCCCTGCGCTCCCGTGGCAGCCACGACCCCGAGCAGGTCTGGCCGTGGCAGCGGGGCCGCCTCGCCGTCGCGTCCCCGGTGATCAGGGACGGTGACGTGATCGCCGTGGTCGTCACCGACTCTCCCACGGGACGCATGCGTTCGAAGACGCTCCAGGGCTGGCTGCTCATCGCCGCGGGTGAATCGGCCGCCATGCTCCTGGCGGTGGGTGCGGCCCTGCGCCTCACCGGCTGGGTGCTGCGCCCCGTACGGGTCCTGGACGCCACCACGCACGACATAGCGACCGGACGCCTCAAATCACGCGTCGCCGCCGCGGGCGGGCCGCCGGAACTCAGGCGCCTGGCCCGGTCGTTCAACGAGATGGCCGACAACGTCGAGGACGTGCTGGAACAGCAACGCGCCTTCGTCGCCGACGCCTCGCACCAGCTACGCAATCCCCTCTCCGCCCTGCTGCTCCGCATCGAGCTCCTCGCCCTCGAACTGCCCGAGGGCAATGAGGAGATCGCCTCCGTCCGCACCGAGGGCAAGCGCCTGGCCCAGGTCCTCGACGACCTGCTCGGCCTGGCGCTCGCCGAGCACGCCGCGGCCGACCTGAGCCTCACGGACATCGGCGAGCTGGCGGCCGAACGGGTCGCCTCCTGGCGGCCGCTCGCCGACGAGCGGGGCGTACGGCTGACGGGCGACTGCCCGGCGACCACCGGCTGGGCCGACCCGGTCGCCCTCTCCAGCGCTCTGGACGCGGTGATCGACAACGCCCTGAAGTTCACCCCCGAGGGAGGGCCGGTCAACGTGAGGGTCTCCTCCAGCAACGGAACGGCGACCGTGGTGGTCACCGACGGCGGACCCGGCCTCACCGACGACGAGCTGGCACGCGTCGGCGACCGCTTCTGGCGCAGCAACCGCCATCAGAACGTGCAGGGCTCCGGCCTCGGCCTGTCCATCTCGCGGGCCCTGCTCACGGCCGGAGGCGGCTCCATCGCGTACGAGCGGAACGAACCGCAGGGACTGAGGGTCACCGTCAGCGTCCCCCGCAGTGAGCCGTCAGCGGCCTCCTGAGGGCCGCTGACAGCGCTCGCAGGGCCTCATGGTTTGACCGAGCGGTAGTAGCGGCGCGCCCCGTCGTGCAGCGGGAGGGGGTCGGTGAACAGCGCGGTCCGCAGATCGACCAGCTGGGCCGCGTGCACCTCATCGCCGATGTGGTCGCGGCTGTCAATGACGGTGCGGGTCAGCCCGGCGGTCAGGTCGGCATCGGCCCGGGCGGTCGTGACCAGGAGGTTCGCGACCGCCAGGGTGGGCACGGCGGAGCCCTGCTGGGCGAGGGGATAGGCGTCCGCCGGCATCGTCGCGGCCCGGTAGTACCGCGAGGCGCCGCCCTGCCTGTGCAGCTTCTCGACGAGGTAACCGAGCTCGACGAGGCGGATGCCCATGTCCTTGGAGAGCGTGCGCACGGAGGTGGTCGGCAGCCCGCCCGACCAGAAGAAGGCATCGATGGATCGGCTCTGCAGCAGGTCCGGCATGGTGTCGATGCCCGCGGACACCGGCTCGATGTCCGTGCCCGGGTCGAGACCCGCGGCGTCGAGCACCCTGTCCGCTATCAGTCGCACCCCCGAGTGCTCCTGCCCGACCGCGACCCGCTTGTCCCGCAGATCCTCCACGGAGTGGATGTCGGAGCCCCGGGGCACCACAAGCTGGACGTAGTCGTCGTACAGGCGTGCGCAGCCCCTCAGGCGATCAGCCCCGGGCGCGCCCTCAAGGCGGTACTTCTCGACCGCGTCGGCCGCCGCGATGGTGAAATCGGCCTCCCCGGTGGCCACCCGCTCGATGTTCTGCGGTGACCCCTGGCTGTTGAGGAGATCCACCTCCACCTTCGGCATGTCCTGGGAGATCGCCGTGCGCAGAAGCTTGCCGTACCGCTCGTACACGCCGTTCCGCACGCCCGTGCTGAACTCGATGCGGCCGCTCGGAGAGTCCTCGCCCACGGGAAGCAGCCACCACAACAGCAGCCCGAGCACCACGAACGCCGCGGCCGAGCCCTGAAGGGCACGGCGTCTGCCGATGTGGGGGAGGACCTGGAGCATGCGCGCGATCCTGCCAGGCCGCTCACGGTGATGACCAGGGGCGAGGTCACACCACACCCCTTCCGCAAGCCCTCTCCCCTCTCTGAGGGCCGTCTCTGGGGAGCCCGGGTCGCAATCCGCGGGCACGCGCGCGTGGCGACCCCGTACTCTGGTGGGCGAGATGAGCGCGAAGACTTACGAGGTGCGCACCTACGGGTGCCAGATGAACGTCCATGACTCCGAGCGGCTCTCCGGGCTGCTGGAGGACGCCGGCTACGAGCGTGCGCCCGAAGGAGCCGACGGCGACGCCGACGTCGTCGTCTTCAACACGTGCGCCGTGCGCGAGAACGCCGACAACCGTCTGTACGGCAATCTCGGCCGCCTGGCCCCGATGAAGACCAAGCGTCCCGGGATGCAGATCGCCGTCGGCGGCTGCCTCGCCCAGAAGGACCGCGACACCATCGTCAAGAAGGCGCCCTGGGTCGACGTCGTCTTCGGCACGCACAACATCGGCAAGCTGCCGGTCCTCCTGGAGCGCGCCCGCGTCCAGGAAGAGGCGCAGGTCGAGATCGCCGAGTCGCTCGAAGCCTTTCCGTCCACGCTGCCGACCCGCCGCGAGAGCGCGTACGCCGCGTGGGTCTCCATCTCCGTCGGCTGCAACAACACCTGCACCTTCTGCATCGTCCCCGCCCTGCGCGGCAAGGAGAAGGACCGCAGGACCGGCGACATCCTCGCGGAGATCGAGGCGCTCGTCGGCGAGGGCGTCTCCGAGATCACCCTCCTCGGACAGAACGTGAACGCGTACGGCTCCGACATCGGCGACCGTGAGGCCTTCAGCAAGCTGCTGCGCGCCTGCGGGAAGATCGAGGGCCTGGAGCGCGTGCGCTTCACCTCCCCGCACCCGCGCGACTTCACCGACGACGTGATCGCCGCGATGGCCGAGACGCCGAACGTGATGCCGCAGCTCCATATGCCGCTCCAGTCCGGATCGGACCCCGTCCTGAAGGCGATGCGCCGCTCGTACCGCCAGGACCGCTTCCTGGGGATCATCGAGAAGGTCCGCGCCGCCATGCCGGACGCGGCGATCTCCACCGACATCATCGTGGGCTTCCCCGGCGAGACCGAGGAGGACTTCGAGCAGACGATGCACGTGGTCCGCGAGGCCCGCTTCGCCAACGCGTTCACCTTCCAGTACTCCAAGCGCCCCGGGACCCCGGCCGCGACCATGGAGGGACAGATCCCCAAGGAGGTCGTCCAGTCGCGCTACGAGCGTCTGGTGGCCCTCCAGGAGGAGATCTCCTGGGAGGAGAACAAGAAGCAGGTCGGCCGCACGCTGGAGCTGATGGTCGCGGAGGGCGAGGGCCGCAAGGACGGTGCCACGCACCGCCTCTCCGGCCGCGCCCCCGACAACCGCCTGGTGCACTTCACCAAGCCGGACACCGAGGTGCGTCCCGGTGACGTCGTGACCGTCGAGATCACCTACGCCGCCCCGCACCACCTGCTCGCCGAGGGTGCCGTCCTGAATGTGCGTCCCACGCGCGCGGGCGACGCCTGGGAGAAGCGCAACACCGAGGCGGCCGCGAAGCCCGCGGGCGTCATGCTGGGCCTGCCGAAGATCGGCGCTCCCGCGCCGCTGCCGGTGGCGACGGGAAGCGGCTGCGGCTGCGACTGACCTGAGGCGCGGGGCCGTCGTCGGCGGGGTCGTCGACGACGGGAGTCGCCGACTGCGGGACGGGGGCGGTGACTCGGGACCGGTCTCCCAGCAGGCGCGTTACGCTGCGGATCATGCTTGTCGCCGCTGCCGTGTGCCCTTGTCCGCCTCTGCTCGTCCCCGACGTCGCCGCAGGCGCCGCTCCCGAGTTGGACGCCGCGCGCGCGGCGTGCACGGACGCCATCGGGGTCCTCGCGGCCGCCAGACCCGACCGGCTCGTGGTGGTGGGCCCCGCGGGCCCCAGTGCGCGCGGGCCGCATCCGCAGGGAGCGCGCGGGTCCTTCCGGGGCTTCGGAGTCGATCTCGACGTCCGGCTCGGTTCGGCCCAGGGCGAGGCCGACGCCAACAGCCGTGCCGATGCCGAGGCGGCGGAATGTGTGCTTCCGCCGTCGCTCGCGGTGGCCGCCTGGCTACTCACGCGTATCCGCTGGTCGACTGCTCCCCTGGAAGGCTTGGGCGTGGGGGAACCACTTGCCGCCGAGCGGTGTATTGAAGTCGGAGGGGAGATCGCGGCGCGGGCGGACCGCGTGGCACTGCTGGTGATGGGCGACGCCAGCGCGTGCCGCACGCTGAAGGCGCCGGGCTACCTCGACGAGCGGGCGGCCGGCTTTGACGCGGAGGTCGGGCGGGCCCTCGGCGCGGCCGACGTGGCGGCACTGAAGGCGCTGGACGCCGAGCTCGCGCACGAACTGAAGGCGGCGGGCCGCGCCCCGTGGCAGGTGCTCGCCGGGGCGGCCGACGGAGCGGCGCTGAGCGGCGAGCTGCTCTATGAGGACGCGCCGTACGGCGTCGGTTATCTGGTGGCCGCCTGGTCCTAGCGACCGGCAGCCTGGCTACCGGCGGGCCCCAGCGACCAGCGGGCTCTGTCGGCCCGCGCCCAGGACCTCAGCGGCCCCCCGGTGGCCCCCGGGCGGCCGGCCGTGGATCGGTCCCTGTGACACGGCGACGGCCGTGAAGCGGGCTGCTTCACGGCCGTCCGCCGTTGCGATGCGGGTCAGGGAGCCGGAGGGGGCGTCGGAGGCGTCGACGGCGGCGGAGTGGTGCTGCCGCCGTCGTCCTTGTCCTTGCCCTGGTCCTGCGCGGCCAAGCGGTCGACGGCGTGCTTGGCCTTGCCCGTGCCCGCCTGGATCTTGTCGCTGTACTTGCCCTTGGTCTTCTCGTCGACCACCTTCGCGGCCTTCTCCAGACCATGGTCGATCTTGTCCCCGTGCTGCTGCGCGAGGTTCGAGACCTTGTCCTTGGCAGGGGCGAGCTTGGTTTTCATGCGGTCCAGGAAGCCCATGGGTTCACCTTCCCTCGCTGGGAGCTGTGGGGAGCTACTTTCGGGCGCCCTCACCGGCCTCGGTGTCGGCCGCCTTCTCGGCGGACTGCTGCTTGGGGATGTCCACGGCCTCTGCCGCGGCCGCCTCGGGGGCCTCTGCGGGCTTGTCCTCGGCGGCGCTCTTCGCGTCCGTGTCGGCCTCGGCAACGGGCTTCGGATCGGTCGTGGCGGGGGAGGCCTCGGCGGTCGCCTCGGTCTTCTCCGGCTCAGCCGTCACTGTGGCGGCTGCCGCCTCGGACGTCTTCGTTTCGTCGTCCTTGGCCTTCCGGCGGAACCTTGCAAAAACGCCCATATCTACTCCATACGTTACTCGTGTGGGCGAAATCCCGCGCCGCCCGGTGCGGCACATTGCGTCGCCCGGGTCGTCGGTCCTCAAAACCGGCGGCCGGAACCTCGCAACAGGCAACGACCTGGAAGCCGTGCCGTCACGTAGCTCGTTCGGGAAGTGCGTGCGAGGTTTGCGAGACTGGGGCGGTGAGTAGTGCAGCTCCCGCCCCGCGGGTCATCGCCGTTGTCGGTCCCACTGCGGCCGGAAAGTCCGATCTGGGCGTTTTCCTCGCCCAGCGTCTCGGCGGCGAAGTCGTCAACGCCGACTCCATGCAGCTCTACCGAGGGATGGATATCGGCACCGCCAAGCTGACGCCCGAAGAGCGTGACGGAGTTCCCCACCACCTTTTGGACATCTGGGACATCACGGAGGCGGCCAGCGTCGCTGAATACCAGAAGCTGGCCCGCGCGCACATCGACCGCCTCCTCGCCGAAGGGCGCTGGCCGATCCTCGTCGGCGGCTCAGGGCTGTACGTCAGGGGTGCCGTCGACCACCTGGAGTTCCCCGGCACCGACCCCGCCGTACGGGCCCGCCTGGAGGAGGAGCTGGCCCTGCGTGGCCCCGGAGCGCTGCACGCCCGGCTCGCCGCCGCCGACCCGGGTGCCGCCCAGGCGATCCTGCCGAGCAACGGCCGCAGGATCGTCCGCGCCCTGGAGGTCATCGAGATCACCGGCAAGCCCTTCACCGCCAACCTCCCGAGGCACGAGTCCGTGTACGACACGGTCCAGATCGGCGTCGACGTCGCCCGCCCCGAACTCGACGAGCGCATCGCCACGCGCGTGGACCGCATGTGGGACGCGGGCCTGGTCGACGAGGTACGCGCGCTGGAGGCACGAGGGCTGCGCGAGGGACTCACGGCGTCGCGCGCGCTCGGCTACCAGCAGGTGCTCGCCGCGCTCGCGGGAGAGTGCACCGAGGAGGAGGCGCGCGCCGAGACAGTGCGCGCCACCAAACGTTTCGCGCGCCGTCAGGACTCGTGGTTCCGGCGCGACCCGCGGGTGAACTGGCTCAGCGGGGCCGTGGCCGATCGTGCGGAACTCCCGGCACTCGCACTGGCGTTGGTCGAACGACCGGTCACAGCCTGATCACGTGATGGCATCGGGACGCTCCGGCGGTCATCCGGGCACCTGACGCCGTGCCATCATCGACCATCGATCGACCAGTGAAGTCCGAAGTGGGAGGGCGCGTGGCGATGGAGGCCGGCCCTCGAGACACCGCGCATGACGGCGGAGAGCAGCTGAGTCCCGACGGTCCCGACGAGGCGCCGGGAGGCGTCACGGACGACGGTCCCGGCCCGGACGAGATGGCCGCGGAGGCCGAGGTCGAGGTCGAGCTGCGCCCGCAGCGTCGCCTGCGCATCTGGCAGCTCGCGCCCATCGTGATCCTCGCCGCGGTCGGCTCCCTGATGTTCGCCTTCCCGCTCGCCTTCGAGTTCGGTGACGGCGGCGCGGTGGTCGCCATGCTGGGACTGCTGATCAGCTGCTGTGCGGCCGGCTGGGGAATGATGGCTGCCCGCCGGGTGGGGCACACCTGGCCGGGGCTACCGGAGCGCGGCTCCGGACGCCGCCCGGACTGGCGGGTCGTCTCCGCGTACGCCCTGCTGTTCCTCGGCGCCGCCGTCCTCGCGGTGTGGCGGGTGGCCCGGCTGCGCTGAGGCCGCCGCCGGCAGCTTGCGGGCACCGCGCCGACCGAGTGTCGTACCCACACCGTACGATCGAGGAATGAGCACGCGGATCGCCTTCCTCAAGGGGCACGGGACCGAGAACGACTTCGTGATCATCCCGGACCCCGGCAACGCCATCGAGCTGCCCCCGGCCGCCGTCGCCGCCCTGTGCGACCGCCGGGCGGGCATCGGTGGCGACGGCCTCCTGCACGTCGTGCGCTCCGCCGCCCACCCCGAGGCCCGCCACCTCGCGGATCAGGCCGAGTGGTTCATGGACTACCGCAATGGCGACGGATCGATCGCCGAGATGTGCGGCAACGGAGTGCGCGTCTTCGCCCGGTACCTCCAGCACGCGGGACACATCGACGCGGGCGACCTGGTGGTGGCCACCCGGGGCGGCGTGAAGACCGTGCACATCGCCAAGGCGGAATCCGGCGGCGAGATCACCGTGGGAATGGGCAAGGCGCGCCTCTCCGGAGACGACGTCACGGTCTCGGTCGACGACCACAAGTGGCCCGCGCTCAATGTGAACATGGGCAACCCCCACGCGGTCGCCTTCGTGGACGACCTCTCCGAAGCCGGCCATCTCTACGCCCCGCCGCTCTACAGCCCCGCTGGTGCCTACCCGGACGGGGTGAACGTCGAATTCGTCGTCGACCGCGGCCCGCGGCACGTCGCCATGCGCGTGCACGAGCGCGGCGCGGGGGAGACCCGCTCATGCGGCACCGGCACGTGCGCCGTGGCCGTGGCCGCCGCCCGCAGGGACGGCGTGGACCCGGCCGCCACCGGCGCCCCGGTCACGTACACCGTCGACGTGCTCGGCGGGCGCCTGGTGATCACTGAGCGGCCCGACGGCGAGATCGAGATGACCGGTCCCGCCGTCATCGTCGCCGAAGGCGAGTTCACGTCCGAATGGCTCGAAACGGCGAGCGCATGAACTGTCGCTCGAATGGGTGATCCGTTTCACGCTCGGCGAGAGGCGGTCAGTGCCACGTGATGGGCTCGGTAGCATCAAGCACCGGCCCGGACGGAGTACGCCACCGTCCGTCCACCGCCGGTCGAAGCAGCCGGAGGTGCCCATGAGTGCGGAGGCAACGAACCCTGCCATGCCCGGCCCCGTGACGTCCGGGGCCCAGCGCAGGCGCGGCCGCGCCCGTCTTGACCTGCGCAGGCTTGGCAGGGCCGCCCTGCTGGGGCCCGCCGCCCGCGACCGCCTCCCCGACGCGATCGGCCACGTGGCGGAGGCGCACCGGGCCCACTATCCGGACGCCGACCTGGAGCCGCTGCGCCGTGCCTACGTCCTCGCGGAGTCCTCGCACCGGGGCCAAATGCGCAAGAGCGGCGAACCGTACATCACGCACCCCCTCGCCGTGACCCTGATCCTCGCCCAGCTCGGCGCCGAGATCACCACCCTGACCGCGTCCCTGCTCCACGACACGGTCGAGGACACGGACGTGACCCTCGACCAGGTACGGGCCGAGTTCGGCGACGACGTCTGCTATCTCGTCGACGGCGTCACCAAGCTCGAAAAGGTCGACTACGGCGCGGCGGCCGAGCCGGAGACGTTCCGCAAGATGCTCGTCGCCACCGGCAACGACGTTCGCGTCATGTCGATCAAGCTCGCCGACCGGCTGCACAACATGCGCACCCTCGGCGTCATGCGCCCCGAGAAACAGGCCCGCATCGCCAAGGTGACCCGGGACGTCCTCATTCCGCTCGCCGAGCGCCTTGGCGTACAGGCGCTCAAGACCGAGCTGGAGGATCTGGTCTTCGCGATCCTCCACCCGGAGGAGTACGCCGAGGTCAAGACCCTCATCGACGCCAACGCCGCAAGCCACGGGGACCCGCTCGGAGACATCGCGGGCGAGGTGCGCGGCGTGCTCCGGGACGCGGGCATCGCCGCCGAAGTGCTCATCAGGCCGCGGCACTTCCTCTCTGTCCACCGGGTGCACCGCAAACGCGGTGAGCTACGTGCCTCGGACTACGGCCGCCTCCTCGTGCTCGTCAACGAAGACGCGGACTGCTACGGAGCCCTCGGCGAACTGCACACCTGTTTCACGCCGGTCGTCTCGGAGTTCAAGGACTTCATCGCCGTACCGAAGTTCAACCTCTACCAATCGCTGCACACCGCGGTGGCCCGTCCCGACGGCCAGGTCGCCGAGGTCCTCATCCGTACGCACCAGATGCACCAGGTGGCCGAGGCGGGCGTCGTCGCCCTGCGCCATCCCTACGCTCCTCCTTCGGAGGAGCTGTCCGACCGGGCCGACGACGAGCGCGTCGACCCGACCAGGCCCGGCTGGCTCTCCCGGCTCCTCGACTGGCAGGAGGCCGCACCCGACCCGGACACGTTCTGGTCGACGCTGCGCGAGGACCTCGCCCAGGACCGCGAGATCGCCGTCTTCCGCCCCGACGGCGGCACGCTCGGTCTGCCCGCCGGCGCCAGCTGCGTGGACGCCGCCTACGCCCAGTACGGCGAGGACGCGCACGCCTGCATCGGCGCCCGCGTCAACGGCCGCCTGGCGACCCTCAGCACCGTCCTGCGCGACGGCGACACCGTGCAGTTGCTCATGGGGCAGGACGCCACCTCCGGGCCGTCGAGCGAGTGGCTCGACCACGCCCGTACGCCCGCCGCCAGAATCGCGATCCGGCGCTGGCTCACCACGCACCCGGTGCCCGCGGCTCCCGCCCCGACGCCGTCCGGTCGGCGGCCTGCCCAGCAGACGCCGGTGAGCACGCCCCGCCCGGACGCCTCCGACGCCCCACGCTCGGCCGCCGCGAGCGCCGTGGTGGACCGCGAGGGCGCGACGGTACGCCTCGCGGGGTGTTGTACGCCGGTGCCGCCCGACGCCATCACCGCGTTCGCCGTGCGCGGAGGCGTCGTGACCGTCCACCGTGTCGGCTGCCCCGCGGTGGAGCGCATGAAGGACGTGGGGCGCGCGGAGGTCGGCGTCCGCTGGGGGGACAGCGCGGAGTTCCGGGTGACCCTGACCGCCGAATCGTTCGGCCGTGCCCACCTGCTCGCCGACCTCACCGAAGCGATCGCTCTGGAGGGCGTCGCCATCGTCTCCGCGACCGTGGAACCGCCCACCCAGCAGCGCGTCCGCCACACATACACGCTGCAACTGCCCGACGCCGCGCACCTTCCGGCGCTGATGCGGGCGATGCGCGCCGTGCCGGGCGTGTACGACGTGAGCCGCGCCCAGCACCCGGCCGCCGCCGCCCACTGACACGCCACGGCCACCCTGGGACCGTCGACTCGGCTCATCGCCCGAGGGCACGGCGCCCCGTTCGAGTGGTCGGAACGCGCGTCGTCACACCGTGACGGTGCCGCGCTGATAGCCGTAAGCCATGCTGCTCACCCCTCGGACCACGGCCCCGCGGCCGAAGGCCCTCCGCACCCCCCGCATCGCCGCGGCACTGATCGCGGCGACCGCGTCCGCCGCCCTCGTCGCGGCGAGCGTGCCGTCCCCGGCCGCCCCGCTCGGCATCGGCGACCCGCTCTTCCCGCACCTGGGCAACCCCGGGTACGACGTGGACTCGTACGACATCGCCTTCACCTATCGCGGCGACAACCGCAAGCCGCTGGACGCCATCACCAAGATCGACGCCCGGGTCACGGCGCCCCTGGAGCGCGTGAACCTCGACTTCACGCACAGCAAGGTCCGTTCCGTCGAGGTCAACGGCGAAACCGCCCGTTTCGACAGCTCCGGCGAGGACCTGGTGCTCACGCCGTCCGCACCGGTCACGCCCGGCGAGCGGCTGCGGATCACCGTCCGGCACACCAGTGACCCGATCTCCGCCAAGGAAGCCCAGAGCGGCTGGGTGCGCACGGCGGACGGGCTCGCCATGGCCAACCAGGCGGACGCCGCCCACCTGGTCTTCCCGTGCAACGACCATCCGGCGGACAAGGCGGCGTTCACGTTCCGTGTGACGGCCCCCAAGGGACTCACCGTCGTCGCGAACGGCCTGCCGACCGCCAAGGCCCGGCGCGCCGACGGGACCACCACCTGGGCATACCGTACCCACCACCCCATGGCGACCGAACTGGCGCAGGTGTCGATCGGGCGGTCCACCGTGGTCCACCGCCAGGGCCCGCACGGCCTTCCCGTACGCGATGTGGTGCCCACCAAGGACCGCAAGCTCCTGGAGCGCTGGCTGAAGAAGACGCCCGGCCAGATCGACTGGATGGAGAAGAAGGTCGGGCGCTACCCCTTCGAGACCTACGGCGTCCTGGTCGCCGACGCGCGCACCGGCTTCGAACTGGAGACACAGACGCTCTCTCTCTTCGAGAGAGAGATCTTCACCCGCACCGAATACCCCGAGTGGTACGTCGACGCGATCATGGTGCACGAACTGGCACACCAGTGGTTCGGCGACAGCGTCACCCCGCGGGCCTGGTCGGACGTCTGGCTCAACGAAGCCCACGCCACCTGGTACGAGGCCCTCTACGCCGAGGAGAAGTCGAAGCGGCCCCTGGAGGACCGGATGAAGGTGGCCTACCGCCGGTCGGACGGCTGGCGCGCGGCCGGCGGCCCGCCCGCCAAGCCCAAGGCACCCGCTCCCGGGGAGAAGATCAGCCTCTTCCGACCCGTCGTCTACGACGGCAGCGCCCTGGTCCTCTACGCGCTGCGCCAGGAGCTCGGGCACCGGGCCTTCGAACACCTTGAGCGGCAGTGGGTGCACATCCACCGCGACGGCAACGCCACGACCGCCGACTTCGTGCGGCTCGCCTCCGAGACGGCGGGCCGTGACCTCACCGGATTCTTCGACGCCTGGCTGTACGGGCAGAAGACGCCGCCCATGCCGGGGCACCCGGACTGGCGTACGGGAGCGCCGGAAGGGAAGTAACTACCCGGTGACGATTTCCGGCCGGGAAAAACACGGATGACGAGACGGCCCGTGCCGTGCAACCATCATCAGGTCGACGGCACGGCCGGCACGGCCGGCACGGCCGGTCCGGACTTCGGGGCTTCCCCTCGGGGATATCTCAGGGTCGGCCGAGGCCGGGTCCGGGAATCTCCGGGCCGGCTCGGGCGTTGTCGACTGTGACGGGTGACGCACTCGTCGGCGACGGATCAGGGATCCGTTCGTATTCCATCGACGTATCGACGTAAGGACCCAATGACCTCCTCTTCTTCCCCTTCCCAGGACGCACAGAGCTTCGCGCAGAACTACCCCGAAGGTCTTCGGGCCGATGCCCTGATGGAAGAGGACGTCGCCTGGAGCCACGAGATCGACGGAGAGCGGGACGGCGACCAGCTTGAGCGCTCCGAGCGCGCGGCTCTGCGCCGCGTCGCCGGACTCTCCACCGAACTCGAGGACGTCACCGAAGTCGAGTACCGCCAGCTCCGCCTGGAGCGCGTGGTCCTCGTCGGCGTGTGGACCTCCGGGACCGTGGACGATGCGGAGAACTCCCTCGCGGAGCTGGCCGCCCTCGCGGAGACCGCGGGCGCGCTCGTGCTCGACGGTGTCATCCAGCGCCGCGACAAGCCGGACCCGGCGACGTACATCGGCTCCGGCAAGGCCCTTGAGCTGCGCGACATCGTGCTTGAGACCGGTGCCGACACCGTCGTCTGCGACGGTGAGCTGAGCCCCGGCCAGCTGATCCACCTCGAAGACGTGGTGAAGGTCAAGGTGGTCGACAGGACCGCCCTGATCCTCGACATCTTCGCCCAGCACGCCAAGTCCCGAGAGGGCAAGGCGCAGGTCGCCCTGGCGCAGATGCAGTACATGCTGCCGAGACTGCGCGGCTGGGGTCAGTCGCTCTCCCGTCAGATGGGTGGCGGCGGCGGTGGCGGCATGGCCACCCGTGGCCCCGGTGAGACCAAGATCGAGACGGACCGGCGACGGATCCGCGAGAAGATGGCGAAGATGCGCCGTGAGATCGCGGAGATGAAGACGGGCCGCGACCTCAAGCGACAGGAGCGCCGACGCAACAAGGTGCCTTCGGTCGCGATCGCCGGCTATACGAACGCGGGCAAGTCCTCGCTCCTCAATCGCCTCACGGGCGCGGGCGTGCTGGTGGAGAACGCGCTGTTCGCCACCCTCGACCCGACCGTGCGCCGGGCCGAGACACCGACCGGCCGGCTCTACACCTTGGCCGACACCGTCGGATTCGTACGGCATCTGCCGCACCACCTCGTCGAGGCGTTCCGCTCCACGATGGAGGAGGTCGCCGACTCCGACCTCATCCTGCACGTGGTGGACGGTTCGCACCCGGTGCCGGAGGAGCAGCTGGCCGCCGTGCGCGAGGTGATCCGCGATGTGGGCGCCACCGATGTGCCCGAGGTCGTAGTGATCAACAAGGCGGACGCGGCGGACCCGCTGGTCCTCCAGCGCCTGATGCGGAACGAGAAGCACGCGATCGCGGTCTCGGCGCGCACCGGCGCCGGTATCGCGGAGCTCCTCGCGCTGATCGACGCCGAACTGCCGCGGCCCGAGGTCGAGATCGAGGCCCTCGTCCCGTACACCCACGGCCAGCTCATCTCGCGTGCGCATGCCGAGGGCGAGGTGCTCTCCGAGGAGCACACCGCGGAGGGCACCCTGCTCAAGGCGCGGGTGCACGAGGAACTCGCCGCTGAGCTCGGGCCGTACGTACCGGCCACCCGCTGACGGCAGCCGGACCGAGCACAATCCGGCCCGCCCATCGCACGGCCGAAGGCCCGTCCCCTCTCGCAGGGGGCGGGCCTTCAGCTGTGTCAGGCGACCGGTGGATGACTCTTCGGCGACCGGTGGGTGACCGGTTCGGTAACCAGTTGGTGACCAGTGGGGCTACTGCGAGCCGTACTTCTTGCTCATCATGTCGTAGACCTGCTCGGCGCCCTTGCCCAGCTGCGGTCCCGCTAGCCAGGTGTTCTCGGCCGGGCCGATGGAGGTGTTCGACACGAGCTCGGTCTTGTCGCCCACCATCCGGAACCAGCCGCCGCCGGACGAGCCGCCGGTCATGGTGCAGCCGATGCGGTACATCGTCGGCTGGCTCGGTGACAGCGACAGACGGCCCGGCTTGTCCACGCACTTGTGCATGATCAGGCCGTTGTACGGAGGGGCGGCCGGGTAGCCCCAGGCACCCATAGAGCTCACGGTCTGCGCGGCCGGAGTCGAGAAGTCGACATCGAGCGCGTTGCCCACGGTCTCCTCAAGGGACTTGCCGCCCCGCTCCGGCTTCACGTGCATCACGGCGTAGTCGTACGTCGCACCCGCGCCGCCCGTCGGACCGCCCTCATTGATCCACTCGTTCGAGGTCGAGACCCAGTCCGCCCAGTACTGCCCGTAGGGGGCGATCTCCTGCGGAGCCGCGTTGCCCAGCTCGGCCTCGGACTTGCCGAGGTCGTTGTAGGAGGGCACGAACGCGATGTTGCGGTACCAGCCGCCCTCGGCGCCGGCATGCACGCAGTGACCCGCGGTCCACACGAGGTTGGACTTGCCGGGGTTGCGCGGGTCCTTCACGACGGTTCCGGAGCAGACCATCGAACCCTCGGGGGAGTCGAAGAAGATCTTGCCGACGGGGGCGGCGTTCTCGTGGTACGGCGTCTTCTCGGGCTTGGCCCGGACCGGCGTCGGGGCGGGGTCGGTCGCGCCCTGGTCGGCACTCGCGTCCTTCGCGGCGATCGTCTTGTTCGGGTCCTTCGCCTTCTGCATCCGCTCGGGCTTCCAGAGCCCGGCGATGACCGGATTGACGAAGTCCTTGGACTCGCGCAGCCAGTCGTCCTTGTCCCAGTTCTTCCAGGCGCCGTTCTTCCACTTGTCCGGGTCGATGCCGTGCTTCTTGAGCTTGTCGGCGAGTTCGCCGGGCAGCTTGGAGTCGGCACTCCCGGCACCGGCGTCGGAGCCGTCGGATCCCTGGGAGGCGGCGGTGTCCGGCGCGTCGCTCGCCTTGTCCTCGCTCGGACCGCAGGCCGTGGCGGTGAGCGCCAGGACCGCTGCGAGTCCGGTGGCGGCGAGTGCGGCGCGCCGTCCACGACTGCGCGCGAAGAGCGCACGAGTGGAACGCATGGTGCTGTTACCCCCGAATAGAACGTGAATTGCGTGATTGCCATGGATAGAGGCAGAGAATTGCCATGTACGTGTCATGCGCGTCCCGGGAGAAGTCCGGGAGACCCGCGTTGACACAACACCCCACTATGCCTGTGAGATTGGGGATGAACAGCGGCGGGGTCGTGAAGGTTTACGACGACCCCGCCGCCGTACGGTATGCGGTACGAGAGGTCCGGCTTGCCCGAAGGCCTCACATGCCGGGGGTCCGGCCTACTGCCCGGCGAACTTCTTGCTGACCGCGGTGTAGATGCCCTTGGCCTCCTTGCCCAGGCGCGGACCGGCCAGCCAGCCCGCCGTCACCGGGCCGATGGAGGTGTTCGAGACCAGGGCGGGCTTGCCGTCCTGGCCCTGCGCCACCCAGCCGCCGCCGGATGAACCACCGGTCATGGTGCAGCCGACGCGGTACATCGTCGGGTCGGGCTTCGTGAGCGAGAGCCGGCCCGGCTTGTCGGCACACTGGAACAGCTTCTGGCCGTCGAAGGGCGGCGCCGCCGGGTAACCGGTGGCCGTCATGGTCTTGATCTGCGGAACCGAGGGGGCGTTGAAGTCCACCGGAAGCGCCGAACCGACGGTCTCCTCCAGCGACTTGCCCTCGCTGCCCTTCTCGGGCGCCACGTGAATCACCGCGAAGTCGTACGGCGCACCCTTGCCGCCCGTCGGGCCGCCCTGCTCAATCCACTGGTCGGAGGTCTGCGCCCAGTCGCCCCACCAGACGCCGTACGGGGCGACCTCTTCCTTGGGGGCGTTCTGCAGTTCCTCGGCCGACTTGCCGCTGTCGTTGTACGAGGGGACGAAGACCATGTTGCGATACCAGCCGCCCTCGGCGCCGGCGTGCACGCAGTGACCGGCGGTCCACACCATGTTGGACTTGCCCGGGTGGGCCGGGTCCTTGATGACGGTCGCGGAGCAGACCATCGAACCCTCGGGACCGTCGAAGAAGAGCTTGCCGGACTCGGCTGCCTGGTCGTGGTACGGCGCCTTCACGGCGGCGGCCTCGACGGGCTCGGGCGTCGGATCGGTGACGCCTTGGTCGCCGGAGATGTCGCTGTCGTCGACGCTGCGGTCCGGGTTCTTGTCGGCGTCCCGCATCCGCTCGGGGTCCCACAGGTCCTCGATGATCGGGTTGACGAAGTCGCCGGCCTCGCGCAGCCAGTCGTCCTTGTCCCAGTTCTTCCAGGCGCCGTTCTTCCACTTGTCCAGGTCGATCCCGTGCTCCTTGAGCCGGTCCTGGAGGTCCGCCGGAATCTTGATCTTGTCATCGCTGCTGCCGCCGCCCTCGCTGTCACCGGGCTGTGCCGAGGACGAGTCACCGCCGGCGTTGTCCTCGGTGGGGCCGCAGGCCGTGGCGGTCAGTACGAGCGCCGCGCCGAGCGCCACCGCGGCCGCCACGGGGGAGGTTCTGGTGCGCGCGCTCCTCCCACTGCGGGCGGTGAAGAGCGGACGTATGGGTCGCATCGTGAGATTCCCCCTGGGCCTCGAAGATCGTTCATAGTGCAATGGTTCTGAGCATGGTTCTGAGCGCCTGTGGGGCAAGCGCCTCACTGGTGCAGAGTGCAATGGTTCGAAGTGCTGGACACTCGGGTGCCAAGCACCCGCCGCACACCGGCGCGGGCCCCCTGTGACCAGGGGGCGGCGCACCTGTCGCTGGCGAACGGCCCCCCACACTATGCCGATGCCGTTGGGGACGGCCGACGGAAGGGCAACGGTTCCGTCACGGCAAGGATCTTCCAATGACCCGTGATCCTCCGGGTTCACCGTCGTTGGTACGTACGGGGGGAGTCGCGGCCTGCGCCGATCTCCCCTGCCAACTCGCCTGCGCGTTCGGTCATATGGGGTCCACCCGACATACGGGTGCACCCGAGCCACACGGCCGGACGCGCTCGTCCACAGCGGGAGGACCAACAGTCGTGGCCGTGACCGAGCCTGCGCCCGCGGCGGTGTCCGCAGCACGTTCCGTAACACAGTCGTTGCAGCCGGCGGAGGCCCCGGGGTCTGTAGAGCCTGCGGGGCCTGATGATCTTGCGGGAGTTGCGGGGCCTGCGGGGGTTGAGGGTACTTCGGAGGTTGAGGGGCCGACGGGGGGCGAGGGCACTTCGGAGGTTGAGGGGCCTGCGGGGGTTGGAGAGACCGAGGGGGCGGTAATGGGGGGCGGGGAAATGAGTGCCGGGCCTACCGTCATGCCTTCCGCCACGCAAGAGGGCATCCTGCGGCGGCAGTCGGCGCGCGAATCAGCTGCACGTACCTACGCCAGAGCCCTGCCGATCGTGCCGGTGCGGGCGCGCGGCATGACCATCGAAGGTGCGGACGGGCGCCGCTACCTCGACTGCCTCTCGGGCGCAGGGACGCTGGCCCTCGGCCACAACCACCCCGTGGTGCTCGAAGCCATCAGGAAGGTGCTCGACTCGGGGGCGCCGCTGCACGTCCTCGACCTCGCCACACCGGTCAAGGACGCCTTCACCACCGAGCTGTTCAGCACGTTGCCGCGCGGCCTCGCCGAGCGTGCGCGCATCCAGTTCTGCGGCCCCGCCGGGACGGACGCCGTGGAGGCCGCGTTGAAACTGGTCCGCGCGGCCACCGGACGCGACGGCATGCTGGCCTTCACCGGCGCTTACCACGGCATGACGGCCGGGGCGCTCGAAGTGTCCGGCGGCGCGCGGGGCGTACGGGTCGCGCGCCTCCCTTACCCCCAGGACTACCGCTGCCCGTTCGGTCTCGGCGGCCCACGCGGCGCCGAACTCTCCGCCCGCTGGACGGAGAGTCTCCTCGACGACACGAAGTCGGGCGTTCCAGCCCCAGCAGGCATGATCGTCGAACCTGTCCAGGGCGAGGGCGGGGTCCTTCCGGCGCCCGACGCCTGGCTGCGCCGAATGCGTGAGATCACCGCGGTGCGCGGCATCCCGCTCATCGCCGACGAGGTCCAGACGGGTGTCGGGCGCACCGGAGCGTTCTGGGCCGTCGAGCACAGCGGCGTCGTACCCGATGTGATGGTGCTCTCCAAAGCGATCGGTGGCAGCCTGCCCCTCGCGGTGGTGATCTACCGGGACGACCTCGACGTCTGGCCCCCCGGCGCCCACGCGGGCACCTTCCGAGGCAACCAACTCGCCATGGCAGCGGGCGCGGCGACCCTCGCCTACGTCCGCGAGAACGGCCTCGCCGAACGCGCCGCCACATTGGGTGCCCGCATGATCACTCAACTCCGTTCCCTGGCGGCAGCCCACCCCTGTATCGGTGAGGTTCGTGGCCGGGGCCTGATGATCGGAGTCGAACTCGTCGAGCCAGATGGGCGGGGTGCACCAGGTGGGCGGGGTGAGCCAGGTGGGCGGGGCGAGTCAGGTGCTTCTGGGCAGCCTGGGGAGCCCGTTAAGCCGGTGGGGATGGTGGGGGCGGTGGAGTCTGTCGGGTCGGCCAGGTCTGGTGGGGCGGTCGGGGCGAGGATGCCGGGCTCTACCCCTGGGGCGGGAGCGGGAGCGGGAGCGGGGTCGGGGGCGCGGGGTGGTGGGAACCCGGGCAGCTTCGGAGCGGGGATCGTCCACCCTCGGCCGGGTCAGGGCGCTCCTGGGCCCGGGCCGGAAGAATCCCGGGCGAGGCCGGCCGCCGGTAGTGACGCTACCGCCGACCAGGGCATCGAAAACTTGGGGGCGCTTCAGCCGGCCTGATACCGCATACGAGCCGCTCACCGGGGCCGCCGGCCACCTGCCGACCGCCACTCGCCCTCGCCCACCAGCCCCCCAACTGGCCGCCGCTGTGCAGCGCGAGTGCCTGCGGCGCGGCCTCATCGTGGAACTCGGCGGGCGCCACTCCAGCGTCGTACGACTCCTTCCCCCTCTGACCATCACCGACGAACAGGCGGTTGCGGTCCTCGACCGTCTCGCCGACGCGCTGACCACCGCAGCGCGTGCCCACCACGGATAGCCAAGACGGACCCGGGCCGCCCCGCGGCGGCGGCCATGAGATGCCGGGTATGTCCCGGACCCGTCGCCACACGGAGCCCGAACAACCCCACAAGGAACCCCTCTTGAACGCCACCCCCCCGTCCGAAGGCCGCCCCCACCTCGACGCCCCAGGCACGTGCGTCACACAACCACTCTTGGCGGCCGAGGCCGGTACGGTCCCCCGGCAGAAGTGCGGCGGCCGAGAGGCCGAGCACTTGCACGGCAGGGCCACCGACCTGCTGGAACACCCCGATCCGCACACCGCCGCCCAGGCGGCCGCCGTCGAGAACCTGCTGCGCTGCTGGGTCAGGGAGAACAACCTTCCGGCACCGGAGCAGGGCGCCCTGCGCATCCCTCTCCACGCCAGCGGCACGGCTCTGCTCGTCCCCGTGCACTACTGGTCGGCCACCGGCTGGCACCGCTTCGGCCTGCCTTACCTGGAGGACGGCCCGGCCAGCGCCCCTCCCGTCGACGCGGTGACCGTCGCTGCCCTCCTCGGCCGCGAGACGGCACGCCGCGACGCGGAGCCGCCGGCGGGTGATCCGGCCACGAATGCCCCGGCAGGCCCGCCGGGAACCTCGGCAGACTCGGGGACCCTGGCAGGCCCGGGAATCCCTTCAGGCAGAGGAACCCCGGCAGGCACGGGCACCCCTCCAGGCCCGGAAAACCCTTCAGGCACGGGAACCATGGCAGACCCGGCAACCCCGGCAGACCCAGGAGCCCCGGCACCTGCGGCGAACCGGGCAGGACAGTCGAACCCCGAGGTGTCAGTGCCCCTCCCGGAAGTGGCGCCCCAGGCCGCAGCCGCGCATCCGGCCGGCCCCGTCGACGGCGCCGACCTGGTCGGCCGGGTCGCCGACTCGGTCCGTCGCACCGCCCAGTTCATCGCCGACCGTCGTGCCAGCCGGGCCGACGAGCCCGACCTCTTCCTCGCCGCCGAACAGTCGCTGCTCCTCGGTCACCCCTTCCACCCGACCCCCAAGAGCCGCGAGGGCCTGTCCGACAGCGAATCACGGCTCTACTCACCGGAGTTGCGCGGAGCCTTCGCACTGCACTGGCTAGCTGTCCATCCCTCCGTACTCGCAGCGGACTCGGCCTGGACGGAACGCGGGCGTCCGCTCCCGGCCGACCAGCTCGCCGCCCGCCTCGCAGGCCCGGAACTACCGCTGCCGGACGGCCGCGTCGCGCTGCCCGTCCATCCGTGGCAGATCCGCGAGCTCCGACACCGTCCCACGGCGGCCGAACTCCTCGACGCCGGCCTCCTCCAAGACCTCGGACCGCACGGCGCCCCCTGGCACCCCACCTCCTCCGTACGCACCCTCTACCGTTCCGGCGCAGCCGCCATGCTCAAGCTGTCGCTCGGCGTCCGCATCACCAACTCCCGTCGTGAGAACCTCCGTAAAGAACTCCGTCGCGGCGTCGAAGTCCACCGGCTGCTACGCAGCGGCCTCGCCAAGCAGTGGCAGGCGGCCCACCCCTGCTTCGACGTCGTCCGCGACCCCGCGTGGCTTGCCGTCAACGATCGTGACGGCGCGCCCGTGACCGGGCTCGACGTCATGATTCGGCACAACCCCTTCAGCCCCGGGGACGACGCCACCTGCGTCGCGGGCCTCGTTTCGCCCAAGCCTTCGGCCCTGCCCGCCTGCCAGGACCTCCGCCTCATGCGCTCCCGGCTCGGCGAGACGGTGACCAGGCTGGCGGGACGGACGGGCCGCCCCCGAGGCGCTGTCGCCACCGAGTGGTTCCTGCGCTACCTGGAGACCGTCGTCCGCCCCGTGCTGTGGCTGGACAGCGAGGCAGGCGTCGCCCTGGAAGCGCACCAGCAGAACACGATCCTCCTCCTCGATTCCGAGGGATGGCCCGTGGGAGGCCGCTACCGCGACAACCAGGGCTACTACTTCCGGGAATCCCGGCGTGCCGAACTCGACCGGCGGCTCCCCGGCATCGGCCGGCACAGCGACACCTTCGTCTCGGACGAGGTGACCGACGAGCGGTTCGCCTACTACCTCGGCATCAATAACGTCCTGGGTCTGATCGGAGCGTTCGGCGCCGAACGACTCGCGGACGAAAGGCTGCTGCTCGCGGCCTTCCGACGCTTCCTCGGCGACATCGCATCCGGCCCTGACCCGCTGCGCACCTCACTGCCCGCGACGCTGCTCGACTCACCCGTGCTGCGGTGCAAGGCCAATCTGCTGACCAGGCTCCATGGACTCGATGAGCTCGTCGGCCCGGTCGACACCCAGTCCGTGTACGTCACCATCGCCAACCCCCTTCATTCCTGAGGACCATGCCCCGCCTCTTCAGACTCTTCTGACTCTTCTGACTCTTCTGACAGGAGCGACGCCGTGTCTCCCACCGATGCGAGTACCGACGCCGACACCGATCCCACGGCCACCGGCGCCGACGGCGCGGACACTCTCGACCTGCGCCTGCCCGACGAACTCGTCGCCTTGCTGGCCGAGAGCGACGAGCGAACTCCGCGGGCAACTCACATCGGGCACGGCGAGCGCGCCCCGGACCACAGCCCGGGCACCGTGGCCGTGGAGGACCTCCTCGACGGCATCGCCGCCTGGGGGCCAACCACCACTGACGCCGGTGTCTTCCAACTCGTACCTGTCCGTCTCGAACGTGACCTCCCACTGATCAGCCGGTGGATGAACGACCCTGCCGTGGCAGCCTTCTGGGAGCTGGAAGGCCCCGAGGCCGTCACCGAGGAGCACCTGCGTCCCCAACTCGACGGAGACGGACGCAGCGTGCCCTGCCTCGGCGTGCTCGAAGGCATGCCGATGAGCTACTGGGAGATCTACCGGGCGGACCTAGACCCGTTGGCCCGCCTCTACCCCTCGCGCCCGCACGACACCGGTGTCCACCTCCTCATCGGTGGCGTCGTCAACCGCGGGCGCGGCCTTGGCACTTCACTGCTCAGAGCCGTCGCCGACCTCGTGTTCGACCACCGCCCCGCATGCGCACGCGTCATCGCAGAACCTGACCTGCGCAACACCCCCTCCATCTCCGCATTCCTGAGTGCTGGCTTCCGCTTCTCCGCCGAAGTGAACCTGCCCGACAAACGGGCGGCGCTCATGGTCCGTGACCGAGCCCTGCGCGCAGTGCTCTGACCCGATCACTCTTGGTACACCGCTCGACCCGATCCGGTTCCCTCCCTGAGGAGTCCCCGTGCCGAATCCGTTCGCAAGCCCGATCTCCCGCCCATCCGCCGCGCTCTACGACCCACCCGAGCTGACCCAGGACAGATGGCGCGAGGCCGGCCGCCGACTGCTCGCCAAGATGATCGGCGAGTTCGCGTACGAAGAGATCATCAGGCCCGAGCCGGTCATAGAAGGTGAGGCGGACACCTACCGTCTCCACCTCGAACCGCCCGGGCCGGACGCGGCTGACACACCGCCCGGAGCCACCGCTCCCAACGGCAGCGACGGGCATCGGGGTCAGCTCCGAGATCAGAACCAAGATCGGGACCAGAACCGGAGCCAAGAGGGCAACCGCGTCCACGACCGCGACCCCAAGGGTGACCACGACAGCCCCTGTCTCACCTTCCGCGCACGCCGCGGCTCGTACGGAGGCTGGCACGTCGACCCCGCCAGCCTGGCGCTGAGCGAGGGCGGTGCGGCGGCCCGCCCCCTGCATGACCCCGTCCGATTCCTCACGCTGGCCCGCAGGACCCTGGGACTCGACGGCGCCACCCTCGGTCACCTCGTCCGCGAACTCAGCATCACCCTCAGCGCCGACGCCAGGATCGACCACACCGCGCTCACCGCGGCGCAGCTCGCCGACCTCAGTTACGCGGAACTGGAGGGCCACCAGACCGGCCACCCCTGGCTGGTCCTCAACAAAGGCCGCATCGGCTTCTCCGCCACCGACGTCAACCTATGGGCGCCGGAGGCCCGCCGCGCCACGACGCTCCCATGGATCGCTGTCCACACCGACCTCGCCGTGTATCGAGGTGTCACCGGGCTGGAAACCGCTCAGCAGCTCTACGCCCGCGAGCTTCCCATCCCCACCCAGGAGACCTTCGCGGACTTACTCCGCGCGCGCAGGCTCGACCCCCAGGAGTATTTGTACCTTCCGGTGCACCCCTGGCAGTGGGACGAGGTCGTCCTGCCGCTCTTCGCTCCCTCCGTCGCCGCGGACGCCATCGTTCCGCTCGGCAGCGACGGCGACATACGCCTGCCCCAGCAGTCCATCCGTACGTTCCTCAACGCGTCCCGTCCCGACAGGCACACCGTGAAGCTGCCGCTTTCGGTCCTCAACACACTGGTCTGGCGCGGACTGCCCACGGAGCGCACGATCGCCGCGCCCGCCGTCACCGCGTGGATGCACGCCCTGCGCGACATCGACCCCTTCCTGCGCGACGAGTGCCGGGTGATCCTGCTCGGCGAGGTGGCTTCGGTGGCCGTCGAACATCCTGTGTACGACGGGTTGCCGGAGGTTCCCTACCAGTACAGGGAACTGCTCGGCGCCATCTGGCGCGAGCCTCTCACCCGCTACCTCGCCCCCGACGAACGCGCACGCACCCTTGCCTCGCTGCTGCACGTCGACCCGGCCGGCAGGGCCTTCGTCACGGAACTCGTGGAACGCTCGGGACTCGCCCCCACTGTGTGGCTGCGCCGGCTCTTCGCCGCCCTGCTGCCTCCGCTCCTGCACTTCCTCTACCGCTACGGCACCGTGTTCTCCCCTCACGGGGAGAACGCCATCGTCGTCTTCGACGACAAGGACGTGCCCGTCCGCCTGGGGGTGAAGGATTTCGTGGACGACGTGAACGTCAGCGCCGCGCGGCTGCCCGAGCATGACTCGATGCCTGACGATGTACGCGACGTACTGCTCACCGAGCCCCCCGACTTCCTCACGCAATTCATCCATTCCGGTCTCTTCGTGGGAGTCTTCCGCTACCTGGCGCCGCTGTGTGAGAAACAACTGGGCGTCCCGGAGAAGGATTTCTGGTCCGCCGTGCGCGCCGAGATCCTCCGGCACCAGGCGCGCGCTCCAGAGATGAAGGAGCGGTACGAGATGTTCGACCTGCTCACACCGCGTATCGAGCGGCTGTGCCTCAACCGGAACCGGCTCCTCCTCGACGGGTACCGCGACCGCCCGCAGCGTCCGCACGCCGCCGTGCACGGCACCGTGCCCAACCCTCTCCACCAGCCTTGATCGCGGGATTGTCAGTGGGGCACCGTAGGGTGGTCGCGCTATGACGAAGCCCTCCCTCCCCGCGCTCCTGCACGCCGCCGTCACCGCTGTCGGCGGCACGGAACGCCCTGGCCAGGTGTCCATGGCCGAGGCCGTCGCCGAGGTGATCGACGACGGCTCCCACCTGCTGGTCCAGGCCGGCACCGGCACGGGTAAATCCCTCGGCTATCTCGTGCCCGCCCTGGCCCACGGGGAGCGCGTCGTGGTCGCCACCGCCACGCTCGCCCTCCAGCGCCAGCTCGTGGAGCGGGACCTGCCGCGCACGGTGGACGCACTGCACCCGCTGATGCGCCGCCGACCCCAGTTCGCGATGCTCAAGGGCCGCTCGAACTACCTGTGCCTCCACCGCCTCCACGAAGGCGCGCCGCAGGACGAGGAGGAGGGCCTCTTCGACCAGTTCGAGGCGGCAGCGCCCACCAGCAAGCTGGGCCATGACCTCCTGAGGATGCGGGACTGGGCCGACGAGACGGAGACGGGCGACCGGGACGACCTGACCCCCGGCGTCTCCGACCGGGCGTGGTCCCAGGTCTCCGTCTCCTCCAGGGAGTGCCTCGGTGCTTCGAAGTGTGCCTACGGGGCGGAGTGCTTCGCCGAGGCGGCCCGCGAGCGCGCCAAGCTCGCCGACGTCGTCGTCACCAACCACGCGCTGCTCGCCATCGACGCCATCGAGGGCGCCCCTGTCCTTCCCCAGCACGAGGTGCTGATCGTGGACGAGGCCCATGAACTGGTCTCCCGGGTCACCGGCGTGGCCACGGGCGAGCTCACCCCCGGTCAGGTCAACCGCGCGGTGCGCCGAGCCGCCAAGCTCGTCAACGAGAAGGCGGCCGACCAGCTCCAGACCGCATCCGAAGGCTTCGAGCGGCTGATGGAGCTGGCCCTGCCGGGCCGCCTGGAGGAGATCCCCGAAGACCTCGGGTACGCGCTGATGGCCCTGCGCGACGCCGCCCGCTCGGTCATCACAGCGCTCGGTTCCACCCGCGACAAGTCGGTCCAGGACGAGGACGCGGTACGTAAGCAGGCCCTGGCCTCTGTGGAGTCGATCCACGACGTGGCGGAGCGCATCACGAACGGCTCCGAGTACGACGTCGTCTGGTACGAGCGGCACGACCGTTTCGGAGCCTCCGTGCGGGTGGCCCCGATGTCCGTGTCCGGTCTCCTCCGGGAGAAGCTCTTCGCCGAGCGCTCGGTGATCCTCACCTCTGCCACGCTCAAGCTCGGCGGCGACTTCAACGGCGTCGGGGCGTCGCTCGGCCTCGCCCCGGAGGGCACCGAGTCCGAGGACGCGCCCCAGTGGAAGGGCCTCGACGTCGGCTCCCCGTTCGACTACGGCAAGCAGGGCATCCTCTACGTCGCCAAGCACCTGGCCCGTCCGGGCCGCGAGGGCACGCGCAGCGACATGCTCGATGAGCTGGCCGAGCTGATCGAGGCGGCCGGTGGCCGGACGCTCGGCCTGTTCTCCTCCATGCGTGCGGCTCAGAGTGCGGCGGAGGAGCTAAGGGAGCGACTCGACATGCCCATCCTCCTCCAGGGCGAGGAGACCCTGGGGGAGCTGATCAAGGGCTTCGCGGCGGACGTGAAGACATGCCTCTTCGGGACGCTCTCGCTCTGGCAGGGCGTGGACGTGCCGGGCCCCAGTTGCCAGCTGGTGATCATGGACAAGATTCCCTTCCCGCGCCCCGACGACCCGCTGATGAGCGCCCGCCAGAAGGCGGTCGACGAAGCCGGCGGCAACGGCTTCATGGCAGTCGCGGCCACCCATGCGGCTCTCCTGATGGCGCAGGGCGCGGGGCGTCTCGTACGAGCGTCCGGGGACCGCGGCGTGGTCGCCGTCCTGGATCCCCGGCTGGCCACGGCGCGCTACGGAAGCTATCTACGGGCTTCGCTGCCCGACTTCTGGTACACGACGGACCGCAATCAGGTGCGTCGCTCCCTGGCCGCGATCGACGCCGCGGCGAAGGCGGCCGAGGCGGCTCAGGTGTCGGGCTGAGCCAGGACACAGCAGGGCCCCGGAACCGGCGCAGTTGGTTCCGGGGCCGGTCAGAAGCGCGGACTCACACCCGCCGCAGCACCGCCACGACCTTGCCGAGGATCGTCGCCTCGTCACCGGGGATCGGCTGGTACGCGGAGTTGTGCGGGAGGAGCCAGACGTGCCCGTCCTCGCGCTTGAAACGCTTGACCGTCGCTTCGCCGTCCAGCATGGCGGCCACGATGTCGCCGTTCTCCGCGACGGGCTGGCGCCGCACCGTGACCCAGTCGCCGTCGCAGATGGCGGCCTCGATCATCGAGTCACCGACGACCTTCAGCACGAAGAGCTCTCCGTCGCCCACGAGCTGCCGGGGGAGAGGGAAGACGTCCTCCACCGACTCCTCGGCGAGGATCGGGCCACCGGCCGCGATACGGCCGACGAGCGGGACGTACGACGCGGCCGGCTTGCCGGTGGTGTCGGTGGGCTGGCTGCTCGGCTGGTCCGAGCCGCGCACCTCGTACGCGCGCGGGCGGTGGGGGTCGCGGCGGAGGAAGCCCTTGCGCTCCAGGGCCATCAGCTGATGGGCGACCGAGGAAGTGCTGGACAGGCCCACCGCCTGACCGATCTCCCGCATCGACGGTGGGTAACCGCGCCGCTGCACGGAGTCCCTGATGACCTCGATCACCCTGCGCTGCCGGTCGGTGAGTCCCGAACTGTCGGCGCGGATGCCTGGAGGTCGACCCGGCAGGGAGCGGGTGGGCTTTGGCCCCTCCTGGTTCGTGGCTACGTCATTCATGGCATGCACCGGCTCGAGTCGGCTCTGGGAGCGGTCCTGGGCAGTGATGGTGGCGCTGTCTGCGGTGGTGGTCACGTCGGTCGGCCCCTCTCGAGATGTTCTCTCCCTAGCTAGCCAACGGTAGTTGCTTTCGAAAGGTTGCGCCAAACACACGTTCGAGTGAAAAATCGCTGATTACCTGACGTGATCAGGTTTCCAGGTGTATGGCTGACACTCGGGCCGAACGGCAATTCGGTTCATTACGGTACGCTTCACCGCCGGGGCCGTGAGCCCCTCGCTGGGGCTCACATACTGCCATCCGGCGCCTCGTCAACCCGGCACCGGCCCCCTTCCCGAGCCCCGCGAAGGGCGCCTTCGCGGGCCCGACATGGCCCCGACATGGCCAGGAGCGGCGCGACACGCGAGGTGTCGAAGAAGCGGGCAAACCCCAGATCTAGTGGTTGGATTGCGACAGCGGCCCAGAAGTTGTGGTCCCTGGTCTTTCAGGGGCTCAGGCATCGCCTATGCTTGGGGCTGCTTCGAGGGGCCCCGAGGGCCCGTTGACGCTTATGAGTCGCGCCGTGAAGGAGGGTTGGGAGTTCCATGCACTGCCCCTTCTGCAGGCACCCCGACAGCCGCGTAGTCGACAGCCGCACCACTGACGACGGCACGTCGATCCGAAGGCGCCGCCAGTGCCCCGACTGCTCCCGTCGTTTCACGACTGTGGAGACGTGCTCACTGATGGTGATCAAGCGCAGTGGCGTGACCGAGCCCTTCAGCCGTACGAAGGTCATCAACGGCGTCCGCAAGGCGTGCCAGGGACGGCCGGTCACCGAGGACGCCCTCGCCCTCCTCGGGCAGAGGGTGGAAGAGGCCGTCCGCGCCACTGGAAGCGCCGAGCTGACCACCCATGACGTCGGGCTGGCCATACTCGGTCCGCTGCAGGAACTCGACCTCGTCGCCTACCTGCGCTTCGCCTCCGTGTACCGGGCGTTCGATTCGCTCGAGGACTTCGAGGCTGCCATCGGAGAGCTGAGGGAACAGCGGCTCGACGCGGAGCCGCGCGACGCGGGCGGAGAGCGCGTCGTGAATGAATGCGGGCCCGGAGGGACTGTCGAAGTCCCGGTGCCCGCCACCGCCGCCGACTGACCGGCTGACCGACCGGCCGGCGGCAAACCAGACCTGTCGTGGGTGTCCTTTGCGATGCCCGCGACGCCAGATACACATCCGTGTCACGGGAAGATCGTGGCACTTCAGGGCGTTTTAGCCTGAAACAGGGAGGCGGCATGACCGAGACGACGAGCGGCCCGGCACGAGGTTCCCGCGCCAAGGGATCCAAGGCCAAGGGTCTGCGCATCGAGCGCATCCACACGACCCCCGGCGTGCATCCGTACGACGAGGTGGTCTGGGAGCGCCGTGACGTCGTCATGACCAACTGGCGCGACGGCTCGGTCAACTTCGAGCAGCGTGGCGTCGAGTTCCCCGACTTCTGGTCGGTGAACGCGGTCAACATCGTCACCAGCAAGTACTTCCGCGGGGCCGTCGGTACCCCGCAGCGCGAGACCGGCCTCAAGCAGCTGATCGACCGCATCGTGAAGACCTACCGCAAGGCCGGCGAGGACTACAGCTACTTCGCCTCGCCCGCCGATGCCGAGATCTTCGAGCACGAGCTGGCCTACGCCCTCCTGCACCAGATCTTCAGCTTCAACTCGCCGGTCTGGTTCAACGTCGGCACGCCCCAGCCGCAGCAGGTGTCCGCCTGCTTCATCCTGGCCGTCGACGACTCCATGGAGTCGATCCTCGACTGGTACAAGGAAGAGGGCATGATCTTCAAGGGCGGCTCCGGCGCCGGCCTGAACCTCTCCCGCATCCGTTCCTCAAAGGAACTGCTGTCCTCCGGAGGCAACGCCTCGGGTCCCGTCTCCTTCATGCGCGGTGCCGACGCCTCCGCGGGAACGATCAAGTCCGGTGGCGCCACGCGCCGTGCGGCCAAGATGGTCATCCTCGACGTCGACCACCCCGACATCGAGGGCTTCATCGAGACCAAGGTCAAGGAAGAGGAGAAGATCCGCGCCCTGCGTGACGCGGGCTTCGACATGGACCTGGGCGGCGACGACATCACGTCCGTCCAGTACCAGAACGCCAACAACTCGGTCCGCGTGAACGACGAGTTCATGAAGGCCGTGGAGTCCGGCTCCAAGTTCGGCCTGCGTGCCCGGATGACCGGTGACGTCATCGAGGAGGTCGACGCCAAGTCGCTCTTCCGCAAGATGGCCGAGGCCGCCTGGGCGTGCGCCGACCCCGGCATCCAGTACGACGACACCATCAACGCCTGGCACACCTGCCCGGAGTCCGGCCGGATCAACGGCTCGAACCCGTGCAGCGAGTACATGCACCTGGACAACACGTCCTGCAACCTCGCCTCGCTGAACCTCATGAAGTTCCTGAAGGACGACGGCAAGGGCACCCAGTCCTTCGACGCCGAGCGCTTCTCGAAGGTCGTCGAGCTGGTCATCACCGCGATGGACATCTCGATCTGCTTCGCGGACTTCCCGACCCAGAAGATCGGCGAGAACACCCGCGCCTTCCGTCAGCTGGGCATCGGCTACGCCAACCTCGGCGCCCTCCTGATGGCCACCGGTCACGCGTACGACTCCGACGGCGGCCGTGCCCTCGCCGGGGCCATCACCTCGCTGATGACGGGTACCTCGTACAAGCGTTCCGCCGAGCTCGCCGCGGTCGTCGGCCCCTACGAGGGCTATGCCCGCAACGCCACGCCGCACAAGCGCGTCATGAAGCAGCACGCCGACGCCAACACCGCGGCCGTCCGCATGGACGACCTGGACACCCCGATCTGGGCCGCCGCCACGGAGGCCTGGCAGGACGTGATCCGTCTCGGTGAGAAGAACGGTTTCCGTAACTCCCAGGCGTCCGTCATCGCCCCGACCGGCACCATCGGTCTCGCGATGTCCTGCGACACCACGGGCCTGGAGCCCGACCTCGCCCTGGTGAAGTTCAAGAAGCTCGTCGGCGGCGGCTCGATGCAGATCGTCAACGGCACCGTGCCGCAGGCCCTGCGTCGCCTGGGCTACCAGGAGGAGCAGATCGAGGCGATCGTCGCCCACATCGCCGAGAACGGCAACGTGATCGACGCCCCGGGCCTGAAGACCGAGCACTACGAGGTCTTCGACTGCGCCATGGGCGAGCGTTCCATCTCCGCGATGGGCCACGTCCGCATGATGGCCGCGATCCAGCCGTGGATCTCGGGCGCCCTCTCCAAGACGGTCAACCTCCCGGAGACCGCCACCGTCGAGGACGTCGAAGAGGTCTACTTCGAGGCCTGGAAGATGGGCGTCAAGGCGCTTGCCATCTACCGCGACAACTGCAAGGTCGGCCAGCCGCTCTCCGCCAAGAAGAAGGAGGTGGAGAAGACCGAGCTCACGGAGAAGACCGAAGAGACGATCCGTGCCGCGGTCGAGAAGGTGGTCGAGTACCGCCCGGTCCGCAAGCGCCTCCCGAAGGGTCGTCCCGGCATCACCACCTCCTTCACGGTGGGTGGCGCCGAGGGTTACATGACCGCCAACTCCTACCCGGACGACGGTCTCGGCGAGGTCTTCCTGAAGATGTCCAAGCAGGGCTCGACCCTCGCGGGCATGATGGACGCCTTCTCGATCGCCGTCTCCGTCGGTCTGCAGTACGGCGTGCCCCTGGAGACGTACGTTTCCAAGTTCACGAACATGCGCTTCGAGCCGGCCGGTATGACGGACGACCCGGACGTGCGGATGGCGCAGTCGATCGTCGACTACATCTTCCGCCGCCTGGCGCTGGACTTCCTGCCCTTCGAGACGCGCTCCGCGCTCGGCATCCACTCCGCCGAGGAGCGCCAGCGTCACCTGGAGACGGGTTCCTACGAGCCGTCGCTCGACGACTCCGAGGTCGACGTAGAGGGGCTGGCACAGTCCGCTCCGCGGCAGACCGAGTCGCTGAAGGCGGTCGCCACGCCGAAGGCCGAGACTGAGGCCGAGGCCGCCAAGCCCGCCCCGCAGCAGGCGCACACCAGCGCCGAGCTCGTCGAGATGCAGCTGGGCATCCAGGCCGACGCGCCGCTGTGCTTCTCCTGCGGTACGAAGATGCAGCGGGCAGGCTCCTGCTACATCTGCGAGGGCTGTGGCTCCACCAGCGGCTGCAGCTGACCTGTGAGGGGCTGTGCCGGACGCGCTTCCGGCACAGCTGAGCGGGTGGCTGCCCGCTGACAGCGGCACGAAGGGGATCGGCGATACGTCGGTCCCCTTCGGCGCGCCTGCCCGTCTTCCCAGGTACGACGTATCCACCCACCGCTCAGTCCGGCGTCAGGTCTTGCTCCCCATGAGGGAGGCGAACGACGTGGGGTCGGCGTCAAAGCCACGGATGACCTCGCGGAACGACCACGCCCCGGACTCGTCCCTGGTGAATTCGGCGATGGTCGCGGCCGTGCTGCCCGCGACGGCCGCGAGATCGCTCTGGGCCAGGTCCGTGTGGCCCTCGCGGATCCGCACGGCGGTGTTCGTGATGTCGCCGAACACCTTCTGCCCTTCATGCTGCTGGATCGCTACCCCCACCACGACCCGGCAGTACGTGGGTGCGAGGCGGTCCAGCTCCAGGACCATGACCTCGTCGAAACCGAAGCCCTGGCCCGTCCTGCTGTCGCGGTTGAGGGTGATCGTGCCGTCCGGGGAGCGGCTGTCGAAGTGGACGAGGTACACGGGCTGGCCGTAAGGAGCGTCCGCCGCGTACGTCGCGGCGATGATGTCGAGGTCGTTGGACGGGGATCCGGCAGGGCTCGGGTCCCACTTGAGACCGACTTCGACCTTCCTGATTCCCTTGCTGACACTGCTCATTGGGCTTCCCCCTCCTCGTGACCTGGCCGTCGTCGATCCGCCAGGATGTCCCGGACACACGCTACGACGTAGGACTGACAACGGAGTAGCTTTCCTGGTCAGAACCGTGCAATAGGTCGGGCGGTCATGCAGGTTACGGAGTCCGCCGTGACCACAGGGATCATTGCTTCATGACATGGAACGGGGAAGAGCTCGACGTCGAGGCCTATGTGGCCAGACTCGGGTACACGGGTGGGACGAAGCCGGATCTGGACACCCTGCGCGCACTCCACAGGGCGCACGTGGCGGCGATCCCCTTTGAGAATCTCGAAGTGATGCTCGGCCGTCCGGTTCCGCTGGACCTGGCCGCACTGCAGGACAAGATGGTGCGCAGGCGGCGGGGAGGCTACTGCTACGAACAGAACCTCCTCTTCGCGGCCGCTTTGGAACGCATCGGCTTCAACATCACCGGACTTGGGGCGCGCGTCAGGGCCGGGGCGTCCACCACGCGCGCGGTGACGCACATGCTCCTGAAGGTCGAGCTGGACGGCGAGGAGTGGCACTGTGACGTCGGATTCGGTGCCGACGGGTTGCTCGAACCGATTCCGCTGCGCGACGGCGCTGAAATGCAACAGGGGGAGTGGCGCTTCCGGGTTCACCGTGAGGACACCGGGGCTCTGGTCCTGCGGACATGGCGCAGCGACGGATGGTTCGACTTGTATGCCTACACCTTGGAACCCCACCTGCCTGTCGACTACGTAGTGATGAACCACTACACGTCGACTCACCCCAGGTCGTCGTTCGTCCGTCGGCCGGTGATGCAGAGGGCCGCTCCGGAGGTGCGCCGCAGGCTGGTGGGCGACCGGTTGAGCGTGATGTGCCCGGACGGCTCGGTCGTCGAACGAGGCGTCCCTGTGGGCGAATTGACGACGATTCTCGCTCGGGAGTTCGCCATCGAGCTGGATGCCGCTGACGCGGCCGAGCTGATCCGGGTGCACTACGCCGGAGCGTGACCCGGGTCGCACTCCGCGCCGTACGATGGCGCGGTGCTGGTCAAGTGGACTCGCTGCACCGTGGTGGACCGTCGGGGGTTCGAGCGAGGGCAGCGGAAATGGGCGGGGCTTTTGGGCGAGCCGGGGTTCCGGGGGCAGGGCGGGGGGTGGAGCAGAGGGCGGCCGGGCGTCGCCCATGTCTTCGCCTTCTGGGAAAGCCGTGCCTTTTATGACTCCTTCATGGCTCGCTCACACGATCGCTTGGCAGCTGCGCAGGGGGGCACGTACAAGGACCTCCGGGCCAAGCTCTTCGATCACCGCTTCGACGTGAAAACGGGGTTCGAGCCGCGCTTCACGGGCGCGGACGTGGTGCGGGTGGCGCACTGCCGGATCCATGAAGAGCGCGTCGAGCACTTCGCCCTGATGCAGGAGAAGGTGTGGAACCCGGCGATGGCCGGCTCGCCGGGGATGGTGCGAGGGCTGTTCGGAGAGGCGCCCGGACATGAATTCCTCGTGCTTTCCATGTGGCAGTCCGTCGCTGAGCACGGCAAATACCGTGCTGAGCGGGTGGAACGGCTCTCGCTGCGTGCGCAGACGGATGCCGACGTCGCCGCTCTCGCCGGTGACGTCGTGCAACTGGAACCCTCCTGGACGGTGTGACTCCTCCTCACGGCGCGGGTGCCCTCACCGCCTGGTGAACACCCCTGCACGCGTGGCGGCGATGGCTGCCGCCGCCGACTGGTCGGCGAGCGTCGCGTCGATCGGCTCACGCGTGATGAACACGCGGAACAGCAAGGGCGCGGACACGGCGCGGACGAGAGCCGCCGCGTCGATGTCGGCGGGTACCTCCCCGCGCTGCACTGCACGGGCGACGACTGCCTCGCAGCGGCTGAACCGCTCGGCGTAAAAGGAGTGGAGGGCCTCGGCGGCCCGCTCCGACTGGAAGGCCGCGGCGATGAAGGCGGTCGGCGCCGCGGCCGCGACCTCGTCGGAGAAGGAGTCGGCCACCTCCCTGGCCAACTCGCGCAGATCCTCGTCGAGACTGCCGGTGTCCGGCGGCGTCCATGTGTCCTCACCTGCCATGTCCAGGGCGTCGGCGACCAGGCCTTCGAGTCCGCCCCAGCGGCGGTACAGCGTGGTCTTGTGCACTCCTGAGTGGTCGGCCACGTATTCGACGGTGAGGCCCGGGTACCCGTGATCGGCGAGGCCGCTCAGTACGGCATCGCGGACGGCGGCGCGGGTGCGGGCCGTGCGACCGCCCGGGCGTTGGGTGCCGGGGGCGGCGGTCGGCGCTGCCGCCTCGGCTCCGTCCGGCTTCGACGCCGTACGACGCGGCGGTTCCGTGTGTCGCGGCGGTTCGGTGAGGTCCGCGAGGCTCTCTTCGGGACGGTTCCGCCGACCCGCATCGCCGCTTGCAGACCGAGCGGCGTGCTCGTCCGCGCTCCGCGCCCGGCCGCTCCGACCACCGCCAACAGGCTTCCCCGCCATGGACCGACCTCTCCGTCATCTCACTCGTATCGGCGAAGTTTACTGCAACTCCTGTTGCGTTAGCGGGTTGAGCGTGCAACACTCGGCGTAATGCAACAGACGTAGCGTTTGTTGGGCGTGGATTTTGTTGGGCGTGGATGTGGAATCGGGGGTGCCCTTGCCTACTCAGATCTCTCTGCATGGCGTGACCAAGGCCTGTGGTGAACGGCTACTGTTCGACGGGATCTCCCTCGCGGTCAAACCGGGCGAGCGCGTAGGCGTCGTGGGGGAGAACGGCGCGGGCAAGTCGACGCTCCTGCGTCTGATGTCCGGTGACGAGCGGCCCGACGAGGGTGAGGTGGTGACCGTCGCGGATCAGGGGGCGGGGCTGCTGACGCAGACTCCCCAACTGCCTGCGCACCACGGTGTCGGGGACGCGATCGACGCGGCGCTGGCCGAGCTGCGGACCATGGAGCGGCGGCTGCGCCAACTCGAAGCGGACCTTGACTCTGCCACCGAACAAACTCTGGGGGAGTACGGCGACCTGCTGACGGCCTTCGAACTGCGCGGCGGCTATGAGGCGGACGCGCGCGTGGACAAGGCGATGCATGGACTGGGGCTCGGGCACATCGGCAGGGACAGGACCCTGGGCAGCCTGTCCGGAGGTGAGCAGGCGCGGCTCGGCCTGGCCTGTCTCATCGCCGCGGCCCCGGACGTCATGCTCCTGGACGAGCCGACGAACCATCTGGACGAGGGGGCGCTCGACTGGCTGGAGAGCACCTTGTCGGCACATCGCGGCACGGTGGTCGCGGTCTCCCATGACCGCACGTTCCTGGAGCGGGTCGCCACCGCGATCCTCGAAGTGGACGCCGACCGCAGGACAGTGGTGCGGCACGGCGGTGGCTATCAAGGGCTGCTCGCGGAGCGGGCGGCCGCCCGCTCACGCTGGGAGCAGGAGTACGCGCAGTGGCGCGAGGAGACCGCCCGGCTCCAGGAGTTCATGGCGACCACGGCCCATGCCGTCGCCGGCGGACGCGCCATGAAGGACAACAACAAAATGGCGTACGACCGGGCGGGAGGCCGGGTCCAGGCCTCCGTCGCGGGCCGGGTGCGCAACGCGCAGGAGCGGCTCCGCAGACTTCACGAGCAGCCCGTCCCCAAGCCTCCCGAACCGCTGAGGTTCGCGGCGCGTCCCATGACCGGCGCCGCCGAAGGCGCGCTGGTGACCTTGCGGGACGTACGCGTGGGCGAGCGGCTCGCGGTCGAGGAGCTCACGGTGTCGGCGGGTGAGCGCCTGCTGATCCGCGGGAGCAACGGCGCGGGGAAGTCCACACTGCTGCGCACCCTGGCGGGCGTACTGGAGCCGGACGAAGGCACCGTCGTCCGCAGGGGACGGATCGGTTATCTCGCACAGGAGATACCAGTACGACGTCCTGCCGAGCGCATCCTTGAGGTCTTCGGAAAAGGGCTCGGACTGACTGAGGAGGAACAGACGGAGCTGCTCCTTTCTTTCGGCCTGTTCCGGGAACGCGATCTGCGTGTCCCGGTGGGGGCGCTCTCCGCCGGGCAACGCCGGAGGCTGGCCCTCGCGCGGCTGCTCGCCAGGCCTGCGGACCTCCTGCTCCTCGACGAGCCCGCCAACCACCTGGCGCTCGGCCTGGTCGAGGAGTTGGAGGCGGCACTCGACGCATGGACGGGAGCGCTGGTCGTCGTCTCGCACGACCGGTCGCTGCGGCAGCGCTTCACGGGTCGAATACGCCGGATGGAGGCCGGACGGCTACCCGGTTGACCCACCCGCGAGTGAGCCGATCTAGGGTTTCCGCATGGCACGTCCGCGGCGCATCATCTTGGTCCGGCACGGCGAGTCGGCGGGAAATGCCGACGACACCGTGTACGAGCGCGAGCCCGATCACGCGCTCGCCCTCACCGAGACAGGCCGGACCCAGGCGGCGGAGACGGGCAAACGGCTGCGGGAGGTGCTCGGCCGGGAGCGGGTGAGCGTGTACGTCTCGCCGTACCGCCGCACGCACGAGACGTTGCAGGCGTTCCGGCTCGACCCGGAGCTGGTGCGGGTACGCGAGGAGCCCAGGCTGCGGGAGCAGGACTGGGGCAACTGGCAGGACAGGGACGACGTGCGGCTGCAGAAGGCGTACCGGGACGCGTACGGCCACTTCTTCTACCGGTTCGCGCAGGGCGAGTCGGGAGCCGATGTCTACGACAGGGTGGGGGCCTTCCTGGAGAGCCTCTACCGGAGCTTCGAGGCCCCGGACCACCCGCCGAACGTCCTGCTGGTCACGCACGGACTCACCATGCGGTTGTTCTGCATGCGCTGGTTCCACTGGACGGTGGCAGAGTTCGAGTCCCTGGCCAACCCGGGGAACGGCGAGATGAGGATGCTGGTGCTCGGTGAGGACGGCAAGTACACACTCGACCGGCCGTTCGTGCGCTGGCGCGAGCCAGAGCCGTACGGCGTCACCGGATAGAGTGGCAGGGCGATGACCGCTGACTCCTCTCCCGACCGGCGCCTGGAGCGCGCTCTGGCCAGCCTGCGCGGACTGGCGGTGGGGGACGCGCTGGGCTCCCAGTTCTTCGTGCCCGCGCACTACCCGCTGCTCAAGCACCGACGGCTGCCGGATGCTCCCTGGCAGTGGACCGACGACACCGAGATGGCCTGCTCCGTGCTGGCCGTCCTCATCCGGCACCGCCGGATCGACCAGGACGCGCTGGCCCAGTCCTTCGCCGTCCACCACGACTTCGACCGCGGGTACGGCCCTGCGGTGAACCGCCTGCTGAGGCAGGTCCGTGAGGGCGGCGACTGGCGGGAACTGGCCTCCGCGCTCTTCAAGGGGCAAGGGTCCTGGGGTAACGGCGCGGCGATGCGTATCGCCCCACTCGGCGCCTGGTACGCCGACGACCCGGAGCAGGCGACACACCAGGCGGAGATCTCGGCCTACACCACGCATCAGCATCGGGAGGCCGTGGTCGGCGCGATGGCGGTGGCCGCGGCCTCGGCGCTGATGGCCGATCCCGCAGGGCCGCCGACGCCGCAGGCTCTCCTTGACGGCACCATCGCCCTGGTGCCGCGCAGTGCCGTGGGCGCGGGCCTGCGCAGGGCGCGGGACATGCTCGACTACGGCGACGCGGCGACCGTCGCCGCGGTCCTGGGGTGCGGCCGCCGTACGACGGCCCACGACACGGTGCCGTTCGCGCTGTGGTCGGCGGCCCGGGGGCTCGGAGCGTATGAGCGAGCCATTTGGGACACCGCCCAGGTGGGCGGCGACATGGACACGACCTGCGCCATCGTGGGGGGCGTGGTCGCTTCCGGGGACGGCGGTGCGCCGCCCGCGGAGTGGCTGGAGCGGACCGAGGCGCTGCCGGGCTGGGTACCTGTCGGGAAGGCCTGATCCCAGGCCTTCCGGAAACCACCGGCGGCTCCAAGTCACGGTCGTGCCACAGGCGCAGCTGGCCTGGGAACTGGGCACCGACGCGCGGATACGCTGATGCGGCCTGCCAGTTGATCTTGGCGTGCACGCTTTGAACGAGATGCCGGTTGAACGAGATGCCGGTCCCGGCAGCCCAACGGCCACCTTCGTGAGCCGCGTGCGGCACGGTGCACCGGCCGGGAGGGGGTCCCGTGCCTCATACATCAGCTGATGGTGACGTGCCTGCGAGTGGTGGCGTACCTGCTAGTGGGCAAGTGCCGGTTAGCGGTGACGTACTCGGTGAGGACGTGCCCGCTAGCGGTGGCGCGCCCGGTGGCGGTGAGGTGCCCGCTAGCGGAGACGCACCCCGTAGTGGTGACGCGCCCGCTCGCGGTGGCGCACCCGGTAAAGGTGATGTAGCCGCTCGTGGTGGTGTTTCCGCCGGTGGCGACGACTCCGCCAGCGGTGAGCCGACGGCTGGCGGCGAAGCAGTACGCGGTGGTGAGCAGCCACGCAGCGGCCGAGCACCTGCCAGTGGTGACGCGTCCGCCCGCGGTGAAGTATCCGCTGGCAGCGGTGCGGCCGCTGGGGACGGCGCATCGACTACAGGCGCCGCACCAGCCGCCCGCGATGCGCCCACGCCCAGCACGCTCGCGCCTGCCCCCGATGCGCCCAGGCCCGGTACGCCCTCGCCCGCCCTTGATGTGCCCACGCCCGACGCGCCCGCGGAAGATGCGTCCGCCGCGTCGCAGTCGCCCGGCGTGCCTGCGCCGTCAGTCGCTGAAGAGCCACGCGACGCCGTCGAAGCGGTTCGTGGTCACGGGGTGACGGCCCCCGGTGGTGGTGACCAGGCCGGGCCCCAGGACCAGGCTCCCGCGCCACCCCAGTACCGGACGTCTGTGCCACCGCAGCAGCCGCAGTCTCAGGCAGCCGGCGGGGCAGGCGGCCCGCAGCCCCACGCCGCCTGGGGCTGCCCCATGCCGGCGACCACGCCGATCTTCGCCGACCTGCGCACCGACCCGCCCGGCCCTGTTCGGACGGCGACGCTCTTCTCGGTGCTGGCCGCCGCCGTACTGAGCATGCTGCTCTTCGGTGACGGGCTCGCGATCAATCTCCTGATCGTCGCCGTCCCCGCCGCGCTCGCTGCCTACTTCGCCTCCCGTCCGGCAGGCAGTCGGAGTCGGCCCGGCGCCTGGTCGCTGACGTGGGGGGTCGGCGGTCTCGCACTGCTGATCGTGCCCGCGCTGCGGGACGCGGGGTGGCCGTCGTTCCTCGCGATCGTCTCCTCGGCCGCGCTCGGCTCACTCGCCCTGCACGGCTGCCGGACCTGGCTCGGGATAGTCCTGAGCCCCATCGGCCTCTTCGACGCGGTCTGGAAGGGGATCGTCTGGGGTTGGCGCGGCCTGCGTGAGCGCGGGGGGAGTGCGCGCGGTGCCGGCCCCGCGATGCGCGCGGTGGCGATGGCCGCCGCGCTGCTGCTGGTCTTCGGCGCGCTGTTCGCCGGCGCGGATGCCGCGTTCGCCGACCTCCTCGGCGACCTGATACCGGATACCTCCCTCGCAGGGGCCCCCGTGCGCCTCCTGCTCCTGGTGGTCGGCGCGGTCGGCGCACTCGCCGCTGCACACGTGGCCGCGTCCCCGCTGCGGTGGGACCGGCTCGTGGTGGAGCCCGGCCGGGCCCGCGGCCGGATGGAGTGGGCGCTGCCGCTGATCGTGCTCAATGTGCTGTTCGCAGCGTTCAACGCCGTCCAACTGGCCGTTCTCTTTGGTGGGTACGACACCGTTCTCGACAGGACCGGACTCTCGTACTCCGCCTACGCGCGGCAAGGGTTCTGGCAGTTGCTCCTGGCCACGCTGCTCACGCTGCTCGTCATCGTGTTCGCGTTGCGGTGGGCACCTCGTGACGGTGCCAAGGACCGCTCGCTCGTCCGTGCGGTGCTCGGGACGCTCTGCGCGCTGACGCTCGTCGTAGTGGCGTCCGCGGTGCGCCGCATGGACATGTATGTGGAGGCGTACGGCCTGACCCGACTCAGGATTTCGGTCGTCGCCGTGGAGCTCTGGCTCGGCGTGATCATTCTGTTGATCATGGCCGCGGGGATCTGGGGCGCGCGGTGGCTGCCGCGCGCCGTCGCCGCGAGCGCGGCGGCCGGAGTGCTGGCCTTCGGCCTGATGTCACCCGACGCGGTGATCGCCGAGCGCAACGTGCACCGTTACGAGAACACCGGAAAGCTCGACCTCGACTACGCCCGCCAGCTGTCCGCGGACGCTGTACCCGCCCTCGACAGGCTGCCGGAGCCGCAGCGCTCGTGTGCGATCAGGCCCATCGCCGATGACCTCGGGTGGCAGCGTGGTCCTTGGTACGCGATGAGCCTCGGGGAGTCGAGGGCCCGGCGGATCATCGAGGAACGGCCTCCCTCGGCGCCCTGGGGCGCCTGTGGTGAGGAGCGTGCGGCCGTCTCGTACCGCTGACACCGCACGCTCCGGATGGTTGGTTCAGACGGCCGAGGCGCCCGCCTTGCCGCTCAGCGCTTCCAGGTCGCTCTTGCGGACCTGGATGACGAAGAGGGAGACGAGCGCTGCCGCGACGGCCAGTGTGGCCGCGGCGATGAAGGCGTTGCCGATGCCGTGGGCGAGAACGGAATCGCTCCACGGCGCAGGGAGTTCGTGGGTCTTGGCGAAGAGGGCTTTCTGCTCAGATGTGCCTTCGGCGAGGAACTTCTGGACCTGAGTCCTGCCCTCGTCCTTGCCGGCCGTGCTGAACACGGTGGTGAGGATGGACAGGCCGAGGGCGCCGCCGACCTGCTGGGTGGTGTTGAGCATGCCGGATGCGGCACCGGATTCGCTGTCGGAGACGCCGGACACGGCGGTGAGGGTGAGGGTGACGAAGTTGAGTCCCATGCCGATTCCGAAGAGCAACATGGGGCCCAGGAGGCCACCGAGGTACGAGCTTTCGCGGTCGATAAGGGTGAGCCAGGCCATTCCGGTGGCCGTGAGGAGGCAACCCGTCACCATGAAGGGTTTGGGGCCGAGGCGGGGCAGCAGGGCGCTGGAGAGACCCGCGCCGATGGCGATCGCGACGGCTACGGGCAGGAAGGCGAGGCCGGCTTCGATGGGGGTGTAGCGCAGCACGTTCTGCACGAAGAGCACGATGAAAAAGAACATGCCGAACATGGCGGCAGCGAGACTGAGCATGATCGCGTAGGTGCCGGATCGGTTGCGGTCCGCGAACAGTTTCAACGGCGTGATCGGTTGCGAGCTGCGTCGTTCGACGAAGACGAAGGCGACGAGCAGCACCAACGCGGCGGTGAAGGAGACGAGGGTGAGACCGTCGCGCCACCCTTCCTCGGACGCGCGGATGAATCCGTAGACGAGAGAGGCCATGCCGAGGGTCGAGGTGAGCGCCCCCGTCAGGTCGAACCGTCCGGGATGGCGTTCGGACTCCCTGATGTAGCGGGGCGCCAGGGCGGCGATGACGATGCCGATGGGTACGTTGACGAAGAGCACCCACCGCCAGTCGAGCCACTCGGTGAGGACGCCGCCCGCGAGGAGGCCGACGGCACCACCACCCGCGGAGACGCCGGCGAAGACACCGAAGGCGCGGTTGCGTTCGGGGCCTTCGGGGAAGGTGGTGGCGATCAGTGCGAGGGAGGTCGGCGAGGCGATGGCGCCGCCGACGCCCTGCAGCGCGCGGGCCGCGAGCAGTTGCCAGGGCTCCTGTGCGAAGCCGCCGAGGAGCGAGGCGAGCGTGAAGAGGGCGATCCCGGTGATGAACATGCGGCGGCGGCCGAGCAGATCGCCGGCGCGTCCGCCGAGCAGCAGCAGCCCGCCGAACGTGAGTGCGTAGGCGTTGATCACCCAGGTGAGGTCGTTGGTGGAGAACTCCAGCGCGGTCTGCATCTGGGGCAGGGCGATGTTGACGATGGTGGCGTCGAGCACCACCATCAGCTGGCATGCGGCGATCACGGTGAGGGCGATGCCGGGGTGCGAGGAGCGTGCGCTGCGGTCGGGCTCGGGTGCGGGTGGTTGCGTACGTATCTGGTCGTGGGTCACGAGCGTTCCCCCGGAAGTGAGATAGTGAACGCGGCCGTTCACTAAGGGGACGGTAGCGAGTCCCTGAGTATGAACACAAGCCTTCACTACGGGAGTTGGCCGCTGTGTGGGGGCCCTCACACGAGGGTCGCGCCCCGGTGGGAACGGCGGCGGCGCAGAAGGAGGAGGGCCGCTCCCAGCGCCGGGCCGGTCAGGGTCGGCAGCCCGTGGATGTCGCGGAGCCCCGCGTCCACCACGGTGCCCGCGACGACCGCGCCGCTCTAGAGCCAGACGCGGTTGAGCAGAGGGCGGGACTGGCCGCGGTTGAGCAGAGGGCGGGGCCGGCCGCGCTCGTCGGCTGCCAGGAAGGGCCAGGCGATCAGGCCGCCGGGCAGCCCCAGGTCCGCGATCGAGTTCCCCGCGCCGGCACGCCGTCGGGAGGGGCAATCTGCCCCCCAGTTCGCCGAGCGCTTGGAGCGGTTCGGTTGCGCCTGGAGGACGTACCGGACTGGGGGAATTTGCCTGGACGCCTCGGTGCTGCGCGCGCCCGGGAGCCCCCGCGTCTGCGTCATCCCCGACATCCACATGTCCGAAGCCGCAGCCGAGGAGACCTTCATCCTGCTTCTTCGTGCCTCTTCGTGCTTTTTCGTGCTTCTCGTGCATCGAAAGGAAGCCGGTCGCCTGGCATGCTGGGCTCGGGTGCGGTGCCGCACAGCCCGCTCCCCGGGGGACGGCGCACCGACTTGCTCGCTCAATGGAGAGAAAACGATGGTTGCTTCGCGCTGGACGGCTGCTCCCGCTCGGACGGGTTCCCCGCGGCGCCGGGGCGCTGTCCTCGAACAGGCGATCCTCGACGCCGCTCTCGATCAGCTCAGCACCGTCGGCTGGAGCGGGCTGACGATGGAGGGCGTGGCCGCGGGCGCACAGACAGGGAAAGCGGCCGTGTACCGCCGCTGGCCGTCCAAGGAGGACCTCGTCGCGGACGCGCTGCGGTCCGGGCTGCCGGAGTTCGACAGCGCGCCGGACCTCGGGAGCATTCGGGAAGATCTCCTGGAACTGTGCCGCAAAATGCGGGATGCGATGTTCTCGCGCCCTGGATTCGCCCTCCGCGCCGTGCTTCACGAGTGCGATACGGCAACGGCTGAACGCTTCCATGACGTGATCTTCGAGGGCGTCGTCGAGCCGAGCGTGAAGCTGATCAAAGAGGTCCTGCGGCGGGGAATCGAGCGCGGAGAGGTGCGCCCCGGAGGCGCGGACGCCTACGTGTGCGACGTCATTCCGGCCATGCTCATGTACCGCTCCAAGGTGTGCGGAAGCGAATGGCGGAACGAGGAGTTCGAGGGCCTCGTCGATCAGGTGATGGTCCCGCTGCTGCGCCCCTGACGAGCCTGGGTGTCGCCGGTGGCCTCAGTCGGCGTAGGCTATCTGGCGCCATGCCGTACGAAGCACCCACCCACACCGTCGAGCGCTCCCTGCGCGCCACCACCGGAGCGAAGATCGTCGCCGGTGTCGACGAGGTCGGGCGCGGTGCGTGGGCGGGGCCCGTCACCGTCTGCGCGGCGGTCACGGGACTGCGCCGACCGCCCGAAGGGCTCACCGATTCCAAGTTGATCAGTCCCAAGCGGCGCACGGCGCTCGCTGCGGAACTGGAGACCTGGGTCACGGCGCACGCTCTTGGGCACGCATCGCACGAGGAGATCGACGACCTAGGGATGACGGCCGCGCTGCGGCTCGCCGCCGTGCGCGCGCTGGAGGGGCTGCCGGTCCGCCCGGACGCGGTCATCCTCGACGGCAAGCACAATTACCTCGGCACTCCTTGGCAGGTTCGTACCGTGATCAAGGGCGACCAGTCCTGCGTGGCCGTCGCCGCGGCTTCGGTCATTGCCAAAGTCCGGCGCGACAAAATGATGGCCGAACTGGGCATCGAACATGCAGACTTCGGTTTTGCGGCCAACGCCGGCTATCCCTCGCCGGTGCACAAGGCCGCGCTGGCGGAGCGGGGGCCCACCCCGTACCACCGGCTTTCGTGGGCGTATCTTGATGCGCTGCCCCAGTGGCGGCACCTCAAGAAGGCCCGCAGCTGGGCGGACGGAAACGTTCCGGAAATCGAGGGTCAGCTCGGCTTTGAGTTCTGACGCTTTTCCGGCGCTTCCGGCCGCACTCATGTGCCACCCGCCGACGCGACTCGCATCGGTGTTTGATAGACAACACTTCATGCCTCTCATTCCCGAGGAGCCTCAGATTCACGAGAGTGCCCAGGGTCCCCGCGCCACGCCGGCCAGCAGCCGCACCGCGCCGACCCCCCGCCCCGTACCCGGTCCGCGTCCCGCGGCTCCGCCGCGCCCCGGCCGTCCGGGCTCTGTCCGGCCGATGCCGCCGGCGCAGCGCACGCCGCGCGATGCGACCGCCAAGCCCGGGCCGTCCGCCCCGGCTGCTTCCGGTCCCTCCACCGCCGGTCGCTCCACTCCCGGAGCGACTGCTTCCGGAGTGACCGCTTCCGTAGCGTCCACCGACCGTGATCCCGCGGCTTCGGTTCCGCAGATCCAGCTGATCCCGGCCTCGGCCGAGGGTGCGCTGGACGCGGCGGAGGAAGCCGTCGACCTGCTTCTTGACTCCGGGCGCGCGCCCGGGGACATCCTGGTGATCACCACCGGCGATCCGCACCCGTGGGCCGCGCACGAGCTGTCCTTCGGCGAGGCCGCCTACTGGGCCCAGCACGACGCGGGCGACGACGTCTTCTACGCCGACGCCGCCGCGCTGACTCGTGCGGCATCCCGGCCCGTGGTCGTCGTCGCCGTCAACGGCGGCAGTGAGGAGACCGCGGTCACCGCGCTGCCGACGGCTGCGACCCGGGCAGGCACCCTGTTGATCGTGTGCGGTGACCCACAGCGGATCAACTCGATGCTGGGCGCAGGCGTCTGACGTTCGCGTCCGGCGTCTGTGCCTGGCGCGTCCTCGCTTGGCGCGGCGGTGCCTGGTGCGTCTGCGCTTGGCGCGGCGGTGCCTGGTGCCTGCTCGCTTGGCGTGTGCGTTCGGCGTACGACGCTTGGCGCCTGCGTCAGCCGGACGGCGATGTCCAGCAGGGGCCGCACGTCGGCGGCGGCCGATGCGGGCCACGTGTCGCTCGGCGGCGGCCGTGCGGTGTGAAAATGCGCCGTGCGGTGCCTACCGTGCCGCGGCGCGCCGTGCGGTGCCGTTCCTTGCCGTTCCTGTGCGGGCCGCGTCGTGGTGATCCGGCGTTTGTCGTGCGAGGCATGGCCGGTTCGACTGCTTGTCGATCCGTGCTGTGCCGTTCGAACGGTTCCTCGCGTTCCCTCGTGTTGCCTCGTGGTTCTGTGCGGGTTTCCGTGAGCGAGCGGTGCTGGCGACGGTTGCATGATCGTGGCCTGCGCCTGCGCCTGCGTCCGCACCTGACACCGTGAGTGCTGGGTCGGCTGCCGGCGGGTCGCGGCCGCTAGGTGGTCGCCGAGTCGGCAGCGCCTGCACCGGGCGGTCCGGGCACCGGAGTTCCCCGTGCCCGCGTCAGCGTGCCGCCGCGCGGCGGAGCACATCCGAGGCCGCGCCTCCGGTGCGAGGAGTCGGCGGATCCGCCCCGGCGAAGGCTTCCGGCTGCGAACCAGCGCTCGGTCTGCGACCACCACGACCCTCACCGAGCACCTGCCAGCCGTCGTGCGTCAGCGTGATGTACGCACCGCACCGCAACCCATGCAAGGTGCAGGCGTCCCGCAGACCCCACATCCAGGCCCCGTCCTCCTCCGTCCAACGCGCGTCCCCCTCACGGCAGTAGAGCAGCACGGCCGTGCGCACCGGAGTGCGGCGCCGCAGATCGTGCGGGATGACCCGGCGCAACTGAGCGAGCAGCACGTTACGGAATATCCAGCCGTCCGTCGCGGTCGCACGTCGGCTGAACGAGGCGCTCGCCCGGATCCGTTCGTCCGGATCCAGCACCGCCACGACTGCCGTCAGGGGCGTCGGCTGATGTCGGGAGTGCAGGCCACTCACGACCTCACGTGGATTGCGCAGCAGAGGGATTCCCGCGGCGGACCACTCCGCGGGTTCGAGCATCCGGGCCAGTCGGTGGGCGGAATCGGCGGACATCTCGGCCGACGTCGAAGACTGCGACAGCGATGCGGCATCGGACGGAGCGAATCCGAAGGTCACGGTCCTCCCTTCGGCTACGCGCCCCAACTGAGGGCGGGGTCGGACTGAGGAGCGCACCACGGCACAGCCCTATCTGGGGCACAGCCCTGTCGGGCCACGGGAACCGCGCGGGGAGCAACTTCGATTCTTCCCGTCGTAGTGGCTTGCGGCAACGAGAAAGTAGGGATCACGCACCGGTATCGGTCGATGCGTCGCGTATATCCCTGCCCAACTCGCCGCCTTCTGACGCTTACTTCAGCCCTGCACAGCCAGGACCAGCGGCAACACCCCCTTGGCGCCGGCGCGACGGAGCATGCGCGTGGCCACCGCGAGAGTCCAGCCGCTGTCGGTCATGTCGTCGACCAGGAACACCGGCCCGCCGGCTTCCTGGAGCGCGGCGACGAGCGCGGGCGGCACTGTCAACGCACCGTCCAGGGCGCGCAGGCGCTGCGCGCTGTTGCTCCTGGGGACCCGTCCCGCATCGGCCCCCGCGGTGTACTCAATGGAGCCAAGGAGGGGGAGTCGGCCGACCTCGGCGATCCGGGCGCCCAGCGACTGGATGAGCTGTGGCCGGGTGTGCGAGGTCATGGTCACCACGCCTACCGGTCGCGGCTGGGCATCGCCCGCGTCCGAGGCCCAGCCGCCGGGGCCCTTCGCCCAGTCCGCCAGTACGTGCACCACGGCCTTCGCCACGTCGTCCGGTACCGGCCCGTCCGGGGCCTGTGGGGTGAGCATGGGGCGCAGCCGGTTGCCCCACCCGATGTCGGAGAGTCGGCCCAACGCCCGACCGGGAGCGGCCTGTTCACCTGCCGGAATCCGCCCCTTGAGGTCCACGCCGACCGCGGCCAGGCCGGTGGGCCACATCTTGCGGGGCTCGACGTCCACGCCGGCCCGGCCGAGCTCGCCCCGCGCCGAGTCCAGCGCGGCGGCGGAGACCTCGTCCCCGAATCGCGCGCCCACGCAGTTGTCACAACGCCCACAGGGGGCCGCGCCTTCGTCGTCCAGCTGGCGCCGCAGGAACTCCATGCGGCAGCCGGACGATGACGCGTACTCGCGCATCGCCTGCTGTTCGGCCTGCCGCTGCTTGGCCACCCAGGCATAGCGCTCGGTGTCGTACGCCCAGGGCTGGCCGGTGGAGATCCAGCCGCCCTTAACGCGCCGGACAGCACCGTCCACGTCGAGGACCTTGAGCATCGTCTCGAGCCGTGAGCGGCGGAGCTCGACCAGGGGTTCGAGGGCCGGCAGTGAGAGCGGCCTGCCCGCTTCGGCCAGGACGTCGAGTGTGCGGCGCACCTGCTCCTCGGGCGGGAAGGCGAGCGAGGCGAAGTAGTTCCAGATCGCCTCGTCCTCCTTGCCCGGCAGGAGCAGCACCTCCGCGTGGTCGACACCGCGGCCCGCACGTCCCACCTGCTGGTAGTAGGCGATCGGCGAGGAGGGTGAGCCGAGGTGGACCACGAACCCCAGGTCGGGCTTGTCGAAGCCCATGCCGAGCGCGGAGGTGGCCACGAGAGCCTTCACGCGGTTGGCGAGAAGGTCTTCCTCGGCCTGCTGACGGTCGGCGTTCTCGGTCTTTCCCGTGTACGAGGCGACCGTGTGCCCGCACTGCCGCAGATAGGCGGTCACCTCCTCGGCGGCGGCGACTGTCAGGGTGTAGATGATCCCGGAACCCGGCAGGTCGTCGAGGTGGTCGGCCAGCCAGGCCAGACGATGCGCGGCATTCGGCAGCTGGAGCACGTTCAAGCTCAGGCTCTCCCGGTCCAGAGGCCCGCGCAGTACGAGCGCGTCCGAACCACCCCCGGTACCCAGCTGCTCGGCGACATCCGCCGTCACGCGCGCGTTGGCGGTCGCTGTGGTGGCCAGGACCGGCACGTCGGGCGGGAGGTCGGCGAGCATGGTGCGCAGCCTGCGGTAGTCGGGCCGGAAGTCATGACCCCAGTCGGAGATGCAGTGAGCCTCGTCGACGACGAGCAGCCCGGTGGCCGCGGCGAGCTTGGGCAGGACCTGGTCGCGGAAGTCCGGGTTGTTGAGTCGCTCGGGACTCACCAGCAGCACATCGACGTCCCCTGCGGCGACCTCGGCCTGGACGGACTCCCACTCCTCCGTGTTGGAGGAGTTGATCGTGCGCGCGCGGATGCCGGCTCGGGCTGCCGACTCGACCTGGTTGCGCATGAGGGCGAGCAGCGGCGAAACGATCACGGTGGGCCCGCTGCCGCGCTCGCGCAGCAGGGCCGTCGCGACGAAATACACCGCGGACTTGCCCCAGCCCGTGCGCTGCACGACCAGCGCCCGGCGTTTGTCGGCGACCAGCGCCTCGATCGCACGCCACTGGTCCTCGCGCAGCCGGGCCCCGCCGTCCGACGAGGGCGCCTCGCCGGAGGCGGGGGCGGGGCCGCCGACAAGGCGGGCGAGTACGGCATCGGCCGCCGTGCGCAGGTCTTCGTTGGTCATGCCCCCATGCAACCTGATGGGTCCGACATTAGGCGAACGGGTCGGTCGAGCTGTGGATAAGTCTTGGCGTGCCCCTGATCAAGGTTATCCACAGGGTCAACCGGAATCTTGTGATCCGCGGGACAGTCGACGCATGACGAACCACAGCGAAGCAACCGGCCCGATCGAGCCGAACGACATCGACCCCAACGACATCGACCTCGACGACAGCGACCCGAACCGTATCGACGTGACCGGCATCGACGTCACTGGCGTCGACGTGACTGGCGTCGACGTGAACGAAATTGACGTGCACGGCATCGACGCGACCGAGATCGAGGAGAACGACGTCGAGCCGAGCCACGCGGCTCGTCCCGGCGGCTCCACCGAAACCGCCGACGCGCCCCGCCCTGGCGCCCCTGTCAACCCCGTCGGCCTCACCGGCCCGGCTGGCCCCCTCGGCCCGCTGCGTCCCGTTGACCCTGCTGATCCGGTCGGCACGGCTGGTCCCGACGCGGCTGACCCGCCCGGCAACCGCACTGACCCCGGCGACGGAACGGCCCCGACCAACCCGTTCGACGAGCCGCTGGTCACCTTGCGCACGCCCGCCGAACTTGCCGATGCCCTGCCGTACTTGCTCGGTTTCAAGCCCGAGGACAGCATCGTGCTCATCGCTCTGCACGGCGAACGCGGGCAGTTCGGCGGGCGCGTGCGCCTGGGGATTCCGGAGCGCGCGGAGGACTGGCCGAGCGTCGCCGAGCAGCTGGCCCAATGCCTGGTGGGCGGCTGCGAGCGGAGGGGAGCCCGCCCCGATGGCGTCATCGCCTTCCTCTGCCGGGAACCCGGCGAAGCAGCGTCCGGCCAGCATGTCGTGGAGCAGTTGCGGCCGCTGGCGCAGGTGTTGCGTACGGCGTGCGGCGCTCTCGACGTCCCGGTGTTCGAGGTCGTATGTATTTCGGGGGGCCGCTTTTGGACTTACTGCTGCCCGGACACCGTCTGCTGCCCGCCGGAAGGCACCCCTCTGCTCAGGCCGGGCACCTCGGTCCTCGCCGCCGCGGCGACCTATGTAGGGGTCCAGGTGTCTGCCACGCAGAGTGAGATCAGGGCGCGCCTTACCCCTTGGCAAACCGCTGCGGCACCCGAACAGGAACGAGCACTGGACGCCGCTGGCCTCGCGCTCATTCCCAGGATGCTGAGCGAGGAGGCGCACGTGGCCGCAGCCGAGACGCTCGATCTGGCGCATCGAATCATGGCGCGGCTGGCCGACGCACCACCCGTGCCCGGCACGCTTGAGGCCGACAACAGGGACGACGAACTGATCGCGCACGACGAGGCGGCCGCCTTGATCCTCGGCCTCCAGGTCCGGGACACGCGCGACCGCGCGGCCGAGTGGATGGAAGGTGCTGAGGCGCCTGCTGCCCTGCGTCTCTGGAGGGCGCTGTCCCGCCGCTGCGTCGGTGCGTACGCGGAGCACGCAGCGGCGCCGTTGTCCCTTGCCGGCTGGGTCGCCTGGTCTCTCGGTGACCTGGCGGAAGGCCAAGAGGCCCTGGACATGGCTTTGTGCGCCGACTCCGAGTACATGTTCGCTCTGCTTCTGAACCGCGCGTGCAATGAAGACATGGATCCGGAACCGATTCGTCGCTGTCTGCGCAGGAGGCGCGATGACCGTGACGACCACGGTGACCACGACGGCCCTGACGGGGCTGACGTCTTCGCGTCGCCGGACGATTCGGCCGATCTCTCGACGGATGAGGGGACGTCGGAGGCCGACGCCTCGACCGCACAGAAAAGTGCACCTCGGCGACGCAGGCGTCGGCTGCCCCGCTCGCCCGGCAACGGAAGCTCCAGCACTTCCCACACCCCCCACCCCTCAGGAAGCCCGGGCGGCCCCCGGACCCCGGGTGGCCCCAGTGGTTCTCGCGTTCCTGGGGGCCCGGGCACGGGCCCCCAGAATCGGCGGAGCACGCTCAGGGGTGGCGCGAGGAACGGCCGATGAGCGCGCCCGTCCGTGGGTGGGCCAGATGGGCGGCGCGGCTGCGCTCGGGACTGGCGTCCATACGAAGTTGGCTCCATGCGGTCGGGTTCCTGCCGTGGAGGCGTGACTTGCGACGGGGCGGGCCCGTTCACCTGAGTGGCGGTACCGGCGACCGGGTCGCGTGGCCGCACCGCCTCCGACCTTCCGTAGCGCAGACAACGCCGAAGAAGCCGCCCCATGTCCCTTTCCGCTCCGTCCCCCGCATCCGACAGAGAGGGTCCCCAAGGGGCCGCAACGGTCCCTGCGTTTCGGCCTCCGCCCCTCTCGCCGCAGTCGTCCGAAGCACCGGCTCAGGCACCGATCCGGCCGGCGGAGCTCCCGCCCGCACACACGGCCTTGATCTGCGTCGCTCTTCCCGCCTTTGCGATCTCGACGGACCAAGGGCAGTTGACCGGTCGCGGGCTGGAAGGGTTCTACCGCGCGGGGCGACGGATACTTTCCCGCTGTCAGGTGCGTGTGGCGGGGCGCGAGCCGGTCGTGGTGCAGGCCCGCATGCTTTCGGCGGACAGCGCCCGCTTTGTGGCGACACTGTGCCTGTCGACCGGCGCCGGCCCCGACCCGGAGCTCGTCGTCGAGCGGATCCGGCACGCCGACGGTACGGAACGGATCACGCTGCACAGCTCGGCCGCGCGCCTCCTGCGGCTGCCTCTTGAGGTCTCCCTTGGCACGGATCTCGCGGAGCTGGGCATCGTCGCATCCGGCCGAGCCGGGCCCGAAGTGCCCGCCAGTGTGCACGACTCCGGCATGCGGTGGTCTTCAGCCGGGGCACATTGCCTGGTCACGGCTCACCCGGCGCCCGCGGACGCTCTGGCCTCGGCGGGGTTGCTGCGCTGGGAAGTGGATCTGCCGCCGGGCGCCTCTCGCAGCATTGAGCTGCGGGTGAGACCTGATGGGGCAGGGCCGATCCGCTCGGCAGGGCACGGCACGATGCGTTCCGTCGCCACGGCAGCGGCGGTCGGTGACGACCCCAGAGTCCAGCCACTGCTGGCCCGGTCCGTCGAGGATCTGCAGGCACTGCTGTTGAGGGACCCCGAGCACTCCACCGACGTGTACCTGGCCGCGGGCGCACCCTGGCGCTGCGGACTGGCGCCTGCCGAAGCGCTGGCAGCCGCCCGCATGGCGCTGCCGCTGGGTACCCGGCTCGCCGCTGGGACGATGCGTTCCCTTGCCCGGAGCCAGCTCGTGGGGCGGGGCCCCCGGTCGGGCATGATCCCGGGGCCGCTTAGGGACGCGGGGCCACATCTGCCGCCCGGCTGCGCCGGCACCGAGGCGACGCTGCTCTTCCCGGCGCTCCTCGCCGAGGCGCGTCGGTGGGGGCTCCCCGGGCCGGAGGTGGAGGAACTGCTGCCCGCGGCGGAGAGGTGCCTGCGGTGGCTGCGTGACAGGGTCGGGGACGGTGTGTTCCTGCCGGACGGGCACCCCAGCGGGTTGGTACGCGGCGAGATCCAGGCGCACGCGCACCGGGCCGCACTGCTCGGTGCCGACCTCCTCGAGGCGTACGGCATGGAGGGCGCCGCGGGCCTGCGGCAGTGGGCCCAGCGGCTGCGGTCGACGTTCCGGGAGGAGTTCTGGATGGCGGACCGGGCAGGGGGCCGCCCGGCTTCGGCCCGCCTGCCAGACGGCCGCCTCCTGCCTCATCTCACCGGGGGAGCTGGCCACCTCCTGGACACCGGCCTGCTCGGCTCGGGCGAGCTGGCGCCGGGCCTGCTCGACAAGGTCCAGACCGAACAGCTCGCCCGGCTGCTGGGAGGGCCCGTCATGGACTCCGGCTGGGGACTGCGCAGCCTCGGCTCCAATGAAGCCGCGTACAACCCGTTCGGGCACCGTGGCGGAGCGGTTCGTGTGCAGGAGACGGCGGTCGCCGTGACGGGCCTTGCGGCGGCGGGCTATGACAAGGAGGCGAGTTCGCTGTTGCGAGGCATGTTGTCCGCGGCCGTGTGCTTCGACCATCGGTTGCCCGAGATGTACGCGGGGGAGCAGCGCAGGGAGGGCGGGGCCCCGCTGCCGCACCCGGCCGCCTGTCGCCCGGCGGCTACCGCTGCTGCGGCTGGGGTGCATGTCCTCACGGCGCTCGCCGGGGTCCGTCCCGACGCGCCGGCGGGGACCGTGACATCGAGCCCGGTCCGCAGTGCCCCATTGGGGGAGCTCGGACTGACCGCGCTGAGCGTGGCAGGCGCCCCGTTCTCCGTGCGGGTGAGCCGGCTGGGACTGGCCATGGTCGAGGAGGCGGCCGAGGGGCTGCAGTTGGGAGTGTGATCCGGTGGTGCGGGGAACCGGCGAGTCACGGCGTGGCACAGAAGAATCACGCTTCCAGGGATCGCACCCTCATGAGTAGCGGCCTCCTACGGAAACAGCGCTCTGCCGTCCGCGACGAGCACTGCTCGTGGGCATGGCTCATGAGCAGAACGTCCCAACGCGATGCCTTCGGCGGTCGCTCCGCGCCGCACCTGTTGTCTTCGGCCTTGTGCCGAAGGGCGTGAGGCCGAACCAGTGGAGGTGCGGGTGTCGAGATACGGCGGTTTTGCCGGGCCATGGCCAGGTCGTGGTCGCCGCCCATGGCCGCGCGAAAGTGCTCACGAATCTGCGGAACCCACAACGCTGGAACCGTGAGCGAAGGAGGTGTTTATCGTCAGGAAGACGACTATGATCACCGCATGTCCCCCTACGACCCGTCGGCCTTCCCGCCCTTCGCCGTCACCGTCGACCTGGTCGTGCTGACCGTGCGCCGCCACGCGCTCTGCGCGCTGGCCGTGCGCCGCGGTGAACAGCCGTTCCAGGGGCGTTGGGCGCTCCCCGGAGGATTCGTACGTCCGGACGAGGACCTCTCGGCCGCGGCGGCGCGCGAACTCGTCGAGGAGACGGGCTTGTGCGCCCACGAGCCCGACGCTCCCGCGCAGGACAACGGAGCGCATCTCGAACAGCTCGCCACGTACGGCGATCCCCGGCGCGATCCACGGATGCGCGTGGTCAGCGTCGCCCACCTCGCGCTCGCGCCCGACCTGCCGGCGCCTCGGGCGGGCGGCGATGCGCACAGTGCGCGCTGGGCGCCGGTGGAGACCTTGCTCAACCAGGCGAGCTTCGGCCGTGACGGCGAACCCGCCGCACCGCTCGCCTTCGATCACGCACAGATCCTGGCGGACGGCGTCGAGCGCGCCCGCTCCAAGATCGAGTACTCGTCGTTGGCCACGGCCTTCTGCCCGCCGGAGTTCACGGTCGGGGAGTTGAGGCGTGTGTATGAGGCGGTCTGGGGTGTCGTCCTCGACCCCCGCAACTTCCATCGCAAGGTGACCGGCACCCCGGGCTTCCTCGTTCCCACGGGCGGCACCACGACCCGGCAGGGAGGCCGACCCGCACAGCTCTTCCGCGCGGGAGGCGCGACGCTCCTCAACCCGCCGATGTTGCGTCCGGAGGTCTGAGTCTCCGGGGCACGCGCCCCACAGCCGGTATGCGCCAGCCTTCGTTGCTGCCCGCTGCCCGCTGCCCGCTGCCCGCCGACGCTGAGCGGCTGACCCTTCAGACGCTTCCTGGGCTGCTGCCGGTCTTCAGGGGACACCAGCGGCCGCGCTCCGCTCCTGCCCCAAAAGCCGGAAATATAGCGTTATCTTGCTTTGGTACCCACGGGGCTCGTCCGTCCCCGATCCGGCGGACGGGCCTCGGCCGCCGAGCGGTCGCCCATCCTGCGAGAGAAGCGATGATCCAGGCCATCGGACTGACCAGCACTCCCCGCGAGGAGCTCCCGCCCGCCGTCGACGATGTGTCCTTCGAGGCGCGTGCCGGCCGCGTGACGGCGTTGCTCGGTACCGAGGGCGCCGGTAAGACCACGACGCTGCGGCTGATGCTCGAACTTCAACAAGGCCGCGGCGTCACGTACTTCAGAGGCCGCCCCCTGCACCGCATCGCCCATCCGTCGCGTGAGGTGGGTGTCCTCCTGGGCGACGTCCCAGGGCACCCGGCGCGTACGGTCCGTGGGCACCTGCGCATGCTGTGCGCGGCAGCAGGAGTGCCCGTCCAGCGCGCCGATGACGTACTTGAGGTCGTAGGCCTGGTGAGCCTCCGGGCTCAGCGCCTCGGCACCCTTTCGCGGGGCATGGACCGGCGTCTGGGACTTGGCTGCGCGCTGCTCGCCGACCCGCACACGCTTGTCCTGGACGGCCCGGCCGAGGGCCTCTCGGCCCGGGAAGGAGCCTGGCTGCACGGAATCCTGCGCGCCCACGCGTACCAGGGCGGAACGGTTCTGTTCACCACGGGCGACCCCAAGGAAGCGGCCCGAACCGCTGACCGCGTCGTCACGCTGGAGGCGGGGCGGCTCGTCGCGGACCAGGAAGCCGCTGACTTCGCGCGGACCAGGCTCCGCCCTCGGGTCGCCGTTCTGAGTCCTCACGCGGCTCGCCTCGGCGCGCTCCTCACCAAAGAAGCGCGCGCGAATCGACGCTCCATCGAGGTCGTCACGGAAGGCGGCAACAGGCTTTCCGTCTACGGCAGTAACTGCGCCGATGTGGGGGAGGCCGCGTACCGGCACAGCATCCTCATGCATCAACTCGCCGACGAGGTGGGTGATGCGGGGCCTGCTGGTTCATCGGGCCATTGGGGGCCACCGGAGCCATGGACGCCACCCATCGCCACCCCCGGGATGCAGGGCACTGCTGAAAACGAGACTGGCCGAGGTGAGACGGTCCGAGGTGAGACCGCCCAAGCAGAGACCGCCCGAGGAGAGATTGCCCAAGCAGAGGCCGAGCCCCCAGCTGAAACGGTTCCGCTCGTGAGCGTCGGTGGTCCGAGGCCCTCCACCGTCCCTCCTGCCCCTCCCAGCCCCCGAGGTGACGCCACTTCCTGCCTGCCGCCCCCCATCACCGTCCAGCCCGGCCGCAGCCCCCTCCGCCCCCTGCGCTACGAACTGCGCCGTCTGACGGGTGTGGGAACCGGCTACTTCACCCTCGCCGCCGTCCTCGCCACCTCAGCGCTGATCTGCGTCCTGCTGGCGCGGGCCGGGCACACGCCGCAACCGCGCCTGCTCGCCGCCTGGCCGCAGGAACTGCCTCTGCCGCCGACGGCTCTCGGCGCCGGGTTGCTCGGTGCTCTCGCGTTCGGGGACGAGTTCCGCCACCCTGCCCTCGCCGTGGACCGGGGTACCGTGCCGCGCCGCTTGGGGCTGCTCGTCGCCAAACTGCTCGTCGCCGCCGCCACGGCGGTGCTGTCGGGGGTACTCACCGTGGGGGCCGACGCCGTGGTGCTCCATCTCGTATACGGAGAGGAGCTCACCAGAGTTCCCGCTGACTGGCTTTCGTTGAGCGTGAGTTGGACGGCTCTGCTCACGGGGTGCGCCTGGGCCGGGGTACTGGCCGCCGGCACCTTCCGTTCGACCACTGCAGGCCTGGCTGCTGTGCTAGGAGTGCCGATCGTCGTCGTACCTCTCGTACAAAAGGCCGTTGAAGGCCCTGCTGTGCGGTCGGCGGCCGGGCTATCGGGGCGGCTGCGGGATCTCGCGCTGATGCAGTGGCCCTTCGGAGCCGAGCGTTATGTGGAGGGAGGAATGCGCATGATCATTCAACCTGTGGGCGGGGCGCTGACGTTGTCGCTGGCCGCGCTGCTCTGCGCATATGTGCTCACGGCGATGCGAAGCGGAGCCCGTTGATGATCACCCGCCGCCTTCTGTTTCGGGCCTGTGCGCAACTCCCCGGGCGACGCTCATTTCTTTCCGATAAGGCGTCAATTGCGGCGGGGTAAGCGATCACCCTTTCGTGTGCTTTTCACCAAAGACCTCAAGGGAGTTGGAGGCCACGCCGACAACTGATCCGTGAGTACCCTTGCGCACACCATGATGACCGCCGCCCGCTCCGCCGACTCCGGTATCGCCGGCCCGGGCGACCTCGACCGATACCCCTTCGCCGAGCCCCCTGGAGGCAGCGACCGTGTCGTCGCCTCTATGTGGGACGGCGCAGACCACGACCTTGGGCGCGTCAGCCGGCGCGCGTCCGGAAGCCGCGGCCGCGGCCTGCACGGCCAACTCGTCCAACAGCTGGGCCAGATGATCGTCTCCGGCGACCTGGGCGCAGACCGCCCGCTCGTCCCCGAGGAGATCGGCCAGCGCTTCGAGGTCTCCCGCACCGTCGTCCGTGAATCGCTGCGCGTGCTTGAAGCCAAGGGCCTGGTCAGCGCCCGGCCCAACGTCGGCACGCGCGTGCGGCCCGTCAGCGACTGGAACCTCCTCGACCCCGACATCATCGAGTGGCGGGCTTTCGGGCCGCAGCGCGACGACCAGCGGCGTGAGCTCGGGGAGCTGCGCTGGATGATCGAGCCGCTCGCCGCCCGCCTCGCCGCGGGGCACGGCCGCGAGGAAGTGCAGCAGCGCCTCGTCGACATGGTCGAGATCATGGGGCACGCGCTGACCCAGGGCGACTCGATCACCTTCTCGCGCGCCGACGCGGAGTTCCACTCGCTCCTCATCCAGGTCGCCGGCAACCGCATGCTGGAGCACCTCTCCGGCATCGTCTCGGCCGCCCTCCAGGTTTCTGGGGGCCCCGTCACGGGCTGTGACCGCCCCAGCGAGACCTCTCTCGTGCACCACTCGCGCGTCGTCGACGCCCTCGCGGCGGGCGACGGAGCAAGCGCCGAGGCCGCGATGCGGCAGCTGCTCACCGTCCACCCTGAGGTGGAGCGCGTCGTGCCCGCCCCGCGCGAGCACTGACCGCGCGTCCACACCGCCCGCCGTGTGTGCTCTCCGCGGCAGGTGCCTCGCCGACCCTGAGCGGTCGACGACCCCCTCGCCGCGCCAGCCGTCGCCGGATCTCCACGGGTTCCTCAAGAGCCCCGCGGGGTCCGGCGACGCGATATTGAGGGTTGCGTGGCGGCCCATCGGGGGATCATTCGTGCATGTGTAAAGGTCGCTTCTGGCCGTATCTGGACGCTTTTGAGTACTTACGGGGTGTGACTCGGGCCACGTAGATTGGGCGTAACGCTCCAAGGAACAGCGCGATGACCTAAGAGGTGATAGCCGAGGAGGGAATACAGCAGTCGTCCGCGACGCTGTGTAGCTCCCCGGCCTCCGCCCGCGCCGTCGGCCCAAATCCCTAGCCGCCGGTCGTCGGCTCCGGTCCACAATGGACGGGGCCGGAAGCCGTTTTCCAACGTTCCGAGAGGTTGTTCGTGTCGGCCAGCACATCCCGTACGCTCCCGCCGGAGATCGCCGAATCCGTCTCTGTCATGGCGCTCATCGAGCGGGGAAAGGCTGATGGGCAGATCGCCGGCGATGACGTGCGTCGTGCCTTCGAAGCTGACCAGATTCCGGCCACTCAGTGGAAGAACGTTCTGCGCAGCCTCAACCAGATCCTCGAGGAAGAGGGTGTGACGCTGATGGTCAGTGCCGCGGAGCCGAAACGCCCCCGCAAGAGCGTCGCAGCGAAGAGCCCGGCCAAGCGCACCGCGACCAGGACGGTCGCGGCCAAGACCGCCACGGCGAAGCCCACCGCCACCGCCGCCACTGAGGCGTCGAGCGCGGATGGCACCGTCGAGGACGCGTCCGCGAAGAAGGTCGCAGCCAAGAAGACGACGGCCAAGAAGGCCGTCGCCAAAAAGACCGTCGCCAAGAAGGCCACGGCCAAGAAGTCCGCTTCCAAGAAGGACGCCGACGAGCTCCTGGACGAAGAGGCCACCGAGGAGGCACCCGCCGCCGGCAAGCCCGGCGAGGGCGAGCCCGCCGAGGAAGGCGCCCAGGGCTTCGTGCTCTCCGACGAGGACGAGGACGACGCGCCCGCCCAGCAGGTCGCCGCGGCCGGCGCCACCGCCGACCCCGTCAAGGACTACCTGAAGCAGATCGGCAAGGTCCCCCTGCTCAACGCCGAGCAGGAGGTCGAGCTCGCCAAGCGCATCGAAGCCGGCCTGTTCGCCGAGGACAAGCTGGCCAACGCCGACAAGCTCGCGCCGAAGCTGAAGCGTGAGCTGGAGATCATCGCCGAGGACGGCCGCCGCGCCAAGAACCACCTCCTGGAGGCCAACCTCCGCCTGGTGGTCTCCCTGGCCAAGCGCTACACCGGCCGCGGCATGCTCTTCCTGGACCTCATCCAGGAGGGCAACCTCGGTCTGATCCGCGCGGTCGAGAAGTTCGACTACACCAAGGGCTACAAGTTCTCCACGTACGCCACCTGGTGGATCCGTCAGGCGATCACCCGCGCCATGGCCGACCAGGCCCGCACCATCCGTATCCCGGTGCACATGGTCGAGGTCATCAACAAGCTGGCCCGTGTCCAGCGCCAGATGCTCCAGGACCTGGGCCGCGAGCCCACCCCGGAGGAGCTGGCCAAGGAACTCGACATGACCCCGGAGAAGGTCATCGAGGTCCAGAAGTACGGCCGTGAGCCGATCTCCCTCCACACCCCTCTGGGTGAGGACGGCGACAGCGAGTTCGGTGACCTCATCGAGGACTCCGAGGCGGTCGTGCCGGCCGACGCGGTCAGCTTCACGCTGCTCCAGGAGCAGCTGCACTCGGTCCTGGACACCCTGTCCGAGCGTGAGGCGGGCGTGGTCTCCATGCGCTTCGGTCTCACGGACGGCCAGCCCAAGACCCTCGACGAGATCGGCAAGGTCTACGGAGTGACGCGTGAGCGCATCCGTCAGATCGAGTCGAAGACGATGTCGAAGCTGCGTCACCCGTCGCGCTCGCAGGTTCTGCGCGACTACCTCGACTAGGTCTCGACAGTCGTCAGAGCGCTCCACGGAAGGCCCGAAGTCCTCGGTAACGAGGCTTCGGGCCTTCCGCGCGCGGGTGCGCGATATGCGGCGCTGAATGACTCTGGGTAAGCCATCCCAGCCCAGAGTGAGGAGATCGCATGCGTCGTCCCTTCGCCCGATCGTGGACGGGGGTGCTGGCCACGGCGGCCGCTGCCGCCGCCCTGCCGCTGTCTTCCCCGGCGTCCGCGGCGGCCGACAGCGTCGTCATCGGGGGCAGCCCGGTACAGATCGCCGAGAGTCCATGGGTGGTGGCGCTCGCCAGCCGTGACCGGTTCGGAGGTACGCGCTCAGGGCAGTTCTGCGGCGCCGTCGTGGTCGGGCGTACGACCGTCCTGACGGCGGCCCACTGCGTGAGCGAGGGCGTGCTAGGCGTTCCACTGAGCAGAGTGTCGGACCTGAAGGTCATCGCCGGCCGGGGAGACCTGGGCACGGCGGAGGGGAAAGAGTTCCCGGTCCGTGAGGCCCGGTCCAACCCGGAGTACGACAGTGACACCAACTCCGGCGACTTCGCGGCGCTGACCCTGGCCGAGCCGCTCCCCGCGAGCTACGTGATCGGCATGGCAGGACCGGGAGACCCCGCGTACGAGGCGGGGACGGAGGCCGCCGTCTACGGCTGGGGGGACACGACGGGATCGGGCAGTTACGCCCGTACGCTCCACGCGGCGCGGGTGCAGGTACTGCCCGACACGGTGTGCGAGAGGGCGTACCCGGGCAGTGCCGATGGGAAGTACACGGCGGCGACCATGCTGTGCGCCGGCGAGATGGACGGCCGTCGAGACGCCTGTCAGGGCGACAGCGGCGGGCCGCTGGTCGCTCAGGGGCGACTGATCGGCCTTGTGTCCTGGGGGAGCGGCTGCGGACGTCCTGGCCGCCCAGGGGTCTATACGCGGATCTCGGACGTGGTCCGGGTGATGGGTGGCCGCGCCTGAGGTGATCGCTCGTACAGGGCCGGGGGAGCCGTCGGCCCTGGCGGGCCCAGAAGGGGCCTGGAAGCCTCTGTGACGAGAGCGGGCGGCCGCTCCTGCCTGATGGGCAGGGGCGGCCGCCCGTCACCGGCCTGGTGCGCCGGGGCTGGCTCGTCGTGGATGCGAGGTGTCAGCGTTCCTCTTCGGTGGTGCTCTCCGGAACGGCGGTCAGGCGCTCCGTCTCGTCCTGTATCTCAGCGGCGATCTTCTTGAGTTCCGGCTCGAACTTGCGGCCATGGTGGGCGCAGAAGAGCAGTTCGCCGCCGCTCAGCAGGACGACGCGCAGGTATGCCTGGGCGCCGCAGCGGTCGCAGCGATCAGCGGCCGTCAGGGGGCTCGCGGGGGTCAGAACAGTAGTCACGTCGCCTCTTCTCTAGCTCGACGAGCTGTCGTACCAGGGTCAACATCCAACCAGGCCGAAAACGTTCCCGCTCGCGGCTTTTCCTCGAAATTTCTTTTTGAGGAGGTTGTCGTTGCCGGTTGGCGGCGAATGTGCCGTATTGCGACTCTTACGTGTCTTACGGTTTCGCGCTGTCTGTCAGGTCGGTGTCCTCCCGGCTGGGTTGCCGGTTGTTCATGAGGACGTGCCCGGAGCCTAAATGGTTCATGCCTCGAAGGGAACGTGACGTGCGCTTCACTCCATCGAGGGATCGAACATGCATGCGAGGCTGGGCTAGTCTGCGTGGTGACGAGGGTGGCGTTACAACGGCTCTACCAGGCCTCGGTACCCTCTGACGGGCAACCGAAGCCGCGTCCTTACCCCAAAGGACTCCCCTTGAAATTCAGCGAGGAGCGAACCGCGTGACCGCCGAGACGTCCGTGCCGTCCACAGCGTTGCTGACCGGAGCAGACCGGGACGGTTCCAACTACACCGCGCGGCACCTGCTCGTCCTGGAGGGGCTCGAGGCCGTCCGTAAGCGCCCGGGCATGTACATCGGGTCGACGGACAGCCGTGGCCTGATGCACTGCCTCTGGGAGATCATCGACAACTCCGTCGACGAGGCCCTGGGCGGATACTGCGACCACATCGAGGTCATCCTCCACGACGACGCCTCCGTAGAGGTCCGGGACAACGGTCGGGGCATCCCCGTGGATGTCGAGCCCAAGACCGGCCTTTCTGGCGTCGAGGTCGTCATGACCAAGCTTCACGCGGGCGGCAAGTTCGGTGGTGGCTCCTACGCCGCCTCCGGCGGTCTGCACGGCGTGGGCGCCTCCGTGGTGAACGCGCTCTCCGCGCGTCTCGACGTCGAGGTGGACCGAGCCGGGCACACGCACGCCATCAGCTTTCGGCGCGGCGTTCCCGGCGCCTTCGCCAAGATGGGGCCCGAGGCACCCTTCGACTCGTCGGCGAAGCTCAGCAAGGTCAAGAAGATCCCCAAGGCGCGCACCGGCACGCGCGTGCGTTACTGGGCGGATCGGCAGATCTTCCTCAAGGACGCCAAGCTGTCGCTGGAGAACCTCCACCAGCGCGCCCGTCAGACCGCTTTCCTGGTGCCGGGCCTGACCATCGTCGTGCGCGACGAATTCGGCCTCGGCGAGGGCGGCACGAAGGGCGAGGAATCCTTCCGCTTCGACGGCGGCATCAGTGAGTTCTGTGAGTACCTGGCCCAGGACAAGGCTGTCTGCGATGTCCTCCGCTTCTCCGGGCACGGCTCCTTCAAGGAGACGGTGCCGGTCCTCGACGACCACGGCCAGATGACCCCCACCGAGGTCACCCGTGAGCTCGGCGTGGATGTGGCACTGCGATGGGGCACCGGGTACGACACGACCGTCCGGTCCTTCGTCAACATCATCGCCACCCCCAAGGGCGGCACCCACGTGGCAGGCTTCGAGCGCTCCCTCACCAAGACGATGAACGAGGCGATGCGCGCCCAGAAGGTGCTGCGCGTCGCCGAGGACGACATCGTCAAGGACGACGCCCTGGAAGGCCTCACAGCCGTCGTCACGGTCCGTCTCGCCGAGCCGCAGTTCGAGGGGCAGACCAAGGAGGTGCTGGGCACCTCCGCGGCCAACCGCATCGTCGCCAACGTCATCGCCAAGGAGCTCAAGGCGTTCCTGACGTCCACCAAGCGGGACGCGAAGGCGCAGGCCCGCGCGGTCATGGACAAGGCCGTCGCTGCCGCCCGTACGCGTATCGCGGCCCGCCAGCACAAGGACGCCCAGCGCCGGAAGACCGCGCTGGAGTCCTCGTCGCTGCCCGCCAAGCTCGCCGACTGCCGCAGCGATGACGTGGAGCGCAGCGAGCTCTTCATCGTCGAGGGCGACTCCGCCCTCGGTACCGCCAAGCTCGCGCGGAACTCCGAGTTCCAGGCGCTGCTGCCCATCCGCGGCAAGATCCTCAACGTTCAGAAGGCGTCCGTGACGGACATGCTGAAGAACGCCGAGTGCGGCGCGATCATCCAGGTCATAGGAGCCGGGTCCGGCCGGACCTTCGACATCGACGCGGCGCGCTATGGCAAGATCATTCTGCTCGTCGACGCCGATGTCGACGGCGCGCACATCCGGATCCTGCTGCTGACGTTGTTCCAGCGGTACATGCGGCCCATGGTCGAGGCGGGGCGGGTGTTCGCGGCGGTGCCGCCGCTGCACCGCATCGAGCTCAGCCAGCCCAAGAAGGGGCAGGACAAGTACGTCTACACGTACTCGGACCGTGAGCTGCGTGAGACGCTGCTTGAGATGCAGCGCAAGAATGTGCGGTACAAGGACTCGATCCAGCGCTACAAGGGCCTCGGCGAGATGGACGCCGACCAGCTGGCCGAGACCACGATGGACCCGCGCTTCCGGACTCTGCGGCGGATCAACATCTCCGACCTGGACTCGGCCGAGCAGGTCTTCGATCTGTTGATGGGCAACGACGTCGCACCGCGCAAGGAATTCATCACGAGCTCCGCGGCGACGCTGGACCGCTCGCGCATCGACGCGTAGCGAAAGCCGCCGGCCTCAGGGCCGCCGACGCAAACGGCACAGGAGCCGTGCTCTCCACCCGCGGGTGGAGAGCACGGCTCCACCCATGTTCCACCCCTGCTCCGATTCCGTGACCAGGCGATTTGCTTAGCCTCGAAGACGTCGATCCAGCTCGGATCGGCTTCGTCCTCTTCGACGCACGGAGGCTGACATGCCCGGGCTCGCCCACGCTCTGTTGATCGGCGCTGTCGTGCTGCTGGTGATCGACCGCCAGGTCAAGGCCCAGCGGATCGATGCGGACAGGCGTCGGCGGCTGATACCGGCAGTGCTGGTCTTCATGGCCGTGCGCGAGCCCGACCTGGCCATACGCCCCACCTACGGCATTGCGGACGCGGCGTATGTGCTTACACGGAAGGACCCCGTATGAGTTGGGGCGGATGGACGAGGTGGCCCTCCCAGGAGGCGCTCGCCTGGGAAAGCATGAGCCTGGCCCGGCTGTGGTTCGTCGGGATCCTCCGCGTGATGATCCTCGGCATTCTGCTGTGGAACGCACTCCACGAGAACCATGGCTGGCAGCTGGTGGCGGGCGTGACCGTGGTCTTGGTGGTCACCGGGGCGGGGTGGGCGTTCTTCCGGGTCTCGTTCGCCCATCGGTTGTGGCCCTCTCTGGCGCTGATGACGCTGCTCCTGGGTGCCGCGCTCGTCGCGGACCTGGGCGGGTGGAGCGTGCTGGCCCTGGTGCTGTGGTGCGGCTCCGCCATCTCCGCGCTGGAGCGGCTGCCGCTCGCCGCGGGTGCCCTATGCGTCCTGGTGGCGATGGCCGGGTACGCGTCGTACAACACCGACAGCTGGCTCATCACCGGACTGACCATCGTCGGGCTCGTGCTCGCCGGTTACGCCCTTCGGCTGGATGCCGAGGCGCGAGGCAGCGCTCATCGGCTGCTCGCCCAGGAGCGGGCGGCGCACGCCGCGGAGGCGGAGTCGGCCGCGCTCGCGGAGCGGGCCCGCATCGCCCGTGAGATCCACGATGTGCTGGCCCATAGCCTCTCCGCGCAGCTCGTCCACCTGGAGGCGGCCCGGCTGCTGATCGAGGGGGACGCGACCAAGCAGCAGATCCTGGACCGCGTGGTGGCGGCGCGTTCCATGGCCAGGGAAGGACTCGCCGAGACCAGACAGGCGCTGTCCGCGTTGCGCGGGGAGATGAGCCCGGTCGAGGACTTCCTGCGCGAACTGGTCACGGCGGACCGCGCCTCGGTCACCGTCGTGGGTGCCCCGCGAGCCCTGCCCGCCGAGGCGTCTCAGGCGGTACGCAGAGTGGCCCAGGAAGCCCTGACGAACGTACGCAAGCATGCGCCCGGCGCGAAGATCCAGGTGCGCCTTGAGTACGGGGAGCATCAAGTGAGGCTGGACATAAGGGATTCGGGCGGGCAGTCACCGGGGGAGCTGGCCGCGTCCGGGGCCGGATACGGTCTGCTGGGGATGCGTGAACGGGCCGAGCTGCTGGGCGGATCCCTGGAGGCAGGACCGGGCGAGGAGGGCTTCGTGGTGACGCTGAGGGTGCCGGGATGACGCGGGAGGACGTTGCCGCCGGGACCGCGGACAGCCGGGAGAAAAGACCGGAAACCGCGGGAGGGGCGGGGGGAAGGCCACCCGCGCGGGTGATTGTGGTCGACGACCAGACCATCGTGCGCGAGGGGATCGTGATGCTGCTGGGGCTGCTGCCCGGCATCGAGGTTGTCGGTGCCGGCGGTGATGGTGAGGAGGCCGTCCGCCTGGTCGCCGAACTCGCCCCGGATGTGGTGCTGATGGACCTGCGCATGCCTCGTTGTGACGGAGCGGAGGCCACTCGACGCATCCGGGCCGAGTATCCGGGGACACAGGTCGTCGTGCTCACCACCTACGCCGATGACGACTCGCTGTTTCCGGCGCTCAAGGCGGGCGCCCGCGGGTACCTGACAAAGGACGCCGGCGGGGAAGAGATCGTGCGGGCCGTGGTGGACGTGCTCTCGGGAAAGGCTGGGCTCTCCCCGCAAATCCAACGGCGACTCCTGGAGCGGTTGTCGGAGCCGGACTCCACCCCTGCCGCCGAGCCCCCGGACGGGCTCACCGCGCGGGAGACCGAGGTGCTCGTCCTGATCGCCGAGGGCATGTCGAACCACGAGATCGCCCGTGCCCTGCATGTCTCCACCGCGACCGTGAAGACCCACATCAACAACCTCTTCGCGAAGGCCGGCCTCAAAGACCGTGCACAGGCCGTTCGCTATGCCTACCGGCATGGCCTCGCCAAACCCGCGGGAGGTGGCAGAACCTGACGATGCTTCACCTGATGGAGTGAAGAGCGCCGGGAGGAAGTGTCAGGGATCTTCCCGGTCTGCCCATCCTTGGGCACGCGGCCGAACAGGGCAGCGGGCGAGGAGAGTTCGGTGGAGATGTACGACGGGCCGAATGTCGGTGCGGGCCGGGCCGACCGGAGCCTGGCCGGAGATCTGAGAGATCCCTGGTGTGACGCACTCGCTTCCGGCTGGGGAGAGCTGGACGGCACGGGTGCGCCGGCTTCCGTGGTGGCACCCCGGGCCGTCCCGCAGCAGCGGAGCGCGAGCGCGGCGGACATCTACCTGGAGGTGCAGCACAGCGAGGCTTTCCAAGAGGTGCGCAGCCGGTACAGGAGGTTCGCTTTCCCTGCCGTTGCTGTCTTCTTCACCTGGTACGTGGCGTACGTGGTGACCGCGACGGCGGCGCCGGACCTGATGGCGCGTCCCATCGCGGGGGCGGTGAACGTAGGGCTGCTTGCAGGGCTCGGACAGTTCCTCACGACGTTCCTGCTGACCTGGGCTTATGCCCGGCACGCGCGCCTGCGCAGGGACCGGGCGGCTCTCGATCTCCGGTGGACGGTGTTCGAGCGGAAGCGGAAGCGGGTCGAGCGACAGGGACCGCGGTGGGCGCCGAGCGGGGCCGCGGAGGAGGGGGTGGAGCGATGACCGGTGACCACCAGACCCTTGCGCTCCTGCTGTTCGGTGTCTTCGTGGCCGTGACGCTGGCGATCACGACGTGGGTGAGTCGCCACCGGCATGGTTCGGCCGAGGAGTTCTATGCGGGCGGGCGGCTCTTCTCGCCCATGGAGAACGGTTTCGCCATCGCCGGTGACTACATGTCGGCTGCCTCCTTCCTCGGCATCTCCGGACTGATCGCGCTCTTCGGGTATGACGGATTGCTCTACTCGGTGGGCTTCCTCGTCGCCTGGCTCGTCGTGCTGTTTCTGGTGGCTGAACTGGTGCGCAACTGCGGCCGTTTCACGCTCGCCGATGTCGTTGCCGCGCGGATGAAGGAGCGGCCGGTGCGGATCGCGGCGGGAACTTCCTCGGTGACCGTGTCCGTTCTCTATCTGGTGGCGCAGATGGTGGGGGCGGGCTCGCTGGTCGCACTGCTGCTCGGTGGGACGAGCGGGGCGGCGCAGACGTGGACGGTGGTCGGCGTCGGCGCGCTCATGGTGATCTATGTGTCGTTGGGAGGGATGCGGGCCACCACCTGGATCCAGATCGTGAAAACGGTCCTGCTGATGTGCGGCGCGATAGCGCTGACCGTGCTCGTTCTCGTGCGCTTCCACGGTGACTTCGACCAACTGCTGCGCACCGCCGCCGACCGCAGCGGCCACGGCGAGCGGTTCCTGGCGCCGGGACTGAAGTACGGGGGTGACTGGACCGCCAGGCTCGACTTCATCAGCCTCGGGCTGGCACTGGTGCTTGGCACCGCCGGGTTGCCGCACATCTTGTCCCGCTTTTACACCGTGCCGACCGCGCGGGCCGCGCGCCGCTCGGTCGTCTGGTCCATCGGACTCATCGGCAGCTTCTATCTGATGACGATCGTGCTGGGCTTCGGCGCGGCCGCGATCGTGGGCTCCGAGGCGGTGCGGGGCTCGAACGCCGCGGGGAACACGGCAGTTCCGCTGCTGGCGCTCGACCTGGGCGGCGGTGTGGACTCCACTGGGGGAGCGGTTCTGTTCGCGATCGTCGCAGCCATCGCCTTCGCCACGATGCTTGCCGTGGTCGCCGGGATCACGCTCGCCTCCTCGGCGTCAGTGGCACACGACTTGTATGCCTCCCTGCGGCGGCGGAGCGCGAAGCCGCGCAGCGAGGTGGCGGTGGCGCGTGTTGCCGCCGCCGGGATCGGTGTCCTGGCGATCGGGCTCGGGCTGCTGGCGCGGGACCTCAACGTGGCGTTCCTGGTGGGCCTCGCCTTCGCGGTCGCCGCGTCCGCCAATCTGCCGGTGCTGCTGTACTCGCTGTTCTGGCGGAATTTCACCACGCGGGGCGCGGTGTGGTCGGTGTACGGGGGGTTGCTGCCCGCGCTCGTACTGGTGCTGCTCTCGCCGGTGGTCTCCGGAGGGCCCGACTCCCTCTTCCCTGGGGCGGACTTCCAGTACTTCCCGCTGGAGAACCCGGGGCTCGTCTCCATTCCGCTGGGCTTCCTCGCGGGTTGGCTGGGCACGGTGACCTCACGCGAACCGGCGGACGAGGCCAAGCACGCGGAGACCGAGGTGCGTTCGCTGACGGGTGCCGGAGCGGCGTAACGATTCCTCTGGCCGAGCCCAAGCCCGAGCCCGCTGGTGCCGCGCGGAGATCCGGACGAGGCGCCTCAGTCGTCTCGGCTGTCTCGACGGGCGCTGAGGCGGGCGTTGGGGCGGGCGTTGAGTCGGGCGGCCTGGCGCGTCAGATGATCGCGTTCGGCGAGGTTGGATGCCTTGTGGGCAGCCTCCGCGTACAGCTGTGCGGCCGTCGCGTGGTCGCCGTCGCGCTCGTGGAGGTACGCGGCCACCGCGGCGAGTCGGGGCAGGGAGTCGTCCAGCGCCGCGAGTGCCGCCAGTCCGGCGCGTGGCCCATCGGCCTCACCGACCGCCACCGCGCGGTTGAGCCGGACGACCGGGTTGTCGGTCAGGCGGACCAGCTCGTCGTACCACTCGACGATCTGCACCCAATCGGTCTCCTCGGCGGTGGGCGCGTCGGCGTGGAGCGCCGCGATGGCGGCCTGGGCCTGGAACTCGCCCAGCCGGTCGCGGGCGAGGGCCGCCTGCAGGATCTCGACGCCCTCGGCGATCGACTCGGTGTCCCATCGGCTGCGGTCCTGTTCGGCGAGGGGCACCAGGCTGCCGTCGGAAGCCGTGCGGGTGGCGCGCCGGGCGTGGTGGAGCAGCATGAGGGCGAGCAGCCCGGCCACCTCGGGGTGGTCGATCGCGGCCGCGAGCTGCCGGGTGAGCCGGATGGCTTCGGCGGCGAGGTCGACGTCGCCGGAGTAGCCCTCGTTGAAGACCAGGTAGAGGACGCGCAGGACGGTGGCGACGTCGCCCGGCCGATCGAATCGCACGCCGGAGACGGTGCGCTTGGCCCGGCTGATGCGCTGGGCCATGGTCGCCTCGGGCACGAGGTAGGCCTGGGCGATCTGGCGGGTGGTCAGCCCGCCGACGGCCCGCAGGGTGAGCGCGACCGCGGATGACGGTGTCAGGGACGGGTGGGCGCAGAGGAAGTACAGCTGGAGCGTGTCGTCCACCGACGGCGAGGGTCCGGGTGCGGGCTCCTCGTCGATGAGCTCCTCGCGTCGGCGGCGGGCGGTGTCCGCCCGGGCCGCGTCGAGGAACTTGCGCCAGGCCACGGTGACCAGCCACCCCTTCGGGTCCCGCACGGGGGACCCGTGGCCCGGAGAGCCCGGAGAGCCCGGAGAGCCCGGAGAGCCCGAGGCCTCCGAGGCACCTGGAGAGCTTGGGTAGGGCTTGGTGGTGGGCCAGACGCGGACCGCCTCGACCAGCGCCTCCTGTACGGCGTCCTCGGCCGCCGCGAAGTCGGCTCCGCGGCGGACGAGGATTCCGAGCACACTCGGTGTGAGGCTCCGGAGAAGGGCCTCGTTCAGCTCAGAGGTCACGTGAGAGGTCACTCCGTGATGGTGGGCGGCGCGGTCAGGAACGGGCGCACTTCAAGCCACTCGTGGATCGGCTTCCCGCCCGCCCCGGGGGCCGCTGACAGTTCCCCGGCCAGTTCGATGGCACGTTCGTAGGTGTCGACGTCGATCACCATCCAGCCGGCGATGAGGTCCTTGGTCTCGGCGAACGGGCCGTCGGTGACCGGCGGGCGGCCCTCACCGTCGTACCGGACGAAGGTCCCCTCAGGGGCGAGCGCCTGGCCGTCGACGAACTCTCCGGTCGCTTCGAGCCGGTCCGCGAAGTCGCGCATGTACTGGATGTGCGCGGAGATCTCCTCCGGTGTCCACTGGTCCATGGGCACGTCGTTGACCGCGGCGGGGGCGCCTCGGTAGTGCTTGAGCAGCAGGTACTTGGCCATCGTGTTCTCCTCGGCACTGGTGCGACCCATTCTGGTCGCGTTCATAGCGGGGACGGAGCCGATCACGGGTTCTCGACATGCCCGGCCGAAGTTTTTTTGGACACCGAGGTGGCGCCCGGTTGGTGCCTGGTAGGCGCCTGGTCGGCCGCCTATTCGGCCCCTCGGTTGGCGGCCGGTGGCGCACTGCTAGACGCTGGCCGCCCACTCATAGCGGTGCTCCGGGCGGCCCGTGTCGCCGTACTTGAGGCTCAGGCGGACGCGGCCCGTGCGTTCCAGGAGTTTCAGATAGCGCTGGGCCGTCTGGCGGCTCAGACGGGTGCGATCTGCCAGTTCCTGGGCGGAGAGGGGGCCGTCCGCGGCCATCAGGGCGCGGCGTACCAGTTCCGCCGTGGTGGGGGAGTGGCCCTTGGGCAGTTCGGGGGCGGGCGTCGACGAGAGGGCGCCGAAGATCCGGTCGACCTCGGCCTGCTCGGCCTCGCCGCCGCCGTCCAGCGTGCGGCGCAGTGTCGCGTACGCGTCGAGTTTGGCGCGCAGGCTCGCGTAGGAGAACGGCTTCACCAGGTACTGGAGTGCGCCGTGCCGCATCGCCGCCTGCACCGTGGCGACATCGCGTGCCGCCGTCACCATGATCACGTCGGTCTGGTGGCCGCGCTCGCGCAAGGCGCGTACGACCGACAGACCCGTCTCGTCCGGCAGATAGTGGTCCAGCAGCACCAGGTCGACCGGGGTCTCCTCGACGAGGCGCAGCGCCTCACCGGCGCTGTGTGCCTTCGCCGCCACGTGGAAGCCGGGGATCTTCGCGACATAGGCGGCGTTGACGTCCGCGACCCGGACGTCGTCGTCGACGACAAGGACCTCGATCAACGTGTCGCCTCCGTGCCTTCGGTCATCGTGATTCCTCCGTGGCGGCCAGCTCTGGTGCGCGGAGCGCTTCGGGCAGTACGACAGTGAACTCCGCGCCTCCCTCAGGTGCCTCACCGGCACGCGCGCTGCCGCCCTGCCGTTCGGCGAGCCTGCGGACCAGGGCGAGGCCGATCCCGCGCTTGCCGTGCGCCGGCGGTTCCTTGGTCGTCCACCCCTCCGTGAAGATCGTCTCGCGCTGCTCGGCGGGCACTCCGGGACCTGTGTCGCGGACGCGCAGGACCACCGAGCGCCCTTCGGTGCGTACGGCGACCTCCACGCGCGCGTGCCGGGCGCCAGCGGCGGCGTCAAGAGCGTTGTCGACAAGGTTGCCGACGATCGTGACGAGTCCGCCCGGGTCGACGAGCCGGTCGGGCAGCGAGGTGTCACGGGGTACGGAGAGCGCGACGCCGCGCTCCGTCGCGACCGTGGCCTTGCCGACCAGGAGGGCCGCGAGCAGCGGGTCGTGGATCTTCTCGGTGATCTGCTCGGCGGTCACGCGGTGCGCACCGGCCACTTCTCCGACGTATTCGGCGGCCTCCTCGTACATCTCCAATTCGAGCAGTCCAAGGAGCGTGTGCATACGGTTGGCGTGCTCGTGGTCCTGGGCGCGCAGGGCGTCGATGAGGCCGCGTGTGGAGTCGAGTTCGCGGCCCAGCTGCTCCAGTTCGGTGCGGTCGCGCAGGGTGGCGACGGCGCCCCCGTCGTCGGTGGGCATGCGGTTGGCGACCAGGACGCGCTGCCCACGGACGGTCAGCAGGTCGGTGCCGGTGACCCGGCCGGCGAGGACGTCGGTCGTACGTCCCGGGCCGAGCGCGTCGTCCAGCGGTCGGCCGAGCGCCTCCGCCCCGAGGCCGAGGAGGCGCTGCGCCTCGTCGTTGAGCAGCCGGATCCGGCCCGCGCGGTCCAGCGCGACGACGCCTTCGCGGATACCGTGCAGCATCGCCTCGCGCTCCGCGAGCAGCGCCGAGATGTCGGAGAAGGCCAGGTCACGGGTCTGCCGCTGCACCCTGCGGGAGATCAGGTACGCGGCGAGCGCGCCGACGGCCAGCGCCCCGCCCGCGTAGGCGAGCAACCCCGGGATCGAGTGGACCAGGCGGGCCCGCACGCTGTCGTACTCGATGCCTACGGAGACAGCGCCCACGATGGCCCCGTCCGCAGCCCTCAACGGCACCTTGCCGCGCGCGGAACGGCCGAGCGTGCCGTTGTCGATCTCCATGACCTCACGTCCCGCGAGCGCGTCACTGGGGTCGGTCGAGACGACCTTGCCGATCTGGCCACGATCGGTGTGGGACCAGCGGACGCCTTCCTTGTTCATGATCACTACGTACTCGGCGCCGCTGGCCCGGCGGATCCGGTCGGCTTCCTTCTGGACGGGCCCGTCACCTGTGGGCGGTGAGGACGTCAGCTCCTCGGCGAGCTGGGGGCGGGCGGCCGTCGTCTGGGCGATGGCCAGCGCGCGGCGCATCGCCTGGTCGTCGAGCTGGTCGCTGAGGGGCGCGAGAAAGAGCCCGGTGGCCAGGACCGCGACCCCGGCGGCGATCGCCAGCTGTATCAGCAGCACCTGCGAGAACACGCGCCGCGGCAGGCCGAGGCGGCGGCGTCGTACAGGGGAGGTCGCTTTCATGTGTACGAACGGTACGGCCGGGGGCGGGCTACTCCGAAGTCAGTGTGGTGGGGATCTCGTACGAGGTGGTGGGTCTCGTACGAGGTGGCGGGGAGTTCCGTACGAGGATGCGTGCGCCTGATCCGGGGCTCTGATCGGCGCAGCCTGTCGGTACGGCGCCCAAGAGCCGCTGTACGGCGGCCAAGAGCCGCTGTACGGCGGCCTAGCGGACGGGTCGCACCGCCACCACGTCCATCCGCGCCGGGGACTTCAGAGCCGCACCACAGCTCTCCGGGCGGGGCGGCAGCGAGGCGCCCTGTTCCACAGTGACCTGCCAGCGGCGGCCGTCGGTGTGGGCGATGGTCACTTCCCACGGCGGGGCCGTGCCGTCCGTGCCGACGACGGTCAAGGCCCCGGCGGCGTCCTCGTCCGTCGCCGTCCGCACCGCCAGCTCGGCGGCCTGGCCGGGACGCTCCCAGGCGGAGTTGCCCCGGCAGCCCTCGATGATCACCCGGCCCGTCCGCACGGCTTCCAGGATCTCCTTGACGGCGTACGTCCCGGTCCTGCCGTACGCGTAGCCGTACGGGAGCACCAACAGGGTGGGCGAGAAGCGATGACCACCCAGATGAGTGATCTCCCAGGATCCCTCTTCGCCGGCGGCCGCGAGTTCGGCGGCGAGCGGTCTGCCGAGCAGGGCGCAGCAGCGGTCGCGCTTGCCGTTGGTGCAGACGAGCGCGAGCGGGGCGCCCGTGTGCGGGGTGCCGAAGCCGCCGTGGTCGCCCGCGCCGAGAGCCGCGAAGTCGAGGTCGAGCAAGCGCCTCGCGTCGTCCGTCACCTCGGAGCGCAGCCAGGTGCGGCCGGGGACCGTGTGCGCCGCGTACACCCGGTGTCGGGTCGGAGCGTGGCAGTCGGCGTGGCGTCCGGGGCGCCGGATCAGCGCGACGCGTACGCCCGTGCCTTCGGCGGCGCCCTCCAGGGCGCTGCCGATCTCCGGGTCGAGATGGCTGGACGTCAGCGCCTTGGCGCCCCAGGGGCCCGGTTGCTCCACCAGAAGCCACGTCCTGGCGGTGGCAGCGGTTCCCGCAAGAGGCTCGTCCAGGTCCCGCGAGGCGGTCGCGCACGTACTCACGTAGGCGAGCCTAACTTGCCTTGTCTGCGGGTGATGGGCCGTTCACTCCTGGCCGGGGGAAGGCGGGGGCTGGGGCGGGCGAGGTCCGACGTACTGGCCGCTGGGGCGCATGCGCAGCGGCCGTTCGTCGTACTCCTCCAGGGCGTGGGCCACCCAGCCCGTCGTGCGGGCCACCGCGAAGATCGTTTCGCCCGCCTCCGCCGCCATTCCGCAGGAGGCGGTCAGGACGGCCAGGGCGAGGTCGACGTTGGCACGCAGGTCCGTGTGGCGGGCGGTGGTGGCCACCACGTCGCGGGCCGCGGCGAGGGCGGGGCCCGCCTTCGGCATCTCCTCCAGGAGGGCGAACAGCGCTTGGGCACGCGGGTCCTCGCCGCGGTAGAGGCGGTGGCCGAGGCCGGGCACGCGGCGGCCCGCGCGGAGTTCGTCGGCCACCACAGGGGTCGCGCTGCCCCGGTCGAGTACGTCGAGGAGCATGCGGTGGGCCAGGCCGCTGGCCGCGCCGTGCAGCGGGCCCTCCAGCACGCCGAGGCCCGCCGATACGGCCGCGTAGGGGTGGGCGCGTGCCGAGGCGGCGACCCGTACGGCGAGTGTCGACGCGGCGAGGTCGTGGTCGATGAGCAGCGCCAAGGCGGTGTCCAGGGCGTGCAGCGACGCCTCGTCGGGGTCGACGCCGCTCAGCCGGGCCCACAGCCACCGGGCCAGCGGGCCTTCGTCCCGGTGCCCCGGAAGCACCGGGGGGAGCGCGGTGACGAGCGTGGGGATCAGTGTGCGCGCGGTGCCGATGACCGCCTCTTCGGAGAGGTCGAAGCGGAGCGGGTCGGCCGACCCGGCGGCGATGGCCGCCACGCGCAGCCGGTCCGTCGGCCCGCTGTGGCCGGGCAGGGCGTTGACGGCGCGGCGGGCCGCGGAGACGGTCTCTCTGGGGGCGCTGAAGCGGATGCCGGGGCGCAGGACGCCGGTCCACAGCCACTCGGCGACCTCTTCGTAGGAGTGCGCGAGCGCGAGTTCAGTGGCGTCGACTCCACGGTAGTAGTAGCGGTCGCCGTCGATGAACGTGATGCGGGTGCGCACGGAGAGTTCGTTGGCGGTGGTCGAGGCCGCTGGTTCCCGTCTGTTCCTGCGGGCCAGCGCCTCGACCTCCTTGGGGTCGAACGTGCTGCCCCGCGACCCCGGTCCGCGGCGGCTGCTGAGCTGGCCGCGGCTCACGTACGCGTACACGGTCTCGGGCTTCACACCGAGCAACTCGGCGGCTTCCTTGGTGCTCATCCGCCGCTGACCGTCGTGCGCGGTTCCTTGATCCGTCATGGACGACACCGTATCCGTACCTCGATACCTGTATTGCGATATTGATTCAATCAATATTGACAGAGGTTTAGTCAAGCATGGACAGTCAAATCAAGTCCAGGGAGGAAGTCGAGGAAGAACATGCCGATCAATGGCTCCACCGCCGCCCCCACCGAGCCCGTCGAGGTCCCGCGAGGACTCGCGGGTGTCGTCGTCACCGAGACCGCACTCGGAGACGTGAGGGGATATGAGGGCTTCTACCACTACCGCCAGTACTCGGCCGTCGAGCTCGCGCAGAGCCGCAGCTTCGAGGACGTATGGCACCTGATGTTCCACGGCGAGCTGCCGGACACCGGGCAGAGCGCCGCCTTCGCCGCGCGGACCGCGGCGCTGCGGCACCTCCCCGAGGAAGTGCGGGACGCGCTGCCCGCCCTCGCCCGCGCCAGTGCGCTGTCGGGGCCGCTCTCCGGACTGCGCACCGCCCTGTCGCTCTTCGGGGCGTCGAAGGGGTTCCGTCCGGTGTACGACATCGACGAGGACCGGCGGCGCGCTGACGCCTTGGCCGCGTCCGCCGTCGTACCGACACTGCTCACCGCGCTGTATCGGCTCGGCCAGGGCCTTGAACCGGTGGAGCCGCGGGACGACCTCTCGTACGCCGCCAACTATCTCTACATGCTCACTGGTTTCGAGCCGGACGCCGCCCGCGCCCGTGCCATCGAGCAGTACTTGATCTCCACCATTGATCACGGCTTCAACGCGTCAACGTTCACGGCCCGGGTCATCACGTCCACGGGGGCGGATGTGGCGGCGTGTCTGGTGGGCGCCGTAGGAGCGCTGTCGGGTCCGCTGCACGGTGGGGCGCCGAGCCGAGCCCTCGACACCCTCGACGCGATCGGCACCCCCGACCGCATTGACGGCTGGATCCGCGAACGTGTCCTCGCGGGGGAACGCATCATGGGCTTCGGGCACCCCGTCTACCGCACCGAGGATCCACGCTCGCGCATGCTGCGGGGCATCGCGCGGGGATTCGGCGGGCCCATGGTGGACTTCGCGGTCGAGGTCGAGCGGCAGGTCGAGGCCATCCTGGCGGAGCTCAAGCCGGGCCGTGAGCTGCACACGAACGTGGAGTTCTACGCCGGGGTCGTCATGGAGCTGTGCGGGCTGCCGCGTGAGATGTTCACGCCGACGTTCGCGTCCGCGCGCGTGGTGGGCTGGAGCGCCAACGTCCTGGAGCAGGCCCGGGACTCGAAGATCATCCGCCCTGCGGCGCGGTACGTGGGGGAGGCGCCGCCGGTTCCGGTGCCGTCGGCGCCGTAGGCATCCGTTCCGTGACGCAGTTGTGTGCCGGCGCCGTGTTCCAGTAGCGGCGGAACGCCGGGCGGTTGCGTGCAGACTCGCATGTCGGCCTCGCGCTCCGGTGGAGTTCGGACCGCACGGGGGCCCGGCCCCTATGGGGACCGGGCCCGAGAGGCGGCCGGGCAGTCGGTCGGCTGTGCAGTCGGCCACGTGGTGATTCCGCCGGGCGTCTGTCGGCTCACCAGGGCCAAGCCGGGCTCCCTGACGAGCAGCCGAGCAGCGAGCAGAAGCAATCTCGCTCAGCGAAGGTTGTCTGGCGGGGCGACGCATAGCCGACGGCATATGGAGAGTGTGAGGACGCTCTTGCGCCCAAGGCGGACGGCCATTCTGCAGACGGTCATTTTGCGGCTCCTTCCCGGCAGGCAGAAATGACGGCGAAAAGGTCGGGCAGTGAGGGACCACTCACGTGCTGCGATGGCGATGCGCCGTCGGAATGCCGGGTGCGGCATGACGGCGAGCTCGGGCGGCTCAGGCCTCGGGGATGTCGACCTTGGCTCGGATGAGGGTTTCCCGGCTGATGACGACGATGCGTTCATAGGCGGCACGTGCAGCATCGGCCGGCAGTGTGCCGTCGAGCGCCTCGGTCCTGTCTGTCCCGATGACGGCGAAGTCGCCGTCACTGAGCTCGAAAATGTCGGGACAGGTCTGGCCGGTTGCGCTGCCCCGCTCACGGGGAGACGCGCCGATGCGGCGCACGATCTTCAAGGGGATCCCGGTCCTTGGGCGATAGGGGAGTAAGGGCGGGGACAGGTTAGCCCTTGATGTCGCCGGGTTGGGTGCGTCGTCATCCAACTGGACCTACTCGGCGGGCGGTTCACCCACGACCCACCACTCGTCGGTGTCCGCCTCTTGCAGTTCCCTGTCAAGACGGTCCATCATCCGGCCCAACTTGGCCTCCTCCGAGGACCGGTCCAGACTTGCCCGGTGGTGGCGTGTGGCATCCCAGTAGTGCCGGAAGAGCGGGTTCTGACACATCACCCGAAGGTGTCCGTGGAGTTCTCCGAGCGTCATGGCGCCGATGCGATGCGCATGCAGGGCGTTGATGTAGAGCGCGTTCGCGAAGAGGAACTGCCGCTGCCGTTCGGGGGACACGTCCCCCTCGTAGGTGTCCAGGACGGCGGCCAGCGTGGCGTCCCCCATGGCTTTGCACAGCAGGTCGAAGTGCAGCCGGTGCTGCTCGGTGAGTGCCTTGTTGCGGCGCTGCGCTTCGGCTGCCGCGAGGTCGCGTTCGGATATGAGGCGCTCGCGTTCCGCCGTTTCGGATATGAGGCGCTCGCGTTCCGCCGTGCATGCCGCTTGTCTGCGCTGCTGCGTCCAGCACCAAGCAAGCGTCCCCGTCGCGAACGCGAGCCCGGCAACCGTTGCCGAACCCACCCCCCATGTCCGTGCACTCTGTGTGGCCATGTCAACCCCCGAATCAGGCGACCGTCCGCCGGTCGTCGGATGCGGGTCGACAGGGAGCGGACCGGCGAGCGGTGGGCGGTGCGCTTGCCGTCTCCCAGGGTGCCGAGCGGCTCTGATCGGCGGGGAGGCGGAGAGGAGGCGCACGGAAGGAAGCAGCGGTCGTGCCTCCCGGTGCCGTGCCTAACGTGTGCCCCGCGAGCGCCGCTAACAATCGTTCACTTCGCGGCTCGTCCGCGCGCACATATCCTGGGCGCGCACACATATCCTGAGTCGGTCTTCATTCTTCGCGGGAGCTCCGCGGCGGCCCGCACTCCGCGTGGGGGGCCGCCGCGACCCGTGCGAACGTCGGTACGAGGGGCCCACGGTTGAACAAGCAGATCCCGGTCGTCGTCCTCGCCGGATTCCTCGGTTCCGGCAAGACCACCCTTCTCAACCATTTGCTGCACCGCAGTGGTGGCAGCCGGATCGGGGCGATCGTCAACGACTTCGGTTCGATCGAGATCGACGCCATGTCGGTCGCGGGGCAGCTCGGCGACTCCACCGTCTCCCTCGGCAACGGCTGCCTGTGCTGTGCCGTGGACGCGAGTGAGCTCGACGAGTACCTGGAGCGGCTCGCCAGGCCCTCCGCCGGGATCGATGTGATCGTCATCGAGGCGAGCGGCCTCGCCGAGCCGCAGGAACTCGTGAAGATGCTGCTCGCCAGCGAGAACCCGCACATCGTGTACGGGGGGCTCGTCGAGGTGGTGGACGCCGCCGAGTTCGACGCCACGAGGGAGCGGCATCCCGAGGTGGACCGCCATCTGGGCATCGCCGATCTCGTCGTGGTCAACAAGGCGGACCGGGTACCGGCGCAGGAGTACGAGCGCGTCCTCGGCGTCGTCCGCGGGCTCGCCGGGCGCGCGGCTGTGGTCACCGCCTCCTTCGGCCGCGTGGACGTGGAACTGTTCTTCGACCGCGCGCCGGTGGGGGAGCGGGTCGGGCAGCTCTCCTTCGACGATCTGCGGGACGAGGCGGAACCGTCCGACAGCTGCCGCCACCACGGCCACCTGCACTCCGCCTACGAAAGCCTCTCGTTCACCTCTGAGGTGCCCCTGGGGCCCCGCCCCTTGATGGCCCTTCTGGACAGCAGGCCCGAGGGGCTCTACCGCATCAAGGGGTACGTCGATTTCGGCCCCTCCGACCCGGCGAACCGGTACGCGGTGCACGCTGTCGGGCGCTTTCTTCGCTTCTACCCGGAACCGTGGGCCCCGGGCGAGCCTCGCCTGACCCAGCTCGTCCTCATCGGGTCGGGCATCGACGTACCCGCCCTGGGGAAGGAGCTGGAGGCCTGTCGAGAGGACGCCCCGCAGGCCGATGAGCACGGCATGTGGGGCGTACTGCGATACGTCCAGGAGCCGGACACCGACGAGCCGGACGCCGACGAGCCGGACGCCGACGAGCCGGACGCCGACGAGCCGGACGCCGACGAACCGGACGGTGACCATCCGCACCCCGGCGAACCCGGCCACGGTCAACCCGGACCCGGACCCGACCCCAGCGACCCCGGCGTCGAGGCCCTCGACGCCGAGCCCACCGGCTGACGGCCGGCCGCGGTTACGCCCGGGCCGGCCGCGGTTACGCTCGGGCCGGCCGCGGCTATACCGGGCCGGCCACCGCCGCCACCGGCTTCGCCAGCGAGACGCCCGAACCGTCACGGCGCGGGTCGATGTCCGGCAGCTCGGCCGGTGTGCCATTGCGCTGGGCCGCGTGCGGCGGCGTCGGGCCCGCCCAGGCGAAGCTCAGGCAGTCCTCGCCCTTCAGGAACCGCTGAACGCGCACACCACCCGTGGCCCGGCCCTTGCGGGGGTACTGGTCGAACGGCGTGAGCTTGGCCGTCGTCTGGACCGAGTCGTCGAGCGTGCCGCGCGAGCCCGCCACCGTGAAGACGACCGCGTCCGCCGCCGGGTCCACCGCCGTGAAGGAGATGACCTTCGCGCCCTCGGCGAGCTTGATGCCCGTCATGCCACCCGCGGGACGGCCCTGCGGACGCACCTGGGAGGCCTGATAGCGCAGCAGTTGGGCGTCGTCCGTGATGAAGACCAGGTCCTCCTCGCCGGTGCGCAGCTCGGCCGCGCCGACGATCCGGTCACCGTCCTTCAGGGTGATGACCTCCAGCTCCTCCTTGTTGGAGGGGTAGTCGGGCACCACACGCTTGACCACGCCCTGCGCGGTGCCGAGTGCCAGGCCCGGCGACGACTCGTCGAGCGTCATCAGGCAGATCAGCTTCTCGTTCTTCGTCAGGGGCAGCAGCTCGGAAGCGGGTGCCCCTCCGGAGAGGTTGGGCGCGCCCATCGTCTCCGGGAGCTGGGGCAGGTCCACTACGGAGAGGCGCAGCAGCCTTCCCTCGGACGTGACCGCGCCCACCTCGCCGCGCGCCGTCGCCGGCACCGCGGAGACGATCGCGTCGTGCTTGACGCGCTTGGTCTCGCCGTCACCGAAGGGCTCGCCGTTGGCCGTGCGTGCCAGCAGGCCCGTCGACGACAGGAGCACGCGGCACGGGTCGTCCGCGACCTGGAGCGGCACGGTGGCGGCCGGTGAGCCCGCCGACTCCAGGAGCACCGTGCGCCGGTCGGTGCCGAACTTCTTGGCCACGGCTGCCAGTTCGGAGGAGACCAGCTTGCGCAGCTCGGCGTCCGAGTCCAGGATGCCGGTCAGCTCGTCGATCTCGCCGTTGAGCTTGTCGCGCTCGGACTCCAGCTCGATGCGGTCGTACTTGGTGAGACGGCGCAGCGGGGTGTCCAGGATGTACTGCGTCTGGATGTCGCTCAGCGAGAAGCGCTCGATGAGGCGCTCCTTGGCCTGCGCGGAGTTCTCGCTGGAGCGGATGAGGCGAATGACCTCGTCGATGTCCAGAAGGGCGACCAGGAGGCCCTCGACCAGGTGCAGACGGTCGCGCTTCTTGCCGCGGCGGAACTCGCTGCGGCGGCGCACCACGTTGAACCGGTGGTCCAGATAGACCTCCAGGAGCTCCTTGAGGCCGAGCGTGAGGGGCTGGCCGTCGACCAGCGCGACGTTGTTGATGCCGAAGGACTCCTCCATCGGCGTCAGCTTGTACAGCTGCTCCAGGACGGCTTCCGGGACGAAGCCGTTCTTGATCTCGATGACCAGGCGCAGGCCGTGTGCGCGGTCCGTGAGGTCCTTGACGTCCGCGATGCCCTGGAGCTTCTTCGCGCCGACCAGGTCCTTGATCTTGGAGATGACCTTTTCGGGGCCTACGGAGAAGGGCAGTTCGGTGACGACCAGGCCCTTGCGGCGCGCTGTCACGTTCTCCACGGCGACCGTGGCCCGGATCTTGAAGGAGCCGCGGCCCGATTCGTACGCGTCCTTGATGCCGGTCAGGCCGACGATCCTGCCGCCCGTGGGCAGGTCGGGGCCCGGCACGTACTTCATCAGCGTTTCGAGGTCGGCCCCCGGGTGCTTGATCAGGTGGCGCGCGGCCGCGATGACCTCGCCGAGGTTGTGCGGCGGCATGTTCGTCGCCATGCCGACCGCGATGCCCGACGCGCCGTTGACCAGGAGGTTCGGGTAGGCCGCCGGGAGGGCGGACGGCTCCATCTCCTGGCCGTCGTAGTTCGGCTCGAAGTCGACGGTGTTCTCGTCGATCGACTCCGTCATCAGGGAGGTGGCGTCGGCCATCTTGCACTCGGTGTAGCGCATGGCGGCCGGCGGGTCGTCGTTGCCGAGCGAGCCGAAGTTGCCGTGGCCGTCCACCAGCGGGAGGCGCATCGAGAAGGGCTGGGCCATGCGCACCAGCGCGTCGTAGATCGACGCGTCGCCGTGGGGGTGCAACTTACCCATGACCTCGCCGACGACACGGGCGCACTTCACATAGCCGCGGTCGGGGCGCAGGCCCATCTCGTTCATCTGGTAGACGATCCTGCGGTGCACCGGTTTCATGCCGTCGCGGGCGTCCGGCAGGGCCCGGGAGTAGATGACCGAATACGCGTACTCAAGGAAGGAGCCCTGCATCTCGTCGACGACGTCGATGTCGAGGATCTTCTCCTCGAACGAGTCGTCGGGCGGCGGGGTCTTCGTGCTGCGGCGGGCCATCGCTGCTGCGGCTCCTTCACCAACAAGTGCGGGTTCTGACGCCGACCATTGTGGACTGTCCCACTGACAACGCCGACCACGCCCCGTGTCGACGGCCGCGCGTCACCCCGCGAAGTACGCCGAGGGCGGACCCGGGAACTTCGTCAGGTGTCCACACGCTTGCATACAGTGGCAGGACTGGCAGAACTGGCAGGAAATTGTTCTGGGTCCAGCGATGATCACCATGATCCAGCGATCGAAGGGACGTACATGCCCATGGGTCACACGGCCACAGCCGAGGCCGGCTCCGGCGGCCTGACAGCGACCGAGCACCGGCTGGCCAACGGCCTGCGCGTGGTGCTCTCCGAGGACCACCTGACCCCGGTCGCCGCGGTCTGCCTCTGGTACGACGTCGGCTCCCGTCACGAGGTCAAGGGGCGTACCGGCCTTGCTCACCTTTTCGAGCACCTGATGTTCCAGGGCTCGAAGCAGGTGCACGGCAACGGCCACTTCGAACTGGTCCAGGGGGCGGGCGGCTCCCTGAACGGCACGACCAGCTTCGAGCGCACCAACTACTTCGAGACGATGCCCGCCCACCAGTTGGAGCTGGCCCTGTGGCTTGAGGCCGACCGGATGGGCTCGCTGCTCTCCGCGCTCGACGAGGAGTCCATGGAGAACCAGCGCGACGTCGTCAAGAACGAACGCCGCCAGCGCTACGACAACGTCCCGTACGGCACGGCCTTCGAGAAGCTGACCGCCCTCTCCTACCCGGAGGGCCACCCCTACCACCACACGCCGATCGGCTCCATGGCCGACCTGGACGCGGCCACGCTGGAGGACGCGCGCGCGTTCTTCCGTACGTACTACGCGCCCAACAACGCCGTCCTGTCGGTCGTCGGCGACATCGACCCGGAGCAGACGCTCGCCTGGGTCGAGAAGTACTTCGGGTCGATCCCCTCGCACGACGGCAAGCAGCCGCCGCGTGACGGCTCCCTTCCGGAGCGCATCGGCAAGGAGCTGCGCGAGGTCGTCGAGGAGGACGTGCCGGCCCGTGCCCTCATGGCCGCCTACCGCCTCCCGGAGGACGGCACGCGCGCGTGCGACGCGGCCGACCTCGCCCTCACGGTCCTCGGCAGCGGCGAGTCCTCCCGGCTCTACAACCGGCTCGTGCGCCGCGACCGTACGGCCGTCGCCGCCGGGTTCGGCCTGCTGCGCCTCGCCGGCGCGCCCTCGCTCGGCTGGCTGGACGTGAAGACCTCCGGAGACGTCGAGGTGCCGGTCATCGAGGCCGCCGTCGACGAGGAGCTGGCCCGCTTCGCCGCGGAAGGCCCTACTCCGGAGGAGATGGAGCGCGCCCAGGCCCAGCTGGAGCGCGAGTGGCTCGACCGTCTCGGAACCGTCGCGGGCCGCGCGGACGAACTGTGCCGTTACGCGGTCCTGTTCGGCGACCCGCAGCTCGCCCTCAGCGCCGTGCAGCGCGTGCTCGACGTCACCGCAGAGGAGGTGCAGGAGATCGCCAAGGCCCGCCTGCGCCCGGACAACCGCGCGGTGCTCGTCTACGAACCCCTGGCCGACGACGACGAGGCCGCCGAGGGCACCGAGGCCGCCGCCGAGACCGCAGAGGAAGAGGAGGCGGCGAAGTGACCGAGGCCGCGACGATGCAGTTCCACCCCCAGCCCCAGGCCGGTACGGCCAAGCCGTGGGCCTTCCCCGCCCCCGAGCGCGGCGCGCTGCCCAACGGCCTCACGGTGCTGCGCTGCGACCGCCCCGGCCAGCAGGTCGTCGCCGTGGAGGTCCACCTGGAGGCGCCCCTGGACGCCGAGCCGGAGGGCCTCGACGGCGTCGCCACGATCATGGCGAGGGCCTTCAACGAAGGCACCGACAAGCACTCGGCGGAGGAGTTCGCCGCCGAGCTCGACCGGTGCGGCGCCAGCATGGACGCGCACGCCGACCACCCCGGCGTCCGTGTCTCCCTTGAGGTACCGGTCTCCCGCCTCCCCAAGGCGCTCGGTCTGCTCTCCGACGCCCTGCGGGCCCCGGCCTTCGCCGACAGCGAGATCGAACGGCTCGTACGCAACCGCCTGGACGAGATCCCGCACGAGGCGGCCAACCCGGCACGCCGCGCCGCCAAGGAGCTCTCCCGGCAGCTGTTCCCGGCGAGTTCGCGCATGTCGCGACCCCGCCAGGGCACCGAGGAGACGGTCACGGCCATCGACGCGGCCGCGGTGCGCGCTTTCTACGAGACGCACGTCCGTCCCGCCACGTCCACCCTGGTAATCGTCGGCGACCTCGCGGGCACCGACCTGGACGCCGTCCTCGCGGACACGGTCGGCACCTGGACGGGTGGCACGGCAGAACCCCGCCCGATGCCCGCGATCACCGCCGACGACACGGGCCGTGTCGTCATCGTGGACCGCCCCGGCGCCGTCCAGACGCAGCTCCTGATCGGCCGCATCGGCCCGGACCGGCACGACCGGGTCTGGCCGGCCCAGATCCTCGGTACGTACTGCCTGGGCGGCACCCTCACCTCCCGCCTGGACCGCGTCCTGCGCGAGGAGAAGGGCTACACCTACGGCGTACGGGCGTTCGGCCAGGTCCTGCGTTCCGCCCCGGACGGCACAGGCGCCGCGATGCTCGCCATCAGCGGCTCCGTCGACACCGCCTCCACCGGGCCCGCGCTGGAGGACCTCTGGACGGTCCTGCGCACCCTCGCCGCGGAGGGCCTGACCGACGCCGAGCGCGACGTGGCGGTGCAGAATCTGGTGGGCGTGGCCCCGCTCAAGTACGAGATGGCCGCCTCTGTGGCCGCCACGCTCGCCGACCAGGTCGAACAGAACCTCCCGGACGACTTCCAGGCGCAGTTGTACCGGCGGCTGGCCACGACGGGCACCGTGGAGGCCACCGCGGCCGTCGTGAGCGCCTTCCCGGAGGATCACTTGGTGACGGTCCTCGTCGGGGACGCCGCGGAGATCGAGGAGCCCGTCAGGGCGCTCGGCATCGGAGACGTGACGGTGGTCACCGGCTGAGTCGCCGGCTGAGCCCCCGGCTGAGCGTCAGCCGGGACATGGCTGAGTGACAGTCAGGACATATCAGGACCCCGGTGACCGTTTCGGTGGCCGGGGTCTCCTACTCCCCATATGTCCGAATTCATATGGAGGTTGCCCGTCTGGCGTGTGGCGTGCGCTACAAAAGACGTCTTCTGTTTGTGGATTGAAAGACGGCCCGTTTAGCGTCGGTCCGGCTGTACGTCACGCACCACGCCGCATCCGCGGCACCGGACAGTCATCGCCGAGTCCCCGTACGGCGCGAGCCAGGGGAGCCGGGGACCCACATGTCCCCTGGGGTGAATCGGGCACCTTGCCATCAGGTGAGGGACTCGTAGGAGACCTTCCTGCTCCGAACCCGTCAGCTAACCCGGTAGGCGAGAAGGAAGGAAAGGATCAGCCGCTTCATGGCGTTCACCCGTGCCACCGGGAAGCACCGTCGTCCCAGCCGCCTCACCCGCACGACCGCGAACGTCGCGGGCGTCGCCGCGATCACCACCACGGGTGTCATCGGAGGCCTGGCCGCTCCGGCGCTCGCCGCCGCCGACGACGCCGCCCTTGAGCACACCGGACTCACCCAGGCGATCTCTGTCGGTGACTCGCTCGCCGACAGCATCGACGCGCAGGCCGCCGCCCAGCGGCAGGCCGCCGACGACGCGGCTGCGGCCAAGAAGGCCGAAGAGGCCGCCAAGAAGAAGGCCGCCGAGGAGAAGCGCAAGGCCGAGGCCGAGGCCAAGGCGAAGGCCAAGAAGGAGCGCGAGGCCAAGGAGCGCGCCGCCCGCGAGGCCGAGCGCAAGCGCCTGAACACCTACGTCTCCCCGATCTCCGGCTCGTACGTCTCCACGGGCTACCAGACCGGCGGCGCCATGTGGTCCTCCGGCAGCCACACCGGTGTCGACTTCCACGCCGCGTCCGGCACCTCGGTCCACGCGGTGGGCGCGGGCACCGTCGTCGAGGCGGGCTGGGGCGGTGCCTACGGCAACAACGTGGTCATCAAGATGAACGACGGCACGTACACCCAGTACGGCCACATGTCGTCCCTCGGTGTCACCGTCGGCCAGACGGTCACCCCGGGCCAGCAGATAGGCCTCTCGGGCTCCACCGGCAACTCCAGTGGCCCGCACCTCCACTTCGAGGCCCGCACCGGCCCGGACTACGGTTCGGACATCGACCCGGTCGCGTACCTCCGCTCGCACGGTGTCAACGTCTGACCTCTCCGACGCTCTCAGCGCCCGACCGAAGGCCCCGGCTCACGCGAGCCGGGGCCTTCGGTGTTTCCGGCGTCATTTTCCGGCCCGCCCGCGTTTGGCCAAAAAATATCCATGGATTCCGGCCCGCCATCGGAAATTCCGAAGCTCTGCCATAGAGTTCCTGAACGAGCGTCGGTCGACCGCGTTACGCGGGGATTAAGGCGGAGGTCCGGTCATGCGCATTCCCGCGCACTCGGTATGCACGGCCATCCGGGACGACATTGTCGCCGGTGTCTACGAAAGGGGCGGCCGGCTCACCGAGGAGCTCCTCGCGCGCCGCTACGGCGTCTCCCGCGTCCCGGTGCGCGAAGCCCTGCGCACCCTGGAGGCCGAGGGTTTCGTCGTCACGCGCAGGCATGCGGGCGCCTGTGTCGCCGAGCCCACGGAGCAGGAGGCCGCCGACCTCCTGGAGCTGCGCACGGTGCTCGAACCGCTCGCCGCGGCCCGCGCCGCACAGCGCCGCACCGACGCGCACCTCAAGGTCCTGCGCGGACTCGTACGGCTGGGCCAGGAGCGCGCGCGGAAGGGGCAGGGGGAGGATCTGCGCTCGCTGGGCGGCTGGTTCCACGAGACGCTCGCCCAGGCCTCCGGCAGCCCCGGCCTCGTCACGCTGCTCGGCCAGCTGCGGCACAAACTCGCCTGGATGTACGTCGTCGGGCCCCCGGCGGCGCCCGCCGCCTCCTGGTCCGAACACGCGGCTATCGTCGACGCGGTGGCCCGCGGGGACGCGGAACGGGCCAGGGCGCTGACCGCCGGGCACGCGGAGCGGGCGACGGCCGCGCACCGATTGCGCCGTGCGCCGAGGGGCGGCCCTACGAGGGAAGTGAGCGAAGTGAGGGAAGTGCAACATCCCGTAAACACAGTGAGCCTCAGGAATTAACGCAGCTGCCGTATACAGCGAGCGGCGTGAGAAAGATGCGGGCCGTTCAATTTAATTCCGGCCGTTTCTCCATCCATGCGCAACTAAACTGCCGCCAGGCAAAACAAAGGGCCCACCCCGTGTTCCAGGGTGGACCCTTTGAAAGGTACTGCGCGTCCAGGTACTGCGCGGTTCAGACCGTCTCCGGGAGCTCCTCGAGGCCCTCCGCGACGAGCTTCGCCAGACGGTCGAGGGCGGCGTCCGCACCCTCGGCGTCGGAGGCGAGCACGATCTCCTCGCCGCCCTGGGCACCCAGGCCGAGCACCGCGAGCATCGAGGCGGCGTTGACCGGGTTGCCGTCGGCCTTGGCGATCGTCACGGGGACGCCGGCGGCCGTGGCCGCGCGGACGAAGATGGAGGCGGGTCGGGCGTGGAGGCCCTCGGCCCAGCCGACGTTGACGCGGCGCTCAGCCATGTGTTGCTGCCCTTCCAGGTATCTCACACTTGTCTAGACCATTGTCGCATGCCGTTGTGGATGCTCCGTCGACCGGACGCTGCCGCTCCGTCGACCGGACGCCGGCCCTCCGGCGACGGGACGCCGGTCCTCCTCGACCGTACCCGGCCCGGGCGCCCCCGCGACCCGTACCCTGGCCCCATGCAGACCCCGTCGGATCAGCAGGACCGGCACGACTACCCCTCGCACTGGGAAGCCGATGTGGTGCTGCGCGACGGAGGCACCGCCCGGATCAGGCCCATCACGGCCGAGGACGCGGACCGCCTGGTCAGCTTCTACGAACAGGTGTCGGACGAGTCGAAGTACTACCGCTTCTTCGCGCCCTACCCGCGGCTGTCCGCCAAGGATGTGCACCGCTTCACCCACCACGACCAGGTGGACCGGGTGGGACTCGCCGCCACCGTGGGCGGCGAGTTCATCGCCACCGTGCGCTACGACCGCATCGACGAACGCGGCATGGCCGCCAGCGCCCCCGCCGACGAGGCCGAGGTCGCCTTCCTCGTGCAGGACGCCCACCAGGGCCGTGGCGTGGCCTCCACGCTCCTGGAACACATCGCGGCGGTCGCCAGGGAACGCGGCATCCGCCGCTTCGCGGCCGAGGTGCTGCCCGCCAACACCAAGATGATCAAGGTGTTCACGGACGCGGGGTACCAGCAGAAGCGCAGTTTCGAGGACGGCGTCGTACGCCTGGAGTTCGACCTGGAGCCGACCGACCGCTCGCTCGCGGTGCAGCGCGCCCGCGAACAACGCGCCGAGGGGCGGTCCGTGCAGCGCCTGCTGACGCCGGGCTCGGTCGCGGTGATCGGCGTGGGCCGCGCCCCCGGCGGCGTGGGCCGCAGCGTGCTGCGCAACCTCAAGGAGGCCGGCTTCACCGGGCGCCTCCACGCGGTGAACAGCGCCTTCGAAGAAGGCTCCGAAGTCGACGGGGTGCCCGCTCACCGTTCGGTCACGGCCATCGAGGAGCCCGTGGACCTCGCCGTGGTCGCCGTGCCCGCCGACCGGGTCTCCCAGGTCGTCGCCGAGTGCGGCGAGCGTGGGGTACAGGGCCTCCTGGTGCTCTCCGCCGGGTACGGCGAGAGCGGCGCCGAGGGCCGCGAGCGGCAGCGCGAACTGGTCCGCCACGCCCGCTCGTACGGCATGCGCATCATCGGCCCGAACGCCTTCGGTGTCATCAACACCTCCCCCCGGACGCGGCTCAACGCCTCGCTCGCTCCCGAGCCTCCCGCGCGCGGGCGCATCGGTCTGTTCACCCAGTCCGGCGCCATCGGCATCGCGCTGCTCTCCGGGCTGCACCGCCGGGGCGCGGGACTGTCCACGTTCGTCGGCTCCGGCAACCGCGCCGACGTGTCGGGCAACGACCTCCTCCAGTACTGGTACGAGGACCCGGACACCGACGTCGCCCTGATGTACCTGGAGACCATCGGCAACCCGCGCAAGTTCACCCGCCTCGCGCGGCGGGCCGCGACCGCCAAGCCGCTCGTCGTGGTCCAGGGCGCCCGCCACAGCGGCATCACGCCCACCGGCCACGCCGTACAGGCCACGCGCCTGCCGCACGCCACGGTCTCCGCGCTGCTGCGCCAGGCGGGCGTCATCCGCGTCGACACCGTCACCGAGATGGTCGACGCGGGCCTGCTGCTCGCGGGGCAGCCGCTGCCGTCCGGCCCGCGCGTGGGGATCCTCGGCAACTCCGAGTCGCTCGGGCTCCTCACGTACGACGCGTGTGTCGCCGACGGGCTGCGACCGCTGCCGCCCCGCGACCTCACGACCGCGGCCACCCCGGCGGACTTCCGGGCCGCGCTCGCCGCGGCCCTGTCGGACGAGGGATGCGACGCGGTGATCGTCAACGCCATCCCCTGGGTGCGGGAGGACGGCGCCACCGCCGACCCCGAGACGCTCGCCACGGAGCTGCGGGCCGCCGCGGCCGGCTGCCCCGCGAAGCCCGTCGCCGTGGTCCACGTCGAACTCGGCGGCCTCGCCGACGCCCTCTCCGCCGCGACCAGCACCCGGCCGGGCGCCCCGCCGAAAGAGCCCGGCACCGCGGGCTGCGCCGACCCGGACCACCCCGCACACCGCCCCGCCGCAGACGAGACGCCACCGGAGGCCGCCCCCGCGACCGACGAGCCCCCGGCGGAGCAGTACCGCATCCCCGCCTACCCCGCGGCCGAGCGCGCCGTCCGCGCCCTCGCCGAAGCCGTCAAGTACGCGCAGTGGCGCCGCGAGGCCGCCGATCCCGGCAAGGTGCACGAGTACGACGACATCGACGAGAGCGGCACCGCCGAGCGCATCGCGGAGCTGCTGGGCAAGGACGGCGACCCCCGTGGCACCACCCTCGCCCCGGCCGACGCCCACGAACTCCTCAGGCGGTACGGCATCCGCGTACGACGGGCCCTGCCCGCGCCGGACCCGGACGCCGCCGCGCACGCCGCGCGCACGCTCGGCTACCCCGTGGCCCTGAAGACCACGGCCCCGCACCTGCGGCACCGCGCCGACCTCGGCGGGGTGCGGCTCGACCTCGCCGACGAAGAACAACTGCGCCGCTCCTATCAAGAGTTGACCGACACCTTCGGCAAGCCCGCCGAGCTGCGGCCCGTCGTGCAGGGCATGGTCCCGCGCGGCGTCGACACCGTCGTACGCGCCGTCATCGACCCGGCGGCCGGAGCGGTGCTCTCCTTCGGGCTCGCGGGCGCCGCCTCCGAGCTGCTCGGCGACACCGCCCACCGCCTCATCCCGGTGACCGACCGCGAGGCGAGTTCCCTGATCCGGTCCATCCGGACCGCGCCCCTCCTCTTCGGCTGGCGCGGCTCGGCCCCGGTCGACACCCCGGCCCTCGAAGAGCTGCTCCAGCGTGTCTCCCGGCTCGTCGACGACCACCCCGAAGTGGTCGGCGTCTCCCTGGAGCCCGTGGTCGTCGCCCCGCACGGCCTCTCCGTCCTCGGTGCCTCCGTACGCCTCGCGCCCCCGCCCGCCCGCGACGATCTCGGCCCGCGGACGCTCCCCGGGTACTGAAGCGCGCTCCACGGGCACCGGGGCGGCCACGGGGGCCCAGCGCCCCCGCACCGGGCCGTAGGATGGTCGGCATGGCAAAGACCGGTACGACGACCCAGGGGCTGCGCGCGGCGATCGAGCGCAGCGGCTACTACCCGGCCCTCGTGGCCGAGGCGGTGGAGGCCGCGATCGGCGGCGAGGCCATCGGGTCGTACCTGGTTCACCAGGAGACGACGTTCGACGCCAACGAAGTGCGCCGGCACGTCACGGTCCTCGTCCTGACCGGGACGCGCTTCATCGTCAGCCACACCGACGAGCAGGCGGCGGACGGCACCTCCCCGACGCCGTACGCGACGACCTCCACGGAGTCGGTCAAGATCGGCCGGATCTCCTCGGTCGTCCTCAGCCGCGTCGTCGGCAACCCGGAGAAGTACGTTCCGGGCACACCGCCGCGCGAGGTCGTCCTGACCATCGGCTGGGGCGCCGTCTCCCGCATCGACCTGGAGCCCGCCGCCTGCGGCGACCCCAACTGCGAGGCGGACCACGGCTACACCGGCAGCTCGACCGCCGACGACCTGAGCCTGCGCGTCAGCGAGGCGGGCGACGGCCCCGACGCCGTGCGTCAGACCCTCGTCTTCGCCCAGGCCCTGTCCGAGGCGACCGCGGACACCGCCCGCTGATGTCGCTGCCCGCCTGGGACGACGTGGAACCACTCGCCCTCGACACCGCCCCCGTGCCCGCGTACGGCTCGGGTTCGCTCGCCGACCTGCTGCCGACCCTCGTCGCCCACCAGGGCGTGCCCGGCCACGCGGCGCAGACCATCGCCGAGCTGACCCCCGCCGACCGCAACTGCGTCTTCCTGATCGACGGCCTCGGCTGGGAGCAGCTCAAGGCACACCCGGCGGAGGCGCCCTTCCTCACCTCGCTGCTACCCGGTTCGCGCGGCGGCACCGGGCGGCCCGTCACCGCCGGCTTCCCCGCCACCACCGCGACCTCGCTCGCCTCCGTCGGCACGGGCCTGCCGCCCGGCGCGCATGGCCTGCCCGGCTACACCGTGCGTGACCCCGCCACCGGCGAACTGATGAACCAGCTCCGCTGGAACCCATGGACCGACCCACACGCATGGCAGCCCTACCCGACGGTCTTCCAGCAGGCCCACGCGGCGGGCGTGCACACCGCCCAGGTCTCCTCCCCGACCTTCGAGCACACCCCGCTCACCAAGGTCGCCCTGAGCGGCGGCACCTTCCGCGGCAAGCTCTCCGGAGAGGCCCGCATGGACCTCGCCGCCGAGCAACTGGCCGCGGGGGACCGGTCCCTGGTCTACACGTACTACGCCGAAGTGGACGGCAAGGGCCACCGCTTCGGAGTCGACTCCGACGCCTGGCGGGGCCAGCTCATGTACGTCGACCGGCTCGCCCAGCGGCTGGCCGAGCAGCTCCCGCCGCGCAGCGCCCTGTACATCACCGCCGACCACGGCATGCTCGACATCCCCTTTGACGACGCCTCCCGCATCGACTTCGACGAGGACTGGGAGCTGCGCGCGGGCGTCGCTCTCCTCGGCGGCGAGGGCCGCGCCCGTCACGTCTACGCGGTCCCGGGCGCCCAGAGCGACGTCCTGACGGTGTGGCGTGAAGTGCTCGGCGAGCAATTCTGGGTGGCCTCCCGCGACGAGGCGATCGCCGCGGGCTGGTTCGGTCCACACATTGATCAACGTGTGTACGAGCGCCTCGGCGACGTGATCGCCGCCGCGCACGCCGACGTCGCGATCATCGCCAGCGAGCGGGAGCCCAAGGAGTCCGCGCTGGTCGGCATGCACGGCTCCATGACCCCCGTGGAGCAGCTCGTCCCCCTCCTCGAAGTACGCTCCTAGCCGTACGCCCCTGCCGCGCCCTCCGGGGCGCCCCGCCTCCGCACGCCCCCCGAAAGGTCCGCAACTTCCCATGCCCGAGCTGGTGTTCTTCTCCGGAACGATGGACTGCGGAAAGAGCACGCTGGCTCTGCAGATCGAGCACAACCGCTCGGCCCGCGGCCTCCAGGGAATGATCTTCACGCGGGACGACCGCGCGGGCGAGGGCAAGCTCTCCTCGCGGCTCGGCCTCGTCACCGACGCCATCGAGGCAGCGGACGACTTCGACTTCTACGCCCACCTCGTCGACCACCTCTCCCAGGGCGGCCGCGCGGACTACGTGATCGCGGACGAGGCGCAGTTCCTGGCCCCGGACCAGATCGACCAGCTCGCGCGGGTCGTCGACGATCTCGGCCTGGACGTCTTCGCCTTCGGCATCACCACGGACTTCCGCTCCAAGCTCTTCCCGGGCTCTCAGCGCCTGGTCGAGCTCGCCGACCGCGTCGAAGTGCTCCAGGTCGAGGCCCTGTGCTGGTGCGGCGCCCGCGCCACGCACAACGCCCGCACGATCGGCGGCGAGATGGTCGTCGAGGGCGCCCAGGTCGTCGTCGGCGACGTCAACCAGTCCTCGGACGAGGTGGGTTACGAAGTCCTGTGCCGCCGTCACCACCGCCGCAGGGTGACGGCGGCGACCGCACGCGCGGGCGCCCTCTCGCCCGACGTCCTGCCGGTCGACACCGCCTCCTGCGTCTGACTCAGTCGCGCGCGGAGGAACGTACGAGGGTGAAGACCGCGCCCTCCGGGTCGGCGACCGTCGCCTCCCGGCCGTGGGCGCCCTCACGCGGCGACCGGACCACCTGTCCGCCGAGCTCGACGACCCGGGCCGCCGCCTCGTCGACGTCCGCGGCCTCGAAGTACGTCATCCAGTGCGGGCCCCGGTCGCGCGGCAGCGCGTCGCCCACGCCGTGCACGGACGCCACCGGGCGGCCCTCGACGTGCAGGGTCAGATGGTCGTAGTCGGCCGAGACCACGGCCTCGTCGGTGTAGCCGAACACGGTTTCGTAGAACGTGACGACGCTCATGGTCTCCCGCGTCACCAGCTCGTTCCAGGCGGGCGCGCCCGGCACCCGGGTCACCGCGCTGCCCAGGTGCCGTGCGGCCTGCCAGAGCCCGAAGACGGCTCCCGTGGGGTCCGAGGCGATGGCCATCCGCCCCGCCTGGCCCGCGGTGATCGGACCCACGCCGACCGTGCCGCCGCAGTGCCGCACGGCCTCCGCCGTCGCGTCCGCGTCGTCCGTCGCCAGATAGGGCGTCCAGGCGATCGGCAGATGCCGGTCGGCCGGCAGCTGACCGATGCCGGCCACCTCCCGCCCGTCGAGCACCGCCCGCACATAGGGCCCGAGCTGCTCGGGCCCCGGCCGGAACTCCCAGCCGAAGAGCGCTCCGTAGAACTCCTGCGTCGCCGCCAGGCCATGCGCCATCAGGCTCACCCAGCAGGGTGTGCCGGGCGCGCTTCGACCGGCTTCCGCGCCGTCGCGCCGCCCTGCGGACGCCTGTGCCTCGGTCATCGTCACCCTCTCCTCGGCCTTCGTGGTGGCCGCTCCGCTTCCGCTTTTCTCCGAACGCGCGTGCCCTCGCCGCGCGCATGCGCGCCCCTGTAGATGCTCGCACCACCCGTCGCGCCACGCGTCCCGGCCGCGCCGCACGGTCCGGCTTCCCGCGGAGGATGCCCGTTTTGCGTCGTCTCACCCATGACCGTGGGACGGCCGAGCGGGGTCCCTCAACTGCACGGGGCGTGCTGGGTTCCGTACGCCCCGTGGTCGGGCGGCTTACGGCGGAGCAGGGTAGCCGGACCGTGCCCGTACGGCCACCCCATGCGCAAGGATGGGCCCATGAACGCCATCATCTCTGCATCCGAACTCGCGAGCGAGCTGGCGGGCGAGAATCCGCCGGTCCTGCTCGACGTCCGCTGGCAGCACCAGGGCTCGATGCGCGAGGCCTACGAAGAGGGGCACATTCCGTCGGCCGTCTTCGTCGACCTGGACGCCGACCTGGCAGGACCCGCGGGCTCCGGGGGTCGCCACCCGCTCCCCGACGTGGACCACTTCGGTGCCGTGATGCGGGCGGCGGGGGTCTCGGCGGACCGCGATGCCGTGGTCTACGACGGTGGCCAGAACTGGGCGGCCGCACGCCTGTGGTGGATGTTGCGCTGGACGGGGCACGCGCGCGTACGCGTCCTTGACGGCGGCCTCGCCCTGTGGACCGGCCCTCTGGAGTCGGGCACCGGGACGGCCCCGGCCGAGGGGACGTTCGAGCCTGCTCCCAACAGCACGGACTTCCTCGACGCGGACTCCGCGGCGGCCCTGGCCCGCTCCGGGCTGCTCCTGGACGCCCGCGCGGCCGAGCGCTACCGCGGCGAGGTCGAGCCGATCGACAAGGTGGCCGGGCACATCCCCGGCGCGGTCTCGGCACCGACCACCGAGAACGTCGCGCAGGACGGCCGCTTCAGGCCCGCCGCCGAACTGGCGGACCGCTTCGAGGCGCTGGGTGCCTCCAAGACGTCGGAGGTCGGCGTCTACTGCGGCTCGGGCGTCTCGGGCGCCCACGAGGTACTGGCCCTGGCGGTGGCGGGGATTCCGGCCGCGCTGTACGTGGGCTCGTGGTCCGAGTGGTCGGCGGACGGCTCGCGTCCGGTCGCCACGGGCCCCGACCCGCAGTAGTCCGCGACGCGCGTGGGGCCCCCGCACCGGCCGGTGCGGGGGCCCCGCGCGCGGGCCTACGGCTACTCCTGTTTCTTGCGGCGCGTGCCGAAGACGATCTCGTCCCAGCTGGGCACCGCGGCGCGGCGTCCGGGGCGCACCCCGTCGGCCTCGGCCTGGCGGTCGGTGGAACCGACCAGGCGGTCACGGTGGCTGGCCACCGAGCGCGGCATGAGCACGTCCGCGTAGGCCGAACCGGCGCCGGCCGACGCCGCGGGCGGCTCCTCGGCCTCCGGCTCCTGCTCGGGCTCTTCCTGCGCGGGCGGCGGCAGTTCCGCGGTGGTCGCGGCCGAGGGGCGCTCGGGCACCACCATGTCGCCACGGAAGCTGGGCACCGCCTCCAGGAGGCTGGTCAGCGAGTCGCGCTCCTGTTCGGCCACGGCGGGCACCACGCCGTCGGTCTCCTCCGCGGGCACGGCGGGGGAGGCCGGGAGACTCTGGCGGTCGAGCTGCCGGTCCAGGGCGCGGTCGAGCGGCCGGTCCAGCGGCCGGTCCCGGGGGAGCCGGGCGATGCGCGGCACGAACGGGAAGCTGGGCTCGGGTGCGGCGATGTCGTCCGTCTCGCCGATCAGCGAGCGCGCCTCGTCGTCCACGGCCTGGACGAGCCGCCGGGGCGGGTCGTACGTCCAGCTCGCGGAGTGCGGCTCGGTCGCGACGCGGTAGACGAGCAGGACCTCCCACGTGCCGTCGTCACGGCGCCAGGAGTCCCACTGGACGGACTCCTTGTCGGCGCCGCGCAGCAACAGCCGTTCCTGGACGGCCTCGCCGAGCTGGGGCCCGGTGTTCTCCCCGGACGGCGTACGGGTGTCTTTCTGGCGCGCTCCGCCATGAAGGCGCGCTCGGCGAGCACAGGGCCCTCGAACCGACGGACACGGTCGACCGGGATACCGGCGAACTGGGCCACTTCCTCCGCGCTGGCACCGGCACGTATCCGCGCCTGGATGTCGCGCGGGCGGAGGTGGCTCTCCACCTCGATCTCGATCTGTCCGAGTCGGGGCCGGTCGCCGCGGACGGCCGCACGCAGCCGCTCATCGATCGGAAGCGTGTACTCCGTGCTGTCCGCAGCCTTCAGCACCAGCCGTGTGCCGTCGTTGCTGACGGCCACGACACGCAGTTCGGGCATGGGGACCTCCCGGGTGGTGCCTGCCGACGTCACGTGCGTCGCTGCTTCCGCTAGTCGAGTGTGGCCTGCCCGGGTGCAGCCTGCCACAACCTTGCCGAGTTGCCCGGCGTGTCGGGCAGGGGCCCTGGACCGCCGTTATGGCACGGTAACCATTTTGCAACGCTAAGTGACGACTTTCGCCACCCTGTGCGGCCAGCCCCCCACCCGGCGGTTCTGCAAGGCTCCGGGCACCCTGGCGGGAGACCGGACCCAGGGCTCGCAACAGTACTCCATTCGGGCCATGCGGGTGGACCGCCGCGCCGCCGAACTTCTCCCGGGGGAAGGGAGTTGGCGGCCTTCTCGGCGCTTGCGCCCCCGCGTGCGCGTGGCGCACTTCACGGAATCACCAGAAACGGAACTAATCACTTCGTCCGTACGTCCCCTTCTCGTGCAGTCAGTCGAAAGAGACGAAAAAGTCGAAAAGGCGAGAAAGGCAGGCAAGGGTCGGAGATGCGAGTGAAGCCGGATTCCGGCAAGGAGTCGAAGGACCAGGAGGAGCCGGAGGAGAAGCGGCGCCTCGACCTCAGCGTGCCGCAGGTGGCCGGGAGCGCCATCGCCGCGGTCGTGGCGGCGAAGTTGGCCTCGAACCTCGGCGTCTACGGAACGATCCTCGGCGCCGGCGTCGTGAGCGGCATCGCGACCTGCGGCGGCACGATCTTCCAGCACTTCTTCAAGCGCACGGGCGAGCAGATACGCGTCGTGGCGGTGCAGGCCAAGCCGAGGCCGCATCAGGTGCCCGTCACCACCGCCACGCGGGTGCCCGAGACGTTCAGGACGGCCGCCCACCAGGGCTATCCAGGGGCCGCGTCGGCCACCGGCCCCGTGACCACGACGTGGGGGAGACCTCGGGACGCCGGAGCCGAAGCCGACGCGACCACCGCGCTTCCCGCCGCGGACGCGGATCCGACGACCGCGCTGCCCTCCGTGGCCGCCGACCTGGACGCTCACCTCGACGCCGGCTCGGACGCCGAGAAGACACAACTGCTCGGCTCGATCGACGCCACCCAGCTCGTGCCACGTGAGGACGCCACGCAGCTGATGCCGCGCGACGACGCCACGCGCGTGCTTCGCGTCGGGGCGCAGGCGCCGCCCCCTGGTGTGCCGCTCGAACCGCCGCTGCCGTCGGACGAGTTCACCGACGGCACCACGCACCGCGCGCAGATCCGCAGCTGGAAGCGGCCGCTGATCGCCGCAGCCGTCGTCTTCGGTGTCGCCATGGGGGGCATCACCGCGTACGAGCTCGTGACCGACCAGGACCTCAGCGGCGGCAAGGGCACCACCATCGGCAACAGCTTCACAGGAAATCACTCCTCTCCGAAGAAGCCGTCCACGCCCTCTGGTGAACCGACCGGTCAGCCCTCGGACGACGGCACTTCGGGGACGGGCGACGACGGTTCCCACAAGGGCGACGGTGGCGCGACGACGCAAACCCCGGAGGGGACCGGCGGCCAGACCCCCGGCCAGGGCGACGGCACCGACTCCGGTTCCGGGAGCGATCCCGACAAGGGCACCGGCACGGACCCCGACAAGGACAAGGACAAGGGCAACGACTCCGGAGACGACGGTTCCCAGACGGACCCGACGCCGACACCGAAGCCGACCCCCACCCCGTCGAACGGCTCAGGATCAGGCACGGGCACCGGCACCGGGCCCGGCACGGGTAGCGACGGCGACGCGCAGCAGGGCGAGACCGCCAGCCCGTAGGCGGCGGTCAGTCGCCGAGGACCCGCCGCAGGTACGCGTTGGCGAACATGCGGTCCGGGTCCAGGCGGTCGCGCACGGCGGTGAACTCGCCGAAACGGGGGTACGCCTCGGCGAAGTACTCCGCGTCACGCGTGTGCAGCTTGCCCCAGTGCGGCCGCCCCTCGTGCGCGGTGAAGATCCGCTCCGCCGCAGCGAAGTACGCCTGGTACGGCGTGCCCTTGTACATGTGGACGGCGATGTACGCGCTCTCCCGGCCCGAGGCCGTGGAGAGCGCGATGTCGTCCGCCGGCGCCGTGCGGACCTCCACGGGGAAACTGATCCGCAGCCGCGAGCGGTCCACCATGGTCTTCAGCTCGCGCAGGGTCTCCACGAGGGCCGCGCGCGGAACGGCGTACTCCATCTCCATGAAGCGCACCCGGCGCGGGCTGGTGAAGACCTTGTAAGGAATGTCCGTGTACGTGCGGGCGGACAGCGCCTTGCTGGAGATCCGGGCGATGGCCGGGATGGTCGCGGGGAAGGCCCTGCCCACGGAGTTGACCACCTGGAAGAGGCCGTTGGAGAGCAACTCGTCCTCTACGAAGGCGCTGATCCTGCCGGGCGGGGCCACGGGGCCCGGGCTGCGGTTGTTGCGCTTGGTGGTGCAGTTGCCGGTGTGCGGGAACCAGTAGAACTCGAAGTGCTCGTTCTCGGTGAAGAGCGCGTCGAAGTCGCTCGTGACCCGGTCGAACGTCATCGGCTCCTCGCGGGCCGTCAGGAAGAAGACCGGCTCCACGGCGAAGGTGAGCGCGGTGATGACGCCGAGCGCCCCGAGCCCGACGCGGGCGGCGGCGAAGACGCCGGGGTTCTCCTCGGCGGAGCAGGTCAGGACCGTGCCGTCCGCGGTGACCAGCTCAAGGCCCGTGATCTGGGCGGCGATCGACGCCGAGTCGCGGCCCGTGCCGTGCGTGCCGGTGCTGACGGCTCCGGAAACCGTCTGCTCCATGATGTCGCCCATGTTCGTGAGGGACAGGCCCTCGCGCGCTAGCGCCGTGTTGAGGCGCTTCAGCGGGGTGCCTGCCTCCACCGTGACCGTGCCCGCCGCGCGGTCGATCGCGCGGATGCCGGTGAGCAGATCGGGGCGTATGAGAAGGCCGTCGGTCGCGCCCGCCGCCGTGAAGGAGTGACCCGTGCCGACGGGCTTGGCCCGCAGGCCGTCGGCCTTGGCGGCGCGCAGGGCCTCGGCGAGCTCGTCCACCGAGGCGGGGGTGACCTCCCTGGCGGGCCGTGAGACCACGTTTCCCGCCCAGTTACGCCACGCCGCTGTGCTCTTCCCGCTGGCCGTGCCCGTTCCCGTGCTCATGGGTCCCTCCCCGTCGCGGAACCGGCCTCTTCAGCCGGCGATATCCCAGGAACCCGACGACGACCGCGGCGGCTCCGGAGACGCCCGGGACCGTGTACCCGGCGTCCGGACCGGCGGCGTCGATCACCCAGCCGGCCGCGGAGGAGCCGAGCGCGACGCCGACCGCGAGCCCGGTGCTCACCCAGGTCATGCCCTCGGTCAGTTTCGCGCGTGGTACGTGCTCCTCGACGAGGGCCATCGTCGTGATCATGGTCGGTGCGATGAAGAGGCCCGCGACGAACAGCGCCACGGCCAGGAACAGCAGGCTCCCGACCAGTTGAAGCGGGATCATACTCACGGCCATCGCGCAGACACCCAGCAGCCACCTGGGGGCCGGTGCCCCCTTGAAGTGCAGCAGCCCGAAGACCGCTCCGGCGAGGCAGGAGCCGAGCGCGTAGACCGCGAGCACCAGACTCGCGGCGGACTTGTGGCCCTGTTCCTCCGCGTACGCCACGGTGACGACGTCGACCGACCCGAAGATCGCGCCGGTAGCGACGAAGGTGGCGACGAGCACCTGGAGCCCGCCCGCGCGCAACGCCGAGCCGGCGGTGTGGTGTTCGCGGGAGTGTGGCACCGGCTCCGTGGCCCGCTGGGCCGTCAGCCAGAAGACGCCCGCGGCGAGGAAACACCCGGCGAGCAACGGCCCCGCCTCCGGGAACCACACCGTGGAGAGCCCGATCGAGATGATCGGCCCGAAGATGAAGCAGACCTCGTCGATCACGGACTCGAAGGAGTACGCGGTGTGCAGCTGCGGGGTGCCGCGGTACAGCACGGCCCAGCGGGCCCGGATCATCGAGCCCACGCTCGGCACACAGCCGACGAGGGCGGCGAAGACGAACAACGACCAGTCGGGCGTCTCGTACTTCGCACAGAGCAGCAGCCCCGTGACCGCGGCCAGCGACACCAGAGTCGCGGGCCTGAGCACCCGGCGCTGCCCGTGCCGGTCCACCAGCCGCGATATCTGCGGCCCGATCGCTGCGGCGGACAGCGCCACGGTCGCCGACAGCGCGCCCGCGAGGCCATAGCGCCCGGTCAGCTGGGACACCATCGTCACGACGCCGATGCCCATCATCGATATCGGCATACGGCCGAGGAACCCGGCGGCGGAGAACGACTTGGTGCCGGGGGCGGCGAAGAGAGCGCGGTAGGAGCTGGGCACGTGGACTCCGCGGAAGCGCCGGGGCCGACTGCGAGAAGCGGCCTCGGTAAGGCGTGCAGGTGGCCGATACAGCTTACGGCCCCGGCGCGGCGAACGCACCGTGGTTTTCCGGCTGTCAGTGGCGGGTGGCAGGATCGGTTGCATGTCCGATGCGCTCGATCCCACTCCGTACGACGCCCTGCTGCTGCTCTCGTTCGGCGGCCCCGAAGGCCCCGACGACGTGGTCCCGTTCCTGGAGAACGTGACGCGTGGGCGCGGCATCCCCAAGGAGCGGCTCAAGGAGGTGGGGCAGCACTACTTCCTGTTCGGCGGGGTCAGCCCGATCAACGACCAGAACCGCGCCCTCCTCGACGCCCTGCGCAAGGACTTCGCGGAGCACGGCCTCGACCTGCCCGTCTACTGGGGCAATCGCAACTGGACGCCCTACCTCACCGACACCCTGCGCGAGATGGTCACCGAGGGCCACCGCCGCATCCTGGTCCTCGCCACGAGTGCGTACGCCTCGTACTCGGGCTGCCGCCAGTACCGCGAGAACCTCGCCGACTCCCTCGCCGCCCTGGAGGCCGAGGGCCTTGAGCTGCCGCGGGTCGACAAGCTCCGGCACTACTTCAACCACCCCGGCTTCGTGCGCCCCATGATCGACGGCGTCCTGAAGTCCCTCTCCGAGCTGCCCGAGGACGTACGGGACGGCGCGCACCTGGCCTTCACCACGCACTCCATCCCGAACGCCGCGGCCGACACCTCGGGCCCGACCGAGGCCCACGGCGACGGCGGTGCCTACGTCAAGGAGCACCTGGACGTCGCCCGCCTCATCGCCGACGCGGTACGCGAGGAGACCGGCATCGAGCACCCCTGGGAGCTCGTCTACCAGTCGCGCAGCGGCGCCCCGCACATCCCGTGGCTGGAGCCGGACATCTGCGACCACCTGGAGGAGCGGCACGGCGCCGGCGCCCCCGCCGTGGTCATGGTTCCCATCGGCTTCGTCTCCGACCACATGGAGGTCCTGTACGACCTCGACACCGAGGCGAAGGCCAAGGCCGCCGAGCTGGGCCTGCCGGCCCGCCGCTCGGCGACGGTCGGCGCCGACCCGCGGTTCGCCGCGGCGATCAGGGACCTGGTCCTGGAGCGCGCGGCCAAGGAGCGCGGCGTTCCCGTCACCCCCTGCGCCCTCGGCACGCTCGGCGCGAGCCACGACCTGTGCCCGGTGGGCTGCTGCCCGGCCCGTGCCCCGAAGCCCGCGGCCGCCGGCGCCGACAGCCCGTACGCGTGACCCCCGAGACCCCCCGAGCTGGAGCGAGCACCATGACGGACCCGCTGAAGGCGCTCAAGGCCGAGCTGCTCGACGTCGCCCTGGAGGCCGCGCACCGCGCCGGGGCCTTCCTGTGCGACGGCCGCCCCGACGACCTGGGCGTGGCGGCCACCAAGTCCAGCGCCGTGGACGTCGTCACCGAGATGGACATCGCCTCCGAGAAGCTCATCACCGGCTTCCTCGCCGAGCGCAGGCCCGACGACGGCGTGCTCGGCGAGGAGGGCGCGAGCCTGGAGGGCAGCAGCGGCGTGCAGTGGGTCGTCGACCCGATCGACGGCACCGTCAACTACCTGTACGGCCGCCCGGACTGGTGCGTGTCCATCGCCGCCCGCAAGGACGGCGAGACCCTCGTCGGGGTGGTGCACGCCCCGGTCCGCCGTGAGACGTACCACGCGGTCCTCGGCGAGGGCGCCTTCATCGGCGACCGCCCCGCACGCGTGCGCCCCGCGCCACCGTTCGGCCAGGCCCTGGTCGGCACCGGCTTCGGCTATCTCACCGAGCGCCGCGCCCGGCAGGCCGAGGTCACCCGGCACCTCGTCCCGAAGGTGCGCGACATCCGCCGCGGCGGGTCGGCGGCGATCGACCTGTGCGACGTCGCGCTGGGCAGGCTGGACGCGTACTACGAGCGAGGGCTCAACCCCTGGGACTTCGCGGCGGGCGACCTCGTCGTGCGGGAAGCGGGCGCCCTGACCGGTGGCCGACCCGGAGAGCCCCTGTCGGGCGAGCTGGCCATCGCGGCCCCGCCCGGCCTCTTCGAACCGCTCCAGGGCCTCCTGGAGGACCTCGGCGCCTGGCACGACTGACGGCGTCGACGGCATGCGAAAGGCCCCGGCATCTGGTCCGGATGCCGGGGCCCTCGTACGTACGTCAGTGCTCAGGCCTGCAGAGCGCCCACCTCGACGCCGTGCTCGGCGGCCAGACGGTGGAGGTCTTCCAGCTCCGCCTGCTCGACCTCGGCGAGGAAGTCGTCTCCCGTCTCACGGGCCATCGTGAGGTCGGACTCCGTGGCCTTTATGCGCTGCAGGAGACCTGCGGTGAATGCGTCCATGGTTGCGCCCCCTCGGCTGGGTCGTGGGTCGATGGCACGGGGGTGTGCCCTCAAGAAGGGACGATCACGTCTCGAACCGCTCCTGGAGAAAGCCGTTCGTGGCATGCCACATACAAAGCGTGATCGCGGGTGTAAAGCCGTCCTCCCCTCGCTCCCTTCCGCAGAAACCTCAACGGGCCGAGAAATCCCGTGTTACCCGGTCCTCAAACCGCCTTACAGCCGGTTTATGGCCGAAAGGGGCAGGATGGAGCCCCTACCCCCAGACAGACCTGCCCGCAGGGGCACAGAGGAAGGACAGCGACGTGCGCGTACTCGTCGTCGAGGACGAGCAGCTGCTCGCCGATGCGGTGGCCACCGGACTGCGCCGGGAGGCCATGGCCGTCGACGTCGTGTACGACGGGGCGGCCGCCCTGGAGCGCATCGGCGTCAACGACTACGACGTGGTGGTGCTCGACCGGGACCTCCCGCTCGTGCACGGCGACGACGTCTGCCGCAAGATCGTCGAGCTCGGCATGCCGACCCGCGTCCTGATGCTCACCGCGTCGGGCGACGTCAGCGACCGCGTCGAGGGCCTGGAGATCGGCGCCGACGACTACCTCCCCAAGCCCTTCGCGTTCAGCGAGCTCACGGCACGCGTGCGTGCCCTCGGCCGGCGCACGAGCGTGCCGCTGCCGCCCGTCCTGGAGCGGGCCGGGATCAAGCTCGACCCCAACCGCCGCGAGGTCTTCCGCGACGGCAGGGAGATCCAGCTGGCCCCCAAGGAGTTCGCCGTCCTCGAAGTGCTGCTGCGCAGCGAGGGCGCGGTCGTCTCCGCGGAGCAACTCCTGGAGAAGGCCTGGGACGAGAACACCGACCCGTTCACGAACGTGGTCCGGGTCACCGTCATGACCCTGCGTCGCAAGCTCGGTGAGCCCGCCGTCATCGTGACGGTCCCGGGCTCCGGTTACCGGATCTGATCCCCGGTGGCCGCGACCCCCGCGCCACCGGCGGCGCCTCCGAAGCCGACGTGGGACCCGAGAAAGGTCGAAGCGCCCTTCCCGTGGCTGCGCCCCACCATCCGCATACGGCTCACGCTGCTCTACGGCGGCATGTTCCTGATCGCGGGCATCCTGCTGCTGTCGATCATCTACCTGCTCGCCGCGCAGGCGCTGAACGTGGGCAGTGATCTGCCGTTCAGGGTCACGGGCAAGTCCTCGGTGAGCAGCGACAGCTGTGCCAACTTCCGGTTGCTCCCCGAGCGCCCTACGGAGACACAGCTCAACGCCGCGCTGAACGAGTGCGTCAACCAGATGCGCCAGAACGCCCTGGACAACCTCCTCAGCCGGTCACTTCTCGCCCTCCTCGGCCTCGCCGTCATCGCCTTCGCCTTCGGGTACGCGATGGCGGGCCGCGTGCTCTCGCCGCTGGGCCGCATCACCCGTACCGCCCGCAGGGTGGCCGGCACGGACCTGTCCCGGCGCATCGAGCTGGACGGCCCGGACGACGAGCTGAAGGAGCTGTCCGACACCTTCGACGAGATGCTGGACCGCCTGGAGCGGGCGTTCACCGCCCAGCAGCGGTTCGTGGGCAACGCCTCGCACGAGCTGCGCACGCCGCTGGCGATCAACCGCACGCTCCTGGAGGTGCACCTCTCCGACCCGGGGCGCCCCCCGAGCTCCACCAGCTCGGCAAGACGCTCCTGGCCACCAACGAACGCAGCGAGCAGCTCGTGGAGGGCCTGCTGCTGCTCGCCCGCAGCGACAACCAGATCGTCGAGCGCAAGCCCGTCGACCTGGCCGAGGTCGCCGACCGCGCTGTCGACCAGGTGCGCGGCGAGGCCGAGGCGAAGGGCGTGGAGATCCGCGGGGAGCGGGGCGCGGCCGTCGTACAGGGCAACGGAGTGCTCCTGGAGCGGATCGCTCTGAACCTCGTCCAGAACGCCGTCCGGTACAACGTGCCCGACGAGGGCTGGGTCGAGGTCACCACGGAGGCCCAGCACGGCCAGGCGGTCCTGGTGGTGTCGAACACGGGCCCGGTGGTGCCCGCGTACGAGATCGACAACCTCTTCGAGCCGTTCCGCAGGCTGCGGACGGAGCGGACGGGCAGCGACAAGGGCGTCGGGCTCGGCCTGTCGATCGCCCGGTCGGTGGCGAGGGCTCACGGGGGCCGTATCATCGCGGAGCCACGCGAGGGGGGTGGGCTCATGATGCGCGTCACACTTCCCCTTTGACGCGCTGCCTCGAACGCGGCGGCGTGTTCGCTTTGCGCGGAATTTTCGGGACTCGATCCCGGGAGAACCGTGTGCGATCGATCACAGTGGCGGATTTCTCGCCATCTACTCTCCGTGATCGTGAAAGTCGCCGGAAAGCCGGGAAAATCCGGGTTTTCGGGGGTCTTGATCACGGGAAGTACACGGGGTGGCGCCCGTGAGTGCGACATTCGGACCGTGTACGGTCCCGATCGCCATCCAAGCCGACCACCTCTTCAGGGGTGCGGTTGGGTGTCGATTGAGTAACAGACCTTGATGTGAGGCAAAATCTCCGCCTCGGGTCGGGCACAAGTCCGGCTCCTCACGCGTTACGTGCGCTGAGACACCGCAGACACCCAGAGGGGGAGAGCGACAATGGCAACGGACTACGACACCCCACGCAAGACCGACGATGATGTCAATGAGGACAGCATCGAGGAGCTGAAGGCGCGGCGGAACGACAAGTCGACCTCGTCAGTGGACGTCGACGAGTTCGAGGCCGCCGAAGGCCTTGAGCTGCCCGGCGCGGACCTGTCCAACGAGGAGCTCGCCGTCCGCGTGCTCCCGAAGCAGCAGGACGAGTTCACCTGCATGAGCTGCTTCCTGGTGCACCACCGCAGCCAGCTGGCCAAGGAGAAGAACGGCCAGCCGATCTGCCGCGACTGCGACTGAGGCGGGGTCGGCCATGACTGGCTCGACCCCGTCCAGGAAGCGCCGCTTCCGCAAGCGCGGAGCGGACGAAGCCGCCGCCTCGGGCGACGGCGTGCGTGACGACGAGCGGGGCTCTTCCCTCAACGGATCAGCCTCGCTCGAACCGGCGAACGCCGTCGAGGTGGCGCCGGACGAGACGGCGGCCGACAAGGCCTCCAGGACCACCCGGGCAGCCGGGTCCCGGAGCCGTGTCGCCGCTGTCGCGGACGGAGTGAGGGAAGGCGTGCGCAAGGGCGGGCGCGGCGCCAAGGCCGGCATCGGCTACCTCGCCGACCGGCTCATCGAGAACGCCCCGCGGATTCCGGTCCGCGATCTGGCGACCCTCCGCAAGCAGTTCCCGGGCCTCGGCCCCGAGCAGCTCGCGGACAAACTCGTCGCCGGCGCCGCCAACGCCTCGTCCACGGTGGGCGCGGGAGTGGGCGCCGCGGCGATGATGCCCGTACCACCGGCGATGCCCGCCGAACTCGCGGCCGAGATCACCGGCGTCGCGGCCGTGGAACTGAAGATGATCGCCGAACTGCACGAGGTCTACGGCCTGCGGCCCGACGGCAATCTCAAGGAGCGCAGCGCCGCGTATCTGACGTCGTGGACGCAGGAGCGCGGCGTCGACGTGACCAGGCCCACGACGCTGAACGCCGCCCTGGGCGGCCAGATGAAGCGGGAGCTGCGCCAGCAGATCATGAAGCGGATGGTCCGCAATCTGCCGAACCTCATGCCGTTCATGGTGGGCGCCGCGGTCGGGGCGGTGATGAACCGCCGGGACACGAAGAAGCTTGCCGAGAAGATCCGCGACGACCTGCGCAAGCGGCAGGTGCCGTGGAACGCGTTGCCGGAGCTGCCGCCGCTGGAGACGCCGGACGATCCTCTGCGGATTGCGGGGCGTCGTAAGGAGCTGGGGGGCTGACCTGTCGGCTTCACACTGCGGGGGCGCCTGACTTACGGGGCGCTCTGGCGCACCGTCTTCAGGGCTTCCGCCAAAGCCTCCGGGTGCCTTGTCGAGACGTACGCGTACGGCGTCGGGTCGTCCGGGTCCGTGATCGGTACGCGCAGGGCCGTGGGGATGTAGGCACGCAGCAGCATGTAGGCGCGCGGGTCGGCCTTGTAGGAGCGCCAGGCGCGGGTCTCCTCGCCGGTCAGGACCTCCGCCTCACCCAGGGCGGACACCGGGATCCTGGCGTCGCCGGCGACCAGCGAGCCGGCCACCACGCGGATCCGCACCGAGCCGTACGCGCTGGTGACGACCGCCGCCACCGCCGTACCGCCGACCAGGCCGCCGAGGAGCGGCAGCGTGCCGAACGGCAGCATGATCAGGGCCATCGCCACACCCACCAGGACCGAGGCGAACCACCACGAACGGGGTGCGGTCAGGCGTTCTTCGTAAGGCTGCATGGCACCAAGCTTGGCACGGTGGGCTGTGAGCACTGACGCGGAGGTAAGGTCAGCGCCTGTGAGTGGTACATCAGCAGCTCTGACGCCCCCGGCCGACGCCATAGCGCCCGTCCGTCACCCCGACGCGCCCGCCCCCGGCGAGCTGATCGGCGCCCACTACGAGCACTGCTTCGGTTGTGGCGAAGGCCAGGCGCACGGACTGCACCTCGCGGCACGCGCCGGTGAGGGCGTGACCGTCACCGCCGAGTTCACCGTGCGCGAGGCGCACCAGGGCGCCCCCGGCCTCGCCCACGGCGGTGTCCTTGCCACCGCGCTCGACGAGACGCTGGGCTCGCTGAACTGGCTGCTGCGGGTGATCGCCGTGACCGGCCGCCTGGAGACCGACTTCGTACGGCCGGTGCCGCTGGGCACCGTGCTGTTCCTGGAGGCCGAGGTCACCGCCGTCGCCGGACGGAAGATCTACTCCAGGGCCACGGGCCGGATCGGCGGCCCCGACGGGCCCGTCGCGGTCCGCGCCGACGCCCTCTTCATAGAGGTGAAGGTCGACCACTTCATCGACAACGGCCGCCCGGAGGAGATCCGGGCCGCCATGAACGACCCGGACCAGATCCGGCGTGCCCGCGCTTTCGAGGTGAACCCGTGACGTCCCGTACCCCTTCCGGCGAGCTGAACGTGCTGATCAGGCGTGTCGACCCCGAAGTGCCGCTGCCGGAGTACGCGCAGCCCGGTGACGCGGGCGCCGACCTGCGTACGACGGAGGCCCGCGAACTCGCGCCCGGCGAGCGGACCGTCCTGCCCACCGGGGTGTCCATCGCGCTCCCCGAGGGGTACGCGGCCTTCGTGCACCCCCGTTCCGGGCTCGCGGCCCGCTGCGGTGTCGCTCTGGTGAATGCCCCGGGGACGGTGGATGCCGGGTACCGTGGAGAGATCAAGGTGATCGTCGTGAATCTCGATCCGCACGAGTCCGTGCGGTTCGAGCGCTTCGACCGGATTGCCCAACTGGTCGTCCAGCAGGTCGAGAAGGTGCGCTTCCAGGAGGTGGCGGAGCTTCCCGTATCGGCGCGGGCCGAGGGGGGCTTCGGGTCCACCGGTGGCCATGCCGCCGTGGGCGTCGGCTCGGGCGTGAGCGCGGGCGAACAAACGGGTGGGAATCGATACGCATCGGTCGTATCAGACCGGGAAGGACAGTGACGTGTTCGGACGTCGCAAGAAGGACAGTGCCGCCGAGGACGCGGCGGGCGCGGACGAGCAGGTCGTCGACGGCGTGGCCAGTGATGAGTCCGCTGACTCCGCCGACGTCGCGCGCTCGCGCGTGAGGCTGGAGCCGGAGCCCCGTCCCGACGGCCCCTGGGACATCTCCGAGGTCCGCGAGCCGGGCGAGGGCCGGGTGGACCTCGGCGGGCTCTTCGTGCCGGGGGTCGAGGGCATGGAGCTGCGCGTGGAGGTCGCGGGCGACGCGATCGTCGCGGCCACCGTCGTGCTCCAGGACAGCGCCATCCAGCTCCAGGGCTTCGCCGCCCCCAAGAAGGAGGGCATCTGGGGCGAGGTCCGCGAGGAGATCGCCACCGGCATCACTCAGCAGGGCGGTGTCATCGACGAGGTCGAGGGCCCCCTCGGCTGGGAGCTGCGCGCACAGGTCCCCGTCCAGCTGCCGGACGGCACCGGCGGCGTGCAGGTCGTGCGCTTCATCGGCGTCGACGGGCCGCGCTGGTTCCTGCGCGGTGTGATCTCCGGCCAGGGCGCGGTGCAGCCGCAGGCCGCCGGGCTCCTCGAACAGATCTTCAGGGACACCGTCGTCGTACGCGGCGAGGGCCCGATGGCGCCGCGCGACCCGATCGTCCTGAAGCTGCCGGACGACGCGCAGATGGTCGCCGAGGGCAGCGTCCAGCAGGAGCAGCAGGAAGGCTCGCGCTTCTCGGGCGGCATGGGGCAGCTCCAGCGCGGCCCCGAGATCACCGAGGTCCGCTGACACCTCCGAGCGTGACAGCGTCGGCGCCCGGAGCGCCTGACGGCATCTCAACTGCCTTGTGGCCCGCGGTGGTTCCGGTTCGTCCGGACCATTGCGGGCCACATTCGCGTACGCCCATACTGTGCCGGTCACTCGGAGGGAAACCGGTGCGGTGAGTGGACGGCGGGTGCCCGCCGCGGTGCGGGGGAGTCGGCATCACGGGTTGGTCCTGGGGGCCGCCGGACTCGCCGTGCTGCTCGCGGCCACCGTCCTCGCCGCCCTCGCGGCGCTCTCCGAGAAGGCCGTCGAGGGCGGGGTGCAGCGGCGGCTCGCCGCGGACCGCGAGGCCGTCGTCGAGGTCGCGGGCCCGCATCGGGCCGACGGCATGCGGCAGTTGGACCGCGACGTCCGCGCCGCCCTCGGCCGCGCCTACGGCGAGGTGCCCCACCACACCTGGTCGGCGCTGCGGGCGCCCGCGGCCCGGGGCGACGAACTCGCCGTCACCGAAGCCGCGGGGCATCCGCGCCAGGACGCCACCCTCACCGTCGTCGTCCTGGAGGGCGCGGGGCGGCACGCCACGCTCCGGGCCGGGCACTGGCCGCGCCCCCGCGCCGGGCCCGTCGAGGTCGCGCTGACCGAGACCGCCGCCGCCGAACTCGCCGCGCGGCCCGGGGACGGCGTCACGGTACGGGGTGCGGACGAACGCCTGGTGCGCATGAGGATCGTCGGGCTGTACGCCGCCGAGGAGCGCTCGCCCGCCGTGTGGGCCTCGCTGAGCAGTAGGTTCGGGGCGCCCGACTCGGTCGCGGTCGCGGCGCGCGAGGCGTTCACGGGCAGCCGGGGGCTCGCCGGGGACGCGGCGGCGCTGTGGCTCGGGGTGCCCGACGCGGGCGGGCTGCGGCTCGGCGGCCTCGCGGACCACGCGAAGCAGCGGCCCGGCGAGCTCTCCGGAGGACAGCGGCAGCGCGTGGCCATCGCCCGCGCCCTGGCGAACAAGCCCTCCCTGCTGACCGCCGACGAACCCACCGGGCAGCTGGACGCGGAGACCGGGGTCGCCGTGATGGAGCTGCTGCGCGCGGTCGTCCGCAGCGAGGGCGTCACCGCCCTGGTCGCCACGCATGACGCGGCGCTGCTCGACCTCGCCGACCGGGTCCTTGAGCTGCGCGACGGGGAGATCGTCGAGCACTGACCACCCCCACGGGCGTATCAGGGTTGTGTCAAGGACGGCCGCCCCGCACCCCCTCGCCCGTAATGCCGGATTTGCTGGCCGTAAGGTCGGACGCGCGTACGCAGGTAGACGCTGCGTACACAGTTGTTCGAGGAAGACAATGAGGCCATGGCACGCGGCAAGCTTCGTATCTATCTGGGCGCGGCACCGGGCGTCGGCAAGACGTACGCGATGCTCTCCGAGGCGCACCGGCGCGTCGAGCGCGGCACCGACTGCGTGGTCGGCTTCGTGGAGCACCACGACAGGCCGCGCACCGAGGTGATGCTGCACGGCCTCGAACAGGTGCCCCGCAAGGACCTGGAGTACCGCGGCACGGCCTTCACCGAGATGGACGTCGACGCGGTCCTGGGGCGCGCCCCCGCCGTCGCCCTCGTCGACGAACTCGCCCACACCAACGTCCCCGGCTCGCGCAACGCCAAGCGCTGGCAGGACGTCGAGGAACTCCTCGCTGCGGGCATCGACGTCGTCTCCACGGTCAACATCCAGCACCTGGAGTCCCTCGGTGACGTCGTCGAGTCGATCACCGGCGTACGCCAGCGCGAGACCGTCCCGGACGAGGTGGTGCGCCGCGCGGACCAGATCGAACTGGTCGACATGTCGCCCCAGGCGCTGCGCCGCCGCATGGCCCACGGCAACATCTACAAGCCCGACCGTATCGACGCCTCCCTTTCCAACTACTTCCGGCCCGGCAACCTCACCGCCCTGCGCGAACTGGCCCTCCTGTGGGTCGCCGACCGCGTCGACGAGTACCTCCAGCAGTACCGGGGCGAGCACAACATCCGCTCCACCTGGCAGGCCCGCGAACGCATCGTCGTCGGCCTGACCGGCGGGCCCGAGGGCCGTACGCTCATCAGACGCGCCTCCCGGATGGCCGCCAAGGGCTCCGGCAGTGAGATCCTCGCCGTCTACATAGCGCGCAGCGACGGCCTGACCGCCGCGTCCCCCAAGGAACTGGCCGTCCAGCGCACCCTGGTGGAAGACCTCGGCGGAACGTTCCACCACGTCATCGGCGACGACATACCGGCCGCCCTGCTCGACTTCGCCCGCGGCGTCAACGCCACCCAGATCGTCCTCGGCTCCTCGCGCCGTAAGACGTGGCAGTACGTCTTCGGGCCCGGTGTGGGCGCGACCGTCGCCCGCGAGTCAGGGCCCGACCTGGACGTGCACATCGTCACGCACGGCGAGGTCGCCAAGGGACGCGGCCTGCCCGTCGCCCGCGGCGCGCGCCTCGGCCGCTCCCGGATCATCTGGGGCTGGCTCGTGGGCGTCGCAGGGCCCGCGCTCCTGACGCTGCTGCTCACCCACGTCGACGCCGACCTCGGCCTCGCCAACGACATGCTGCTGTTCCTGACGCTGACGGTGGCCGCCGCACTCCTCGGCGGTCTCCTGCCGGCCCTCGCGTCGGCCGCTGTCGGCTCGCTGCTCCTCAACTACTACTTCACGCCACCGCTGCACCTGTGGACGGTCTCCAACAACAAGAACATCGTCGCCATCGCCGTCTTCGTGGGCGTCGCCGTGTCGGTGGCCTCCGTGGTGGACCTCGCCGCCCGGCGCACCCACCAGGCCGCCCGGCTGCGCGCCGAGTCGGAGATACTCTCCTTCCTCGCCGGCAGCGTCCTGCGCGGCGAGACCAGCCTGGACGCCCTCCTGGAGCGGGTCCGCGAGACCTTCGCCATGGAGTCCGTGGCGCTCCTGGAGCGGGCGGGCGACAACGAACCCTGGACCTGCGCGGGCGGCGTCGGCGACGGCCGCGCGCCGGGCCGCCCCGAGGACGCCGACGTCGACATGCCGGTCGGCGACCACATGGCGCTCGCCCTGTCCGGCCGCGTCCTGCCCGCCGCCGACCGCCGCGTCCTGGCCGCGTTCGCCGCGCAGGCCGCCGTCGTCCTGGACCGCCAGCGCCTCAAGTCCGAGGCCGACCAGGCCCGCACCCTCGCCGAGGGCAACCGCATCCGCACCGCGCTGCTCGCCGCCGTCAGCCATGACCTGCGTACGCCACTGGCGGGTATCAAGGCGGCCGTGTCCTCGCTGCGGTCCGACGACGTCGAGTGGTCCGAGGAGGACGAGGCCGAGCTCCTCGCGGGCATCGAGGACGGCGCCGACCGCCTCGAACACCTCGTGGGCAACCTCCTCGACATGTCCCGGCTCCAGACCGGCACCGTCACCCCGCTGATCCGCGAGATCGACCTCGACGAGGTCGTGCCCATGGCGCTCGGCGGCGTCCCCGACGGCAGCGCGGAACTGGACATCCCCGAGACGCTGCCGATGGTCGCCGTCGACAAGGGCCTGCTGGAGCGGGCGGTCGCGAACATCGTGGAGAACGCCGTGAAGTACGCCCCCGAGGGCGAGCCCGTCAAGGTCTCCGCCAGCGCCCTCGGCGAGCGCGTCGAGCTGCGCGTCGTGGACCGGGGGCCCGGCGTCCCCGATGCCGCCAAGGACCGCATCTTCGCGCCCTTCCAGCGTTACGGTGACGCTCCGCGCGGCGCGGGCGTGGGTCTCGGCCTCGCCGTCGCCCGCGGCTTCGTGGAGGCCATGGGCGGCACCCTCGCCGCCGAGGACACCCCCGGCGGCGGCCTCACCATGGTCCTCACCCTGCGGGCGGTGACCGAGCGGCCACCGGACCGCCCCGAACTGTCCGACGTTCCCGCCCAGGTCACCCGGTGACACCAGTGACCCCGAACCAGAACCCAGAAAGGCAGGCCGGCATGACCCGGGTGCTCGTGGTCGACGACGAGCCGCAGATCGTACGCGCCCTCGTGATCAACCTGAAGGCGCGCAAGTACGAGGTGGACGCGGCACCCGACGGCGCCACGGCGCTGCAACTGGCCGCCGCCCGCCACCCCGACGTGATCGTGCTCGACCTCGGGCTGCCCGACATGGACGGTGTGGAGGTCATCCGGGGCCTGCGCGGCTGGACGCGCGTCCCGATCCTGGTGCTGTCCGCCCGGCACAGCTCGGACGAGAAGGTCGAGGCCCTCGACGCGGGCGCCGACGACTACGTCACCAAGCCCTTCGGCATGGACGAGCTCCTGGCCCGCCTGCGCGCCGCCGTCCGCAGGGCCGAGCCCACCGGCGCGGGCGAGGACGACATCATGGTCGACACCGAGGACTTCTCCGTCGACCTGGCCGCCAAGAAGGTCAACCGCGGCGGCCGCGACGTACGCCTGACGCCGACCGAGTGGCATCTCCTGGAGGTCCTGGTGCGCAACACCGGCCGCCTGGTCAGCCAGAAGCAGCTGCTCCAAGAGGTATGGGGCCCCTCCTACGGCACGGAGACCAACTACCTGCGCGTCTACATGGCGCAGCTGCGCCGCAAGCTGGAGGCGGACCCGGCCCACCCACGGCACTTCATCACGGAGCCGGGGATGGGATACCGCTTCGAGCGGTGAACGCCGCGTCCGGCTCGGCGCGTCAGGCCCGCCGTGAGCGGGCATAAGCACAGATGAGCGCACCGCATTCCAGTGTGTCGGCACCCCCCGGTAGGCTTCTTGTATGAGTGCTGTTCCTGGTTCCGAAAAGCCGGCAGGCCGTTTCCGGCGCATGCTCGACCGGCTGTCCTCCTCCCAGGAGGATCTGGAGTCGGAGGAGCTGCGTGAGGACTCCGAGACCGCGGGCTGCGTCCCCATCGGCGACTGTCAAGACCGCCAGATAGTCAGCGTTACTGGTACCTTGCGCACGGTCACCCTGCGACCACGCGCCGGGGTCCCCGCGCTGGAGGCCGAGCTGTTCGACGGCTCCGCGGCGCTGGACGTGGTGTGGCTCGGCAGGCGCTCCATCGTCGGGATAGAGCCGGGGCGCAAGCTGATCGCATCGGGCCGGATCTCGATGAGCCGCGGCCGCCGGGTGCTCTTCAACCCCAAATACGAACTCAGACCGCTCGGACGGGAGTAGCCGGTGACGTCCCTCGACAAGCCGACGGACCAGGGGAACGCGGATCAGGAAACCGCATCCGATTCCAGGGCCGTGACCGAAGCAGCCCTCTTCGAGGCCTTCGGCGGCGTGCGGGGCATGGTGGAGACGGTCGTTCCCGGCCTGCTCTTCGTGACCATCTTCACGGTCAACAAGGACCTGCACATGGCGGCCATCGCGGCCCTCGCGGTCTCCTTGGTGCTCGTGGTGGTCCGCCTGGTCATGAAGGACACCGTCAAGCACGCCTTCAGCGGCGTCTTCGGGGTCGCCTTCGGCGTGGTCTTCGCGATGATGACCGGCAACGCCAAGGACTTCTACCTGCCCGGCATGCTCTACACCCTGGGCCTCGCCCTGGCCTACATCATCACGACCCTCGCGGGCGTCCCCCTGATCGGCCTCATCCTCGGCCCGGTCTTCAAGGAGAACCTCTCCTGGCGCACCCGCAACCCCGGCCGCAAGAAGGCCTACGCGAAGGCCAGCTGGGCCTGGGGCCTGATCCTGCTCGCCAAGTGCGCGGTCCTCTTCCCGCTGTACTGGTGGGCGGACACCACGCAGTTCGGCTGGGTCCTGGTCGCCCTGAAGATCCCGCCGTTCCTGCTCGCCGTCTACCTCACCTGGGTCTTCCTGGCGAAGGCCCCGCCGCCGATCGACGTCTTCGCGGAGATGGAAGCGGCGGAGAAGGCGGAGAAGGCGGAGGGGGCGGAGAAGGCGGAGGAGGAGCGCAAGGCCGAGGCACGGGGCCAGGGCATCTAGCGGGCATCTGGAGAGCACCCCGAAGGGGCGCGGGGAACTGCGCGCCCAGCCCGAAGGACCCGCGGGGTCTCACGCTCTCGACGGCGTCGCGCTTTCGAAACGATGGGGGCGCCCGGAATCCTCCGGGCGCCCCCATCGACGTACCGCCTGCCGGGGCGGCTAGCCCACCGCGTCCCCCCGGCGCACCGAGAGCAGGTCCTCCAGCTGCTCCTCCCGGGCCTGCGCGGCCACGAAGAGCAGCTCGTCACCGGCCTCCAGGGAGTCGTCCGGCGTCGGTGCCAGAACGCGCGTGCCGCGGATGATCGTCACCAGCGACGTGTCCTCGGGCCACTGCACGTCGCCGACGCGCGTGCCCGCGAGGGCCGACTCGGGCGGCAGCGTCAGCTCGACGAGGTTCGCGTCGCCGTGGCTGAAGCGCAGCAATCGCACGAGGTCGCCGACGCTCACCGCCTCTTCGACGAGGGCAGACATGAGGCGCGGCGTGGAGACCGCGACGTCGACGCCCCAGGACTCGTTGAAGAGCCACTCGTTCTTGGGGTTGTTCACACGGGCGACGACGCGCGGAACGCCATACTCCGTCTTGGCGAGCAGGGAGACGACGAGGTTGACCTTGTCGTCGCCGGTCGCGGCGATCACGACGTTGCAGCGCTGGAGCGCGGCCTCGTCGAGGGAGGTGATCTCGCAGGCGTCGGCGAGCAGCCACTCCGCCTGCGGGACGCGCTCGACGGAGATGGCCGTCGGCGCCTTGTCGACGAGAAGAATCTCGTGGCCGTTCTCCAGGAGCTCACCGGCGATGGAGCGACCCACCGCACCGGCTCCGGCAATGGCGACCCTCATCAGTGACCGCCCTCCTCGGGGCCTTCGGCGAACGCCGCTTCGACCTTGTCGACCTGATCGGTGCGCATCATCACGTGCACCAGGTCGCCCTCCTGGAGAACCGTCTGCGAGGTCGGCAGGACCGCCTCACCCAGCCGGGTGAGGAAGGCGACGCGCACGCCGGTCTCCTCCTGGAGCTGGCTGATCTTGTGCCCGATCCAGGCCTCGGACGCGTGCACCTCGGCGAGCTGCACACCACCAGTGGGGTCGCGCCACAGCGGCTCGGCTCCCGAGGGGAGCAGGCGGCGCAGCATCTGGTCGGCGGTCCAGCGGACCGTGGCGACCGTGGGGATGCCGAGGCGCTGGTAGACCTCGGCGCGGCGCGGGTCGTAGATGCGGGCCGCGACGTTCTCGATGCCGAACATCTCGCGGGCGACCCGGGCGGCGATGATGTTCGAGTTGTCGCCGCTGCTGACGGCGGCGAAGGCGCCCGCCTCCTCGATGCCGGCCTCGCGCAGGGTGTCCTGGTCGAAGCCGACGCCGGTGACGCGGCGGCCGCCGAACCCGGAGCCCAGGCGGCGGAAGGCCGTGGGGTCCTGGTCGACCACGGCGACCGTGTGCCCCTGTTGTTCCAGGGTCTGCGCGAGAGCGGAACCGACTCTCCCGCAGCCCATGATGACGATGTGCACGACCGTCCTTCCGGCTGTGTCAATACTCTGTGCTCAGGCTGAACGGTAAAAGCGTCTCAGACCGGAGCCCAAGCTACACACGCGCGGTCCGCGGGGGGCACCCCCGTGCGCCCCCGTGCACCCGCGGGGCGGGCGGCCCGCGGGCTCAGTCCACGCTGCGCAGCAGGCCCTCGACGGTCTGCAGCCGGTGGCCGAGCTCCACGAGCTGGAGCCGGGTCGCCTCCTGCTCCGACCTGGCGCGTTCGACGGCCTCGCGGTACTCCTGCATGGCCTGCGCGTACTGCCGGTCACGCTCGCGGTTGCGCTGCGACTGGAAGTAGGCGACGGCGACGACCGCGCCGGCGAGTATCAGGAAAAATGCGACCGGGATGATCACGTCGTCCACTAGGGCGTCCCTTTGTCCGATTGCTGTCCGTCGTCGCCCGTCCGGCCCTGCCGGACGGCCGCGGAGATCGTATCCACGTTCAACCGCACGTCGAACGGCGCCAGTTCGAAGTACTTGAGCGCCTTGCCGTCGTCGGAGAGTTCCAGGCGGCCGACGACGAGGCCTGCCTTCTCCATGCGTTCGAGGTGCATGTAGAGCAGGGGGCGGGACACCCCGAGCCGCCGGGCCAGTTCGCTGACGTACAGCTGGCCGGACGCGAGCTCGCTGATGATCCGGATGCGCTGCGCGTGGCCGACCGCCGCGAGAAAAGCCAGTAGCTCCTCGCTGTCCATGGCCCGCCTTCGCCTGTCATCGCGCCCGTACTCGTATCGGTACTCGTATCGGTACTCGTACCCGTCAGCCAAGGCTTACGTATGGCAGGTTCCGCTGTCAATCCGCCTCTGATTCCCAACAGGCGCGTGATCGCGCCTCGATATGACAGTTGACGGCTCATTCCTTCACCTGTCAGTCTCCACTTACATGTGGAGGCTTGAAGTGCGACGAAGTGATGGAACGGGGATGGGAATGAGGAAACGGTCGGTCACGGTGCGCGTGGCCCGGTGGAGCGCACTGCACCCATGGCGCGCGATCATCGGGTGGCTGGTGTTCGTGGCGCTGTGCCTGGGCGCCGGGATCGCCGCCGGGATGAACAGCGCCACCTCGGAGGAGTTCCGCGTCGGCGAGGCCGGCCGGGCCGAGGCGTTGGCCGCCGAGGGCGGCGTCCAGCTCAGGCCCACGGAACAGGTGCTGATCCGGGCCGCGTCGGGCCCGCTGGACAAGGCGGCCGCCGATGCCGCCGTCAAGGACATCACCGCCCGGATGAAGGCCCTGCCCGAGGTCGCCTCGGTGGCGGAACCGGTGCGCTCGGCGGACGGGCGCGTCCTGCGGGTCCAGGTGGAGCTCAACGGCTCCGAACAGGAGGACCAGAAGCACGTCCCACCGCTCCAGGCCCAGACCGAGGCAGTCGCCAAGGCCCATCCGGACCTGGTCATCGAGGAGACCGGCGACGCCTCCGTGAGCAAGGGCGTCAGCGATCAGCGCAGCAAGGACCTCGCGTTCTCCGAGGCGATCACGCTGCCCATCACGCTGATCACGCTGGCGGTGGTCTTCGGCTCGGTCGTCATGGTCGGCGTGCCGCTGCTGCTCGCCATCACGTCGATCATGGCGACCATGGGCCTGGCGATGGTCGCCTCGCACCTGCTGCCCGACACCGGCGTCGGGATGAGCATGATCCTGCTCATCGGCATGGCCGTCGGCGTCGACTACACGCTCTTCTACCTCAAGCGCGAGCGTGAGGAGCGGGCCAGAGCGGGCGGCCGCCTCACCTCCGAGGCGCTCGTCGAGGCCGCCGCCGCGACGGCCGGCCGGGCCATCGTGGTCTCCGGACTCGCCGTGATCGTCTCCACCACGGCGCTCTTCCTGGCCCGCGACGTCATCTTCGACTCGCTCGCCACCGGCACCATCCTGGTCGTCACCGTCGCCGTGGTCAGCTCCGTCACGGTCCTGCCCGCGCTGCTGGTCAAGCTCGGCCGCCGTACGGAGCGCCGTACGGAGCGCCGTACCGAGCGCCGTACCGAGCGCCGCGCTGCCAAGCGCCTCGCCGGGGGTAAGCCCGTGCGGGCGTACGGCGAGAAGGAGCCCGGCCGCGCCTGGCACGCCCTGCTCACGCCCGCCCGCAACCACCCCGCGCTCACCCTCGGCCTGTCGGTCCTCGTCATGCTGGGGCTCGCGCTGCCCGCGTTGAACATGAACCTCAAGAATCCGGCGCGGGACAGCTTCTCCCGCGAGATCCCGGCGATGAAGGGGTACGACAGGCTGCTCGCGGCCTTCCCGGAGCTACGCGTGCGGCACCTGGTCGTGGTGCGGGCCAAGGCCTCGCAGTCGGCTGAGGTGCGGCGGGCCCTGCGGGAGCTGAACCGCGAGGCGTATGCGGACCCGCTCTTCGCTGACCGGTCGGGTGGGGCGGTTGTCGGCTCCCGCCCCTCCGAGGAGCGGACGTTTCAGGAGCGGACGTCTGAGGACCGGACGTCTGAGGACCGGACACCTGAGGACCGGACATCTGAGGAGCGAAAGGCCACAGCTCTGCCTGCCCGCTCCTCTGAGGACCGGACGTCGCAGGGCCAGGAGAGCACGGCTCTGCTTGGCCGCTCGTCTGAGGACCGGACCTCCGGGGACCCGACGACCACAACTCTGCCCACCCGCTCCTCCGAGGACCGCTCCTCCGAGGACCGCTCCTCCGAGGACCGCTCGTCCGAGAACCGCACCTCCGAGAACCAGAGGCCCACACCCCCCCACCCCCTCATCCGCTCCTCTGAGGACCGCAGGACCACAACACTGGAGCTCAACACCCGCCACGCGACGTACTCGAAGCAGGCCGAGGCCTCACTGGACCACGTACGCCACCGCCACATCCCCGCCGCCATCGGCAAACTCCCCGGCGTGGAGACGGCCGTCACCGGCGAGGTGGCGCGCGGTATGGACTACGTGCGGCACCAGAACGAGAAGCTGCCGCTCGTCCTCGGCTTCCTGCTGCTCATGACCTTCGCCATGACGGTCTACGCGTTCCGCTCGGTGGTCCTCGGACTCCTCGGCGTCGGGCTCAACCTGCTCTCCGCCGCCTCCGCGCTCGGACTGCTCGTCCTCGTCTTCCAGGGCCGCTGGGCGGAGGACCTGCTCTCCTTCGTCTCGCTCGACGGCATCTCCTCGCGCGTTCCGCTCTTCCTCTTCGTGATCCTCTTCGGGCTCTCGATGGACTACCAGGTCTTCGTCGTCAGCCGAATGCGCGAGGCGGCGCTGAACGGCGTGCCCACGCGGCAGGCGGTGCTCGACGGCATCGCCTCCTCCGCGAAGGTGGTCACCAGCGCGGCCCTCGTCATGGTCACCGTCTTCGCGAGCTTCGTGATGCTGCACATCCTGGAGATGAAGCAGATGGGCTTCGTCCTCGCGGCGGCCGTCCTGCTCGACGCGTTCGTGATTCGCGTCATGATCCTCCCGGCGGCGCTGCTCCTCCTCGGCCGCGCCACCTGGTGGCCGTCCGGCGCGATCCGCCGCGCGCAGGAGCAGCCGACTTCCCGTCGCGAGGGGCCTGGCGGGGACTTCTCGGCCGACGCCGCGAGGACGTACCCCGAAGGGAGTTTTGAGCAGCGCTCTAAATACGGCAGCTTCCCACACACCCGATAACGGGAGCAGATGGGGGTGGTGGGTGGGCGGGCGCTCGATCGAACGCTTACGATCCTCTGCGTGTCCAAACTGACCGACGTGCCCAAACGGATCCTCATCGGGCGCGCACTGCGCAGTGACCGGCTCGGAGAAACGCTCCTGCCGAAGCGCATCGCACTCCCCGTCTTCGCGTCCGACCCGCTCTCCTCCGTGGCGTACGCGCCCGGAGAGGTCCTTCTTGTCCTCTCCATCGCGGGCGTGTCGGCGTACCACTTCAGCCCGTGGATCGCGGTGGCGGTCGTGGTGCTGATGTTCACCGTGGTCGCCTCGTACAGACAGAACGTGCACGCGTACCCGAGCGGTGGTGGCGACTACGAGGTCGCCACCACCAACCTCGGCCCCAAGGCGGGACTCACCGTCGCGAGCGCCCTGCTCGTCGACTACGTCCTGACCGTGGCCGTGTCGATCTCCTCGGGCATCGAGAACCTCGGCTCCGCGGTCCCCTTCGTGGTCGAGCACAAGGTCCTCTGCGCGGTCGCCGTCATCGTCCTGCTCACGCTGATGAACCTGCGCGGCGTGAAGGAGTCCGGGAAGCTCTTCGCCATCCCGACGTACGTCTTCGTGGCCGGCGTCTTCCTGATGATCGCGTGGGGCGCCTTCCGGGGCATCGTCCTGGACGACACCATGAAGGCACCCACCGCCGACTACGAGATCAAGCCCGAGCACCAGGGCCTCGCGGGCTTCGCACTGGTGTTCCTGCTCCTGAGGGCGTTCTCCTCCGGTTGTGCCGCGCTCACCGGCGTCGAGGCGATCAGCAACGGCGTCCCGGCCTTCCGCAAGCCGAAGTCCAAGAACGCCGCGACGACGCTCGCCCTCATGGGCGGCCTGGCCGTCACCATGTTCTGCGGCATCATCGCGCTCGCCATGGTGACCAAGGTCCGCATGGCGGAGTACCCGGGCAAGGACCTCTTCCACAACGGCGTCCCGGTCGGCTCGGACTACGTCCAGAACCCGGTGATCTCGCAGGTCGCCGAGGCCGTCTTCGGTCACGGCAGCCTGCTGTTCATGATCCTGGCAGCCGCCACCGCGCTCGTCCTCTTCCTCGCGGCCAACACCGCGTACAACGGCTTCCCGCTGCTCGGCTCGATCCTGGCGCAGGACCGCTACCTGCCGCGCCAGCTGCACACCCGCGGCGACCGCCTCGCGTTCTCCAACGGCATCGTGCTCCTAGCGGGCGCCGCGGCCCTGCTGGTCTTCATCTACGGCGCCGACTCCACCCGCCTGATCCAGCTCTACATCGTCGGCGTCTTCGTCTCCTTCACGCTCAGCCAGATCGGTATGGTCCGGCACTGGAACCGCCACCTGGCCGCGGAGAAGGACCAGAACAAGCGCCGCCGCATGATCCGCTCCCGCGCGATCAACACCTTCGGCGCGTTCTTCACGGGCCTGGTCCTGGTCGTCGTACTCGTCACCAAGTTCACGCACGGCGCCTGGGTCGCCCTGCTCGGCATGGTGATCTTCTACGCGACGATGACGGCGATCCGCCGCCACTACGACCGCGTGGCCGAGGAGATCGCCGCCCCGGACACCCCGTCCGACGACAGCGTGCGCCCCTCCCGCGTCCACTCGATCGTCCTCGTCTCCAAGATCCACCGGCCGACGCTGCGCGCCCTGTCGTACGCGAAGCTGATGCGTTCGCACACCCTTGAGGCGCTCAGCATCAACGTCGACCCGGCGGAGACCAAGGCCCTCAAGGACGAGTGGGAGCGACGCGGCATCACCGTGCCGCTGAAGGTCCTCGACTCGCCCTACCGCGAGATCACCCGGCCGATCATCGAGTACGTGAAGAACCTGCGCCGGGAGAGCCCGCGCGACGTGGTCAGCGTGATCATCCCCGAGTACGTGGTGGGCCACTGGTACGAGCACCTGCTGCACAACCAGAGCGCCCTGCGCCTCAAGGGCCGGCTGCTCTTCACGCCGGGCGTGATGGTGACGTCCGTCCCCTACCAGCTGGACTCCTCCGAGGCCGCGAAGCGGCGGGCCCGCAAGCGCCAGGAGTGGAACGCGCCGGGTGCGGTGCGGCGCGGCCCGGTGGAGAAGCCGAGGCGCACGCGGGAGAAGGAGCCGAGCAAGAAGGCGTGACACCTCACGCGTTCCCGTGCCGCTTGTGGTGAACGGCCGGACGACACCCACGTAGACTGGTGGGCTGTTGTCCGGCCGTTCCCCTTTTTACGTTGTGGAGTCACCCCGCCATGCAGGCAGAACCGAAGAATCCGCAGGCGGGGAACTCCCTGGTCGGCCAGGAGTACGAGGTCGAGATCGGCCCCGTCGCGCACGGCGGCCACTGCATCGCCCGCACGGCGGAGGGCCAGGTGCTCTTCGTGCGCCACACGCTGCCCGGCGAGAAGGTCATCGCACGGGTGACCGAGGGCGAGGAGGGCGCGCGCTTCCTGCGCGCGGACGCGGTGGAGATCCTCGACCCCTCCAAGGACCGCGTCGAGGCCCCCTGCCCCTACGCCGGCCCCGGCCGCTGCGGCGGCTGCGACTGGCAGCACGCGAAGCCGGGCGCGCAGCGCCGCCTCAAGGGCGAGGTCATCGCCGAACAGCTCAAGCGCCTCGCGGGCCTCACCCCCGAGGAGGCCGGCTGGGACGGCACGGTCATGCCGGCGGAGGGCGACAAGCTGCCGCCGGGCGAGGTCCCGTCCTGGCGTACGCGCGTGCAGTACGCGGTGGACGCGGACGGCAACGCCGGGCTGCGCCGCCACCGCTCGCACGAGGTCGAGCCGATCGAGCACTGCATGATCGCGGCCGACGGCGTATCCGAACTCGGCATCGAACAGCGTGACTGGTCCGGCATGGCGTCGATCGAGGCGATCGCGGCGACGGGGAGCCAGGACCGCCAGGTGATCCTCACCCCGAAGCCGGGCGCGCGCCTGCCGATCGTGGAGCTGGACAAGCCGGTGTCGGTGATGCGGGTGGAGGAGAAGGACGGCGGCGTCCACCGCGTCCACGGCCGCCCCTTCGTCCGCGAGCGCGCCGACGGCCGCACGTACCGGGTCGGCAGCGGCGGCTTCTGGCAGGTCCACCCGAAGGCCGCGGAGACGCTGATGCTCGCCGTGATGCAGGGCCTGCTGCCCCGCAAGGGCGACACGGCGCTGGACCTCTACTGCGGGGTCGGCCTCTTCGCGGGCGCGCTCGCGGACCGGGTGGGCGACCAGGGAGCGGTCCTCGGCATCGAGTCGGGCAAACGCGCGGTGGAGGACGCCCGCCACAACCTGGCGGCGTTCGACCGCGTCCGCATCGAACAGGGCAAGGTCGAATCGGTCCTCCCGCGCACGGGCATCACGGAAGCCGACCTGATCGTCCTGGACCCCCCGCGCGCAGGCGCGGGCAAGCAGACGGTCCGCCACCTGACGGGTCTGGGCGCGCGCCGCATCGCGTACGTGGCGTGCGATCCGGCGGCGCTGGCTCGGGATCTGGGGTATTTCCGGGAGGGCGGGTACAGGGTGCGGTCGTTGCGGGCGTTCGATCTTTTTCCGATGACGCATCATGTGGAGTGCGTGGCGATTCTGGAGCCTGCTGGCAAGAGCGCCTGACCTGCGGTTTATGACCAGGGCAGAGCGTTCGACCTGTTTCCCTCCGTGCAGCGGTTCGAGCGGACGGATCCATCTGTATGAGCTCCATGACCTGCGAATTCGTGAGCGAGGCGCTTGCATCCGCGACGCCCGCAGAGGCCCTTTCGGAGATTCTGACGCTCGAAGCAGAAGTCTCCGCCGCACCTTCGACAGTGGCGATGCGGGCGACCACCTCGGCCCCACGTTCCCTGAAGTCGAGACCGCGGTCCGATGGGCTGGGGCGGACGCAGTAACTCCTCGACCGCGTCCGCCGCCTGCCCCGGCACAAGATCACGCTCGAACACCACGACCGCCCCAGGGCCCACCACCGCCTGGAGACCCGGCGACTGAAGACCGCCGCCTTCTCCCGCCTCGATGCGCGCCAGACCCTGCAGTTGTGTGCTGAAGGCACTTCGGAGGCGGTACGCGTCGGCCGAAAGCCGTTGAGCCGAGAGGTGGACGGGTGGCGGTGCCATGGGACTGGTACTAAACGATCGTGGGGAATGGCGAACTGCTGGCCAACCCAATCCAGGACGGTCGCGATGGAGCCGGAGACGCTCTGGACGGTCCGCGTGGGGATCGTGCCCATTCCGACGGCGCCCGCCGTTCCGGTGACACCCGGAGAAGCCGGCTCGGGTGTCGGCCGCAGGTCGACGCAGCTGCACGGGACGGGCTGGCACCCGTTGATCAGGACACGGGTGTCACTGGACGAGAGCGGTGCCCCGTCGAGCGCCCCAGGCGGCATGCCCACTCCATGATGGGCAGAGCCGCATCGACCCGGGTCAGTCGAGGACGCTGCCGTTGCCGAGGCGGCTGCCGCGGGTGCGGCGGTTGTCGAGGAGGACGAATGTGCGGTGCAGCCAGCGGTCTTGGCCGTCATAGCGCGGAACGAAGGCCGAACGCCCGTGGATCGAGACGCGGTTGTCCACGAAGACCATTTCGCCGGAGCGTAGTGGGACCGACATCGAGGCTTCGACGTACGCGTCCCGCAGCCGCTCCAGGGCTGCCGCGGCCTCCGCGTCGACGGCGGCGGTGGCGTTGCAGTCCACCTTGACGTTGGGGTCTTCCGGGTCCCCCGTCAGCACCGCGTGGGCGACGGCCGCGGCCCCCGACCGGAAGGACGGTGGCGGCACGGTGGTGAAGCGCTCCTGGTGCGGTACCTCCCGGGTCGCGGGAGCCAGCAGACGCAGCGCGCGTATGGTCGACGAGACGAGAGTGCCGGCCGCGTTGACCGGGTCTCCGCGGAGGCACAACAGGCCCACGAAGTCCGGGCGGTGCGGGTGGAACGCGTTCTCCACGTGCAGCTCCAGCGGTGTGGGGTCGGCGTTGGTCTGCGACGTCTCGCGGCCCGGGACCGGCACGACGTTCTGGACGAGGGCGCCCGAATTCTCGTCGCGGTAGGCGGCGATCTCGCCGAGCTCTGTCGCGACCAGGACGGCGACGGCGGCCGGGACCGTGGCCTCCCGCTCCACCGACTCCGGGACCGTCGGTGTGGGGGCAGCGCCTCGGGGCCCACCGGCAGGTTGCGCAGCACGGGGGTGCCGTCTTGGCCGGGGTCGTGCCGGTAAGCCCGTACGACCTGGCGCACTCTCGGCGGCAGATGGGCGGAGAGTGCGCGTGCCGCGGCCACCCACTTGGCGTCGTGGACGCTGCACCTGCTCGGCTCCGCCGAGCGTCAACGCTGGGCGGCGATGCCCGGATTGCACATACCGGCGCAGCCGCGTCCCGCACTGTCCGGGCCGCTGCTCGGGGCGGCGGCGGCGTTCGCCAGGAGCCGGCCGAGTTGGCAACTGGTGGCCTACTTCGGGGTGCTGGCCCCTTGGTCGCTGGTGCCCCTGTTCGGCAGCGTGCTGGTGTGGGGCAATCCCGCTCGCCCTCGTGCTGCTGCCCGCCTACTGCGCCCAACTGCCTCGCGGCAGCGCCTCCTTGGGCCTCATCGTGGTCAGTGGCCGCGGGACCGCGCTGCTGGTCTCCGCTCTCACGCTGTTGCTGTGGGCCACTCTCGCCCCGCTGGTGGTACGCGGCCTGCTCACCGCCGATGTACTGCTCGCCCGAGCCCTGCTGGCGCCGGCCCGCGACGTCACACTGGCGCAGCGGGTGGAGTACCTGACGGAGAGCCGGGCCCGGGTGGTCGACGCCGCCGAGGCCGAACGGCGGCGCATCGAACGCGACCTGCACGACGGTGCCCAACAGCGCCTGGTCGCCATGACGATGACGCTCGGCCGGGCCCGCTCCCGGCTGAAGGGCTCCGGCCAGGACGCGGCGCTGGAATTGGTGGACGAGGCACGGGCCAGCGCCCAGGAGGCCATCAACGAACTGCGCGACCTCACCCGCGGACTGCACCCGCCCGTCCTCACCGACCGGGGTCTGGACGCCGCCCTGTCCGCCGTGGCCGCCCGGCTGCCGATCCCGGTCGAGGTGGACGTGGACGTGGCACCCCGGCCGTCGACGACCGTGGAGGGCATCGCCTACTTCGTCGTCACCGAAGCCCTCACCAACGTGGCCAAGCACGCGCGGTCAAAGAAGGCCTGGGTGAGCATCCGGCGCACCGCGGACCGGCTGGCCGTCACGATCGGCGACGATGGCGTCGGCGGGGCGAAGGTCTCACCGGGCGGCGGACTCGCGGGCCTTGCCGACCGGGTGTGCGGCGTCGACGGCCGGTTGCGCGTCACCAGCCCGCCCGGCGGACCGACCCTGATCGAAGTGGAAATGCAATGCGTGTAGTGATAGCCGAGGACTCCGCCCTGCTGCGGCAAGGCATCGTCCTGCTCCTGCGGGAAGCCGGCATCGACGTCGTCGACGTCGTCGACGCCGTCGGGGACGGGGAGGCGCTGCTGCGCTCCGTCGCCGAGCACCGGCCCGACGTCTGCGTCATCGACGTACGGATGCCGCCGACCTTCGTCGACGAGGGCCTGCGCGCCGCCCTCGTCATCCGCAACCGCTGGCCGGAGACCGGGGTGCTCGTGCTGTCCCAATACGTCGAGCAGAGCTACGCCGTCGACCTCATCGAGAGCGCCACCAGCGGCGTCGGCTATCTGCTGAAGGACCGGGTCTTTGACGCGGACGAGTTCGTCGACGGCCTGCAGCGCGTCCGAGCCGGGGAGACCGTCCTCGACCCGGAGGTGGTCAAGCAGATGCTCGCCCGCAGCCGCCGTCAGGACCCCATGGCCACGCTCTCGCCCCGTGAGCGGGACGTGCTGGCCGCGATGGCGGAGGGCCGGTCCAACACCGACATCGCCAAGCAGCTGTTCATCGGTTCCGCCGCCGTCGAGAAACACATCCGCAGCATCTTCGTGAAGTTCGGGCTGCACCCGGAAGACGGCGAACACCGCCGTGTACTCGCCGTTATACGTTACTTGGGAGCATGAAAGACATGGCAACGCGTAAGAACCGCTGGATCCTGGCCGTCGGCCTGACCGTCCTCGTCGTGATCGCCGGCACCGGGGCCTGGCTGGTCACCAAGGCCCTGCCCGCCCACGAGAAGTACTCCTCCACCCACACCGCGAACGCCGCCTCCGGCACCCTGCTGCGCGTCGACACCCGCGGCGGCGTCACCCTGCACGCCGGCCGTGGCTCCAGAATCCACGTCACGGCCACCGGTGACTACGCGGACACCCCGCCGAAGGTGTCCGTGAAGTCCTCGGACAAGACGACCACCGTCACCGGCTCCTGCGGCGACGACTGCTCCCTGAACCTGGACATCACCCTGCCCGCCGCCCTCGCCGTCGAGGTCAGTTCGGGCCCGGGGCAGATCACCGGGAGCGACCTCACCGGACGCCTGGCCCTGACCACCGATGCCGGTGCCATCGATCTCACCGGCCCGCGGGGCCCGCTCGTGCTGCACACCTCCAGCGGCCAGATCGGCGTGAAGGACGCGAGGCCCACCGCCTTCGAGGCCAGGACGGAACAGGGCGAGGTCCGCGCCACCTTCGCGACCGCCCCCACCACCACCGACGTCACCACCGACCGGGGTAGCGTCGACCTGGCCCTGCCGCCCCACGCCGGCTACTACATCCAGGCACAGAGCAAGACCGGGACGCCGCACATCACCCTGCCGTGGAAGCGCGACGGCAAGCACACGGTGACCGTGCACACGAACGAGGGCGGCGTGGAGATCCACTGACCGCCTCAGTTCCGGGGCCCGCCGGAATGCGACCGGCCGCGAGAAGCGGGAGAGTGGTGACCAGGTGTGCCGGTGAGCCGAGTGAAGGCAGGTGGATCGTGGTGAAGAGTGAGAAGTTCTGGGGCCGGCCGCCCTCCCCGAGCTCGGAGTGAGGCTGCCACGACGGCACTCCCGGAATCAGGCCCCGGGCATGGTGACCGGCTGGGAGCTCCATCCGCTTGTCCCTCTGGCGGACGGTTGCCTCGGAGCCATCAGAGGTGGAGCAGGCGCTCGGCGTTGAGGTGGCAGATCTTGGCGCGGTCGGGTTCGCTGATCGGGGCGGTCTCGATGAAGTGGACGGCTTCGTGGTTGCTTTCCAGGGGGTAGTCGGTGGAGAACATGATGCGGTCGGCACCGAGCGCGAGCAGGCTGCCGAGCAGCGGGGCGTGTGCGCAGACCCCGCTGGTGGTGATCATGATGTTGTCGCGGATGTAGTCCGAGGGACGTGGCCTGGCCAGGCGGATGCCGCGCTGGTTGAGGAAGTCCCAGCGGCTGTCCAGGCGCCACAGGTGGCCGGGGAGTCCTTCGCCCATGTGGCCGAGGACGAGGGTGGCGCCGGGGAAGCGGTCGAAGACACCTCCGAAGACGATCCGCAGGGCGTGGGTCGCGGTCTCCACGCCCCAGCTCCACATCGGCCCGATCAGTTCCTCGTGGCCGCGCAGGTTGTGCCACACGTCGTAGGAGCTGGCCGGGTGCAGGTAGATCGGTACGCCGAGGGCCTCGGCGCGCTCCCACACAGGCCGGAACCGGTCCGCGTCCAGGTATTCGCCCTGCGTGTGGCCGTTGATCAGGGCACCCCGCAGGTCGAGTTGGGTGACGGCGCGCTCCAGCTCGGCCGCGGCGCCGTCCGGATCCTGCAGGGCCAGCGCGGCGAAGCCGGAGAAGCGGGTGGGGTGCTTACGGGCGATCTCGGCCAGGAAGTCGTTGGCCTCAGCCGCTCGTCTGACCGCCACGGCGGTGTCGGTCTCCCCCTGGACGCCCGGCGCGGTCAGGGACAGCACCTCCATGTCGATGCCGAGTTCGTCCATCTGAGGCAGGCGTACGTCGGTGAAGTCCAGCAGTCGCCGCATGGAGGCGTCCCACTGGGGCGGGTCGAACAGGACGGCGGCGGGAAGGCTGTAGTGGGCCAGGGCGGCGGTGGTGAAGTGCTCTTCGATCGCGATCTTCTTCATGGCGGGGGTCCTCCGGAGTGAGGGGTGCGGTTGCGAGTGGAGGCGGGACCGGCGGGAACGGGCCGGAGCGAGGTGAAGACGGCGGTGGAGCCGGTAGGTCAGCCGACTGCGGCGCCGTCGGCCGTGCCGATGGGAGGGGTCGTCCGCGCGGGGTGGCCTGACCGAGCGGGCGGTACGGCGATCGCTGCCGTGGCGCCGACGGCGGCGGTGGCGGCGAAGAAGTGGAAATTCCATTCCAGGCCAAGGCCGGAGTCGAGGATGCGCCCACCGAGCGACGGTCCGGCGATGGCGCCGAGCCGTCCGACGGACAACGACCACCCGACGGCCGGGACGCGCAGGTCCGCCGGCATACAGCCGATCAGGTAGGCGTTGACGAACGCCTGGCAGGCCAGCAGCCCGAAGAGCCGCACAGGAGCAGGCACAGGTACAGGACCCAGCCGGCCGGGCCCCGGCTGATCACCAGCAGACCGGCGGCACCGACAAGGAAGGCGCCGGCCACCACGCGCTTGGGGCCGAGCCGGTCGGCGAGTACCCCTCCGGGCACCATGCCGACGCCCGCGCCGATCCACGACAGGCACGTCATGGTCAGTGCCGAGCCGATGGAGAAGCCGCCGGTCTGCATGAGCGTCGGCAGCCATGTGCTGAAGCCGAAGATCAGCAGCAGCCCGCAGAAGGTCATCACCCAGAACAGCAGCGTGGTGACGACCAGCGGGCGGTGGAGCAGCGGGCCGAGCCCGAGGCACCGGTGCCTGTGCTGCGATGTGGCGGGCGGGTGCGGGGCCGGCAGGCCGAATCGGGCGGCGGTCCGGGCGGCTTGGTCGGCGCGGCCGGTGAGCACCAGGTACAGGGGGCTCTCGGGCAGGCGGAGGAAGGCCCATGGCACCACGGTGAGCAAAGCGGCCGCGCCGACGAGGTACAGCACCCGGAAGGAGACGTCCGGCAGCAGCCACGAGCCGAGAAGCGGTGCTCCGAGGGAGCCGACGCAGGAGCCGGCCATCGTGATGGCGATGTTGCGGGCGCGTACGCGCGGTGCGGACATGTCACCCACAACGGCGGTGAGCGTGGGCAGTACCACGCCCAGACCGATCCCGGCGAAGAGGCGGGACGCGGCAAATGCGTCCGGCCCCTTGGCCAGGGCGGAGCCGAGCATGCACAGGGAGAAGAACGACAGGCCGCTCAGGAGTAGTCGGCGGGTGCCCAGGCGCCGTCCTGCGGCCCCGGCGATGCCTGCGCCGATCAGCATGCCGACTGCGACGAGCGATCCGATGTCGCCTGCTGCTTTCTTGGACAGGTTCCAGCCGGGCTCGTGCAGCAGGGCCGGCACAGTGGCTCCGTACACGGACAGGTCGTAGCCCTCGAACATCGCGATCAGGGCGGCCATGAGGATGAACAGGCGTACGTCTGCGGAACGTTGTGGGTCAGGGCACCTTGGAGACGGTTTCGCTTTCATGACGTCGATTCCTCGGGTCTCGGGACAGGTGCAGGAGGCGGACGCGGGAAGCACGTGCCCGGAGCCGAGCGACGCGTCGTCACGGGGTCGGCTTCATGGCGCCGAAGTCCGTTTCGATGCGCTCCTTGGTCTGCAACAGGGCCTCGATGATCGCCTGTTCGCGCCCCGCGAAGCGTTGCGTCGGGGTGGGCACACTGATGGCTGCGGTGCCCCAGGCCGCGGTGCGGATGGCGACGCCGGCCGCGGATATGCCGAGGGTGTGCTCTTCGCGGTCGAAGGCGACGCCGGTGCGGCGGATCTCGTCGAGCTCGCGGCGCAGCTCGGGGCGGGTGGTCAGGGTGTGCGGGGTTTCGGCGGTGAGCCGGTTCGGTACGGCGCGCTCCAGGGCGGCCGCCGGCAGGGCGGCGAGCAGCGCCTTGCCAGGGGCGCAGCAGTGCAGGGGGAAACCGGCGCCGACCGCGCTCACTGCGCGCAGCCGGCGGTCGGCGACGACCTGGTCGACGAAGACGACCTGGTGGTCTTCCATGACCGACAGGTCGATGGTTTCCTCTAGTTGGCGGGACAGATCCTCGAGATAGGGGCGCAGGTCGACGATCATCGCCGATCGCACGGAGGCGGCCATGCGGGGGATCTCCGGGCCCAGCCGGTACCGCCCGCGGGTGCCGGCCACGGTCACAAGACCCTCCGCCTCCAAGGCGCCGAGGATGCGGTGGACCGTGGACTTGGCGAGGCCGATTCGTTCGACCACCTCGGCCTGGGTGAGGCCGGACGGGGCTGCCTGGAGCAGGCGCAGCACCTCGGCCGCGCGTGCGATGACCTGGATGCCGCTCGCACTGCCGCGCCCCGGCCTGACTCCGGATTGCTCGTCAACCGCCGTCATAGCGTGTCTTCCCTTCTCACGTCCTGTCCCCGGACAGCCTGCCGTACGGGTGCGGACCGGGTGGCACGGCGTTCGTTCCTCCTTTACGTCTTGCGGTCCGGCAGGCCGAGGAGCCGTTCGGTCTCCTCGACCCCGGCGATGGGCAGGTCCAGGCCGCGGGCCAGGCCGACCGCCCGGTCGACGAGGGGCCGATTGCCGGGGGCGAGCTCGTTCTTGCGCAGGTGCAGGGTGTCCTCCAGACCTGCGCGGGCGTTGCCGCCGAGCGTCAGGCCCATGGCGGTGAGGGGCAGGTTGTGCCGTCCGATCGCGATGACCTGCCAGATCGCGCCCGGTGGCAGTCGGCGGACCATGGTGAGGAGGTTGTCCGCGGTGGCGGCCATGCCGCCGCGGACGCCGAGGACGAGGGAGAACTGCAGCGGCTCGGCGAGCAGCCCCTCCTTCCACATGCGCAGGCACGCATCCAGATGGCCCGTGTCGTAGATCTCCAGCTCCGGTTTGATGCCGAGCTCGCGCATGCGGGCCGCGAGACGGCGTACCTTGTCCGGCGGATTGCGGAATTCGCCGTCGCCGAAGCTCATCGAGCAGGGGTTGAGGGTGGCCATGCGAGGCCGTAGCTCCACCAGCCGCTCCCGCTCCTCGAAGGGCACGCTGAGTCCCACTCCGGTGGAGAGCTGGATCAGGATCGGGCAGCGTGCCCTGATCAGGTCCATGGTCCGGCGCGCGATGTCCAGGTCGGCGGTCGGCCGCTGGTGCTCGTCGCGCAGATGGATGTGGGCGACCGACGCGCCGGCCTGGTAGGTGTCGGCGACGGCCTCGGCGATCTCCTCCGGGGAGGTCGGCAGGCGGGGGTTGTCGGCCTTGGTGGCGATCGGCCCGGTGGGCGCGACGGTGATGACGACGCCCATGTCAGTCCTCCCCGGGCGGCAGGGCGATGGTGACGAGCAGGGTGGCGGTTCGCTTGGAGCGGTTCTCCACCGAGCGGGCCTGTCCCTTGGTCAGGTGTACGGAGTCGTAGGGCCGCAGCGTCTCCTCATGGTCGTCGGCGATGACCACGACCTCGCCGTCGAGGACGACGTACACGGTCTCCTCCACCGTGGGCGCCGCGTCCGCCGCTCCGCCGGGCAGGTAGTACGACAGTCCGGTCCAGAAGCGTGCGGTCGGCCCGGCTTCGTGGCCCTGCAGCCGCACCGCGCCGACGCCGTGGTGCGACGGCGGCTGGTACGGCGGGGCCTGGTCGAGCCGGGTGACGCGCATCGGACTCATCCGCGCTCACCCTTCTCGATCCGGTATGCGCCGGTGGGGTCGACGATGGCGACCAGGCGCACGATGCAGCCGTCACCTCCGATCCAGCGCCAGGGGAACGCGGCGAAGGTGACGCGCTTGCCGGTGACCTTGTCCAGGTCACCGCCGACGTTCTCGAAGCCGATGATCCCCTTGGACAGGATGGCTCGGTGGCACGGCTCCCACTCGGGGAAGTCGTCGAGGACCTTGCGGCCGGTCTCGGCCTCGTACTCCTCGCAGGCCCACGGCAGCAGACCGTTCGGGGAACCGGGGCCGTGCGGGCCGATGGCGGTGGCCAGCGGGTGGTCCAGCGCCTGGGTGTCGGTTCCAACCGCCTTGACGCCCTTGGCGGCGAACCACTCTCCGGCCTCCTTGTAGAAGCCGGGCGAGTAGGCGTAGTAGTCGCTGTTGTCGCCGTAGGTGTGGTGCCAGCCGGTGTTGACGATGACGATGTCGCCGGGGCGGATCTCGGGGGTGGCCGCCTCCAGGTCGGCGGCGGTGACGACCTCCCACTTCTTTTTGGGGATCGAGACGACCACGCCGGTGCCGAAGAAGGAGCTGAGCGGTATCTCGTCGAGCAGCGGGGTGTTCTCCACGACGTGGCCGGGGGCGTCGATGTGGGTGCCCGAGTGCATGACCGTGGTGACCTTCTGGGTGAGCACGCGGGACTTGGACATGCTGTGCAGGCGCTCGATCTTCACGTCCTCGAAGTAGGGCCAGCACGGCGTTCCATGCCCCCACGGGTGGGAGAGGTCGTAGAACTCCAGGCCCTGCTCGTTGGGGCCGAGAGGCCAGGTGAAGGGGGTGTTGGACATGGTGTTCCGCCTTTCGTTCTTCATCGGTGTCCGGACGGGTGCCGTCCGGCGCGTGGCGTCCTGGCGCATCGGGCGTCAGTCGGGGTAGGGCAGCAGGGTCGCAGCGGTCTTCTCCCAGGCCGCCTTGAGTTCCTTGAGCAGGTGGGGCTTGTCACCGGCGCGGTCGGCCTGCTCCCTGGCGTCCTCGGCCAGGTCGTACAGGTGGTCGGTGCCGGAGGAGTCCTGGTGGTACTTCCAGTCGCCGCGTCGCAGCGCCCGGTTGGCCCGGACTCGCCAGAACAGGTCGCGCTCGGGCAGGTTCTCGCCGCGCAGGAGGTAGCCCGCCAGGCTCGTACCATCGAGCGGATAGTCGCGATCCGGCCGGCCGCCGGCCACCTCCAGGAGCGTGGCGGTCCAGTCGATGGTGTGGTTCGGCTCGTGGCTCACCTGGTGGGCGCCGATCCGCGCGGGCCAGCGGAGGATCGTGGGGACCCGGATGCCGCCTTCCCGCAGGTCTCCCTTGCCCCCGGTGAGCGGCCAGCTGTAGGAGAAGCGCTCTCCGCCGTTGTCGCTGGCGAACAGCACCAGCGTGTCCTCCTCCTGGCCGGATCTGCGGAGCGCGTCCAGCACTTGGCCGAGGGCGTTGTCCAGGCTCTCCACCATCGCGGCGTACTTCTCCACCGAGCCGCCGTCGAAGTGCATCAGGGCCCGGAGCGCTTCGGCACCGCCCCCTGCCTCCTCGATCTTGGCTGCGATCTCCGCCCCGGTCTCCGCGTCGTCCTCGGTCAGCCACGGCCAGTGCGGGGTGGTGAAGTTGAGGTTGAGCAGCCACGGCGTGTTGTGGCTGCGGCCGACGTACTCCATGGCCCGCTCGGTGAGGACGGTGGTGTAGTAGCGCAGGTCCTGGTAGGTCGCGTCGCCCTCGTACAGGTCGTACTCACCCAGCGGGCCGAGCTTGGAGAAGTACTCGAGTCCGCCACCGCCGTTGCCGAAGAACTCGTCCCAGCCGGACTTGGTGGGGCTGTAGTCGGGCAGAAAGCCGCAATGCCACTTGCCGATGAGCGTGGTGGAGTAGCCGACGGCCTTCAGCAGGGATGCCAGCGTGGGATGGGTGGGATCCAGTCCGTGGGAATGGTTGGCGATCGGCTCGGCCAGCCCGCCGTGGGTACGGCCCGGGTAGCGCCCGGTGTAGAGGCCGAACCGGGTCGGGGAGCAGGAAGAGGAGGCGGAGTAGCCGTGGGTGAAGCGCACGCCCTGGCGGGCGAGCCGGTCCAGGGCCGGGGTCTTGATGTGAGGTGCGCCGTAGCAGGACAGGTCGGCCCAGCCCAGATCGTCAGCGAGGATCACCAAAAGGTTGGGGCGCCGCTTGCTCTTACGATCGGTCCGGGCGTGGAACGACTGCTCCTCCCGCAGGGCACTGCCGCTATCGGATGCGGCAGAGGCGGAGGCCGGGGTGGCCGGTCCGGTGACGGCGGCAAGTGCACTTCCGCCGAGCAGCCCGCCCAGGGTGCGGCGGGACATGCCGTCGGCGGCGGTGTCGGACGGGTTGGGGCTGTCGGTCATGGGCTTCCGCATCTCGATGGTGGTTGACATGAGCGCAGGAGGACACCGCGGCGGGCGCACGGTGAAACCGCTCGGGTGGAGAAACGAGGAGGGGCGACTCTGCATGGAGCTCCGGGCCGCGATGAGCTCAAGCGGGTCGGCGATTACCCAGGGGGTGGGAGGGGGCAGGTCACGCCCCGGGCGGACCGTTGTCCGCCGTGGCCGCGAGCTGTCGGGCGATGTGCCGGGCCAGGCGTGCGCGTGCCCGTTCGCGGCTGCCCTCGGGCCAGGTGAGGAAGCCGCGGCTGCTCTTGGCACCCAGGTCGCCCGCCGCCACCAGCTCACTCAGCAGCGGAGAAGGGCTCGGCGAGCGGTTCAGGTCGGGCAGGACGGCCTCGTGGATGGCGAGGGTGAGGTCGAGCCCGACGTAGTCGGCGTTCTCCAAGGGGCCCATGGCGGCCAGACGCAGGCCGATGGTGTTGCGTACCACCGTCTCGACTGTCTCCGCGGTGCACACTCCGTCCGCGACGAGCGCGATCGCCTCGCGCCACAGGGCGTGCTGGAGACGGTTGCCGACGAATCCGGGTACATCGCGTTCGACCCGTACGGGCAGCTTGCCCAGACCGGCGAGCAGGGCGGTGGTGCGTTCCATGGTCTCGTCGTTGGTGTGCTTCCCTCGGACCACTTCGACCACGGGGATCAGGTCGGGCGGGTTCCACCAGTGGGTGCCGACCACTCGCTCGGGGCGGGTGGTGCGTTCGGCGATGCTGCTGATCGGCAGCACGGAGGTGTTGCTGGCCAGCAGTGCGTCGGGCAACAGGTGGTCGAGCCGGGCGAACAGCTCCTGCTTGGCCTCCAGGTTCTCGGCGACGGCCTCGACGACAAGGCCGGCTCCCGTGACGGTTTCGGCGAGGTCCGTGCTGCCGTCGACGGCCCAGGCGACGTCCCGCAGGCTGTCCACCGCCCCGCGCAGGGCGTCGGTGTCGACGTCATGCAGGCGTACCGGATGGCCCGCGCCCGCGAACACCTCGGCGATGCCTCGGCCCATCAGGCCCGCGCCGACGACGGCGATGGTCAGCATGCGGTGTACCCCCCGTCGAGGTACAGAACCTGTCCGGTGACGAACGAGGAGGCGTCGCTCAGCAGGTAGATCAACGCCCCGGCGAAGTCCTCCGGTTCGGCCAGCCGGCCGAGCGGGATGCGGGCGAGCATGGCCTCGCGGGTCGCGGTGCCCTTCTCGTCCTCCTCGTACATCCAGGCAGTCAGCTCCGAGCGGAACACGGTGGGAGCCAGCACGTTCACCCGGACTCCGGCACCACCCCACTCGGCGGCGAGACTGCGGCCGAGCAGGTCGACCGCGGCCTTGGACGGACAGTACGCGGAGTACCCGGCGGGGTGCCCCAGCCGGCCGCGGGTGGAGGACACGAGTACGACGCTGCCCCCGCCGTCGCGGCCGAGCATGTGCCGCCCCACCGCCTGGCACATCAGCCAGGAACCACGGACGTTCGCCGATTGCACGGCGTCGAAGTCCTCGACCCTCATCTCGGTGATCGGCGCGACGTGGTTCGTGCCGGAGGCGACGAGCAGACCGTGCACATCACCGTACGTCTTCACGGCGGCGGAGATGATCGCCTCGGCGTCGTCCGGGGTGTCCGGCCTGCGCCGGACGGTCTCGACCGGTCCGGGCCCGTCCAGTTCCGCGGCCAGCGTGTCGAGCTTGTCGGCGTTGCCAGCGGCGAGGGTGAGTCGAGCTCCCAGGGCGTTCAGGGCGCGTGCCGCCGCACTGCCGAGGGCGCCGGTGGCGCCGGTGATGACGATCGAACGCCCATCAATGGTGAAGCGGGAGAGAGGGGAAACAGCAGGAGCGAGAGCCACGAGAACCTCCAGGGTTCCGTGATGCGAATCAATCGTGCCGGGATGCGGTTCAACGTAGAGGCGGCTCGACGCATGGTCAATGGGCCGTACGCAACTTGCTGTTCACCTGCTCCGAGACTCTTGGCCCCGTACGGACATGCCGACGCCGAGGGGCGTGGCAGGCCCGTGGGAACGAAAGGTGCGTCTGAGGACCACCGGTTTGACTGCCCGTCACTCACCGCTGCCGCGCCACCACGGCGCCGTCGCCCCTCCCGGAGCGGGGGCCGCGTACCCGCCGACCCGTGCGGTGGACGTCCCGCCGGCGGGGTCGGTGCGGGCCCCTCCAGGCCGGGCTCCGCGCCGCCTGCGCTCTGTGGCGAGGCCGCGACAGGGGAGTTTCGGCGTCTCGACGTGGCCGCGTCCTTCTTGCACACTGGCCGCCACGGCGTCGGACGAGTCGCCCGAGGGTCGTCAGGACGCCGCGGGCGGCCGCGTGACGGCCGACCGGAACGCACAGTCGGGAATCGGTGAGGCGCCTTGGAAGACCCGCTCGTACGTCAGCCGCAGCATGCCGATGAGGAGCCTTCACCGGCGGCGGACGAAGGAGGCGCCCCGATGACCCGCCCCCGCAGCTCCGAGTCGGGCACCGGGCCCGTGCTGGGCCGTGCGCTGCGGATTCTCGGGGCGTTCAGTGCGAGCTGCCCGCAGATGACGTTGAGCGAGCTGTCCCGGCGGTCCGGGCTGCCGGTGTCGACCGTGCACCGGATGCTGGGCGAGCTCATGGCCTGGGGAGCGCTGGAGCGCGGAACCAACGGCTGCTACCGCGTCGGTCTGCGGCTGTGGGAGGTCGGTTCGCTGGCGCCGCGCGGGCAGGGGCTGCGGGAGCGGGCGTTGCCGTTCCTGGAGGACCTGTCCCAGATCACCCGGGAGAACGTGCAGCTCGCGGTGCGCGAGGGTACGGAGGTCGTCTTCGTGGAGCGCATCGCGGGGTCCGGCGCGGTGCCCGTGCTGACACGCGTGGGCGGGCGTTTCGCTCTCACGGCGACCGGGGTGGGGCTGGTGCTGCTCGCGCACGCCCCCGCCGAGGTGCAGGAGCAGGTGCTCGCCGGCCCCTTCGAGCGCTTCACGCCCTGCACGGTCAGCGATCCGCGCGAGCTGCGGTGCATGCTGGCCGAGGCGCGGACCAATGGCTACGCGGTCAGCGACCGCCAGGTCACGATGGACGCCCTGTCGGTCGCCGCTCCGGTGCACGGCAGCGGCGGTGCGGTGATCGCCGCGGTCTCGCTGGTGGTACGCCATGGCAGCGCCTCCGCGCACGCGCTGGCCCGGCTGGTCTGTACGAGCGCCCGGGCGATCTCCCGCGCCATGATCACGCCGCGGGTCTGAACCCCGCCGTCCTGCGTCTGAGCTTCCCTACGCGCCCGTGCCGTGTCGCGAGCCGAGCCCCCCGGGGGAGCCCCCTGCGGCCAGGTCCTGAGGTCCGTCCGCCACGGCAGCGCGGACGGCATTTCGCAGACGTTTCCCGGCATCCGGAAAGACCTCTGGTGACCCGCGGGCGCCGACCCCACGATGGTCCGCACCGGTCGACGCCCGGGACCCGATCCGCCGGTGCGGCAACCGCCTGGCGGGGGGCGGAGTCGACGACCACCACGCGGTCGACAACGGAGTGCTGCCATGGTCCTGCCACCCTCTTCTCCCCGTCCCGGAACCGTCCGGTGACCGGCCCCTCTCTGCGCGCCGCCCTCGACGAGGGGCCGATGAGCCGCTTCCAGTGGGGCGTGATCGCGGTGTGCGTCGTGCTCAACATGCTCGACGGCTTCGACGTCCTCGTCATGGCCTTCACCGGCAAAGCCGTGTCGGCGGACTGGGAGCTCAGCTCCTCCGAGCTGGGGCTGCTGCTCAGCGCGGGCCTGGTCGGCATGGCCCTGGGCGCGATGTTCGTCGCCCCCTGGGGCGACCGGGTCGGCCGCCGCCCGGTCATCCTCGGCTGCCTGTCCGTGGCCGCCCTCGGAATGCTGCTCTCCTCGGTCAGCCAGTTGCCCGTCCAGCTCGGAGCGCTGCGCGTGCTCACAGGAGTCGGCATCGGCGGCGTCCTGGCCTGCAGCAACGTCATCGCCGGCGAGTACGCCTCCCGCCGCTGGCGCGGCCTGGCCGTCAGCCTGAACTCCGCCGGTTACGCGGTCGGCGCCACCATCGGCGGACTGCTCGCCGTCTCCATGATCGGCCAGTTCGGCTGGCGTTCGGTCTTCCTGACCGGCGGCCTGGCCAGCGCTGTCGCCGTCCCGCTGGCCTACTTCTGCCTGCCCGACTCCGTGGACTTCCTGGCCTCCCGCAGGCCCCAGCGCGCCCTGGAGAGGATCAACACCCTGACCCGGCGCATGGGGCAACCGCCGCTGGAGACCCTGCCCGAGCCCACCACCGTGCCGACCGGAATCGGGGCCGGTTTCCGGGAGTTGCTCTCGCCGGCGCTGCGCCGCTCGACGCTGCTGCTGTGGTCGGCCTTCTTCCTCGTCATGGCCGGCTTCTACTTCATCACCAGCTGGACGCCGACCCTGCTGGTCGAGGCGGGACTGTCCGGCAGCCAGGGCCTGACCGGCGGGACGCTGCTCAACGTCGGCGGCATCTTCGGCTCGGCCGCCCTCGGGGCGCTCGCCGCCCGCTTCGCGCTCCGCTCCGTCCTCATGGCCTATTTGATCGCCACCGCCGTACTGTTGTCGGCCTTCATCGCCGCCACCTCCTGGCTGGGCGTCGCCTTCACCCTCGGCGCGATGATCGGCCTGTTCGCCAACGGCTCCGTGGCAGGCCTGTACGCCCTGACCCCGGCCACGTACGGCACGGGGGTGCGGGCGACCGGGCTCGGCAGCGCCCTCGCGATCGGCCGCATCGGCGCGATCGTGGCCCCGACGGTCGCCGGCAGCCTCCTCGACAGCGGCTGGACACCGCAGAACCTCTACCTGGCGGTCAGCGTGATCTACGTCGCCACCGCGGCGCTCCTCCTGCTGCTGCGCCCCGCCACGGGAGACGACACGAAGCCTGCCGCCGCGGCCCCGGCCGCCGCCCACTGAACCCCACGACTCAGAAGGAAACGAAAATGACCGCTTTCGTACGCGATCAGTGGTACGTCGCCGCCTACGGCCGTGAGGTCGGCCGCGAACTTCTCGGACGAACCCTGCTCGGTGAGCCGATCCTGCTGTACCGCACCGAGGACGGCCGTGCGGTGGCCATGTCGGAGCGCTGTGTGCACCGGCGCTTCCCGCTCTCCCAGGCGCCGAGCCGGCTGGACGGCGACCGGGTGGTGTGCGGGTACCACGGTTTCACCTACGGCACCGACGGCGGCTGCGTCTTCGTACCCGGCCAGCAGCGCATCCCGCGCACCGCCCGGCTGAAGACCTACCCGGTCGTCGAGCAGGACTCCTTCGTGTGGGTCTGGATCGGCGACCGTGAGCCGGGGGGCCTGCTGCCGCCTCGCGCCCCCTGGATGGACTCGCCCGATTACACCGTCGTGTCCGGCGTGGAGCCGATCGACGCCGACTACGGTCTGCTCGTCGACAACCTCATGGACCTGTCCCACGAGACGTACCTGCACGGCGGCTACATCGGTACGCCGGAGGTCGCCGAGACACCCATCACCACGGAGGTCGACGACACGGCCGGCATCGTCCACGTCAGCCGTCACATGGACGACGCCGAGTGCCCTCCGTTCTACGCGAAGTCGACGGGCATCGAGGGCCGGATCACCCGCTGGCAGGACATCGAGTACCACGCACCCTGTCTCTACCTGCTCCACTCGCGCATCGCCCCCGTCGGTGCGCCGGGTCCGAATCCGGACGGCAGCGACCCGCACGCCTTCCACGTCGAAGTCGTCTACGGCATCACCCCGTCGACGGAGAAGACGGTGTACGACTTCTGGGCCGTGGCCCGCGACTTCGCCCTCGACGACCAGGACGTCACCGAGTTCCTGCACACCAACAACCACACGGTGGTCATGCAGGACGTCGTGGCCCTCAACGTGCTCCAGAAGTCCCTGGGCACCGAGCAGGCCGGTTACCAGGAGTTGAGCATCAACATCGACACGGGCGGACTCGCCGCCCGCCGCATCCTCGCGCGCCTGGCGCAGGAGGGGGCCGCGACGCAGGCTCGGGCGGTGGCCCGATGACCCCGCTCCACCCACCCGTCCTCTCCGGCGAGAACGTCCACCGCATCCACTGGGTGCTCGGTACCGACCGGCTCCTGGCCGTCTGCCACTGCGGTGCGCGGCGGGAGTTCGAGGACCCGGTGGAGCTGTGGGACTGGCTCCTGGGCCACCCCGAGGACCACCGCCCCGGCCCTGCGCCGGAGTCCTCTCCCGCATCCACCGCCCAGCCTCGGCCCGCGGCCTCCGCCTGAAGCCGCCCCCCCGGTCCCGCCCCCGGTCCGAAAAGAGAACCACCATGACCATCACGAGCCCACAACGCACCGAGGTCCAACTCGACCTGACCCTGGTGCGCAAGGAGCCCCTCGCCGAGGGCGTCGTCCGGCTCAGCCTGGCCCACCCCTCCGGCGAGCGGCTGCCCGCGTGGAGCCCCGGCGCCCACATCGACCTGGTGCTGGGCCCCGGTCTGATACGGCAGTACTCGCTGTGCGGCGACCCGGGGGACACCTCCCTCCTCCAGGTCGCCGTGCTGCGCGAGCCGGAGAGCCGGGGCGGCTCCCACTACGTGCACGACACCCTGGCCGAGGGCGACATGGTCCTGGTGCGCGGCCCCCGCAACCACTTCCCGCTGGTCGACTCCCCCCGCTACCTGTTCATCGCCGGTGGCATCGGCATCACCCCGGTCCTGCCGATGATCGCCGCCGCCGAGCGGCGGGGCGCCGACTGGCGGCTGGTGTACGGCGGCCGCAGCCGCGCCACCATGGCCTTCGCCGGGCAGCTCGCCGAGGACCACCCCCACCGGTTGGCCCTGCGCCCCCAGGACGAGACCGGTCTTCTCGACCTGGACAGGCTGCTCGGCAGCCCCGTCCCCGGCACCCTCGTCTACTGCTGCGGTCCCGAGCCCCTGCTCAACGCGGTGGAGCGGCGGTGTGCCCCCTGGCCGGAGGGCTCGCTGCACATCGAGCGGTTCACGTCGAAGTCGCGGGAGGGCGACGCCCCTTCGACCTCCTTCGAGGTGGAACTCTCCCGGAGCGGCATCACGGTGACCGTCCCCCCGGACAAGACCGTCCTCCAGGCGGTCGAGGAGGCCGGCGTGCAGGTCCTGTCCTCGTGTCAGGAGGGCACCTGTGGCACCTGCGAGACGGCGGTCCTCGACGGGGTGGTGGACCACCGCGACTCCCTCCTCACCCCCGCCGAGCAGGCCCGCAACGACACGATGTTCATCTGCGTCTCGCGCGCCGCCTGTCCGCGCCTTGTCCTGGATCTGTGACCCACCGCCCCCAACGGGGTCCACCGCATGACCCCGAGACCGTGGCCGACCGCGGCCCGTCGTCCGGCTGCCCGCTACGGGGTAGTCGCGTGTGGCGCTCTCCCGGGACCGGCGCCCCCGGCGGGTGCGGGGATCACCGGGTCGGCGGGTCGGCGGCGCCGTACCCACCGCTTGCGGAGGGCCGTGGCGATCCGCTCGCCGAGGAGGATGCCCGCCAGTCCGCACAGGCTCAGCAGGGGCGGCGCGGGTGCAGCGACGTCCAGGGCCCAGAAGACCGCGCCCATCGCGGTTCCGGCGAGGAGGGAGACCCCCGCCCGCCGCGCGAACGCCGCCGCACGGGCCCTGCGTGGGGCGGTCACAAGGCCCCCAGGGCGGCCTGGCTCAGCAGCATGCCGAGCAGGCCGCACAGCGCGACGGGCGGGGGAGCGGGGGCTTTGACTCGCAGTGCCACGTACAGAATTCCGACCACCATCCCGGCCAGCAGGACCTTCACGTATGCCATCGGTACCCAGCTCCCCGTGAGAAAGCGACTAACGTCAGGTTACCTGACATTAGGTGTGGCGCGGCACGGTGCGCGCTTGCCGCCCGCCTCGGTTCCGCCTGGGCGCTACAGCCCCTCGCCGTCGGCCGCGATGGCGCTCATCAGGCGGTCCAGGTGCGAGCGCATCACGGCGATCAGGTCGAATGCGCGCCCGCCGGCCAGCCACTGCAGTCGTAGCCCGGCATCCAGCGCCGCGCACTCCCGGGCGATGTTCTCGTGGTCCAGGCCCGCCTTGAGCTCACCGGACTCGGCGCCGGCGCGCAGGCGGTCCGCGAGTTCGCGTACGCCCTTTTCCTGCCACTGGGAGAAGAACTCGTGCGCGGGGTGGTCCGGTGCGGTGGCCTCGGCGCCGATCACGACGGCGAGTTCGAGGATCCCCGGCATGGTCAGTGATGCGGCCGTGTCCTCCAGGTGGCAGCGGAAGGCGTCCCGTACGGAGTCGGGTACGCGTACCCATTGCTCGTCGAGCCGCTCGTGCCAGTACTGCACCACGGCCAGAAGCAGTTGCTGCTTGTCGCCGAAGTGGTGGAGCAGCCCGGCGTCGGTGATGCCGGCGTCGCGGGCGACGCGGGCCAGTGAGGTCTTGCGGTAACCGTCCTGGCCGAAGCGCAGCAGCGCGGCCTCCAGGATCTGGTTGCGCCTGGCCAGCCCTGTTGTGTAGCCGCCGCGCGGCCCCCGTGGTGTCCCCATGCGCACAACCGTACCGAGCGCCGTCGCCGGGTCTCGCGGGAGTGTCGTCGCCGCATGGCAGGGGCCACCTACCCCCCGACTCGTGTGACGTGCATCACTCTACCAATGCCTAGCGTGCACTAAGTATTGGGCTCATCATCATCCGAAAGCGAGGGAACGTTTCGCGCCTGTGGCCAGATATTGGCCCTGGCTGACGGCCTGCCGTTCCACGCACGAACCCGACCTTCCCTGTTCGCGAAAGGAGCGGCTTCATGACACCGACGCCTGCCGGCCCCTCGCTCGACGCAGCCTCGTCCGACGACACCACGAGATGGACCCCGCCACTGGTCGCCGTACTCATCGCGCTCATCTGGCCGACCCAGCTCCTGGCCGCCGCCGGCATCCTGGGCGCCAACGCCACCGCCAGCGTGGCGCAGAGCTTCCGCACCACGCACGTGGCCTGGTTCGGGCTGACCGTCGTCCTCGTCTCGACGCTGCTGACGCCGTTCGTGATGAAACTGGGCGACCGCTACGGCAGGAAGCGGCTTATGCTCGCCATGGCCGGCCTGGGGGTCGTCGGAGACGTCATCGCCGCGACGGCGGGCAGTTTCTGGCTTCTGCTGCTCGGGCGGGCGATCGCCGGCTGTTACGGCCCGTTCGGCGCCCTGTCCTTCCCTGCCGTACGGGACATCTTCCCCGCCCGGCTGGTGAAGCCGGCCAGCGCCATCCTGGGCAGCAGCGTCGGTCTGGTGGCCCTGGCCGGGCCGTTCCTGGCCGGCTGGCTGGTCGACGGCTGGGGCTACCAGGGCGTGATGTGGTTCCTCGCCGCGGCCTCCGCCGCAGGCTTCGCGCTGATCGCCTTCCTCGTGCCCCAGACCCCACAGCATGACTTCCGGCCCGGCTTCGACTGGCTCGGCGGCCTGGTCCTCGGCGGGGGACTGACCGCGGTCGTCTACGCGGTCGGCCAGGGACAGAGCTGGGGCTGGGCCGACGCCAAAACGCTCGGCTGGCTCGCCGCCGGCCTGGTCGCACTGGTCGTCTTCTTTTTCGTGGAGCGCTCCAGCGCCCACCCGATCCTGGACCTGAAGGTACTCAGCCGACGCCCGGTCGCCCTGGTCCTCGTCAGCGGCGGGCTCGCTCAGGCCGTCGCCTTCACCATGCCGGGCATGGCGATCCTGCTCGCCCTCTACCCGCACATCCCCGGCGTCTCCGCCGGTCTCGGGTGGACGGCACAGCACAACGCCGTCGTCAGCGTGACCTGGAACGTGGTGATGTTCGGTACCGGAATCGTCGCCAGCCGCCTCCTGCGCACCGTCGATGCCCGGCTGATCTGGTGGGCGGGGCTGGCTCTGATGGCGGGCGGCTACGGCCTGGTGGGTTTCTTCCACGCCGACGAGACAGAACTCATCCTCACCTCGTGCCTCGCCAACCTCGGCTCCGGCCTCGTCGTCGCGGGAGCTCCGGCGCTGGTCGTCGGCGTGGTGTCCAAGGAGGAGCAGGGGCTGGGCAGCGGCATGCTCAACATGGGCATCAACTTTTTCGGCGCCATCGTCACCGCCCTGTCGTTCGCCGCCCTCGCGACACACGGCACCGTCGTGGACGGCACCGCCTTCTACCAGGACGGCGGCTACGCCTGGCTGTTCTGGACCGGAGCGCTGCTCACCGCGCTGACCCTGGCGATATCGCTGTTCATCCCGCCACTGCGGGATCCCGCCGAAACTGACGCCGCCCCCGTCATCTGAACGCCCCACGGCCTCCGCACCGCCGGCACCGAGAAAGGCAGACATGCCGCACGCCTGGACCGCTCAGGTCATCACCCCCGCCCGGCCGGAAGAGCCACCCGCTACGGAGGGCCGGCCCGCCACGCTGCTGCGTGAGGTGTTCACCGTGAGCGGCCGGGTGAGGCAGGCGGAGCTGAGGGTCACCGCCCTGGGGGTGTACGAGACGCATCTCAACGGCGCCGTGGTCGGGGACCACGTCCTGGCGCCGGGCTGGACCAGCTACCACCATCGCCACCGCTACCAGTCCTTCGACGTGACCCGGATGCTGCGCCCCGGTCCCAACGCCTGGGGCGCGCACCTGGCGGACGGATGGTACCGGGGCCTGCTCGGCTTCAACGGCGGCAACCGCGACATCCACGGACCGCACACCGCACTGCTCGGCGAGCTGCGGATCGAGTACGCCGACGGCATCGTCCAGACCGTCACGACCGGTCCGGGCTGGCGCGCGGCGGCCGGTCCCGTCACCGCCACCGGCCTGTACGAGGGAGAGGCATACGACGCCCGCCGGGAGCTGCCCGGCTGGAGCGAACCGGGCTTCGACGACACGCACTGGCATCCGGTGCGCGTCGTGGACTTCGACACCTCGGTGCTGTTCCCGGCCGACAGCCCTCCCGTACGGCGCATCGAGTGCCTCCCCCCGGTGGCCGTTACCACGTCCCCCAGCGGGCGCGTCCTGGTCGACTTCGGCCAGAACCTGGTCGGCAGGCTGCGCATTCGCGTCCGCGGTGAGGCGGGTCGCACCGTAACCCTGCGGCACGCGGAGGTGTTGGAGGGCGGCGAGTTGTGCGTACGTCCGCTGCGCGGCGCCCTGGCCACCGACCGCTACACGTTGCGCGGCGACGCCGACGGCGAGCAGTGGGAGCCCCGCTTCACCTTCCACGGCTTCCGCTACGCCGAGATCGACAACTGGCCCGGCGAACTCGGCCCCGGTGACGTCACCGCTGTGGTCCTGCACAGCGACCTCCGCCGGACCGGTTGGTTCGAGTCCTCCGATCCGTCGCTGAACCGACTGCACGAGAACGTGGTGTGGGGGATGCGGGGCAACTTCCTGGACGTTCCCACCGACTGCCCCCAGCGCGACGAACGCCTCGGCTGGAGCGGCGACATCCAGGTCTTCGCCCCCACCGCCACGTTCCTCTACGACACCCAGGACTTCCTGCGCTCCTGGCTGCGCGACCTCGCCGCGGACCAGACCGAGGACCCCGACGGCATCCCCCCGGTGATCAGCCCCGCCATCCCCTTGAACATCCCCGTACCGATGCCTCCCGGCAACCCTCCGATGGCTGGCTGGTGCGACGCCGCCGTCATCGTCCCGTGGGTCCTGTACGAGCGGTACGGCGACACCGAAGTGCTGCGCACCCAGTACCCGTCCATGCGCGCTTGGGTCGACGCCGTCGACCGGATCGCCGGGCCCGCGCACGTGTGGGGCGAGGGCTTCCAGTTCGGCGACTGGCTCGACCCCACCGCATCCCCCGACGACCCCGGCGGGGCGACGACCTCCTCCCCACTCGTTGCGACCGCCTACTTCGCGCACTCGTCCCGACTGCTGGCCCGCACCGCCGACGTCCTGGGGAAGAAGGACCACGCCGAGCACTATCACGCACTCTCCGATGCCGTACGGCAAGCCTTCCGCGCCCGCTTCCACACCCGTGGCGGCCACCTGACGGAAGAGACCCAGACCGCCTACGCCCTCGCCCTCGGCTTCGACCTGCTCCAGGACGACGCCGAGCGGACCGAGGCCGGCAACCGGCTGGCCGCTCTGGTGGCAGAGCGCGGCCACCGGATCGGCACCGGCTTCCTCGGCACGCCGCTGGTGTGCGACGCGCTCACCGCCGCCGGCCACACCGATACCGCGTACCGGTTGCTGCTGGAGCGCTCCTGTCCGTCGTGGCTCTACCAGGTGGACATGGGTGCCACGACGATCTGGGAGCGCTGGGACAGTCTGCTGCCCGACGGCAGCGTCAACCCCGGAGAGATGACCTCCTTCAACCACTATGCGCTCGGTGCGGTCGCCGACTGGCTGCACCGCACCGTCGCGGGTCTCGCCCCCGCCGCCCCCGGCTACCGCCGCCTGCTCGTCCGGCCCCGCCCCGGCGGCGGCCTCACCTGGGCCAAGGCCGCGTACGAGACACCGTACGGACGGGCCGAGGTGGCGTGGCGCCTGACCGACGGCCGGCTGACGGTCACCGTGACCGCCCCCCAGGGCACCGACGCCACCATCGACCTGCCGGGCGCCGAGCCCACCCGGGCCGGGCCCGGCATCCACACCTTCCACGCCCCCCACCGCACCACCGAGGAGCAGCAGTGACCCACCCCTACCAGGACCCCAGCCGCAGCGTCGAAGAACGGGTGGCGGACCTGCTGCCCCGTATGACGCCGGCAGAGAAGGCCGGGCTGCTCTTCCACCACGCGACAGGCATCGGAGCGAACCCCGCACCCGTCGGCCTCACCGCCGAGCGGATGATGTCCGACCGGCTCATGTCGCACTTCAACCTCCTGGGCGCGGGCACCCCACGCGAGATGGCGGAGCTCCACAACCGCCTCCAGGAGCAGGCCGCCGCCACCCGGCTGGGCATCCCGGTGACGCTGTCCACCGATCCGCGCCACGCGTTCACCGACAACCCGGGCACCGCGATGATGGCCGGCCCCTTCTCCCAGTGGCCCGAAACCCTGGGCTTGGCCGCCATCGACGACGTGGAGCTGGCACGCCAGTACGGCGACATTGTGCGCCGCGAGTACCTGGCCGTCGGTCTGCGGGTCGCCCTGCACCCGCAGATCGACCTGGCCACCGAACCGCGTTGGGCCCGCATCTCGGGCACGTTCGGCGAGGACGCCGACCTGACCTCCCGGATGGCCGCCGCGTACATCGAGGGCCTGCGTGGTCCGGGGGATCAGCTCGGCCCGGACAGCGTGGCCGCGATGGTCAAGCACTTCCCCGGCGGCGGCCCGCAGAAGGACGGCGAGGACCCGCACTTCCCCTACGGCAGGGAACAGGTCTACCCAGGCGGCTTCTTCGACTACCACCTGGGGCCGTTCAAGGCGGCCATCGCCGCCGGGGCCACGCAGATGATGCCGTACTACGGCATGCCGGTCGGCACCGGGCACGAAGAGGTCGGCTTCGGCTTCAACAAGGGCATCATCACCGGGCTGCTGCGCGAGGAGCTGGGCTTCGACGGCATCGTCTGCACCGACTGGGGCCTGATCAACGACGGTCCGATCATGGGCGAGATGCACGCTGCCCGCGCCTGGGGCGTGGAACACCTCACGCCCGAGGAGCGGGCGCTGAAGGTGCTGCACGCGGGCGCCGACCAGATCGGCGGCGAGGCATGTCCCGAGCTGATCGTGGAACTCGTCCGCGGAGGACGGCTGGCGGAATCCCGCCTCGACGCCTCCGTCACCCGCCTGCTCGCCGAGAAGTTCCGCCTCGGGCTGTTCGACGACCGCCGCTATGTCGACCCGGACGCCGCCGAAGAGATCGTCGGCCGCGCCGACTTCCGCACCGTTGGAGAGGCCGCCCAGCGCCGCTCGCTGACCCTGCTGGAGAACCGTGCCGGCGTACTGCCGCTGACCGGCCGCCCCCGGTTGTACGTGGAAGGCGTCGACCCGGCCGTGGCCGCCGAGTACACCGACATCGTCACCGACCCGGCTCAGGCCGACCTCGCGGTGCTGCGCCTGAACACCCCCTACGAGCCCCGCCCGGGCCTGTTCGAGTCCTTCTTCCACGCCGGCCGGCTCGACTTCGACCGCGAGCGCCTCAAGCAGATCCTCGCCCTGCCCGACAGGGTGCCCACCGTCGTCACCATCCACCTCGAACGGCCCGCCGTCATCCCCGAAATCGCCGACCGTGCCGCTGCGTTGCTCGCCGCCTATGGCGCCGGCGACCGGGCGCTGCTCGACGTCCTGTTCGGCCGGGCCACGCCGGAGGGATCCCTGCCCTTCCAACTTCCGCGATCCATGGCCGAGGTCGAGGCCGGACGTCCCGATGTGCCGCAGGAGAGCACGGATCCGCTCTACCCGTTCGGGCACGGGTTGCGCTACACCGCCGAAAGCACAGCCTGAACACGCCCGTGAACGACAAGGAGCAGCGTATGAACAGCGCCTTCCCCAACGGCTTCCTGTGGGGCGCCGCTACTCGTCCACCAGGTCGAAGGTCCGTTCAGCCCGCTCGGCAAGGGCTTCCTCACCGGCGCCGTCGACACCACGACCACGTTCACCCAGGGCGACATCCGTACCACCATCCCGCGGTTCGACCAGGACAACCTCGCCGCCAACCAGGCTCTGATCGACCACGTCGCCACGCTTGCCCACGCCGGAATGCCACCGCGGGACAGGTCGCCTTGGCCTGGCTGCTCGTCCAGCACCCCCGGATCGTCCCGCCCCCCCGGGCACCCGCCGCGTCGAACGCCTGGAGGAGAACGCCCGCGCGACTCAGGTCGCCCTGTCCGCCGACGACATCGCGGACCTCGACGCCACAGTGGCCCGCATCGGCGTGCACGGCGACCGCTACAACGACGTGCACATGGGCCTCGTCGGCAAGTGAGAAGGCCGCCTGTTGCCCGACGTGAATGGTTCCGGGAACAGATCGCCGCAGCGGTCGAACGGGATGTCCAAGGCAGCGGCCCACGCAATGGATCGGCGCTCCGGTCGATACCTCGTCGGCCACGAGTCGGCGGCCGAGGCCGCTGTCACGTTCCGGCAAGGCCGGGGCCTCTTGTCGACCGTGACGCTCATGTGACGCTCCGGGCTCAGGAATGGCGCCCACCGAGTCGAGAAACCGGCTTTGAACTGCGGTTTCTGTTGCGAGCGGTCCGTCGCCCGGGCACGGCGGGCGAAGGCACGGGAGCTGATCGAGCGGCTTGTCGCCGAAGGGCCCGTCCGGATTGCTGATCCCGATGACGACGAGGTCGCGGAGTGGCGGCGTGTCGTCAACGACGCGAAGCGGCACGGCTTGGGTACCGGAGCATCTCGTCCACCGCGATCGTCATCCGGTCCGGCTGGGCGAGCAGTGAGCGGTACACCCTTTTCACCGCACCATCGGCTCATCGTTGAGAAAACCTCACTCGCCGGTCACCGGCACAGCCGACGGATGCGGGTTCCGGCACTTCTTCGCGCTGACCCCGATCGCCACTGGTCGGCTCGGTCGGCGGGTGGTGACTTGTTCCCGCGCTTTCTGCCCCTCGTTCCACCTCTTCCTCCGCTTCTTTTCTTTGATAACAGCGCGATAGGTGCTCCATATCCGGTGCCGGCACAGTAGATCCGAAATCGTGTTACGAGGCGTCGAAGCAACCCTGAACCCCAGTAGAGGTGAAAGCCATGAGCGTGGACCCGAAGGCGATCGTGTACGGGATCCTGGCCGAGGACCTGGAAGTGGACCCCACGGAGATCACGGACAGTGCCCTGCTGCGCAACCTCGACGTGGATTCCCTCGCCATTGCCGAGCTGATCGTCAGGATCCAGGAAGAGGCGGGTGTGGACCTCGGCGGCGAGGAGACGCGCATCGCGGAGCTCACCGTCGGGGACGTGGTCCTGCTGGTCGGCGGCGCGGCCCAGGAAGCGGCGTGAGCGAAGGCCCCGCAGCCATCACGGGTGCCGGCCTGGTGACCCCGGCCGGCACCGACTCCGGCACGACCTGGGACGCCCTGTGCGCGGCCCGGTCCCTGGAGGCGGGCGACCCGGAGCCGCTGGACGGCACCGGGGCGTGGCACAGCCTGCGCGTGCCGCCCCTGCGGCCGGGGCAGCTCACCGGACGCGGCACCGCCCGCACCGACCCTTTCATCCGCTTCGCCCTGGCGGCGGTGGACGAGGCGCTCGCCGCGTCGGGGCTCGACCCGGCGAGCTGGGACGGCAGCCGGGTCGGCGTCGTGGTGGGCTCCGCCTTCGGCGGTGTGACCACGTCGGAGGAGCAGCACCGGCGGCTCGGCCGGAACGGCCCCGCGATGGTCTCGCCCTATCTGCACCCCCGCTCGCTGATCAACATGGCGGCGGGCACCATCAGCATCCGGTACGGGATCACCGGGCCGAGCCACACCCTGGTCGCCGCCTGCGCCTCGGGGGCCGCGGCGATCGGACTCGGCAAGACGCTGCTCGACTCCGGGATCTGCGACACCGTCATCGCCTGTGGCACGGACGCGAGCGTCACCCCGCTCGTGGTCGCCGGGTTCGCCCGGGCGGGCGCGCTCTCCGAGCACAAGGGGCCCGACGCCTCACGCCCGTTCGCCGCGGACCGCGACGGCTTCGTCATTTCCGAGGGCGCCGCGGCCGTCGTCATGGAGAAGCCGGAGAAGGCCCGCGCCCGCAACGCCGACGTACTGGGCCGCCTCCTCGGCTACAGCAGCACGTCCGACGCGCACCACCCCGTGTCCCCGCACCCCGACGGAGCGGGCGCCACGGCCGCCGTCGAGCAGGCGCTCGCCGCGGCGGGCGTCGCGGCGCGGGACATCGCGACCGTCAACGCGCACGGCACGTCGACACCGCAGAACGACCTGACCGAGGCCCGGCTCATCACCCGCCTCTTCCCCCACGGACCGTCCGTCACCGCGAACAAGGGGCTGCTCGGCCACACCCTGGGCGCGGCCGGCGCCATCGAGGCCGTCCTGACGCTGCGCAGCCTGCGCAGCGGCATCCTGCCGCCGATCGCGCACACGGAGCGGGCCGACCCCGACCTGCCCGGCCTCGACCTGGTCCTCGGCAGCGCGCGCAGCCACGGCGGGACCGTCGCGGTGAGCACCTCCTTCGGGTTCGGGGGCAGCAACTGCGCTCTGGTGCTGGACGCCTGACACCCCGGCGCGGCCGCACAGCCACCCCCCCCGCGACCCCTCCCAGGAGAGCCCATGACCCCACGCGAAGAAGAGCTGGCCCGTGTCCTCGCCGGACCCGAGTTCGCCACCATCAGACCGGACGATCTCAGCGTTCACGACTACAGCCTGTTGACACTTCGCCGGGCTCGTCTCCTGAACGCCGCCGGTCTCACCGCGAACTCGCTCTGGCTGGGCCGCGGCGAGAGCGACGACTTCCCAGGCTTCCTGCGCACCATGGGCTGGATCGGCGCGTACGACCTGTCTCTCCTCAACGTCCTCGTCTCCCACCAGATCTCGGGCGACGCGCTGCTCAGCCACGGCGGCCCCGAGCAGCTGCGCGCCCACGAGCCTGAGATCGACAACATGACGAAGGTCTACTGCTTCGCCGGATCCGAGCTGCACGCGGGCTCGGACCTGAAGCAGGTGCGGACCACCGCCACGTACGACCCGCGGGACGGGACGCTGGTCCTGAACACCCCCCGGCCCGCCGACAGCAAGGTGTGGATCGGCAACAGCCTGCACACGGGCGACGTGGCCATGGTGCTGAGCCGCCTCACGGTCGCGGGGCGGGATGAGGGCCACCACTGGATACGTGTCCCGCTGCGCGAGGACGGCGTGGTCCTGCCCGGCGTGAGCATCGGACGGGCCGAGCCGAAGGGCGGCGTCACGGCCAACCAGACCGGCGTCCTGTCCTTCACGGACTGCAGGCTCCCGCTGTCGGCCCTGATGAACCGCTGGGCCTCCATCGACGCGGAGGGCACCTACAGCTCCCCGCTGCCCCGCCACCGGCGCTTCGAGGAGTGCCTGGCCACCTTCACCCACGAGCGGCTCTTCCCGACGGTGGGCGCGGCGTACGCGCAGCGCCTCGCCTGCACCGTCACCACCCGGTTCGCGGGTACCAAGCGGGCCTTCGGCAGGGCGCTGATCGGCCACGAGCACTACCGCGTGCGGCTGTCCACGGCCGTGGGCCGTGCCCTCGCCGCCCAGTACGCGGTCGAGGCGCTCTCCTCGATCGCCATGGCCCGCTCCGCCCACGGCGAACCGGCCCGTGACCAGGTGCTGCACGCCCTGATCTCCTGCGGCAAGTCCGGCTGCACGGGCGACGCCCGGCACACGCTCGCCGAGACGCGGGAACTGTGCGGCGGACTCGGCTACCACGACCTGAACCAGATCACGCCCCTGCTCCACGACTACGAGATCGCCGTCACCTTCGGCGGCGACAACACCGTCCTCGGCTACCAGGCCACCCGCTACGCCCTGCGCCACCGCGAGGACTTCGACGCGGTGCTCGACGAGGCGGTCGCCGGGGCGAGCGACTTGAGTGCGGCCCGCCGACTGCGCGCCGTCTGCGACGCCCTGCTCGACGACGTCGAGCGGAACGGTCCCGGCGAGGCCAGCACCCGGTGGACCCGGGCCGTCTGCCAGACCATGGCGATCGGCCACTGGGCCGCGCACGCCGAGACCCCGCTGTCCCGGCGCCTGCTGGAGCAGTACGCGGCGTCCTGCGTCCTGGAACACGCGCTCACCGGTTTGCGGGCGGGGATCCTCGACCAGGACGAGATCCTGCGGCTCGAAGAGGCCCGCGGCGCGGCGGCCGCGGCCGACCTCGACGGCGACGCACTGCTCCAGCTGCTCGCCGTGCCGGAGGAACTGATCACCGCGCCCATCGCCCGCAAGGACTTCGCGGAACGCCACGTGGCGGCCGCCCACGCCGGGCACGCCCCGGTGACCGCACCGCTCATCTCGTCGGAAGGAGGGGGCGCATGACCGGACCGAGTGACAGGGTCGGCGCCGTCGTCACGGGACTCGGCACCTGCCTGCCGCAGACCGTGGTGACCAATGACGAGGTGTCACGGCACCTCGACACGGACCACGCCTGGATCCACCGGCGCACCGGCATCGACCGGCGCCGCCGGGTCTCCGCGTCCACCGGAACAGGAGACCTCGCCGTCGCCGCCGGAGCCGCAGCGCTGAAGTCCGCCGGGCGCGACGGCTGCGACCTGGTCCTGCTCGCGACCACCACCCCGGACCGGCGCTGCCCGGCCACCGCACCCTGGGTGGCCTCCCAACTGGGGCTCGCGGCGGCGGCGTTCGACCTGTCCGCCGTCTGCTCCGGCTTCGTCTACGGGCTCACCGTGGGCGCCTCGATGATCACCGCGGGCGCCTGTGACCGGGCTCTGGTCATCGGCGCGGACGTCTACTCCTCGATCGTGGACCCGGACGACCGGACGACCGCCGTCGTGTTCGGCGACGGGGCGGGCGCCGTCCTCCTGGAGCGGGGCCGTACGAGCGACCCGGGAGCGGTCCTGCACACCGAACTCGGCAGCGACGGCTCCGGGGACGAGCTGATCACCATCCCGCCGGGGGGCGAGCACCTCACCATGCAGGGGCGCGACGTCTACACCCGGGCCGTCACCACGATGACGGAGTCCGCCCGCTCCGTCGCCGGGAAGGCCGGCTGGGACATGGCGGACGTCGACGCGTTCGTCGGACACCAGGCGAACATCCGCATCCTCACGTCGGTGGCCAAGCGCCTCGGTCTGCCCCCGGAGCGTGTCGTCTCCAACATCGCGGACGTGGGCAACACGGCCGCCGCCTCCATCCCCCTCGCCCTGGCCGACGCCGCCGCCCAGGGGCGCGTCGCCGCGGGGGACCGTCTGCTCCTGACCGCCTTCGGCGGCGGCCTCACCTGGGGCTCCGCCGCGGTTGTCTGGTCAGGCGCGGAACCCGTACAGGAGGTACGCGCCTGACGGGGCACGCGCCCCCGCCACGAGGCAGCGGCATCCCGCAGCGCCGGCCCGCCCGCCACGGTGAGCCGGCGCTCAGGCGTCTGCCGTTCCGCCGCGACAAATGGCACGGGAATTCCTGCTCATGCTGACTCGATACGCGGCCGATAACGCCCGGCCATAGCGTCCGGAGGGCACATAAAAGACAGTGGACGGAGGCTATGAACATGGCAGCGAATGCCGACCGATCGGCTCCGCGCTACGACGTGACGCTGAACCCATCCGATGCGGAACGCGTCGAAGAGATCGCGTGGAAACTCGCCACTCAGGCATCGGGCCGCCCCGACGACGTCGAATGGGTCGAGAGCGCCAGGAAATCCTGGCACGAATTGCCCGTCGCCCTGCGCAGAACCCTCGCCGAATTCCGCCGCGATTCGGGTCCTGGCGGCGGTCTACTGCTGCGCGGACTGCCCGTCGACGCCCTGGAACTGCCGCCGACGCCCCACGTCAACGGCTCCGTCCAGCGCGAGCCGTCGCTCGGCGCCGCCGTCCTGCTGATGGTCGCCTGCGGACTCGGCGACCCCGGCGCGTTCCGGCCCGAGAAGAACGGGGCCCTCGTCCAGGACGTCGTCCCCGTCCCCGGCATGGAGGAGTTCCAGGGCAACGCGGGCTCGACCCTGCTCACGTTCCACAACGAGAACGCCTTTCACGAGCACCGCCCCGACTTCGTGATGCTGCTGTGCCTGCGCGCCGACCCTCTGGGTCAGGCCGGCCTGCGCACGGCCTGCATACGGCAGGTGCTCCCCGTGTTGTCCGACGAGACCCTGCGGGCCCTGTGGGCACCGGAGTTCGTCACCGCGCCGCCGCCCTCCTTCAACATGGGCGACGTCGACGCAGTGGCCGCACCCGTGCTCAGCGGCGACCCGGCGGACCCCGACATCCGGGTGGACCTGGCGGCCACCAGGCCGGTCACCGAACGCGCCGCCGAGGCCCTGCGCGATCTCCAGGACCACTTCACCAGGTCCGCCGCGACCTACCGCCTCAACCCGGGCGAGCTCGCGATCGTCGACAACCGCGTCACCGTCCACGGCCGCACCGAGTTCACCCCCCGCTACGACGGAACCGACCGTTGGCTGCAGCGCACCTTCGTGATGACCGATCTGCGCCGCTCACGGGCGATGCGCCCGGCCGACGGCTACGTGCTCGGCGACGTGGCGCAGCCCGCCTGACCGGCGAACCCCCCGCAGGAAAACAGGAGTTGGAGTCCGATGACGAGCACGCAGACCAGGGAGCGGTCGCCCGCGCCGCAAGCAGATGCAGCAGCGGTGAAAGCGCCGAAGCCGCCCGCCGAGCCGAGCCGGAAGGTCGGGCTGCGCTCCCTGTTCCCGTATCTCCAGGGCCGCTGGTCGACGCTGGGGATCGTCGCGGTGCTCTCGCTGGTGGTGACCCTCCTCACGCTCAGTCAGCCGGTGCTGACCCGTGACGTACTGGCCGACATCGAGGCCGACAAACCGGTCGGCAAGCTCGTGGCCCTGCTCATCGGCGTCCTCATCGTGGTGGCCGTGCTCGGCGGGATCCGCGACTACCTGCTGCAGCGCGCCGCCGAGGGCCTGGTCCTCACGGCGCGCCGCCGCCTGGTCGCCCGGCTCCTGCGGCTGCCCATCACCGAGTACGACCAGCGCCGCACGGGAGACCTGCTCTCCCGTGTCGGCGCCGACACCACGCTGCTGCGCGCGGTGGTCACATCAGGCCTGTTCGACACGGTGACCAACGTCGTCATGGTCGGCGGCTCCGCGGTCATGATGTGCCTGATCGACCCCACCCTGTTCGGGGCCACGGCCCTGGGCCTCGGCCTGGGTGTCGTCGCGGTCGTCGGTCTCTCCCGCAGGGTGCGCGGGGCGTCGAGGGACGCCCAGGACCGCATCGGCGAGATGACCTCCGCCGTGGAGCGCGCGATCTCCGCCGTACGCACGATCCGCGCCAGCGGCGCCGAGCACCGCGAGGAAGAGGCCGTCGACGGGTACGCCAAGGACGCCTACAGCGCCGGAATGCGCATCGCCAAGCTCCAGGCGATGATCAACCCGATCACCTCGACCACCATCCAGGTGGCGTTCCTCGTCGTCCTGGGCCTCGGCGGCGCCCGCGTGGCCAGCGGCGCGATCCAGGTCGGCGACATGGTCGCGTTCGTGCTCTTCCTGTTCATGCTGTGGTTTCCGCTCGGCCGCGCCCTGACCGCCTACTCCCGCCTCCAGTCGGGGCTCGGTGCCCTCCAGCGCATCGAGGAGGTGCTCGACCTACCGCAGGAGTCCGACCGGGCGGGCAGCGGCAAGGCCACCGGTCCGCTGACCGACGGCTCGTTCTCCGTACGGGAGCGGACCAGGCCCGACGCGGACGCCGGCACCGTGAGTCCGCCCGCGATCGAGTTCGACCGGGTCAGCTTCGGCTACGCGGGCGGCGAGAGCGTCCTGCGGGATGTGTCCCTCACGGTTCCCCGCGGCACCCGCACCGCCCTGGTCGGCCCTTCGGGCGCGGGCAAGTCCACGCTGCTGTCCCTGGTGGAGCGGTTCTACGACGTCACGTCGGGCATCGTGCGGGTGGGCGGGAGCGACGTGCGCGACCTGCCGCGCCGCGAGCTGCGCAACGCGCTCGGCTACGTGGAGCAGACGGCGCCGGTCCTGGCCGGAACGGTCCGCGACAACCTCTCCCTGGCCTCGCCCGACGCCACCGACGAGGACATGCGGGAGGTACTGCGCTCGGTCAACCTCGAAGACGTGATCATGCGTACGCCGCACGGCCTCGACACCCAGGTCGGTGAGGGCGGCGTCCTGTTGTCCGGCGGCGAGCGCCAACGCCTCGCCCTGGCACGGACGTTCCTGGCCGCGCCGCCGATCATGTTGCTCGACGAGGCGACCAGCAACCTCGACGCCCGCAACGAAGCCCTCATGCGGAACGCGATCGGCACCGTCACCGCCGACCGGACCCTGCTCGTGGTAGCCCACCGGCTCTCCACCGTCGTGGACAGCGACCAGATCGTGGTCCTCGAACACGGCGAGGTCGTCGCCGCGGGCCGGCACGAGGAACTGACCGGCAGCAGCCCGCTCTACCGCGAGCTCGCCAGCCACCAGCTGCTCATCAAGTAGCCCCCACGCAGAAGGGCCTCCCGGTCGATGACCGGGAGGCCCTTCTGCGTGTCCCGCGGGTGAGCCCCGTCAGTGCGTCATCTCCACGCAGCGACCGACCCGCTCGCGGCACAGGTCCCAGGCGGCGTCCAGCCGCACGGCACGCTCCTGCGAGAGGGTGTCCGTGAACCGCTGGTGGGCGCGCCGCTCGCGGTAGAGCAGCAGAGTCAGGTTCAGCAGGAACGGCGCGAGGCCCTCCCGGACGTCACCGCGGCCCGCCACCTCGGCCTCGATCCGCGCCCGTGCCCCCGGGACGTCCCCCAGGAGCAGCCAGAGCTGGGCCAGATCGAGCCCGGGGAGATACAGCGCGCTGCTCGCCCAGTCGATCAGGACGTACCGGCCGTCGGTGCGCACCACGTTGGCGAGCACCAGGTCTCCGTGCCCGAACTCCCGTGGCTCTCCCGACAGTTCGAGGAGCCTGAGAGTCGCCTTCCACTCCGCGTCGTCGAACACGCCCTGAGCGTGCACGCCCTCCAGCATCTTCCGGTAGTCGACCCCCCACGCGCGCGCCCCCTCGGGGTGCCAGTGCCGCAGGCGCTCCACGGCATCGAGCACCCCGGTGAGATCCGCGTCGGAGACCGGGGCGGCCGGGAACCGGTCCGGCGCCACGACCTCCCCCGCAAGCCGTTCGAGGACCAGCACCGCGCGCTCCTTGTCGGAGCCGAAGCGGCGCGGCACCGCCACCGGAGGCCGCTCCTCGTCGAAGAGGTCGTACGTGTCGATCTCGCGCAGGCTCTGGCGCCGCCAGTCCGGCGTACGGATCTTGGCGAGGGCCTCGGTGCCGTCCAGGGAGCCGCCGAACACCAGTGAGGTGCGGCTGCGGTAGACGATCTCCGCCGGCCTGAAACCGGGGCACACCTCAAGTGTGAGGGAGAGCAGCTCCCGGTCGTCCCGCGTGAGGCCCGTCTCGAACTCGTCGTTCAACTCGCTCCCTTTCAACTCGCTCCCCTTCACCGGCGCGTTCACCGGAGCGTTCACCGGCGCAAGAATTCGACGATGCTCTTGTTCACCGTGTCCGGCGACTCCAGGTAGCCGTAGTGCCCGCAGTCGGGCACGACCTCGAACTCGGCGCCGGGGATCGCTTCGGCCACCTCACGGCCCAGGCCGGGCGGCGCGATCAGGTCGTCCTGGAAGGCGATGACCCGGGTGGCGGCCCGAATGCCCCGGTAGGCCGCGCGCCGGTCCGGCATGGCGCCCACCGCGAGCTGCGCCCGGTGACCTGGACCCGAGGCCCGGGTCAGCTCCAGCATGTCGAGCCAGTCGCGCGCCTGCTGGTCGTTGTCGAGGGTGCGGGGCGAGAGGTTCTGCATGGCCTGGATCACGGCACCGTAGGCGGCGGGCAGCTCCACACCCCGGTCGTACAGCTCCATCTCGGCCCGGGTCAGCGCGTCGCGCAGTACGTCGGGGCGGGCTCGGGTGGCCATCAGGACCATGCGGTCCACGAGGTCGGGCCGGGTCAGGGCGAGCTCCTGCGCGATGTGCGAGCCCATCGAGATCCCCGCCACCAGGCAGGGGCCGATGCGCAGTCCCTCGATGAGCGCCGCGGTGTCGGCGACCAGGTCGTCGATGCCGAAGCCCTCGGGGCACTCGTCGCTGGGCGCGATGCCCCGGTTGTCGAAGCTGATCACCCGGAAGCCCGCGGCCACCAGGGCGGGCACCTGGTGCAGGTGCCAGGCCCGGCCGCTGCCGCCCGAGCCCATGACGAGCAGCACGGTGGGCGTCGAACCGTTCTTGCCGGGCGGTGCGTTGTCGTAGTAGTTGAGCTTGATGCTGTTGACGGTGAGGACAGGCATGGCGTCAGGCAACCTCGCTCGACGGGGACATGGCGGTGGCTCCTTGGGTCGTGGGGCGGCGGGAATCGGCCGGGAGTTGTTCGGCCAGGGCCTGCCCGATCCGGGCGAGCGCGGCGTCGGACTGGACGAGCCCGAGGTGGTCGGCGTCCACGCCGGCCCGTTCGATGCGGCCCGTCACGTGCGGACGCCACGAATCGGCGTTGCGGCGCGCGAGCTTCTCGGCGGGCGCCTGCTCGGCCGAGAGGACCAGCACGTCACCGTCGAAGCTGCCCGGCGTGTGGCCGCGCATCAGTCGGGCGTTGTTCATGAACACCTTGAGCACACAAGCGAGTTCGGCCTCGTCGAGGCGGCCCATTGGGTCGCCCGTGGCGTGCAGGAACGCGCGGTAGCGTGCGGCGGGGAACGCGCCGTCGGCGAGTTCCGCGGGCGTGACGTCGAACCCGGCGTCCCGCAGGTTGTGCGCGAACACCTCGGCCAGCGGGGTCTCGTCGCCCGACGTCGCACTGCGCGGGTAGGCGTCGAGGAACGTCACCAGCTCCACCTCCGCGCCGCGTGCGCGCAGTTCGACTGCCATGGCGAAGGCCACGTTGCCGCCCAGCGACCAGCCGAGCAGCCGGTAGGGACCCTGGGGCTGCGCCTCCTGGACCAGGTCGGCGTACTCGGCGGCCATCTCCTCAAGCGTGTCGGGCAGCCGTCCTTCGCCGTCGAGACCCGCGGCCTGGATGCCGAACACCGGTATCTCGGGCGGGAGATGACGTACGAGACCGGAGTAGCACCAGCTCATGCCGGAGCCGGGGTGGACGCAGAACACCGGACGCCCGGAGCCGGACGCGCGCAGCGGCAGCAGGCGTTCCATCGGCTCGTGGTCGCCGCGCTCGGCCAGCCGTGCCGTCAGGTCCGCGACCGACGGCGCGGCGAACAGGTCGCGCACGGCCATCTCCACGCCGAGTTCGGCGCGGGCTCGCTCCACGAGCCGGATCGCGAGCAGCGAGTGGCCGCCCAGGTCGAAGAAACCGTCGTCGGGGCCGACCAGGTCCAGTTCGAGCACCTCGGCGAAGAGCCGGCACAGGGTCTCTTCGCGCGGGGTGCGCGGGGCCCGGCCGTCGGCGGCGCGGTACTCGGGGGCGGGCAGCGCGCCGTGGTCGAGCTTGCCGTTCGCGGTGAGCGGCAGCGTGTCCAGGGCGACGAAGGCGGCGGGCACCATGTACTCGGGCAGCAGCTCGCGCAGCCGCTGGCGCAGCGCGGCGGTGTCCACGGCCGTGCCGGCGTCCGGCACGACGTAGCCCACCAGGCGGCGGTCGCCCGGCGCGTCCTCGCGGACCAGGACCGCGGCCCGCGCGATCCCAGCCTGACGGGTCACCACCGCCTCGATCTCGGTGGGCTCGATGCGCATACCGCGCAGCTTGATCTGCGTGTCGGTGCGGCCCAGGTACTCCAGGTCGCCGTCGCGGTTGAAGCGCACGAGGTCGCCCGTGCGGTACATCACGCTGCCCGCGGGGCCGTACGGACTGGCCACGAAGCGCCCCGAGGTCAGGGACGGCCTGCCGAGGTAGCCGCGGGCGAGCCCGGGGCCGCGCACGTACAGCTCACCGGGCACGCCCGGCGGCACCGCCTGGAGGGCGCCGTCCAGGACGTGGACGGCGGTGTCGGCGATCGGGCCGCCGATCGGCGGGACGACCGCGCCCGTCAGCGGGGCGCTCATGGTCGCGCAGACCGTCGCCTCGGTCGGCCCGTACGAGTTGAGCATCACGCGCCCCGAAGACCAGCGCTTGACCAGCTCGGGCGGGCAGCTCTCGGCGGCGACGACCAGGGTCATGTCGGCGGGCAGGGCCCCCTCGGGGATCAGCTGGAGCACCGCCGGAGTGATCGCCGCGTGCGTGACCGAGTGCCGCACCGCGAGGTCCGCGAGGTCGGGGCCGGGGGTGATGCCGGGCTCCGCGACGACCAGGGTCGCACCCGTCAGCAGCCCCATCGCCAGTTCCCAGAACGCGCCGTCGAAGGCGGGCGACAGGTGGTGCAGGACGCGGCTGCCGGGGGCGACCCTGCACTGCGAGGTGAAGATGTCCACCAGGCCGGGCAGGCCCGCGTGCGTCACGCTCACACCCTTGGGGCGGCCGGTCGTGCCGGAGGTGTAGATGACGTAGGCCGGGTGGAGCGGCAGGAGCGGCGCGATCCGGTCGGCGTCGGTCAAGTCGCCCGAGTCCTCGTCGGCCGCCGGGGCGGACGCGTCCAGGAGGATGCGGGGCATCGCCGCGTCCGGCAGACCGGCGGCGACCGCGCTCGTCGTGAGGAGCGCCACCGGAGCCGCGTCCTGCAACGTGCCGGTGATCCGTTCGGCGGGATGCCCCGGGTCGAGCGGCAGATAGGCGGCGCCCGCCTTGGCCACCGCGAGGACGGCGACGGCCAGCTCCGGGGATCGGGGCAGCGCGAGCGCGACGACGCGCTCGGGTCCGGCGCCGCGTGCGACCAGCAGCCGCGCGAGCCGGTTGGCGCGCGCGTTGAGCTCCGCGTAACTCAGCGACTCACCGCGGAAGACGAGCGCCTCGGCGTCGGGCCGCTGTCGCACGTGCTGCTCGAAGAGGCGCGGCAGTGTCGTCGGAGCCAGGCCCTTAGCCGTGTCGTTCCACGCCTCGATGACCACGTGGCGCTCCTCGGCGCCCAGGACGTCGATCCGGCTCAGCGGACGCTCGGGATGTGCGGCCGCCTCGGTGAGCACCCGCACGAACCGGTCCACCAGCGCCTGGGCGGTGCCGTGGTCGAACAGGTCGGTCCTGTAGTCGAGTACGCCCGAGATCCCGGCGGGGGCGTTGTCCGCGGCCCGCCGCTCCGACACCGAGAACCCGAGATCGACCTTGGCGGCGGTCGCCGCCGCGCCGCCGAGCCCGGAGATGACCAGACCGCCCGGAAGCGCCGGGCCGCCCGCGCCGTCCGCCGGCCTGGGGCCCGCGCTCTGCAGCGCGAGCACCACCTGGAAGAGCGGGTGGTGGGAGAGGGACCGGGTGGGGTTGAGGGCTTCCACGAGCCGCTCGAAGGGAAGCTCCTGGTGGGCGTAGGCACCGAGATCGGTGTCGCGCACCCGCCCGAGGAGCTCCTTGAAGGTGGGGTCGCCGCTGGTGTCGGTGCGCAGGACGAGCGTGTTGACGAAGAAGCCGACGATGCCGTCGGTCGCGTCGTCGGTTCGTCCGGCGATGGGCGTTCCGACGGGGATGTCCTCGCCCGCGCCGTGCCGGGTGAGCAGGGTGGCGAGCGCGGCCTGTAGCACCATGTAGAGCGTCGAGTGCGTGGCGCGCGCCAACTCGGCGAGCCGCGCGTGCAGTTCCACGGGGACGGCGAAGGACACCCGGTCGCCGGTGTGGTCGGCGGTGGCGGGGCGCGGCCGGTCGGTGGGCAGGTCCAGCTGCTCGGGGAGACCGGCCAACGCTGTCTTCCAGTACCCGAGTTGTCGGCCCGCGATGCTCTGCGCGTCGCTGTCGTCGCCGAGGACCTCCTGCTGCCACAGGGCGTAGTCGGCGTACTGCACCGGCAGCGGCTCCCACGCGGGCGCCTCACCCGCGCAGCGCGCCGTATAGGCGGCGTTCAGGTCGTGGGCGAGCGGGGCGCGGGACCAGGCGTCGCTGGCGATGTGGTGGATGAGCAGGAGCAGGACGTGCTCCTGCGCGGAGAGGCGGAGCAGGCGGGCGCGGACGGGAATCTCGGCGCTCAGGTCGAACGCGTGACGGGCCGCCTGCGCGAGATCGGCCTCGTAGGCGTCTTCCGTCGTGTCGGCCGTCTCGAAGCTGAGCCGCACGTCGGCGGGGTCGACGACCACCTGCCGTGACCCGTGTTCGTCCTCGGCGAACGTCGTCCGCAGGCTCTCGTGACGGGAGATCACGTCGAGCAGCGCCCGGCGCATGGCCCGCGGGTCCAGGGGGCCCGTGAGACGGAGCGTGGTCGGGATGTTGTACGTGGGGCTCGGGCCCTCCAGGCGGTGCAGGAACCAGAGCCGCTGCTGTGCGTAGGAGAGCGGGATGCGCTCGGGGCGGGTGCGAGCGGTGAGCGCGGCACGGGCCCGGCCCGCCCGCTCCAGCACACCGGAGAGCGCGGCGATCGTCGGCGTCTCGAAGAACTGCCGGATGGAGAGCTCGGCGCCCAGCGTCGTACGGATGCGGCTGACGAGCCGCGTGGCCAGAAGGGAGTGCCCGCCCAGCTCGAAGAAGTTGTCGTCGATGGTGACCTGCGGCAGCGCGAGGATCTCCGCGTAGAGTCCGCAGAGGATCTCCTCACGCGGTGTGCGCGGCTCACGGCCCGACACCCGCCCGGTGTATGTGGGGGCGGGCAGGGCCGCGCGGTCCAGCTTGCCGTTCGGGCTGAGTGGCAGGGCGTCCAAAGTGACGAACGCCGAGGGCATCATGAAGTCCGGGAGCCGGTCGGCGAGCGCGGCGTGCACGGCGGCCTCGTCCCACCGGGCACGGTCCGCGACGACGTAGGCCACGAGACGCTGGTCGCCCGCCTGGTCCTCGCGCAGCACGACCGCGGTCTGGGCGACACCCGGCCGGTCCGCGACGGCTGCCTCGATCTCGCCGAGTTCGATGCGGTACCCGCGCAGCTTGACCTGGCGGTCCGCGCGGCCGGTGAACGTCAGCTCGCCCGCCTCGTTCCAGCGGGCGACGTCACCGGTGCGGTACATGCGGGTGCCCGGCGCGCCGAACGGGTCGGCGGTGAACCGCTCGGCCGTCAGCCGGCCCTGGTTCAGATAGCCCCGGGCCAGCTGGACGCCCGCCAGGTACACCTCGCCGTCGAGACCGGGGCCCACCGGCCGCAGCGCCGAGTCCAGGACGTACACCCGCACGCCCTCGTGCGGGGTGCCGATGGGCACGGGCCCCGGCGCCACCTCGGTCTCCGGCGTGATCCAGTACTCCAGGCAGTGGCCGGTGGCCTCCGTGGGGCCGTAGACGTTCACCACGGTCACCCCCGGCATCCCGGCGCGCCACTGCGTGAGCAGCTCGCCGCGCAGCTCCTCGCCGCCCAGTGTGAGGATCCCGGAGGGCGAGACGCTCTCCGGCATGGTCGCGAGCAGCGCGAGGTGCGAGGGGGTGCCCTTCATGAACGTCGCCCGGCGGAAGCCGGGTTCGGCCACGGCCGTCTCGGCGAGGTCCCGCAGGTCCGTCACGCGGACGCAGCCACCGCTGATCAGCGGAGCGTGCAGCGAGCCGACGCTCTGGTCGAACGACGCCGACGCCTGCATCACGGAGAGCCCCGAGATGTCCGGCGCCTGGGCGGATCGGCAGTGCCTGACGAATGCCGAGAGCGCCCGGTGCTCGGTGACGACGCCCTTGGGGCGGCCCGTCGAGCCCGACGTGTAAATGACGTACGCCGGGTGGCCGGGCAGCAGCGGACCGCTGCGGTCCGCGTCGACGAGGTTGACCGCCGAGTGCTTGCGCAGCGACCTGCCGGTCTGCGGGTCGTCCATGACGAACGTCAGCGGCCCGCCGCACTCCTCGCTCACCTGGGTGTCCACGTCGGCCGTGGTCAGGACCAGCGAGGGGTCGGAGTCCTCGATCATGTGCCGGATGCGGTCGGAGGGGTACTCCGGGTCGATCGGCACGTACGCGCCGCCCGCCTTGAGCACCGCCAGCATGCCCACCACGAGTTCGGTGCGGCGCGGCACCACGATCGCCACCGGCCGCTCCGGTCCCACGCCGAGCTCGACCAGGCGCCGCGCCATACGGTTGGCGGAGGCGTTCAGTTCGGCGTAGGAGAGCTTGCCGTCGGGGGCGATCAGGGCCGTCTTGTCGGGGGTGCGCGCCACCTGCTCCTCGAACAGGTCGGTGAACCGCTCGGCGGGCCGTACGTCGTCCGAGCCGCTCCACTGCTCCAGGGCCGTGCCGCGCACCGCCGGGTCAATGAGCGCGACCGCGCCCACGGGGGTCTGCGGGCTTCGCAGGATCGTGCCGAGCGCCCTGCGGAACGCGGCGATCACGGACTCGACCTGCTCGGCGCTGAAGACCTGCGGCAGATAGCCGAGCGAGAACCGCAGGGTCTCGCGCGGCAGGGCGAGCAGGCCCAGCGGATAGTGCATCTGGTCGCGCGAGTGGACTTTCAGGACCGTGGGCAGGTCCGCGTCGGGTGCGGCGCCCTGGGGCCGCCCGCGGCTCGAGTTCAGCGGATAGTTCTCGAACACCATGGCCGTGTCGAAGAGTTCGCCCGACCCCGCCCAGCGCTGGATCTCGGCGAGCCCCACCCACTGGTGGTCGATCAGCCGTGTCTGCTCGGACTGCACCCGGCGCAGGAACGCGGTCAGCGGCTCCGCGGGCCGCAGCCGGACGCGCAGCGGCAGGGTGTTCATGAACAGGCCGACCATGGTGTCGATGCCGGGCAGCTCGGGCGGGCGCCCGCTGACCGTCACGCCGAACACCACGTCGTCGCGGCCCATCAGATGCGAGAGGACCAGGCCCCAGGCCCCCTGGATCACGGTGTTGACCGTCAGACCGTTCGACTTGGCGAACCGGGTGAGCGCGGCGCTGGCCGCCTCGTCCTCGGAGAAGTCGATCCGCTCGGGTGCCGCGGTGAGCGCCCCCCGGTCCGGCGCCACGATGCTCGGGGTGTCGAACCCGGCGAACGCCTCCGTCCAGGCCTCGCGCGCCGCCTCACGGTCGCGGGAGCCGAGCCAGGTGAGGTAGTCGCGGTACGGGCGGACCCGGGGCAGCGCCGTCACGTCGCCGTGGACGGTGTACAGCGTCATCATCTCGCGCAGCAGCACCGGCATCGACCAGCCGTCGAGCAGGATGTGATGGTTCGTCATCACCAGGCGGTAGCGGCTCGCGGTCAGCCGGATCAGGGTGAAGCGCATCAGGGGCGGGCGGCCCAGGTCGAACCGCGTCCAGCGGTCCTGCGAGGCGATCCGCTCCGCCGCGTCCTCCCGCTCGCCCTCGGCCTCGGCCCGCAGGTCCTCCTCGCGCCAGGGCAGGGCGACCCCGCGCGGGATCAGCTGCACCGGGCGCTTGAGACCCTCGTGACGGAAGGCGGCGCGCAGGTTCGAGTGCCGCGCGAGCAGCGCCCCGGTGGCCTCCCGCAGCCGGTTCGCGTCCACGTTCCCGTCAAGTTCGATGAAGACCTGGACGTTGTAGGCGTCCAGTTCCTGGTCGTCGAAGAGGTTGTGGAACAGCATGCCCTCTTGCAACGGGGACAGCGGAAGGATGTCTTCCAAGCCGGACTTGGCCATCAGAGGGAGCCCCATTCGCTTTCGAGTCGTGTGATGTCGTCCTCGCTGAGCGAGGTGAGGGAGACGTCCGAGGGAGTCAGGCCACTGGCCTCCGGGCGGCGCGCGTGCTCGACCAGCGCCCTCAGGGCCCTGAACCAGCCCTCGCCCAACTGCCGTACGTCCTCGGCGTCGAGCACGGCACTCGCGTACGTCCAGACGCTGTGCAGCCGGGGCCCGTGCTCCGTGTCGTGGGCACCCGCGACGAGCTCGACGGCGTGCGCGAGCGCGGTGTCCGGATGCTGGCCCGCGACGCCACGGCCCAGGACGCTCCACAGGTCGGGCTCACCGCCCCGGCCCGCGCCACGCCCTCCGGTGTACCGCCCCAGATAGTTGAAACCGTAGGCGGGGGCGGGGAGTCCGGCGAACCGGCCCTGGGTGCGGGGATTGAGGTAGCGGAGCAGGCCGTAGCCGATGCCGTCGCCGGGGACGGCCCGCAGCTTCTCCTTGACCCGCTTCAGGGCGCGCCCCGCTGCGGGGCCGCCGTCCCACACGTCCGCCCAGTCGGTGACCCCCGGGCTCAGGAGGACCGGATACATCGACGTGAACCAGCCGGTGGTGCGGGTGAGGTCGGCGCCGGCCGCGAGGTGCTCGTGGCGGCCGTGGCTCTCCAGGTCGACCGTGACGGCGGTGTCGGAGCTGTGGCCGCGGGTGCGCCGCCAGTCGGTGACGGCCAGGCCGAACGCGGTGAGCAGCAGGTCGTTGATCTCCGCGTGGAACACGCCGGGGACCCAGGTGAGCAGGGCATCCGTGGTGTCCGTGTCGAGGTCGAGGACGACTTGCCCGGACCGGGCGTGGGTGTCCCGCGCCGGGTCGAGGGTCAGCTCGGCCGGGCTCCTGACCGCCTCCAGCCAGTGGTCCGCCTCGGCCTCGGTGGCGGGGCGGGCGGCCAGCTCGTCGAGCGTGGTGGCCCACTGGCGCCAGTTGGTACCGGCCGTGCTGAGCGGACCGCCCTCGTACGCCGCGGCCAGATCGGGCACCAGGAGCCGCCAGCTCACCGCGTCGACGGCGAGGTGGTGGGCGACCAGGACGAGCAGCCCGGGCCGGCGCGGCCCGCGATCGAGCCAGCACGCCTGGAGCACCTCGCCCCGGGAGGGTGCGAGCCGGTCGCGCGCGGCGGCGGCGAGTTCGGCGACGGTGGTGTGCAGCGCGCCGTCGTCGAGTTCCGGCGCGTCGTGCCGGACGAGCAGGCCGGACGCGTCCGGTGCCCCGGGCTCGGGGATCGACATGGTGCCGTCGTCGGCGACCCGCAGGCGCAGGGTGTCGTGACGGTCGACGACGGCCCGCAGGGCCGCGACCAGTCGCTCCTCGTCGAGGTCCGCGGGGACGGACACCACCACCGACTGGTTGAACGGGTCGAGGGGGCCGCCCAGTTCGGCGAGCCAGCGCATGATCGGCGTGGCGGGCACCGGCCCGCTCGCCCCCTGGTCCACGGCGCCGGACACCCGCGCCTCGGGCTCCGCCGCACCCAGGGCCTCGGCGATGTGACCGACGCTCTGGTGCTCGAAGACGTCCCGTACGGAGAGGGCCAGGCCCTGTGCGCGGGCCTTGCTGACGAGCTGGATGGACAGGACGCTGTCCCCGCCGAGGTCGAAGAAGCCGTCGTCGACACCGACGGACTCCAGCCCGAGGGCTTCGGCGAACAGCCGGCACAGCAGCTCCTCGCGCGGCGTGCCCGGCGCCCGGCCCGTGCTGAGCGTCGCGTAGTCCGGCGCGGGCAGCCGCTTGCGGTCCAGCTTGCCGTTCGAGGTCAGCGGCAGCGTGTCCAGGCGGACGAACGCCGACGGCACCATGTAGTCGGGCAGCGAGTCCTGCAGGTGCCCCCGCAGCTCCGCGTCGCTCACCGCGGGAGCGTCCCCCGCCACCACGTACGCGACGAGGCGCCGGTCGCCCGGCCTGTCCTCCCGTACGACCGCGACCGCCTCCGGCACCGAGGGGTGCCGCGACAGGGCCGACTCGACCTCTCCCAGCTCCACGCGGAAGCCGCGGATCTTCACCTGGTCGTCGACCCGGCTGATGAACTCCAGGTCGCCGCGCCGGTTCCAGCGCACGATGTCCCCGGTGCGGTACATCCGCTTGCCGGGACCCTCGAAGGGGTTCGCGACGAACCGCGACGCGCTCTGCCCCGGCCGGTTGAGATAGCCGCGCGCCAACTGCACCCCGGAGACGTACAGCTCGCCCGGCACGCCCGCGGGGGCGGGTTGCAGGTACGGGTCGAGCACGAGCATCCGGGTGTTGGGGAACGGACGGCCGATCGTCAGCACGCCGTCCGCGAGGTCGTCCGGGCTCTCCACGGTCCAGGTGGTGCAGCCGACGATGGTCTCGGTCGGGCCGTACTCGTTGAGGACCGTCGCATCCGGGTGCGCCGCGAGCAGCGTCCGCACCGCGCGGCCCGTCAGCGACTCGCCGCCGAGCACCAGTTCACCCTGCGGCACGCAGGCACCGGGCAGCTCGGTGATCAGCGGCAGATGGCTCGGCGTCGCCTTGAGGAACGTCATCTGCGGCAGGTCCTGGGGCCCGTCACCGGTCAGTGACCGCTCGTGCAGCTCCTCCAGGTCGGCGAGGTGCACACAGCCGCCGTTCAGGAGCGGCGCGAACAGACCCGTCACCGTCAGGTCGAAGGACAGCGGCGAGTGCAGCAGCGCGTTGCCCGCCACGCCCGGATACAACTCCGCCGAGACCGCGAGGTAGTTGATGACTGGCTGGTGCTCGACGAGCACTCCCTTGGGTCGGCCCGTCGACCCCGACGTGTAGATGATGTACGCCGCGTTCCACGGCGTGAGGGGCTCGGTCCTGTCCTCGTCCGTCAGGTCGTGCGCGGGCTGCCCGGCGAGCCGCTCGATCAGCTCCGGACTGTCGAGGACGAGCCGCGGCAGCTCCGAGGGGAACACCTCGTCGGGCACGGAGAGCAGGGTCAGCGCGCAGATCGGGTCGGCGTCGTCGAGCATCGTGGCGACCCGCTCGCGCGGACTGCTCTGGTCCACCGGCAGATACGCGGCACCGGTCTTCAGGACCGCGAGCACCGCGACACCCATCTCCACCGACGGCGGCAGCGAGATCGCCACCACCTGCTCGGGTCCCGCGCCGCACTCCGCGAGGAGATGGGCGAGCCGGTTGGCACGGGAGTTGAGCGCCGCGTACGACAGCGTGGTGCCGCCCGCGGAGAACGCGGGCTTGCGTGGCGTCCGCGCCGCCTGCTCCTCGAACAGCTCGGGCAGCGTGCTCTCACGCTGGGGGCGCGCGGTGTCGTTCCACTCCTCCAGGAGCTGGCGCCGCTCGGCCGGGTTCAGCAGACCGATCCCGCCGATCGGCAGGTCCGGCTCGGCGGTGACCGAGCCGAGGACGCCGAGCAGCCGCGAGATGATCGACTCGGCGGTCTCGCGGTCGAACAGCTCGGTGCGGTACTCCAGCGAACCCCGCATGCCTGTGGGCGTGCCCGCAGCGTCGTGGCCCTCGCCGAGCGTGAGCGACAGGTCGAACTTGGCCACCCCGGTGCTCGCCGTCATCCGGGTCGCGTCCAGGAGCGTGCCGCCCCGCGCGCCCTCCGTCCGCTCCTCATCGCCCGACGCGGCAGCTGTGTTGTTGAACGTGATCATCACCTGGTAGAGCGGGTGATGGGCGAGGGTGCGCGTGGGGTTGAGCGCCTCCACCAGGCGCTCGAACGGCACGTCCTGATGGGCGTACGCGGCCAGATCGGCCTCCCGCACCCGGCCCAGGAGAGCGCGGAACGTGGGATTGCCGCTGGTGTCGGTGCGCAGCACGAGGGTGTTGACGAAGAACCCGACAAGGTCCTCGGTGGCGTCGTCGCTGCGGCCCGCCACCGCCGTACCGATGGGAATGTCCTCACCCGCGCCGAGCCGCGTGAGCAGCGCCGCGAACGCCGCCTGGGCCACCATGAAGGTGCTGGTGCGCGTGGAGCGGGCCAGTTCCGTCAGGCGCGTGTGCAGTGCCGCGGGGACGGTGAAGGGGATGCGGTCACCGGTGTACCCGGCGGTGGCCGGCCGCGGCCGGTCGGTGGGCAGTTCGAGCTGGTCGGGAAGACCGGCCAGGGCGTCCTTCCAGTAGGCGAGCTGGCGGCCCGCGACGCTCCGCGGATCGGACTCGTCACCCAGGACGTCGTGCTGCCACAGGGCGTAGTCGGCGTACTGGACCGGCAGCGGCTGCCAGCCGGGGGCGTCGCCCTCGCGGCGCGCCGCGTACGCGGCGATCAGGTCGCGGGAGAGCGGGGTCATCGACCAGCCGTCGCTCGCGATGTGGTGGATGAGCAGCAACAGGACGTGCTCGGTCGCGGAGATCCTGAACAGCCGCGCCAGGAACGGGATGTCGGCCGTCAGGTCGAAGACGTGACGCGACGCCTCCCGCACCCGCTCCTCGACGTCCTCCTCCGTGGCGTCGACGACGTCGAGGCCGTGGCCGGCCCGGTCGGCGGGCAGCACGATCTGGCGCGAGCCCTCCTCGTCCTCGGCGAAGACGGTACGCAGGCTCTCGTGCCGCTCAAGAACGTCACCGATCGCCCGGCCGAGCGCGACCCGGTCGAGCTCGCCGCTCAGCCGCAGCGCCGTCGGCACGTTGTACGTCGCCGAAGGGCCCTCGAACTGATAGAGGAACCACAGCCGTTGCTGGGCCGGGGAGAGCGGCACACGCTCCGGCCTGGGTCTGGCCACCAGCGGCTCCCGGGCACCCTCGGCCCCGTCGAGCACACCGGAGAGCCCGGCGATCGTCGGCGTCTCGAAGAACTGCCGCACGGGCAGCTCGACCCCGAGCGCGGTCCTGATGCGGCTGACCAGACGGCTCGCGAGCAGCGAATGCCCGCCGAGATCGAAGAAGCTGTCGTCGATGCCGATCCGGGCGGTGCCGAGCACCTCGCAGAACAGCGCGCAGAGGATCTCCTCGCGCGGACCACGCGGCGCACGACCTACCGACTCGGCGGCATACTCCGGGGCGGGCAGCGCCTTGCGGTCCAGCTTCTTGTTCGCTGTCAGCGGCAGGGTGTCGAGCGTCATGAACGCCGTGGGCACCATGAACTCCGGCAGCCGGTGACGCAGATGGTCGCGCAGCACCCCCGTGACCGGCGCCGTGTCCGCCGCCACGACGTACGCCACCAGACGCTGGTCGCCCGGCCGGTCCTCGCGCACCGTCACCGCGGCCTCCGCAACCGAGGGGTGACGCACCAGCTCCGCCTCGATCTCACCGAGCTCGATACGGAAGCCGCGTAGCTTGACCTGCTGATCGACGCGGCTCAGATAGCGCAGCGCACCGTCGCGCCGACGGCACACCAGGTCGCCCGTCCGGTACATGCGCGCGCCGGGCGGACCGTAGGGGTCGGCGGTGAAGCGCTCCGACGTCAGGCCCGGCCGCAGGTGATAGCCCTCCGCGAGCTGCGCACCTGCCAGATACAGCTCACCGGGCACCCCGACGGGTACCGGACGCAGCGCCGCGTCCAGGACGTACGCCGAGGTGTTGGCGACGGGCCGGCCGATGACGGGGCCCGCCTCGGACACGTCGGCGGCCGTGGCCCAGATCGTCACCTCCGTCGGCCCGTACAGGTTGGTCACCGAGCGGGACCGGTCGCCAAGCGCGCGAGCCAGCTCCGTGGGCAGCGCCTCGCCGCCCACCAACACGTGCACACCGGCCAGTTCGTCCCGTGCCGCGGCCACCACACCCTGCCAGAGGCTCGGTGTCGCCTGCACCATGGTGACGTCCGAGGCCGTGACGGCACGCAGCAGCGCGTGCGGGTCCTTGGCGGTCTCCTCGTCCGCGAGCACGAGCACCGAACCGTGCAGCAGCGGCAGGAAGATCTCCAGGCCCGCGATGTCGAAGCCGACCGTGGTCACCGCGAGCAGCCGGTCCCGGGCGCCCGGCGTGAACCTGCGGCCCATCGCGGCGAGGAAGTTGCCCAGCGCCCCGCGCGGCACGACCACGCCCTTCGGGCGCCCCGTGGACCCCGAGGTGTAGATCATGTACGCCGGGTGCGCGGGGGAGACCGGTGCCCGCAGCTCCCCGTCACCGAGGTCGGAGCCCGCGTACCCGGCGTACGCGGATTCCGCGACCGGCTCGGTCAGGGTGAGGGCGGGGGCGGCGTCGTCGAGCATGTAGCCGATGCGGTCGGCCGGGTAACCGGGGTCGATCGGCAGATAGGCCGCACCGGACTTGAGGACCGCGAGCAGCGTGACGACGAGGTCGGGCGAGCGCGGCAGGGCCACCGCGACGAACCGGCCGGGCGCCGCGCCCCGGGCGATCAGATGCCGGGCCAGGCGGTTGGCGCGGGTGTTGAGCTCGGCGTAGGACAGGCTCAGGTCCGCGAACGTGACGGCTGTCGCGTCGGGCGAGAGCACCGCCTGCCGCTCGAAGAGACGCACCACCGAATCGGCGGGCACCTCGGAGGCGGTGTCGTTGCACTCCTCCAGGACGAGCCGCCGCTCGGCCGCATCCATGATCTCCAACTGGGCCACGGGCCGGTTGGGGTGGGCCACGGCGGCGGTGAGCAGCCGGACCAGACGGTCGGCGATGTCCTGCGCGGTCGTCCGGTCGAAGAGGTCCGTGCTGTACGTGACGCTGCCGCTCATGCCCGCGCAGGCGTTGCCGTCACCGAACCGCTCGGCCAGCGCGAACGACAGGTCGAAACGGGCCGACACCGACTCCGATGCCACCACCTCGGCAGAAAGACCGGCGAATCGTTCCGCCGTCGTGCCCTGCGTGTTGTGCAGGGTGAGCATCGTCTGGAAGAGCGGGTGGTGTGAGAGGGAGCGGGTCGGGTTGAGTGCCTCGACGAGCCGCTCGAAGGGCAGGTCCTGGTGCGCGTAGGCGGCCAGGTCCGTGTCGCGTACGCGGCTGAGGAGCTCCTTGAAGGTGGGGTTGCCGCTGGTGTCGGTGCGCAGGACCAGGGTGTTGATGAAGAAGCCGATGAGGTGGTCCGTGGCGTCGTCGGTGCGCCCCGCGATCGGGGTGCCGACGGGGATGTCCTCTCCCGCGCCGAGCCGGCTGAGCAGAGTGGCGAGCGCGGCCTGCACGGCCATGAACACGGTGGCGTTGCAGGACCGGGCAAGCTCCGTGAGCCCCTGGTGCAGCTCCGCGGGAACGGCCAGCGGCACCCGGTCGCCCGAGTAACCGGCGACGGCGGGCCGCGGCCGGTCGGTGGGCAGGTCGAGCTGCTCGGGGAGATCGGCCAACTGCTGCGTCCAGTAGGCAAGCTGCCGGCCCGCCGCGGTCTCCGGGTCGGCGTCGTCGCCGAGTATGTGCCGCTGCCACAGCGCGTAGTCGGCGTACTGGACCGGCAGTGGCTTCCAGCCGGGCGCGTCGCCCGCGCACCGGGCCGTGTACGCGGCGGTGAGGTCCTGGGCCAGGGGGGTGCGGGACCAGGCGTCGCTGGCGATGTGGTGGATGAGCAGGAGCAGTACGTGCTCCTCCTCGCCCACCCGGAACAGCGCCACCCGGATGGGGATCTCAGTCGTCAGGTCGAAGGCGTGCCCGGTCGCGCCGGCCAGTCGGTCGGCCAGCTCCTCCTCGGTCACGTCGACGACCGCGAACGGCACGTCGGCTCGCTCGACGGGCAGCACGATCTGCTGGGGCCCGAGCTCACCGTCGGCCTCCTCGGCGAAGACGGTGCGCAGGCTTTCGTGGCGGGCGACGAGGTCGCGCAGGGCTTGGTGCAGGGCGTGCTGGTCGAGGGTGCCGGTGAGGCGGAGGGTGGTGGGGATGTTGTAGGTGGGGGTGGGCCCTTCCAGCTGGTGGAGGAACCAGAGGCGTTGTTGTGCGTAGGAGAGGGGGATGCGTTCGGGCCTGGGGCGTGCGGTGAGGGAGGTGCGGACGGAGTGGGAGGCGTCGAGGGCGTGGGAGAGGGCGGCGATGGTGGGGGTTTCGAAGAGCTGCCGGATGGACAACTCGGCGCCCAGGGTGGTGCGGATGCGGCTGACGAGGCGGGTGGCGAGGAGGGAGTGGCCGCCCAGGTCGAAGAAGTTGTCGTCGATGGTGACGTCACTCACCGCGAGGATCTCGGCGTAGAGGCCGGTGAGGATTTCTTCGCGGGGGTTGCGCGGGGCTCGGCCTGTTGTGACCGCGGTGTAGTCGGGGGCGGGGAGGGCTTTGTGGTCGAGCTTGCCGTTGGGGGTGAGGGGGAGGGTGTCGAGGGTGACGATGGCTGAGGGGACCATGTAGTGGGGGAGTTGGGCGGTGAGGGCGGTGTGGGTGGCCGTGTGGTCCCAGTGGTTGGGGTCGGTGACGATGTAGGCGATGAGGCGTTGGTCGCCGGGGTGGTCTTCGCGGAGGGTGACGGTGGCTTGGGTGATGCCTGGTTGTGTGGTGAGGGCGGTTTGGATTTCGCCGAGTTCGATGCGGTGGCCGCGGAGTTTGATCTGGTGGTCGGCGCGTCCGTCGTAGATGAGGTGGCCGTTGTGGTTCCAGTGGGCGAGGTCGCCGGAGCGGTAGATGCGGCTGCCGGGGGTGCCGTGGGGGTTGGCGGTGAAGCGTTCGGCGGTGAGGGCGGGGCGGTTGTGGTAGCCGCGGGCGAGTTGTTCGCCGGCGAGGTAGAGCTCGCCTGTGGTGCCGGGGGCGACGGGGCGCAGGGCTGAGTCGAGGACGTAGGCCTGGGTGTTGGCGAAGGGGCGTCCGATGGGGACGGGTCCCTCGGTGAGGGTGGTGGGGTCGATGTGGTGGTCGGTGATGTTGACGGTGGATTCGGTGGGGCCGTAGGCGTTGATGACTTGGACGCCGGGGTGTTGGTTGTGCCAGGTGGCGAGGTGGTCGGCTTGGAGGGCTTCGCCGCCCAGGATCAGTGTGTGGGAGGGCGATGCGGTGTTGGGGAGGGTGTTGAGGAGGGGGAGGTGGCTGGGTGTTGCTTTGATGAGGGTTGGTTGGGTGCTGGTGTTTTCGAGGGTGGTGAGGTGGACGGTGCCGCCGTTGGTGAGGGGGGTCCACAGGGCGGTGATGGTGAGGTCGAAGGCGAGGGGGGAGTGGAGGGTGGTGGTGCCGGTGGTGGCGTGGTAGGTGGTGCGGGCTCGGTGGAGGTAGGTGGCCAGGGCGTGGTGTTCGATGATGACGCCCTTGGGGCGGCCGGTGGAGCCTGAGGTGTAGATCATGTATGCGGGGTGGCGGGGTGACCATGCTGTACGCCGTTCGGCGTCGGTGATCTCGGCGGTGGAGTACTCCTGGTATGCCGCAGCCGGGACCGGCTCGGTCAGGGTGAGGGCGGGGTTGGCGTCTTGGAGCATGTAGCTGATGCGGTCGGCCGGGTACTCGGGGTCGATGGGCAGGTAGGCGGCGCCGGTCTTCAGAACACCGAGCATGCTGATAACGGCGTCCAGTGACTTCGGCAGAGCCAGTGCCACGAACTGCTCTGCTCCGAGCCCCTGGTGGAGCAGGTGCCTGGCGAGCTGGTTGGCGCGTGTGTCCAGTTCCTGGTAGGTGAACGAGTCACCCTCGCATACCACCGCCACGGCGTCCGGCGTTCGGAGTGCTTGCTGGGTCACCAGTTCGTGCAGTGGTGTGTCAGGCAGCTCGGTAGTCGCCCCGTTCCACTCCACCAGCACCCGTTCCCGCTGGAGGGGGTCGAGGGTGTCCAGTTGTCCCACGGGCAGATCGGCGTCGGAGGCCAGCGCCTGAAGCACCCGCACCACCCGCTGGCCGAAGCCGCGTGCGTACTCCGCCTCGTAGAGGTCGGGGCGGTAGTCGACGCGGAAGGACAGTTCGGAGCCGCGCATCGTCGCGACGACGTTCACCGCGAAGTGCGTGCCGCCCTTGATGTCCGCCGATGCCACCCGCAGCTGCTCCGTGTCCGAAGGGGCGGCGAGCTCGCCCTCCTCGACCGGGTAGTTCTGGAAGACCATGGCGGTGTCGAAGAGTTCGGTGTGTCCGGCCCAGCGTTGGATGTCGGCGAGGCCGGCCCACTGGTGGTCCAGGAGGCGGGCCTGTTCGGCCTGGAGGCGGCGGAAGAAGCCGCTGACGGGTTCGGCGTGGTCGATGCGGGCCCGTACGGGCAGGGTATTGATGAACAGGCCGACCATCGACTCGACGCCCGGCAGCTCTGGCGGACGCCCGGAGACGGTGGCTCCGAACACGACGTCGTCACGGCCGGTGGCCTGGGCCAGGGCCAGTGCCCAGGCGCCCTGCACCACCGAGTTCATCGTCACGCCTTGGCCCCGCGCCCAGGAGGCCAGCGCCCCGCTGACTGCGGAGTCCACGGTGAAGGAGACGTGCTCGGGCGCGGTCGGCGGCGCCGCGCTGCCCGGGGCGAGCAGGGTGGCCTCGTCGAGTCCGGTCAGGGACTCCTGCCAGGCCTCCTGGGCGGCGGCGCGGTCGCGGGCGCCGAGCCAGGTGAGGTAGTCGCGGTACGGACGCACCCGCGGCAGGACGGCGGTCTGTCCCACGGCGGCGTACAGCGCCATGAGTTCGCGCAGCAGCACCGGCATCGACCAGCCGTCGAGCACGATGTGATGGTTCGTCATGACAAGCCGCACCCGGTCGCGGGACAGGCGGATCGCCGTGAACCGCAGCAGCGGCGGCCGGCCCAGGTCGAACCTGTGCGCCCGGTCGTCGGCGGCGAGCCGGTCGGCCGCCGCCTGCCGGTCCTCATCGGGCAGGTCGCTCACGTCCGCGTCCTGCCACGGGAGTTCTACCTCCTGAAGGACGATCTGGGCCCAGGCGCCGTTCTTGCGCTGCCGGAATCCGGCGCGCAGGTTCGCGTGCCGGCGCAGCAGGGCCTGCGCCGCAGTCCGCATGCGCTCCCCGTCGTACGGACCCTTGAGTTCGAAGGCGACCTGGCCCACGTAGAGGTCGGGGCCGTCCGTGTGGAGCATCCCGAGGAACACGAAGCCCTCTTGCAGCGGGGACAGCGGAAGTATGTCCTCGATCTTGCTACGCGAACGAGACGTTTGCTGACTCACTGCTCAATCTCCCACTCGGACTCAAGGTCGGATTCGAACTCCTCGATCTCGGACTGACTGAGCGAGTCGAGTGTCACGTCGGACGGGGTCAGGCCTCCCGCACCGGGGCGGCCGGCGTGCTCCACGAGGGCTTCGAGGGCCCGGAACCAGTGCTCGGCCAGCTGCCGGGCGTCCTGGTCGGGGACCAAGCTCCTCGCGTACGTCCAGTCGGCGCGCAACCGAGGGCCTTCGTCCCCCTCGTACACCACCGAGTTGATCTCCACCGCGTGGGCCATCGGTGCCGTGGGCCGGTAAGCCGCGACTCCGCCGCCGATCACGCTCCAGGGCTCCGGCTCGCCGGACACCGGACGGGTGCGGCGCCCCAGGTAGTTGAAGCCGAACTCGGGCTCGGGCAGAGCCGCGAGCCGTGGTCCCGCGGTGGGGCTGAGGTGGCGGAGCAGGCCGTAGCCGATGCCGTTGCCCGGCACGGCCCGCAGCTGCTCCTTGACCTGCTTGAGGCTGTCGCGGAGGGCGGCACCGTCCTGGCGCAGCCGGGCCCAGTCCGCGACGCCCGGTTCGAGTCGCACCGGGTAGAGGGCGGTGAACCAGCCCGCGGTGCGGCTGAGTTCGGCGCCTGGGACAGCGTCCTCGTGGCGGCCGTGGCTCTCCAGGTCGACCACGACGGGGGCGTCGGGGTCGTCACCGCGCCCGCGCCGCCACTCGGCGACGGCGACGGCGAAAGCGGTCAGGAGCACGTCGTTGACGCTCGCGTTGACACTGCCCGGCACCTCGTCGAGCAGCGCACCGGTCGTCGCGGACGGCAGGTCGAGCGTGACGCGGCCCGCACGGTCGTGGAGGTCGCGCCCGCGGTCAACCCGCAGGGCCGCGTCGGCGGTGAGCGTGGTCTCCCAGTGGTCCGCTTCGGCCTGGATGCGCGGGTCGGTGGCGAGCCGTTCCAGGGAGACGGCCCACTGCCGCCACGAGGTGCCGACGGGGGCGAGCTCACCTCCTCCGTACGCCGCCGCGAGATCCGGTACGAGGATGCTCCAGGTGACCGAGTCGACCACGAGGTGGTGGGCGACCAGGATCAGCAGCCCTTCCCGCTCGGCCCCCCGGTCGAGCCAGACCGCCTGGATCATCCGGCCGTCGGCGGGCGCGAGGCGGTCCCGCGCGGCGTACGCGAGCTCGGCGACAAGATCCTCGACGTCGTCGGCGGCGCCCGGGCCTGACGCCGAGCCGGAGCCGCACGCGGACTCGGGCAGGGACCCGGAGCCGGGCACCTCGGCGCGGACGAGGATCTCCGCGGCCGGCACGGCGCCGGGTCCGCGGACATCCATCGTCCCGTCCGCCCCGGCGCGCAGCCGCAGCGCGTCATGGTGGTCCAGCACCTTCTGGAAGGCTGCGGTCAGCGTGGCCCCGTCCAGTGCGGGCGGCACCGAGACCACGACGGACTGGTTGAAGTCATCGCCTCCCAGGCCGAGGTCGGCGATCCGCGCCATGACGGGGGTCGCCGGTACGGGTCCGTACGGATCGACCTCCGCGAACTCAGACGTGGGCCCGTCGTCCCGGCTGCCGAGCTCCTCGGCGAGCTGAGCCGCCGACTGGTGCTCGAATACGTCCCGCACGGAGAGCGTCAGGCCCCGGGCGCGGGCCCGGCCGACGAGCTGGATGGACAGGATACTGTCACCGCCCAGGTCGAAGAACCCGTCCTCGGCCCCCACCGTCGGCAGGCCGAGCACCTCGGCGAAGAGCGTGCACAGCAGCTCCTCTTCGGGCGTACGGGCGACACGTCCGGTGGACGCCGCCGCGTAGTCCGGGGCGGGCAGCGCCTTACGGTCCAGCTTGCCGTTCACGGTCAGCGGCAGACCATCCAGGACGACGAACGCGGACGGCACCATGTAGTCGGGCAGCGCCTGGCGCACGAAGGTGCGCAGCGCGCCCGTGTCCACGTCACCGGCAGGTCCGTCCGCGGCCACCACATAGGCCACCAGGCGCCGGTCACCGGGCCGGTCCTCGCGGACGACGACGGCGGCCTGGGCCAGTTCGGGCCGGGCGCGAGGACCGCCTCGATCTCGCCGAGCTCCACGCGGAAGCCGCGGATCTTGACCTGGTCGTCGGCGCGCGCCAGGTACTCCAGCTCGCCCGCCGGGTTGTACCGCACCAGGTCGCCCGTGCGGTACATCCGGCCCCCCGCCCCGCCGAACGGATCGGCGACGAACCGCTCGCAGGTCAGGTCGGGGCGGTCCAGGTAGCCGCGCGCCAGGCCGCTGCCGGAGATGAACAGCTCGCCGGGCACTCCGGCAGGGACCGGCTGAAGGTACTGGTCGAGTACGTACGTCCGGGTGTTCCCCGTCGGTCGGCCGATCGGGAGGCTGCCCTGCGCCGTGTAGGGCGCCCCGATCTCGTGCTGCGTCACGCACAGCGTGGTCTCCGTCGGCCCGTAGAGGTGACGGAGCACGGTGTCAGGGGCGTGTTCGAGAACCCGGGCGACCGCGGCGGGCGACACCACGTCACCGCCGGTCAGCACCTCCCGCACCCCGGCGAAGGACTCCGGCGCCTCCTCCGCGACGACCCGGAAGAAGCCCGCGGTGAGGTGGACCGCCGTGATGCGGTGGACGGAGATGAGCTCGGTGATCGCGGCGGCGTCCAGGTGCCCGGGCGGTGCCACGACGACCGTGCCACCGGAGACGAGCGGCACCCACAGCTCGTAGCAGGACACGTCGAAGGCGTGCGGGGCGTGCAGGAGGACCCGCTCGTGCGCGTCGGGCCGCCAGCAGTGGTCGCGGACCAGGTCCACGACGCCGCGCTGGGTGACGGCCACCCCCTTGGGAAGACCGGTGGAACCGGACGTGTACATCACGTACGCGAGATCCTCCGGCCGCAGCCCCACGCTCAGCCCGGCGTCGTGCGCCGCGTCGGACGGGACGCCGTGCTCGTCCACCACCAGGACCCGCGCACCCAGCTCCGCGGCCCGCGCGGACTCCGCCCGGTCGGTGAGGACCAGGGTGGCGGCGGTGTCCGCCACGACGTAGCGCATGCGGTCCAGCGGATAGGTGTCGTGCAGCGGCACATAGGCACCGCCCGCCTTGGCGATGGCCAGGGTGGCCACGACATGGGCCAAGGACCGCTCCATCAGCATGACCACGGGCGTCCCCGGCCGCACGCCCTGCTGGCGCAGGACCTGGGCCAACCGGTGCGTACGGGCGTCGAGTTCGGCGTACGACACCGTCGTCCCGCCCTGCACGGCGGCCGGCGCGTCCGGCGTCCTGGCCACCTGCGCCGCGAACAGCTCGGGCAGCGTCGCATCCAGGGTCTCCAGCGTGCTCGCCGAGGCCCCGTCACCGAGCAGCCAGTGCCGCTCGGCGTCGCTGAGGACACTCACCTGGGACAGGCGGACGTCAGGGGCCGCGGTGACCTCGTCCAGGGTCCGGATGAACCGCTCCACCAGGGACTGCGCCGTCGACCGGTCGAACAGATCGGTACGGAAGTCCAGGGCCCCGGTCAGCCCGCTGCTCCTGCCGTCGGCGTCCCGCGTCTCGGCGAGGGCGAAGGCGAGATCGACCTTGGCCGCACCGAGCCTGCTGCGCTCCGCGGTGACCCGAAGCCCCGGCAGACCGAGCGAGGCGTCGGGGTCCGTCTCCGCCGTGCTCAGGACGAGCATCACCTGGAACAGCGGGTGATGGGCCAGCGTACGGGTGGGGTTGAGTGCCTCGACGAGCCGCTCGAAGGGCAGGTCCTGGTGCGCGTAGGCGGCCAGGTCGGTGCGGCGCGTGTTCTCCAGGAGCTGCTTGAAGGTGGGGTTGCCGCTGGTGTCGGTGCGCAGGACCAGGGTGTTGATGAAGAACCCGATAAGGTTCTCCGTCGCGTCATCGGTGCGCCCCGCGATCGGTGTGCCGATCGGAATGTCCTCTCCCGCACCGAGGCGGGTGAGCAGCGCTGCGATCGCGGCCTGCACCACCATGAACGTGCTGGTGTGCGTGGTACGCGCCAACTCCGTGAGGCGCTCGTACAGTTCCGCGTCGAGCGTGAACCCGACCCGGCCTCCGTCCTGGCTCGCGACGGCGGGCCGCGGCCGGTCGGTGGGCAGGTCGAGCTGCTCGGGGAGCCCGGCCAACTGCGCCGCCCAATAGGCGAGTTGCCTGCCAGCCGTGCTGTCCGCGTCGCTGTCGTCGCCGAGTATGTGCCGCTGCCACAGCGCGTAGTCGGCGTACTGGACCGGCAGTGGCTTCCAGCCGGGCGCGTCGCCCGCGCACCGGGCCGTGTACGCGGCGGTGAGGTCCTGGGCCAGGGGGGTGCGGGACCAGGCGTCGCTGGCGATGTGGTGGATGAGCAGGAGCAGTACGTGCTCCTCCTCGCCCACCCGGAACAGCGTGACACGCACCGGGATGTCGGCCGTCAGGTCGAAGGCGTGGTGAACCGCCTCGGAGAGCCGTGTCTCCAACTGCTCCTCGTCCGTGGCCACCACCGCCAACGGCAGGATCTCGGGCGTGAACTCGTGAATGACCTGCCGGGGCCCGTGCTCGTCCTCGGAGTAGCTGGTGCGCAGGCTTTCGTGGCGGGCGACGAGGTCGCGCAGGGCTTGGTGCAGGGCGTGCTGGTCGAGGGTGCCGGTGAGGCGGAGGGTGGTGGGGATGTTGTAGGTCGGGGTGGGCCCTTCCAGCTGGTGGAGGAACCAGAGGCGTTGTTGTGCGTAGGAGAGGGGGATGCGTTCGGGCCTGGGGCGCGCGGTGAGAGCGGCACGGGCACGCCCGGCCCCGTCGAGCGCACCGGACAGCGCGGTGATGGTCGGGGCCTCGAAGAACTGCCGCACGGAGAGCTCGATCCCCAACGCCGTGCGTACGCGGCTGACGAGGCGGGTGGCGAGGAGGGAGTGGCCGCCCAGGTCGAAGAAGTCGTCGTCGATGGTGACGCGGTCGACGCCCAATACCTCGGCGTAGAGGCCGGTGAGGATTTCTTCGCGGGGGTTGCGCGGGGCTCGGCCTGTTGTGACCGCGGTGTAGTCGGGGGCGGGGAGGGCTTTGTGGTCGAGCTTGCCGTTGGGGGTGAGGGGGAGGGTGTTGAGGGTGACGATGGCTGAGGGGACCATGTAGTGGGGGAGTTGGGCGGTGAGGGCGGTGTGGGTGGCCGTGTGGTCCCAGTGGTTGGGGTCGGTGACGATGTAGGCGATGAGGCGTTGGTCGCCGGGGTGGTCTTCGCGGAGGGTGACGGTGGCTTGGGTGATGCCTGGTTGTGTGGTGAGGGCGGTTTGGATTTCGCCGAGTTCGATGCGGTGGCCGCGGAGTTTGATCTGGTGGTCGGCGCGTCCGTCGTAGATGAGGTGGCCGTTGTGGTTCCAGTGGGCGAGGTCGCCGGAGCGGTAGATGCGGCTGCCGGGGGTGCCGTGGGGGTTGGCGGTGAAGCGTTCGGCGGTGAGGGCGGGGCGGTTGTGGTAGCCGCGGGCGAGTTGTTCGCCGGCGAGGTAGAGCTCGCCTGTGGTGCCGGGGGCGACGGGGCGCAGGGCTGAGTCGAGGACGTAGGCCTGGGTGTTGGCGAAGGGGCGTCCGATGGGGACGGGTCCCTCGGTGAGGGTGGTGGGGTCGATGTGGTGGTCGGTGATGTTGACGGTGGATTCGGTGGGGCCGTAGGCGTTGATGACTTGGACGCCGGGGTGTTGGTTGTGCCAGGTGGCGAGGTGGTCGGCTAGGAGGGCTTCGCCGCCCAGGATCAGTGTGTGGGAGGGCGATGCGGTGTTGGGGAGGGTGTTGAGGAGGGGGAGGTGGCTGGGTGTTGCTTTGATGAGGGTTGGTTGGGTGCTGGTGTTTTCGAGGGTGGTGAGGTGGACGGTGCCGCCGTTGGTGAGGGGGGTCCACAGGGCGGTGATGGTGAGGTCGAAGGCGAGGGGGGAGTGGAGGGTGGTGGTGCCGGTGGTGGCGTGGTAGGTGGTGCGGGCTCGGTGGAGGTAGGTGGCCAGGGCGTGGTGTTCGATGATGACGCCCTTGGGGCGGCCGGTGGAGCCTGAGGTGTAGATCATGTATGCGGGGTGGCGGGACGAGAGGGGCACCCGTCGTTCGGCGTCGGTGATCTCAGAATCGGGTTGGTCCGTGTACTCGGTGTGAGCGATCGGCTCGGTCAGTGTGAGGGCGGGGTTGGCGTCTTGGAGCATGTAGCTGATGCGGTCGGCCGGGTACTCGGGGTCGATCGGCAGGTAGGCGGCGCCGGTCTTCAGAACACCGAGCATGCTGATAACGGCGTCCAGTGACTTCGGCAGAGCCAGTGCCACGAACTGCTCTGCTCCGAGCCCCTGGTGGAGCAGGTGCCTGGCGAGCTGGTTCGCCCGCTGGTCCAGCTCCTGGTAGGTGAACGAGTCACCCTCGCATACCACCGCCACGGCATTCGGCGTATGGAGTGCTTGCTGGGTCACCAGTTCGTGCAGTGGTGTGTCAGGCAGCTCGGTAGTCGCCCCGTTCCACTCCACCAGCACCCGCTGCCGCTCGACAGCGCTGAGCAGGTCGATGTCGCCGATGCGCTGATCAGGAGCGGCGGTCACGGCCTCCAACAGGCGGACGAAGCGGTCTGCGATGGCCTGGGCCGATGTGCGTTCGAAGAGGTCGGTGCTGAAGTCCAGCGCCCCGCTGATGCCTTGGGGGCGGCGTGCCTCGTCGAACGACTCCGCGAACCCGAAGGACAGGTCGAACTTCGAGGTCGTCCGCTGGATCTCCCGGTACGAGACGTCGAGCCCCGGAAGCTGCGCGATCTCGCTCAACGCACCCTGGTGATCGGTGTTGTTGAAGGTGAGCAGCACCTGGAAGAGCGGGTGGTGCGAGAGGGAGCGGGTCGGGTTGAGTGCCTCGACGAGCCGCTCGAAGGGCAGGTCCTGCTGGGCGTAGGCGGAGAGGTCGGTGTCGCGGACGCGGTCGAGCAGCTCGCGGAAGGTGGGATCGCCTGCCGTGTCGGTGCGCAGGACGAGGGTGTTGATGAAGAGGCCGATGAGGTGGTCGGTGGCGTCGTCGGTGCGTCCGGCGATCGGGGTGCCGACGGGGATGTCCTCGCCCGCGCCGAGCCGCGTGAGGAGCGCGGCGACCGCGGCCTGGGCCACCATGAAGGCGCTGGTGTTGGTGGCACGCGCCAGCTCCGTCAGCCGCGTGTGCAGTGTTGCCGGGAGGGTGAACGGGATGCGGTCGCCTTCGTTGCTCGCGACGGCGGGACGTGATCGGTCGGTGGGCAGATCGAGCTGCTCCGGAAGCCCGGCCAGCGTCGCGGTCCAATAGGCGAGTTGCTTGCCCGCCGTGCTGTCCGCGTCGCTGTCGTCGCCGAGGACGTCGTGCTGCCAGAGGGAGTAGTCGGCGTACTGCACGGAGAGTGGCGTCCACTTGGGAGAATCGCTCCGCATGCGGGCGGCGTACGCGGCGGTGAGGTCCTGGGCCAGGGGGGTGCGGGACCAGGCGTCGCTGGCGATGTGGTGGATGAGCAGGAGCAGTACGTGCTCCTGCTCGGAGACACGGAACAGGCAGGTGCGTAGCGGGAGTTCGAGAGTGAGGTCGAAGCAGTGGCCGACCGCCTCGGCCAGGCTGTCGTCGAGCTGCTCCTCCGCCACGTCGACAACCATGAACGGTGTCTCGGCCGCCTCCGTGGGCAGCACGATCTGGTACGAACCCTGCTCGTCCTCGGTGAAGACGGTGCGCAGGCTTTCGTGCCGGGCAACGACGTCGTCGATCGCCGTGCGCAGCGCGTCCTCGTCGAGCGTGCCGGAGAGGCGGAGGGTCGTGACGGTGTTGTAGGTGGAGGAAGGGCCCTCGAACTGGTGGAGGAACCAGAGGCGTTGTTGTGCGTAGGAGAGGGGGATGCGTTCGGGCCTGGGGCGCGCGGTGAGGGAGGTGCGGACGGAGTGGGAGGCGTCGAGGGCGTGGGAGAGGGCGGCGATGGTGGGGGTTTCGAAGAGCTGCCGGATGGACAACTCGGCGCCCAGGGTGGTGCGGATGCGGCTGACGAGGCGGGTGGCGAGGAGGGAGTGGCCGCCCAGGTCGAAGAAGTCGTCGTCGATGGTGACGCGGTCGACGCCCAATACCTCGGCGTAGAGGCCGGTGAGGATTTCTTCGCGGGGGTTGCGCGGGGCTCGGCCTGTTGTGACCGCGGTGTAGTCGGGGGCGGGGAGGGCTTTGTGGTCGAGCTTGCCGTTGGGGGTGAGGGGGAGGGTGTCGAGGGTGACGATGGCTGAGGGGACCATGTAGTGGGGGAGTTGGGCGGTGAGGGCGGTGTGGGTGGCCGTGTGGTCCCAGTGGTTGGGGTCGGTGACGATGTAGGCGATGAGGCGTTGGTCGCCGGGGTGGTCTTCGCGGAGGGTGACGGTGGCTTGGGTGATGCCTGGTTGTGTGGTGAGGGCGGTTTGGATTTCGCCGAGTTCGATGCGGTGGCCGCGGAGTTTGATCTGGTGGTCGGCGCGTCCGTCGTAGATGAGGTGGCCGTTGTGGTTCCAGTGGGCGAGGTCGCCGGAGCGGTAGATGCGGCTGCCGGGGGTGCCGTGGGGGTTGGCGGTGAAGCGTTCGGCGGTGAGGGCGGGGCGGTTGTGGTAGCCGCGGGCGAGTTGTTCGCCGGCGAGGTAGAGCTCGCCTGTGGTGCCGGGGGCGACGGGGCGCAGGGCTGAGTCGAGGACGTAGGCCTGGGTGTTGGCGAAGGGGCGTCCGATGGGGACGGGTCCCTCGGTGAGGGTGGTGGGGTCGATGTGGTGGTCGGTGATGTTGACGGTGGATTCGGTGGGGCCGTAGGCGTTGATGACTTGGACGCCGGGGTGTTGGTTGTGCCAGGTGGCGAGGTGGTCGGCTAGGAGGGCTTCGCCGCCCAGGATCAGTGTGTGGGAGGGCGATGCGGTGTTGGGGAGGGTGTTGAGGAGGGGGAGGTGGCTGGGTGTTGCTTTGATGAGGGTTGGTTGGGTGCTGGTGTTTTCGAGGGTGGTGAGGTGGACGGTGCCGCCGTTGGTGAGGGGGGTCCACAGGGCGGTGATGGTGAGGTCGAAGGCGAGGGGGGAGTGGAGGGTGGTGGTGCCGGTGGTGGCGTGGTAGGTGGTGCGGGCTCGGTGGAGGTAGGTGGCCAGGGCGTGGTGTTCGATGATGACGCCCTTGGGGCGGCCGGTGGAGCCTGAGGTGTAGATCATGTATGCGGGGTGGCGGGACGAGAGGGGCACCCGTCGTTCGGCGTCGGTGATCTCGGCGGTGGAGTACTCCTGGTATGCCGCAGCCGGGACCGGCTCGGTCAGGGTGAGGGCGGGGTTGGCGTCTTGGAGCATGTAGCTGATGCGGTCGGCCGGGTACTCGGGGTCGATGGGCAGGTAGGCGGCGCCGGTCTTCAGAACACCGAGCATGCTGATAACGGCGTCCAGTGACTTCGGCAGAGCCAGTGCCACGAACTGCTCTGCTCCGAGCCCCTGGTGGAGCAGGTGCCTGGCGAGCTGGTTGGCGCGTGTGTCCAGTTCCTGGTAGGTGAACGAGTCACCCTCGCATACCACCGCCACGGCGTCCGGCGTTCGGAGTGCTTGCTGGGTCACCAGTTCGTGCAGTGGTGTGTCAGGCAGCTCGGTAGTCGCCCCGTTCCACTCCACCAGCACCCGTTCCCGCTGGACGGGGTCGAGGGTGTCCAGTTGTCCCACGGGCAGATCGGCGTCGGAGACCAGCGCCTGAAGCACCCGCACCACCCGGTCCGCAAGTGACCGGGCCAGCTCCTCCTCGCAGAGGTCCGCGTGGTAGTCGAGCCGCAGTCGCAGGTCCGATCCCCGGGTGTGCGCAACGAGGTTGACCGTGAAGTCGGTGCTCTCGACCGCGTCGAATCCGGCCACCCGCAGGTCGCCGAAGAGCCCGCTCGTCGCGTCGGCGCTCACCGGGTAGTTCTGGAAGACCATGGCGGTGTCGAAGAGTTCGGTGTGTCCGGCCCAGCGTTGGATGTCGGCGAGGCCGGCCCACTGGTGGTCCAGGAGGCGGGCCTGTTCGGCCTGGAGGCGGCGGAAGAAGCCGCTGACGGGTTCGGCGTGGTCGATGCGGGCCCGTACGGGCAGGGTGTTGATGAACAGGCCGACCATCGACTCGACGCCCGGCAGCTCTGGCGGACGTCCGGAGACGGTGGCTCCGAAGACGACGTCGTCACGGCCGGTGGCCTGGGCCAGGGCCAGTGCCCAGGCGCCCTGCACCACCGAGTTCATCGTCACGCCCTGGCCCCGCGCCCAGGAGGCCAGGGCCGCGGTGGCGTCAGCTTCCAGGCCGAACGGCACGCTCAGCGGGTCCGACGCGACCGCGCCGACATCAGAGGAAGCATGAGGAGAGGAAGCAGCAGAAGAAGAAGGAGCGTCAGAGGGGGCGGCGAGCAGCGTCGCCTCGTCGAGCCCGGCCAGGGAATTCTGCCAGGCCTCCTGGGCGCCGTCGCGGTCGCGGGCGCCGAGCCAGGAGAGATAGTCGCGGTACGGGCGCACCCGCGGCAGGCCCACGGGGTCGCCCCCGGACACGTACAGCTCGGTCAGTTCCTCCAGGAGCAGTGGCATCGACCAGCCGTCGAGCACGATGTGATGGTTCGTCATGACGAGGCGGACCTGGTCCACGGCCGTCCTGATGACCGAGAACCGCATCAGGGGCGGGCACGTCAGGTCGAAGCGCCGACCCCGGTCCTCGGCAGCGAGCCGGTCGGCCGCAGCCTGCCGCTCGCCTTCGGGGAGAGCGGTCAAGTCGGCCTCACGCCAGTCGAGTTCAGCGTCGGCGGGCACGACCTGTACCCATGCGCCCGAAGCGGTCTGCCGGAACCCGGCGCGCAGGTTGGCGTGCCGCCGCAGCAGCGCCTGCGCCGCGGCCCGCATGCGCTCCCCGTCGTAGCGCCCTTCGAGTACGAAGGAGAGCTGGCCCACGTAGACGTCACGGGCGCTCTCGTCGTACAGGTTGAGGAAGAGGAAGCCCTCCTGGAGAGGCGCGAGCGGGAGGACGTCCTGGATGCCCGGCACGAGCCGCTCCAGGTGCTCGATGTCTGCCTGGTCGAGCTCCGGGTGGGTGACGTCCGACGGGGTGAGGCCGCCGGCGCCGGATCCGCGGGCCTCGTCGACGAGCTGCCTCAGCGCCCGGAACCAGGCGTCGGCGAGGCGCTGCGCGTCCTGGGCATCCAGCTCGGACGCGGCGTAGGTCCATCTCGCCCGCAGCCGGGTGCCCGAAGAAGTCTCGCTCGCCACGGCGTTGAGGTCCACGGGGTGGGCCAGCGGCATGGTGCCGTCGATCCCCGCGACGTCTCCGCCCGCGATGGTCCAGGGGCCTTCGTGGGCGCCGCCCTGGCCGATCTGCCCGAGGTAGTTGAAGCCGAAGTCGGGTGCGGGGAGCGGGGCGAGGGTGGCCCCGGTGCGAGGGTTGAGGTGGCGAAGGAGGCCGTAGCCGATGCCGTCGCCCGGCACGGTGCGCAGCTGCTCCTTGACGGCCTTCAGGGCGTGGATCATCGACGCGCCACCGGTGGCCGCCGTGGCGGGCGGCGCCAGCAGGACCGGGTACATGGAGGTGAACCAGCCGGCCGTGCGGCTGAGTTCGGAGCCCGGGACGGCGTCCTCGTGGCGGCCGTGGCTCTCCAGGTCGACCACGACGGGGGCGTCGGAGTCGTCGCCGCGCCCGCGCCGCCACTCGGCGACGGCGACGGCGAAGGCGCTCAGGAGCACGTCGTTGATCGCCGCGTGGCAGACGCCGGGGACCCAGGTGAGCAGGGCCTCGGTGGTCTCCGCGTCGAGTTCGGCGGTGATCTCGCCCGCCGTCGCGTGGGTGTCACGCGTGCGGTCGGCGTGCAGGGTGCGCGGGGTGTCGCCGAGCACCGAACGCCAGTGGTCGAGCTCGTCCTCGATCCGCGGTTCCACGGCGATGTCCGCGAGGGACAGCGCCCACTGCCGCCACGGCGTGCCCACCGGGGCGAGCGCGTCTCCCGCGTAGGCGGCCGCCAGGTCGGGCACGAGGATGCGCCAGGTGACGCCGTCCATCACCAGGTGGTTGGCGACGAGCACGAGCAGACCGTCCGGCGCGGGCGCGCCGTCACCCGCCCCGGCGCCCCGGTCGAGCCACACGGCCTGGAGCATCCGGCCGTCGGACGGAGCGAGCCGTGCGCGGGCCGCGCGTGCCTGCTCGGTCACCGCCGAGCGGAGTGCGGACTCGTCGAGCCCCGTGGCGTCGTACCGGACCAGGCAGTCGGCCACCGTGACGGAACCGGCCTCGGGGATCTGGATCGTCCAGTCGTCGGCCACCCGCATCCGCAGCGCGTCATGGTGGTCGAGCACGGTCAGGAGTGCGGCGCCGAGCGCGTCGAGGTCGAGGTCGGCGGGCACACGAAGGACCAGGGACTGGTTGAACTCGGCGGCCGCCGAACCGAGGTCGGCGAACCAGCCCATCATCGGGGTGCGCGGTGCCGGGCCGTGCGCCGGTACGTCGGCGCCCCGCTCCCGCCGGTCCGTGCCGTGCCCGGCGTCGTCCTCGGCAGTGGCGGCATCGGCGAGCAGCGCGGGCGTCTGGTGCTCGAAGACGTCACGCACCGACAGGACGAGTCCTGCCGCGCGGGCCCGGCCGACGAGCTGGATGGACAGGATGCTGTCGCCGCCGAGGTCGAAGAACCCGTCGTCGATGCCGACGGACGCCACGCCAAGGGCCTCGGCGAACAGCTCGCACAGCAGCCGCTCCCGCGGGGTGCGGGCGGCGCGCCCGGTCGGCCGGACGGAGTAGTCGGGGGCGGGCAGCGCCTTGCGGTCCAGCTTGCCGTTGATCGTCAGCGGCAGCGCGTCGAGGGAGACGAACGCCGTCGGGATCATATGGTCGGGCAGGGTCTCGCGCAGTTCGGCGCGGAGCGCCGCGGCGTCCAGGGCGTGACCCTGCTCGGGCACCACGTACGCCACGAGCCGCCGGTCACCCGGCCGGTCTTCCCGTACGATCACGGCTGCCCTGTCCAGGTGCGGGCGCTCGGTGATCACGGCCTCGATCTCGGTGGGCTCGATCCGCAGGCCGCGGATCTTGACCTGGGTGTCGACGCGCCCCAGGATCTCCAGCTCGCCGCCGGGCAGCCAGCGCACCAGGTCGCCGGTCCGGTAGAGGCGACTGCCGGGTGCCCCGAAGGGGTTGGCCACGAACCGCTCGGCGGAAAGCGCGGGCCGGTCGTGGTAGCCGCGCGCCAAGTGCGGTCCCGCCACGTACAGTTCGCCGGGCACACCGGGGGCGACCGGACGCAGGGCCGCGTCCAGGACGTACACCGCGGTGTTGGTGACGGGGGAGCCGATGGGCGGGGTGAGCGGCCCGGACAGCGGCCCGCTCATGGTCGAGCAGACCGTGGTCTCCGTGGGGCCGTAGGAGTTGAGCATCGTACGGCCGCCGGACCAGCGCTCCACCAGCTCGGGCGGGATCGACTCCGCGCCGACGACGAGGGTGAGCCCGTCCGGCAGCGAGCCTTCGGGAAGCAGTCCGAGGACGGACGTCGTCAGGCTGAGGTGGGTCGCCGCGTGCCGGGTCGCGAGGTCGGCCAGTTCGGGACCCGGCGTGGTCTCCTGCGGCGCGATGACGAGGGTGGCGCCCGTGAGCAGGCCCATCGCCAGCTCCCAGAACGACGCGTCGAAGCTGGGGGAGAGGTGCTGTAGGACCCGGCTGCCCGGACCCGCCGCGCAGTCGCGGGTGAAGATGTCGACCAGACCGGGCAGGCCGGTGTGGGTGACGACGACACCCTTGGGCCGGCCCGTGGTGCCGGACGTGTAGATCATGTACGCCGGGTGCTCGGGCCGCAGCGGCGCCGGCCGCTCCGCGTCGGTGACGTCGTGGGCGGGCAGCCCTTCGACGGCCGTCGCGGTCTCGGCGCCGTCGGTCAGGAGCAGCGGTACGGCGGTGTCCGGGAGACCGGTGGCGATGGCGGACGTGGTGACGACGAGCGTGGGTGAGGCGTCGTCGAGGAGGTGGGTGATCCGCTCGGCGGGGTAGGCGGGGTCGACTGGCAGGTAGGCCGCGCCCGCCTTGAAGGCGGCGAGGGCGGCGACGATCAGGTCGGCCGAGCGCGGCAGGGCCATCGCCACGAACTGCTCCGGGCCCGCGCCGAGTTCGAGGAAACGGCGGGCCAGGCGGTTGGCCCGCTCGTTCAGCTCGCCGTAGGACAGGACCTGCCCGTGGAACTCGACCGCGGCGCGCTCCGGCGCCTTCGCCGCATGGTCTTCGACGTACGCGGCGAAGGTCTGGCCGACCGGCTTGCGCGGTGTGTCGTTCCACTCGACCAGGACGCGCGCCAGCTCCTCCTCGCTCAGGACGTCGACGTCACCGATGTGCCGTCCCGGCTCGGCGACCAGGGCGCCGAGGAGCCGCAGGAAGCGGTCCACCAGCGCGGTGACCGTGCTCTCGTCGAAGAGGTCGGTGCTGTACTCGGCCGCGCCGAACAGGCCCGCCGGAGTGCCGTCGGCGTTACGGTGCTCGGCGATCTCGAAGGCCAGGTCGACCTTGGAGACCCCGGTGGCGACGGGCATCAGCGTCACGCCGAGACCGGTCGAGGCCATCGCGGCGAGCGCGTCCTGCTGGGTGGTGTCCAGGCTCAACAGGACCTGGAACAGCGGGTTGTGGGAGAGCGACCTGGTCGGGCTGAGGGCATCCACCAGGTGCTCGAAGGGCAGGTTCTGGTGGTCGTAGGCGGTCAGGTCGGTGTCGCGTACCCGGTCGAGCAGCTCGCGGAACGTGGGGTTGCCGCCCGTGTCGGTGCGCAGCACCAGGGTGTTGACGAAGAACCCGACGACCTGGTCCACGGCCTCGTCGGTCCGCCCCGCCACCGGCGTGCCGAGGGGAATGTCATCACCGGCGCCCATGCGGGAGAGCAGGGTGGCCAGCGCCGCCTGGAGCACCATGAAGACGCTGGTGCGTGACTCCTTGGCCAGTTCGGCGGCCCCCCGGTGCAGCTCCGCGGGCACGGCCAGCGGGACGCGGCTGCCGCGGTGCGACGCGGCGGCCGGGTGCGGCCGGTCCGCGGGCAGTTCGAGCCGGTCGGGCACCCCGGCCAGGGCCTGCTTCCAGTGGGCGAGCTGGCGCCCCGCCGGGGTCGCCGCGTCGGACGCCTCCCCGAGCGAGGTGCGCTGCCACAGGGCGAAGTCGGCGTACTGCACGGGCAGGGGCGGCAGGGCCGGGGCCCGGCCCGCTGCGCGGGCCGTGTAGGAATCGGCCAGGTCCCGGATCAGCGGGCCCAGGGACCAGCCGTCGCCCGCGATGTGATGAATCATCAGAAGCAGCACGTGCTCGTCACCGGAGAGCCGGAACAGCTCCGCCTTCACGGGGATGTCGGTCCGCAGGTCGAAGCAGTGCCGGGCGGCCCGTTCGAGCCGCTCGTCGAGCTGGTCCTCGCCGGTGTCGGTCAGCGGCAGTTCGAAGCGCACGTCGTCGGCGTCCAGGATGGTCTGCCGCGCGCCCTGCCCGTCCTCCGTGAAGACGGTCCGCAGGCTCTCGTGGCGGGTGATCACGTCCTGGAAGGCCGCGCGCAGTGCCTCCGCGTCGAGCCCGCCGGTCAGCCGCAGCGCGCCGGTGATGTTGTAGGTGGGCGAGGGACCTTCGAGTCGGTGCAGGAACCACAGCCGCTGCTGGGCGTACGACAGCGGAAGCCGTTCGGGGCGGACCCCGGCCGTGAGCGGCGTCCTGGCGTGCTCCGCCTGCGCAAGGGCGGCGGAGAGCCCGGCGACCGTGGGCGTCTCGAAGAGCTGGCGCACGGAGAGCTCGACGCCCAGGGTGCCGCGGATGCGGCCCGCGAGCTTGGTGGCGAGCAGGGAGTGGCCGCCCAGGTCGAAGAAGTTGTCGTCGATGGTCAGGCGGGAGACCGCGAGCACCTCGACGAACAGGGCGCACAGGATCTCCTCGCGCGGACCGCGCGGCGCGCGTCCCGTCACCTGCCCCGCGTGCGCGGGGGCGGGCAGTGCCTTGCCGTCGAGCTTGCCGTTGGGCGTCAGCGGCAGGGCGTCCAGGGTGACGAACGCCGACGGGATCATGTAGTCGGGCAGTTGGGCGGCGGCGTGGTCGTGCAGCGCACGGGCAGTGACGTCCGCACCGGTCACGACGTACGCGACGAGCCGCAGGTCGCCCGGGGTGTCCTCACGCGCGAGCACGGCCACGTCGTCGACGCGGGGGTGGGCCGCGAGCACGGCCTCGATCTCGCCGAGCTCGATCCGGAAGCCGCGGATCTTCACCTGCTGGTCCGCGCGCCCCAGGTAGTCGAGGCCGCCGTCGGTGCGGCGCCTGGCCAGGTCGCCCGTGCGGTACATCCGGGTGCCGGGCTCGCCGAAGAGAGCCCCGTAGGGGTCGGCGGGGAAGCGGTCGGCGGTGAGTCCCGGGCGTCCCAGGTAGCCGCGGGCGAGGCCGGCGCCGGCGACGTACATCTCGCCGGTCACGCCGGGCGCGGTGGGCCGCAGCCGGTCGTCGAGGACGTAGACCCGCAGGTCGGGGATGTTGACGCCGATGGTGCTCGCCGAGGAGGCCGCCGCGGTGGCCCGGTCGAGGGCGAAGTGGGAGACGTGGACGGTGGTTTCGGTGATGCCGTACATGTTGACCAGAACGGGGGCGTCATCGCCGTGCCGCTCGTACCAGTCGGCGAGCCGGGACAGGTCGAGCGCCTCACCGCCGAACACCACGTGCCGCAGGACGAGTTCGGGCCGTAGCTCGCGGTCGGCCGCCGCCAGCTGGTAGAACGCCGACGGCGTCTGGTTCAGGATGGTGACCCGCTCCCGCGCGAGCAGGGTGAGGAACGCGGCGGGATCGCGGCTGACGTCGTGCGGTACGACGACGAGCCTGCCGCCGTGCAGCAGGGGACCCCACAGCTCCCACACGGAGAAGTCGAACGCGTAGGAGTGGAAGAGCGTCCACACGTCCTGCTCGTCGAAGCCGAACCAGTGCTCGGTGGCGGAGAACAGCCGCACGACGTTGTGGTGCGGCACGGCCACCCCCTTGGGCCGCCCCGTCGAGCCGGAGGTGTAGATGACGTACGCGGTGTCCCGCGGGTCGAGCGGTCTGACCCGCTCGCTCTGGGCGAGGTCGTCCGAGCCGTACGCGTCCGTGCCGTCGCCGATGAGGACACACGGCACCGCGTGCGCGGGCAGCCGCTCGGCGGTGTCGCGGTCGGTGAGCAGGACGCTGGGCGCCGCGTCGGACAGCGCGTAGGCGAGCCGGTCGGCCGGATAGCCGGGGTCGAGCGGCACATAGGCGGCACCCGACTTGACCACGGCGAGCAGCGCGACGACCAGCTCCGCCGAGCGGGGCAGGGCGAGGGCGACCAGGGCGTCAGGCCCGGCCCCGCGGGCGACGAGGAGCCGGGCGAGGCGGTTGGCGCGCGCGTTGAGCTCGGCGTACGACAGGGATGTGCCGTCGAAGGTCAGTGCCGTGCGGTCGGGGTGCCTGGCGGCCTGCCGTTCGAAGAGCTCCACCAGCGTGGCCTCGGCGGTCTCGGCGGCCTCAGTCGCGGACGACGGGCCGTTGGCCGCCACGAGCAGCTCGCGGTGTTCCCCGGGCGCCAGGACATCCAGTGCGCCCAGGCGCACGTCGGGATCCGCGACGACCTCCGTGAGGAGCCGCAGCAGCCGCTCGGTGAGGGTGACGACGGTCCCGGCGTCGAACAGCTCGGTGCTGAACTCCACCGCGACGTCGAGCCCCGCCGCTTCGCCATCGGCGTCACGGCTCTCGTCGAACGCGAACACGATGTCGAACCGGGAGAGCCCGGTGTGCACGGGCAGCCGCGTCGTGCTGATGCCGGGCAGCCTGCCCAGCTCGCCCAGGGCCTCCTGCTGCGTGGTGTCGAACGTCAACGCCACCTGGAACAAGGGGTGGTGGGACGTGCTGCGGTCCGGGTTGAGCGCCTCGACGAGCCGCTCGAAGGGCAGGTCCTGGTGGGCGTAGGCGGCCAGGTCGGTGTCCCGGACCCGGCCGACGAGCTCACGGAAGGTCGGGTCGCCGCTGGTGTCCGTGCGCAGCACGAGCGTGTTGACGAAGAAGCCGATGAGGTTCTCCACCGCCGCGTCGGTGCGCCCCGCGATGGTGGAGCCGATCGGTACGTCCTCACCCGCGCCGAGCCGGGTCAGCAAACCGGCGAGTGCTGCCTGGAGCACCATGAAGACACTGGTCCGCGTCTCGGTGGCCAGTCCTGCGAGCGAGCGGTGCAGATCGGCGGGCACGGTCAGGTCGAGCCGGTCACCGGCGTTGTCGCGGCGTGCGGGACGCGGCCGGTCGGTGGGCAGTTCGAGCCGCTCGGGCAGGCCCGCGAGCGCCCGCTTCCAGTGGGCGAGCTGCTGGGCGCTCTCGCTGCCGCTGTCCTCGTCGGCGCCCAGGAGTTCGTGCTGCCAGAGGGTGTAGTCGGCGTACTGGACCGGCAGCGGCTCCCAGCCGGGGGCCGCGCCGTCGAGCCGGGCGGCGTAGGCGGTGCCCAGGTCATGGGCGAGCGGGGCCAGGGACCAGCCGTCCCCGGCGATGTGGTGCAGCACGAGCAGCAGCACGTACTCGTCCGGCGCGAGGCGCAACAGGGTGGTGCGCAGCGGGACTTCACTGGTGAGGTCGAAGGGGTGACGGGCCCCCCGGGCGATGTCCTCGGTCAGCCGCTGTGCGTCGCTGTCGAGGGTCTCCAGGCGGACCTTGGCCTGCTCCGGTGACAGGATCACCTGGTGGGGGCCGTGCTCGTCCTCCGCGAAGACCGTGCGCAGGCTCTCGTGCCGGGTGACCACGTCACCGATCGCCGCCGCGAGGGCTTCGGCGTCCACCGGGCCGGTGAGCCGCAGCGCCGCCGGGATGTTGTACAGCGGCGATGGGCCCTCGAACTGCTGGATGAACCAGAGGCGTTGCTGGGCGAAGGAAAGCGGAAGGCGGTCGGGCCGCTGCCGGGCGGTGACCGCCGTACGGGCCCGCCCCGCGCCCTGGAGCGCCACGGCGAGCTCGGCCACGCTCGGCGACTCGAAGACCTGCTGGATCGACAGTTCCGCGCCGAGTGCGGCGCGCAGCCGGCTGATCAGCTGCGTGGCGAGCAGCGAGTGGCCGCCCAGGTCGAAGAAGCTGTCGTCGATGCCGACCTCGTCCACCCCGAGGACCTCGGCGAACAGCGCGCACAGGAGCTCCTCGCGCGCCGTGCGCGGCGCACGGCCGCCGGACCGCTCCGTGCGGTCGGGAGCGGGCAGGGCCCTGCGGTCGAGCTTGCCGTTCGGGGTGACCGGAAGGTCCGGCAGCGTGACGTACGCCGAGGGCATCATGTAGTCGGGCAGCAGCTCACGCAACCGGGCGCTGAGGGTGCCGAAGAGCGGCCTGCCGTCGTCCGGGGCATCCGTGTCCGTGAGGACCGTATAGGCGACCAGGCGCTGGTCGCCGGGCCGGTCCTCGCGCAGCACCACGGCGGCCTGGGCGACCTCCGGCTGCCGGACGAGGACGGCCTCGATCTCGCCGAGTTCGATGCGGAAGCCGCGCAGCTTGACCTGCTGGTCGGCGCGGCCGAGGTAGTCGAGGCTGCCGTCGTGGTTCCAGCGGGCGAGGTCGCCCGTGCGGTACATCCGGCTGCCCGGCCCGCCGTGCGGATCGGCGGTGAAGCGCTCGGCGCTCAGGCCGGGACGGCCCAGGTAGCCGCGGGCGAGCTGGACACCGGCGATGTACAGCTCGCCGGGCGTGCCCGCGGGCACCGGCCGCAGCGCGGCGTCGAGCACGTACATCCGGGTGTTCCATACCGGGCGGCCGATCGGCACCGGGCCGGACCCCATGTCCTTCGCGCACGGCCAGTACGTCACGTCGACGGCGGCTTCCGTGGGCCCGTACAGGTTGTGCAGCGGGACGTCCGACACCGCCTTGAACCGTGCGCTGAGCTCGGCCGAGAGCGCCTCGCCGCTACAGAAGACGCGGCGCAGACCCGTCAGCGACGCCGCGGCGGGCTCGCGCAGGAACACGTCGAGCATCGACGGCACGAAGTGCAGGGTGGTGATGCCCTGGCGCCGGACGGTGTCGGCCAGATAGGCCGGGTCCAGATGGCCGTCGGGGCGCGCGACGACCAGTGTGGCGCCCTGAGTCAGCGGCCAGAAGAACTCCCACACGGACACGTCGAAGCCGGAAGGGGTCTTCTGGAGCACCCGGTCACCGGAGTCGAGGCCGTACGTGTCCTGCATCCAGGCAAGGCGGTTGACGATGGACCGGTGGGAGATGACGACGCCCTTGGGGCGGCCGGTGGACCCCGAGGTGTAGATGACGTAGGCGGGGTGGCACGGGTCGAGGGTCGCTGCCGGCGCCGCTGCGGCGGGCTCTGGCGCACGGCCGGGGCCGTCGAGCACGAGCCGGGGGGTGCCGTCCTGCGGCAGCCGCTCCTCGGTGTCGCGCGTGGTCAGGACGAGCATGGCGCCCGCGTCGCGCAGGATGTGCGCGATGCGGTCCGCCGGATATCCGGGGTCGACGGGCACGTACGCCGCGCCCGACTTCAGCACGGCGAGCAAGGAGACGACGAGCTCCGTCGAGCGGGGCACCGCGACCGCGACGAACCGCTCGGGCCGGCTCTCGCGGTCGACCAGGGACCTGGCCAACTCCTCGGCCCGGGCGTCCAGTTCCGCGTACGTCAGTGAGGTGCCCTCGTAGGCGACGGCCTCGTGCTCCGGGGTGCGGGCGGCCTGCTCGGCGAGGAGCTGGGGCAGCGTCGCGTCGGGCACCTCGTGCGCCGTGTCGTTCCACTCCGTCAGGATGCGGCGGCGCTCGTCCGGCGCGAGCAGCGCGACCTCGTCGACGGGCGCGCCGGGATCGGCCGCCAGGTCCTCGACGAACCGGACGAAGCGCTCCTGGAGCGAGGCCAGGTCCCGGGCGTCGTACACCTGCGGGTTGCCCTCGAAGTCGACGCGGAGCCCGGTCTCGGGAGTGCCGGTCAGAACGAAGTTCAGGTCGGTCGTCGGGCCCGAGCTGATGCTGCGCATCTCGCCGAGCGCGCCGCCGAAGTCGACCGGCCGTATGTAGGGCATGACGTTGACCGTCGGCCCTGCCACGCCCGAGCCGCCGAGTTCACGGTTCAGGTCCTCGCCGCGGTAGCGGCTGTGCGCCATGAGGCCGCTCAGACCTTCGGAGACGTGCTCGATCAGCTGCGCGAAGGTCTGCTCCGGGCGCACGGCGAGGCGCAGCGGAAGCCGGTTGGAGACCATACCGGGCGTGGTGCGGGCGTTGGCGCCGTACCGGCCGGTGACCGGGACGGACACCACGATGTCCCGCGCGCCCGTCATCCGGTGCAGGAAGGCGCCCACACCGGCGATCACCACGCGGGCCCAGGGGGAGCCCGTCGCCTCGGCGGCGCGGTCGAGCACAGCCGTGCGCTCGGGGCCCAGGCGGCGGCTCACCACGGTGCCGGCCAGGACGAGTCCGCTGCCGCGGCCGGTGAGCGAGACGGGCTCGGGGCGGTCGGCGAACAGGCCGGTCCAGTAGGCGCGGTCCTTGGCGTGCCGGGCGGACGCGCGGTAGGTCTCCTCGTTGGTGACCATCCTGTCCATGTCACCGAAGGAGCCGGGCGGTATCTCACGTCCGTCCGTCAGGGCGCGGTACACCTCGGCGAGCCGCTCGTAGAACAGGGCCATGCTCGTGCCGTCGATGATGATGTGGTGGACGCCCAGGTAGTACATGTGCCGGCCGCCGCCGAGCGTGAACAGCGCGTGGCTGCTGAGTCCCGGCCGGTCCAGGGCCACCGGGGTCGCGCGGTCGCGCTCCATCCAGCGCAGCGCCTCGGCCCGCGGGTCCTGGTGTCCGGTGAGGTCGAAGTGCCGTAGCAGCACAGGGGTGTAGGGCACGCCGTTCGGGTCCTCGGTGGCGTTCGAGCCCTCCGGGGCGACGGGGCAGTGGGCGCGGTACGGGCGGCCCTGCTCGTCGGTGAGGAAGCGCGAGCGAAGGGTCTCGGTCTCGGCCACGGTGTGCCGCAGGGCCGCGCTCAGCACGGCATGGTCCAGCGGTCCTTCGATCTCCAGGCAGGAGCCGGTCTTGTAGTGCGCGCCGCGCGGATCCAGCTGCTGAGCGAGCCACACCTCGTGCTGCGCACTGGTCAGACCGTGCCGAATGGTCGAGAGCTCAGACACCTGTCTCCTCACAATCTTCCGCCGGACCCCCCGGCCTTTTCGTACCGTGCAGAAAAATAATCGAGGTGCCGATCGAGCGGCATTCAATTAAGTGTGAAGTGGGACGCTAGCAAGGCTTCCGCAATCTGGTCAATACTGTTCTCGAAGGCGATAACCGCAGGTAGAGACGGTGATAACCGGCCGATAGCGAGGGTATACGGGGGATTTGTAGAGTGGTCATCAAGTCTATTCGACTTTCCTGATCGAGAATGCGGGAAGTGTCTTCACGGCGCGTTTTCCCGTTTCCCTCCCCTTCTTTTCATTGGAGAGCCGCCATGCCGCCAAGGGCCATTGCGTACGCCGAGCTGTACGTCACGGACGACCGGGCTGCCGCCGGTTTCCTCATCGACAGCCTCGGCTTCGTGCCGCTGGCCGTGGCGGGTCCCGCCACCGGCACGCACGACCGCCGGTCCACGGTGCTGCGCCGCGGCGGGGTCACGCTCGTCGTCACCCAGGCGCTACAGCCGGGAACCGCCGTCGCCCAGTACGTCGACCTGCACGGCGACTCCATCGCGGACCTCGCCTTCAGCTGCGCCGACGTCCAGTCGGGCTTCGACCGGGCCGTGCTCGCCGGCGCGAACGCCGTGCAGCGGCCGACCCCTTCGCAGGTGCGCGGCCAGGACACCTGGTACGCCACCGTCTCCGGCTTCGGCGACATCCAGCACACCCTGCTCGCCGACGTCGAGGGCCGCGCGGGGCACCTGCCGCCCGACCGGGACTGGGCGCTCCTTCCGGCAGCCACGGAGCCCGCGGGGCCCCGGCCCGTCATCGACCACGTCGCGGTCTGCCTGGAGGCGGGCACCCTGCGCCGCACCGCCGAGTTCTACGAGGCGGCCTTCGACACGCCCTACTACTCCTCCGAGTACATCGAGGTGGGCGACCAGGCGATGGACTCCATCGTGGTGCGCAACGCCGACGGAGGCATCACCTTCACCCTCATCGAGCCCGACGACACCCGCGTGCCGGGCCAGATCAACCAGTTCCTGAACGCGCACAACGGCCCGGGAGTGCAGCACCTGGCCTTCCTCGTGGACGACATCGTCGGCTCGGTCCGCTCCCTCGGCGACAGCGGCGTGGCCTTCCTGCGCACCCCCGGCGCCTACTACGACCTGCTCAACGAGCGCGTCAGCGGCATGGCCGACCGCATCGCCGACCTGCGCGAGACCAACGTCCTCGTGGACCGCGACGAGTGGGGCTACCTGCTGCAGATCTTCACCCGCTCGCCCTACCCGCGCAGCACACTCTTCTACGAGTACATCCAGCGCAACGGCGCCCGTGGCTTCGGCAGTTCGAACATCAAGGCCCTGTACGAGGCGGTCGAGAGGGAGCGGGAAGTGGCCGGCCGATGACGCCTGCCACCGGGGTGCCCGCCACCACGGCGCCCGACCTGCGGGAGCCGCTCACGCTGGACGACTTCGCCGAGCGTGCGCGGCAGGTCCTGCCGCCCCAGGACTGGGACTTCATGGCGGGCGGAGCGGGCCGCGAACGGACGCTCGCGGCCAACGAGGCCGCCTTCGGCCTCGTGCGGCTGCGTCCCAAGGCGCTGCCCGGCATCGAGGAGCCGGACACCTCCGTGGAGGTGCTCGGCTCCCGCTGGGCGGCCCCCGTCGGCATAGCGCCCGTGGCCTACCACGAACTCGCCCACAAGGAGGCCGAGTTGGGCAGCGCCGAGGCCGCGGGCCGGATCGGTGTCCCGCTCGTCCTCAGCACCTTCGCGAGCCGGAGCATCGAGGAGGTGGCCCACGCCGCGAGCGCGCCGCTCTGGCTCCAGCTGTACTGCTTCCGTGAGCAAGGGACCACCCTCGACCTGGCACGCCGCGCCCGCGACAGCGGCTACCAGGCACTGGTCCTCACCGTCGACACCCCTTTCACCGGACGCCGCCTGCGCGACCTGCGCAACGGCTTCGCGATCCCGTCGCACATCACCCCGGCCAACCTGACGGGCACGGCCGCCGCGGGAAGCGCCACACCGGGAGCGCACAGCAGGCTGGCCTTCGACCGCTCACTCGACTGGTCGGCCGTGGACCGGCTGCGGGAGGCGAGCGGGCTGCCCGTGCTCGCCAAGGGCGTGCTGACCGCGCGGGACGCGGAGGCGGCGGTGGCCGCCGGCGTCCGCGGCATCCTCGTCTCCAACCACGGCGGCCGCCAACTCGACGGCGCGCCGGCCGCGTTGGACGCCCTGCCCGAGGTGGTGTCCGCCGTAGGCGGCGCCTGCCCCGTCTTCCTGGACGGCGGCGTCCGGTCCGGGAGCGACATCCTGGTGGCGCTCGCGCTCGGCGCACGCGCCGTGTTCGTGGGGCGGCCCGCCCTGTACGCCCTTGCGGCGGGCGGCGGCGACGGCGTACACCGGATGCTCGCGCTGCTCACCGCGGAACTGGCCGACACCATGGTGCTCACCGGCCATGCCTCACTCGACACGATCGACACGCACACCGTCCTGCTGCCGGGACACGGCCGACCTCACACAGACAGGAGTCGCGGATGACGACCACGCCAGGCGGCGGGAGCTCGCTGGGCGCCCTGCCGCGGACCGCCCTGCACCCCAGCCTCTCCGCCCCGCTGCTCGACACGATGACCTTCCTCAACGAAGTCACCCTGCGCTATCCGCAGGCGATCTCCTTCGCCCCGGGGCGGCCCTACGAGGGCGACTTCGACGTCGCCCACGTGCCCGGCTTCATCGAGACCTACCTCGACCACCTGCGCGAGCGCGGCTACTCCGAGGAACGGGTCCGCACGGCGCTCTACCAGTACGGCGAGACCGCGGGACAGATCAGGGACGTCGTCGCGCGCATGCTCGACATCGACGAGGACATGACGGTGGACCCCGCCTCCGTGGTGGTGACCGTCGGCTGCCAAGAAGCCGTCCTGCTCACCCTGCGCGCCCTGTTCACCGGCCCCGACGACGTGCTCCTCGTCGACAGCCCCTCGTACGTCGGCATCACCGGCGCGGCCGCCCTCCTGGGGATCCCGGTCGTCGCCGTGCCCGGCACCCCGAACGGCCCGAGCCTCGAAGGGCTCGACCGCACCGTACGGGAGATCGAGGCGAGCGGCCGCCGGGCCAAGTGCCTGTACGTGGTGCCCGACTGCTCCAACCCCACGGGCGTCAGCATGCACCGCGACGACCGCACGGCCCTCCTGGCCGCCGCGGGCCGGCACGGGCTGCTGCTTCTGGAGGACAATCCCTACGGGGTGTTCAGCTCGGTCCGGCGCCCCACGCTCAAGTCCCTCGACACCGACCGGCGCGTCATCTACCTGGGCTCGTTCGCCAAGACCGCCTTCCCGGGCGCCCGCGTCGGGTTCGTCGTCGCCGACCAGCTGGTCGAGGGCGGCGAGGGCGGTGGGCCCGGGCTGCTCGCCGACGAACTGGCCAAGGTCAAGAGCATGGTCACCGTCAACACCTCAAGCCTGAGCCAGGCGGCGGTCGCCGGGATGCTGCTGCAGAACGGCGGCGGACTACGGGCGGCGAACGAAGGCGCGGCGCGCCACTACCAGGCCACGATGAGGCACCTGCGGGAGGCCCTCGCACGGGAACTGGGCGCCGGGGGCCCGGAGTTGGCGGACGTCCGGTGGAACGACCCCGACGGCGGCTTCTTCCTGACGCTCGACGTCCCGTTCCCCGCGGACGAGGCCGCGCTGCACGTCTCCGCAGAGAAGTACGGCGTCATCTGGACGCCGATGCGCCACTTCCACCTGGACACGGCGGGTGACCGGCAGATCCGGCTCTCCTGCAGCTACCTCACCACCGGCCAGGCGACCGAAGGCGCGCTGCGGCTCGCCCGGTTCATCAAGGACCAGGTGCAGGGCTGAGGCGAGCAGGGGGCCTGCGAGGAGTCCTCGCAGGCCCCCTGCGGTGTGCTGGGCCCTATCTCTCGACCATCGGTCGACTATCCGTTGAGATCGACCTCCTGCACCAGCCCCGCCTCGTAGGCGATGATCGCCGCCTGCACGCGGTTGCGCACCTCCAACTGCGTGAAGATGGCGCTGACATACGTCTTGATCGTGCCCTCGACCAGGTGCAGCCGCTGGGCGATCTGGGCGTTCGACATGCCCGCGCCCAGCATTCCGAGGACCTCCTGCTCGCGCTTGGTCAGCAGCGTCGTACGCTGCCCCGAGACCTCCGAGCGCGGCGAGGGCGCCCTGCGCAGCTCGGTCATCAGACGCCGGGCCACCAGCGGGGAGAGACACGAACCCCCGGACGCCACGGCATGGACGCCGGAGATCAGGTCCCGCGGATCGGACGCCTTCAGGAGGAAGCCCGCCACCCCCTGGTCGAGGGCGCGCTCGATGTACTTGTCCTCGCCGAAGGTGGTAAGCATGATCACCCCGGTCTGCGGGGTGGTGGACCGCAGTTCGCCCGCGACCGTCAGGCCGTCCATCTCCGGCATCCGGATGTCGATCAACGCCACGTCGGGGCGGTGTTTGCGGGCCAGTTCGACTGCTTCACGCCCGTCGGACGCCTCTGCGACCACCTCGATGTCCGGCTCCGTGGTCAGGATGTAGCGAACCCCTGCCCTGATGATGGTCTCGTCGTCGGCGAGCAATACGCGAATCATCCGATCCTTCCCTGAAGGTTTCTGCTCATCGGCCCCACAGGTGGCCGCTGCGGGGCGCGCTGCTCTCAGAGCGTGTCCTTGGCCACGAGCACATCATCCTTGAAACACAAGCGGTACATCGCGTCGGTGATCTGCAGCGGACTGGTGCTCGCCCGGTAGTACTCGCACTGGGCGCCCTCAGGGACGACGGGCTCGGTGACCACCGGCGGGGGCTTCTTGATCCGCCGCGACGGGAGTACGGACTCCAGGTCCGCGCGCGGCTCGCCGACCCGCAGCCGCGCGTAGCCCTCGGGGGAGAGCGAGGTGGCCACCGAGGTGAAGACGTACAGGCCCGCGAGGAGCGAGACGATGACCACGCCGAGGAGCACCGGGATCAGGGCGGCCCGCCGCGCGTCGCGCCGCAGCCGCGTCTTGGTCCGCAGCAGCGCGGCCCTCGACGCGCTCCGCAGCGGCGCCCGGGAGCCGGCGGCGGCCTCGTCCCCGGCCGGAGCGGCATCGTCGGCGCCGCTGCTCTCGCCGCCCCTCTCGCCGCTGCTCCCGCCGCCGCTCCCGCCGTCGGCCGGACCGCCGGGCTGCGTTGCTCTCGCGGCGAGGTCTCGCGGAACGGTCGTACATGACGGTGCGACCCGGGTGTGCGGCAGCCGTGCCTCCACCTCGAAGCCGCCCGCGAGCGGGCCCGCCCGCAGGGTGCCGCCCGCGAGGCGGACGCGCTCGTCCAGGCCGATCAGGCCGGATCCGCTGCCCGTCGCGGGGGGCCGGTCGCCCTTCTCCGGGCGCTTGTTGACGACCGACACCACGGTCTCGTCCGTCCGGTGGACCACCCGCACGGTGATCTGGGCGCCCGGCGCGTGCTTGGCCGCGTTGGTCAGTGCCTCCTGCACCACGCGGTAGGCGGCGAGGTCGTACAGAAGGGGTGTCTCGCCGGACCCCGCGCCCTCCTCGTGGAACTCCACCGGCGTGGTGGACTCCGCGAAGCGGCGCACCAGATGGGCGATCGACTCGTCGGCGGGGGTCAGTGAGGGCGTGGCGTCCTCCCGCAGCAGCCCGATCACCTCGTGCAACCGCTCGGTGGCCATGGTGCACCGCTTGCGCAACTGGCCCATGGACTCCCGCTGTTGCTCGGACAGGCCGGGGGTGAGCTCCAGACCGCCGGCCAGCAGGGCCACCACGCTCAGCTCGTGGCCGAGGGAGTCGTGGATGTCCTGCGCGATCCGCGAACGCTCCCTGAGCCGGACCTGCTCGGCGATGTAGCGCTGGCGCCACTCCAGTTGCTCGGCGTGCTCCCAGCCGGCGTGCGCCAGCGAGCGGCGCTGCCCCCACCAGTTGCCCGCCCACCACGGCAGCACGCAGGCGACGAACTCGGTCATCAGCATGCTGAGCCAGTCCTTGGCGTCGGGGAGGGCGTTGACCAGCAGGAAGCCGGCCACCGCGACGCAGAGGAAGACGATGTGCGCGTGCCGGATCCGGGTCAGCCTGCGGCCCGCGAGGAAGCTGAGGACCGCGGCCGCCATCGCCGGCCACAGGTTCGCGCCGAACCACGGATAGAACAGCGCGAGCAGCGCCGCCAGCAGCAGGGAGAACAGCGGCGCCGTGCGCTGCACCACGACCGCGCCCGCGATGACCAGACATGCCGTCAGCCAGATGGCCGGCGTGGTCGCGAGGGCCTGTGCGGTGAAAGCGGAGAGCGCGAGCAGTGCGAGGAGCAGCACCAGATCGCCGCGCCTGGCGAAGGGCTGTTCGGAGCCAAGGCTCCGTAGGAATCGTCCGGTCCGTCGGCGTGCGGCCTGCCATTGCTGCATTCCAGCACGCTACAAGAGGGGGCCATGACCCCGGACCTGCCGAAAGTCGAGTACGCCCGTGCCGTTCGCCAGATGTTCCGGCGGCGCCGGATCCCTAGCGTTGCTCTCGTGACTTTGGAAGGAGCCACCAGGCGATGATCACTTTGGACCGTTTGACCAAGCGGTATGGCGACAAGACGGCCGTGTCGGACCTCTCGTTCGAGATCAATCCGGGTAAGGTCACCGGATTCCTCGGCCCGAACGGCGCGGGCAAGTCGACCACCATGCGGATGATCGTCGGTCTGGACACGCCGACGACGGGCCGGGCGCTCGTGAAGGGCAAGCCGTACGCGGATCTGCAGCACCCGCTGCGTGAGGTGGGCGCCCTGCTCGACGCGCGGGCCGGGCACCCCGGCCGCTCCGCCTACCACCACCTGCTCGGCCTGGCCCGCAGCAACGGGATCCCGGCGTCCAGGGTCGGTGAGGTGCTGGAGACCGTCGGCCTCAGCGAGGTGGGCAAGAAGCGCATCGGTTCCTTCTCACTCGGCATGGGCCAGCGTCTGGGCATCGCCGCCGCGCTGCTCGGCGATCCCAAGGTGCTGCTTTTCGACGAGCCGGTCAACGGCCTTGACCCGGACGGCGTGCGCTGGGTGCGGGAGTTGATGCGGTCCCTGGCCACGGAGGGACGAACGATCTTGGTTTCCAGTCACCTGATGAGCGAGATGCAGGAGACCGCCGACCACCTGGTGGTCATCGGCCGCGGCAAGATCATTGCCGATGCCCCGATCGACGAGGTCATCGCGGGCAGTTCGCTCAACGCCGTCCGTGTCCGAACCCCGCAGCCCGATGTCCTGCGGCGCGAACTGCTGCAGTTCGGCATGAGCGTGGAGCAGAGCGCGGACGCGGCGCCAGAGGAGCTCATGGTCGTCGGCGGCACCTTGGAGGAGATCGGCGACCTCGCCTTCCACCACCGGGTCCCCGTCCACGAGCTGAGCATGCGCAAGGCCAGCCTGGAGCAGGCCTACATGGAACTCACCGCTGCCAGCGTGGAGTACGGCTCTCCCACCCTGTCGCAGGCCACCGACGCACCGGACCACCAGAAGGCGTAAGCGGATATGACAACGACAACAACGGCCCCCAAGCTCGTCGGCCCCGTCAAGGGCGGTGGCTTCAGCGGAGCCATCGCGTTCGAGTGGACGAAGTTCTGGAGCGTCCGGGCGACCTGGTGGAACCTCGTCGTCGGCCTACTGCTCACCGTGGGCTTCGCCGCCATGGTCGGCGCCTCGGCCGACGCCAGTGCGAAGAAGGGCGTCGACGTGGCGATGCCCGCCCCGCACCATGCCTCCCAGGCCTTCCTGATCTCCCAGCTGACCGTGGTGGTGCTTGCCACCCTCGCGCTCACCAGTGAATACTCCAGTGGTTCCATCCGCACGACGCTCCAGAGCGTGCCCAAGCGCGCCCGGATGCTGGTATCCAAGTCGGTCGTCGTCATGGCGGTCGTCGCCGTCGCCGGCTTCGTGTTCAGCATCCTCGGCAGCCTGGTCGCCGCCGCCCTGATGGGGGACGACGGCACCTACACGGGTGGCCAGTTGCTCGGGACAGCGGTCGGCGCGGCCGTCTACCTCGCCTTCCTCACCATGATGGCCATCGGCCTGGGAACGGTCCTGCGCAGCGCCGCGGGCACCATCACCACGCTCATCATGGTGCTGCTCGCCCTGCCCCAACTCATGGGCGTCGTCGGCGCCAAGTGGCTGGAGACCGCCTCCGACTACATGCCGAGCGTCGCGGGCACCGTCTTGATGACGCAGGACAGTGACCCCTACAACGGCGGCACCGCGGTGCTCGTCCTGTTGCTCTGGGCGCTCGCCGCGCTCTCGGCCGGGCTCATGGTGCTGCGCCGCCGCGACGCCTAGGACATCGCGCATCCCCAAGCCGCCCTTCCCAGGGGCCGCATGCCTCCCCCCGGCATGCGGCCCCGTCCGCTGTGTACGGCCGTTGTGTCCGGTCGCCGAGTCCGGTCGCCGTGTCCGCGTACCGGTCGTGGCACCTCGGGTACCGGTGGTGATAACAACGCGATACGGGCCGCATATCGGGCGCCGCCAAGGTGGGAGCGCTTCCCCTTCCCTCAACTTGGAGGCTCGGACATGCGTCGTCGTACCACCACGACACTCGCCGTCGCAGGATGCGCGCTCGCGCTCGGCGTCACTGCGGCTCCCGCGCAGGCGGCCCCCGCCGACAAGCCGGCGGTGCTCGCCTCCTTCACCCAGACCAGCGCGGCGAGCCAGAACGCGTGGAACTCCGCTCAGCGCAACCAGGGCGACTGGGCCGCGTACGGGTTCGACTGGTCGACCGACTACTGCACCCAGGCACCCGACAACCCGTTCGGCTTCCCCTTCAACAACGCCTGCGCGCGCCATGACTTCGGCTACCGCAACTACAAGGCGGCCGGCAGCTTCGACGCCAACAAGGCGCGCGTCGACAGCGCCTTCTACGAGGACATGAAGCGCGTCTGCAACGGCTACACCGCCGAGAAGAAGACGAACTGCAACAGCACTGCCTGGACCTACTACCAGGCCGTGAAGATCTTCGGCTGACGAGAACCCCCGTGGACCGATGCCCCCTGGCGTCGGTCCACGGTGTCGTTCCCGGCCCGAAGGCGAGAGAGGATGACGCATGCGCAGCGCCGCCATAGTGGGCGCCGGACTGATCGGTTGCTCCGTGGGGCTCGCACTGCGACGGCACGGTGTGACCACGTACCTGATCGACGCGGACCCCGAGGCGGCGCGGGCGGCCGAGGCGCGCGGTGCGGGCCTCGCCGCGCAGCCTCCGCGGCCGGCCGACATCGCGGTGATCACGGTGCCGCCCGGCCAGGTCGCCCCCGTTCTCGCCGAGCACCAGAAGCTCGGTACCGCGCACTGCTACACCGACGTCTCCGGGGTCAAGGTCCGGCTGCACCAGGAAGTCCTTGAGCAGGGCTGCGACCTGACCTCGTTGGTCAGCGGGGCGCCCGTGGTCGACATCGGGGCGGGCCCTCCGGAGCCCCGGGCGGATCTCTTCGACGGCCGTCCCTGGGCTCTCACCCCGACCGACTTCACCGGGAACCTCGCCCTGAACTGCGCCCTGGAACTGGTCGCGCTGTGCGGCGCGGTCTCGGTCCTGCTCGACGCCGAGGCCCACGACCGCGCGGTCGCCCTGGTCTCGCACGCGCCGCACCTCATCGCCAGCCTGGCGGCCGCCAGGCTGCTCGGCGGGGACGAGTCGGCCGTACGGCTCGCGGGTCAGGGCCTGCGGGACGTCACCCGCACCGCGGACGGCAACCCCGAGCGCTGGGCGGAGATCCTCACTGCCAACGCCGGTCCCGTCGCCGACCAACTGGACGACTGGGCGGTCCAAGCACAGGCCGTGGCCCGGGAGTTGCGCGACATCGCCCGCTCCGGGGACGCCGTGCGGCCGGTCCGGCTCCGGGAGGCGCTCTCCTTGGGCGTGGCGGGACGGGCCCGGATCCGCGAGCGGCCCCGAGACCGGAGCACCACCACCGACTGAACCCGAGCATCACCTACCGACAGGACATGACCATGCATGGATCGAAGCGCGCCACCGCCGCCTCGGCGGTGCTGGCGGCCGCCGCTCTCCTCTCGACGCCGACGGCGTCCGCCGCCCCGGCCGCGCCCCCGCGGCGGGCTGCACCACCGACAGCGACGCGCAGGACTTCGGCCGCGGCGACATCAGCGTCTGTGTGCGGGACGACGGCCGGGCCCGGGTGACCGGATACGTCGAGGACCTGCTGCCCGGCGGCGGCCTCGGCGGGCCCGACGGCGGCTGCGTGGCCTGGTACATCAGCTACGAGACCGCGTCAGGAGTGAAGTCGGAGTACAGCCCTCTGGTCTGCGGCCACTTCATGGACACCACGTACGTGGACTTCGACTACGACCCGAGCGAGGGTGCGAACGGGCCGAAGAACATCACCGGCGTGAAGTCGGTGAGCCTCGGCACCGTCTGGATGTGACGACCTGCTGAAAGTCAGGGCACGGGCGCGGGAACGCACGGCGGAAGTACGGGCGGACGGCGCCCGGAAACAGCCGTAGGAAATGTTCTTTTTGTCCAAGGCCATGAGTATGCCGTCAGTGCCGCCGGAGGCCGGTTTCCGCGCCTAGCGTGATCAGCGTTCAGTACTTCTCGACGAAATGAGCGCTGATGCTGAAGGTGACCGGAGCCGTGCGTCCCTTGCGTCGATGCGGCGTCCTGGTGGCGGCGGCGATGCTGGCGGTCGCGCCCGCCGCCGCCAACGGGCGGAGCGCGGCCGAGCCGCCACCGCCCAGGACGGCCGCGTGGACCGCGCCCGTCCTGCCGGCGCCGACGGGAGCCCTGCCGGTCGGTCTGCGGACGACGGAGCTGCGCGACACCGCACGGCGCGACCCCTGGAACCCCGACCGGGTCCGGGAGCTGATGGTCTCCTTCTGGTATCCCGCGCGGCCGTCCCAGGTGCCGCGCGCCCGCTACGTCTCGGCGCGTGAGTCGGAGATGATCCTGCGCCGGCACCGTGTCGAGGGCGCTCCCGCGGATCTGCTCAGCCGCACCCGGGTGCACGCGCGGACGCTCGCGCCGCCGCTGCCCGCGCCCGCCCGCGGCCTGCCGCTCGTGCTGCTCTCACCCGGCTTCTCCCTGCCCCGGTCGTCGCTGACCGGGCTCGCCGAGGAGCTCGCGAGCAAGGGCTACGCGGTGGCAGCGGTCGACCACGCCTACGAGGCGGCGGCCATCGGTCATCCCGACGGCCGGGTGACGGGCTGCCGGGCCTGCAAGCGGGGCACGGACGGGGCGACGGTCTCCGCGACGCGCGCGGCCGATCTGTCGTTCGTGCGGGAGCGGTTGCTCCGGTCGGCGGCTTCCGGCGGGGGAGCGCTGCCGCCGCTGGACCCGTCGCGGGTCGCGCTCGTGGGCCACTCCATCGGTGGGTCCGCCGCGTTCGAGACGCTGCGCAAGGACACGGGGTTCGCGGCGGGCGTGAACATGGACGGCACCTTCCACACGACCGGCAGGTCCACGGTCCGGCGGCCCTTCATGCTGCTGGGTGCCGGTGAGCACGGCAGGCCCGGCGCCGACCCGACATGGGACAAGGCCTGGCGCGACCTCTCGGGCCGGCGCCGCTGGTTCGCGGTGGACGGCGCGGGCCATCTGTCCTTCACCGACTACGCGCCCCTGATCGAGCGGATCGGCCGGACGGGCAAGGACGTCACACTGCCCGCCCGGGACGCTTCCCGCATCACGAGGGAGCTGGTCACGGCCTTTCTCGACGAACAGCTGCTGCACCGGCCCTGGTCAGGACCCGATGCCGTCGCGCAGCACCGTCCGGAGGTCAAAAGGCACGGCGGCTGAGCGCAGTCGAGGCCGGCCGTGCGGAAAACGAACCGATATCGGAAGGAAACGCGGGCTCCGTACCGTCGCCAGGGTCGGGGGCAGGACCCCGCAGTCCGTGCAGATCACCACCCGACGTTCCCGGAAGGAATGCGACGTGACCAATCCGTTCGAAGACGCAGACGGCCGCTATCTCGTGCTGGTCAACGACGAGGGCCAGCACTCGCTGTGGCCGTCGTTCGTGGAGGTGCCAGCCGGTTGGACGGTCGCCTTCGCCGAGGCCGACAGGGAGGCCTGCCTCGAGTACGTGGAGGAGAACTGGACCGACATGCGGCCCAAGAGCCTCATCGACGCGATGAGCGTCGACAGCTGATCGGACGGCCCCGCCACAGGAGCGCCTCTCCGCCGGGAACGGCCCGGCACCCTCCGCCCCGCTGGACGCGATCCAGCGGGGCGCAGTGCTGTCCGGACCACGCGCGAAGGCCCGTACGACGGCCCTCTGCGGGGCCGTACGGGCCTTGGAGCGGTGCGGCCGTTCAGTCCGCCAGGCTCGCCTCGCGCGGGGTGGCGCTCAGCGAGTGCACCGCGTGCAGCCGCACCAACTCCTGCCATCGGTAGCGCATTTCGCCCCAGGGGCTGCGGCCCACCACTTCCAGGAGCTGCGCGTCCACCAGGGTCTCGATGAGGTCCTCGGCGTCCAAGAGGTCCGTGCCGAGCACCTTCGCCGCCTCGGCCGCCTCGAAGTCGGCGTTGTCGAGTCGGCTCAGCTCGCGGTAGGCCGAAGCCGCCTCGGGGTCCAACTCCCGCAGGCTGTGGTCGAGTCGGGCGCGCAGCGAGTCGTCCCCCATGCTGAGTTCCGCGAGCCGGTCGCCGGACCGTTCCAGGCGCCGTACGAGGTCGAGGACGCGCCAGTGCTGCTTCGTGAGCAGCTTGGCGGCCGCGGCGCGCAGCATGAGCGGCATGTGTCCGCAGAGCGCGCTGAGCTGTTCGGTGGCCTCATGGGACTCGTCCGCCCTCGTGTCCCGCAGCACGCCGGCCAACAGCTCCCTTGACTCCTCGTCGGAAAGGGGGCCGATGCGCAGCCGCAGGGCGCGGTACTTCTGCAGCAGCTCGTCCAGGTTGGCCTGCCCGGTGATGAGTACGCAGCACTCGCCGTTGCCCGGCAGCAAGTGGCGCAGCCGGGCGTACGACGACGCGTGGTCGAGGATCACCAGGACGCGCTTGCCCTCCAGCATCGTGCGGTAGAGCTCGGAAGCCTCCGCGGTCTGTGTGGGCAGCGGTCCTTCCGCGCCCAGTTGGCGCAGGAACTGGTGGAGCACGTCGAGCGGCTCGCCCTGCCTGAGGTCCGCGAACAACTGGCCGTCAGGAAAACGGTGCGCCACTCGGTGCGCCCAGTTGACAGCGAGGCTCGTTTTCCCGATCCCGGGGCTTCCCGTGATGTAGGCGATGGGGACCGGATTCTGCGGAGAACCGTCTAGCAGTGCCTCATTCATGAGCCACTGGTCGTGACTACGCCCGATGAAGCACGCGTCACTTTCCGGGAGTTGGCACGGAGCGGACTGCTGCTTTTCGCTTTGTGACGCGGAAATTCCGGGAACGTCGAGCTGCGGAAATTCGTCACGCAGGATCGAGTTGTGGAGCGACTGAAGGTCCGCGCCCAGTTCGAGGCCGATCTCCTCAATGGAGTGCCGCATTCCGTCACGGAACGTCGTGAGCGCCTCCGCGCGCCGGCCCGAGCGGTACTGGGCGAGCATCAGGTAGTAGCGGATCCGGTCGCGCAGCGGGCAGGCACCCACCAGGGCCTGGAGCGCGCTGAGGATGGCCTGGTGCTCGCCCAGCTGCAACCGCAGCGCCATGTGCTGCTCAACAGCCAGCATCCGCTGTTCGTTGAGGCGGGCCGCCTCGGTCTCGGCGAAGGGCGCGTAGACGCCGCCGAGGGCGGGTCCGTGCCACAGTGCCAGGGCCTCCCGGAGGGCTGCTGCCGCCTCGGTAGGGCGGTTCTCGGCCGTCAACTCTGTTGCCTTCCCGACCAGATGTTCGAAGCGCAGGGAGTCGAGCGTGTGGCCGGCGAGGTTGAGCATGTAGCCGGGTGCGGCGGTGATGATCGTTTCCCGGCTCCAGCCGGCCGACCGGAAAATCTTGCGCAGCGTGGCGATGCAGATGGCCACCTGAGTGCGGGCGGTGCTCGGCGGGCGCCCATTCCATACGTTCTCGATCAGTGAATCGAAAGACACGACCTGATTCGCGGAGAGAAGGAGGGCCGAGAGAATTGCGCGCTGCCGGGGCCCACCGACCGTGAGGCCCTGGCCGTTCATCTGTACCTCAAGTGGACCAAGTATTCGGAAATCGAGCCCGATTTCTGTTTCCGTACTCTCCCTTGCCTTTGTGCTTGCGGTGCTCGCGGAATTGCTTTGTTGATGTGAGGCGGAATTTCCATTTTGCTCGCCGCTTGCGAGGCTCTGGGATATTAGATCTATCAGCTCAAATTCCATGACGCTTGAAACCCCCGTGTCAAGTTTTACTGATATCCGCTTGATGCAATGTCCCGAAAACACCCGGCTCTCTGCTGCGCCGCGTGCCCTTACCGCAGGTGAGAGCCCCTGTCGTTATGGTGCCACCCGTGATCCGGAATGCCGTACTCCGAATTCATCGACGGAGGCGGCAGCGCGTCTGTCCGGCGGACAGGCGAGTGGTGCACTTTTAGGAGGGTGTGGCAAGAGCGTGGACGATTGATATCGCCGACTTCACAGCGCTCGTGGCGCGATGCGCGGTGTGTCCGACTCTGACCGTGCCTGCAACTTCTGCGATTGCGCCGGCCCGGTTAATCGTTCGTGGCGCCTCCTCTCTGCCTTCCGTTGCATGATACGGATCTTCCTCGGGTACAACACTCAACTTTCGATAGGTAGCTTCCCTGGCTTTCGATAGAACGTCGTGTTTTATTCCCTGGCTCCTTCGCCGCGCCCCCTGCTTACGCTCCAGTAATAAGACGCGCCGATTGTGGTACCCAATCCCGAACGGCCGTGGTGGCGGCGGTGGAGCCCGCCCGGACCGAGGTGCCGCGGAGCGCGACACGCCGAAACCAGGCCACGTGCGAAAATGGCTGAATCAGGCCGTCCGATCTTTTTGCCCCCGCCAGCGCGGCTGCCGGTGAAATAGCCCACAAAGGGGAGGGAAAAGGCAAAAAGGGACGCCCGGCACGAGGCCGGGCGTCCCTCTCACGGGCGGCGCGGGGGATGTACCGCCCCGGTGGGCTCAGTCGTCGGCCAGCTGCCGACGCATCCGGGCCCACACGATTTCGAGGACGAGCCCTGCGGCCACGGCACAGGCGACCGCCGTCCACGGGGCCGTGATGCCGACCAGCTTCAGCTGGAAGAACTCCTGGAGGTAGGGCACCACCAGGACGACGGCGAAGCCCCCGGCCATCGTCAGGACGAGCAGGACACGCCACCACGTGTACGGGCGGGCGATGACGGCCAGCGCCCACAGCGCCGTGAGGAACAGCGCGAGGGTCGCCGCCGACGTCTCGGCGTCCAGGTTGTCGTCGTACACGGACCGGGCGAAGAGATACGCGACCGAGGTGGCGGCCGCCGCGAGCACGCCCGCGGGCACGGCGAACCGCAGGACACGGCCGACGAAGTCCGACCTGGCGCGCTCCGAGTTGGGGGCCAGCGCGAGGAAGAACGCGGGCACGCCGATGGTGAGGGAGCCGATCAGCGTGATGTGGCGCGGCAGGAACGGGTAGGGCACCTGGGCGATCACGATGACGATGGCCATCAGGACCGAGTACACAGTCTTGGTCAGGAACAGGTTGGCCACGCGCTCGATGTTGCCGATGACCCGGCGGCCCTCCGCGACCACCGAGGGCAGCGCGGAGAAGTTGTTGTTCAGGAGGACGATCTGGGCGACCGCACGAGTGGCGGGGCTGCCCGACCCCATGGCCACGCCGATGTCGGCGTCCTTCAGCGCGAGCACGTCGTTCACACCGTCGCCCGTCATCGCCACGGTGTGGCCCCGGGCCTGCAGGGCACCCACCAGGTCCCGCTTCTGCTGCGGGCCGACCCGTCCGAAGACGGAGTTCCGCTCGACGGCGTCGGCCAGCTCGTCCGGGTCGTCCGGCAGAGAGCTGGCGTCCACCGGGTCGTGCGCGCCGGGCAGGGACAGGCTCGACGCGACGGCGCCGACGGACACCGCGTTGTCGCCCGAGATCACCTTGACCGAGACGCCCTGGTCGGCGAAGTACCGCAAGGTGGCGGGTGCTTCAGGACGTACGCGCTGCTTGATGACGACGAGCGCGGCCGGCGTCACCGCGTCCGGCACTGCCGCCGGATGTTCGAGGAGCTCGTCGAGCGGCTGCGAGCAGCGCGCCAGGAGCAGCACCCGCAGCCCCCGCGCCCCGTAGGAGTCCGAGGCCGCGAGCACCGGGTGCCCGGCCGGCAGCATCGTGTCGGGCGCGCCGAGCAGCCACGCCGACGCCGCACCGGAGGGTTCGGTGAACGCGGCGCCGCTCCACCGCCGGGCGGACGAGAACGGCGCGGTCGCCGTGCACGTCCAGCCCTCGGGAGCGGGGTACGCCGCGATGATCGCCTGGAGGCTTGAGTTGGGCCGCTCGTCGGCGGCCCCGAGAGAACCGAGCACCTCGTCGACGGGCGCGTCCGGCAGCAGCACCCGCACCTCGTCGATGTCCATCGACGCCTCGGTGAGCGTTCCCGTCTTGTCCAGGCACACCGTGTCCACCCGGGCCAGCCCCTCGATGGCGGGAAGCTCCTGGACCAGGCACTGCTTCTTGCCGAGCCGGACGACGCCGACCGCGAAGGCCAGCGAGGTCAGCAGGACAAGACCCTCGGGAACCATGGGGACCAGACCGCCCACCATGCGGCGGATCGCCTCCGGCGCGTCGTCGTCGTTCACCATGAACTGCGTGATGATCAGCGCGATGCCCGCGGGGATGATCGCGTACGTCACGAACTTCAGGATCCGGTCGATGCCGTTGCGCAGCTCGGAGTTGACGAGGCTGAAGCGCCTGGCCTCCTCGGCGAGCTGCGCCGCGTACGCCTCCTGGCCCACCCGTGTCGCGGTGAACCTGCCGGTGCCCGCCACCACGAAGCTGCCGGACATCACCGCGTCGCCGGGCTGCTTGACGACGGGATCCGCCTCGCCCGTGAGCAGCGACTCGTCGACCTCCAGGTTCTGGCCCGCGGTGACGGTACCGTCCACCACGATCTTGTCGCCCTGGCCCAGGTCGATGGTGTCGTCGATGACGATCTCGGATGCGCCGAGCGTGACGCGTTTCCCGTCGCGCCAGACGCGCGGCTTGCTCTCGCCGACGATCGCGAGCTGGTCGAGGGTCCGCTTGGCGCGCACCTCCTGGATGATGCCGATCAGGGTGTTGGCGAGGATGACACCGCCGAACAGACCGTCCTGCACCGGCCCGACGATCATGATGATGACGAACAGCACACCGATGATCGCGTTGATGCGCGTGAACAGGTTGGCCCGGACGATCTCGCCGATGCTCCGGCTCGACCGGGGCGGCACATCATTGATCCGGCCGGCGGCGACGCGCTCGGCGACCTGGTCCGTGGTCAGCCCGACACCGGCGTCCACGCCCGCTCCGAGTGGCGGGGTGCCTTGGGCGACGGCCCCGGTGGGTCCGCCGGGATCGTCAAGTCCCGCGGCACCACCGGGTTCGTCCAACCGCTTCTTCATTCCCTGACGTCCTTTGGACTCGTCCCATCCCACTGCGTCGTGCAGCGGGACCGACCGTAGAAGCCCGCCACCGCCTCCCACCAGGCACGAACGACTCCTCTTCGCCTAACTTTCGTCAGGGTCGAAACCCGATCGATAGCGAGGGGAAAGTGCGTGCTCCTAGCGTCGCGGTGGCGAACGATCTGCCGACCCCCCCATGCAGAGGAGTCCTCACTCATGCACGCACAGACGAGCCGTTCCGCGGTGACAGGGGACGACGTGCGGAGCCAGCTGGCAGAACTGCGGAGCAGCCATCCCGAGCTGCACGCCCTCACCGATCCGCGGCGGCTGGCAGACTGGGAGGCCGCCCTGGGCGCGACTTTGGAGCGGCACGACGATTTCGGCGCCGACGCTCGGAGCAGCCGAGGCGTGGAGTACGTACAGGCCCAGACGCTCAACTCGCGGGCCCGCGAGACCGGCATCAGAAAACTCCTTGGCTTCGCGGACACCGCGCGCCGGAGGCCGAACGGTGAACGGCCCTTCCTGGTGGACCTGTTGGGCGGTGACGGTCTGGTGCGCAAGGTGTGCGAGGAACAGGGCATCGGCGACTTCAACATCCTCACCTGCGACGCGTCTCCGCACATGATCACGTCGGCGTGGGCGGCCGGCATGCCGGCGCTGCTACAGCGCGCGGAGCAGCCGCTGCTGCGCGACGGGTCCGTCGACGCCGTGCTGCTGGCCTACGGTTCGCACCACGTGCCGCCGTCGGACCGCCAGACGGTGGCGACCGAGGCCCACCGCATGCTGCGTCCCGGCGGGACGTTCATCCTGCACGACTTCCTGGTCGGCTCACCCGTGGACGTCTGGTTCGAGGAGGTCACCGACAAGTACTCGGCGACCGGCCACAAGTTCCCGCACTTCACCCGCGACGAGATCGGCGGGTACCTGGCGATGGCCGGGTACGACCACCACGAGGTCACGGAGATCGACGATCCGTACACCGCAGTCGGTGACTCCCCGGAAGAGGCCGAGCTGGAGATCGGCCGGTACCTGCTCAACATGTACGGCCTGGTCAAGGTCTTCGACGGACGGACCGACGACGAGGCGTACCGCTGGGTGACCGAGACCGCGAGGGCCATCTTCCGGTACCCGGAGGGCGAGGGCTCCCTCGCCGAGAGCGAACTGCGCTACGAGGAAGCCGACCGCAAGTGGCGCATCACCATCCCGCGCCGCGCGGTCGTCGGCGTGGGGCGCATGGCCGCCGCCGCGTCCGACGCCCCCTGACGGAGGGCGACGACGGCGGGCGGCCGATCGGGGGCCCGCTCAGCCGGCGAAGGCGCGCCGGACCCGGTCCAGATGGTGCAGGGCACCCAGGGTGGCCGGGGCGGGCGCGCCGAAGTCGATGAGCGAGGCCACCTCGTCGACGCCGCACGCCCGCAGCCGCTCCACGAAGCGCGTGCACCGCTCGACCGAGCCGAGCAGTGCCGAGGTGCGGAAGTAGCGCTCGAAGGCGTGCTCCAAAAGCGCGGTGCCGCTGTGCGCCCGCAGCTCCGGCCAGTGGTCCTGCCACAGGTCGACGGACGACGCCAGATACTCAAGGAACGGCGCGCGCACCAACTCCCGAACCGAGTCGTCGGATTCGCCGACGAAGGTATGCGCCATCAGCGTCACGCGGCCGGTGTCCGGGTCGTGTCCCGCCCGCTGCCGCGCGGCGCGGTAGGCGCGGACGCGTGGCTCCAGATCCGCCACGTTCTGGAAGAGCAGCGCGGTCAGTACGTTGAGTCCCAGCGCCCCGGCCTGCTCGAAACCGGCGGGGTCGGACGAACAGGTCAGCCACATGTCCAGGTCCGCCTGCACGGGGCGCGGATAGGTGGCGACCTGCGCGGGGCGCCCCTTGCCGTCGGTGCGCTCGACGGTCTTGCCCGCCCACAGGTCCCGCAGTACCGAGACGCTCTCGACCGTGTGGGCGCGGCGCTCGGCGTACCGCTCGGGTGCCAGTACGAAATCGTGGGCGTTCCAGCCGGTGGCGAGGGCCAGGTCGACCCGGCCGCGGGACAGGTTGTCGACGAACGCCCAGTCCTCCGCCACCGTGAGCGGATCGTGGAGCGGGGCGACGACACTGCCGGCCCGCAGCCGCACGCGTTCGGTCCGCACCGCGAGGGCGGCCGCCGCCAGCGCCGGATTGGGGTACGCGCCGCCGAACGGGTGGAAGTGCCGCTCCGGCAGCCACACGGCGGTGAAGCCGTTGCGGTCCGCGAAGCGCGCGGCGTCGAAGAGCAGGTCGTACTCGGCGGGCGCGTCATCCACTTTTCGGTTTGCGAAGTACAACAGACTGAAGTCCATGACCGATATCCCGTCCCTTCAGTTCACTCTGTCCGGGGCCTCGTCGGAGGCGGTGGAGAGTTTCCGTGAGAGCAGGATGCTCAGGATGTCGATGCTGGGGTGGTCCCACAATTCGGTGGCGTCGAGAACAACATCGAAGTGATCCTCGATATCGACGCCGAGGCCCGCGAGGGAGACGGAGTTGAAATGGTAGTCCGAGAACGTCCGCGCGGGGTCGATGTCCTGTTCCGGGCAGCGCACGTGACGGGCGAAATACTCGATGAGCCAGGCCCGGACGGTTTCGAGTGAGTGCTGAGCGTGCGTCATGTCCGCCATGTCCCCTTGGTTGCTGATCCCTTGCAAGGTGGTGGACATGCGGCCGCAACTCGGGGCGAGCAAGCGTGCTGGACCCTCGGGAAACTATCAGTGCCCGAGAAGTCACGTCAAGGAGATGCGGAGGAGCGGAAAGGATATGGCTTCAATAGCGAAGCTATAAGGCGCATTCGTAAGGTCTGCGGCGGTGGATTCGAGGCCGCATTCGTTCAATTTGCCGTTCACCGGCAGGCGAGACATTTCCGGCAGGGAACAGCGGGCGTGTGGCCCGCCCAGGAAGGCGACATGACCACCTATCCGACCGAAGAGGTCGCGGCCCAGCTGGCCGAGGCCGCCCGCGCCACCGTGCCCGATCGCTCCGCCGCGGCGGAGCTGGCACAGAAGTACGACGTGATCCCGCTGCACCAGGAGTTCCTGGCCGACGTGATCAGCCCCGTGACCGCGTTCTCCCAGTTGTGCGGGCCCGACGAGGCCGGCTTCCTGCTGGAGAGCGTGCCCGTGTCCGGCGGCGTCGCACGCTACTCGTACGTGGGCCACCGGCCGGTCCCGATCGACCTGCCGGACGGCGACCCGCTGGCCGCCCTGGAACCCATGCTCGCCGTGTCGGTGGCACCCGTGCACGGCCGGCCGCCGTTCCCCGGCGGCGTCGTCGGCTATCTCGGGTACGAGACGTCGCGTCACTTCGAGGAGCTGCCGGTCCCGGCGGGCGCGCCGCCCGGCCTGCCCGAGTCCGCCTTCCTGGCCGCCGACGACCTCGTGGTCTTCGACCACGCCACCCGGCGCGTCCTCTTGATGACCCTCCACCGCCCGGCACGCGAGTCGTACGACGACGCCGTGGGCCGGATCGTGCACCTGGGTGACAGGCTGCGGGACGCCGCGGCACCCGCCGGGTTCACGGGCCGTCCGCTGATGGACACCGTCCCGGCGGACGAGGACCTGATGGACGGCTGGACCCCCAACCTCACCGAGGCGGAGTTCACCGACCGGGTCGCCCGCGCCCGCGAACACATCATGGCCGGGGACGCCTTCCAGATCGTCCTCTCCCGGCGGCTCAGCAGGCCCCTGCGCGCCGACCCGCTCGACCTCTACCGGCATCTTCGGGCGACCAATCCGTCGCCGTACATGTACCACCTGAGCCTGGGCGGTGGCCGCCACATCATCGGTGCCTCACCCGAGCTGCTCGTCAAGTCGGAGGGCAGGCGCGTCCGGACCCGCCCGCTGGCCGGCACCCGACCACGCCATCCGGACCCCGCGACGGACCTGGACCTGGAGCGCGAACTGCTCGCCGACGAGAAGGAGTGCGCCGAGCACGTGATGCTGGTCGACCTCGGGCGCAACGACCTGGGCCGGGTCACCGAGCCCGGCACCGTCCAGGTGGAACAGCTCATGCAGGTCGAGCGGTTCTCGCACGTGATGCACCTGTCGTCCACGGTCTCCGGTCGGCTCGCGCCGGGGCGCAGCGCGCTGGACGCGCTGCGGTCGGCCTTTCCCGCAGGGACGCTCTCCGGAGCACCCAAGATCCGGGCCATGGAGATCATCGCGGAGCTGGAGCCGCAGCAGCGCGGCGTATACGGTGGCGCGCTCGGCCTCGTCGGCTTCGACGGCCTGACCGACTTCGCCATCGCCCTGCGCACCCTGGTCGTCGCCGACGGCCAGGTGCACGTGCAGTCCGGCGCGGGCATCGTCGCCGACTCGGACGCCGCGTCCGAGTACCGCGAGACGCTGCACAAGGCACGCGCGATGATCACGGCCGTACGACGCGCGGAGGCACAGGCATGAGCTTTTCCACGGGCCCCCGCGCCGCTGCCGCGAGGCCGCGCGTGGCGGTCATCGACAACTACGACTCGTTCACGTACAACCTCGTGCACTACGTCGCCGAGATGGGCGGGCGCCCCACGGTCTTCCGCAACGACGCCACCAGTGTCGCCGAACTCGCCGCGCACGGCCTGCTGTTGATCTCTCCGGGGCCCGGCTCCCCCGTCGGCGCGGGTATCTCCGTCGACGCGGTCCGTGAGCTGAGCGGACGGCTGCCGATCCTCGGCGTCTGCCTGGGCCACCAGTGCATCGCCGCGGCCTTCGGCGGCTCCGTGGTGCGCGGCGCGCCGGTACACGGCAAGACCTCCCTCGTACGACACGACGGCAGCGGCGTCCTCGCCGGACTTCCCGACCCGTTCACGGCCACCCGCTACCACTCGCTCGTCGTCGAGCCCGCCGGTCTCCCTGCGGAACTCGTCGCATCCGCCCGCACGGCGGACGGCACGATCATGGGCCTGCGGCACCGCGACCACCCGACGTACGGCGTGCAGTTCCACCCGGAATCGGTCCTCAGCCCCGAAGGCAAGCAGCTGATCGCCAACTTCCTGGAGTGCAGTGATGATTGAGTTGTTGAGAGCGGTCGCGCGCCGACGCCTGACCGAGGAGGAAGCGGCACAGGCGATGCGCGTGATCATGCGCGGCGACGCCACGTCCGCGCAGATCGCCGGGTTCGCCCTGGCCGTCACGGTGCGCGGCGCGACCGTCGACGACCTCGCCGGAATGGCCCGCGCGGCACAGGAGTTCGCCACGCCGGTGCAGTGCGAGGGGGAGCTGCTCGACACCTGCGGGACCGGTGGCGACGGCCTGAACACCTTCAACATCTCCACCGCCTCCGCGATCGTCGCCGCCGCCTGCGGGGTGCGCGTCGCCAAGCACGGCAACCGCAGCGCGTCCTCCGCCTGCGGCAGCGCCGACGTCCTGGAGGAGCTCGGGGTCCGCATCGACCTCGGCGCCGACGAGGCGGCCGCCTGCCTGGAGACAGCGGGCATCACCTTCCTGTTCGCGCCCGTCTTCCACCCCGCCTTCAAGCACACGGCGGGACCGCGCAGGGAACTGGGCGCGCGCACGGTCTTCAACCTCCTGGGGCCGCTCTGCAACCCTTCGGGCGCACGGCTGCGGACCCTCGGGGTGCCCAGCCGTGACCTCGTCGACCCGATGACGGAGGTACTGGAGCGCCTCGGCGTTACCCGCGCCCTGGTGTTCCACAGTGAGGACGGCATGGACGAGCTGAGCACCGGAGCACCCGCCCACGTCGTCGAACTGCGCGACGGGCGCCGCACCACCCACCGCTTCGACCCGGCCGACCTCGGCCTCCCGCCGTCCCGGGGCAGCGATCTGACCGGCGGCGACCGGGTGGTCAACGCGGCCGTCATCCGCCGGGTCCTGGCCAAAGAACCTGGACCCGCGCGAGACATCGTCCTGCTCAACGCGGCCGCCGCCCTGCGCGTCGCCGACGTGGCCGGCACCTGGCGCGACGCCCTGCGCACCGCAGCGTCCGCGGTCGACAGCGGAGCCGCCGCCGACCTCCTCGAACGCTGGACCCGCGCCTCCTGGCAGCGGGTCGAACTGGCGGTGACCGCGTGAGCGACATCCTCGCCGGGCTCGTGACCCAGGCCGAGCGGCAGACCGAACGGCGGCGTGCGCTGCGCCCCGCGTCCGAGCTGTCCGTGCTCGCCGCCGCCGCGCCCCCGCCCAGGGACTTCGCCACGGCCCTCAAGGAGCCGGGCCTCGGCGTCATCGCCGAGATGAAGCCCCGCAGCCCGTCCAAGGGGCCGCTCACCGACGACTACCGGCCGACCGAGCTGGCACGCGCCTACCAGCGCGGCGGTGCGAGCGCCATCTCGGTGCTCACCCACGAGGACGGCTTCGGGGGCAGCCCCGACCACCTTGTCGTCGCCCGCGCCGCAGTCGAAGTCCCCGTCCTGCGCAAGGACTTCATCGTCGACGAGTACCAGATCCTGGAGGCCCGCGCGCTCGGCGCCGACGCCGTACTACTCCTCGTCGCCGCGCTGGCTCCCGAGCGCCTGGCCGAACTGCTCAGGTACATCAGGCGGTTCGGCATGGAGGCGCTGGTCGAGGTGCACGACGCCCGGGAGGTGGACGTCGCCCTCGCGGCCGGCGCCACGGTCATCGGCGTCAACCACCGCGACCTGCGGGACTTCACGATCGACCGCACTCTCTCCGCCCGGCTGCGCGAGCGGGTGGGCCGACGCCGGGTGATGGTCGGCGAGAGCGGCGTCCGCGGCGCACGGGACGCGCGCGAACTGGAGCGGGCCGGAGTGGACGCGGTCCTGGTCGGAGAAGTACTCATGCGGGCCGGGGATCCCGGTGCCACGATCAAGGAACTGATCGGATGACTGTGAGCGACACATACACGCCAGTACTGCCGGCCCCGCACGGCGACGCCGGAACGGACGCGGGCGCACCCCTCGACGCACCCGTCGCAGCCGCCTGGAGCCCCGGCTCATGGCGCGGTCACCCCGTCGCGCAGCAGCCGGACTGGCCCGACCTCCAGGCCCTGCGCCACGCGGAGAACACCCTGGCGCTGGAGCCCCCGCTCGTGCTGCCTGACGAGATCCTCGACCTGCGCAGCTCCCTCGCCGGTGTCGCGGCGGGCAAGGGGTTCCTGCTCCAGGCGGGGGACTGCGCCGAACGGTTCAGCTCCTGCACCGAGGACGGCATCCGCGGCAAGCTGCGGGTGATCCTCCAGGTGGCCATCCTGCTCACCTACGGAACCGGCCTGCCCGTGGTGAAGGTCGGCCGCATCGGCGGCCAGTTCGCCAAACCCCGCAGCCGCCCCACCGAAGTCGTCGACGGCGTCGAACTGCCCGTGTACCGAGGCGACATCGTCAACGGGCCCGAGTTCACCCCGCACGCGCGACGCCCCGACGCCGACCGGCTGCTACGGGCCTACCACCACTCATCGGCGGCCCTCAACGTCCTGCGCGCCCTGACGATGGGCGGCTACGCCGACCTCGGCCAGGTCCATGCCTGGAACGAGGAGTTCGTCCGCCGCAGCGCGGCAGGCCAGCGGTACGAGAAGGCGGCCGACGACATCACCTGGGCGCTGCGGTTCATGTCCGCCTGCGGCGTGGACACCCGCTCCGAGGCCGCGTTGCACCAGATCCAGCTCTTCACCTCGCACGAGGCCCTGCTGCCCCACTACGAGCAGGCGCTGACCCGCTACGACGAGCAGCGGCGCACCTGGTTCGACACCAGCGCGCACATGGTGTGGATCGGCGACCGAACCCGTCAAATCGACGGTGCCCACGTGGAGTTGCTGTCCGGCATCGGCAACCCCATCGGGATCAAGGTCGGCCCCTCCACCACACCCGGCCAGCTGCGCGAGCTGTGCGAGCGCCTTGACCCGGACCGCGAGCAGGGGCGGCTCGTCCTCATCAGCAGGCTCGGCGCCGGAAAGGGCGCCGACCTGCTGCCCCCGCTACTGCGGGCCGTGCGGGACGCCGGGCACGCCCCGGTGTGGGCGTGCGATCCCATGCACGGCAACACCTTCGTCTCCGAGAGCGGATTCAAGACCCGCCGCCTCTCCGACATCAGCGCCGAGGTCGGCGAGTTCTTCACCGTGCACAAGGAGGAGGGTCTGCACCCGGGCGGCATCCACCTCGAACTCACCGGCGACGACGTCACCGAATGCCTCGGCGGCGACCTCGACGAGGTGCTCGACACCCATCTCGCGAGCCGCTACGAAACGGCCTGCGACCCTCGTCTGAACGCCGTCCAGTCCATCGAACTCGCCTTCCGGGTAGGTGAGTTCCTCCGCGAGCAGCGCAGTTCCTGACCGGACGTACCGCCCCTGACCCCGGACGACCCGCCTCCACCGCAAAGGCCTGACCGATGACCGACGTACGCAACGCGTCCAGCCTGCCCGAGGTGCTGCGCGGCCTCGCCCGATCGCGGCCCGACGAGGCCGCGGTGATCCACATCCGGGACCCGGAGAACGACGACGGCCACGACACCCTGACGTACGCCGGTCTGGACCGGCGGGCGCGCAGGCTCGCAGCCCGGCTGCGCACGGAGGCGGGGCTGCTGGCGGGCGACCGGGTGCTGCTCCAGTACCCGTCCGGCACCGGGTTCCCCGTCGCCTTCTTCGGGTGCCTGTACGCGGGCCTCATCGCGGTGCCCGCCCCGCTGCCCGGCAACAACGGGCGGGAACTCGTGCGAGTCAAGGGGATCGTGCGGCAGGCGGGCGTCCGTGCGGTCCTCACCGACGACGAGAACCATGCGGCGGCCGTCGGCTGGGCGGGTGAACAGACGCTGCGGGGCGTTCCCCTGCTGGTCACCGGGGGGCAGGAGGTGGCGTCGGAGGTCACGGCCTCGGACCTGACGGAGGAGGGGGCCGTGTACGACGGGTCCGCGAGCCCCGACACTCCCGCGCTGATCCAGTACACCTCGGGGTCGACGTCCGACCCCAAGGGCGTGGTGGTCACTCACGGCAATCTACTGCACAACGTGGCGACCATGGGGGCGGCCTTCGACATCCCGCCCGGGACCCGGCACGGCGGGTGGATACCGCTCTACCACGACATGGGGCTCATCGGTCATCTGCTCACCGGCGTCCTGCTGGGCAGAGGCGTCGTCACCATGAATCCCATGGCGTTCGTGCGCAGGCCCCACCAATGGCTGCGCGCGGTCGACCGGTTCGACATCGCCCACACCAACGCCCCCAACTTCGCCTACGAGTTGTGCCTCCAACGCGTCAGGCCCGAGCAGATCGAAGGGCTCGACCTGTCGCGCCTGCGGTACGCGGTCAACGGCTCGGAGCCCGTACAGGCGGCGACACTGCGGGAGTTCGCCGAACGGTTCGCTCCCCACGGACTTCGGCGGGACGCACTCGTGCCGTGCTACGGCATCGCGGAGGCGACGCTTCTGGTCTCCGGAACGGTCCTGCGGCCGCCGGCCGTGCTCCTGGCCGACACCGCACTCCTGGAGCGGAACGTGCTCGCGGCCGTGACGCCCCCTGGGGCCTCGGACGCGCGCGAGCTCGTCAGCTGCGGTGCGCTCCAGGACGTCGCGGGCCTGATCGTCGACCCCGGGACCGGCGCCGTCCTGCCCGACGGGAGCATCGGCGAGCTCTGGCTGAGCGGGCCCGCCGTCGCCCGGGGCTACTGGGACGACGCGGAGGCCACCGAGGAGACCTTCGGCGCCACGCTGCGGGGCGAGCGATACCTGCGCACGGGAGACCTGGGGGCCCTGGTCGACGGGGAACTCTTCATCACCGGGCGGATGAAGGAGACCTTGGTGATCAACGGTCGCAATCTCTATCCGCAGGACGTCGAGAACGAGCTCGTCGGCCGGCACGCCCAGTTGGCGAAGCTGCCCGGCGCCGTGTTCACCGTTCCCCAGCAGCACGGCGAGCGGCACGAGGAAGCACTCGTGGTGACGCAGGAGGTGGCGGGGCGGCTGTCCGACGAGGAGCTCGCGCGGCTCGCCGCCGCCATGAAGCAGACCGTCAGCCGCGAGTTCGGCCTCCCCGTGCGGGGCGTGGCCCTGCTGCGCCGGGGCACCGTCCGGCGCACGACGAGCGGCAAGATCCAGCGGGTCGCCATGCGGGACCTCTTTCTGGCCGACGCCCTGCGGCCGCTGTACGCGGACTGGCGGGACGAGGGAGCGACGACGCAACCGCGGACCGGCCGGATCAAGGAGCGATAACGCACCAATAGGGCCCGCATGCCGCGCACTTCGAGACTGGCGGAGTGGCAGACCCGAATACGTACCGACCCGCGAGCCCCGCCCAGCAAGGCGTCTGGCTGGCCCACCAGCTGGACCCCGGCAGCCCACTGCTCACCTGCGGGGTCCGCCTCGCGCTCGACGGCGACCTGGACGTCCCGCTGCTGCGGGAGGCCGTACGCCGCGCACTCGCCGAGACGCAGACCCTGCGGGCGCGGTTCGTCGCGTACGAGGACGAACTGCGCCTGCGGATCGCCGACGTGCCGGACGACCCGCTGTCCGTCGTCGACCTGCGCGCGCGGCCCGCGGACGACGCGGAGGCCGCGGCCAAGGCATGGATCGACGCGGACCTGGCGGCCCCCATGGACCTGGTCCACGGCCCCCTGGCGGCGCACGTTCTGCTGAGGCTCACCGGTGACCGGGCCTGGCTCCACCTCCGCTACCACCACATCGCCCTCGACGGGTACGGCCAGAACCTCTACCTGCGCCGCGTCGCGGACCTCTACAGCGCTCTCGCGGAGGGGCGCGAGCCCGGCCCGAGCGGCTTCGCGCCCCTGGGCAGCCTCCTCGACGAGGAGGAGGAGTACCGCGCATCGCCACGCCATGCGCGCGACCGCGCCCACTGGCTGGGGGAGTGCAGCGAGGCCCCCGCGCCCGTCACCCTCGCCGGACGCGCCGCCGCACCCTCCGCCGCCGTCCTGCGCAGCTCCGTACGGCTGCCGGGGGAGCGGGTGGCCCGGCTCCTTGAGGCGCTGCCGGGCGCCGCGGGCCGCTGGTCGCTCCTCGTCGTCGCCGCGACGGCCGCATACCTGCACCGGCTCACCGGCGCCCGCGACGTGGTCGTCGGCCTGCCGCTCGCGGGCCGCGTCGGTGGAGCCGCGGCCACGACGCCGTCGCTGGCCGTGAACGTGCTGCCCCTGCGGCTGACCCTCGACGCATCGACGACGTTCACCCAGCTCGTCGACCAGACCCGGGGGCGGGTCAGCGAGGCGATCAGGCACCAGCGCTACCGCGGCGAGGAGCTGCGGGCCGAACTCGGCCTCTCCGGCGCGGCGCAGGACCTCTTCGGACCGTCCGTCAACACCGTCGCCTTCGCGGAGGACCCGGTCTTCTCCGGTCTGCGCGTCACCCGCCACCAGGTCATGACGGGACCGGTCAGGGACCTCTCGGTCGTGGCGGTCGGCACCCAGGACGGCACCGGCGGCGTCCAGCTCGAACTGGAGGCCAACCCCGCCGTGTACGACGAGGAGGAGCTGGCCCGGCACCGCGACCGGTTCACCGCGTTCCTCGACGCGCTCGCACACACACCGGACGAGCCGGTGGCGCGCGTCGAGCTGCTCTGTGCCGACGAGCGGCGCCTGCTGCGCGCGTGGCGCGACACCGGCACGGGCACGCCGCCGCCCACGTCGAACCTCGTGGAGCTGTTCGAGCGGGTGGTGGAGCGGCACGCGGACGCGCCGGCCCTCGTATCCGCCGAAGAGACCCTGACGTACCAGGAGTTGAACGCGCGCGCGAACCGTCTCGCCCGGCATCTCATCGCGCGAGGCGTGGTCACCGGCGACCTCGTCGCGGTGCTCATGGAACGCTCGACGGACCTCGTGGCGGCGATCCTCGCGACACTGAAGGCGGGCGCGGGCTATGTGCCGCTGCACCAGGGACACCCGGCCGGGCGCGCCCGGCAGATTCTCGCCGACACGGAGGCACGCCTCCTCCTGACCGACGCGTCGACGGCCGGGAACGAGGCCGCGGCGGACGGTCCGCCCGTGATCGAGGTGGGCCCCGGCCACCTGTCCGGCGGCCAGGACGCGGCGAATCCCGGCACGGCCGTTCCGGGCGACGCGGTGGCCTACGTGATGTTCACCTCCGGGTCGACCGGCCGGCCCAAGGGCGTGACGACCACCCACGCCAACGTCGCCGCGTTCGCGCTCGACCGCTGCTGGAGCGACGAGGTCGCCGAACGCGTCGTGTTCCACGCCAACCACGCCTTCGACGCCTCGACCTACGAACTCTGGGTGCCGCTGCTGCGCGGCGGACGCGTCATCGTGGCCCCGGCGAAACCGCCCACGGCGGCGCACATCGAGAGCCTGATCGCCACCCACAAGCCGACCAACATCCACGCCACGGCAGGTTTGTTCCGCGTCCTCGCGCAAGAGTCGCCGCACATCTTCGCCGGGCTGCGGGAAATCTCCACCGGCGGCGACGTCGTCTCCGCGGATGCGATCCGCGCCCTGCAGCGCGCCTGCCCCGGCCTGGTGATCCGCTCCACCTACGGGCCGACGGAGACCACCGCCTTCGCCACGCACATCCCGTACACGGCGGCCGATCCGGTGCCCGACGCCGTGCCCATCGGCCGGAGCATGGACCACACTCGCACCCATGTCCTGGACGCGCGGCTGTGCCCGGTTCCCATCGGGGTGCCGGGCGAGCTGTACGTGGCGGGCGCGGGCCTCGCCCGCGGCTACTGGCGGCGCCCCGCCCTGACCGCCGAACGCTTCGTGCCCGACCCCTTCGGAGCGCCCGGCGAACGCATGTACCGCACGGGAGACATCGCCCGCTGGCGCCCTGACGGCACGCTCGACTACCTGGAACGCGCCGACGACCAGGTCAAGATCCGCGGCTATCGCATCGAGCTCGGCGAGGTCGAGGCGGCACTCAGACGCAGCCCGCTCGTGGGCCAGGCCGTGGCCCTGGTGCGGGAGTTCCGCTCGGTCGGACCACAGGCTGCCGCGCAGCCGACGGACGGCGTGGACAAGCGCCTCGTCGCGTACGTGGTTCCGCCGGCCTCCAGTGGTTCGGCGCCGGGCGGGACGGCCGCCGCCCCGCGGCCCCAGCTGCTCCGCGCCGAACTGGCCCGGCAGCTGCCCGACTATATGGTGCCCGCGGCCGTCGTCGTCGTCGACGCGTTGCCGATCACGGCGAACGGCAAGCTCGACCGGGACGCCCTGCCGGTGCCCGACTTCGGGGCGGCGCCGGGACGGGTGCCCCGTACCCCACTGGAAGCGGCGCTCTGCGGGCTCTTCGCCGATGTGCTCGGCGTCGAGCGCGTCGGCATCGACGACAGCTTCTTCGACCTGGGCGGCCACTCGCTGACGGCCACGCGCCTCGCGGGCCGCGTCCGGTCGGCGCTCGGCCTCGAACTGGAGATGCGGGCGCTGTTCGAGACGCCGACCGTCGCGGCGCTCTCCCCGGGCCTTGCCGCGGCCAGGAAGGTGCGGCCCCAGCTGGTTCCCTCGCCCTCTCGGCTTCCCGAACCGCTGCCCCTCTCGTACGCTCAGCGTCGGCTCTGGACCATCGCCCAGCTGGAGGGCCCCGGGCCGACGTACCACATGCCGCTCGCCCTGCGTCTCTCCGGGCCGCTCGACCGCGAGGCCCTGGCCCAAGCGCTGACGGACGTGACGGAGCGGCACGCCGGTCTGCGGACCGTCTTCCCGAAGGGGGCCGACGGGCAGCCCCACCAGAGGGTTCTCGGCCCGACGGAGGTCGGCCCGCTTCTCACCGTGGTCGACACGGACCCCGATGAGGTACCGGCACTGCTCGCCGCGGAGGCGGCGCGGGCCTTCGAGCTCACCGAGCAAGTACCCCTGCGGGCCCGGCTGTTCGGCCTCGGACGCGACCAGCACATGCTTCTCCTCGTCATCCACCACATCGCGTGCGACGCCTGGTCGGTGCCCCCGCTGATGAGGGACCTCTCCGCCGCGTACGCGGCCCGATGCGAGGCACGGGGAACGGAACTGGCGCCGTTGCCCGTGAGCTACGCGGACTACACCCGGTGGCAGCGGGAGCTCCTGGGCGAGCTCGACGACCCGGAGAGCCTCGCCTTTGCTCAACGTGACTACTGGCTGCGCACACTGGACGGTCTTCCGCAGGAACTGGCGCTGCCCTTCGACCGCCCGCGCCCGCCGACCGCGTCGCACCGTGGTGGTTCCGTGCCGCTCGTGATCGACGCCCGGCTGCACGACCGGCTCGGGCGCCTCGCCCGTGAGGAAGGCGCCAGCGTCTTCATGGTCGTGCAGGCGGCACTCGCCGGGCTCCTGACGCGGCTCGGCGCGGGCGATGACATCGCCATCGGCGCGCCGATGGCCGGGCGCACGGACGACGCGCTCGACGACCTGGTGGGCTTCTTCGTCAACACGTTGGTGCTGCGCACCGACACCTCGGGCGACCCGACGTTCCGCGAACTCCTCGGCAGGGTGCGTGATGCGGACCTGGCGGCCTTCGCCCACCAGGACATGCCCTTCGACCGCCTTGTCGAGGCACTCAACCCGCGGCGCTCGCTGGCGCGGCACCCGTTGTTCCAGGTGATGCTCGCCTTCCAGGGCGTCGCCGACGTGGAGCTGGAACTCGCCGGGCTGCGCGTGGAGCGCGAACCGCTCACCGCCCCCGCGGTCAAGTTCGACCTCTCCTTCGAGCTCGCCGAACGGTTCGCGCCGGACGGCACGGCCGCCGGAATCGTCGGCAGCGTCGAGTACGCGCGCGACCTCTTCGAAGCGGCGACGGCAGCCGGCGTCGCCCGGCGGCTCGTGTGCCTTCTCGATGCCGTGGCCGCCGACGCGGACCTCCTCCTGAGCCGGGCCGACCTGCTCGAACCCGCCGAGCGCGAGCGGCTGTTGGGCGACCTGAACGACACCCGTGCCGCCCTCCCCGAGGCCACGGTGGCGGACCTCTTCGCGGCGCGGGCGATCCGTGCCCCTGAATCCACCGCGGTCGTCTTCCGGGACACCGAGCTGACCTACCGCGAACTGAACGCCCGCGCGGACCGCCTGGCCGGGCGCCTGGCGGGCCACGGCGCGGGCCCGGAGCACGTCGTCGGCATCGCGTTGCCGAGGTCCACGGAGCTGATCGTCACGCTCTTGGCCGTCCTCAAGACCGGCGCGGCGTTCCTGCCGATCGACCCGCAGCTGCCGCGCGAACGCCTTGAGTTCATGCTCCGGGACGCGGACCCGCTGTGCGTCGTGGTGTCCGGGAGTGCCGCCACCGGCACGCTGCCGGACACCGGGCACGCCCGCCTCGTACTGGACGAGCAGGACCAGCGGGGCGAGCCGGACGCACCGGCCCCCGCGCGCGAGCAGGCAAGGCGGCCCGGTGGCCGGCAGCACGGGTCCCACCCCGCCTACGTGATCTACACCTCCGGCTCGACCGGGCGCCCGAAGGGCGTCATGGTGACCCGCGACGGCATCGCCAACCGCCTCGCCTGGATGCAGGACCGCTACCGCCTCACCCCAGAGGACCGCGTGCTGCAGAAGACCCCCGCGAGCTTCGACGTGTCCGTCTGGGAGTTCTTCTGGCCGCTCGTTCAGGGCGCCACACTGGTCGTCGCCGAACCGGAGGGCCACAAGGATCCCGACTACCTGGCCGACGTGATCCGCGAGCGCGGCGTGACCGTGGCGCACTTCGTGCCCTCGATGCTCCAGGCGTATCTTCAGGCGCCGCGTGCGGGTGAACCCTCGGCACTGCGCCGTGTGTTCAGCAGTGGCGAGGCACTGTCGCGAGAGCTTGTGTCCGCGTACTTCGCCACGGTGGACGCACCGCTGTCCAACCTCTACGGGCCGACCGAGACGGCGGTGGACGTCACGGCGTGGGACTGCGCCCCCGACGACGCGTCGAGCGCCGGACCCGTGCCGATCGGGGAACCGGTCGCGAACACCCGCCTCTACATCCTGGACGGCAGCCTCGGGCTCGTCCCGCCGGGCTCGGTGGGGGAGTTGTACGTGGCGGGCGCGCAGTTGGCGCGCGGCTACGTGCGCAGGTCCGCGCTGACGGCCGAGCGTTTCGTGGCGGATCCCTACGCGAGTCTGTACGGAGCCGCCGGTGAACGCATGTACCGCACGGGCGACTTGGCACGCCATGGCCCCGACGGGCAGGTCGAGTACGTGGGTCGCGTCGACGACCAGGTGAAGGTGCGGGGCCTGCGCATCGAGCCGGGCGAGGTCGAGGCCGCCCTCGTCGCGCACCCCCGGGTGGCGCGGGCCGCGGTGGTGGTCCGTACGGACGGTCCGGGAGAGCCACGGCTCATCGGGTATGTGGTGCCGGCAGGAGGCGGCGTGCGAGCTGTTCCCACCGGTTCGGCCCTCGGCGCACCCCACGGATGTGATCCGGCGGACGTACGGCGTTCCGTGCGCGACGTGCTGCCCGAGTACATGGTCCCCGCGGCCGTCGTCGTCGTGGACGCGCTGCCGGTGACGGCGAACGGGAAGCTCGACCGTGCGGCACTTCCCGCGCCCGTGTTCACCGCGGCGCCCGGTGGCCGCCCCGCCCGCGCGGGCCGCGAGCAGACCCTGTGCGGCCTGTTCGCCGAGGTGCTCTCGGTGGACGCGGTCACCGTCGACGACGGCTTCTTCGACCTCGGCGGCGACAGCATCCTCGCCATCGACCTGGTCGGCCGGGCGCGCGCCGTCGGGCTCGTGCTCACCCCCGGCGACGTGTTCCGCTGCACCACGGTCGCGGAACTCGCCGACGCGGCACGCGAAGCCGTCGAGGACGGGCCTGCCCCAGCCGCCCCGGAGTCCGGCACGGGTGCCCTCTGCCCGACGCCGATCATGCACTGGCTCCGTGAGCGCGGCGGCACGGCGGACGCCTTGGACGCCTTCCACCAGTCGGCGCTCGTCTGGACCCCGCCGGACCTCGACGAGGCCGCTCTGACCGCGTCGGTGCAGACGCTGCTCGACCACCACGACGCGCTGCGCATGCGCCTGGACGGCGACGCGACGACGCCATGGCTCCCGTACATCCCCGAAACGGGCACGGTCGACGCCGCTGACTGCGTACGCAGGATCGACGTGGCCGGGGCGGACGCCGTAAGCCTGCGGGTCCGTGTCGCCGAGGAGGCCGAGACCGCGCCGGGCCGCCTGAGGCCGCGCGAGGGCACCGTGCTCCAGGCCGTGTGGTTCGACGCGGGCCGCGAGAGACACGGTCAACTGCTGCTCACGGCCCACCACCTGGCGGTGGACGCGGTGTCCTGGCGCATCCTGCTCGCCGACCTCGCCGCGGCCTGGGAGGCCGTCGCCGCGGGGCTGCCCCGGCCCCGGCGCCGGTGGTGACCTCCCTGCGTGCCTGGGCCGCCGCTCTGGTGGAGCGGGCACGCACGCCGGAGCGGGTGGCGGAACTCCCGGCCTGGACGGAGTTCCTGAAGCAGCCCGAACCATTACTGGGTGCCCGTGCGTTGGATCCGCGACAGGACGTCGGCGCGACCGCACTGTCCCGCACGGTGACCCTGCTCGCGTCGGACACGACCCCGCTCCTGGACGGCGTACCCGCGGCCTTCCACACCGACGTGCCCACCGTGCTGCTCACCGGTCTCGTGCTCGCCCTCGCCGCCTGGCGCCACGACGGCGGCAGGGCCGGCGGCGGGAGCGCGCTGATCGACATGGAGGGACACGGCCGCGGGGCGACGCTGGTGCCGGGCGCCGATATCTCGCGCACCGTGGGCTGGTTCACGACCCTGCATCCCGTACGCCTGGACGCGGGCCTCGACGCAGACGACCTGGACGACATCCGGGCCGCGGGGCCCGCGGTGGGCGCCGCCCTCAAGCGGGTCAAGGAACAGCTGCGAGCGGTGCCGGACAGCGGCGTCGGCCACGGTCTGCTGCGTTACCTGAACAGCGAGACGGCAGCTGAGCTGGCCCGGCAGGACCGCCCCCAGATCCTCTTCAACCACCTGGGCAGACTCGCGGTCGCCGACGACCGCGCGCCCACCGCCTGGCGCCCCGTCGCGTCCCCGCCGGGCCCGCCGCGCGGCCCGGCAGGCCTGGCGATGTCCCACGCCCTGGAGATCACCACCCTGGTCGAGGACCACGGCGGAGGCCCGCGCCTGCACGCCACCCTCTCCTGGCCCGGCGGCCTCTTCGCCGAGTCCGAGGTGGCCGCACTCGCGGAGCACTGGCTGGCGAGCCTGCGCGCGCTGGCCCGGCACGCCGCGCGGCCGCGCGCGGGCGGCCGCTCGCCGTCCGACCTCGCCCTGCTCTCCCTCAGCCAGGAGCAGATCGAGCGGCTTGAGAACACTTGGAGGACTTCGCGGTGAGCGCGGAAATCGAAGACATCCTGCCCCTGTCCCCGCTGCAGGAAGGACTGCTCTTCCACACCCTGCACGGCAGAAAGGGCAGAGCGGGCACGGCGGACGGATACGGCGTCCAGCTGACCCTGCGCCTGGCAGGCGCCGTCGACCCCGCCCGGCTGCGTACCGCCTGCCGGGCGCTCCTGAACCGCCACGCGAACCTCCGCGCCAGCTTCCTCCACCAGGACCTGGACCGCCCGGTCCAGGTCATACCGGCCGACGTGGACGCCCCCTGGCGCGAGCAGGACCTGCGCACCGCGGGAGCTGCCGCCGGAGGTGAGAGCACCGCGGCACCCGAGGAGGAAGCGGCCCGCCTGCTCGCGGCGGAACGGGACCGTGGCTTCGACCTCTCTCACGGACCCCTGATCCGCTTCACCCTCCTCCGACTCGCCGACGAACAGCACCTGTTCTCTCTCACCTACCACCACATCCTCCTCGACGGCTGGTCCGTCCCCGTCCTTGTGCGCGAGCTGCTCACCCTCTACGCACACCACGGCGACCCCGCGCGCCTGCCGAAGGTCCGCCCCTACCGCGACTACCTCGCCTGGCTCGCCGAGCAGGGCCAAGACGCCGCGCGCACGGCCTGGGCCGCCGCACTCGCGGGCCTCGAAGGCCCCACACAGCTGGCGCCGCACGGCGACGACGACCGGCCCGCGCAGGCCCCCGCTCACCTCACCACGGACCTCACCGAGGGTCTCACCCGTGACCTGCGCACCCGCGCCGCCGAGCACGGGCTGACCCTCAACTCCCTGATCCAGGGCGCCTGGGGCGTGCTCCTGCACAAGCTCACCGGCCGCGACGACGTGGTCTTCGGCAGCGTCGTGTCGGTACGGCCACCCGAGCTCCCCGGCGTGGGCGAGATGGTCGGTCTGCTCATCAACACCCTGCCCGTACGCGTGCGGATCGCCCCCGCCGACAGTCTGGCCGCCGTCTGCACCCTCCTGCAGGAGGAACAGGCACGGCTGATCGACCACCGGCACGTCGCACTCGCCGGCCTGCAACGCGACGTAGGCGCGGGGCAGTTGTTCGACACCGTCGTCGTGCACGAGAACTACCCGGCGTACGAGGAACCGGTGGGCGCGGACGAGGAGCGGCCCCAGATCACGGGTACGGAGGACCGGGGCGGCACGCACTACCCGCTGGCCCTGATCACCCACCCCGGCGACCGGCTGCGGCTGCGCGTCGACCACCGGCCCGACCTCTTCGACGCCTCCGCCGCGCGTGGCATCCTCGACCGGCTCGTCCGCATCCTGGAGGCGACGTCGGACGACCCCGGCCGCCTCGTGGCCCGTACGGACGTCCTCTCCGCGGAAGAGCGCGCACGCACGCTCACCGACTGGGCCCCGGGCAGCGCCCCGGCAGTCCCCGAGCACCCGCTCGCCCCGACCCTGCCGCGGCTCTTCGCCGCCCGGGTGGCGCGGCACCCCGACCGGGTGGCCGTCGAAGAGGCCGACGCCCGCCTCACCTACCGCGAACTGGACGCGCGCGCCGACACGCTGGCCCGCGAACTCGTCGCCCGCGGCGTCGGCCCCGAGGGCCGCGTGGCCGTCGCGATGGAGCGCTCGGCGGAGCTGGTGGTGGCGTTCCTCGCGGTGGTGAAGACCGGCGCGTCCTATGTGCCGCTCGACGCGCGCTGGCCCGAGGAGCGCCGCAGGTTCATCCTGCGCGACACCGGGGCGGGCGTCCTGCTCACGGATACGGCGCCGCCCCGCACGCTGGCCCCGGACACCACCGGCGAGGGCACCGCCGCGGAGGCACATCCGGGCGGCCTCGCCTACGTGATGTACACCTCCGGATCCACGGGCGTGCCCAAGGGCGTCGCCGTCACACACCACGACGTGCTCGCCCTCGCCACGGACCGGCGCCTCAGCGGCAGTGCCCACGAACGGGTCCTGCTGCACTCGTCGCACGCCTTCGACGCCTCCACGTACGAGATCTGGGCCCCGCTCCTCAACGGCGGCCGGGTCGTCGTGGCACCCCCGGGCGAACTGACCGTGACCGCCGTCAAGGAGCTCGTCACCGGACACGAGCTGACCGGCATGTTCCTGACGGTCGGCCTGCTGCGTCTCCTCGCCGAGGAGTCGCCGGACTGCTTCGGCGGGTTGCGGCAGTTGTGGACGGGCGGCGAGCGCGTGCCGTCCGAGCCGCTGCGCGCCGTGCTGCGGGCCTGCCCGGACACCACGGTCGTGGCCGTGTACGGGCCGACCGAGACGACGACCTTCGCCACCTGCCACGCGTTCCGGCCCGGCGACCGCGTCGCGGACGTGGTGCCGATCGGCCGCCCCATGGACGGGAGGCGCGCGTATGTCCTCGACCGCGCCCTGGGCCTTGTCCCGCCGGGCACGGTGGGTGAGTTGTACGTGGCGGGCGCGGGCGTGGCGCGCGGCTACCAGAACCGTGCGGGTCTGACCGCCGGACGATTCGTGGCGGATCCGTACGCGGTGTCGTACGGGGCCGCGGGCGAGCGGATGTACCGCACCGGTGACTTGGCGCGCCAACTGCCGGACGGCGAACTGGAGTTCGTGGGGCGGGTCGACGGCCAGGCGAAGGTGCGCGGCTTCCGGGTCGAGCCTGGCGAGGTCGAGGCCGTGCTCATGGAGCAGCGGCACGTCGGGCAGGCGGCGGTGGTGGTGCGGGAGGACCGGCCCGGCGACCGGCGTCTGGTCGCGTACGTGGTGCCGGGCGGCGGGGTGGCCCGCGACGAGATCGACGTCGCGCACGTCGAAGCGGTGGCCGCCGAGCGCCTCCCCGGCTACCTGGTGCCCTCGGCGACAGTCGTCCTGGACGCCCTTCCGCTGACCGTCAACGGCAAGCTGGACACGGTGGCACTGCCGGCCCCGGCCGCCCGGCCGCCGCGGGCGGCCGTGCGCCGCGCTCGGAGCGGGAGCGCGCCCTGTGCGTCCTGTTCGCCGAGGTGCTCGGCCTGCCCGCGGTCACCATCGACGACAGCTTCTTCGCGCTCGGCGGCGACAGCCTCCTGAGCATGCGCCTGGCGAGCCGCGTCCGCGCGGCCCTGGACGTGGAGCTCGACCTCCCCCTCCTGTTCCGGCACCCGACGGTGGCTTCCCTGGAACCCCTGCTCGATCGGACCCCGGCCGCCGCCCCGCAGCGTCCCGCCCTGAGACGCATGCGCTGACCCGAAGGCGTGCGCTGCCCCGGCGGCGGGCCCGCACGCCGCACACCCTCACCTGGCACAGCCGCACACCTCACCCGGCACATAGGAGACCCCGAGTGATCCCTCTATCGTTCGCACAGCGACGGCTCTGGCTCACCGGGCAGCTGGAGCGCCGCTCCGCCACGTACAACATCCCGCTCGCTCTGCGTCTTCGTGGCCCCCTGGACCGAGCGGCGCTCGCGGCGGCACTGCGTGATGTCGTGGCGCGGCACGAGAGCCTGCGGACGGTCATCGGGCGGGCGGCGGGCGAGGCCTTCCAGCAGGTGCTGGACCTGGACGACGTGGGCGAACTCCTCACGGACGTGGCTCCTGGCGCGGTGGGCCCGGTGGGCCCGGTGGGCGAGGAGGACCTGCGAGAAGGGCGGCTGGGCGAGGTCCTGCGCCGGCTCGTCGGGCACGAGTTCGATCTGACGGCCGATGTGCCGCTGCGGCTGTGGCTCTGCCCGACCGGCCCCGACGAGCGGCTGCTCGTCCTGGTGGTGCACCACATCGCGGCCGACGGCTGGTCCATGGGGGTCCTGCTGCGTGATCTCGGGGAGGCGTACGCGGCCCGGCTGCTGGGGAGGGCACCGCTGTGGGAACCACTGCCGGTGCAGTACGCGGACTACACCCTCTGGCAGCGCGAACTGCTCGGCGACGAACACGACCCCGGCAGTCTCGTCGCACAACAACTCACCTACTGGCGGAAACAGTTGTCGGGCATCCCGGAGGAGCTCACCCTGCCCGTGGACCGTGCACGCCCGCCGGTCGCGAGCCGGCGCGGCGGCACCGTGCCGCTGGTGCTCGGTGCCGAACTCCACGGCCGCGTCACGGAACTCGCCCACACGCTGGGCGCGAGCGTCTTCATGGTGGTGCGAGCCGGGCTCGTGGCGCTGCTCTCCCGGCTCGGCGCCGGCGACGACATCCCCGTCGGCACGCCGGTCGCGGGCCGCACCGACCGGGCACTCGGTGACCTGGTGGGATGCTTCGTCAACACCCTTGTCCTGCGGACCGACACGAGCGGTGACCCGACGTTCGCGGAGCTGGTCGGGCGAGTACGGGACGCGGACCTGGCGGCACTCGCCCAGCAGGACCTGCCGTTCGACCGGCTGGTCGAGGCGCTGAACCCGGCACGCTCGCCGGCCCGGCACCCACTGTTCCAAGTGATGTTCTCCTTGCACAAGTTCGCCGGCACCGCGCCGCGGCTGCCCGGCCTGGACGTGGAAGTGCTGCGGCTCGACTTCCCCGTCGCCCACTTCGACCTCTCCTTCGATCTCACCGAACGGCTCACCGACGACGGCCGGGCGGCCGGGATCAGCGGCACGCTCGGCTACGCCACCGACCTGTTCACCCCGCGGACCGCCGCTCTCGTCGCCGAACGCTGCGTCCGCCTCCTGGAAGCCGCCGTCGGCGACCCGGCGCGACCGGTCACCGGCATCGACCTCCTGACGGCGGCCGAGCACGACCGCCTGCGGGCCGAGGCGGACGCCGCCCGCGACGCCGCGGCTCGGTCCGCGACGGTGACCGAGCTGTTCGCGGCCCGCGTGGCACGCCGCCCGGACGCCGTCGCGCTCGTCGATGACGCCACCGAACTCACCTACCGCGACCTGGACACCCGCGCGAGCCGCCTCGCGCGCCACCTGCGCGCCCGGGGTGCGGGGCCCGAACGTCTGGTCGCCGTCCTCATGGACCGCTCGGCCGACCTCGTCGTGGCGCTCCTCGCCGTCCTCAAGGCGGGCGCGGGCTACGTCCCGCTGGAGCCCGGCACGCCCGCGACGCGCACCCGCTTCATCCTCGACGACACACGCGCCGCACTCCTCCTGACGGACGGCGGCACCGCACCCCCACGGGACCTGGGCATCCCGGTCCTCGACATCACCACGGTCACCACGGTCACCACGGACGACGAGACCGACGAGACCGACGAGACCGACGAGACCGACGAGACCGACGAGCGGCGGACCGCGCCGCCCGTCGCCGTCCACCCCGACCACCCCCTGTACGTGATGTACACCTCCGGCTCCACCGGTCGCCCGAAGGGAGTGGTGACGCCGCACGCGGCCGTCGCGGCGTTCGCGTCCCACGGGCGTCGCCGACCGGACGACGGCGGTCCGCGGACCGTCCTGTTCCACGCCAACCACGCCTTCGACGCCTCGACGTACGAACTGTGGGCGACACTCGCCCGCGGTGGGCGGGTGGTGATCGCACCGCCGGGCCCGGTGGGCGGCGCGGCGGTGGCGCGGTTCACGGCCCGGCACGGCTTGACCCACGTGCACGTGACCGCGGGCCTCTTCCGCGTCTGGGCGGAGGAGGAACCGGAGGTCTTCAAGGGCTTGCGGGAGGTGACGACCGGCGGTGACGTCGTCTCCGCGGCCGCGATCCGCGCGGTGCTGCGTGCCTGTCCCGACACCGTGGTCACGGCGGCGTACGGCCCCACGGAGACGACGGCCTTCACGACCCTGAGCTCCTTCCCCGCGGGCTCGGACCCGGGCCGCGTGCCCAACGTGGTGCCGATCGGCCGCCCGATGGACGGGACGCGGGCCTACGTCCTCGACCCCCGTCTCGGGCTCGTCCCGCCGGGTGTGGTGGGCGAGCTGTATGTGGCGGGCACGGGGCTGGCGCGCGGCTACCAGGGGCGTGCGGGCCTGACGTCGGAGCGCTTCGTGGCCGACCCCTACGCGGTGTCGTACGGCGCGGCGCCGGGGGAACGGATGTACCGCACCGGTGACTTGGCCCGCCGTCTGCCCGACGGTCGGCTTGAGTTCGCGGGCCGCGTCGACGACCAGGTCAAGGTGCGCGGCTTCCGTGTCGAGCTGGGCGAGGTCGAGGCCGCTCTGCTCGCTCACCCGGACGTCGCACAGGCGGTTGCTGCGACGAAGCGGGACGGCGCGGGTGACAAGCGTCTGATCGGGTACGTCGTGCCGGTGCGTGGCACCGGTCCGGTCACCGCCACCAGCGGCGCGCCGCGGGCCGTGGACACCGAGGCGGTCCTCCGCCACGCCGGGACCGTGCTGCCCGACCACGCCGTGCCGTCCGCCGTCCTGCTCCTGGACGCGTTGCCCCTGACCCCGAACGGCAAGCTGGACCGCGACGCGCTGCCGCACCCCGACCCCACCGCGACGCCCGGCGGCCGCGCACCGCGCTCGCCACGGGAGCAGGCGCTGTGTGCGCTGTTCGCGGAGGTTCTCGGGGTGCCCGAGGCGACGATCGACGACAACTTCTTCGCTCTGGGAGGCCATTCTCTCCTCGCGACCCGTCTGGTCAGCCGGGTGCGGGCCGAACTCGGCGTGGAGCTGGGCATGGCGGAGCTGTTCGCGGCGCAGACGGTGGAGGTTCTGGCGCGCGAGCTGCCGCACGCCGTCACGGACCGCCCGGCCCTGCGCGCACGCAGCCGCCCCGACCGGCTCCCGATGTCCTTCGCGCAGCAACGGCTGTGGTTTCTGGGTGAGTTAGCGGGTCCTTCGGCGACGTACAACATTCCGATGGCGGTGCGTCTGACGGGGGTGGTGGACCGTGCGGCGCTCGCGGCGGCGCTGCGGGACGTGGTGGAGCGGCACGAGAGCCTGCGGACGGTGTTCCCGCGCACGACGGGCGAGCCGTTCCAGCAGGTGCTCGCCGCGACCGGCACGGGAGACCTCCTGACGTACGGGACGCCCGGCGGAGTGCCTCCGCGGGAGGCGCCAGAAGCGGCGGCGGCGTATGAGTTCGACCTGGCGTCGGAGGCACCGCTGCGGGCATGGCTGGCCGCGACGGGCCGCGACCGGCATCTGCTCGTCCTGGTGGTGCACCACATCGCGGCGGACGGCCGGTCCATGGGCGTGCTGCTGCGTGATCTCGGGGAGGCGTATGCCGCTCGGGTGCGGGGGCGGGGGCCGCGGTGGGAGTCGTTGCCGGTTCAGTACGGGGACTATGCGTTGTGGCAGCGTGAGTTGTTGGGCGTGGAGGGTGATCCGGGGAGCCTGGTGTCGCGGCAGTTGGGTTTTTGGCGTGGGGAGTTGGCGGGGGCGCCGGAGGAGTTGTCGTTGCCGTTGGATCGGCCGCGGGGGGTTGCGTCGAGTGGGTGTGGGGGTGTGGTGCCGTTCGGTTTGTCGGCTCGGACGCATGAGTGTCTGGTGGCGGTGGCGGGTGAGGCGCGGGCGAGTGTGTTCATGGTGGTGCAGGCGGGGCTTGCTGCGGTGTTGTCGCGGTGGGGTGCGGGTGAGGATGTGCCGTTGGGGACGGCGGTGGCGGGTCGGACGGACGAGGGTTTGGAGGATCTGGTCGGGTTTTTCGTGAACACGTTGGTGTTGCGTACGGATGTGTCGGGGGATCCGAGTTTTCGTGAGGTGGTGGAGCGGGTGCGGGCCACGGATCTGGCCGCTTTCGCGCACCAGGATGTGCCCTTCGAGCAGCTGGTGGAGTCCCTCAACCCGGTCCGCGCCGCGGCTCGCCACCCGCTGTTCCAGGTCATGATCGGTTTCCAACCCCCGTCGCGCCAGGCCGGGCTGAGCCTCCAGGGCGTCGCGGTCGAACCGCTCCCGGCCCGGCCCGCCACCGCGAAGTTCGACCTCTCCTTCGACTTCGCCGAGCGGTACACCGCCGACGGCGCCCCGGCGGGCATCGACGCCGGCCTCGGCTACGCGGCCGACCTCTTCGACCACGCCACCGCGCAACGCCTCGCCGACAGCCTCACCCGCCTCCTCGAAGCCGCCGCGAGCGAACCGGGCCAAAGGCTCGGCGCCCTCGACCTACTGGATCCGGGGGAGCGCGAACGCCTGCTCGGCGACGGAGACGGCGGGCGCCAGGACCTCCCGCCCACGAACGTCATCGACCTCTTCGAGACCCGGGTGCGCAGCACCCCCGAAGCCACGGCGGTCGTCGGCGGGGACGGCACCGAGCTCTCGTACGCCGAACTCGACGCCCGCGCCGACCGTCTCGCACGGCGTCTCGGCGCGGCAGGGGCGGGACCCGAGCGTCCGGTGGCCGTCCTCATGGAGCGTTCGCCGGAACTGGTCGTCGCGCTGCTCGCGGTGCTCAAGACCGGGGGCGCCTACGTGCCGCTCGACGGCAGGTGGCCACGCTCGCGGATCGAGTTCATCCTCCTGGACACCGGCGCGACCGTCCTGCTCACGGACGGCACCACGGACGTCCCGATGGACGGCGTCGTGCGCATCCACATCGGCGAGGACGTACCGGATGCGGACGAGGGTGAGGCGCAGAGCGCGGTGGCCACCCCGCGCACCGGCCGCGCTGTCGGGCCCGACGGCCTGATGTACGTGATGTACACGTCCGGCTCGACCGGACGGCCCAAGGGCGTCGCCGTCAGCCATCGCGGCGTCATGGGTCTGGCGGCCGACCGGCGGTTCGCCGACGCCGCGCACCGGCGCGTGCTGTTCCACTCGGCCCATGTGTTCGACGCGTCGACGTACGAGATCTGGGCGCCGCTGCTCGGTGGCGGCACGGTCGTGGTGGCCGCACCGGGCGAGCTGAGCCCCGCCGTGCTGGAACGGGCGACCGGGCAGCAGGGCGTGACCGCCCTGTTCGTCACGATCGGGCTCTTCCGCGTCCTGGCCGAGGAGGCACCGGACTGCTTCGCCGGACTGCGCGAGGTGTGGACGGGCGGCGAGTCGGTGCCGTCCCCGGTCGTGGGCAGCGTGCTGCGGGCCTGTCCCGGAACCGCCGTGATCGACGTCTACGGTCCGACGGAGACGACGACCTTCGCGACCTGCGGAGCCGTAACGGAGGCCGACCTGGCGACGGTGTCACCGCCGATCGGGCGGCCGATGGACGGCACGCGGGCCTACGTGCTCGACGCGGGCCTCGGCCTCGTCCCGCAGGGCGTGGTGGGCGAGTTGTACGTGGCTGGTACGGGTGTGGCACGCGGCTACCAGGGACGCGTGGGTCTGACGTCGGAGCGTTTCGTGGCGGACCCGTACGCGGTGGCGTATGGCGCGTCGGGTGAGCGGATGTACCGCACCGGCGATCTTGTGCGGTGGCTGGCGGACGGGCGTCTTGAGTTCGTGGGCCGTGTCGACGCTCAGGTGAAGGTGCGCGGCTTCCGCATCGAGTTGGCCGAGGTCGAGGCGGCACTGCTCGCTCACCCGCACATCGTGCAGGCCGCCGCCGTCGTACGCGAGGACACCCCGGGAGACCGGCGCCTCGTCGCCTATGCGGTGCCGGGCGCGGACGTGGACCCACAGGCCGTCGACACCGCGGATCCCGCTGCCCTGACCGGCGATCGCCTGCCGGACTACATGGTGCCGTCCGCCGTGGTGGCCGTCGACGCACTGCCGCTGACCGTGACCGGCAAGCTAGACCAACGAGCCCTTCCCGCACCGAGGTTCCATCGCGCAGCTGCCGGACGGGCGCCCCGGACACCCCGCGAGGAAGTGCTCTGCGGGATCTACGCCGATCTGCTCGGCATGCCCTCGGTCACCGCCGACGACGACTTCTTCGCCCTGGGTGGTCACTCCCTCCTGGCGACCCGCCTGGTCAGCCGCGTGCGATCCGCATGGGGCGTCGAGCTGCGCATCCGCACGCTCTTCGACCACCCCACGGTCGCCGCGCTCGCCGCGCAGCTCCCGGAAGGCGGCGACACGGTGCGCCCCGTGCTCGGCGTACGGACCCGTCCCAAGCGCCTGCCCGTGTCCTTCGCGCAGCAACGGCTGTGGTTCCTGGGTGAGTTGGCGGGTCCTTCGGCGACGTACAACATTCCGATGGCGGTGCGTCTGACGGGGGTGGTGGACCGTGCGGCGCTCGCGGCGGCGCTGCGGGACGTGGTGGAGCGGCACGAGAGCCTGCGGACGGTGTTCCCGACCTCGGGCGGCGTCCCCTACCAGCGGGTCCTCGCGCCCGCCGACGTGGGCGAGACGCTCTCGGTGGTGCGCGTGGATCCCCGGAAACTGGACGAGGAGCTGGCCGCACGCGCGGAGTACGCCTTCGACCTGAGCGCCGAAGTTCCCCTACGGACCTGGCTCCTTGAGGTGACGCCACGCGAGAGCGTGCTGCTGCTCGTGGTGCACCACATCGCCGGGGACGGCTGGTCGGTGGGGCCACTGGCGCGTGATCTCGGGGAGGCGTATGCCGCTCGGGTGCGGGGGCGGGGGCCGCGGTGGGAGTCGTTGCCGGTTCAGTACGGGGACTATGCGTTGTGGCAGCGTGAGTTGTTGGGCGTGGAGGGTGATCCGGGGAGCCTGGTGTCGCGGCAGTTGCGTTTTTGGCGTGGGGAGTTGGCGGGGGCGCCGGAGGAGTTGTCGTTGCCGTTGGATCGGCCGCGGGGGGTTGCGTCGAGTGGGTGTGGGGGTGTGGTGCCGTTCGGTTTGTCTGCTCGGACGCATGAGTGTCTGGTGGCGGTGGCGGGTGAGGCGCGGGCGAGTGTGTTCATGGTGGTGCAGGCGGGGCTTGTTGCGGTGTTGTCGCGGTGGGGTGCGGGTGAGGATGTGCCGTTGGGGACGGCGGTGGCGGGTCGGACGGACGAGGGTTTGGAGGATCTGGTCGGGTTTTTCGTGAACACGTTGGTGTTGCGTACGGATGTGTCGGGGGATCCGAGTTTTCGTGAGGTGGTGGAGCGGGTGCGGGCCACGGATCTGGCCGCTTTCGCGCACCAGGATGTGCCCTTCGAGCAGCTGGTGGAGTCCCTCAACCCGGTCCGCGCCGCGGCTCGCCACCCGCTGTTCCAGGTCATGCTCACGCTCCAGAACGCCGTCCGGCAGGCGCTTGACCTGTCCGGCCTGCGCGTGGACCCGATGGCGGCAGGGGCGAGCGCCGCGAAGTTCGACCTCTCCTTCGACCTCACCGAACGGTTCACCGCCGACGGCGCCCCGGCAGGCATCGAGGGCGGCCTCACGTACGCCACCGACCTCTTCGACCGCGCCACGGCCGAGGCACTGGCCCGCCACTTCACCCGGCTGCTCGACGCGGTCACCCGTCAGCCGGAGCTTCGCGTCGCCGACGTGGACCTGCTCACGGCGGACGAGCGCGCACGGATCGTGGCCGACGGCGACGGCGGGACGACCACGGCGGCGACACATCAGGGCGTGGCGGAGCTGTTCGAGGAACAGGCGGTGCGGAACCCGGAGGCGCCCGCCGTCACAGGCGAGGACGGCACCTTGACCTACACGCAGGTGAACACCGCCGCCAACCGCCTCGCGCACCGCCTCATCGCCCATGGAACCGGCCCCGAGGACGTGGTCGCCGTGGTCATGGAGCGGTCGGCGGAGCTCGTCGTGACCCTGCTGGCCGTGCTGAAGGCGGGGGCCGCGTTCCTGCCCGTAGAGCCGCATCTGCCCACCGAACGCGTCGCGTTCATGTTCGCCGACGCACGCCCCGGCTGTGTGGTGACCCGGGCGGCGGCGGCCGGTGTGGTGCCGGACACCGGCGTTCCCGTCGTGGTCATCGACGAACTTCCTGATCACCACACCGGCGAACCGCCGCCGGACGGACAGGACCTGGGCGACCCGGCCGACGCGACCCGCGCCCGGCCGCTCCACCCGTCCCACCCGGCGTACGTGATCTACACATCTGGTTCGACGGGGCGCCCCAAGGGCGTGGCGGTCCCGCAGCGCGCCCTCGTGAACCGGCTGCGCTGGATGCGGGAGCGGTCCCCGTTGACCTGCGACGACCGCGCCCTCCTGAAGACACCTGCCAGCTTCGACGCGTTCGTGCCGGAGTTTCTCGGGCCGCTGATCGACGGTGCCGCGCTGGTCGTGGCGCGGCCGGACGGCCACCGGGACCCGGAGTACCTGGCCCGGCTGATCCGTGAGCGGCGCGTGACGACGGCGACCTTCGTGCCGTCCATGCTCCAGGCGTTCCTGCGGACGCGTGAGGCCGCGCGATGCACCTCGCTGCGCCGGGTCCTGAGCGGCGGCGAACCCCTCACGCACCGCACGGCCACCGCCTTCACCGACACGCTCGACGCTTCCCTCACCAACTGTTACGGGCCCGCCGAGACGACCGTGGACGTGACGGTGTGGGACTGCCCGGACAGCCCGGCATCGGACGGTGACGACGGCGGGGCCGACAGCGGCGGTGCGGCGGGCAGCGGCGCTGTCCCCATCGGGGCGCCGGTCCCGCACACCCGCGTGTACGTCCTGGACCACCGGCTCGCCCCTGTGCCGCAGGGCGTGGTCGGTGAGCTCTACGTGGCGGGCACGCAGCTGGCGCGCGGCTATGTGCGGCAGCCGGGTCTGACGTCGGAGCGTTTCGTGGCGGACCCGTACGCGGTGGCGTATGGCGCGTCGGGTGAGCGGATGTACCGCACCGGCGATCTTGTGCGGTGGCTGGCGGACGGGCGTCTTGAGTTCGTGGGCCGTGTCGACGCTCAGGTGAAGGTGCGCGGCTTCCGCATCGAGTTGGCCGAGGTCGAGGCGGCACTGCTCGCTCACCCGCACATCGTGCAGGCCGCCGCCGTCGTACGCGAGGACACCCCGGGAGACGCCCGGCTCGTCGGCTACGCCGTGCCCGTGCCCGGCGCGCGGTGCGAGAGCGCCGAGCTCAGGGACCACGTACGGCGGACCCTCCCCGACCACATGGTGCCGAGCGCGGTCGTCTTCCTGGACGCCCTGCCCGCGACGGACGGCGGGAAGATCGACCGGCGGCGGCTGCCCGCACCCGACCACACCGCGTCCCCGGTCGGACGGACGCCTCGCACGGCGCGCGAGCAGGCACTGTGCGGCCTCTTCGCGGAGACCCTCGGTCTGCCGTCCGTCACGATCGACGACAGCTTCTTCGACCTGGGCGGACACTCCCTGCTGGCGGCCCGCCTCGTCAGCCGGATGCGCTCCGTCCTTGGTGCCGACGCGGGTGTACGGACCCTGTTCGAGGCGCCCACGGTCGAGGCCCTGGCCCGCCGCCTCGCGGGCACGCCCCCCGCGCGCGACGCCCTCGACGTGCTCCTGCCGCTGCGGGAGCCGGAGGCGGGGCAGGGTGCTGAGCCACCGCTGTTCTGCCTGCACCCCGGCGCCGGTCTCAGCTGGTGCTATGCCGGGCTGCTCCGGCACGTCCCCTCCGACGTGCCCGTGTACGGCCTCCAGGCGCGCCTCCTGTCGGAGGGCGGCGGGGCACCGGCCTCGTTCGCGGACATGGCGGCCGACTACGTCCGCTGCATACGCGGCGTACAGAAGTCGGGCCCGTACCGCCTCATCGGCTGGTCGATGGGCGGCACCCTCGCCCACGCCGTGGCGACGCGGCTCCAGGCGGCGGGCGAGGAGGTGGAGCTGCTCGCACTGCTCGACGCGCGGCTCTCCGACGAAGGGCAGCTCTCCGACCGAGCGCGGCCCGGCGCCGAGGACGCCGCGCACGCGCTCCGCGAAGGGCTGCGCGAACTGGGTCACACGGCCGAAGAGATGTCGGCCCAAGGGGTGGCGGCCACAGACCTGGACATCAGCGAAGCCGCGCGCTTCCTCGTCCGCAACGACGCGGAGTTCGCCGGGATGGAGGAGACCACGGCCAGAGCGATGGTCGAGCTGACGCTCGCCGGGAAGCGCCTCGCGCACGAGCACCGTCCCGATGTCTTCCACGGGGACGTCCTGTTCTTCGAGCCCGTGGACGCACCGCCGCACGCGCCGTCGCGGGCCTTCGCGCCTTATGTGAACGGACGGACGTCGACGTACCGAATCGACTGCGCCCACAAGGAGATGATGCAGCCCGAACCGCTCCGCGACATCGCGGCGACCCTCGTACACCACCTGAAGCAATCGCTCAGCACCGGCGGACCGACCAGCACCGGCGGACTGATCACCACCGGCGAAGCGATCACCACCAGCGGAGCATCCCTGGAAGGCGGGACCGCCGAATGACAGGAATCCTGGCCGGGCCACGGCCCCGCATTCTCGATGTCGCCACCGCGACACCGCCCCTTTCCTACACCCAGTCCGAAGTACTCGACCTCTACGGAATCACGGACCCTCGCATCAGGTCGCTCTTCACCAACAGCGCGATAAGGACACGGCATTTGACCTTGCCGCCGCTCGACCCGGAAACCGGCAGGCCCCGGGCGGAAAGCCAGGGTGAACTCCTCGCCAAACACCGGGAGACCGGCATCGCCATGGGCGCGGCGGCCCTGGAGAGCTGCCTGAAGCAGCTCGGCGCCTCCGTCGACGACGTTGACCACCTCACGTGCGTGACCAGTACCGGCTTCCTCACACCGGGCTTCTCCGCGCGGCTGATCCGCGAGATGGGGCTGCCGCGGAACTGTTCGCGGACGGACATCGTCGGCATGGGCTGCAACGCGGGCCTGAACGCCCTGACGTCCGTGTCCGGTTGGGCCGGCGCCCATCCGGGGCGGCTTGCCGTCATGCTGTGCGTCGAGGCGTGCTCGGCCGCGTACGTCTTCGACGACACGATGCGCAGCGCTGTCGTCAACAGTCTCTTCGGAGACGGCGCGGCCGCAATGGCGGTGATGGCCGGCGACGAAGCGCCGCAGGACGGTCCGCAGATCCTGAAGTTCGCCGGACTGCTCATCCCGGAGGCGCTGGGGGCGATGCGCTACGACTGGGACGACGCCCAGGGGAAATTCAGCTTCTTCCTCGACCGCGAGGTGCCCTATGTCGTCGGAGCCCATGCGGAGGAGGCCGTCGACTCGCTCCTCACGGACACCGGGGTGCGGCGCACGGACATCGCGCACTGGGTCGTGCATTCCGGCGGAAAGAAAGTCATCGATTCCGTCATGGTCAATCTGGGCCTGACACGCCACGACATGCGGCATACGGTGAGTGTGCTGCGCGACCACGGAAATCTCTCCAGTGGTTCCTTCCTCTTCTCCTACCGCCGGCTCCTGGACGAAGGCGTGGTGCGCCCCGGCGAATTCGCCGTCCTGATGAGCATGGGCCCCGGTTCAACCATCGAAACCGCACTTGTGCGGTGCTGACCTGGATGGATGTGAATGACAGTGACGGCGGACGAAGCAACGCCTGTAGGGGATCTCGTACGGGATTCTCTATGGGACAAGGGAATTCTGCGCCTGCGGCTCGATCAGACCCAGGGCATGGAGCAGCTGACCAAGACGCTCACGGAGTTCCGTGAGTGGGCCGAGGACGAACGGGCCACCGCGGCGCTGATCGAACTCCTGCCGGGCCGCACGGACTGGCCGGGGCTCGTCGGCATCCACGCGGTCAACAAGTGGGAACGCGCACTGCGGCAGTGGGAACGCCTGGACGCCGTCACGCTCGTGACCGCGTCCGGCAGGTGCACAGGGCCCGCGTTCGACCTGCTCATGGCCGCGGACGTACGGCTCGCCGCCCCCGACCTGTGCATCGCCCTGCCCACCGGGCCCGGCGGCTTCTGGCCCGGCATGGCCGTGCACCGGCTCGCCCACCGCGCCGGTGTGTCCCGCGCCCGCCGCCTGATCCTCTGCATGGCCGGTGCCGGGACGCTGGAGGCGGTCCAGGCCAAGGAGTTGGACGTCGTCGACGAGATCACCGGGGAACTCGACGACCGTGTGGCCAAGGTGCTCGCGGGATGCCGGTCCGGCGTCGAGGCCCGGCTCCTGAGAGGTCTGATACTCGACGCCCCCGGCATCCCGTTCGAGGACGCCCTGGGCACCCATCTCGCCGCGTGCGACCGGGCGTTGCGCGCGGCGGCCGCAGGCCTCGGGACGGGGGAAGAGCGATGACGCACGCACTCGCCGCCGCCTGGCAGGACGGCCCGCGCGCTGTTGCCGCGCGCGCCGAGGAGCTCCTGGCGGACCTGCCGCGCAAGGCGGACCGCACGCCCGAGCAGCGAAGGCTCCTGGGCGCCGCGGTGGACGAGGCCCGGCGCGGGCGCAGCACGTTCATGGCCGAGCACGGGCAGGCGCTTTACGACGCGCTGACCCACGCCCGCACCCGTTACCTGTGGCTCGACGAACTCGTGTACGCCGCGGCCGATTTGCTGGACGGCCTGGCGCCGACGCGCGAGCAGATGTCGGCCGAGTCCGTGCTCGCGCAGGCAGACAAGGAGGGCCGGGAGATCGACCAGGCCATCTTCTTCGCCGGAGTGCTGCGCCACGAGCGGGCCGGGGAGCACCTGATGGACGCGGCGCTCCGCCCGACGGACCGGTCGCTGGCCCTGCTCCCGGAGTTCACCGCGCACGGCGTCGTCGACCTGGGCCCGCTGCGCGTCGAGCTCGACGGCCACACCGCCCATCTGACCGTCACCAATCCGGCCGCCCTCAACGCCGAGGACAACGACCTGATCGCCGCTATGGACGTCGGCGTCGACCTGGCGCTCCTGGACGACCGGGTCAAGGTCGGAGTCCTGCGCGGCGGCGAGATGACCCACCCGCGCTACCAGGGCCGCCGCGTCTTCAGCGCGGGCATCAACCTCGTCCACCTCGACGCGGGCCGCATCTCGTACACGGACTTCCTGCTGCGGCGCGAACTCGGCTACATCAGCAAGCTGCACCGCGGCGTCCTTCCGGTCGACGCGGACGGCAACGTGCTCGCCGGACACGGCACGCACTGGTCCACGCGGACCGTGCAGAAGCCGTGGATCGCGGCCGTCGACACCTTCGCCATCGGCGGCGGCATGCAGCTGCTCTTCGCCTTCGACCGGGTGATCGCCGCATCTGACGCCTACTTCAGCCTGCCCGCCGCGCAGGAAGGCATCATCCCGGGCGTGGCCAATCTGCGGCTGCCGCGCATCGCGGGCAGCCGCATCGCACGCCAGGTCATCCTGTCCGGGCGCCGCATCCACGCCACCGATCGGGAGGCACGGCTGATCTGCGACACCGTCGTCGACGCCGCGGATCCGGCGGGCCCCGCCGATCTCGACACGGCGGTGGCGGCCGCGGCCGAGGAGCTGTCCGCCCCCGCGGTGGTCGCGAACCGGACGATGATCGGTCTCGCGGAGGAGCCGCTGCCCGTGCTGCGCGCCTACCTGGCGGAGTTCGCGCTCCAGCAGGGTCTTCGCCTGTACGCGCCGGACGTCCTGGAGAAGACCTCGAAGTTCGGCAGGGCGACCTGACGGGGCAGGTCCGCTCAGGGCGGCAGCGCCACCAGGGTGACCGTGGTCCCGGTCTCGCCGGACGCGATGTCGCCGTGTTCGGTGGGGGCCTGCGCGAGCCACCGGCCCCGGCCGTTCTCCGCCTCGTCGGCCACGGGCAGCGTGGCGGGCCCGCACGGCCCCGCCCCGGCCGGTCCGAGGCCGCTGTCCGAGACGGCGCACCGCAGCCCCTTACCCGAGCGGTCGAGGGGCTGCGGCCCTTGCCGCCGCCGTGCACGGCGAGCACGAAGTCGCTGAGCCGGGGTTCGCACAGGCCCGCGTCCTCCGCGCGACGGGTGACCTGAAAGCGTATTCGGGCCGCGTCGGCCATGACGAGAGGCACTTTCGAGGAGCTTGCTCCTTGGCTCGCGGGCGGCTCACGCACGGCCATCTCCTCGCGGTCCGCTGCCGGCCCGAGCAGGACAAAGCGATACGGCTCTGTGGAGCCGCCGAAGTGCCTCAACCAGTCGAGGCCGAAGGGTGATCCGTGCTGCGGTCCTCAGCCGAGGCATCGGCAACGACGACAACGGCGTTCGGCTTCCGTCGTGCGGTGGTTGCCGCCTCTTTGCCGTCTCTTTCTTGAGGCGCCGAACCGCCGCCGCTGTGCTGATCACGTGTCGCCGAGCCCTTCGCGTCACTACTCGCCACCACTGCTGAAAATGTCCGGAAATGGCCTGCTGGGTCGGTGCGACGACCTGGGCTGTGATCATCATTGAGCGTGATCGGTTCCGCCGCGGTCGCCGCCGCGACGCCGGACCGCGTGGAGCCGGCGGACCCAGTACCGCAGGACGGGCGACGGGCGACGCGTTCCGGTCGCGGGAGGGGCCGAAGGCGTCGTAGCCAGTCACGTCGTAGCCAGTCGAGCAAGCCCATAGAGAACCGATGCCCACCCCCCAACTCAGTTGAAGGAGAGACACATGGCTGCGGACACCATCATCGCGTGCGGCAAGGGCCACGTCTTCTGGGGAAGCTGGGTCCCCGGAGCCTCAGTGACCACCATCCGGCTCGGTCCGCGCCGACTGGGCATGTGCAAGGTGGGGCGACATCTGTCGTTGCTCCGTCGCGTCGACGAGAGCGAGCTGACGCCCGAGCAGCGCGGCACTCTCTTCGACGTACCGTGACGGGAATACGCCTCGAAGCGCTGACCACGGTACTGAGGTATGGCGACGTCGGCGCCCGGTCGCTCTCCGCGTGGGGTCCGTGGACAGCGATGACGCGGCACGGGCTCATGGGCCCGGAGGGACGTTGACGGCACCGAAACTCGGCTCGGAAGCCTCGGAAGCCTCGGAAGCCTCGGTATGGGCAAGGTTGCCTTCCATGTCGGCCCAGGTGTCGTTCCATGCGTGGCCGTGTTGGGGGCCGCGTTGCCAGGTGTGGGTCATGCGGCCTTCTGGGGTGCGGGCGAAGACTGAGAGGTCGCCGCTGGGGTTGAGTACGACGGCGGGGTCGGCGGTGAGGCGTCCGCCTAGCGGTGTCCAGGCGGACCAGGGGCCGCCGGTTCCGGTTTGCCAGCGGTGGTGCAGGGCGCCGTCGGTGCCGCGGGCGAAGAGGACCATGCCGCCGTCGCGGCCCACCACCACCGACAGGCGGCCTGCGACCGCGCCTTCCATGTCGGCCCAGGATCCGTGCCAGCCGTGTCCGTGTTCGGGGCCGCGTTGCCAGGTGTGGGTGACGCGGCCTTCTGGGTCGCGGGCGAATACCGACAGGGCGTTGTTGGGGCTGAGTACGACCGTTGGGTCACCCGCCAGTCGCCCGCCCAGGGGTGTCCAGGCGGACCAGGGGCCGCCGGTTCCGGTTTGCCAGCGGTGGTGCAGGGCGCCGTCGGTGCCGCGGGCGAAGAGGACCATGCCGCCGTCGCGGCCCACCACCACCGACAGGCGGCCTGCGACCGCGCCTTCCATGTCGGCCCAGGATCCGTGCCAGCCGTGTCCGTGTTCGGGGCCGCGTTGCCAGGTGTGGGTGACGCGGCCTTCTGGGTCGCGGGCGAATACCGACAGGGCTCCGTTGGGGCTCAGTACGACCGAGGGGTCGTCCGCGAGCCGCCCTCCCAGTGACACCCAGTCAGGTGCCCACGCGCCCGCTTCCGACTGCCAGGTGTGCCACAGGGCCCCGTCTGCCCCGCGGACGAAGACCGCCAGTTTTCCGTAGCGGCCCACCAACGCCCAGGGACGGCCCACCGCACCCCCCGGCGGCCGGCCAAGGCCCGTCCAGGCCGACCACGCGCCCCCTGCGGTGTTCTGCCACCGATGCGTCACCCCGCCCGATGCGTCGACGCCGAAGACCACCATGCCCGAACCGTGGTCCACGACCGACGGCACACCCACACCCACCCGCGCCACCCGCGGCGGAGACCCGACCGCGCGCCTGGCCTCGTCGAGGAGGGCTCGCGCCTTGGCTTCCGCCTGGTCGTAGCGGGGCGGAAAGGCCGAGCGTTGCACCTCCTGCGCGGTGAGACCGGCAGTGAGGTGTGGGTATCGCTGCTCGACACGGACCGCCCGGGTGAAGAACTGCGTGGCCGCGTACGGCACATGCCGGATCTGTTCGGGGGTTCCCCAACCCTGGCTGGGCCGTTGCTGGAAGACGCCGAGAGAGTCCCGGTCTCCGCAGTCGAGATTATGCATGTGCGATTCGACCCACCCGGCTTCGAAGCCGGCGAGCATGACTTTATCCGAGACGCCCAAGTCGCGGCCTACCGTGTAGACGGTCTTGGTGACCTCGATGTCGCGGTCGGGAGGAATGTGGCAGGGGCCCATGACGCTTCTCTTTCCGAGGATGGGGCGGAGGTACGGGAGTTGGTGGGTGGCCCTGCCGACCGTGGATCGGCAGGACCGCCCTTCAATGAGTGGTTCGGGTCAGCAGTGGAAGCAGACGCTGCGCCAACCGAAGGGGTCCTTGCTCTCCTGGCTGCCGTGGTAGGTGAAGTGCGACTGCCCATTGCGGTACTTCTGGTTGTGCCTCAGCGCACGTGGTAGCTGCCGCGTGCGAGAACCGTCGTGGGGTACTTACGGCCGACGATGAGCTGGACGTCCTTCGGGCCCGCCGTTCCGTTGTGCCATACGAGCTGCGTGCTGGCGCCAGGGTTGACCCAGCCCGTGCAGTCGAGGTCGATGCCGCCGCCGTGCGGTTCGGCGCAGAACTGCAACTGGTGGCCGCCCGAGGAAACCAGGTCCACTTCGAGCCGCTGGCCCACCTGGAGCGTCAGCTTCCCGGAGCAGACCTTGTAGGCCAAGGTGTCGACCAGGCAGTCGAGCCGGTGGCTTTCCGCGTGGGCGGTGCCCGCGGAGGCGATGGTGCCCGCGAGGGTGAGGGCGGTGAGGGCGGCGACGACGCCGCGGCGGCGGGTGGTGAGGGTGGTGCGCATGGGTGCTCCTTGGTGTGGTGTGGTGTGGGTGGTGTGGTGTGGTGTGGGTGGTGTGGTGTGGTGTGCGGTGCTGTGAGGGACCGGATGGTCCCGGCACCGGATAGGCGCGTGATCGCGTCCGGCAGTCGCGCGTTCAGATCACGCGCTTTGTCGGTACGTCACTGCTCTTTCTCGTTGTCGGTACGTCAATTGCTTTTTCTCGGCTGCCGCCGGTCGCCGGGCCGCTGTCGACGTGCTCGCCCCTCTCACGCCAGGTACTGCGGCAGGTAGTCGTTGATCCGGTCAGGGCGGGGATACGGCGCTTCGTGCCGCGTCGCCCTCACTCCTTGAGGGGGCGGGTGGGCGTATCCGGTCCCGAGGAGATGGACTCGCCGTAGTTTCGCGACTGCGGAGAGTGCCGGATCTCATCGTGGGTGAACCGGCCCGACTGAGCCAAGGAGGTGCCTGTCGCCTTGCGGGAGCGGAAACAGGAAACACCCGTTGACCTGGTGAAACAGAAGCCGTCCGGGGTGGTCGGTGAGACATTCGGGGAGCGCCTGCGTCGGTTGCGGACGGAACGCGGGCTGTCCTTGGCCGACTTGTCCCGTCTCGTGCACTACAGCCGTGGTCACTTGAGCAAGGTCGAGAACGGCCAGAAGCCCGCCAGCACTGATCTCGCCCTCGGCTGCGACGAGGCGCTGGGTGCCGACGGCGCGCTGGCCGCCCTGGCGCCGCCGGGCCGGAGCTCCGCCGGGGCGGTCTGCCCCTACCCGGGCCTGGCCTCGTTCGGGAGGCAGGACGCCCCCTGGTTCTTCGGGCGGGAGCGGGCGACCGCCGCGCTCGTCGGCCACGTGACGCGGCATCTGCTGCGCGGCGGTGAGGGCGAGCCGGTCGTCGTCGTGGGGCCGTCAGGCGCGGGCAAGTCTTCTCTCCTGCACGCCGGGCTGCTGCCCGCGATCGCACGGGGTGCCCTCCCCGTACCGGGGGCGCAGGCGTGGCCGTCGCTGTGCCTCACACCGTCTTCCCGGCCAACAGCGGAACTGGTGCGGGTCCTGTCCGCGGCGACGGGCTCGGACGCCGAAGCCCTGCGGCAGGCGTCGGCTGCCGACCCCGAAAAGTTCGCGTCCCTGGTACGGGAGACAGTGAGCGGCCACCGCGGCGGGATGCCACGGCAGGCGGACGCGGGACGGCGTACGTCGGCCCTGCCGGGTCTCGTACTGGTGGTCGACCAGTTCGAGGAGGTCTTCACCCTGTGCGATTCGGCAGACGAGCGGCGTCGTTTCGTACGGGCGCTGCACGCCTTGTCCCGGTCGGCGTCCCGGCCGGCCCCGTCCCGGCCGGCCCCGCGCTCGCAGGCCCGGATTCTGGTCGTGCTCGGTGTGCGGGCGGACTACTACGGCCAGTGCCTGTCCCACCCGGAACTGGTCGCCGCCCTGCGGGGCAGTCAGTTCCTGCTGGGACCCATGGCCTCCGACGAGTTGCGCGCGGCCATCACCGGCCCGGCGCGGGCAGCCGGCCTTGAGCTGGAAGCGGGGCTGGTGGAGCTGCTCCTGAGCGATCTCGGCGCCGGCGGCCAGGCCTCTCCCACCGGCGGCCAGGTCTCTCCCGCCTCTCCCTGCCCGGGCGCCGGAACGCTCCCGCTTCTCGCTCACGCTCTGCTGACGACATGGCAGCACCGGGAGCAAGGGCGGCTGACCGTCGCGGGTTACCGGAGCACGGGCGGTATCACGGGCGCCGTCGCCTCCAGCGCCGAACAGGTCTACGCCGGGCTCGTCCCCGACGTACAGGCCATGGCGCGCAGGCTGCTGCTGGGGCTGGTCCGCATCGGCGACGCGGACCAGGACACCCGTCGGCGGGTCCACCACAGGCGCCTGGTGTCCTCCCTGCCCGAGCCGGAAGCGGCGGAGAGCGTGCTGCGCGCGTTCGCGGACGCGCGGTTGCTGACCATGGACGCCGACTGCGTCGAACTCACCCACGAAGCGCTGCTGTACGCGTGGCCGAGGCTCCGCGGCTGGATCGACGCCGACCGCGTGGGCCTGCGCAACCACCAGCGCCTGGCCGAGGCCGCCGAGGCGTGGGAGGCGAGCGGGCACGACCCGGCCGTGCTGTACCGGGGAACACAGCTGGCCGTGGCGGTGGACTGGCTCAACGGCCGCCTGGTCCCCGCGGACTCTCCCGAGCGCCGCTTCCTGGACGCCGGTGTACGCCGGGAGCAGGACGAGGCGGCCGCCCACCGTCGCCGTACCCGCCGCCTTCGGCACTTGGTCGCCCTGCTCTCCGCCCTGGTGCTGCTGACGGCCGGTGCCACGGGATACGCGCTGCGGCAGCGGACCGACGCGCTGGCCGAACGCGACCATTCGGCGGCACAGCTGGCGGTCGACGAGGCCGAGCGGCTCCGGCAGGTCGACCCCTCACTCGCCATGCGTCTGAGCCTGGCCGCCCACCGCGTGGCCTCCTCCGCGCAGACGCGCGGCGCGCTGCTGGCTTCCTCGGGGAGCGTCTACTCCACCCCGCTGCCCCGGCACCGGTACACCGTGCGCCAAGTCGCCTTCCACGACTCCACGCTGGCCACGGCGGCCGCGGACGGGCTGGTCCGGCTCACCGACGTACGCCACCGCACCCGGCCGGCCGTGATCGCCTCCCTGAAAGGCCGTGGCCCCCTCACCGGCGTGGCGATCACCTCCGACGGGCGGCTCCTGGCCGCCGGGGGCGCGGATGCCACCGTGACGCTGTGGGCCCTGTCGAAGGCCCCTCCCAGGAGGTTGCTCTCGCTCCCGGCGGGCGGGGCGGTCTCGGCACTGGCCATCAGCCCCGACGCCGGGACCCTGGCCGCGGTCACCGAGCAAGGAGGGGTACGCGTTTGGGACCTCACGCGCCGCGACCGGCCGGTCCTCGTCCCCGAAGCGACCGGCGGCCACCACCGGGGGCCGGTCAACGGCGTCGCCTTCAGCCCCGACGGCCGTACCCTCGCCACCGCCGGCGACGACCACACCGTCCGGCTGTGGCGCGTGAACCACCGTGTGCCGCCCGCCCTCCTGTCGACGCTGCGCAGCCACAGGGCCCAGGTGCGCGGAGTGACGTTCGCGCCGAACGGCCGGACCCTCGCGAGCGTCAGCTTCGACCAGACCGTCCATCTCACCCCGGTCGGCGACCCCCGGGAACCCGAGCGGCCGAAGATCCTGCGCGGGCACAAGGGCCTGATCCACAGCGTGGCGTTCCGTTCCGACGGGCGGCAACTGGTCACGGGCGGCGACGACCAGACCGCCCGGCTGTGGGACCTCGACCGCGGCCGGGAACTCATGACCCTGCCGCAGCCCAACCCGGTGCGCGCCGCCGCCTTCGGCCCTGAAGGTGCCCTCGTCACCGGCGATGACGAGGGCCGCCTGCTGCTGTGGCAGCTGCCCGCACCGGTCGTCCTGACCCCTGCCGCGACACCGTCGATGGCCTATGCCCGAAACGGCCGGTTGCTGGTCACCGCGGACGCGGCGTCCGGAGCCCGGCTCTGGAAGCGCGCGCGGAGCGGCCCGGTCGCCCCGTTGGCCACCGTCCCGCATCCGGGCGCCGTCAACGCGGTGGCGGTCAGTCCCGACGGCCGCCTCCTCGCCACCGCCGGCCAGGACCGCCGGACACGCCTGTGGGACGTGACGGACCCCCGCGACCCCACCCCGATCCACACCCTCACCCACCACACCGACGCCGTGTACACGGTGGCCATGAGCGAGGACGGAAACCTTCTGGTCACCGGCGGAGAGGACCACACCGCCCAACTGTGGGACATCCGTCACCCCTCGCGTCCCACGCACCTGGCGGAGGTGAACGAACACACCGACCGCGTCAACTCGGCGGCCCTGAGCGGCGACGGCCGCCTCCTGGCCACCGCAGGCGGCGACTACCGCGCCCGCCTGTGGGACCTGTCCGACCGCCGACACCCCGTGGTCATCGCCGATCTGCTCCACCCCAACCAGGTCAACGGCGTGGAACTCTCGCCCGACAAGCGGCTCCTGGCGACCACGGACGACGACCGGAAGGTCCGTCTGTGGCGCCTCCCGGCACGCGGGGCCAAGGGACCGGTGCGGGAAACCACCGCTCCGCTGAGCACCATGATCGGTCACCGTGAGGCGTCGCGCGGCACAGCCTTCGCACCCGACGGCAGAACCCTTGCCACCACCAGCGACGACCGTACGACGCAGCTGTGGGACGTCACCCACCCCGACCGGCCGGTCCTGCTCACCGCGCTGCACGGCCACACCGGCCCGGTCCTCGACGCGGAGTTCAGCCCCGACGGCCGCACGCTGGCCACCACCGGCCAGGACGCCACGGTGCGGTTCTGGTCCCACGACGTCTCCGCCGTCATTCGTCGCGTCTGCGCCCTCGACGGCCCTCTGAACCGCGAGGAGTGGGCGGTGCACTTCCCCCAACAGCCCTACCGCCGGTCATGCGGGACGACCGGCGCGAGGAGCGGTGGCTGAACGATCAGAATCCGGCCGTCCGGTACGCGCTCCAGGCGGCGGGAGGTGCGACGTCCGCGGCCGGGCAACGTGCCTGCCGCGGCCAAGGCCACTGAGTGAGGTGGCGCACCGGCCGGTCACCGTCCCGCATGGCCCGACGGATGCCGTCGGCGGCCTCCGCGTCGTCGTAGTACGCCTCACCGACGATCAGCGGCTGCCGGTACCCGAGGGCGTCCAGCGCGGCGTCGGCATCCATGAACTGCCGGTATTCGTCGCCGTTGCCCTCCTGCCCGTACAGATGCACCTCCAGGACCTTCGGCGGCTCCTGCCCGTAGACGGACGGCAGATGGGGCACGCGGCCGGCGATCCAGACCGTCATCGAGAAACCGACCGTGTCCGACGTGCCGAACTCCCGCCGGTAGTCCTGCCACAGGGTCCTGTCGTACCGCAGCAGAACATCCTGGCCGTCGGCCGGTGCCCCCTCGTTCAGCAGATCGAGTACGTACGGAAGCCCGGAGCGTACGACTTCCGCGCGTACTTGGCGGATGACCGCACGGTTCTCGGCGTACAGGGCCCGGTCGAACGTCTTCCACTCCGCCGGATCGTTGGCGTCCTTGGGGAAGAAGGCGACCTCCACCCCTTGGAAACCGGCCCTCTTCACGTCGCTGAGCAGCTCACGCAGATTGCGCAGATTCCCGCGGCTGAGACCACCGTCCGCCGAGTCCATGACGGTCCCGGAGTCCGCGCCCCGGTGGTGGAACACCGGGATCCGCAACCGCTTCTGGCCGGCCCGGACCAGCTGGGCCAACTGGTCCCTGATCACGTCGGGGGCTCGGTCGTAACTGTTGACGACGCCATACGGCTCACGCGTGCAATCCGCGTCGACCCGATAGGTGAAGTAGTTCGAGCCGCCGCCCACCTCCGCCCGGGGAACCGCCGCGGGCCGCGTCGCCCCGGCCAGACACGTCATCGAGGCCAACACGGCCAACACGGCAAGACCACGCCGTGCCGTGGCCCGGGCTCCGGGTACGCGTCGCACAGAATCTCCTCACGCCTCATCGAGCAGCTCGCCGTTGTGTCCGGGCCGTCGTTCTGGGTGCCCCCGGCTCTGGACCAGGACGCGCCGCCACAGCGCCGGAACGCCGTCCGCCCGCCAGGAGGCACGGTGTGCCAGGCCGCATCGCACCACTCCCTGGGCCCGGGTGAAGGACAGATAGGACCGCAGGCCACCTGCGAGGCTGTACATCATCGACGCTCCCAGCAGCCGCGCCCCCAGGCATGGGCCGACGGCGGGGAACGTCAGACTGCTGGCGATCATCGGTGTGGTGCAGGGGCCCATCAGCACTCTGCTCGCCCAGGCCCCCACCGGAGTCGGGCTCAGCTCCAGCAACCGGCGCGTCGCATCCCGTCGCCGGTGGGAGCGCGCCACCTGACTCTGCGCGACCACCCGGTCCACCGCCTCCTCGAAGCTTCCGGCCGAGACGGGCAGACGAAGCCGGTAAGCCGCCAACTGGTTGCCGAGTACCGTTCTGCTCCGGGCGTCACGGGTCGACATGGGAATGACGGCGTCGAAGTCGCGATGACGGGCGTTGCCGCCGGCCGCTGTCCGTGCGGCGTCCCACCGCAGCGCCCAGGCGAAGGCCGCCAAGCAGATGTCGTTCTTCGTGCACCGAGCTGAACGGGCGGCCTCCCGCACGATGGACTCGGGCACTTCCTCCCACGCCCACCGCACGGGATCGCCGGGATGCGACAGGTAGTTGGTACGGGGACGCAACTCGCCGGTCAGCGCGCGGGCCAGATCCTTCACAACGGCGGCACAACCAGTGATCGTGGGCCGCTTCCGTTCCATGGGACGCAACAGCGGCGGGACGTCGTCACACAGCAGAGTCAGAAGGTCATGGGCCGCGCCCATCCCGTCATGGACCGCGTGGTGGATGCGGAACGCGACTTGGAACCGGCCGCCTTCTCTTTCGGGAACGCACCACAGATCCCACGCCGGTCCGCCTGCCGGGAGCGGCTCGGCCAACACTGCCTCGGGGAAAGCGGAGAGGCCGTGGCCACCCGCCCAACGCACGTGTGCCACGGGGTCGAGGCGTGCCGCTGCCACAGGGCGTAGCCGTTGTCCTGGTTCTGGCCGCAGCTGCCACAGTGCCGGGAGCGAACCCAGGCGTTCCGAGACCCGTGCCACCAGGGCTTCTCTGGAGGGAGGTTCCCCTTCGAGCTCCAGAAAGAAGCCCGTGATCGGTTGTGGCTCGACGCTTTGGTAAGTGAAGCTCCGGTCCACTGGGCCGAGTCGCACGCTCACCTCGCTTCCCAGCAAAGGGTGTCCCCTCACCTCGTGCGCTTGATACGTACTGTGTTCGACAGGTTACGCTCCGCATTCCCAAGGGTAGCGGCCCTGTGATCCTGTACGTGGATCCTGTACGTGCCATGACCGTTCTGCTCACCGGAGCCACCGGAGCCACCGGATTCTTCGGCTCCCGCCTCGCGCACGCACGCCCTGATCACCACCCGCTCCGGGCCCGTCGTCGTCCTGGGTCGCGGGGATCCGTCCCGCCTGCGGAACCGGATGGTCGAGGCTCTCCGAGCGGTGAGTTGGGGGCGCCTTCGACGCACCTCTCCGTGACCGCCTGTGGTGGGTGAGCGGGGATGTCACGAAGCCGTGGCTGGGCCTGTCTCCCGCGATCTACGCGCGCCTCGCCGGTGAGGCGGACGCCGTGTGGCACTGCGCCAAGCGACATCGCGCTGACCGGGGAACGTGACGTCAGCTCCATCGCGGTGGCCGGCGCCCGCGCGAGCGGCCGCATGCTGAGGCTGTTGCGGAAGGGGCCGAGTCCGAGCGTGGCGTGGCCGCGGGCTCAGCGGCCGACATTCACTCGGTCCACGTAGGAGTAGTGCTGCTCGACGCGCGTGGGACCGATAAATTCCGCGCCCGCCAATTGCTTGCGCACCGTCTCGGACTCCTGGACCAGCGCCCGGAGCATTTCGTCGTCGGACGCGAATTCCTTCCGACGCTCGACGAACCGTATCTTGTGCGTCACGAAACCGATGCTGAACCGCCCCTCGCGCAGGGGGATGACCCTTGAAGACGACCTTCTCACGTGGGCGCTCTCGACGACCTCGACGCCCAGCTCCTGCGCGTGCCGCAGCAAGATCTCGTCGAACTCGGCGCGCTCCACCTGCCAGCCGCGCTCATCCGCGCCGAAGAACTCCGCCCAGTCGATGGTCCAGTCCTCGGCGCCCCACCTCAGCATGGCTCCTCGACGACTGGTGAAGCCGGCGGCGTCCACCTTCTCCCATACGCCCGCGATTTCCATCATCGCGCGGCAGGACGAGGTGAGCGACTCACCGACGTGATATCGGCCCGGGCCGACAATATCGCCGTCAGCGCCCCGCCCGGCCCGCCGCCTATCACCAGAACATATGAAATCAATGATCCCCTCACTTCGCGAGGCATTCGGGAACGGCCCTCCGGGAGGGGCGCCAACGCCGCGCAATCACGCGGCAGTTAACGGGCGGGATCACGGCCGCTAAAGCCGGACTTGAACGCATCCGGGGCCGCCGCGTATGCGTGACAGGGCTGTTCCTACTCCGGTTCGAGCGCGATCATGGTCGTGATCCGGGTGAGAGCCGGGTTCCTCGGTGCCGAGCCGAAGCCGAAGCGTACGGGCGGCTCGACGGGGGCCGTCGGGCCGAGGTCGGTGCCCTCGAAGGTTGCCGACGCCGTGCGGATCGGCCGCAGGTCCCGGGCGCCGTACCACTCGCGGCGTCCCGCGCCGGTGCTGCCGCGGGTTCGTACGCCGGGCAGCAGGAGGCGGGCGGGGCGATCCGTCAGCGCGCTCCACGCCGGGCGGCGGGCGAGGGCACCGGGGACGGCACGCAGCAGGAGTCCCAAAGGCCCTCGGCGGCCGACGGTGAAGCGCAGGTCGAGTGGGCCGGCTTGCACGGTCCACGTGTCGGCGGCGACGCTGACGTCGACCGGGACGACGCGTACGACGTCGAAGGTGTAGGTGTCGCTGACGAAGTCGGCCGTCTCCGGTGTGGGGGCCAGCAGCAGCCGTTCCCCATCGGGCCGTTCGAGCATCACATCGCTGAACGGCCCGAACGGCGACCGGTGCCAGTGGCCGACCACGACACGGGTCCCGGACGCGGTGCCCAGGCCCGCGATCCAGCCGTCGAAGCGCAGCAACGGACGCCGCCGTGTGACTCCGCCGGGCATGCGGCTCCTCCACTCCTCTACTCGGCCGTTCCTCTACTCGGCTGTTCCCCTGCTCGACAACTCCTCCACTCGTCTCCGCTCGGGAATCAGCGAGAGCCCATCGCCAATGGACGTGAGGGTCCGAGCCGTACGTGCCTGACTCCTCGCGAGAAGTGCACCACCGGCTCGCCGAGAGGGGCGGGGAGGCCCGCGGCGGTCGTCAGCGTCTCCTCCAGTACGTCGACGGCGGCGTCGGCCAGTGGCCACGGCTCGTGCTCGGCAGGTGTCTCCCAGAGCATGCCCAGCCGCCGGGTGTACGCCCGCCAGCGCGACGTCAGCCACACGTCCCTCTCCGCCGGCCGGATCGGGTCACCGGGGCGGACGACCAGGCGGTAGGAGGCCCCGCCGGTCCACCTTGAACCGAAGTACGAGACGGTGTCCCCGCTCGCGGACACGCTGAGCGTGCCCGGGTGGTACGGCGCGCCGATGGCCCGCCCCGCCACCATCAGGGGGCAGGCGACCTCCAGGGACAGGAACCACAGCCCGTCCCGCCCGTCCCGCTGACGTACGTACGTCCGGAGGTTGGTCTCCGCGAACGCCGGGAGTCCGGGCAGGGCCGCGGGGACACCGGGAGGGCGCACGTCCGCCATGACGAAGGGCGTGAGCCCCACCCAGGCGGCCCCCTCGTACTCGTCCACGGCCAAGCCTTCGGGTACCAGGGGCCGCACGGCCTCCGGCCGGAAGGGCCAGTGGACGAACGTCTGTGTCAGCCAGGCAGCCCGCACCGCGGGCACCCGCACCCGGCGCTCCGGGCGGTAACCCACCATACGAGGCAAATGCCCCGGGCGTGGCTACCGGAAACGTAGCGGTGCCCGGGTCATGCCATGTCCGAGCCCCGTAGCAGGAGCTGTGCCACCGCCATGCCGGACACCACGATCGCCGCCCGGAACGGCCACCGGCTCCGCGCCCCTGACCGCACAGCCGTACCCGCGACCGCGACGATCACGGCGGCCGCCGCGAGCGTCCAACCCGACGTCCGCACCGTTCCGGGCGCCCCCGCGACGACCACGCCCACGGCCGCCAGCATCACGAACGGGGCCAGCCACCGGCAGGCCGGGCCGCCCAGCCGCTGCGGCAGTCCGCGTACACCGGTCGCGAGATCGTCCTCGATGTCCGGCAGGACGTTCACCAAGTGCGCCCCCACACCCAGCAGCGCCCCGGCGGCCACCGCCCACCAGGCGGGCCAGGACGGTGCGGGCGGACCAAGGGTGACGAAGGCCGGCAGCGCGCCGAAGGCCATGGCATAGGGCAGCGGTGAGAGCACCGTGTGCTTCAGCCGCAGGTTGTAGGCCCAGCCCGCGGCGACCATGCCCAGGTGCGCTGTTCCTGCGGCGGCGCCGCTCAGCAGTGACAGCGGTACGCACAGCGTCAGCGCCGTCACGGCCGCGGCGGCCGCCGCCCGGGGCGAGAGTTCACCCGTGGCCACCGGCTTGTCGGGGCGCTCGCACGCCGCGTCGCGCCGCGCGTCGGCCGCGTCGTTGCACCAGCCCACGGAGAGCTGACCGGCCAGCACGGCCGCGGCCACCGCCACCGACCCCGGGCCCCCTCGGCCCGCCGCCACGGCCAGGGCGGCCACGAACACCGTCACGGCGAGCGCCGGCCCCGGATGACAGGAGCGCAGCAGCGCCGGGAGACGGCGTGTCGTGCGCGCGAGAACCCCAGATGGGTGGAGAGACACGTGTGCAAGGTAATCAGTGCCGGCTCTGCGGAAGGCATTACCGGCATGCGTGTCCCCGCGATCGTCGACCATGCCTCGTCCCCGTCCCCGTCCCCTGCCCTGGCGCCCTCCCCGTCTCCGCCCCCGGCCCCCTCCCCGTCCCCGGCTCCGCCCACCGCGCCGGTACGGACCTCCGTGCCCGCCGCGGCGACCACCATCGTCGCCGTCCACACCGCGCTGCCCGCGCACCGTTACGCCCAGGACGACCTCACCGAGCCGATCGGTGACCTGTGCCTGCCCCCGGGGGCCGACCGCGCCGTATTGCGTCGCCTGCACGCGTCCGCCGGTGTGCGCACACGTCACCTCGCGCTGCCGATCGAGCGGTACGCCGGCCTCAGGGACTTCGGGCAGAGCAACGACGCCTGGCTGGCGGTGGGTCTCGAACTGGGCGAGGAGGCCCTCACCGGCGCGTTGCGGGAGGCAGGGCTGGATCCGGCCGATGTCGACCTGCTGGTGTGCGCCTCCATCACCGGCGTCGCCGCTCCGTCGCTCGACGCCCGGCTGGCCGGACGCATAGGGCTGCGGCCCGACGTGAAGAGGCTGCCCGTCTTCGGCCTGGGCTGCGTGGCGGGCGCCGCCGGCCTCGCACGGGTGCACGACTATCTGTGCGGGCACCCCGACGACACCGCTGTGCTGCTGACCGTCGAGCTGTGCTCGCTGACGCTCCAGCAGGGCGACGGCTCCCGCGCCAACCTCGTCGCCGGCGCCCTGTTCGGCGACGGTGCGGCAGCGCTCGTCGCACGCGGCAGCGGCACAAGGACGACCGGCGGCGGTGCAGGGACGACCGGCGGCGGTGCAGGGACGACCGGCGGCGGCACAAGAGCGACCGGCGGCGGCACGGAACCGGTGGCGGCCGGGCCCTCGGTCGTCGCCACGCGCAGCCGCCTGTACCCGGACACCGAGAAGATCCTGGGGTGGGACATCGGCGCCGGCGGATTCCGCGTCGTGATCGACGCCGCGGTACCCGGTATCGTGCGGGACCACTTCGGTCGGCACCTGCGTGCCTTCCTGGCCGAACACGGCCTCACCACCGACGACATCGACACGTGGGTGTGCCACCCGGGAGGCCCCAAGGTCCTCTCCGCCCTGGCCGACACCCTCGGCCTGCCCGATGACGCCCTGGACTCCGCGTGGCACTCCCTGGCGAGGGTGGGGAACATGTCCTCCGTCTCCGTCCTGCACATCCTGCAGACCGTCCAGGAGTCCCGCCTGCCCGAGCCCGGCACGTGGGGGCTGCTGCTCGCGATGGGCCCCGGCTTCTGCTCCGAACTCGTCCTGTTGCGCTGGTGAGTGATCCTCATGCCGTGGTACACGCTTCTCGTACTGGCCGTCGCCGCCGAACGCGTCGCCGAACTGGTCGTCGCCCGACGCAACGCGGCGCGCACCCTCACCCGGGGCGGTGTGGAGCACGGCCGTGGCCATTACCCGGCCATGGTCGTCCTGCACCTCGGCCTGCTCGCATGCTGCCTGCTCGAACCCACGCTCACCGGCCGGCCGTTCCTGCCCGCCCTGGGCTGGCCCATGCTGGCGCTCGCCCTCCTGGCCCAGGCCCTGCGCTGGTGGTGCATCACCACACTCGGGCCGTACTGGAACACCCGGGTCATCGTCGTTCCCGGCGCACGCCTCGTCGGCGCCGGGCCCTACCGCTTCCTGCGCCACCCCAACTACGTCGCGGTCGTCGTGGAGATCGCCGCCCTGCCGCTGGTGCACTGCGCATGGCTGACCGCGGCGGTGTTCACCGTCGCCAACGCGGTGCTGCTCACCGTACGCATCCGCTGCGAGAACACGGCCCTCACCCAGGCGGCACCCGCGTGAGCGGCGGCCATGACCTGCTGATCGCCGGAGGCGGGCCCGCCGGCCTCGCCACCGCCCTGCACGCCGCGCGCGCCGGCCTCGACACCGTCGTCGCCGAGCCGCGCCGAACACCGGTCGACAAGGCGTGCGGCGAGGGCCTGATGCCCAGCGCCGTGCGCGCCCTGACCGCCCTCGGCCTGGCGGTCCCCGGCCACCCCATCACCGGCATCCGCTACGTCCAGGGCCCCCGCCAGGTCCAGGCCGCGTTCCGGTACGGCCCCGGCCTCGGCGCGCGCCGCACCGGCCTGCACAGCGCCCTCCACCGGGCCGTTCTGGACGCGGGAGTTCCGGTGCTGCCCCTGCGGGTGGAGGAAGTGCGGCAGGACGCCACGGGGGTGACCGTCCCCGGCACAGGGCTGCGCGCCCGGTGGCTGGTCGCCGCGGACGGCCTGCACTCACCCGTACGCCGTTCCCTCGGGCTGGGCGTGAAGCCCCGGGGAACCCCCGGTACGGGCTGCGTCGGCACTACGCGGTGCCTCCCTGGTCGCCTTACGTCGAGGTGCACTGGGGAGCGCACGCGGAGGCGTACGTCACCCCGCTCGGCCCGGCACTCGTCGGCGTCGCCCTGCTGACGTCCCGGCGGGCGCCCTTCAGCGCCCAGCTGGAGAGCTTCCCCGAACTGGCGGCCCGCCTCGCCCCGGAAGCGGCCGTCACCGCGGTGCGCGGCGCGGGGCCGCTGCGCCAGCGCGCCCGTACCCGTGCCCACGGGCGCGTCCTGCTCGTCGGCGATGCCGCCGGCTACATCGACGCACTGACCGGCGAGGGCGTCTCCCTCGCCCTCGCCGGCGCGGAAGCCCTGGTCGCCAACCTGCGCCGTGGCACCCCGCACCGCTACGAGAGCGACTGGAGCCGAGCGACCCGCCGCCACCGGCTCCTGACCGAACTCCTGGTCAGGGCTCGGCAGCAGCCCCTGCTCGCCGCACGCATCACGCCCACGGCCGCCTGCCTGCCACGCCTGTTCGCCGCGGCGGTGAACGCGCTGGCCTGAGACCGCACCTCCCGCTCATCGGGGCCCGGCGGAATGCGCCGGGCCCCGATGAGCGGGACAGTGAAGGACAAGGCACCGCCCCGGAAGCCGCGACGCTGACGGCAGGCACGGGCAGGCACGGGCAGGCACGGGCAGGCACGGACAGGTACGGACAGGTGCGGCCAGGTGCGACAGTACGGACAGGGACGGCCAGCTACGACAGTACGGACAGGTACGGCCAGGGACGGCCAGGGACGCCAGGGACGACAGGTACGGCACGTGGATCAGTCATCGGCGGGCGCGGGATCCGCTGCGGGAGAGCCCGAGCAGCAAGCGCTCTTCGAGTGGGCGGGCACCGCTCCGGCACCGGCCGCGCCCGGGGCGTTCCGGGACAGCCCCAAGGCGCGGCGGATGCTCGACGTACGGGAGGTCTACGCGGAGCCCGCGGCGCTGGACTCGCCGCGCGGCCGGCAGATCATGGCCCGGCTGCCGGAGGTGCGGGTGACCGTGGTGGACAGCCACTGGCGCATCCCGTCCCTGCACGGGAACGACGGCAACGTCGCCCGGTGGGCCCGCGTGAAGACCGAGACGCTCGTCCTCGGGGTCAAGCACCGGCTCGTGACGCGTCCCAACGGCAGGTCGGCCGACTGGATCGCCCCGGGGCCCTCCAACGGGTGCGCGATGTCCTGCGCCTACTGCTACGTCCCCCGCCGCAAGGGATACGCCAACCCGATCACCCTGTTCACCAACATCGAGGCGATCGTCGCCCACATCCGGCGCCACGTGCGGGCCCAGGGGCCGAAGAGGGAGCCCAACCAGTGCGACCCCCTCTCGTGGGTCTACGACGTCGGCGAGAACGGCGACTGCTCCGTCGACGCCCTGGTCAGCGACAACACGGCGGATCTCGTCGCCGCGTTCCGCGGGCTGCCGACCGCCAAGGCTTCCTTCGCGACCAAGTTCGTCAACCCCGACCTGCTCACCCTCGATCCCCAGGGACGTACGCGGGTGCGCTTCTCCGTCATGCCGCCCGACGACGCCCGGCTCCTGGACATCCGCACCAGCCCGGTCGCCGAGCGGATCGCCGCCGCCGCCGACTTCCTCGACGCCGGTTACGAGGTCCACTTCAACCTCTCGCCCGTCGTCCTGCGCCCGGGGTGGGAGCGGGACTGGGCCGATCTGCTCACCCACCTCGACGACGTACTGCCCGGCCGGGTGAAGGAGCAGGCGGCGGCCGAGATCATCATGCTGACCCACAACCAGGCGCTGCACGAGGTCAATCTCGGGTGGCACCCCCGCGCCGAGGAGGCGCTGTGGCGGCCGGACATCCAGGAGCCGAAGCGTTCACAGAACGGCGCCCTCAACGTGCGCTACGCCCTTGAGGTCAAGCAGGAGTCCCTGACGCGCCTTCGGCGGCTGCTCGCGGTGCACGCGCCATGGCTACGGGTCAGATACGCCTTCTGACGGCGCGGTGGCCTCCCATACGGATCCCGTACGGGCCCCGTATGGGAAAGGTCCTGCCGCGGTAGTCATCTCGCGTGCAGACCTTTCTCCCGTACTCCGGCTTCACCCGGTCCGCCACGGCCCTGGACCCGGCACGTCTGGGCAAACAGCGGGTCGAGGCCCTTCAGGTGCTGCGCGGCTTGACCGTGCCGGGCTACGGATGGCGACACCATCCGGCCGTACGCATGTGGATCGGTTACGAGGAGGCCCTGGTCCGCTACGGCCTCGACGTGTGCGCGGTGTGGGTGGCGGAGGGGCGCGCCGACACCTGCGCCGCCACGCTCGTCGCCGACTTCACCCGGCACCGGCCCGGCGCCGCCGTACGCGACCAGAGCCGGCTCGCCGACGACGGTGAGCTGCCTCCCTGGCTCGGGGATCCCGCCTTCCACCGCAGCCATCAGTCGGCACTGGTGCGCAAGGCGCCGGCGGTGTACGCCCCGCTCTTCCCGGACGTCCCCGACGATCTGCCGTACGTCTGGCCGGCCTCCGACCGGGCCCCTCGCGGTGGCCCCTGACAGCACAACCATTCGCGGCAGGTACGGGTCTACCGGCCAAGCACACTGACGAGGAGACCACCATCATCGCCATACGCAAGACCCTGACCGCCACCGCTGTCGTCAGCGCGGTCCTCGCCGGTTCGGCCGCCTGCGGGACCGTGGAGCAGCTGTCCGCGGGCCAGAAGCTCGACCGGGCCTTCGAGAAGCTCAACCAGGAGAAGTCGCTCTCCTTCGAGTTCTCCCTGGACACCGACACCGCGTCGCTCAAGGCGCTGGACGACTCCTCGGCCTCGGAGCCCGGCGACGACATGCCGGACGAGGCCGCACAGCTGCTCCGCGACGCGAAGGTCAGCGTCACCGTGCAGTCGAAGAAGCCGTTCGGCGAGTCCGGGGAGAAGGACTTCGACCGCATGGCCATGAAGGTCAGCGGCCCGGACGGGCAGTTGGTCGAGTACCGGGTCATCGGTGACCACACGTACTTCCGTACGGACGTGAGCAAGGTCGGCAAGGCCCTGGCCTTCCCCGTGCCGAAGGCGTCCGACCTGCCTCCGGAGGCAGGCGCCTTCAAGAAGGCTTTGGCGGGCGAGTGGGTGAAGATCGACACCAAGCGGATGGAGCGGCTCGCCGCCGAGGCCGGCGAGGAGCCGGGGGCCGAGCCCGCCCCGCAGCCCACCCTCGACGCCGTTACGCAGAAGAAGCTCATGGACGCGGTGCGCGGCGTCGTCGCCCGTGAGGTCAAGCTGAGGTCGGCCGGGGGCGAGGACGGGACCGAGCGCATCACCGCCACCGCCCCCTTCCGCACCCTGGCCACCGAACTGGTCGACGAGCTGCGCCCGCTGGCGAAGAAGCTGCCGCCCGGCGCGGAGCTGCCGACGGAGAAGGATCTGAAGGAGGCCCCGGACGCCAAGGTGCGGGCGGACATCACGTTGAAGAACGGCGAGCTGAAGGCGGTCCGCCTCGACCTCGCCAAGCTCGCCGAGAACGCCAAGGTCAAGAGGTTCGGCCTGGTCATACGGATGACCGACGGCGTCAAGCCGACCGTCCCGGCCGGTGCCACGGAGCTGGACATCGAGCAGCTGATGGAGGGCATGTTCGCCGGGATGAGCGCGGGAGGTCCGGACGGCTTCGCCGAAGGTGAGTGACCGGAAGGCGGCCGGCTTACCCCGGCTCACCCGAGGGGCGGGGGCGGCTTGGCTTGCGGAGCGGCAATGTATTGATAACTTATACAAGTTGCTTATGGTGTTCCGGGCGGCCCCCGCGACGCTACGCGCCGCCCGCAGCCGCCCTCTCTGGCCGTCGTGAGGGGAACGCATGACTGTTCGTATAGGTATCAACGGTTTCGGCCGCATCGGGAGGAACGTCTTCCGGGCGGTTGCCGCCAGGAACGCGGAGCTGGAGATCGTCGCCGTCAACGACCTGGGCGATGTGCCGACCATGGCCCACCTCCTGACCTACGACTCGGTCCTCGGCCGTTTCCCCGAAGAGGTCGCCGCCGGACCCGGAGCGATCCGGGTCGGCGACCGCGAGGTCGCCGTCCTCGCCGAGCGCGACCCGGCCGCGCTGCCCTGGGGCGACCTGGGGGTCGACGTGGTCATCGAGTCCACGGGCGTCTTCACCAAGGCGGAGAAGGCGCGCGCACACCTCGACGGCGGCGCCAAGAAGGTGATCATCGCCGCCCCCGCCGACGACGAGGACGTCACGATCGTCCTCGGTGTCAACGACGACGCGTACGACCCCGAGCGGCACGCGATCATCTCGAACGCCTCGTGCACCACCAACTGCCTCGGCGTCCTCGCCAAGGTGCTGCACGAGAGCGTCGGCATCGAGTACGGGATGATGACCACGGTCCACGCCTACACCCAGGACCAGAACCTCCAAGACGCCCCCCACAAGGACCTGCGCCGCGCCCGCTCGGCGGCCGTCAACGTGGTGCCGACGTCCAGCGGCGCGGCCAAGGCCATCGGCCTGGTCCTGCCCGAACTCCAGGGGCGCCTCGACGCGTTCGCGCTGCGGGTCCCGGTGCCGACCGGATCGGTCACCGACCTGACGGTCACCACGAGCCGCCGCACCACCGTCGAGGAGATCAACGAGGCGTACGCGAAGGCCGCCGCCGGCGCGTACAAGGGACTGCTCTCCTACACCGAAGCGCCGATCGTCAGCTCCGATATCGTCACCGACCCGGCCTCCTGCGTCTACGACGCCGGTCTCACCCGCGTGATCGGGCCGCAGGTCAAGGTCGTCGGCTGGTACGACAACGAGTGGGGCTACTCGAACCGCCTCGTCGACCTGGCGCTGAAGGTCGGCACCTCCCTCTGACCCACCCGCGGCCGGGCTGTGTCCGAGGCGAGGTGAGGCGGATCGTTCCCTCAGCCCCGTACGGGTGAGATGGGGCGTATCGGGTGGGAGAGCTGGGGAGTCACGGAGCGGCCCGCGAAAATCCCGGGCCGCAGACAACTCCGCCGTGACGAAAGAGAGTTCACATGCGCCGTACCGCCGCCGTCATCCTCGGGGCCGTCGCCCTGCTGGGGGCCCTCGCCGGGCCCGCCGGCGCCGTGCCGGATCCGGTCGCCACCGTCGACTGCCTGACGATGGCGGCCGGTGACCTCACCTCGCTCGTCGATCCGACCGCGCCCGGCGTGCCCACTGAGGTCCCGGGCACCGGGTGCCTCGCGCCGTGACCCGGATCTGCTGAACGCCCGCGCCGGATGGCGCACTTGCGCGGAGGCCGGGGGTCCGTGCGAGTGCGCCACCGGGGCGCCGTGGTCAGCGGGTCAGCGGGTCAGTTCCAGCGGTAGCCGTCCCCGAAGTTGAGGGTGTGCTCCAGCACGTCCTCCATCGGGTCGTCGATCTGCCCGGTGTTGATCAGCGCGATCCTGGGGGCATTGTGCGAGTCCTTGTTCGTCTCGTCGGCCTGCGCCGTGCCGGAGCACAGAACGGCCGGCGCGGCCGTCACTGCCGCGACCAGCGCCCAACGGGACATCTTCCGCACCCAACTGCCGTTCACAGCAAGCCTCCTTGGAGCAAAGCGCGCGAGCCGCCGGTCGCGGCCCGCTCGCCGTGTGTAACCCCGAGGCTCCCAAGAAGTCACCGACGATCATACGAACGGGTCGTCGGATGCCCCCAAAATCCCCTGAACTCCTGGAGAAAGAAGTCAGCCGCATGCGTCATCGTCGCGCCCTGGCCGTCACCCTGCTCGGAGCTCTCACCCTGGTCGCCGTCACCCTCACCGCTCCGGCCGCGGCGGCGGCCCGGCAGGCGGCCACGCCCACCCCGCTGCCCCCCATCGATTCGCTGATCACGGAAGGGGTCGCCGTCGAGGGCCCGTTGATCAACGGCGTCACCCTGCCCGTCCTCCGCTAGCCGTCGCCGCCCGGCTCGCAGTCGCGGAACTCCGGCGGGAACCCGGTCCAGCGCAGCTCGGCGGGCAGATGCCGCATGTCGTTGTAGAAGAGCAGCGAGGCGGGCCGCCCCGGCGCGTAGCGGATGACGGTCAGGGCGGCGTTGCAGTGGTTGAGGCCGAGCCAGCGCCACGGCGGGGCGTCGAGGGCGTCCCGGACGAGCCATCCGATGAGGAAGTTGTGCGTGACGACCAGTTCGTGGCGGGGTTCGTCCCCGGCGCCGGGCCGGTGAACCGGTCCAGCGCGGCACGGGCGAGCGCGGGCCCGTTCACGCGCTCTTCCTCGGGGAGGCCCCTGAGCCGGTTGAGCGTGGACTCGGCGCCTTCCGGGGGCAGTTCGTCCTCGCGCGGCATGTACGGGATGTAGTCGCCCGCGGCGTCCGAGCGGCACAGGGCCACGCCGTCGAGCCGCCCGGCGATCAGCCGGGCGGTCTCCTCGGCCCGCGGCAGCGGTCCGTGGTGGACCGCGGAGAGGGGGACGCCGCGCAGCCGCTCGCCGAGAAGGGCGGCCTGGCGGCGGCCGCCCTCCGTCAGGCCGCTCTCATCGGGCGTGGCCTCGCCGTGCCGGGCGAGGTAGAGGTGCCTCGGGGCGGTCAACCCTCGTCCTCCAGGTTGCCTTCCGTCTCCAGGTACGCCTGCCGCAGGGCTTCGAGCACCGCCGGGTCCGGCTTCGCCCACATGCCGCGCGACTCGGCCTCCAGGAGGCGTTCCGCGATGCCGTGCAGCGCCCAGGGGTTGTTCTCCTGGAGGAACTGACGGTTCGTGGGGTCCAGGACGTACGTCTCGGTGAGCTTGTCGTACATCCAGTCGGCGACGACGCCCGTCGTGGCGTCGTATCCGAACAAGTAGTCCACGGTCGCGGCGAGTTCGAAGGCGCCCTTGTAGCCGTGGCGGCGCATCGCCTCGATCCACTTGGGGTTGACGACGCGGGCGCGGAAGACGCGCGAGGTCTCCTCCACCAGCGTGCGGGTGCGGACCGTCTCGGGGCGGGTCGAGTCGCCGATGTACGCCTCGGGGGCCGTGCCCCGCAGCGCGCGCACCGTCGCGACCATGCCACCGTGGTACTGGAAGTAGTCGTCGGAGTCCGCGATGTCGTGCTCGCGGGTGTCCGTGTTCTTCGCGGCGACCGCGATGCGCTTGTACGCGGTCTCCATCTCGGCGCGCGCCGGGCGGCCTTCGAGCCCGCGGCCGTAGGCGTAGCCGCCCCAGACCGTGTAGACCTCGGCGAGGTCCGCGTCGGTGCGCCAGTCGCGGGAGTCGATGAGCTGGAGCAGCCCCGCGCCGTACGTGCCCGGACGCGAACCGAAGATGCGGGTGGTGGCCCGGCGTTCGTCGCCGTGCTCGGCCAGGTCGGCCTGGGCGTGGGCGCGTACGTAGTTGTGCTCGGCGGGCTCGTCCAGCGAGGCGGCGAGGCGCACCGCGTCGTCGAGCAGGCCGATCGTGTGCGGGAACGCGTCGCGGAAGAAGCCCGAGATGCGCAGCGTCACGTCGATGCGGGGGCGGCCCAGCTCCTCGTACGGGATGGCCTCCAGGCCCGTGACGCGGCGCGAGGCGTCGTCCCAGACGGGGCGGACGCCGAGCAGCGCCATGGCCTCGGCGACGTCGTCGCCCGCTGTGCGCATCGCGCTCGTGCCCCACAGGGACAGGCCGACGGAGGTGGGGTAGTCGCCGTTGTCGTTCTTGTACCGCTCGATGAGCGAGTCGGCGAGGGCCTCGCCGGTCTCCCACGCGAGGCGGGACGGGACGGCCTTGGGGTCGACGGAGTAGAAGTTGCGGCCGGTCGGCAGGACGTTGACCAGGCCGCGCAGCGGGGAGCCGGAGGGGCCCGCCGCAACGAAGCGGCCGTCCAGGGCCCGTACGGCGTTGTCCAGTTCGGCCGTGGTGCCCTCCAGGCGGGGGACGACCTCGCGGGCCGCGAACTCCAGGATGGCGGCGACCTGTTCGCTCTGGCCGGCGGGGACTGCGGAGAGGTCCCAGTCCGCGTCGTCCATCGCCTGGACCAGCGCGCGGGCCTTCTCCTCCGCCTCGTCGGCGCTCACGCGCGTCGCCGCCGACTCGTCCAGGCCGAGCGCCTCGCGCAGGCCGGGCAGGGCGGTCGTGCCGCCCCAGATCTGGCGGGCGCGCAGGATCGCGAGGACGAGGTTGACGCGGTCGGCGCCCGCCGGGGCGGTGCCGAGCACGTGCAGGCCGTCGCGGATCTGCATGTCCTTGATCTCGCAGAGCCAGCCGTCGACATGGAGGAGGAAGTCGTCGAAGCCGTCGTCGTCCGGGCGGTCCTCCAGGCCCAGGTCGTGGTCGAGCTTCGCGGCCTGGATGAGCGTCCAGATCTGCGCGCGGATCGCCGGCAGCTTCGCCGGGTCCATCGAGCTGATCTGCGCGTACTCGTCGAGGAGCTGCTCCAGGCGCGCGATGTCGCCGTAGGAGTCGGCGCGGGCCATCGGCGGCACGAGGTGGTCGATGAGCGTGGCGTGCACGCGGCGCTTGGCCTGCGTGCCCTCGCCCGGGTCGTTGACGAGGAAGGGGTAGATCAGCGGCAGGTCACCGAGCGCGGCGTCCGGGCCGCAGGCCGCCGAGAGGCCCGCGTTCTTGCCGGGCAGCCACTCCAGGTTGCCGTGCTTGCCGAGGTGGACCATCGCGTCCGCGCCGAAGCCGCCGTCGGCGGCGGGGGCCGCGATCCAGCGGTAGGCCGCCAAGTAGTGGTGCGAGGGCGGCAGGTCCGGGTCGTGGTAGATCGCGATGGGGTTCTCGCCGAAGCCGCGCGGCGGCTGGATGAGGATGAGGAGGTTGCCGCGCCGCAGGGCGGCAAGGACGATGTCGCCCTCCGGATCGCCGCCGTCGCCGACCCGCGAACGGTCCAGGAACATCTCGCCGGGCGGCGGCCCCCAGTGCTGCTCGACCGAGTCCCGCAGCTCCTGCGGCAGCGTCGCGTACCACCGCTTGTAGTCGGCGGCCGGGATGCGGACCGGGTTGGCGGCGAGCTGCTCCTCGGTCAGCCAGTCCTGGTCGTGGCCGCCCGCGTCGATCAGCGCGCGGATCAGCTCGTCGCCGTCACCGGAGACGAGGCCCGGGATCTCCTCCGTGGGACCGAAGTCGTACCCCTCCGCGATGAGCCTGCGCAGCAGCGCGACGGCGGACGCCGGGGTGTCCAGGCCGACCGCGTTGCCGATCCGGGAGTGCTTGGTCGGGTACGCGGAAAGTACCAGGGCCAGGCGCTTGTCGGCGGCCGGGATGTGCCGCAGACGCGCGTGGCGTACGGCGATACCGGCGACCCGGGCCGCGCGCTCGGCGTCGGCGACGTACGCCGGGAGCCCGTCCTCGTCGATCTCCTTGAACGAGAAGGGGACCGTGATGAGCCGTCCGTCGAACTCGGGCACCGCGATCTGGCTCGCGGCGTCCAGCGGCGAGACGCCCTCGTCGTTCTCCTCCCAGGCCGAACGCGACCCGGTCAGACAGAGCGCCTGGAGGATCGGCACGTCGAGCCCGGTCAACGCGCCCGCGTCCCACGACTCGTCGTCGCCGCCCGCGGAGGCCTCGGCGGGCTTGGTGCCACCGGCGGCGAGGACCGTCGTCACGATGGCGTCGGCGGGGCGCAGCGCGTCGATCAGCTCCGGCTCGGGGGCGCGCAGCGAGGCCACGTACAGCGGCATCGGGCGGGCGCCCGCGTCCTCGATGGCGCCGCACAGGTCGTCGATGAACGCGGTGTTGCCGCTCATGTGGTGGGCGCGGTAGTACAGCACCGCGACCGTCGGGCCCTCGATGTCGCGGGCGGCGCGCTCCAGCGGTCCCCAGGACGGCGCGGGCGCCGGCGGGTCGAAGCCGTGGCCGGTGAGGAGCACGGTGTCGGAGAGGAAGCGGGCGAGCTGCTCCAGGTTCGCGGGGCCGCCGTGCGCGAGGTAGGCGTGCGCCTCGGCGGCGATGCCGACCGGCACGGTCGAGGAGGCCATCAGCTGGGCGTCGGGCGCCTGTTCACCGGTGAGCACGACCACCGGCAGACCGCTGGCGGTGAGCTGGTCAAGGCCGTCCTGCCAGGCGCGTACGCCGCCGAGGAGGCGTACGACGACGAGGTCGGCGCCCTCCAGGAGCGCGGGCAGCTCGGCGAGGTCCAGGCGGGAGGGGTTGGCGAACCGGTAGTCGACCGGACCCCCCGCCGCGCGGGCGCTGAGCAGGTCGGTGTCGGAGGTCGACAGCAGCAGAAGCATGCGTGCGCAGGCCTTCCTCGGGGTGTCCGCGCCCCGGGTGGTCGTATGGACGGCGGGAGTTCCTGACTCGCCCCACGGATGGGGCTCACAGTGGCGGGACCGCGCCGGATTCACACCGGGCTTCCTCCCCCGGGTCCTGGCGGACCCACGCCGTCGCTGGCGTAGGCGGACCTGGCGGCCCGCCGCCTGCATAGTAAGTCCTGACCGCGGCCGATGGGGCGCCCACCTACCGGGACGGCCCGTCTCGGGAGGCGACCGGCCGGATCGGCGTGGGTATGCTCGCCGCCATGCCGCCCACCCGAGCGACCTCCACGAACCAGGGCGAATCCCTCATACGCAACCCGGTACGCGACCGGGGCGACGCCTGCCCCGGAGCCCTCCGCCTGCACCGAGCCGACGACGGCGCGCTGGCCCGACTCCGCGTACCCGCAGGGCTTTTGACGTCCCGTCAGGCAGCGGTGCTGGCAGACGTGGCGGAGCGCCTGGCGGACGGCCACCTCAGCATCACCTCGCGCGGCAACATCGAGCTGCGCGGCCTCGGCGCGAGCTGCGGCGCGGAGCTCTCCGCGCTCCTCGCGGACGCGGGCCTGCTGCCCTCCGAACGCCACGAACGCGTCCGCAACATCGTGGCCTCCCCGCTCGCCACGCTCGACCGACTCGGCCACGCCGACGTGCAGTTGTGGGCCCGCGAGCTGGACCGGCTGCTGTGTGGGCAGGAGTGGACGACGGCGCTCTCCGGCCGCTTCCTGTTCGTCCTGGACGACGGGCGCGGGGATGTGGCCCCGCTCAGCGGCGATGTGACCTTGATCGCAGAATCGGGCGGGGCGGGGCGCGCGTCCGTGGAGTCGGGGGGCGGGGCGGCTTCCGTGCCCGTGGCTTCGGGCGGGGCGGGGTACGCGGGAGCCGACGGAACCCCGGCCGTGCGGCCGACCGGCACGGCGTCGGCGCTCGTCCGCGTCGGTGACCGCGCCCTGCGGGTTTCCGCCGCCGACGCCCCGCGTGCCGCCCTCGCCGCCGCCGGGGCCTTCCTCGCCGCCGCGCGCGACGCGGGCAACGGGGCGTGGCGGGTCCGCGAGCTGCCCGCGGGGCACCCCGTCGACCTCGCCGGGGCGCTGGCGCGGCAGGGCATCGACGCCGAACCGGCCGCCGCCCCCTTCGGCCCGCCCCGCCCCGCCCCACACCTGCCCGGCGTCATCGGCCGCGCGGTGGCCGTCGGCGCCCCCCTCGGCCGCGTGAGCGCCGACCAGTGGCGGGCCCTGCTGCCCGCCCCCGCCGACGAACTGCGCGTCACCCCGTGGCGCGGCTTCGTGCTCCCCGGCTTCGAGGACGCCGCGGCGGCCCGCGCACGCCTGCGCGCGCTGGCCGACGCCGGATACCTCACCGACCCCGCCTCGCCCTGGCTCGGCGTCGGCGCCTGCACCGGCAGGCCCGGCTGCGCCAAGTCCCTCGCCGACGTCCGCGCCGACGCCGTCCCCGGCACCGGTGGCCTGCCCGTCCACTGGTCCGGCTGCGAGCGGCGGTGCGGGCACCCGCACGGCGACTGGGTGGACGTCCTCGCCACCGGGGACGGTCGGTACGAGGTGACGGTGCGCACCGGCGGCACGGCGGCGCCCGTGAGCGGCGGAACCCTGACCGAGACGGTCACGACAGCACGTACGACATCCGCAACCACCAGAGCAACGGCCACGAGATGAGCGAGAGCACAGTGTTCGACTACGAGAAGGACGGCGCGGCGATCTACCGCGAGTCCTTTGCCACCATCCGCGCGGAGGCGGACCTCGCCGGTCTGCCCGCCGACGTCAGCCAGGTCGCGGTGCGGATGATCCACGCCTGCGGGATGGTCGACCTCGTCCGCGACCTCGCCTTCAGCCCGCGCGTGGTGGCCGACGCCCGCAAGGCGCTGCGCGACGGCGCGCCGATCCTGTGCGACGCGAACATGGTCGCGAGCGGCGTCACGCGCAAGCGGCTGCCCGCCGACAACGACGTGATCTGCACCCTCACCGACCCCGCCGTCCCGGACCTCGCGGCGCGGCTCGGCACCACCCGCAGCGCCGCCGCCATGGAGCTGTGGCGCGACCGCCTCGAAGGCTCCGTCGTCGCCATCGGCAACGCGCCCACCGCGCTCTTCCGCCTTCTGGAGATGATCGAGGAAGGCGCCCCGCGCCCGGCCGCCGTCCTCGGCATCCCGGTCGGCTTCGTCGGCGCCGCGGAATCCAAGGACGCGCTCGCCGAGCACCACTCGGGCCTGGAGTACCTGGTCGTACGGGGCCGTCGTGGCGGCAGCGCGATGGCCGCGGCGGCGATCAACGCGATTGCGAGCGAGACGGAGTGAACACCCAGAACACCGAGCACACCGAGAACACCCAGCACACCGAGTACGCCCAGCACGCTCAGAACACCGGGCGGGGGAAGTTGTACGGGGTCGGGCTCGGGCCCGGCGACCCCTCCCTGATGACCGTGCGCGCCGTCGAGGTCATCGCCGCCGCCGACGTCGTCGCGTACCACTCTGCGCGGCACGGCCGCTCCATCGCCCGTTCGATCGCCGCGCGGCACCTCCGTGCCGACCACGTCGAGGAGCCGCTGGTCTACCCCGTCACCACGGAGACCACCGACCACCCCGGCGGCTACCGCGGCGCCCTCGACGACTTCTACGAAGAGGCCGCCGCCCGCCTCGCCGCGCACCTGGACGCCGGGCGCACGGTCGCCGTCCTCGCCGAGGGCGACCCGCTCTTCTACGGCTCCTACCAGCACATGCACAAGCGGCTCGCCCACCGCTACGACACTGAGGTCATCCCCGGTGTGACCTCGGTCAGCGCCGCCGCCGCCCGCCTCGGCGAACCCCTCGTCGAGGCCGAGGAGGTCCTGACGATCCTGCCCGGCACCCTCCCCGAGGAGGAGCTGACCGCGCGCCTCGCGTCGACGGACTCGGCGGTCGTCATGAAGCTCGGCCGTACGTTCGGCAAGGTGCGCGGCGCCCTGGAGCGCTCGGGCCGCCTGGACGAGGCCCGTTACGTCGAGCGCGCCACCATGGACGGCGAGCGCACCGGCCGCCTCGCCGACGTGGACCCGGAGTCCGTGCCGTACTTCTCCGTGGCGGTGCTCCCGAGCCGGGTGGCGCCGCTGACGGGTGGCCCCCGGCCGGAGCCGTCCCCCGAGGGCGGGGCGGGCGAGGTCGTCGTCGTCGGCACCGGCCCGGCCGGACCCCTCTGGCTCACTCCCGAGACGCGCGGCGCGCTCGCCGCCGCCGACGACCTCGTCGGCTACACCACCTACGTCGACCGCGTACCGCACCGCCCCGGCCAGCGGCGCCACGGCTCCGACAACCGCGTGGAGTCCGAGCGCGCCGAGTTCGCCCTGGAACTGGCGCGGCGCGGGCGGCGCGTGGCGGTCGTCTCGGGCGGCGACCCCGGCGTCTTCGCGATGGCCACGGCCGTCCTGGAGGCCGCCTCGCAGGACGCGTACGAGGACATTCCGGTCCGGGTGCTGCCGGGCGTGACCGCCGCCAACGCCGCCGCCGCGCGCGCGGGGGCACCGCTCGGCCACGACTACGCCACGATCTCCCTCTCCGACCGCCTGAAGCCGTGGGAGGTCATCGCGGAGCGGCTCGCCGCGGCGGCCTCGGCCGATCTCGTCCTCGCGCTCTACAACCCCGGTTCGCGCAGCCGCACCTGGCAGGTGGGCAAGGCCCGGGAGCTGCTGCTCGAACACCGGGCGCCGGATACGCCGGTCGTCCTCGGGCGGGATGTCGGAGGACCTGAGGAGTCCGTGCGTGTGGTGCGGCTCGCAGACCTCGACCCCGCCGAGGTCGACATGCGGACGCTGCTGATCGTCGGGTCCTCGCAGACCCGGGTCGTACGGCGGCGTGGCGGTGCGGAGCGGGTGGTGTGGACGCCGCGGAGGTACCCCGAAGGGGGGTGAGCGGGTTCCCGTGCGTGTGCGGGTGCGCGGGGGCTGGTCGCGCCCACGCGGCGGAGCCGCACATGTCACAGTCCCGCGCCCCTTACGGGGCGCACGCCCCTTCAGGGGCACAGCCGCTGACGCGGCGCAGCCAGGTGGCCGCCTCCTCCGGAGCGGCCACCACCGGAACGCCCTCCGGGACCGGTGGCCGCTCCACGATCACCACGGGGACCCCCGCCTCGCGCGCGGCGGCCAGCTTCGGTGCCGTCGCCGCACCCCCGCTGTCCTTCGTCACCACCACGTCGATCCGATGCGTACGCAGCAGCTCACGCTCACCGTCCAACGTGAACGGGCCCCGGTCGAGGAGGACCTCCACGCGGGCCGGGAACGGCGGCTCGGGCGCGTCGACGGACCGTACGAGGAACCACAGCGCCGCCAGGTCCGGTTCCGGCCCGGCGAAGGCCGCGAGCCCCATCCGTCCCGTCGTGAGGAAGACCCGCTCGCCCAGCCCGGGCAGCACCCGTGCCGCCTGCTCCAGGGAGCCCACCGGATGCCAGTCGTCGCCCTCACCCGCGACCCAGCCGGGGCGGCGCAGGGCGAGCAGGGGAACATGGGCGGTGGCGGCGGCCGACGCCGCGTTGAACGAGATGGCCTCGGCGAAGGGATGGGTGGCGTCGATGAGCGCGTCCACGCGGTGGTCCCGCAGCCACGCCGCCATGCCCTCCGCCCCGCCGAACCCGCCGACGCGGACCTCGCCGGGCGGCAGCCGGGGCGCGGCGACCCGCCCCGCCAGGGAACTGGTCACCCGCAGCCCCGCATCGCCCGCGAGCACTTCCGCCAGGCGGCGGGCCTCGGTCGTTCCCCCAGAATCAGTACGTGCACGGAGTTCGGTTCCCCTCATGAGTAAGGCAAGCGGCCCGCACGAGGCGCAGGGCGGACGCGGCGCCCAACTCAAGCACACCGGTCTGCGGCCCGGCTGGACGACCGGCGCCTGCGCGACCGCCGCCACCACCGCCGCGTACACCGCGCTGCTGACCGGCGACTTCCCGGACCCGGTGACGATCACCCTGCCCAAGGGCCAGACGCCCGCCTTCGCGCTCGCCGCCGAGGAGCGGACCGACGCGTACGCCATGGCGGGCATCGTCAAGGACGCGGGCGACGACCCGGACGTCACGCACGGCGCGCTGGTCCGCGCCACGGTGCGGCGGCTGCCGCCCGGCTCCGGCGTCGTCTTCAAGGCGGGCCCCGGCGTCGGCACGGTCACCCGCCCCGGCCTGCCCCTCGACGTCGGCGAGCCGGCCATCAACCCCGTGCCGCGCCAGTTGATGCGGGACCACGTGGCGCGGGTGGCGGCGGAGCACGGCGGCACCGGAGACGTGGAGATCACCGTCTCCGTCGATCACGGCGAGGAGATCGCCCGCTCCACGTGGAACCCCCGCCTCGGCATCCTCGGCGGTCTGTCCATCCTCGGCACCACCGGCATCGTCGTGCCCTACTCCTGCTCGGCGTGGATCGACTCGATCCGGCGCGGCGTGGACGTGGCGCGGGCGGCCGGGCGCACGCATGTCGCCGGGTGCACCGGCTCGACCTCCGAGAAGACCGTCGTCGCCGAGTACGGCCTGCCCGAGGACGCGCTCCTGGACATGGGGGACTTCGCGGGCGCGGTCCTGAAGTACGTACGCCGCCACCCCGTGGACCGCCTCACCATCTGCGGCGGCTTCGCCAAGCTGTCGAAGCTGGCGGCGGGCCACCTCGACCTCCACTCGGCCCGCTCCCAGGTCGACAAGGGCTTCCTCGCGGAGCTGGCGCGGCACGGCGGCGCGAGCGAGTCCCTGGCCGCACGGATCGCCGCCGCCAACACGGGCCTGGAGGCGCTGCGCCTGTGCGAGGCGGCGGCGGTACCGCTGGGTGACCTGGTGGCGCGGGCGGCACGGGACGAAGCCCTTGCGGTACTACGGGGCGCCCCGGTCGCGGTGGACGTCATCTGCATCGACCGGGCGGGCGCGGTGGTGGGGCGAAGCGGCGCGGCCTGAGTCGCCCCGTCACTCAGCAGACGTGCCGGTCCCGCTCCGCCGAGTACAGATGGCTGTCCCGGAACTGCGAGGCCCCCAACGTCCGCCCCACCATGATGACGGCGGTCCGCACGATCCCCGCCTCCTTCACCTGCCCGGCGATGTCCTCCAGCGTGCCCCGCAGGATCACCTCGTCGGGCCGGCTGGCGAGAGCCACCACGGCGGCGGGGCAGTCGGCGCCGTAGTGGGGGATCAGTTCCTCGACCACGCGGTCCACGTACCCGGCGGCGAGGTGCAGGACGAGCAGCGCCCCGCTACGGCCGAGCGTGGCCAGATCCTCCCCGGGCGGCATTGCCGTGGCGCGCTGCGCGACGCGGGTGAGGATGACCGTCTGGCCGACCGTCGGCACCGTCAGCTCCCGCTTCAGCGCGGCAGCGGCGGCGGCGAACGCCGGGACGCCCGGCACGACTTCGTACGGGACACCCGCCGCGTCGAGCCGCCGCATCTGCTCGGCGACCGCGCTGAACACGGACGGGTCGCCCGAGTGCAGCCGCGCCACGTCGAGCCCCGCCTCGTGGGCGCGCACCAGCTCGGCGGTGATCTCGTCCAGGTTGAGGTGCGCGGTGTCCACGAGCCGTGCGCCGTCCGGGCATTCGGCGAGGAGTTCACGCGGGACGAGGCTGCCCGCGTACAGGCAGACCTGGCAGGCGGCGAGCGTCCGGGCGCCGCGCACCGTGATCAGGTCGGCGGCGCCGGGTCCGGCACCGATGAAGTACACGGTCATCGTTCTTGTTCTCCTTGCTGAGCAGGCTTGGTGACGGTCCATTGAGTGACCGGCATGGCCTGCCGCCACCCGGTGAAACCGCCGACGGGGACGGCCTGCGCGACCGAGAGCCGCACCAGCTCGCCGCCGTGGCGCCGGTACCGGTCGGCGAGCAGCGCCTCGGACTCCATCGTCACGGTGTTGGCGACGAGCCGTCCGCCGGCGGGCAGCGCCGCCCAGCAGGCGTCGAGCAGGCCGGGCGCGGTGAGGCCGCCGCCGATGAACACGGCGTCGGGCGTGGGCAGTTCGGCCAGGGCGGCGGGCGCGGCGCCGGTGACGACGCGCAGGCCGGGGGTGCCGAGCCGGTCCGCGTTGCGGACGATCCGCTCGGCCCGCACGGCGTTCTTCTCGACGGTGACGGCGCGGCACGAGGGGTGCGTGCGCATCCACTCCACCGCGATCGACCCCGACCCACCGCCGACGTCCCACAGCAGCTCACCTGGCGCGGGCGCCAGCGCGGCCAGCGTCACGGCCCGCACATGCCGCTTGGTGAGCTGGCCGTCGCTCTCGTACGCCGCGTCGGGCAGCCCCGCCGCCGCGCCGAGCCGCAGGGCGCCGGGGGCGCGGCGGCACTCGACCGCGACGACGTTCAGGGGGTCGCCGGGCGCGTGCGACCAGGCGTCTGCGACATCTTCGTACGCACACTCGTGCTCCGAGCCCAGCTGTTCCAGTACGCGCATCCGGCTCGGCCCGAAGCCCCGGTCCCGCAGCAGCGCGGCGACCTCGCCCGGCGTCGCGGCCCCCGCGCTGAGCACGAGCAGGCGGCGCCCGTCGTGCAGCGCGGCGGCCAGACGCGCGGCCGGGCGGCCCACGAGCGTGATCACCTCCGTGTCCTCCACGGGCCAGCCGAGGCGGGCGCAAGCGAGGGAGACGGCGGACGGGTGTGGCAGTACGCGCAGCCTGTCGGCGCCCAGCTCCTCGGTGAGGGCGCGCCCGATCCCGTAGAACATGGGGTCGCCACTGGCGAGGACGGCGACGCGGCGCCCCGCGTGGTCGGCGAGCAGTCCGCGCACGGCGGGCCGCAGTGGCGAGGGCCAGGCCACGCGCTCGCCGGGGCAGGCGTCGGCGGGCAGCAGGCCGAGCTGGCGCGGGCCGCCGACGATGATCTCGGCGTCCCCGAGGGCGGCGCGGGAGGCGGCCGAGAGCCCGGCCCAGCCGTCGGCTCCGATCCCGACGACGGTGACGGCCGGTATGCCTGCGGGGGAGGCCGGGGGTGCGGGGGTCACTGCGGGTACCTCGGGGTTCGGGAGGGGGCTGCGCCCTGGCACTCTACTGGTGCCCCCACCGTCCGCCGCACCGCCCTGACCGCCGCCGCGCTCACCGGAGCTCTCACGCTCGTCCTCGCGGACCGCGGCAGCGACCGGCGAGGGGGACGGTGAGGGGAGCGGCGGGCGCCTCGTCGGGCACCCGGACCGTCACGGACGCCCACGACAAGTCCGGGGAGGCACCGAGGAATCCGAAGAAGATCGTCACCCTCGGTGAGTCCACCCTCGACGCGCTCGCCTGTGGCGGCCGGTCGCCGTTCACCGAGTTGCGAACCGACCTGGGCGCCCCGGGCCTGAGAAGTGGGCCGACACCCTCACCGACGCGGACCGGGGGGCGCCGCCGAGCGCGAACCGGCCGCCGCCCCGGGGTGATGGACGGGCTCCGTGCTCAGCCGACTCTGTCGATCTCGGCGCGCAAGCCGGGCTGCGAGAGCGCGGGCCTCTTCCGCCTGGACGGCAGCTTCAGGAGGCCTCTCTTCGACGGCGATGTGGTCCAGCAGGGCGGCCTCGCGCTCGGTCAGCTCGCCCCGGTCCTCGCCGGGCATGGTCCCCTACTCCGTCAGTCCTTACGGACGGAGGCCGAGACGCATGGGACCGGGGTGGCGCATGGTCAGGACAGTGCTGCGGACGATGGCCTCTTTGAAGACCGCGGCGGCGCGTCCGGTGAGCATGGCTCCACGTGGGGTGTCGTCAGCGTGGGTGAACTGGGTGATGCCGTCCCGACGACCGAGGCTGATATTGGTGAAGGCATACCTGATGCGGGCCGGTTCGGGCTTGCGACCGGTCAGCCGGGCGGCGATGGCATCGGCCGCCTGCTGTCCCATGGGCATGGCAGTCTGGCAGGACATGCGCGTCTCGGCACCGTCCGCCGCGTGACCCGCGGCGGCGTCCCCGGCCGCGAACACCTCGGGGTGGGATACCGAGCACAGCGTCTCGTCGACGATCATCCGGCCCCGTTCGTCGACGGCGAAACCCGCTTCGGCCGCTGTCGCGGGCGCCCGGAAGCCGGCGGCCCACACGACGGCGTCGGCGGTGAACGTCTTCCCGCTGGCGCAGACGACCGCGTTCTGCCGGACTTCCGCCACCGAGGTCCGGGAACGGAGAGTGATCTCCCATCGGTCCAGCGCCTGTTGCACATGGTGCTGGGCCCGCCGTGGCAGCCACCTTCCGGCGTCGGCCGCTGTGTGCAGCTCGACCCGCAGGTCGGGGTAGCTCTCGGCCATCTCGGTGGCCACCTCGATGCCGGTGAGTCCGCCGCCCACCACGGCGAGGGCACCGCCGGACGCGATCTGGGCCACTCGCCGCTGAAGCCGCAGTGCCTGCGGGGCCCCGGCGACGGTGTAGGCGTGCTCGGCCGCCCCGGGCGTGGCATCGACATCGGCGCGGCTGCCCAGCGCGTACACCAGCGTGTCGTAGCCGATGCTGTGCGGCGCGGCCCCGACCTGGACCGTTCTGTGCGCGGCGTCGATGGCGGTCACATGGGCGATGCGGAGTTCGACACCGGTTCCTGTCAGCAGGTCTCGCAGGGGCAGGTCGCGCAGTTGCTGCCCGGCGGCGAGCTGGTGCAGCCGGACTCGTTCCACGAAGCGGTCCGCGGTGTTGACCAGCGTGATCTTCACGTCGGTTCGGCGCAGCAGCCGGGCCAGGCGCTTGGCCGCAGCCAGGCCGGCGTATCCGGCGCCCAGCACCACGATGCGGTGAGTCATGAAGCTCCTTGTTGTTGTCGGTTCCGGTCGGCGGCCGAACTGTCCGTGCCCGTGCCGACGGCCTTCCGACGCGGCCGGTCGGGACGTGCGCGGTGCAGGGCATCGAGGGGGGAGGGCAGGCAGGCGGTGATGAGCGCGACGGCGGCCCGACTGCCGGCCTCTCGGGCCTGCGGAGTCAGGATCAGCGTGCCCTCGACGATCTCCGCCGCTCCGCCGGCAGCGACGAGCCCTCCTGCCCGGCCTAGCCAGGGGGGTACCAGGCACCAGGGTGCGGAAGTAGCCAGGAACCGCGAAGCGCGCGATTCCCACCGCGATCAGGAAGACCGCCGACACCAGGGCCGCGATAACGTGCATGCCGTGATGATCTTCCCCACTCGCGCATGGGAGCTTGAACAAAACGATCGCCGGCTCGTCTTCGTCTCCGGCTCCGAAGCGACTCTGTTCGCCGAGACCCGCGCGTTCAGCGTCACTCGCCACTGCCACCCGGCATGGAAGGTCGTCCTGCCGATCGGCGGCCACGTCGAAGTCGGGGTGAGCGGGAGGCGTACCACAGCGGCGGCCGGCGTGATCGTGCCCCCTCAACTCGCCCACACGTGTGCCGCGTCGTCGTCCTACGTCGCCCTCTTCATCGACCCTTGGATGCTCCGTCCTGAACCGGGGCTCACATGCCTCGACAACGCCGCGGCACGGCGGTTACGCGCCGCACTGGGCCACGCCGACCTTCCTGACACCGGGGCCGACCTCGCAGCCGCCAAAGCCGAACTCACCGCCCTCACCGGAGCAGGACACTCCCTCGATCCACGGGTGGCCCACGCAATCCAGGAGAGCACCCGCGCCGACCCCCACGCCCACATCGGAGCCATTGCCGCCGAGGTCGGACTTTCACCACCGCGGATGCGCGCCCTGGTTCGTACGGCTGTGGGAATCCCGCTCGTGCGGCTGCGGCAATGGTCCCGACTGCGCACCGCCATCGCCGGCCTGCCTGATGAATCGGTCGCCGCAGCCGCGGCATCCGCGGGCTTCGCCGACCACGCCCACCTGGCCCGCACAGCGCGAACCCTCCTCGGTCGCGCACCTGCCTCCATCGGGAAGGGCACGCGTCTGAGCACGGCCAAGGCGGAGCCTTGGCAGAACCTGGGCGGTCCGATCCGGTACACATAGCGGCGGTCCACCCCCGATGCCGAATCGGCCCGGAAACCGCTGCGCGTTCCGGGTTCGTGAGCAACGACTTCAAACGCGTGGAATCGCACGAGGCGCTCACCGAGCTACCGCTGCCGTTCACGTGGCTGTTTGCCGGCAGGACGGCACAAGGCGTCGGGCTCGGTCTGACGGCGCTGATGAGGGGCGTGGCCCGGCCTCGGGGGAGCCATCCGTGTCGCTGTTGGGCTGAACGGGTGACTTGGCGTAAGAATTGGTCAGTGCAGACTATGAGTGCGAGCCAGGACGGGGTGGGCAAGTGAGTAGCAGTCAGCGCCACGACGTCACCGACGAACAGTGGGAAGGGCTCGCCCAGGTCGTACCGCTGCGCAGCCGCAACGAATGGCCTTCGTGGCCCGGACACAGCGCGCTGCCCGAAGCGGAGACCGAGACGCGCCGGCGGTTCGTGGTGATGCGGGTCAACGTCTTCTCGGACGCCCGCGAGGTCGCCGAGACGGTCATGTCGCAGATCCCGGTCCTGCTCGACCTGACGGGCGCCGAGACGGATGTCGCCAAGCGCGTCCTCGACTTCAGCAGCGGTGTGGTGATGGGCCTGGGCTGCGGCATGCACCGGGTCGACAAGAACGTCTTCCTCCTCGCCCCGCCCGGCACGGAGGTGCAGGGTCTGGTGGAGGCGGTGGCACAGCCTTGAGGCTGCCTCAGGGCTGCCACACGGTTGTCTCGGGGGCGCCTTGAGGCTGTAGCCCCTCGCGGAGCCGCCGTGGGGGAGCTTCGGGGGGAATCGCCCGATCGTAGGAAGGTCGGCTTGGCGGAACGGTTCGCCCCGTGCGATGCCGCTTAGCTTCCGGACATGACGGTGTTCTCCCCGGTGCCGGCCGCTCGGCCGCCGGCAGGCCAGGACCGGCCGCAGGTCACCGAGTTGCGGCTGTCCGCCTTCGCCCGGCATCGCGGCGCGGTCCTCCCCCTCGGCCCGCTCACGCTGATGACGGGCCCCAGCGGCAGCGGCAAGACCAGCGCACTGCGCGCGTACGAGGCGCTCGCGCGGCTCAGCGCCGGTGCCGAACTGGTCGATGTCTTCGACGACCCCGCGGCGTGCGTGCCCGAACGGGCCCGCGCCGACGGCCAGCGGCGCCGCGGGTTCCGCATCGGCTGCACCGTCGAGGGGCCCGCCGGGACCGTCCGGCTCGACCTCGCCGTCCAGGCCGAGCCGGAACTCCGCGTCGTGGGCGAGCGGCTGACCCGCGGCGGCCTCGTCCTCCTGGAGACGGCGCTGCGCGACCCCGGGCGACGCATGGTCCAGGCCGCCTGGCACACCGCGGGCACGGCGCCCGTGACCCGCGCCCCCATGCCGGACGACCGGCTCGGCACGGCGCTCGTGCCGCTGCGCGTGGCGGGCAAGACCGAGGGGCAGCGCCTGGTGCTCGCGGCGGCCGAACAGGTCGTGGTCGCGCTGCGCTCGGCGTTCGCCTGCGACCCGCGGCCCAGCCGGATGCGCGCCCCGGTCCCGGCGGGACTGATCGGCGCGGGCCGCCTCCAGGGCGGCTGCGACAACCTCGCGGAGGTGCTGTGGCGTACCCGCGCCGAGTGCGCGGGGCGCCACGCGCTGCTCGTCTCGGCGGTGCGCGAGGGCTGCGCGGGGCCGGCCGCGGACGTGTTCGCCGAGGAGGCGGAGGACGGTTCGGTGCAGGCCTTCATCGACCGCGGGGACGGCGTGCGTACGCCTCTCGCACGGCTCGGGGACGGCGAGTTGCGCTACCTCGCGCTGGCGCTCGTCCTGCTGACCGGCCCCGGCGTCCTCGCCGTCGACCCGGTGGCGGAGGTCCCGGAGGCGTACCAGACCCTCACCGTCCTCGCCGACGACCTCGACCGCCGACTGGACGCACGGCAGGTGAGCGCGCTCGGCGAACTGGCGGCGCGCACCTGCGCCCGCGGCCACATCCGCCTGGTCGGGGCGGTGCGCGACGCCGCAGGGGCGGCCGACGCCGCCGACGCCTCAGTGGTAGACCTGGGGCGTGACAGAACGACTTGATGTAGAGGGACTCCAGCGCAGACTGGCCCGGTTCGCGGCGGCCCGCGACTGGCAGCCCTACCACACCCCGAAGAACCTGGCCGCCGCGCTGAGCGTGGAGGCGTCCGAACTGGTCGAGATCTTCCAGTGGTTGACGCCCGAGGAGTCGCAACAGGTGATGCGGGACCCGGACACCGCGCACCGGGTCGCGGATGAGGTGGCCGATGTCCTCGCGTATCTGCTGCAGTTCTGCGAGGCCCTGGGAATCGACGCGCTGGCCGCGCTCGCGGCGAAGATCGAGCGGAACGAAGAGCGTTTTCCGGCTCCCGGGGGCGCGTCCGAGGGCGCCTCCGAGGGCGCCTCCAAGGGCACTCCTGAGGGTCCGTAGCACCCCTCACCGATATTTTCGTCACTCTCCGGAGTGGATGTCTTGTCCAATCTCGATTACTTGTCCACAGAATTCAGACCTCCCCTGGCTTTTCGCCCGGATGAGTATCACTCTGGGTAGTGGACAGGCGAGTTCGGGCGGACGTGCGGAGTGGGCGCGCGGGATGGATGGGGGGCTGCGCATGAACGCGATGCGGCTCATCGAGGCGAACCGGCGTGCGCTGGCGCGGAGCGAGGATCCGATCGGCATCGTCGTGGAGGTGTGGCAGTCGCAGGCGCTCGCGCAGGCGATCGGCAGCCGCCTCGCGGTCACGGGCCCTCCCGAGTTACGGGGCGAGGCGTTGGGCCTGAGCGAAGTGGGCGGCAGAGCCTGCGGACTGCTCGACGCCCCGCATCTCGGGACGGAGGACATCAGAGCCGCGCGGCTCACCGAGACCGGCGACGCCCACGCGGTCCTGGTCGCCCTCGACCGGCTCCTCGGCGAGGTCGGCATCGCGCTCGTCGGCGTCGCTATGGGCGCCGCCGACGAGGGGGTGTACTGGCAGTGCATGGAGGCGATAGACGCCGCCGACGAGTCGAGGGACCGGGTCCTCGAAATGCTGCGCAGGCTCGCGGTGCGGGACCGGGGCCTGCCGGAGCCCGACTCGGCGGCGGGGTGGGCATGAGACGCCGATGCGGCGCCCCTGCCGGGTGGTGGCGCCGACCTGTGGGGGTGGGCGGGGTGCCGGTGCCGGTGCTGGTGCCTACGTTCGTGGCCTCAACGGTGCCGACGTCCGTGCCGGTGCCGGTGCCGGTGCCGCGGTTTTTCACCCGACCGGGGCGGCCGTGAATCGGCGGAACCGGCGGGGCCGACACGCTTTCGACCGTGCAGGATGGAAACATGGATCTTCGAATCTTCACCGAGCCCCAGCAAGGGGCGACCTACGACACCCTGCTCACCGTCGCCAAGGCCACGGAGGACCTCGGCTTTGACGCCTTCTTCCGCTCCGACCACTACCTGCGCATGGGCTCCGTCGACGGGCTGCCGGGCCCCACGGACGCGTGGATCACCCTGGCCGGGCTCGCGCGGGAGACCAAGCGGATCAGGCTGGGCACCCTCATGACGGCCGGTACGTTCCGCCTGCCCGGCGTCCTCGCGATCCAGGTGGCGCAGGTCGACCAGATGTCCGGCGGCCGGGTCGAACTGGGCCTGGGGGCAGGCTGGTTCGAGGAGGAGCACAAGGCGTACGGCATCCCCTTCCCGAAGGAGAAGTTCGCCCGCCTGGAGGAGCAGCTGGAGATCGTCACCGGCCTGTGGTCCACGGAGGCCGGCCAGACCTTCGACTTCGACGGCAGGCACTACCAGCTCACCGACTCCCCGGCCCTGCCCAAGCCCGCACAGGCCAAGGTGCCGGTGCTCATCGGCGGCCACGGCGCGACGCGCACCCCGCGCCTCGCCGCGCGGTACGCCGACGAGTTCAACATCCCCTTCGCCTCGATCGAGGACAGCGAGCGCCAGTTCGGCCGGGTCCGCGCGGCGGCCGAGGAGGCCGGGCGCAAGGGCGGCGACCTGGTGTACTCCAGCGCGCTGGTGGCCTGCGTCGGCAAGGACGACGCGGAGGTCGCCCGCCGTGCGGCGGGCATCGGCCGGGGGGTGGACGAGCTCAAGGCCAACGGCTTGGCGGGCTCCCCGGCCGAGGTCGTCGACAAGATCGGGCGGTACGAGGCGATCGGTGCGAGCCGTATCTACCTCCAGTGCCTGGACCTCGGCGACCTGGACCACCTGGAGCTGATCTCCTCCCAGGTGCAGTCGCAGCTGTCCTAGCCGCCGGCCCGGTCCACGTGACGGCCCCCAGTCGTGGCCGCCGGGCGCACCCCCTCCGGTGCCCGGCGGCCACTCCCGTGGCCGGTCGCGGTCCCTACCGCCCGGCCGAGCGGTCCCTGCCTGGCCGGGCGGCTCCTGCCCGGCCGAGCTACTGCCTGGCCGAGCGGCCGAAGAACTCCAGCTCGGCGATGGCCACCTGGCGGTTGTCGGCCGCGCCGTACGCGGAGCGCAGGATCAGCCGGGCGCTGACCGCGTCCCGTACGCGTACGTCGATCTTCTGGACGCCGCCGTCGTTGATCCGGCGGTGCATGGTGTGCTCCTTGCCCGCGGAGTCGCTGACCACCAGGTCGAACTCCATCGGCCTGGCCTGCTGGGCGGCCTGCGCGGTGCGGGGGGAGGTGCCCGGGGTGATGAGCAGGTTCAGTAGGTCGGTGGGCTGGCCGAATTCGGCCTGGATCCACTGGCCCGCCGAGTCGCCCGCGTAACCCGTGCCCCACCAGGTGTTGGAGTAGCTGTCGAAGGCGAGCTTCGCCGCCTGCTTGGGGGCGGCGTGCGAGGCGCTGTAATCGGTGGGGTGCACGGGCACCCGCTTGGCGAAGTGGTCCTGCACGGCCCGCGCGGCCGGGGGCCCGCCGAAGATGCCGCCGATCACCAGGCCGGCGATCACCGCGACGCCCACGGCGCGGGCGATCCACCGGGTGCGGTCCCGGTGCAGACGCGGCCGCTGACCGGCGTACGGGCCTTCGGCGGCCGGGGCGGCGGAGTCCTTCAGGGGGGTGGTGCAGCTGCGGCAGAAGTGGCGGCGGGCGGCGTTGGGCGTCCCGCAGCCGCGGCACGGCGCGCCGGACTCCGGTTCGACCGGCACGACGGGCTGCCGTACGCGCGGGCGCGCCGCCTCGGGCCTGCCCGGCAGTACACCTCCCGGCGTCTCCGCGGGCGCGGCGGGCTGGGAGGCCTCCGGCACGGGGACGAGCAGCGAGCGGATGGCGGTGTCGGACATCCCGGAACCGGAGGACGAGCGGGGCGGTGCCGTCCCACCGGAGGGCGAGTTGCCTGCGGGTGTGCCGCCGACCGGTGCGCCGTCGGACGACGAGCGGCCCGGTGCCGAGCCGCCCGACGCCGGCCCGCCCGCCGCCGACCTGCTCGACGGCGAGCCGCCCGCGGCGCCGCCGGTGGGCTGCGCCGGGCCGGTCGTCGGGAGCGGGACGGTGGTGTCGGTGGCGCCCGTGGTGGGAGCGGGCGCGGAGGTGGAGGCGGCGGCGGTGCCGGACCCGGGCCGGCCGGGGTGGTCGGGGCGGGCGGTGAGGCGGCAGGGGAGGCAGAGGGTGTCGCCTCCGGGCGGGCGGCCTCGGCCCGGGCCGCCGCACCGGCCTGCCCCGTCCCGGCACCGGCCTGGCCTGCTCCGGCACCGGCGTGGCCCGTCCCGGCACCGGCCTGGCCCGCTCCGGCACCGGACTGTGCCGTGCTGTTGGTCTGGTGCGGCCGGGGCGGAGCGGGACGGGTGGGCGTGCTCGGGGTCGCGGGGCCGTCCTGGGCGGCCGCGTTCACCGGGCTCGCCGGGGTGTCCCAGCGGAGGAAGGCGCCGCAGGAGTCGCAGAAGGACTGTCCCCGCTGCCGGGCGGGGGTGCCGCATTCGGGGCAGGAAGACGTAGCGGGCGTAGAGGAAGGGGAGTTGGGCATCGGGTCCGTCTCAGGCTGCTCGGGCTGCTCGGGCATCAGGTTCCTTCAGGGGAGGGCAGGGCGGTCACCTCGGCCGTGAAAGGGAGGTGTGCGGGGCGGGCCGCGGCGACCACGGACCGCAGGCGGTAGGGGTCGACCGCGGCCGGGTCGGGCACCCGCAGGGTCACGTGCAGGGCGGGGCGCGAAGCCCCGGGGAAGGGGCCGAGGGGACGTGCCGACCAGGTCGCGCCGCCGCTCTCGGTGATCCGCGGCCGTACGCCGAAGGCCAGTTCGACGGCGGCGGACAGGCCGCGCCGGGTGCCGCGCACGCGGTGCAGCGCCACGGCGGAGGCCACCGCGTGGCGGCGCAGCGGCAGCGGCTCGGTGCCGTCCAGCTCCGTGCCGACCCAGTCCGTGAGCCAGCCGAGGAAGTCCTCGGGCGCCAGGGCGGGCGTGAAGTACGCCTCCAGACAGTCCAGGACGGTGAAGACGGGCGCCAGCACGATGTCGAGACCGGAGACGAAGCGCAGCGCGAAGTCGTCGTCGGCGAAGACCGCGGGCAGCTGCTCGTCCAGCGGATGCGCGGAGACCAGCGCGGGCAGCGATCCGCGCCGCGAGCCGCCCCCCGGCGCCACGGCACCGGCCCCCGGCCCCGCTGAGCCGCCGCCTCCACCCTTGCGCAGCATCGCGGGCCCCGGCCCTGCCGACACCGGCCCCGCAGACCCCGCCGTCATCGCGCCTCGATGACACGCACGCGGTGGTCGAAGGGGAACAGCAGGGCGGACGGGCCGAGTTCGATGCGGTCGGTGGCGTCGCCCCGGCGGCCCGTGAGGGGGTCGGCCGGATGCAGGAGGACCTCGTCGACCAGTTCCACGCCCGGCACCCGCTGGAGCGCCGCGAAAATCTCACCCGCCCGCAGCGGGCGCCCGAAGGGCCAGCCCGTGCCGTGCGCCCCGCCGGTCAGCGGGTCCAGGTAGGCGTAGAGCGCGTCGAGGGCGTCGGCCCGCACCCGCTCCGCCTGGGCGGCGCGGAAGGAGTGCAGCGTGGCGACGACCGTGACGCCCTGGTAGAAGGGCGGCCCGACCGCGAGCCGGGTGCCGATGGGGCGGCGGTCGTCGAGGAAGTCCGTGACGCGGGCGAGCAGTTCGTCGCCCGGGACCAGCTGCTCGAAGCGGAGCCGGCCGCCGCGATCCGGCACGGCCTGGGGGACGACGAGGACCCGTACCGCGTTGTCGCCCGCGTCCGCCGCGTCGGCGGCCAGGCAGTGGATGCGGGCCGTCTCGGGCGCCGCGCGCCGCGCCAGCTCCTCGTAGTCGCGCGCGGTGACCGCCCGCTCCTGGGCGCGCAGCGCGATCGGCGCGCGGACCTTGGCCTCCTGCACCGTCTCGCCGTCCACACCGCCGCGCGCCGCCTCGCGGTTCTCCACCCGGGCGACGTACGGGATGGAGCTGCGCAGCACCTGGATCGCGCCGCGCGCCACATTGCCCGCGCGGCCGCCGCCGGTGCGGTAGCGGGTGGCGCGCAGGGCGGCGCCCTTGGCGGGGACCGCGCCGAACTGCCGCAGGGAGCCGTCGGGTTCGCGGACCGCGGGGCCGAAGGCGATCTCGCCGGTCGCCGCGTCCAGCGTGACGTGCCGGTCGTCGGGGCCCGACGCCGCGAAGTGGTCCACGACCTGCCACTCCTGCCAGCCCGCGCCGTCCTCGTCGGAGCCCCCGGCGCCCTCGGAGACCTCCAGGACGAGCGGGGGCCGGTCGGCGACGACGGGGGCCTGGGCGAGCCGGACCCGCTGGCCGGGCACGCCCGTGGAGTCGCCCAGCAGCTCGTCGCGCACGACGTCGGCGTGCGCGACGACCGTCGTACCGCCGATGGTGAACGCGGATGCCGCCCGCACGGTCGGCGAGGCGCTGTAGAACGGCTGCCCCTGGGCGGCCTCGACGACCCGGCACCGCACCCAGCCCGCCTCCTGCCGCCCCACCCGCGAGACGACGTGCCCCGCCGGGATGTGCAGGACGACGTCGCCGGGCCGGTTGAGGCCGCCGGTGGAGTCCTCCTCCACCTCGCACTCCGTCCAGCCCTCCGCGGTCCACGCCTCCCACACCAGCGGCGGCTGGCGCGGGTCGACACCGACGCCGTCGACGCGGCTGTCCAGCTGGAGCACGGCCACATTGCGCGGCACGGCGGCGCTGAGCCCGAAGAGCAGCGTGTCGCCCGGCCGCGGGGACTCGGCGAAGACACCGACGTCACGCCCGCCGAACACGTCCTGCCCGCAGTCCTGCGGGGTGCCGCCCGCCTCCTGGCGCAGCACGGCGTCCAGTTCGCAGGGCACCACCGTCAGGTCCGCCTCGGTCGCGAAGGCCACCGCCTCCTCGGTCTCGGTGCGGCTGGTGGCCACCTCCGTCCCTGCGGGCAGCACCACCGGCTCCGGCTGCGGCGCGGAGAGCCAGAAGGTGACGTCGGCGCGGGCCGCCGAGGGCGGGAAGAGGGTGACACCGAGCAGGTCGAGGAAGGCCAGGTGGTTCTTCTCGGGCACGCGGTTGAGGCGGTAGACGATCTGGTCGGCCATGTGCGCGACCGCCTCGACGAGGGTGACGCCCGGGTCGGAGACGTTGTGATCGGTCCACTCCGGGCAGCGCTGCTGGATGTAGCGCTTGGCGTCGTCGACGAACTGCTGGAAGCGCCGGTCGTCGAGGTGGGGTGCGGGCAGGGCCATCGGACTTCAGACTCCGCTCTCTGATTCCGTGGACGGGATCACGTAGAAGGGGAAGACGAGGCTGCGCGGGTTGTTGGTGCCGCGCACGGTGTAGCTCACGTCGATGAACAGGACGGACGGGTCGTCGGGCGCCGGGGTGACCTCGACGTCCAGGACCTCGATGCGGGGCTCCCACCGGTCGAGCGAGGACCGCACCTCGTACCGGATCCGGCCCGCCGTCGCCTCGTTGACCGGCGCGAACACCAGGTCGTGCACGGCGCAGCCGAATTCGGGCCGCATCGGGCGCTCGCCGGGCGCCGTGGCGAGCACCAGCCGGATCGACTCCTCGATCTCGCGTTCGCGGCGGGCCAGCGCGATGCCGCCGCCCGCGTCCGTGCGCAGCGGGAACGTCCAGCCCGCGCCGACGAACTGCTCACTCATCCCTGCCACCCTCCCGGAACGGAACGCACCGCATGTCTGTCGCCCCCCTTTGAACGCACCGCATGTCTGCCGCCCCCCTTTGAACGCACCGCATGTCTGCCGCCCCCCTTTGAACGCACCGCATGTCTGTCGCGCCCCCTAGAACGGAATGCCGTTGCGCAGGACGGCCGGGGCGCTCAGCGCGACCGTGGCCGGCGAGCTGATGGCCGCCGCCGCGCCCGCGTTGACGGCCACCGCGCCGACCGCGCTGACGGTGACCGCGCCGACCGAGTTCACCGCGATCGCGCCCGCCGACTTGAGGCTGACGACACCGGTCGCGTTGATGTCGGCCGCGCCGCCCGCGACGACGCCGAACTTCGCGCCCGCCTTGATGTCCACGGCGCCGCCCGCGCTCATCGTCAGCGAGCCGCCCGCGGTCAGCGACAGGTTGCCGCCCGCCCTGATGCTGACGTTGCGGGTGCCGGAGATGGACACCGAGCCGTCGCTGCGGATCGTCACGCTGGTGCGGGTCTCGTCCATGTGGACGGTGAGCCGGCCGTTGCCCGTCTGGAGCCGGATGCCGCTCTTCATACGGGACTTGGCGTCGATCAGCTCCACGGTGTGACCGCTGCGCGAGGCCAGGGAGCGCCAGTTGACCCGGCCGCTGGTCGGGTCGATGGGCTGGAGCCCGTCCGTGTTGGGCGTCGGCTTGTCGACGCCGTTGTACAACCCGGCGAGTACGTACGGGTGTTCAAGCGAGCCGCGGTCGAAGGCGACGAGCACCTCGTCGCCGACCTCGGGCAGCATCAGGCCGCCGCCCCGCACACCGCCCAGCTGCGCGATGCGGCACCAGTCGCTCTCGTACGTCTGGGAGAGCCACGGGAAGCGCAGCTTGACGCGGTTCAGCTTGAGCGGGTCCTTGGCGTTGCTGACCAGGGCCATGGCGACGCCCGGCATCGGCGGGGCCGCGTCGGCGCCCCCGGAGGCGAGACCGTACAGCGAGCGGAACTGCCGCCCCGACACCGTCAGCCAGGTCATGAACTGCCGCCCGGATTCGAAGACATGACGCACACCGGTCGCCGTGTACTTCCCCTCGAAGGGGAAACCGGCGCCCTTCAGAGCCACGGGCTGCCCCGGCCTCAGATCCGGGTTGCCGGTGACCGCGACCTCCAGCTCCGCGAAGGAACCGGCCGCGTCGTCCGCCAAAGCCTGGGCCGCGTGCCGGACTTGGGCCTGCGTGGTGTACGGCGTATGCGTACTGGTCAGTTCGGCCTTGCCGAAGGGCCGCGAGAGCTGGGCGGGCGTGATGTCGGCGACGATGTCCTTGCTGCTGATCGCCGGCGACCGCGCGGACAGCGGCCGCTTGGCCCGCATGTCCCAGCCGCGCGCCTCCGCCGTGGAGACCTGCCCGGCGGCGGTCACCGCGACGCGGCTGTGCAGCGCGTTGTGCCCGAATTCGAGGACGTACGGGTTCTGCGCGGCGGGCGTCGTGTCGGCGGGCGCGCCCGCGGCCGGCGCGAGCCTGGCGAAGCACAGCTTGCCGGTCTCGTCGAACGACAGATGGGTGTCGTTCTCCTGGGCGAGGCGCGACAGGAAGTCCCAGTCGGTGATGTTGGGCTGGGTGGCCAGTTCGTACACGGTCGGCGTCGCGTCGATCTTGCCGAGCTTGAGGCTGTTGAGGGCGGCCACGCGGCGCACGATGTCGGAGGCCGTCATGTTCGGGAAGCCCTGCACGCGGCGGTTGCGCAGCAGCCGGTGACCCGGGTCGTAGCCGCGTACGACGAGGGACTTGCCGCCCCCGTCGGCGTCCACCTCCAGCGCGGTCACCTCACCGGTCAGCATCGGCTTGCCGCGCACACCGTCCGTGAACGGGCACAGCACAGCCTTGGCACCCACCTTGATCTGCGGGAACTTCTCCAGAATGTCGCCGCCCGCGTCGGTGAACGTGAGCTGGAAGGCGGACGGCACGTTCACACTGGAGTCCACCCAGCCCTCGACGAGCAGCGCCGCCAGCTTGTCCGGCAGGACGGAGCCGCCGATCTCGGCGTGCAGGACGCTCGTGTACGTCTTCTCGCTCATCGCGTGTACGTCTTCTCGCTCTGGTCACTCAGGTCACTCAGGTCACTCATGCGGACTCCATGTGCGCAGGCGCGGGGCGGGCCTCTTCGGCGGCGGGCAGCAGCAGTTCGGTGCCGGGTCTCAGCCGCATCGGGTCGTCGATGTCGTTCGCCTCGGCGATCAGCCGCCAGCGGGTGGCGTCGCCGTACTCCCGCCAGGCCAGCGAGGCCAGCGAGTCACCGGCCACCGTGCGGTGCACGCGGCGGGCGGAGAGCGCGCCGGACGTCGGGTTCTGCCCCTTGGTGGGCATCGCCACCTCGGTGAGCGACAGCGAGCACGTCGCGCGGATCGGCTCGCCGGTCGGATTGAACAGCGTGTACGTCGCGCTGACACTCGTCACGTACGCCACGAACTGCACGGTGTTGAACGACCCCCAGGAGAACCGCACCCAGGGCGGCGAGGGCCGCTTGGAGGTCGCGCTCTGCGGCGTCACCTCGCAGCAGGAGAGCAGCAGCTCCACCTGCTTCTGCACCTTGCCGGAGTTCGGCGTCCCCGAGGAGTCGAGGAAGACCTCCAGCTGGAGCGTGGCGGGCACGGACCCGGTGAACTTCGGCGGCGCGCCCCGCATGTAGGCCACCGCGGGCTGCGTGCGCCACTCGGCTGAGCGGCCCATCTGGAGCTGCGTCGGGTTGAACTGGAACTCGACCTCGCCGATCTTCCCGCCCAGCGAGCCGCCCAGATCGGTGGGCGGCTGGTGGATGGCGAGCGCGGCCCGTACGAGGCTCGCTCCCGCCTTGCCGCCGGTCGGCGCCGCCATCTCAGGCACCCCCCGCGTCGGTGAACCCGTGGTGCGCGATCTCCAGCGTCTCGGTCGCCACGCTCGGGCTGTCCGGGCTGAGGCTCGGCCCCTGCCAGCGCACCGGCAGCACCTCCACGAGACCCCACTGCGCGACGACGGACCCGTCCGCGCGCAGGGCGGCGATCTGGGCCGTGGGCCGGGAGATCCCGGTCGCGATGGACGAGATCCACGCGGCCACGCGGGAGGTGTCGGCGGTCAGGGGCCGGGTGAGGCGGATGGTGGAGAACGTCACGCGGGTCGGCAGCTGCCACACGAACCCGTTGTTGCCGCCTTCCTGCCGCTGCTCCACCTCCACCTCGGAGGACAGCCCGTCGCAGCCGTTGAACAGGCCGAGGTCCTGGCCGTCGATGGTCAGCTTGAAGAAGACGGTGGAACCGGGGTCCAGGGTCGAGGGCATCGGTGGTTCTTTCCTGTGGCGGCGTGGCGGACGTGAACGAGCGGATGAGCGAGCGGGCGGCGGGCGTGCGGGCGGGCGGACGGTCCGGTCAGCGGCCGTGGTCGCGCAGCCGGCCGATCCGCTCGCGGTCACCGCGCAGCTCCGCGCGCAGCAGCCGGGAGAGGGGGGCCAGCAGGCGCCGGGCCAGGTCGTCGAGGTCGGCGGGGGTGGACTCGGGGGCGGCGGTGGGGGGTGTGCCGCCGTCACGGGTTTCTCCGGAAGCGGGGGGAGCGGAGGGAGCGGGGGCGTCGGCTTTTCGCGTAGCGGGGCCGGCCGGGGCGGAGGCGGAGCGGGTGCCGGGGTGGGCGCGGGTGCGGTGTGCGCTGCGCTTCGCTGGACGGCCGGTCGGGCCGTGGGCTGGGCAGAGGTGCGTACGGGCGGCGTGGCCGGTACGGAGGTGAAGGCCGGGGCGGCGGGCGCGGTCAGGGGAGCGGGCGCGGGGGAGGGCGTCCGGCGCGGTGCTCGGGGGTTCGGCTTGCCCAGGGGGACGACGACAGGGGTGGCGGCGGTGGCCGGGGTGGCGGCCGTGCTGGACGTGCCCACGGAACGCTGGAGCGGCACGGCGTTCGGCACCGCCCGCCCCGTAAGGGCTCGCGGCGCAGGCCCGGCGTGGTCCGCCGCCGGGGCCGGCCCTTCAGGCTCCGGGAGGGCGCCAGAGGGCGGGTGGCCGCGGCGGCCGACGAGCGGTAACTGCCGGGGGTCGCACGGCGGTTGAGCGGCACGACGGGCAGGGGCTTCGCGATGGGTGTGGTGCGTTCTGCCTCCGGGGCGGGCGTGGGCGTGGGCGTGGCCGGAGGAGCGGGAGCGGGAGCCGGGGGCTGTGGCGAGGGGGTGGCGGCGGCCGGGGCCTTCTGCACGGGGGTGGCCGCTGCCGGGCCGCCGGGCACGGCGGGGACCTGCGGAGTCAGCGGCTTGCCGAGTCCCGTGCGCGGACGCCCGGCCGCCGGGGTCGCGCCGTCGTCCGGGGAACGCCGGACACGGCGTACGAGAGGCCGTCGCTGTACGGGCTGGACGGGGGAATCCGCCCGCACAGCGACGGGGTCTTCCGCCGCGGGCACGTTCCCTGGACCGGGAACGGCTGCGGCAGGCATCCCCGGGCCGGCGGGGGCACCGACCCGGGGACATCAGGGGCCCGGACGCCCGGGGAGGCGTCCGGCGCGGACAGCGAGCCGGTTCGAGGGCTCGGCCTGTCCGGAAGATCGGCATGGCCCGCGTCGGCGCCGCGCGCGACGCCGACGGGGAACAGCCGCCGCTGCGGGACCACGCTCGGCACGGCGGACACCAGGGGAGAACGGGAACGCCCTGCCGGTGCGCGCCCCACGAGGGGTTCGGGTGCGGCGCCTCCGGGCGACGTGCCGCCGCGGGGGGCTGCGGCGCGCTGAACGGTGGGCGTGTGTGAGGCGGCGGCTTCAGCCTGCGCGGTGGACGGCTGTGGGTGCGGGTGCGGGTGCGGCTGCGTGGGCTGTACGGCGGTCCCGTGGCCGGGTCGGTCGGGGCTCGCGCCGGGGGCGGGAGGCGTCCGCGTACCGGTGAGCGGGACGCCGCCGGTCGCCCTGCGCTGTACGGGGGCCGAGATGCCGGTGGTCTTGGGGGCCGCGGGTGCGGTGGCCTGCCGGGGAGCGGCGGCCGTGGCGGACGTGGCTGACGGCTGCGGGGGGTTGGGGCCGGCGGTGGGAGGGGCGGCACCCTTGTTCCGGGCGGCGCCTTCGGCGGGCGCGGTGGGCTGTTCGGTGGGGCTCGCGGCTGCCGTGGGTGCGGCCTGGGCGGGGCCGGGGGTGACGCTCGGCATGGGCGTACTGGGGTTGCCGAGGAGCGGGGCGGTACGGCTCCCGGGCTTGTCGGCGGCCATGCCCTTGGAGGGCGCGGCGGCCTGCGGAACGGCCTTCGGCGAACCGGGGGTTGCTGCCGGTACTGCCGGTGCTGCCGAGGTGGGGTTGCTGTCGGTGTGCGGGGCCGAGCCCGTGGCGGACGTGGCGGGCCGCGGCATGGCCTTCCCCGGCGCGGGGGCGACGTTCGGCGCGGGCGCGCTGTGGCTGCCGGCGAGCGGGCCGGTACCGCTCACGGGCTTGTGCGGGGCCGTGCCCTTGGCAGGTGTGGTGGTCTGCGGCGCGAGCTGGATGGGAGCGGGGGTGCTGCTCGGCGTCGGTGTGCTGCGGTTGCCGATGAGGGGGCTGGAACCGTCCCCTGACGTGTTCACGGCCGGACCCTTGACGGGCGCGGCGGGGGTGCTGGGCGTGGTGGGCTTACGCGGCGTGGTGGGTGTGGCGGGCTGGGGTGTGGCGTTCCGTGGTGCGGCGGGTGTCCTGGGCGTTGGTGTGCTGCGGTTGCTGGTGGGTTGGGCCGTGTTGTCGGTGGGCTTGTGCGGGGTCGTGTGCTTGGTGTCTGTGGCGGGCTGTGGGGTGGCTGTAGGTGGCGTGGTGGGTGTGGCGGGCTGGGGTGTGGCGTTGCCTGGTGCGGCGGGTGTCCCGGGCGCTGATGTGCCCCGGTTACTGGTGAGCGGGCCGGTTGTTCCGCTTACCGGCTTGGGCGCCGCCGCTGTGCCCCTGGCGGGTGCGGTGCTCTGCGGTGCGGTCTGGACGGGGGTGGGGGTGGAGCTGGAGGCGGAGGCGGGGGTGGCGCTCGGCGTTGCGGCCGTGCCCCTGGCGGGTGCGGCGGGCCGCGGCGCGGCGGTCCTCCCCGGCGCCGACGTACCCCGGCCGCCGGTGACAGGGGCGGCGCCACTCTCGGGCCTGCCCCGAGCCGCGCTGCCGCTGTCGGCCGGGCGCGAGGCCGTGCCCTCGGCCGGCGGCTCGGCGGACCGCTGTACAGGCCTGCCGGGAGCGGAAGCCGACGCCGCCGGAGACGTAACCGCCTGCCCGCCCGAACGCGCCGGCCCCGACCGCTGAACACCGCTTCCCGAAGCCGCGTGCCGCGCAGAACCCGCACCCACGGAACCCGAGCCCGCCTCCTCACCCAGCGGCTCCGGCAGCCCGTGGACCGGCAGGTGCAGTGACGGCAGGTCGAGGGCGCCGGGGCGTCCGGCCACGGGCCTGAGGACGTCGCGCAGCAGGCCGCCGGGGGCCGAGGGGCGTACCGCATGGCCCAACTCCCCGCCGAAGGACGGGTTCTGGTGAGTGGCGAGCGTCGCGCCGAAGCCCTGCTCGGCGACCGTGCGCGGTGTGGCGAGGACGCGCTGGACCGGCGGCACGGCGGCCCAGCCGCCGTCCCGCCGCACCCCGGAACCGGCGGCGGCACCGGCGTCGGCACCGGCACCGGCGTCAGCCCGCGGCGGCACCTCCGCCCCACGGCTCCGCGACCCGCGTCGCCACCCGAACAAGCCCATCACTTACCTCGACTCACCACTTGCCTGACTCACCGACCAGCCGAACCGACCAGCCGAACCGACCAGCGGAACCGTCCCGCCGCCACACCGGCCCACCGCCTCACCGCCCCGCTTCCGCCCGCTCCACCAACGTGGCCGTCCGCCCCACGTACGCGCGCCGGTCCGCGTGTTCGAGGTCGAGGATGTCGTCCATGCCCCAGTGGAAGTGGTAGGCGAGATACGCGACTTCCTCCTCGATGCGGTCGGCGGCGTACGTCACGATTCCCCCAGGCGGCTCCCGGCCAGCTCCACCTCGAAGGACTCCTCGCAGTGCGGGCACGCCACGGCGGCCCGCGTGTGCCCCTCCGCGTTGATCTGCCGGTAGAAGTCCTGGAGGAAGGCGAGGTCGGAGGCGAACATGTTCTCCACCGTGCCGTCGTGGACGGCACCGAGCGTGCCGAGCCGGGTGATCACCCGGCCGAGCAGCACCACCGAGAGATACGCGGGGTTCTCCCGCACCCGCACGTCCCGCAGCGGGACCAGCTCGTCGCGCGCCGTCGCCAGCCGCATCGCGCCGTTGCGGTGCACGGTGCCGGACTCGTCCACGAAGCCGCGCGGCAGCTCGAACTCGAACTCCGTGCGCAGCGGTTCACGGACCGCCGCCGCCCCCGCCGGGCCCTCGCGCCGCATTATTCGATGACCAGCTCTTCGAAGACGATGGTGACCTGCTCGGTCAGCGCGGCGGCGTCGCCCGCCTTGACCCCGCTGGTCTCCACCTTGCTGCACCAGGCGTTGCGCAGGTTGTACCGCTTCACCGGCGAGTTCTGGTAGTCCATCATCATGATCGTGGCGTTCTTGCGCGCCGAACCCATGTCGCCCGCGATGGACTTGTTGATCCACTCGCTGAAGACGGGGCTCTGCGTCATGCCGCGCGTGACCGTGCACTCGCCGGCCTTCTTCACGCCGGGCATCTTCTTCACGACGGGCTTCCCGTCCGCCGACACCTGCTGGTACTCGATGACGTCCTGCTCCATCGACAGGCCGCTGACCTCTTGCAGGTACTCGACCATGACACCGTCGATCTGAAGGCCGAAGTTGTGTGTGGTGAGGGCGTCACCGGGCTGAAGGGACAAGGGGGTTCACTCCTGTAGCGATGCTTGTGGGCGGTGCTTGACGTGCGTACGCGCTCGCGCTCTACTCCTCCAGCTCGCCGCCCCCGCCGGAGAACTGCGCGAGCCGGAACACCACGAACTCGGCGGGCTTGACCGGCGCGATGCCGATCTCGCAGACGACCCGGCCGAGGTCGACCGACTCGGCGGGGTTCGTCTCCTCGTCGCACTTCACGTAGAAGGCGTCCTCGGGGCGCTGGCCGAACAAGGCGCCCGAGCGCCACTCGTTGACCAGGAACGCCGAGACGTTGCGGCGGATGCGTGCCCACAGGGCGTGGTCGTTGGGCTCGAAGACCACCCACTGGGTGCCGATGAGGATCGACTCTTCGAGGTAGTTGAAGTAGCGGCGCACGTTCAGGTAGCGCCACGCCGGGTCGGACGCCATGGTCCGCGCGCCCCACACGCGGATGCCGCGGCCGGGGAAGGCGCGGATGCAGTTGACGCCGATCGGGTTGAGCAGGTCCTGCTCGCCCCGGGTGATCTGGAGCTCCAGGTCGACCGCGCCGCGCACGATCTCGTTGGCCGGGGCCTTGTGCACGCCGCGCTCGGAGTCGTTGCGCGCCCACACGCCCGCCATGTGGCCGGACGGCGGCACGAGGACCGCCTGGCCGGTGGCCGGGTCGAAGGACTTGATCCACGGGTAGTACAGGGCCGCGTACCGCGAGTCGTAACCCGCGGTCTCCTGGCGCCACTGCCGCACCTGGCGGGCGTTGAGCGACGGCGGCGGGTCGATGATGGCCATGCGGTCGCCCATCAGCTCGCAGTGCGCGATCAGCCCGAGCTGGACGGCCTTGACCTGCTCCTCGTCGATCAGGCCCTGCTGGTAGGCGGCCATCAGGTCCGGCACCGCCACCATGTTGATCTCGTCCAGGGCCTCCAGGCCGCCGAACCCGGTGCGGTCGGCGGAGTCGCCGATGAACTGGGCGGTCTCGACGCGGGGCGCGGCGCCGTTCGGCGAGGCCGTCGCGGGCACGGCGGCGGCGGGCGCGGGCGGCGCGAGCGTGACGGTCTGCGCCTCCGGCCTGGCCAACTGGCCGGCCGCCGACGCCTCTTCCAGGACGATGACCTTGGAACGCTGCTTGACCTGCGTGACGACGTAGTTGCGCGCGGTCTTCTTCGCGCTCACGTCGAAGCTCTCGACGACCTTGTCGCCGTCCTTGACGACCAGCTTGAAGCGGTCCGCGGCGCTCTCGCCCTCGCCGTCCTGCACCTCGACGGTGAGGGGCCCGCCCGCGGAACCCGCGGTGATCGCCGACACCGTGAAGGCGCCGAGCGCCACCGGCTCGCCCGCGGTCAGCTGCTTGGGGGCCTGCGCGGGAGCCGCGCCCCGCGGGGCCGCCTCGGCCGAGTCGGTGCCGCCGACCCGGACGACGTACGCGGCGGCGCCGCCGTTGTTGAAGAACCCGTACACGGAGTGCGCCAGGTAGTACCCGTCCGTGAACTCGCCGAACGCCGCGACGTACTGGGACCAGTTGGTCACCAGCGTCGGCTCGTTGAGCGGGCCGCGCGGCGCCAGGCCGACGAAGGCCGCCACGGAAGTGCCGACGCCCTCGATGGGTCGAGAACCGCTGGCTACTTCCTCGATGTAGACACCGGGGGACAGGTACGTGGGCATGTGGGTCCTGGCTCTCTTCCTGGAGGGAGGGCAATCGACGGATCGACGTGGGCCGTGACCGGGCTCGGCGTCGGGCGATACCGGTGACGATGTCTCACGCGCGGGCCGGAGCGTAGAGACGAACGGACGTCAACGAGGGCAGAGGCCGCTGCCCGTTCGGCCGCCCGGGCGGGTGCGCCGGCCGGGGCACGCGGGGCGGGGCGCCCCCGTTCCGGCCGCCGCGCCGGCGGGGGCAGCGCGCGGTGCCCTTCCGGACACCCGCACCGGCACCCGCGACGGTCGCGGCGGGCCCGCCGTTCCCCGTCCCGCCCGGCTCGGCCGAATGTGCGTGGTCCTTGGCGCATATGCCTCGCACCGCGTCTCAGCAGCGTCAATACCTGGTCAACAAGGTGGCGCAAGTGCGCCGGATGCGCCGGGGGACCGGTGCGACTGTCGTAACGTTTGGTGCTGATGGCCATCCGTGGCCAGTACGAACGGGCACATTCGCGGTGCGTCACGGGGCAAGGGGTGCGGGCTGACCATGTGGGGCGACGCGGAGGGCGATCCGGGACGGAACGGCGACGGCGGGCGGGCGGCCGGCCGCGGCGGCCCCGACGAAGCACTGCGGTTCCAGGTCCTCGGGCCCGTGCGGGCCTGGCGCGACGGACAGCAGCTGACGCTCGGCTCGCCGCAGCAGCGCGCCACCCTCGCCGTGCTGTTGCTGCGCGCCGGGCGGCCGGTCTCCGCCGCGGAGCTGGTCGACGCGCTGTGGGGCGAGGAGCCGCCGCCGCGTGCGGTGGGCACGCTGCGTACGTACGTCTCCCGGCTGCGTGCCCTGCTCGAACCCGACCGGCGTGCCCGCGGGCCCGCCCGGCTCCTGGTGTCGGCCGGGGACGGCTACGCCCTGCGGGTGCCGCGTACCGCCCTGGACGCGTGCGAGCTGGAGGACCGGGTGGCCGCTGCCCGCCGGTCGAGCGGGGCCGGACGGCACGCCGACGCCCACGAGGAGCTGACGGCGGCGCTCGCCCTGTCCGACGGCGCGCCCCTGGCCGGCCTGCCCGGCCCCTACGCCGCACGGCAGCGCGACCGGCTGACCGAGCTGACCGTCACCGCCCAGGAGGAACTCTTCGCCTGTGCCCTCGCGCTCGGCCGGCACGGCGAGACGACCGGCCCGCTGCGGGTGTTCGCCGCCGAACATCCGCTGCGCGAGCGCGCCCAGGCCCTGCTGATGCTGGCCCTGCACCGCTGCGGCCGGCAGGCGGACGCCGTCGCGGTGTACGAGGCGGCGCGCCGCACCCTCGCCACCGAACTCGGCGTCTCCCCGGGCCCGGAACTCACCGCGCTGTACAAGAGCCTGCGGGGCGGCGGCCCCCTCGCGCCGACGACGACGGCCGCCGCCACCCGCCCACCCCTGCGCACGCCACCCCTCAAGGCCCCGCCGCGCCGCCCGGACACCCCCCGCCGCCCCACCGCCCTCGCCCCCGCGCAACTCCCCTCCGACGTCACCGATTTCGCGGGCAGGGAGGCCGAAGTGGGCGTGCTCGGAGAGACGTTGCGCGGGGCCACGACCGGCAGCACGATGGTCGTCGCCACGCTCACCGGGCTCGGCGGCGTCGGCAAGACCGCACTCGCGGTGCACGTCGCGCACGCCTTACGCGAGGACTTCCCCGACGGACAGCTGTACGTGGACCTGCGCGGCGCGGACCCGGCGCCGGGCGTGGACAGCGGCAGCGCGCTCACCGGCTTCCTGCGCGCCCTCGGCGTGTCCGAGAGCGCCGTACCCGACGGCCTCGACCAGCAGACCGCCCTGTACCGCTCGCTCCTCGCCGGACGCCGCGTGCTCGTCCTCCTCGACAACGCCCGCGACACCGCGCAGGTACGGCCCCTGCTGCCCGGCACCCCGGGCTGCGCGGTCCTCGTCACCAGCCGCTCGCGGACCATCACCCTGCCCGGCGCCCGCCTCGTCGACGTCGAGACGATGGACGAGCGGGAGGCACTGGGCCTGCTCTCCGCCATGATCGGCGGCGACCGTGTGAGCGCCGAACCGGCCGCCGCCCGCGAACTGGTCGCCACCTGCGGCGGGCTCCCGCTCGCCGTCCGCATCGCCGCCGCACGGCTGGCCGCCCGGCCCGGCCGCTCCGTCGCCGACCTCGCCGCCCGGCTGCGCGACGAGCACCGCCGTCTGGACGAGCTGCGGGTGGACGACCTCGGCGTCGAGGCCACCTTCCGCCTCGGCTACGAAGCCCTCGACGCGGACCTCGCCCGCGCCTTCCGCATGGTGTCGCTCTGCTACATGCCCTCCTTCTGCCGGGGAGCCGCGGGCGCCCTGCTCGACATACCCGACGAGGAGGCCGAGACGGCGGTGGAACGCCTCGTCGACGCCGGCCTCGTGGAGCTGCACGGCGAGGACCGCTACCGCTTCCACGACCTCGTCAGGCTCTTCGCGCGCCGCCGGTGCGAACGCCACGAGAGCCCCCGCGAGCGTGCCGACGCCCGGCTCCGCTTCCTCGACTACGTCCTGGCCACCGTCGTCACCGCCGTCCGCCACCTCAAGCCGCACAGCGTGCTGCCCGCCCTGCTGCACCGGCCCGCGTCACCGGGCAAGGACCTGCCGGACGAGGCCGCCGCACGCGACTGGCTCGTCGTCGCCCACACCCGCCTGTACGCGGCCGCCGAGAACGCCCTGCGGTACATCCCCGACGCGGCGGGCGACGACGGCGGCGCGCCCTCCGGCCTGCGCCCCACCGTGGACCTGCTCACCGCCTGGTCCCACCTCCTCGTCGGCACCGCCCGCCACCGCGACCTGGAACCTCTCGCCGAACTCGCCCTGGACATCGCGCGCCGCCACGGCGACGACCTGGCGGCGGCCCGCGCCCTGCGGCTCCTCGGCGCCCCGCACTACGGCACGGAGACCTACGGCCGCGCCGAGCGGACCCTGCGCGAGAGCCTGCGCCTGGCCGCGACCGCGGGCGACCCGCTGGTCGGCGCCGAGGGCACCCACGAACTGGGCATCGTCCTCATGGGCACGGGCCGCCCCGAAGCGGCCCTGGAGCAACTGCGCCTCGCCTACGCCCGGTTCGGGGCGCTCGGCGGGCACAGCGACCGCATCCGCGTCCTCTCCCACATGGCACGGGTGCACGTCACCCTCGGGCGGCGCGCGGAGGCCGACACCGCCCTGACCGAAGCGGTGCGCCAGGCGCGGCAGTCGGGCGGCACCTCCACCCTCGCCCACGTCCTCTACCAGGCGGGCTGCGCCCTGCTCGCCGCGGGCCGCGCCGCCGAGGCCGCCGACCGGCTGCGCGAGGCACGGCGCCTGCACGCCCACGCGTGCGACCCCCGCTGGGAGGCGCTGTGCTGGGCCCGCCTCGCCGCCTGTGAACTGGAGCTCGGCAGCCCCGGCAAGGCCATGGACTGCGCGGACGCGGCGCTGGCCGTCGAGGGCGAGCTGGGCGACGCGTTCTGCCACGCCCTGGCGATGGCCGCGCGGGGCCGGGCGCTCCTCGCCCTCGGCGATCTCGACCGGGCCAGGGGCGCCCTGCTGATCGCCTACCGCGTCATGGACCGGCGCGGCGCCATGGAGGCCGCCGAGATCGCCGCGCAGCTCGCCCGGTGGAAGGCGCGGACCGGCGCGCCCCGGCCCCTCCTGCCGGCCCACGGCTGAGCCGCCGCCGGACGGTGCGGCGCACGGCCCGGCGGCCCGTACGGGAGGGCAGTACGGGCTGCCCCCGGCGTGGCCCTTTCGTACAAGGAGAGACCCGGCGGCGGGCTCTACCGTGCCCGTATGACGTGGTGGAACTCCCTTGACCCGGCCGCGGTGACCGTTGACCCCGGTGGCCGAGCAACCGTACGGCTTCGCGTACGCAATACGGGAGACACGGTCGAGGAGTACCGACTGGGGGTGGTCGGCACCCCGGCGGGCTGGTCCCGCGTCGAACCGGAGGTCCTGCGGCTCTACCCGGGCAGCGAGGGCACCGCCGAGATCTCCTTCGCGCCGCCCCGCTCACCGGACTCGGCGGCGGGTCCGACCCCGTTCGGCATCCGCGTGGAGCCCCGGGAGAACCCGCACGCCCGCGATGTCGTCGAGGGCGAGGTCACCGTCACGCCGTTCTCCGAGATCCGGGCCGAGCTGCTGCCGCCCACCATCGTCGGACGCTTCCGCGGCCGGGCCTCGGTCGCCGTGGACAACCTCGGCAACACCCCGCTCACCGCGTCCCTGACCGCCCGCGCCGACGCCGACCGGCTGACGTTCGAGGTCCTGCCCGCAGCCGTCCAAGTGGCGCCTGGCCGGGCCGCGTTCGTCAAGATGACGGTCCGCCCGCAGCAGGTGCTGTGGACCGGCGGGGCCCAGGCGCACCCGCTCACCGTCTCCGTACGCCGCTCCGGCGACGACACCGCCCACGAGCTGCCCGGCAGCTTCGACCAGCGCTCGGTCCTGCCCCGGTGGCTCCTCGCCTTCGGCAGCGTCCTCGCCGCCCTCGCCGTCGCGTTCGTGGTGCTCTGGTTCTCCTTCGCCCCCAAGCTGACCGGCTCCGCCCGCGAGAACCAGGCCGCCCCGTCCCCCGACGCGGTCGTGCAGGGCGGCGAGAAGAAGAAGCTGGTGGACGCCCCGGGGCCCCCGAAGGACGAGAAGATCAGCGACGACGTGAGTGGTGGAGGCGGTGGCGGTGGCGGCGGCGCCGCGGCACCCGGCGGCGGGGACAAGGGCGGCTCCGGCGGCTCCTCCGGGGGCGGTGGAGGCGGCGGTGGCGGCGGAGGTGGCGGCGGAGGAAGCGGGAGCGGCGCGGAACAGGCCGACAAGCCCAGAGCCCCCCGCGCGGGCGGCGGCGCCAAGGCGGGACCGCCGTGGAAGCGCGGCTACAAGGCGGACGTCGTCGTCGAGTACGCCCAGCGCCGCCTCGCCGCCCTCGGTTCGAAGAACCCGTGCACGCTGAACGGTCGCGTGACCCCCGGCGTCATCGACGCCAACACCGAGGCTTCGCTGATCTGTTACCAGGAAGCCGTGGTCCGTTCCGGCGAGAGCAGCGGCCGCAACACCGCCCAGATCTTCGCCACCGACGACAAGGGCACCCTCGGCCGGGCCACGCTCACCTCCCTGTGGGCCCAGGGCATCCGCCCCGACGACGTCCGCTCCGGTGCGGACACCTGGGAGGTCGTGCAGTTGCAGGCGGCCTTCTGGTGGGCCTCCCAGGCCGGCATCAGCGACGACGACCTGAACCGCGACCGGGCCTACGCCGAGCACGGCGTCGCCTACTTCGCGAACGGCCGCTCGGCGCCGACCACGGCCAGGTACAGCAGCAACACCGCCGCCCACATCAAGGAGTACCAGGGGGCCGTCGGCCTCCCCAGGACCGGCGTCGCGGACAGCGCGACCCTTCGGGCGATGGTCGGCGGAAGCGTGAAGAATCCCGGCGTGGTAGGGCGATGAGCGACATGTGGACAGCATTGGAACCGGCCGCGACGACGGTGGAGCCCGGCTCCACCGCGAAGATGCGGCTGCGGGTGCGCAACACGGGTGACACCGTCGAGGAGTACCGCCTCCAGGTGGTCGGGACCGCGGCCGGCTGGGCCCGCGTACAGCCCGACGTGCTGCGGCTGTACCCGGGCGCGGAGGCCACGGCCGAGGTCGAGCTCGCGCCGCCCCGCACGTCGGACGCGGTGGCGGGCCCGACACCGGTCGGCGTGCGGGTGCTGCCGCGCGAGGCGCCGCACACCGCGGACGTCGTCGAGGGCCAGGTCACCGTCGGCCCCTTCACCGAACTGCGCACCGAACTCCTGCCGTTGGTCGTACGCGGCCGGTTCAGCGCACGGGCCGCCGTGGCCGTCGACAACCTCGGCAACCAGCAGCTGACCGCCTCCTTCTCCGGCCGGGAGAACGGCGAGGAGCTGGAGGTGGAGTCCGAACCGGGCTCCGTCCAGGTCGCCCCGGGCCGCGCAGGCTTCGCCGACCTGCGCCTGAAGCCGGGCGCGGTGAGCTGGGTCGGCGGCACCAGCAAGCATCCGTTCACCGTCTCCGTGCTGCGGGCCGGGGTGCCCGAGCCCGTGGAGCTGCGCGGCACGTACGTACAGCCTTCGGTGATCCCGCGCTGGGCGATGGCGGTGCTCTCGGTCCTGGTGGCGCTGGGCATCGCGGCGGCCGTGATGTGGTTCCAGCACAAGCCGGCCCTGACCTCCCAGGCGAGGGAGCTGCCCGGCAAGCAGCAGCAGCTCCCGCAGGGCGACAAGATGAAGAAGGCGCCGAGTCCCGAGCCGGAGCCCAGCGAGGAGAAGAAGGAGAAGCCCGCGCCCCCGGCCGACGCGGGCAAGGAAGAGGCGCCGAAGTCGGAGCCGGGCAGCGGCGGCGAGGAGAAGGACAAGGAGCTCGAGGGCCCCACGACGCACACCATCCGCAGCGCCGAAGGCGGCGGCTGGTACCTGGAGGTCAAGGAGGGGAAGCAGGAGGACGGCACCTATGTCGGCCAGAACCCCTCCCTCACGGACGAGTTCGGCGAGAACCAGGACTGGATCCTGCACCACTACCCGGAGTCGGACACCTACGCCCTGGAGCCCGCCCACGCCCCCGGCACCGTCCTGGACCAGAAGGTGAACACCAACATCGCCCAGATCTTCCACGCCCCGCCGGAGAACATCGAGTCCGGCCGGTTGCCGGACAACCAGAAGTGGAAGCTGGAGAAGCGCCCGGACGGGCTGACGCGGATCGTCGCTGTCGGCTCCGGCGAGTGCCTCGTCGACATGCAGAACGACCTGAGCGCGGTCACCTGGCAGTGCGACGACAACAACAAGAGCATGGGCTGGACGATCTCCGACTGGCCGGAGTAGCCGTACGGGAACAGGTACGGCCGGGGCCGGGCGGCGCACCGCGGGGTGCGCCGCCCGGCCCCGGCCGCTTCCGGGCGGGTCACTGCCAGGGCAGTGACCCACCCGGCTCAAGCCGGCCCATCTTGCGGTACTCACGCCGCGCCCCGGCCCGCACGTCCGCACCCGAGACCGGGCCGCCGCGCCCCGCCGCCAGATACGCGGCCGTCACGGCGGCCGACCGGATACCGCCGCCCGCCAGCTCGAACTCCTTCGCGCAGCGCGTGAGTTCGGCCTCCAGGTCGGGCGCGCAGGGCGTGCCCGACAGACAGGTCCGCCACAGCGTGACACGCTGGTCGACGTCAGGGAACGGGAAGTCGACCACGAGGTCGAGGCGCCGGGTGAACGCGTCGTCGATGTTGGACCGCAGGTTGGTGGTCAGCACCGCGATGCCGTCGAAGGCCTCCAGGCGCTGGAGGAGATAGGCGCTCTCCAGGTTGGCGTACCGGTCGTGGGAGCTCTTGACCTCCGAGCGCTTGCCGAAGACGGCGTCGGCCTCGTCGAAGAGCAGCACGGCGTCCGTGCGGTCCGCCTCGGCGAAGATGCGCTCCAGGTTCTTCTCCGTCTCGCCGATGTACTTGTCGACCACCGCCGACAGGTCCACCACGTACAGGTCGAGGCCCAGTTCACCGGCCACCACCTCGGCGGACAGCGTCTTGCCGGTGCCGGAGTCCCCGGCGAACAGCGCGACGACGCCGCGCCCGCGGCCGCCCCCGGTGCGCAGCCGCCACTCCCCGAGCACCTTGTCGCGGTGCCGGGCGCGCTGCGCCAGCTCGCGCAGCATGGCGAGCGGCTCGTCCGGCAGCACGAGGTCGGCGAAGCCGACCTCGGGCCGGATCCGCCGGGCGTGCTTGTCCAGGAGCGGCGCGGACTGGAGCCGGGCGCTGCTCTGGACGTGCGCGGCGGTCGGCGCGGTGCCGTCGAACGCGGCGAGGTTCGCGGCGGCGCGGGCGGCCCGGCGGATCTGCGCGGCGCTGAGCCGGTAGGGGGCGACGGCCTCGGCCAGGCCGACACCGGGGCGGTGGTCGTCGGCGTCGGGGGCGTGGTGCTCCCGCCCGTACCGGGCCAGCTCGGCGCGCCACATCGCCGCCGCGTCGATCCCGTCGGGCGGCGGCGCGTCCAGCGCGAGCAGCCCCGCGTCCGGCGCCCACCCGGGGTCGTACGGCTCACTCCCGAGGAACACCACGGGTACGTCCCCGGTCGCCAGGGACCGCACCAGGGGCCCCGGTGCGGCGGGCAGCGGACCCACGACGATCGCGGCTCCCCGCAGCCGTGCCTCCCGCAGCAGCGCGAGGGCGACCCGGCCGGTGTCGTCCCCCGTCCCGCCCGCCTGCCGGTGGCGCAGCACGGGCAGCCCGGCGGCCCGCAGCGCGTCGGCCACGGGCTCGGCGGCGGAGCCGTCCCTGCGCTCCCGCAGGTGGACGAGGAGCGCACGGTCGGCGGCGAGGTCCGCGATGCGCGCGGCGAGCCGATCACCGGACGCCTGGGCGTCGCCTGCCGCCGGTACCACCGGGGGCAGCAACTCCACGGCGTGGCCGGTCAGTTCCGGGTCGAGGAGCGCGTCGCCGCCGAGCAGCCGAGCCACCACCCGCTCGGGCACGCGCAACGCACGCCCCGGCAGCGGCCGGTCCTCGTCCTCCAGCGTGAGGAGCCCCCCGGCACGCAGCGGCGCCAGGGGGTGGAAGCGGGCGCGGGCGGCCGGGTCGTGCGGGGCGGTGCCCGCGAGGTCGAGGGCGAGCGCGACCGTGGCCCGGCGCCGCCCCACGTCGTCGTTCAGATACCCGTACAGCGGCTCGAAGCGGCGGTCCACGTCCGGCGCGCAGGCGGCCAGCAGGATGCGCTGGTCAAGGGGGACAGCCCGAACGGCCCGGACAACTCCCCCAGGACGCCGCCCAGTTCGCCCGTCCCCATGAGGTCCGCGGGCGGCTGCGGGGGAGCCGTGGCCAGCCGGTGCGCGAGCTCCTGCGTCACGTACAGGCCGCGCAGCGGGTCGGCCGCCGTCGGGTCGGCGGAGCCGCGCCGCTCGACCAGCTCCGCCACGCGCCCGCGCAGCTCGTCCAGCAGCCCGAGGAGCGTGTCGGGGGCGGCGCTCACCGGGTGCCCTTCTCTTCGGCCGGCCCGGCCGCGCCGCCGGCCCTGGTCCGCAGCATCCGCGGACGCGCGTCGCCCGGCTCGCCGCCGATGCCGCGTACGGCCACGACGGCGCCCTCGGTGACCGGCGGCGCCACGTCGTACACCGGGGACACCGGGAACGGCACCGTGATCACCACGTCCAGGGACGGCTTCAGCTCACCGCCGAGCGCCGACCAGATGTCCGCGATGGAACGCGACTCGGGCGGCGGCACCGCGACGCTGAGCGGCAGCGGCACCCCGAGTGCGGCGAGCGCGTCCGGGAGCCGGTCCGGCGGCAGCAGCTCGTGCGCGAGCAGCGTGCCGAGGGCCGCGGAGAGGAGCCGGTGCTCGTCCTCCGGGCGGTTGGTCCAGGCGGTGAGCAGGTACGAGAGCCGGAACCAGCGGGGCGGCTGCCGCCTGCGCAGCACCACGCCGTCCGGCCCCCGCTCCGCGTACGCGCCGCGCTCGCGCCGGGCCACGTCCTCGCGGATGTCGTACAGGTACGAGTTGAGCGTCGGCGCGTTGCGGCGCGCCGCCCAGTCGCGGTTGGGTGCCTCGAAGACGACCTCGCCGGACCCTTCGGGGAGCGCGGCCCGCAGCAACTGGCGCAGCGCTTCGTCCACTTCGTGGATCACGACGGGACCCCCGGCCCGGACGGGCGGAGGCGGTGGATCGGCGGCATCAGATGTATCCCTCCCGCAGCGCGTACGCGACGGCATGCGCGCGGTTCTGGAGCTGTAGGCGCGTCATCAGCGCGTGCAGCACGTTCTTGACGGTGCGTTCGGAGTAGGCGAGCTTCTCCGAGATCTGCTTGGTGTCGAGGCCCTCCGCGATCAGCCGGACCACGTCGACCTCGCGGGGCGCCATGCCGAGCGTCGGCACGAGCGCCCCGGCGGCGGACGGCGACCCGTCGAGCGCCGAGAGCCGCAGCCGCCCCAGCTGGGTCATGAGCCGGTTGATGAGGTCGGGGGCAGCTCCCCCTCGCCGCGCGCCGCGCTGTGCACGGCGCGCAGCAGCTTCTGCGGGGTCGCCTGGTGCCGCCAGAGGATGGCGCGTACGCCGCACTCGACGACCGCGAGCAGCTCCGGCTCGCGCAGTTCGCTGGCGATGAGGACGACGCGCTGCTCGGCGGACCTGGCGAGCCGGCGCAGTTCGGTGCCCGCGAGGTCGTCGAGCCGGTCCACGAGCATGACGGCGACGCGCTCCGGTGCGGGCGCCCTGCCGGGCGCGATCTGAGGTGTCTGTGATGGGTCCTCGGTGCGGTCCACCAGCTCGACGCTGGGCTGGTGGCGGAGGTGACTGATCACTCCGGCGCGGCTGAGGGGGTCGGTGGCGTGTACGGCCACCGATATGCGTGTATCCGACACTGGTCTTTCCCTGTCTTCCCCCGAATATCGACGGGCACAGGGTGAACAGAACCGATCAACAAACGATTAGCGACGGATCAACGCGGACGTTTACCGACGTGAGCGGTCACGTCCGGACGTGAGCGGCCACTCGGGACGTGAGCGTCACCTCGGGACGTCAGCGGTCACCTCAGGACGATGCGGACGGGTAGGGCGCGTCACGCAGCAGTCGCGCCAGATGGACGGTGTTCGCCGCGAGGGTCCGGGTGGTGTCGGCGACGGCGTCCGGGGTCCCGTCCAGATCCTGGTAGTCGGTGCCCTGCATGGCCTCGCCCACCCAGTACGTCACCGCCCCCGGAGCGAGAGTGAAACCGACGTCGTTGAGCCCCTGGAAGGTGTCGGCGCTCACCTTATGCGCACCGTCCTCGTTGCCCACCACCGCCACGGCCGCCACCTTGCCGTAGGTCAGGGGCCGCCCCTGGTCGTCGGACTCGGACGACTCGGCGTTCAGGCGCTCAAGGACACGCTGGCAGATGCTCGACGGGTGGCCGAGCCAGATCGGCGTGGCCAGGAGCAGGATGTCGGCCGCCAGGACCTTCTCGCGCAGCGCGGGCCACGCGTCCCCCTCGCCCATGTCGATCGCGACACCGGGCTTCACGTCATGGTCGGCGACCCGTACGGACTCCACCTCCACCCCCAGCTTCTCCCACTCGGCCAGCACCTGGCCCGCCAGCAACTCACTGCTGGAGGCGGACGGAGAGGGGGAGAGCGAACAGACGAGGGCGACGGCGCGCACGGGAACTCCTTGCTTCAGACGGGTCGGACACCTCCAGTCCCCCGGATCACCACGCACAAAACACGGCCCCGCGCGTCGGCCTCGTACGTCGGCCCCGCGTGTCGGCCGCGCGTGTCGGTCCCGTACGCCGGCGGCGGACCGGCCGAAATTCCCGGGTGCGCCCGCGATCACCGCTGTACGTTGTGAAGGCGCGCCGGGGGACGAAGGCGCCGTGCGGGCGGGCGACCGCGGCACGGCGCGTACCGCGCGCGTACTTCCGTCGCTGTGGGGGTGACGTCCGCGTCCGGGGCGTGCGCGCGTGCGCGCGGCGTGCCGCGGCCGGCCGGACCCCCGTGGCTCAGACCCCGTTTCGAGGCCTACCCACCGTGTTCCTGACGATCAGCACCACCGGCACCCCTGAACGCCCCGCGACCGACCTCGGATTCCTGCTGCACAAGCATCCCGGCAAGGCGCAGGCCTTCTCCACCTCCTACGGCACCGCGCATGTCCTCTACCCCGAGGCGACCGCCGAGCGCTGCACGGCCGCGCTGCTCCTGGAGGTCGATCCCGTGGCGCTCGTGCGGCGCGGGCAGGGCAAGGGGCGGGGCGGCGCGCCTGACGCGGCACTCGCGCAGTACGTGAACGACCGGCCCTACGCCGCGTCGTCGCTGCTCGCCGTCGCGATCGGCGCGGTGTTCTCCAGCGCGATGCGCGGGCTGTGCGCCGCACGCCCCGAGCGGGCCGCGCAGCCGCTGCCGCTGCGCGTCGAGGTGCCCGCGCTGCCCGCGCGCGGCGGCGCCGAGCTGGTGCGGGCGCTCTTCGCGCCGCTCGGCTGGACGGTGACGGCGACGCCGGTGCCGCTGGACGAGCGGTTCCCGCAGTGGGGCGACTCGCGGTACGTGCGTCTCCTGCTCGACGCGCCCGAGGGGCGGCTGACCCTCGGCGAGGCACTGCGCCACCTGTACGTCCTGCTCCCCGTCCTCGACGACGCCAAGCACTACTGGGTCTCGGCGGACGAGGTCGACAAGCTGTTGCGGGCCGGTGAGGGCTGGCTCGCGGACCACCCCGAGCAGCAACTCATCACCAGCCGCTATCTGTCGCGGCGTAGATCCCTGACCCGCGAGGCGCAGGAGCGCCTCGAACTGGCGCGGCTCGCCGACGCGGACGACACGGACGTCGCCGAGATCGACAACGCCGTCGACGAGGAGAGCGCCGACCCCGACTCCGAGGAGGGGCCGCAGAAGCCGGTGCCGCTCGCCGTGCGGCGACGCGAGGCGATCCTCGCGGCGCTGACCGCCGCGGGGGCCGGGCGCGTGCTCGATCTGGGGTGCGGCCAGGGCCAGCTGGTGCAGGCGCTGCTCAAGGACGCGCGGTTCACCGAGATCGTCGGGGTCGACGTGTCCACGCGCGCGCTGACCGTCGCCTCGCGGCGGCTCAAGCTCGACCGCATGGGTGACCGCAGGGCGGAGCGCGTCACGCTCCTCCAGGGCTCGCTGGCGTACACCGACAAGCGGCTCAAGGGGTACGACGCGGCCGTGCTCAGCGAGGTGATCGAACACGTCGACGTGGAGCGGCTGCCCGCCCTGGAGTACGCGGTGTTCGGCTCGGCGCGGCCCCGCACCGTCCTGGTGACGACGCCGAACGTCGAGTACAACGTCCGCTGGGAGACCCTCCCGGCGGGACACGCGCGCCACGGCGACCACCGCTTCGAGTGGACCCGCGAGGAGTTCCGCGCGTGGGCCCACCGGGTGGCCGAACGGCACGCGTACGACGTGGATCTCGCCCCGATCGGCGACGAGGACCCCGAGGTGGGCCCGCCGACGCAGATGGCGGTCTTCCACCGGACGGACAAGGCCCCGAAGACGGACAGGACCGCGAAGGAGGTGCGGGCAGCATGACCAACGACAACGACAACGACAACGACAACGACAACGGCAACAGCGCCGGTGCCAATAGCGCCGTTACCAGTACTGGTACCGACGCCACGGGCCGCGTGCTCCCCGTCACCGACCTCTCCCTCGTCGTCCTCATCGGCGCCACCGGCTCCGGCAAGTCCACCTTCGCCCGGCGCCACTTCAAGGCCACCGAGGTGATCAGCAGCGACTTCTGCCGGGGGCTCGTCGCCGACGACGAGAACGACCAGAGCGCCAGCGGTGACGCCTTCGACGTGCTGCACTACATCGCGGGCAAGCGGCTGGCCGCGGGCCGGCGCACCGTCGTCGACGCCACCAACGTGCAGAGCGACAGCCGCAAGCAGCTGATCGAGCTGGCCCGGCAGTACGACGTGCTGCCCATCGCCATCGTGCTCGACGTGCCCGAGGACGTCTGCGCCGCGCGCAACGCCACGCGCGCGGACCGGGCCGCCCTGCCCCGCCGCGTCATCCAGCGCCACCAGCGCGAACTGCGCCGCTCCCTGCGGCACTTGGAGCGCGAGGGCTTCCGCAAGGTGCACGTCCTGCGCGGCGTCGAGGAGATCGACGGCGCCCGTCTCGTCACCGAGAAGCGCTACAACGACCTCTCCCACCTCACCGGCCCCTTCGACATCATCGGCGACATCCACGGCTGCGCCTCCGAGCTGGAGACCCTCCTCCGCGAGCTGGGTTACGTCGACGGCACGCACCCCGAAGGGCGTACCGCCGTCTTCGTCGGCGACCTCGTCGACCGCGGCCCCGACACTCCCGGTGTCCTGCGGCGCGTGATGTCCATGGTCGGCTCCGGCGACGCCCTCTGCGTGCCCGGCAACCACGAGAACAAGCTCGGCCGCCACCTCAGGGGCCGCAGCGTCCAGCACACGCACGGCCTGGCCGAGACCGTCGAGCAGCTGGCGGGGGAGAGCGAGGAATTCCGTGCGCGGATACGGGAGTTCGTGGACGGGCTCGTGTCCCACTACGTCCTCGACGGCGGCAAGCTGGTCGTCTGTCACGCCGGTCTTCCCGAGAAGTACCACGGGCGCACGTCGGGGCGGGTGCGCTCGCACGCGCTGTACGGCGACACCACCGGCGAGACCGACGAGTTCGGGCTGCCGGTGCGCTATCCGTGGGCGGAGGAGTACCGCGGCAAGGCCGCGGTCGTCTACGGCCACACCCCGGTGTCCACCGCGACCTGGCTGAACAACACCATCTGCCTGGACACCGGCGCCGTCTTCGGCGGCAAGCTGACCGCGCTGCGCTGGCCGGAGCGCGAGCTCGTCGACGTCCCCGCGGAGCGCGTCTGGTACGAGCCCGCCAAGCCGCTGCGCACCGAGGCACCCGGCAGCCACGACGGGCGCCCCCTCGACCTGACCGACGTGCAGGGCCGCCGCGTGGTGGACACCCGGTACGCCGGCCGTGTCGCGGTGCGCGAGGAGAACGCGGCGGCGGCCCTCGAAGTCATGAGCCGCTTCGCGATCGACCCGCGCCTGCTGCCGTACCTGCCGCCGACGATGGCGCCCACCGCCACGTCACGGCGTGACGGCTACCTGGAACACCCGGCCGAGGCCTTCGCCTCGTACGCGCGGGACGGGGTCGGCCGCGTCGTGTGCGAGGAGAAGCACATGGGCTCGCGCGCGGTCGCCCTGGTCTGCCGTGACGCGGACGCGGCCCGGGAACGCTTCGGCGTGGACGGCCCGAGCGGCTCCCTCTGCACCCGCACGGGCCGCCCCTTCTTCACCGACCCGTCCCTCACGGAGGAGATGCTCGGCCGCGTGCGCGCCGCCGTCACCGAGGCGGGCCTGTGGGAAGAGCTGGAGAGCGACTGGCTGCTGCTCGACGCCGAGCTGATGCCGTGGTCGTTGAAGGCGTCCGGTCTGCTCCGCACGCAGTACGCGGCCGTGGGCGCCGCCGCCGGGGCCGCCTTCCCCGGCGCGCTGGCCACCCTGGAGGCCGCGACGGCACGCGGCGTCGACGCGGGCTCGCTGCTCGCCAGGCAGCGTGAACGCGCCGCGGACGCCGCCGCGTTCACCGACGCGTACCGCCGCTACTGCTGGCCGACCGACGGCCTGGAGGGCGTACGTCTCGCGCCGTTCCAGATCCTGGCCGTCCAGGGCCGCAGCCTCGCCGGGCTGCGGCACGACCGGCAACTGGCGCTGATCGACCGCATGGTGGAGCACGACGGCGGCCAGGGCTCCGACCTGCTCCAGACCACCCGCCGCCTGTACGTCGACACCGGCGACGAGGCGTCGGTGCGGGCGGGCGTCGACTGGTGGCTGGAGATGACCGGACGTGGCGGCGAGGGCATGGTCGTCAAGCCGGTCGAGGCCCTGGCCAGGGACGGGCAGGGGCGGCTTGTGCAGCCCGGCGTCAAGTGCCGGGGCCGCGAGTACCTGCGGATCATCTACGGCCCGGAGTACACGCGGCCGGAGAACCTGGAGAAGCTGCGGAGCCGCACCCTCGGCCACAAGCGTTCGCTCGCCCTGCGCGAGTACGCGCTCGGCCTGGAGGCCCTGGACCGGCTGGCGGACGGCGAGCCGCTGTGGCGCGTCCACGAGGCGGTGTTCGCGGTGCTCGCCCTGGAGTCGGAGCCGGTGGACCCGCGGCTCTGAGCCGGTGGGCCCGCGGCTCTGAACTCCGGCGCACGGCGCCTGAACAGTCATCAGGTGCCGTTGCCGTGTTGACCGCGCGTGAGCCGCCCGGCCGGGGAAAGATGGACCCATGGGATTCCATGTCGACTCCGAGGCCGGGCGGCTGCGCCGCGTCATACTGCACCGCCCCGATCTGGAGCTCAAGCGGCTGACTCCGAGCAACAAGGACGCCCTGCTCTTCGATGACGTCCTGTGGGTGCGCAGGGCCCGCCAGGAGCACGACGGCTTCGCGGACGTACTGCGCGACCGGGGCGTGGCGGTCCACCTCTTCGGTGACCTGCTGAAAGAGACCCTGGACGTGCCCGAGGCCCGCCTGCTCATCCTGGACCGGGTCTTCGACGAGAAGGAGTACGGCCCCCTGGCCACCGACCACCTGCGGATCGCGTTCGAGACGCTGCCGTCGGTGGAGCTGGCCGAGGCGCTGGTGGGCGGCATGACCAAACGGGAGTTCCTGGAGGCCCACCCCGAGCCGACCTCCGTGCGCTTCCACTGTATGGACCTGGACGACTTCCTGCTCGGCCCGCTGCCCAACCACCTCTTCACCCGTGACACGTCGGCCTGGATCTACGACGGCGTCTCCATCAACGCCATGCGCTGGCCCGCCCGGCAGCGCGAGACCGTGCACTTCGAGGCGATCTACCGGCATCACCCGCTCTTCCGCGGCGAGGATTTCCACGTCTGGTCACAGGGCCAGGCGGACTACCCCTCGACCATCGAGGGCGGCGACGTCCTGGTCATCGGCAAGGGCGCGGTGCTCATCGGCATGAGCGAACGCACCACGCCGCAGGCCGTCGAGATGCTCGCCCACAAGCTGTTCGCGGCGGGCTCCGCGCAGACCATCGTGGCGCTCGACATGCCGAAGCGGCGCGCGTTCATGCATCTCGACACGGTCATGACGATGGTCGACGGTGACACCTTCACGCAGTACGCGGGCCTCGGCATGCTCCGCTCCTACACCATCGAACCGGGCGTCGGCGACCGGGAGTTGAAGGTCACCGACCACCCGCCCGAGAACATGCACCGGGCGATCGCCGCCGCGCTCGGACTGGACGCGATCCGGGTACTCACCGCCACCCAGGACGTGCACGCGGCGGAGCGGGAGCAGTGGGACGACGGCTGCAACGTCCTCGCGGTCGAGCCGGGCGTCGTGGTGGCGTACGAGCGGAACGCGACGACCAACACATATCTGCGTAAACAGGGCATCGAGGTCATCGAGATCCTGGGCAGCGAGCTGGGGCGCGGCCGGGGCGGGCCGCGGTGCATGAGCTGCCCGGTGACGAGGGACCCGGTGCCGGGAACGTAGCGACCCATGACTCGTACGACGACGCCCCACGGCCTGCGCGTCAAACCCCCCGAACGGCTGCTCGCCGAGTCGGGCGCGGACCTCGAAGGGCACGGCCTCAAGCGCACCATGGGGCTCTTCCAGCTCGTGTGCTTCGGAGTCGGCGCCATCGTCGGCACCGGCATCTTCGTCGGCCTGTCCGACTCCGTCGCGAAGGCGGGCCCCGCCGTCGCCGTCTCCTACGTCCTCGCCGCCGTGACCTGCGTCTTCACCGCGTTCTCGTTCGCGGAGCTGGGCGGCGCGATCCCGGTCTCGGGCAGCTCGTACTCCTTCGCGTACGCCACGCTCGGCGAGCGCGTCGCCTTCCTCGTGGGCTGGTGCCTGCTCCTGGAGTACGGCGTCTCCGTCTCGGCGGTCGCCGTGGGCTGGAGCCAGTACCTCAACCAGCTCCTGAACAGCCTCACCGGCTGGCAGCTGCCCGCCGCCCTGTCCGCCGGGCCCGGGGAGGGCGGCGCGGTGAACCTGCCCGCCGTCGTCGTGGTGCTGCTCGCCGCCGCGCTGCTGGTGCGCGGCATCCGGGAGAGCGCCGGGGCCACGGCGGCCATGGCCGTACTGAAGATCGGCATCCTGCTGCTGTTCCTGGCCATCGCGTTCACCGCGTTCGAGGACGGCAACCTCACGCCCTTCGCGGGCGCCGGGCTCTCCGGCATCACCGCGGGCGCCTCGCTCGCCTTCTTCTCCTTCATCGGCTTCGACGCGGTCACCACGGCGGGCGAAGAGGTCAAGAACCCCCGGCGCGACATCCCGCTCGCGATCTTGATCTGCATCGGTGTGGTCACGCTGCTCTACGCCGCCGTGGCGCTGGCGGCCATCGGCGCGCTCGGCGCCGACGCCGTCGCCGACAGGCCCGCCGCGCTCTCCCTCGTCGTCGACCAGGTCACCGGCTCCACCGTGGGCGGCGGGATCATCGCCTTCGGCGCGGTCGTCGCCATCGCGTCCGTCGTCCTCACCGTCATGTACGGCCAGACCCGCGTCCTGATGTCGATGTCCCGCGACGGTCTCATGCCGCGTGTCTTCGAACGCGTCTCGCCGCGCACCGCGACCCCGGCCGCGGGCACCTGGATCGTCGCGGCCGTCGTCGCTGCCCCCGCCGCGTTCTCCTCCCTCGACGTGGTCGTCGGCCTCACCACCATCGGCACGCTCGCGATCATGGTGGTCGTGAACATCGCGGTGCTCGTCCTGCGCCGCTCGCACCCCGGCCTCCGCCGCACCTTCCGGGTGCCGTTGTACCCGCTGAGCCCGGTCCTCGGCGTGGGCTTCTGCCTCTATCTGATCTGGGGCACGGGCTGGTCGACGTGGGCGCAGTTCGCGGTGTTCCTCGTGGTGGGCGCCCTCGTCTACGCGCTCTACGGCCGCGGTCACTCGCGGCTCGGCCGGGGCGACGCCGCCGCCCGCTAGGGCCGCGTCGGAAGCGTGAACCAGACCGCCTTGCCGGATGCGGTGGGGCGGTGGCCGCAGGACGAGCTGAGGGTGCGGATCAGGAGAAGGCCGCGGCCGTGCTCCTGCCAGGGGTCCGGTTCGCAGGGCGGTTCGGGGGCGGTGAGGTCGCCCGGCGGCAGCGGGCTGGAATCGTGCACCTCGACCTGGCAGCCGGTCGGCAGCAGCTCGATCACCAGCTCTATGGGGTCCTGCCCGACGGTGTGCTCGACGGCGTTGGCGACCAGCTCCGCGGTGAGCAGTTCGGCGGTGTCGGTGTCGGGGGACGCCTCGATGTCGGTGAGGGCGGTACGGACCAGGGCGCGCGCGACGGGCACGGCTGCCGCGGTGTGCGGCAGTGCGATGCGCCAGGAGGCGGGGAAGGGGGGCTCGTGCAAGGCGGGTCCGTTCAGGGCAGCAGGCGATCCTGCTTTCAACAGTACGAATCTTAAACGCTGTGTCGACAGGGGCGGCGGTCGGCCATGTGCGGGACATCCGACCCTGCGGTGCTCCGTGCGGCAAGACGTGCGTCCCGGGACTTTCGGCCCGCGTACGCCTGCCCTGGTGGTGTGACACGCGGCACCGAATCGCGTATCGCGTACTCATGACGACAGTCATAGACCGGTGATAACGTCAAAGGGAGTGAGCACAGCGAGCTCAGCCCTCATGCCGAGGAGGCCGCACCTGATGAGTCCCTTCACCGGCTCCGCATCCCCCACCCCCGAGTGGCGGCACCTGCGCCTCGCCGTCGACGACGGGGTCGCCACGGTCACCCTCGCCCGCCCCGACAAGCTCAACGCGCTCACCTTCGGTGCCTACGCCGACCTGCGCGACCTCCTCGCCGAGCTCTCCCGCGCCAAGTCCGTACGCGCGCTCGTGCTCGGCGGTGAGGGGCGCGGCTTCTGCTCGGGCGGCGACGTGGACGAGATCATCGGGGCGACCCTCGCCATGGACACCGCCCAGCTCCTCGACTTCAACCGCATGACGGGCCAGGTCGTGCGGGCCATCAGGGAGTGCCCGTTCCCGGTGATCGCCGCCGTGCACGGGGTCGCCGCGGGCGCCGGCGCGGTGCTCGCCCTCGCCGCGGACTTCCGCGTCGCGGACCCGAGCGCACGTTTCTCCTTCCTCTTCACCCGCGTCGGCCTCTCCGGCGGCGACATGGGCGCCGCCTACCTCCTGCCCCGCGTCGTCGGCCTCGGCCACGCCACGCGGCTGCTGATGCTGGGCGACGCGGTGCGGGCCCCCGAGGCCGAACGGATCGGCCTGATCAGCGAGTTGACGGAGGAAGGCAAGGCCCCGGAGGCCGCCCGGTCCCTGGCCCGCCGCTTGGCCGACGGCCCGGCCCTCGCCCACGCCCAGACGAAGGCACTGCTCACCGCCGAACTGGACATGCCCCTGGCCGCATCCGTGGAACTGGACGCGGCGACCCAGGCACTGCTGATGAACGGCGAGGACTACGCCGAGTTCCACGCCTCCTTCACGGAGAAGCGCCCGCCGAAGTGGCGGGGCCGGTGATGGCGGGGGAGCGGCGCCAAGCCCCCGGTCCCACCGCCCGCCACGACCCCCACGCACCCCCCGAAGACACCCCCCACCGCATCGCCGTCATCGGCGGCGGCCCCGGCGGGCTCTACGCCGCCGCGCTGCTCAAGCGGCTCGACCCCGGGCGCGACGTGACCGTCTGGGAGCGCAACGCCCCGGAGGACACCTTCGGGTTCGGGGTCGTTCTCTCCGATGAGACGCTCGGCGGCATCGAACACGCCGACCCCGCCGTCTACGCCGCCCTCCAGGCCGACTTCGTACGCTGGGACGACATCGACATCGTGCACCGCGACCGGCGGCACACCTCCGGCGGCCACGGTTTCGCCGCGCTCGGGCGGCGGCGGCTCCTGGAGATCCTGCACGCCCGGTGCCGCGACCTCGGCGTCGAGCTGCGCTTCCGTACCGAGGCGCCGCCCGCCGCCCGGCTCGCCACGGCGTACGACCTCGTCGTCGCGGCCGACGGCGTGCACAGCCTCACCCGCGAGGCGCACGCCGAAGCCTTCCGACCGGCCGTCACCACCCACCGCTGCCGCTACATCTGGCTCGCCGCCGACTTCGCCTTCGACGCGTTCCGCTTCGAGATCGCCGAGACCGAGCACGGCGTGATGCAGCTCCACGGCTATCCCTTCTCCGCCACCGGTTCCGGCGCGTCCACCGTCATCGTCGAGATGCGCGAGGAGGTCTGGGAGGCCGCCGGCTTCGACGTCCTCGACGAACACGAGTCCACCGACCGCTGCGCCAAGATCTTCACCGAGGCCCTCGGCGGCCGCCCCCTGCGCGGGAACAAATCCGCCTGGACCACCTTCCGCACCGTCGTCAACGCCCGCTGGTCCCACGGCAACACGGTCCTGCTCGGCGACGCCGCCCACACCGCCCACTTCTCCATCGGCTCCGGCACCAAGCTCGCCGTCGAGGACGCCCTCGCACTCGCCGCCTGCCTCCAGGAACAGCCCGACATCCCGAGCGCCCTCCAGGCGTACGAGACGGAACGCCGCCCCGTCGTCGAGTCCACCCAACGCGCCGCCCGCGCCAGCCTGGAGTGGTTCGAGCGCCTGCCCGACCACCTCGACCAGCCTCCCCGGCAGTTCGCGTTCAACCTCCTGACCCGCAGCCGCCGCGTCACCCACGACAACCTCCGCCTGCGCGACGCCCGCTTCACCCGCTCCGTGGAGCGCGAGTTCGGCTGCCCCGACGGCACGCCCCCCATGTTCACCCCCTTCACCCTCCGCGAACTCACCCTGCGCAACCGCGTCGTCGTCTCCCCGATGGACATGTACTCCGCCGTGGACGGCGTCCCCGGCGACTTCCACCTCGTCCACCTCGGCGCACGGGCCTTGGGCAGCGCCGGCCTGGTCATGACCGAGATGGTCTGCGTCAGCGAACACGGCCGCATCACCCCGGGCTGCACAGGCCTCTACACCGCCGAACAGGCCGAGGCCTGGCGCCGGATCACCGACTTCGCGCACGACCGGGCCCCCGGCACGGCGATCGGCGTGCAGCTCGGCCACTCCGGCCGCAAAGGCTCCACGAAACTGATGTGGGAAGGCATCGACGACCCCCTGCCCGACGGCAACTGGCCGCTCTCCGCCGCCTCTCCGCTCCCGTACAAAACCGGCAGCCAGACCCCGCGCGAACTCTCCCGTGCCGGACTCACCGAGATCCGCGAACAGTTCGCCGCGGCGGCCCGCCGCGCCGCCCACGCCGGCTTCGACCTCCTCGAACTCCACTGCGCCCACGGCTACTTGCTCTCCGGCTTCCTCTCCCCGCTGACGAACCACCGCACGGACGCGTACGGCGGCCCCCTCTCCGCCAGGCTCCGCTTCCCCCTGGAGGTCTTCGACGCGGTACGAGAGGTGTGGCCCGACGGCAGGCCCATGACCGTCCGCATATCGGCCACCGACTGGGCCGACGGCGGCACCACGGCCGAGGACGCCGTGGAGATCGCCCGCGCCTTCGCGGCCCACGGCGCCGACGCGATCGACGTCTCCACGGGCCAGGTGGTCGCGGACGAGCAGCCCGCGTACGGCCGCTCCTACCAGACGCCGTACGCCGACCTCATCCGCAACCGCACCGGCATCCCCGTCATCACCGTCGGCGCCATCTCCTCCTGGGACGACGTCAACTCCCTGCTCCTGGCGGGCCGCGCGGACCTCTGCGCCCTGGCCCGCCCCCACCTCTACGACCCCCACTGGACCCTGCACGCGGCGGCCGAGCAGGGTTACGCGGGTCCGGGCGCCGTCTGGCCGCTCCAGTACCGCGCGGGCAGCCGCCGCCCTCAGACGGGCCGCACGGACGCCCCGAAGCCGCGCCTGTCACTGGGTAGTTGATGCGTGGTCAGGCCCCGGCCCCGGCCGACACGAAGCGCGCCCCGGCCTCCCGCAACAACCCGTCGAGCCCCGCGAACACCTCGGCCGACCGCGCCCCCGGCCAGCCCGCCGGCAGCAGGCCGGCGGGCAGCCCGGGATCGGCGTAAGGCAGCCGGCGCCACGAGTCGAGGGCCAGGAGATAGTCGCGGTAGGCCTCCTCCTCGGGAGGCGGGTCCGCCTGCCCCCGGGCCTCCCAGGCGCGCAGCACCGGCTCATGGCGGTCCAGGAACGCCTCGTGCTGCTTGGCCAGCGCGGCGAGATCCCACCAGCGGCCCACCGCCTCCGCCGTCGCCGCGAACCCGAGGTGCTCACCCCGGAACAGGTCAACATATGCGGCGAGGTGGAGCCGCTCCAGGGTGTGCCGGGTCTCCTCGTAGAGGTGCGCGGGAGCGATCCACACGCCCGGCGCCGCCGTCCCGAAGCCGAGCCCCGCCAGGCGGGAACGCAGCACATGCCGCTTCTGGCGCTCCGCCTCGGGCACGGAGAACACGGCGATGACCCAGCCCGCGCCCTCCCGCGACACCGCCGGGCCGTAGATGCGCCGGTCACCGTCCTCCAGGAGCTGACGGGCGTCCGGCGACAGCGCGTACCCCGCCGCACCCGACTCCGTACGCGCCGGCACGAGGAGGCCGCGCCGCTTGAGCCGGGACACCGACGAACGCACCGACGGCGCGTCGACACCGACGGGCGCGAGGAGGCGCACCAGCTCGGCGACGGGCACCGGGCCGGGCGCCGCCCGGCCGTAGGCGCCGTAGAAGGTGACGATCAGGGACCGTGGAGTGTGCTGCTCGGACACGTGATCACTCTACGGGCCCGGCTCCGCCGGGGCGTCGGCGGCGGACGGCGTACGCAGCCGGAACCGCTGAAGCTTGCCCGTCGCCGTCCTCGGCAGCGCCTCCAGGAAGACGATCTCGCGCGGACACTTGTAGGGGACGAGCTCCGCCCGCACGAACGCGCGCAGCCGCTCCGCGTCCCGTGGCGCGCCCCCGCGCGGCACCACGTACGCCACGACCACCTGCCCGCGCAGCTCGTCGGGGCGCCCCACGACGGCCGTCTCCGCGACGTCGGGGTGGCGCAGCAACGCCTCCTCCACCTCGGGGCCCGCGATGTTGTACCCGGCCGAGATGATCAGGTCGTCGGCGCGCGCGACATAGCGGAAGTAGCCGTCGGCGTCACGGACATAGGTGTCGCCGGTGACGTTCCAGCCATGACGCACGTACTGGAGCTGGCGCTCGTCGGCGAGATAGCGGCAGCCGACCGGACCGCGCACCGCGAGGAGCCCCGGCTCGCCGTCCGGCACCGGCGCGCCGGAGCCGTCCACCACGCGCGCCTGCCAGCCCGGCACGGGCAGCCCCGTCGTGCCCGGCCGGATCGCGTCGTCGGCGGCGGAGATGAAGATGTGCAGGAGTTCGGTGGCGCCTATGCCGTTGATGACGCGGAGCCCGGTGCGCTCGTGCCACGCCCGCCAGGTGGCCGCCGGCAGATTCTCGCCCGCCGAGACGCAGCGGCGCAGCGAGGAGATGTCGTGCCCGTCGAGCTGGTCGAGCATCGTGCGGTAGGCGGTCGGCGCGGTGAACAGGACGGAGATCCCGTGCCGCCCGATCGCGGGCAACAGCCGCTTGGGCGCGGCCTGTTCGAGCAGCACCGACGAGGCGCCGAAGCGCAGCGGGAAGATGACGAGGCCGCCCAGCCCGAAGGTGAAGCCGAGCGGCGGGCTGCCCGCGAACACGTCGTCGGGGACCGGCTTGAGGACGTGCCGGGCGAAGGTGTCGGCGATGGCGAGCACATCGCGGTGGAAGTGCATGCAGCCCTTGGGGCGGCCCGTCGTGCCGGACGTGAAGGCGATGAGCGCGACGTCGTCGGCCGCCGTGTCCACCGCTTCGTACCGCTCGGGCTGCCGGGCGGCGCGCGCCAGCAGGTCGTCGGAGCCCTCGCCGCCGTACGTGGTGACCTCCAGGCCCGGCACACCGGCCTTGATCAGGTCGTCCACCGAACGGATGTCGCACAGCGCGTGCCGCACCTCGGCGATCTCGCACATGGTGGCGAGCTCCGGCGCGCGCTGCTCGGCGAGCACGGTCACGGCGACCGCGCCCGCCTTCATCACCGCCAGCCAACAGGCCGCGAGCCACGGCGTGGTGGGCCCGCGCAGCAGCACGCGCTCACCGGGCCGCACGCCGAGTTCGGAGGTCAGCGCGTGCGCGACGCGGTCGACGTGGCCGCGCAGCCGGCCGTACGTCCAGCTCTCGCCGGACGCGGCGTGGAAGGCGGGCCGCTCGGAGCCCAGCCGGTCCGCCGTCCGGTCCAGCAGTTCCGTGCCGCAGTTGAGGCGGGCGGGGTAGCGCAGCTCGGGACGGTCGTGGACGAGCGCGGGCCACTGCTCGCGCGGGGGGAGATGGTCCCGGGCGAAGGTGTCCGTGTGGCCGGATGGTGTCAGCCCTGGATTGCCGTTGGGTCCCATGGCGGCTCTGCCCCCTTGCCTGCCGGTCGGGCGCTGTGGTGGGCTCGCCTCACGAGCGTATCGTGATGGTGACGACAGTCAACGGTGCGCGATAAAGGAGGGGCTCGCGATGACGACATTCTCCCTCGATCCCGAACAAACCGCCTGGTGCGCGGAGCTGCGTACACTCGCCGCCGAGCGGCTGCGTCCCCTGGCGGAGAAGGGCGAGCCGGGCCATGTGAACCGGCCGCTGGTGGAGGCGCTGGGTGAACTCGGCCTGCTTGACCGCCTGTTCGAGGAGATCCGCGGCCAGGGAAGCGGGGGAGGACCGGGGCGTGCGGCGTCCGGCGCCCTCGGCCTCTGCCTGATGCGCGAGTCCCTCGCCTACGCCTGTACGGAGGCCGAGACCGCCCTCGCGCTCCAGGGCCTGGGCGCCCACCCCGTGCACGCGTACGGCTCCGCGGCGCAGCGCGAACGCTGGCTGCCCGCGGTCCGCGCCGGGCGCGCGATCGCCGCCTTCGCGCTCTCCGAACCGGGCGCGGGCTCCGACGCGGCGGCCCTGTCCCTGGCGGCGGAGCCGGACGGCTCCGCCGGCTGGCGCCTCACGGGCGAGAAACGCTGGATCTCCAACGCCCCCGAAGCCGACCTCTACACCGTCTTCGCCCGTACGTCCCCGGACGCCGGGGCCCGCGGCGTCACCGCCTTCCTGGTCCCCGCCGACCGCGCGGGCCTGACGGGCACGGCCCTCGACATGCTCTCCCCGCACCCGATCGGCGCGCTCGCCTTCGACGGCGTACGGGTCGGCCGCGACGACGTCCTGGGCGAGACCGACCGGGGCTTCCGGGTCGCGATGACCACGCTGAACCGGTTCCGCCCGAGCGTCGGCGCGTTCGCGGTCGGCATGGCCGCCGCCGCGCTGGACGCGAGCCTCGCCCACACCGCCGAACGGGACGCGTTCGGCGGCAAGTTGAAGGACCTCCAGTCCGTCGCGCACCAGGTCGCCGAGATGGCCACGCGCACGGAGGCGGCCCGCCTGATGGTCTACGCGGCAGCGGCGGCATACGACGCCGAGGGGGCGGCCGAGCCCCGGGGGCCCGGCACCGCACGGCGCGCCGCCATGGCGAAGCTGCTCGCCACGGAGACCGCGCAGTACGTCGTCGACACGGCGGTCCAACTGCACGGCGCCCGCGCGCTCCAGCGCGGCCACCTCCTGGAGCACCTCTACCGTGAGGTGCGGGCACCCCGAATCTACGAGGGGGCGAGTGAGGTGCAGCGAACCATCATCGCCAAGGAGCTGTACGACCAATAACGGCCAAGCCCAACCCGGCGGCGCCCGCGGCGCCCCACGACGTCGTGACCCGTGACCTGCGGCCCCGTGACCCACGAACCCATGACCTGCGGCCCCGTGACCCACGAACCCATGACCTGCGGCCCCGTGACCCACGTACCCATGACCTGCGGCCCCGCGGCCTGCGTGCCTGCGTGCCTGCGGCCTGTGGCCGCGGCCTGCGTGCCTGCGTGCCTGCGTGCCTGCGCGTCTGTGGCCTGTGGCCTACGTGCCTGTGGCCTGCGGCCTACGTGCCTGCGGCCTGCGGCCTACGTGCCTGCGGCCTACGATCCCGCGACCCGCGACCCGCGACCCGCGACCCGCGACCCGCGACCCGCGACCCGCGACCCGCGACCCGCGACCCGCGAATCTGCGAGCCGTGACCTGCGATCCTGCGTCCCCCGCGACCCCCGAACCGCGACTTGCGATCCTGTGACCTGTGACCCGTGACCTGCGATCCCGCGACCCTCGACCCCGCGACCCTCGACCCCGCGCCTCCACGACCCATTGACCCCACGACCCACGACCCCGTGACCGCACGACCGCGCAACTCGCGCCCCCACGACCCGCGGCCGGACGACCCGCACCCCCACGATCCCCGCCCCCGACCCTCCAACCCCACGACCCTACGACTCACGCCGCCCCCCAGCCCCCGAGGAGCCGCCCCATGCCCCTGCACCGTGTGAACCCCGCCGAACTCTCCCCGCCCACCGGCTTCTCGCACGCCGTCACCGCGACCGGTTCCCGTCTCGTCTTTCTCGCCGGGCAGACCTCGCTGGACGGCGAAGGCAAGGTCGTCGGAGTCGGCCTGCCCGCGCAGTTCGAGCGGGCGCTCACCAACCTCCTGACCGCCCTGCGCCACGCGGGCGGCACCCCCGCCGACCTCGCGCGCGTCACCGTCTACGCCACGGACGTCGCCGATTACCGCGAGCACGCTCCCGAACTGGGCCGCATCTGGCGGCGGTTGGCGGGACGCGACTACCCCGCGATGGCGGTGGTGGGCGCCGTCCGGCTGTGGGACGAGCAAGCGCTGGTCGAGCTCGACGGGGTGGCGGTCCTCGACTGAGGGCCGCGGAGGGGCGAGGCGCGTGCCGCAGACCGAGACGGGCGTCGGAAGCTTCGCGTACGAGGACACGGGCGAGCGATGACGGCATCCTCCTCGTCCTGCCCCACGGTCCCGCCCAGGACGGAACGGTCTGGCGTCATGTGGTCGACGCACTCGGCGCGGCGTTCCGCTGCGTCGTACCGCCCCCGTCCCACGGCAGCCACCGCGTCCCGCTGCGGCCCGGCGCCCTGCTCACGCCGCGCACGATCGCCCTGCTCGTCGGGGAGTTCGCGGACGCCTTGAAGCTGGGCGACGAGACGGTGTTCGTGGCGAACGACGGCGGCCGCCTCCGCCTCCAGCAGCTGGTCGCCGAAGGGCCGCAGCGCGTGCGCCGTTGGTGTTCGCGGGCTGCGAGGCCTGCGACCACTACCCGCCGCGCGCCGGCGGCAAGATGATGACGGCGGCCGCCAGGATCCCCGGCGGCATCGCGGCGACGGCGCACGGCCTCACGTTCCGCCCGGCCCGCCGCGTCCTGGTCCGCCACCTGCGGGCGGCGCAATCCCTCGGAGATGATGGAGGCGGCCGAGGCGCTGCGTGCGTACGACCGCCCGGCGCTCGTGGTGTGGGGCAGGCAGGACCGCGTGATGCCGCCCGAGCGCGGCCGCAGACCGGCCGACCTGCTGCCCCGCGGGCGGCTCGTCGAACCGGACGACTGCCGCACCTTGATCCCGCTGGACCGCCCCGAAGGACTCGCCGCGGCGATCCGCGCCTTCGTGCGCGAGACCGGCTGAGGGCCCACCAGGAACACGCGCCGACAGGCAGCAAACGGGGCCTCAACGCCGAGCGTGGCGGATCCTCAGCCGGCCGAACCCCATGGTTCCGGAGACACGGATCCTCGGCCCCCGGCCGGGGTCGGAGCGCCGCCGCGGCTTGTAGAGCACGTCCTTCCACCCGGTGTTCAGCCCCTCCAGCTCGACGGTCGCGTCGCGCGGGACGGTGATCCGGGCCCCGCCCGTACCGAGTCGCAGCTCGATGTCGACGACCCGGTGCTCGATGACCGCCCGGGACAGGTCCAGACGCACCTTGCCGAACGCGGACTCGACCTTCAGGACCCGCGGCACCCGCCACGCGCCGCGCCGCCGGATCCGCCCGCCGGCGGCGGCGATGGTGGACGTGGTGCCCGGGGTCTCCGGCGGGAGCGAGATCAGGGCCGCCGAGAGTTCGCCGCGGGTCCTCGCGGTGAGGGCCCGGTGGAGGCATGCGTCCATCTCCTCCAGGGACAGGTGCTCTCCGGCGTACGCGTCCTTCAGGCGCTGCACGGCCGCTTCACGGTCGTCCTCGCCGATCGGTGACGACGGGTCTTCCGGCGCAGCGGTCATCGTTCCATCCTCGTGTCATGCCGACGGGCCTGCGCCGTGCAAGGGCACACCCGGCCTGCCTGGCGCCGACTCAGGATCGTAACCGTGGGGCACGGTCCCGTCGCGTGCGCCGCCCTCAACCACGCACACTCGACGGTACGTTGGCGGCCGCCCGTTCACCCGAGGCGGCGCCGGGCGAGGAGGCGTACGAGGCAGGGAGCGACGGCACCCGCCAGGAAGGCGGCGAGCGGCACGGCGACGGCCGCCCACGGGTTCCGGAGCGGCTTGTACGTGACGGCGCCGTCCCTGATCTCGATGAAGCCACGGGGCCGCGCCCTGACGCCTCCGCCCCCCGGCGCGTCACCGGCCCCGCCGAAGCTGAATCCGTAGCCGACCTCGGCGACGGGAATGACGGTGACGCCGGCGCGGGTGACGGCCTCCCCGTGGACGACGGCCCCCGCGGCCCGCTTCCCGGCCTCCTCGACCAGTCGCTCCAGTTGGGTGGCGCCGATCTCGTCGACGGCCGCTTGAGCCGCCGGGGCGCTTCCGTCCGTCTCGTCGGGGGCGGCGGGCAACGGTGCCTCCTGGGCGGTGTGTATGAAGGTGCCAAGGCCAAGGGCGCCTCTCGGCGCGAGTGCGGGGAGCCGACCTGGACGGGGCTTTGAGAGCGCAGCGCCCTATGCCCGAGCGTAGCCGAAGCACCGTGGGCCGGCGTGCACGAAAAGTCGCCGCATGGAAAAGTTCCGGCCTCTTTGCGCGCCTCAAGGCGCAGAAAGTGGAATTCCCTACTTGCTGCGAGAGTTCCTCCCTTAACTTGATCGCATGAGCGAAGATCACTCTCTCCCGGCGTCCCCTCTCCGTGCTCTGGTCCCGCACAAGGAATGGGAAGGGCTGGTGTGTTACCGGGCGCAGACCTACCTGGCGGGTCGAGCGCTGTTGCGACAGGGTGAAGCAGCAACCCACGTACTTGTGCTGGTCAGTGGATTGGTCAAGGTCGTGCGGACCGACCGTGACGGGCGGCGGCGGTTGCTCGCCTTCCGTGGGCCGGGTGAGATCTTGGGCGAGATGGCACTTCAGTGCGGGGCTGTCAGGCTGGCGCACGTGTGGGCCATGAGCAAATGCAAAGCGTCCGTCGTTCCTGCGGAGGAGTTCCAGCGCTTCGTACGCGAGCACCGGCTCGCCCTTCCGTTAGCCGTGATGGCGTCCGATCGGCTCCGGGAACACACCGAGGCTCACGACGGAGCCGTACACGAGCGTCTCGCCATGGCACTCCTCCGCCTGGTCGAGGTCTCGGGGGGAGAGGACTCCTTCTCTCTCACCAGGGAAGACCTGGCCCAGCACATCGATGTGGGCCGCAGGGCTGTGAGTCAGGCGCTGAAACTGCTCGGTCCCGGCCGGGTGAAGGCAGGCAAGAGCCGCATCGACGTGGTCAGCGTGGAGGGGTTGCGCGAGGTGATCACCCCTCGTGTCGAGGCATAGCCCTGGTGTGTCGTACCTCACTCGCCGTCTGGACCTGCGGCACAGAACATTCCCGCGCCCGCCGTGAAGCTCGGAGTGCGTGACACAGCGCGCACCAGTGCCCCGTCGGATCCTCAGGGAACGGGCGGGCTTCATGGAGGAGCGACATGCACGAGTCCGACCACAGCGCATTGCCCCGGCCGATCCACGGCCAGTACACCCGAAGCCGTCCGCTGCCTCCCTATCGGGGTGTCCTGGCCGTGGATGCCAAGGACTTCACCGGCCGCCCGGCGATCGAGCACGAAGCCGTCAGCCGCGCCGTACCGGAACTGCTCAAGACCGCGCTCTCCAAGGCGGAGCTGCAAGATCTCTGGTGCGACCGCAAATTCCCGGCTTCGACCGGTGACGGTTACGTCTTCGGATTCGACCCCACTCGCATGCCCTTCGTGATCCATCCGTTCTTGCTGTCGCTGCAGGACGTACTGACCGACTTCAATGTCCTGTCCCACGGTGCAGTGCCCATCAGGCTCCGAGTGAGCCTGCATGTCGGCCCGTTGCCCGATACGGGCGACGAGTTCGGCGGGAACGGGACAGCGCGCAACGACACGCACCGTCTGCTCGACTCGCGCCCCGTCAAGGCCGTGCTCGCTTCCCACAAGGAGAGCATCACGCACGTAGCGGCCATCCTCTCCGACCGCTGCTATGAAGACGCTGTCGCCAGTAGGTACACCGGGCGTCACCCGGACCACTTCGTGGAGGTGGCTGCGACGGTCGACGGCAAGCCGTTCTCCCAGCGGGCCTGGATCTACGTGCCCCAACCTTCCGGTCCCCTGTACGAAGAGCCCTCTGGTGCCGCTCCTCCGCCGGAGCCCGCGCAGGAGACGGCCAACTCGCTCGAACGCGACGACGTGCGGACTCCTCGTGTGCGGAACAGCGCACCCCACGGCAACGTCAACACCGGCACCGTCCATGGCGGGCAGAGCGTGGGAAACCACCATGTCGCCGGTGATCACGTCCAAGGCAACAAGGCGGGCCGTGTCCGCGGTTTCCAGGGGGACCAAGTACGCGGCAACAAGTACCAGGGGCGGCAGTGACCGTGGACGACGGGGTGCGGCCGGGGGAACCACCCGGCCCGACATCAGCCGCGCCCAAACCCTCATCACCAGCCGATCCGGAGCCGGTGTCCAAGGGCTCGCCGCTCCGCCCAGAGGGCGAGCTCGACGTCTCCGAACTGATTGAAGTCATCGGCGGTGCCGCCGGCGGTGCGGGCCCGTTCGTGTACGCCCCGCACGGAAACGTCAACACCGGCTCTGTGCACGGCGGTCAACGCGTCCACAACGCGTCCGGGAAAGAGGGGCGAAGGCAGCGACAGGGCAGAGTCCGCGAAGGACCTGTCCCGGAGGCGGAAGTCCTGGCCGCCGCCTTCGGGTTCGCGCGACCCGACTGGTTCGACACCGCCAAGAAGGCTTTGGATCAGGGGCCGCTCTTCCTGGCGGGAAGGCCGGGGTCAGGTCGTCGCACCGTGGCGCTCAACCTGCTGCACGAGAGCTGTGGGGAAGGGGCATCGCTGCGGGCGCTCGACAGCGTCACTGAACTGGACCGCTGGGAGCCCACTGACGCGTCGGCACGTGGCTACCTGATGGACGGCCTGTTCCCGTCCCGGTCCCTCGGTCCGGGGGTGCTCGGGCATGTGCGCTCGCTGCTGGAGAAGGCCGGGGCCCGCATGATCATCGTGTTGCCCGACGACGCGACCCTGCTGCGTCGCCTCGAAGAGGACCTCCACGTCAGGCCCACCATGTGCGTGCCCCCACCTCCCGCCCTGGTGTTCGGCAGTTGCCTCGAAGCGATGGTGCCGGAGCAGCGGGAGCGCGAGCGTCTGCTGTCGGCGCTGAGCCGGTCACACGATCTGGGTGACCTGCTGGTCCCCGAGCTGGTGCCGACCGAAGTGGTGGAGTTGGTGACGGCCATCGTGGCGGCCGACGGCGACCCGAATGCGCTGACCGATCTCGGGGCCCGGCTGAGCCACCGGGTGGAGCAGCAAGTCCCCGAACTCATCGCGGGGTTGTGCGACGACCCCGATGCTCTGGCCTTCCTGCTGGCTGCCTGCGTGTACGAGGGTTTGGACCACCGTCTCGTCAGGGAGGAAGCCGATCGGTTGTTGAAACTGGCTGACGGCCGTCTGACGGCCGTGGTGTCAGGGGCGGACCCGCAGAGAGCCGAGAAGGCTGATCGGCCCAACCCGGACTTCGTCTTCCGGCGTTCCCTGACGGAACTTCTGCACGCCATTCGCGCTGTGCGGCGAGAGCGCGAGATTCGCACAGAGGGAGCGTACGCGCACAGTGTGGAAGGAGTCGTGTTCGTCAGACACCGGCAGGCCGAGGCGGTACTGAGGCATGTGTGGCGGGAGTACGGACAACTGTCGGAGCTTCTGGTCGAGTGGCTGCGGGAAGTGGACCGCTCCAGCGAACTCACCCGGCCGGTGGGCCGGCTCATGGGCAAGGCGGCGATGTGGGGAGGCGGACGGCGCGCTTTGCGGCACATCCAGGCTCTCGCCACGTCGGAGCGTACGACCAGCCGTCTCATCGCGGCGACCGCGCTGGGCGTCGCCGCCGAGGACCCCGTACTTGTCGCGGAGGTGCGTTATCGCCTCCAACGGTGGAGTACGGCCGCCGATGTCCGTCTGCGGACGACCGTGGCGTACGCCTGCGGTGCGGAGTTCGGGCTTTCCCGTCCGGATTTGGCCCTGCGTCTCCTGCACACTCTCCTTCTCGGCGCGCGGGGCCATTACGTCGACCAGGCCCGCGAGGACGATGCCAGAGCCCTGCTGGCCGTGAGGGTGGCGATCTTGAGCCTCTTCCAGGCCGGCCACGAAGAGAAGGTGTTCGGCCGCCTGGTCCAGTGGCTGGGAGCGGAACGGGGTGACACGGAGCGACTGCTGTCAGTGTTCGGCCAGTTGCTGCAGTCTCCGCAGTGGTTCATACAGAAACTCGGCAATGAGGCCCCGGAATCCGAGTCTATCGTTGAAACCATTCGCCACGCCTTGAATACGGAAAGCTCGTACGACGCGACATGTCTGGAATTGCTGCGCTGGGCCGAGTGGGGGCGCTCGGATGAAACGCTGTTCCGGGCGGTCGAGAACCTGTTTGCCGCCTTGTCCGATTCCATGCGATTCGGAGAGTTCCGTTTGTTCGTGGAAATGGATGAGAGAGGCGCGGACGACTGGCCCGGTCTGAGCGCGGCGCGAGCTTCACTGAATGCGTGGCGGGCCGGCGAACAGTGGGAGACAGCATGAGCGACGATTCACCCGAGCGTCTCTATTTCCGCACCGCTAAGCCGTCCTGGCGGGAAATCCTCCGGCACCGCTGGTCCGCAGTGGGGGACTGGTCGCTGGTACTCAGGAACTCGACCGGGGATTACTTCTTTCTCGGCCGTCGTGGGGACCCGGAGGACACCGGGGCGTACATGCCCGTGCCGGACGAAGCGGCGGCCCCCGGCCTGGGCGGGGGCTACACCGATGCCTTCCGGGTGGACGCCACCGAACACGTGGACACGCGGGCGGTCGGCCTTCCCACGGTGTACGGAACGGAATCGGTCGACCTGTGGGTGACGTGGTGGGTCCACGATCCCGTGCGTGTCGTACGCACAAGGACCCTGCACGGCTGGCAAGTGGTACGGACCCGCCTCACAAGCGCACTGCATCATTTGGCCGAGGCGCAGGCAGCGGCCGGCAGTGGGCTGGGAGCTCCGGAGATCATGCAACACCTCGGGGTACCGCAGCGCCTGGAGGACACGGGTCTGAGTTACCGGGTGTTCGACGTACGCCTCCGGGAAACCGGTGAAGAGCTGCTCCTCGGCAAGGACGAGAGTGAGGGAGTCCGCTATTCCTGGACGACCAGTCGACGCGGCGAGTACGAGTTCTGCCTCCAGGCGCTTCACGCGGGGCCCGTGTCACTGGCGGCGCTCTGGCTGCTCAGGCACCCGGATCAGGTGCGCGAGGTCCTGGAGTGGGCGGTCGATCACCAGAACCTGCTGAGCCCTCCGCGCAGTGACTGGCAGGAGGAACTGGCCGTGCTGCTCGGTACGCTGACCGGTCAGGAGCGCAAAGAGATTTCCTGTCTTCTGCGCGATCGACTGTCCGCGCTTGGGCGCCGGGTACCTGGCGGAGCCATCTGACCCAAACGGCAGACAATCGAATAAGAGAGCGAGTGCGGTGCCCCCGGGTAGCGTGCTCGCTCTTTTTTGTCGCCCTTGAGGCAACCCGCCGATGTGACCGCAGTCACTTCTTTTCTGGGCCTCCGGAACGGACGCAGGGAAAGGCATGCGGGATTCTCAATGAGTCAAAAGGAGAGAGCCCGATCGATCTTCGGGGCGTTGAAGCAGGGGAGAGTGGCATGCGAGCAGAAAAGGCGCGCACAGACAACGTAATTGCGTTCGGCCGGCCGCGGGAGGACGCCGAGGCAGCAGACGCCCGCCGCGCGGTGACCGATGCCGACAGCGAAGTGGAAACCCCGCCTGCGATGGTTCTGAATGCCGAACGCGGCATCATCAACACCGGCATCGTCCACGGTGGTCAGTACGTCACCGCCATCGAGTTCTCCGACCACGCTGACGGTGGAGCCGATGGTGCCGTCTGAAACTCCCAAGACCGGTGACCTCGACGCCGTCATGGCAGCTCTGGGGGCCGTGACGGCCCGGGACCTGGTGGTCGTGGCCCCGCACGGCACCGTCAACACCGGCTTCGTGACGGGCGGTCAACGGCATTCGATGCCCGCCCCGACTGAGGGCGGCACCACCACAACGCCGATGCGGCAAGGTCCCGTACGGGCCAAGTACCTGAGGACAGCGAGACGGCGTTTCGTGCCGCCGCCATGCTTCACGGAGGCGCTCGCCGCTATCGATTCCGGCGTCGCAGTACTTCTCGGGGAGCCGGGGACCGGGCGTGAGACACATGCCCTCAATCTGCTGGCGCACGGCAGAGAGGAACCCGTCCTCGTCCAGGTGGACGGGGCCGTCAACCTCTCCCGGTGGGGGCCGCGGGCCCAGGGCGTGCACGGCTACCTGGTGATGGAACCCCCGGACCCGCTCGAGCTCCGGGCATGGGACCTGTCCCGCCTGGAGGCGCCTTTGGCCGAGGCAGGAGCGCATCTGGTCATCGTACTGACGGACGCCCCGGGCCTGGCGGGCGCTCTGAAGGATCACCTGGGTGTCCCGGTCGTGCGCCACCGTTCACCGGACCCGCGGAAGGTTTTTGCCGCACACCTCTCGGACGGCTGCTCGGAGGAGCCGCGACGTGCCCAGTGGCTGTTGGCGCTGGAATCGGGCCGGCTCGACGAGCTGTTGCCCGAGGGTCTTCCGCCCCGCCACGCGGCACAGGCGGCAGAAGCCATACTGCGGCCAGGTCTTGCGGGCGGAGCCTCCGGTGCCGAGGTCGTGCGTCACCTGGCACAGGCAGAGGGCCCCGAAGTTGTCGCTCGGGCGCAGTCGGACCCTGCTCTCCTCGCTCATCTGCTCTCCATCGGCGTCTACGGAGGCTTGCATCACAGCGTGGTGACGGAGCGGGCCGGTGACCTGCTGCGACTGGCGAATCCAGTGGGGGAATCGGGCTCCGTCGCGCAGGGTCCGCCCGGTCACTCGGTCGGCGGTAACCCTCAGCGGTCCTTGTCCGAGACCTTGCGGCTCCTCGGCGCGCACCGTGTGCAGAGTGTCGCGGAGAAGGTCACGGACACGGTGTCCCTTTTCTGGCCTGCTGTGAGTGAGGTGGTGTGGGAGGTCCTCTGTCGTGATCGCTCTGATCTCCTGCCTCTCCTGCACACCTGGCTCGCCGGTTCCGGCCCTGAAGGAGAAGAGATCGAACGGGCCGGCCGAGCGCTCGCAGCCGTCGCGGTGGCGACTGGTGGCCGGTCCCTGGACCTTCTGCGTGATGTGGCGACGTCCTCGTCACCCCCGGCCCCAGAGGTGATCGCATGCTGTTTGGTGGCGGCCGTTCAGAAGCCGGCAACGGCACGGACAGCGACCGACCTGCTCGAACAATGGAGTATCGCGCCCGAGCCGCCACTGCGTAAGGCTGTGGCGTACGCCTGCCACCCGGATCGCGGGCAGATCCCGGAAGAACAAGCCCTGCGTCTGCTGCACCAGCTTATGGAGACGCTGGATGACGACTCGGACGGCCTGTCCCTCGTCCCTGTCATCATCGCGACGCTGGTGCAGCGCTTCGAAGCCGGCGACTCCCGGGCCAGGGCGACCCTCCTGTGCCGCATGCGTGACTGGGCGGACCCCGAGACCGTCCCCGGTCTGCTGACGGCCTTCGCTTTTCCCGTGATCGCAGGCACAGACCGCGTGTGGTGGAGCGACGAGTTACTCGCAAGGGCCGAGTCGGCAGTGAACTCGGTTCAGCTGGCAGGGCATGCCTTGAACGAGTCGTCCACATTCGCGGCCATGCGAGACGTCCTCCTCACCTGGTGCTCCGAGGCGGACGGCACCGAGCACCCGGCTTGGGCACTGAACCTCCTCCTGGACGGCTTGGTGGCTGCCCGGCAACCCGGATTTCTCCGCTGGCTCCTGGCCGTCGACAGGGGCCCGGAGGCGATGCCCGGCAAGGAGCCAGCAGCTCGAGCGCTGGCCGCGTGGCGCAGTAACACCCCTGTCCTGACCAGCGATTGACCTGGAGATCCGATGCCACTTCCCTCTCACCCCGGAATCTTCACCGCCGTCGAGCGTCAGTGCGCCGACAGCGAGCCGACGCCCCCGTTACGCCTCTTTGACGGATCGGACCGGGGCGGCGTGCCGCTGAGCCTGGTACGGGCCCGCCAACTGCTGTACGACCGTACGGTGTGCTCCGCGACACGCATGGACCTCTGGCGCCAGGTCGCGGAGCGTGCCCGCTTCGTCGGTGACGGGTCCGACTGGCCGACGGCGGTCGTGTGGCTTGGGCTCCCGGGGCTTCGCAAGACCGCTTTCAACATCGCCTCGCGTTGCCGTGCGGAACGAAGCGACGTCGAGGCCGAACTCGTCACCTGCTACCTCGAAGAGCTGACGAAGGTCGAAGCACCCCACCCCGACCCTGGCGGAGCAGTGCTGCGTGCAGCCTGTTCGCGAACGTGGAGCGTGTGGCGCAAGGCTCGCCTCGAAATCGCCGTGGACGATGTGGAGAGCGCCGGCGGTCCCCGCGACGAGCCCGGCGCGCGGGGGTACTGGCAGGCAGACTACGAGCCGATCACGAGTCGGACCGGGCTCTCGGCCCCGGTGCGCATCACGGTTCCCGCTCACCGTGTCGAAGGAGTACGGCTCGGTGCGCTGGCGCAGGCCTGGGGTGCGGCCGACGCAACGGCGGGCGTCGGGTACTCCGGCCGGGGCCGCCAAGTCGCCAAGATCTCTCTTCGGCGCATGGGGAGGAGCACATGACCGACCGTGTCGAGTCGCCCCTCACTTTCCGAGAGATCTTCAACCTTCCGGTCAGCGTCAATCTGCGGACAGCCGCCCGGGCGTTCGGGATGTGCCTGGGCACCGCCTACCGGCTTGTCGCCCGAGATGCCTTTCCCTGCCGCACAGTCCGGGTCGGCCGGTGTCACCGGGTGCTCACCGTGGACCTTCTGCACGCTCTGGGAATCGAGGAGCGTCCGGTCTTCGCCGACGAAGTCGCCGACGGTGTGGCGCTCACCCTCTTCGACTGACCTCGCCTCTGCCCTGTCGGCCGTTTGGCCGCCGACAGGGCCACCCGACCTTTTCTGAAGGAGCCTGCCATGCCCACCTGTCTCGCGATCCACAGAACGACCACCAAGCCCTCCGAACCGGGCCTTTCGGGGGAACGGCCCCGGTCCACCGTCCTTTACGAGGACATCGTGCGGCCCGCGTGTGAACAGCTCGGTCTCACGTTTCTGCGAGCCGACAGCCTCACCGAGGCGGGCTTGCCCGCGGACCAGCTGCTGCGCATGCTCACGGAAGTGGACGTCGTCGTCGCGGACCTCAGCGGTTTCGACGCGGAGCTGTCCTTCGGGTTCGGAATGCGACACGCCCTCGGACGCTGCACCATCCATGTTGCGGATGAACCCGGGCGGTTACCGGCTTTCGGAACGGCGCCGAGCATCCCGTTCCCCAAGCAGCCCGACGACATCGCCACCACCCGTCGGCAGCTGATCGGGCTGCTGGCGACAGAGGCACTGTGCGGGCCTCCGGCTCATCCCGTGGACGTCACACCCGCGTCAGGTCAGGGGCCTGCCACCGAGGACGACAAGGATGACGAGGACGACGAGGACGGGCCCGGCCTCTTCGATCTCGTCGTCGAAGCCGAGGCACAGATGGAAGCCCTCTCCGGTGACATGGCCGATGTGGAGTCAGCCTTGGTGGACCTCGGGGAGATGATGGCTCTCATCGGCGAGGACATGGCCCGGGTCGGGCATCCCGGCGCTTCGATGGGCATGAAGATGGCCGTGGTCAACCGCCTGGCAAAGGCCCTGGACGGGCCGACCGAAGACCTGGAGGCGGCGGCCGGGCGCTTCGCGGAGCGCATGGGGGCCAGCGTCGACGCGTTGCGGATGTTCCTGGAATGGGCGCGCAGCACGCCACGCGCAGAATGGCCGGAGGGCGCGGACGGGGTGCTGGAGCAGGTTGTCACGGCTCCCTGGGAGATGCAGGCCGCAGCGGAGCCCTTCCACGAGGTGATGGCGCTGATCAGCATGTTTGGGGCGTCCAGCCGTCAACTGCGGCGACCCGCCAGGCGGATCACCACGGCTCTCCAGGCCATCTTCCAGAGCGTGTGTGTGCTCGAAGAGCTACAGAGCTTGGCTGTGGCCCTCAAGGAGTAACCGGGCCGAGGCCCAGAGCTGTCGTCGCCAACCCCGCTTCTGGCCTGCGCCGACACAGGCCAGGAGCGGGGGCGGCGTCCTGCTCAGATATCCCGGAACGTCTCGATCTGCGCCCCCACGGAGTTCAGCCGCTCCGCCAGATCCTCGTACCCACGGTTGATCACGTACACGTTGCGCAGCACCGACGTGCCCTCGGCCGCCATCATGGCGAGCAGGACGACGACGGCGGGGCGCAGCGCGGGCGGGCACATCATCTCGGCGGCGCGCCAGCGGGTCGGGCCCTCGACCAGGACCCGGTGCGGGTCGAGGAGTTGGAGGCGGCCGCCCAGGCGGTTGAGGTCCGTCAGGTAGATCGCGCGGTTGTCGTAGACCCAGTCGTGGATCAGCGTCTTGCCCTGCGCCGCCGCCGCGATGGCCGCGAAGAACGGGACGTTGTCGATGTTCAGGCCGGGGAACGGCATCGGGTGGATCTTGTCGATGGGCGCCTCCAGCTTGGAGGGGCGCACGGTGAGGTCGATGAGGCGGGTGCGGCCGTTGTCCGCCGGGTACTCCGGCGAGCGGTCGTGGTCGAGGCCCATCTCCTCCAGGACCGCCAGCTCGATCTCCAGGAACTCGATCGGCACCCGGCGCACCGTCAGCTTGGACTCCGTGACGACGGCGGCGGCGAGCAGGCTCATCGCCTCGACCGGGTCCTCGGAGGGGGAGTAGTCGACGTCGACGTCGATGGTCGGCACGCCGTGCACGGTCAGCGTGGTCGTGCCGATGCCCTCGACCTTGACGCCGAGCGCCTCCAGGAAGAAGCACAGGTCCTGGACCATGTAGTTCGAGGAGGCGTTGCGGATGACCGTCGTGCCGGCGCTGCGGGCGGCGGCGAGCAGCGCGTTCTCCGTGACGGTGTCCCCGCGTTCGGTGAGGACGATGGGCCGGTCGGGAGCCACGTCCCGCGCGACCTCGGCGTGGTACAGCCCTTCGGTCGCCGCGATGTCCAGGCCGAACCGGCGCAGCGCGATCATGTGCGGTTCGATCGTGCGGGTGCCCAGGTCGCAGCCGCCTGCGTACGGCAGCTTGAAGCGGTCCATGCGGTGCAGCAGCGGGCCGAGGAACATGATGATCGAGCGGGTGCGGCGCGCGGCCTCCGCGTCGATGGCGTCCATCTCCAGCCTGGCGGGCGGCACGATCTCCAGGTCGACGCCGTCGTTGATCCAACGGGTGCGTACGCCGATGGAGTTGAGTACCTCCAGGAGGCGGTACACCTCCTCGATGCGAGCCACCCGGCGCAGCACCGTACGGCCCTTGTTGAGCAGCGACGCGCAGAGCAGCGCCACGCACGCGTTCTTGCTCGTCTTGACGTCGATGGAGCCGGAGAGCCGGCGGCCGCCGACCACCCGCAGGTGCATCGGCCCGGCGTAGCCGAGCGACACGATCTCGCTGTCGAGCGCCTCACCGATACGGGCGATCATCTCAAGGCTGATGTTCTGGTTGCCGCGCTCGATGCGGTTCACGGCGCTCTGGCTGGTGCTGAGCGCTTCGGCGAGCTGCGTCTGCGTCCAGCCCCGGTGCTGTCGGGCGTCGCGAATGAGCTTGCCGATGCGTACGAGGTAGTCGTCTGCCATGTGCCGCAGGTTATCTCACATATGAGATGACGCGCGCGCTGGGGTGGGCCGTTCGGGGAGTGGTCCTCCGGAGGCCGCTCCCGGCAAGGGAGTTGCCGACGCGCGACGCAGGGCAGGCCGGGGCCCCGCCGCCGCCCGCGTCACTCGGGCGGCGGCCGCGCGTCCTGCCGACGACTGCGCGTCGGGCCCCACTCTGCCTCCGCCAGGCGTACGGCGCACCTCGACGGAGCGATATCGGCCACCGGACGGCACGTCATCGCCGCCCGGCAGCGCGAGATCGGCTGCACGCCGGTGCCGAAGGCGGCGTGGGCGGCGTATCGCCACGCACCGCCCAAGCGCCCAAGGCCCCCGTGAGCAGGGAAGACACCCGGCTGAAACTCTGCGGTGCGCGGCTGGGAGCGTCCTTCCTCGCGGCGGCCCGTCCGCCGGCCGAGGCCCTTGGCCGGTCCCCGGCCGACAGGGGGACGACCGGCCACTCCGAGCCACCCGCGAGCACCGCGCGCCGCTGCGGGAAACCGTGCGCCGTCTCGTCACGCTGCCGCCCTCAGCCCGCCGCCGGGTAGTCCGCGTACCCCCGCGCCCCGCCCTCGTAGTACGCCGCGGGGTCACCGGCGGCCAACGCGCGCCCCAGCGCGAACCGGCTGACGAGGTCCGGGTTGGCGACGAAGTGCCGGGCGAACGACACCGCGTCGGCGACTCCCTCCCGTACGGCCGTGTTGGCGCTCGCCTGGTCGAAGCCGTTGTTGACGATGAGCGGGCCGCCGAACCGCCGCCGGTGGCGGGCGAACACCGCGGGGTCCGCGACGTCCGAGGGATGCGCGAGGTCCGGGCCGCGCAGGTGCAGATAGGCCACCGGGTGGTCGTTGAGCGCGGTCACGAGTTCGTCGTAGTCGGCGAGCGTCGCCGCGTCGGCGGTGAAGCGCCCGCCGGTCCACCACGGCGAGAGCCGCACGCCCACGCCCCGGCGGCCCCACGCGCCCGCCGCCGCGTCGACGACGTCCAGCAGCAGGCGCCGCCGCCGCGCGCGGTCACCGCCGTAGGCGTCCGTACGGCGGTTGAGCCTCGGGTTGAGGAACTGGGCGAACAGGAAGACGCCGAGGGCACCGATCTCGACGCCGTCGAACCCGGCGCGCCGGGCGTTCTCGGAGGCCACGCGGTACTCCTCGACGGTCTCCTCGATATCCGCGAGGGTCATCGCGCGGGGCGTGACCGTCTCCTTGAAGCCGTACGCCGTGAAGGACCTCTCGCACGGGTCGACCGCCGAGGGCCCGGCGGGCAGGTCGCCGCCGAGGTGGTCGGGGTGGACCGGCGGCGGCTGCGCGCGCTGAACCTGACGCTGCTCCCGCCGACCGAGGACGGCGAGGCATCCGGGGGCGGGGCGGTGTCCGGGGGCGGCGCCCGCGTCCGGGGACAGCACAGAGCGACGTGCCTCGTCGTCACGCCGGGTCATGTACTAGAGTTATCTCGACATCGAGATATCTGCCGAGGCGCACCAGGAGCCGCCCCTCGGTAAGGGTTACCTAACTAAGCCTTACCTTAGCGGATCGACGAAGAGTCGTGGCGGCAGGATGTGCTGGAACGCGCACAAAAATGAAGGAGACTGTCGTGTCGGCGAACAGCTTCGACGCCCGCAGCACGCTGCGCGTGGGCGACGAGTCGTACGAGATCTTCAAGCTGGACAAGGTCGAGGGTTCCGCACGGCTCCCTTACAGCCTGAAGGTCCTCCTTGAGAACCTGCTCCGCACCGAGGACGGCGCGAACATCACCGCCGACCACATCCGCGCGCTCGGCGGCTGGGACTCCCAGGCGCAGCCGTCGCAGGAGATCCAGTTCACGCCCGCCCGCGTGATCATGCAGGACTTCACCGGCGTGCCCTGTGTCGTGGACCTCGCCACCATGCGTGAGGCCGTGAAGGAGCTCGGCGGCGACCCGGCGAAGATCAACCCGCTGGCCCCGGCCGAGCTGGTCATCGACCACTCCGTGATCGCCGACAAGTTCGGCACCGCGGAGGCCTTCGGCCAGAACGTGGAGCTGGAGTACGGCCGCAACAAGGAGCGCTACCAGTTCCTGCGCTGGGGTCAGACCGCCTTCGACGAGTTCAAGGTCGTCCCCCCGGGCACCGGCATCGTCCACCAGGTCAACATCGAGCACCTGGCCCGCACGGTCATGGTCCGTAACGGCCAGGCGTACCCCGACACCCTCGTCGGCACCGACTCGCACACCACGATGGTCAACGGCCTGGGCGTCCTCGGCTGGGGCGTCGGCGGCATCGAGGCCGAGGCCGCGATGCTCGGCCAGCCGGTCTCCATGCTCATCCCGCGCGTCGTCGGCTTCAAGCTGACCGGCGAGCTGAAGCCGGGCACCACCGCCACGGACCTCGTCCTCACGATCACCGAGATGCTGCGCAAGCACGGCGTCGTCGGCAAGTTCGTCGAGTTCTACGGCGAGGGCGTCGCCGCCACGTCGCTGGCCAACCGCGCCACCATCGGCAACATGTCGCCGGAGTTCGGCTCCACCGCCGCGATCTTCCCGATCGATGACGAGACGCTGAAGTACCTCAAGCTCACCGGCCGCTCCGAGCAGCAGGTCGCGCTCGTCGAGGCGTACGCCAAGGAGCAGGGCCTGTGGCTGGACCCGGCCGCCGAGCCGGACTTCTCCGAGAAGCTGGAGCTCGACCTCTCCACGGTCGTCCCCTCCATCGCCGGCCGAAGCGCCCGCAGGACCGCATCGTCCTCGCCAACGCCTCGGAGCAGTTCAAGATCGACGTACGCAACTACGTCGACTCCGTGGACGAGGCGGGCAAGGAGTCCTTCCCGGCCTCCGACGCCCCGGCCACCACGAACGGCGTCCCGTCGAACCCGGTCCTCGTGACCGCCCCCGACGGCTCGACGTACGAGCTGGACCACGGCGCGGTGACGGTCGCGGCCATCACCTCCTGCACCAACACCTCGAACCCGTACGTGATGGTCGCCGCCGCGCTCGTCGCGAAGAAGGCCGTCGAGAAGGGCCTGACCCGCAAGCCGTGGGTCAAGACCACCCTCGCCCCGGGCTCGAAGGTCGTCACCGACTACTTCGACAAGGCGGGCCTGACCCCCTACCTCGACAAGGTCGGCTTCAACCTCGTCGGCTACGGCTGCACCACCTGCATCGGCAACTCGGGCCCGCTGCCCGAGGAGGTCTCGAAGGCCGTCAACGACCACGACCTGGCCGTGACGTCTGTCCTCTCCGGCAACCGGAACTTCGAGGGCCGCATCAACCCCGACGTCAAGATGAACTACCTGGCGTCCCCGCCGCTGGTCGTCGCGTACGCCCTCGCGGGCTCGATGAAGATCGACATCACCACCGAGGCCCTCGGCGTCGACCAGGACGGCAACCCGGTCCACCTCAAGGACATCTGGCCCTCCGAGGCCGAGGTCAACGACGTCGTGGCGAACGCCATCGGCGAGGACATGTTCAACAAGTCCTACCAGGACGTCTTCGCGGGCGACGCCCAGTGGCAGGCGCTGTCCATCCCGACCGGCGACACCTTCGAGTGGGACGCGGAGTCGACGTACGTCCGCAAGCCCCCCTACTTCGAGGGCATGGCACACGAGCCGTCCCCGGTCGAGGACATCCAGGGCGCCCGCGTCCTGGCGAAGCTGGGCGACTCGGTCACCACCGACCACATCTCCCCGGCCGGCGCGATCAAGGCCGACACTCCGGCCGGCAAGTACCTCACGGAGCACGGCGTGCAGCGCCGCGACTTCAACTCCTACGGCTCGCGCCGAGGAAACCACGAGGTCATGATCCGCGGTACGTTCGCCAACATCCGCCTGCGCAACCAGATCGCGCCGGGCACCGAGGGCGGCTTCACGCGTGACTTCACGCGGGAGGACGCGCCGGTCTCGTTCATCTACGACGCCTCGCGCAACTACATCGAGCAGGGCATCCCGCTCGTCGTCCTCGCGGGCAAGGAGTACGGCTCCGGCTCGTCCCGCGACTGGGCCGCCAAGGGCACCGCGCTCCTCGGCGTCAAGGCCGTCATCGCCGAGTCGTACGAGCGCATCCACCGCTCGAACCTCATCGGCATGGGCGTCCTGCCGCTCCAGTACCCGGAGGGCATGTCGGCGTCCTCCCTCGGCCTGACCGGCGAGGAGACGTTCTCCTTCTCCGGCGTGACGGAGCTGAACAACGGCTCCACGCCGCGCACGGTGAAGGTCACCACCGACACCGGTGTCGAGTTCGACGCGGTCGTCCGCATCGACACGCCCGGTGAGGCGGACTACTACCGCAACGGCGGCATCATGCAGTACGTGCTGCGCAGCCTGATCCGCAAGTAAGCGGTAGCCGACGGCAGTTGAGGGCCGCACCCCGGTGTTCGTACGGGGTGCGGCCCTCGTCTTTTCGTCCGCGGCCGTGGGGCCGGGCGCGCTCCTACTTCTGAGGCCGGCCGCCGTACGGGACCGTGATCAGTTCCATGGCGTGGTCCGAGGGGTCCGGGAAGTACACGCCCCGGCCGCCGTCGTTGTGATTGATCTCGCCCGGCTGCTTCTGGTGCGGGTCCGCCCAGTGCTGGATGCCGCGCGCCCGGATCTTGTCGTACGCCGCTTCGAACTCCGCCTCGGAGACGAGGAAGGCGTAGTGCTGCGGGGTGATGTGCTCGGCGGGGACGGTGGCGAAGTCCAGCGTGACTCCGTTGCTCAGGGCCACCGCGATGAACGGGCCCCATTCCGAGGCGATCTGGAGTCCCAGGAGGTCCGCGAAGAACTCGGCGGACTCTCGGTTGTCCCGGGCGTGGACGATCGTGTGGTTCAGCTCGACTGACAAGGAATGCCTCCAACAGGCATCTCCTGACACCTCCATGCCTCACCCGGCCGGTGACCGACACGCGATGTCGCCGTGGATCTTAGACACGGCGACGTCGCGCTGTCGAGAGCTATCTCCTGCGGCCCGTCAGCGCCCCGGCCCCGGCCACGGCCACGGCTGCGCCGAGCACACCGATCGCCGCCCACCCGAACGCCGTCCGGAATTCGGCCCCTTGGGCCTGACCGCCGCCGAGCGCCGCGCCCACCAGGACGGCGAGGCCGAGCGAGCCGCCGAGTTGGTCGACGGAGCGCTGCACGCCGGACGCCGTGCCCGCGTCGTCCTCGGTCACGTCGGAGAGGGCCGCGTTCTGCAGCGCCACCAGGCCGATGCCCATGCCGGCCGCGACGCCGAGCATGCCGGGCACGACGTCCGTCCACAGGCTGCCGTGGTCGGGCACCCGGGCGAGCAGTCCGAGCCCCGCCGCGGTCAGCAGCAGCCCGAGCAGCGCGGTGTACGTGACGCCGAGCGCGCCGATCAGCCGGGCCACCTGGGAGATCGCGAGCAGGAGCGCGGCGCAGAACGGGAGGTAGGCCAGCCCGGCCTGGAGCGGGGAGAGTTCGATGACCTCCTGGAGGTACAGCGTGGCCAGGAAGAAGGTGCCCGAGAGCGCCGCGCTGAGCGGCACCGTCGCCGCGTTCCCGAGCGCCCGGAGGCGGTGCGCGAAGAACGAGAGCGGCACCAAGGGGTTCTTGGACCGCGCCTCGACGGCGACGAAGGCGGCGAGGAGCACGGCGCCGGTGAGCAGCGTGGCCAGGGAGCCGCGCAGCACGCCGTGGACCAGGCCGAGCGGCCCCGCCGTCAGGAGAGCGGCGCCGGGCAGGTCGAGGCGGCCGGGCCGCTCGGGGCGCGGGCCGTCGGCGCGTACGAGCATCGGGGTCAGGACGAGTACCGCCGCGGTGAGCGGCACGTTGACGCCGAAGATCCAGCGCCAGTCGAGGAGTTGGACGAGCGCGCCGGACAGCAGGACCCCCACGACGAGGCCGCTCGCGGAGATCGCGCCCCAGATGCCGAGCGCCTTGGCGCGTTCCTCGGGGGAGGGGTAGAGCAGGGCGATCAGTGACATCGCGGCGGGGGAGGCGAGGGCCTCACCCGCGCCCTGCGCGAAGCGGGCGGCGACCAGGGTCTCCAGGTTCGGCGCCAGCCCGGCCACGAGCGAGGCGAGAGCGAAGAGCGCGGCGCCGAGCAGGAACATCCGCCGCCGGCCGAGCAGATCGGTGAGCCGCCCGCCGAGCAGCAGAAGGCCGCCGCCGACGAGTGTGTAGCCGGTGACGACCCAGGACAGTGCGGCCGCGTTCGCGTGGAAGCGGGCGCCGATGGCGGGGAGGGCGACGTTGACGACGGTCACGTCGATGGCGATGAGGAACTGCAGGAGGGAGAGCAGTGCGAGGACGGGCGCGCGCCGCGCGGAGGCGCGCTCGGAGAAACGTACGGTGAAGGCGTTCACGTGAAGGGCACTCCAGATCGGCCCCGGGCCGGTGAGCGGCGGGGGCTGAGGAAGACAGGGCGCTTCCGTGCCACGGACCCGCGGGGGCGGGTGGGGCACCTGGAGTTACTTGGTCACGGACATGGGCGGCACGATAGTCGGTCGCGTGCCGGGGCGCACCTGGTTATCCGGCTGCCACTAGGGCCAGGAGACCCGGGAACCGCTCGTCCAGTTCCTCCCTGCGTAGCATGGCCGTCCTGCTGTTCCCGCGGTCGACCATGCGCAGCAGGCCCGCCTCGCGCATCACCTTGAAGTGGTGCGAGGTGGTGGACTTCGACACGGGCAACTGGAAGTAGGCGCAGGTGCGTTCGGTCCCCGCCGGCTCGTGCAGGAACCGGGCGATCACTCCGAAGCGCAAGGGGTCGGCGAGTGCGTGCAGGACCGCGCGCAGGTCCATCTCTTCGGGGAGGGGGTGTCCCTCGTCGTCCGGCATGGGGGCGCCTCCTCGATGGGTTCGGTTCGACCAGGTTCCACTAGGTTCCGCTAGGTTCCGCTAGGTCCTTTGAGGTTCGCCTTGCATCGTACCTCAGGGCGTGTCAGGATAAGGTTCGATCATTTTCGAACCTTCTTCCTTCTCCGATCTGTCCTGGAGTCCTTTCCGTGTCACGTGCGCAAGCAGCGCCAACCACCCCCGCAGCGACGCGAGTTGAGCCGCAACGGACGCCCGTCCTCCCGCTCGTCGCGATCCTCCTCGCCGTCTTCGTCGTCCCGATGTCCATCTCCGGAACCGCCGTCGCCCTGCCCGGCATCGGCACGGACACGGACGCCGGGGCGGCCCCGCTGCAATGGGTCGTCAACGCCTTCAACGTCGCCTTCGCCTGCTTCACCCTCGTCTGGGGCTCGGTCGCCGACATCGTCGGCCGTGTCAGGGCCTTCGCCGTCGGTGCCGCCGTCTACGCCGTCGCCTCGCTCGCGAGCGCCCTCGCCTCCGACGTCCTCCTCCTGGACGCGGCCCGCGCCCTCGCGGGCATCGGCGGCGCGGCCATCTTCTCCTGCGGTTCGGCGATCCTGTCCACGGTGTACGAAGGCCCCGCGCGCGCCAAGGCGTTCGCGCTCTTCGGCACCGTCGCGGGCGTGGGGGTCGCGGTCGGCCCCTCGCTCTCCGGGGCGCTGCTCCAGGCGTTCAGCTGGCGCTGGGTCTTCGCCGTGCACGCGGTGGCGCTCGCCTTCGTCCTGATCGCGGTACCGGCCATCGCCCGCTCGCTCCCGGCCGCACCCCGTCCGGGCGGCGCACGTGTCGACGTACCCGGCAGCGCGGTCTTCGTCGTCGCCATGGTGCTGCTGACCACGGCCATCGTGCAGGGCTCCCAGTGGGGCTGGGGCAGCGCGGGCGTGCTCGGGCTCTTCGCCGGGTCCGCCGTCGCGCTGGCCGCCTTCACCACCGTCGAGAAGCGCCGCGCCCACCCCATGCTGGACCTGGGCCTGCTGCGGAACCGCCGCTTCCTGGGCCTGTGCCTGGTGCCGGTCGCCGGCTCCTTCGGTTTCGTCACGATGCTCACGTACCTGCCGAGCTATCTGACGGAGGTGACCGGCCGCGGCACGGGCGCCGCCGGGCTCCTGATGGTGCCGCTCACCGCGCCGATGCTCGTCTTCCCGCTGCTCGCCGCCAAGTTGGTGGCCCGCGGCGTCCCGGCACTCACCATCATCTACGTCAGCCTGGGCGCCCTGGCCGTCGGCGACGCCGCCCTGACGCTCTTCGGGCCGGACGTGTCCGTCGCCGTCGTCGCCCTGCCGATGATCGTCACCGGCGCGGGCATGGCCCTGGCCGCTGGCCTCGTCGACGGCCAGGCCCTCGCGCTCGTCGACCCCGCCAAAGCGGGCATGGCCGCGGGCTTCCTCAACACGCTACGGCTCGGCAGCGAGGCGGTCGCGGTGGCGCTGTACGGCTCGGTACTCACCACACTCACGGCGTCACGGTCGTACGACGACGCGTTCCACCTGGTGCTCTGGGGGCTGGCCGGGGTCTGCGCGGTGCTGGGGGCGATCGTCTTCGCGCTGCTGGACGGCGGCCGCGACCGTCGATAGTCACCGATTCCCGCGCCGCCACGCCTCCAGAGTCAGCAGCCCCGGGTGCCGCTCGCGCAGGGCGGGAACATCGGCCTCGTACCCCACCTCGTCGAGCCAGGCGAACATGTTCGCCAGGTCGGCGGACCCGGCCCGCACCTCCCCCCCGCACCTCCCCCCGCACCTCCTCGATGGGATGCCGCTCGAAGCGGGTCGGGACGCCGTCGACCCGGGTGAACACCTTGGCGATCTGCCGTACGCTCAACTCGTCACCGGCGATATCGAACGTCCCGCCCATGAACTCGCCCGGGTGGCCGAAGACTTCGGCGGCGATCCGGCCGATGTCGCTCAGCGCGATCATCTGGAGCGACGTGTCCGCGTCCAGAGGAACCGACCCCACCCGCTCACCGTGCTCCGCCCGCGGCAGCAAGTACGGCCAGTTCTCCATGAAGAACACCGGCCGCAGCACTGTCGCGGGCACACCGACCGCATCGAGGTACGCCTCGATCACCGTCTTGGCCTCGAAGTGCGCGACGCCGGACGCGCGCCCGGCCGCGCCGACGGAGCTGTACACCAGGTGCGCGGCGCCCACGGCCACGGCCGCGTCGGCGACGTTCTTGCCGCGCCGCACCTCGGCCTCGGGGGCCGGGCGGGTCAGGTCGGCGGGCTGCACGCTGAAGACGCCGTGCACGCCCCGCGCCGCCGCGAGCAGCGACGCGGGGTCGTCCAAGTCGCCGACGGCCAGTTCCGCACCGCGCGCCTGGAGGTCCTTGGCCCCCTGCCGCCCCGGGGCACGGACGAGGGCGCGCACCGCCCACCCGTCGTCGAGCAGCCTGCGGGCGACGGCGCCGCCCTGGCCGCCGGTCGCGCCCGTCACCAGGACGGTCTTCATGTGCGGCATGGCCAGTTCCAAGTGCGCGGCAGGGGCAGGTCACCACGGGGAACACCGCTGCCCGCCCCACCAACACCCCCTGATATCGCTGGACTTGTCATGCCTCGGCGTCTCGCCGCGCGCGGATCGATGAGTCCAACACATGTTTTTCACGCCACCGATCGCGATTCCGGATCAATGGCCGCGGCCCAGGCCATGGACTTGCCCGCGCCCTCTCCCTACGCTCTCCCGGGCACCGAATGAGAGCGCTCTCAGCAACGTAACTCTGTTCCATCCCCACCCCGTTGGAACGACGAGAGGTCCCCCAGTGAGACGCGTAACCGGAGCACGCCTCGCCCTGTCCGCCCTGCTCGTGACGGCCACCTGCGCCGCCACCGGCCTCGCCCCCGCCACCGCCGCCGACTCCCGCCCCGCCGACCGTCCGCCCGCCTCCGCCGCGCTCCTCGACGCCATGCGGCGCGACCTCGGCCTCACCCCCGCCGCCGCGCGCGAGCGCCTCGCCGACGAGCGGCGGGCCGTCACGGCCGAGCGCGCGGCACGGAAGGCGGCCGGCGCGGCGTTCGGCGGCGCCTGGTTCGACGCCGGGCGCGGTCGGCTCACCGTCGCCGTGACCGAGCGGCGGGCCGTGCCGGACGTACGCGACAGCGGCGGCGGCGTGGACGTGCGGCTCGTGAAGCACAGCGCCGCCGCCCTGGACGCGGCGAAGAACCGCATCGACAAGTTCAAGGCCCCAAAGAGCGTGGCGAGTTGGCGGGTCGACCCGCGGGCCAATCGCGTCGTCGTCGATGTCGTCGCCGGGCACCGGGGCGACAACGACGTCTCGGCGTTCCTGCGCCGCGCACACGCCACCGCGCCCGTACGGGTGGACACGGTCCCCGAGGCGCCGAGCACCTACGCCGCCGGAACCGTCGGCGGCGACCCGTACTACACCGGCAACGTCCGCTGCTCCATCGGCTTCTCCGTCCACGGCGGCTTCGTCACGGCCGGGCACTGCGGGCGGGCGGGCGCGGCGGTGCGCGGCTGGGACGGCTCCGCCATCGGCACCTTCCAGGGCTCCTCGTTCCCCGACAACGACTACGCCTGGGTCTCCGTCGGCAACGGCTGGTGGACCGTGCCGGTCGTACTCGGCTGGGGCACCGTCCCCGACCAGCTGGTGCGCGGCTCGGCGGAGGCGCCGGTCGGGGCGTCGATCTGCCGCTCCGGTTCCACCACGAAGTGGCACTGCGGCCGGCTCCTCGCCAAGAACGAGACCGTCAACTACTCCGACGGCACGGTCGTCCACCAGCTGACCAAGACCAGCGTCTGCGCCGAGGGCGGCGACTCGGGCGGCTCGTTCCTCAGCGGCGACCAGGCCCAGGGCGTGACGTCCGGCGGCTGGGGCAACTGCGGCAGCGGGGGCGAGACGTGGTACCAGCCGGTGAACGAGATCCTTCAGCGGTACGGGCTGCGGCTGCACACGGCCTGACACCGACGGCCCGACCCGCCGCCGTCAGCCGCGGGGCTCCTGAGGGAGGTTCAGGAAGGCGGTCCAGGCGCCCGGCGCGACGGTGAGCTGCGGGCCGTCGCCCGGGTTCTTGGAGTCGCGGATGTGTACGGCGGCGGGGTGGGCGGCGACCTCGACGCAGTTGCCGCCGTCGCTGCCGCTGTAGCTCGACTTGCGCCAGGCGTAGGCCACTTCGAGACACTGGCCACCCTCGCTGCCACTGTAGGTCGACTTGAACCACGTAAGCGCGGTGCCGCTCATTGCTCTCCTAGCAGACGGTCCAGAAGGTCCCTGGTGTCCTCCGAGTTCAGGGCCTGTGTCCGCAGCATCGCATATTTCTGGGTCAGGATCGCCACCTCGTCCGGATCTGCGATCAGCTGGCTGCCGCGCTGCGTTTCGGTGTACGCGAGCCGCTGGTGCTCAGGGGTTTCCAGAAGCACGAACGGCCCGTCAAGCCCCGCATGGGTAGTGCGTCCGAGAGGCAGGATCTGCAAGGTCAGGCCAGGGAGTTCGGAGTGCGTGCGCAGGGCACGGAGCTGCTCGACGTAGACCCTTGTGCCGCCGAGTCGGTCCCGCAGCGCCGCTTCCCAGAGCACGAAGCTGGTGGTCGGCGGCACCTTGCGACGCAGGATCGCCTGTCGTTCCATTCGGGCTGTGACGTGCTGCTCGATCTCGTCCTCGTCGTACACCGGAACGCGACTGCGGAAGACGGCTCGCGCGTAAGCCTCGGTCTGCAACTGGCCTGGTACGGCAAGGCTGTCGTAGACGGAGATCGCGATCGCCTCCCGCTCCCGGTCCAGATATTCCTCCGCCCACAGAGGGATCAGATCCACTTCCGGCATGTTCTCGACGGCGGTTGCCAGCGTCCCGTTCGTCCCCAGCAGCGCGTCCAACCGCACCGCGAGGTCCATCTTCAGGGCCCGCCGCCCCTGTTCGATGGAGGCGATCGTCTCCTCAGCGATGACGAAATGCTCGGCCAGTGATTTCTGTGTGTACCCGGCGGCCTCCCGGTGGAGGGCGAGCAGCGCGCCCACCATCTTCCTCGCCGAGGCGTTCCTGTGTGATCGTCGCTTTGGGTTGCTCATGCGGTACAACTCCCCATCGAAGGCCGTGCGCTTCACCCTGAGAACCCGTACAACGCGGATGTACGAGTTCACGCACTGCTTCATGATGGCCACGCACTGTGACTCTCGTCACGTGAATGAGAAAACTCCCCTCCCGTCCCGGCGGGAGCCCCGTGAACGCTTCTACCGGCGCGAACGCCAGTCCATCCCCAAAGCTCGCGCCTTCGTCCGCGCCGCCCTAACCGGCTGGGACATCCGGGAACGCGCGGACGACATCACGCTCTGCGTCAGCGAGGTGGCGACCAACGCGCTGCTGCACGGCGTCCCGCCCGGACGCGGTTTCCTGCTCCTGTTGCGCCGCGACGCCGACGTGGTCCGCGTCGAGGTGCACGACAGCGGCGGTGGCTGGCCCCGATGCGGCGTCCTCGCGGAGGACACCGACGAATCGGGGCGCGGCCTGCTGCTCGTGGCCGCCCTCGCGGACAAGTGGGGCGTGATGGAGCGCGACCCGGGCAAGGTCGTGTGGTTCGAGATCAGTACTGGTTCGGCCGCTTCTTGCTGATCATGTGGCCACGCCGAAGTACGCGCCCAGGGCGGTCAGGTAGCGGGATCGTCACATGCGTGCCGGTGTGCCGTCGGCACCGCCACTCTCGCTCTCGCCGCCACCGCCGCCGCGCTGTTCGGTTGTACCGACGATCCGAACGACAGGGTCTTTTCGAGCGCTCCGCCGGGGGGATCAGCTGAGCAGTTCCACCTCCGCCAGGGTCGCGGCGCCGTCCGGGACGAGCCGGTAGTGCCGGTACGTTCCCGGACGGCCGACCGTGAACACCCGCGTCTGCTGGTCCCAGGCGAAGGACTCGCCGGAGCGCTTGTCCAGCTGCTTCCACCTCCGCCCGTCGGCCGAGCCTTCCAGGACCCAGCCGCGCGGCGCCTTCGCCCTGTCGGTGGACGATGTCAGCGTGTACTGCGCCGCCCTGGTCTTCTTGCCGACCGGCAGCTCCACCGCCCCCGACTCCGAAGTGGTCGCCGTGGCCGAGGAGTTGTCGAAGAGGGCGCCCTCGCCCACCAGCGCGTCCTTCTTCGGGGACGGCACCTTGTCGTCCCGTGTGATGGACGTCGGCTGGGCGTTCTTGCCGGAGCCCCACGCGGACGGCTTCGGGCCCATGTCGAACTCCAGGACCCCGCCGCGCGCGATCAGCTTGTGGGGGAGCGCGGTCGACGTCCACGCCTTGCCGTTGACCTTGAGGCCCTGCACGTACACGTTCCGCGCGCTGTTCCTCGGCGCCTTGACGACCAGGTCTCGGCCGTTGTCCAGGTGCACGGTCATCTTCTTGAACTGCGGTGAGCCGACAGCGTATTCACCACTGCCCATCACCAGCGGGTAGAAGCCGAGCGAGGAGAAGAGATACCAGGCGGACTGCTCGCCGTTGTCCTCGTCGCCGTGGTAACCCTGGCCGATCTCGCTGCCGGTGTAGAGGCGGGCGAGGACCTCGCGGACCTTCTCCTGCGTCTTCGACGGCTGCCCGGCGGCGTCGTACATGTACGCCACGTGGTGGGCGACCTGGTTGGAGTGGCCGTACATGCCCATGCGGACGTCACGCGCCTCCGTCATCTCGTGGATGACACCTCCGTACGAACCCGCGAACTCGGCGGAGCCGGTCTCGGGCGTCGCGAAATACGTGTCGAGCTTCTCGGCCAGCTTCTTGCGGCCGCCGTAGAGGTTGGCGAGGCCGCGCGAGTCCTGGGGGGCGGTGAAGGCGTACCCCCAGGCGTTGGTCTCCGTGTAGTCGTGACCCCACACGCGCGGGTCGAACTTGTCGGAGGGGGCACGCCACTTGCCCTTGGCGTCCTTGCCCTGGAAGAAGCCGGGAGCCGTACCGGCCCCCGCCGCCTTCTCGTCGAAGAGGTTCACGTATTCCCGCGCGCGGTTGAGGAAGTACTCCGACTCCTCCTTGTAGCGCTTGACACCCGTCTTCTTGTAAAGGGCCGCGCCCATACGGGAGATGCCGTAGTCGTTGAGGTAGCCCTCCAGCGCCCACGACAGGCCCTCGTGCGTCTCGCTGCTCGTGTAACCGAGGAACGGCGACGTCTGCATGCCCTTGCGACCGACACCCGAACTCGGCGGTACAACCGTGGCGTTCTTCAGTGCGGCCTCGTACGCGGCCTTCGCGTCGAACTTCACGTCCTTGACGTACGCGTCGGCGAACGCGACGTCCGACGAGGTGCCCGTCATCAGGTCCGCGTAGCCCGGCGAGGACCAACGCGAGGTCCAGCCACCGTCCTTGTACTGCTGCACGAACCCGTCGACCAGCTCGCCCGCCTTCTTCGGCGTGAGGAGCGAGTACGCGGGCCACGTCGTCCGGTAGGTGTCCCAGAAGCCGTTGTTGACGTACGGCTTGCCCTCGACGATCTTCGCGCCGGTGTGGGTCGGGGTGTCCGGCCCGGTCTGCGGCGAGAAGGGTGAGGCGTACTTGTACGTCGCATGGCCGCCCCTCGAAGCGACCCTCTCGAAGCCCGAGTTGGGGTACAGATACAGCCGGTACAGCGACGAGTACAGCGTCGTCAGCTGACCCTGGCTCGCGCCCTCCACCTCCACCTTGCCGAGAATCGCGTCCCACTGCTTCTGGGCGCGGTCCTTGACGCGTCCGAAGGAGGTGCCCGCCGGGATCTCCTGGGCGAGGTTGGCCTTGGCCTGGTCGACGCCGATGAGGGAGGTGGCCAGCCGGAGGGTGACCGCGCGGTCCTTGCCGGGGGCGAAACGCAGGTAGCCGGTGACGTCACCGCGACCGCCGCCGTCCAGCTTGCCGCCCGCGGTGACCGGCGCGTCGAAGGTCCCGTACACGAACAGGCGTGTGGCGCCCGTGGACAGCCCGGACTTCACGTCCGAGAAACCGGAGACGATCCCCTTCTCCTCGTCGAGGGTGAGACCGCCCTTCTCCGAGACGTTGTCGAAGATCACGCTCGCGTCGTCACCGGGATACGTGAACCGCATCATCGCGGCGTGGTCGGTGGGCGCCATCTCCGCCTTGAGGCCGTTCTCGAACGTCACGCCGTAGTAGTGCGGGCGCGCCGTCTCCTTCTCGTGCCGGAAGGGCAGCGCCCGCTGGGTCCGCGAGGCGCTCGGGGTGTCCTTGTCGACGGACGGCATCAGCTGGAATGTCTGCCGGTCGCCCATCCACGGGCTCGGCTCGTGGCTCGCGCTGAACGCCTGGATCGTCGGAAGGTTGTCGTCGTTGTTGCCGCGCGCGTAGTCGTACAGCCAGCTGAGCGACCCGGCGTTCGTCGCCGGCGTCCAGAAGTTGAAGCCGTGCGGGACGGCGGTCGCCGGAAAGGCGTTGCCGCGCGAGAAGCCGCCGCTGGAGTTCGTACCGCGCGTGGTGTCCGCGTAGTCGGAAGGGTGTGCCTTCGGCTTCGGCGGGGCCTTCTCCTTCAACGACACGTCGTCCAGCCAGCCGCGGAACTTCGCCGGGCCCTTCGGGGCGTCGTACGCGACCAGGATCCGGTCGACCGTCTTGCCGCGTGCGACCTCGCCGACGCGCGAGGCGACGTTGTTCCACTGGTTGACGTAGAGCACCTTGGCGGCGCCCTGGCCGCGCGGGTCCAGCGGGAAACCGTGCTGGTCCGTGGCCTTGAGGTCGCTCAGATACGTGCCGTCGGTGAACGCCAGGTCCACGGAGACGTTCGTCGCCGCGTAGTCGAGGTCGCCCTCGGCCATCGAGGGGAAGACGCGGTAACCGAGCTCGGTGTTCCGCCGCACCGGCACGTTCACGTCGAAGACCTTGTTGTACGAGTAACCGCGGCCGTCGGCCTTGTGGGTGCCCGCATAGCGCAGCGCGTGTCTGCCCGTGAACCCGGCACGTGACTTGGCGGTGGGTGAACCGCTGGGGCCCCGGTCGACCAGGCTCAGCATGTCCTCGGGGGCGGGGGCCTCGGCGCCGCCGACCGAGAGCTGGACATCGGCCAGTTGGAGTATGTCCGGGGCGCCGTTGTTCGCCGTGATGTCCAGGCGGTAGTGCCGGTACGCCGTGGCGTTGGCGAAGTCGTACTTCTTCGTCTTGTGCCGGCCCTCGAAGGCCTCACCCTTGCGCTCGTCGAGGACCTTCCACTCCTTGCCGTCGGCGGAGCCCTTCAGGGTCCAGTCCTTGGGGTCGCGCGGGGCGTGGTCGTTGGCGGCGGTGAGCGCGTACGTCACCACCTTGGCGGGCTCTTTCAGGTCGAACTCGACCCAGCCGTCCTTCGCGAACGTCAGCCACTTGCTGGTGGCCTCGCCGTCAACGAGGTTCTCGGCGACTTCCCCCGAATCCGCGTTCTCCCCGCTCGCCCGCACCTCGGTGACGTGGTCCATCACGCTGCCGGGCAGGCCGGAACTGAACGCGCCGTTGACGCCCGAGGCCTTCTTCTCGCCCCCGGGGCCGGTCTCGACGGTGCTCACCCAGTCGGGCTGCGCCTCGCCCTCCTCGAACGAGGATACGAACTCCCGGTCACCGTAGGGCCGTTTCTCGGGCCCCGCGACGGCGGCCCCCTGCGCGGCCACGACGAGCGCGAGCGCCAGCATGCCGACGGCCACGGGCGGACGGTGGTGTCTATGACGAGATCTACGTGCCGTGTGCGGCATCCCCGAGCCCCTCCTTGCGAGTTGGACAACGTTGTCACGATCGCTGCGCAAGGTCTAGTAGGGAGCCAAGTGTCAAAAGGTGTCAAGGCTGTTGACGCGTTTCGTGGGACGGCCCATTGGCCGCGGCGGGCAGGCGTCCTGAAGGGGCGCGGGGAACGGCGCGAGCAACCACGTCGGACCCGCTCTCGCCCACACCGCTCCGGCGGGCAGGCGTCCTGAAGGGGCGCGGGGAACGGCGCGAGCAACCACGTCGGACCCGCACTCGCCCACACCGCTCCGGCGGGCAGGCGTCCTGAAGGGGCGCGGGGAACGGCGCGAGCAACCACGTCGGACCCGCACTCGCCCACACCCCCCGGCGGGCAGCGCCCTGAAGGGGCGCGGGGAACGTGGGCGCCCGAAGCTACGGGCGCGTCACGCGGAGGAGTGCGCCCACCTCCGCCCGCACCGCACCGCCACGCCACCCGCACCGCCACGCCACCCGCCCGCACCGCCACGCCACCCGCCCGCACCGCCACGCCACCCGCGGGCCCCGCCTCCCCGCCCCACCGGAAAGTCCATGCGAAACCCCACGAAAGTCCACGCGTTCACAAGGCGTTGTGCGAGAGGTTTTGACCGAAGATCTTCGAAGAACTCCGCAGGTCTCAACTCGGAAAACCTGCGGAGCAAACCTGTATTCGATCTTGCCCAGTCAACCGGGAGTGGACTATACCTGTCGGCATTCGCCCAGCGTTCGGCACTATCGCACGACCCCAGCTTCACACCACCGCGGTGCCGGGGAGGGTCCGGTTCACCGCCTGAGTCCTGTGAGAAGGCGAGGACTTGAGCATGGGATCCACCAGCGTCAACCGTCGTGATGTCATGAAGAGGGCGGCGGCCGCCGGCCTGCTCGCGGTGCCGGCCGTCGGGGCGCTGAGCTCCTGCGCCAGCGGAGGCGGCGAGGAGAACAAGGCCGAGAAGGGGGAGAAGAGCAAGAAGAACCCGCTCGGCGTGAAGGAGGACGCGGGGCTCACGGTCTACATCTTCAACGGCGGCTACGGCGACAAGTACGCCCGGTTCGTCACGGACATGTACGCCGAGAAGTACCCCAAGGCCGAGCCGGAGCAGAAGGCGACCGAGAAGATCGCCACCCAGGTCCAGCCGAAGATCGTCCGTGGCAAGCCCACGGCGGACGTCGTCAACAACTCCGGCGCCGAGCAGATGAACATCGGCAAACTGGTGCACAACAAGCAGGTCGCCGACCTCGTCGAAGTGCTTGACGCACCCTCCTGGGACGACCCGGACGTCACCGTGCGCGAGACCCTGGTGCCGGTCGTCGAGCAGATGGGCCGCTTCGGCGGCCAGGAGTGCTACCAGCTCAACATCGCGCTGACGGTGTACGGCAACTGGTACTCCCGCAAGCTGCTCGAAGACGGGCTCGACGCCGCGTACCCGAAGACCTGGGACGAGATGCTCGCCGTCTGCAAGAAGGCCAAGGCCAAGGGCATCCACGGCTGGAGCTACCCCGGCGGCCACCCGCGCTACATGTTCTTCAGCATGTACGCGATGTTCGCCCAGCGCGGCGGCCGCGACGTCATCGAGGCGATGGACTACCTGGAGCCGGACGCCTGGCGGCACGACGCCGTCAAGGATGTCTTCGAGGCCTGGGAGGAACTGGTCGCCAAGAAGTACGTCCTGACCGGCTTCGACGGCCAGCAGGCCCACACCGAGATGCAGACCGCGTGGACGAAGGAGGGTAAGTGCCTCTTCGTGCCCAACGGCTCCTGGGTGGAGAACGAGGCGAAGGACACCACGCCCAAGGACTTCCGGATGACGGTCGGCGCGACCCCGTCGCTGGACTCCGGCGACAAGATGCCGTTCGGCACGCTCTACGCCCCGGCCGGTGAGCCCTTCATCGTCCCCGCCAAGGCCACGAACCGGCAGGGCGGCCTGGAGTGGCTGCGGATGATGTACAGCAAGGAAGCCGCCCTCAACCTCTTCAAGGAGGTCGGCTCGATGCCCGTCGTCAAGGGCGCCATCGACGGCGTGAAGCTGCCCCCGGGCACGGCGAGCGCCCAGGCGGCGATCAAGGCGGCCGGCGAGAACATCGTCATCCCTCAGTTCATGGACTGGTACAACGAGCTGTTCCGCGAGGACTTCAACAACATGATCCACAAGTTCATGCAGGGCCAGATCGGCCCGAAGCAGGCGATGGACACCATGCAGAAGGCCTCCGAACGCATCCTGAAGGACCCCGACATCACCAAGGTCAAGAAGGCCTGAGCGGACGACACACCGAAGCCGACGAGGCACAGGAGCGGGCGGGCTGAACAGCGTGAAGACCGAGACCCGGGTGGGCGAACCGCCACCCTCGAAGAACTCGCAGAAGACGCAGGGCGAGCGCAAGCCACCGCCGGGCCCGCTCCCCGGCCTGTTGCTGTGGCCGGCGGTGCTGCTGCCGCCCGGCCTCACCCCCAGACGCGTCCGCTACGACCGGCGCTACCGCACGCTCGACAAGTACCGCTTCATCCTCGGCTTCCTGGCCGTGCCACTCGCCTTCTACACGCTGTTCGTCGTCTCGCCGTTCCTCCAGGCGATCTACTACTCGTTCACGGACTGGTCCGGCGGCCCGGTCGCGAACTTCATCGGATTCGACAACTACCGCAAGATGTGGGACGACGTCCGCTTCTGGGACTCGCTCCAGGTCAGTGCGCTCCTGCTGGTCATCGCGCCCGCCGTGACGCTCGTCCTCGGCATGTTCTTCGCCTACATGATCACCGCGGGCGGCCGGCACCGCCGGGGTCAGGCCATCGCGGGCGTCGCCGGGTCGTCCTTCTACAAGGTCGTCTACTTCTTCCCGCAGGTGCTGTCCGTCTCCATCGTCGCCGTGGTGTGGGGACGCGTCTTCAACACCAACAGCGGCCTGATCAACGGCGGCCTGGACAAGGCCGGCGTCGACGGACCCGCCTGGCTGGGCGGCGACGAGACCCTCGCCCTGTTCGCGCTGCTCACCGTCATCAGCTGGAGCTTCGTCGGCTTCTACGTCGTGCTGTTCTCCGCGGCGATGGGAGCCATCCCCAAGGACATCCACGAGGCCGCGCTCCTGGACGGCGCGGGCCGCGCCCGCACCTTCTTCGGCGTCACGCTCCCGCTGATCTGGGACACCGTGCGCACCGGCTGGATCTACATGGGCATCCAGGCGCTCGACACCTTCGCGATCTGCCTCGTGATGGTCCCGGCGCACGTCCTGAAGGTCACGCCGGTCTTCCTCTACGAACGCTTCCGCGACGGCCAGTACGGCTACGCCACCTCCATCGGCGTCGTCCTGCTCGTCCTGAGCGTGGCGTTCTCCCTGATCGTCATGCGGGTCGGGAATCGCGACCGGATCGAATACTGAAGACCGCGGGAGCCACAGCATCATGACCACGACCGCCACCGCCGCGCCCCGCCCCGACACCGCCGGGGCGCCCCGCCGCGAGAAGGAGCCGGGCGCCACTCTCAACGTCTTCTCGCACGCCTTCCTCGTCCTGTGGGTCGTCCTGGCCGCCGGGCCCCTCATCTGGGTCGCGCTCACCGCGTTCCGCCCCTCGGCCGACATCCTCAGCGACCCGACGGCCTGGCCTGCCGCGTTCCACTGGGAGAACTTCACCAACGCCTGGAACAAGGCCGACATCGGCCGGTACACCATTAACTCGCTGGTGATCCTGTGCGGTTCACTGACCGGCACCATGCTGCTCGGCTCCATGGCGGCCTACGTCATCGCCCGCTTCACCTTCCCCGGCAACCGCGTCATCTTCATGCTGTTCGCGGGCGGCATGATGTTCCCGGTCATCCTCGCGCTCGTCCCGCTCTTCGCCGTCATGGAGAACTTCGGGCTCCTCGACACCCGGCCGGGCCTGATGATCGCGTACATCGCCTACTCACTGCCCTTCACCACCTTCTTCCTGACGTCCTTCTTCCGCACGCTGCCGACCGGCGTACAGGAGGCGGCGATGGTCGACGGGGCCTCGCACACCCGCACCTTCTTCCAGATCATGCTCCCGATGGCCAAGCCGGGCCTGGTCAGCATCGGCATCTTCAACTTCCTCGGCCAGTGGAACCAGTACCTGCTTCCGCTGCTGCTCAACAACGAGGAGGAGAGGAACTACGTGCTGCCGCAGGGACTCGCCTCCCTCGCGGTCTCCCAGGGCTACCGCGGCGACTGGGGCGCGCTCTTCGCGGGCCTGACGATCGCCATGCTCCCGGTGCTCGTCGTGTACGCCGTCTTCCAGCGACAGGTACAGGCCGGTCTGACCGCAGGTGCGCTCAAGTGACCTGGTGAGGCGGGTGATTTCAGCTTGGCCACGAAAGTGGTCTAGGCCTGTCGAGGCAAAACCGGACGTGAGTAGTGTCGGCGCGACGGCGCCGCGGGGGGCGACTGTACGCGCCAAGTCGACACCGACGTCGAAGGGTTGGACAGCATGAGGAATCGAATGGTCGCCACCGGTGCGGCAACGCTCTGCATGGCGCTGGGACTTACCGCCTGCGGCGGGGGCGGCGACAGCGGTGACGGCAAGACCATCAAGCTCGTCGCCGCCGACTACGGCGACAAGGCCTCCAACGCCTCCAAGGTGTACTGGAACCAGGTCAAGAAGGAATTCGAGAAGGCCAACAAGGGCTACACGGTCGACGTTCAGGTCATCAACTGGAACGAGATCGACAAGTCCGTCAAGAACATGATCCAGGCGGGCAACGAACCCGACCTGCTCCAGACCGGCGGTTACGCGGACAAGGTCGCCGACGACCTCCTCTACAAGGCGGACGAGGTGATGTCCGCCAAGACCCGCGACAACCTCATCCCCACCTTCGCCAAGGCCGGCGAGGTCGACGGCACGCAGTACGGCATCCCCTGGGTCTCCTCAAGCCGCGTGATGTTCTACAACAAGGACGTCTTCAAGAAGGCCGGCGTGAAGACCCCGCCGAAGACCTGGGACGAACTCGCCGCCGCCGCGAAGAAGATCAAGGACAAGAAGGCCGCCGAGACCCCGTACGCCCTGCCGCTCGGCCCCGAGGAGACCCAGGGCGAGACGATGATGTGGGAGCTGGGCAACGGCGGCGGCTACACCGACGCCGACGGCAAATACACCATCGACAGCCCGCAGAACGTCGAGACGTTCGAGTGGCTCAAGACCAACCTGGTCAAGCCGGGCCTCACCTACGCCAACCCCGCCTCCACCGACCGCAAGACGGCCTTCGCCGACTTCGCGGCGGGCAAGGTCGGCATGCTCAACGGCCACCCGAGCCTCATCCAGATGGCCAAGGGCGGCAAGGTCGACTACGGCGTCGCCCCCATCCCCGGCAAGGAAGGCCCGCTGGAGAGCACCCTCGGCGTGGCCGACTGGATGATGGCGTTCAAGGACGGCGGCGCGGAGAAGGAGGGCGTGAAGAAGTTCCTGGACTTCACCTACTCCAAGAAGATGCTGGCGTTCGACGAGATGTACAAGCTCATGCCGGTCACCCAGGACGCCCTGAAGACCATGCAGACCAGCGGCAAGCACAAGGACCTGGAGCCGTTCTTCGAGGTGCTGCCGAGCGCCAGGTTCTACCCGCTGGGCGACACCACCTGGGACCTCGTCTCCGCCGAGATCAAGAAGACCGGCGGCAAGGCCGTCGTCGACGACCCGAAGCAGGTCCTCGGCGACCTCCAGAAGAAGGCGGAGACGGCGGCGGCCGAAGCCAAGTAGCCGTTACCTCCCCTTAGTTCGCCCCCCGTCCGCAAGGAGACCTTGTGTCACTGAAGGCCCCTCCGTCCCCGGCCGGTTCCAGCCGGGGACGGAGCGGGCGCGCACCCCGGCCGGTGAGCCGCCGCGGCGGAATCGCCCGGCTCGGCCCGCTGCCCTGGATAGCGCCCGTCATCCTGCTGATCCTCGCCGTGGTCGTCTGGCCCGTCATCGAGCTGATCCGCACCTCGTTCCTCGACATCTCCATCGCCGGCAAGGTGCGCGGCAGCGCCGGGACCGACAAGTTCACGAAGCTCTTCGAGGAGAGCGACTTCGGGGCCGTCCTGCTCTGGACCGTCGTGTGGACGCTCGTCGTCGTCAGCGTCACGATGCTGCTCTCGCTGGCCCTCGCCCAGCTCTTCAACCAGAGGTTCCCCGGGCGCCGCGTCACCCGCTGGGCGCTCATCGCCCCTTGGGCCGCCTCCGTCCTGATGACCGCCATCGGCTTCAAGTGGATGCTCAACCAGACCGCCGGCGTCCTCAACACCCTCATGCTCGACCTCGGCCTCATCGACAGCTCCAAGGACTGGCTGGGCAGACCGGAGACCGCCTGGCCCTGGATGATGGCCGTGGCCGTCTTCGTCTCCCTCCCCTTCACCACGTACACGCTGCTCGCCGGGCTCCAGACCATCCCGCAGGAGGTCTACGAGGCCTCGCGCATCGACGGGGCGGGGTCCTGGCAGACGTACCGCCACATCACGCTGCCGATGCTGCGGCCCGCCTTCCTCGTCGGCGTCGTGATCAACCTCATCAACGTCTTCAACTCCTTCCCGATCATCTGGGCCATGACCCAGGGCGGCCCGGGTTACGACACGTCCACGTCGATGGTGTTCATGTACAAGCTGAAGGAGACCGACATCGGTGAGTCCGCGGCGATGTCGGTCGTCAACTTCCTGATGGTCGTGGTGCTCGTGCTGATCTTCCTGAAGGTCAGCCGGTGGAACGAGGAGGACTGATGGCCACCGCGACGGCGAAGTTTCCCGCGCCCGGGAAGGGCCGCGCACGCAAGCGCGCCTTCCGGCCCCGCACCCTGGTCATCACGGCCTGCGCCTGGCTCCTCGCGGCGGTCTTCCTCGCGCCGTACCTGGAGATGATCGTCACCGCCCTGCGCCCCAAGGAGGAGCTGCGGGACCGCACCTACCTGCCCCAGAACCTGGAGTGGGCGAACTTCATCGACGTATGGAAGGAGTCCGAGCTCGGCCAGAACCTTCAGGTCACCCTGTTGGTGGCGGGCGGCGCGACGCTGCTGGTCCTGCTGGTCTCGCTGCCCGCCGCGTACTACACGGCGCGCATGCGCTACCGCGGCCGCAAGCTCTTCCTGCTCCTGGTCCTGATCACCCAGATGTTCCAGCCGACGGCCCTGCTGGTCGGCCTCTACCGCGAGTTCCACCAGCTGGACATGTTGAACTCGATCTGGACCCTGATCCTCACCAACGCGGCGTTCAACCTCGCCTTCGCGGTCTGGATCCTGACGGCGTACATCTCCTCCATCCCCCCGGAGCTGGAGGAGGCCGCCATGGTGGACGGCACCAGCCGCTTCGGCGCGATGATCAAGGTGACGCTGCCGTTGGCGCTGCCGGGCGTGGTCACGGCGGTGATCTTCACCTTCATCACGTCCTGGAACGAGTTCGTGATGGGCCTGACCCTCACCACGGAACCGGACAAACAACCGCTGACGGTCGGCATTAGCAACTTCATCGGCAACTACACGGTGCAGTGGAACTACCTCTTCGCCGCGTCGGTGGTCGCGATCATCCCGGTCATCGTGCTGTTCGCCTTCATCGAGCGGCATGTGGTGTCGGGGCTGACGGCGGGGTCGGTGAAGTAGCGGCCCGCACGACACGTGCTCGGGGCCCGGCAGGAGGCGGAATGTCTCCTCCCGGGCCCCTGCCCTTGCGGCGCTCGATCCACTGTTTTTCCGTCAAGGACTTGACTGCGCCAACCCCTTCATCGGAGCTTGGAGTTCACAACTTGTACGGGCGGCCACGGTGCCGTACGTCATACGGCAAAAGGTGGATGAGTCAATGGAGACTCCGGGGTCGCAGTCCTCTCTGCACCGGGCCAATCTGGAGCGGGTCGTACGCGCCGTACGCCTCGCCGGGTCGCTCACGCAGGCGGAGATCGCGCGGACGACGGGCCTGTCGGCGGCGACGGTCTCCAACATCGTGCGGGAGCTGAAGGACGGCGGGACCGTCGAGGTCACGCCCACCTCGGCGGGCGGCCGACGGGCCCGCAGCGTCTCCCTCAGCGGGGACGCGGGCATCGTCATCGGCGTCGACTTCGGCCACACGCACCTGCGCGTGGCCGTCGGCAACCTCGCCCACCAGGTGCTCGCCGAGGAGGCCGAGCCGCTGGACGTGGACGCCTCCGCCGCGCAGGGCTTCGACCGGGCGGAACAGCTGGTCAGCCGGTTGCTCGCGGCCACGGGTGTCGACCGTACGAAGATCGCGGGCGTCGGGCTCGGCGTGCCGGGGCCCATCGACGTGGAGTCCGGGACGCTCGGCTCGACGTCGATCCTGCCGGGCTGGACCGGGACGAAACCCGCCGAGGAGCTGGGCGCCCGGCTCGGCGTGCCGGTGCACGTGGACAACGACGCCAACCTCGGCGCCCTCGGCGAGCTGGTGTGGGGGAGCGGCCGCGGGGTCAAGGACCTCGCGTACATCAAGGTGGCGAGCGGTGTCGGCGCCGGGCTCGTGATCAGCGGGCGGATCTACCGCGGGCCCGGCGGCACCGCGGGCGAGATCGGGCACATCACACTCGACGAGTCGGGCCCGGTCTGCCGCTGCGGCAACCGCGGCTGCCTGGAGACCTTCACCGCCGCCCGTTATGTCCTGCCGTTGCTCCAGTCCAGCCACGGCACCGACCTGACCATGGAGCGCGTGGTGGGTCTCGCGCGGGACGGCGACCCGGGGTGCCGACGGGTGATCGCCGACGTCGGGCGGCACATCGGGAGCGGCGTCGCGAACCTCTGCAACCTGCTCAATCCCTCCCGTGTGGTGCTCGGCGGGGACCTCGCGGAGGCCGGTGAGCTGGTCCTCGGCCCCATCCGGGAGTCCGTCGGGCGGTACGCCATCCCGAGCGCGGCGCGCCAACTGACCGTGCTTCCCGGGGCGCTGGGCGGACGGGCCGAGGTGCTGGGCGCCCTCGCCCTCGCGCTCAGCGAGATGGGCGATTCAACCCTTTTGGACGGAACGCTGCCCGCCGGGACGCCTGTCTTCACTTAGATAACGCATGGCACCGTTGTCATCTCGTTAAGGATTTACTCCTTGACGCTGGTGTGGCGGCCGAGTTGACTTCGAGCCACCTCGGCCGCAACGACGCGGCCTCGTCAGGGAGGCACCCCACCATGAACGCAATGACGCGTCGCGTCGTCATAGGCGCGGCCGCGGTTTCGATGGCACTGGCCATGACCGCGTGCGGCAAGGCCGGCGACGGCGAAGACAAGGGCAGCGGCGGCGACGACAAGACCATCGGTCTGCTGCTCCCCGAGAACAAGACCACCCGGTACGAGACCTTCGACCGCCCCATCATGGAGGCGAAGATCAAGGAACTCTGCTCGGACTGCAAGGTCAAGTACAACAACGCCGCTCAGGACATCGAGAACCAGAAGAAGCAGTTCGACGCCCTCGTCACCCAGGGCGTCAAGGTGATCATCCTGGACGCGGTCGACTACAAGTCGACCAAGTCGTGGGTCAAGCAGGCCGACAAGCAGGGCGTGAAGGTCGTGGCGTACGACCGCCTCGCCGAGGGCCCGCTCGCCGCCTACGTGTCCTACGACAACGAGAAGATCGGCCGCCTCCAGGGCGGGGCCATGGTCAAGGCGCTCGGCGCCGAGGCCAAGGACGCCAACGTCGTCATGATCAACGGCTCGCCGACCGACCCGAACGCCCCCTTCTTCAAGAAGGGCGCCCACTCGGTGCTCGACAAGAAGGTCAAGAAGATCGCGTACGAGCAGGACATCCCGGACTGGTCGCCCGACGAGGCGAACAAGAAGATGTCCTCCGCGATCGACAAGCTCGGCAAGGACGGCATCCAGGGCGTCTACGCCGCCAACGACGGCATGGCGGGTGGCGTGATCACCGCCCTCAAGCAGCGTGGCATCAAGGTCCCGGTCGGCGGCCAGGACGCCGAGCTCGCGGGTGTGCAGCGCCTGCTGAGCGGCGACCAGGACTACACGATCTACAAGGAGATCAAGCCGGAGGCCGAGACCACCGCCGAGATCGCTGTGGCGCTCCTCAAGGGCAAGGCCGTCGACACCCTCACCGACCGCAAGGTCGACTCGCTCAGCGGCGACTTCAAGGGCATCCCGGCCAAGCTGTTCGACGCCCAGGCGATCACCAGGAACGAGGTCGCCGACACGATCATCAAGGACAAGGTCTACAAGGTCAGCGAGATCTGCACCGCCCAGTACAAGAAGGCGTGCGACACCGCGGGCATCAAGTAACCCCCGCTCCCAGTAAGGCAGTTCGTAAGAAACGGGTTCCGTGGGGCGTTCGTGAGAGCGCTCCACGGGCCGCTGCTCTGCTCTCGCTGCACCACCCATCCCCGCCGGTCAGGCGGCGAAGGAGATGATTCACGTGTCCGCTACGCCCGTGCTGGCGTTGCGCGGGGTCTCCAAGCGGTTCGGCGCCGTCCAGGCGCTCACGGACGTAGACCTCGAAATCCACACCGGTGAGGTGGTCGCCCTCGTAGGCGACAACGGCGCCGGCAAGTCCACCCTCGTCAAGACGATCTCGGGCGTCCACCCGATCGACGACGGCACCATCGAGTGGGAGGGCCGCCCGGCCCGCATCGGCCGGCCGCACGACGCCCAGAACCTCGGCGTGGCCACCGTCTACCAGGACCTCGCGCTCTGCGACAACCTCGACGTCGTCGCCAACCTCTTCCTCGGCAGCGAGCTGAAGAGCGCCTCCGTCCTCGACGAGATCAAGATGGAGAAGCGGGCCAGGGAACTCCTGGACACCCTCTCCATCCGCATCCCCAGCGTCCGCATCCCCGTCGCGGCGCTCTCCGGTGGTCAGCGCCAGGTCGTCGCCATCGCCCGCGCGCTGGTCGGCGACCCCAAGGTCGTCATCCTCGACGAGCCCACCGCCGCCCTCGGCGTCGAGCAGACCGCGCAGGTCCTCGACCTGGTGGAGCGGCTGCGCGAGCGCGGCCACGGCGTGATCCTCATCAGCCACAACATGGCCGACGTGAAGGCCGTCGCGGACCGGGTGGCGGTACTGCGGCTCGGCCGCAACAACGGCACGTTCTCCGTCGCCGACACCACCAACGAAGAGATCATCGCCGCGATCACCGGCGCCACGGACAACGCCGTGACCCGCCGCAAGGCGCGCACGGCCACGGCACCGAAGGAGGGAGCGAAGTGAGCGACCTCGCCAAGACCCCGACGAGCACGGACTCCGACACCCCGGCCCCGGCCGCCCCGGTGCCCGCCGTCGACCCGCGCCTCCTCGTCCGCGAGGAGGGCCTGGCCGGCTACTGGACCGAGTTCAAGCGCAAGATGCGCGGCGGCGAGCTGGGCTCGCTGCCCGTCGTCATCGGCCTGATCGTCATCGCGGTCGTCTTCCAGCTGAAGAACGACCACTTCCTGGACGCGAGCAGCCTCGCGAACATCGCGGTCTTCACTTCCGGCCTCGGCATCATGGCCGTCGGCATTGTCTTCGTCCTGCTGCTCGGCGAGATCGACCTCTCGGTCGGCTCGGTGGCCGGCATGGGCGCGGCCGTCTGGGCCGTGCTGAGCGTCACCCACGGCCTGAACGACTGGCTCGCGGTCCTCCTCGCCGTCCTCACCGGCCTCGTCATCGGCGCCGTGCACGGAGCGTTTTTCGCCAAGATCGGTGTGCCCGCCTTCGTGGTCACCCTCGCGGGCTTCCTCGGCTGGAGCGGCCTCCAGATCTGGCTAATGGGCGGCGAGGGCAGCATCAACACGCCCGAGGGCAGTGTCGTCGAGGACCTCACCGGCCACTTCTTCGCGGACAAGGCCGCGGCCTACGGTCTCGCCGCCGTCGCGATCATCGCGTACGCCGCCTCCCTGCTGCTCGACAGCAAGCGCCGCAAGTCGGCCGGGCTGCCCTCGCGCCCGGTCAGCGAGATCGTGCTGCGCACGGTCGTCGTCGCCGTCCTCGCGGGCGGCGCGGCGTACGTCCTGAACGAGCCCGCCGGCGCCCGCGGCCTGCCGCTGGCCCTGGTGCTCTTCCTGGCCGTCCTGGTGATCGCGGACTTCGTGGCGCGGCGCACCACCTTCGGCCGGCAGGTCTTCGCGGTCGGCGGCAACGCGGAGGCGGCGCGGCGCGCCGGCATCAACGTCGACCGGGTCCGGATCACCGTCTTCGCGATCTCCGGCATGCTGGCGGCCTTCGGCGGACTGTTCATCGCGAGCCTCTCCGGTGGCGCGACGAAGAGCCTGGGCGGCGGCAACACGCTGATGATGGTGATCGCGGCAGCGGTCATCGGCGGTACGAGTCTCTTCGGCGGGCGCGGCAAGGTGTGGTCCGCGCTCCTCGGCATGCTGGTGATCCAGTCCATCCAGCAAGGGCTGAACCTGCTCGGCATGGCGAGTGAGATCCAGTACATGATCACGGGGGCGGTGCTGCTGGCCGCGGTGGTCATCGACTCCGTTTCGCGGCGTACGCAGAAGTCGGCGGGGCGCGCGTAGGCGCTCCGCTGGTCGGGCCGGTTTCGGCTGCGGGTGCGTCGTGGCTGGTCGCGCAGTTCCCCGCGCCCCTATCGGGGCTCTCGCCGCGCCCCTACCGGGGCTCTCCCCGCGTCCCTGATGAGGGGCGCGGGGTTCCCTGTGTCCGGTATACCCGCCTCCCGGGCGCAGCCCCCGGCGGCGGAACATTAGACTCGACAGACCCGGCAACGCTCGAACAGCACATCTCAGCTCTACTGCAAGGAGGCACGGGTGCCGCTGCTGACCCGCATCACGGGACCGCGCGATCTGGACCGGCTCAGCCCCGAGGAGCTGGACGAGCTGGCCGGAGAGATCCGCGGCTTCCTCGTCGACGCAGTCTCCAAGACCGGCGGCCACCTCGGCCCCAACCTCGGCGTCGTCGAGCTGACGATCGCCCTGCACCGCGTCTTCGAGTCCCCCAAGGACAAGGTCCTCTTCGACACGGGCCACCAGAGCTATGTGCACAAGCTGCTCACCGGCCGCCAGGACTTCGAGAAGCTGCGTGCCAAGGGCGGCATCTCCGGCTACCCCTCGCGGGCCGAGTCCGACCACGACGTGATCGAGAACAGCCACGCCTCCACGGTCCTCGGCTGGGCCGACGGCCTCGCCAAGGCCAACGAGGTCCTGAAGAAGGACGACCACGTCGTCGCCGTCATCGGTGACGGCGCGCTCACCGGCGGTATGGCCTGGGAGGCGCTGAACAACATCGCGGCCGCCAAGGACCGCCCGCTGGTGATCGTCGTCAACGACAACGAGCGTTCCTACGCCCCCACGATCGGCGGCCTGGCCAACCACCTGGCGACGCTGCGCACGACCGACGGCTACGAGCGTTTCCTGGCCCGCGGCAAGGACATCCTGGAGCGCACGCCGGTCGTCGGCAGGCCGCTCTACGAGACGCTGCACGGCGCCAAGAAGGGCCTCAAGGACTTCATCGCCCCGCAGGGCATGTTCGAGGACCTCGGCCTGAAGTACGTCGGCCCGATCGACGGCCACGACATCGAGGCCCTGGAGTCCGCGCTCCAGCGCGCCAAGCGCTTCGGCGGCCCGGTCATCGTGCACTGCCTCACCGAGAAGGGCCGCGGCTACAAGCCCGCCGAGGAGGACGAGGCCGACCACTTCCACGGCATCGGCCCGATCCACCCCGACACCGGCCTGCCGATCGCCGCGGGCGGCATGGACTGGACGTCCGTCTTCGGCGAGGAGATGGTCAAGCTCGGCCACGAGCGCGAGGACATCGTCGCCATCACGGCGGCCATGCTCCAGCCCGTCGGCCTGGCCAAATTCGCCAAGGCGTTCCCCGATCGGGTATACGACGTCGGCATCGCCGAGCAGCACGCGGCCGTCTCCGCGGCGGGCCTCGCCACCGGCGGCCTGCACCCCGTCTTCGCGGTCTACGCCACCTTCCTCAACCGCGCCTTCGACCAGCTCCTGATGGACGTGGCCCTGCACAAGTGCGGCGTCACCTTCGTCCTGGACCGGGCCGGCGTCACCGGCACCGACGGCGCCTCTCACAACGGCATGTGGGACATGTCGATCCTCCAGTGCGTGCCGACCGTGCGAATCGCCGCCCCGCGCGACGCCGACCAGGTCCGCCTCCAGCTGCGCGAGGCCGTCGAGGTCGACGACGCGCCGACCGTCGTGCGCTACTCCAAGGGCGCGGTCGGCCCGGCCGTCAACGCCGTCGGCACGGTCGGCGGCATGGACGTGCTGCGCGAGGCGGGCAGCGAGCGGCCCGACGTGCTGCTGGTCTCCGTCGGCGCGCTCGCGCCCATGTGCCTGGAGATCGCGGGCCTGCTCGACAGGCAGGGCATCACCACGACCGTCGTCGACCCGCGCTGGGTCAAGCCGGTCGACGAGGCCATGGCGCCGCTCGCCGAGAAGCACCGCGTCGTCGTCACCGTCGAGGACAACTCCCGCGCGGGCGGCGTCGGTTCGGCGATCGCCCAGGCCCTGCGCGACGCGGGCGTCGACGTGCCGCTGCGCGACTTCGGCATCCCGCCGCGCTTCCTCGACCACGCCTCCCGCAAGGAGATCATGGCCGAGATCGGCCTGACCGCCCCGGACATCGCTCGCCAGGTCACGGGTCTGGTCGCCAAGCTGGACGGCAGGTTCGAGCGCGACACGGCCGCGGCCGTGGAGTCCGTGGAGCCCGCCCGCGACTGACGTCGTCCCGACACGGCCGATGGGCCGGTTCCGGCACCCTGTACGGGTGGTGGGACCGGCCCATTCGCGTGAATAGGGCCGTGCCGGGCGGTGCGGGGTACCCGGCCTCTCGATCATGTCGGGGACGACAAGCGTGGAGGCAAGCGTGGAGGTTCGCCCGTGACAAACACCCTGTTCCGAACAAAGAGCGTCGAGCAGTCCATCCAGGACACCGAGGAGCCGGAGCACGCGCTCAAGAAGTCGCTCTCCGCCCTCGACCTCACGGTCTTCGGCGTCGGTGTCATCATCGGCACCGGCATCTTCGTCCTGACCGGCAAGGTGGCCAAGGAGACCGCGGGGCCCGCCACCGCGCTCGCCTTCGTCGCCGCGGGCGTCGTCTGCGCGCTCGCGGCCCTCTGTTACGCGGAGTTCGCCTCGACCGTGCCGGTGGCCGGATCGGCGTACACCTTCTCCTACGCCTCGCTGGGCGAGCTGCCCGCCTGGATCATCGGCTGGGACCTGGTGCTCGAATTCGCGCTCGGCACCGCCGTGGTCGCCGTCGGCTGGTCGGGCTACGTCCGCTCGCTGATGGACAACGCGGGCTGGCATCTGCCGGAGACGCTCACCGGGCCCGACGCCGCCGAGGGCTTCGGCTTCGACATCCTCGCCTTCGCGCTGGTGCTCGTCCTCACCGTCATCCTCGTCCTCGGCATGAAGCTCTCCGCGCGCGTCACCACGGTCGTCGTGGCGATCAAGGTGGCCGTCGTCCTGATCGTCATCGTCGCGGGCGCCTTCTTCATCAAGGCCGACAACTACAAGCCGTTCATCCCCAAGGCGCAGGAGGTGCCGCCGGGCGACAGCATCCAGTCGCCGCTGATCCAGCTGATGTTCGGGTACGCGCCCACCAACTTCGGCGTCCTCGGCATCTTCACGGCCGCCTCCGTCGTCTTCTTCGCCTTCATCGGCTTCGACATCGTGGCCACCGCCGCCGAGGAGACCCGGCTGCCGCAGCGCGACATGCCGCGCGGCATCCTCGGCTCCCTCCTCATCTGCACGGTCCTGTACGTCGCCGTGTCGATCGTCGTCACCGGCATGCAGCACTACAGCGAACTGTCCGTGGACGCCCCACTGGCCGACGCCTTCAAGGCCACCGGGCACCCCGCCTACGCGGGCATCATCAGCTTCGGCGCCGCCGTGGGCCTCACCACCGTCTGCATGATCCTGCTGCTCGGCCAGACCCGCGTCTTCTTCGCGATGAGCAGGGACGGGCTGCTGCCCCGGTTCTTCTCCCACGTCCACCCGAAGTACAAGACGCCGCACCGGCCGACCATCCTGCTCGGCGTGCTCATCGCCATCCTCGCGGGCTTCACCAGCCTCAACGAACTCGCCGAACTGGTGAACATCGGTACGCTCTTCGCCTTCGTCGTCGTCGCCCTGAGCGTCATCATCCTGCGCCGCACCCGCCCCGACCTGCCCCGCGCCTTCCGCACCCCGATGGTGCCCCTGGTGCCCATCCTTTCGGTGGCGGCCTCGGTATGGCTGATGCTGAACCTGCCCGCCGAGACCTGGCTGCGGTTCGGCGTCTGGATGGCGCTCGGCTTCCTCGTCTACTTCGCGTACGGGCGTTCGCACAGCCAGTTGGGCCGGCGCGGGAAGCAGCTCTACACCGACGACGCACGGTAGTCGCCGCCGTTCGGCAGGTGTTCGGCAGGCATTTCTTCCCGGCCCCGTATGTCCCGATCCGATCGGAACTGCGGGGCCGGATAGCGTGCACCGTATGCTCGCCGCGCCCGCCACCTCACTACGCTCCGTACGCGGCCTCCGGGTGCCGGGGCCGCGCAAGGAGTCCGCGCCCGCCCCGCGGACCGGCTACTGGAGGCGCCTGCTTCCCCTGCTCGTGGCCCTGGCGTGCGCGACCCGCCTGCCCTCCTTCCGGCTGCCGCTGTGGAACCCCGACGAGGGCTATCTCGCCGTCCAGGCACGGATATTGGCCGACGGCGGTGAGCTCTACGAGACGGTGGTCGACCGCAAGCCGCCGCTCGTCCCCTGGCTCTACGCCGGGGCCTTCGCGCTCTTCGGCGACTCCTCGCTCCTGCCGCTGAAGGTCCTCGCCGTCGCCGCGCAGCTCCTGACGGCGCTGCTCCTCGCCTCCCTGGCCCGGCGCCGCTGGGGGGACACCGGCGGCCGCACGGCGGGCGTGCTGTACCTCCTGATCTCGATCGGCCTGAACCCGGAGGACGCCCAGGCGGCCACCTTCGAGGTCTTCATGCTGCCGTGCACGGCCGCCGCCATGTGGTGCGCGGACCGCCGCCGGTGGGGCGCCGCGGGCGCGGCCGTCGCCAGCGCCTTCCTCGCCAAGCAGACCGGCGGCGCGGTGCTCCTGCCGGCGCTCTGGCTGCTGTGGCGGGGCGGGGCGCCCCGGCGCGATGCCCCACGCCTGGCGGTCGGCCTGTGCGGGCCCGTCCTGGCCGCCGCCCTGCTGACCTCGCCCTCCGGCTTCCTGTTCTGGACGGTGACGGGATCGGGTGCCTACGCCTCCTTCACCGGCTCCGAACTCCACGTACTGGGGCGGGGGTTGGTGAACGCCGCGATCCTCGCCGCGGCCTGCGCGGGCCTCGCCCCACCGGTCGTACGCGTCCTGCGCGTCGCCCGCACCGGGGCGGGGGAGCTGTGGCTGTGGCTCGCCTCGTCGGTGGCCGCGGTGCTGCTCGGCTTCCACTTCTTCGGCCACTACTACCTGCAACTCATGCCGCCACTCGCGCTGTTGGGCACGGCCGCACTCCAGATCCTGCCGCGCGAACGGACGGTCAGGGCGATCGTCACGTCGGGCTGCGCCTGCGCGGTGTTCCTGGCCTGGGGCCTGACCGCGCCGCGCCCCGAACTGACACACGCCACACGCCTGGCCGAGGCGGTCAGGGCACACACCGCGCCCGACGCCCGGGTGCTGTTCTGGGGCATGCACCCGGAAGGCTACTGGCTCGCCGACCGCACCCCCACGAGCCGCTACCTCACGGCCGGGCTGCTCACCAACTACAGCGGCGGCCGCAACGGCCCGCAGGTGGGGGAGAAGTACGCGATCGACGGCGCCTGGCCGACGTTCCGCGAGGAGTGGCGCCAACGCCCGCCGACGCTGGTGGTCGACGACTCCCGCGGCAAGCCGTACGCCCCCTCCAGGGTGCCGTCCCTGCGGAGGGCCTTGGCGGTGGGGTACGAGCCGGTGCTGTGGGTGGAGGGGGCGGTGGTGTACGCGCGCGTGGGCGGGGAGACGCGGTGAGGCGCGGGGCGCTGCGCGTCGGCCAACGACCAGGGCCTCGCGGACGCGTCTGCCCGCGACGGCTGTGTGGCGGCTGCGGGCCGACTCCGGGTTGCTCGCGCAGTTCCCCGCGCCCCTGAGGGGGGCGCGAAGTCGCCGCCACGGCAGCAGCTTCCGTTAGGGGCGCGGGGAACTGCGCGCCCGGCCCGCGACGAGTCGCACGGACCAGGGGTGCGGACTGTCTGGCGGCTGCGGGCCGGTTCTGGGTTGCGCGCGCAGTTCCTCGCGCCCCTGGCGGCGGGGGCGGACCCGCGGGGCTGCCGCGCGCTACGGCCGCACCGTCCGCGGCCCCACGCACCGCGCCCCGGACTCCTCGACCCTGCGGCGCAGTTCGCGGTCGGCCGTGATCACCACGCAGGGTCGGCCCGCCGCCTCGGCGGCCACCTCCACGATGCGGTCGTCACCGCTGCCGGGCGCGCTGTCGACGCGTACTCCGGGTACCGACTCGACGCCGCGCGCCGCCCCTTCGACGACGAGGACGACCTCCAGCGGGCCCGGATGCCCCGCGATGCCTTCCTCGGCGTACGGGACGAGCCGGTCCCGCAGCCGCTCGGCGGCGCCGCGGCGGTCGTGCCACCAGCCGTCGGGCACGGAGCCCACGACGTTGGCGGCGTCGACGACGACAAGAGTTCTCATGCGGCAAACGTAAACTAATCGGCAAAACGCCGTGCGTATGTGGACGTGGAAGGGTGCCGCCGAGTCATGCCGTCGAGGATGGAGAACCTCAGCACCGGTGCCCCGGACACCGCCCGCTGGCTGCTGCGCGGCAAGGACGGCCGCCTCACCGCGTACGCCCGCGCCGAGGGCGGTCTGCTGCGCTGGACCGAGGCGAGGCCCGGCGGCCCCGAGTGGGACGGCCCCGACTTCTTCGAGGCGCCCGGCCTGACGTACCTCACCCTGGCCCAGGGCGCTGACGGGTACGTGCACTTCGTGGGCCGCAGGGAGCGGCGCGACGACAAGGGCGAGGCCGTCGTCGACCTCGTGCACTCCATCCAGTACCAGACGGGGCGCCCGCTCATGGACTGGCGCTCGCTCGGCAACCCGCACACCAAGCTTGTCGAACGCGCTCCGCGCCTCGGCGCGCCCGCCGCCGCCGTGGACGCCGCGGGCACGGTGCACGTCTTCGTGCGGGACGCCGTGCACAGCGTACGGATGCGCCGTGAGGGCAAGGGCGGCAAGTGGGAGGGCTGGAAGGACTTCAAGGTCCGCGAGGCCCTGGACGGCATCGCCGCCCGCGCCACGTCCACCGGCCGCGTCGAAGTCCTCGCGCCCGGCACCAAGGCCACCCTGCGCTGGGCACAGGAGGAGCAGGGCGGCGAACTCGCCCGCGCCGACGACATCCCGCTCGCCCCGGTCCCCGGCTCCGGTGCCGCCCTGGAGACCGCCCCCGACCGCCTCACGTACTACGCGGCCGACGCGCTCGGCAGCGGCATCCTCGCCCACCGCCCCGCCCTCGGCGGTCCCGCGATCCCCCTCGGCGGGGCCCCGGGCACCGGCCCCGTCGCGGCCCTGCGCACGACCATAGACGGCCACGACTGCACGGTCCTCGCGCACCGCACGGCCGCCGGCCGCCCCGAACTCGCCGCGTTCCCCACCGAGGACGAGGAAGCGGGCCTGTGGTGGGCCGCGACCGGCGAACCGTGCCTGGGCGCCCCGGCGTTGGCACTGGACGCGCGGGGCCGCGTCGTCATGGCGGCGATCGGCCTCGACGGCACCCTGCGCCTCGCCCGGCAGAAGGCGGAACCGGGCCTCGCGCTGGAGGCGTGGACCCGGGTGTGAAGCGAACAGACGACGGTGGGCCGTACGGGACGACTCCCGTACGGCCCACCGTCGTTGTGGTACCTGCTACGCCGGGACGCTCGCCACGCCCTGCGCCAGGAACCGCTTGCCGTTCACGCGCTCGCTGACACCCTCACGGTCCAGGTACGGCGTGATGCCGCCCAGGTGGAAGGGCCAGCCAGCACCGGTGATCAGGCACAGGTCGATATCCTGGGCCTCGGCGACGACGCCCTCGTCGAGCATGAGCCCGATCTCCTGCGCCACCGCGTCGAGCACCCGGTCCCGCACCTGCTCCTCGGTCAGGACGGAGTCGCCCTGCTTGAGGAGAGCGGCGACCTCGGGGTCCAGCTCCGGCTTCCCGGAGTCGTAGACGTAGAAGCCGCGCTTGCCCGCCTTGACGACGGCCGCGAGGTTCGGGGAGACCTTGAAGCGCTCCGGGAAGGCGCGGTTGAGGGTCTCGGAGACGTGCAGACCGATGGCCGGGCCGACCAGCTCAAGCAGGACCAGCGGCGACATCGGCAGACCGAGCGGCTCGACGGCCTTCTCGGCGACGGCGACCGGGGTGCCCTCGTCGATGACATTCTGGATCTCGCCCATGAAGCGGGTCAGGATGCGGTTCACGACGAACGCCGGGGCGTCCTTCACGAGCACCGCGGTCTTCTTCAGCTTCTTGGCGACACCGAAGGCCGTGGCCAGCGACGCGTCGTCCGTCTGCTCGCCACGCACGATCTCCAGGAGCGGCAGGATCGCGACCGGGTTGAAGAAGTGGAAGCCGACGACCCGCTCGGGGTGCTTCAGCTTCGACGCCATCTCGGTCACCGACAGCGAGGAGGTGTTCGTGGCGAGGATCGCGTGCGCCGGGGCGACCGCCTCGACCTCGGCGAACACCTGCTGCTTGACGCCGATCTCCTCGAAGACGGCCTCGATGATGAAGTCGGCGTCGGAGAAGCCCTCGGCCTTGTCCAGGACACCGGAGACGAGCGCCTTGAGGCGGTTGGCCTTGTCCTGGTTGACGCGGCCCTTGAGGAGCAGCTTGTCGATCTCCTCCTGGACGTACGAGACGCCCTTGTCGACGCGCTCCTGGTCGATGTCGGTCAGCACGACCGGCACCTCAAGGCGGCGCAGGAAGAGCAGCGCAAGCTGCGAGGCCATCAGACCGGCGCCGACGACGCCGACCTTGGTGACCGGACGCGCCAGGTTCTTGTCCGGGGCGCCCGCGGGGCGCTTGGCGCGCTTCTGCACGAGGTTGAACGAGTAGATGCCCGCGCGCAGTTCACCGCCCATGATGAGGTCGGCGAGCGCGACGTCCTCGGCGTCGAAGCCCTGCTGGAGGTCGCCGTCCTTGGCGGCCGCGATGATCTCCAGGGCGCGGTAGGCGGCCGGAGCGGCGCCGTGCACCTTGGAGTCCGCGATGGCACGGCCACGTGCCACGGCGGCGTCCCAGCCCTCGCCGCGGTCGATCTCGGGGCGGGTGACCTCGACCGAGCCGTTGAGGACGGAGGCCGTCCAGAGCAGCGACTGCTCCAGGAAGTCGGCGCCCTCGAACATCGCGTCCGCGATGCCCAGCTCGAAGACCTGCTTGCCCTTGAGCTGGCGGTTCTGGTTGAGCGAGTTCTCGATGATGACCGTGACCGCGCGGTCGGCGCCGATCAGGTTCGGCAGCAGCGCGCAGCCGCCCCAGCCGGGCACCAGGCCGAGGAAGACCTCGGGCAGCGAGAAGGCGGGCAGCGCCTTGGAGACGGTGCGGTAGGAGCAGTGCAGACCGACCTCGACGCCACCGCCCATCGCGGCGCCGTTGTAGTACGCGAAGGTCGGCACGGCGAGGCCCGAGAGCCGCTTGAAGACCTCGTGGCCGCCCTTGCCGATGGCGAGCGCGTCCTCGTGGTGCTTGAGCAGCTCCACGCCCTTGAGGTCGGCGCCGACGGCGAAGATGAACGGCTTGCCGGTGATGCCGACGCCGACGATGGAGCCCTCGGCGGCCTCCTTCTCGACCTGGTCGATCGCGGCGTTGAGGTTCGCCAGCGACGCCGGGCCGAAGGTGGTCGGCTTGGTGTGGTCGAAGCCGTTGTCCAGCGTGACGAGCGCGAAGCGCCCGGCGCCCTGGGGGAGGTCGAGGTGGCGTACGTGCGCCTGGGTGACGACCTCGTCCGGGAACAGCTCGGCCGCACCCTTCAGAAGCTCAGCGGTCGTGGTGCTCACTTGTCGCCTCCGGCGTCCTTGTGGTTCGGGTTCTCCCAGATGACCGTCGCGCCCATGCCGAAGCCGACGCACATGGTCGTGAGGCCGTACCGCACCTCGGGCTGCTCCTCGAACTGCCGCGCCAGCTGCGTCATCAGGCGTACGCCGGAGGAGGCGAGCGGGTGGCCGAACGCGATGGCGCCGCCGTACTGGTTGACGCGCGCGTCGTCGTCCGCGATGCCGTAGTGCTCCAGGAAGGCGAGCACCTGCACGGCGAAGGCCTCGTTGATCTCGAAGAGACCCATGTCGGAGATGCTGAGCCCCGCCTTGGCGAGCGCCTTCTCCGTGGCCGGGATCGGGCCGTAGCCCATGACCTCCGGCTCGACGCCCGCGAAGGCGTACGAGACGAGGCGCATCTTCACGGGGAGGTTGTTCTCCCGCGCGAACTCCTCGGAGGCGATGAGGGAGGCGGTGGCGCCGTCGTTGAGGCCCGCGGCGTTGCCGGCCGTGACACGGCCGTGCGTACGGAACGGCGTCTTGAGGCCCGCGAGGTTCTCCAGCGTCGTCCCCGGGCGCATCGGCTCGTCGGCGGTGGCGAGGCCCCAGCCGGTCTCACCCGCCTCCGCGTTGGTACGGCGTACGGAGATCGGCACGAGGTCCGCCTGGATCTTGCCGTCGGCGTACGCCTTGGCGGCCTTCTCCTGCGAACGCACCGCGTACTCGTCGGCGCGCAGCTTGGTGATGCTCGGGTAGCGGTCGTGCAGGTTCTCGGCGGTCATGCCCATGAACAGGGCGGACTCGTCGACCAGCTTCTCGCTCACGAAGCGGGGGTTCGGGTCGACGCCCTCGCCCATGGGGTGGCGGCCCATGTGCTCGACACCACCGGCGACGGCGATGTCGTACGCGCCGAAGGCCACGCTGCCGGCGACCGAGGTCACGGCGGTGAGGGCACCGGCGCACATGCGGTCGATGGAGTAGCCGGGCACGGACTGCGGCAGCCCGGCGAGGATGCCGGCGGTGCGGCCGATCGTCAGACCCTGGTCGCCGATCTGCGTGGTCGCCGCGATGGCGACCTCGTCGATCTTGGCGGGGTCGAGGTCCGGGTTGCGGCGCAGCAGCTCCCGGATGGCCTTCACGACGAGGTCATCGGCACGGGTCTCGTGGTAGATGCCCTTCGGACCCGCCTTGCCGAACGGGGTGCGGACGCCGTCCACGAAGACGACGTCCCTGACGGTACGAGGCACGATGGCTCTCCTCCAGGGTGCGGTTGCGCCACGCCTGCGGCGCGCTTCCTGGGGCCATGCTACTTGTCGGTAACTATGTGGCCAAGGGAGGCCTGCGGGAGGCGAAGGTCACACTTGCCCACGGGGGTGTGTGAGCGGGCTCCCTGGACCGCCGCTGCGCGGCGGATGCTTCCCCACCCACCCACCCGGCACTCGGCGTCAGCGGGCGCCGTAGGGGGCCGGGCTGCGCGGCACCGGGGGCGGTCAGCGGTGCCCTGCCCCGCCGCTGCGCGGCGGATGCTGCCCCACCCACCCGCCCGGCACTCGGCGTCAGCGGGCGCCGTAGGGGGCCCGGCTGCGCGGCACCGGGGGCGGTCAGCGGTGCCCTGCCCCGCCGCTGCGCGGCGGATGCTTGCCCCACCCACCCGCCCGCCCGGCACTCGGCATCAGCGGGTGCCGTAGGGAGGCCGGGTTGCGCGGCGCCCGCCCATGCGCCTGGCACTCGGCGTCAGCGGGCGCCGTGGAGGGCAAGGGCCGCACGGAAGGCGCCCGGAACGCGCTCCGCCCGTCGGTCTTGCCCGCGGTGCCTGTTTCCCACCCGCCTGGGCGCCCTCCGCGTCAGCGGGCGCGGTAGGGAGTCGGGCTGCGCGGCGCCTGCCCGCCTCGCCCGGAGGGCGAATGCCGCCCGCCCCCCGCACCGGAAGTGGTCGCGGAACCACCCACCCGCCTCGTCCGCTTCTCGATGCGGGGTGACGGGTGGGTGGGTGGGAGAGCATCGCCGCGCAGCGGCGGCATGGAAACCAGCCGTCAGGCCAGCGCAGCGACCAGCGCCGGGGTGACCTGCTCGATCTGCCACCGCCGCGCGCCATACGCGGCCAGCGCCGACGTCACGGAGTCCGTGTCCACCTGGGCCGGCGGCTCCCAGCAGACGCGCCGGACCGTGTCCGGAGTGATCAGGTTCTCCTGCGGCATGTTCAGCTGCTCGGCGAGCGCGGAGACCGCGGCCCGCGCGGCGGAGAGCCGCGCCGCGGCGGCCGGGTCCCGGTCCGCCCAGGACCGCGGCGGCGGCGGCCCGCTCACCGTCTGCCCCGGCTGCGGCAGCTCCGCGTCCGGCAGCGCCTTGGCGCGGTCCACCGCGGCCTGCCACTGCTCCAGCTGACGGCGGCCCATGCGGTGCCCGAAGCCGGGCAGCCCGGCGAGCGCGTGCACGTTGGGCGGCAGGGCCAGCGCCGCCTCGACGATCGCGCCGTCGCTGAGCACCTTGCCCGGCGAGACGTCACGCCGCTGCGCGATGCGGTCCCGCGCGGTCCACAGTTCCCGTACGACCGCCATCTGCCGGCGTCGGCGCACCTTGTGCATGCCGGACGTCCGGCGCCAGGGGTCCTTGCGGGGCGGCGCGGGCGGCGCCGAGGCGATGGCGTCGAACTCCTCGCGGGCCCACTCCAGCTTGCCCTGCCGGTCCAGCTCCTTCTCCAGGGCGTCGCGCAGGTCGACGAGGAGTTCGACGTCGAGCGCGGCGTACCGCAGCCAGGGCTCGGGCAGCGGCCGGGTCGACCAGTCGACGGCGGAGTGCCCCTTCTCCAGCACGAAGCCGAGTACGCCCTCGACCATCGCGCCGAGCCCCACGCGCGGGAACCCGGCGAGCCGCCCCGCGAGCTCCGTGTCGAAGATCTGCGACGGGACCATGCCTATCTCGCGCAAGCACGGCAGGTCCTGGGTGGCGGCGTGCAGGACCCACTCGGCGTCGCCGATGGCCGCGCCGAGGCCCGAGAGGTCGGGGCAGGCGACGGGGTCGATGAGCGCGGAGCCCGCGCCCTCGCGGCGGAGCTGCACGAGGTAGGCGCGCTGGCCGTACCGGTAGCCCGACGCGCGTTCGGCGTCCACGGCCACGGGGCCGGTGCCACGGGCGTACTCGGCGATCATCGCGGCGAGGGACTCCTCGTCGGCGATCACCGGCGGGATGCCGTCACGGGGCTCCAGCAGGGGGGTCGGCAGCCCTTCGGAAGCGAGGCCGTCGTCCGGAGGGGCGCCCCCGGTGGTTCGCAGTGAGCTGTCTGCTGCGGTCTCTTGGGCGTCGGTCACCTGTCAAGGGTATCTGTGTATGCACGGCGCCCGTCGACGGAACGTTCCGTCGACGGGCGCGCGAGGGTGGTAAATCAGTCAGTGGATGATTCCGGTACGCAGCGCGACCGCCACCATCCCGGCCCGGTCACCCGTGCCGAGCTTGCGCGCGATCCGGGCGAGGTGGCTCTTCACGGTCAGGGCGGACAGGCCCATGGAAACGCCGATGGCCTTGTTGGACTGGCCCTCGGCGACGAGCCGGAGCACCTCGACCTCCCGGCCGGACAGCTCGCGGTAGCCGCCGGGGTGGCTCTGGGCGCCCGGCGGGCGGCGGTGCATTCGGGCGGCGGCCGAACCGATCGGAGCGGCGCCGGGGCGGGTGGGTAGTCCGACGTTCGTACGCGTGCCGGTGACGACATAGCCCTTGACGCCGCCCGCGAGGGCGTTGCGCACGGCACCGATGTCGTCGGCGGCGGAGAGGGCGAGGCCGTTGGGCCAGCCCGCGGCGCGGGTCTCGGACAGGAGCGTCAGGCCGGAGCCGTCGGGGAGGTGGACGTCTGCGACGCAGATGTCACGGGGGTTGCCGATGCGGGGACGAGCCTCAGCGATGGACGAGGCCTCGATGACGTCGCGTACACCGAGGGCCCACAGGTGGCGGGTGACGGTGGAACGGACGCGGGGGTCGGCCACGACGACCATGGCGGTCGGCTTGTTCGGGCGGTAGGCGACCAGGCTTGCGGGCTGCTCGAGGAGAACGGACACCAGGCCTCCTGGTGGGGGCGGGACGGGGCCGGCTCGGGGATGAAGCCGGGACGAACCGTGCTTTTCAAGGTCACAAACCTCTTCGGCAGCAAACCCGCCCGCCTTTAGGGAATGATCACGATTTGGTGAGAGCCAATCGGGGTAAATCGGACGCACGCTCGATCATCCGGACATCGGCCCGAACAAGCCGCCGTCCGGGCGACTTCTGCGAAGCCGTCCGGGCGACCTTTGCGCACCCGTCCGGGCGACCCGTGCCAAGCCGTTGGGCGGACCCGTGCCAAGGCGTCCGGGCGGCCCGTGCCAAGGCGCTCGGGGCCCCACGCACATCGGCCCCGCGGCGGTGCGCCGCGGGGCCGAGAGGACCGGTTCCACCGCCGTCAGGGAGCGAGCGGCCCCCGCCGCTGCGGAAGGGAGACGACGGAGCCGTCCCCGGTCCCGTTCCCGGGGCCGGCCGGGGGCAGTCCGGCGACCTGGCAGAGCAGTTCGCACCACGCGGCGAGATGCGCCCCGGTGTCCGGCACCCCGCCGCTCCCCTCCCGGGGGGTCCACGACGCCCGGATCTCGATCTGCGAGGCGGGTGGCCGCTCCGCCAGCCCCCCGAAGTAGTACGACCCCGCACGTGTCACCGTGCCGCTCGCCTCACTCACGGGGAGCCCGCGCGAGCGCAACGCCCCGGTCAGCCACGACCAGCACACCTCCGGAAGCAGCGGGTCCGCCGCCATCTCCGGCTCCAGTTCCGCCCGCACCAGCGTGACGAGCCGGAAGGTGCCCTGCCAGGCGTCGTGCCCCGCCGGATCGTGGAGCAGGACGAGCCGCCCGTCCGCGAGGTCCTCCTCGCCGTCCACGACCGCCGCCTCCAGCGCGTACGCGTACGGCGCGAGCCGCTGCGGCGCCCGCGTCGCGTCGATCTCGATCTCCGGCCGCAGCCGTGCCCCCCGCAGCGCCTCGACCGCCGCGCGGAAGGCCCGCGGAGCCGAATCCGCCACCTTCCCCTCCGAACCGTCCATCTCTCCAGCGCCGTCCGACCGTTGTCCCTGAGCCGCAGCCATGCGGGGAAGGTTAAGGGGAACGGCGCCTTCGCGCAGGGAGAGACACCCGTGCGGGGGTCCCCGGTCAACGTGCGAGACTTTCCGCGTGAGTGCCAACAGCAGCCAGAGCCCCGCGGGCCGGCAGAACGCAGCGACGTACGACTCCCCCTTCATGAAGGCGTGCCGGCGCGAGGCCGTGCCGCACACGCCGGTCTGGTTCATGCGGCAGGCGGGGCGCTCACTGCCCGAGTACCGCAAGGTCCGCGAGGGCACCGCGATGCTGGAGTCCTGCATGCGGCCCGACCTCGTCACTGAGATCACGCTCCAGCCGGTGCGCCGCCACAACGTGGACGCGGCGATCTACTTCAGCGACATCGTCGTCCCGCTGAAGGCGATCGGTGTCGACCTCGACATCAAGCCCGGCATCGGCCCCGTCGTCGAGAACCCCATCCGCTCGCGCGCCGACCTCGCGCAGTTGCGGGACCTCACCCCCGAGGACGTCCACTACGTCACCGAGGCGATCGGGATGCTGACGGGCGAGCTCGGCTCGACGCCGCTGATCGGCTTCGCGGGCGCGCCTTTCACTCTCGCGAGTTACCTCGTGGAGGGCGGCCCGAGCCGCAACCACGAGCACACCAAGGCACTCATGTACGGCGACCCGCAGCTCTGGGCCGACCTCCTCGACCGGCTCGCCGAGATCACCGCGGCCTTCCTGAAGGTGCAGATCGAGGCGGGCGCGAGCGCCGTGCAGCTGTTCGACTCGTGGGTGGGCGCGCTCTCGCCCGCCGACTACCGGCGCGCGGTGATGCCCGCGTCGGCGAAGGTCTTCGACGCGGTCGCCTCGTACGGCGTGCCCCGGATCCACTTCGGCGTCGGCACGGGCGAGCTGCTCGGGGCCATGGGCGAGGCCGGCGCGGACGTCGTCGGCGTCGACTGGCGGGTGCCGATGGACGAGGCGGCGCGGCGCGTCGGCCCCGGCAAGGCGCTCCAGGGCAATCTCGACCCGGCCGTCCTCTTCTCCACGCGCGAGGCCGTCAAGGCGAAGACGGACGAGGTGCTCGCCGCCGCGAGCGGGCTGGAGGGCCACATCTTCAACCTCGGCCACGGCGTCCTGCCGACCACGGACCCCGAGGCGCTGACCAGGCTCGTGGAGTACGTCCACACGCGCACGGCCGCCTGAAAAAAGTCCGAAAACGGTCCCTGTCCGACTGGACGGGGACCTTTTTCGCGTACGGGAACGTTTTCGGGGGCGCTCTCCCTCAGGCGGCCCGCACCGCCGCCGCGGCCTTGCGCGCCGCCACCAGGACCGGGTCCCACACGGGGGAGAACGGCGGCGCGTACCCCAGGTCGAGCGCCGTCATCTGCTCCACCGTCATGCCCGCCGTCAGCGCGACCGCCGCGACGTCGACGCGCTTGCCGGCGCCCTCGCGCCCGACGATCTGCACGCCGAGGAGCCGGCCCGTGCGGCGCTCGGCCAGCATCTTCACCGTCATCAGGGCCGCGCCCGGGTAGTAACCGGCCCGGCTGGTCGACTCGATGGTCACGGCCACGAACCGCAGCCCGGCCGCCAGCGCGTCCTTCTCGCGCAGACCCGTACGCGCGATCTCCAGGTCGCACACCTTGCTGACGGCCGTGCCGACGACGCCGGGGAACGTCGCGTAACCCCCGCCCACGTTCGAGCCGATGACCTGACCGTGCTTGTTCGCGTGCGTGCCGAGGGCGATGTGCCGCTCGCGCCCCGACATCAGGTCGAGGACCTCCACGCAGTCCCCGCCCGCCCAGATGTCGTCGTGGCCGCGCACCCGCATCGCGAGGTCCGTCAGCAGGCCGCCGTACTCGCCCACCGGCAGCCCCGCCTCGCGCGCCAGCTCCGTCTCGGGGCGTACGCCGACCCCGAGGATCACCACGTCCGCCGGGTACTCTGCGCTCTCCGTGGCCACCGCGGAGACCCGGCCGTCCTCGCCCGTGCGGATCTTGGTGACCTCGGCGTCGTTCACCATCTCGATGCCCATCCCGGTCATCGCCTCGTGGACCAGGCGGCCCATGTCCGGGTCGAGCGTGGACATCGGCTCCTTGCCGCGGTTGACGACCGTCACGTCATAGCCGCGCTTGATCAGCGCCTCCGCCATCTCCACGCCGATGTACCCGGCCCCGACGACCACCGCCCGGCGGCCCTCGGTGCGGGTCAGGGCGTCGATCAGGGCCTGCCCGTCGCCGAGGGTCTGCACGCCGTGCACGCCGGGCGCGTCGACGCCGGGCAGCGGCGGGCGCAGCGGCCGGGCGCCGGTGGCGATGACGAGTTTGTCGTACGCCGTCCAGTACTCCTCGCCCGACTCCAGGTCGCGGGCGAGGACACGCCGGCCCGCCACGTCGATCCGCCGCGCCTCGGTGCGCATCCGCAGGTCGATCGCGCGCTCCCGGTGCTCCTCGGGCGCACGCGCGATCAGATCGTCCCGGTCCTCGACGGCGCCGCCCACCCAGTAGGGGATGCCGCAGGCGGAGTACGAGGCGAAGTCGCCGCGCTCGAACGCGACGATCTCCAGCTCGTCCGGGTCCTTGAGCCTGCGTGCCTGCGACGCGGCGGACATGCCGGCCGCGTCGCCTCCGATGACCACCAGTCGCTCTCGTGTACTACTCATGCGGACACGCTACGGGGGGGTGGCAGCGTCGTGTTGGTGGGTGCGGTGATTCATCTGCCGGTCGGTGGTGGCCGGTCGCGCAGTTCCCCGCGCCCCTTATGGGGCGTGTCGGCCGGTCTGGGGGTTTATCCGGCGGTTTGTGGGGGCTGGGCGTGCCGTTCCCCGTACCCCTTGCGGGGCGCATCGCCCTGGCGCGCTACGGGGTGCTGTCTGGGCTGGGGCGGCTCGCTCGGCGGCGTGCCACCCGTAGCCATAGCAGGAGCAGCAGCGTGGCGGCCGCTGCGAACGGGAGGACCGCGGCCAGGGCGATGACGATCCAGCGCAGGACCGTGACGAACGCGTCCCAGCCGCCCGTGAGTGCGTCACCGAACGTCGTGTCGTCGTCCCCGCCGGCGGCCTCGCGCGCACCCTCCGTCAGCGACAGGGTGATCGTCGCCATGCTCGTGCGGTCCTTCAGCGCTGCCCGCTGCGCGAGCAGCGACTCCAGGTCCGCCTGACGGGTGCTCAACTCCCCCTCCAGCGTCACCACATCGCTCAGCTTCGTCGCCTTGTCCATCAGCTCCCGCACGCGCGCCACGCTCGCCCGCTGGGACTTCACGCGGCTCTCGACGTCGACGACCCGGTCGGTGACGTCCTGCGCCTTGGCCTCGCGGTCGAGCGACTTGCCGGTTCCTTCGAGGGCGTTCAGGACGTCCTCGTACTTGTCCTGCGGGACCCGCAGGACAACGCGGGAGCGCTCGCGGCCCTCGTCGTCGCGCGACGTGCTCTCGTTCCCCACCATGCCGCCCACGTCCTCGGCCGCCGCCCGGGCCTCGTCCAGCGCCTTGGGGACGTCCTTGACGCGGACGGTGAGCGTCGCGGTGCGGATGACGTGCGTGCCGGTGAGCTTCGGGGGCTTTTGCTCGCCCGCCTTGTCGGCCTGCGCGCCGGCGGCGTCCTTGGCGCCCTCCAGGCCGGCGGCCCGGTCGCCCGCGCCCGCCGCCTTGTGGTCGTCCCCGCTGTCGCCGCCGCTCGCGGTGCACCCCGTGAGCGCGAGCGCGGCCGCCAGCAACACCCCGGAGAGGGCCCGGGCCGCGCGCCCCCTGGACATGCGGTGACGTGACCTGCTGGACGTGTGCATCGACGTACCCCCGAGAGACGTGGCCGGTGATGCTCCTACGACGCCGCGAGGGGCCGCGATGGTGGTTGCCGAGCGGTCCCGATGCGGTCACGGTCGGGACTCGGTGGTCTGAGAGAGTGGGGGCATGCGCGAAACGGACACACGTACGGGCACCGGCCACGCCGTCGTCATCGGCGGCGGGATCGCCGGCCTCGCCGCCGCACACCGGCTCCTCGCCACCGCCCCGACGAGCCGCGTGACCGTCCTGGAGGCCTCCGACCGGCTCGGCGGCAAGCTGCGCGCCGGGGAGATCGCCGGGGTCGGCGTCGACCTCGGCGCCGAGTCGATGCTCGCCCGCCGCCCGGAGGCCGTCGCCCTTGCCCGCGAGGTGGGTCTCGACGGCCGCCTCCAGCCGCCCGCCACCGCGACCGCCTCGCTCTGGACCCGCGGCGCCCTGCGCCCCATGCCCAAGGGCCACGTCATGGGCGTACCCGGCGACGCCTCCGCCCTGGCCGGGGTCCTCTCCGAAGAGGGCCTGCGCCGCATCGAGCGGGACCGCGAGCTGGCGCCCACCGAGGTCGGCGACGACGTCGCCGTCGGTGAGTACGTCGCCGCCCGCCTCGGCCGCGAGGTCGTCGACCGCCTCGTGGAGCCCCTGCTCGGCGGGGTGTACGCGGGCGACGCGTACCGCATCTCGATGCGCTCGGCCGTCCCGCAGCTCTTCGAGGCCGCCCGCACCCACACCTCCCTCACCGAGGGCGTCCGCGACATCCAGGCGCGCGCCGCGAACAACCAGCGGACCGGGCCCGTCTTCATGGGCATCGACGGCGGCATCGGACAGCTGCCGCTCGCCGTCGCCGAGTCGGTACGCGCGCGTGGCGCACGCATCCTCACCGGTACACCGGTCACCGGACTGCGCCGCACCGGGGAGGGCTGGCGCGTGGTCACCGACAGTGGCGTCCACGAGGCCGACGCCGTCGTCCTCGCCCTGCCCGCGCCCGCCGCCGCGAAGCTCCTGGCCGCCGAGTCGCCCGCCGCGGCCGCCGAGCTGCGCACCGTCGAGTACGCCTCCATGGCGCTGATCACCCTCGCGTACAAGCGCGCCGAGGCCGACCTCCCCGAAGGCAGCGGCTTCCTCGTGCCGCCCGTAGACGGGCACACCATCAAGGCGTCCACCTTCGCCAGCCGCAAGTGGGGCTGGGTCGACCGGCAGGACCCGGACCTGCTGGTCCTGCGCACCTCCGTCGGGCGGTACGGCGACGTGGCGGTCCTGGAGAAGGACGACGCCGACCTCGTCGGCATCTCCCGCCACGACCTGCGCGAGGCCACCGGGCTGAGCGCCACGCCCGTCGCCTCCCGCGTCACCCGCTGGGACGACGGCCTGCCGCAGTACCCCGTCGGCCACCACGCGCGCGTGGCCCGCGTCCGCGCCCACGTCGCCGCGCTGCCGGGCCTCGCGGTCTGCGGAGCGGCGTACGACGGTGTCGGCATCCCCGCGTGTGTCGCGAGCGCCAACGCGGCCGTCGACCAGCTGGCGGGGGACCTCACGGGTGTGGAGGAGCTCACCCGCAACCCGGTGCAGAGCCTGCACGGCGGCGGAGGAGAATAGCCCCATGAGTGACGACGCCCCCGCCAAGACCCCCAACGCCGGCAAGAAGGCCAAGGACCTCAACGAGGTCATCCGCTACACCCTGTGGTCGGTCTTCAAGCTGCGTGACGTGCTACCCGATGACGGAGCGGTCCGCAGCGGCTACGCCGACGAGGTCCAGGAGCTGTTCGACCAGCTCGCCGCCAAGGACATCACGATCCGCGGCACCTACGACGTCTCCGGCCTGCGCGCCGACGCCGACGTCATGATCTGGTGGCACGCCGAGACCTCCGACGAGCTCCAGGAGGCCTACAACCTTTTCCGCCGCACCAGGCTGGGCCGCGCGCTGGAGCCGGTCTGGTCGAACATGGCGCTGCACCGCCCCGCCGAGTTCAACAAGTCGCACATCCCGGCCTTCCTGGCCGACGAGACGCCCCGCAACTACGTCTCGGTCTACCCCTTCGTGCGCTCCTACGACTGGTACCTCCTGCCCGACGAGGACCGCCGCCGCATGCTCGCCGACCACGGCAAGATGGCCCGCGGCTACCCCGACGTGCGCGCCAACACCGTCGCCTCCTTCTCCCTCGGCGACTACGAGTGGCTGCTGGCCTTCGAGGCCGACGAGCTGTACCGCATCGTCGACCTCATGCGTCACCTGCGCGCCTCCGAGGCCCGCATGCACGTACGCGAAGAGGTGCCGTTCTACACCGGCCGCCGCAAGTCCGTGGCGGAGCTGGTGGCGGGTCTCGCGTAACCCCCCCCGGGCCCCGGCTCACAGGGCCCTGGGACGCTGCACCGCCCGCTCGCCGGACCGCGGCTGCGGCTCCTTGTGCGGCGCGCACGCGGCGCGCCGCACCGGAAGGCGGCCCTTCAGGAGGTACGCCTCCAGGTGCCCGTTGACACAGCGGTTGGGGCCGCCGCCGATGCCGTGCGTGCCCGCGTCCCGCTCGGTGACCAGGACCGAACCGGCCAGCCTGCGGTGCAGCTCCAGCGCGCCGTCGTACGGGGTCGCCGCGTCGCGCTCGGCGGCCAGGATCAGCGTGGGGGCCAGTTCGCCCGCCGCCGCCCGCACGTCGACCGGCTGCTGCCGCGGCGCGGACCAGTAGGCGCACGGCAGGTTCATCCAGGCGTTGTCCCACGTCTCGAAGGGCGCCACGCGGGCCAGCTCCGAGTTGTCGCGGTCCCAGGTGGCGAAGTCCGTCGGCCAGGGCGCGTCGTTGCACTCGACGGCCGTGTAGACGGCGTTGCCGTTCTCCTCCTCGGCCGCCGCCCGCGGCTCGGGCGCGGCCTGCTGGATCAGCGGCCGCGCGTCGCCCTTCACATACGCGGAGAGCGCCTCGGCGCGCGCCGGCCAGAAGTCGTCGTAGTACCCGGCCGTGAGGTAGGCGGCCTGGAGCTGCCCCGGGCCGACCGTGCCGCCGGCGGGCTTGTGGGCCAGCTCGGCGCGCACCTTCTCGTAGTGGCGCAGGACCTCCTCGGGCGTCGTGCCCAGGTGGTACGTCCTGTCGTGCTTGGCGACCCAGGCGCGGAAGTCCGCCCAGCGCCGCTCGAAGGCCGCCGACTGGTCGAGGTTGTTGCGGTACCAGATCTGCGAGGGGGTCGGGTTGACCGCCGAGTCGAAGACCATGCGGCGCACGTGCGTCGGGAAGAGCGTCGCGTACACCGCCCCGAAGTAGGTGCCGTACGAGGCGCCCATGAACGTCAGCTTCTTCTCGCCGAGCGCGGCCCGCAGCACGTCGAGGTCGCGCGCGTTGTTCAGTGACGTGTAGTGCCGCAGTCCCGGGTTGCGTTCGGCGCACCCGCGCGCGTACGCCTTCGCCTGGGCGATGCGCTGACGCTTGTACGAGGGGTCGGGGTGGCTCTGCGACTGCGTGGGCGCCTTGGCGAACTCCTTCGGGTCCTGGCAGGACAGCGGCGCCGAGCGCCCGACACCGCGCGGCGCGTACCCGACGAGGTCGTACGCCGCCCCGAGGCGCTTCCACTCGGGCATGAGGCCCATCAGCGGGAAGTACATGCCGGAGCCGCCGGGGCCGCCGGGGTTGAAGACGAGGGCGCCCTGCCGGGCGACGGCCCGCTTCGCGGACTTGCCCTTGCCTCCCGTCGCCTTGGCGCGGCTGACGGTCAGCCGGATCTGCTTGCCGTACGGGCGCGCGTAGTCCAGCGGTACGGAGACCGTGCCGCACTTCAGGGACGGGGGCAGGCCCTCGGCCTTGGCGCAGGCGCCCCAGCGGATACCGGTGGCCGCGGCGCGCTGCGCGGCGACGGCGGTGCCGCGGGTCTCGGGGGCGGGCGGGGCGGTGGCGCCCGCGCTTCCCGCGGGGGCGGCGACGAGTGCGGTCAGGACCAGGGACCCGGCGGTTCCGTAGCGGGCGGCTGCTGCTCTCATCGCGCTTCTCCACCTCTTTCGTCCGGCCGGGCGCTCCAGTCGATGCGCTCCGGATGACGTCCGAACCAGAGGACGTTCGAACAAAAGGGATGATTCGTGCGATGATCGGAGAAGTAAAGCACCGGCCGCCGGTGTCGGCTCAATGCCCCCCGTGCGCGGCCCCCGGGCGTCGTCGGGCGGAGAGGGCCGCCCGCAGGTCTGGATCGGAGACGGCGCGGACCCCGCGTACGGCCACCGCGGTGAGGTGGTCGTCACGGGTGGACAGCGCGCCCAGCAGCCGCTGGCCCGCGGGGGACGCCCACCGCGTGTACGGATGGATCTCGACGCGGGCGATCGCCAGGCAGCCCACGCACAGGAGCAGCGGCAGCCCGAACCAGACGGCGACCGGCACCTGCCCCGCGCCGCCCCGCTCCTGACCCGGCATCAGCACCGCCGCGGCGCCGAGCGCGAGCACCGCCGCCGTCGCGGCCCGCACCTGCCGCACGGCCGCCGCGACCCCGGAGGCGGCGCCCTCCGGCACGGCGAGCCCCGTGCCGACCAGCCGGTCCGCGAGCGCCCGCACGGCGTCGGCGGTGGCCGCGCCCCGGCGTATCGGGGCGATCAGGGACTGGCCCGCCGGGCCGATCGCGCCGAGCACCGAACGCTCCATGGCGTCGCGGCCCACCGGATCGACCACGGTCGCCCAGCCGGTGTGCGAGATCAGCAGCCGTCGCGCCCGCGCCATCGCCACGAGCGCCACGTCGGTGACCCGGGCGGGGCCGCCGGAGAGGAACGCGGCTTCGTACACCGTGAGTTCATGCCCGGATGCGGCGTTCGCCTCCTGGCCGGCGGCGCGGCTCGCGGTCAGGCAGAGCCGGCCGCAGGCGAGACCGGCCACGGCCCAGGCGAGGAGAAACAGGGGGACCCAGAACATGGCGGTTTTCTATGCGAAGCCGCCCCCGCGCGCCATGGCTTTTTCACCATGCGGACGCGGGGCGACGGGAGGGTAACGATCCGCTTGGGCCCTGGGGTCCGGCGCGTCGGGCTTGGGGCGCGACGCGGCGGGCGGCAGCGAGAACGCCGGGGACGGGGTGACCGGTGCCGCCGGGGCCGGTGACGTGGTCGGGCCGGGCGGCGCGGAGGAGCGGGTGAGGGGCGGGGGGTCCGTGGTCGCCGCGTCCCGCGCGAGGCCATCGAAGTCGACGAGGCCGGTCTCCTCCAGGACCGTGATGTGGTCCAGGACGGTCGTGTTCGCGTCGCCGGCGAGGCTCCGCACCAGCGCGTTACGGGTGTTCGCGCGCACCTCGGCCACCAGGGAGAAGACCGTGCCGTGCGCGCGGCGCAGGATGTTCGCGAACTTCTCGTCGTACGTCTCACCGCGCGCGCGGCTCAGCTCCACGAGCCATCGGCGTTGCTGCGGGCTCGGCCGGCCGGGCAGCTCAAGGCCCAGCCGGGGCGCGACTTCCCGTACGCGCGCGTCCAGGAAGGTGTGGCCCTCGACGAGGTGCTCGCCCGCGGTCCGCACGGCCTCCGTGGTGCCGCGCTGCTCGGCCTGCTGCCCGGCGGGCAGCTCCCACAGGCCCGCGAGACGCACCTTGGCGATGAAGTCACGGTCCAGGGCGGACAGCGGCCCGTAGTCGGTCGCCACCGTCTCGGCGTTCAGCCGGTCGAGGCCGGTGCCGGAGCGGTCCGCGTAGGACCAGAGAGGGAAGAGCAGTGCGGCCAGGGTCGCGACGAGTCCCGTGACGATGAGGCCTGTTCCGTTGATGGTGCGGGATCGCATGGTGCCTCCTGTTGCGGCACCGCACGTTAGTGCGCCTCGGGCACGGGAGGGCGTGTTACGCCTCTCTTTACGTCAACTGCTGTACGACGGCGTTGAGTTGGGCTCCGGGGTGTGCGCCCGTCAGCCGGAGGAGGACGAGCTGCCGCAACTGGACCCGCCGCCTCCGGAGCAGGAGGACCCGCCCCCGCCGCCTCCGGAGCAGGAGGACCCGCCCCCGCCACCCGCGGAGCAGGAGGACCCGCCTCCGCCGCTCGAACAGGCCGAGCCGCCCGCGTCGCCGCCGGCCCCGGAGCCCGAGCACGCGAAGCCGCCGCCCCCGCCGCCGACCCCCGAGGAGCACCAGACCACCGCTGCCGCGCCCCACAGGTTCGGGTTCTGATACGGGAGGGAGGGCGGGCTCATGGCGGGCGTCCTGCTGCGGCGCCCGACGCGCGCGGCGGCGATCAGCTGGGCCCGCAGGTCGGGGTGGGCGGCGGCCAGGCCGCGGGTCGCCACGAGGTGCGCCGCGCCCGTGAGATGGCCCGCCGACGCGACGTACGCGTCCAGGGCGCTGCGCCCGGCACCGGTGAGCTGCTTCGCACCGGCCGACGCACAGGCCAGCGCGACGGCGAAACCGGCGACCCCGGCGGGCACGAGGGCCAGGAGGCTGTCCGGGAGCCGGTCGTAACCCGCTTCATCGAAGGGGGCGTTGGCGTACTCCACCACCGTCAGCATCGCGGCGGCCAGGAACCCGAAAAGGGTCCCGAAGAGCTGCGCCGCGGCCCAGCGGCGGCAGGTGCGGCGCGGCTCCGGCCGCATGACGAGGCCGCGCGCCGCGAGCGCGTCGCCCGTCTCCTGCACCGGACGGCTGCGCATCACGGCCGTCCGCAGCCAGTGCAGCGCGCCGCTCGGAGCCGCCGCGTGGGCGTCGAGGACCGCCTGCTCGACGGCGTTCCTGGCCGCGGGCCGCGGGATGCCGACGACGCCGGGTCCGGCCACCACCAGGCGGCCGTCCTCGTGCAGCCCCGCGAGCACCGCGTCGGTGAGCCGGGCGGGGCCGCCCGAGAGGAACGCGGCCTCCGCCGTGCCGCGGACAAAGGCGCCCTCGTCGTCGTGGTCATCGCGGGCCGGGTCCTGGGCGCGGCCGGCGGTGACCACGGCCCGGATCAGCCCGACGGAGGAGAGTGCGACGAGAACCGTGTAGATGATGCCTGCGGTGCTCATGACGTCACCGCCCCAGCAGGACGCGGCGGGTGGCGTGCAGCAGCCGCGCGGCGGGCCGTCGGGAGCGCGGCGCCGGGCCCGAACGCTCCAGCCACCAGTCGCTCAGCCGCCGCCGCGCCTCGGCCTCCTCGGGGCGGTCCGCGAGCAGCAGATGCTCGGCGAAGGCCAGCGCGTCGTGGCGGTAGCCGCCCGTCATGGGCCGGGTCCGGGCGTAGTCGAGGAAGGCGGCCCGGTACGCCGCGCCGAGGATGTCCGGCAGCTCGGGCGCGACCTTCGCGACCACGTCGGCCCGCTTGGCGGCCAGCGCGTGGCTCTGCACCTTCAGCCGCACGTGGTCGAAGCCCTGGGGTGCCGGGGTACCCGCCACGAGCGCGGAGAGCAGGGCCGCCTGGGCGACGGCGGTGCGCTGCCGGGCGGCGGCGGGCGCCGGCGGGACCTGTGCCTGCGTGCCCGGCAGCTCCGCGGGCAGCTCGCCCGAGGCCTTCACCGTGGCCCGTATCGCGTCCAACTCCCGCTCCAGCTCGGCCGGCCCTGGGAAGTTCTCGTCCCGCTCCAGGAGCACGCCCGGCGGCGTCATCCGCGAGGCGAGGTCGGCCAGGATCGCGAGGACCGGCTCCGGCACCGGGTGCGCGTGACTGTCGTGCCAGACGCCGTCCCGCTCGAAGCCGCCCGCCACATGGACATACGCGATGGCCTCGACCGGCAGCCCGTCGAGCGCCTCGGCCGGGTCCTCGCCGCGGTTGACGTGGTTGGTGTGGAGGTTGGCGACGTCGATGAGGAGGCGTACGCCGGTCCGCTCGACCAGCTCGTACAGGAACTGCCCCTCCGTCATCTCCTCGCCCGGCCAGGAGATCAGCGCCGCGATGTTCTCCACGGCGAGCGGCACGGGCAGCGCGTCCTGCGCGATCCGGACGTTCTCGCAGAGCACGTCGAGCGCGTCGCGGGTGCGCGGCACCGGCAGCAGGTGCCCGGCCTCCAGGGGCTGTGTGGCGGTCAGGTCGCCCCCGGCGCGTACGAACGCGATGTGCTCGGTGACCAGCGGCGAACCGAGCGCCACCGCCCGCTCGGCGAGCGCGGTCAGGCGCCGCTCGTCGGGGCGGTCCGCGCCGCCGAGCCCCAGCGAGACGCCGTGCGGCACGACGCTCACGCCGCGCTCGCGCAGCCGCACCAGCGAGTCGGGCAGATGCCCCGGACAGATGTTCTCCGCGACGGTCTCCACCCAGTCGATGCCGGGCATGGCCTCCACGGCGTCCGCGATCTCCGGACGCCACCCGATTCCGGTTCCCAGCCGTTGCATGTCGCTCCCCCCGGTCGTCCCCCTGGAGCCCGTCCCCCGGTCCCCCGTCCCCAGCACTTTCGCCCGGGCGGAACCGGCCGAACCCTCCAGGGGAGACGTTCAGAGCTACATTTGAGGTTCCGGCCTGCCGGTGTTCACCTGGCCGGGCGGGGCGGGCGAGGGCCGGGACGTGGTGGCCACCTCGCCGCTGGGCCCGGCGGGGACGGGCTCGCGGGGCGTGGTGCCCGAGGGCGGGGGAGGCCCGGTGGGCACGGCGGTCGCGTTCGACGCGGCGCCGTTCGCGATCCCGTCGAAGTCGACGAGCCCGGTGGCCTCCAGCATCGTGATGTGGTCGAGGACGGTCTGGTTGGCGTCGGTGGCGAGCTGCCGGATCAGGGTGTTGCGGGTGGTGTCGCGCACCTGGGCGATCACGCTGAAGACCTTGCCGTGCGCGACGCGCAGCAGGTTCGCGAACTTCCGCTGGTACGTCTCGCCGCTCGCCTCCGTCAACTCCTTGAGCCAGCCCTGTTGTTGCTCCGTCGGCTGGTTGGGCAGCTCCACGCCGAGCCGCGCGGCGACGCCCCTCACCCGCTGGTCGAGGTCGGTGTGGCCGACGATGAGATGGTCGCCCGCCTCCTTGATGGCCTCGGTGGGCGCACGCTCCATGGCCTGCTGCCCCGCGGGTATCTCCCAGAGCCCGGCGAGCCGCACCTTCACCAGCAGGTCCCGGTCGGCGGCGGAGAGCGGACCCCACTGGGTGGCCACGGTCCCGGCGGCCAGATTGGCGGGTCCGGTGCCGGAGCGGTCCGCGTACGACCACACAGGGAACGCGATCGCGCCCAGCGTGGCGACGAGTGCCGCGATGATCAGAGCCGTGCCGTTGACGCGCCGCAAGGTGCCTCCCGTGGTGCTCCCGTGTCGCCGGTGATACCGGGGAGTACGGAAGATACGGGCGGGGTGTTCAACAGCGCGAGAGGTCGTACGCGTCGGATGCGCCGGAGGTGCCTGCCGTGCCGGTTGTGGGTGTGCGTCCCAGGTGGGCCAGAATTTCGTCCAGGGGCGAGGCGTTCTTCGGCGTAGGGACGGGTGGGGCGAACGCGGCGCCCGGGCCCCGGCGCGCGGGGTCCGCGGGCACCCGCCGGGCGACGGCGAGCGCGGCGGCGACGACGTCGTCGGGGAACGTGACACGGACGCCGAGGGCGGTCGCGACGTCCCACGCGTGCACCACGTGGTCGAGGAGGTGGAACCCGACGGCGACGCGTCCGGGAAAGCTTCCGCCGATCTCGGGCAGGGCGAAGTGCCGCTCCACGCCGCGTTGTTCGTACTCGTCCACGTACTCGGCGAAAGCGGCCAGGACATGGCGGACGGCTTCCTCGTGGCGCCGCAACGGGTCGCGGCCGAGGTCCTGTTCGATCCAGTACGTCCGGTCCTCGCCCGCCCCGCGCGCGGCCGCCGCGAAGCCGTGGTGCTGCGCGGTCATGTGTGTCACGAGCCGGCGCAGCGTCCAGCCCGCGCACGGGGTGGGGCGTTCCCAGTCCGAGGTGTCACGGGCGGCGGACAGGACGTCGAGCGACGTACGGACGGCGGTGCGGTCGAGGGCGACGAGGTCGCTGAGGTCGGTCATGAGACGAGCATAAAACTAAACGAACGATCGTGCTGTTAGTTTGCGAGGAGAGGAGAGGAGAGGAGAGGAGAGGAGAGGAGAGGAGAGGAGAGGAGGCCGTGTCACTCAGGCGGAGTGACGGGCGCGGTGAGGTCCGGGATCCGCGAGGCATCCGTGGCCGCCGCGCGCAGCCGCGTCGTGATCGCCGTGCCGGCCCGCCCGTACACCTGCCCCGCGCCGTGCAGCAACGACTGCGCGTTGGCCATCTCCATGACGGCGAGGAGTTCGAAGGCCAGCTGGGCGACGTCCGTGTCCTGCCGCAGTTCGCCGGTGTCGACGGCCTCGCGGAGGCAGCGCTCCACCCGCGCGGTCCAGTCGCGGTCGGCGCGGACCAGCGCGTCGCGCACCGCGCCCTCGCGGGCGTCGAACTCGGCGATCACCCCGTAGAAGAAGCAGCCGCCGGGGAAGACGCGGCGCTCCGAGTACGCCAGCCAGTGCGCGCACAGCCGTGCCACGCGCCCGAGGCCGGGCGGGACCTGCTCCACCGGCACCACCACCGCGTCCAGGAAGATGCGCCCCGCGGCCCTGACGGTCGCGAGCTGCAACTCCTCCTTGGACCCGAAGAGGGCGAACACCCCACTTTTGCTGAGCTTCAGCTCCGTGGCGATACGGCCCAGGGACAGCGCCTCCAGCCCCTCGACGGAGGCGATGTCAACGGTGCGCCGCAGCACGAGCCGCCGGGTCTGGTTGCCCCGCTCCACCCGTCCGTCGAGCCGGGGGCCGCCGCCGGTCACGGCCGGGCCGGGCGCAGGGCCGGGCGCAGGGCCGGATGGTCGGCGACCACCGTGCAGGAACCCGGCGCGATCTCCGTGAACCCCGCGTCGCGGACCACCGGGAGGCCACTGGCGGTGAGTTCGCGCCAGTGGGCGGGGTCGGGCGTGCGCACGGAGAGCGGGAAACCGGCCTCGCGCCAGGCCGTGCGGTCCTCGTCCGACAGCTCCCACCAGGCCAGTTGGGCGCCGTGCCCCGCCTGGGCCATGGCCTTGCCCGCCGACATCGCGACGTCGGGGCTCATCCACAGGACCGGGTGCGTCGGGTCGGCGCCGGCCGGGGGCTCCGGGTCGTCCAGGTCGGTGCCGGAGACCTGGAGGCGGGCCAGGTCCTTGGGCCAGCCGTCCAGCGGGACCGGCGGGAAGACGCGGACCTCCGCCGACTTGCCGGTGACCGTGATGCCGGGCAGGGCCTCGGCCCTGCGCCACTCGGCGCCGCGCGCCCGGCGCACGACCTTGCGGATGCGGGCGTCCTGCCAGTCGCGCATCGCCTGCGCCCACGCGCCGTCGCCGGTGGAGCGCTCGTCGCCGAGCAGCACCAGGACCGCGCGGGCCGCGGTCTCCAGGGCGTCCGTGCGGGCCGGGGGAGCGGCGCGCTCGATGCGGGCGACGAGGGGCAGCACGAACTGCGGGGCCTCGTCGCGCGCGGTGCTCGCTTGACGGAAGGGGCTGTCGGAGGCGTCGGAGGTGCTCACGCGTCCAGTCTGCCAGGCCGGAAAGCGCCGCCCGGCCGGGACGCCGGGCACGCACCGGCGACGCCGTGCGTGAGGATGGCCCGCATGGAACGTGATCTCGTGGTGCGGCTGGGCGGGGTGGGCCGCCGCTATGGCCTGCGGGGCCCATGGGTGCTGCGCGGCGTCGACCTCGGCGTCGGCGCGGGCACCCTGATACGCGTGGAGGGCGCCAACGGCAGCGGCAAATCAACCCTGTTGAGGCTCCTCGCCGGTATCGACACACCCTCGGAGGGCCGGGTGACCGGGCGTCCCCGCACGGCGTTCGTCCCGGAACGCTTCCCCGCCGCGATGCCGTTCACCGCGCTCGGCTACCTCACGCACATGGCCCGCGTGCACGGCCTGGCGCGGGGCGCGGCGGAGCGGAGTGCGGAGCGGTGGCTGGAGCGCTTCGGTGCCGGTGGCCTCGCGCGTACGCCCCTCTCGCACCTGTCCAAGGGCAGCAGCCAGAAGGTCGCCGTCGCCCAGGCCCTGGTGGCCGAGCCCGACCTGCTGGTCCTCGACGAGGCGTGGACGGGACTGGACGCCGCCGCCCGCGCGGAACTGGACCGCGCGGTGGCCGAGCGCACGGCCGCGGGCGGCTGCGTCGTCTTCGTCGACCACGACCCGCGCCGCCTCGCGGGAGCGGCCGACGAGGCGTACGCGGTGGACGGGACGACACTGAAACGACGTACGCCCGGCGGGATGCCACCGGCGGCCGAGGACCGGGCGTCCGCGATGCGGCGCGGGCCCACGGTCGTCATCGTCACGCACGGGCCGCACGGCGCGGAACTGCCGGGGCCGGTCGCCGCGGTGGCTGTGGAGACGGGCGATGCGGTGGCGGTAGAGACGTTGGAGACTGCGGCGGTAGAGACTCTGGAGACGGCCGAGACGGCCGAGACGGCGGAGACGGCGGAGACGGCGGAGACGGCGGAGACGGCCGAGACGGCCGAGACGGACGAGACGGACGAGACGGACGGCGCGGTGGCCGTGGAGATGGGCGGCGCGGTGGCCGTGGAGATGGGCGGCGTGACGTCGCGCGCTCCGGTTTCGCGCGCTCCGGCTGCGCGCGCCCTCATGGTCCCGGAGAGCCACTCCGATCTCGTTCTGCGTGAACTGCTCACGGCCCGGCCGCCCTGGCACGTGGTGACGGTGGAGCGGCCGCCGGTGGTTCCCGGCCCGGCTGCCGCCCCGGCGGCCGAAGGGCAGGCCCTCCGATGAGCGCCCTCCTCCACTACCAGCTCGCCCTCCTCGCACGGTCGCAGCGGTGGCTGGCTCCGGTGATCCTCTACGCCGTCTTCCTCGCCGTCGGCGTACAGAGCGGGCAGCCCATCCTGGACTCGCTCGCCTACGCCGCCGCCGCGCTGCTGCCGGCGGCCGCCTGGCTGGTGCGGGTCTGCGCGAGCAACGAACCGCCCGCGGCGCGCACCTGCTCCGCCGCCGCGGCCGGACCCGCGCGGGCCCACCTCGCCCCGCTGCTGGCCGCCTTTCTCGCCGCGGCCGCGCTCGGGGGCCTGGCCGTGCTCGTCGTGACGGTCATCAGCGACGCGGGGAGCACCAACGGGCGGCTGCCGGTGGCCCGCGTCCCCGCGGGTGCCGCCGGGCTGATCGCGATGCTGGTCAGCGCGCTGCTCGGCACCGCCCTCGGGGCGCTCACCACATGGCCGCTGCTGCGCTCGGCGGGCAAGGCGGTACCGGCGATGCTGCTCGGCGCGCTGTTCCTGCTGGTCACCACCGGCTCCCCGGCGCAGTCGGTGCTGACCGATCTGACCACGGGGTCGCGAGAGGGTGTCGTGCCATGGCCGCTGGGCGCGCTGGCGGCGGCGGTGGCCACGGCGGTGGCGGCGGTGTGGGCGGCCTGTCTGCTCAGCTCGCGGCGCGTCTGAAGGGGGGAGGCGGCGCCGAGCCGGTGCGGTCGGGCCCGCCGGCCGCTCAGCCCGAGCACGTCGTGCGCTGGGCCTCCTGCCACTCACAGACCGGGCAGAGCGTGATGCCCTTGTGCGACTCGGGGTACTCGGTGGGGGCCTGGCACAGCACGCACTCGGCGAAGGGGCCGTCCGCCGGGGCCGCGTGCGCCGCGGGCCCCGGCCCGGCCGCCCCGCGCTCCATACCCGTACCCGTACCCGTACTCGTACCAGCACTCGTATTCGTGCTCGCGCAGTAACCGTCGTCCGCCATACGGTCCAGCCTAGCTCCGCGGCCCGGACGTCCGCTTCGCCCCGATCTGCTCCGACACCTTCACGAACCGGAAGCCGCGCTCGCGCAGCTTCGGGATGATCGTCCGCAGTGCGCGCTCCGTCGTGGGGGCGGCGCTGCGCGTGCAGTGCATGACGACGACCGACCCCGGCCGCACTCCGTCGAGCACCTGCCGGGCCACCGCGTCCGCGTCCGTCGCGAAGGCGTCGCCGCTCACCACGTCCCACTGCACGGCGGTGACGCCGGCGGATGCGAGCGTGCGCAGGGACTGCTCGTCGTAACAGCCGCCGGGGAAGCGGAAGTACGGCATCGCACGCTCGACGCCCGCCTTGCGGAAGGCGTCGAAGGCGCGGTCGATGTCGGCGCGCATCCGCGTCGGCGGGACGGTCGGCAGGCCGTAGCAGTTTCCGGTGAAGGCATGGTGGCTGTACGAGTGGTTGGCCACCTCGAAGAGCGGGTCCCGGCCGATGCCCTTGGCCTGGTCGGGATACTCCTCGGCCCAGCGGCCCGTCATGAAGAAGGTCGCGGGCACCTTCAGCCGGCGCAGCGTCGCCACCAGCTCGGGGTGGTCGAACCGCTCACCGGCCGCCGCGCGGGCCCCCTGGTTGGCGGTCATGTCGGCGTCGAAGGTGAGCGCGACCGTACGGCCCTCGGTGCGGGGGCCGTGGGCGAAGACGGGGGTGAGGCCGGAGGGGCCGGGGGCGAGCGTGGGCGGGGCGGACGGCGAGGACGACGCGGCCTTACCCGATCGGCCGGGCGTCGCGGGGTCGCCTGCCGAGCAGCCGACGAGAACGGTGGTCAAGGCGCTGAGGGCGCTGAGGGCGCAGAGCGCGGCGCGTCTCCGTACGAAAGTGATCACGCGGTGACGATATATGGGAAAATGTGACAAATGGGGTTATCGGTCTGTGGTGGTGCCGCGCGACCACCCGTCTGGGCCGGGCCGGTCAGGCGCCCGGCGTGGCCTCCCCCTCCTGCCGCCACAGCCGCCGGCGGTCCGGCAGTGGGTCGTCGGCCACGTGAGTCCCCTCCGGCCCGCCGAGGATCATCGTCGGGCGCCGGGCGGGGTCGAAGCGCGGCCAGGGCGGCAGGAGGGCCGAGGCGGGCGTGCCGTGGCGGGCGAAGTGGGCCCAGGCCTCGCTCATCGCGTCCGCCAGCGGCTGCGGTGCCTCGTCGCCGACCCATGAGCGCAGGCCGGGGCCGTCCAGGACGTCGAACACGTACGGGATCTCCAGCGTGTGCGCCGCGCCGAGTCCGCCGCCGAGCGCGGGCGTCGTCTCCCGGAAGAGGTACGACCACGCAGTACCGCCGCCCGCCGCGTGGGCGTCGAGGAGTGCGTCCGTCTGCGCGCGGAACAGCACATCGGTGATGAGCGCCGCCATCGATTCGGTGGGCGCCGTGCCCGCCGGGCCCTCGTGCGCCTCGTACACCGCGCGGGCCCGCGCCGCCCGCTCCGGCGCGGGGAACGCCGCGCTCAGCGCCGCCTCGAAGACCTCGGGCCGCACGGCGGGGCCGAGGCCCGCGAAGAGGCGGCCCTCGTGTTCGTTGGTCCCCGCGAGGACGGGAATGTGCGCGCACGCGCCGTTGCGCAGCGCCCGCACCGGCGGCACCGGCAGCACCGCACCGTCCACGACGGGCACGAAGGGCAGCCGGTCGAAGGGGTGGCGGCTCAGCAACTCGTTCTGCGCGGCCAGGAGTTGGCCCGCCGTAGCCGTACGTACGTCCGCGTCCCGGCCCGCCTTGCCGCGCAGCGCCACCATGAACGCCTCGGCGACCCGCGCCGCCTCCTCGGCCGTCCTCGTCATCCGCGCGGGCGCGCTCTGGAGGATCGCCCGGTGGAACAGGGGCCGCGCGGCGGGGGCGCCGAGCAGCATCGCGACACTGCCGCCGCCCGCCGACTCCCCGAACACCGTCACCGACCCCGGATCACCTCCGAAGCGCCCGATGTTGTCCCGCACCCAGCCGAGCGCGGCGATCTGATCCTGGAGGCCGAGGTTGGCCGACTGCGCGTACTCCGGGCCGAGAAGGCGCGGGACGTACAGCCAACCCAGCGCGCCCAGGCGGTAGTTGAGCGACACGACCACCAGGTCGTGACGTTCGGCGAGGCGGGCGCCGTCCGTCCACACCTGCAATCCGCGGCCCTGGACGTACCCGCCGCCGTGCACCCACACCATGACGGGGCGGCGGCCCATCGTCGACGGCGTCCAGACGTTGACGGTCAGACAGCCCGCCTCACCCGTGGCGATCCGCTCGTAGCCGACGACGTTCTCCAGGAGCGGATCACCGCCCTGCGGCGGTGCGGGCGAGACGGTCACACAGTCACGTACGCCGTTCCAGCGCGCGGGCCCGACAGGCGGCCGGAAGCGCAGCTCGCCCACCGGGTCGGCGGCGTAGGGAATGCCGAGGAAACGCCGCACGCCACGGTCGCCGAGGTGTTCACCGCGCACCGCGCCGCTCGTGGTGACGACGGTCGGCGCACGGCCGGGGAACTCGCTCCCTCTCCCGGCATCCGTGCCCGCCGGAGGAACCGTCGCGCTCACAGCCAGCCCTCCAGCGATGCCATGAACGCGTCGAAGTCGTCGCGATGGATGGTGTGTCCCGCGCCCGCGACCGTCCGCACCTCGAACCCGCGCCGCCTCAGCTCGTCCTTCATCGCCTCGTCGACCAGCGGACTGGGGTCCGCGACCTGCACGAGCGACGGGACGACCGGCTTGCCGGGCGTGCGGTCGACGGCGTGCGGGCCGCCGAGCGAGAGCGCGGTGTCCGCGTCCCAGGCGGCCAGCGTGGCGAGTTCGATGTCGACGTCGGCCTCGTCCCAGCGCGGGTTGAAGCGCGCGATCGTCTCGCGCGTGGCCCCACGGAACTCCGCGAACGCCGCCGGATCGAGCGAGCCGAAGCCGGCGCCGTCGAGCGCCCACGCCGGGTCGGAGTAGACGGCCCGCGCGGGCACCAGACGCTCGGCCGCGAGGGCCAGCGCTATCGCGCCGAGCGAGTGCCCTATCGCGAGCTCCGCGCCGGCCTGGCAGCGTCTCGACGAGGTCGTCCGCGAAGACCTCCGCGCCGTACGCGCCGCGCCCGCTCGCGCCGTGACCCCGCAGATCGACACCGATCACGCGGTAGCCCCGCTCGGCGAGCGCGGGCCCCACGCGCCGCCACGTGCGGTGGTCCGACATGATCCCGTGGACCAGGAGGGCGACGCGGTCACCGGTTCCCCATTCGTGGGTGTGCAGCTTCATGACGGTACCTTTCTTGACCTGCTTGACCTGCTTGACCTGCTGGTCCTGCTTGTTCTTCTACACGTCCGCCGGTCGGCGCGCGTCGGTTCAGCGCACCCCCCGGATCGGCCGCACGGCGAGCGCGCCCAGCACGGAGAGGACGGCCCCGGCCACGAACAGGGCGGTGTAGCCGCCGCCTTGCCCGCCGCCGCAGAGCAAGACGATCACGGAGGCGGCGAACGGCGCCAGGATCTGCGGCCCCGCCTGCGCCATGTTCAGGACGCCGAGGTCGCGCGCCGCGTCCTCGGCGCTCGGCAGGATCATCGAGACGAGCGCGTTGTCGACGGCCATGAAGCAGCCGAAGCCGAGGCCGTTGAGGACGGCGAAGACGAGCATCGCGGGCCAGGTCGGCGAGATCGCGGGGACGAGCAGCGCGACCGCGGAGATCACCGCGGAGAGCGCGACGAAGAGCTTGCGGCGGTCCAGGCGGTCGGAGAGCACTCCGCCGACGATGGTGGAGGCGGCCATGGCGACCGCGTTGACGGGCGTCAGGATCGCGACGGCGTCCTGCGGCTCGATGCCGGACGGCAGGTCGACGTGGTCCTGGAGGATGTACAGCTGGTAGCCGAAGACGCAGAAGTAGCCGAGGACGAGCAGCGCGCGCCCGATGAAGGCCCACCGGAAATCGTGGTGACGCAGGGCACCGAGGAACGCCGCGAATTGCTTGTTGAGCGGCGGCGCGGGCTTGGTGTCGGCTGCTGTGGCCTGTTCGTTGGGTGGCGGTGCGGGCTCGGTGTCGGCCGCTGCGGCCTGCGCGTACAGCGGCACCGGCCCCGCCCCGGCCGCCTCGGGCAGCGGCTTCTCGCGGGCCAACGACGTGAACAGCACGGCCGAGAGCGCCACGAAGGCGCCCAGCACGAGGTAGCCGGTGGCGATCCGGTCGGCGAAGGCGGAGCCGAGCAGCGCGCCGAGGATCGAGCCGACCGGCATGCCGAGGCCGACGGCCGCCGAGGCCCTGCCGCGCGCGGAGAGCGGCACCCGGTCCGGGACCACCGAGGTGATCGCGGCCTGGTAGACGTTCATCACGGCCTGCCCGAGGCACCACGCGATGGTCACGAGCAGCACCGTCCCCACCCCGCCGAGCAGCCCCATCGCGCCGACCGCGGCGAGACCGCCGCCGAGGATCCACGGGTTGCGGCGCCCCGAGCGGTCGGAGAGGGCGCCCGCGACCGGGTTGAAGAGGGTGGCGAAGACCGCGCTGACGCCGCTGACCAGGCCGAGCATCGCGACCTTGTCGGCCTTGTCGATCTGCTCGATCTGGAGGGGGAGCAGTACGCCGCCGACGCCGACGTAGAGCGTGAACATCGCGGTGTTGCCGAGCATGAGGAGCGGCATCAGGCCACGCGGTGCGCGGTCGGGCCCGGCGGACCCGGGCCCCTCGGCGCCACCCTGCCCCGGCGGCGCCGAGGAGGAAGAGGGGCCCTGCTGAGGATTCTGGTCCTGACGAGCGGAAAGGGCCACGGTGCCCTCCTCCTCGGACGGTCGGTCGCGGTGACCGAAAACGATGCGTGACACGTGTCACCTGACACGTGTAACGGATTGTTTAGCAGTGGACGATCCGCTGCACCAGCTTTCTGACCGAAGAAGCCGCTACGGCTGCGACTGGCACCAGCTTTCTGACCGAAGAAGCCGCTACGGCTGTGACTGGCACCGGCTTTGTGACCGAAGAAGCCGCTACGGCTGTGACTGAGCGTCCTGTCTGCCCGATCCGCACAGGCCTCGGAGCCAGCGGTGGGCCGGGCGGTGGCCTGTGAGCGTCACGCTCTTCCAGCGCCGAGCGCATGAACCGGCAGCGCTCCTTGTTGCGGCGTCGCGTCCAGAGGACCCAGTAGCAGAAGGCACCCACACCCACAGCGAAGAGGGCGGGAAGGGCCGGCGAGCCGGTGGCTGTTCCGAGGATGAGGCAGGCGAGGGCGGCCCCCGTGCAGATCGCACCTCGGATCAGCCATCGGACCGGGTGTGCGTCCTGCCGGAGAAGGGCGGCGATCCCCATACCCAGCGGGAAGATCAGCAGTGCCTGCGCGAACAGGCTGCGGTCGAGCCAGCGCTTTAAGCCGTGCGCGGCCGGTGCCTCCTTGGAATCGACAGGCTGATGGTGTCGTGTCGATTCCCCGCGTACCCCGGACGGGCCAGGTGTTGACGGGCAGTTGATGGAGGAAAATCTCCGGGGGCAGCGCTGGCTCGACCTCCTCCAGGGGCTACTGCAAGAAGCTGTCGATGGGCGCCGCGTCGTATTCCGTCGCGCCCGCCGTGGTGATGCCGCTGGGTGAGCCGGGCAGCCGCAGAGCGTCGACGGCGCTCACATACAGGTCGGCCGTTCCGTCACCGTCCGTGTCGCGCAGCCGTACCAGGCCACCGAACTGGTCGTCGGCCGTCAACGGGCCCGGGACACCGGGGGTGTTGCGGGCGAACCACTGTGAGCCGGCACCGGACAGGCCACTCGCCCGCCCCTTGAAGACATGCACGCCACCCGCGTGGTCCTTGCCGTCGATCTCCTCGTCCCGCACGCCGACCGCGAGGTCCGGGTAGCCGTCGCCGTTGACGTCGCCCGCCGAGACGGATGAGCCGAACTCGTCGTAGTTCTCCGGGGATCCGGCGACACCGCTCGTCGACTGGGTGAGGCGGGCGCTTCGGGACGGGCCGCCGGACGAGCCGTACCAGACGCTGACGCGGCCCTTGTGCTTCGAGTAGAGGGAGGTGCCGATGGCGATGTCGCCGTAGCCGTCCTTGTCGAAGTCGGCGATGACGCCGTCGCCGCCGCGCTCGGTGCTGCCGCCGTTGCCGGCCTGGGATTCCAGGCGCAGGGTCCCGCCCGGGGTGAGCGAGTTCGCGCCGCCCTTGATGAACCAGGCGTCGGACGCGATGGTTTCGGGGTTGACCACGTCTCCGATGATCGCGAGGTCGGTTTTCTTGTCGCCGTTCACCTTGCCGGAGATCAGGGCCGAGGCGTAGAAGGACGTCGTCTTGTCGAGCTTGGTCACGGTGCCGGTGGCGCCGGAGCGCTTGAGCGGGCCGCGGTAGACGTAGGTCATGGATTCGTTGATGACGGCCAGGTCCTGCTTGCCGTCCCCGTTGAAGTCGCCGGTCGCCAGGTCCTTGCCCATGTAGTTGTAGCGGCCCGGGTTCTTGTTCGGGAGAGTCGTGCCCTTGGACAGGCCGGAGGCGGAGCCCCACAGGATCGTCACGGCACCCTGGAAGCCGTTCTCGCCGGTGGCCGCCACAGCGAGGTCGCCGTATCCGTCGCCGTCGAAGTCCGCGGCGGCCCGTACCTCGCCGAACATGTCGTCGGCCTCATCGGCGCCGGGCACGCCGGGGCTCGCCTGGGTGAGGCGCTGCTTTGCGGAGCCGGGCCCGGTGGCGGTGCCGAAGACCACGGTGACGCCGCCGCCCCCTCTGGCGCTGAAGCTTGAGTACGCGTAGTCGCGGTAGCCGTCGCCGTTGAAGTCGTCGCCGTGCTTGGCGGGCGCGGCGCTCGCTGCCGCGGCGGGCAGGGTGAGGGGGGTGAGGCCCGCCACCAGGAGAGTGGTGAGCGTGGCTGTGGTGCGGATGCGCATGGGTGTTGGGTTCCTTGTGAGTCGAGAGGCGGAGCGAGTGGGAGGGCAGGCGGTGGGGTCAGTCGGCGACGCGGGCGCCGAACCGGAACCGGAAGCGGATGCGGGAGCGGGGTGCGTGGCCGGGTGGCGCGGGGATGTCAGCGAAGCTGAGACTGGTGGTGGGGCCAAAGGGTTGTACGGGGCGCCTTGTTCTCGGTACTGGGCGATGCTCCGCGCGCGGAGGGCGTTCCGGCCGTCCTGCTGCCGAGTTCACCGGACCAAACGCGTCGAAGAGTCGAAGAAGGGCACAGAAGGCCGTAAGAGGCTGTAAGAGCCCGTAAGAGGTCGTCAGGAGCCGTACGAGGACGTAAGGGGTGGTGCGAGGCGGTAAGGGGACGTATGAGGTCGCCGTGAAAGGATGCGCGGCAGGATGAACGACAGCTCACGCCCCGGGCAGGACGGGTCCGCCACGCCGCCCGACCGCGCCGCGACGTCCCCGGGGCCGGCCCAAGCCACGCCTTCCGGGATCCCGGCCGCGGCGCCCCGGGGGCGAGCCGGGACCACGCCCCCCGATGCCCCGCCCACCAGCACTTCCGTCGCCCGGCACGCCGGTGTCTCGCGGGCGACCGTCAGCTACGTGCTCAACGGCCTCGCGGCCGGCCGCGTCAACGAGGCCACCCAGAAGAAGGTCCGCGAGGCCGCCGAAGAACTCGGCTACGTCCCGCACGCGGCGGCCCGCTCCCTGCGCTCCGGCTCCAGCGGACTCGTCCTGATCGCCGTGCCCGCCGACACCGCGCCCGCCTTCGGCCCCCTCTTCGCGGGCTTCGTCGCGGGCTTCCAGTCCGCGCTCCAGGAGTACGGCTATACCGGGGTCCTGCACGGCGCGAGCACGGGCGGCGCCCCGCTGGAGGCGGCCCGCGCCTGGGCCGAGTTGCGGCCCGCCACCGTCCTGACCACTCACGCCGGCTCCCTCACCGGACCCTCCGTCGAGCTCCTGAAACGCTCCGGCACCTCCGCCGTCGTCTCCTACGGTCCACCGCCGGCGCCCGGCGCGCACGGCATCATCGTGGACCAGGAGGAGGTCGGCGCCGTGGCCGCCGGGCACCTGCTCACGGCCGGGCGCCGCCGCATCGGTGTCGTGGTCCCCGCCGAGCACGGTCTGGAGATGTTCGGCGCACCACGCCTCACGGGCGCGCGGACGGCCGCCGCCGCGTTCCCCGGGGCGCGGATCCTGCCCCTGCCGCTCGCCCGCACCGAGGAATCGGCGGACCGACTCGCCGCGACCTGGCGGGAGTTGGACCTCGATGGCGTGTTCGCCTACAACGACGAGTACGCGATGCTGATGATGCGCGCGCTCCAGGACGCCGGAGTCGACGTACCCGGCGAGACCGCCGTGGTGGGCGCCGACGACCTCCTCATCGCCAGGCTGCTACGGCCGCGCCTGACGAGCGTACGGATCGAACTGCCCACGCCCGGCGAAGTGGCCGCGCTCGTGGACCGGCTCGTCCGGGAACCGTGGACGCCGCCCGCGGTGCACCGGCGTTCGTCGGCGCACATCGAGGCGAGGGAATCCAGCGGCGGGGCGCGGCACTGAGGGGGGCAGCGTCAGTTCTGGCGTCGGTTCTGGGGTCGGTTCTTGCTCCGCAGCAGCAGAGCGACGAGGACCAGGGCGAAGATGACGAACACGACGACGAACGTCTTCGCCCCTCCGCTGGACGTCCACAGCTTGGCCAACTCGACGGACGTGTCGGCCCATTCGGGCGATGGTTCCGGAGTCACGTCTTCTCTCCTTCCAGCTCTGCACCGCTTGGTGATGCGCGCTGCCGACGTGTGCTTGCCGACGTGTGCTTGCCGTCAGGGCGGCGGGTGCGGCCGGTTTCCGATCACGATGATGGGCATGGTCCTCGGCGACGTCTCCTCGCGCGCTGCGACACGGGAGACGTAACCGCCCGGATCCTCCTTACCGTCCGGTCCTCCTTCCTGGGTTTCCTGCTGCCTCTGACGTATGCGTAGCGGGTGAGGCATGCGGGTGCCCGCGCTGGGCGGCCGGATCCATCCGCACTCCGGGGTGTTCTCGCCGGTTCAGGGGTGAGCAGGGGAACCCTGTTCTGAAGCGTTCGCTTCAAAATGTGTTAGCGTCCTGACTCGTCGAGTTCTGAAGCGGTCGCTTCAAAAGGCGGTGCGACGCGCGCGGCCTGATGCGGCTTCCGTCCCGTTCTCCCCGTCCCATCAGTCTCATCCGTCTCATTTCTTTTTGTCCGATCGGAGGACCCCTCCCATGCCACCTGCGGTGTACATAGTGGGGCTCGGCATCTTCACCCAAGGAACCTCGGAGTTCATGCTGTCCGGCCTGCTGCCGGGCATGGCCGACGACTTGGGGGTGTCGATCCCGGATGCCGGCCTGCTCATCTCGGCCTTCGCGATCGGCATGGTCGTCGGCGCGCCGCTGCTCGCCGTCGCCACGCTCAGCTGGCCGCGCCGCACGGCGCTCGTGTCGCTCCAGGCCGCGTTCGTCGTGGCGCACGTGGTCGGTGCCCTCGCGCCCGGCTACGCGGTGCTGTTCGTCTCGCGTGTCGTCAGCGCCCTCGCGTACGCCGGTTACTGGGGCGTCGCCGTGGCCACGGCGGTCGCGCTCGTCCCGGTCGCGGCGAAGGCGCGGGCGGTCGCCGTGGTGGCGGGCGGGCTGACGCTCGCCACTATCGTCGGTGTCCCCGCGGGCACGGTGCTGAGCCAGTACGCCAGTTGGCGCGCCGCGTTCTGGGCGGTGGCCGCGGCCACCGTGGTCAGTCTCGTCTGCACCCTGCTCGTGGTCCCCGGCGGCCGCGGCGAGGGCGAGCGGCCCTCGGTCAGGGCCGAGCTGCGCGGCATGGCCCGGCCGCAGCTGTGGCTCTCGTACGCCGTCACGGCCTTCGCCTTCGGGGCGGTCATCGTCACCTTCAGCTACCTGGCGGCGCTCCTGACCGAGGTCAGCGGGGTCCCGGAGGGGTGGGTGCCGGGGATCCTGGCCCTGTTCGGTGTCGGCGGCCTCGCGGGCATCGTGATCGGCGGACGCACCGGCGAGACGCGGCCCCTCGGCACGCTGGGCGTCGGGCTCGGCGGGCTCGCCGTGTTCTCCGCGCTGCTCGCCCTCACCGCGCACGTCACGGCCGTGGTGCTCGTGCTGGTCTTCCTCCTCGGCCTCGTCGGATACGTGACCAACCCGGCCCTCCAGTCACGGGTGTTCACGCTCGCCCCGGACGCCCCGACGCTCGTCGGCGCGACCAACACGGCCGCGTTCAACGTCGGCAACACCGTGGCCCCGCTGCTCGGCGGCCTGGCCATCGACGCCGGGTACGGCTACGCGTCGGTGGCCTGGGTCGGCTCGGGCCTGGCCGTGGCGGGAGTGGCCGGCGTGCTGTGGGCGGCGTACCTCCAGCGCTCGGGACCGAAACGGGAGGCGCCGCTGCCGCGTACGACGGTGCTCTCCCGCGAGACCGCCAAGGCGGAGGCGTGAGCGGGGGCGCGGCGCGCGGGGAGGCCCGCGCGGTGCACGTCCGGGAAGTCAGTGCGGCCCGTGGCGGGGAAGCCGGCGTGACTCCCGTCCGGGAAGTCAGCGTGAACCGTGGCCGGGAAGCCGGTGCGACCCCCGCCCAAGAGGCCGGCGTGCCCCGCACTCAGGAGGCCCGCATGCCCCCCGCCCAGGAAGCTCACATGCTCCACACCCAGGGAGCCCGCATGCCCCGTGCCCAGGAAGTCCATGTGACTCCCTCTAGGAGGCCCACATGCCCCGCACTCAGGGAGCCCACGTGACCCCCCTCCAGGAGGCCCACATGCCCCCCGCCTAGGAAGCTCACATGCTCCACACCCAGGGAGCCCGCATACCCCGTGCCCAGGAAGTCCATGTGACTCCCTCTAGGAGGCCCACATGCCCCGCACTCAGGGAGCCCACGTGACCCCCCTCCAGGAGGCCCACATGCCCCTCACCCAGGAAGCTCACATGCCCCACACCCAGGGAGCCCACATGCCCCGTGCCCAGGAAGCCCACGTGACCACCCTCCAGGAAGCCCACGCGCCCCGCGCCTCAGAAGCCCCCGCCACCCCCCTCCAGGAGACCCCCGCCACCCGCGTCCGGGTGACCGCTGACCCCGACTGGTACGAGTCGGCGGGTATCTCACTCGGTATCCGCGTCGGTGACCTCGTCTTCACCTCGGGGCAGGCGCCGATCGACGAGTACGGTGACACCGTCGGCGCCGGGGACTTCGAGGCGCAGGCCCGGCGGGCGCTCGCCAATCTCGGCACCGTCCTCGGCCACGGGGGCTCCGGCCTCGACCGGCTGGTCAAGCTCACGGTCTTCGTCACCGACATGTCCCACCAGGACGTCTTCGCCGAACTCCGCGCGGAGCACTACACCGCTCCCTTCCCCGCCGAGTCCTTCGTCCAGGTCGCCGCGCTCGCCGACCCCGAGTGGCTGATCGAGATCGAGGCGGTCGGCGCCGTCGAATGAGGCCGGGCGCCCGGCGCCGGACAGGGGTGGCCGGGCAGGAGTGAGTTTTGTCGGTGTGTTCCAAAACGTCTACTGTGGGGTTCATGGCCAGGCCACGAGAGTTCAACGAGGACCGCGTCGTCACCGCGGCCATGGAGACGTTCTGGCGCCACGGATACGAGGGCACCTCGACGCGTGACCTGTGCGACAGCACGGGCCTCGGGCCTTCGAGCCTCTACAACACCTTCGGCGGCAAGCGGCAGCTCTACCTCCGCGCCCTTGAGCGCTACCACGACACCGCCACCGCCGAACAGGTCGAGATCCTGCGCGGCCCCGGCCCGGCGAAGGAGCGGCTGCGCGCCATGATGCTCCACGCCGTCGACGCCGACCTCGACGACGCGGACCCGCGCGGCTGCTTCGCGATCAACGCCGCCGTCGAGGCCGTCGGGCTCGACCCGGAGGTCAAAAGGGCGGTGCGGCGCAGCTTCGACCGGGTCGAGGAGGAGCTGTGCGCGGTCGTGGAGGAGGGGCGGCGCGCGGGCGAGTTCCGCTCCACCGGCGACGCGCGGACCGTGGCCCGCCGGGTGCAGAGCACCTACTACGGGCTGCGTGTCCTCAGCCGCGTGCACGACGATCGCGAGGTCCTGCTCGCCACGGTGGACGGGGCGCTCGCCGACCTCTGACGCGCGCCGCGCTGACGTCCCACTCACGTGCCCCGCACGCGGGTCCGCTTCCGGGGTTCCGAACGGGCCCGGTAACCCTCATCACCTGCGCGTTCACTGATTGTTGATCAGCTCCTTGGATGCTCCGCTGGTCCAGTCCGTCAGGAACGAACGGCAACGACCGGAGGTATGAGCATGAAGATGGTTCGCTCGCTCAAGAAGAAGATCACCGGAGAGAAGAGCCTGAAGGCGTACGCCTGGTACCACTGGTACTAAACCTGGCGAACCGTTTATCCCGCGCGTCCCGTCCACCCCGCGCGCATCGCGCATCGCGCATCGCGCACCGGGCGGGGCGCGCGTCCCATAGGGACGCAATGAGCCGTCGAGGCCCGCGTCCGGCATGCCCGACCGGCCGCCGGACGCGGGCCTCCCGCCCCTGGAGACCCCGATGCCCCTCTCCGGTACCGACCGGTTCACCCGGACCACCGTCTTCACGCCACGACTCCACGCCCTGCTGCGCGACCACCGCGGTGAGGACGTGTTCCGCCTGGACGCCGACACCATGGGCGTCGCCGGGCCGGAACTGACGGACCGTATCCTCGCCGCCAGGCCGGCCACCGAACACGAACGCCCGACCTTCAAGCCCCTGCACGGCCGTTCCATCTCCCGTACCGAGGCGTCGGGCGTCATGCGGGCGATCGGCCGCGACGTACGTGCCGCGCTGCGGGCGCCCGTGCCGGGCGGTGTCGACCTCACCGGCGTCTGGCCGCACGTCGGCCACGTCTACCTGCGCGACCTGATCCTCGGCGCCGACCCCTACCGGCTGCGCATCCTCATGGACCGCACCCTGGAGCTGACGCCCAAGCTGACCTGGACGGTCATCGCGGCCGGTGCGGCGCTGCCCGGGCGGCCGCGCCCCGGAGCGCCCGTGACCGCGATCGCCGGGCTGACCGCCGACGCCGCGAACTACAGCGACCGGCGGTACGCGATGGGCCTGTACCGGCGGGCGGCGGCCCCCGTGTGCTTCACCGTCTCCACGCTCGTCGCGAGCGCGTACTGGCTCGGGGCGCCCTTCGACGACGACACCCCGAACGAGCACATCCTGTACGAGGCGATGCGGCTGCTGCCGCCCTCCTGGAACATCCTGCGCAACGCGTCCCCTGAGTACCCCGCCCTCGACGCCCGCATCGGTGCGGGCGACGACGTCCTGCTGCTGCCGCTGCTCAGCCACCGGGACCCGGCGCTCTGGGACGACCCCGACACGTTCCGCCCCGAGCGCTGGGCCACCCTCGACCCCGACGGCCACGCCGGCTACCTCCCCTTCGGGCACGCCTCCGAACGCTGCTGGGGGCGGCACATGGTGATGCCGCTGGCCGAGATGCTGCTCGACGTCCTGCGCGCCGACGGAGTGACAGTCGACGCCCGGCAGACCACCGCGAAGGTGCCGCTGGCGGGGCTGCTCGGCGTCGACAAGGTGCGGTTGGTACGGCGGGCACGGCGGGTACGGCAGGCCTAGGGCCTATGGCCTGCCCGGGTCTCATGGGCGTTCTTGGTGCGCCGGAAGGCGCGCCGGTAGGCGGTGGGGGTGGTCTGGGCTTCGCGGGCCAGGTGGAGGCGTAGGTTCGTCGCGGTTCCCAGGCCGGCCCGGTGGGCGATCTCCTCGACGCTGAGATCGGTGGTTTCCAGGAGGCGTCGTGCCTGCTGGAGGCGTTGCGTGTTGATCCAGCGCAAGGGTGTGGTGCCGGTTTCCGCGGTGAAGCGGCGGGCGAAGCCGCGGGGAGAGAGCGAGGCGCGGCGGGCCAGGTCGGCCACCGTCAGCGGATGGTCGAGGTGCTGGAGGGCCCAGGCGCACACGTCGGCCATGCCGGTGCCGTCGGCGGTCAGGGGCCGGGAGATGTACTGGGCCTGGTTGCCCTCGCGGTGGGCGGGCACCACGAGGAGGCGGGCGAGTTCGGCTGCCGTGTCCGCGCCCAGGTCCTCGCGGACCAGGTGCAGGCACAGGTCGATGCCCGCGGTGAAACCGGCGCTGGTCAGGACCGGGTCGGCGTCGATGTACAGGGGCGCGGGGTCGACCTCGACCGCGGGATAGCGGTGGCTGAGGTCGGAGGCGTCCAACCAGTGGGTGGTGGCGCGGCGTCCGTCGAGGAGGCCGGCCGCCGCCAGCGCGAAGGCGCCCGTGCACACCGAGACCACGCGGGCGCCGCGGGCGCCGGCGGCTCGCAGGGCTTCGGCCACAGGCGGTTTGGGCGGATCGTGCGGCTCATAGCCGGGCACGATGATCGTGTCGGCCTCGGCCAGGGCATCGATCCCGCGGGGAGCGACGAGATCGAAGCCGGTGGACGTGGGCACCGGTCCGGCTTCGGCGGCGCACAGGCTGAACCGGTAGCGACCGGGGGACTCTGTGGCCCCGAAGACCTGCGCGGGAATGGCGAGGTCGAAAGCGACGACCCCGGGAAGCGCGAGGGCGACGACATGGTGCGGCTGGTGCATGGCAGGAACCTTACGGCCCGCGTCATTCCTGCCTATCGCGGTGCCCACGCCCCTCTTGCACGATGGGACGGGCCGCCGGATGCCACTGAGGCCCACTTACACCTTTGACCAGAGAGAACTCTGATGCGTTTCCTCGATGCCGCCTCATTCACCGCCGAACGCCCCTGGGGTGCCCTCGATCTCGCCGCCGTGGACGACGCGACGGTACGGCTGCACTGGACCGACCAGCCATACGAGTGGCACGTCAACGACGGCCCGGAAGTGTTCGTCGTCCTGGACGGAGCGGTGGACATGCACTACCGCGTGGACGGCATCGAGCAGGTCGAGCGCCTGACGCCGGGCCGGGTGTGCTGCGTCGAACCAGGAGATGCCCATGTCGCCCACCCGGCGCCGCAGGCGCGCATCCTCGTCGTCGAAAGACGCGGAAGCGTCTGACGGGCCCTAGTGCCGCATCAGGCAACGTTCGCCCCAGCGAAGCGCGAGTGATGATCTTTGTGATACCTTCGGCGCCGCCGTGCACCGCTGCACATTCGAGGAGGTGAGACCGATCAACACTGTCACAGGTCGGGGCTCCCTCCTTTGCATGGCCTAGGGAGCGCCCGCACAAGGCATCCCGAAAGGCTTGAAACGCTAATGCGCTTCACCTCCCAGACGTCGTCGGACGGCGTCACCGAACAGTTCTTCACCCTTGACGAGATCCCCGGCATGCTGTGGACGCCGGAAGACGCCTGCGGTACTCGTCCCCTGATTCTGCTGGGCCATGGCGGCGGGCAGCACAAGATGGCCCCAGGCACCGTGTCCCGCGCGCGCCGCTACGCCGCCGAGGGTTTCGCGGTTGTCGCGATCGACGCGCCCAACCACGGTGACCGGCCCAAGGACGAGGAGTTCGGCCGGATCGCGGCCGAGATGCGGGCCGGCATGGCCGCCGGTGAGAATCCGGGCGCGCTGGTCGCCAGCATGCAGAGCTATCTGGCCCCTCAGGCCGTCGCGGACTGGCAGGCGGTCCTGACTGCGGTCCAGCGTCTCGACCAGGTCGGCGTCGGCCCAGTGGGTTATTGCGGGATGTCGATGGGCTGCGGGCTCGGCATCCCGCTCATCGCCTCAGAGCCCCGGATACGCGCCGCGGTGCTGGGCCTGCTCGGTGTGCACGGGCTGGCCGAGAACGCCGCGCGGATCACCGTGCCGGTGCAGTTCCTCGTCCAGTGGGACGACCAGATGGTTCCGCGGGACCAGAGCCTGGCCTTGTTCGACGCCCTGGCCTCGGCTGAGAAGACGCTGCACGCCAACCCCGGCAAGCACGGGGATGTGCCGTCGTTCGAAGTGGACAGCTCGCTGCGGTTCTTCGCCCGGCATCTGAGCTGACACAAGACCGCAGTGCTCGTTGCGCTGGCCGGAACTCGTTCCCGGCCAGCGCGTTCGGTCCAGGCTGTCCGGCATGGCCGAGCGGGTGCAGGTGCGCGAGATCGATGACGACGAGGGTGTCCGGCTGTTGCGGATCGTGCGGCGCGGCACCGGTTCGGTAGTGACCTGGCGGCGAGCTCAGATGGTGCTGCTGTCCGCGCAGGGCATGCCCGTGGCGAAGATCGCCGAGGTGACGTTCACCAGTGCGGACCGGGTCCGGGACGTGATCCACAACTTCAATGCCGACGGCTTCGACTCGCTCTACCCGAAGTACAAGGGCGGCCGACCCAAGACCTTCACCCTCCCGGAACGCCGTGAGATCAAGAAGTTCGCCAAGTCCCGGCCGGCCGAGCACGGCCTGCCGTTCTCGACCTGGAGCCTGACCAAGCTGGCTGACTTCCTGGTCGCCGAGGGGGTGGTCGACGACATCAGCCACGAGGGCTTGCGGGCCCTGCTCCGCGAGGAGGGCGTGTCGTTTCAACGCGTGAAGACCTGGAAGACCTCCCGCGACCCCGACTACGCGGTGAAGAAGGCCCGCGTCGAGCACCTCTACGCGATCGCCGACGGCGAGGTCATAGCCGAGGGCGGCGAGCCCGAAGTCGTCTTATGCCTCGACGAGTTCGGGCCGCTCAACCTCCAACCCCGCCCCGGGCGGCAGTGGGCCGAGTGCGGCGGACGGCACAAGGGCCCCGACCGGGAGCCCAGGCCCCGCAGGCGGGCGACCTACACCCGCCCGCACGGGGTCCGCCACCTGTTCACCGCCTACGACCTGGCCAAGGACAAGCTTTACGGCCACATCAAGCCGAGGAAGAACCGCACGAGGTTCCTGGAGTTCTGCCGCTACCTGCGCAGCCTCTACCCGCCCAAGATCCGCATCGCGATCGTGCTCGACAACTTCTCCCCACACCTGACCACGAAGAAGGACACCCGAGTCGGCGACTGGGCCACGGCCAACAACGTCGAGATCACCTACACGCCGACCAACAGCTCGTGGCTCAACCGCATCGAGGCCCAGTTCACCGCCCTGCGCTACTTCGCTCTCGACGGCACCGACCATGCCAGCCACAAGGAGCAGGGAAGCATGATCCGCCGCTACATCATCTGGCGGAACAAGCACGCCGCCGACGAACGCCTCCGCGCCGTCGTAAACAGGGCGAACGTTGCCTGATGGGGCACTAGCGGCCCGCGGCAGCCGGTGCGCCGCGGCGGAACAGGCCCGTCCAGAGGAAGGGTTCGCCGAAGAGCGCGGACCGCGCGGGCTCGTCGCGCATGCGGCGCGATTCCACCTCCGTCAGGTCGCGGAAGATCCGCCGCAGCGACTTGTCCTCGTAGGCGCCGCCGCCGTGCGGCCGCGCGTCGCGGTAGAAGTCCGCGTCGGGCAGGGGGGAACCCATGCCGCCCTCGCCCGCCGCGAAGCGGGTGAGGGCGTCGAGTTTCATCACGTCGTCGATCGTGGGCTTCGACCGGCGCCCGCACGCCCGCCGGAGGGCCGCACAGCGCCCTTCCCGGCGTCGCCGGAGCGGCCTTTCGAAGGGGCGAGGGAAACGAACGGCATGTTCACGTGAAGTATCCCCAGAAGTAACCGCGGCTGATTGGATGTTCGAGCGCCCGAACGAAGGCGCGCGCCTTCCGCGTCACCCGAAACAGCAACCCCGGCAACCACCCGGAACAGCAACAGCAACCCCCCACCCTCAGGAGTTCTCCGTGCCGCACTCAGCGCTGCGCAGGTCCCACGCCTCGGCGGTCGCCGCCGCGCTCGCCGCCGCCACGCTCGTCGCCGTCACCCCGTCCGCGAGTGCCGCCGACGGGGTCGCCGCGACCCCCTCGCTCAAGGTGCTCACGTACAACACGTTCCTGTTCAGCAAGACGCTGTACCCCAACTGGGGCCAGGACCACCGGGCCAAGGCCATACCGGCGGCCGGCTTCTTCAAGGGGCAGGACGTCGTCGTGCTTCAGGAGGCGTTCGACAACTCCTCGTCCGACGCGTTGCAGGCGGCCGCCAAGGAGCGCTACCCGCACCAGACCCCGGTCATGGGCCGCGGCAAGGCCGGCTGGGACGCCACCGGCGGCGCCTACTCCTCGGTGACGCCCGAGGACGGCGGCGTGACGGTCCTCAGCAAGTGGCCGATCCAGCGCAAGGAGCAGTACGTCTACAAGGACGCCTGCGGCTCCGACGCGTACTCCAACAAGGGCTTCGTCTACGCGGTATTGGACGTGAACGGCACCAAGGCGCACGTGGTGGGCACGCACGCCCAGTCCACCGACCCCGGCTGCGGCAGCGGCGAGGCGGCGTCGACGCGCGCCAAGCAGTTCAAGGAGATGGACGCCTTCCTGGACGCCAAGAACATCCCGGCGGACGAACAGGTCATCGTGGCGGGCGACTTCAACGTCGACACGCACAGCCCGGAGTACGCCTCGATGCTCGCGGACGGCGGTTTCGTCCCGGCCGACGCCCGCACCGGTCACCCGTACTCCTTCGACACCCGGGACAACTCGATCGCCGCCGAGCGCTACCCGGACGACCCCCGCGAGGACCTGGACCACATCCTGCACCGCAAGGGCCACGCCCGCCCCGCCACCTGGCACAACAACGTGCTCAAGGAACAGAGCGCGCCCTGGACCGTCTCCAGCTGGGGCAAGCAGTACACGTACACGAACCTCTCGGACCACTACCCGGTGACGGCGTACTGATCACCGGGCGCCCGGCGGGGGCACGTGACCGCGTGCCCCCGCCGAGTGCGCCGCTACCTGTGCCAGGGCCCCGTCACGGCGAACGTCGTGCCGGGGGAGTAGCAGTTGACGTACATCGTGTCGTGGTCGGGGGAGAACGTGACGCCCGCGAACTCGCCCCACTCGGGCTTGTCGGGGGTGCCGATGGTCTGGCGGTTGCGGGCCATCGCGTAGACCTCGCCGCGCCGCGTGAGGCCGTAGACGTGCTGCGCGCCGTCGCCGTCCTCGCACACCATCAGGCCGCCGCCGGTCGCCAGGCAGATGTTGTCGGGGGAGTCGCCCGGCAGCTGGATGTCCGTGCTCGGGCCGAAGACGATGACGAGGGTGAGGCGGCGCCCGGCCGGGTCGTACCGCCAGACCTGACCGTAGTGGTCGCCCGCGGAGCCCTCAGAGCTGCGCGCGAAGGACGAGACGAAGTAGACGGACGAGCCGCCCCAGTAGCAGCCCTCCAGTTTCTGCGCGTGCGTGATGCCCTTCGGGCCGAAGTCCTGATGGCGGATGGGTGTCCGCGCGGCCAGCGGGTCCGGGACGTCGACCCACTCGATGCCGTCGAAGCTCGCGCCCGTCTCCTGGACGGAGGACAGGTCCGGCACGCCCGGCACCCGCATCGCCTGGAGCCTGCCGCCCGCGCGCAGCGAACCGCGCCCGCCCTCGGGCTTCTTGGGCAGGAAGCGGTAGAAGAGGCCGAACGGCTTCAGGAAGGCGTCCTCGGTCTCGTAGACGACGCCGCGCCGGGGGTCGACGGCGATCGCCTCGTGCTGGAAGCGGCCCATCGCGGTGAGCGGCACGGCGCCGGTGCGGCGCGGGTCCACCGGGTCGACCTCGAAGATGAAACCGTGGTCCTTGGTGTAGCCGTTCGTACCGGCCATGTCCTCGGTCTCCTCGCAGGTGAGCCAGGTGCCCCAAGGGGTCGGCCCGCCCGCGCAGTTCACGGCCGTCCCGGCGATCGCGACGCGTTCGTCCAGGACGTCGTTTCTCCGGTCGAGGGCCAGCGCCGTACAGCCGCCCTTGGCCGCCGGGTCATACGTGAGGCCCTTGACCGTCGGCACGCCGATCTTGCCGGTGACGCGGTTCTCGTGGTTGCGCACGAGATGGACGCCGCCCTTGCGGCCCGGGAAGGCGGCCATGCCGTCGTGGTTGCTCGGCACCTTGCCCTCGCCCGACCGGAGGGCGTCGCCCTCCCGGGAGAGGACCTTGTAGCGGAACCCCCTGGGCAGGTCGAGCAGGCCCTTGGGGTCGGGGACGAGGGGGCCGTATCCGGCCTTCCCGTGCGCGGCCGCGGTGCCCGCGAAGAGTTCGGAGAGGGCGCCGGTGAAGGCGATTCCCGCGCCCACGGCACCGGTGCGGGCGAGAACCTGACGTCGAGTGGCGGACATGATGGGCAACCTCCTGCTGGCGGACAGGAATGTGACCGGATGTGTGTACCACGTGGCTTGGGGTGCGGGAACCACACGCGTAGCCATTGCTTCGCGTGTGGCGCCCTCACCAGCGCGTGAGCCCTTACGCGGGTACGAGTCCCTTCGCGTCCCGGGCGAGCGCCGTGAGCCGCGATATGGCGCGGAAGTACTTCTTGCGGTAGCCGCCGTTCAGCATCTCCTCGCTGAACAGCCGGTCGAAGGGCACACCGGAGGCCAGCACGGGCACCTCCCGGTCGTACAGCCGGTCGGCGAGCACCACCAGGCGCAGCGCGGTCGACTGATCGGGGACCGGCGTCACCTCCGTGAGGCAGACGGCCGTGAGCTGGTCGGTCAGCGCGCCGTAGCGGCTCGGGTGGACCTTGGCCAGGTGTGCGAGGAGGTGCGGGAAGTCGTCGAGGGAGGCGCCCGCGGTCGCGTACGCCGCCTTGGTGACCTGCTCCCGCGAGTACGGGGCGGGGGCCTCGGGCAGACCGCGGTGGCGGTAGTCCTCGCCGTCGATGCGCAACGCCTTGAAGTGGGCGGACAGGCCCTGGATCTCGCGCATGAAGTCGGTCGCGGCGAACCGGCCCTCACCGAGCTTGCCCGGCAGCGTGTTCGAGGTCGCGGCCAGCGCCACGCCCTGTTCGACCAGCTTGGAGAGCAGCGAGGAGACGAGCACCGTGTCGCCCGGGTCGTCGAGCTCGAACTCGTCGATGCAGAGCAGCCTGTGATCGCTGAGCGTGCGCACCGTCTGCTGGAAGCCGAGCGCCCCGACCAGGTTCGTCAGCTCGACGAAGGTGCCGAACGCCTTCTGCTCGGGCGCCGCGGGCGTCGCGTGCCAGAGGGAGGCGAGGAGGTGGGTCTTGCCGACGCCGTAGCCACCGTCGAGGTAGACACCGCGGGGCCCGGTGGGCGCCGGCGCCTTCTTCCGGAACCACCGCTTCTTGCCCGCCCCGGAGGCGTGGGCCCCGCCGAGCCCGGCCGCGAAGCCGCTCAGGACACGGACCGCCTCGGTCTGGCTGGGCTGGTTCGGGTCCGGGATGTACGTGTCGAATCGGACCGCGTCGAAGCGCGGCGGCGGCACCATCTCGGCGACCAGACGGTCGGCGGGGACGTGGGGCTCGCGGGCGCACAGGGACAGCGGAGCCACGTCGGCGAGGGAGCTGGGCCCGGAGGCGGAGGGGGAGGACGACACGGTTCCCCAGCTTAAAGGGCGTGCGAGACTGCGGATATGCGACGCCTGTTCCCTGTGACCGACCAGACAGCCGATACAGCCGAGACAGTCGATAAAGCGGAGACAGTCGATACAGCCGATACAGCCGACACGAGCACCGCTGGCGCACGGGACTGGAGCCTCGACGAGCTGGCCGACGCGTACGCCTACCCCCCGGGGGTTGCCGACGGGGAGGCCACCTGGCTGCGCGCCAACATGGTGTCCACGCTCGACGGCGCCGCGCAGCACGACGGCCGCTCCCAGCCCATCTCCAACGACACCGACATGCGCATTTTCGGCACCCTGCGCGGGCTCGCCGACGCCGTGATCGTGGGCGCCGAGACGGTACGGCTTGAGGGCTACCGCCCGGCACGCGCGCGTGAGGCCTTCGCGGAGCGCAGGGCGGTGGCCGGGCAGACCCCGGCGCCCGCCATCGCGGTCGTCAGTGCGAGCCTCGACCTGGATTTCTCCCTTCCGCTTTTCACCGAGCCGCTGACGCCCACGCTCGTGGTGACCGGCGCCGCCGCGTCCGCCGACAGGATCGCCGCCGCCGAGCAGGCGGGTGCCGTCGTGGTGCTCGCCGGCGAGGGCGCGACCGTGGACCCGGCGCGCGTGGCGCCCGCCCTGGCCGAGCGCGGGCTGACCCGGCTGCTCACCGAGGGCGGGCCGCGTCTGCTCGGGCAGTTCGTGGCCGCGCGGGCGCTGGACGAGCTCTGTCTGACGGTCTCGCCGATGCTCACCGCGGGGGACGCGCAGCGGATCGCGGGCGGCCACGCGCTGGCGACGCCCGACCAATTCGTACTGGCGTCCGTACTGGAAGAGGACGGGTTCCTTTTCACCCGATACCGTCGAAGCTGACAATAAGCGGAATTGGCCGTTCCGTTTCGCTTCGGGCGGGCACACTAGATCTCGCAGACCCCCGTGCGGCCACGGGGCAGGATGGTTTCCGCAAGGGCCTCAGGACGGCCCACGGATGAGAAGGGCGCCTGTCGTGTTCACAAGCGTATTGATGATCGAGAAGGCCCTGACGTCCGCCGACGTGGAATTCGTCACCACTTTGCACGGTGACGAGCCGGTCACCTTCCACGTGCTGCTCCAGCCCCGGGGCGACCAGGCGGACCGGCTGCTGCGGGCCATCGACGACGTCGCCCTGGGCGAGCTCGACGAAGCGGCACGCGAGGGCGAGACCCCCGAGGGGAAGGACGCGGCGGCCCTCGGCGAGCAGGCGCTGCGGGTCTCGCTGACGGCGCTGCGCGCGGCGGGCTGCGAGGCGCAGGGGCGGCTCATCGAGGACCACCCGCTGGACGCGCTACAGGCGCTGGTCGACGACGTGGGCGCCGACGAGGTGATCGTGCTGACCGACCCGCACTACGTGGAGGAGTTCTTCCACCGGGACTGGGCCTCGCGGGCGCGGCACAAGGTGGGCGTACCGGTGCTGAAGCTGTTCTCGCACAGCGAGGCGTGACGCTTCGCTGTGCGGGGGCGGTTCCTGTTCCGCGGGTCCGTCGTGGCTGGTCGCGCAGTTCCTCGCGCCCCCCAGGGGCGCCCCCTGGCGGGGCGCGATGCCGCTCTCCTCGGAGGCAATAGGCTGGGGCCGTTCACCGTCGTACGAATGCGACTCTCGTCGCACCACCAGGGGAGACACACGCATGGCACCCGGCCTGCCCCAGTCCATGGCCGACATGGGCCGACCGCACTTCATCGGCATCGGCGGCGCCGGCATGTCGGGCATCGCGAAGATCCTGGCCCAGCGCGGCGCCGAGGTCGCGGGCAGCGACGCCCGGGAGTCGGCCACGGCCGAGGCGCTGCGCGCGCTCGGCGCCACGGTCCACATCGGGCACGACGCCGCGCACCTGGCGTCCGACGCGACCTGCGTCGTCGTCTCCTCCGCGATCCGCGCCGACAACCCCGAACTGGCCCGCGCCGCCGAGCTCGGTATCCCCGTCGTGCACCGCTCGGACGCCCTGGCGTCCCTGATGAACGGTCTGCGCCCGATCGCCGTGGCCGGCACGCACGGCAAGACCACGACGACGTCGATGCTCGCCGTCACGCTCGCCACCCTCGGCCTCGGCCCGTCGTACGCGATCGGCGGCGACCTGGACGTGCCGGGTTCGAACGCCCTGCACGGCGAGGGCGACATCTTCGTCGCCGAGGCCGACGAGAGCGACCGCAGCTTCCACAAGTACGCGCCCGAGGTCGCCATCGTCCTCAACGTGGAGCTCGACCACCACGCCAACTACGCGTCGATGGACGAGATCTACGAGTCCTTCGAGACGTTCGCGGGCAAGATCGTCCCCGGCGGCACGCTGGTGATCTCGGCGGACCAGGCGGGCGCCGTCGAGCTGACCGAGCGCGTCCGGGGCCTGGGGCAACTGAAGATCGTCACCTACGGCGAGTCCGACACCGCCGACCTGCGCATCCTCAAGATCACCGCACGCGGCCTGACCAGCGAGGTCACAGTCGTCCTGGACGGCAAGCCGCTGACCTTCACGGTCTCGGTGCCCGGCCGCCACTACGCGAACAACGCCGTTGCCGCCCTCGCCGCGGGCATCGCCCTCGGCATCCCGGCGCGCGACCTCGCCTCCGCGCTCGGCTCCTACACGGGCGTCAAGCGCCGCCTCCAGCTCAAGGGCGAGGCGGCGGGCGTGCAGGTCATCGACTCGTACGCGCACCACCCGACGGAGATGACGGCCGACCTGGAGGCGATGCGCTCCGCCGCCGGCGACTCCCGCATCCTCGTCCTCTTCCAGCCCCACCTCTTCTCGCGCACCCAGGAACTGGGCACCGAGATGGGCCAGGCCCTGGCCCTCGCGGACTCCTCCGTCGTCCTCGACATCTACCCGGCCCGCGAGGACCCGATCCCCGGCATCACCAGCGCCCTGATCATCGACGCGGCCCGCGAGGCCGGCGCCGAGGTGGCGGCCTCGCCGGACAAGGACGCGGCGGTCGCGGCCGTCGCGGGAATGGCGAAGCCCGGCGATCTCGTTCTGACCATGGGAGCGGGCGACGTCACGGACCTCGGCCCGCGGATCCTGGCCGAGCTGTCGAAGTAAAGGGGACCCCACCATGTCGTACGACGTCGAGAAGCCGGACGAGCAGTGGCGCGCGGAGCTGACCCCCTCGGAGTACGCGGTGCTGCGCCAGGCCGGGACGGAACCCGCCTTCGTGGGGGAGTACACGGACACCAAGACGAAGGGTGTCTACTCCTGTCGCGCGTGCGGCGCGGAGCTGTTCACCTCCGGGGAGAAGTTCGAGTCGCACTGCGGCTGGCCGAGCTTCTTCGACCCGAAGGACACGGACGCGGTCGAACTGCTCCAGGACACCTCGCACGGCATGGTGCGCACGGAGGTGCGGTGCGCGCGCTGCGGGTCGCACCTCGGCCATGTCTTCGAGGGCGAGGGGTATCCCACGCCGACTGATCAGCGGTACTGCATCAACTCGATCTCGCTGCGGCTCACGCCGGACGAGGGCTGAGCGAGGCGCGGCTCGTGAGCACGGCGGCGGGGTCACCGCCGCCGTGCGGGCGTGCGCGGTCAGGCGCGGGGCCCTCCCGGGTGGGGAGGGGCGGTGTGAGCGGGGTTCTTCGCCGCGTTCGTTTCAGTGGTGGAGTTCCCTGAAGGCATGCAAATCAGTACCCCCACGACGGTTGCTGCAATCCCGATGATGGCGGGGGCCAGTCGGACGTACTTCGGGATTCCCGTGTATTTCTTCGGTGGCATGTGCGGATGAACTCCACTCTCGGTACTGCGAGCACTTGACGGGGTTGAAGGTACCGTCCCCGGGCGGTGCTCGTGCAGGAAAGTGGAAATCACCGAGAATTTATCCCCGCTGCTCGGGATATCGGTCCGGAATGATTGATTCCGCCCTCGCCGCACTTGCCGCACTTGCCGCACTTGCCTCCGCCAACGCCGCCCGCGCCCGAGCCGCCTCGTCCGCCGCCCCCGTGCGCTCGGCCACGGCCACCGCCACCGCGAGGTGATCCGCCGCCGACGCCGTGCGGCCCAGGCGGTGCTCCGCCGCCCCCAGGCCACGCAGGGCCTGCGCTTCCTCGTGGGCCGCGCCGATGCTCCGCGCCAGGTCCAGCGCGTGCGTGTGGTGCTCGGCCGCCTCCTCGAAGCGGGCCGCCGCGTGCAGGGCGAGGCCCATTCCGTGCAGGGTTATCGAGGCATTGCGCCGGTCGCCGAGACGCTGAAACGCGCTGAGCGAATCCTGGTACAGGTCGAGCATGGCATGGAGTTCCCGCGGCGAATCCATCGTATTGGCGAGATTGACTTGCGCCATGGCGTGCTCCGCGGCGGTGCCGGAAATGGCGAGCAGTTTCCGGGCCTCCTGGAGATATCTCCGCGCGGATTCCCTCTCGCCCACGCGCTGCTGGAGATCCGACAGGTTATTGAGCACATGCGCCTCTTCGTGCGCGTCACCGGCCGTACGGAACAGGGCGAGTGCCGCATGGAAATGATCACGGGCGGCCGTGAAATCACCCAGGTAAAGGTGCGTGATCCCGAGGTTGTTGCGCGAGCGCGCGATCTGCCACGGATCGCCCGAACGCGTGCGCAGCGCGAGGGTCTCCTCCTGGTCGGCGAGGGCCTCCGGCAGATGGCCGAGGTTCCACAGCAGCACGCCCCGGGCGTGCAGCACCTGCGCCACCGTCGTGCCGTCGATGTCCCGGGCCGTGCGCAACGCCCGCCCGAGGACGGTCAGGGCCTGCTCGTACTGGCCGCTCCGCGACAGCGCGGTGCCCTGGTCCACCAGCGCGTACACCTCGGCCTCCGGGTGGGCGAGGCTCCGCCAGTGCTCCGCGGCGGCCCGGTGCATGCCCTGGGCGTCGGCCGAATACCGCTCCTCCAGCAGGAAGCTTGCGAGGGACCCGGCGAGCAGCGCCGCCTCGTGCGGGCGGCCGTGGGTCCGGCAGTGGCGCTCCGCGGCGATCAGCGCGGAGCACTCCGCGGTCAGCCAGCGCCGGGCGTCGGCGGCGCCGCTCCACGCGGGTATCCGGTATGCGGATAGACGGCGGGGAAGGTGCGGGCGCGGGCGGCGCGGGGCGATGAGCCGGTCCGCCGCGTCGGATGCCTGTACGTAGAAATCGATCAGTCGGCGCCGGGCGCTTTCCCGCTCTGCGGGCTCCAGTTCGGATGCCGCCAGCATGCGCGAGTATTCGGCGAGAAGATCATGAGTGGTGTATCGGTCAGGTGCCGGTTCCTGAATGAGATGGGCGTCGAGGAGACCTTCGAGTATGCGTTCCGCACGGTCGAATGTGAGATCAGTGAGCGCGGCCGTGCTGAAAGCGTCGTAATCCGGGCCGAGGTGCAGACCGAGAAGCCGGAAAACGGATCTTTCCTCGGGGTGCAGCGTGGAGTAGGAGACCTCGAAGGCGCGGGCCATCTCCTGGTTGCCGTCCCGGATCTCGCGCAGTCTGCCGTGCCCGTGGGTGAGCCGGTGCAGCAGATGGCCGGTCGTCCAGGAGGGGCGGGAGGCCAGGCGTCTCGCGGCGAGCTCCGTGGCCAGCGGGAGCCGTCCGCAGAGCCGGACGATGGCGGTGACCTCGCGGACGCGCGGTGTGCGGCCCTCACCGGCCAGCTCCCGGAACAGGGCGACCGCGTCCTCCTCGGGGAGTACGTCGAGCAGGACCGGCCGGACCCCGGGCAGCCCGGAGAGCCGGCGGCGGCTGGTGACGATCATCAGCGAGGGGGAGGGGCCGGGCAGCAGGGGCCGCACGTGCTCGGGGTCGGCCGCGTCGTCCAGGACGATGACGGCGCGGCGGTGGCTGAGCAGCGTACGCCACAGGCTGACGAGGTCGTCGAGCTGGTCCGGGAGGTCCGCCGCGGGGACCCCGAGCATGCGCAGCAGTGCCCCGAGGGCGGACGTGGCGCACAGGGGCGAGCGGCCCGGGGAGTGGGCGCGCAGATCGAGGTGGAGCTGCCCGTCGGGGAACAGGGGTTCCAGGCGCCGGGCCGCGTGCAGCGCGAGCAGCGTCTTGCCGACGCCCGCCATGCCCGAGATGGCCTGCAACGCGATCACGGCGCCGTCCCCCGCTCCGCCGCGCGGGTGATCGCCGCCAACTCAGCCTGTCGGCCCACCAGTTCGGCGTGACGGGGCAGGGTGTGCGGGGCGGTGGCGGCGGGCTCGTGGCGGGGGAGCAGCTGGTGCGTGGGGGCGCCGTTCAGGACGAGGCGGTGCAGTCGCGTGAGGGTCTCGCCCGGATCGGTGCCGAGACGCTCGCGCAGCCGGCGGCGCACGCTCTCGTACACGTGCAGGGCCTCGGCCTGTCTGCCGCAGCCGTAGGTCGCGGTCATGAGCTGGGCGGCCAGGGTCTCGTCGTCGGGATGCCGCTCCAGCAGCGCGGCGATGTCCGGGACGAGTTCGGCGTAGTGCCCCAGGCGCAGTTCCGCCCCGATCCGGGTCAGCTGGGCGGCGAGCCGCTTCTGCGCCAGGCTCTCGCGGATGCTCTCGGCCCAGGGACCGCCGAGCCCCGCCAGCGGCTCGCCGTGCCACAGGCCCGCCGCCTCCCGCAGCAGGGCGAGGGCGGCGTTGTCGTTGGCGGCGTCGGCGCCGTCGGTCAGGGCGCGGGACCGGGCGGCCAGCTGTTCGAACCGGTGGCAGTCGACCTGCTCGGGGCGGACATCGAGCAGGTAGGTGTGGGCCCGCTGGACGAGCAGCCCGTCGCCGGCGCTCTCCCGCAGGCGCCGCCGGATCCGGGCGGCGTAGGTGTGCAGTCCCGCGCGCGGCTTGGCGGGCGGGGAGTCGTCCCACAGGCGGTGGATCAAGGAGTCCAGGGAGACGGGGCGGCCCGCGTCGAGGGCGAGGGCCGCGAGGACGAGGCGTTCTTTGGCGGAGCCGAGGAGGTCGATTCGCCCGTCGTATTCCAGGGCGACGTTTCCCAGGACGCGAATCCCGATCTCCACGAGTGCCCCCGTCCGCCGGTCGGCCTGTGCTGTGAATGAGCACCAAAGAATCGCATGAGGTCGATATCGTTCAAATAGTGACGGCCATTGGTTCACTTCATTGGCTTGTTCTGGCTTAACCGTTCTTCCGGGGCGGGGTATTCGGTCTGACGCGAGTGCCTGGCGGGTAGGACGCTGAAACGGTGTGAGCCGTGGATCTCTGGAGAGGCGGCGCCATGGACCAGGTGACGGCCCTGGAATTGACGGCCGCCCTGACACTGGCGGCCGCCCGGCCGGGGGCGCGGCGCGCACTGCTCGACACGGTGAGCGCCTCGGCCGACGCCGCCACGGCGGATCTGTTCCGCGCCTGGGCGTCGGCGCAGCAGACCGAGGCCACCGGTGAGACCCACCGGGCACTGGGCGCCGCCCTCGCCCAGCAGGCCGCGCACCGCCCCGAGCTGGCGCGGGAGTTACGGCACTGGATCACGGCCACCCTCGGTCCCGGCGCCCTCGCACCCGCCCCCGCGGACGTCGCCAACTCCATCGACGGGACGGCCCGCATCCAGGGCGCCGCCATCCAGGCCCACGGCATCCACGGCGGCGTGCACATCCATCCCGCCGCGCCCGCCCCCGCCGCACCCGGCGGCCTCGGCATCCCGCGCCAACTCCACCCCGTACCGGACCACTTCACCAACCGGGTGCGGGAGCTGGCCGAACTGGACCTGCGGGCGGCCGAGGCGCGGACGGCGCCGGTCATCGCGGTCATCAGCGGCCCCGCCGGGGTCGGCAAGACCACGCTGGCCAGGCGCTGGCTGCTCGGCCTGGCCGACGCCTTCCCAGACGGCCAGCTCTACGCCGATCTGCGCGGCCACTCCGAGGGCGGCCCCGCACGGCCGGGAGAACTGCTCGGACAGTTCCTGCGGGCCCTCGGACAGGAGCGCATCCCCGCCGACCTGGGGGAGCAGGCCGCCCTGTGGCGTTCGGCGACCGCCGGACGCCGCGTCGTCGTACTGCTGGACAACGCGCTCAGCGCCGCGCAGGTCCGCCCGCTGCTGCCCGGCGGCGCCCGCGCGCTCACGGCGGTGACGAGCCGGGGGCGGCTGAGCGGCCTCGGCATGGACGGCGCGACGTTCCACCCGCTGGACGTGCTCGGCACCGGTGACGCCGTGGAGCTGCTCCGCCGCCGGATCGGTGCCGACCGCGTCACCCGGGAGCCCGAGGCCGCCCTGGCGGTGGCCGAGGCGTGCGCGGGCCTGCCGCTCGCGGTGTGCGTCGCGGCGGCGCGGGTGGCATCGCGGCCGAGGCAGCCGCTGGCGGCGATGGCGGGCGCGCTCGGGGGCGGCGCGGGCGGCGCGCTGGACGTGCTGCGCGTCGAGGGGGAGTACGCCGTGCGGGCCGCCCTCGACGCCTCGTACCGCCTCTTGAGCCCGGAACTCGCGTGCGGCTACCGGAGGTTGGGCCTGGCGCCGGTGCCCCTGCTCGGCGTCGAGGCCGCCGCCGCGGCCTGCGACCTGAGCACGCGGGAGGCGGACCAGCTGCTGGACGAGCTGGCGGAGGTGAACCTCCTCGAAGACCTCGGCCCCGAGCCCCGCACCGGGACCGGTCGCTACCGCTTCCACGACCTGGTCAGGGCGCACGCGGGACAGCTCGCCGCCGAACACGAGGGCTCCGCCGGCAGCGGAGCGGCGGTGCGGCGCGTCGTGGACTTCTACCTGTACGCCGCCACCGAGGCGGAGACCCTCCTCACCCCCAGCCACCGCATCCTGCCGCGCGGCTACGCCCACCGTCCGGCGCCGCCCCCGCCGTTCGCCGACGCACACGGCGCGCTCGCCTGGCTCGACGCCGAACGGGCCCACCTGATGGCCGCGTTGCGCACCGCCGCCGAGCACGGCTGGCACGACACCGCGTGGATGCTCACCGACGCCATGTGGCCGCTCTTCCTGCGCCTTCGCCCGTACGAGCTGTGGGTCGAGGCCCACGAGACCGGACTCGCGGCGGCCCGCCGGGCGGGGAACAGGGAGGCCGAGAGCCAGATGCTCACCTCCGGCGGCGCCGGGCTGCGCAACGCGGGACGGCCCGACGCGGCGGTCGGTTGGTTCGGGCAGGCGCTGGAGGTGGCGCGGGAGAGAGTGGCCGCGGCGCGAGAGGAAGTGGTCGTGGCGGGGGAGGGTGCGGCTGCTCCGCGGGAGGGAGTGGCTGTGGCGGGGGAGGAGGTGGCTGCGCTGCGAGAGGGAGCGGCTGTGGCGCGGGAGGAAGTGGTCGTGGCGGGGGAGGGAGTGGCTGTGGCGCGAGAGGAGGTGGCTGCTCCGCGGGAGGGAGTGGCTGTGGCGGGGGAGGAGGTGGCTGCGCCGCGAGAGGGAGCGGCTGTGGCGCGGGAGGAAGTGGTCGTGGCGGGGGAGGGAGTGGCTGCGCCGCGAGAGGAAGTGGCTGCGGCGCGGGAGAGAGTGGCCGCGGCGCGAGAGGAAGTGGTCGTAGCGGGGGAGGGTGCGGCTGCTCCGCGGGAGGGAGCGGCTGTGGCGGGGGAGGAGGCGGCTGCGTCGCGAGAGGGAGCGGCTGTGGCGCGGGAGGGCGTGGGCTCGGTGCGGGAGACGCACCCCGGTCGGCAGGGACCCGGCACCGGTGGCCCGGACGTGCTGACGGCCGCCCGCCGGGCCGAGGCCCAGGCGCTGCACGGCCTCGGCCAGTCGCACCGGCTGGCCGGGCGGCTGCCCGAGGCCCTCCGCTGCTTCCGCCTGGCGCTGCCACTGCGCGAGGCGATCGGATACGCGCGCGGAGCGGCCCTCACCAGGATCTGCCTCGGCGACGTCGCGCTGGCGGACGGGCGCCCCGAGGAGGCGCTGCCCGAACTGGCCGCAGCCAGAGCCGCGTTGATGGCCGAGGGCGACCTCTACGACGCGGCCCGCGCCCTGGCCTTCCTCGGCCAGGCCGCACTGAGGTGCGCGGGCGACGACGCGGCCGCGGTCGAGGCGGCGGAGGCGCAACTGACCAAGGCGCTCGGCGAGTTCGAGAGCGCCGGGTCCGTGCACTGGCAGGGGCGCGTCCTGGAGATGCTCGGCGAGGCGGCCGAGGACCGCCGGGAGACGGAGCGGGCCAGGGCCTGGTACGACCGGTCCCTGGCCCGCTACCGGAGCGTCAGCGCTCCCGATGTGCGGCGGCTCGAAGGGCGCCTGAACGGTCTTGGCTGACCCCCCGGCCCCCAGGGCACTGCCCGGTCCGGCCGGGGGAACGCCCGAGCAGGACCTCCCCGTACCACACGCGCAGCAGGGGTACGACGTCCCCTTCCACCGCCTCTCTCGTCTCCACGGACGGCCCGGCCCACCGGGAGCCGCGCCGGGCGTGCGTCACCTGGTCGCCGCCCGCCCGGCGGACCACCACCAGCAGGCAGCCGGGATAGCGCTCCAGGGTGCGCAGGGCCAGCGGCACCGTATCCGGGCCGCGGCGCGGGCGGCCCGCGTAGAGCACATCGGCACACTGCCGCCACGTCTCGCCTCCGGGACGGCCCGTGACGTGACACAGGTGGGGGCAGTCGAGGCAGACGATCACGGGGGCGTACGTGTCCGCCGGGCCCGGCGGCGCGGCCGCCACGGCGGACACGGCCGGCGCCCTCACGCCGGGATCCCGCCGGCCGCCCCCATGCCCGCCGGAGCCGCCGGCACCGGCAGTACCGGAAGCGACGCCTCGTAGGCGGGCTGGCCGATGCCCAGGAGCCGGTACATCAGCCTGCGGGTGTTGCGGGCGAACCGCCCCGGCTCCGAGGAGATGCGCCGCCCGATCCGCGCGTACTCCTCGGCGGGGTACTCGGAACGCGCGTACGCGAGCTGCTCCGGCAGCGGGTGTGCCGGGGACAGGGCGGGCGCGGCGCGGGCCAGTTCGACGGCGGGGGAGTCGGGGTTGATGTCGGCGCCGGGGTAGCGGGCCAGCAGGATGACCGCGCGGGTCAGTGTGGCGTACAGCGTCACGGAGCCGTGGTCGCCGATCACCCAGTCGGCGGCGATCAGCGGAACACGCCAGTCCGTGTCCGGCGGCAGTACGGTGATGCCCCGCCGCTCGGCGGCGGCCAGCCACGACCGGACCTGCCAGTCGCCATGCCCGGACCAGACGTTGGGGTGCACCAGGACCGCGATGCGGTACCGCGCGGGGTCGAGTTCCGTCAGGAGCCGGGGCAGGAGGGCGTCCAGCCGGTTGAACGACGAGCCGAGCCCCCACGTGGAGGAGACGAGGATCAGCTGCTGCCCGCGGCGCAGGCCGAGGGCCGTGCGGTAGCGGCGGCGCAGCGGCAGGCTCGCCACGACCCGGTCGTGACAGGCGTCGCCCACCACCTCGCTGACGGGCAGCGCCTCGGGGCAGGTGCGGGCCAGGGTGGCCAGGTCCTCGCGGTGGGCGAGGGCCAGCGCCTTCGGCACCACCTCGCCGTCGCGGGTCAGGTACTGCCGCCCCAGCTCCCCGACGGTGCGCGGCGCCCCCGGGTCGCGGTCGTCCGCCGTACGCGACAGCTTGATGTGGCCCGCGCCGTGCGGCATCCGCAGCAGGGGGCCGCGCAGCCGGTCGATGCCCTGCGAACCGGCCGCGAGCACCAGGTCGAACTCCCGGCGCACCGCCTCTTCCCAGGGCAGTACGGCGCTGTTCAGCGCGCGCAGGGTGCGCTCCGCCCCCGCGTTGAAGGCGTGCGGAGCGATGGTGAAGTGGGTCTGGATCCGCAGGTCCGACTCCAGCAGCGGGAGCACGTCCCGCAGCCGGCTGCCGTAGACCTCGGTGTGGACGACGACGAGGACGCGCTTGCAGTGGGTCAGGGTCAGCCACTGCGAGTCGTGCCCGGGTCCGGAGAGGGCTCCGGACCCGGGTAACGGCCCCGTGGAGGTGGTGCTGCTCTCAACCGCCATGGTCTCGTCTCCCCCGGTGGTGTGGACTCCCGTTGGGTGTTCGGGCTTCGGCCGGGGGATGCCCCGAAGTCCGGGCGGAAGGCTTGCGCGGCGCTTGCGGAATCCTTGCAGCGCGAAATCCTTGCAGCGCGAAATCCGTGCAGCGCGGGACCCGTGCAGCGCGGAACCCTTTGGTGAGGAAACGCGTGCCGGGGCGTGGGCTAGAAGGTCAGCTTCCAGCTGTTGAGGTAGCCGGTGTCCTGCGCCGCCACGTCCTGTACCCGCAGCTTCCAGGCGCCGTTGGCGCTCTCACTGGACGCGTCGACCGTGTACGTCGCGATGACGTTGTCCGCCGAGTCGTTGCCGCTGGAGTTCTTCAGGCGGTACGCGGTGCCGTCCGGGGCGAGCAGGTCGATGACCACGTCGCCGCGCCAGGTGTGGCGGATGTCGACGTCCACCTTGAGGGCGGCCGGGGCGTTGCCGGTGCGGCCGGCCACGTTCACCGTCGAGGTCACCGCGGCGCCGTTGTCCGGGACGGCGACGTCGGTGGTGTTCTCGTACGCGTCACCGGGCGGGACCGGGGTGTCCGTGCCGAGGGTCCATACGGCGTGGGCGATGGCGTCGCTGTTGCGGTCCAGGGCGGTGTCGTTGATGTTCGTCGTGGTGTCGCACGACGAGTGGTAGCAGCGGTCGAAGGCCTGGCCCGCCGTGCCGCCCCACTTCTGCGCCTGCGCGCTGGACTTGGCGCGCTCGGCGCCGCTGAAGAGACCGCCGACGGGGATGCCGACGTTCTTGAACGGGGCGTGGTCGGAGCGGCCGTCGCCCTCGGTCTCGATCTCCGTCGGGACGTTCAGAGCGGCGTAGTAGTCCTTGAACGTCTTCTCGATGGCCGGGTCGTCGTCGTAGACGAAGTAGCCGGCGTTCGGCGAGCCGATCATGTCGAAGTTCAGATAGCCGCTGACCTTTGAACGCTCCGCGGTGGGGAGGTTGTTGACGTAGTACCGGGAACCGACCATGCCCAGCTCCTCGGCGCCCCACCAGGCGAACCGCAGGTGTTTCGTCGGCTTGAGCTGCGCGCGGGAGACCGCGAGCGCCGTCTCCAGGACGCCCGCCGAGCCCGAGCCGTTGTCGTTGACGCCGGGTCCGGAGGAGACGCTGTCCAGGTGCGCGCCCGCCATGAGGACCTTGTTCGGGTCGCCGCCCGGCCAGTCCGCGATGAGGTTGTAGCCCGTGGCGCCGCCGGACGTGAACTGCTGCACGGTCGTGGTGAACCCGGCCGCGTCCAGCTTGCCCTTGACGTAGTCGATGGAGGCCTTGTAGCCGGGGCGGCCGTGGGCGCGGTTGCCGCCGTTGGCCGAGGCTATGGACTGGAACTGGGTCAGGTGCGCCTTGACGTTGGCGAGCGGGAGGTCGGGCGCCGCGAGCGTGGGTGACGGGGCGGCGGGCGCGGCGATGGCGGGAGCGGCGGTGGCGAGCAGGCCGCCGATGGCCACGGTGGCGGCACCGACGGCCGCACGTCTGAAGAGGTTCATGTGTGGGGCTCCGTATTCCGAACAGCGAGGGGGACGGAACGTACGAAACGCCCCGCGACGCGGGTGCCGCGGGGCGCCTTTGGAGCTGTGCGTTGCCTGATGTTGAGGGCGCGACGATCTCCCGTCAAGAGAGGAAACCGGTCAGAATACGGTCAGTGGTGTTCGTATAGCGGACGACTCTTCGGCCTCCGCTCGATGTCGGCCGGCGTCAGAAGAAGACCCCGCAGCGCAGCAGCACATTCGCGTACGGGCGGGCCTCCCCGGTGCGGACCACGAGGCGGGCGCCCGCCGAGAGGCGCTTCACCTCCTCGTGGGCGACCAGCTCCAGCGCCGGCAGACTCTCGCGCAGCAGCAGCGCCGCGTCCGGGTTCGCCTCCCGGATCTCGCGCGCCGCCGTCCCGCCCTCCACCACCAGCTCGGCGAGCAGGCCGTCGAGCACCTCCGCGAAGGCGGGGACCCCGGCACGGAACGCCAGGTCCACCACGCGCGGGCCCGCCGGGATCGGCATGCCCGCGTCGCAGACCAGGACCGTGTCGCCGTGTCCCAACTCCGCGAGCGCGCCCGCGAGATGACGGTTGAGGATGCCCGACCTCTTCACGGGGACGGGACCTCCGGGACCTCCGGAGCGGCCGCGGGAAGCTCCGAAGCCGTCGGGTAAGAGGCCTGCGCGCCCTCGCGCGTCACCGCCGCCGCACCCACCCGCACCGCGTACGCGGCCGCCGTCGGCAGGTCCTCGCCGAGCCCGAGCCGCCAGCCCAGCGCCGCGGTGAAGGCGTCGCCCGCGCCGGTCGTGTCCACCGCGTCGACCTTCGGACTCGGCACCCGTACGACGTCGGAGCCGTCCGCGGTGAGCGCGCCCGCCGACCCCAGCGTGATCACGACGGACCGGGGGCCGAGCGCGAGCAGCCCCCGCGCCCACTCCTCCGGGGCGTCACCCGCGTCGTCACCGAGGATCACGCGGGCCTCGTGTTCGTTGACCACCAGCGGGTCGCAGGCGGCGAGGACCTCGGCGGGCAGCGGCGCCGGCGGCGACGGGTTGAGGACGAAGCGGGCGCCGGGCCGCAGCGCGCGGACCACCTCGGCGACCGTCTCCAGGGGGATCTCCAGCTGGCTGGAGACCACCCGCGCCGCCGCGAGCAGCCCGCCCGCCGCCCGGATGTCCTCGGGGGTGAGGCGGGCGTTGGCGCCGGGCGAGACCACGATGCTGTTGTCGCCCGACGGGTCGACCGTGATCAGCGCGACGCCGGTGGGCGCGCCGCCCACCAGGACACCGGCGGTGTCCACGCCGGCCGCGCGCTGCGCCTCCAGCAGGAGAGTGCCGTGGGCGTCGTCGCCGACCCGGGCGAGCAGCGCCGTGCGGGCGCCGAGCCGGGCCGCGGCGACGGCCTGGTTGCCGCCCTTGCCGCCGGGGTGGACGGCCAGGTCGGAGCCGAGGACCGTCTCGCCGGCCGCGGGGCGCCGCTCCACGCCGACCACCAGATCGGCGTTGGCGGAGCCCACGACAAGCAGCTCGTAGTCGGTGCTGTCAGCGGTGTCGGCGTCGTTCATGTGCTGTTCCCTGCTTTCGTACGGTGATGCTGCGAGGCGGTCAGGAGAAATCCTGCACGTTCTTCGACGTGACGACCTTCACCGGTACCTTCACCGTCTCCTGCACCTTCTTGCCCTGCGCCGCCCGCACCGCGTTCTCCACGGCGATCCGGCCCAGTTCCCTCGGCTGCTGCGCCACGGACGCGTACAGCGTGCCCGCCTCGACCGCCTTCAGCCCGTCGGGGGTGCCGTCGAAGCCCACCACCGGCACGGACGTGCCCGCCTTGGCGCCGAGCGCCTTGACGGCGCCGAGCGCCATCTCGTCGTTCTCGGCGAAGACGCCGTTCACGCCCTTGTGGGACTGGAGGAGGTTCGTCATGACGTCCAGGCCCTTGGTGCGGTCGAAGTCCGCGGGCTGCTTGGCGACGACGTCGATCCCTGGGTACGCCTTGATGCCCTCGGCGAAGCCCTGCCCGCGCTCGCGGCTCGCGGAGGTACCCGGCGTGCCCTGGAGGACGACGACCTTGCCCTTGCCGCCCAGCTTCTCGGCGAGGGTCTTCGCCGCGAGCCTGCCGCCCGCCACGTTGTCGGAGGCGACGAGCGTGGCGGTCTCCGCCTTGTTCACCCCGCGGTCGGCGGCGACCACGGGGATGTCCTGCTTGTTGGCGCCGCGCACGGCCGGGCCCGCCGCGTCGGAGTCCACCGGATTGACGATGATGGACTTGACGCCCTCGCCGGTGAAGTTCTGGAGCTGGTTGCTCTGCTGGGAGGCGTCGTTCTGCGCGTCGGTGACGGTCAGGTCGATCCCCGCCTTCTCGGCCTCGGCCTGCGCGCCCTGCTTCATCTGCACGAAGAAGGGGTTGTTGAGGGTGGACAGCGACATGCCGACCTTCGTCGAGGTGCCCGAGGGACCCGAGTTGAAGAAGGAGACCGCGCCGATCACCGCCGCGCCGACCACGGCGGCCACCGCGTACTTCGCCGCCTGCGGCCCCTTGCCCCGCAGCCCGCCGGAAGCGCCCGAGGAGGCTCCGGGAGTCGCCCCGGCCCGCCTGCGCAGTGTATCCAGCAGAACCGCCAGCGCGATGACGACACCGATCACGACCTGCTGCCAGAAGGCCGACACGGAGAGGAGGTTGAGGCCGTTGCGCAGCACCGCGAGGATCAGCGCGCCGATGAGCGTCCCGGACGCCTTGCCGACGCCGCCCGCGAGGCTCGCGCCGCCGATGACGACCGCGGCGATGGCGTCGAGTTCGTACCCCTGCGCGGCCTGCGGCTGCGCGGAGACCAGACGGGAGGCGAGCACGATGCCCGCGACGGCCGCGAAGAGGCCGGAGAGCGCGTAGATGACGAGCTTCTGGCGCTTGACGCGCAGACCGGAGAGGCGGGCCGCCTCTTCGTTGCCGCCGATCGCGTACATGGAGCGGCCGATGAACGTCCGGCCGAGGACCAGAGCCGTCAGCAGGCCCATCACGACCATCACGACCACGGGGATCGGCAGCCAACCGCCCACCGTGTCTCCGAGATGCGAGACCGAGTCGGGGAACGGGATCGGGCTGCCCTGCGAGATCACCAGGGACAGGCCGCGGGCCACCGAGAGCATCGCGAGCGTCGCGATGAACGGCGGCAGCTTCCCGTACGAGACCAGCAGGCCGTTGACGAACCCGCACGCCATGCCCGTGCCGACGGCGAGGACGACCGCGAGCCAGACCGGCAGTCCCTCCGAAGTCGCCGACCAGGCGAGGACGGTGGCCGACAGCGCGGCCACCGAACCGACCGACAGGTCGATGCCGGCCGACACGATCACGAACGTCACGCCGAACGCCAGGATCGCCGTCACGGCGGCCTGCACGCCCACGTTGAGCAGGTTCTGCGTGGTGAGGAAGTCGCCGGAGAGCAGCGACATCGCCACGACCAGGACGATCAGGGCGCTCAGCGCGCCGTTGTCGAGCAGGACGCGGCGGAGCGTGGCCGTGCCACCCGTGCCGCCCGCGTCACGCTTCAGGGTTTCAGTGGCCACGGGAGCCCTCCGCTTCTTCATCTTCGTCGTTCCGTATGTCCGTTGGGGTATCCGCTGGGGCCGCCGCGCTGACGGCGAGCGCCATCACCGCGTCCTGGGTCGCCTCGTCGGCGGTGAGTTCACCGGCGATCCGGCCCTGCGCCATGACCAGGACCCGGTCGCTCATGCCGAGCACCTCGGGCAGGTCGCTGGAGATCATCAGGACGGCGTGCCCGGAGGCCGTCAGTTCGTTGATCAGCTGGTAGATCTCGACCTTCGCGCCCACGTCGATGCCGCGCGTCGGCTCGTCGAGGATCAGCACCTTGACATCCGCCAGAAGCCACTTGCCGATGACGATCTTCTGCTGGTTGCCGCCGGAGAGCGTGCGCACGTGCTGGCCGAGCCCGGCCATGCGCACCTTCAGCTGCTCGGCGATCCGGGCGGCGTCCCTCGCCTGGCCCTTGCGGTCCACGAGCCCGGCCCGGGTCGCCGACCGCAGCGTGACCAGGCCGAGGTTCTCCCGCACCGACGCGTCGAGGACCAGGCCCTGGCCCTTGCGGTCCTCCGGTACGAGGCCGATGCCCGCGCCCATCGCGGCGTTCACGTCATGCCGGGGCAGGCGCTCACCGCGTACGCCCACGCTGCCCGCGTCGTACGGATCCGCACCGAAGACCGCGCGCGCCACCTCGGTGCGGCCCGCACCGACGAGCCCCGCGAGCCCGACGACCTCACCGGCCCGCACCTCGAAGCTGACGTCGTGGAAGACCCCGTCCCGGGTGAGCCCCTCGACGGACAGCAACGGCGGCCCGGCGTCCGGGCGTCGGCGCGGATACTGCTGCTCGATGCTGCGCCCCACCATGAGCCGGACGAGCTCCTCCTCCGGGGTGGAGGCGGGCACCTGGTCGACGCTGCGGCCGTCCCGCAGGACGGTGACGCGGTCGCCGAGCGCGGCGATCTCTTCGAGGTGGTGGGTGATGAAGACGATGCCGGCACCGTCCTCGCGCAGCGCGCGCACGATGGCGAAGAGCTTCTCGACCTCCTCGGAGGTGAGGACGGCGGTCGGCTCGTCCATGATGAGCACGCGCGCGTCCAGGCTCAGCGCCTTGGCGATCTCGACCATCTGGAGCCGTGCGATGCCCAGTTCGCGCACCTTGGCGCGCGGCGACACCTGCACGCCGACCCGCTTCAGCAGCTCCTCGGCGTCGGCCTCCATCCTCTTGCGGTCGACCATCCCGAAGCGGCGCGGCTGCCGCCCCAGGAAGATGTTCTCGGCGACCGTCAGATCCGGTACGAGGTTGAACTCCTGGTAGATGGTGGCGATCCCGAGCCGCTCGGCGTCCTGCGCGCCATGGATGCGTACGTCCTCGCCGTCCACGACGATGCGACCGCTGTCGGGGCGGTAGGCCCCGGAGAGCATCTTGATGAGGGTGCTCTTGCCCGCCCCGTTCTCACCGAGCAGGACGTGCACCTCACCGCGGCGCAGATCGAAGTCGACGGAGTCGAGAGCGACGACACCGGGGAACGTCTTGCGGATGCCTTCGATGCGCAGCAACTCGCTCTGGTCACTCACGGTTGCTCCTTCGGGGTCGTACGGAGGTGTTCTCGCCGGTGTCCTCGTCGCCGCGCTCATCGGTGTTCTCGCCGCAGGAACGCCGGACGACGAGGCGGGCGGGCAGGGTCACGGATCGCGGGCTCCTGCCCTCGATCCGGTCGATCAAGGCGTGCACGGCGGCCCTGCCCAGGTCACCCGTCGGCTGGGCGATCGCGGTGACGGGCGGGTCGGTGTGCACGAACCACGGGATGTCGTCGAAGGCCGCGAGCCCGATGTCGCGCGGGACCCGCAGGCCGTGCGCGCGGATGGCGTCGAGGGCACCGAGCGCCATGAGGTTGTCGGCGGCGAAGACGACGTCGGGCGGCTCGGGCAGGGCGAGGAAGCGCTCGGTGGCACGGCGCCCGCTGGCGGCCTGGAAGTCGCCCTGGCCGATGTAGGCGTCGGGCAGGGCGATGCCGTGCTCGCGCAGGGCGTCGCGGAAGGCCTCGACGCGTTCGCTGCCGGTCGTCGTGGCGGCCGGGCCCGCGATGATGGCGAGCCTGCGGTGGCCGAGGCCGTGCAGATGGGCGACCAGGTCCCGGACGGCCTGGCGCCCGTCGGAGCGGACGACGGGGACGTCCACGCCGGGGATCCACCGGTCCACGAAGACCATCGGGGTGCCGGCGCGCACCGCGTCCAGCATCAGCGGGGAGCCGCCGTCGGTGGGGGAGACCAGCAGCCCGTCGATCCGCCGGTCCAGGAGGGTCCGTACGTGGTGGTCCTGGAGTTCGGGCCGCTCGTCCGCGTTGCCGATGATCACGCTGTAGCCGAGCGCGCGGGCCGCCTCCTCGACGGAGCGGGCCAGCTCGGTGAAGTACGGGTTGAGCACGTCGCTGATGACCAGGCCGAGGGTGCGCGTCTGGTCGGTGCGCAGGGAGCGGGCGACGGCGTTCGGGCGGTACCCGAGCGCCTCGACGGCCGCGATCACGCGGGCGCGGGCCGCGGGGCTGACCGAGGGGTGGCTGTTCAGCACCCGCGACACGGTGGCGACGGACACGCCGGCCTCGGCCGCGACGTCCTTGATGCTCACCGAGCTTGAGGCCATCGTCGGTCCACCTCCTTGTGGAATCGATTACACAGAGGATTGGAAACGATTACACGCGGCGGTGGCAAGAGCGGAGAGGGAGCTCAGGGGCGAGTGAGATCCGATCGTGATGAACGCGGGCCCGGCTCTTATTGGATTGCCGCGGGTCGGCCGCGTCGGATAGGAATCCCCCATGCTGAAGGGCGACAAGATCGGGCTCAGGGCCCGCCACGAGGACGACATACCGGTTCTGCGGACCGAGCTCTACGACGACGTGGTCATCGGCTCGCGGGCCGATGGCGCGCCGTGGCGGCCGATCACGCCCGGCTCGAAGGACCCGCGCCTCGTCGTGGACGACAAGGAGGAGGGGCGCGTCCCGTTCTCCGTGGTGGAACTGGAGGGCGGCACGCTCGTCGGCACCGCGACACTGTGGGGCATCGACAACCACCACCGCTCGGCCCACATCGGCCTCGGGCTCCTGCCGTCCGCGCGCGGCAAGGGGTACGGCGCGGACGTGGTCGCGGTGCTGTGCCACTACGGCTTCGTCGTGCGCGGCATGCGGCGGCTCCAGATAGAGACGCTGGCGGACAACACCGCGATGCTGCGCGCCGCCGAGCGCAACGGCTTCGTACGCGAGGGTGTGCTGCGCTCCTCGGCCTGGGTGCTCGGCGAGTTCCTCGACGAGGTGCTGCTCGGGCTCCTCGCCGAGGAGTGGAAGCCGTCCCTGGAGGGCTGGACCGCCGGCCGGCACGCGGCGGACCGGACCGCCCCGCTCAGCTGAACGGTCCCGTCACCCCGCTCACACGAAGGGCACGGTCAGCCAAGGGCTGTCCGGGTCCGTGGTCAGCGCGCGGTGGGCGTGCAGGACGTCCGTGTACCAGGAGCCGAAGGACTCCTCGTCGAAGTGGAGGCAGCGGCCCAGGACGTACCCCGCCGAGAACTCCTCCCACGACCCGTACGCCGCCTGCGCGGCCCGCGACGTCCGCTCGACGGCGGCGCGCAGCTCCGCCTCGGTCGCGTACCGCGCGCCCCGTCCCCAGCGGGCCATCTTGGAGGCGCGGCCGATGTCCCAGGCCGCGACGGTGTGCACGAAGCCGTCCGGCGGCAGGAGTTCGTCGGCGCGGAAACGGGCCTCGTACCGCAGGATCTTCCCGACCAGGCCGCGCATGGCCGCCACGAAGTCGTCCAGCTCCGGGTCGGCGCCCGGCCGGTGCGGGGTGTCGGGGCCGCCGGTCTCCACGACGCGGTTGCGCAGGGTGACCTCGACGCACTCCCGCCACCGCTCCGGGTCGAGCCGGGGGCTGACCTCGGCGATCACCGCGAGGCGGGCGCCGAGGACGAAGTCCCAGTACCAGGGGGAGACTTCACGGCTCAGCAGCCGTTCCTGGGTGGCGAGCCACTCCTCGCGGCTGTGGACGCCCCAGGACTCGGCCAGGCGGCCCACCTCGTTGTGATGGCCCGCGCCGTGCCAGTCGAGGGTGTTCCACGGGTCGCCGTTGGCGAAGCACAGGTGCGCGCCGCAGGCCAGGCCGTGCAGCAGCGGGCCCGGCCCGGGCGCCCCGGTGCGGCGCGTCTCGATGCGGTCGCCGGGGCCGCCGTCCCGGTGGTGGCGCTCGTGCAGGTCGGCCCAGACCTGCCGCTCCTCGTCGGTGGTCAGGTAGTACTGCTCGCAGGGCGTCGCCGCGTTGATCACCAGGATGTCGACGTCGTCCGGGCAGCCCTCGGCGAGCGCGCCGAGCGTGACGAACTCGTAGACGACGGCGGGGTGCGGACGCGGCAGCAGCCCGGCGGTGTACACCTGCGCCGCCTTGCGGCCGTCCGGCAGGTCGACGGTGAGCAGCGGGCTCGCGTCCGCGTCCGAGTCCTTCTCGTGCAGCGCCACCGGCCGGTACAGGCCCTCCACGGCGACGGCCCGCAGATACGTGTACGCGTCGTCGGCCTCGCAGAGCTCGTACAGATGCTCTTCGAGGTCGGCGGGGGCCTGCCAGCGGCTGCCGTCCTCCGGAGCGGGCACGAAGGGGAAGATCTCGTCGTGGAACTCGTCCTCGTCCTCGGCTGCCGCGTGCATCGTCGTTACTCCGGTCTCGGGTCCGCGTCCCGGATGCGCGTCCGGGCGCAGCCGAATCGATCTTGGTGGTATCGCACGCACCTTACGCGGGGACCTCCAGCCGCAGCGACTTCAGGCCGTTGATGAAGTGCGAGACCAACCGCCGGGGCGGCGCCGCGAGCCGCAGTACGGGCAGCGCGCGGGCCACTTCCTCGTAGCACACCCGCAGTTGGAGCCGGGCGAAGTGCGCGCCCGGGCAGACGTGCGGCCCCTCGCCGAACGCCACCTGGGGGTTGGGCGAACGGGCCAGGTCGAGGCGGTGCGGGTCGGCGAAGACCCGCTCGTCGTGGTGGGCCGAGGCGTGGAAGACGACGACCTTGTCGCCGGCCGCCACCCGCACCCCCGCCAGCTCCGTGTCACGGGCCGCCGTGCGCCGGAAACTGAGCACCGGCGGGTGCACGCGCAGCAGTTCGTCCACGGCCGTGGCGAGGCCGACCGTGCCGTGACGCAGCCGTTCGTACTCACGGGGACTCTCGGCGAGCGCGAGCAGCCCGCCCGGAGCGGCCGAGCGCACGGTGTCGTTGCCCGCCACGGTGAGCAGGAAGAAGAACATCTCCCGCTCGGCTGTGGTGAGTTCGGCGTCCGTGGCGAGCGTCGTCAGGATGTCGTCGGCCGGATGGTCGCGCTTGTACGCGGCCAGCGTCCGCGCGTAGTCGAACATGTCGCGCAGCATCGCGGGCGAGCGCGGATTGACGGGAGCGGTGGCACCGCCGAGCCCGCGGGCCGAAGGAGCCGCCTCGGCCCCCTGGGCGGTCTCAGCCGCCTCATCAGGATCCTGATAGCCGATGACACGCCGCGTCCAGTGCAGCAGGAGCCCGCGGTCGTCCGGCGGGACGCCGAGCAGATCGGCGAGGTTCAGCAGAGCGTAGTCGTCGGTGACGGCGGTGACGACGTCGAAGGTGCCGTCCCCGGCACGCGCCCGCTCCACGCCCCCGGCCAGCAGGACGCGCGCCCGCTCACGCGCCCGCGCCTCGAACCGCGCGACCCGCTTCGGCGTGAAGGCCCGGCTGACCAGCCTACGCAACCGCCCATGGCCCGGCGGGTCCTGATTGAGCATCATGCGCCGGATGAACGGCAGGTCGTCCGGGTCGGGATCACGGATCTGGGTGGCCCCGAGATACGAGGAGAAGGTGGCCGCGTCCTTCAGGACCCGCACGACGTCGGCGTGCCGGGTCACCGCCCAGAACCCCGGACCCGCCGGCCAGCCCAGCAGGCCGGGCTCCTCCTGCCAGGCCACCGGGTGGTGGTCGCGCAGCACGCGATACCGCTCGTGGGGGACCCCGGCCGCGTACAGGCGAGGGTCGAAGACGTCGGGGACCGGGACCGGCGGCGTGGTCGTTCCCTCAGGCGGACTCACGCGCCGGAACCTTCCGGGCTTCCGCTGTCGGCCCGCAGGAAGTCCTCCACCGCACGGATGAGTGCGAGCGGCACCTCGTCCATCGCGTAGTGCCCCGCCCCGGGCAGCTCGGCCACCTCCCCCCGCGGGTACGCGCGCAGCCACGTGCCCCGCATCAGATCGGCCGAGAGCGCCGGGTCGAGCGCGCCGGTGACGGCGAGCGCGGGCACGGGCGATCCCTCGACCTCGGCGTGGAAGTCCTCGCCCGCCCAGGAGTCCAGCCAGGCGCGGAACGCCTTGGCGTCGCTGACCGCGAGCGAGCGGCCGACCATGCGGTCCAGCCAGGCGCGGGGGCGCACACCACCCGTGGTGAAGTCGATGATGGCGCGCCGGTTCTCCGGGATGTGCGCGGCGGAGGCGAACAGCTCCCCCTGCTCGGGCGGCAGCCGCAGCCCCGAGGCGGGCACGGGCGACACGCCCACGAGACGGCGCACCCGGTGCGGGGCGGCAGCCAGGACGCGCTGGGCGACACTGCCGCCCATCGAGTGGCCGACCAGCGAGAACCGCTCCCACCCGAGCCGGTCGGCGAGGTCGAGGACGTCGGCCGCGCCCTCACCCGTCGTGTACGCGCCGACCGCTTCCTTGGCCTCGCCGTAGCCGCGCAGGTCCACCACCGCGTACTGGAACGACTCCGTGTCGAGATCCGCGAGCACCGGATCGTACGCCGACCGGTCGGCGAACCAGCCGTGGACCGCGATCACCTTGTGCGGGCCTTCGCCGAGCAGGGTGCGGGGGAGCAGGAAGGAGGCCACATCGACTCCGATCGCCGGCAGGTCCGGTCGGCGCCGGCCCGCGACCACGGTGACCGCAACCACCCGGCCGCGCAAGGGCGCGCGGGCCGAGCCGGGAGTGTCCGGGGTGAACTTGGCGGACGGCCTGCGGCACGGCGCCACGGTTGGTCAGAATGTGGCATGGCCATCCGCCGCCTCAGCTACCGGCTCGTCCAGGAGCCGGACACCGGAGCCGTCCGTCCGATCCCCGCCGAGCGGCGGGAGCCAGAACAGGAACAGATACGGGAGTTCAGCGCCGCCGTCGAGCGGATCATCGGAGCGGGCTCCGAGCTGAGCTACAGCCTGTTGCCGGACGGCGGCCGCCTCCTGTGCGCGGCGCTGCCGGGACAGCGCGTGGAGGCGCTGCACCTGGGCGCCGACACCCCGGGACCCGGGCCCGCGTGGCCGATCGACGCCTGGCGCTCCGCCGCCTGGGAGCCGGACGCCGGGCAGACGCTCGCCGCCGGGTTCGTCGAGTCCGAACTGCCTGTGTCCGAGGCGCACTTCGACCGCGAGCGCCTCGTGCGTTTCGCCCGGACGCACGCGGACCGCGTCGCGCCCTTCCTCACTGATGTGCGCCGTCTCTTCGACGACCCCGCGGGCCGCCAGATCGTCCTCGTCGAGGAAGACCCCGAGACCGTGGCCCACTGGATCGCCCTCGCCTGCGCCTCGCTGCCCGAGGCCTACGTCCCCGCGCTGACGTTCACCACCTGGACCACCGACCCGCACGGCGCCCCGCACCAGATCATCGGGACCGGCCCGGCCGCCGGGCTCGACCGCACCGACGACGCGACCGTCACGTATCTGTACCGCGTACACGACGGCACCGGCGGCCCCCAGAGCCCGCCCGCCGCATCCGACGCCTGGGCCCAGCTCACAGCCGAGCGGTGGATCTCCGGGAATCCGCCGCGCCCCACGCCCGGCGCGGCGGCACACGCCGACGACGCCTTCGCGCTGCTTCCGCTCATCTCCGGAGGCAAGGGGGCGGGGGCAGGAGCAGAGGCCGGTCGCGAGGGCGCGGCGGGTGCCCCCTCGGGCGCCGACCTCGCGGGACTCGGCGGCGACTGCCTGCGCGCGGTCTTCGAGGACCTCACCCGGTCCGTGGCGCGGGGTGAGGCCGACTCCCGTACCCTCGACGCGCTCGGACGGCTCTGCCGAGACCTTGCGGGCGAACAGGCCCAAGCCGCGCGGCCGTTGGCGCTCGCCCTGGTCAAGCACCACCTCGACGCCCCTCGCGCCCGCGACGCGCTGCCCGACCTGACCGCCTTCGAAGGGCTCCCGCTCGGCGAGGAAGGCTGGCGGCAGCTGCGCGCGGAGTACGGCGACCGCGCCGACGACGCCCTGCGCCGCAGGCTGCGCGGCCCCATCCCCACCTGGACCGAGCCACTGCGGCTCGCCCTCGCCGTGGGCGCCGACGGCGGCCCCGGACTCGCTGAGGCCATGGACCGGCTCGCGAGCAGCCTGCTCCGCCCCGACCGGCGCGACTGCGCGCACGCCGTACGGGTCCTCGAAGAGGTCGGCCATCCCCCCCTCACCCACCAGGTGCTGAGCCTGATCCTCGTGGACTTCACCGACCGCAAGCTCGACCGCCTGCGGGAACTGGCATGCTCCCCGCAGGGCGACTGGCTGCGGCGGCACATCGACGACGCCCCGCCCGCCTTCCGCTACGCCGAGGCCGCCGCCCGCTGGTCCGGTCCCCCGGACCACCTGCGCGGGGCGGAACTCTTCGAGCGGCTCACCGAACTCGTGCCCGGCCGACGGATCAAGGACGTCACGACGCTGCGGCTGCTGTGGCACATCGTGTGGCGCAACACCCCGCCGGACCGCGCCGAGCAGCCCTGGATCGCCCGCACCTGCACGCCCCGCCTGATCGTCGAGGCCGACCTCGGCCGCCGCATCACCGGCTGGCTCAGCGACCCGGACCGCTGCGACCCCGAACTGGTCGCCTTCGCCCGCGACATGCGCGACGACGGCTTGCTCGGCGCCTTCGAGCGCCACACCGCCGACCTGCTCGTGACGGCCCAGGACCTCGCCGACGGCCGCCTCGGCGTCGACCGGTTCTCGCTCAAGCGCCTTGAAGAGCTGTTCCGCAGGGTCGCACCGAAGAGCCCGGTCCTGCGGCAGGGCATCGGGGAGCGGACGGGCCGCGCCCTCGCCCGGGCGAACCCCCTGGACGTGTGGGACCCCCACGGGCTGCGGCTCCTGTTCACCGCCGGACCCGAATTGCTGGGCACCTACCGCGCGTACTTCCTCGACGAGGGCACCCGGGACCGGCTCTCGCGTGAACTGCCGCACCAGCCGGCCGAGGTGGCCGCGTACTTCCATGTCTGGCGGCCACGGCACCGGCACGGCGTCAGCGACGACTGGCGCAGGACCGCCGCGGAACTGCTCGACGAGGTCCTCGCGCCCGTCCTCGCGCACCTGGACGACCACCACCTCGGCCGCGTGGCCACCGTCTTCCAGCGCAAGGGACAGGACCTGCGCGAGGGCCAGGACCTCCAGGAATGGACGGCGTGGCGCCACCGGATCAAGCAGCGGGACGAGTGACCGCTTCCGGGCACGTTTCGGGCAAGGCGGCCGAGGGGCCGCGCACATGCACCCTGCACGCTCCACAGGAAAGGACCAGCGTGAGCGACACCAGCGAGACCGTCGTCGTCGACAACTTCCCCGGCGGCAGCATGGCCAGCCGCCCCGTGCACTTCATCTGGATGCTCGACTGCTCGGGCTCCATGGGCGTGAACGGCAAGATCGGCGAGCTGAACTTCGCCATCCGTGAGGCCATCCCCGACATGCAGCAGGCCGCCCAGTCCAACCCCGCCGCCTCCCTGCTCGTGCGGGCCATCACCTTCGCCAGCGGGGCGAGCTGGCACGTCAGCGAGCCCACCCCGGTCGACCGGTTCGCCTGGGAGGACGTCCACATCTACGGCGGCACGGACATGGGCGCCGCGTTCAAACTGGCGGCCGGCGCGCTCCAGACCCCGCCCATGCCGCAGCGTGCCCTGCCGCCGGTCCTCGCGCTCGCCTCCGACGGGCAGCCCACCGACGACTGGCGCGCCGGGCTGCGCGCCATCGACGCCACCCCGTGGGGCAAGCGGGCCGTGCGCGTCGCCGTGGCCATCGGCGACGACGCCGACAAGAGCATGCTCAAGGAGTTCCTCGGCAACCCCGAACTGGAGCCGCTCCAGGCGAAGAACCCCCGCCAGCTCGCCGCGGCCATCCGCTGGATGTCCACCGCGGTCGTCAAGGACGCCTCCACACCGAAGGTCGACGACGGCGCGAAGCCCCACGTGCCGATCGACGTCCCGTCGATGACCAAGGGCGAAGACGACATCTGGTGACCGGACCGCAGACGGCGACCGGACCGGAACCGGTGACCGGCGCCCAGACGCCTGCCGCACCCTGGGCGCTGCTCAGCGGTGCGGTCAAAGGAGTGGCGAAGAAGTACAGCCAGGACCGCAGCGCCGCCCTGCCCGTCGCCGGGGGCCGCGCGGTCGTCCTCGCGGTCGCCGACGGGCACGGCAGCGCCGCGCACTTCCGCAGCGACCTCGGGGCGCTCTGGGCCGTCGAGGAGTTCACCGCGTGCGCGCGGCCCTTCGCGTACGAGGCCGTCCGCGTCGGTGGCGACGCCACGGGGTGGACCGCGCTGCGTGAGGAGGCGCGCCGCCTGCCGCAGCAGGTCGGCCACCGCTGGCACGAACGGGCCCTGTTGCACGACCGCAACGCACCCGCGCACGGCGCCCGTTCACTGACGGCGGGGCGCGGGGCCACGGCGCGCGACCGCGAGGGGCCCCCGGACCTCGCCGCTTACGGCAGCACCCTCATAGGTGCCGTCCTCACCGAACACATGGTGTTCTGCTGGCAGTTGGGCGACGGGGACATCGTGCTCGTCGACGACGCCGGGGCCCCGCACACCCCGCTCTCCACCGGCCCCGACATGGGCGACGAGACCGACTCGCTCTGCGAGCCCGAGCCGTGGCGCAAGACGCGCTCGCACTGGCAGCCGTTCACGGGTGGCGTCCCGCCATGCGTACTGCTCTCCACCGACGGACTCTCCAAGAGCTTCGCCGACCACCAGGGGTTCCTGGACTTCGCCACCGGCGTCGGCGACCGCGCCGCCCGGCACGGCGTGGCGGCCGTCCAGGAACAGCTCCCGGACTGGCTGGCGCGCGCCGCCACCTACTCCGGGGACGACACGACCCTCGTGGGCGCCGTCACGGCGCCCTCATGGACCCCACAGACCCCACAGCACAGCCACGAGACGTGAGGCCGCGAAGGCCTCGCGGGCAGAGAGGAACAGCATGGTGAACGGCATGCTCGCCGCCGGAAAGACCCTGGTGGCCGAGTCGGGGGAGAAGCTGAAGGTCGCCGAGCTCTTCGGCTCCGGCGGCCAGGGCGAGGTCTACCGCGTGACGACACCCACCGGCGACCAGGCGGTGAAGTGGTACTACCCCCAGCTGGCCGACGCCCGCCAGCGGGAGATCCTCGAAGGGCTCATCGCCAAGGGCTGGGACGACCCCCGCTTCCTGTGGCCCCGCTCCCTCGTGATGGACCCCGAGGGCAAGCAGCCCGGCTTCGGGTACGTCATGGACGTACGCCCCGCACGCTTCTGCGACCTGCCCGCGCTGTTCCGCCGCGACCCCTCGGTGTCCGCGGCGACCATGCGCACCCTGGTCACCGTGGCGCTGCACACCGTCGAGGCCTACCGCGCCCTGCACTCCCGCGGCATCGCCTACCGCGACATCAACTGGGGCAACATCTTCTTCGACCCGCGCACCGGCGACGTCCTGATCTGCGACAACGACAACGCCGTCGTGGAGGGTGCCGAGGCCGGTGTCGCGGGCACGATGGACTTCATGGCACCCGAGCTGGTCCGCGGCGACCAGGGCAGACAGCCCGGCACCCAGAGCGACCTGCACTCCCTGGCCGTGCTGCTCTTCCTGCTCCTGATGAACGACCACCCCTTCAACGGCGCCCTCGCGCTGAACATCCGCTGCATGGACGAGGCCGCCAAACGGCGGCTGTACGGAACCGACCCGGTCTTCGTCTACGACCCGTCCGACACCCGCAACCGCCCCGTGCCCGGCGAGCAGCCGACCGTCGTCGCGACATGGGGCGCGCTGCCGAAGATCCTGCGCGACCTCTTCATCGACACGTTCACGAAGGGGCTGCGCAACCCGGCGGTGCGGGTGCGCGAGACGGTGTGGCGCGACGCGCTCAGCCAGGTCCTCGACGCCATCACCCAGTGCGGCGTCTGCGGCAAGCAGAACCTCACCCAGCCCGACGGCGCGCCGCCCGAGTGCTGGAAGTGCCGCACCACCCTCACTCTGCCACCCCGCCTCGAACTGACCACCGGTGCCGGCGCGCTGCGCACCCGCCGCGGTATCCGGCTCGCCCCGAGCGCCCGCGTCTTCGCCCACCACCTGCGCGACGACCCCGACCGGCACGATTTCACGGCCGTGGTCGGCGAGGTCACCGAACACCCGCAGCAGCGCGGCCGGTTCGGCCTCACCAACCGTACGAAGACCGTGTGGACGGCGCGCAAGGAGGACGGGACGGTACGCGACGTGGAGCCGGGCAAGACGATCGCGCTGCGGTCCGGGCTGCTCATCGAGTTCGGCGGCGGCACGGAGGCCGTGGTCAAGGAGTGACCCCGGGCGCCCCGCGCCCCCGCCGCCTCACGGTCGTTGCTGCCGCCAACGCCCCCACCACCCCCGCCACCAAGGCGCCGCGGGCGGCAGCGGAGGCGGCGGAGGCGGCGGGGGTGCCGCGGGCAGTACCGCGCGGGCCGGCGCCGTGTCGATGGCCACGGCGTCGGGGCGCGGCAGCGGCACCGCGGTGACCGCGCACTCCTCGGCGGAGACCGGGATCTCCACCCGCCCAACGAGCAGCGCGCTGCGCGGCACCCGGCGCTCCCCGCCCCGCGTCCCGTCGCTCCACGCCACCCGGACCAGGACCGCCGGCTCGGGCCACGCGAACCGTACCTCGGCCCGGTCGGCGCCCAGCCGTCGTACCGTCAGATCAGCGATGGCCGCCGGGTGTTCGATGACGACGCTCGGCCCGGACACGGCCCGCTCACCGAGCACGCTCACCGCGGTCACGCGGACGCGCCGCTCGGGCGGCGGGACCAGCTCCGCGCACGACTCGGCGCCGACCGAGGTCGCGGGGATGCGGTCCACCGCCCCCACGAGGTCCGACACGTCCGTGCCCGGTGCCACCGGCCCCGCCGTCCAGGGCAGCAGCATCCCGTCACCGACCGCGGGCGGCCGCCAGGCGATGGTCACCCGCCCGCCGTCCGGGTGCCGCCGCACCGTCAGCTCCTCCACCGGTGAGGGCCACCGCTCGGCGCGCACGTCGAGCGTGACGCCACGGGACCACACGAGGTCGCCGGCCGGATCGCGGTAGCCGCAGCGCACCTCGTACGTGTACGTCCCCGGGGCGAGCGGCGTGTCGAGCAGCCGGTCGTGGGCGCAGTCCACGCGCACCAGCGACCGCCCGCCCCAGCCCGTGGCGTCGTCGGCGGCGCCCGAACGCGTCACCCGCACCTCGGCCGCCACCGGGTCGGGCCGCCAGCGCAGCCGTACGCCGCCCGGCACCACGGCGGCGCGCAGCTCCGTCACGACGGGCGTGAGCAGCACCGGGCGGGTGACGCGCGGCACCCCGGCGACGCGGCCCTGCGACCGCAGCGGGAAGACGGCGTAGCGCAGCGGGCGGCCCACGGGGGCGTCGGCGTCGACGCCGCACGGTCCCGTCCCGCCCGCCGCCGTCTCGACCGCCAGGTGCGGGGCGCCGTCGGGGAAGCGCAGGACGCGGTAGGTGACGCCGTCGGCCGGGCGCTGCGGCGGGCGCCAGGACAGCCGTACCTCCCGGTCGTCGGCCGTGGCGCTCACCACGGCCTCCGCCGGGGCGAAGGGGTCGTCGGCCAGCAGCGCGGCCACCCGCAGCAGGCCCGCCTGGGCGTCGGCGTCGTCCCTGGCCAGACGGAGCGCGCCCAGCCAGGCCCTGGCGGACGCGCGCAGGGCGCCGGTAGCCTCCGACTCCGCGGCCTCGGCGGTGAGCCGGCCCACTTCCGCGGCTCGCGCGCGCACGGAGCCGACGAGCGCGGCCAGACGGTGGTCGTCCGGCCCGTCCAGGTAGACCGAGGCGCTCGGCAGCCGCGCCACGACCCGCTCCGCCTCGCGCAGCCGTTCCCCCGGCCAGACGTCGGCGAGGGTCTCCGCGGCGTGTCGTGCGGGCCCCGGCCCGGGGAACCCGGCGGCCACCGCGGCGGCGAGCTGCGCCGCCTCGCCGCGGTGCACGCCGAGCGCGACGGCCTCGGCGGCTCCCGGCGCGCCGCCGCCCCGGGAGCCGCCTTCGGTGAGGAGGCAGCACACCTCCCACAGGACGATGCGGCGCAGGCCCATCGCGTCCTCCATCAGGACCGTCGCGAGGACGGCCAGCAGAGCCGCGGCCCGGGGGGCGCGCGGATCCGGCGAGCTCTGCCAGCGTGCCATCGCCTCATGGACGTACGGCTGGTCGACGCGCCGCCAGCTGCCGCCGCGGCCGGGGAACCAGAGCCCGTCCAGGACCCGGAAGCCGTCGTCCGTGTCGGCCCTCGGGAGCGTGCCGAAGAGGGCGTCCGCCGCGGGCGCGGCCGCCGGGGCCCGCAGCACGTCCGCCGCGTGCCGGAAGCCTTCCTCGCGCAGGGCCTCGCGCAGCGCGACGTACCCCCGCATCCCGGGAGTGCGGGGCAGGGCGGGCAGCGGCGGGCGGGCGCCGCTCGCCCTCGGGTGTTCGCCGGGGCGCAGGACGGCCATGGCTCAGCCGCCCGGCGCCGTGTAGAAGTACACCCGGACCTCGGCGGTCCCGGGCCGTTCGCCGAGGTTGTGGAAGTCGTCCGTCGCCGTCTTCTTGGTGAACATGTCCGGGCGGCCCTTGCCGAGCAGGCCGTTGACGCGGTGGGCGTAGGCCGTGCCGTTCGGGCCGCCGCCGAAGGTCAGCACGAGTGCGGCCGTGCGGCCCGACCACTTGCGGGTGCTCTTCGCGATCTGCGAGACGAGGTCGCCCTTGTCCCTGCCCGACACCTTGAACTCCTCGGGGTGGCGGTCCACGGAGCGGGGCCCTGTCGGGGTGGGGGAGGGGGAACCGCTTTTCGACGGCGAGGGCTTGGGGCGGTCGTCGGCCTGCGGGTCCGGGCGGTCGGCCATCGACACCAGCGCGAGTACGAGCAGCAGGTCGGCGAAGAGCCATCCCGCCAGGGCGACCACGCCGAGCCGCCCGCCGCGCCCGCGCCCCGGCCGCCCTCGGGTCACGCGGAGCCTCCGTCCCGGGGAGCGGGCGGCGGGGATACGGCACCGCGGCCCTCGGTGGGTGTGCCGTTGCGGTGACCGTTCCCGGTGTACGGGCCGCCGGGGGCCGGTGCGGGGGCCGGGCCCGGGGCCGCGGCCGGGGAGAACGCGAGGGAGGGCAGCGCCCCCGCGAGGGTGTCCATGCGGGCGTCGAGGCGGGCCGCCGCGTCCTGCCAGTGGGCGGCCGCCGCGTCCCACCGCTCCGTGGCCTCGCGCATGCCGTCCACGGCGTCGCCCGTGCGGCCGGTGCTCGTCACCAGAGCCTGCGAGGCCGCTTCCGTCGCCCGCGCCACCGACTCCGACTTCGCGACGAGTGACTGCTGCGCGGCGACCAGGGCCTTCAGGGACGCCTGGACCGTGTCGCCGGCTGCCTTGACGTGGTCGGCGATCCCGCGGGCCGCGAGCGCGTTGGCCCGGCCCGCCTTGGCGGTCGCCGCCGTACCGTCGCGCAGGGCAGTGTTGATGCGGTCCGCCACGGCGCCGAGCCTCGGCACTTCGTTGGTGAGGGACAGTGCCGCGCTCTTCAGCTCGTCGGTGGCCTGTCCCACGGACGTCATCGCGCCGCTGAGCGCGTTGTGGCTCCGCTCGGCCTTCGTCGCGAGGGCGCCCATCTCCGTGGCGGCCTTCGTCAGCTCGGCGGTGAACTGCTGCGGGGAGGCGCTGCGGTGCGGTGCGAGCAGCATCTGCGTACGCGTGAGCACCGACGCCAGCTCGGCGAGCAACCGCTCCTTCTCGGCCTCCCGTGCCGCGTCGTCGCGCTCCGCCCGTGCCCGCACGCGCGCGTGCCACACCGACAGGCCCACGAGCAGGGCGATGAGCAGGACGGCCATCAAGGCCACGTTCTCGAACCGTCCGAGCGGCGACAGGTGTCCGCCGAAGCCCGACTGCCACAGCTGGAGAAAGGGTCGCGTCGCCTGCTTGCGGTTCTCCTCGGCCAGTTCGCTGTACGCCCGCACGGCCTCCCGCAGGCCGAACCAGGTGATCAGGAGCGGGATGAAGACGAGGATCCCGAGCACCGCCTCCAGGAGGCGGTCGCGGCGCCCCGACGTCTGTTCCGGCGGTGTCCGCACGCTCTCCGGGCGTACGTATGTCTGTACGAGGTCGAGCTCCGCCCAGCTGTCGAGCCGGGTCATCGAGCCCAGGTCCCGGTGCAGGGCGGTCAGTTCGGCGCCGCGCGGCTCCAGGGCCGGCAGGGCAGCAAGCCGCCGCAACTCCTTGATGATCAAGGCTTTGTCGAGCAGTTGTGCGGGCGTCAAGCGGGTTCCTCCCTGGCGTGCGGGGCCGGGCTGCGGGTCCTCTACCCGAGGACGTCACCCCTGCCCCGCCGGTTCCTGCCGTCACGGTTCAGTCGCCGCAACAGCGCCTCGGCGTCGGCGTGTTCAGGGTCCCACGTCAGGCACTTCCCCAGGGCCTCGACGGCCTCATCCCGCTCACCGCGCCGGTCCAGCTCCACGGCGTGCCGGTAGGTCCGCTCGGCGAGCAGGCCGCGCACGCGGACGTTCGTCGGGTCGTGGTTGTACGCGCAGTTGAGCCACCGCTCGGCGTCGGCGAAGTGCTCGGGGGACATGTCGGCCATCGCGGCCACGCAGTGCACGTCGATCATCGCGTCCAGCATGTCGGCGCCGGCCGGCCTGGTCGCCGCGTCCTGCCAGGCGACGTGCGCGGCCTGCACCGCGTGGTCGTACCGGCCGAGGGACAACAGCGCCTGGGCGCGGGCGAGTTGGCGCTGCGAGGCGTAGTCGAGCACCGGGGCGGGCGCGGGCTCCGGGGCGGGCGGCTCCGGCAGTGCGGTGGCGGGGCGGGGCGCGGGCGGGTCCGGCCGGTCCAGGTCGTCGAGCAGCTCCCGCGCCTCGGCGATGATCTCGCGGAGCAGGGCGGCGGCCGTCTCCCGGTGTCCCTGACGGACGAGCAGCCGCGCCCGCTCGACGTCGCGGCCGCCGCCGAGGGACTCCCGGTCGGCGCGCGCTTCGAGCAGCGCCACGGCCTCGCGGGGGTCACGCGCGGCCCCGAAGGCAGGAGCGGCGGCGCCCGCAGCCGGTGCGGGGCCCCCGTCCTGTCCGGCCACCGCTTCGGCGCCCACCAGTGTCGCGGTGAGCGGCGGCGCGTCCGAGAGGGTGTCCTGGGAGGCCGTGGCCGGTTCCAGCGGGCCCTCCTCCAGGGCCGAGGGGCCCGAGGACGCCGCGCCGCCCGCCAGCCGCACCGCGTGCTTCAACGCGCCGAGCGCCAGCAGCCCGGGCGGTGCCAGGACGCTCCGGCCACCGAGCCCCTCGACCCGCGAACGCACCTGGTCCATCCGGGTGTTGCCGCCCACCAGCAGCACCGTGTCGATGTCCTCGGTCCGCATCCCCGCCTGGTCGAGCAGCGTCCGCGCCCGGTCGAGCGTGCGCCGCACATGCCGGTCCAGGTACGCGTCGAGGTCGTGCCGCGCGATCCGCATCCACAGCGGGGGCCCCGCCCCGAGCTCCAGGTCGAGCAGCGCCGCCTCCGGACCGCCCGCCGACCCGAGCGCCTCCCGCGCCTCCTGCCCGCGCGCGCGAAGCCTCAGCCACATGGCCGCGTCGAGCTCTTCGACCGAGCCCGGACCGCGGTGCCTGCGCAGCAGCCTGACCGCCGACGACAACAGCTCCGCGTCGAACGCGCGACCGCCCGACGTGGCCCCGCCCTCGTAACCCAGCGAGCGGAAATGGCCGCGCACGCTGCGGACCAGGCCGAGCTCGAACCCCTCGTACCCCATGCCGTACACCAGGAACGTGCCGCTGTCCCGCTCCGTCGTGTGGCCGATCACCGCGGCCATGGAGTCGCTGACGAGCCGCGCGGGATCGAGCCCCGCCTCGCGCGCCGCGTCCCGCAGCGCCGCCCGCTGCGCCGAGCCGAACCGCGCGGGCACGCTGATCACGGTCTGCGTCACCCGCCCCGGCGCCGCCGCCTCCACGCGCTCCCGCAGGGACCGCAGCAGACGCACCACGAGCCGGTCCGCCTCGACCGCCGGCGAGCTGGGCGTGCCGCCCGCCCGCACCGGACGCCCGCTGCCCAGACGGCTCTTGAGGCTGGGAAAGGCCACCGGCAGCTCGCCGGTCACGGCAGGCTCGCACAGGAGCCACGGCCCGTACCCGGCCCCCACCTCCAGGCGCCGCCCCGGCCGGTCCTGCCGAGCGAAGAGCGCCCGCAGCCCGGTGGCACCGAAGTCGATCCCGAGACTGACGGGGGCCGGACCCGACGCGGGGCGCTCCTCGCGGTCGTCCTGCCGCTCCCGTGTCATCCGCCGGCCGTCTCGTCCGCGAACCGCAGGATGCCCTCGTAGTCCGGCTTGTCGGGGAGCGTCGGCACGGCACGCTCGGACTGGGCGACCGCCACCAGGTTCACGAGGTTGCGCGCCTGCTGGGCGGTCTGGACGCGGTTGCCCTGCCGGTGGGCCTGCTTGACGTACTCGACCGCCTCGTTGATCTGCCGGACCGTCTCCGGTGGCGCGCCCTCCGAGGCCAGCTCGGCCTGGCGGAACTGGCTCGCCAGACCGCACTGGCGGTACATGTCGTCGAGCAGCAGCTCGGTCAGGCGCTTGTACTCGCCGCTGTCGCCCATCGCCACCGCCCGCTGCGCCTGCTCGATGTCGCGGCGCACCTTCATCGCCTGCACCGGCTCGATGTAGGGCCCGTACCGCTTCAGGAAGTGGTCGGCCTCCCGCTCGGCGAACGCCAGCTGCTCGCGCAGGACCGCGCTGTCCACCAGCTCCTCCACCGGCTCGGGCGGCGGGGTGCGCGGCTTCTCCCGGTTGGGCGTGGCCTCCAGGACCATGTCGGTGCCGCGCACGCTGATCCTCACCGTGATGATGCGGTCCGCCGAGTAGTTGAAGGAGACGTCCACCTGGCGGTTGACCTCGATCTCCTGCGGCAGCTCGAACTCCACCACGCCCTGCTCGTGGTTCTCGCTCGCCACCTTGCTGTCGCCCTCGTACACCGGCACCCGGATGCGGCGGCTGTCCGTCGCGTGGAAGGTGCGCTGGCGCGGCTCGGAGAGCGGGTACGGCGAGCCCGCCTCGATGATCTCGACGAACACGTCGCGCTGGCTGCCCTTGATCGCGGCGATGCCCATCGCCATGGGCGTCGACTCGTACAGGCCCGTGTCGCCCTTGGACCGCCCGTCGGCCAGGCTCCGGCCGCACGCCACGCAGGCGCTCGCCCCGTATTCGTTGACCTTCGCGCACTCCGGGTCCGAGCACTCCACGCCGCGCAGCGTCTCGGCGAGGACGCCCGCGCCGAACGCGACACACTCCATGGGGTTGATGTTCCTGCGGACCTTGTCCGCGCCGAAGAACGCCTCGACCGCCTCGTACACGGGCCGCGTGAGCGTGCCGCCGCCCACCAGGAGGACGTCCGAGATGTCGTCCGTGGACAGTTCGTACCGCGCGAGGGTCTCCTGGACGAGTGACATGGTCCGGCCGACCAGCGGCGCGATCATGGCGTTGAACTCGACGCGCGTCAGCTTCATCTCGACGTCGATGACACCGTCCGCGCCCCGGTACGCCGCCGGGATCACGATGTACGTCTCCTCCATGTCGTTCAGCTCCCGCTTGGCGCGCTCGGCGGCCTTCTTCGCGTGGAAGAGGAACGCCTTGTCACCGGCCGGGTCCACGCGGTGCTGCTCACGCATCCACGCGATGATGTGCTCCACGATCGCGAGGTCGAAGTCGTCGCCGCCCAGCCAGATGTCGCCCGCCGAGCGCAGCACCTGGAACTGGCTGCGGCCCTCCTGGTCCTTGACGGCGTTCAGGACGGAGATGTCGAACGTGCCGCCGCCGAGGTCGTAGACGAGGACCCGGCTGCGCGCCCCGCCGGGCTTGTGCAGGCCGAAGGCGACCGCGGCGGCCGTCGGCTCGTCCACGATCTTCTTCACCACCAGGCCCGCCTTCTCGGCGGCCTCACGCGTGGCGGCGCGCTGCGCGTCACGGAAGTAGGCGGGCACGGTGATCACGGCGTGCGTCACCGGCTCGCCGAGGGTGCGCGAGGCGTCCCTGACCAGCTTGTCCAGGATCACGCTGGAGATCTCGGCGGGGGTGCGGGCCCGGCCGCCGAGCATCACATGCGCGCGGGGTCCGTCTCGGGGCCCGCGACGATCTCGTAACTCATCCGGTCGCGCGCCTGGACCACGGAGGCGTCGGCGAAGTCCCGCCCCATCAGGCGCTTCACGGAGGCGATGGTCTCCTTGGGCTGCATGATCGCCCAGTTCAGCGCGTCCTCGCCGACCAGCGGCTGGTTTTTGCCGTCCCGGTGCGCGATGCCGACGACCGACGGGGTGAGCCGCTCGCCCTTGCTGTTGGTGAGCACCGCGATGTCCGCGCGGTGCGGATCGTGGGCGGCGACCGCGCTGTTGGTGGTGCCGAGGTCGATGCCGATGGCCTTCATTCCCGCTCCGTCCGTTGCTCCGTGCCGTGTTTCACCGTGTCGCCGTCCACCGTGTCGCCGTCCACGGCGACGACCACCCGGGCGGCGCGCAGCACGTGCCCCCGGTATCGATACCCGCGCTGGAGAATCTCAAGGACCTCGTCGGCACCGGCGCCGGGAGGCGCGGGGCGCACCTCGGCCACGTGGTGCGTCGCCGGCTCCGCCCGCTCCCCGACCCGCCCGACCCCTTCCATTCCCTCCTCGGCCAGCGCCGCTTCCAGCTGCCCGGCGATCAGCGTGAGGCTTCCGCGGTACGTCCGGACGTCGCTCGCCGCGCCGTCCGCGAGGAGCCGGTCGAAGGAGTCAAGGACGTCGGCGAAGCGCAGCAACAGCCGTTCGGTCAGGGCCTGATGGGCCGCGTCGCGGGCGGCCAGGTCGCGGGCGTGCTCGTAGGCGAGCCGTGCCGTCGGATCAGACATCGAAGCGGATCAGGTCGTCCAGGAGCCGCGTGGTGGCCTCCGGAAGCGGGGTGGGCGGTACGCCGCTCGGCTCGTCCACGGGCATCGGTGGCTGAAGCGTGACCAACAGCCGTTCGAACTCGGCCGCGGCGCCCGGAAGTTCAGCGGCCAGGTCCACGTCGTACAGGAGCAGGTCGACGAGCAGCCTGCGGCGTACGCCGCGCAGCTCGTCCCACGCCTGCTGGGTGACCGGCGTCATCAGATGCCGGGCGAGCAGTTCGAAGGAGACGTCCCGCATGTCGGCGTGCGTCGTCCAGGGGGTCACACCGGCCGGGGCGAGCGCGTCATAGGGGAAGGGGCCCTCCCAGCTCGCGTCGGGGTCCTTGATCACGCGACACTGCCTCCTGCTTCGGTCTCGGGGGTTCCTCGCGGGGTCGTGCTCCGTGCTCGGTCGGGCCTCAGCTCGGCCAGCCAGCGGCGCGCCGCGTCGAGGAGGGCCTGCCTGATCCGGCTGTCGGTGGGTTCGGCGCGGGTGGCGCGGATCAGATGGTGCAGCGCCCACAGGATCTCCCCGCCGCGCAGCGCCCGCTCCGCCTTGGCCGTCAACTCCGCGGCCCAGAACGGCAGATCGTCGTCGTCCGGTGGCGTCTCCTGGCCGTCGCTGCGGATCAAATCACCCATGCCCCCGACGCCGAGATGCCGGGTGATGAGCTTCTCCATCTCGTCGAGCGCCTCGCCGAGCGTCTCGCGGTAACGGTGCGTCAGGGCCTGCCCGAGGCCGACGTCAAGCAGGTCGAGCGCCTCATGGAGCAGCTCCAGACGTGCGGGCACCTCGTACGTCCGCTCGTCCAGGGTGAACACGAGGGCCCGCGCGAGGTTGTCGCGGGCGTGGCTCGACTCCGGGTTGAGGGCGAGCGCGCGGCGCAGGTCGGCCTCCGCGCCGTACACGTCGGAGCGCATGCCGTGCTTGGTGCGGGTGTAGCCGCGCCACACGCCCCGCATGGACAGCAACGCCGACAGCCTCGCGTGCAGTTGGCCGAGCAGCTCACGGTCGAGGGGGTGCAGCACGGCCGTGGCGGACTCGACGAGCGTGACGGCCTCGTCCAGACAGGGGCCGAGCTGCACGCCGTCCTCCCCGGTGAGAGCCTCGACCCGGCCGAGGACCGTGCGGATCACGGCCTTCTTCGAGCGGGCCTGCATCCCGGCGTCGCGGGACACCCGCACCAGTTCCCGCCAGTGCCCGAGGGCCTCGTCCAGCCCGCCGTCGCCCCGCGTCAGCGCGGCCTTCGCCAGCGCGAGGCGGACGTGCACGGCCAGTTCGACGCCGTCCTGGAGCAGGCGGGCGTGCCGGCGCGGCAGCTGTACGTACGCGGGGTTGCGCAGCAGGAAGTCCTGGCAGTACGCGCACTCTTCAGCGTGCCCGGCGGCCGAGGCGGGGCCCGCGCAGTCCTTCGGCAGGGTGCTCAGCGTGCGCAGCGCGGGCAGGGCGCGCAGGGCGTGGCCGAACTTGCGCACCTCCGACAGGGCGAAGCCGCGTGCCAGCTCCGAGAAGGCCCAGCGCAGCTCACGCACCGCGTACTCGCCGGGATCCTTGCCCCGCTGGGCCGCCGCGTCGAGGCTCGCGACGAGCTCACCAAGGGGTTCCTGGAGGCGCAGCAGCCGCAGATAGCGCGGCCCGCAGGCCAGCGTGGCGCCCGCGCCCGGCACGGACGGCAGGCCGCCCACGTCCTTCAGTACGCGGGCACCGCCCAGCTCCGATTCCAGGAGCCCCGCCAACGCCCGGTAGGAAGCGGCCTGTTGGGGCTGGTCCTGCTCGGTGTGCCGCTGCTCGAAGGCCGACAGCTGGCCGAAGAGGTGCTGGCTCAGCTCCCAGCGCAGTGACGCCATGTCCTCGTGGGTGAGGTCCCGTTCGTAGCAGGCGGCACGTTCGGCGCGCCAGCCGTCCCAGTACTCGTCGTCGCTCAGCAGCGTCGCCCAGTACGCGAGCGCCGCCTCCCAGGCACTCACCGCGTGCTCCCACGCGCCGGTCTGCTCCAGCTCCTGCGCCTGCCACAGCCGGGCCGCGGCCAGGCCGTGCACCACGGCCATGTCACCGGGCGCCTGCTTCAGGCGCCGCTCCCACTCGGTCGCGGCGGCCTCGCGGTCCCGCGCGAGGAGCAGCAGCAGCGGGGCGTCGCGCGGGAAGCGCTCGCACAGGGCGTCCAGGAGGCCGGGCCCCTCGTCCGGGGAGAGCCCGGCGAGGGCGTCGCGCAGGGCTTCGCGGGAGTGCCACCGGTAGAGCAGGGCGTCGAGCCGCAACCGCCTGCCCGGCAGCCGCAGCCGCTCCAGGGCAACGCGCTCGTGCCAGGACATGGAACCGCGCTCCAGCAGCGCGTACGAGGCGTTCTTCACCACGTCCATGGAGGCGCCGGGGTCGACGCCGGCGTCCCGCAGGGCGAGGTAGGGGAAGGCCTGGTCGCGCAGCGCGAACGGGTCGGCGACCAGGGGGGCGCTGATGATGCCGTCCGCCCAGGGGAGCAGCGCGAGGAGCCGCCGCAGCCTGCGGCACCGCACGTCGGCGCGGCCCAGCACGCCGCGGGCCCGCTCGTACGCGGCGACGGCCGCGCTCCACTTGCCCGCGGACTCCAGCAACCGCCCCTGGGCATAAGCCAAATGGGCGTCGGCGTCCCGGTACCCCGGGCACCCCCGGAAGGCGTCGGCGGCCCGCTGCCACTCCTGGTGCGCGTCGGCGAGGCGTCCGCGCGCGTAGGCGGCGACGGCGGACGCGTCCCGGTACGCCCCGAGCGCGTCGGCCTCGGCGACGACACAGGCCCAGTCCCCCTCCGCCTCGGCGAGCCGCACCCGCGCGTACCGCCCCCGGGTGGCGACGCCGACGTCGACGCCGACGTCCATGCCATGGCCTTCCGCCCGCTCCAACGCCTCATACGCCCCCACGACCCGCCGCCAGGCCTCACCTCCCTCGGCCCCGTCCTCGTCGATACGGGCCCGCACATACCGCCGCCGCGTGCCGACGTCGGCCCACCGCTCGTCCATGACCTGATAGAGACGGAGCGCGTCCGTCCAGCGGCCGGCCAGTTCGTGGGCGCGGGCGAGGGCGTAACGGTAGAGGTGGGTGGCTTCGTCGAGGGGGGTGCGGCCGGGGGCGGGGTCGAGTGGCGTGGGGTCGGAGTCTCCGCCGGGGTCGGTGTCGGGCGTGGCGTGCGGGTCGCGGTCGGGGCCGGATGCGGCGTGCGGGCCCCCGGTGGGGCCGGTGCCGGACGTGGCGTGCGGGCTGTGGGCGGGGGTGGGGCTCGGGTACCTGGCGGGGGCGACGCCGCGGCCGGCGTTCGGAGTGCCCCGGAGGCCGGTGCCGGACGTGGCGTGCTGGTTGCGGTCGGGTGCGGAAGGCGGAGTGAGGTCCGGGCCCTTGCCCGGGCCGGTGTCGCGGGCGAGGTCGGGGGCTCTGCCGGGTGCGGTGCCGCGCTTGGCGCCCGGGGCCCGGTCGGTGTCGGGTGTCGAGTCCGGGCCCCTGCCGGGTGCGGTGTGGCGTGTCAGGCCCGGGGCCACATCGTCGTCGGTGGCGGGTGTGGTGTGCTGGTCGTGGTTGGAGGCGGGGCTCGGGCTCCTGCCGGGTCCGGTGCCGCGCTTGGCGCCCGGGGCCCGGTCGGTGTCGGGTGCCGAGTCCGGGCCCCTGCCGGGTGCGGTGTGGCGTGTCAGGCCCGGGGCCACATCGTCGTCGGTGGCGGGTGTGGTGTGCTGGTCGTGGTGGGAGGCGGGGCTCGGGCTCCTGCCGGGTGCGGTGTCGTGTCCGGCGTCCGGGGCATCGCCGCGGCCTGTGGCGTCCGGGTCGTCGGGGGCCGGGTCGGGCGTGGCCCCCAGGCCGTCACCCGGCGCCGGTTCGCGGCTCGCGGGCGGCAAGTCCGGCGGGCCGTCCGGGAAAGCGCGGGCGTGGATCTCGCACGCCGACGCCCAGTCCCCCGCCGCTTCCGCCTGGCGGCCCTCCGCCTTGCGGCGCAGCGCGGCCACGGCTCCCTCGCGGGCCGCGTCCGGGACTCCGGTGAGCAGGCTCAGCACCGCGGGCCAGTCGGCGCGCAGATCGGCGGCGACGCGCGCGCGTGCGTAACGGCGCCGGACACCCACCTCGCCGTCCGCGTAGGTGTCGGGCAGTCGCCCGAAACCGTCGATGACGCCGGTCCACTCGCCCCGCTCGTCGGCGGCCCGCCCCCGGGAGTACAGCACCCGGTCCGGTACGTCCGCCAACTCCGAGGGCAGCCCCGCGAAGTGCGCGAGCGCCTCGGCCCAGCGGCCCCGCTCCTGGCAGAGGCGGCCCAGGGCGTACACCCGGAGGTGGGGCGCGTCGCCGGTGGGCCCGGGGCCGTGCCCCTCGGTGGCCTCCCCGAACGCCTCCGCCGCCCCCGCCCAGTCACCCGCGCTCGCCGCCAACTGGCCCTGTACGTACAGGAGGAGCACTCCGGCCGCGCGGTAGCCCGGCGGCAAGAGCGTCACGTGGCCGAGCGCCGTCGGCCAGTCGGCGGACTCCGCCGCGCGGAGCGCCGCCTCGTACACGCGGTGCCGCAGCTCCCCGAGCAACGGTTCCGTGTCCCAGCCCCGCGCGGCCGCCGCCGACACAGAGGTGAGCGCCTCGACGACGTCACCGGCGTCCGCCGCGCCGCGCCCTCGCGCGTAAAGGTGCCGTACGCCACTGTCGAGGAAGCCGTCCGCCGCCGCGTACCCCTCCGCCGCCGCGCCCCACGCACCGTCCGCCTCCGCCGCCCGTCCCGCCGCGTACGCGCCCCACGCGCCCCGCTCGGGCCCCGCCTGAGTGAACGCCTCCCGGGCGGCCGGCCAGTCCCCGTCCCGCGCCGCCGCCCGGCCCCGCGCGTACGCCGCCCGCGCCGCCGCGTCCGCCAGCTCCGCGCACGCCGCGTACGCGGACTCCGCCGCCTGCCAGTCCTCGGCCGCCTCGGCGGCGCGCCCCTCGGTGTACGAGGCCCACGCCGTGGCCGCCCCGTGCCCCGGACGCAGCGCGAGGACCGCGCCGTAGGCACGGCCGGCCGTGGCCCAGTCGCCCGCCCGCCGTGCCCGCTCCGCGGCCTCGCAGGTCCGGGCCACGTGGAGTTCGTCCCGGGCGGCGGCCAGCCTCTCCGTCACGTCCCGCAACCCGGCGGGCCGCGCGGCGAGCACCTCCTCGTAACGGCTGATGGCGGTGGCCCAGTCGGCCGACGCCTCGGCGGCCCGCGCCTGCCCGACGAGCGCGGCCAGCCGCTCCAGCTCGGCCACCTCCGCCGCGAGGCAGTCAGGGACGGGGACCGGCAACCGCGACGCGACGACGGCGAGTTGAGCCGCCGCGCCCGCCGTGTCCCGCTCCCCGGCGAGCAGCTCGCACAGCTTCTCGACCTCGGGCCAGGCCAGCTCGAAGGCGGCCTCGGCGCACATCCGGCGCTGCTCGTCGGCGTAACTCCGGGTCGGCGTCCGCAGAATCCGCTGCACCTGCGACCAGTGCCCGAGGTCCCGCTGAAAACGTGCCGCGCCGATCAGGACGGCCGACCCGACGTGACCGACAGGGCTCTGGAACGTCCGCAGCGCGTCCGCGCCCTCCCGCAGCGGGTCCGCCACCGCCCCGGGGCCGACATCGTCGTCCCGCACCTCGCGCGCCTTGAACAGCCAGCCATGCCGGCACTCCTCGTGCAGGAACAGCGCGGGCGTCGCCCACTCCACCGCCGTGTGGTCCGGCTGGTGGGAGAGGTGCAGCCGCGCGGCGGCCATGGACTCGTCGACGGTCCTGTTCGCCGCGATGCCCTTCAGGAGTTCGGGACTGAAGGCCCCTGCCGACGCGTCGCTGACCATCCCGCGCATCGCCACCACCGCGGGCACGCCTCCACCGATCAGCGCCTGCGCGACCCCGGAGAAGGGTTCGAGAGGCGAACTGTCCGCCCCGAAACAGAGGTTGAGGGCGACCAGACGCAGCCGCCGCGCCTTCAGGAGTATCCCGCTGAGCAGATCCGCGGGCACCCGGTCGACGCCGCCGCTCTCCGTCTCCAGGGCCACCACGCCCTTGCCGATCTCGTGGTCGTACGCCCCGTGCGCGATCAGCACGACGGCCGTGGGAAGGTCGGGGTGCGCGGCGAGCGCCGCCTCCAGGTTCGCGCGCGTGGCCCGCTCCACCACCGTGGTCTGCACGGCGACTTCGGGCAGGTGGTGGCGGAGGGCGGCCACCTCGGACGCGACGCGCAGCGGGGCCGGACCGGCGGGCGAGGCGCAGGCCACGAGGAGCCGGATCAGGCTCGGCTCGTCCGCGGCGTCGGGCAGCCGCTGCCCCAGCGGCCCGCCCGGCAGTGAACGCACGAGCGAATAGCCGTGGTTGAGGGCGAGCGACTGCTGCGGGCTGCCGGGCGGCGCGCAGAGCGCCTCCAGCGGCAGGTCGCGCAGTTCGGGCGGCAGATCGAAGCGGAGACGGAGCCCGCGCGGTGGCCGCATCCGCTGGGCACGGTCGAGCGCGGCGTCGACACAGGCCCCGACACGCGGACCGATCCCCTCACCCGCCGCGCCGCAGCCCGTGCCGCTCTGCGCGACCTCCGGAGCCTTCCCCTCGCCGTCGAACAGCAGCCTGAACACCCCGCGGCCGAGCTCGCGCAGCTGCCGCACGGTGTGCTGTTCGCCCATCGGCGCGAGTGCCAGCTCCGCCGTGATCAGCCGCTCCCACTGTTCACGCAACGCCGCCGGTTCCCCGCCGACCGCGATGATCTCGGCGGCGCTCGCCGGGCCGTTGGCCGTCACGAGATAGCGGGCGGCGCCGACGCGGCGGACCCGGATGCGCAGTTCCTCGTAGGCGAGCACGGCCGTCACTGCCCGCTCTCGTCGGGCTGCCACATGACGTGGTCGAGATCGGCGACCGCGGCCTCCCGCTGCTCCACCAGGTCGGGGTCGTCGGGAAAGTGCGCCAGCGCGGCGGAGAGCTGGTCGACGGCCTCGCGCAGCGTGTCCCGCGCACCGGCCAGGCTGCCCGAGCTCCAGCGCGCCGCGGCGAGCCCGCGCAGCACGACACCCAGGCTGACCTGCGCCCGCAGCAGGTGCGGATTGAACGCGACCGAGCGGCGCAGATCGGCGGCGGGCTCGTCGAGCAACGCCTTTGGGTCGTTGGCCACGGAGATGCCGCGGTCCGCGAGCACGCGCGCCAACTGCCCCTCCAACCGCCCGCGTTCATTGGCGCCGATCACCGAACGCGCCGTCTCCAGGGTGGACACGGCGAGGCTGAGCCGTCCCGCACGGTGCGCCGCGCGCGCCGCGCCGAGCGCCATGTCGACGATGGCGGTCTGCGTCTCGCGGTACCGCTCCAGCTCCCGGCTGTGGACCAGGGCCCGCCGCCAGTACGTGGCCGCCGCCCTGAAGTCCGGCCGTAGGGCGGCCAGTTCGGCCCGGCCCATGCTGAGCCGCGCCTCCAGGGCCAGGCCACGCGCGTCGAGGGACAGCCTGCGGTGCTTGTCCGGGAGCCCGGCGTACCCGGGATTCAGCTCGTCGAAGCGCGCGCACTTTGGCTCACACACGGCCGCCGCCCCCGGCCCGCCGCGCCCCGCCCGGCACGCGGGGCAGCGCAGCTCGGAGAGCGCGGCGAGGGCATCGCCCGGTTTGTCCAGGCCCAACAGCAGTTGCGCGAGGCCGAGTTCGGAGAAGGCGTATGTGAGGGAGGAGTACGTCAGGGAGGAGTACGTCGATGAAGGCCCGGAGGCCGGGTCGGCGGCACCGGACAGGCGGCCGGGCCCGGCGGCGGCCTGGAGGACGCGGGCCTCATGGGCGGCGGCGAACGCCCCGAACTCCGCCGCCCTGCCCAGCTCCGCGATGCGCAGCGGCCCGCAGAACAACGGCACCCCACCGCCTTGGGCCGAGGGAAAGCCGCCGAGGGCGGCGAGCAGCTTCGCGGCGTCGGCCTCACGCCGGAGCAGCGGCCCCGGAGCGACGCGCGTACCGGCGTCGTCATCGGGCATGCGCCGCTCCAGCGCCTCGCGCAGCCCCGCCCGCAGCACGGGTACGAGCGACGCCTCCACGGCCACGCCGTACCGCCGGGCGGCGCCCGCCAGGACCCGCTCCCAGAACCCCGCGTCGTGCAGCAGGGCCGCCCAGGCGGCGACGCACCGCTCCCACCCCGAACCGCTGTCCCTGTCCGGCGAGTTGAGCAGGGCGAGCGCCAGGGCGTGGGTGACCCGGTGGTCGGCGGGATCGTGCCGGGCGGCCTCGGTGAGCAACTCCAGGGCGGCCTCGCGCCGTCCACCGCGGACGAGGACGACGGCGGCCAGCGGGGCGAAGGGGCCCGGCTCCCGGTCGAGCCGCCGAGCCGCGTCGATCAACGCCCCGGCCCGCGCCCAAGCGGCATGCTCCCGGACCTCGGGGCCGCCGCACGCTCGGGGTCCGCCCGCACCGCCGCCGTGCCGCCCGCGCTCGACACCCATCAGCCCCGTGACCGCGGCCTTGCGCAGCCGCAGCGCCACCTCGCGCGCGGGGCGGCCCGAGAGCGCGGCGAGGACCCAGCGGGCCTCGTCGTCCAACGGGGCGACGCGCGACGCGGCGCGCAGGTCACCGAGGGCGGCCTCCCGATCGCCCGCGCGGGCGTGGACGTAGGCGCGTTGCACCAGGCTGCGGCGGTGCGGAACGGCGCAGGCGAGTGCCGCGGTGAGGTGGCTCCGCGCGGCGGCGAGGTCCCCGCGGTGCGCGGCCGCGCAGCCCAGCCAGTGCAGCGGCCCCGCGGCGCCGGGCCGCAGCCGCCGCGCCCGCCCGAACTCCGCCACCGCCGCGTCGACCTCCCCGTCGGCGAGCCGCACCCGCCCGACACCGGTCCGGGCCCACGCCACGATCCGCCGCGCGGCCTCTTCGAAGCCGGGGCGGGGGCCGGTGGCCGGCCCGGGGCCGGAGTCGGAGCCGGAGCTGAGCCGGGGGCCGACGGGAGGTCCGGGGCTGGAGTCGGAGCTGAGCCGGGGGCCGACGGGAGGTCCGGGGCTGGAGTCGGAGCCGGGCCCAGGACCGGTGGCAGGTCCAGGGCTGGAGTCGAGGTCGGCGGTCGGGCCAGGGACCGGGCCAGGGCCGCCGTCCCGCCCGGCCTCCTCACTCAGGCCAGTGCCTTCGCCCCCGGCGCCACGGAAGTCACCCTCGCCCGCACCGGCACAGCCATCCCCACCGCTCCCTGCTCCGGCCGACACGGAACCTGAAACCGAGGCTGGAACAGCCCCCAGACCCGACCCCGGCTCCGACCCCGGCTCCGACCCCGACCCCGGCTCCGACCCCGACCCCGGCTCCGACCCCGACCCCGGCTCCGACCCCGACCCCGGCTCCGACCCCGATCCCGGCTCCGACCCCGATCCCGGCTCCGACCCCGATCCCGGCTCCGACCCCGACCCCGGCTCCAACCCCAACCCCAGCCCCGGAGCCGCCCCCACCTCCACCTCCACCCCCACCGCCCCGCCCGACACCAACACCAGCGCCTCCCGGAAGCACTCCTCCGCCGCCCGGCCGTCCCCCGCGCCAGCGCCGACTCCCCGTCGGCGCACGCCCGTTCGGCGCGGCCCAGCTCCGTGTCCGCGGCGTCCGCGGTCTGCGCAGTCACAGTCAGCCCCCGATCCGCGGCGAACGCCCCGCCGCGTCCTCCTGCCGGCGCGTCAGCCGGCGGCCTCGTCAAGGACCGAGCGCCAACGGCCCTGGGCGCGGTCGTAGTGCAGTGGCCCCACCGTGTACCGCGTCAGGTCAAGACCGACGAGCAGTTCGTACGCCTCCGCGGGCAGGTCGGGCTCCAGCACGACGCTCACCCCGCCCGCCGGGTCCTGGAGCACCAGGGGCCGGGCCCCGCCCCCCGCGGGAGACCCCGGGCGCGCTGTCCTTCGTACGACCGCTTTGAACGCGGTGTACGCGTCCTTGACCGCCTCCGCGCCGAGCCCGCTGAGGAACGCCTGGAGCGGCAGGGACGCCAGGACGATCCACGGGACGTCGGCCGCCCCGCGATGGGCGAGGGCGCGGCGGACGCGGACCGGCGGGGCGCCGAGCCCGTCGAGCGCGGCGACCAGCTCCCGGCCGAGGTCCTCGGGGACCTCGTGGTCGAGGAGCAGCTCCGCTCGCAGCGGCGCGTCGAGCGCATCGGTCATGGAGGTGGTTCCTTCCGGGGCGGTGGTCCGCAGCCTAGAGGCGTGAGCCGTGCGCAGGCGGGGAAACCGGTGATTCAGTGAGGCGCATCCCGGCCGCCGCCCTCGCCTCCGTGCGCCCTCTTCGCGCCCCCGGTGCGCCCCCGGTTCACGCGATGGTGCGATCATCTGCGGCCGTCCGGATGACGGCGCAGGGACACGGGTAGGGCGGGGGCCATGACGCAGCCGTTCGAACTGCCGCACTTCTACATGCCGTATCCCGCGCGGCTCAACCCGCACCTGGAGGAGGCGCGCGCGCACTCCTCGCGGTGGGCGCGCGACATGGGCATGCTGGAGGGCTCCGGCATCTGGGAGCAGAGCGACCTCGACGCGCACGACTACGGCCTGTTGTGCGCGTACACCCACCCCGACTGCGACGGCCCGGCGCTGTCGCTGATCACCGACTGGTACGTGTGGGTCTTCTTCTTCGACGACCACTTCCTGGACATGTACAAACGCACCCAGGACCGGGCAGCCGGCAAGGCCCACCTCGACCGGCTGCCCCTCTTCATGCCCATGGACCTCGCGACGCCCGTGCCCGAGCCGCGCAACCCCGTCGAGGCGGGTCTCGCGGACCTGTGGGCGCGCACGGTGCCCGCGATGTCCGCCGACTGGCGCCGCCGCTTCGCGCAGTCCACCGAGCACCTCCTCAACGAGTCCCTGTGGGAGCTGTCCAACATCAACGAAGGGCGGGTCGCCAACCCCGTCGAGTACATCGAGATGCGCCGCAAGGTCGGCGGTGCCCCCTGGTCCGCGGGGCTCGTGGAGTACGCGACCGCCGAAGTGCCCGCCGCCGTCGCCGGGACCCGGCCGCTGCGCGTGCTCATGGAGACGTTCTCCGACGGCGTCCACCTGCGCAACGACCTTTTCTCGTACCAGCGTGAGGTACAGGACGAGGGCGAGCTGAGCAACGGCGTGCTCGTCCTGGAGACCTTCTTCGGCTGCACGACCCAGCAGGCCGCCGACACCGTCAACGACATCCTGACCTCCCGCCTGCACCAGTTCGAACACACGGCGGTCACCGAAGTGCCCGCCCTCGCCCTGGAGAAGGGGCTCACCCCGTCCGAGGTCGCCGCTGTCGCCGCGTACGCCCGAGGGCTCCAGGACTGGCAGTCGGGCGGCCACGAATGGCACCTGCGTTCCAGCCGGTACATGAACGAGGGCGCGCTCGCCACGTCACCGCTCGCCGGGCCCACCGGCCTCGGCACGTCCGCCGCCGACGTGGGCGCGCTGCTCGCGGCCGCCGGGGCGGGCCGGCTGCGCGCCTTCACCCACGTCCCGTACCAGAAGGTCGGTCCCTCGCTCCTGCCCGACTTCCTCATGCCGTTCCCGCTGCGGCTCAACCCGCACCTGGACGCGGCGCGGCCCCGGCTCACCGCCTGGTCGCACGCGATGGGCATCCTGGAGGAGGGCGTCTGGGACGAGGACAAACTCGACGCGTACGACCTTCCGCTGTGCGCGGCAGGCATCGGCCCGGACGGCACGGCGGAGGCCCTCGACCTCAGCTCGCAGTGGCTGGCCTGGGGCACCTACGGCGACGACTACTACCCCCTGGTCTTCGGCCACCGCCGTGACTTCGCCGCCGCGAGGCTCTGCACGGAGCGGCTCGCCGGGTGCATGCCGATCGAGGGCGCGCCGGCCACCGTGCCCGCCAACGGCATGGAGCGCGCTCTCGCCGACCTGTGGACGCGCACCACCCGGGACATGACCCCGGAGCAGCGGCGCACCACACGGAACACCGTGGTGGTCATGACGGAGAGCTGGCTGTGGGAGCTGGCCAACCAGCTCCAGAACCGCATCCCCGACCCGGTCGACTACCTGGAGATGCGCCGCGCCACCTTCGGCTCCGAACTCACCATGAGCCTGTGCCGCATGGGCCACGGCCCCGCCGTGCCCCCGGAGGTCTACCGCAGCGGCCCGGTCCGCTCCCTGGAGAACGCGGCGATGGACTACGCGATGCTCCTGAACGACGTCTTCTCGTACCAGAAGGAGATCGAGTACGAGGGCGAGGTCCACAACGGCATCCTGGTCGTGCAGAACTTCTTCGGCTGCGACTACCCGACCGGGCTCGGCATCATCCACGACCTGATGACACAGCGCATGCGGCAGTTCCAGCACGTGGCCGAGCACGAGTTCCCCGTCCTGTACGAGGACTTCGGGCTGTCCGCCGAGGGGCGCGCCGTCATGGACGGCTACGTGGAGGAGCTCCAGAACTGGCTGGCGGGCATCCTGAACTGGCACAGCGGCTGCCGCCGGTACGGCGCCGAGGACCTGGCGAGGCGGGCGCACGGCTTCTTGCCGGACCGGGCGCCGGGCGTTCCCTCGATCGCCGGGCTGCGCTGACGCGCTCCCCTCCCCGCCCGGACGGTCTCGTTCGGGGGATTTATCCGGAATGCTGGATTCGTGGAACCCTCGTGACGTGTCGGGAGTCCTCTTGAGTGAAGGCGGCCTGCGACCGGGCCGCGACATGGGGGAAGAACACGGGGGTGTTCGATCTTGACCGACATCATCGAGCGTGTCACGAACCGGCTGCCGGACGAAGCACCGGACGAAGCACCGGGCGACGCACCGGAAGTCCTGTCGGAGGCCGCGGCCGCGGCCTCCGACAGGACTTCCGTCAGGGATGGCGAACTGGAGCCGTTCGTGGCGCCGTTGACCGTCCCGCCCGTCCTGCGTCCCGACTCCGCCGACGTGCGCGAGGAGACGGAGATCGCGCTGCGGCCGACCTGGGTGCGCCTGCACCCGCAGCTGCCGCCGACCCTGATGTGGGGGTACGACGGCTCGGTGCCGGGGCCCACCATCGAGGCGCGGCGCGGGCAGCGCGTCCGTATCGCCTGGACCAACCGCATCCCGGACGGCAGCGAGTATCCGGTCACGGCCGTCGAGGTCCCGCGCGGCGACCCGCGCAAGGACCCGCCGCCCAGCACCGAGCCCGGCCGCGCGGGTGTCCCGCCGAACAAGGACGTGGCGGCACTGCCCGCCTGGTCGGTGACGCATCTGCACGGCGCGCAGACGGGCGGCGGCAACGACGGCTGGGCGGACAACGCCGTGGGTTTCGGCGACGCCCAGCTCTCCGAATACCCGAACGACCACCAGGCGGTCCAGTGGTGGTACCACGACCACGCCATGAACATCACCCGGTGGAACGTCTTCGCGGGCCTGTACGGCACCTACCTCGTCCGGGACGACGAGGAGGACGCGCTGCAACTCCCCTCGGGCGAGCGGGAGATACCGCTGCTGCTCGCCGACCGCAACCTCGACACGGACGACGACGGCCGGCTCAACGGCCGCCTCCTGCACAAGACCGTCATCGTCGACCCGAAGAACCCTGAGAACGCCGCGGCGGGCAAGCCGGTCTCCCTGCCCTTCACAGGCCCCTACACCACGGTCAACGGCCGCATCTGGCCGTACGCGGACGTCGCCCCGGCCTGGCACCGCTTCCGCCTGGTCAACGCGTCGAACGCGCGCACCTACGACCTGGTCCTGATCGACGAGGACGACAACCCCGTACAGGGCGTCCTGCACCAGATCGGCAGCGACGGCGGCCTCCTGCCGCGCCCCGTGCCGGTCGACTTCGAGGGAGCGCTGCCCGCCCTCACCGTCGCGCCCGCCGAGCGCATGGACCTCCTCATCGACTTCCGGGGACTCGCGGGTCAGCGGCTGCGCCTTGTCAACAAGGGGCGCGGCCAGGCGCCCGGCGTGCCGGACGCGGCCAATGATGTGCGGTATCCGCAGGTCATGGAGTTCCGCGTGGGGGAGTGCGCCGAGCCGGACACCTTCGAACTGCCGGAGGTCCTCTCGGGTTCGTTCCGCCCGCTGACGCACGACATCGAGCACGGCCACCGGCTGATCGTGCTGACGCCGCCCGCCACCAAGGGCGGCGGCGGCCATCCGGAGATCTGGGAGATGGCCGAGGTCGAGGAGCCGGGTGACTTCCGTGTCCCGACCGAGGGGATCATCCAGGTGCGCGGCGAGGACGGGAAGACCAAGACCTACCGCCGGACCGCCCGCACCTTCAACGACGGCCTGGGCTTCACCATCGCCGAGGGCAGCCACGAGCAGTGGAGCTTCCTCAACCTCGCGGTGAACCCGCCCGTGCTCCACCCGATGCACATCCACCTGGCGGACTTCCAGATCCTCGGCCGGGACGCGTACGACGTATCGGGCTTCGACGTCACCCTCGGCGGCACCCGCGCCCCGGTCGCCTTCGACCCGAAGACAGACATCCCACTGGCCCCGAACGAGCGAGGCTGGAAGGACGTCTTTCGGGTGCCGGGTGGGCAGATGCTGCGGGTCATGGGCAAGTTCGACGGCGCGTACGGCCGCTTCATGTACCACTGCCACCTGTTGGAGCACGAGGACATGGGCATGATGCGGCCCTTCGTGGTGATGCCGAAGGAGGCGCTGAAGTTCGACCACGGGGCGGGCCACGGCGGCGGTCACGGTAACCATGGGCGCCCTGACGCGTCAGGCTCCGGCGGGCACGCGCGCTAGTTCCACGTGCCGCGCGGCGGCCCGCGCCGGTGCCCGCACGACGGGGCGGGGGCGCGAGCCGTCGCGGGCCCGCCGCCGCGCTCGGCGCACAGCCGGACCTCATGCGTCCCTGACGTCACCCATTCGTGAGGCATCGTCGCCGGGGCACGCCGGGTAGAGCTGGGGCCGGAGGCGAGCCATGGATCAGAGCACGTTGCGTCCCAAGCCGCTGCCGGGCCGGGGCACCGGCGGTGGCAGCGGTGAGAGCCCCGGCCAGAGCCCGTGCCGGGACCCTGAGGACCACCCCGACACGAGCGGCCGGCCGCGCACCGAGAGGCGCCGCGGCAGGCGGCCGGCGGCTGTGCTGTCCGGCGTTCTGCTGGCGGTGCTCCTGGTGCTCTCCGGGATCGGCATCGGCACCGTGGGCAAGACAGTCGCGGGGGTGAGCGCGTTCACGGAGATGCGGCGGCCGACGCCCTCGCCGGACGCGGCCCAGCCGCTCGTGAACGACGACGCCCCGGCCCGGCAGCCCGAGGCCCCGAAGCCGGGTGCCGGCATCCCTGGCGCTCCGAAGCCGGGCGCTGCGCATTCTCATACTCCTCGCGCTCCGAAGCCGGGCGCTGCGAGCCCTGGTGCTGCGACGCCGGGTGCTGCGAACTCCGGTGTTCCGAAGCCGGGCGCTGTGAACCCCGGTGCTCCGCGGCATGGCGCCGCCAAGCCCGTGGCTTTGCCGCCCGCGGCGTCGAAGTCCGGCCGCGTGCAGCCCGCCGGGGCCGCCACCCTGGGCGTCGAGGCCGTCGACGCGCCCGCCGGCCCGGGCGGCAGGCGGGGCAGCGCCGTGGGCGCCCTGATCGTCGGCGTGCACATGCCCGGCCCCGGCCACTCGGCGGGCCTCGTGCGCGGCGACACCGTGCTCAGGTTCGGCCGGACCCGCGTCGGCTCGGCGGCCGATCTGGCCTCGGCGGTCGCCGCCGCGCGCCCCGGCAAGGAGGTCACCCTGACGGTGCGCCACAAGGACGGCACCCGCCAGACCCTTCCCACCCGGCCGGGCGTCGTGACGTGACCCCATCGACCCCACCGACCCCATCGACCCCATCGACCCCATCGACCCCACCGACCCCATCGGGACCGAGGGCCCTCGGAGCCGCCCCCCTACGCCCCCGGAATCGGGCTCGCCCCCCGGTCCCCGGCGGGGGGGGATGCTCGCGTAGCCAAGAGAAGGCCCCATGAGCACCGCGCCCCGGCCCACCTCGCTCCCACCCCCTTCACCGCCGACGACTGCAAGGCCCGTACGGAACGCGCCGCGGCGTCCGCCACCGACGCCGGGCTCGCGGGCGTTCTCGTCGCGCCGGGACCCGGCCTCGTCCGGCTCACCGGCTACCGGCCGACGGCGCTCACCGAGCGCCTGACCGTCCTCGTGCCGGCCGCCGGGCAGGCCCCCGTGCTCGTCGTGCCACCCTGGAGGCCCCTGGCGCGGGGCGGGCCGTCGAGCAGCCGCTCGTGCCGGGCATGTGCTTCTCCGCAGAGCGCGGCATCTACCTGCCCGGCCGCCTCAGCGTGCGCATCGAGGACATCGTGACCGCCACCGACGCCGGCGTACGGCGCCTCAACGGCACCGCCCGCGAGATGGCGATCGTCGGCTGAGACCCACTCCGGCAACCGTCAGGCGAAGTCCGTGCGGGGCCCAGTGCGCGGCTCGCGACCCGGATAGTAGGCCAGGACGTCGTACGGATACGGCAGCGGCCGCGCGCTCGCCGATGTCAGCCGCTCCTGCTGCTCGGGCGTCAACTCCCAGTCCACGCAGCCGAGATTGTCGGTCAGCTGTTCCACGGACCGCGCCCCCACGATCGGCGCGGTCACCCCCGGCCGCTGGAGCAGCCACCGCAGCGCCACCTGCGACGGCGGGCGGCCCGCCTCCTCGGCGACCGCGAGCAGCGCGTCGACGACCCGCCAGGTCTCCTCGGTGTCCCGCTGCCGCCAGGCGCCCGACCCCCGCGCCCCCTCCGGCGGCGCCGCCATGCCGCGCCGGAACTTGCCCGTCAGCCAGCCGCCCTGCAACGGGCTGTACGGGATGACGCCGACGCCCTCCGCCGCGCTGAGCGGCAGCAGCTCCCACTCGCTCTCGCGCGCCAGGAGGTTGTACAGCGGTTGCAGACAGCAGTACGGCTCCCAGTCGCGCGCCCGCGCCACGTCCAGGGCCTTCTGGAGCTGGGCGGGGGAGTGGTTGCTCGCCCCCAGGTAGCGCACCTTGCCCGCCTTCACGAGGGTGTCCAGGGTGGACAGCGTCTCCTCGACCGGCGTCGTCGCGTCCCAGACGTGGGTCTGGTAGAGGTCGATGTACTCGGTGCCCAGACGGCGCAGACTCGCGTCCACCGCCGACAGGATGTGCTTGCGGCTCAGCCCGCCCGCGTTCGGCGCCTCGCCCATCGTGCTGAACACCTTGGTGGCGATGACGAGTTCGTCCCTGCGGCGGCTCTTCAGCCAGCGGCCGAGGATCTCCTCCGACACCCCGCGCCCGTACATGTCGGCGGTGTCGATGAACGTGCCGCCCGCCTCGGTGAACGCGTCCAGCATGCGGTGCGACGTCGTTTCGTCCGCGCCGCTGCCGAACATCATCGCCCCGAAGCACAGCTCGCTGACGCGCAGCCCGGTCCGGCCGAGAAAACGCTGCTTCATGGTCTGTGTCCCTCCCCCTGACGGATCCCTTGAGGGGCCCTCTCGACGGGCCCGCCGTGCCCTACGCGACGCCCACGACGGCGCACGACTCCGCGGGCAACCGCAGCACGCCATGTGCGTCCGGCGGCGCGACGGCCTCCCAGGCGGCGAGGATACGCGCGTGATTGTGGCCCAGCGGTACGGCCGCGGGCTCCTTGCCGAGGTTCACGGCGATCTTCAGGTCCCCGCGCCGGAACGCGAACCAGCGCGCGTCCTCGTCGTACGCGACCCGCACCGCCGCCAGGTCGGGGTCCATCAGGTCGGCGCGGGCGCGGCGCAGGGAGATCAGCTCGCGGTGCCAGGCCAGCAGGCGCGCGTGGTGGCCCGAATCCGGCTGCGACCAGTCCAGACAGGACCGCTCACGCGTGGCCGCGTCCTGCGGGTCCGGAATGTCCTCCTCCGCCCACCCGTGTTCCGCGAACTCCCGCCGCCTGCCCCGCCGTACGGCCTCGGCGAGCTCGGGGTCGGTGTGATCGGTGAAGAACTGCCAGGGCGTCGTGGCCCCCCACTCCTCACCCATGAACAGCATCGGCGTGAAGGGGCCCATGAGCGTGAGCGCCGCCGCGCAGGCGAGCAGACCGGGGGTCAGGGACGCGGAGAGCCGGTCCCCCTGGGCGCGGTTGCCGATCTGGTCGTGGGTCTGGGCGTAGCCGAGGAAGCGGTGGGCGGGTGTCCGCGCGCGGTCCACCGGGCGGCCGTGGCAGCGGCCCCGGAACGACGAGTACGTCCCGTCGTGGAAGAAGCCGCGCGTCATCGTCTTGCCGAGCGCGGCCAGCGGAGCCCGCGCGAAATCCGCGTAATAGCCCTGCGACTCGCCGGTGAGCGCGGTGTGCAGCGCGTGATGGAAGTCGTCGTTCCACTGCGCGTGCAGGCCAAGGCCACCCCGCGCGCGCGGGGTGACGACCCGGGGATCACCGAGGTCGGACTCGCCGATCAGGGACAGCGGCCTGTCCAGCCTCTCGGCCAACATGTCGACGGCCGTGGCCAGTTCTTCCAGGAAGTGGAGCGCCCGCGTGTCGCGCAGCGCGTGCACCGCGTCGAGCCGCAGCCCGTCCAGGCGGTAGTCGCGCAGCCAGGCCAGCGCGCTGCCGATCAGATACGCGCGTACCTCGTCCGAACCCGGCGCGTCCAGATTCACGGCCGCGCCCCACGGCGTCTGATGCCTCTCCGTGAAGTACGGACCGAACGCGGGCAGGTAGTTGCCCGAGGGGCCGAGGTGGTTGTGGACGACGTCCAGGACCACGCCGAGACCGTGGCCGTGCGCCGCGTCGACAAATCTCTTCAGCGCCTCGGGACCGCCGTACGCCTCGTGCACCGCCCACAGCGACACCCCCTCGTACCCCCAGCCGTGCCGCCCGGGGAAGGGGCACAACGGCATCAACTCCACATGCGTCACGCCGAGCTGGGCGAGATGCCCGAGCCGGGCCGCCGCCGCGTCGAGCGTGCCCTCGCGCGTGAAGGTTCCCACGTGCAGTTCGTACAGCACCGCCTCCCGCACGCCGCGCCCGGCCCACGGCTCCCGCCACACGTACCGGTCGTGGTCGACGACCGCGCTGAGCCCGTCCGGGCCGTCCGGCTGGCGCCGCGCACGCGGGTCGGGCAGGACAGGGCCGCCGTCCAGCGAGAACCCGTACCGCGTGCCGTCCTGCGCCGCGGCGTCCCCGGTCCACCAGCCCGCGCGCTCACCGTCGCGCTCCAGCGCCCGCGTGGCGCCCGCGCACTCCAGCGTGACCTGCCCGGCCTCCGGCGCCCACACTTCGAACCTCACCGACGTGCCCCCTCGTCCGCTGTCCGCCTGTCTCGCCACACTCGCACTCGCACCCGCACCCCATGGTGCGTCAGAAGTGGTCGGTCCGTGGGCGGAAGTGATCGATCGGCTCCCGCCCCGCCCCCGCCCATTCTGGACACCTGGGCCGGGGTTGCCCGACAATCCATGGGTGACATCCTCTTTCGAGTTCTCCACGTACCCCGCGCGGGTGACGGACGCCGAGCGCGACCGGGCGCTGGACGCACTCAAGGAGGGCGCGGCCGTCGGCAGGCTCTCGCACGACACGTTCGTGCGGCGCATGGAGCTCGCGCTCGCCGCCCGCAAGCCCGACGAGCTGGCCGCCCTCACCGCCGACCTGCGGACCGAGGGCCGCTGGTCGCGCATGGTGCTCGGCGGTGTGGGCGCGGTCTCCGGATTCACCATGAAACTGCGCAGGGCCTGGCAGGCCGAGCGGCTGCCGAAACTGCTGCTGCCCTCGCCCGACAGCCCGTACCCGCTGCGGATAGGCCGCGACCCCGCCAACGGCCTGCGGCTCAGCCACGACACGGTCTCCCGCGTCCACGCCGAGCTGCGCCGCCAGGGTGGCATGTGGGTGCTGCGCGACCTCGGCTCCACCAACGGCACGACGGTGAACGGCCGCAGGGTGACCGGCGCGGCCCTCGTCCAGGACGGCGACCTGGTGAGCTTCGGCCGGATGGCTTTCCGCCTCGCCGTCAGCTGACACGGACCGGGCCGCGGCCTCCGCGCGCGTGGTGCTGATCGCCGTGCGTGGCTGGTGTGCGGCCGGGTGCCGCGACGGTACGACGGTGTGCGGCCGGGGTCCGCCGCGCTCGCGTGCTTGGCCGGGCGGGGTTCCGCTGCCTCGCGGTCGCCTGAGCCCGGCCCCCGCCTCCATGGTCTGCCGCCTCGCCATCATCTGGGCCCCGCCCCATGGCTTTCCGCCTCGTCGGCAGCTGAACCCAGCCGGGGAGGCCTGCCGGCCACCGGCCGGGTCCCCGCCGTACGCGCGCGTGGCGGGCGCCGCGCCGGGCGCCCGCCACTGTCGCGGTGCCCGGACCGCCCCGTCCCTCAGACCGCCGCCCCGCGCCCCGCAGCCCCCTCCCGGACCCGCTCCAGCAGCGCCACCGGCGACTCGGCGAAGAGCTCCGCCACCCGCGCGCGCCCCTCGAACTCCCGCCCATCGGCTCCCCGGCCGGGCGCGAGCAGATCCACCCACCGTCCCGCCGGTAGCGGAAGCTCCGTCTCCCGCCAGCCCCCTCGCTTCCCTCGACCCCTTCTCCCTCGTCGTCACTGCCCTCTGTCAGCCGCAACGACAACCGCGTCACCGCCACCACGACCTCCCCGCCCCGCGCGTACGCCACACAGTGCGCGGCCCCCGGCCCCTCGGCCGCCAGCGGCTCGTACGCCCCGGCGTCCCCGAACAGCTCCGGGCGCCGCCTCCGCAGCCGCAGCGCCACCGCCGTGAGCGCCAGTTTCTCCTCCGACAGGTCACAGGGCTCCCGGCGCGTGTCGAGCCGCTCCAGGACGTGCGGCTGGAAGCGCGCGGGCCGCCGGTTGTCCGGATCGACCAGGGCGCGGTACTCACCCTCCGTCCCCTGGTAGAGGTCGGGTACTCCCGGCATGGTCAGCTGTAGGAGCGCCGCCCCCAGGATGTTCGCCCGTACATGGGGCGCCACTTCCCGTGCGAACGACGCCACCTCGTACAACGGCGGCCCGCACGGCCCGGCCTCCATGAAGGCGCCCACCGCCTTCTCATAGGCCTCGTTCGGCTCGGTCCAGCCGGTGTGCAGGCCCGCCTCCCGCACATGCTTCAGGAGCGCGTCCTGCAACCGCGTGTCATAGGGGAAGCCGAAACCGACCGCCGTCTGCCAGGCCGCCCACGCCAGCTGCTGATCAGGCGCGCACACCCCGCCCGCGCGCGCCGTCTGCTCGGTCAGCTCGACGAGGAGGTCCGCCCAGCGCCCCGGACACTGCGTCAGGACGGCGATGGCCGCCCGCACATCAGCACTGCGCTTGGTGTCATGCGTCGTCAGAACCGTGCCGGTATAAGGCCAGTCACGCTGCACGCGCGCACAGTACGCGTGGAAGGCCTCCACCGGGACCGCCGGGCGCTCGGGCGCACCCCCCACCTCCGCGGCCGACAGAACCGGAGCGTGCCGGTAGAACGCGGTGTCCTCGACGGCCTTGGCGCGCAACGCCGACGCCACCTGCGCGAACCGAGCCCGAAACCCCGCCACGGCACCGCCGGGATCACCCTCCGCCACGCCGACACGGCCCAGCGCCAGGTCCCGTACGACATCGACCGTCGCGGCCTCCTCGGGCACGGTGAAGGCGGCCTTCGCCTCCTGAGCGGCCCGCACGGTCAGCACTGTCTCCGGGGCGGCGCCCCCGGACACGTACGGCCGGTACACCGGAAGCCGCACCAGCAGCTCCCGCAACGCCGTGCGGACCGCCCACGGCGCGTGGTCGCGCAGCGCGGGATCGGCCGCGCAGATCGCCGACGCCTCGCGCGTCAGCCGGTCCACCTCGGCGGCCAGCTCCCGCGTGACCACCTTGTACGCGGCACGGCGCACCGTCGCGTCCCACTCGCCGCCCCGGTCCGCCGACGGCGCGGCGAAGCGGCGGTACTGGCCGAGCAGCTCCCCGGCGCCCGCCGGATCGACGAAGACGCCGTCGAGGTGGCGCAGCGCGTCATAGCCGGTGGTGCCCGCCACCGGCCAGGCGGCGGGCAGCTGCTCCCCGTCCGCGAGGATCTTCTCGACGACCGTCCAGCGCCCACCGGTCGCCTCGTGCAGCTTCCGCAGATACGCCCCCGGCTCCGCGAGCCCGTCCGGGTGGTCGATCCGCAGCCCCTCCACGACCCCCTCGCGCAGCAGCTGAAGGATCTTCCCGTGCGTCGCGTCGAAGACCTCCGGGTCCTCGACCCGCACCCCGATCAGATCCGAAATGGTGAAGAACCGGCGGTAGTTCAACTCCGTACGAGCCAGCCGCCACCAGGACAGGCGGTACCACTGCGCGTCCAGCAGTTCGGGCAGCGGCAGCTCCCCGGTGCCCTCACGGATCGGGAAGGCGTGGTCGTGGTAGCGCAGCACGTCGCCGTCGACCCGCAGCGCCGTCAGCTCGTCCCCGAGCCTGCCCCCGAGGAACGGCAGCAGGACACGCCCGCCGCCCGCCTCCCAGTCGATGTCGAACCAACGCGCGTACGGCGACCCGGGGCCCTCGCGCAACACCTCCCACAGCGCCCTGTTGTGCCGCGGCGCCGCCGCCATGTGGTTCGGCACGATGTCCACGACCAGGCCGAGCCCGGCCTCCCGGGCGGCGCGCGCCAGGGACCGCAGCCCGTCCTCACCGCCCAGTTCGTCCCGCACGCGCGCGTGGTCCACCACGTCGTAGCCGTGCGTCGACCCGGGCACCGCCTCAAGGACCGGCGACAGATGCAGGTGCGAGACGCCGAGCGAGGCGAGGTAGGGGACGGCCGCCTCCGCGGCGGCGAAGGGGAACTCCGGCTGGAGCTGGAGCCGGTACGTGGCGGTCGGCGAAGGCGGCACCGCGGGCCTGGAATGCTCTGGCGTCATGCGAAAGTACGTACCCGCCTCACGGGCTTTCGTGTCATCCGCTCCTCCATGTCCACGCGACGGCGTCGCTAGCGTCGGACGATGGCTCACAGCACGCGGGAAAGCACGCGCGACAGCACGCGCGACAGCACGCGCGACGCGTATCGCACAGTGCTCGGCATGACCGGGGCGGTGCTGCCCGTCATCTCGTTCTTCGGCAGGCTGCCCGTGGCCATGATCCAGTTCGGCAGCGTGCTCCTGGTCACCGAGACCAGCGGTTCACTGGCCACCGGCGGCGTGGTCGCCTGCGCGCTCGCGCTCGGCCAGGTCACCCTCGGGCCGTACGTCGGCCGCCTCGCTGACCGGCACGGCCAGCGCACCGTCGTGCTCGCCTTCTCGCTCGTCAACGCCGTCGCGATCGCCGCGTACACCGCGGGAGCCGTCGCGGACCTGCCCACGCCCGCCCTCGTCGCCCTGGGCGTGCTCGCCGGCGCGACGATCCCCGGCATCGGCCCGCTGTCCAGGGCCCGCGTCGTCCCGCTGATCCGCGCCAAGGGCGGCGACGACCGGCTCGCGAACACCGTGCTGTCCCTGGAGAGCACCATGGACGAGCTCTCTTTCGTGCTCGGCCCCGCCCTCGTGGGTCTTGCGGCCGTCGCGGGCCACCCGGCGTACGCGTTCGCCGCGGCGGCGCTCCTGGTCGCCGTCTGCGGGACGGGCTTCGCCCTGCACCCGACGGGACGCACCGCCGAGCGCGACGCCCCGCGGGAACCGGCACGCGCGCGTGGGGCGGCGGTCCGGCCCCGGCTGCCGCGTTCGGTGTACGTGGTGCGGCTCGGCCTCGTCTTCCTCGGCGTGCTGCTCGGCGCCTGCGGGGCGGGCATCACGGCCCTGACGCAGGAGCTGGGGCAGCCGGGCCAGGCCGGGCTCGTCTACGCGGCGATGGGCGTCATGAGCGCCGTGGTGGGGCTCTCCATGGCCGCGCTGCCCGAACGCTTCGGGCTGCTCGCGCGCTGGCGGGTGGCGACGGCCGCCGCCGCTCTCCTGTCGCTGCCCCTGGTGTGGACGGACAGCCTGGTGGGCCTCTACGTAGTGGTCACCTTGTTCGGCGCGATCTACGCCCCGAACCTCATCACGGGCTTCGCGCTGACGGAGCGCGCCGTGCCGACGGAACGGCTCGCGGAGGGCATGACGTTCGCGGCGAGCGCGTTCGTCGGCGGCCAGGCGGTGACGCTGGCCGTGGCGGGGCGCCTGGCGGAGGCGCACGGCGCGGGGGCCGCCTTCGCCCTCGGCAGCTGCGCCGCGGCCGTCGCCTTCGTCATCGCCCTCGTCGCCCGCCACGAGAAGCCCGCCGAGACACCCGAAGAGAGCCCCGCGGGGGCGGCGGCCTGAGCCACCGCCCCCGGGGACAGCGTTTGAGCCACCGCCCCGGGGGACGGCGCCCGTGTCACGCCGGGCGGCGCAGCACCGCCAGGCTCCGGTCGGTCAGCGTCAGCCGGTCCCCGGCCCGCACCTTCGGCCCCGCTCCCTCCGGCACGCCCTCCGGACGCGCCGTGTCGACGACCACCTGCCACTGGCGGCCGTGGTTGACCGGCACCACGAACTCCAGCGGTTCCGGGGACGCGTTGAACAGCAGCAGGAACGAGTCGTCGGAGATCCGCTCACCGCGCGGCCCCGGCTCCGAGATGGCGTTGCCGTTCATGAACACCGTCAGCGCCCGCATGTGCGAGGCGTTCCAGTCGCTGTCCTCCATCTCGTCGCCCGCCGGGGTGAACCAGGCGATGTCGGACAGTTCGTCGCGTGTGCCCTGCACCGGCCGGCCGTGGAAGAACCGGCGCCTGCGGAAAACCGGATGGTCGCGCCGCAGCATCGCCATCGCGCGTGTGAACTCCAGGACCGAACTCTCGCCGTCCGGCCAGCGCACCCACGCCACTTCGTTGTCCTGGCAGTACGCGTTGTTGTTGCCGCCCTGCGTCCGCGCGAACTCGTCGCCGTGGCTGATCATCGGCACGCCCTGGGAGAGCATCAGCGTGGCGATGAAGTTCCGCATCTGCCGCTCGCGCAGGGCGAGTACGGCCGGATCGTCCGTCTCGCCCTCGGCGCCGCAGTTCCACGAGCGGTTGTGGCTCTCCCCGTCGTTGTTGCCCTCGCCGTTGGCCTCGTTGTGCTTCTCGTTGTACGAGACGAGGTCGCGCAGCGTGAAACCGTCGTGGCAGGTGGTGAAGTTGATGGAGGCCAGCGGGCGCCTCCCGTCGTCCTGGTAGAGGTCGGACGAGCCGGTCAGCCGGGACGCGAACTCCGCGAGGGTGCGTGGCTCCCCCGCCAAAGGTCGCGCACCGTGTCGCGGTACATGCCGTTCCACTCGGTCCACAGGGGCGGGAAGTTGCCCACCTGATAGCCGCCCTCGCCGACGTCCCAGGGCTCGGCGATCAGCTTCACCTGGCTGACCACCGGATCCTGCTGCACCAGGTCGAAGAACGACGACAGGCGGTCCACCTCGTGGAACTGGCGCGCGAGCGTCGCCGCGAGGTCGAAGCGGAAGCCGTCGACATGCATCTCCGTGACCCAGTACCGCAACGAATCCATGATCATCTGGAGGACGTGCGGCGAGCGCATCAGGAGCGAGTTGCCCGTCCCCGTGGTGTCCATGTAGTAGCGGGGGTCGTCCATGAGGCGGTAGTACGAGGCGTTGTCCAGCCCTTTGTAGGACAGGGTGGGGCCGAGGTGGTTGCCCTCGGCGGTGTGGTTGTAGACGACGTCGAGGATCACCTCGATGTTCGCCTCGTGCAGCGCCTTCACGGCCTGCTTGAACTCCAGGACCTGTTCGCCGCGGTCGCCCCAGGAGGCGTACGTGTTGTGCGGGGCGAAGAAGCCGATGGTGTTGTAGCCCCAGTAGTTGTTGAGGCCCATGTCCACCAGGCGGTGGTCGTTCACGAACTGGTGGACCGGCATCAGCTCCAGGGCGGTCACCCCCAGCTTCGTCAGGTGCTCGATGATCGCCGGATGGCCGAGCGCCGCGTACGACCCGCGCAGTTCGTCCGGGAGGTCCGGGTGCAGCATCGTCAGGCCCTTCACATGGGCCTCGTAGATCACGGTTTCGTTGTACGGGGTGCGGGGCGGGCGGTCGTCGCCCCAGTCGAAGTACGGATTGACGACCACGGACGTCATCATGTGCGGCGCCGAGTCGAGGTCGTTGCGCCTGCCGGGGTCCTCGAAGTGGTAGCCGTACACCTCCTCGCCCCAGTCGACGCGCCCGCTCACCGCGCGCGCGTACGGATCGAGCAGCAGCTTCGCGGAGTTGCAGCGGTGTCCCTGCTCCGGTGCGTAGGGGCCGTGCGCCCGCAAGCCGTACCGCTGTCCCGGCATGACGCCGGGGAGGTAGGCATGCCGCACGAACGCGTCGGACTCGCGCAGCTCGACGGCCGTCTCCGACCCGTCGTCGTGCAGGAGACACAGCTCCATGCGCTCTGCGGCCTCGGAGAAGACCGCGAAATTCGTGCCGGCTCCGTCGTACGTGGCACCTAAGGGGTACGCCTGCCCAGGCCAGACCTGCATGAATACGACTCTTTCACTAATGCCCCCTCGGGGCAGGGCCACTTTGGCCAGAGTCTCCCCGAAAGTGGAGCAACCACCCCCGAGTTGAACCCGTCTAACCGTCTGACCACATACTCGGCATGCCCATGAATGGGGCGCCAGGGGAGTAGGGGGAGCAGTGCGAGAGATAGTCAGACGCAACCTGGGGAAGGTGGTGGCGGGCGCGGCGGTCGCGGCGGCCGCCACCGCCGTACTGGTGGGCGTCAATCTGCCGGGGTCGCAGGCGGGCGAGTCGGGGGACCGCCAGGCCAACGCGGCAGCGGCGAAGCAGGACGCCGTCGCGAAGGACGGCGTCATCCAGGCCGCGCCCGAGGAGGGTGCGAAGGGCGTCGGCAGCGACCCGCTGACCGACGAGGAGATCGAGCGCGCGGAGAAGGCCTCGGTCAGCGGGCAGCTGCGCGCCAGTGCCCGGGACGTCGAGGGGGACCGCGGCCCGCAGCTGCTGTCCACGAACCTCAGCGAGCCGGACCCGACCGATGCCGGAGCCGCGGCGCCACGCCGGGCCGAAGTCGTCTACTACGACTACAAGAAGGACGCCGTCGTCACCAAGACGGTCAATCTGGAGACCGGCAAGGTGGACGACACGACCACCGCGCAGAACGTCCAGCCGCCGCCCAGCCAGGAGGAACTGGTCGAGGGCGCCAGGCTGCTGATCGCCGACCCGCTCGGCAAGGGCCTGAAGAAGGACTTCAAGCACGCCACCGGCAAGGCGCTGACCGGCCCCGGCCAGTTGCAGCTGAGCGGCATGGTCTTCCGCAAGGAGACCGTCGAGCGCGTGCCGTCCGGCCTGACCGAGTGCGGCAAGCACCGGTGCCTCCAGGTCGTCACGAAGGTCAAGAACGGCCCGTGGATCGACACCCGGTCCCTCGTCGTCGACCTGAGCACCCGCAAGGTCGGCCGCCTCGGCTGATTCCGGCCACCTGCACGGCACGGTGCCGGGCCCGACCCGCACCAGCACACCGACATCAACTTCTCCTCGTACGAGGGAGTTCATTCCGCAATGCACGTCAACAGACTTTCGCGCGCCCGCAACAAGGCCACCATGGCCGTCGCGGTCTCCGCGCTCCTCGGCGGCGCCCTGGGCGTCGCCGCCCCCGCCTCCGCCGCACCGAAGGCGCCCAACGCTCCCGCGGCGGACTGCAGTGACGCCTACAAGATCGAGCAGACCGTCGACGGCGGCACGACCTGGCGCATGTGCTGGCACTACAACACGCTCTCCGGGCTGATACTCGACAAGATCAGCTACCAGCCGAAGGGCGAGGCCAAGCCGATACCCGTCCTGACCAGCGCCCGCCTCGCCCAGGTGCACGTCCCCTACGACGACGGCGAGGCCGAGTACGACGACGTCACCGGGACCGACTTCGGCCAGGCTCTCCAGGACCTCTCGCCCGGCGAGTGCCCCGGCGGCACCATCAAGACCGTCAAGGTCCCGCACCGGGGCAACGTGAAGGGCCTGTGCACCACCACGCGCGCGCGTGGGCACGCGTACCGCCTGAACGACGACGCGAGCACCGGCGGCACCGGCAAGGTCTACACCGGCCAGGGCAAGGACCTGCTCGTCTACACGGTGAACAAGGCGTCCTGGTACGAGTACATCACCGAGTGGCGCTTCTCCTCGGACGGCACCATCACGTCCAACGTGGGCGCGACCGGCAGCCTCTCGCCGTACGACTACGACGGCGGCGACAGCCGCGGCTGGCCGATCGGCAAGGGCGACCAGGCCAAGGCCGAGAGCCACGCGCACAACGTCTTCTGGCGGCTCAACTTCGGCCTGGACGGCTCCCCGAAGGCCAAGGTCGAGCAGTACGACTCCACGGTCACCCCGCCCACCGGCCAGGGCAGCCCCACCACCAAGACCACCCGCACCAAGGTCACCAAGGAGCTGGCGGGCGACCGCAAGGACATGCGCTGGTGGCGCGTGGTCAGCGGCGCGGGCAAGAACAAGGACGGCCACCCCAGGTCGTACGAGATCGTGCCCGGCCCCAGCAACAAGCACGCCGGGCGGCCCTTCACCAAGCACGACGTGTACTTCACCCAGTACAAGAAGTGCGAGCAGTACGCGAGCAACAACATCGGCTGTCCGTCGGGCGCTCCGGCGAGCGTCGACAAGTGGGTGAACGGCCAGACCCTCACGCACCCCATCACCTGGGTGCACATCGGCTTCCACCACATCGCGCGGGACGAGGACCAGCAGCCGATGCCGGTCCACTGGCAGGGCTTCTCGCTGGCCGCGCGCGACGTCACCGCTATGAGCCCGCTCACTCCGCAGGACCTCGCGGGCCAGAACGGTCAGCCTCCCATGGGCGGTTGATGAGACACCCTGTGCATCCGGCTGCACCGTCCGCCGCTCCCGGAGTACCCTTCCTTGATCGTTGACCGGGGGAGTGGCCGGGGGAGCGGAAGGCGGTGCGCGGGTGAGCTCGGGTGGGCGGGAGCTGCCCCCTGGTGACGAGGGTCACGAGGGGAGCTCCGCGGACGTACCCGCCGGAGCGGTGTCGTTGGCACGGCCGATGGAGATGGGATCTCAGATCGGACCGGAACTGGACTGGGACACCGACGCCTGGCGCGAGGTCCGTACGCGCGCCCAGCGTGCCGGACGGGCCTACATCTGGCTGAATCTGGTGGAACAGCGGCTGCGCGCGGTCGTGGCCGCTGTTCTGCGGCCCGTGTACGAACCCGTCCACGCCGACGAGTGGGTGGTGGCCGCCGCGGGACCCGCGGGCCAGGAGTGGGTGCAGCGGGCCGTCGCCGTACGGGAAGTCAGCCGCCGCAAGGGCTATCTGCTCGACCCGGCGGACGACAACGTCCTCAGCTTCCTCACGCTGCCGCAGCTGCGCGAGCTGATGGTGCAGCACTGGCCGTGCTTCGAGCCGTACCTCGACGACCGGCGCGACGTCGAACTGGCCCTCGACGAGCTGGAGGTCACCCGGAACGTCGTCTCGCGCAACCGCGCCCTGTCCGAGGCCGTGCTCGCCCAGGCCGAGCGCGCCTCGGCCAAGCTCCTGGACATACTCGGCGCGGGGACCGACACGCCCTCCGCGCGGCGCCTGCCCGTGGACGCCGTCGAGGACCTGGTCGGCGACCGCTACGCGGACGTGGTGGCCGTGCATCCGGACCGCGTGCGGCTGCTGCGGCAGTTTCCGGCCGAGGACATCTTCGGCGGTGCCCGCCGGCTCGACGCGATCGGCATCGGCCTCAACCTCCTCGTGCAGAACTTTTCCGGGCGCCGGCTGGTGCGGCTCGCCGAGTCCGGCTGCCGGGTGCGGCTGCTCTTCCTGAACCCGGCGAGCAGCGCGGTCAAGCGCAGGGAGCGCGAGCTGGGCATCAAGAAGGGCGAGTTGAGCCGTTCCGTCGAGATGAACATCCTGCACACGCGGCGGGTCAGGGCCCGGCTGCGCGATCCCGGCGCCTTCGAGATCCAGGTCTTCGACGAGACGCCGCGCTTCACCGCGTATCTGGTGGACGGGGACGGGGCGGACGGCATCGCCGTCGTCCAGTCGTATCTGCGCAGGACTCGTGGCATGGAGGCGCCGGTGCTGGTGCTGCGGGGCGGCGGTCGCGTAGTGAGATCCGGCGATACCGGCGATATGGGAGAGAGCGGTCTTTTCTCGACATATCGCGAGGAGTTCGAGGTGGCGTGGGCGGACTCGCGGCCGGTGTCCTGAGCCACCTCCGACCCTCGGTCCGGCCCCGAAAGCGGAATGCGCTCCTCGGATTGTCAGTGGCGCATGGGATCGTGGTGGTCACTGGGGGAAAGCACCACGAAGAAGGGGGCGGCCATGGGCTGGCACCAGGAGCTGCTGATCGGTTTCGACCTGGAGACGACCGGGACGGATCCGGACGAAGCGCGCATCGTCACCGCGGCGGTGATCGAGGTCAGGGCCGGCGAGACGCTGGGGCGCCGCACCTGGCTTGCGGACCCGGGAGTACCGATCCCGGCCGACGCGGTCGCGGTTCACGGCATCACGAACGAACGCGCGGCGGCCGAGGGCAGGCCCGCCGACGCCGTGGCGGACGCGCTCGCGGAGGTCCTCGTCTCGTACTGGCAGTCGGGCGTCCCGGTCATCGCGTACAACGCGGTCTTCGACCTGAGCCTGCTCTCCGCCGAACTGAGGCGGTACGGCCTGCCCTCGCTCAGGGAGAGGCTCGGCGGCGCGGAGCCCGGCCCGGTCATCGACCCGTACACGATCGACCGCTCCGTGGACCGCTACCGCAAGGGCAAGCGGAACCTGGAGGCGGTCTGCACGGAGTACGGCGTGGTCCTGGAGGACGCCCACGACGCGGCGGCCGACGCCCAGGCCGCGGCCCGCCTCGCCTGTGCCATAGCCGACCGCCACCCCAAGGTCGCCTCCCTCGGCCCGGCGGAGCTCCACCGCCGCCAGATCGAGTGGTATGCGCAGTGGGCGGCGGACTTCCAGAACTTCCTGCGCGGGAAGGGCAATCCGGACGCGGTGGTGGACAGGGTGTGGCCCCTGAGGGCGGCGAGCTAGCCCCTCAGAAGGGGTGCCAGCGGACCGTCGCGTCACCGTCCCGCAAGGACGCGACCCGGCGGCGGAACTCGCCCAGGGCGTTGGGGTTGGCGGGCGCGTGCTGCGCGACCCACGCGCAGCTGGCGGTCTCCCGCGCCCCGCGCAGCACCGCGCACCCCTCCCACTCCCGCACGTCCCACCCATAGGCGGCGACGAACCCGTCGTACGCCTCGGGCGCGAGGCCGTACCGGTCGCGGGAGAGCGCCATGACGACCAGATCGTGTTCGCGCAGGTCGAAGGAGAAGGTCTCCAGGTCCGCGAGGACGGGACCGTCGGGACCGACCAGGACGTTGCGCGGCAGTGCGTCGCCGTGGATCGGCCCCGGCGGCAGGTGCGGAATCAGCGCGGCCGCGGCGGCGGCGAAGCCGTCCCGTCGCTCGCGCAGATAGTCCGCGTCGGACGGGTCGACGGCGTCGCCCGCGAGCCGCAGCCAGCGCTCGACGCCGCCGAGCAGTTCGCGGCGCGGCAGTGCGAAGGAGGGGGGTTCCAGGTCGTGCACGAGACGCAGCAGTGCGGCGAGGTCACGCGGTTCGGCGGGGCGCACGGCGGCCGGGAGACGGTGCCAGAGCGTGACCGGGTGGCCGTCCACGGCCTGCGGCTCGCTCTCGGCGGCCCGCACGGCGGGGACGTCCGCCCGCTCCAGCCACCGGGCCACGCCCAGCTCGCGCCGCGCCCGGTCGAGGAGCCCGGGGGCGTCGCGGCCGACCTTGACGACCAGTTCGCCGACGCCGAACACCGCGTTCTCGCCCAGCGCCAGCAACTCGGCGCCGCCTACCGGAATGGGCAGGTCCGCCGCGTCCAGTACGGCCCGCGCCCGTGCCTCGTCCATTCCCGTTCCTCCCGTTCTTCCCGCCCCCGGTGCCCCGTCCGCCGACAGTCTCGCATTCGCACAGGCCAACCACCGTGCGCGGGATGCGCAGCTGCTTGACGTAACAAGATCACATCAGCACGATGACGGGGGCCGCCAGGGCGGCCAGACCCGTACGAGCCGCCCGAAGGAGCCGATTCCGTGACATTGGCGACCGTGACGAAGCGGTCAGCGAGAGGCACGCCGGGACAGCCGCCCGCGGACCACGGCGCGTGGTTCCTCGTCCTGCCCGCGCTGATCCCGATCCTCGTCCTCAGCGTCGGCCCGCTCCTCTACGGCATCGTGCTGGCGTTCACCGACTCCCAGGCGGGCCGCACCGAGCCCACCCAGTGGATCGGCGCCCTCAACTTCCAGGACCTGCTGCACGACACGCTGTTCTGGGACTCGTTCCGCATCGGGCTGCTGTGGGCGGCCGGTGTCACCGTGCCGCAGTTCCTGCTCGCGCTCGGCCTCGCGCTGCTGCTCAACCAGAACCTGCGCTTGCGCTGGCTGGCGCGGGCGCTCGCGATCATCCCCTGGGCGATGCCCGAGGTCGTCGTCGGTATCATGTGGCGCCTCGTCTACCACCCGGACGCCGGCGTCCTGAACGAGACACTCGCCGACCTCGGCCTCGGCGACGGCAAGGACTGGCTGACCGGCACGGGCACCGCGCTCCTCGCCGTGATCGTCGTCGGCGTCTGGGCGGGCATGCCGCAGACCACCGTCGCGCTCCTCGCCGGACTCCAGAACACGCCGCGCGAGCTGCACGAGGCCGCCGCGATGGACGGCGCGGGTGCCTGGCGCCGCTTCCGCACGGTCACCTGGCCCGCGATCAAGCCGGTCGCCCTCGCCATCACGGCGCTCAACTTCATCTGGAACTTCAACTCCTTCGCCCTGGTCTACGTCCTCACCCAGGGCGGCCCCGGCGGCCGCACCCGCCTGCCCATGCTCTTCGCCTACGAGGAGGCCTTCCGCTACGGCCAGTTCGGCTACGCCGCGGCCATGGGCTGCGTGATGGTCGCCGTGATCTCCGTGATCCTCGCCTGCTACCTCGCGGGCCGGCTGAAGGGAGGCGACGAGGCATGATCCGTACGAAGAAGTCGGCGCGCGCCGCGCAGTACGCGGCGCTCGCCGCCTATCTGGTCTTCCTCGCCTTCCCGTTCCTCTGGCTGATCTCCACGGCCTTCAAGCCCGCGCGGGAACTGGGCAGCCTGCACCCCACCTGGATCCCGAAGGACCCGACGCTGGACAACTTCCGGCAGGCCTTCGACGAGCAGCCGCTCCTCCAGGCCGCCGGGAACTCCCTGATCGCGGCGCTCAGCGCGGCCCTGATCGCCGTCGTCATCGCGACCCCGATGGCGTACGTCATGGCCAGACACCGCACGCGCCTCGCGAAGGCGGCCACCGGGTGGGTGGTGATCAGCCAGGCGTTCCCGTTCGTCCTGATCATCATCCCGCTCTTCCTGATCCTGAAGAACCTCCACCTGATCAACTCCCTGCTCGGCCTGATCATGGTGTACGTGGTGTGGTCGCTGCCCTTCGCGCTGTGGATGCTCGTCGGGTACGTCCGCGCGGTCCCCGCCGAGCTGGAGGAGGCGGCGGCGGTGGACGGCGCGGGCAGGGTACGGACGTTCGTGTCGGTCGTCGCCCCGCTGCTGGCGCCCGGCGTCGTGGCCACGGCGATGTTCGCCTTCATCACCGCATGGAACGAGTTCTTCTTCGCGCTCGTCCTGCTCAAGACCCCGGAGAAGCAGACGTTGCCGGTCATCCTCAACCGCTTCATCGGCGCGGAGGGCGTCGCGGACCTCGGGCCGCTCGCCGCCGCCGCGTTCCTCGCGACCATCCCGTCGCTGGTCATCTTCGCGATCATCCAGAAGCGGATCACGGGCGGCATGCTGGCCGGGGCGGTGAAGGCCTGATGGGACGACGCGCACGGCCGCTGACCGGCCTCACCGCCACCGCGACGGCTCTCGCCCTGCTCCTGGCCGGCTGCACCGCCGACTCCGGCGACGGTGACGGCGACGACGGGAAGATCACCCTCCAGTTCCAGTCCCTGGCCTGGCAGAAGGAGTCCGTCGACGCCAACAAGGCCCTGGTCGAGGAGTGGAACGCCACTCACCCCGACGTCAAGGTCGAGTATGTCCAGGGCAGTTGGGACAGCGTCCACGACCAGCTGCTCACCTCCTTCGAGGGCGGCGAGGCGCCCGACATCATCCACGACGCCTCCGACGACCTCGCCGACTTCGCGTACGGCGGCTATCTCGCGGACCTCGGCGAGCTGCTCCCCGACCGCCTGAAGTCCGACATCCCGCGGCGCAGCTGGGAGACGACGACGTTCGGCGGCAAGGTCTACGGCGTGCCGTTCCTCCAGGAACCGCGTGTCCTGATCGCCAACGCGAAGTGGCTGAAGGATTCGGGCGTACGGATTCCCACCCCCGAAAAGCCGTGGAGCTGGGCGGAGTTCAGGGACGTCACCAAGGAGCTGGGCGACGGCGAGGACGGGAAGTACGGCGTCGCCTGGCCCCTGAAGGAACCGGTCTCCGCGACGCTGAACCTCTCCCTGTCGGCGGGCGGCCGGATGTTCAACCGCGGCGAGGACGGCAAGGTCGACGTCCGCTTCGGCAAGGCCGACGCGATCATGCCCCGCACGGTCCACGACCAGGTCAACAACGACAAGAGCGCCTCCGGCACGACCCTCGGCATGGGCGGCTCCGACACCCTGCCCGGCTTCTTCGGCGGCAAGTACGCGATGGTGCCCCTCGGCTTCTCCTACCGCCAGCAGATCGCCCAGCAGGCCCCCGAGGGCTTCGACTGGCAGGTGCTTCCCGCGCCCGCCGGGTCCGAGGGGCTCGCGCAGGGCGTCAGCCCGCAGACCCTGTCCGTCTCCGAGGACAGCCCGCACAAGAAGGAGGCGGCCGAGTTCCTCGACTTCTTCCTCCAGCCCCAGAACATGGTGAAGCTGGCGCGCGGCGACTGGATGCTGCCGACCGGCGAGAAGGCCCTGAAGGACCCCGCGCTGCACACGGAGAAGAACGACTGGGCGGTGGGCACGGCCCTCGCCGAGGACCTGCGCTCGGCCCCCGCCCAGTCGGTGCGGGGCTATCCGGAGTGGAAGGACAAGGTGGCCACCCCCGCGTTCCAGGAGTACTACAGCGGGGCGATCGGCCTCGACGAGCTGCGGAAGCGGCTGGTGAAGGACGGCAATCTGGTGCTGGCCCGGTATCAGCGCTAAGGGGCACCCGAGGTGGTCCGCAGTTCACCGGGGTGGTCCGCAGTTCACCGGGGCGGTCCGGGGTTGTCACACCCCGACCGACTCCTCCATCTCCTCCTCCTGCTCGGCCCGGCCCGCCTCGCGGGAGGCCGCGACCGGCGCCGCCGCCACGCGCCCGCGCCGCTCCCACAGCCCCGCGACACCGACGAGCAACAGCCCGAGCCCCAGCCAGCCGGCCAGCGTCCAGACGCGGGAGCCGAGGTCGTGGCCGCCGAAGTAGAGGTGGCTGCGGATGCCCTCGACGAAGCCCGCGCCGTTCCAGAACGCGTGCAGCGAGCCGAAGAAGCCGTTCTGCAGCTCGGGCCGGAACAGACCGCCCGACGTCGTGAAGTTGAGCATCACGAACAGCACCATCATCGTCAGCGTCGTCCACCGCTTGAGGAAGGTGTGGAGGCCCACGCCGATGAAGAGGACCCCGGCCGAGTAGAGCCAGCACATCGCCCACACGCCCCACAGGCCCTGGTGCGCCAGGTGGAAGATCGGGCCCGCGAGCGCCGCGCCGATCAGGCTGACGGCGAAGGAGACCCCCACGACCAGGCCCGCGCGGGCCCGCATCCGCAGCCCCGCGCCGGCGGCGCCGAGCACGGCGACCGAGGCGTACGAGCCGATGCTGACGGCGACGAGCAGGAAGAACAGGCCCTGCCCCGTGGGGTCGTCGGCGACCGGCTTCGCCACATCGGTGACCTTCAGCGGGGCGCCCTGCCCGGCCGCGACCGGCGTGAAGATCTTCTGCGCCGCCAGCGCGCTCATGTCGGACCCGGCGGAGGCCACGATCAGCTCGGGCTTCTTGGCGTCGGGCACGAAGGCCCCGGCGATGTCCAGGGACGTGAGCGCGTCGATGGCCCGCTCGCGGTCGGGGAGGGTGCGTACGTCGAGCGCGTCGCCCGCCTTGTCCTTGACGCTCTGTGCGAGGACCTGGACCTGCGGACCCGAACCGACGACGGCGACCGGCATGTCGTTCGGCTCGGGCGTGACGAAGGCGCCCATATAGGCGAGGCCCATGCCGAGGCACATGAGCAGGGGCGTCACGAGGTGGAGGAGGACATGGCGCAGGACGTCGCGCGTTCGAGGGGCGGCTGGGGCGGTGACTGCGGCTGCGGCTTCCGCGGTGGCGGACATGGGTGACTCCGGTCGGATGGTGGGCCAGAAGGGATGGTTGGTATATGCAACTCTCTCTTATGTTGTACTCTACAACCATTAAGGGAGAGGGAGAAATCGTGACCGATCGAGACACGTCCGGGCCGTGGCCCGGCACGCGGGACGATTCCATCGAGATCATCCAGCGGGAGATGACGGCCTTCGCCCGGCGGGCGCGCGCCACCGCCGCGCGGATGCACCCCGAGCTGTCGCTCGTGTCCTTCACGCTGCTCGGCCACCTGGAGCACGAGGGCGGCTGCCGGGCCACGGACCTGGCCGCGCACTACACCCTCGACAAGTCGACGATCAGCCGGCAGGTGGGGGCGCTGGAGAAGGCCGGGCTCGTCGAGCGGCGGCTCGACCCGGCCGATCACCGGGTCCATGTGCTGCACCTCACCGAGCGCGGCCACGAGGTGCTGGCGCAGGTCGGTGCCGCGCGCCGGGTGGCATTCAAGGAGCGGCTGGCGGAGTGGAGCGGGCCGGATCTGTCGAATTTCGCGGAGTACCTGCTGCGCTACAACGAAGCCGCCGGGAGCGAGCCGGAAGTCTCGTAGAAGAATGCTTGCACGAGACGTCTCGTCTCGTTTAGGGTCGGTGCATGACCACGCCTCGCCCTGCCCACGTAGCCATGTTCTCGATCGCCGCCCACGGGCACGTGAACCCGAGCCTCGAAGTCATCCGGGAGCTCGTCGCCCGCGGCCACCGCGTCACGTACGCCATTCCGCACGCCTTCGCGGCGAAGGTCGCCGAGACCGGCGCCGAGCCCAGACCCTACGAGACGACCCTGCCGTCACCGGACGACGACCCGGAGGCGTGGGGCACGGAACTGGTCGACAACCTCGAACCGTTCCTCACCGACGCGATCCAGGCCCTGCCGGAGCTGGCGCGCGCCTACGACGGCGACGAACCCGACCTCGTCCTGTACGACATCACGTCCTACCCGGCGCGCGTCCTGGCCCGCCGCTGGGGCGTCCCCGAGATCTCCCTCTCGCCGAACCTCGTCGCCTGGGACGGATACGAGGAAGAGGTGGCTGAGCCGATGCAGGCGCAGCTGAAGGCCTCCGAGCGCGGCCGGGCCTACCTGGCGCGCTTCGCGTCCTGGCTCGCGGAGAACGGCATCGCCCAGGTCCCCGACTCCTTCGTCGGTCGGCCCCCGCGCTCCCTGGTGCTGATCCCCAAGGCCCTCCAGCCGTTCGCCGACCGGGTCGACGAGGGCGTGCACACCTTCGTCGGCGCCTGCCAGGGCGAGCGGGCGGAGCAGGGGGAGTGGGAGCGGCCCGCCGGTGCGCGCAAGGTGTTGCTGGTCTCGCTCGGCTCGGCCTTCACCAAGCATCCGGGCTTCTACCGCGAGTGCGTCAAGGCCTTCGGGGACCTGCCGGGCTGGCACATGGTGCTCCAGGTCGGCAAGCACGTCGACGCGGGCGAACTGGGCGAGCTGCCCGCGAACGTGGAGGTGCACCCCTGGGTGCCGCAGTTGGCGATCCTCAAGAAGGCGGACGCGTTCATCACGCACGCCGGCGCGGGCGGCAGCCAGGAGGGCCTCGCCACCGCGACACCGATGGTGGCCGTGCCGCTGGCCACCGACCAGTTCGGCAACGCCGACATGTTGCAGGGACTCGGCGTCGCCCGGCAGCTGCCGATGGAGGAGGCGACCGCCGAGGCGTTGCGCGAGGCGGTGCTCGCGCTGGCCGACGATCCCGAAGTCGCCCGGCGGCTGGCCGGGATCCAAGCCTCGATGGCGGCGGAGGGCGGCACGCGGATGGCGGCCGGCCTCATCGAGGAGGAGCTGGCGAAGGCGCGGACCGGGCAGTCGCGACGTGACGCTCCGTAATGCCGCTCGGGGTTCCACTCATTCGATAACGCTCTGGTAACGCACCAATGTCCTGGAATGGCCATCGACTCGATTCGAAAGGTTGACCGTTACCCCCCGTGAAAGGTTGCACTCCGTAGATCTTGTTCCTTGGGCGAATCCTTCCCTAGCGTGAGATGAACTTTGGTCGAACGCCAGGAAGTTGAACCCCATGCGTCGAGATATACCGCCCCTCGCCGAGGTGCGTCGCATCACTCAGAAGAAGCGCGACGCGTGGTGGACCGTGTTGCTTGTCGACCCGGTCGCCACGCCGCTTGTGCGGTTCACCGCGATGCGTACGAGAATCACGCCCAACCAGATCACGTGGGGCGCGTTCCTTCTCGGTCTCGGCTCCGCCGCGTGCTTCGCGCTCGCCGACTGGAAGTGGCTCGCCCTCGGCGCCGTCATCTACCACCTGAGCTTCATCCTCGACTGCATGGACGGCAAGGTCGCCCGCCTCACCGGGCAGGGCTCGGTCTTCGGCGCCTGGCTCGACTTCGTCTTCGACCGCATCCGCGTCATGGTGTGCGGCGTCGCCCTGATGGGCGGCCAGTACGACCGCACAGGCGACACCCTGTACATCTGGCTCGCGCTCGCCGTGGTGGCGCTCGACACCCTGCGGTACATCAACTCGCTGGAGATCTTCAAGATCCGCCACACCATGCGCAAGCAGATCAAGTCGCGCATGCGGGCCGCGCGGCGCGCGCAGAACCAGGCGGAGCTCGCCTTCATGGAGGACCTGCTGCGGGAGAACCCCTCGGCGGACATCGAGCAGGACCTCCAGCGGGCCGCGGGCGAGGCCCCCTACGACCCGGAGGCGCCCGAGGACGCCGGTGCCGACGGGGAGGCGGCACCGGTTGCCGCCAAGCCTCAAGTCATCGATCTGCACCAGGAGTTCCGCCGGAAGTTCCCGGCCTACCTGCGGGCCCGCTCCTTCCTGCTGCGCCACCGCATCCGCGCGCACCTGGTGAGCGGCATCGAGTTCCAGATGGGCGTCTTCATGATCGGCCCGCTCTTCGACGTGGTGGTGCCCGCGACGATCGTCTCCGGCGCGCTCCTGCTCGTCTTCGAACTCGCCATCATCTACAAGCTGCTGCTCTCGACGCGGGACTTCACGCGGACCATCGACTCCTTCGAGGAGCAGAAGACGCCGGTCGCCGTCTAGCCGCGCGTGGCGCGGCGTACTTGGTGATGTCCGTTCCGTCGCGCCACAGCCGGTTTGTTATTACAGAACCTTGTTGAACAAGTCACAGCTGCATGTAGGTATTGATCTGCGCGCGTCAATCGGTCAGGGTTTCGTCCCAACACCCGGAGATCTTCCGGGCGTCAGGGGACGTCGCGACGAACTTGTCGCCGTGGCACACCTCTGACAAGACAGCTGAATACCCCCCACAACCCCCCACACAGCACTGAGGAGACCCCTCTTCATGGCAACACACAAGCGCGCCCGCACGATGAAGCTCACCGCCGCGATAGCCACCGCCGCCACCGCGGTCGGGGTCACCGTCTTCGCGACCTCCTTCGCCGGAGCGGCCACCCCCGCCGAGGGCAAGGTCTACGGCGCCGACGCCAAGGGCGCCGTCGCCGGCAGCTACATCGTGATGCTCGACGAGAAGGCGGGCAAGGACGCGAAGTCCGACCTCGCCAAGGAGTACGGCGGTGAGCTCAAGCGGAACTACTCCTCCGCGATCAACGGCTTCTCCGCCAAGGGCCTGAGCGAGACCGAGGCCAAGCGCCTGGCCGCCGACCCGGCCGTCGGCAAGGTCGTCCAGTCGAAGAAGTTCACCATCGACGCCACCCAGGACAACCCGCCGTCGTGGGGCCTGGACCGCATCGACCAGGCGGACACCGCCGCCGACAAGAAGTACACGTACCCCGACGCGGCCGGTGAGGGCGCCACCGCGTACGTCATCGACACGGGTGTCCGCGTCAGCCACAAGGACTTCGGCGGCCGCGCCGTCTCCGGCTTCGACGCCGTCGACAACGACGACAACGCCGACGACGGCAACGGCCACGGCACGCACGTCGCCGGCACCATCGCCGGTGAGTCGCACGGCGTCGCCAAGAAGGCGAAGATCGTCGCCGTCCGGGTGCTCGACGACAACGGCTCGGGCACCACCGAGCAGGTCGTCGCGGGCATCGACTGGGTCACCAAGAACCACCAGGGCCCCTCCGTCGCCAACATGAGCCTCGGCGGCGGCGCGGACGAAGCGCTCGACGCGGCCGTCCAGAAGGCGATCGCCTCGGGCGTCACCTTCGCGGTGGCCGCCGGCAACGAGTCGACCGACGCCTCCCAGGGCTCCCCGTCCCGCGTGAAGGAGGCCATCACGGTCGCCTCCTCCACCAAGGACGACAAGCAGTCGGACTTCTCCAACTACGGCTCCGTCGTGGACATCTACGCCCCCGGCTCGGACATCACGTCCGCCTGGAACACCGGCGACGACGCAACCAACACGATCTCCGGTACGTCGATGGCCACCCCGCACGTCGTCGGCGCCGCCGCCGTCTACGTCGCCGCCCACCCGGACGCCAAGCCCGCGGACGTCGCCAAGGCCCTGACCGACGGCGCCACCCCGGACAAGATCTCCAACCCGAGCGCGGGCACGCCCAACAAGCTCCTGAAGGTCGTCGAGTGACCCTCGGCACCCGCTGAGCCGCGGCCGTCGTGCCCACCCCCACGGGGCACGACGGCCGCTCTATCGTGTGCGCATGGTGAACAGGACGTATGCGGCGCTGCTGCGCGGCATCAACGTGAGCGGCCACAAGAAGGGGCCGATGGCCCAGCTGCGCGCGCTCCTGGAGGGCCTCGGGCACGGCGGCGTACAGACGTATCTGCGGAGCGGCAACGCCGTCTTCACGGCAGCCCGCGGTGACGAGCAGTCACTCGCCGCCGAGCTGCGGGCGGCGATCGAGGAGCACTTCGGCTTCGCCGTCGACGTGCTGGTGCGTGACGGCGCGTATCTGCGGGCGGTGGCGGACGCCTGTCCCTTTTCGGCCGCCGGCCTTGAGGCCAGGCAGCTCCATGTCACCTATTTCTCCGCGCCGGTCGACGCGGCCCGTTTCGCCGCCATCGGCCAAGGTGCCTTCCTGCCCGCGCAGTTCAGGCTCGGCGATCGCGTACTCTACCTGTACGCGCCCGACGGGCTCGGCCGCTCCAAGCTCGCCGAACAGCTGTCGAGACCCGGCCTGGACAAGGGCCTCGTCGCCACCACCCGCAACTGGAACACCGTCACCCGGCTCGCGGAGATGACCCGTGACTGACCGCACCCCCGCCGTCGAAGCCGCCATCGAGGGCGAACTGCGCCTCCTCGACCCGGAGGTGCGCGCCTCGCCCGCTCTCTTCGGAGAGCTGCTGCACCCCGAGTTCACCGAGTTCGGGGCCTCCGGGACGCGCTGGGACCGGAATTCGATCGTACGGGTCCTCACGGCCGCCCCCGAGCCCGCGAGCCGCCCCACGACGACCTCGCGCATGCGCGGCGTCCAGCTCGCCGACGACCTGGTGCACCTGACGTTCGACACGGACAACAACGGGCGGCGTGCGCACCGCAGTTCGCTGTGGCGGCGGACGGAGGACGGGTGGCGGCTCTGGTTCCATCAGGGGACGCCGTTCAGCGAGGCGTGAGGCCCCGGACGCGTGCGTGCGACGACCCGGCCCGCTCCTTCGCCCGGATCGCCTCCCGCTGGATTCTGGAGTCGAGCGCCGCCGCGACCCGGCGATCCGCGTGAGGGTGAGAGCTGGGCCTGCCGGAAGAGCTCGCGGCCGTGGCGGACGACGCCGCGTACGACGAGGTGCTGCGCCGCAGCCACGACGCCGGCCGGGACCGGTGCTGGCGGGACACCCGGACCTCTTCGAGCCGAAGCGCACGCGCACGGGCGGCCTCGATTTCTCCTGACCGCTTCGGGCCCCCGCCGGTTCATCCGCCGGCGGGCGGCGGCGCGGGGAGCCGGGAGGTGAGCAGCAAGGTGGTCCTGCCGTTGTCCTCGGGTATCGCACGGCCCTGCGTGTAGCCGAGGCGCTTGAGGACGGAGAGGGAGGCGGTGTTCTCCGAGTCCACGGTCGCGTGCACCTCGGCGAGCCCCAGCGACTCATGGCCGTACGAGGTCAGCAGCCGTGCCAGCTCGGTCCCGAGCCCAAGTCCCCAGCTCTCCCGGGACAGTCCGTACACGATCTCGTGGCCGTCGAGCCAGGACTCGGGGGAGGGCTTGATCTCGGCGTGCCCGACATAGCGCCCCTCGTACCGGACCGCCCAGACGGGAAAGCGCTCCTCGGCGTAGACGAGGCTGAAGATCCGCCCGAACAGCGCCCGGTCCTCGGCGGCGCTCTGCACCCCCTCCCCGAACCAGCGGCCCACGGCCTCGTCCTGGAACAGCGCGACAAAGAGCGCCTCGTCGGCGGCGACATAGGCCGAGAGCGCAAGACGTTCGGACCGCAGTTCGGGTGTCATCCGCGAGACGTTAAGGGGCCGGGCCGCACCGGAGCAAGCGGTTTCACCGCCGCCGCGCGACACCGGTCCGCCGTACCCCTCTCACCCCACCACCCGCGGCAACCCGATCGGATTGGGGAACGGCACGATGCCGGAGTTCACGATGGCGCGCGCCCCCGGGTGGAGGGCGGTGAGGAGGGTGTCCGTGGTGGACTTGGGGAGGGGGCGCAGGAGGCGGTCCGTCAGGCGGTCCGTGTCGTCCTCCACCGACTCGCGTTCCGTGACGCCCCGTTCGGTCACCCGGCCCGCCGCGTCGATCAGGCCCCGGCCGCGCAGGCGGTCCGCGGCCGTCTGCCACTCCTCCTCGCTCCAGCCGCGGTCCTGCCGGATGCGGGAGGCGTCGACCCTGCCGGTCGCGGCGGCCAGGGCGAGGGCCTCGCGGGCGTCCAGGCCGTGGTCGGCGAGGGCCGCGATATGGGCGTCGCCCCGGAACTCCCGTACGCACGTGACCAGTTGCCACAGACGCTCGACCGGATCCACGCGGTCCGTCAGGTCGCGGTTGGCGGCGAAGAGCGGGCGGGCGAGCGGCGGCGCCTCCTCGACCAGGGCCGTCAGCGGGCCATTGGCGGAGGTCGTCAACACCGCGATGTCCGGGACCAGTTTGCGCAGCGCGCGCGCCGCGAGGCGGGCCCGCTCCTCGACGACGCGGTCCGGTGAGGCGTACTCCCAGGCCGACGGCAGGGCGCGCGCCACCATGCCCGGCGCGAAGACACCGAGCGCCGCCGAGGCGACGCCGGGCCCCACGCGGCCCATCGGCGCGGTGCGGGCGGCGAAGTACCCCATCCAGAAGCCCTTGAGGCCCACTGCCCGGCCTAGGCCGCGGCAGCGCTCCTCGAAGTAGATCACCGCATGCAGGGGTTCGGTCCGCAGCCAGAGCGTGCGGGAACGGCTCGGGGTCATGGACCCACAAGCTAGGCCAGTGCGGGAATCCGCGCCAGAGGAGCAACAGGGCAGCTGTCCGGCACGTAGGCCTCTTCGTAGCGCCGCACGAGCAGCCGCGCCACCGCCGGCGCCGGGCCGAGCACGTCCGCCAGTACGTCGGCCTCCGCGGCGCCCCGCGCGATGCGGTCCGGCAGGAAGCCGGGCGCGAGGACGTAGGGGGCGACGGCCACCCGCCGTACCCCCGGTACGTCCCGCAGCGCGCGCACGGCGTCTTCCGTGCGCGGCAGAGATGCGGAGGCGAACGCAGGCCGCACGGCGCACCAACCGGTGTGCCGCCACTCCCGCGCGATATCAGCGATCACTGCGATCGCCTCCGGGTCGGAGGACCCCGCCGAGGCCAGCACGACCCCGGTCGAGGACTTGTCGGCGGGGTCGAGCCCCGCCTCGTACAACCGCTGCTCCAGGGCGGTCAGGAGGAGCGGGGAAGGGCCGAGGACCGGCGCCCGGCGGACGCGCAGGGACGCGGGGGCCTCGCGCAGCACCGACGGGATGTCCGCCTTGGCGTGGAACGCGCGCGTCAGGAGGAAGGGGAGCGCCACGACGTCGCGTACGCCTTCCGCCGCGAGCCGGTCCAACACGGCCGGCACGGAAGGGGTGTCGAAGTCGAGGAAGGCCGTCTCCACCCGCAGCCCGGGGCGCAGCGACCGCACCTGGCGCACCAGCGCGTGCACGGTCGCGGCGTGCCGCGGGTCGCGGCTGCCGTGGGCGATGACGACAAGCACGGGCCGGTGCGGGGGGAGGGCTGGTCGGCGCATGGTGGTCAGCTCTTCACGAGGAGCCCGCGGCCACGCAGCACGCGCCGCTCCAAGGGGCTGAAGATGAGCAGGTCGATGGCGATGCCGACGATCAGGATGAGGAAGATGGCGAGGAAGATCATGGGCATGGAACTGGCGTTGCGGCCGTTCTCCAGGAGCTGGCCGAGCCCCACGCCGAGCTCCGGCGAGGACGCGATGATCTCGGCGGCCATCAGCGAACGCCAGGAGAACGCCCAGCCCTGCTTGAGCCCCCCGAGATATCCGGGCAGCGCCGCCGGGAGCACGATGTGCCAGGTGTGCCGCAGGCCGCTCGCGCCGAGCGTGCGGCCCGCGCGCAGGAACAGCGGCGGCACCTGGTCGACGCCCGACACCAGACCGTTGGCGATGGAGGGCACCGCCCCGAGCAGGATCACCGCGTACATCATCTTGTTCTCCAGGCCCAGCCACAGCACCGCGGGCGGCACCCACGCCACCGACGGCAGCGACTGGAGTCCGGAGAGGATCGGGCCGATCGCGGCCCTGATGAACCGCACGCGGGCGACGACCAGGCCGAGCGGCGTGCCGATCGCCAGGGCGAGCAGGAAGCCCAGCAGGCCGCGTGAGACGGACGTCCAGATGTAGTCGAACAGCGTGCCCTGGAGCCACGCCGCGCGGACCTCGTCCCACACCGCGGACGGCGAGGGCAGCTTGCTCGGGTCGTCCACGACGTCGAAGGAGACCAGTGCCTGCCAGACCACCAGGACCAGCAGCACCGCGGTGAGCGGCGGCAGCACCTTCTGCGTCAGGATCTGGCGCACCGGCGTGCGCGCGGGCCCCGCCGTCGTCTCCAGGGCGTCGAGCCCCGCCTCAAGACCGGCGAGGTCCTGGCCGTCCTCCTTGCCGGACGTCCCGGTGGCCGGACCGGTCGTCCCACTGACCGGACCGGACGTCTCAGTGCTGGCCATGGCGGCGGATCTCCCCACGCAGTTGTTCGGTGATCTCGACGGACAGTTCCGCCACGGCGGAGTCCTCGATGCGGCGCGGGTGCGGAATGCCGACCCGCCACTCGTGCGCCACCCGGCCGGGACGCGACGAGAGGAGCACGACGCGCTGGGCGAGGCGCACGGCCTCGCGGACGTTGTGCGTGACGAAGAGGACGGAGACGTTCGTCTCGCGCCAGACGCGGGTCAGCTCGTCGTGCAGCACGTCGCGGGTGATCGCGTCGAGCGCCGCGAACGGCTCGTCCATCAGCAGGAGCCGGCTGTCCTGCGCCAGGGCCCGCGCCAGCGCCACGCGCTGGCGCATGCCGCCGGACAGCTCGTGCACCCGCTTGCGGTACGCGCCGTGCAGCCGCACCAGTTCGAGCAGCTCCTCGGCCCTCGGGCGGCGCTCCGCCTTCGGTACGCCGCGCAGTTTCAGGGCGAGTTCGATGTTCTTGCCCGCGGTCAGCCACGGGAAGAGCGCGTGCTCCTGGAACATCAGGGCCGGGCGGCCGTCCGTCGTGATGGCGCCCGCCGAGGGCTTGTCGAGCCCGGCGACCAGGTTGAGCAGCGTCGACTTCCCGCAGCCCGAGGCCCCGAGGAGGGTGACGAACTCGCCCGGCGCGACATCGAGCGAGATGTCGTCGAGGACGAGCTGGGACCCGGCGGGTCCGCCGAAGGACTTCGAGACGTGCTCGATGCGGGCGGCGTGCGCCGTCTCGGTGCGGATATCCTCCGCGGCCTTGGCGAGGGTGGTCGCCATGGTCGTCACCTCCTGGGAACTCGGCTGCTGGGCGGGCTGCTTGGACGGCTACTTGATCTGCTTGCTCTACTTGACGCCGAGACCGGCGTCGTCGACCGGGGACCTGCCCTCGGCCCTGAGGACCTTGTTCAGCGGCCGGAGGTCGTAGATGCCCCGCAGGTCCGGCTTCTCCAGGAGGCCGGCCGCCACCGCGTGGTCCGCCTCCGTCTCCAGCGTGGCGGCCAGCGGGTCGTCGGTCGTCCGGATGGACTGCCACGCCGGGTCGAGCACCTCGGCGGGCAGGGCCTTGCCGGAGTCCGCCTTGAGCTGGGCGTTCGCGGCGGCCTTCGCCTTGCCCGGGTTCTTCTCGATCCACGCGTTGGTCTTCACCGCGCCGCGCAGCACGGCCTCGACGGCCTTCGGGTGCTCCTTGAGGAAGCTCTGCCGCACGATGATGTTCGTGATCACGAACTTCTTGTCCGGCCACAGGTCCGCCTCGGTGAGGAGGACCTTGCCGCCCTCGGCGACCAGCTTGGACGCGGTCGGCTCGGGCACCCACGCGCCGTCGATGGAACCGGACCGGTAGGCGTCCGGGGTGATCTTGTTGTCCGTGCGGACCACCGACACGTCGCCCTTGCCGCTCTGCGCGTCGACGTCCCAGCCCCGCTCGGCGATCCAGTTCAGGAACGCCACGTCCTGGGTGTTGCCGAGCTGCGGCGTCGCGATCTTCTTGCCCTTGACGTCGTGCAGGGACTTGATCTTCCTGGGGTTCACCACGAGCTTCACGCCGCCGGAGGCCGAACCGCCGATGATGCGCAGGTTCTTGCCCGCCGACTTGGTGTAGCCGTTGATGGCGGGCGAGGGGCCGATCCAGCCGATGTCGATCGAGCCCGCGTTCAGCGCCTCGATCTCCGAGGGACCCGCGTTGAACTGCGAGTACGTCGCCTCCGTGCCCCCCAGTTCCTTCTGGAACAGCCCTTCGCGGTTGCCGACCAGGGCGGTGGCGTGCGTGAGGTTCGGGAAGTACCCGATCTTCACGCTGTCCAGGCCGTCGATCTTCTTCGCACCCGCGGCGATCTTGGCCTTGCCCTCGTTCTCGACCGCCTGGGAGCCGTAGCCGCAGGCGCCGAGCGTCAGGGCCAGCAGCGGCAGCACCAGCAGGGCGGCGCGTCGGGTACGTGGTGCAGGCACGGGAGGTGTTCCTCTCGTCGGCCCGGGCGCACGCCGTCAGGTCGTGGCCGGGAGGTCGGCAGGTCTTCGTCTTCGCGTACGTCGTACGAGGGCGCCCCGCGGGACGGGGCGGCCGTGGGCGCGCAGGCGGTGCGCGTGCACCGCCCCCGCCGCAGGCGTCACGCCGCACATCGCGCGACCCCGCCCTGCCCGCTGCCGAGGGCGCCGCTGCCGATGCGGCCGCCCTCCTTCGCGAAGGTCGAGAACATGTCGAGGCAGGGCATGTCAGAAGTCCCAGCCGTCGTCGTCGGCCGGGGCCGCGTCCCCGGCCGCCGGGGTCGTGGCGAACGCCTCGCCCGCCATGCCCGCGGCGAGCGTCGTGCCGTCCGCCGGGTCGATCAGCAGGAACGATCCGGTGCGCCGCGAGTCCGCGTAGGAGTCGAGCGCGAGGGGCTCGGCGGTGCGGACCTTCACGCGCCCGATGTCGTTGGCGACGAGCCGGCCGGGCTCCGGGTGCTGGGACAGGTCGTCCAGAGTCAGCCGCGAGGGGATCTCCTTGACGATCGCCTTGACCGTGCGGGTGGTGTGCTTGAGCAGCACCCGCTGGCCGACGTTCAGCGGCGTGTCGGCGACATGGCAGACCGTCGCCTCGATGTCCTGCGAGGTCGGCGGGGTGTCACCGCTCGGCACGATCAGGTCGCCGCGCGAGATGTCGATGTCGTCCTCCAGGAGGAGGGTGATGGACTGCGGCGTCCACGCCACGTCCACCGCCTTGCCCAGCAGGTCGATCCCGGCGATCTGCGAGGTGCGGCCCGAGGGGAGGACCGTCACGGACTCGCCGACGCGGAAGGTGCCGGCGGCGATCTGCCCCGCGTAGCCGCGGTAGTCGGGGTGCTCGGCGGTCTGCGGGCGGATCACGTACTGCACGGGCAGCCGCGCGTGGCACGAGGTCAGGTCGTGGCTGACCGGGACCGTCTCCAGGTGCTCAAGGACAGTGGGGCCGCCGTACCAGTCCATGTTCGCGGACGGCTCGACGACATTGTCGCCGGCCAGCGCGGAGATGGGGATCGCGGTGATCTCCGGGACGCCCAACTCGCCCGCGTACGCGGTGAATTCCCCGGCGATCTCGGCGAAGACCCGCTCCTCGTAGGCGACGAGGTCCATCTTGTTGACGGCGAGGACGACGTGCGGGACGCGCAGCAGGGCGGCGACCGCGGCGTGGCGGCGGGTCTGCTCGATGACGCCGTTGCGGGCGTCGACGAGGACCACGGCGAGGTCGGCCGTGGAGGCGCCGGTGACCATGTTCCGGGTGTACTGCACGTGCCCCGGGGTGTCGGCGAGGATGAACCGGCGCCGCGCGGTGGCGAAGTAGCGGTACGCCACGTCGATGGTGATGCCCTGCTCGCGCTCGGCCCGCAGGCCGTCGGTGAGCAGCGCCAGGTCGGGGGCGTCGGCGCCGCGGCTGGCCGACACGCGCTCGACGGCCTCCAGTTGGTCGGTGAGGACGGACTTGGAGTCGTGCAGGAGGCGGCCCACCAGGGTGGACTTGCCGTCGTCGACGGACCCGGCGGTCGCGAAGCGCAGCAGGGTGGTGGCCGACAGGTCGGCCAACTGCTCTGTGGTGGCGGTGGTGTTGCTCATGGTTAGAAGTACCCCTCGCGCTTGCGGTCTTCCATCGCGGCCTCGGAGAGCTTGTCGTCGGCCCGGGTCGCCCCGCGCTCGGTGAGGCGGGAGGCGGCGATCTCGGCGATGACGGCGTCCAGCGTGGTGGCGTCGGAGTCGACGGCGCCGGTGCACGACATGTCGCCCACCGTGCGGTAGCGGATCAGCCGCTTCTCCACCGTCTCGTCGTCCTTCGGGCCGCCCCACTCGCCCGCGGTCAGCCACATCCCCGAGCGCTTGAACACCTCCCGCTCGTGTGCGAAGTAGATCTGCGGCAGCTCGATGTCCTCGCGGGCGATGTACTGCCACACGTCCAGCTCGGTCCAGTTGGACAGCGGGAAGACGCGGACGTGCTCGCCGGGGGCGTGGCGGCCGTTGTAGAGCTGCCACAGCTCGGGGCGCTGGCGGCGCGGGTCCCACTGCGAGAACTCGTCCCGCAGCGAGAACACCCGCTCCTTGGCGCGGGCCTTCTCCTCGTCGCGGCGCCCGCCGCCGAAGACCGCGTCGAACTTCTCGCTCTGGATCTTCTCCGTGAGCGGCACGGTCTGGAGCGGATTACGCGTCCCGTCGGTGCGCTCGCGCAGCTTCCCGGCGTCGATGTACTCCTGCACGGACGCGACGTGCAGCCGCAGCCCGTGCTCGGCCACCGCGCGGTCGCGGTACTCGATGACCTCGGGGAAGTTGTGCCCGGTGTCCACGTGCAGCAGCGAGAAGGGGACCGCCGCCGGGGCGAACGCCTTCAGCGCCAGGTGCAGCATGACGATGGAGTCCTTGCCGCCGGAGAAGAGGATCACCGGCCGCTCGAACTCGCCCGCCACCTCGCGGAAGATGTGTACCGCCTCGGACTCCAGGGCGTCCAGGTGGCTGAGGGCGTACGGGCTGTCCGTGCCTTCGCCGGTCGTCGTGGCGACGGTGGTCATGCTGCACCCCTTTCGTTCGCTTCTCCGCCTGCACGGCGCAGGGGTGCGGGCCTCGTGGTCGTCAGCGGCCGGGTGGCCGCGCATGCGTCGCTCACAGGACACCCCTCTCGGCGAGCAGCGTGTGCAGGGCCGCGGCGGACTCCCGCACCGTCTGGTCCTGCGACTCGATGCGCAGATCGGGCGATGCGGGCTCCTCGTAGGGGTCGTCGACCCCGGTGAGCCCGGATATCTCGCCCGCCGCCTGCTTGGCGTACAGGCCCTTCACATCGCGTACGGAGCAGACCTCAACCGGCGTCGCGACATGCACCTCCACATACGCGGTGCCGTTCGTCTGGTGGCGCTTGCGCACCGCCTCACGGCTGTCCGCGAACGGCGCGATGACCGGGACCAGCGCCAACACGCCGTTCCGGGCGAGGAGTTCGGCGACAAAGCCGATGCGCTGCACGTTGGTGTGCCGGTCCTCGCGGCTGAAGCCGAGCCCCGCCGAGAGGAACTCGCGGATCTCGTCGCCGTCGAGGACCTCCACGCGGCGGCCCTCCTCGCGCAGGCGGCCCGCCAGTTCGTACGCGATGGTCGTCTTGCCGGCGCTGGGCAGGCCGGTGAGCCAGACGGTGGCTCCGGTCACGTGGTTCTCCTGAACTGCTCGTTGTCCCGCGGTCATCCGTGGATCCCGCACTCGGTCTTGGCGTTCCCGGCCCAGCGGCCGGCGCGCGCGTCCTCGCCCTCCAGCAGACGGCGGGTGCACGGAGCGCACCCCACCGAGCCGTAACCGTCCATCAGGAGAGGGTTGGTGAGCACGCCGTGCTCGGCGACGTACGCGTCGACGTCGTCCTGCGTCCAGCGGGCGATCGGCGAGATCTTGACCTTCTGGCGCTTGACGTCCCAGCCGACGACCGGCGTGTTCGCGCGGGTCGGCGACTCGTCGCGGCGCAGTCCGGTGGCCCAGGCGGCGTACCCCTTGAGGCCGTCCTCCAGGGGCTGCACCTTGCGCAGCTTGCAGCACAGGTCGGGGTTGCGGTCGTGCAGCTTCGGGCCGTACTCGGCGTCCTGCTCGGCGACGCTCTGACGCGGCGTCAGTGTGATGACGTTGACGTCCATCACGGCCTCGACGGCGTCGCGCGTGCCGATGGTCTCCGGGAAGTGGTAGCCGGTGTCGAGGAACACGACGTCGACGCCCGGCATGGCCCGCGAGGCGAGGTGGGCGACGACCGCGTCCTCCATGGAGGAGGTCACGCAGAACCGCGTGCCGAAGGTGTCGACGGCCCACTGGAGGATCTGCAGCGCGGAGGCGTCCTCCAGGTCGCGCCCCGCCTGCTCGGCGAGCACCCTCAACTCGTCGTCCGTACGCACTGTCTGAGTGGACGTCATATCTGATCGCCTCCGCCGTCGGTGTGCTGAACGCCCCGGGCGAGGAGCCCGAGGAACTTCAGCTGAAAGGCCCGGTTGCACGCCGCGCATTCCCAGGCACCGTGCCCGGTCTCGTTCGGGCGCAGGTCCTCGTCGCCGCAGTAGGGGCAGTGGAAGGGGGCGGCTCGCTCGCTCACTTCAGGGCCTCCTCGGAGGCGCGGGCGGTCCAGGCGGCGAAGCGCTCGCCGTCCTCGCGCTGCTCCTGGAAGCGCTTGAGGACCCGCTCGACGTAGTCGGGCAGTTCGTCGGCGGTGACCTTCAGACCGCGGACCTTGCGGCCGAAGCCGGCGTCGAGGCCGAGCGCGCCGCCCAGGTGCACCTGGTAGCCCTCGACCTGGTTGCCGTCGTCGTCCAGGACCAGCTGGCCCTTGAGGCCGATGTCGGCGACCTGGATGCGGGCGCAGGCGTTCGGGCAGCCGTTGATGTTGATGGTGATCGGCTCGTCGAACTCCGGCACGCGGCGCTCCAGTTCGTCGATGAGCGAGGCGCCGCGCGCCTTGGTCTCGACGATGGCGAGCTTGCAGAACTCGATGCCCGTGCAGGCCATCGTGCCGCGCCGGAACGGCGAGGCGTTGACCTTCAGGTCCAGCGCCTCCAGGGCGGAGACGAGCGAGTCGACCTGCTCCTGCTCGATGTCGAGCACGATCATCTTCTGCTCGGCGGTGGTGCGCAGCCTCCCCGAGCCGTGCGCCTCGGCGACCTCGGCGATCTTCGTGAGGGTGGCGCCGTCCACGCGGCCGACGCGGGGCGCGAAGCCGACGTAGAAGCGGCCGTCCTTCTGCCGGTGCACGCCGAGGTGGTCGCGCCAGGTCCCGGCGGGCTGCTCGGGCGCGGGCCCGTCGATGAGCTCGCGCCCCAGGTACTCGTCCTGAAGGACCTGGCGGAACTTCTCCGGGCCCCAGTCGGCGACGAGGAACTTCAGCCGGGCGCGGTTGCGCAGCCGGCGGTAGCCGTAGTCGCGGAAGATGCCGATGACGCCGCCGTAGACGTCGGGTACGTCCTCCAGCGCCACCCAGGCGCCGAGGCGCACGCCCAGCTTCGGGTTGGTGGACAGGCCGCCGCCGACCCAGAGGTCGAAGCCGGGGCCGTGCTCGGGGTGGTGCACGCCGACGAAGGCGACGTCGTTGATCTCGTGGGCGACGTCCAGCTGCGGGGAGCCGGAGATCGCGGACTTGAACTTGCGCGGCAGGTTCGAGAACTCGGGGTTGCCGATGAAGCGGCGCTGTATCTCGTCGATGGCGGGGGAGCCGTCGATGATCTCGTTCTCGGCGATGCCCGCCACCGGCGAGCCGAGGATGACGCGGGGCGTGTCACCGCAGGCCTCGGTGGTGGAGAGCCCCACGGCTTCGAGCCGCCGCCAGATCTCGGGGACGTCCTCGATGCGGATCCAGTGGTATTGCACGTTCTGCCGGTCGGTGAGGTCGGCGGTGCCGCGCGCGAACTCCTCGGAGATCTCGCCGATGACGCGCAGCTGCTCGGTGGTCAGCCGCCCGCCGTCGATGCGCACGCGCAGCATGAAGAACTCGTCGTCCAGCTCCTCCGGCTCCAGGATCGCCGTCTTGCCGCCGTCGATCCCGGGCTTGCGCTGGGTGTACAGCCCCCACCAGCGCATCCGGCCGCGGAGATCGTTCGGGTCGATGGAGTCGAAGCCGCGCTTGGAGTAGATCGTCTCAATGCGTGTCCGCACATTGAGACCGTCGTCGTCCTTCTTGAACTGCTCGTTCCCGTTCAGCGGCGTGAAGTGACCCACGGCCCACTGGCCCTCGCCGCGGTGACGGCTCGCCTTGCGGCGGGGCGTGGCTGAGGCGGGCTTCTCTGGGGTGGCGGGCATGGGGGTACGTCCTTCGGGGGCAGCGGAAAGCGAGCTCTGACCTGCGAATATGGGCGCATGCGGAGATGCGCGCGCGGCGCTGCGCAGGGAGGGAGTCAGGGAAGTCGAGTGATCAGATGTGCGGCGGTGCTGAGCTGATCAGCGAGCCGGACACATGGCGCTGGACATGCGGCCGAGGTCGACGTGACGTCGACTCACCAAGGCAATTCCAGTGCGATCCATGACGGAAGCGTGTCACGGGACTTTCGGCCCAGTCCAGCATTATCCAAAATGTGGACACCCTTGTCCCGCATCGTGGACAAGGGTGGTATGGGTCACAGAGATCGACAGGGCGGGCGGGGTGCGTCAGCCGCGCTCGGCCCCCGGCCACGGGCCAGGAGCGGCGACTTCCGGTTCCTGGTCGACCTTGGTGTCGAAGAGCTTGAAGCCGCGCCGCAGGTAATTGTCCATGGCGTGCTCGCCGTCCAGGGAACACGTGTGCAGCCAGACCCGCTCGGTCGGCGCGAGCTCCGGCCACCGCTCGGCCAGGTCCCAGGCGCGCGCCACCCCGTACGAGAGGAGGTGCCCGCCGATCCGGCGCCCCCGGAAGGCCGGCAGCAGCCCGAAGTACACGATCTCGACGACGCCCGGCGCCGCGTCCCCCCGCTCGCCCTGCGCCGCCAGTTCCACGTACCCGGCGGGGGTCCCCCTGTCGTACGCGACCCACGTCTCCACGCCCGGCCGCTCCAGCAGCTTCTGCCACTCGGCGTAGGTATAGGACAGCCGGTCGGTCCAGCTGATGTCCCCGCCGACGGACGCGTACAGGAACCGGCTGAACTCGGGCGAAGGCACTTGGGCGCGCACGATCCGCACATCGCCGTCGGGCGCGGCGGCGGGCAGCAGATCGGTGGGAGACGTCTGCTCCAGCGACCACGTGGTGACAGTGAGACTCATGGGGCTCAGCGAATCACGGCCCCACGACGGGACGCCACGAGGGGGCACAAGGCCATGAGGGGGCGCAAGGCCATGGGGAGGCTCCAGGCGGTGAGGGGCTCCAGGCCGTGAAGGGGCTCAAGGCTCCGCCACGCTCCTCGCCCGCCGGATCGCCGGCGCCGTCGAGTGCGGCAGCAGGCTCGCCGGACGGTCCGGGAGGATCAGCTCCACCTCGACGTCCTCGTGGAAGCGGTAGGGGCGGTGGGCGAGCAGAGCGCCCAAGTAGCGCCGCACCCGGGAGAGTTCGGCCCGCACCGTCACCGTCCGCGCCGGGTCGCCGAACATGTCCTCGGCCAGGCCCGACGCGCTGCGCCCCGTGCGGTGCGTGGCCAGGAGATAGAGCAGCTCCGCGTGGCGCGGGCTCAGGTCGTGGGTCCAGTCGCGGGCCCCGCCGAGCATCGCGAGCGTCCACCGGCGCGCCCCGCTCACGTCCAGCACGACCCGGGTCGCGGGCAGCGGCTCCGGCGCCTCGTGCGGATCCTCCGGCCGCAGCAGCCAGCCGCCGGGCAGCGGCTCCACCCGGCAGGTGCCCAGCGAGGGCAGCCAGGCGCGGCCCGCCGCGAGGGCCTTGGGCAGCCGCAGCCGGTCCGCCGCGGGCATGCCCGTCACCGCGGCGGTCCAGCCGTGCACGTCCACGGCCAGCGCCCGGCCCGTCAGACGCGCGAGGACCGGGGCGGCCACCGCGCGCAGCCGCTCCAGCGACGCCACGTGCCGCTCGCGCAGCCTGGCCTCGGCGAGCTTGGCCACCGAGTCGACCAGGGCCAGCGTCGCCGGATGCATGGTCCGCAGCGGGCCGCTGACGTCGACGACGCCCAGCAGCGTCCCGTCCCGCGGATCGGTCACCGGCGCGCCCGTGCACGTCCAGGCGTGGTGGGTCCGCACGAAGTGCTCCGCGGAGAAGACCTGCACGGGGCGGCGCACCACCAGCGGGGTGCCGACGCCGTTCGTGCCGACGACGCCCTCGCTCCAGTCCGCGCCCGGTTCAAAGCCCAGCGAGTCCGCCTTGCGCAGCACCGCGGAGCTGCCCTCGCGCCACAGCACCCTGCCGTCCGCGTCACAGACCACCATGATGTGCTGCGCGGCGTCCGCCACCGTGACCAGGGCCTCCCGCAGGACCGGCAGGATCGGCAGGAGGGGCGAGGCGCGACGGCGCTCCTCCAGTTCCTCCTCGCCGAGCAGCCGGGAGCGGACGTCGCGGTCCGGGTCGACGCCGACCGTCAGCATGCGCCCCCAGGACTCGCCGATCACCGGCCGCGGCATGACGCGCGGCCGCTGCCCGGAGAGCGTCGCGTCCCGCACCCCCTTCAGGAGCCGCGCGGCGTGCGCGAGATCCATCGCGGAGATCCGCGCGAGATCGATCGTCGAGGGGTTCATCACCACTGGGTCCTTTCCGGCCAGACCAGTGCGTACGAGGCGTCCCCTCATCGTGCCTTGTGCACGCCGCCCGAGGTGATGGTTCGACGATGAATCAACGGGCGTCGGACGCCGTCCACGTTGCAACCTCATGCAACTCTCGCGAACGGCTGTGCGGTGACTGAATCTGGTCACCACACCGCCCGTGCGGTGTTCACGCTCCTCAAGGGGCCTGAAGTGCGGGGGTGGTGCCGTGTCGGCGCAGCACCACCCCCGTGTCCCCCCGAGTCACCGTTCAGGACCGCGGAGCGGCCCGCTCCACCACCGAGGCCAGATCCAGACTGTGCGGCAGCGTGCCGAACGCCGCGCCCCAGTCCCCGCCGAGCCGTGAGGCGCAGAACGCGTCGGCCACCTCCGGGGGCGCGTACCGCACCAGCAGCGACCCCTGGAGCACCAGCGCCATGCGCTCCACGAGCCGCCGGGCCCGCGCCTCAATGCCCTCCAGGTCGGCCAGTTCGGTCAGCAGGCCCTTGATCGCGCCGTCCAGGCGGTGGTCGGCGCCCCGGGCCCGGCCGACCTCCTGGAGGAACGCGTTCAGGGCCTGCGGCTCACGCTGGAGCGCCCGCAGGACATCCAGGGCCTGGACGTTGCCCGACCCCTCCCAGATGGAGTTGAGCGGCGCCTCGCGCAGCAGCCGCGGCATCCCGGACTCCTCGACGTAGCCGTTGCCGCCCAGGCACTCCAGGGCCTCGCCCACCATCGGCGTGCACCGCTTGGTCACCCAGTACTTCGGCGGCCGGCACCGCGAGCCGCAGGAACGCCCGCTCCTGCTCGCTCCCGTCGTCGTACGCCGCGGCCAGCCGCAGCGCCAGCGTCGTGGCGGCCTCCGATTCCAGCGCCAGATCGGCCAGGACGTTGCGCATCAGTGGCTTGTCGAGCAGCTTGCCGCCGAACGCCTCCCGGTAGGTGGCGTGGTGCACCGCCTGCGCGACGGCCTGCCGCATCAGCGCGGCCGAACCCAGCACACAGTCGAGACGGGTCGCCGCGACCATCTCGATGATGGTGCGCACCCCGCGCCCCTCCTCGCCGACCCGGCGCGCCCACGTCCCGTCGAACTCGACCTCGCTGGAGGCGTTGGAGCGATTGCCCAGTTTGTCCTTGAGCCGCTGGATGGCGAAGGCGTTGCGTGTGCCGTCCTCCAGGACGCGCGGCACGAGGAAGCACGTCAGCCCCTGCTCGGCCTGCGCCAGCACCAGGAAGCCGTCGGACATGGGCGCCGAACAGAACCACTTGTGGCCCGTCAGCTGGTAGGTCCCCTCCTCCGAGAGAGCCGACGCGCGCGTCGTGTTGGCCCGTACGTCGCTGCCGCCCTGCTTCTCCGTCATGCCCATCCCGAAGAGGACGCCCGCCTTCTGCGAGGCGGGGCGCAGCCCCTGGTCGTAGACGGTCGAGGTCAGACGCGGCTCCCACTCGGCGGCGAGCGCCGGGTCGGCGCGCAGCGCGGGCACCGCCGCGTGCGTCATCGACACCGGGCAGCCGTGGCCGCCCTCGGTCTGGGTCCACACCAGGAACCCGGCCGCGCGCCGCACATGCCCGCCCGGCCGCGACCAGGCCGCGGTCAGGCCCCCGCCGACCGCCTTGCCGAGGAGCCGGTGCCAGGACGGGTGGAAGTCGACCTCGTCGATCCGGTTGCCGTACCGGTCGTGGGTGCGCAGCACGGGCGGGTACGCGTTGGCGAGCGCTCCCCACTCCTGCGCCTGGGCGGAACCGGCGCTGCGGCCGAGCAGCGAGAGGTCCTCGCGGGCGGAATCGAGGAGCGCCGGGTCCAGATGCCGCTCGACGCCCTCCACGAGGGCCCGGTCGGAAGCGAATACGTCATATCCCACCAGGGGCGGAGCCTGGTTGGTCACTGTGTGGGTGGTGGCTGCCATGCCGCTACGGTAAGGAGGTGCACCAGGCAAATGAAACACCCGGGCGGCCCTCCGGACGCTGGAAACGGGCCCGCGCTCTGTACCGCGACGTCTCCAAGCGCAGGACCGCCTGGCTGCTGCTCAAGGACACCGTCAACTCATGCATCGAGTACCGCATCCTGGGGCTCGCGGCCGAGGCGGCGTTCTTCACGCTGCTCTCCGTGCCGCCGCTGCTCCTGAGCCTCATCGGGCTGCTCGCCTACGTCGACCGGTGGACCGGCGCGAATACCATCGCCAGCGTCGAGAACAACATCCTTGAGGCGTCCCGCACGGTCCTGTCCGACCGGGGGGTCAGCCAGATCGCGCAGCCGATACTGGAAGACGTCATGAAGGTCGGCCGCCCCGACGTCATCTCCATCGGCTTCGTCTTCGCCCTGTGGTCCGGCTCGCGCGCCGTCAACGTCTTCATCGACACGATCACCGTGATGTACGGCCTCGACGGCGTGCGCGGCATCGTCAAGACACGGCTGCTCGCCTTCGGGCTCTTCATCGTGGCGCTGCTCATCGGCTCGGTCGCGCTGCCGCTGATGGTGGCGGGCCCCGACGCGGTGGTGAAGCTGCTGCCGGGCTCGACGACGGTCGTCCAGATCCTCTACTGGCCGGTCGTCGTCATCCTCTCCGTGGTCTTCCTGACGACGCTGTACCACGTGTCGGTACCGGTGCGTTCGCCGTGGGTCGAGGACATGCCGGGCGCGCTGATCGCCCTCGCCATGTGGGTGCTCGGCAGCTTCCTGCTCCGCATCTACCTCACCAGCACGGTGGAGGGCCCCACCATCTACGGCTCGCTGGCGGCGCCGGTCGCCGTCCTCCTGTGGATCGGCGTCTCGGCCTTCGCGGTCCTGGTGGGCGCGGCCGTCAACGCGGCGATCGACCGCGTCTGGCCGTCCGTCGCCACGGCCGCGGCGCGCGCCGCCAACGACCGCATAAGGGAGGCCCAGGCCGCCGAGGTCATCGCCCGCGCGGCGGCCGCGCGCGAGGGACTGGATCCCGACGACCCGGAGATGCCCTCCGAGTTCCCCGAGCGGTGGTCCCGCTTCCTTCCTCCGGATGACGTGACGTCGCGGCTGCGGACGCATGCGAAGAAGAACGGCACGGACCAGCCCCCGGAGTGATCCGTCGGCCCCCCGGCGTGCACGGGGCTCCGCCCCGGGCCCCGCTCCTCAAACGCCGGAGGGGCTGAATGCGGCCTCCCGCGCACACTCCTTGGTGAAGCCCGTAGAGCCCCTGGGCTCCCGGCCCAGGACCTCCCCAGGAACTCCGCCTCCTCGGGCGGCACCCCGAACTCCGCGATCCGGTTCTCCCGCCCCGAGGCCGCGGCCCCGCGGGGCGTAGCCTTCCCTACGTGGCCCACAAGACCGGTGACCAGGGGACGTACCGCCAGGGAACCTACCGGGAGCGGCCGTCCCGGCTGAGCGGCGCGGTCGTGTGGACGCGCACGGCCACCGGTGCCCCCGGCGACGCCCCTCCCGTGCTGCCCGACGGCTGCATGGACCTGCTGTGGACGGAGGGCAGACTGTTCGTCGCGGGCCCGGACACCCGTGCGTACGACCCCGGCGCCACGGAGCCCGGCGGCCGCTACGTCGGCATCCGCTTCCATCCCGGCACCGCCCCCGCCCTCCTCGGCGTCCCGGCCCACGAGCTGCGGGACCAACGCGTGGAGGTGGCCGACCTGTGGGGCGCGGCGACCGCTCGCCGCCTGGCCGGGCAGGTGGACGGCGCACCTGATCCGGTGGCCGCGCTGGAGGGCCTCGCCCTGGGGCGCGCCGCCGATGCCGGGCCGCCCGACCCGTTCCTCGCGGAGGTGGTCAGGTCCCTGGACGCCGGCCGGTCGGTCGCCGAGACGGCGGCCGCGCTCGGCGTCAACGCCCGCCTGCTGCAGCGCCGTTCCCTGCCCGCCTTCGGGTACGGCCCGAAGACGCTCGCCCGCGTGCTGCGCCTCCAGCGCGCGCTCGCCCTGGCCCGCGAAGGGCTGCCGTACGCGGACACCGCGACCGTGGCGGGCTTCGCCGACCAGGCACATCTCGCCCGCGACGTCAAAGAGCTGACGGGCATGCCGCTCACCGAACTACTGGGCGGCGGTCACTAGCGGCGCGAAGAGGTCGACGCCGTTGCCGTCCGGGTCGAGCACGACCGCGTACCGCTGCCCCCAGGGCGCGTCGAAGGGTGTCAGCTCGCTCTTGTACCCGGCGGCCGTCAGCTCCTCGTGGACCGAGTCGACGCCCTCGGGCGTCCCGCAGTGGAAGGCGAGCCCGATCCGTCCCCCGTCGACGGGCGGACGCCACGCCTCATGGAAGGACCGCACGGTCTCCTCCGTGTCGAAGGCGACGCGCAGCCCGCCGGGGAGCACCGCCTCGACGTGCGGCGCGCTTTCGGAGCCCTCGGCGAACTCCAGGCCGAGGCGGCGGTAGAAGGCGAGCGAGGCGGCCATGTCGGAGACGACGAGCCCGATCAGATCGAACCGTGGGGCGGGTGTGGGAGTGGGTGTGCTGTTCATGGCCGCGAGCGTAGGAGGCGTACCGGTGGCGGGTCTTGAAGGAATCGGACACGGCCTTCCCGGCTGTCCGGACCCTCGATTCCCCGCTACGGTGGAAGGTATGGATTATCCCGGCGAGAACCGGCTCGCGGCGGCCGTCGTGGCCCATCGCGGCCGTGTCCTGCTCGTACGCCGCAGCGAGACCGAGCGGTTCCTGCCCCGGGTGTGGGGCGTGCCCTGCGGAAAGCTCGAACCGGACGAAAGTCCGCGCGACGGCGTCCTCAGAGAGCTGAAGGAAGAGACCGGCCTGCTCGGCAAGGTGGTGCGCAAGGTGGGCGAGTCGTCGTTCCTCAGCACCTACCGCGGCCACGAGGTGAAGAACTGGCAGGACAACTTCCTCGTCGAACCGCTCACCTTCGACGTGGCGCTGCCGCTCCCCGACCAGGAGCACCGCTGGCTGCTCCCCGCCGACCTGGGCACGGTCGACATCGACGACTACAACCGCGACATCGTCCGCCAGGCCTTCAGCCGATGAGTCAGGCCTTCATCCGATGAGCCCCGCGAGGATCTTGAGCTCCGCCAGGTAGTCCGCCACCTCCAGCGGCTCCTTCACCACCGAGCGTGTCGGCGCGTCCGACTCCCCGGATACCGTCGATACCGCGGTTTCCGCGGTTTCCGCGGCTTCTTCGGGCCCGGTGAACACGTCCGTGTAGCGCCGCCGCCCCGACCCCGTCTCCAGGAACAGCGTCACCGTCACCTCCGACGAAGCGCACCACGCCCGGTGCAGGGAATACGACGGCAGGGCGTACCCGCTGCCCGCCGCGTACACGGCGCTCTGCGTGAGCCGCAGCCGCGCCCGGCCGGCCGGCTCCAGCAGCCAGTCGCCCCCAGCCCCCGAGAGGGACTCCCGGTATCGCGCGGCGGACTGCCCGCCCCCGTCGCCCGCCTCCTCGACGGCGTCGTACAGCTCCATGCCGAGCGCGCCCCGCACCACGCGGGAGGCGAGCGGGGAGCGGTGGTTGTGGACGTCCTCGCGCGCGTCGGCCCCCGGATGCCACACGTGGGCGCGCAACCTGTGCCGGGGCCCGCCGTCGATCAGGAGCAGCTTGTCGAAGCCGAGGACATGGCGGTACGACAGGAGTGCGCACCCCGAGGGGTCACCGGCCCCCGCCGCGAGCTCCGCCACCAGGGGCAACAGCCGCTCAGGGGAGCCCAGTTCGGCGACGACGGTGCGGGCGGCCCGTACCAGGTCGTCCTCCGCCGGGCCGTCCAGCACCGCTTCGAGCAGCCGCCTGGCCCTGTGCACGTGCCGAGCACCCACAGCTCTTCCCCTCGTCCGCGCGCCCGCGCCGGTCCCGGGGCTCAGGCGCCGGGCTGATACATCCATACGGCATGGGCCCGCAGCGCCGAAAGGCCCTGATAGGTCATCCACAGCGGACGGCCGAGATCATGCCCGTCCCAGTTCCATATCCCGTCGTCCTGCTGGCTCCACACCGAGCCGACGGCGCTCGCGAGGAGCGCGTGCCACTGCTCCTCGCGCCCGTCGTCCACGGCGACCCGCCAGGCGCCCGGCGTCAGGAGCGCCCGCACCATCCAGGCCGCGGTGAAGTGCCGTACGAACAGCACCTCTTGGCGCCACGAGTCGACCGGGTGGGGGCGGCGCACCTCCTCCTGTGTGTTCGTCAGGTCCACGCAGGCCTCGTGGAGCGGCTGCGGGCAGGAGAGCAGCCAGCGCACGCCGTCCTCGCGGGCCGCGCGGATGTTCGCGTCCTCGTCCAGCACGCGGGCCGTCCGGTCGAGGGCGACCACGGCCTGCGCGGTGTGCACGGGTGAGGGGCGGGTGGCCGGGCCGCGCAGGGTGGCGCCCCAGCAGCGTCGGTGTTCCCTGGCCGGATCGGTGATCGTGCGGTCGACCAGCTCGTCCCGCAGCCGGGCCACGTCGGGGGAGCGCGGCGCCGCGCGCAGCAGCCCGCGCAGCATCGTGGTCACCACGTGGGTGCGGCCGAAGCCGGACGGTTCGAGCTCCGCGGTGAAGGCCGCGGCGCAGCGGGACGCCTCGGCGGCGACCCGCTCCGGGTCCGCGCCCGCCCGGGCGAGGGCGCCGAGCGCGAGCGCCGTCACCTCGGGGCGCGGCTTGGCGCCCTGGGAGCGGGCCGCCCAGCCGCCGTCCTGGAGCCGCAGCCGCCACAGCGTCCGCGTCAGGTCGCTGACGCTCACCCGGCCGTCGGGGACGGAGAGTTCGAGGACGGCGTGCAGGCCGTAGGCGGTGCCCGTCGGCGTGGGCCGCACCGGGCTTGTCTGCTCGTCCAGGGCGTGCGGCCAGCCGGTGAGCCTGCCCCGCTCGGGGTCGTCGAGGGTGGTCAGCCCGGCGGCGAGCGTGGCGTGGGAGGCGGCGAGGAGCGCCGGCAGCGGGCCGGGCGCGGGTGCGGCGGGCTCGGCGGGCGCCGGCCCGGGGCGCGGCCCGCGGGGCCGGGGCAGGCCCGTCAGCCCCGGGTGGCCCAGGTGCCCGGGGCGGGCGGTCCCGGCTGGATCCGCGCCGTCCGTGCCGTCCCCGGCGGCCGTCGTACCCGTGCGCTCCGTCCTCGCCCTCACCAGCGCGGCCGACAGCCAGGCGGCGAGGCCCACGCCGAGGCCGCTCACCGCCGCGATGCCGTACCGCGCGGCGTCCGCCGATATCGCGTCCGGCAACACGCCTACCAGGGACTGGAACACCGCGTACCCGGCGGCGGCGCAGCCGAAGCCGCCGAGCCAGCCCACGAACCGGCCCGGCGGCGCGTCGGGGGCCGGGTCGGGGGCGGGGCCGGGCGTGGGGTCGGGCCGCGACGGGCCGCGGCCGAGCCGCTGGTGTGACACGGGGTGCTCCCTCCCCCCAGGGCGGCACGTGGGGTCTGCGTGCCAGTCCAGTCTAGTGCCGGGCGGCTCCGTTTCCCCGGGTCACGGCGGTGGAGAAGGTGATACGCAACCTCTGCGGCCCGGCACGCAGTTGATGGTGCGGCAGGACGCCGGGGCCGCACGACCCGGAGCCGATGCCGTGCTGGCCGATGTCCAGGTTGACCCAGACGGTGTCGCCGGGGGTGAGGTCGGTGCGGTGCCGGGCGGCGTCGAGCTGCTCGGTGGTCCAGCGGCGGGCGGTGAACCACGGGCCGTCACCGCTGTCGATCCGCAGCCCGCCGACTTCCGCCCAGCGCAGGTCGGGGCGGGCGCCGTTCTCCTGCGGGCGTACGTAAGGGGTGTGCAGGGCGTCGAGGTCCGCCTCCCAGACGCCGACGAGCGAGGCCGCCCGGGTGTCGGGGTACGCCTCGCCGGGGCCGCCGCCGAACCACCGGACCGGCCCGGCCGCGCCCGGCAGCCCGAAGCGGATCCCGACGCGCGGCAGCGGCACCGTCCACACGCCCTCCGGCTCCACTTCCAGCGACAGCGCCAGGCGGCTGCCGTCCGACTGCCAGCGGTACGCCACCCGCAGGCCGAGGTCACTCGCCGCGGGCGCCACCCGGCTGCGTACGGTCACGGCGTCCACGCCCAACTCGACGCCGTCCACGCGGTGTCGCATCCGGTGGAGGCCGAGCGTGCGCCACTGCGCGGCGGGCGGGGTCTCGGGGCGCCAGGGCATGCCGTTGTCGTTGTCGGTGGGCGCCCGCCACACGTCCAGGCGCAGGTCCCTGATCTTCAGGCCGCCGAGGGACAGCAGGCTTCCGTCGGCGTCGAAGACGGCCGGGCCGAGGAGGATGTGACGGTCCTCGCGCGCCGGGGCCACGCCGCTCGGTGGCGGCGGGAACACGGCCGTCCCGTCGGTCAGTTGGGCCCACGCCACCACATGGCCGCGCGCCGCCCACGCCGTGTCGTCGGCGAGCACCGCCCGCACCGTCCACCGGGTCTCCGCGTCCGTGCCGTGCTCCGGGCCGGCGGCAGCTTCACCTCGGCGCGCTCGCCGGGGCCGGTCGCGGGCACCGGCAGGGTGCCGTCGGCGACGCTCACGCCGTCCACCTCGTACGACCAGGTGAAGGCCAGGTGGGCGAGGTCCGCGAAGTCGTGGAGGTTGGTGATGAGGACGGTGCCGTCGCGGCCGTCGCCATCGACGCGGACCGGTTCGATCACCTTCTTGTACTCGACCAGGCCGGGTGAGGGAGTCCGGTCGGGGAACAGCAGCCCGTCGCAGACGAAGTTGCCGTCGTGCAGCTCCTCGCCGAAGTCACCGCCGTAGGCGTAGCCGTACGCGGAGTGCGCGATGCCGTGGTCGATCCACTCCCAGACGAAGCCGCCCTGGAGCCGCTCGTACGTCTCGAAGAGCCGCTGGTACTCACTGAGGCCACCGGGGCCGTTGCCCATCGCGTGCCCGAACTCGCACAGGATGAACGGGAGTTCGCGGCGCCTGCCGGGGTCCGCGTCCTCGCCCCGGCCGATCCGCTCGACCTCGGCGTGATCGGCGTACATCCGGGAGTGGACGTCGGTGTCCGCGCAGGAGCTGTCGCCCTCGTAGTGCAGGAGGCGGCCGCCGTCCCGTGCGCGGATCCACTCGGCCATGGCGGTCAGGCCGCGACCCGTCCCGCACTCGTTGCCCAGCGACCACATGATGACCGACGGGTGGTTCTTGTCGCGCTCGACCATGCGGGCCGCGCGGTCAAGGAGCGCGGGCGTCCAGCGGTCGTCGTCGACGGGGTTGCCGCGCCAGTCCACGGCCTGGAAGCCGTGGGTCTCCAGGTCGCACTCGTCGATGACCCAGAGGCCGAACTCGTCGCACAGGTCGAGGAAGGCGGGGTGGGGCGGATAGTGGCTGGTGCGGACGGCGTTGATGTTGTGCCGCTTCATCAGCAGGACGTCCGCGCGCATGGTGTCGAGGTCGAGGGCGCGGCCCGTCTTCGGGTGGAACTCGTGGCGGTTCACACCCCGGAAGAGGAGGGGCCGTCCGTTGACCTTGATGAGCCCGCCCTCCAGGGCCACCGTGCGGAAGCCGATCCGCAGCGGGACGCGCTCGCCCGCCGTCGCCAGGACTCCGTCGTAGAGCCTCGGTGTCTCGGCGGTCCACGGCTCGACGGGCACGGCGACCTCCTCGCCCGTCGCCACGTCGATGCCCAACTCGCCTACGGTGACGCGCCCTTGGATGTCCGCGTCGACCCGCAGCGTGCCCGTCCCCGCGCGATGGTCGTACGACGCGTGGACGAAGTGGTCGCCCACGCAGCCCTCGGGCCGGTGCAGCAGCGTCACGTCGCGGAAGATGCCCGGCAGCCACCACTGGTCCTGGTCCTCCAGGTATGAGCCGGCGGACCACTGGTGGACGCGGACGGCGAGCACGTTGCCCTCGGGGCGCAGCAGCGCGCCGACATCGAACTCGTGGGCGAGCCGGGAGCCCTTGAAGTCGCCGAGCTCCCTGCCGTTGAGCCAGACGCGGGCGCAGGACTCGACCCCGTCGAAGCGCAGGACCGTGGTGCCGGTGTCAGTACCGGGGTTCGGCCAGTCGGCGGGGAGGCCGAAGGTGCGCAGGTGGTCGCCGGTGGGGTTCTCGGCCGGCACCCGCGGCGGGTCCACCGGGAACGGATAGAGCTGGTTGGTGTACTGGGGCGCGCCGTGGCCCTGGAGGACCCAGTGGCCGGGGACCGTGATCTCGTCCCAGGCGCCGCTGTCGTGGTCGTCGGCGGCGAACGCGTCGTCCTCGGCGTCGGCGGTGGGGGAGAGGCGAAAGCGCCAGGTTCCGTTGAGGGAGAGGGCCGGGGCGTCCGACGTCGCGTACCACGCGCGGGGCGGGAGGGTGCCGGTGCCGGGGGAGATGTCCTCGTGGTGGCCGTCGTGGTCGCGGAGGTCCATGCGGAGATCCATGCGCTCCATCAGACCGTGCCCGGGTGGCGGCTCACCATTGTTTCGGAGCGGGAGTTGATGGACTTTTCGGGCACGGCTTGGACGGACGTGAGGCGGGGTGCGGATATCGCGCTCATGGTCATACGTAACAACAGATTCCGCAGAAGTGTGGCAGCTGACGCGCTATATCAGTAACTTGGCCTGCCGTGAACAGAGCATCACAGCCGTCAGCGCTGCCCCCGGACCTGCCCGTGACCGACCGCACGCGCCACCGCCGCCTGCGCGCACAGGGCAGCCTGGCACGCGCCGACCTCGAAGCGATCCTGGACGCGGGCTTCGTCTGCCACCTCGGTGTGGTCGTCGACGGCCACCCGATGGTCGTGCCCACCGTGTACGGCCGTGACGACACGCACCTCTTCCTGCACGGCTCCGTCGCCAGCCGCAGCCTGGCCGCCGACCCCGAGGCACCGGTCTGCGTCACCGTCACGCACGTCGACGGACTGGTCCTCGCCCGCTCGGTGTTCGAACACGGCGTCAACTACCGCAGCGCGATGATCCACGGCGTCCCGCGCACGGTGACCGACCCCGACGAGAAACTGCGCGGCCTGCGCCTGCTCACCGAGCACGCGACACCGGGCCAGTGGGACTACGCCCGCCGCCCCAGCCGCAAGGAGCTCGCCGCGACCACCTTGCTCGCGCTCTCCCTCGCCGAGGCCTCCGTCAAGACGGCCGTCGGGCCACCGGAGGACGGTGACGGCCCGGACGCCGCGCTCGGCATCTGGGCGGGGAACCTGCCGCTGACCGCCACCTGGGGCGCGCCCGTCGCCGACCCGCTGCTGCCCGCCGGGACCGAACCGCCCCCGCACATCGCGGGGCGCGGCGGCACCCGGCAGGGGTGAGGGAACGCTCGGCGGCTCAGGGCAGCTTCGGCGCCGGGCAGCCGTGTTCCTTCGCCGAGCGCCGGGCGAAGTCCTTCAGCGCGGCGCGCTCGTACGCCAGGTCGGCGGCGGACGGCTTCGGGGCGCGGCGTCCACCGTCAGGCCGTCCGACTCATCCGACTCATCCGACTCGTCCGTCTCGTCCGCCTCTGCGTCCGTCGCGTCGCTCGGCCGCACCGTGAACAGGGCGGGGCCCAAGCCGTCGTGGCACGCGGCGCTCGCCCAGTGGCCACCGCCCGGCAGCCGCCCCGCCGGGGCCTCGCCGGGGACGGGCTCCTCGGAGTACCGGCCGTGCCGCTCCTGCTGCCGCAGCCGCTCGGCCTGTGCGTACGGCCCGTAGTACGCGACGAGACGGTAGCTCCGCGCATCGCCCCCCGGGGGCCCGGCCGGCGTGCCGGTAGGGCCGCCCCCGACCACGCACACCTCGACCGGGCCGCCCGCGGGCCTGCCCTCCCACGCCCGGGACACCCGCGCGCCCCGGCCGGGGACACCGCGGCAGGAGCCGGACGCGTCGGCGAGCGGCACGTCCTCGTCGGCGTTCATCGGCAGGGCGACGGTGCGCAGCGGCTTGCCGAGCGGGGCGTCACAGCCCCAGGACCGCGAGGCCTTCGCGGCCGTCGCGGTGGCGATCCGCGCGTAGGCGGTGCGGCGGCGCGGGTCGTCGAGCGTGACGTCCTCCTCTCCCACGTCGACCGTGACGAGCGGGCCGCCGCGGTCGCGGGCGCAGTCCAGGAGCACCGTGGTGGTCGCCGACTCCTGGGCGGCCGAGCTCATGAAGCCCCCGCCGGTAGTGAACAGGCCCTGCCGGCCCCGGCCGAGCGCGGCGGGCGGCAGCTCGCTCGACACCTCCGGGTGCAACGCGCCGTAGCGTCCCGCGGCTGCGGCCACGCGCTCCTCGGCGGAACCGCTCCCGCGCCGCTCCGGCGCGCTCTCCACGGCGACTTCGACCGACGCGTCGTGCGTGGGACGACCGGCGTGGTGCTCGGTCCTGCGGCTGACGGCACACGTCACCTGACGCAGGTCGCCGTGCGCCTCCGGCAGGCCGGTCCGGCCGGGCCCGCTCTTGAGCGGCCCCTCGCCGAGGAAGTCCAGGAGTTCGGCGGAGGCAGCATGCCGTCGCAGGCTCCGGCGAGCACCTGCCGCGCCGCGCGGCGCTCGTGCGGCCCGCCCCACCAGTAGTAGCCGCCCGCGGTCACGGCCAGGGCGACCAGCGCCCCGCAGGACGTGAGCACCACCCGCCCCGCCCTCGTCCCCCACGTCAGCCGCGCCACCTCTCCCATGACCTTCGTGTCCCGGCAGCGCGCGCTTCGGCCAGCCGTCCGGCGCCGCGAGATAGCGGTCGAGCACAGCCCGTGCCTTCCGTGAGAGCTGCCGTCGCTCCTTCGGCTCCAGCAGTCGTGCTCTGTCGCAGGCCATCGGTGAAGCTGAGCTGCGGGGTGACCTTGATGCGGTGGTAGGTCGGGCCCGCCGCGCACCGCGACCGCGCCCACAGGGCGAGCAGCCCCCCGTGACTTCCGTGGTCCTTCCGCGAACCGCGTCAAGATCAGAGGGACGGTAGCAACGCCGTCCGGCGCGTCGCCGCGCGGACCCTTGTCGCGGCCGGGGGCATCTGCTTGACTCCGCCCGCCTGAACACTCGTCCGAGCCCGCCCACAGTCAGGAACACCAGAAACGCCGCCCCCTATACCCCCATACGCCGCCGGTGGAGGCCGCCATGGAGATCACCCGCAGACGCCTGCTGTCCGCCCTGTCGGCCGCCGGACTCCTGGCGGTGCTCCCCACGGGCCGGGCGGACGCCGCCACGGCGGCGAAGGGCCGCGCCCAGCTGCTCGCCAACACCGTGGCGGTGCTCGCCGGAACCGCCGCGTCCAACGCCCGGCCGGAGACGGCCGCGAAGCTCGCCGCCGTCGAACGCGCCGCGCGGGCGAACCTGAAGGCCATGGACGACGCGGGCCAGGGCGAACTCTTCGCGGGCCTCGCGCTCGGCACCGACGAGGCGAACCTCAACACCGCCTACCGCCGCCTGTACGAGACCGCCCTCGCCACCCGCGCCCCCGGAGCCGGGGGCCTGCACGGTGACACCACCGTCCAGCGCCGCGTGCTCGACGGCCTGGCCTGGCTGCACGAGCACTACTACGGCGACCGGTCCAAGGGCTACTACGGCAACTGGTTCCACTGGGAGATCGGCATCTCCCAGCACGTCTCGAAGACCCTGGTGCTGCTCGCGGACGAGGCGCGCGCCCACCGCCCGGAGCTCGTGCGCACCTACGTCGCCTCCATGGACGCCTACCTGCGCAACGGCACCAACGGCGACGTGAACCTCGACTCGCGCTTCCACACCGGCGCCAACCTCGCCGACATCACCACCAACCGCGTCCTCCAGGGCGCCCTCCTGGGGGACGCGGCGGGCGACGCCCGCATCCGCAAGGCCCTCACCGACCAGCTCACCGTCTTCCTCACCATCGACCCCTACCACCTGCGGCACGGCGTGACGGACGGCCACTACGCGGACGGCTCCTTCATCCAGCACGCCTCCGTCGCGTACACGGGCTCGTACGGCAAAGGCCTCCTCAGCCGGATCGTGCAGACCCTCAAGATCCTCGACGGCACGGGATTCGCGCACGGCGGGAAGCTGGTGCCGACCGTGTACGGCTGGGTGAAGGACGGCTTCGCCCCGCTGATCTTCGAGGGCTGGATGATGGAGATCGTCAAGGGCCGGGCCGTGGCGCGCACGGACTTTGGATACACGGACGTGGCGGTGGTCGTGGAGGCCGTCGTCGACCTCGCCTCGCTCGCGGCCGGCGCCGAGGCCACCGCCCTGAAGAGCTACGTCAAGCACATCAGGGCCACCTCGCGCACCGCGCTCGACCCGGCCCGCTTCGTCTCCCCGGTCAGCATCGTGCGCTACGCCGACATCATCGGCGACGCCTCCGTGCCGCCCGCCGACCTCAACCCCGCCGAACGCAGCGTCGCCTTCAACGCCATGGACAAGACCGTGCACCGCAGGCCCGGTTACGCCTTCGCGCTCGCCCGCAGCTCCGACCGGATCAGCAAGTACGAGTACATGAACGGCGAGAACCTCATGCCGTGGTTCCAGGGCGACGGCGCGCACTACCTCTACCTCTCGGGCCAAAACCAGACCCAGGCGTACGGCGTCGACTACTTCACGACGGTCTCGCCGTACGGCCTCGCGGGCGTGACCGCACCGGTCGAACAGCGGCGCACAGTACCGGAGTTGTACGGCAAGGCGTACTACGACAACCCCGGCCACCCACTCCACTTCACCTCCTCCTCCGAGTCGCAGAACAAGTACGTCTACTTCCCGCGCGGCACGAACGCGTGGTCGGGCGGCGCCGTCCTCGGGGCGTACGGCGCGGCGGGCCTGGTGCAGTCCAGCGACGCCGCCTACCGCGACCGGGCGCTGCTCCCGGACGACTTCGTCGTGTACCGCGGCGCGCGGGCGACGAAGTCGTGGTTCCTGCTCGACGAGGAGATCATGGTGCTCGCCGCGGGTGTCGGGGCCGCCGGGGGTCGGGCCGTGACCACGACCGTCGACGCCCGCATCGCCGCCCCCGACGACCGCGTCACGCTCACCGGGGCGCGCGGCGACGGCCGCGCCTGGTCCGGCCCCGGCACCGCCGACCTGCGCTGGCTGCGCTACGCCAACGCCACGCAGGGCACCGCCGTCGGCTACGTCTTCCACGACACTCCGCCGGTGCGCGTCACCCTGGAGCGGGTCACGCGCAGCCGCCGGGTCGTGCGCACCGCCAATCCCGACACTCCCGTGACGCGTTCGGTGTTCGGTGTGACGGTCGACGGGGCCGCCGGGGCCCGACCGGCGCGCCTCGCCTACGCGTTGGTGCCGAACGCCTCCGAGGACCGATTGCGCGCCCACCGCCATGGGCCGCTCAAGGTCCTCGCCAACTCACCGCGCCTCCAGGCCATCTCACACTCGGGTCTCGGCTTGACGGCCGCCAACTTCTTCACGCCGGGGCGGCACGAGGCTGCCGGGCTGCGCGTGGAGGGGCCGGCGTCCGTCGTCGTGCGCCGCCAGGGCCGTGGCGGCGCGACCACCACCACCGTCGCCGTGTCCGACCCCACGATGGACCGGGACAGGATCACGGTCCTGCTCCGGGGCCGCCGCCTCCACCAGGTCACCGCGGACGAGGGCGTACGGGTGAGCCGGGCCCCCGGCGGCACGCGGATCGACGTGGACACCCATCACGCGTACGGCAAGAGCTTCTCGGTCACGCTGCGAAGCTGAACGCGCCCCCTGCCACGTACGCCTTGTGGCGTCTAGTCGGCGACCACCTCCACGCTGATGGCCTGCACCGGGCACGCCCGCACGGCTTCCCCCACCATCGGGTCGCCGCCGCCGTCCTCACGGCCCGGCAGTACCTGGCTGAAGCCGTCGTCGTCCTGCGTGAAGACGCCCGGTGCGGTGAGCGCGCACATGCCCGCGCCCACGCACTGGTCGACGTCGACGCGGATCACGTTGCTCGTCGTGTCGTGTGTCATGGTCAACTCCTACCAGGTGACGGGGAGTTCCAGCATCCCCTGAATGGTGTCACCCGGCTTGAAGGGGATCTCCTCGGCGGGAACAGCGAGACGCAGCCCCGGCAGGCGTTCGAAGAGGGACCGCAGGGCGGTCTCCAGCTCCATCCGGGCGAGGTTCTGGCCCAGGCACTGGTGGACGCCGAATCCGAAGGCGAGGTGGTGGCGGCTCCCGCGGTGGAAGTCCAGCGCGTCCGGGGCCTCGTACGCCGCGTCGTCGCGGTTGATGAGCGAGGTGGAGAAGACGACGCCGTCACCGGCGCGCAGCGTGCTGCCCGCGATCTCGATGTCCTCCTTCACCAGCCGCAGCAGCCCTTCCGCGATGGAGAGATAGCGCAGCAACTCCTCGACCACGGCGGGCGTCAGCGACTGGTCGGCAGCGAAACCCGCCGTCAGCTCGGCCAGCCGCTCGGGGTGCTGGAGCAGGGTGAACGTACCGAGGGAGATCATGTTCGCCGTCGTCTCGTGCCCCGCGACGAGCAGGATCGTCGCCAGGCCGACCAGCTCCCCACGGTCCAGCGCGCCCTCGGCGAGCTGCCGGTGGATCAGCTCGTCGAGGAGGCCGTCGCCCGGCTCGCGCCGCTTGCGGTCGATCAACGCGTAGAAGTAGTCGTCGAGTTCGTCCTGTGCGGCCTCGGTGTCCTCGGCCGTCGGGCCGCGCAGCAGCCGCCGTGACCTCTCCTCGAAGAAGTCGTGGTCGGCGTAGGGCACCCCGAGCAGGGCGCAGATCACCATGGACGGCACGGGCAGCGCGAACGCGCCCACCAGCTCGGCGGGCGGGCCCTGCGCCTCCATGGCGTCAAGCAGCCGGTCGACGGTCTCCTGGACGCGCGGGCGCAGCGCGGCGATGCGCTTGACCGAGAAGCTGGGGATCAGCATGCGGCGCTGGGCGTTGTGCCGGGGGTCGTCCACGCCGAGCAGCGCGACCCTCCGCCTGCGGGCGCGGGCGAAGCGTTCGGTCGGCGAGGGGAAGCCCTCGTGCCCGCGGTCGGCGGAGAGCCGGGGGTCGGCGAGGAGTTCGCGGGCCACGGCGTACCCGCTCACCAGCCATACGGGCCGCCCGTCGAAGAGGGTGACGCGCGAGAGCGGGCGGGCCTCCCGCAGGGGCGCGTAGCCGGTGGGCGGGTGGTAGGGGCAGGCGCGGTCCTGGGGGAACGGGACAGGGAGGAGGGGGGCGGGGGTGGGGCCGGTGGCGGTGACAGTTGTTGCGATGGTGGCAGTAGTGGCAGTAGTGGCATTGGTGATGGGTCCGGACTTCGTCGGCTCCGTCATGGACGTACCTCGCAAGCGCAGATGTTTCCGTACATGCCCGTTCCCTCATTCGATGCCTGAGGCATCTATCTCGTCCACGGCAAGACCGGCCAGATCGCCACCGTGGCGGAACTGTCCGGAATTACCCCCTCCGTTCAACCGTTCCGCGTCCACGGCCGCTCGGGCGCCGGACGCGAGGTCACGCGTCGCCGGAGTGCCTCGCCGAGCGCGCCGGTTCGGCGTTCCGCCGAGCGCCAGGTGGCGCGGGCGCCGGCCTAGGGCACATTCCGGCCCACTACGAAGCGTGCCGACGGACCCCAATGACGGTGCGGCGCCCGCCCGGTGGGCGTGCGAGGATCCCGGAGACCACGCGCGGCCACTGTGGAGGACGAAGAGGATGTTCGCGATACCCCTGGGCGACGGAGCCGAACTGTGCCCGCTGGAGCCCTGGCAGGCCGAGGAGTTCCTGGCCCACATGGACCGGGGACGTGACTTCATCGGCCGCTACGTCGGCCTGCCCGACCTCACGGCCGACCTGGCGGCCGCGCGCCGCTGGCTCCAGGTGTACGCCGACAGGACCGCCGCCGACACCGGCCGCCTCTACGGCATCCGGCTCGACGGGCACCTCGTCGGCGGCGTCCTCTTCCGGGTCTTCGACACGGCGTCCGGCACCTGTGAGGCGGGCTGCTGGCTGGAACCCGCCGCCTCCGGCCGCGGACTGGTGACCCGTGCCGTGCGCGTCATCGTCGACTGGGCGGTCGACGTGCGCGGGATGCACCGCGTGGAGTGGCTGGTGGCCTCCGGGAACCGGCCGAGTATCGAGGTGGCCAAGCGGCTCGGCATGAGCCTCGAAGGGGTCCAGCGGGAGAACGACCTCTACCGGGGCGTGCGGCAGGACACCGAGATCTGGGCGGTCCTCGCACCCGAGTGGCGCGCCGCACGGGCAGCGGAAACGCCCCGATGACCGTCGGCAACGTCTCATGCCTGACGCCTACGCCTACGCCTACGCCTGACACCTACAGACGGACGCCCGCGGCTCGCCGCGTACGGGACATTGGCTGCGGCACGGACCGGTTCGCGCTGCGACGCCAACTGCCCCCGCCGCTGCGGGCGGACCGCGCCACGATGACGGCGAACGTCACCCAGGCCATCGCGGCCCCGGCCGCCTGGCAGGGGGCACCCTGCGGAACGCCTGCGGGGCGTGTACGCGGCGCTGTGCGGCCGGTTGGACGCCCGGTGCCCGAACACCGCGAGACAGCCCGCCGCGCCTGGGGTCGAGGTCGCCGGCGGCGACCCCGCCAAGGCGTCCGGTGACGAGGCCCGCGCCGGGATGACGGCGAACGTCACCCAGGCCGCGCGGCCCCGCGCGGCGCCGCGGCCGGAGCGGACGCCCCGCCGATAAATCGATGGCGCGGCGCGGACATCCGGATCTAAGCTGCGTCTCGTTCCTCGGCGGCCGTTTTCCGGTCGCCGGTGCCGGCATCACAGGACCAGGAGGTGTGAGCGATGACGGTCGTCGCGATGGGCGCCGCAGCCCGCATCCGGAAGTTCATCAAGTACACCTCCGTGGCCACCGGCTGACCGAACATCCCTTTTCCGCGCGTCTTCGTACGCGTGTGCCGGGGCCGCCCTGTGAAGGGTCACCCCTTGTCTTCCTCGTCTTCGTCTTCTTCCTCCTCTTCGTCTTCTCTTCCGCTCTCTTCTCTTCCGGGCTCGTCCTCGCCTGCCTCGCCCACCTCGCACCCCCTGGCCCCGTACGGCTGGGACGCGGAGTGGGAGGCCGCGTTCGCGCCGTACGCCGCGCAGGGGCTGCTGCCCGGGCGGGTCGTCCGCGTGGACCGCGGGCAGTGCGACGTCGTCACCGCCGACGGGACCGTGCGGGCCGACACCGAATTCGTCACACCGCGCGACCCCCTGAAGGTCATCTGCACCGGTGACTGGGCCGCCGTCGACCCATACGGCAACGACCCCCGCTACGTACGAGCGCAGCTGCCGCGCCGCACGTCCTTCGTGCGCTCCACCTCGTCCAAGCGGTCCGAGGGGCAGATCCTCGCGGTCAACGTCGACCACGCCGTCATCGCGGTCTCGCTCGCCGCCGAGCTCGACCTCGGGCGGATCGAGCGGTTCCTCGCACTCGGCTGGGAGTCGGGTGGCCAGCCGGTCGTCGTGCTCACCAAGGCCGACCTCGTGCCGGACGACGCCACGCTCGCGCACCTCGTCCAGGACGTGGCGGCCGCCGCGCCCGGCGTACAGGTGCTGGCGGTCAGCGCCGCCGCCGGGCAGGGCGTCGACGTGCTCGCCGCGGTCGTCTCCGACTCCACGTCGGTGCTCCTCGGCCAGTCCGGCGCGGGCAAGTCGACGCTGGCCAACGCGCTCGCCGGGGCCGACATCATGGAGGTCCAGGCGATCCGTGACATCGACGGAAAGGGCCGTCACACCACGACGACCCGCAACCTCCTGCTGCTGCCCGCGGGCGGCGTCCTCATCGATACGCCGGGGCTGCGCGGCGTCGGCCTGTGGGACGCCGAGACCGGCGTCGGGCAGGTCTTCTCCGAGATCGAGGAACTGGCGGAGAGCTGCCGCTTCCACGACTGTGCCCACACCGCGGAGCCCGGCTGCGCCGTGCTCGCCGCGGCGGAGGACGGCACGCTGTCCGAACGCCGCCTCGACAGCTACCGCAAGCTGATCCGCGAGAACCAGCGCATGGCCGCCAAGACCGACGCGCGGGCCCGCGCGGAGGTGCGGCGCGAGTGGCGGATGCGGGAAGCTGAGGGGCGCGCGGCGATGGAGATCAAGCGGGGGCGCTTGCGCTGAGCTCGGGCGGGTGAGGGTTGTGGGAGCTGCGGGCCGGTCGTGGCCGGGCGCGCGGTTTCCCGCCCTTTTCCGGGGCGCCCAGTCCTCCGGGGCCCTCTGCCCGGAGCGCTCAGCGCCGTGTCCGAATTCCGCCAGCCCGAGTCCCCCCGCGGCTCCACAATGGAGGCGTGATCGATGAGGAGACCCGATACGAGGCGGTGCGCAGCCGGGACGCCCGCTTCGACGGTGCGTTCTTCTTCGCCGTCGAGACGACCGGCATCTACTGCCGTCCCAGCTGCCCCGCCGTCACCCCCAAGCGGCAGAACGTCCGCTATTACCCGACGGCCGCCGCCGCCCAGACCTCGGGCTTCCGCGCCTGCCGCCGCTGCCGCCCGGACGCCGTCCCCGGCTCCGCCGAGTGGAACGTACGCGCCGACGTCGTGGGCCGCGCCATGCGCATGATCAGCGACGGCGTCGTCGACCGCGAGGGCGTGCCCGGGCTCGCCGTACGCCTCGGCTACAGCGCCCGGCAGGTGCAGCGCCAGCTCACCGCCGAACTGGGCGCGGGCCCCGTCGCGCTCGCCCGGGCGCAGCGGGCACACACCGCGCGCGTACTGCTCCAGACCACGGACCTGCCGATCACGGAGATCGTTTTCGCCGCCGGTTTCGCCAGCGTCCGCCAGTTCAACGACACCATCAAGGCCGTGTACGCGCTCACGCCGACCGCCCTGCGCGCCGCCGCCCCCCGGCGCGGCACCGCCCGCGCCACACCCGCCGCCGGCATCCCGCTGCGCCTCGCCCACCGGGGGCCCTACCAGGCGGCGCCGGTCTTCGATCTGCTCGGGCAGGAGGCGGTGCCCGGCATCGAGGAGGTCACCGGCGAGCACGGCGCCCGCACCTACCGGCGTACGCTCCGACTGCCCCACGGCACGGGGATCGTGGCCGTCGAGGAGGCGCCCTCGCCGCCGGGGGCCGGGGACGGCCCGGGCTCCGCGGCCGTGCACCGCGGCGGCTGGCTCGACGCCCGACTGCACCTCGCCGACCTGCGCGACCTCACCACGGCCGTGCAGCGCCTGCGCCGCCTCTTCGACCTGGACGCCGACCCGTACGCGGTCGACGAGCGGCTCGGCGGCGATCCCCGCCTCGCCCCGCTCGTCGCCGCCCGGCCCGGCCTGCGCTCGCCGGGCGCGGCCGACCCGGAGGAGTTCGCGGTGCGGGCCCTCGTGGGGCGGGCCGGCGCACAGCGGCTCGTGGAGCGGTACGGCAAGGCGCTGGACGCCGCGTGCGGCCGGCTCACGCACGTCTTCCCCACGCCCGCCGAACTGGCCGACGGGCCCGGCCCCCTCGGCACGCTGGCGACCGCCCTCGCCGACGGCGCCCTGCGCCTGGACGCGGGGGCCGACCGGGACGACGCGGAGGCGGCGCTGCTCGCCCTGCCCGGCCTGGACGCGCGTACCGCCGCGCTGATCAGGATGCGGGCCCTCGGCGACCCCGATGTGGCCCTCCCCGGCGAAGCGGAGCCGGTCCGCGACGCCTGGCGCCCGTGGCGCTCGTACGCCCTGCGCCACCTGCGGGCGGACCACCGCCCGCAGCGGCGGACCCCGATCGGCGGAATCTCCAAACCTTGAGCGCGGCATTCGGGGGACCCGTCGGGACTATTGCCCACCTATTCGGGCAATACCGCGGCAGCCCTCTCGCCTGTTGAGACGGTGGGTTCACGAAACGCTCAATTCCCCCGTACCGCTCACCTGTGGCCAAGATCACAAACTTTACCGAGGTTAACGGGCTTTTGGTATATGTATCCAGCAAGGATTTACCTGGGGGTACTTGATGGATGTCACGACCGTAACCGGCAGTCGACTTGAATTTCGTCTTCTCGGGCCACTCGAAATCTCACTCTTCGAGCGCAGCCTTAATGCACCTCTTCGCGGCTCGAAGTTACTGGGAGGTGGCGTCACTCCGGTGTCAAACCGAACCATCGAACAGTTCTGAGTATCGAATTCGAGGCTTCTGCACCGGCACGGGAAGCATCAAGCCGATTGCGGCAGTGGCTTTGCCTACGTGGACGCCCCGTACGGCCACGAGGTCTGCGTGCCCGGCCAGGGGATGGACTCGCTACACCCACTGACCGGGATCGCCTACCCTAAATTATCCAGAACCGGACATTGGTAACCGAATGGCGTGAACAATGCGAAAGGGCGGCGTTATCGACCCTCTCGGGGAGTTGTCTCGGTAAGTGGGCCACCTCTTGACCGTGCGTCACCGATGCATCTAGGTTCAAGCCCGTGCCAACGGCATATGCCAAGTTGGCTCTCTTTGACGCCGCCCAGCCGTGCAATGAAGCCGGCCCGGAGCGGCTCCTGGCGTCTGCACCCCCTTCATCAGGGTTCCGATCATTGGCGATCGTGTGTCGGCGCCGGCTCTGCGAATACAGCTAGTTCACTCTTAGCGATGCCTTGAGGCTGGGCTTACTCTGACGTGCGCCCATGTGCCAACGCCGCCACTTCGGATCTCAGGTATCTATTCAGATCTTGAGGTTCGCACGTCATGCAACAGGCCATACTCAACCGGGGCCCCGCCACGTTCGGGCAGCTTTCCTTGTGGCGGTCCATTCAGAACATTCCGTCCGTTGCCTGCAACCTTCCACAAGTGTGGGCTCTGCCCTCCGGGGCGACCAAGGAATCCGTGGAGCGGGCGCTTGAGGTTCTCGAAGAGCGCCACGCGTCGTTGCGGACCCGATTCGAGGACAGTGTCGAGCACGGTCTGACCCAAGTCGTCTGGACACCCGCACCGGCAGGTCTCGATGTGACGGAGGGCGAACCGGCCGCTGTCGCCGAAGACTTGGCCGCTGTTCCGTTCGACCTGGCCGCGGACCGCCCTTGGAGAGCGCGGATCGTCACGGCGCAGGGGGCCGCGGCCTGGCTGGTGATCTGCTTCCATCACATTGCCGTCGACGCATGGGCCATCAACCAACTGTCCGAGGAGTTCTCGGCTCTCCTGGCAGGACGGCAACTTCCCGCCTCGGCACCCAACTGCCTCGATCTCGCCGCCGATCAATGGTCCGACACCCGGCAAGGCCGGCGTCGGTCCGCCCGCAAGCACTGGCAAGAGATCCTGCGGTCAGCGCCGCCGATGGCCCGCGACAGGGCTCCTGAGGCAGTGAGCAGCCGCTGGGCCCGCCATGGTTCATCCGCTGGCGCGCAGGCAGCGCGGCGGATCGCGGACCGTCTCAACGTCTCGGCCCCCTCCGTGCTCATCGCCGCTTTCTGCGCTTCACTGGCGCGGCAGACAGGCGAAGAGCAAGTCCTCGTCGCCGTCTACACCAACAACCGCAGCGACCCCCGCTGGGAGTCACTGGTCGCCGCGCAGAACCAGATCGTCCCCCTGTTGGTGACCGTCGATCCGGCGGAGGAGTTCGACGCCTTCGTCACCAAGGTCCACTGGGAGCTCGTCCGCTCCTACAAGCACGGCGCGTACAACGTGGACGACATGCTCGAAGTAGGACGTGCGAACGGCTACGCGGGAACTGTCAACGGAGCGTTCGAAGGATCGGTCAGCGGGTTCTTCCGCTACTTCTTCAACTACCTCGGTGAGTACCAGGCGGGGCAGACCACACCGCCACTGGACATGGAGACGGGCACAGGCGGCCGGAACATCGGAGCCCCGCTGTACCTACAGGTCCAGGACGGTGACGTACTGACCTGCACCTTGCGCGAGAACTCATCCGCCACAGGGTTCGACACGGTCACAGGGATACTGCACGGCTTCGAGGACGTCCTTGTGGCGTCCGGCGCATCTCGCTGAACACCGACTCTCCCTGTCGTCCTTCCCCTTGGGGCCGCCGAACGGCCCGCCCCGCAGACCCGTTCCCTAGGGAGGGAAAGTGCCAGACCACCTCATCGTCCTCCATCGCTGGACCGACGAATACGCGGACTACGGCTCCTACATCGACCACCGCGTCCACCGAGTCACCTACGTCGCCACGCCCCGCTCCACTGCCTCGCTGCCCGAGCAGGCGGCGGCAGTGAAGACCGTGAGCAGCACCGAGGACGGAAAGCAGGTACGAGCCGCCGTCCGGACTCTGGTCGAGGAGTTCGGTCACCCGAGTCGCATCATCGCCCTGCACGAGGTCGACTTGGACATGGCCGCCGAGCTCCGCGAGGAGCTGGGCGTTCCCGGTGAGCAGCTCGCGGCGCTGGCGCCCTTCAGGGACAAACTCGCCATGGCCCGGAAGCTGGCCGCAGCCGGTGTTCCCCTCCCGGCCACCGAGCCGGCACCGGACCACGCGGCTCTCAGGAAGTTCGGCGCGGCGCACGGCTGGCCGATCCTGGTCAAGCCGGTGCGGGGCACAGCCAGTGCAGGTGTCGTACGCCTGGATTCCGCAGCCGATGTGGCCGGGTACACGTTTCCCTCGGACGAGGCGATGCTGGTCCAGCCCTATCTGCCCCATGACATCGTGCATGTCGACGGGGTCGCGACCGCGGACGGCCTGGGCGCCTGGCGGGCCTCGCGCTACCTCAATACCTGTCTTGCCTTCACCGAAGGATCGTCGCTGGGCTCCGTCGAGTTGGACGACCCCCAACTCCTGGCGCACATCGAAGCGTTCACCCAGCGAGTCACGCGCGCCATGTCGGCGGAGCCGTGGGTGTTCCACCTTGAGCTGTTCCTCTCGGGTTCGTCCGAGGCGCCACAGCTGCACGTGCTTGAGGTCGGGGCTCGTCCCGGCGGGGCGGAGATCCCCTTCCTGTGGCGCGAGGTGCACGGAGTCGACCTCATGCACGTCGCCTTCGCCCTCCAGGCCGGCGCGCCCGTGCCCGACTTCGCTCAGCGCGCCGTAAGCGACCAGCCGGGTGAGTGCGCCGGTTGGCTCTTGGTGCCCACCCCGGCTGCGCGTCCGTGCCGTGTCACGGCAGCCGAGAAGCAGTGGGACGCCGAGCAGGGGCCGTACGCGGAACGCATTCCCGCCAAGGGCCAGACGCTCAGCGCCGTGCCCGGCTACGAGCACTCCGGAGCCCGTTTCCGCTTCAGGGCCGCAAGCTCCGCGGAGGTGCAGCGGGCCGTGGAGCGCACGGTCCTCGGTTTCGACTACCGGTGTACTCCCCTTGACGACACCGCTCCCGATCTGCTGGTCGTCATCGGCAGCGGCGGCCACGCCTACCGTGAATACGCCTTCGCCTCCGCGTCGAGGAGGACGGACCTCGCCCTCGTCACCCCGACGGCGCCCAGCTGGCAAGAGCCCTATGTCTCCGCTCATCGGCACGTCACGGACACCGCTCCCGACACGCTGGTGCGGGCCGTCTCCGACCTCGCCCTCACCACCCGCGGGCGGGTCGGGATCCTCACCTGGGACGAGGCGCTCCTGGAGGCGACCGCGGAAGCTGCCCACGGCCTGGGCCTGAACCACATGTCTCCCGCAGCCGTACGCAACTGCCGCGACAAACTGGCCACCCGTCAGCTGCTGCGAGCCGCGGGACTGCCCGCCGTCAGGTTCGCCCACGTCCACGGGCTCGGTGAGGCCCTGAAGGCAGCGGACTCGATCGGCTACCCCGTGGTGGTCAAACCACGTTCTCTGGCCGGCAGTGTCGGCGTGGTCATCGCACACAACGCCGAGGAGCTGCGTACCCAGTTCCGGGTCTCCGCCGAAGCGAGCTTCCCCGGCATCGACTCGCTCGACGGCCTGGTGCTTGAGGAGTTCCTCGACGGCCCGGAGATCAGCGTCGACTCCGTCGTTCGGGGCTCGGACGTTCAGGTTCTCAACGTGGCGCACAAGCGTCTCGGGTTCGCGCCGTATTTCGAAGAGGTGGGCCACTTGGTCGCCCCGTGGCGACACGAGCCCTGGGCGGACGATCTCACGCACCTGGTGCATGAGGCGCACCGACTGCTGGGTATCAGCACCGGAGTCACGCACGCCGAAGTGCGGCTGACTGCCGCCGGCCCCGCCTGGTGGAACTCAACGGCCGCCTCGGCGGTGACTTCATCCCTCTTCTCGGCCGACTGGCCACAGGAGTCGACCTCACCGCGGCAGCCGCAACTCTCGCACTTGGCGACGAACCCGACGTTCGGCAGCAGCGTGACATCTGTGCCGAGGTCCGGTTCGTCTACCCGCCCCAGGACTCCATGGTCCGTTCGCTCGATGTCCGCGCCGCGGCAGCCGTACCCGGCGTCGCCGAGGTAGTGCGCTTGGCCGAGCCCGGAACGGAGCTGCGGCTTCCCCCGCGCGGGGTCGTTCCACGGCTGGCCGCACTCCTGGTCACGGGGGAGACCCCGCAGGACTGCCAGAACGTGCTGGACCGCGCGGCACAGCTGGTCGCGGCAGAAGTCGACCCGCTCGACCAGACCGGAAGTGCTTCATGATCGGAACAGCGTTGCGGCGCCTGTTCAGCAACTATGCGTTGCCGAACCGGAGCGCCCGCATCATCGCCATCGGCGTCGTGGTCTACGCGACGAGCAGCGGCCTCTACCTGGCCGGAAGTACCGTCTACTTCGTCAAGGGCGTAGGCCTGAGCGTGGCTCAGATCGGTACCGGGCTCACGATCGCGGGCCTGGTGGGCTTTCTGACCACGGTGCCGGTCAGCATGCTGGCCAACCGCTGGGGCCCTCTGAGGCTGCTCCGCCTTCTCCAGACCTGGCGGGCCGTGTGGTTCGCCGCACTGGCGTTCGCACAGGACGCCGTGACCTTCACGCTCTTCGCGTCGCTCTTCATGATCTCGCAGGGACCGGTCTTCCCGATGGTCCAGATCCTGATCAACGCGGCCGCCGGGGAGGCCGACCGCACGCGCACCCTCGGGGTCATCAGCTCTGTCATCAACGTCGGCATGTCGCTGGGGGCATTGGCCGCCGCGCCCTTCCTCTCACTGGGAGGCACCCGAGCACTGCAGGCGGTTCTGCTGACGGGCGCGGCCTGCTGCCTGCTCGCAGCCGGCCTGTTCGGCTTCCTCAAGGTCGACGTGCCCGAAGCCGAGCACAAGCCGTCCCGCTGGTACAGCGGTATCGCGGCGGTGGCCCGCGACCGCCGCTACCTGGGACTGACCGTCACCAACGGCGTGCTGTTCCTGCACACCGTCCTGCTGAGCATCGGCATGCCCCTGTGGATCGTCCAGTCGACAGACGCACCAGCGGGCCTGTTGAGTGTCCTGTTCACCGTGAACACGGTGCTGGCGATCGCCTTCCAGGTGTACTTCGCAAAGAATGTGAAGAGTTCCCGCGACGGCACAAGGGCACTGCGTCGGGCCGGGCTCGCGCTCGCGGCATACAACCTGCTGCTCATCGTCACCCTGCAATCCGTGGGGTGGGTGACCGTCGCTGTGCTCCTGGCTGCCACAGCTGTGCTCACCTGCGGCGAACTGCTGCAGGGGGCCGGTGGTTGGGAGCTGTCCTACCGCCACGCCCCGGAAGCCCAACGCACCGAGTACCTCTCCGTGTTCAGCCTGGGCACCGCCATCGCGAACATCGTGGGCCCGGCTCTCCTCGCCCTGCTGCTCAGCCGGGAGACCACGGGGCTGGTCGCCCTTGCCGTCCTCTTCGCAGGCGCGGCCGCGGCGGTGACCGCGATCGGTGCTCGGCTGGCCCGTACGGAACTCGCGCCCCACACGCTGCCGACTGACACCGGCTCCGGGCCGGCAGTCACTGCCGACGCTCACTGAATCACCCCCACCCATACCGGCTCTTACAGAGAGGTACTGCCATGCAGGAACAACTGCTCACTGTGCTCGGCAACGTCATCGAGGAGCTCAACGAGCGACGAGACGAGAAAATCCCCACCGAGAACCTGCTGGATGTCAGCTTCTACGGAGACGCAGCCGTGTTCGACTCCATGCACCTCGTGAACTTCCTCGTCCTTGTCGAAGAAGGGTTGGAGGACGAGTTCGACGTGGAGATCTCGCTCACCTCCGAGAAGGCGGTCTCCCGTCGCGTGAGCCCGTTCAGCAGCGGCCGCCGCCTCATCGCGTTCATCGAGGAAGAGATCGCGCTGGCACGGGGCGAGGAGCAGAACGCCGGCGGCGCGCTTGTGGGGCAAGGTGCCTGAGCGCGGCGGGTTCATTGCTGCGCGCTCGTCATGAACATATTGATCACAGGCACCCGTACGGGAATCGGCAAGGCGCTGGCGCAGCACTTCCTCGCACGCGGCCACTCAGTGGTGGGCTGTAGCAGGAGACCCGCGACCATCGATCACCCGCAGTACACGCACCATGAGGTGGACCTCACCGACGCCAAGGCGATCAAGTCCATGTGCCGCGCGATCCGCGCGACCCATGGAAGCCTGGACGCGGTGATCAACAACGCCGGTGTGGCCACCATGAATCACTTCATGATGACGCCGGACGACACGGCACGCCGCATCTTCGACGTCAACTTCTTCGCTGTTCTCAACTGCTGTAGGGAGACGGCGAAGCTGCTGCAGAAGAGCAAGTCATCCTCTCCAGCGATCTTGAATGTCTCAACGATCGCCGTGCCGTGGGCTCTGGAGGGACAGCTGGTCTACTCCGCGAGCAAAGCAGCGGTGGAACAGCTGACACGAGTCATGAGTAAGGAGTTGGCGGACTTCAATATTCGGGTCAATGGGATCGGCCTGCCGCCCGTACACACCGTTCTCACCCGGACGGTGCCCACAGAGAAGATCGACGCACTGCTGAAGCGGCAGACGTTCACGCGCATGTGCACGGTCGACGACATCGTCGGACCCGTGGAGTTCCTCGTTTCTCAGGAATCCGGGTTCGTCACCGGAGAGACGCTATTCCTGGGCGGAGTCCACTGAATGAGAAATGAACTGCTCGAACGATTCGATGAGCTCGGCAACAGAACCGCCGTGATCCATGGCGAGACCTCGTACAGCTATGCGGACCTGGCTGACCGGGTCAGGGAGCTGGGCAAGGAGCTGGAGGCGCAGCAGGTACGACCGCACGACGCGGTCGTGCTCAACGGTGACTTCACCTTCACCTCCATAGCTGCCCTCTTCGCCCTCTACCTGAATCGCAACATCATTGTCCCCGTCGTCTCTTTGACCGAGGCGACGCTCGCCACGGTCAGCGACTCCTGTGCACCCCAGTACGTGCTCAAGAGCGCTGACAAGGTGACCATCGAGAAGTTGGACGGCACGGCTGAGGCTTCGGACGCCTACGCCGGTCTCGTGAGCGAGGGAGCGTCCGGACTGGTCCTGCTCAGCAGCGGCAGCACCGGAGCGCCGAAGGCGATCCTGCACAACTTCGACTCCCTGGTGGGGGAGAAGTTGGGCAAGAAGGCCCGTGTGGGCGGCAAGCCCTCAAAGGTCTTGATGTTCCTGCTGTTCGACCACATCGGCGGGATCAACTCCCTGCTCGGCGTCCTCCGCCTGGGTGGCACGGCGGTGCTGCCCCGCCGCCGTACCCCGGAAGAGATCTGCGCCTTGATCGAAGAGCACCGCATCAGGCTGCTTCCCACCAGCCCGACCTTCCTCAACCTGATCCTCATCGCCGGCTTCCACGAGCAGCATGACCTCAGCTGTCTACGCCTGATCACGTACGGCACGGAGCCCATGCCGGAGGAGCTCCTCAAGAGGGTCAACGCGGCATTTCCCCGAGCACGCCTCCTGCAGACCTTCGGTACGAGCGAGACCGGTATTTCGACGACCACCAGCGAGTCGTCGAAGAGCACCTTCTTCAAGATCGAGGATGGGAACGTCCAGTACCGGGTCGTCGACGGGGAACTTCAGCTGAAGAGCACGACGCAGTTCCTCGGATACTTGAACTACCCGAGCGACTCCCTCACCGAGGACGGGTGGTTCCGTACCGGGGACCTCGTCGAGGAGAACGGCGACGGCTACCTGAAGATCAAGGGGCGCGCCAAGGAGATCATCAACGTCGGCGGAGAGAAGGTGCTTCCGCTGGAGCTTGAATCCTTGCTCATGGCAAGCCCGTTGATCGCCGACTGCACCGTCTACGGCAAACCCAACGCCATTACAGGACAGTCGGTCTGCGCAGACATCGTTCCCGACGGAGAGATGACTCGTGCTCAGCTCCGCAGGCATGTGACGGATTTCCTCACCGATAAGGTCGACCCGTTCAAGATTCCGACGAAGGTCAACCTGGTGGACGCCGCCAACGTATCGGAACGGTTCAAGAAGAAGCGGATCTCGGTATGACCGAGATCACTGTGATCGGAGCAGGGAAGTTCGCTGCCGAGATCTCCCGATATGTGGAAGACGCCACCACGGAAAGGGACGAGGTCCGGATCGGGCAGTACCTGCGGATCGCAGACGAACCGGTGCACGTCCCGACGGAACGCTGCGCCCCGCTCGACGACTTCGTGCCGAAGGCGGGCGCGCGAGTGGTGCTTGCGGTGTCGGACATGACGCAGCGACGCAGGCTCATCGATGGATACATCGATAAGTACGGCCTTGTCGCAGAGAACATCATCCACCCGACCGCCAGAGTGGACCCTGCGCAGCTCACCGGCCCGGGAAACATCATCGGTCCCGAGTGCTATGTGGGCGTCAATGCCGGCTTGGGTGCGTTCAACGTGCTCAACTACCACTGCACCGTGGGGAATCATTCACGCTTCGGCTCGAACAACTTCATCTCTCCGAACTTTCACTGCGGCAACAGTGTTACGGCAGGAGACGACAATTTCTTCGGCCTGTCGTGCACGGTCACGCCCGAAATATCGATCGGCAGCTTCAGCAAGTTCCAGGCAGGGTTGACCCTGTTCGAGAACGCTGCCAGTCGAAAGAGCTACTTCGCGCCACCGCGCCTGAAGGTCCTCGGCGCGGATTAGGCCGCCGTACCCCTCTCCACCCTTCACTGCCATAGCACCGAATCTCTTGGTATCACGGAACAGGAAGAAAGCATGAAGAAGGCAAAGATCTCCATCATCGGGGCCGGCCCCGGTGGATGCGTCGCGGCGCTGACGCTGCAGAAGCTGGGCCACGAGGTGGAGGTGTTCGAGAAGGGACAGTTCCCCCGCTACCGGGTGGGCGAGTCCTTCCTGCCCGGCACCCTGTCCATTCTCAATCGCCTCGGGCTCCAGGACAGGATCGATGCGCAGAACTATGTGAAGAAGCCCTCGGCGACCTTCCTTTGGGGGCAGGACCAGGCCCCGTGGACCTTCTCGTTCGCCACGGCCAAGACGGCCCCCTGGGTCTTCGGACACGCCATCCAGGTCAAGCGCGAGGAGTTCGACCAGCTGCTCCTGGATGAGGTGAAGGAGCGCGGGGTCGCCGTCCACGAGAACACTCCCGTGACCAACGTCGACATCTCCTCCGACAAGACGGTCACCCTGACCGTCCGGGAAGGCGAGACGACCCGCACGGTCGAGAGCGACTTCGTGATCGACGCCGGCGGCTCCGGCAGCCCGCTGGCCCGACAGCTCAAGGTCCGGCGCTACGACGAGTTCTACAAGAACTTCGCCGTCTGGTCCTACTTCAACCTCAAGGACCCCTTCGAGGGCGACCTCCACGGGACGACGTACTCGATCACCTTCGAGGACGGCTGGGTGTGGATGATCCCGGTGAAGGACGACCTCTACAGCGTCGGCCTGGTGGTCGACCGGTCGAAGGCTGCTGAAGTCAAGGAGCTGGGGCCGGAGCGCTTCTACGAGCAGACCCTGGCCAAGGCCAAGCGGGTCACCGACCTCCTCGGCGACGCCGAGAGGACCGACGAGGTGCGCATCGTCCACGACTGGTCGTACGAATCCGATCACTTCTCGGACGGCCGCTACTTCCTCGTCGGTGACGCCGCCTGCTTCACCGACCCGCTCTTCTCGCAGGGCGTGCACCTCGCCACCCAGTCCGCGGTGTCAGCGGCCTCCGCCATCGACCGGATCGCGCAGGACGAGTCAGAGCTCGGCGCCGTCCACGAGTGGTACAACCGCAGCTACCGCGAGACCTACGAGCAGTACCACGAGTTCCTCGCTTCCTTCTACACGTTCGCCTCGTTCACGGAGCCCGAGTCCGAGTTCTGGCTCAAGCGCCGGATCACCGAGTCCGATGACGCGCGCCTGAGCCGCAAGAAGTGGTTCGACCGGCTCGTCGAGGACGACGCGCAGAACCCCACCGCGTCGGTCGCGGACTTCCGCGACCGCGCCTCCACCATGATCGCTATCGGCCGCCACCAGCGGCAGGAGCTCAGCGACGAATTCTCCGAGGAGGAGCTCAACGCGGCTCGCGTGCGTTGGATCGGCGGCCTGACCAAGCAGCTCAACCGCATCACCCGCCTGGCCTGGACCGGTGATGAGGTACTGCTCAAGCCGTACTACAAGGTCGAGCCCCTCTCCTTCCACCTTGAGCAGAAGCAGGTCCTGGCCAACGAAAGCGGCCGCGACATGATCAAGTTCCCGCTTGAGGAAGAGCACCGCGAGATCTTCCAGAAGCTCACCAAGGAGGACGTCGGCTACAAGGAGCTCATCAAGCAGCTCAACAGCACCGGGAAGCAGGAGGTGAGCTCGCAGATCGTCATCCGCTTGATGGAAGCGGGCCTGCTGACGGGATACGACAAGCACGGTGAGCGCGTCGTGGTCCAGGACCGCCTGCGGTTCGACGGTGTCGGCGTCGAATACGAGGTGTGACCATGGCCTCTCTCACGCATGTCTTCCTGGCCGGCATCGACAACTCCGGCCCCCGGCACTGGCAGTCGCAGTGGTCGAAGCGGCTGTCGCCCTCGGTGTGGGTCGAGCACTCCTCCTGGGACGAGCCTGTTCGGGACAGGTGGGTCGCGGAACTCGACAGCAGCCTGCGCTCCATTCAGGGACCCAAGCTCGTCATCGCACACAGCCTCGGCTGCACACTGCTCGCCGAGTGGGCGGCGGAGCACCAGGACCCGGATGTCGTCGGCGCTTTCCTGGTCGCGGTTCCTGACGTCAACGGTGCGAACTTCCCTCGTCAGGCGACGGGTTTCGACTCCGCCCGGCACGGGCGACTGCCGTTCCCGTCAGTCGTCGTCGCCAGTGAGACCGACCCGTACGCGTCTGTGCGCAGTGCCACGGCCAACGCTGAGCTGTTCAGCTCCTCGCTGATCAACGTAGGCGACAAGGGCCACATCAACGAGGGCTCGGACCTCGGTGACTGGCAGGAGGGCTGGACCCACCTCCACTCCCGCTTCCCCCCGGCGGCACGCTGACCCGCGCCTCTTATGCCATGGGGTGCTCCGCGACCCGTTGCGGAGCACCCCATGGCAGACCTCATCCGGCTCGTCCACTCGCCGGGCGAGTGCGTCGTCACGACCCCACACTCACGACTTGGAGAACGAGTGTCCGGCCCTGAATCAATTGCCGTCACGGCCGTCGGCGGTATAGCCCTCACGTTCGCTGCGGGGATGCTCTTCACCTTGCTGGCCCGCCGCGTCGGCCAGCCCGCCGTAGTCGGCGAGATAGCGGCCGGCATCTGCCTGGGGCCGAGTGTGCTCGGTCTCTTCCCCGGCGACCTGCCGAACATCTTCTTCCCCTCCGAGGTACGCACGTCCCTGGGTGTCGTATCTCAGGTGGGTGTACTCCTGTTCATGTTCCTGATCGGCTGGGAATTCGACCGGCGGGCCATCAGAGGGCAGCTGCGCCTGGCCGGAGCGGTCGGACTCAGCTCATTGCTCATCCCCCTGCTTCTCGGGGGCGCACTCGCATGGGCGATCTACGGCTCGAACAGCAAGGTCGCAGGCCACACCATTCCCTTCGCCGAGTTCGCGCTGTTCCTAGGCGTCGCCATGTCCATCACGGCCTTCCCGGTGCTCGCGCGTATCGTGGCCGAGCGCGGCCTTCAGGGAACGCGGATCGGGACCCTGGCCCTCGGGCTCGCGGCGATGGACGATCTGCTCGCCTGGTGCATGCTCGCCGTCGTCGTCGCCATGTCCAATGCCGCCGGCGCGGCCGGTTTCCTCGGCGTCATCGGATGGTCCCTGCTGTACGTCGTCGTCATGCTCCGGCTGGTGCGTCCCCTCCTCGCAGGAGTGTGCGCCCGCATGCGGCCCCAACACTTTCCGTACGCCGCGCCGATGCTCGCCGCTGGGGCGTTCGTCTCCGCCGTCACCACGTCGCACATCGGCATCCACGCCATTTTCGGGGCGTTCATGTTCGGACTGGTGACGCCTCGTCCCACGGCCGACAGTCTCCTGCACCAAGCGGCCCACGTGCCGTTGGAGAACGTGAGCAAGATGCTCCTGCCGATCTTCTTCGTCGTGACCGGCCTCTCCGTGGACCTCACGTCACTCACCGGGGCGGGGCTCCTGCAAGCCGCGGCCATCACCGGTGTGGCCTGCCTCGGCAAGCTGGGAAGCGTCGCCTGCTCTGCTCGCCTCTCCGGCATGAGCTGGAGGGACGCGACCGCCCTGGGTGCGCTCATGAACACCCGCGGTCTGACCGAACTGGTGCTTTTGAACGTCGGGTTGAGCATGGGGCTGCTGACGGTCCAACTCTTCTCCTCGATGGTGTTGATGGCTCTCGTCACAACAGCGCTCACGACGCCTCTGCTCAACGCACTCTCGCGCAAGGACAAGGACAAGGACAAGGACAAGGACAAGGACGAGGACAAGGACGAGGACGAGGACGAGGACAAGGACAAGGACAAGGACGAGGACAGGGACCGGGCCCCCACGACGTCCACCTCCGTGCCGGAGCCGCAGACCGCATGAGGACCTTGTCCGCCCTGTTGGAAGGAACGCTCGACGGGGTCGCTGTCGTGGAAACCTTCAGCGACCGCGCGGTGCGCCTCTTCCCGGAGGAGGCAGCCCGGATGGTCGGAGCGCCTGACGCACGCCGCCGCGAGTACGCAACCGTGCGCTGGTGTGCCCGCACCGCCCTTCGCCGGCTGGGCGGACCCGAAGCCCCTCTGGTCCCGGCCAACGGTGGGGCCCCGAGCTGGCCGGAGGGGTTCGTCGGCAGCATGACTCACTGCGACGGCTACCGTGCGGCAGCGGTGGCGTCCGCTCGGGTGTTCGTGGGCCTGGGCATCGACGCTGAGCCGCATGGCCCCTTGCCGCCACGGGTTCTCTCACGGATATGCAGCGAGCCGGAACGCCGCGACCTCGACCGGCTGACCTCAACACACCCCGACACGGCTTGGGACCGGCTGCTGTTCAGCGCCAAGGAAAGCGTCTACAAGGCGTGGTTCCCGCTGACCGGCCAATGGCTCGATTTCCTCCACTGTGTGATCAGTCTCGACCCTCACACCCGGACCTTTACCGCAGCCCTCGCGCCGAAGAGCACCAACCTCCCGAGTCACCGCACTCCGCGTGTCCTGCGAGGCCGCTGGCAGCGCACAGAGGACTACCTGGCAACCGCGGTACTGATGCCCTCCGCTTCCGCTGCCTCCGTGACAAGGGATTTCTGCGGGGTCACCGAATAACCACGAGGCACGCGCTCGAATCGCGCCGGGCAGGAGAACCGGCCTGGCTTCGCACGCGTCGCGGCGGGTCTCACGGCGATTCGGCCCGCAGGCCCCTGCGGGCCGGGGGCCGTGTGCCGCTCCCATCAGCCCCAGAACACCGCCCCGAGCCACGCCCCCAGGATCAGCAGACACGCGAACAACTCCGTCAGTACGCTCGTCCCGCCCATCCGCATGGCCGTCCGCGTCGCCGCCACCGCCTCGCCGTGGCCGCCGAGCCGCAGCCGCTCCCCGGTATAGATCCCGCCGACGAAACCTGGGATCGCGCCGATCACCGGCACCACGCAGAAGCCCAGCAGTGCCCCGGCCCCGGCGAAGACGGCCATCCGCCGGGTGGCGCCGCTCTGCCGGAGCCTGCGGGGCGGCAGCTGCCAGCGCATGGCCTGGGCCGCGAGCAGGACTACGGACGCGCCGACCAGGAGACCCCAGGCGAGCCCGTTCGGATCCTGTAGCGCCCACCACAGGACGGCGGCCCACACCAGCCACGGCCCCGGCACCCCGGGCACCAGTACTCCGCACAGGCCGAGCAGCATGACCACGCCGACCAGCAGGAGTTCCCACGCTCCCATCTGCCCAGAGTGCCGCAGATCCGGCGAAAGCGCAGGTCAGATTAGCCCTGCGGCGTACGCGGGCGGCGCGCCACCCAGCCGCGCTCGTACGCGTGCCAGCCCAGCTGGAGCCGTGTCGTCACGCCGGTCAGCTCCATCAGCCGCTTCACCCGGCGCTGCACCGTGCGCAGCCCGAGGTCGAGCTGTTTGGCGACACTCGCGTCGGTCAGGCCCACGAGGAGCAGCGAGAGGATCTCCAGGTCCGTGCCGTCCGGGCCCTCGGGGGCGTCCTCGCGGACCGTGCCGCCGTCCTCGCCGAGGCGCAGCGGCAGCGCCTCCCGCCACACCGCCTCGAAGAGGGCCGTCAGCGATTCGAGCAGCCCACTGGCGTGCACGACGAGGGCGGCGGGCTCGGCGGTCCGCGAGGTGAGCGGCACCATCGCGAGCGAACCGTCGGCGATGACCAGCTTGGTCGGCACGCGGTCCACGACCCGCGCCTGCTCGTCGCGGCCGATCGCCGCCGACAGCTCGACCAGGCCGGTGGGCAGGTCGAGGACGGCGCGCTCGACCACCACGCGGTAACGGACGCCACGGCCCGCGGCCTGCTCCTCGGCGCTGTTCTCCACGCCGGTGACCGCGATGGGGCTGCCCGTCACCAGCGCGCACACCTCGTCGCTCGCCCCCAGCTGCAACTGGAGGAAGCGCTGCGAGACGGCGGCGGCCCCGGTGACCACCTCGACCAGGTCGTGGACGGTGGGCTCGGCGGCCTGCGCGCGGTACTCCTCGGCGAGCAGGGCCGCTGCCAGCTCCGCCTTCTCCAGCTCGTGCCGCTGCTGGGTGAGCAGCGCGCCGAGCGCGACGCCGGGCGGTGCGGCCACCCAGCGGCCCGCCCTGCCGGACGCCTGCGCGGCCAGGCCGTGCCGCTCCAGGCGGCGCAGCGCCCGCTCCGTCTCGGACTCCCCGAGGGCGAGCCTGCGGGCGAGGTCGGAGACGTCGACGGCGCCCACCGCCACCAGCGCCCGGTACGCCGCCTCGTGCGTCTCGTCCAGACCTATCGCTGCCAGCATGCGGCGACGCGCCTCCTCAAAGCTCCGTTCCGACGGTGCCGTGAAGCTCCGCTCCGACGGCGCCGTGGCGGGAAACAGCCACGGCGTGAACCCGCCCCGGAACATCATCCCCGTAGCGCCCACCCCCGTGACAAGGTGACGCCACCGCGGCACCAAGGGACGGCCGACGGATTGAACTCGGCGTCACGGGGCACGCGGGCTACAGGCCGGGTGCGCTCACCGAGGTGAAGTTGTCGTACCTCCTACGACGAGGGCGACACGTGGAAGGCGGCGACGACCGCCGAGCACGCCGGCACGTGGAGCGCGACCGTGGACCACGGGCGCCTCCGGTGAACAGGCGTGGCGGAAGAACCGCCTGACGGACGTTCACGGCGGCTCCGTCACTCAGACCGTGGCCCGGCGCCTGCGACGTGCGCCGGCCACACAGACGCCGCCGGGCGGTCCTCCTGTGGGGGGTGGGCCCGCCCGGCGGCCCCTTTGTCGCCAAGACGGCCAAAATTTCCGGATGCACCGTTTTCGTACGGCCTCCGCGGTGGAAAATAGGGGCATGAGCCAGCAGGGGGAGAGGCGCACCGGCCGCGACGACGACTGGTGGGGGCAGCTGTACGACGACGCCACGCAGGACACGGGCCCGACGCCCGCGCCGGACACTCTTGACGACAGGTTCGCCTCGGCGGCGGACGCGGTGAGCGAGGAACGGCCGCCCCGGGCGGGTGACCGGAAGGCCGGGGACCCTAAGCCCGCCCCTCACGGCCCAACCCCCCCACCCGCCCCGCCGATCCACCAACCGGGCACGTCCGGCCTGCCGACCCCGCGAGGTGCGTCCGACCCGCCGACCCGGCCCGGCCGACCCGTTCCGTCAGGCTCCTCCACCTCCTCCACCTCCTCCTCCACCCCACCCGAGTCGCAGCCCCCGGCGGACACCCCCGAGCCACCAGGCACCTCTGCCCCGAGCGGGCGCCCCACTCCGGACGGCTCATCCGGCCGACCCGGCCCACTCGCCCCCGGCCGGTTCACCCCACTCGCCCCGCCCAGCCCCTCCACCGCCTCCACCCGTCGCGCCCCATGGAGCCCCGCTCCGTGGGAGCCGCCCCGAGGGCCCAGCGGACCGGTGACCTTTGGAGCCGGAGCCGGAGCCGGAGCCGGAGCCGGGGCCGGAGCCGGAGCCGGAGCCGGGGCGGGGGCCGTGGCGTCGGGGTCACCCAGAGCCCCGCGGATCGCCGTGCCGGCTCCCGCCCCCGTCGGCCCCGCCCCCTTCGGGCCCGCCCCCTTCGGGCCCGGCCACGTCGGTGACGGGCCGCCCACTTACGACGCCGAGCCCACCGCCCTGCCCGCCGCCGACCCGGACGACCTCGGTGATCTCGTCGCCGACACCGTGCTCGACGGGGCGCGGTACGGAAGCTCCACCCTGCGCGCCGCCTCCGTGCGCGGCGACTCCCCCCGATACCGAGGCGAGGCGCGCCGCGACTCCCTGCTGACCGCCCGCTTCGGCGCCGGCGAGGACGCCCTGGTGCTGGTCGCCATGGCCACCGGCGCCCGTGCCGCCCCAGGCGCCCACCGCGCGGCCGCCGAAGCCTGCGCGTGGATCGGCCGGGCCGTGGGCCGCAGCCACCAGCGGCTCGCCGAGGACATCAGGGCCGCCCGGCGCGGCGACCTGAAGTCGGGCCTGCACCGCCTCACCGACCGCAGCCTCGGCAAGCTCCGGGCACGCGCCACCGACCTCGGCCTGGCCCCGCACGAGTACGCCGCCTCCCTGCGCTGCCTCCTCCTGCCCGCCGACCCCCGCTGCCGCACCCGCGTCTTCTTCGGCGTCGGGGCGGGCGGCCTCTTCCGGCTGCGCGACGGCGCGTGGCAGGACATCGAGCCCCGCGTCGCCGACGCCACCGGCGACGCCGTGGTCGGCTTCGGCTCCCCGCCCACCCGGACCCCGGAGGGCGACCACCTCACCATGGACCTCGGCATCACCACACCCCCGAGCCCCTACGAACCCGCCCCCGAGCCCCCGCCCGACCCCTTCCGTTTCCGCGCCTCCGTCGCCCGCCCGGGTGACACGCTCCTGCTCTGCAGCGGCGGCCTCGCCGACCCGCTGCGCGGCGAACCCGCGCTGGCCGAGCACCTCACGGACAGGTGGCAGAAGGGCCCCGCCCCGGGCCTCGCGGCCTTCCTCGCGGACATTCAGGTGCGGGTGAAGGGCTACGCGGACGACCGCACGGCCGCCGCCGTTTGGGAGGCATGACCGCCGCACCTGTGAATTCATGGACCCGAGGGCGTTTGAACGCGATCACAGCGAGTACCGGGTCCGAGAGTTCCAAGGATGAAGAGGTGCGTGCAGCATGGCCAAGCAGAACGTCGCCGAGCAGTTCGTCGACATCCTCGTCCGCGCGGGCGTCCAGCGCCTGTACGGAGTCGTCGGCGACAGCCTCAACCCGGTCGTGGACGCCATCCGCCGGACGAAGGGCATCGACTGGGTCCAGGTCCGGCACGAGGAGACCGCCGCCTTCGCGGCCGGCGCCGAGGCCCAGATCACCGGCAGGCTCGCCGCCTGCGCCGGTTCCTGCGGGCCGGGCAACCTCCACCTCATCAACGGCCTGTACGACGCGCACCGCTCCATGGCCCCCGTGCTCGCCCTCGCCTCGCAGATCCCCTCCAGCGAGATCGGCCTCGGCTTCTTCCAGGAGACCCACCCCGACCGGCTGTTCCAGGAGTGCAGCCACTACTGCGAACTGATCTCCAGCCCGAAGCAGATGCCGCGCCTGCTCCAGACCGCCATTCAGAACGCCGTCGGCCGGTCCGGTGTCAGCGTCGTGTCCCTGCCCGGCGACATCGCCTCCGAGCCCGCCCCCGAGAAGGCCGCCGAGACCGCCCTGGTGACGTCCCGGCCCTCCGTGCGCCCCGGCGACGCGGAGATCGAGAAGCTCGCGCAGATGATCGACGAGGCGGGCAAGGTCACTCTCTTCTGCGGCAGCGGCACGGCGGGCGCGCACGCCGAGGTGATGCAGTTCGCCGAGAAGATCAAGTCCCCGGTCGGCCACGCGCTGCGGGGCAAGGAGTTCATCCAGTACGACAATCCGTTCGACGTCGGCATGAGCGGCCTGCTCGGCTACGGCGCCGCGTATGAGGCCACGCACGAGTGCGACCTGCTGATCCTGCTCGGCACGGACTTCCCGTACAACGCCTTCCTGCCCGACGACGTCAAGATCGCCCAGGTCGACGTGCGCCCCGAGCACCTCGGCCGCCGCTCGAAGCTGGACCTCGCGGTCTGGGGCGACGTCCGCGAGACACTGCGTTGCCTCACGCCCCGCGTCTCGCCCAAGTCGAACCGCAAGTTCCTCGACAAGATGCTGAAGAAGCACGCCGACGCCCTGGAGGGTGTCGTCAAGGCGTACACCCGCAAGGTCGAGAAGCACACCCCGATCCACCCCGAGTACGTCGCCTCCGTCCTCGACGAAGTCGCCGCCGACGACGCGGTGTTCACCGTCGACACCGGTATGTGCAACGTCTGGGCGGCCCGTTACCTCACCCCCAACGGCAGGCGCCGCATCATCGGCTCCTTCAGCCACGGCTCGATGGCGAACGCCCTGCCGCAGGCGATCGGCGCGCAGTTCACCGACCGCGAGCGCCAGGTCGTCTCGATGTCGGGCGACGGCGGCTTCTCGATGCTGATGGGCGACTTCCTCACCCTCGTCCAGCACGACCTGCCGGTGAAGGTCGTCCTCTTCAACAACTCCTCCCTCGGCATGGTGGAGCTGGAGATGATGGTCGCCGGGCTGCCGAACCACGGCACGGCCAACCACAACCCCGACTTCGCCGCCGTGGCCCGCGCCGCCGGGGCGTACGGCGTCCGCGTGGAGAAGCCCAAGCAGCTCGCGGGCGCCCTGAAGGACGCCTTCGCCCACAAGGGCCCGGCCCTCGTCGACATCGTCACCGACCCCAACGCCCTCTCCATGCCGCCCAAGATCAGCTCGGACATGGTGACCGGCTTCGCGCTCTCCGCGGGAAAGATCGTGCTGGACGGCGGCGTGGGCCGGATGCTCCAGATGGCCCGCTCGAACCTGCGCAACGTGCCGAGGCCGTGAGCGACACCGGCCCCGGCACCCGCGCCGGTCACGCGGGCCGCAGCCGCAGCGTGACGATCTGGAACGGCCGTAGCGCGAGGGTCAGCCCCGCCTCGCCCGTGTCCGCCTCGTTCAGCGGCCGCTCCAGGAGGTCGGTCACCTGCGCCCGCGCCACCGGGAACGACGTGCCGAGCGTGGCCGCCGCCCGCCCACCGCGCGACTCGTAGAGCCGTACGATCACATCGCCACTGCGGTCGTCGGCGAGCTTCACCGACTCGACGGTGACCGCCGGGTGGTCGACGCTCACCAGCGGCGCGAGGACGGGCGCGGCGGCCACCCGCAGCGGCAGATTGAGCGCGATCCCCTCCGCCACCGCGTCCCCCGTGCCCGCGCCGGGCAGCAGCGCGTACGTGAAGCGGTGCGTGCCCCGGTCGGTCTCCGGGTCCGGGCTGTGCGGGGCCCGCAGCAGCGTCAGGCGCACGGTGGTGCCGAGCGTGCCGCCGTGCTCCACGCGCGTCACGTCGTGCCCGTACGTGGAGTCGTTGAGCAGCGCGATGCCATAACCCTCCTCGGCCACCCGAAGCCAGCGGTGCGCGCAGATCTCGTAACGCGCCGCGTCCCAACCGGTGTTGGCGTGCGTGGGCCGGTGCACGTGGCCGAACTGGATCTCGGCGGCGGCCCGTTCGGCGTGCACGTCCAGCGGGAACGCGGCCTTCAATACCTTCTCCGACTCCCGCCACTCGACGTCCGTGACGACATCGACGCGCCGGCTGCCCGCCGCGAGCCGGATCTCCTGGGTGATCCGCGACGCCCCGAAGGAGCGCACCACCCGCACCGTGACGCGCAGCGGCCCGTCCTCGACCAGCTCGACGGAGTCGGCGTCCGTGAGGTCGGTGTGCCGGTGCCGGTAGTGCCGGTCGAGGTCCCACGCGTCGTACTGCGTGGGATGGTCGGGGTGCAGCTGGAGGAGGTTGCCGGGCGCCGCGAGGACCTCGCGGTCCGCCGCCAGGTCCCGTACGGAGGTCAGCAGCCCGGCGGCGTCGACGGCCACGCTCAGGTGCTCGTTGGTCAGGAGGATCGTGTCGCCGGTCGTGTGCGCGACCGCGCCGGGACCCGGGCCCCGCGCGTCCTCCAGGCTCCGCGTGCCGAGCGCGGGCACGTCGACCCGCACCAGCGCGCCGTCCCCGCTGTCCACGACCTCGTCGCGGGCGTACGGCGAGGCGTTCAGCACGGCGGGCCCGCCCGCGCCGAGGGAGCGTACGGCCGACGCGGTGATCTCCTCCAGTTCGGCGAGGACCCGCGCGTACGTCTCCCGGGCCTCCCGGTGCACCCACGCGATCGACGACCCCGGCAGGATGTCGTGGAACTGGTGCAGCAGGACCGTCTTCCACAGCCGGTCCAGGGCCTCGTACGGATAGAGGTACGCGGCATCGCGCACCGCTGCCGCCGTGCACCACAACTCCGCCTCGCGCAGGGCGTGTTCGCTGCGGCGGTTGCCGCGCTTGGTCGCGGCCTGGGTGGTGTACGTCGCGCGGTGCAGCTCCAGATACAGCTCGCCCGACCAGACCGGGGCCCGCGCGCCGTACTCCTCCTCGGCCGCCGCGAAGAACGCCGACGGCTTCTCGATCTCGACGCGCGGCGAACCCTCCAGGGAGCGCAGCCGCCGTGCCCGCTCCATCATCTCGCGGGTGGGGCCACCCCCGCCGTCACCCCAGCCGAACGGCACCAGGGAGCGGGAGGCGCGGCCCTTGTCGGCGAAGTTCCGCTCCGCGTGGGCCAGTTCGGCGCCGTGGAACTGCGAGTTGTAGGTGTCCACGGGCGGGAAGTGGGTGAAGACCCGGGTGCCGTCGATGCCCTCCCACCAGAAGGTGTGGTGCGGCATCTTGTTGGACTGGTTCCAGCTCAGCTTCTGGGTCAGGAACCACCGGACGCCCGCGAGCTTCGCCAACTGCGGGAAGGCGGCGGTGTATCCGAAGGAGTCGGGCAGCCAGATCTCCTCCGTCTCGACGCCCAGCTCCTCCCGGAAGAACCGCATGCCGTGCGTGATCTGCCGGGCGAGCGCCTCACCGCCCGGCATGTTGGCGTCCGACTCGACCCACATCGAGCCCACCGGCGCCCAAGTGCCGTCCACCACCGCCTCCTTGACGCGCTCCCAGATGAGCGGCTGGTGCTCCTTCACCCACGCGTACTGCTGGGCCTGCGAACAGGCGAAGACCAGCTCCGGATACTCCTTGGCCAGCGCCGTCACATTGGCGAAGGTCCGCGAGGCCTTGCGCACCGTCTCGCGCAGGGGCCACAGCCACGCCGAGTCGATGTGGGCGTGCCCGGCCGCCGACACGCGGTGCGCGCTCGCGTGCGCGGGCTTGGCGAGAACACCGGCGAGCGCCGCGCGCCCCGCGGCCGCCGTGCCCGGCACGTCGTGCAGATCGAGCGCGTCGAGCATGTCCTCAAGCGCCCGGAGGATCTCGTGCCGACGCGGACGGCCGGCATCCAGTTCGGCCATCAGCTCGGACAGGACCTCGATGTCCAGTGTCAACCGCCATACGTCCTCGTCCAGTACGGCGAGATCAGCAGACGCGAATCGGTAGATAGGGCCAGTACCCGCGGTCAGTACGTCGCCCAGGGGCGTCGGCATGAAGTCGTGCAGGACAGCGGGGTTGGCCGCCGCCTCCAGGAGAAAGTGCACCGGCTCACCACCCCGGGCGGGCGAGGCCACCGGAATATGCCGATTGCGGGGGTGGACGCCCTTCAGCGGCACGCCCGACGCGTCGTACACCAGACCCTCCGCCTGGAACCCCGGCCCGTCCCCCGTGAAACCGGGATCGACGACCACCTCCACACGGCGCCCACGCCACTGGTCGGGCACCCGCCCCTGAAGCCGGAACCAACTCGTCGACCAGGGACTTCCCCATTCCGCACCGGTCGCGAAGGGCTCGTACACCGCCTCCAGAGCGGCCGAGACGGCCACAGGTTCGCCCGGCGCATGCCAGACGGAGAGGGTGAGCGGCACCCTGTGCGCGTATTGGGCGGGGCGGATGAACTGGCGCAGCGCCCGCTCCAGGCGGCCTTCCACCAGCAGTCTGTCGTCGTGCACGCGCGCTCCTCGAAACACTCGGTGGCGGGGGTCCACCGCTTCACTTCCCCCCAGGGCTCCGGGCCACCCGCGCCATAGTTTGCTGATCCGACAGGAGTGCCGCCTGTGGGCCGGGGCATGCATTCCGTGAGGTTGTTCGAGCTGAGAGGCAAGGTCATCGCTTTGTGGGCGGGGGTCATGACGAGGCAGTCACGTGGTGGCGGCCCCGGGGGAACCGGGGCCATTTCGACGGATGTACGGGACGCGTTCACCGAGGGAGGCGACGGGGCGCGGACGGGACCGGACCAGGTCCAGCTCCGGCGCAGGCTGGGAAGGGCCGATCTGTCAGCGGTGTCCGAGGTCAGGGGCGCCTTGCGGGAATTCCTCCGGCGCTGGGGGAAACCGGCCGGGGCCGACATAGCCGAGCTGCTCACCAGCGAACTGGTCACCAACGCGCTGGTGCACACCGATCACGACGCGATCGTCACCGCGACCCTGAGCCGGCGCAGCCTGTGCGTCGAGGTGCGGGACTTCGTGGGACGCCGCCCTGAGCCGCGCGTACCGGACGCCGACAGCGGTACGAACGGCCGGGGCCTGGTCCTCGTGCAGTCCCTCGCCGACGCCTGGGGCGTACGCGCCCACGGGGTGGGGAAGGTGGTGTGGTTCGAACTGAACGGCGGCGGCACGGCGTGAAGCGGATCCGCCCCGCCGCCACCGCGCCGTCTCAGCCGAACTGCTGCTCAAGGTCCTTCAGTTTCTGCTCCAGCGAGTCCAGCCGGGGCAGGGTCTGGGTGTCGTCCTCCGCCGTGAGGTCCACGGTGACGGGGGCGGCGGCCTCAGCGTCGGCCTTGACGGCCTGGAGGGAGGGACGGGCGCGTACCGGCGACTGTTCCTGCGCCGCTATGGCAGGGTCCGCGCCGACCTGCGCGGACCCGGCGGCCGGAGCGACGGCCTGCACCTCCACCTGACGGCCGCCGCGGGCGTAGCCCCGGTGGCCGCGGCTGATCGCCTTGAGCCGGGCACGGTCCAGCTTCTCCTGATCGCGCCTGCGCAGCCGCGTGCGCTCCTTCTCGCGCCGGTCCTCCCGGACCTCTTCCACGGCCTCGTCCAGGGTGCGTACGCCTTCGAGGAGCATCAGCGACCAGGCGCCGAACGTCTCGCGGGGGGCGCGCAGCCAGCGCACGATACGGATCTGCGGCAGCGGACGGGGCACCAGGCCCTGCTCGCGCAGCGCCGCCCGGCGGGTCTGCTTCAGCGCGCGGTCGAAGAGCACCGCCGCCGACAGCGACATCCCGGCGAAGAACTGCGGGGCACCGGCGTGGCCGAGACCCCGGGGCGCGTGCACCCAGTTGAACCAGGCCGCGGCTCCGGCGAACGTCCAGACCAGCAGGCGCGAGCCGAGCGCCGCGTCACCGTGGCTGGCCTCGCGCACGGCGAGGACGGAACAGAACATCGCCGCGCCGTCGAGGCCGAACGGCACGAGGTACTCCCAGCCGCCGGAGAGGCTGAGGTTCTGCCGGCCGAAGCCGACGAGGCCGTGGAAGGAGAGAGCGGCGGCCACCGCCGCACAGCAGAACAACAGGACGTAGGACGCGGTGCCGTAGATGGCTTCCTTGCGTCTGCGGCGCTCCTCGCTGCGTTGCCACGAGTCGTCGCCCGTGCCCGCCTTCGCCGCCTTGTCGTGGCCTCGCTTGCCGCGCGCGAGCACCGCCACCGCCACCAGCATGCCCAGGAGCAGGACGCCACCGGGGAGCAGCCAGTCCAGCGATATGTCGGTCAGTCTCATCTGGGGTCCCTTGCATCGCGGTAGGGCGTTTCGGGCGCCATAGTGACCCGAACGGAGCAGCGCTCAAGGGGGTTTCGGGGCAAGAGAACGCCAAGGGGGTGCGAGGGAGCACACATGACCCGGTTTCGCTCGAACTGGCTTCGGAGAAGCGGCCGTTGAGTTCGATTAATGCGAGGGAAAAGACGACGCGTTGGGGTGGTTCACGCGTGGTCGACGGGTGATCGCGGGTGGTTCAGCCGGCCGTGGCGGCGGCGCTCAGCCGCGCGACGCGCTCGGCGTCGCAGGTGCGCGGGCAGGTGGCGCAGGTGTCCTCGGGGCGCAGCGTGTAGAACATGCAGCAGCTCGCCCGGTCCCGGGTCGGCAGCGCCTCGCCGTTCGGGCCCGTCAGCTCCCGGAAACCGGCCGTGCCCACGTACGGCTTCGTGGCGCCGGGCAGCAGCAGCTCCAGCTCCGTCATCGCGCGGCGCTCCTCGCCGAGGAGATGCGCGACGTACCACAGACCCTCGACGATCTCGTCGGTGGCGACGCCCCACAGGCCGCGCGAGCGGCGCCGCATCCTCGGGCCGAAGGCGTCCAGGAGCGGGCCCATGTGTGCGGCGACCGCCGCCCGTACCTCCGCGCGCAGCGCCTCCTCGTCCGGTACGACGCGGGCGCCGGGCAGCGCGGCGGCCGGATCGCCCGGCAGGCAGGCGAAGCCTTCCGTGCGGACGGCCATCCGGCCGAGGGCGCGGTGGAAGGAGACGTTGGCCACGGGGAGACGCGGGACGCGGCGGTGCAGGAACCACGGGACGGTGATCAGCAGCGTGGCGGGCCAGGCGTACCGGTGCAGACCGAAACTCGCGACCACGTCGGGCCGCGCCCGCGTGCCGTAGTCCTTCAGGACCTGCGCGCTGTCCCACGCGAGGAACGCGTCGAGGTCGGCCCCGCCCTCCGCGAGCCGGGCGGCGGCGACCCAGCCGCCACCGTGTGCGGCCTGCTCCTTCGGACCGAGTTCGATGACGCGCAGTCCTGGAAACACCTCGGTGAGGCGGGCATAGGAGTCCGCGACGGCACTGGAGACGCTCTGGGCGGGCGCGGCCAAGGTGGGAACGGACATGCGGGGACCACCGAATCGCGATCGATTGCAGGTTAGCCTTACCTTACCCGACGTGATCGAGGTTTCAACCGCGGTCCTGTCCGCCTATGGTGCCTCTCGTACCTTTCAAGTGCAGACCTCTGGGGCGGGGCTCCAGGTCGCAGCGAGTGGACGCGGGTGGACGCGGGTGGACGTCGTGGAGCAGGCCGGGGCCGGGGCGGGGGCGGGGTTCATACGACGCAACTCCGTACGCGGTCAGATCCTCGACGCCCTGCGGAGCGCGCTGGTGGGCGGCGAGCTCACGCCCGGCGAGGTGTACTCGGCGCCGGTGCTCGGCGAGCGCTTCGGGGTCTCCGCGACGCCGGTGCGCGAGGCGATGCAGCAGCTGGCGTCCGAGGGCGCGGTGGAGGTCGTGCCCAACCGCGGGTTCCGGGTCGTCGAGCGCGGCGCCCGGGAACTGGCGGAGCTGGCGGAGGTGCGGGCGCTGATCGAGGTGCCGGTGATGCTGCGGCTCGCCCGCACGGTGCCCGCGGCGCGCTGGTCCGGGCTGCTGCCGCTCGCCGAGGCGACCGTGGCGGCGGCGGCCGGCGGTGACCTGGCGCGTTACGCCGAGGCCGACCGCGCCTTCCATGGCGCGGTGCTCTCCCTGTCGGGCAACCGGCAGCTGGTCCAGGTCGCGGACGATCTGCACCGGCGGTCGCAGTGGCCGCTGGTCAGCGGCCCTGTCGCGGGGCGGCGGGCGGAGCTGGTGGCGGACGCGGCGGAGCACATGGCGTTGCTGGAGGCGCTGATCGCCCAGGACCTCGCGGTGGTGCCGGGGCTGGTGGGGGAGCATTTCGCGGGGGCGTAGGGGGAGGCGGGGCGGTGCCGTGCGGTCACGTCGGCCCCTCGCAAGCCGCGGGCATGCCGGACCGCGGAAGGCCGAGTCGCGGTGGAGGCGGTGCTCGTCAGCCTGGGGAGCCTGGGGCGAGATCCTCGGATGCCGCCCGGGCGAGGGTGTCCGCCACCGTTGTGCAGGCGAGCCGGGCCACGGACCGCAGCTCGGCATCCGAAGACCCGGCACGGCTCAGGACGGCCAGCGACTGGTTGACGGCGACGACGAACGCGGCGAGTTCGTCGAGCGTTTGAGCGTCGGCCGGGGAGTCCGCCAACGCCGCGCGTACCCGTTGGCGCTGCGCGTCGAGCAGGCGGCGCACGTGGATGTTGTTCTCCTCGCGCAGGGTCGGTGACTGCGCGGCGGACTGGGTGATGAGGCAGCCCACGGGGACCGACGGGTCGGCGATACGGGCCAGGGCCACGTCGAAGAACGCCTCGACCGCGCGCACCGGATCACCGGGGTGCGCGGCGAACGCCTGCTCATGGCGCGTGCCGTAGATCGACGCGTAGCGGTCGAGGCACTGGCGGAACAGGGCGTCCTTGCCGCCGAAGGCGCCGTAGAGGGAGCCGCGACCCAGACCCGTTGCCGAACCGAGGGCATCCAGCGAGGCGTCGGCGTACCCGCGCTGCCAGAACACTCGCATGGCCTGGTCCAGGGCCGCACTGACATCGAATTGCTTCCGGCCGGACACGACGGCGCACCTCCCGTTTCCCTGTCTGCCATGAGCCTACCTCCCTCCTTGGACCGATCTTGGATCGATCGGTCAAAAAATCTTTGACCGATCGATCCAAGATGGCTAGCGTGGCGGCCAGTGCTTCCAGCGCTCAGCTCGAAAGGCCCCTGCCAAAGCCCTGCGACAAAGGATGATCATGAGTCTGTCGTCGACCCGCCTGCCCGCTCCCGACGGCCCCGGTTCCGTCTCGCGCGCGCCGAACCTCCCGCCTGGCTTCACCGAGACCTTCACCAGCCGCTACGTCGACACCGGCGCACTGCGCCTGCACGCCGTCACCGGTGGCGAAGGGCCCGCGCTGCTCCTGCTGGGCGGCTGGCCCCAGACGTGGTACGCCTGGCGCCTTCTGATGCCCGCGCTGGCTCAGGACTTCCACGTCGTCGCGGTCGATCCGCGCGGTGTCGGGCTGTCCGACAAACCCCGCGACGGGTACGACACCGGCACGCTCGCACGCGACATGGTGGCGCTGATGGAGTCGCTGGGGCATCAGCGCTTCGCCATGGTCGGTCACGACATCGGGATGTGGACCGGCTATGCCCTGGCCGCGGATCACCCTGACCGGCTCGACCGGCTGGCCGTCGCCGAGGCCACGATCCCGGGAGTTTCATCCACGCCACCTCTCTTCGGCGGCAAAGAGGCCAACGACCGCCTCTGGCACTTCGCCTTCAACCGCCTCGCCGACGTCAACGAGCAGTTGGTCAGCGGGCGGGAGCATCTCTACTTCGGTCACCAGTTCGCCACGAAATCGGCGAAGGCACTGCCCGACTACGCCGTCCAGCACTACATCGACACCCTCGCCGCCGACCCGGAAGCCCTGCGCTCCAGCTTCGAGTTCTACCGCGCACTCGATACGACCATCGCGCAGAACCAGAAGCGCATGGGTCGACGACTGTCCCTCCCCGTGCTGGCGATCGGGGGAGCGGAGAACCTGGGCGCGTCGGTCGGCGCGACGATGAAGCTCGCCGCCGACGATGTGGAGAGCCTTGTCGTCCCGGGGTGCGGCCACTACCCCGCCGAGGAAGCCCCTGAGGAGATGCTGTCGGCACTGACCGCGTTCCTGGCCCCGTACCGTGACAAGCGGACCGCGTCAGCCGTCCCGACGGCCCGCGGTGCGGAAGCCTGACGACCTGACTTGACTTGACTTGACGCCCGGGGCCGGCGCCCCGGGCGCCAGGTCAGACCGCCGGTGCCGGAGGTGTGAGGTGGTGGGACAGCCAGGCGGGTACTCCACCGAGGAGGCGGAACAACCGCGTGGCCTCGGCGCGCAGCCGCGTGGCCTCCGGCTCCGGCTCCGCGTCCGCCAGCGCGGCCAGCGCCGGCGCCGTCCCCACCAGGTACCCCAACTCCTCCCGGATCCGCAGGGATTCGGCGAAGCCGTGCCGCGCCTCCACCAACTCCCCGTCCCGCAGGGCGAGTCCGGCGAGATGCCGCCAGGTGAACGAGAGCAGCAGGGAATCGTCGCGCGCCGTGGCCCCCGCGTGCGCCCTGCGGTACGCGGCCTTCGCGGCCTGCGGCGCATCCGCGATGTGCTCGGCGACCAGCCCCCGGCGGAAGTCGAGCAGCGGCCGCCCCGCCGCGTTCGGCGCGAGCAGCGCGGCCGCCCTGCCGAGCGCCGTACGCGCCTCGTCGGCCCGGTCACGTACCCCCAACACCGTGGAGGCGTAAGCGAGTTGGCCCCGCTCGCAGGCCGCCGCACCGCGGTCGTCGTCGTCCTCGGCCAGCGCCTCCGCGGTCCGCAGCCCGTCCTCGGCCTCGCCCCAGCCGTCCCCGGTGAACAGGCAGCGCTCGACGAGGAGGCCCGCCCGCTGGAGTGCCGGCGCCGCCCCGGTCCGCGAGGCCAGCAGCGCGGCCGCGTCGGTCCAGCAGCCGCGCGAGCGCAGCCGCCATACCGCGGTCTGGAGTGGATCGTTCCCTGCAATCGTTCCGGTACCAGACATGGCGGTATGCGCCACGTTGCCCTCCCCGAGCACACCAATGGGCTGTTGAGTCCGAGCCGTTGAGCCGTGGGCGAATCTCAGCATGGATGGCGGCGTCCGGCCAAGAGGCCGGGTGAAAGAATTCACAAAGGGCGGGCAGCGGAAGGGGCTTCGGGGCGCCACGGCCTGCCGGGCGCCCCGACCGGATTTCCTCAGCTCATCCGCAGGGCGAGGAAGAAATCGAGCTTGTCCTCAAGGCGCGAGAGGTCACGGCTCGTCAACTGCTCGATACGGCCCACCCGGTAGCGCAGCGTGTTGACGTGGAGGTGCAGCCGCGCCGCGCACCGCGTCCACGACCCGTCGCAGTCGAGGAACGCCTCCAGGGTGGGGATCAGCTCGGCCCGGTGCCGCTGGTCGTACTCCCGCAGCGGGTCCAGGAGCCGTGCCGTGAACGCCCGGCGCACGTCGTCGGGGACGAAGGGGAGCAGTAGCACGTGCGAGGCCAGCTCCTGGTGCCCGGCCGCGCAGACCCGGCCGGGGCGGGCGGCGGCGACCCGGCGGGCGTGCCGCGCCTCCTCCAGGGCGCCGCGGAGTCCTTCCGCCGAGTGCACGGCGGCGCTGACGCCGAGGGTGAGGCGGCCGTCGCCGTCGAGGCCCGCCGAGAGCGGGTCGCGGACCGATGCCAGGAGGGCGTCGGCGAGCAGCCCCGTCTCGGAGCCGTCGTGCTCGGTGGAGACGGCGGGGAGCGGCACCAGCGCGATGGCCTCGTCGCCGGTGTGCGCGACCGCGATCCGGTCGGACGGCTCGGGCCCCGCGGTGACGGGGTCGACGAGGATCTCCTCCAGGAGGGCCTGGGCGACCGGGCCGCCCTCGATGTCACCGCCGTCCCACTCGACGCGGGCCACCACGACCTGCCAGTGCGGGGCCGCGCCGAGCCCGGGCAGCAGCACGGGCGCGGCGACGCGCAGCCGCGCGGCGATCTCCGCCGGGGCCGCGCCGGTCTGCACCAGCTCCAGGACCTCCTGGGCCAGGCGGCGGCGCACCGTGCGGGCGGCGTCCCGCCGGTCCCGCTCCACCGCGATCAGCTGCGTCACGCCCTGGAGCAGGTCGAGCCGCTCCTCGGGCCAGTCGCCCGCGTCGGCCTCGACCGCGAGGACCCAGTCGGAGAGCACCGTCTCGCGCACGTCGCGCGAGGCGCCGCCCGCTCCCCGGCCACTGGCGCGAACGGGGAACAGCGAGTACGTCACGCCCTCCACCGCCACGCGGTGCGGCCCGCGCCGCCCGGTGCGGGCGGCGGCCAGGTGCTCCCCGGCCAGCCGCGCGCAGACGGCGCCCGGCAGCGCCATACCCGCGGCGCCGGACCCGGCGATGGTGCGCCCGGCGGGCGAGAGCACCCAGGCCCGCAGGTCCAGATCGGTGCCGAGCAGGTCGAGGACGACGTCGGGGCCGCCGCCCGCCGGGCCGGAGGTCATCAGGCGGCGGTGCCGGTCGACCACGGCCGCGAGGTCGCCCGCGCGCTCGCCGGAGACCTGGCGTACGACGTGTTCGGTGATCGTCGCGAAGGCCACGGACTCGTTGACCGCGAAGAGCGGCAGCCGGTGGCGGGCGCAGGCCTCGACGATGTCGGCGGGGACATCGCCCAGCTCGGCCTCGCCCGCGGCCAGCGCCGCCACCCCCGCGCTCGCGAGGACGCGGACGAACGGCTCGGTGTCGGAGGCGTCACGGCGCCAGGCGAGGCCGGTCAGGACCAGTTCACCGCCCGCCAGATAGCGGCTCGGGTCCCGCAGGTCCGTGGTCATCACACCGCGCACGGTGCGGTCCAGCTCGTCCTCGCCGCCGAGCAGCCGCAGGCCCAGCGCGTCGGTGTCCAGGAGTGCGCGCAGCCGCATGGTGTCGTCGCCGCCGATCTGTCTCGAATGTGGTGTACAAGCACGTGGGCTCGTCAGGTCCGGGGCCTTGTGCCGCCGGGGGCCCGCGGTTTCCCGGGGGATTCCGCGAGGTTACTGAGGCCCGTTCTTCATACGAATCTACAAGACGCGCGGCTTGGCCAGCCAACTCCTTCATGGTTTCGGTGACTGACCCCACCGGACGAGCGAGCGGTGTACTTGCCCCACTCCGCGTTAACAGCAGATGAACGAGCAGTCGAGGGACGAACGGCCCGAGTGGCCTGAACGGAATCCCTCATACGGAATCTCCGGGTCCCTCGCAGCGAACGACCCTCGACACGAAGAAGAGAGCCTCATGGACTTCCTTCGCCCCGCCAGCTGGGAGGAGGCGCTCGCCGCCAAGGCCGAGCACCCCACGGCTGTGCCGATTGCGGGTGGCACCGACGTGATGGTCGAGATCAACTTCGACCACCGTCGTCCCGAATACCTGCTTGACCTCAACCGCATCGCCGAGCTGCGCGAGTGGGAGACGGGCGAGGAGACGGTCCGGCTCGGCGCGTCCGTCCCGTACACCCAGATCATGGAGGAGCTGCGCACGGAGCTGCCCGGCCTCGCCCTCGCCTCGCACACGGTCGCCTCGCCGCAGATCCGCAACCGCGGCGGCGTCGGCGGCAACCTCGGCACGGCGTCCCCGGCCGGTGACGCCCACCCGGCACTGCTCGCCGCCGACTGCGAGGTCGAGGTGGAGTCGGTGCGCGGCTCGCGCCTGATCCCGATCGACGACTTCTACACCGGCGTGAAGCGCAACGCCCTCGCCGAGGACGAGCTGATCAGGGCCGTCCACATCAAGAAGGCCGACGGGCCGCAGCAGTACTCCAAGGTCGGCACGCGCAACGCCATGGTCATCGCCGTGTGCGCGTTCGGCATCGCGCTGCACCCCGAGACCCGGACCGTGCGCACCGGCATCGGCTCCGCCGCGCCGACCCCGATCCGCGCGAAGGCCGCCGAGGAGTTCTTGAACGCGGCTCTCGAAGAGGGCGGCTTCTGGGACAGCAAGAAGATCATCACCCCCTCGATCGCCAAGCAGTTCGCGGAGCTCGCCTCCGGAGCCGCCAACCCGATCGACGACGTGCGCGGCACGGCGAACTACCGCCGCCACGCCGTCGGGATCATGGCCCGCCGGACGCTGGGCTGGACCTGGGAGTCGTACCGCGGCAACGGCCGCAGCAGCACGGAGGGAGTCGCGTAATGCGTGTCAATTTCACGGTCAACGGCCGTCCGCAGGAAGCCGACGACGTATGGGAGGGCGAGTCCCTCCTGTACGTGCTGCGTGAGCGCATGGGCCTGCCCGGCTCCAAGAACGCCTGCGAGCAGGGCGAGTGCGGTTCCTGCACCGTCCGTCTCGACGGCGTGCCGGTGTGTGCGTGTCTGGTCGCCGCCGGACAGGCCGAGGGACGGGACGTCGTCACCGTCGAGGGCCTCGCCGACTACGCCAAGCAGCGCGAGCAGCACGGCGGTTGCGGCACCGGCGCGTGCGGCACCTCCGGCACCTCCGGTGGTACGTCGCTCCAGGACGCCCAGCAGTGGCAGGCCAAGCCGCAGGACTCGCAGACCGGCGAGGGCGGCGAACTGTCCCCGATCCAGCAGGCGTTCATCGACGCGGGCGCCGTCCAGTGCGGTTTCTGCACCCCCGGCCTGCTCGTCGCGGCCGACGAGATGCTGGAGCGCAACCCGAGCCCGTCCGACGCGGACATCCGCGAGGCGCTCTCGGGCAACCTGTGCCGCTGCACGGGCTACGAGAAGATCATGGACGCGGTACGTCTCGCCGCCGCGCGCCAGTCCGAGACTGTTCCGAGCCAGGGAGCCTGACGCCATGGCCGACACCCGTACGACCGGTATCCCCGCGAAGGTCACCCAGGGCGCCAAGAGCAAGGGCGGCATCGGCGAGTCCACGCTCCGCCCCGACGGCACCCTGAAGGTCACCGGCGAGTTCGCCTACTCCTCGGACATGTGGCACGAGGACATGCTGTGGGGCCAGATCCTGCGCTCCACGGTGGCGCACGCCGAGATCGTGTCCATCGACACCTCCGAGGCCATCGCGACGGCCGGCGTCCACGCCGTCCTGACGCACGAGGACCTGCCCGCCGCGAAGAACTACGGCATGGAGTACCAGGACACCCCTGTCCTGGCCTACGGCAAGGTCCGCCACCACGGTGAGCCGGTCGCCCTCGTGGCCGCCGACCACCCGGAGACCGCGCGCCGCGCCGCCGCCAAGATCAAGATCGAGTACCGGGAGCTGCCCCTCGTCACCGATGAGGCCTCCGCGCTCGCGCCGGACGCGATCCTGGTCCACGAGAACCGCGGCGACCACCACGCCGGCCACGTCACGCACCCGAACATCGTGCACCGCCAGCCGATCATCCGGGGCAACGCCGCCGAGGCCGCCAAGAAGGCCGACGCCATCGTCACCGGCGAGTACACCTTCGGCATGCAGGACCAGGCCTTCCTCGGCCCCGAGTCCGGCCTCGCGGTACCCGCCGAGGACGGCGGCGTCGACCTGTACGTCGCCACCCAGTGGCTGCACTCCGACCTCAAGCAGATCGCGCCCTGCCTCGGCCTGCCCGAGGAGAAGGTGCGGATGACGATGGCCGGCGTCGGCGGCGCGTTCGGCGGCCGCGAGGACATCTCGATGCAGATCCTCGCCTCCGTGCTCGCGCTGCGCACGGGCAAGCCGGTGAAGATGGTCTACAACCGCTACGAGTCCTTCTTCGGCCACGTCCACCGGCACCCGGCGAAGCTCTACTACGAGCACGGCGCCACCAAGGACGGCAAGCTCACGCACATGAAGTGCAAGATCGTCCTGGACGGCGGCGCCTACATGTCGTCCACGCCGTCGGTCGTGGGCAACGCCGCGTCCCTCTCGGTCGGCCCGTACGTCGTCGACGACGTCGAGATCGAGGCGATCGGCCTCTACACCAACAACCCGCCCTGCGGCGCCATGCGCGGCTTCGGCGCGGTCCAGGCGTGCTTCGCCTACGAGGCGCAGATGGACAAGCTGGCCGCGAAGCTGGGCATGGACCCGGTGGAGTTCCGGCAGAAGAACGCCATGGAGCAGGGCACGATCATGCCGACCGGCCAGCCGGTCGACTCGCCCGCGCCGGTCGCCGAACTGCTGCGCCGCGTCAAGGCCCGCCCGATGCCGCCCGAGCGCCAGTGGGAGTCCAGCGAGGGCGCCGACGTCCGCGCGCTGCCCGGCGGTCTGTCCAACACCACGCACGGCGAGGGCGTCGTCCGCGGTGTCGGCTACGCGGTCGGCATCAAGAACGTCGGCTTCTCCGAGGGCTTCGACGACTACTCGACCGCCAAGATCCGCCTTGAGGTCATCAACGGCGAGGCCGTCGCCACGGTCCACACCGCCGCGGCGGAGGTCGGCCAGGGCGGCGTCACCATCCACGCGCAGATAGCCCGTACCGAGCTCGGCGTCCAGCAGGTCACCATTCACCCCGCCGACACCCAGGTGGGCTCGGCCGGTTCGACCTCCGCGGGCCGTCAGACGTACATGACCGGCGGCGCCATCAAGAACTCCTGCTCGATCGTGCGCGAGAAGGTCCTGGAGATCGGCCGGCGCAAGTTCGGCTCGTACCACCCGGCGTGGGCGACCGCCGAACTCCTCCTGGAGGGCGGCAAGGTCGTCACCGACGGCGGCGAGGCCCTCGCCTCCCTGGTGGACGTCCTGGAGGACGAGGCCGTGGAGATCGAGGAGGAGTGGCGCCACCGCCCCACCCAGCCCTTCGACCTCGTCACCGGCCAGGGCAACGGCCACGTCCAGTACGCCTTCGCCGCGCACCGCGCGGTGGTGGAGGTCGACACGGAGCTGGGCCTGGTCAAGGTCATCGAACTGGCATGCGCCCAGGACGTCGGCAAGGCGATCAACCCGCTCTCCGTCATCGGCCAGATCCAGGGTGGCACCACCCAGGGCCTGGGCGTGGCGGTGATGGAGGAGATCATCGTCGACCCGAAGACCGCGAAGGTGAAGAATCCTTCCTTCACGGACTATCTGATCCCGACCCTCCTCGACACGCCGACCATCCCGGTCGACTACCTCGAACTGGCCGACCCGAACGCTCCGTACGGAGTGCGCGGGATCGGCGAGGCCCCGACCCTCTCGTCCACCCCGGCGGTCCTCGCGGCCATCAGGAACGCGACGGGTCTGGAGCTCAACAAGACGCCGGTACGGCCCGAACACCTCACCGGCACGTAACCCCTGGCCGGGGTGGAGGCGGAGCAAGAAGGGGCCGGGGGACTGCCGTCCCCGGACCCCCTCCTTCGAAAACCTCCGATGTCGTTCGTCTCGGGCCGTCCCCCGGGTCGTGCAGCCAACGCACCATCCCAAATCCCGCAGCTCTGCGGGTGCCCCTGTGAACCTTGGGAGTAGGCACCATGACCCAGTCGTCAGTGGAGCCGAAGACCACCGCAGAGGACGCGGGCTCCGGCTCACGCGTCCCGGCCGGCAGGTCTTGGCTCGACCGGTACTTTCACATATCCCGGAGAGGATCCACGGTCGCGCGCGAGGTGCGCGGCGGAATCACCACCTTCATGGCGATGGCGTACATCGTCCTGCTCAACCCCGTCCTCCTGTCCGGCAAGGACGCGGCGGGCAACACCATGAGCCATCAGGCCCTGGTCACCGCGACGGCGCTCGCCGCCGCGGCCACCACGCTCCTGATGGGCTTCGTCGGCAAGGTGCCCCTGGCCCTGGCCGCCGGACTCTCCGTCTCCGGAGTGATCGCGTCCCAGGTCGCGCCCGAGATGACCTGGCCGCAGGCCATGGGCATGTGCGTGATGTACGGCGTCGTGATCATGCTTCTGGTGGTCACCGGGCTCCGCGAGATGATCATGAACGCGATCCCGCTCGCCCTGAAGCACGGCATCACCATGGGCATCGGCCTGTTCATCGCCATGATCGGCCTGGTCAAGGGCGGTTTCGTCCACCCGGGCAAGGCCACCCCGCTCTCGCTCGGCCCGGCCGGCGAACTCTCGGGCTGGCCCGTCCTGCTCTTCGCGGGCACCCTGCTCCTCATCTTCATGCTCCAGGCGCGCAACACCCCCGGCGCGATCCTGATCGGCATCGTCACCGGCACGGTCGTCGCCCTCATCCTCAACGCCCTGGATGTCATCGACCCCAAGCAGTGGGCCAACGGCGCCCCCGAACTGCACGGCAGCGCGGTCTCCTCGCCCGACTTCTCGCTCTTCGGCGCCGTCGAGTTCGGCGGCTGGGAGAAGGTCGGCGCGATGACGGTCGGCATGATCGTCTTCACGCTGGTGCTCGCCGGGTTCTTCGACGCGATGGCCACCATCATCGGCGTCGGTACGGAGGCCAACCTCGCCGACGAGAAGGGCCGCATGCCCGGCCTGTCCAAGGCGCTGTTCATCGACGGCGCCGGCGGCGCCATCGGCGGCGTGGCGGGCGGCTCCGGCCAGACCGTCTTCGTCGAGTCCGCGACCGGCGTCGGCGAAGGCGCCCGCACCGGCCTCGCCTCGGTCGTCACCGGCCTGTTCTTCGCGGCCTGCCTCTTCTTCACGCCGATCACCGCGATCGTGCCGCAGGAGGTCGCCTCCGCCGCGCTCGTCGTCATCGGAGCGATGATGATGATGAACGCCCGGCACGTCGACTGGGCCGACCGGGCCACCGCCATCCCGGTCTTCCTGACCGTCGTCCTCATGCCCTTCACGTACACCATCACCACGGGTGTCGCGGCGGGTGTCATCGCCTGGGTCGCCATCAAGATCGCCCAGGGGAAGGCAAGGGAGATCGGCGCCTTCATGTGGGGTCTGACGCTGATCTTCCTCGTGTACTTCGCCCTCAGCCCCATCGAAGGATGGCTGGGCGTCCACTGAGGCGCCGAGCCCTCCGCACACCCGTAGAGCCTTGAGGAGGCCGAGATGCTGGACATCGCCGACGAGTTGGACCGGTGGATCGGGCAGGGACGTGACTTCGCCGTCGCCACGGTCGTGGCGGTCGGCGGCAGCGCGCCCCGGCAACCCGGCGCCGCCCTCGCGGTCGACGCGTCCGGCACGGCCATCGGCTCGGTCTCCGGCGGCTGTGTGGAGGGCGCCGTCTACGAACTGTGCAGGCAGGCGCTGGAGGACGGCGAAACCGTGCTCGAACGCTTCGGCTACAGCGACGAGGACGCCTTCGCAGTGGGTCTGACCTGCGGCGGAGTCATCGACATCCTCGTCACCCCGGTCCGCGCGGACTCCCCGTCGCGACCGGTGCTCGCAGCAGCCCTCGCCGCCGCCTCCTCGGGGCGCGCGGCGGCGGTCGCCCGCGTCACCTCCGGGCCGGCCGACCTCATGGGCCGCGCCCTCCTCGTACGTCCTTCCGGCGAGTACGAGGGTGGCCTCGGCGGACATCCGGAGCTGGACCGCACGGTCGCGGGCGAGGCCCGCGCCCTGCTCGACGCGGGGCGCACGGCGACCGTGGAGATCGGCGAGGACGGGTCACGGTGCGGAGCGCCACTGACGGTGCTCGTCGAGTCGAGCGTGCCGCCGCCCCGCATGATCGTGTTCGGTGCGATCGACTTCGCGTCGGCGCTCGTACGTATCGGCAAGTTCCTCGGCTACCACGTGACCGTGTGCGACGCGCGGCCCGTCTTCGCGACGGCCGCGCGCTTCCCCGACGCCGACGAGATCGTCGTCGAGTGGCCGCACCGCTACCTGGAGACCACCGGCGTCGACGCCCGCACCGTGCTGTGCGTGCTGACCCACGACGCCAAGTTCGACGTACCGCTGCTGCGCCTCGCGCTGCGGCTGCCCGTCGCCTACGTCGGCGCGATGGGCTCGCGCCGCACCCACGAGGACCGCAACACCCGGCTGCGCGAAGTCGGCGTCACCGAGCTGGAACTGGCCCGGCTGCGGTCGCCCATCGGCCTCGACCTCGGCGCGCGTACGCCCGAGGAGACCGCCCTGTCCATCGCCGCGGAGATCGTCGCCAACCGGCGTGGCGGCAGCGGTGTCTCGCTCACCGGCGCGCACACGCCGATCCACCATGACGGCGCGCACGAGCCGGCGGGGCGGATCGGGTCGGTGGCCTGAGCCGAAGGAGGCCCATCCGGCAGGCCCGGGCGCCGCGGGGGCGGTCGGACGCGCTCACGCCTTCGTGAGGCGGGTGACGACCCGGGCGAACACGGGCCGGGCGACCGCGGCGAGCACGCCGTCGAAGAGCGGCGGCAGCAGCCGTGGCCGCAGGTCCTCGTGCCAGACGATCCGGGAGCCGACGGGACCGGGCCCCACCTCGATCTCCGCCCAGCCCATGACGGCCCCGCCCCGCTTCTCCAGGCGGAACCGGCCCGGCGTTGCGCCCTCGGGGGGCCGCCAGTCGACGACCTCCATCACGTCGTCGAAGCCGACGGGGCCGAGCGCGGTGCGGGCGACGAAGACCGTGCCCACGCGTGTGGGCGGGGGAGTGCGCACCGTGACGCGGGTGAGCGGGACGGCCTCGCCGTGCCGCTCCCATGTGGTGAGACGGCGCCATGCCTCGGCGGGCGGCAGGGACGTTTCCCTGGTGAACCGGAAGAGTGCCACGTCACCGAGGTTAACGAGGTTCCCGCCCCGGAGGCCGGCGACTAGCGGTAGACCTTGCCGGGCTCGGCCTTGCCGGGCGCGAGCAGCTGGGAGACCGTCACGAAGACGTAGCCGCGCTGCTTCAGCTCGGCGATGACGCCGGGCACGGCCGGCACGGTGCCCTTGTAGATGTCGTGGAGCAGGATGATGCCGTCCCGCTTGGTCTGGTCGACGACCCGCTGCTGGATCAGCTTGGAGTCATTGGTCGTGTAGTCCTTCGCGGTGACGGTCCACAGGACCTCCGAGAGCCCGAGCTCCTTGGAGAGCTTGTTGATGTCCTCGTTCGTGCGGCCCTGCGGCGGGCGCATCAGCGTCGGCTTCTTGCCTATGAGCTTCTCTATCGCCTTGTTCGGGCGCTCCAGCTCCTCGCGCGCCTCGGCCAGGTCGATCTTCGTGAGGATCTTGTGCGACCAGGTGTGGCTCGCCACCTCGTGGCCCTTGGCGTCCATCTGCCGCACGAGCTCGGGGTACTTCACGATGTGGTTCTTGCCGAGCGTGAAGAAGGTGGCGGGGACCTTCTCCCTCTTGAGGATCTTGAGCAGCCTGGGTGTGTTCTCACTGGGGCCCGCGTCGAAGGTCAGCGCCACGCACTTGGCCTTGCGGCAGTCCACCGTGCCGAACTTCCCCTGGTCCGCGGCCTTGGCGTCCGCGCCCGCCTTGCGGACGGTGCTGGGCGAGGTGGTGTCGAGCTTGGTGCACCCGGTCAGCGCGAGGACGAGGGCCGCCCCTGCCGCGAGGGCGGAGGCGGTGCGAGGCAACCTTTTCGGCTGGCGCGTCATCTTCAAGGCTGCGAAAGGCATGTTCACGGCAGGCATGTGAGCACTATACACACTGCGTATACAGTCGGTTCATAGTGGCTGGTGGCTGGCGGTGGCAGTGGGTGCTGAGGCTTCCGGATGGCCGGGGAGCGGGCGTGGTGGGACGCTTTGGGTAGGAGGCGCCATGCCGGGCTCGGACCAGGAAGCACCCGACGGGGCGCTGCCGTACGTGCCCGCACGGGGTGGCATCCCGGCGCTGCGCCGTGCCGCCGCCGACTGCCGTGGCTGCCCGTTGTACGAGAACGCCACGCAGACGGTGTTCGGTGCCGGTCCCGCCCGCGCGCGCCTCATGCTGGTCGGGGAACAGCCCGGCGACCAGGAGGACCGCGCGGGGGAGCCCTTCGTGGGCCCGGCCGGACGGCTGCTCCGCTCGGCGCTCGGCGAGGCGGGGCTCGACGAGGAGCAGGCGTACTTCACCAACGCGGTCAAGCATTTCAAGTTCGCCCCCGTCACCGAGGGCCGCAAGCGCCGCATCCATAAGCCGCCGAACCTCCGGGAACTGACCGCCTGCCGCCCCTGGCTCGCGGCCGAGCTGCGGCGCGTGGATCCTGAGCTGGTGGTGGCCCTCGGCGCGACGGCCGGCAAGTCGCTGCTGGGCGGTTCCTTCAAGGTGACCGAGTCACGGGGCGCCCTGCTTGCCCTGGCGTCCGGCGCGGACCTGCCGCTGGCCGCCGAGGACGAGGACGAGGGCGGCGGCGGCCGCCGCCTCCTCGCCACCGTGCACCCTTCGGCGGTACTCCGCTCGAAGGACAGGGACGAGGCGTTCGCGGGGCTCGTGTCCGACCTGCGCGTGGCGTCCCGCTTCCTCGACTGAGGGAGGCCCGGCCGGTGAGAGCCCCCAGAGGAAATCCGTCCCCCGGAGGAAACCCGTAAGGAGAGGAACTGGAATGTCGAATCCCCAGCAACCAGAGCTGCGGCGCAGCCGAAAAGGCGGCGCCACACCACAGGAGAGTGGCTCGGCCAAGGCGTCGCAGCCCCGGACCCCGCAGGGCAAGGGCGGCGAGCCGCACGGGACGGACCGCGGTGCCAAGGGCGGCGGCAAGGGTGGCGGTACGCCGCCGGAACAGAAGCCCGACCACCCGTAAGGCGTCGGTCGGCCGGTCGGCCATGCCGCTTTCCGACCCCTGCCGCTTTCCGGCGGTTTTCTCGGCGTCACCGAAGGAATCCGTGGAGTCGATGGCCCGGGTGAATCATCCGGGTGAATCGGCAGGTCCCATCCCCAGCTATTTTTCGGACAGGGCGGGTAGAACACTCATATGGAATCCATGCAGTGGGAACTTGCTATCTCGCACACCGCCGCCCTCTCGATGTGGGCCGCCGGTGTCGTGGTGGTCGCTGTCCTTCTCGGCGCCTTCTTCTGGGGGCAGCGGGTGCGCTCCCGCGAATCCCGCCCGCCGCGCGTGGAGGAACAGCCGAAACGGCCTTACGAAGGCCCGGTCAGGGAAGAGCGGGAATACCGCGAGCCGGACGAAGTACCCCGGGACGGCGGTCGGCTCCTCCCGCATGAGCTGAAAGAGGGGTACGGCCAGTCGAGTACGCACCGTTGTGCCTCGCAGGACCCCGCGGACCACCGCAAGGGCGACGGCGGCAGCTTCGGCAGCGGCGGCCTCGGGAGCTGAGCCCGCGCCGACCGCGCTGCCTGGGCCGCTGAGCACGGCTTCCGCGCACAGCCTCGCCGAGCCGCGCTGAATCGCGTTGCCCGGTCGGCGCTGAACCGCGCCGTATCGCCGCCCGCGCCCGCCGCGCGTCAGCCCCGCGTCCGCCCTGCGCCCGCCCGGCTCCGCATTTGGCGGAATTTCTTTTATCTCCTGCCGGAACCGCGCCGAAGAATAGGCGCACGGCGGCCCTGCCCCAATGAGAAGCCGCCGCGCACGCACCCCCCCCACAAGAGGCCCCTTTCGGGCCGCTCACAGCAATGGAGTGACATGACTACGGCGAGAGACATCATGACCGGCGGCGCCGAGTGCATCGGCGCCGATGAGAGCGTGCTGCTGGCCGCCCGGAAGATGGCCGAACTCGGCGTCGGCGCGCTGCCGATCTGCGGTACGGACAACAAGCTCAAAGGCATGCTCACCGACCGCGACATCGTCGTGAAAGTCCTCGGCAAGGGCAAGGACCCCGAATCGACCACCGCGGGCGAACTCGCCCAGGGCGAGGCCGTCACCATCGGTGCGGACGACGACACCGCGGAGATCCTGCGCACCATGACCACCCACAAGGTCCGCAGGCTGCCCGTCATCGACGGCCACGACCTCGTCGGCGTCGTCGCCCAGGCGGACGTCGCCCGCCACCTCCCCGACCCTCAGGTCGGCGACCTCCTCGAAGCGCTCTCCACCGACTGACCCCCCAGCTCCCCCACGCGCCCGCGGGACCTGGCCAAAGTGCCGGGTCCCGCCGCTGTGCGCCCCGCCCCCGCCGGGCCCTCACTCCGGGTGAGTCACCCGTATGCCGTACACCGCCGGGCCGTCACCGCTCAGGTGACAGAGGCTGTTGCGGGACTGGACGGTGCTTCGGCGCCGTCGGAGCGGCCGGTGGCCGGCGCCGCACGCCGTCACCGCGTACGGAGGAGAGCTGCATGACCGCACCTGTGTCGCGTACCTGGGAACACGCCGTCGTCACCGGCGGCGCGGGCTTCGTCGGCTCGCACCTGTGCACCGCCCTGCTCGCCAACGGCACCGCGGTGACCTGCGTCGACGACTTCAGCACCGGACGGGCGGAGAACGTCGCACCGCTGCTCGACCGCCCCGGTTTCACCGTCATACAGGCGAACGTGGCCGAAGGGATCGACGTCGACCGGCCGCCCGACCTCGTCCTGCACTTCGCGTCCCCCGCCTCCCCGGCCGACTATCTGCGGATGCCCCTGCACACCCTGGAGACGGGCAGCCTCGGTACCCGCAACGCCCTTCGGCTCGCCCACCGCTCCGGCGCCCGCTTCGTGCTCGCCTCGACCTCCGAGGTCTACGGCGACCCGCAGCAGAACCCGCAGGACGAGCGGTACTGGGGCCATGTGAACCCCGTGGGCCCGCGCAGCGTGTACGACGAGGCGAAACGATTCGGCGAGGCGCTCACCACGGCCCACGCCGACGCCGAGGGCACCGACACCGCCATCGTGCGGCTGTTCAACACCTACGGGCCGCGCATGCGGGGCCACGACGGCCGCGCCGTGCCGACCTTCGTCCGCCAGGCCCTGGCCGGCGAGCCCCTGACCGTCACCGGTGACGGACAGCAGACCCGTTCGCTCTGCTACGTCGACGACACCGTGGGCGGCATCCTCGCGGCGGCCGCCCACGGCATGCGCGGCCCCGTCAATATCGGCAACCCCGCCGAGATCACGATGCTCGAACTGGCGCGCCTGATCATCGGCCTCACCGGCTCCGGCTCCGGCTCCGCCGGCTCGGAGATCCGCTTCATCGACCGGCCGACGGACGACCCGGCCGTCCGCTGCCCGGACATCACGCTGGCGCGCGACAAGCTCGGCTGGGAACCGCGCGTGGACGCCGTGACAGGCCTGCGCCGCACGATCGACTGGTTCCGCGCCACGGCGGATCACTGACCCGGACCGGCGACCGCCCCCTGCCGGGCACCGTCCCGCGCAGATCCCGGCCTTCCGCACCCGGCCTTCCGCACCCGGCCTCCTGCCGGGCGCCGGCCGGCCCGCGCAGACCCCGGCCTCCCGCACCCGGCCCCGTGCCCCCTCCCGCCAACAGAACCCCGGACCCCTCATGCGCATCCTCGGAATCAACGCACTCTTCCACGACCCCGCCGCCGCCCTCGTGATCGACGGCCGCACCGTCGCCGCCGCGGAGGAGGAACGATTCTCCCGACGCAAGCACGGGAAACGCCCCGTGCCGTTCTCGGCCTGGGAACTGCCCGAGCAGGCCGCCGCCTGGTGCCTGCGCAGGGCCAACCTGCGGCCCGAGGACCTCGACGCCGTCACCTACTCCTACGACCCCGAACTCGCCCGCCCGGCCGGCGACATGGGGCTCGACGACCCCTGGGACCACCTGCGGCAGACGTACGCACGCGAGGCCCCCGGCTTCCTCAAGGCCGCGCTGCCCGGCCTCGATCCCGGCATCGTGCGCTTCGTACCGCACCACATGGCGCACGCCGCCTCCAGCGCCTTCGCCGCACCCGACGCCGGGGACTCCTCCGTCCTGGTCCTGGACGGTCGGGGCGAACGCGCCTCGCACCTCGCCGCGCGACGGGTCCGCGACCAGCTCGAACCGCTGTACGCGCAGGACCTGCCGCACTCCCTGGGCCTGGTCTACGAGGAGCTGACCGCGCACCTCGGATTCCTCCGCTCCTCCGACGAGTTCAAGGTGATGGCCCTGGCCTCCCACGGCACCCCGCGCATGCTGGCCGAGCTGCGCCGGCACGTGTACCCGACGGGCGACGGAGGCTTCCACGCCACCGCCGTGCCCTGGCACGAGCTGTGCCCGCCGCGCGGCGCCGACGAGCCGTGGACGCAGGCCCACGCGGACGTGGCCGCCAGCGCCCAGGGGGTACTGGAGGAGACCCTCCTCGACCTTGCGCGCTGGCTGCACGGCAAGACACACCACCGCGTGCTCACGCTCGCCGGCGGTGTCGCCCTGAACTGCGTCGCCAACTCCCGCATAGCCCGCGAGGGCCCCTTCTCCCAGGTGTGGGTGCAGCCCGCCGCGGGCGACGCGGGCACCGCCCTCGGCGGCGCGCTGCTGCTCGCGGCCGGACACGGCGACGACCCGGAGCCCATGACCGGCGCCGACCTCGGCCGCGACTGGTCGGAGGCGGAACTCGGCGCCTGGCTGAAGACGGCCGCCGTGGCGTTCGAACGGCCGCCGGACATCGCCGCGACCGTCGCGCGGGCGCTGGCCGACAACCGCATCGTCGCGTGGTTCCAGGGCCGCTCCGAGTACGGCCCGCGGGCCCTCGGCCACCGTTCGCTGCTCGCCCACCCCGGTCACGCGGGCAACCTCGAACGGCTCAACGACGTCAAGGGCCGCGAGCAGTTCCGGCCCGTCGCCCCGATGGTGCTCGCCGACCGCGCCCCCGAGATCTTCGACGGGCCGATGCCGAGCCCGTACATGCTCTTCGTGCACGACGTGGCCGAGGCCTGGCGGGAGCGGATCCCGGCCGTCGTCCACGTCGACGGGACGGCCCGCATCCAGACCGTGGACGCGGCGCGCGAGCCGCTCGTCGCCCGCATGCTCGGCGAGTTCGAGAAGCTCACCGGTCTGCCGGTCGTCGTCAACACCAGCCTGAACACGGCGGGCCGCCCCATGGTCGACGACCCGCGCGACGCACTGGAGTGCTTCGGCTCCTCGCCCGTCGACCTGCTGGCCATCGGCCCGTACGCGATACGGCGCCAGGACCTCTTCCGGGCGGCCGAACCCCAGGGCCCCGAACTCGAACCCCAGGCGTCCGGGGGAGGGGGACCGCGATGACCGGGCACGCCATGGACCCGCACGACACCGGCGCCGCCGAGGGTGCGTACGCCGTGGTCGTACCGACGCTCGGCAGGCCGAGCCTGGCCGCGACCCTGCGCGCGCTGGCCGACGCCGAGGGGCCGAAGCCGGAGCGCGTGATCCTCGTCGACGACCGCCCGGGAACGGACGGCACGACCACGACGCCCCTGCCGGTCGAGATCCCGGCCGCCCTGCGCCCCCTCACCACCGTCGTGAGGGGGCAGGCCCGCGGCCCCGCCGCCGCGCGCAACACGGGCTGGCGCGCGGCCGGCCGGGTGCCGTGGATCGTCTTCCTCGACGACGACGTGGTGCCCGGACCCACCTGGTGCGACGACCTCGCCCTCGACCTCGCCGCGGCGGCGGCCGACGAGGGCACGGAGGGCACGGTGGGCGCCGTCACCGCCCGCATCGACGTCCCGCTCCCCGCCGACCGCAGGCCCACCGACTGGGAACGCAACACCGCCGGGCTCGCCACCGCGCGGTGGATCACCGCCGACATGGCCTACCGCCGCGAGGCCCTGGAGAGCGTCGGAGGCTTCGACGAGCGGTTCCGGCGCGCCTTCCGGGAGGACGCCGACCTCGCGCTGCGGGCGCTCGCCGCCGGCTGGCCGGTGACCGCGGGCACCCGCGCCACGGCCCATCCGGTACGCCCGGCCGACCGCTGGGTCTCCGTACGCCTCCAGAGGGGCAACGCCGACGACGTGCTCATGACCCGCCTGCACGGCCGCGACTGGTGGACCAGGGCCGCCGCGCCCCGCGGCCGCCTGCCCCGCCACCTCGCCGTCACCGCGGCGGCCGTTTCCACCCTGGCCTGCGCCGCCCTGCGCAAACCCGCGGCGACCACCGTCTGCGCCGCGGCCTGGCTGACCGGCACCGCCGAATTCGCCCTGGCCAGAATCCTGCCGGGCCCACGGGACCGCGAGGAGGTGCTCACCATGGCCATGACCAGTGTCCTCATCCCGCCCGCCGCCGTCTGGCACTGGCTGCGCGGCCAGGTCGCCCACCGCGGGGCGACGCCGCTCGACCCGTACGCGGACACACTCGGCCACGCGCCCGCCATGCCACCGCGCCCGGCCGGCGAGGAACGGATACGACGATGAACGGCCGCCCCGGGACGACCCCATACCCGACGGCATGCGCTCCGGACCAGGGCCGACCTCGGCCGACCGCCGAGCCGACGGCTTCCGCCTCCGCCGACGATGACCGCCGGCCGCCCGGTGGCCCGACGGCTTGCGTGTCGGGCGAGGGTCGCTGGCTGGTCGGGGGTTCGGCCGCTTGCGCCCCTGGCGGCGACGGTTCCTGCCGGGTCGGTGGCGCGGTTGCTTCCGCCTGCGACGGTGATGGCCCCTGGCCGGCCGGTGGCTCGATTGTTTCCGCGTCCGGCGATGACCGCTGGCCGGTCGCCGGCCCGGCTGGCCGCGTGCCCGGCATCGGTCGCTGGGTGGCCGGGGGCTCGGCCGTCCGGCATCCTGTCCCGCGCGGTGCCGATCGCATCCGGGGCGGTGGCGACCGTACCCCGGCCGGCGGTGCCCGCGCGCCCCACGGCGTCGACCGAGCCTTCCTGGCTCCCCTTGCTCCCGCCCCCGGCAGCCCCCTCCTCTCCACTCCCGACCGCGGGCCCTGGCTGGCCGACGGCCCCGCCCAGCGGCGGCGGCCGGCGCGGCCTGGGGCTCTGCCTGCGGCCGTCCTCTTCGATCGGGACGGAACGCTCGTCGTCGACGTGCCCTACAACGGCGACCCCGCGCGGGTGCGGCTCATGCCGGGCGCGCGGGACGCCGTCGACGCCGTTCGGGCGGCGGGTCTCCCCGTCGGCGTCGTGAGCAACCAGTCGGGCGTCGCCCGGGGCCTGCTGACCCGTGCTCAGGTCGAGGCGGTGCGGCGGCGCGTGGATGAACTGCTCGGGCCGTTCCAGGTGTGGGCCGTCTGCCCGCACGGCCCGGACGACGGCTGCCGCTGCCGCAAACCGGCGCCCGGCCTGATCCTGGCCGCCTGCGAACGGCTCGGTGTCCCGGCCGCGCGGGCCGCCGTCATCGGCGACATCGGGGCCGACATGACGGCCGCCCGCGCCGCCGGGGCACGCGGCGTCCTCGTCCCCACCCCCGTCACCCGCGCAGAGGAGATCGAGGCCGCCGACACCGTGGCCTCCGACCTGCTCACCGCCGTACGCCTGGCGCTCGGCGCCGACCCCGGCGACGTAGGCCACCGCCCGCTGGAGGTGGAGGAGCGATGACCGACTCAGGGCCGGCCTCCCGACGGCCGCGCAGCCTCGTCGTACGCATGGACAGCGCGGGCGACGTGCTGCTGGCAGGACCCGCCGTGCGCGCCGTGGCGGCCGGTTCCTCCCACACCGCGCTGCTGTGCGGTCCGCAGGGCGCGGAGGCGGGCAGGCTGCTGCCCGACGTCGACGAGGTCCTCGTGTACGACGCCCCGTGGGTGGGGCTCGAACCGGCGCCCGTGTCGCACGTGGCGACACAACAGCTGCTGACACAGGTGACGGAGGGACGGTTCGACCGGGCCCTGGTGCTGGTCTCCTACCATCAGAGCCCGCTGCCGATCGCCCTGCTGCTGAAGCTGGCCGGGGTCGGCTGGACCGCCGCCGACAGCGAGGACTACCCCGGCACCCTCCTCGACCTGCGCCACCAGCGGCTGCCCCACCGCCACGAAGCCGTGGCCGCCCTCGACCTCGCCGAGGCCTGCGGCTTCGCGCTGCCGCCCGGCGACGACGGGGCACTGCGGGTCGAGCCCACACCGGACACCCTGCCCCTGACCGGCGGCAAACCGTACGTCGTGCTCCACCCCGGTGCCGCCGTCCCCGCGCGGGCCTGGAGCCCCGAGCGGGCCGAGCGCGCCGCGGCGGCCCTCAGCGCCGCCGGTCACCGGGTCGTCGTCACCGGCGGCCCGAACGAACGCGATCTGACCGCGAAGGTCGCGGGGCGGCACGCGCTGGACCTCGGCGGGGCCACCGACCTGCGGCGTCTGGCCGGTGTCATGGCCCGGGCGCAGGTGGTGGTGGCCGGGAACACCGGGCCCACGCACCTCGCCGCCGCCGTGGGCACCCCCGTCGTCTGCCTGTTCGCGCCGGTGGTGCCGGCCGAGCGCTGGGCGCCCTACGGCGTGCCCCACGTCCTCCTGGGCGACCAGCACGCGGCGTGCGCGGACACCCGGGCGCGCCAGTGCCCACTGGCGGGCCACCCCTGCCTCGACGGAGTCGACGACGCCGAGGTGCTCGCCGCCGTGGCGAGGCTCACCGACCGCGCGGCCGGCCCGCCGAGCCGTACCCGCCCGGCGAGACCCCCACCGATCCGATGACCGCGCAGGGCCGCAGGCCCGGGACGGAACGAGGAGCAAGCGTATGAACATCCTGTTGTGGCACGTGCACGGCTCCTGGACGACCGCGTTCGTCCAGGGCCCCCACACCTACCACGTTCCCGTCACACCGGACCGCGGCCCCGACGGGCTCGGCCGGGCCCGGACGTTCCCCTGGCCCGCGTCGGTGCGGGAGCTCACCCCGGAGCAGCTGCGGGACGCCGAGGTGGACCTGGTCGTCCTCCAGCGCCCCCACGAACTGGAGCTGGCCGCACGCTGGCTCGGCGGACGCCGCCCCGGGCGGGACGTGCCCGCCGTATATCTGGAGCACAACGCCCCGGACGGCGACGTCCCCGACACCCGGCACCCGTGCAAGGACCGCGACGACCTGACGCTCGTCCACGTCACCCACTTCAACCGGCTGTTCTGGGACTGCGGGACCACCCGCACCGAGGTCATCGAACACGGCATCGTCGACCCGGGGCACCGCTACACCGGCCGCCTCGCCCGCGCCGCCCTCGTCGTCAACGAACCGGTGCGCCGCGGCCGTTGCACCGGCACGGACCTCCTCCCCGCTCTGAGCGAGGCGGCCCCGCTGGACGTCTTCGGCATGCGCACCGAAGGGCTCGCCGCGCACCTCGGCCTCCCCGAGGACCGGTGCCGCTGTGCCGACCTGCCGCAGAGCGAACTGCACGGCGCGCTCGCGGAACGGCGCCTGTACCTGCACCCGGTGCGCTGGACCTCCCTCGGCCTCTCCCTCCTCGAAGCCATGCACCTGGGCATGCCCGTGGTGGCGCTCGCCACCACGGAGGCCGTCGAGGCCGTCCCGCCCGGCGCGGGCACCCTGTCCACCCGGCCCGAGGTCCTGGCGCGGGCCGCCCGGCGCTACCTGGAGGAACCGGAGGCCGCGGCCGAGGACGGGGCCCGTGCCCGCCAGGCCGCTCTCGAACGGTACGGACTCAAGCGCTTCCTCCACGACTGGGAGCGCGTGCTGACGGAGGCGTGCTCATGACCCCCTCTTTTCGCTCTCTCCGCTCCCTTGGAACAGTCACAACCCCCGGGCCCTTCGGTCCCGGAAGGCTGTCCATCGCGCTCGTCTCCGAGCACGCGAGTCCGCTCGCCGCGCTCGGCGGCGTCGACGCGGGCGGCCAGAACGTGCACGTAGCCTGCCTCGCGGGCGCCCTCGCCGACCGCGGCCACCGCGTCACCGTCTACACCCGCCGCGACGCGCGCGACCTCCCCGAACGGGTCGCGCTGCGCGACGAGGTGGAGGTGCACCACGTGCCCGCCGGTCCGCCCGAGCAGATCCCCAAGGACGAACTGCTGCCCCACATGGGCGCGTTCGGCCGCTACCTCGCCCGCACCTGGCGCGGCCGGCCGCCCGACCTGGTGCACTCGCACTTCTGGATGTCGGGGCTCGCCTCCCTGTGGGCCACGCGTGAACTGGGGCTGCCGCTCCTGCACACGTATCACGCGCTCGGCACCGTGAAACGGCGCCATCAGCAGCTCGCCGACCCCAGCCCGCCGCAGCGGATCGCCCTGGAGACGGAGGTGGGGTTCGGCTGCGACCGGGTCATCGCCACCTGCCGCGACGAGGTCGTCGAACTCGGCAGGATGGGCATCCCCGCCGCCAAGGCGGGCGTCGTGCCGTGCGGCGTCGACACCGAGCTGTTCACCCCGCGCGGGCCGGTCGCCGAGCGCGGCGCCGAGCGGTACCAACTGCTCCAGCTGGGCCGCCTCGTCCCGCGCAAGGGCGCCGCGGTCTCCATCGCCGCGCTCGCGCTGCTGCCCGAGGCGGAGCTTGTCGTGGTCGGCGGCCCCCCTGCCGACCGGCTCGACCAGGACCCGGAGGTACGGCGGCTGCGCGCGCTCGCGCGTGAGGCGGGCGTCGCCGACCGGGTCCGCTTCACCGGCGGCGTGCCGAGCACCGACGTGCCGCCGCTGCTGCGCGCGGCCGACGTGGTGCTGTGCCCCGCGGACTACGAACCGTTCGGCATCGTCCCCCTGGAGGCCATGGCGTGCGGCAGGCCCGTCGTCGCCAGCGCGGTCGGCGGCCAGCTGGACACGGTCGCCGATCCGGCCACCGGCCGCCTGGTGCCGCCGCGCGACCCCGAGGCACTCGCCGCCGCCGTCGCCGAACTCCTCGCGGACCCCGCGGCGCGCGAGGCGTGCGGCGAGGCGGGACGCCGCCGGACCCTGCGCCGGTTCGGCTGGGCACGGGTCGCGGCGGCCACCGAGGCGGAGTACTGCGACGTCCTGGACGCGCAGCCCGTCGCGACGGGGGCGGGAGCGGTGTGAGCCCGCGCCCCGCCCGCGAGCCCGGGCGACGTGTCCTGCCGCCGCGGGCGGGGACGGCGGCCGGGTTCACGTGCCCGGCCGGGGTGGTCGCGTCCGGGCCGCGCGCCCTGCCACCTCGGGGCGCCCTCGGCGCCACCGGCGCCCGCCGGGCCGATGCGGAGCACCCCGGGTCCCCGGGTGGTCCGGCCACCCGCGTCCGCCCGGCCGTCGCGAAGCCCCCCGGGCCCCCGGGCGGTCCGGCCACCGGCATCATCCGCTCGGCCGTCGCGGGACCCCCCGGCCCCCCGGGGGCCCGCCCACCCCCCTTCCCGACCGACCGCGGAAGCACCGACATCCGAAGGAGGTGCGGGCCCGTCGCCGTCCCCAGGGGCGCGCGGCAGCCCGGACAAGCATGACCGAATCCCCTGCACTCGATGCCGCGCATCTGCACTGCCGGTCCTTGGAGCACGCGCTTCGCCGACTGCGCCGGGACAGCCTCGGCCGGATCGCGGAGTGGGGCGGCCGGCTCGCCGTCGCCCTGCCCGCCGGCAGCCGGCTGCTGGCCGCGGGCAACGGTGGCAGCGCGGCCCAGGCCCAGCACCTGACCGCGGAGCTCGTGGGCCGCTACCGGCAGGAGCGGCCGGCGTACTCGGCCATCTCCCTGCACGCGGAGACCTCCAGCATGACCGCCATCGGCAACGACTACGGCTTCGACCACGTGTTCGCCCGCCAGGTCTCCGCGCACGGCCGGCCCGGCGACATCCTGATCCTGCTGTCCACGTCGGGCCGCAGCGCCAACCTGATCACCGCCGCCGTGGCGGGCCGCGCCGCCGGGCTGCGCGTGTGGGCGCTCACCGGGCCGGGCCCCAACCCGCTCGGCGAAGCCGCCGACGAACGGCTGTACGTCGACGGCGAGACCACGGCGACCGTGCAGGAGGCCCACCTCGTCGCCGTCCACCTGCTCTGCGAGGCCTTCGACGCGGCGCTCACCGAACGCCCCGCCCCCGTGACCGCCACTGTCGCCCGGACCGCGCCGCCCGCCGCGGTCCCCGTCAACGGGAGGACGCCGTGACCGGACCGAAACCGCTGGTCGTCGTCGGAGACGTACTGCTCGACGAGGACATCGAAGGGGTCGCCACCCGGCTCTCCCCGGACGCCCCCGCCCCGGTCGTCGACGTGACCGCCGACCGCCGCCACCCCGGCGGCGCGGGGCTCGCCGCCGCCCTGGCGGCCCGCGGCGGCCGCGAGGTCATCCTCGTGACCGCGCTCGGCGACGACCCCGCGAGCGAAGCCGTCCGCCGCGAACTGAAGGGCCGGGTACAGCTGGTGGAGCTGCCGCTCGACGGCACCCTGCCGGTGAAGACCCGCGTCATGGCGTCCGGCCGCCCCCTGGTGCGCATCGACCGGGGCGGCGGCACACCCGGCGAGCCCGACGCCGCCGTACGGGAGGCGCTGGCCCAGGCCCACGCCGTCCTCGTCGCCGACTACGGACGGCACACGGCGAGCGCCGTACGCGAGCACCTGGCGGCCGTCACCCCGCGCATCCCCCTGGTGTGGGACCCGCACCCCAAGGGTGACGCCCCCGTCCCCGGCGCCCGGCTCGTCACCCCCAACGCGGCGGAGACCCGCGTCCTGTGCCCGGGCGACGGCGAGAGCCTGCGGTCCTACGCCGAGCGGGGCACCGAACTCGCCGACCGCTGGCGGGCGGCCGGGGTCGCCGTGACCCTGGGCGAGCGCGGCGTCCTGCTGACCAGGCCCGGCTCCGGTACGCCGATGCTCGTACCGTCGCCGTACCACGCCACCGGCGACCCGTGCGGCGCCGGAGACTGCTTCGCCGCGACCACGGCCGCGGCGCTCGCGGACGGCTCGCTTCCGGAGGAAGCGCTCCAGCGGGCGGTGGCCGAGGCCGCCGCGTTCGTGTCGGCGGGCGGCGCCACGAACCCGGCCCTGTGGCGGACGACGCCCGCCTCCGGCCCGCAGGACACCCCGGGCACCGACGCGTTCGCCGTTGCGGAGCGGGTGCGGGCGCGCGGCGGCACGGTGGTGGCGACCGGCGGCTGCTTCGACCTGCTGCACGCCGGTCACGTCGGCCTCCTCGAAAGCGCCCGGCGCATCGGCGACTGCCTGATCGTGTGCCTCAACTCCGACGCGTCCCTGACCCGCCGCAAGGGCCCCGGCCGCCCGCTCAACCAACAGGCGGACCGCGTACGGGTCCTGGAGGCGCTCGGCAGCGTCGACGCCGTCGCCGTCTTCGAGGAGGACACCCCGCAGGAACTGCTGAACAGGCTGCGGCCCGACGTGTGGGTCAAGGGCGGCGACTACTCCGTCCAGGACCTGCCCGAGGCGCAGGCGCTGCACGCGTGGGGCGGCCAGGCGGTCGTCCTGCCCTACCTCGACGGCCGCTCCACCACCCTGCTGGCCCGCCGGGCCGCCGCGGCGGCGGGAACCCGGCCGTGAGCGACCGCCCCCGGGTGCTGGTGCTGCGCTCGCTCGGCCTCGGGGACCTGCTGACCGCCGTACCCGCGCTGCGCGCCCTGCGGCGTCGGCTGCCGGACCACGAGATGGTGCTGGCGGCGCCCGAAAGGCTGGCGGCGCCAGCCACCGCGACCGGCCTGGTGGACCGGCTGCTGCCCGCGTCGGCCCCCGGCCGGGCGGTGCCGGGCGACCTGCCCTGGACGGGGCCGCCGCCGGACCTCGCCGTGGACCTGCACGGCAACGGCCCCCCGAGCCACCTGCTCCTCCAGCGGCTGCGCCCCCGGCGCCTCATGGCGTACGCGCATCCAGGGACCCCCGACATCGAAGGCCCCGCCTGGCGGGACGACGAGCACGAGCGGGAGCGGTGGTGCCGCCTGCTCTCCTGGTACGGCCTCCCGTCGGACCCCGCGGACCTGCGCATCCCCGTGCCGGCCACGCCCTCCCCGGCGCCCGGCGCGGTCGTCGTGCATCCCGGAGCCGACGCCGGGGCCCGCCGCTGGCCACCGGAGCGGTTCGCCGCCGTGGCACGGGAGCTGGCCGCCGACGGTCACCAGGTCGTCGTGACGGCGGGGGCGGGGGAGGAGGCCACCGCGCGCCGCGTGGCGACGGGGGCGGGGCTGCCGGCGGACGCCGTGCTGGGCGGCGCGGCGGATGTGCCGTTCGACCGGCTGGCGGCACTGGTGGCGTACGCGCGGTGCGTGGTCGTGGGGGACACGGGGCTCGCCCACCTGGCGACGGCGCTCGGGACGCCGTCGGTGGTGCTGTTCGGCCCGGTCGCCCCACGGCTCTGGGGGCCGCCGCCCGGTCCGCGACACCGGGCGCTGTGGCGTCCCGACGGCATGGGGGACGAGCCCAGGCCGGGCGACGCGCATGGACTCCTCCCGGATCAGCGGTTGCTGCGGATCACGGTGGAGGAGGTGCTGGAGGCGGTGCGGGGGCTGCCGGTGCGGGGGGAGCGGACTGCGGCTGCGGGTTGACGGTGGCTGCTCGCGCAGTTCCCCGCGCCCCTGGGGGTTGCCGGGCTGGGCTTGTTCTACGGGTGCGGGCGAGTCGTGGTTGCGCGCGCAGTTCCCCGCGCCCCCAGGGGGCGCGAGTGGCGCCCCGTCAGCGGCGCGGGGAACTGCGCGCTCAGCCGCAACGCAGCCCGCACCCGCAAAACAAGCCAACCCCCCCCGCCCCTCAGGGGCGCGGGGAACTGCGCGGCCGGCCACCAGCCACCCGCACCCGCCAACAAGCCCCACCCGGCAGACGCGACCGCGCCCCGCGCCCTCGACCCCCGGCGGGATCAGGCCGCCGTACTCAGCGCAGCGGCCGGCGCCACCGCCACGTCCCCCTTGCGGACAAGCACCGGCACGGTGACATTCCGCCGCCCGCGCAGCACGAACCCCGCGCCGATGGCCCCCGCGATGATCAGGCCCCCGGAGACCAGCGCCCCCCGCGCCCCGGCCAGTTCCATGAGGAGCCCGAGCGCGGGCGGCCCCGCGAGCCCCCAGGCCGTGCTCACGCTTCCCCACACGCCGAGCACCCGGCCCCGCAGGTGCGCGGGCGGGTCGGTCTGGAGGACGGTCTTCCCCGCGGTGTCCGAGACGGACTCCACGACGGCCATCGGCAGCACGAGGACAAGCAGCACGGCGAACGACGGGGAGAACCCGGCCACCACCTGAAGAAGCGCACCCGCGGCGGCCAGCATGCCCACGAGCCGCACCGACGGCCGCCGCAGCCGCGCACCGAGGACGGCGCCGATGATGCCGCCCACCGCCAGCACCGTGGAGACCGTGCCGAACGACCCGGCACCCCCGGCGAGCGGCCCGGTGACGAGCACGGCCAGGGTCAGCGTGTAGTTCCGCCCGAAGACCGCGCTGATGCCGGTGACGCCCGCGAGGGCGACAAGCCGCGGCCGCCGCATGAAGAACATCAGGCCCTGCCGCACGGTCATGTCGGCCGCCGCGTCCTGGCCCGCGGTCTTGGCCCCGCGCCGCGCGGGCGCGGCCTGCCGCACCGCCCCGTACGCGGGACGGAGGAACGGGATGACGGAGGCGACGAAGAGGAAGGACACCCCGTTGGCGGCATACGCGGCGGCCGTCCCGAGGAAGGCGACCGTGACACCGCCGAGGGCCGCGCCGGCGAGGCGCCCCGCGCTGTGGACGAGCGAGCCCACGCCGATGGCGGACGGCACGTCCTCCGGCGGCACGAGGTCGTTGCCCAGCAGCGCGCACGCGGGACCGTCGACCGTGGCGATGACACCGGTGACGGCGGCCAGCGCCATGAGCACGGTCAGATTGAGCCCCCCGCACGCCACGAGGACGGCCGTCGTGAAGGCGATGGCGCCCAGCAGCGCCTGGCTGACGGCGGCCGTGAGCTTACGGGGCCAGCGGTCGACGGCGGCGCCGCCCACGAGGCTCATGAGCAGCGCGGGCGCGGCCTGCACCGACATGGAAAGGCCCGTGGCGGCGGCGGACCCGGTGATCTGCAGGACCAGGAGGTTCTGCACGGTCAGCTGCATCCACGTACCGGCGTTGGACACGAAGTTGGCGACGGACCACCAGCGCATGCTGCGGTACTTCAAGGAGCGCCACGGGGACCGGGAGACGTCCACGGCGGGGGCGGGGGCAGGGGCAGGGGAGGAAGACACAGGCACTCGGAGACTCGGAAGCGGTCCGCAGGGACCCAGGCGGGGGATCGGCGGGAGCACGGACACCGGGCAGCACTGCGCGGTCACTCCACCGGATCTGGGAGGGGGCGCCGCGCCGCCGGAAGGACGTCTTCTCGGCGCGCCTGGGGCGGGCGGACGTTCCGGATGTACGGCGTTGACCATGCTGACAGACGGTGCTCACGAGCCGGGCCGCCACGCCGTCGGGCGCCGCGCCGAACGACCCCAACTCACCACCGGAGCACGTGTTTTGGCACTTCTGGTGTGCTTGCTCACACGCTCGCCCAACGGCATACGCGCACGGGTGCGGGGCGCGCCGCGGTGACCGGGGCCACAGCCGTGCGCCGTGCGCCGGGTGGCCCGGCCCGAGGTGCCGGAGCGCCCGCTCGGCGTCACAGTGGGAAGCGGAGCGGTGGCCGAGAGCGAGCCGCCGACAGGCGCACGAAGGAAGGCACAGGCATGGGTGGCGGAGCGCGGGTCGACCTCCATGGCAAGCAGGCGCTGGTGACCGGCGCCGCCCGGGGCCTCGGCGCCTCGATCGCGAGGAAACTGGCCGGGGCGGGCGCGGCGGTCGTCGTCGCCGACGTCCGCAAGGACCTGGCCCAGGAGCTCTGCGACGAACTGGGCCGCGAGGGCCTCGACGCCCGTTTCGTGGAGATGGACGTACGCGACGCCGCCGCGGTCGCCGCCGTCTTCCGGGACCTGGAGGAGGCCGGGGAGTTCGTCGACATCCTGGTGAACAACGCCGCCGTGGACGTCTCCAAGCCGATCGAGCACCTGACGGCGACCGAGGTCACACGGGTCGTCGAGACCAACCTGCTCGGACCGATGTATCTGTGCCTGGAGACCTACCGGCGCATGATCGCCCGCGGCGGCGGCCACATCGTGAACATCCTGTCCACCGCCGCGAACCGCACCTGGACCGAGGCCGGACCGTACGCGGCCGGCAAGTCGGGCCTCCGCGCGTTCACCCACACGCTGTTCAAGGAGGCGCAGCGCGACTGCGTCGGCATCGGTGTCACCGGGATCATCGCCGGCGGCATGGAGACCCCGTTCATCATGGAGCGCTTCCCGGACGCCGACGTGTCCATGCTGCAGAGCCCGGACATCGTCGCCGACACCGTCCTGTACGCCCTGTCGGTCCCGGCCGGCAGCGCCGTGTCCGAACTGGTCGTCGTCCCCCGCAAGGAGCCGTCCTGGCCGTGACGCGCCCGGACCCCGGCACGCACACCCATCGGCACTTCGGCGGAAGGAAGGTCGTCCCATGACATCGGCGATGTTCTCCATGGCGCCGGTGGTCCCGCCCCCGTGGGAGAAGGCCGTGGTGACCTCGGGCGCCGGCTTCCTCGGTTCCCATCTGTGCGAACGCCTGCTCGACGCCGGGGTCGACGTCGACTGCGTCGACGACGTGCCGGCCGCCTCGGCTCACAACGTCGAACATCTGGCGGGCCACCCCGGCTTCCGCTACCTGGAGCGGGACATCGCGCGGCCCGGCTGCCGCGACACCCTCCCCGGACCGTACGACCTCGTGCTCCACCCCGCCTGCGCCGCCCCCCGGGCCGTCTTCGCGCCACGCCCCGCGGACCCGCCCGACGCCGACACCCTGGGCACCCGCAACGCCCTCGCCGTGGCCGACCGGGACGGCGCGCGGTTCCTGCTCGCCTCCACCTGCCGCACCGGAACGCACCCCGGCGGCGGCGCCCGCCCCGCGCGGGACGGGGCCCAGCGCTTCTCGGAGGCCCTGACCACCGCGTTCGTGAGCGCCAAGGAGACCGACGCGGGGATCGTGCGTCTCTTTCCCGCGTACGGGCCGCGCATGGGACCCGAGGACGGCCCGCTGATCCCGGACCTCGTCCGGCAGGCCCTGAGCGGCGGGCCGGTGACCGTCCCCGGCGACGGCGGCCGCAGGCCCTCGCTCTGCTACGTCGACGACACGGTCGAAGGCGTGCTCCTCGTCGCCGCGAGCCGGTCGGTGCGGCCGGTCGACATCGGCGGCGAGCCGACGGCGACCGTCGAGGAGATCGCCCGCCGGGTGCTCGACCTGACCGGCTCGGACGCCCGCCTGGAGTTCACCGGGGTCGAGGACGACGGTGCCGAGCCGCCCCGCGCCCAGACCGGCTTCGCCCACGAGATCTTCGGCTGGACGCCCAAGGTGTCCCTGGGCGAAGGACTCAAGCGCACCGTCGCCGACCTCATCGACCGGCCCGCGCGGAGCGGCCCCCGGAACGTGCCGAGCGCCGAGGGAGGCGTGCACCGTGCGTGCTCATGGTGACGATGCCCGCAGGGAGGCGGGCCGGTGAAGGCGATCGTCGTCTGCCTGGACGGCATGACCGGGGTCCTGCTGGCCGGTCCGGCGATCCGCGCGGTCGCCACCCGGGCCGACCACGTGACGCTGATGTGCGGGCCGCGCGGCGAGGAGGCCGCGCGGCTGCTGCCCCACGTCGACGACATCCTCGTATGGGAGGCGCCGTGGACCGGCCCGCGCCCCCCGACGGTGGACGAGGCGGACGTCGACGGTCTCCTGGAGCGGCTGCGGGACGAGTCGTACGACGTCGCGCTCGTCCTCACCTCCTTCGAACAGAGCCCGCTGCCCGCCGCGCTCCTGCTGCGGATGGCGTACGTACGTCACATCGGGGCCGACAGCGCCGACGACTCCGGCAGCCTCATCGACGGCCCCCACCGGCGGCTGCCCGGCCGCCACGACGCCGAGGCGGCGCTCGACACCGCCGCCGCCCTGGGCTTCCTGCCGAGGGCCGGGGACGACGGCAGGCTCCGCGTCCTGCCGACCCCGGACACGGCCGCCCTCACCGGCAATGGCCCCTACGTCGTCCTGCACCCCGGGGCGGGCACGCCCGCGCGCTCCTGGGGCGCCGACCGCGCGGCCGAAGCGGTCGCCCTGCTCGCCGACGCCGGGCACCGCGTCGTCGTCACCGGCGGCCCCCGCGAGGCCGCCCTCACCCACGAGGTCAGCGGCGGCACCGCCGTGGACCTCGGCGGGCGCACGGACCTGCGGACCCTGGCGGGCGTGCTGCGGGCGGCCGACGTCGTCATCGCGGGCAACACCGGCCCCGCCCATCTCGCCGCCGCGGCCGGCACCCCGGTGGTCTCCGTCTTCGCCCCGGTCGTCCCCGCCGAACGCCGGGGCCCCTACGGCGTGCCCACCGTCCTCCTCGGCGACCAGAACAGCCCCTGCGCGGCCACCCGCGCCCGCCACTGCCCGGTGCCCGGCCACCCGTGCCTGACCGAGGTCACCGCCCAGGACGTGGTGCGCGGCGTACAGAAACTCCTCACCAAGGGCGCCTGACTACGCGCTGCCGGTGGCGGCCGCCGCGGTCTCGGCGGAGCGGCCGCCCGTCAAGTGGTAGACGTTGAAGGCCTTGCGGATCACGGGCTGCGCGACATTGCGCACCGGTACGCCGCCGCTGGTCATGCCGTGCTCCGTGCCCGCGTGCGCGTGACCGTGGACGGCCAGGTCCGCGCCCGCCTCGTCGACCGCCTCCGCCAGCAGATAGCTGCCGAGGAACGGATAGATCTCCAGGGGCTCGCCCGCGAGGGTGTCCGCCACCGGGGCGAAGTGGGTGAGCGCCACCCTCGTGTCGCACCCCTGCGCGGCCAGTTCGTCCAGCGAGGTCCGCAGGCCCTCGGCGCAGCGGCGGGTGTACCGGATGAACTCCTTCATCAGCGGCTCGCCGAACTCGCTCCCGCTGCGCCCGACGAACCCGCCGCCGAACCCCTTGGTGCCCGCGACGCCCACCCGCGCCCCGTCGACCTCGACGACCGTGCCCTCCCCTTCGAGGACCCGTACGCCCGCGTCGCGCAGGACGTCGGTGACCTCCTCGGGCCGCTCGTCGTGATGGTCGTGGTTGCCGAGCACGGCGACGACCGGCACCGGCAGACCGGACACCTCCTCGGCGACCACCCGCGCCTCTTCCACCGTGCCGTGACGGGTGAGGTCCCCGGCGAGGAGAAGCAGGTCGGCGCAGTTCGGGAGCGTCTCGAAGGCGGGCCTGAGCAGGCCCTTGCTGTCGAGGCCCATGTGGATGTCGCCCACGGCAGCGATGCGGATCATACGACTTCCTCCGGGTGGTCGGGGGCCGCGGCGTCGGCCACCACGATGTCGCAGTGGACGGTGAGACCGGCCAGTTGGTCGTTCACGGTCCGCAGCAGCTCCGCACGGCAGTGCGAGCTGGGCACCGTCCCGACGACGTTCACGGACGAACCGCGGTGTTCGATGCGGATGCCGAGTTCGCCCAGCTCCTCCGCGGCGAGCCGCTCCTTCAGGTGGGCGATGCGGTACTCGACGTTGGCTTGGTCGTTCATCGGTCTCCTCCTCGCGGTGCGATGACGTCCAGGCGCTCAAGGAGATACAGGAAGGCGGACGGCATCGGCGCGTCCCCGCACTCGTCGCGCACCGCCTCCCAGTCGACCATCTCCCGCAGCTGCCGCGCGATCGGCAGGACGGCGCCGAAGTCGCAGTGGTGCTCGGAGAAGGCGGCGAGCAGGGCCCGCATCAGATCGGTCGGCGCCAGGACCGGCATGCGCACCGAGTCCACCGGCAGCTCCGTGGCCCGCCCCAGCAGCTCGGCGGTCACCGGCTGATGGGCCAGCCGGAAGATGAGGTCGATGTCCTGGCCGAGGCACTTGGCCTTGAGCAGCCAGTCCTCGGGCGGCGCGTACACCGCCAGACCGGCCTCCTCCAGGGTGGCCGCGACCGCTTCGGCGTCCTCGGGTTTGATGCAGAAGTCGGCGTCGTGCTGGAGGTTGCCGGTCCCGCCGTGCGCGTAGACGGCGACGCTGCCGGCGAGGGCGAAGTCGTGGTCGTTCCTCTTGAGGACGGCGGCGACCTGCTTGGTCGCCTCCAGGATGGCCTGGTTGAGGTCGGGGGGAAGGTCCTGCGTCCCCACGACGTGCTGCGGGTCCCCCATGACGGGCCCGGTGACCGGTTTCCGTCCGTCGGGGGCGATGTACCGTGCGGTGCCTTCTGCGTTCGACGTCACCTGCTGCTCCGTTTCCGGACGCCGGCTGCTGCACTGAGCGTGCAGGCCGGCGGTCTTCGACGTTCCCTGCCCAGGCAGCACCGGTACCCGGACCGCCGGGTTCGACACGGGCCAGTTCGCTGTGCGGCGGTGGTGCACATATGTGCGTATATGTGCACGATAGTGGATTTCCCTTATACCGCAGGCGGCGGCGTCCCACCTCTTCACGCTCGTCGCTACGGCCGCCGCCACTCGTCGCTCCGCAGGTGCGATCCGGCCTGCGGGCCCATCCGCACCATGCCGCCGTCGGCGACCCAGGACGCGCCGGTCACGTACGAGGAGTCGGGACCGGCGAGGAAGGCGATGACGGCGGCGATCTCCCGGGCGTCACCGGGCCGGCCGAGCGGGATGCCCGGGCGGGACTCGTCGTGCACGTCCGTGTCCTCCTGCCCGGTCATGGGCGTGGCGATCTCGCCGGGCGCGACGGAGTTGACGGTGATGCCGTGCTCCGCGAGCTCCAGGGCCATCACCTGGGTCAGCAGTCCGAGACCGCCCTTGGCGGCGCAGTACGGGGCCGCGCCCACGCGCGGCTGGTGCTCGTGGACCGAGGTCACGTTGACGATGCGGCCGCCGTCGCCCTGCCGGATCATGCGGCGCGCGGCGTGCTGACCGCACAGGAACGGCCCGACGAGGTCGACGTCCAGGACACGCCGTACGTCCTCGTGCCCCAGGTCGAGGTAGGGGGTCGCGGTGCCCGTACCGGCGTTGTTGACCAGGACGTCGACGCGGCCGAGCTGCTCGGCGAGGTCGTCGACCACCCGCGCGGCGTCGGGCAGCCGGGTCAGGTCCATGCGGGCGACGGCCGCGCGCCGGCCGTGCTCGCCCACTTCCTCGGCCGTCCGCTCGGCGCCTTCCCGGTCGCTGTGCCAGGTGATCCCGACGTCCATCCCGGCCTCGGCGAGCCGGACGGCCGTGGCCCGCCCGATGCCGGAGTCGGCGCCGGTGACGACGGCCACCTTGGCGGCCGAAGCGGCGGAAGCGGTGCTGGGGGCGCTCATGAGGTCTCCTTCTGTGCCGCGCACCGGCCCGCCGGCCGGAAAGCGGCGTCGGATCGCGTCGCGGAACGGATGGGTGGGTGGGTGAGTGCTGGGCGGGTACCCGGGCGGCTCCGACACCAACAGCTGAGCGGCGCCCGGAGGGCAACACGCTTAGCTTGATGAATAGCAGCAAAAGGGACAAATCGGGCTGAAGGAGTCGACAGATCGTGACGGACGTATCGAGCAAGGGCCCCGCTCCGGGTGACGACCGCAAGACGCTCACCAACCGGCAGGGCCACCCGGTCTACGACAACCAGAACCAGCGCACCGTGGGCGCCCGCGGCCCGGCGACGCTGGAGAACTACCAGTTCCTGGAGAAGATCAGTCACTTCGACCGCGAGCGCATCCCCGAGCGCGTCGTCCACGCCCGCGGCGTGACCGCGTACGGCTACTTCGAGGCGTACGGGAAGTTCGGCGACGAGCCCATCGGCCGCTTCACCCGCGCCAAGCTCTTCCAGGAGGCCGGAAAGCGCACGGACGTCGCGGTCCGCTTCTCCACGGTGATCGGCGGCCGCGACTCCTCCGAGGCGGCCCGCGACCCCCGCGGCTTCGCGGTGAAGTTCTACACCGAGGACGGCAACTGGGACCTCGTCGGCAACAACCTCGGCGTCTTCTTCATCCGGGACGCCATCAAGTTCCCCGACGTCATCCACGCGCTCAAGCCGGACCCCGTGACCTTCGAGCAGCAGCCCCGGCGGATCTTCGACTTCATGTCGCAGACCCCCGAGTCCATGCACATGCTGATCAACCTCTTCAGCCCGCGCGGCATCCCCTCGGACTACCGCCACATGCAGGGCTTCGGCGTCAACACGTACAAGTGGGTCAACGACGAGGGGAAGACCCTCCTCGTCAAGTACCACTGGATGCCCAGGCAGGGCGTGCGCAGCATGACCGAGGAGGACGCGGCCAACGTACAGGCCGAGGGCCTCGGACACGCCACCAAGGACCTGTACGAGGCGGTCGCGCGCGGCGATTACCCGGAGTGGGAGCTGCTCGTCCAGGTGATGGAGGACGGCGACCACCCCGAGCTGGACTTCGACCCGCTCGACGACACGAAGACCTGGCCCGAGCAGGACTTCCCGCCGAAGCCCGTGGGCCGGATGGTGCTCGACCGGATGCCGGAGAACTTCTTCGCGGAGAACGAGCAGATCTCCTTCGGCACCGGCGTGCTCGTGGACGGCCTGGACTTCTCCGACGACAAGATGCTGGTCGGCCGCACCTTCTCCTACAGCGACACCCAGCGCTACCGCGTCGGCCCCAACTACCTCCAGCTGCCCGTCAACCACGCCAAGAACGCCGACGTGCGCACCAACCAGCGCGACGGCCTGATGACGTATCACGTCGACGGCGGCGGCGAGAACCCCATCGTCAACTACGAGCCGTCCATCACCGGTGGCCTCCGGGAGGGGCAGTACCCGACCCACGACGAGCAGGGGCCGGAGATCCACGGCAGGCTTACGCGCAAGCGCATCCCGCTCACCAACGACTACCTCCAGGCCGGCCAGCGCTACTGCCTGATGGAGCAGTGGGAGCGGGACGACCTCGTCAAGAACTTCGTCAACCTGCTCTCCCAGTGCCCCCGGGAGATCCAGGAACGGATGGTCTGGCACTTCCTGCTCGTCGAGAACGAGCTGGGCCTCAAGGTCGGCGAGGGGATCGGCATCACCCCGAAGGACGTGGCGCACCTCCAGCCGCTGGCGAGCCAGGACCTGACCGACGAGGACCGCAAGCGGCTCGCGAACCTCGGCGACAACCCGCCGCGCGACGTCAGCGGTCTGACCATGACGCACTGCGTCCCCAACGAGCGGCACACCGTCACCCGCTGAGGCGTGAGGCTTCGGTGACCTGAGTGGCCGGCCGCCTCGCGCGGCCGGCCACTCACGCTGCGCGCCGTCAGCCCTCGGCGTTCTCCTGCGTCCAGGTCCAGGCGTACTGGAGCCAGTCGGCGAGCGTCATGGCGCTCAACGCCGCGCCCACCAGCCGGGCGCCGCGAGGGGCGAGGACATACGCGCCGACAAGGCCCGTCGCCGACCACGTCGACGCGCAGAACGGGCAGGTCGCCAGCTCGCCCACCGCCTGCTTGACGGCGTTGCCGCCGAGGGGCTCGTCCATGACCTCGCCCGCCTTGGTGTCCTCCACGCGGCGGGTGACGGGCGCCCGCAGAAAACCGGTGATCTTGGCCTTGGTGAGCAGCCGGGCCGTCTTGTACGTCGCGACGCCCAGGAGCAGCACGTCCCACGGCGGCACCCGCTCCGGCAGGGTGACACCGCGTCGGCGCGCCAGCACCGCGAGAGTGCCGGTGGTCGCCGCGAAGGCCATGGCGAGGGTGGCGTACCCAGCGAGGGGCACGGTGTCCCGCTCGTCGTAGCGCTGATAGCCGCGGCAGCGGTGTTCATGGGTTTCGTCGGCCGTCATGACGCCTCCAAGAAGTGCGGTGGATTCTGCGCGATGGATTCCGCGAGGACACGATCAGCGAAAAGGAGGTTCTGATGGCCCGACGCACGACGTACGCGGTGGCGGCCTCCGGGCAGTGGATCGACGAGGAGGAGGGCCGTCGGCGGCTGCCCGCGGGCGAGGCGCACGCCTGGCGGCCCGGCCGCAACGAGACCGTCTGCGGACTCTCCCTGACCAAGTCACAGCTCACGCGCTTCCCGCACGTGCCGTGGACGGACGCCCTCCCGGAGTCCGGCGGCGCCGCCGACCGCGTACGGCGCCTGTGCCCCAGATGCGCCTCCGTGGCCGGCCGTGCCGGGCCCGACGCGCGTCCCCACTGGCGACGGGAGAACCCGCGCCCGTGAGGGGCGCGGGTAGAAGTCCGTCCCCGTCCCAGGGCTGGAGAACCGGTCGGCGCCCTGGCCGTCCCTGGCCGGGGGGCCTGGCCGGCGATCCGGGACCGACGCGCGGCGCCCGGGGCGGCGCGGGAACCCGCGCCCGTATGGGGCACGGGGGAATCCGCCCCAGGCCGGGAGACCGGCCGGCCCCGCGGTGCGGGGGCACCGCGTCGCGTGACGGCCACCGGGGGCCTCAGCCCCGGTCATCGGGGGCTGGCGGCAGGTCCTCCTCGGGGATGACATGGACCGCCGCCTCCTCCGCGGACGCCGCGCCGCCGTCGATGCCCTCGTCCGTGGCGACGACCTCCTTCGTGGTGTCCGTGTGCGCGCCCTCGTCCGGGGCCACCAGCCGTCCCGCGCGGTCGCCGCCGGCCTCCGGGTCGATCGGCTCGCCCTCGCCGCCCGGCAGATCGCCGACACCGTCCCCCGCGGGCGGCTCCGTGTCGGGCACCTCCTGCCGCAGCCGCTCGTCGAGCGTCTCGCCCTCGTGCTGCTCCGCCGCCGTGGTGCCGGTCTTGTTCACGCCCAGCGGCTTCTCCGGCGGCGAGTAGCCCTCGTCGAGCATGTCGTCGTAGCCGCGCTCGTCCAGCGTGTCCTGGAGGTCCAGCGGCGCCGCGTCCTCCTGCTCCTCGTTGTCACCGGTGGGCTGGTAGGCGTCGTCCGCCATGTTCTGGTCGCTCATGACTACCTCGTGCTGTGTGTTCCGGATGGTCGCGCCCGCCCACTGATGGTCGCGCGCCGGTCTTCCGAAGTGCCCGCGACACACTCCTCCAAACGATCTGACCGTGCGACCTGCTCCATCGGGGTATACGGGGCATACGGGGTATACGGGATATGTCTGAAGGTGTCGAACAAGGAAAGCGACCTCCTGGATGAGCTGTTCGGACGGCGACCTGCCGGTTCTCCATACCCTGCGGGAACTGGCCCGCCTCGTGGAGCGGCACGAGGGCCTGCACGAGGGCCTGTACGTGCGCTGGTCCCGCGGGCCCGCGACGGACCTCGGCAAGGTGATGAGCAGGGACGACCTGACGGGCGTACGCATGCCCGGGCTCTCGGCCAATCCCCTCGGCGTCGAGCCCTGGTGGGAGGACCGCCCCGTCGAGCTGTGGGTGGCACGCCGACTGCACGACTACTCGCACCTGCCGCGCGAGAAGGGGCCCGGGGTACGCCCCTGGATCCTGCTCGGCCACGAGTGCGCCCGCGGCCCGGACAACGAACCGCTGGTCCAGGACGTCGAGCCGCTGGCCTGGATCGACGCGAGGATGATCGACGAGGCCCGCGAGGAAGTGGCCCGCGAGGCGGGCCCCTGGGGACCGCTGCGGCGTACGAGCGGCTGACCAGCGACTGACACAGGAGCGCGCCCCTGGCACCGCGGTGCCAGGGGCGCGCCGTGGTCCGGCCGCCCGGCGGTCAGCGGGGGCCGGCGGTAGGCCTTCGCCCTGCCGTGCCCGGCGGAGTCGGACTTGTCTCCCCGGGCGGCCATGGCGGCGGCCAGGGCCAGCAGCAGCATCACCGCACCGGTGATGACATTGCTGACCACGGACCTGGTGGTGCTGACGTCACCGGCGATGACCCACGGCGCGACGATCGTCCACACGCCGAGGGCGCAGCAGGCCCACGCCATGCTGTGGGTGCGCTCGTAGGCCCGCCCGAAGCCGCCGCTCATGAGCAGGGCGTAGGCGATGCCGACGATCAGGTTGGTGACCGTCAGCCGCGTCAGGCCGTTGAAGCCCGCGATCCACGGGGAGGCCGCCAGGTAGAGGCCGGTGAGGAACGCCAGCGTCTCGACGGCCTGGACCTTGGGCGTGCTCGCCGCGCGCTCCGCCATCTCGTGGCGTTCGCGTATGTCGACGATGTCGGGGTGCGTTTCCATGGAGGACTGCGTCCTGGGGGACGTTGATGACATGACGTCCACCTCCAGCTGAGTGGTGGTTCGGAGTGCTTGGTTCGGGGTGCGGACGGGGCCACGCGCGTACCGCTGTCGCGCGGCCGGACCAGGGCGGGGACTCAGGGCAGCGTGTCGGTTTCCGTGACTGCCCGGGCTGTGGGGACTATCCGGTTCCCAGGGCGCGTACGGCATCGGTCACGCTGTCGTACGTCGTTCCCTCGGGCAGCCGCCGTACCGCTCGCAGCGCGGAGTCCGGCGCATGGTGCGCCTCCAGCGTCGTCAGCAGTGTCTGCCGGTCGGCCGGGAACGTACCGCGCTCCAGATGGCGGCTCAGCTCCAGACGTGTGGCTTCGGCCTCGGCGGAGGAGCGGGCACGCTCCCGTTCCTCGCCCGGCGGCGGGACGGGACCACTCGGGTCCACGGTCACGTCGTCGTCGGCCGGCGGCTCGGGGTCGTTCGCCTCCTCGACGTGTGTGCGCTGACCGGAGCGCAGATAGCCCTCCAGTTCGTGCTTCAACTCGTCGTCCTTGCGCGGACTCACCGGGTTGCTGCCTCGGTCCACGGCAAGCACCTCCCTTTCTCGCGGGCACAGGGGTACGGGGGTCCCGGATGTTCCGGGTGTCCCGGGTGTACCTATGCCGCACTCGGCTCGTACGACCAGCGCAACAGGGCGCCGAGTCCTCCTGCCGGAATGTCGTCGCTCACCTCCTCGAAGGGGATGATCAGCACGTCGGCCGAGGTGGCCGCCGCGGAGCGCAGCAGCGCGTCGTCGGCGCGTACGGGGACGGGGGAGCCGTCGCCGAGGGCGTCCGCGTCCGTCCGGCGCACCGCCACCTGGTCCGGCTCGGGACCCGCCCACATCTCCTGGTGCAGATCGGGGCCTCCGGGCCGCACGAGGAGGGTGTCGATGCGGTGCTGCCGGGCGGCGTCCACCACGGCGGGCACACCCTCCACGGCGTCCGTCGGCCGGTCGGTGCCGACACGGCCCGCCCGGAAACGGTCGAGCGTCTGCTCGACGCGCCGCTTCAGGCATTCCTGCCGGGCGTTCTCGATGGCCTCCTCCAGCGCCGTGGAGCCGGAACCGGCGGCCCGGCCGCCGTGCTCCGTCTCGACCGTGACGGCCTTGACCTCCTCCGGGAGCTTGTCGTGCACCGAGCGCCGCTCACGCGGGTCGCCCACCAGCACCACGACGTCGGCGCCGGACTCCTCATGGGCGGCGGCCAGCGCCTCGGCGACCTGCGCGGCGTTGTGCTCCCAGGTGTTCTCCACCTTGAGCTGGAAGTGCCGCTCGGACCAGTCGGACGTCGCCGTGCGGTGCACCGGCCACTGCTCGCCCTCCACGTGCCCGGAGTCCTGCGGGCGGCTCCCCGCCTCCCGGAGCTCGAAGTCGGCGCCGGTACGGTCGATGAACGCCACGAGGCACACGGGGTCCTGACCGGCCAGCTCCAGCAGCGGCGCAAGCCGTGGCAGCGGGGCCCAGGAGGCCGACGACGCCTGCGGCCGCCGGGACAGGCGGTGGCCGAGCACCACCTCACCGCCGGTGGCGAACAGGGCACGGCCCGCCGGGTCCTGTGCGGGCGACAGCCCCGTCAGGTCGGCGCGGACGGCTTCCGTGGTGGCTTCGTCGGCGCCCTGCTGCTCCAGGGTGCGGCAGACGTCCCGTATGGAGAGCTCGCGCCGTTTGGCGCCGGACTCGTCCGCCTGTCCGGGATCGAAGTACACGGTCGCCCAGGGGCCGGGATGGTCCAGGAGCGGTTGCAGAAACGAAAGGCGCATGGTGGCTCCGGGTTCCAGTCGGTGGTGTCGTTTCTCCTGGCCGTCGGGCCAGGGAGCGAAATGATCGCCTCCTGCATAGCCGGTACCCCCCGCAAAAGGGGGCAAACTACCTCACATGCCTCGCGGATGGACCACGACAACCTCCGCATTCGCACGGTGTGGCGACGCCGGCGGCCCAGGGGCCACACCGGTCGGATCAATTGTCGCGCTCAGTCGACCGTCACCGCCACGCGAGGGCGGGCAGGACAGGGGGCTCCCCGCACATTCCGGTGGGGTGGACCGCCGCAGCGCGGGTACTCCGCCCTCCACACCGTCGGCTGCGCAGCTGACGTGAGAGGCGGTCCTCTTCAGCCACCAGCTCGCCCCTGACGCCATGGACCCGGAGGCGAAGCGCAAGCCGGGACCAGGAGATCGGGCTCATCGAGGAGGACCTTCGAGCCGAACAAGCAGTACCTGCGCGAGCTGCTCGACACGCAGGTCCGAGGGGGAGCACCCCGGCCCCGCCCCGCGCGAGAAGTGAGGGGGCCGCAGATGTCCGAACTCCTCACGCCCCACGCCGGGGACGACCGCGCCGCCGACAACGACGTGGTCTCGCTGCTCATGTGGCAGCACGGCGGCATCCGCAACCTCTTCGACGAGGTGGAGAAGGCCACGGGCGACGAACGGCGGGACGCGTTCCGCCGCCTGGTGCGGCTGCTCGCCGTGTACGAGACCGCCGAGGAGCGCTACGAGCACATCCGGCGCAGCACCGACGCCGCGAACCTCGCCGCCATGGCCAAGGCCGTCAAGGCGGCGGAGGCCATGGCTCCGACCCGCCCCCACCCGGGCGTGGAGTCCGGCGCGGCGAACATGGAGCTCGGCCCGGCCGCCGCGCTGATGGACCGCACGAAGGACGGCGTACGCAAGGCGACGGGCAAGAAGGGCGGCTGACGCACGGACCCCACGCGCCCGCGCCTGGCCAGCCACGACCGGACCGCTCGACGGTGTCCGGCGAGCGCTGAGAACGCGAAGGGGGAGCGGGGCGGAATACCGCCCCGCTCCCCCGGAAGCGCTCAGCCCCCCCGCCTGGACCGGCCTGGGTCAGACGAGCTCCGGCTGCGGCTCCAGCGGCTTCGCCGGTGCCGCCTTCGGCTCCCACAGCCTGGCGGTCCGCATATAGCCGTAGACCACCGAGGCCATCGCCACCAAGAGAAGCGGTCCGAACAGCCACGGATACCTGGCCATCTCCATCGGCAGATAGCGATAGGAAACGAGGAACGCGGTGAAGACGACCGTGCCGTAGACGACCAGTTGAATTCCCGCCCGGTCCCAGCCCCGGTCGTATGCGCGCAGCGCCGCGTCGATCGTGTACGCGAACACCACACCGGCGACGATATCGGCGCCGTAGTGATATCCGAATCCCAGCGTCGCGCCCAAGGTGGCTATCAGCCAGAAGACGCCCGCGAAGCGCAGAACGCGTGGACCCCGGCGGGAATGGATGAAGATCGTCGTCGCCCACGCGGTGTGCAGGCTGGGCATGCAGTTGCGCGGGGTGATCTCGTTGAACGGCATGTGCTGCGGGGTGACGACCGCGGGCGGCGTGTTCGGCCACAGGTCCGCCACGGCCCAGTGTCCGCCGTCGGTGCCGTAGGCGAAGATCGGCCCGACCACCGGATAGATCATGTAGATGCCCGGGCCGAGCAGGCCGATCACCAGGAAGGTGCGCACCAGGTGGTGGCCGGGGAAGCGGCCCTCGGACGCGACGTTGCGCAGCTGGTAGAGCGCGACGACGACCGCGGCCACCGCGAGCTGGATGTAGACGTAGTCGAGCACGTGGGCGCCGACCGCACCGGTGGCGTCGACGATTCGGCCCGCGACCCACGACGGGTTGCCGAGCGCGTGGTCGGCGGTCGCCACATACTGGTCGAGCACCTGCGGGCGGGTCTTCGACGTGATGAGCAGCCACGCGTCGCCGGTCTTGCGGCCGGCCACGAGGAGCAGGCCCAGGCCGACGCCCTTCAGCAGCAGGAGGCGTTCCGGGCCGGTGCGGCGGGTGACGGCGATGACCGCGCAGCCCATGATCACCCACAGGGCGCCGTTGCCGAACATCATCTTGGCGTCGACCACCCACCGCACCAGGAAGAAGACGATGTCGATGCCGACCGCGGCGCCGATCGCGATGAACCGCTGCCGCCAGGGCAGCACCACCAGCATCAGGGCCATGCTGGCGTACAGCAGCGGCCCCGATTTGGGCGCGAATACCACCTCGCGCGCCTGGTTGGTGATCGGCCCGGGCACGCCGTAATGCCGCGCGGCGATTTCCAGCGCGATGAGGAAGGCGAGGGTCACCACACCCGCCGCGGTCCACAGCATCGGCTTGGGCTTACGCCATGCGGCGAACAGGGTTCTGAAGTTTTCGCGCGAGAGTATTCGCGATGATGTAGTCAGCAATTGTTTGGCCGATGTTTTCTAGTGAAGGGCGGCGGGTCGGGGCGGGCATCGTGACCCAGAGCATGTTATAGGAGCGGTACGACGGGTCCGGCGGGTGCGGTCGATGCTCAGGGATCGCCCAAGGATGGCTCAGGGATCGCCCAGGGGTCGCTCAAGGATCGTTCAGTGGATGCCGAGGAAGATGCCGCCCGGCGCGTGGAGACCGTCGTTGTTGAGGTGGAAGGCGCGGAGCGCGCGGGCGATCTCGCGCTGCGAGAGGTAGGAGTCGCGGTCCAGGTCGAGGCGCTGGAAGACCAGCGGGGCGTCCTCGCCCGAGACACCACGGAAGGCGAGGTACGCGGCGAACTCGTCGCTGCTGATCTTCTTGTCGCCGTCGGAGTCCAAAACCACGAAGAGCGCCTTCGCCAGGTTCTCCAGCAGGTCGGGGCGGTCCGAGTCGTAGCCCACCGCGCGGTGCGCCGCGACGTACTCGTCCTGGGACAGCCGGAACCGTCCGGGCGCCGACTTCGCCAGGAGGCCCAGCCACTGCGCCCAGTACGCTCCCGCCAGCGCCGCGAGCCGTGGGTCGTCCGGAGCGAGCGCGTAGTTCTCCGCGTACGCGTCCACCGTCCGCTGGTGGTCCTCCCAGGTGACGAACCCGTCGTCGTCGGTGTCCAGGACGGCGAAGAGCTGCCGGAACCTTCGCGCGATCGGATCGAGTCTCGCCATTCGTCCCTGTCCTTCCGCTCCTTGTGCCGGAGCCGCCGGAGGGCCACCGCACACGGTCGTGGTGTATCAGACGCGTTGCGGCGCCCGAAGGTTCACCGACGGTAGCCCCGGTGCGGCCTTCGGCTCCCACGGCCGGGTCGTCCGTACGTAGGCGTAGATCACTGAGGCCATCGACAGCAGGACGAGGGGTCCGAACACCCACGGACGCGCGGCCATCTCCAGCGGCAGGTAGCGGTACGCCACCAGGAGCGCGGCGAAGACGGTCGTGCCGTACGCGACCAACTGGATTCCCGACCGGTCCCAGCCGCGGTCGAACGTCCGCAGAGCGCCCTCGACGGTGAGCGCGAACACCACGCCGGCGACGAGGTCCACGCCGTAGTGGTAGCCGAAGCCCAGCGTCGCGCCGAGGGTGGCGATCAGCCAAAACGCCCCCGCGAACCGCAGGAGGCGGGGGCCCTTGCGGGTGTGGACGAAGATCGCGGTGGCCCATGCCGTGTGCAGGCTGGGCATGCAGTTGCGCGGGGTGATCCCGTCGTACGGCACCGGGTGCGGGACACCGACCGGCGGCAGCGTGTGGGGCCACAGGTCGGCCACCGCCCACTCCACGCCGCCGGTGCCGGAGGTGCCGGGACCGTAGGCGAAGATCGGCCCGACCACCGGGAAGAGCATGTAGATGCCCGGCCCGAGCAGGCCGATCAGCAGGAAGGTGCGCACCAGGTGGTGGCGGGGGAAGCGGCGCTCGGCCGCCACGTGGCGCAGCTGGTACAGGGCGACGACGATCGCGGCGACCGCCAGCTGGGCGTAGACCAGGTCGAGTACGTGCGTGCCGACCGGGCCGGTGGCCCTGAGCAGCCTGCGCCAGCCACGACGGGTTGCCGAGCGCGTGATCGGCCATGGCCACGTACGGGTCGAGCACGGTCGGGCGGGTCTTCGACGTGATGAGCAGCCACGCGTCACCGGTCTTGCGGCCCGTCACGAGGAGCAGGCCCAGGCCGACGCCCTTCAGCATCAGGACGCGTTCCGGTCCGGTGCGGCGCGTGAGCGCGACGACCGCGCAGCCCAGGATCGCCCACAGCGCGCCGTTGCCGAAGTACTGGTCCTCGGGCACGTCGGCGTCGACCGCCCACCGCACCAGGACGAAGACGATGTCGACGCCGACCGCGAAAGCGGCCGCGATGAACCGCTGCCGCCAGGTGAGCACCACCATCATCAGCGCCAGACCGCCGTACAGCGGCCCCGGCTTCGGCGCGAAGATCACCTCGCGCGCCTGAGTGGTGATCGGCCCCGGTACGCCGTGGCGGCGCGCGACGATCTCCAGGGCGATCAGGAAACCGAGGGCGACCAGGACCGCCGCGGTCCACAGGATCACGCGGGGTGCGCGCCACGTGGGGCGCTCGGGTCCGCGGTCCGTCCGCGGCGATATTCGCGACATAACAGGTATCAATGGGCCGGCCGTTTTGTGAGATGTGTTCCTGTGGACCCCGGCCACGCTATCGGACGTGACACCGGCCGCCCGTGACGGGAACCGACGTGAGGCGTTGGCCCTCATGCTCCATGGGATCGGGGACAGTACGCGGTGATCGCCTCTCCCCGGCCCGCACGGCACACCGCACGCGTGTGCCGCTGTTCCGCCGAGTCGAGAACGAGGAAGCCACGTGCCCCAGTTGACGCACCGACGTCTGGTCATGAGCGCCACCCTGATCGCCGCCCTCACCGGCGTTCTCGCCCCCGCCACCGCGGCCTCCGCGACACCGGCGGCCCCCGCGGCCCCTACGGTCCCCGCCCCCACGGCCCCCTCCGCACCCGCTCCCGACATGGACGGGGTGACCGCGGCCCTGAACGCCGCCATGGCCAACGGAGCTCCGGGTGCGATGGCCCGCTTCACCGGACCCGACGGCGTCCGGACGCGCACCGCCGGTGTCCGCGACCGCGTCTCCGGCGCGGCCATGGACACCACCGCACGCTTCCGCATCGGCAGCGTCAGCAAGACGTTCTCCAGCGTCGTACTGCTCCAACTGGTCGACGAGGGACGGCTGAAGCTCGACGCGCCGGTCAACCGCTACCTCCCCGGGCTGCTGCCCGACGACCGCATCACGGTCCGCCACCTGCTCACCCACCGCAGCGGCCTGGCCGACTACACCGACGCCATGTTCGCCAAGACCGTGCCCGGCTTCGAGGCCGTGCGCAACCGCGTCTTCACCTACCAGGAGCTGGTCGACCTCTCGCTGGCCGAACCCCGCACCACCCAGCCCGGCGCGGCCTACAAGTACTCCAACGCCAACTTCGTCGTCGTGGGCATGCTCATCGAGAAGGCCACGGGCACCACCGTCGCCAAGCAGTACGAGCAGCGCGTCATCAAGCCACTGAGACTGCGTCACACCTCCTACGTCCACCCGCGGGCCCGGATCGCGGGGACGCACGTGCGCGGCTACCTCCACCCCGACGAGGCGGGGGCACCGCTCGTGGACTCCACCGAGCAGACCGCTTCCTGGGCGCAGACGGCCGGCGCGGTCATCTCCGACCCGGCCGACCTGAACACCTTCACCACCGCGCTGATGCGGGGCAGACTGCTCTCGCCCCGGATGCTGGACGCCATGACCACGGTCACCCCGACCGACACCACCCAGACCCGGTTCTACGGACTCGGACTGCGCCGCTACGACCTGTCGTGCGGAACCCAGGTCTACGGACACACCGGCACCGTCCAGGGCTACTACACCTACGCCTTCGCCACCCGTGACGGCCGCCGCGCGCTCTCCGCCATGGCGAACACCTCGAACCGGGGCGCGGCGAACACGGCGCTCGGCGGGACGCTGGAGGCGGCCTTCTGCGGGAAGAGGACCACGCGGGCCGCGTCGTCGGCGTCGGCCGAGGCGCCGCGCACGCCCTCCGGCCGGCCGGCGGAGGCCGACCTGCCCGAACACCGCTGAGGTACCGGACACGGCACAAGGTTGTACGGGGCGCGCGTGGCGATCAACACAATGATGAACTCGCCGTGAAGAACGTAAGGTCATTGCGTTCACAACAACATTGCCGGGCAGTCCATTTGACCCGGCGTCATCCCGTGGGGGGATTCATGCGCCACCGCATCCGTATCGCCGTGCTCAGCTCGGCCCTGGCCGTGACCGGCTTCGCGGCACCCAACGCCTTCGCCGCTCCGTCCGGCGACGTGACCATCGATCAGGTCACCGTCAACGGCGGCAAGCCGATCGTGCTCGGCACCACCGCCGCGAAGAGCTTCTCGGTCTCCGTGACCGCGTCGGACGACTCGGGCATCGACGAGGCCGACATCACGCTGTACGGCCCGAACTCCTCGATGGCGCTGCCGTCGTCGGCGCCCACGTGTGAGGCGTCGAGCGGGACGACCTCGACGTGCACCGCGAAGTTCACGCTCGACCCCGACACCGACTTCTACGACAACAGCCCGGCCGGTGCCTGGTACGTCGACGCGCTGGTGACGGCGAACGACATCGACACCATCCTCGTGGAGAAGGCCGGCGCCTTCAAGGTGCAGCGCCTCTCCAAGCTGACGGCGAACGCCTCGCCGGAGCCGATCCAGAAGGGCAAGACGCTCACCATCACCGGCGCGTTGACCCGCGCCAACTGGGAGACCCACAAGTACGCGGGCTACACCAACCAGTCCGTGAAGCTGGAGTTCAAGAAGAAGGGCACGACGACCTACACGGCCGTGAAGACGGTGAAGTCCGACACCAAGGGCAACCTGAAGACCACGGTCAAGGCCGCCAGCGACGGCTACTTCCGCTGGAACTTCGCCGGCAACTCGACGACTCCGGCGGTCAAGGCCGCCGGCGACTACGTCGACGTGCGCTGATCACCGCGCAGTAACCCGCTCGACCTCTCGGCAGGTGCGGACGTCCCCGTCCGCACCTGCCGTTCGCGTCGCGGGGCCCGGCTCACCGCTCTCCAGGCCGCACACTTCCGCCCGCAATGACGTCTGCTCACCGTCAGTGACTACCGCTCCGAACTGGCCGAATGATCCCGCGGCTGTAAGGTCGCCACCAGGACACCCGTGCACGCCTGAACGCAGTGCCCCTCACGGCGCCCGCGCACCATCGGCGTGCCCCAACTCGCCCCACGGGCAAGCGGCTTACCCATCGGTCCCGCAACGCCATCGCCGCGCTGAAGGGTTGGCGGTGCGCTCCCATCCGGTGGCGGTGGCCTCGGTACGACAAAGGGCGGCATCGGCTTCCCCGGAGAAGATCGTGTCGCTCCGCCGTCCTGAGCGGACATGGGCGGACCTCTGGTGCCCCGTTCCCCATGCCCCGTGAGCACGCGGCCGCGAGCGTCCGAGCCCCCGGGCGGCGCACCGTCCGAGTGCTGCGGTCGGCGGATGCGGTCACGGATGGCGACGCCGGCCTGTCGCATGGCCGAAACCTGTAGCTGGGCAACTGAACAATCTCGGGATTCTCTGGTCATGCGCCTCTCCAGGCACTTAAGTACCTGTCGGGCACTGGCTACCGGCCGAAAGTGGGAGCCACCGGCCCGGTGCTGCGCCGGCGGCCGTCGCCACCCCGCTCGCCGGCCCGCACAGCTGTCCCTTGCTTGACCGTGCCGCCCGTCCCGACTGTCCCGAGGTTCCTCTGCCTATGCTCGCCCGTGCACACCGTTCGGTGTCGTGCTCACATCACCCGGCGAGCCGCAGCGCACGCCCTGCGCGGCCGGGCCGCGCCACCAGGTCTCGGCAGCGCCGTCCGAACCGGCCGGTCGCCGCGTGAAGGGATACAGAGCGAGAAGACGCCGAGCAGCGGAGTGCCGCCTTCCGGTGGCCCCGGCGGCTCCGGCTGACGGCTCCCAGCGGCCCGCCTTGTGCCCGGCCGGCCGAGGGGTGCGCTGATGGAGAGTTCGAACCCGGCCGGCCAGGCGAACCCGGCCGGCCGAGACGCAGACCTCTATACGGCAGTGCAGGACATCCAGGCGGGTTACTGGATGCAGATGCGGCAGGTGCTGGCCCGGACGGGCAACTGGCCGCAGTGGACATCCCGCACCCAGGTCCTTGGAGTTGTCGCAGCTCGGGCCAACGTTGTGGAGCTGTGGCTGAAAGAGGAACCGGAGAGCCTCGCCGCCCGGGTGATGTACGCCAGAGTCGCCACCGAACGGGTGCTGCAAGCCCACCGAAGGAACTGGGCGCGTGACTACCGCCGGGCAGGGGACCTGGAGAAACTGGTGGCCAGGGCCCGGGACGCGTGCCACAAGGCGAGCGAGGGGAATCCCGACGACGCGGTGCCCTGGATCTGCCGCCTGGCCCTGGCCGAAGCGGACACGACCGGACGCTACCCGGAGCATCACGTGGCGCCACCACCCCATGAGTATCTGCTGCCCGGCGGGCCATGGGGCCTGCTGGGGGAAGCGCACCGGCGAGGTCCGTTCAACCGCGAGGCATGGCACCGCATGTCCCAGGCGCTCCAGGCCCGCCCGGGCCGGCGGGCCGCCAGGCCGTCGCGACGGACTTCGCCCGCTGGACGGTCTCCTTCGCGCCGCCCGACTCGCCACTGCTTCTGCTGCCTCTCTACGCCCGTGTGCAGGAGCACCGGGAGCGACGGGAGAACGGCGCTGAGGTCATGCTGAATCTCCTGTGGACCAGAGAGGACACCACCCGGGCCGTCACGCAGGCATTCGAGGGCTGGTTCCGGAAGTGCGATCCGGCCACCAGTTCCCAGCTGGACCTGAACTACCTCGCCTACTCCTTGGCGAGGGGCGGCTTCGCCCAGTGGGCCACCGAAGTGTTCGATGCCATCGGAGACTTCGCCACTCCTGCCCCGTGGCAGTACGACACCCGGCACCCCGACGGCCAGTGGCGGAAGGCGTTCGAGGAGGACCGCGTCGCCTGCCTGAGATCCCACCCGCGGCGTTCGGGAGAACATCCTTGACCGCCGGCCAGCCCTCACGGGCGGGCGCCGCCACGTCCCGTCGACGGCCCGGCAGCCACCCGCCTGCATCCCCCCTGCTTCAGCCTTCCTGTGCGGAGAACCAATGACTTCGGTAAGAGCACCGCGCCAGCAGCCGATCCCGGTCGACGACGACGGGGAGGACGCACGCATCCTCCAGTCGCTGGGCTACACCCAGCAACTCCACCGCCGGATGGGGGCTTTCGGCAATTTCTCGGCTTCCCTGTCGGTCATCTCGATCATGTCGGGGACCTTGCTGCTGTTCGGCTACGGCCTGAACTCGGGAGGCCCCGCGGTGATCACGTGGGGGTGGCTCGCCGTCGGGCCGCTGGTGTTGTGCCTGGCCGCGTCCCTGGCGGAGATCACCTCCCGATACCCCACCAGCGGCGGCCTGTACTACATGGCCCGCCAGCTCGGAGGGGAGCGGTGGAGCTGGTACACCGGCTGGCTCAACCTCCTGGGCCTGCTCGGCGGAATCGCCGCCCAGGACTACGGCATCGCCACGTTCACCGCCGCGTGGATGAACCTGCAGTTCGGTTACACGCCGACCCCGGGCTCCCTGCTGGCCCTGTACGCGGTCATCCTCGCGCTGCACGCGGTCCTGAACCTGTTCGGCACCCGGCTGATGAACATCTTGACGTCCCTGAGCGCGTGGTGGCACCTGGCAGGGGCCGTCGTCATCGTCGGCGCCCTGGCGTTCCTGCCCTCCCACCACCAGTCGGCCGGCTTCGTCTTCTCCGAGTTCACCAACAACACCGGCTGGAGCGCACCGGTATACGTGATTCTGCTGGGCATGCTGCTGCCGGTGTTCGCCCTGGCCGGTTACGACACCTCGGCCCACTTGAGCGAGGAGACCAACCACGCCTCCGTCGCCGCGGCTCGCGGGGTCTTCCGCTCGGTGGCGGTGTCCTGGATCGCCGGCGGCATCCTGCTGATCACGCTGTTGTTCGCCGTCCAGGACTACACCGCGACCCTGGACAGCCCGACCGGTGTACCAGTGGCGCAGATCCTCCTGGACGCGCTGGGCATGGCGGCGGCCAAGGCCCTGCTGCTGGTGATCATCGTGGCCCAGTTCCTGTGCGGATACACCGTGACCGCCAGCGCCAGCCGGATGATCTACGCCTTCGCCCGGGACGGTGCCCTGCCCGGATCGGGACTCTGGAAGAAGATCAGCCGCCGCTCCGCCATCCCCGCCAACGCGGTCTGGCTCGCGGTCGCCGTGGCTTTCGTGCTGGCGCTGCCGTCCTTGTACTCCTCGGCGGCATTCGCCGCGGTGACCGCCATCTCGGTCGTGGGATTCACCTCGGCCTACGCCATCCCGGTGCTGCTGCGACTGCTCCACCGGGACCGGTTCACCCCAGGGCCCTGGCACTTGGGCCGCTGGAGCCTGCCGATCGGCTGGGTGGCGGTGGTGTGGGCGGCCGCGGTCACGGTGCTGTTCCTGCTGCCGCAGAGCAGCCCGATCACCGCCACCACCTTCAACTACACCCCCGTCGCCGTAGTGGTGGCCTTCCTCATAGCCGCCCTGTGGCGGCGCTTCGGACGCGACTCCTACCACGTGCCCCGCTCCAGTTCCCCCACCGAGGACGGACAGTTCGAAGGCATCATCTGATGACAGCGACACCGCGCGCTCCCGGCACCGGAGCGCCAACGACCCCAACGACCCCAACGACCCCAACGACCTGCGGGAGCACGGTGACCGGCCTCACGGAGTCCATCGAATCGGCACAGCAGCTCACCGTGGCCTGGCGTGCCCTGGTGCTCGACCGCGATGCGGACGCGGATGTGCGCGACCTCCCCGGCATCGCCGTCCGCTGGGCCGACTGCCGATTCTCGTTCTACAACTGCATCACGCTGACCGACCCAGGAGCAGGAGCCGATCTCGTCGCACAACGCCTGAGCCAGGCGGCGGACATCATGCGCACGAAGAAGCACCCGGGCTTCCTGTGGCTCTTTGAGGGCCTCCTCGACGACGACGCGCGCACTGCGCTGACCACGGCGGCCGAGCAGGCCGGCTTGCAGTACGCCTTCCCCGGCAGGGGCATGGCCGGAGACCTACTGCCCATCCCCGACCCGGTCCACCCGGACCTGACCTTCGTGCGGGTGCGCACCGACGAGCACCTGCGGGCCTACGCGGACCTCCAGTCGAGGGCCTACGGGTTCCCCCTGGAGGAAGGCCGCGACGGTCTGGTCGGATCCGCGCACTGGAAGAGCGAGATGTACGCCTACCTGGGCATGCGAGGCGACGTTCCGGTGGCGTGTGCCGCGACGGTCGAAGCGCAGGGCCGCCTCTTCGTCGCCTTCGTCGCCACCGACCCGCAGTGGCAGCGTAGGGGCTATGGCGAGGCGGTCACGCGCAAGGCGCTTCACGAGGGCGCCCGAGCCACCGGGCTGACCCGCGCCACTTTGCACGCGACCGTCGCCGGGGCCCCCGTATACCCGCGCATCGGTTTCACGCCGAACTCACCGATGCGCTTCTACACCTTGCGGGAGTGAGTGAGGCTACAGCCCGCGCTTTGGCGTCTCGTGCTCGACGGTGTGCCGAGGTCGGGTCCTCCGGCCGCAACTACCGGTTCTCGGCGACCGTGCGGGTCATCTTGGACGCCGATACACGCCTTGTGATCGCAGCGGCCCGGCCGGTGCCGGGCACCGCCGCGGGCGCGCACGCCTGGCGGGCCACCGGCCTGGCCGCGTACTCCGGGACCGGTCTCCATGCGCCCCGCGCCTGCGGCGTGCGGCTGGATCCCGTGCGGGTTGGAGCACGGGGGACGAGTAGGAACTGGTCGCCGGATTACCACCGAGGCCGTACTGGGCGCCGCAGCGGCGTTACGCGTCGGCGGGGGTCCGATATCGCTTGGAGCACATCGGCAGGCCAGTCGCTGACGCGATACCGTCGGCCTTTGGCGCAGCCGGGACCGATGGTGTGAAAGGCATCTGAGTTTCGCAGCCAGGGGCTAGCCTCAGTGCATGGGGTCAGTTCCGCCGACCAGACCGGCGTGGTGATCGCGCTCGACGGCGCGCAGCCGGAGGACGACCGGCCGGGACCGACTGTGCCGGGCCATCAGGGATACCGTCCGCCCTGGATCTTCCTCAAGAACGGCGGCTGGCGGGGCATGCAGGAGGAGACTCTGAGCGGGGGAACGGTCTGTGCACTCAACCCGTATTTCGTCCGTGTCGTGCTGATTCCGACGCATCTTCCCACGCTGGAATGGGATGAGAAGATGCCCGGAGAAGAATATATGAACTATGACGCGCATCTGGATCGGATCACGGCTACCGTGCAGGGATACCGGCTGTTCGTGGACGTGAAGCAGCTTCTCCGAATTCCAGCGGCGTCCGCTCCCGAGTCGGTCAGGAGGCACGGTGGGGGCCAGTTCTCGGGAATCGGTGGCCTCCAGCACGATCGGCAGCCCGTCCAGCGCTTCGTGCAGCGTGTACTGGATGCCATGGTCGCTTCGTACTTCAGCCAGATCGCCACTGCGTTGACAGTGCGGGATTTCTTGAACAATTACCGCGGTACCCGTCTCGACCTTGCCTCTCTGGTGGAGAACGAACTCAGAGAGTGGGGAGTGGAATCCAAAGGTACCCATCTGGGCGAGTTCCGCGCGGAGGACGAGGCGCTGAACGAGATGCTGCAGAAGCCGACCCGACGTCGTGCGCATGCGGGCGGAGAAGCGGCGTAAGGATCTGGATCTCGCGGCCGACATCGAGGCCCTCGGCCTTGACAACGTCATGGTGCTCAGAATGCTCAAGGAGATCACTCAGGCGCCGGTACCGCAGTTCATCAGTGGGGCAGACGTCTCAGCATTTCTTGAGACGCAGCCGGTCTCTCGCCTCGAAGGGCTCCTGGAAAAGATGCGCAACCTGAACCCGGGTATCGGGACCGAGAATACGGAGCAGCCCGCACTGCCCCAGACGGACGCCGACGCGGACGACATGAAGGAGTGAGACACGGCGAACCAGTCCACCTGGGACCCGGTGCCGGTGCAGCGGCGGATCAACAAGGACGGCCGGATGTCGGCCGCAGTGGCCCCGCAGTACTGCGGGGCCCCGGGTAAACGGGCGAACTGCCAGGTCGCGGTCAGGGTCCACGCCGCCCACTTCATGCCCGAGGCGGGTGGCCGGACCTCTACAGCCAGTCCCGCTTCTTGAAAACCACGTACAGGCTCGAACACACCACCGCCATCAGCAGGATCGCGAAAGGGTAGCCGTACACCCAGTGCAGTTCCGGCATGTGGTCGAAGTTCATGCCGTAGATCGTTCCCACGAGTGTGGGAGCAAACAGAATGGCCGCCCAGGAGGAGATCTTCTTGATCTCCTCGTTCTGTTCGAAGCCCGCCTCCGCCAGTGCGCGCATCTCCGCGTTCTGCTGCTGCGTCACCAGGGTCGAGTTGACCGTGAGGATGTCGGTCAGGGCCTGGCGGAAGCCGTCGACGCGTTCGCTGGTGTGGGTGACGTGGTCGGCCACGTCGCGCAGGTAGCGCTGGAGTTCCTCGTCCGTGCCGTACTTCGCGAAGCCCGCCATCAGGGCGTGCAGCATGCCGACCAGGGGGCGGGTGGCGCGCTGGAACTCGACCATTTCGCGGGAGAGTTCATAGATGCGGCGGGAGACCTCGGGGTCGCCGCTGAAGACCTCGGTCTCGATCTCGTCGATGTCGTTCTGGACGCTGGCCACGACCGGGGCGTAGCCGTCCACCACCGCGTCGAGGATCGCGTAGAGCACCGCTTCGGGGCCCAGTGTGAGGAGCTCGGGGGTCGCCTCCATGCGGCGGCGGACCGCCGAGAGGTCGGGGGCCGCGCCGTGCCGCACCGTGATGACGAAGTCGGGGCCCACGAAGACGTGCAGCTCGCCGAAGTCGACCTCCTCGGGGGCGTCGAGGTAGCGGGCGGCGCGCAGGACGACGAAGAGCGTCTCGCCGTACCGCTCCAGCTTCGGGCGCTGGTGGGCCTCCATCGCGTCCTCGACGGCCAGCTTGTGCAGGTCGAACTCGGCGGCGAGCGACAGCAGTTCGGCTTCGGTCGGCCGGGTGAGGCCGATCCAGGCCATGCCGTCCCGCTGTTCGCGCAGCTCCCGGAAGGTGTCCGCGAGGGAGGACGGCGTCGCCACGCGGACCCCGCCCTGGTACAGCGCGGCCTGGATGACGCTGTCCGCCTCCCTCTGGTCCCCGGCGGCCCCGGCGGATGCGGGCGGCTTCGGGTCCGCAGAGGGTGGGGCCGCCGGGGGCCGTGTCGCGCGTCGCCACGTGTGCTTCTTCGCGGTCGATGCCGGACGGACTCGGCGCTCCGCCATGCTGGCCGCCTCCAGGTCGTGTCGAACGTATGTCTAGATGGCCACGGAGTAGGATATACGCCCCAAAAGACCCGGACGTGACGGCGACGCGAACCGCGCCGCTCTCCCCGGATTGCGGACCGTAGCTGTCCGCAAGGACCGCTAGCGTCAGCTCCATGACCAAGACGACCGGGGCCCGGGCCCTGACCGGCGGCGACGCCCTCGTACGCGGCGACGCCCCCGTGCTGGGCAGGCGCGCGCTCAATCGTGCCACGCTCGCACGGCAGCTCCTCCTGCGCCGCTCCCGCGAGCTGTCCGTCAAGGACGCCGTCACCCACCTCGTCGGGCTCCAGGCGCAGAACGTCAAGCCGCCCTACTACGCCCTCGCCGCGCGCCTCGCGGACTTCGACCCGCGCGAGCTGTCCGCGCTCCTGGAGTCGCGCGAACTGGTCCGCATGGTCACGCTGCGCTCCACCATTCACCTGCACACCGCCACCGACGCCCGCACCCTGCGGCCGTTCGTACAGGACGCCCTCGTACGCGAGCTGAACCTGTTCCGCCGCGGCCTCACCGGTGTCGACCTGGGCGAACTCGCCGAGGCCGCGCGCGAGGCCGTCGAGGTCGAGCCCCGCACCATGAAGCAGCTGCGCGAGGCCCTGCTCGTCCGGTGGCCCGACGCCGACCCGCAGGCCCTGGCGATCGCCGCCCGCTGCACGCTGCCGCTGGTCCAGGTGACCCCGCGCGGGCTGTGGCGGCGCGGCGGACAGGTCGCGCTCACCACCGTCGGCAAGTGGCTCGGCCCCGACACAGAAGCGGGGGCGGGCGTGGACGCGGACGTCACGCGGGGGGCGGTCGCCGAGGACGTCGTGCTGCGCTATCTCGCCGCCTTCGGGCCCGCCTCCGTCAAGGACATGCAGACCTGGGCGCGGCTCACCCGCATGCGGGAGGTCTTCGAGCGCCTGCGGCCCCGGCTGCGGACGTTCCGCGACGAGAACGGCGTCGAGCTCTTCGACCTGCCCGACGCGCCGCGCCCCGACGCGGACAGCCCGGCCCCGCCCCGCTTCCTTCCCGAGTTCGACAACCTCCTCCTCTCCCACGCGGACCGGACCCGCGTCGTGCCCGCCGAGTACAAGGGGCGCATGTGGAAGGGAAACTTCGCGTACTGCGTCTTCCTGCTCGACGGGTTCCTCGCCGGTGTGTGGCGGCTGGTGGAGGACGACAGGCGCGGGGAGGCCGTGCTGACCATCGAGCCGTTCGGCAGCACGGGGCGCAGCGAGCGGGAGGAGCTGACGCGCGAGGCCGAGCGGATGCTGACGCGGATCGCCGGGACGGAGGCCCGGCCCTCGTACGACATCCGGTTCGGGGCCGTCGTCGACCGCTGACGCCCGCCTAGGCTTCTCCGCATGGAACTGCGGCAGCTCAGCTACTTCGTGACCGTCGCCGACGAGCTTCACTTCGGGCGCGCGGCCGAGCGGCTGCACATCGTCCAGTCCGCCGTCAGCCAGCAGATACGGCGCCTTGAGCGGGAGTTGGGCGCGGCGCTCTTCGACCGTTCGCCCCGTCATGTGCGGCTCACCGGGGCGGGGGAGCGGCTGCTGCCCGAGGCGCGTGCGGTGCTCGCCGCGGCCGAGCGGGCGCGGGCCGCCGTCGTCCGGCCCGCGGGGCTGCGGCTCGCGACGAGTACCGGGCTCGGGGAGCACCTGGACCGGGTCCTCGCCGAGTTCGCCGTACGGGCGCCCGGCGTGCCGGTGGAACTCGTGTCGGGGACCGTGCGCGAGCGGTTCGAACAGGTTCTCGACGGGCGGGCCGACGCGGCCTTCGTGCGGTCCGGGGAGCCCGTGCCCGGTGTGCGGATCGTGCCGCTGTGGGACGACCCGCTGGTGGCCGTCGTCCCGGCCTCGCATCCGCTGGCCGCGCGGCCGGAGCTGGACCTCGCCGACCTCGCCGCGCTACCGCTGACCATCACCGCGCGGCGCAACAACCCGGCCCTGGTCGACCTCGTCGTGGGGGCCTGTCACGACGCCGGGTTCGAGCCGCTGCCCGGGCCCGCGGGAGGTTCGTTGCAGGACACGCTCGCCACCATCGGCGCGGGCGTCGTACCGCAGTGGACGGTCGTGTACGCGGCGCACGCGCGCGTGCTGCACAGTCCGCGCGTGGCGTTCGTGCCGTTCCGCGCGCCGGGCCCCGCGTTGACCACGGGGCTCGCGGTGCGGTCCGCCGGGCCGCCGCCGGAGCTGGACGTCTTTCTCGCCGCGTGCGCGGCCGCGGCGCCCGTGACCTGCGGCGATCACGGGAACTGATCGCTGCGGTCGCCGTCTGGCCCTTGGTGGCGGGGCACGGCTGGGCTGGACTGGGGGCGTACCGAAAGCCCCGGCCGATCCGGGGCGAAGCCGCCGGTAGCCCGGTTCGCCGGGCCGCCTGCCCCACGTATGGGAGTTCCGTCATGCCGATCGTCACCGTCCAGCAGGGTCCCCGCGACGTCGAGTTGAAGCGGGAGCTGGTCAAGCAGATCACCGACGCGTTCGTGGACGCGTACCGCATCCCGGCCGAGACCGTCCACGTCTGGATCCACGAGACCCCGGCGGACAGCTGGGGCGTCGCCGGCAAGCTGACCGCCGACAAGTAGCGCCGACACGTAACGCCGCCGAACGGCAAGGGCGGGGCCCCACGAAGGCCCCGTCCCTCGGACGGCAACCAGTGTGCCTTGCGGCACCAGCCCCGCTCGCCGTTCGGCGGCAGTCGCGCCCGGTGGTGACAAAGGTGCGTGCCCTACGGTGGCAGCCTCGTCCCTCGGACGGCGACAAGCGCGGCTTGCGGCACCAGCCCCGCTCGCCGTTCGGCGACAGCCACGTCCGGTGGCGACATGGGCCGGGTGCTTTGCGGTGGCAGCCTCGTCCGTCGGGTGGCAACCAGTGCCTTGCGGCACCAGCCCTGTCCGCCGTGCGGCGACAGCCATGTCCGGTGGCGACATCAGGTGCGTGCCCTACGGCGGCTGCCCCATCCGTCATGTGGCGGCAGTCGCGCCCGGTGGTGACATGGGCCGGGTGCTTTGCGGTGGCAGCCTCGTCCCTCGGACGGCGACAAGCGCGGCTTGCGGCACCAGCCCCGCTCGCCGTGCGGCGACAGCCACGTCCGGTGGCGACATGAGGCGGGTGCTTTGCGGTGGCAGCCTCGTCCGTCGGGTGGCAACCATCGCGCTCGTCCGTCGGGTGGCAACCATCGCGGCTTGCGGCACCAGCCCCGTCCGCCGGACGGCGACAGTCGCGCCCGGTGGCGACAACAGGTGCGTGCCCTACGGTGGCAGCCCCGCCCGCCTGACAGCGACAAGTGCGCCCTACGGCAACAACCCGGCCCGCCGCGCCGCCACCACCGCCTCCAGGCGCGTGTGCGCCCCCAGCTTCCGCATGGCCGAGCGCAAATAGCCCTTCACCGTCTCGGGGCGCAGGCCGAGCCGCTGTGCCGCCACCGCGTTCGTCACGCCCGCCGCGACGCAGGCGAGGACGTCCACCTCGCGCGGGGCGAGGGCGACAGGGCGCGCGCGATCGCGTTCCGGGAGTGTCGTCGCCGACGCCAACGTGCCGCACACCGACAGGATCTCGGCGCGCAACGCGGGGTCCGCGATGCGCGGGGCCAGCGCCCGCAGCGCGCCGTGCGCCTCGCGGACCGGCTCCCACGCCCCGGGGCCCGCGACCGGCTCGCGGGCCGCCGCCAGCAGCGCCCGCACCTCATCGCGTACGACGAGAGCCCGCTCCACGTCCCGCGCCGCGGCCACCGCCACCGACAGGGCCCGGTCGCCGAGCGGCTGGGCCGCGCGCAGCGCGCCGTACAGCACGCCCCGCACCCGGTGGCGCACCACCACCGGTACCGCGAGCACCGACCGCAGGCCCTCCGTCTCGACCGCCGCGTCGTACTCGTGGCTGATGTGCCGCGAGACGCTGTAGTCCGTGACCGCGCACGGCCGTGAGAGGGCGAGCGCCTTGCCGCCGAGGCCGTTGCCCGACGAGACCGCAAGCCCGTACAGCGCACGCGTCTCCGTGCCGCTCAGCTCGCCGATCCGCACCTGGCGCTGCCCCTCGACGAGTCCTGCGAAGGCGATCGGGAGCCCCGTGCCGCGGCGCAGCCGCAGCAGAGCGGTCCGCATCTCCACCGACTCACCGCCGTCAGTCGACACGCGCCCCTCCCTCCGGCCCCAGAGCTTGCGACACCCCCGTCCGGGGGTAGTGAGACCCGCGTCATGACTCACACGATGCTACGTAGCGTTGGTTCCCGATGTCAGGAGAGAGCGCGATGCGCACACCGATGACCGTCACGGACTTCCTCCACCGGGCGGAGCTCGGCTTCGCCGCCGACCCGGGCGTGATCGACGAACCGATCCAACCCGCCCCGGTGGTGCCGGAGTCGACGTATGGGCGCCTCGGCGAGCGGGTCCGGGCCTGGCAGGCCGGTCTCGACGCGCTGGGCGTCGGCGAGGGCGAGCGGGTGGCGGTCGTCAGTCACAACTCCGCCCGGCTCCTTGAACTGCTGTTCGCCGTCCCGATGAGCGGACGGATCTGTGTGCCCGTCAACTTCCGGCTCAAGCCGGAAGAGGTCGCGTACGTCGTGCGGCAGAGCGGCGCCTCCGTCCTGCTCGTGGACCCGGAGCTGGACGACGCCCTGTCGGGCGTCAAGGCGCGCCACCGCTTCGTGCTCGGTGAGCAGACCGAGACCGAGCTGATGCGCTTCGACGTGGAGCCGCGCCCGTGGGCGAACCCCGACGAGGACGCCACCGCGACGATCAACTACACGTCGGGGACCACGGCCCGCCCCAAGGGAGTGCAGCTGACGCACCGCAACATCTGGGTCAACGGACTGACGTTCGGCCTGCACACCCGAGTGTGGGAGCGGGACGTCTACATGCACACCCTGCCGATGTTCCACTGCAACGGCTGGGGCATGCCGTTCGTGATGGCCGGGCTCGGCGTGAAGCAGGTCGTCCTGCGCAAGGTGGACGGCGCGGAGATCCTGCGCCGCGTGGAGGAGCACGGCGTCACGCTCATGTGCGGCGCGCCCGCGGTGTGGAACGCGGTCCTCGACGCGGCGGCCGCCTGGTCCGGCGAGGTGCCCGGCCGCGACCGGGTGCGGATCGTGTGCGCGGGCGCCCCGCCGCCGAGCCGGCTGATCCAGCGCGTGGAGGCCGAGCTGGGCTGGGAGTTCACACAGATCTACGGGCTCACCGAGACGTCCCCGCTGCTCACCTTCAACCGGGCCACGGCCGCGGACCTGGAGCTGCCGGCCGAGGAGCGGGCCCACAAGCTCGCCCGTGCCGGCCTGCCCGCGCTCGGCGTGCAGTTGAAGGTCTCGGACGCGGGCGAGGTCCTGGCCCGGTCCAACGTCGTGCTCGAAGGCTATTGGGGCAAGCCGGAGGAGACCGCCGCCGCGTTGGAGGACGGCTGGTTCCACACGGGCGATGGCGGCACGTTCGACGAGGCCGACGGCCATCTGACCATCTCCGACCGGAAGAAAGACGTGATCATCACGGGGGGCGAGAACGTCTCGTCGATCGAGGTGGAGGACACCATCTTCAGCCACCCCGCGGTCGCCGAGGTCGCGGTCATCGGGGTGCCGCACGAGAAGTGGGGCGAGACGATCAAGGCGTTGGTGGTCCTCGCGGAGGGCGCGACGGCGCGCGAGTCGGACATCATCGCCCACTGCAAGGAGCGGATGGCCGGCTACAAGGCGCCGACGACCGTCGAGTTCCGCGACGCCATCCCGCGCACGGCCACCGGCAAGATCCAGAAGTTCAAGCTGCGCGAGCCGTACTGGGCGGGGCGGGAGCGCGGCGTGAACTGACCGGGCATCGCCCCCGGTGTCCCCATCGGCCACGATTCGGCATGCCTTCAATGAACCTGCACACCGAATGCGCACTCCGGTCACGCCATTCACGAGGTATCCCACATGAATTCCCGTGCAGGGGGTACAGGGCGTGCTTTTCGCCGGGCCCGTGTCCGATTTGTTGAAGGGAGTCCCGTCATGCCCTCGATTTCCTTCTGTGAATCTTGTGAAGGAGCTGCCCCCGCGCGGTGAAACCGCCTGCACGCAGCGGTGATGCGAGGTCACCACCGCGGCCGACCGGTGCTCGGGCGATTGGATGTGCGAGCTGCGAACGTGCTTTGATCCTGGCCGACGCGGAATTCGCACCCCAAGTTCCGCAATGTTGGAAACACCTTTGCAACATTCATGACTTTCATGAGAAGGGCAGCTCACACCATGAACAACACCCCGCAGGTCGAGACCCTCGAAATCTCCGACGCCGACCTCGACAACGTCTCCGGCGGCCTCGTCGCCCATGTCGCGGGCAACGTCACGGGCACCGTCGACTCCATCGCCCCCGTCTCCGGCGTCGTGGCCGGTGTCGTCGGCACCGTCGAGAGCGCCACGGGCGTGAACACCGGCGTCGTCACGGGCCTGGCCTCCGGCCTGACCGCCGGTCTCTGAGCCTTCGCTCACCGAGACGCGTGATCCGTGAGCCCCGGGACCACTGGTCTGGTCCCGGGGCTCACGGACGCCACAGGCAGGCAGACGTGAGTAAGGAAAGCGTTCCGTGCAGTTCCGCCAGCAGGCCCTGTCCAAGCTGCAGTCGCCCGAGGAACTCGACCTTCCGGTGCGTTACGCCCGCCCCCAGGGCCTGCTCGTCCTCGCCGTCACCCTCGTCGTCATGGCCGCCGCGAGCGTCTGGGCGGTGACCGGCTCGGTCGCCTCGACGCTCCGGGCGCCCGGCATCCTCACCCACGGCCAGGGCAGTTACGTCCTCCAGAGCCCCGTCACCGGGCAGGTCACCGGCGTCTACGCCAAAGAGGGTGAACGGCTCGACGCGGGCGCCCCCGTGCTGAAGGTCCGTACACAGCAGGGCGACAAGGCCGTCCGCGCGATCGCCGCCGGCCGGGTGACCACCCTCCTCGCGCGGATCGGCACCGTCGTCACCACCGGCGCCGACGTCGCGGCCCTGGAACGCGTGGCGGGCACCGGCGACCCGCTCCTCGCGATGCTGTACGTGCCCGCCGACAGCGCGGCCACCGTGCCCGTCGGCGCCCCGGTCGACCTCACGGTCCAGTCCGTGCCCACTCAGCGGTACGGGACGCTGCGCGGCCATGTGAAGGCGGTCGGGCGGGCCGCGCAGACCCGGCAGAAGATCACCGGCTTCCTCGGCGACAAGGAACTGGCCGGGCAGTTCACGAAGGACGGCCCGCCCGTCGCCGTGCTCGTACGCCTCGACAAGTCCCCCGGCACCAACTCCGGTTACGCCTGGTCGACCGCCGGCGGCCCGCCCTTCACGCCGGACTCCATGACCCTGGCCACCGGCGCCGTCCACCTCGCCGAGCAGCGCCCGATCGATTGGCTGCTTCCGTGACCGCAGCACCGCATCCCTCCCCGGCACACCAGCAGCAGCTGCCGCCCCCCGGCGGCCGCCGCAGGCACCGCCCCGGGCCCCCGCGGCGCGGCCGCCGCCGCGCCGCGCCGCCGCGCCCCGCGCCGAAGGGCGGGCGGCCGAGGACCGTCCGTACCCCCACCGTGCTCCAGATGGAGGCCGTGGAGTGCGGCGCCGCCGCCCTCGCCATGGTCCTAGCCCACCACGGGCGGCACGTGCCCCTGGAGGAGCTGCGCATCGCGTGCGGCGTCTCCCGCGACGGCTCACGGGCCAGCAACGTCCTCAAAGCGGCGCGCAGTTACGGCCTCACCGCCAAGGGCATGCAGATGGAGCCCGCCGCGCTCGCCGACGTCAAGGCGCCCGCCATCCTCTTCTGGGAGTTCAACCACTACGTCGTCTACGACGGCATGGGGCGCCGCCTCGGCCGCCGGGGCGTGTACATCAACGACCCCGACAAGGGCCGCCGCTTCGTGCCCTCCGAGGACTTCGACACCAGCTTCACCGGGGTCGTCCTGGTCCTCGAACCGGGGGAGGACTTCCGGCCGGGCGGCCGCAGGCCCGGCGTCCTCAAGGCCCTCCCGGCCCGGCTGCGCGGCACCACGGGCACGATGCTCGCCGCGCTCCTGGCCAGCCTGCTGCTCGTCGCGGTCGGCGCCGCGCTGCCCGCGCTCAGCCGCACATACATCGACCTGTTCCTGATCGGCCAACAGACCTCCTTGCTGGGCGTGCTGTTCGCCTCCATGGGCGCGATGGTGGCGCTCACCGTGGTGCTGACCTGGCTGCAACAGGCGAACCTGCTGCGCGGCCGCATCATCTCCTCCACCCTCGGCAGCGCCCGCTTCTTCCGCCACCTGCTGCGGCTGCCCGTCACGTTCTACGCCCAGCGCAGCCCCGCCGACCTCGTGCAGCGCCTCGCCTCCAACGACGCGGTCGCCGAGACCCTGGCCCGCGACCTCACGGCCGCCGGGGTCGACGGCATCGTCGTACTCCTCTACGCGGCGCTGCTGTGGACGTACGATCCGCAGCTCACCCTCGTCGGCGTCGGCATCGCCCTGCTGAACGTCGTGGCGATGCGTGTCGTCATCCGGCTGCGCGCCACCGGCACCCAGAAACTGCGCGCCGACACCGCCAAACTGACCAACACCTCCTACACCGGCCTCCAGTTGATCGAGACCATGAAGGCCACGGGGGGCGAGAACGGCTACTTCCGGCGCTGGGCGGGCCAGCACGCCACCACCCTGGAGGAGCAGCAGCGCCTCGGCGTGCCGAGCGCCTGGCTCGGTGTCGTCGCGCCGACGCTGGCGACCCTCAACAGCGCCCTGATCCTGTGGATCGGCGGCCTGCGCGCGGTCGAGGGACACCTGTCGATCGGGCTGCTCGTCGCCTTCCAGGCGCTCGTCACGCGCTTCACCGCGCCCATCACCCGCCTCAACGGCGTCGCGGGCCGCATCCAGGACTTCGCCGCCGACGTCGCCCGCCTCAAGGACGTCGAGAACTTCCCCGTCGACTCGCTCTACTCCCGCCCCGAACCGGCCGCGAGCACCCGCCGCCTCAAGGGCCACGTCACCCTCGAAGACGTCACCTTCGGCTACAGCCCCCTCGACAAGCCGCTCCTGACCGGCTTCTCCCTGTCGGTGGGGCCGGGGCAGCAGGTCGCACTCGTCGGTGGCTCGGGCAGCGGCAAGTCGACCGTCTCCCGGCTCCTTTCGGGCCTCTACAGCCCGTGGGAGGGCACGATCCGCATCGACGGGCAGCGCCTGGAGGACATCCCGCGCGGCGCGCTCACCGCCTCCGTGTCCTTCGTGGACCAGGACGTCTTCCTCTTCGAGGGCACGATCCGCGACAACATCGCGCTGTGGGACCCCTCCATTCCCGACGACGACGTCGTCACCGCCCTCACGGACGCCTGCCTGTACGAGGTCGTGGCCCGCAGGCCCGGCGGCATCCACGGCCGCGTCGAGCAGGACGGGCGGAACTTCTCCGGCGGGCAGCGCCAGCGCCTGGAGATCGCGCGGGCCCTGGTCCGCCGCCCCAGCGTCCTCGTCCTCGACGAGGTGACCAGCGCCCTGGACGCCGGGACCGAACAGGTCATCATCGACAACCTGCGGCGCCGCGGCTGCGCCTGCGTCGTCATCGCCCACCGCCTGAGCACGGTGCGCGACAGCGACGAGATCGTCGTCCTCGACCACGGCCAGGTCGTGGAGCGCGGGCAGCACGAACACCTCCTCGCCGCCGGTGGCCCCTACGCCGACCTGGTCAGGGAGCACTGAGGTGACCTCGGAGCAGCACATGCACACGCAGGACCCGGCCGACCCGGTCGCCGCCTCCTTCGGCGCCCTCGGCACACCGGTCGACTGCGCGGGGCTGCGCAGCGTGCACCTGGAGGGCCCGCAGGTGCTGTGGCTCGTGGTGGCGGGCGCCCTCGACCTGTTCGCCGTCGACGTCGTGCAGCAGGGCCACTGGCACTACCTCGGCCGCCTGGAGCCCGGCGCGCTGCTCCTCGGCCCCGTCGAGGGCCCCCAGCACAGCCTCGTCGGCCGCCCCCTGGCGGGCTGCGAGCTGCGCCGCGTCCCGCTGCGCGAGCTGTACCGCCCGGACTTCGGCGACACCTGGTCCCACGAGCAGCGGTACCCCAGTCGGTACGACACCCAGTACGACTCCCAGGACACCGCCCTGAGCCTCCTGGAGCACGCCTTCGCGCTCGGCATCGGACGCGGCCACCGGGTCCTGTTCGAGGCGCCGCTCGACGGCCGCACCATGGGAGACGAGGTGGTGACCGACGACGACATCCTCTGGATGCCGGTCGCGCCGGGCAGCGTCCAGTACGGCGCCGCCTACAGCGCCGAGGCCGCGGGCGACCTGCTCGTCGACGCCGCGCTGTGGCAGCGCATGGTCAACCAGCAATACCGGCTGCTCTCCACGCTCGACCGTTGGATCGAACGCCTGGAGCGGGCCCACGAGGACCGCGCGGCGGCCGGCATCAAGGCCGGCGAGAACGTCCGCGAGCAGGCCGACCGCACCCTGATCGCCTCCATCGGCCGCTCGCGCGGGGGCGGCGCGCGCCGCACGGGATCGCGCGGCGGTGACGACGCCACGTTCGCCGCCTGCCGACTGGTCGCCGAAGCGGCGGGCATCACCCTGGCCCAAGCCGCGGACAGCGGTGCGGTGAGTGAGCGGATCGACCCGGTGGAGCGGATCGCGGTGGCCTCGCGCGTCCGTACCCGCGCCGTCCGCCTCGGCGGACGCTGGTGGCGCGAGAACGCGGGCCCGCTGGTGGGCCACCGCGCGGCGAGCGGGGCGCCGGTCGCCCTGCTGTGGCGGCGCGGCGGCTACGAAGCGGTGCACCCCACGTCCGGGCGCCGCGCCCGAGTCGACAAGAACAACGCGGACGAGTTCGAGCCGCAGGGCGTCATGTTCTACCGGCCGCTTCCCGAGCGGCCGTTGACGCCGTGGCGGCTCTTCCGCTTCAGCCTGCGGGGCACCCGGGGCGACCTGCGCGACCTCGCGCTCGCCGGACTGGTGACGGTCGCGATCGGCGCTCTCGTGCCGATCGCGACGGGACAGGTGCTCGGCGTCTTCGTCCCGAACGGCGAGAAGAGCCTGATCGTCCTGGTGTCGCTGGCCGTCATGGTCACCGGCGTCGTCTCGGCGGCGTTCATGCTGCTCCAGAACCTCACCGTCCTACGGATGGAGGGCCGCATGGAGAGCGCGCTGCAACCGGCCGTCTGGGACCGGCTGTTGAGGCTGCCCACCCGCTTCTTCGCCTCCCGTTCCACCGGCGAGCTGGCGAGCGCCGCCATGGGGGTCAGCGCCATCCGCCGCGTCCTGTCGGGCATCGGCCCCGTCGCCCTGCAAGCGAGCACGATCGGCGCGATGAACCTGGCCCTGCTGCTCTTCTACAGCGTGCCCCTCGCCCTGGCCGCGCTCGCCATGCTGGCCGTCATCGCCACCGTGTTCCTCGCGCTCGGCCTCGCCGAACTGCGCTGGCAGCGGCGCCTGGTGGAGCTCGGCAACAGGCTCAACAACCAGGCGTTCCAGACCCTGCGCGGCCTGCCCAAACTCCGCGTCGCCGGGGCGGAGAGCTTCGCGTACGCGGCTTGGGCGGGCGAGTTCGCGCGCAGCCGGGAGCTGCAACGGCGCGCGGGCCGCATCAAGAACGCGACCACCGTCCTCAACTCCGTCCATCTGCCGCTCTGTACGCTCGTCATGTTCGTCCTCCTCGCGGGCCCGGCCCGCGGCAGCCTCACCGCGGGGGAGTTCCTCACCTTCAGCACCGCCGTGACAATGCTGCTCACCTCCGTCACCCAGCTCACAGGCGCGCTGATCTCGGCGGCCGCGGTGCTCCCGATGTTCGAGCAGATCAAACCGGTCCTCGACGAGGCGCCGGAGGTGCGTGCCGGAAGTACCCAGCCGGGCGAGCTCCAGGGCGCCATCGAGGCGCGCGGCCTGTCCTTCCGCTACACCGACGACGGCCCGCTCGTCCTGGACGACGTGTCCCTGACGATCCGGCCCGGCGAGTTCGTGGCCGTCGTCGGCCCGAGCGGCTGCGGCAAGTCGACGCTGCTGCGCCTCCTGATCGGCTTCGACGAGCCGCTCTCCGGCAGCGTGCTCTACGACGGCCAGGACCTCGCCGCCCTGGACCAGGCGGCCGTACGCCGCCAGTGCGGCGTCGTCCTGCAGAACGCCCAGCCGCTCACCGGCTCCATCCTGGAGTGCATCTGCGGCGCCGAGTCCTACACACAGGAGGAGGCGTGGGAGGCCGCCGCCATGGCGGGTCTCGCCGAGGACATCAAGCGCATGCCGATGGGCCTGCACACCATGATCTCCGGCGGCGGGGCGGTCTCCGGCGGCCAGCGCCAGCGGCTGATGATCGCCCAGGCGCTGATCCGCCGCCCCCGCGTCCTCTTCTTCGACGAGGCGACGAGCGCCCTGGACAACGAGACGCAGCGCACGGTCATCGACAGCACCCGCGCCCTGAACGCCACGCGCGTCGTCATCGCCCACCGCCTGACCACCGTCATGGACGCCGACCGGGTCCTCGTCATGGCGGAGGGCCGCGTCGTGGAGCAGGGCCCGCCCGCGGACCTGCTGGCGGACCCGGACGGGCGGCTGCGGGAACTGGTCCGGCGCCAGCTGCGGTGACTCAGTCGCCGTAGTGGAGCGTGCCGTCCTCGTCCATCGTCGGGTGCATCTTCATGGGGCCGTAGGAGTCCACGTCCGAGGGGCGGGGCGGCTCCGGGCCGTCGGGGCCGAAGCGGACCAGCCGTTCCGTGCGGCAGATCCGGTACAGGGTGTCGCCCACGCGCGCCTCATGGGCGTGACCGGTGGCCTTGAACTTCTCGGCGGCCCGCGCGTGCGCCGCCTTCTCCTCGGCGTCGAACTCGTGGAACAGCGGCCAGGATTCCGTCATCGCGTCGTACAGCATCCGACGGGCGTCGTGCGGGGTGGGCATCAGGGCGGTCCGCGGTCGCCACCCCTTCTCGCCGCGCTCGGCCACGCCGAAGCCGACGGGCAGGAGAGCGATGTCGGGATGGGTGGTGACGGCCCGCTCGGAGTCCGCGCGGACGTCGGCGGGGAACCGCGCGCCGACGTAACGGAAATCCCGCAGCCCCAGCTTCAGGGCGCTGGTCATCAGCCCCGGGGTGTCCGCGGCCGGGTCGAGCGTGAAACCGGGGTCCGTGGACGGGGCGTTGTGCCGCCCGGTCCACGAACGGTCGGCCGGTTCCGGGTCCGTCGGCCGGGGCGGCTCCAGGCCGTCGGGGCCGGTGCGGGCGAACTCGTCGCCGCGCACCACGCGGTAGCGCACACCGAGGACCTCCAGCTCGTCGACCGGCTGGCGTTCGAGAACGGCGACCGCGGCCAGCAGCTCCCGGCGCACGGAGGGGTCGTCGGTGTCGTCCTTGGCCTTGAACCACAGCTCCGAGTTGAGCGCGTCCCTCGCCTGCTGGGGCATACCGTCCATGATCGGCTTCAGCACCCGCCATGAGGGTCCGACCGCGGGATCCTGCACCGCGAGACCGAAGACGGGCCCGCGGACCGCGAGATGCGGATAGCGGTACGACGCGTCGACGGCGTCGGCCTCGGTCACCAGCTCGGCGGGATCGTCGCGTCGCACCAGACCGGCGTGGAGCTGGTTGAGTCGTTGCTTCCAGTCATCACCCATGCGCACATTGTTGTGGCTCCGGGGGAGTGAACGGTCTGAAATGCCGCAAGTGATCGCAAGTGATGGAGGGCGGACGGGCACGCGAAGCCGCCGCCGTGATCGCGTACGGGGGTAGGCGGCGAGGGATCAGCGGGGCATCCTTGACGTCATGTGGCAGAAGGCGGACACGGGGCGCGCCCAGGCGGCCGGTACGGCTGAACTCTCGTACGCCCATGGCATCGGGGAGAGCCCTCTCCTCGGCGACACCATCGGCCGCAACCTCGACCGGGCCGTCGCCGCCTGGCCCGGCCGCGACGCCCTCGTGGACGTCGCCGCGGGCACCCGGTGGACGTACGCGGAGTTCGGCGCCGCCGTCGAGCGGCTGGCGCGCGGCTTCCTCGGCTCCGGGGTGGCCAAGGGCGACCGGGTCGGGATCTGGGCGGTGAACTGCGCGGAGTGGGTGCTCGTGCAGTACGCCACCGCGCGCATCGGCGCGATCATGGTGAACATCAACCCCGCCTACCGGGCCCACGAGTTGGAGTTCGTACTCAATCAGGCGGGCGTCTCGCTCCTGGTCGCCTCACGGGCCCACAAGAGCAGCGACTACCGCGCGCTCGTCGACGAGGTGCGGCCCCGCTGCCGCGAACTGCGCGCCGTCCACTACATCGAGGACGGCTCCTGGGACGCGCTGATCGAAGCCGCCGCGTCGGTCACGGCCGACGAACTGGCCGCCCGCGAGGCGGAGTTGAGCTGCGACGACCCGGTGAACATCCAGTACACCTCGGGCACCACGGGCTTCCCCAAGGGTGCCACGCTCTCCCACCACAACATCCTCAACAACGGCTACTGGGTGGGCCGCACGGTCGGCTACACCGAGCGGGACCGCGTCTGCCTGCCCGTCCCCTTCTACCACTGCTTCGGCATGGTGATGGGCAACCTCGGCGCCACCTCGCACGGCGCGTGCGTCGTCATCCCCGCGCCGTCCTTCGACCCGGAAGCCACGCTGCGCGCCGTCGAGCGGGAGCGCTGCACCTCGCTGTACGGCGTACCGACGATGTTCATCGCGGAGCTGAACCTCCCCGACTTCGCGTCGTACGACCTGAGTTCACTGCGCACCGGCATCATGGCGGGCTCGCCCTGCCCGGTGGAGGTGATGAAGCGCGTGGTCGCCGAGATGCACATGCGCGAGGTCTCCATCTGCTACGGCATGACCGAGACGTCGCCCGTCTCCACCCAGACGCGCCGCGACGACGACCTGGAGCGCCGCACCGGCACGGTCGGCCGCGTCCTGCCGCACATCGAGGTGAAGGTCGTCGACCCGGCAACCGGCATCACCCTGCCGCGCGGCGCCTCCGGCGAGCTGTGCACCCGCGGCTACAGCGTGATGCTCGGCTACTGGAACGAGCCCGAGCGGACCGCCGAGGTCATCGACTCCGGCCGTTGGATGCACACCGGTGACCTGGCCGTCATGCGCGAGGACGGGTACGTACAGATCGTCGGCCGCATCAAGGACATGATCATCAGGGGCGGCGAGAACATCTACCCGCGCGAGATCGAGGAGTTCCTGTACGGCCACCCCAAGATCGCCGACGTCCAGGTGGTGGGCGTGCCCGACGAGCGGTACGGAGAGGTGCCGCTGGCCTGCGTCATCCTGCGGGGCCCCGACGACACGCTGACACTGGAGGAGCTCCGGGCCTACTGCGAGGGGCGGTTGGCGCACTACAAGGTGCCCGCCGGGCTGCGCGTCCTGGAGTTCTTCCCGATGACGGTCTCGGGCAAGGTGCGCAAGATCGAACTCAGGGAGCGGTACGGGGAGTGACGTCCGCTGGGGCGTCCGCCGTGAGGTCCGCTGAGGCGCGGGCATGTCCCGGCCAAAACCGGTTGTGCCGCGGCGGGCGGGCAGCGATCGTGTGCCGGTGATCGAGAAAGCGACCGGCCGCGGTGCGCGGCGCGACGCGCACCCGGCCCCGGGCCCGCGGACCCACTCGGCGGCGGGCCCCGGTGACGCACCGGCCGGCCTCGGGCGCGGCATGGTGCTGCTGCTCGCCGTGGTGTGCGGCGCGGCCGTCGGCAACGTCTACTTCCCGCAGGCAGCCAGCCCGCTGGTCGCCGAGGGGCTGCACGTGTCGGCTGACACCGCCACCCTGGTGGTCACGGCGTCCCAGTTCGGCTACGCGGGCGGCATCTTCCTCCTCGTACCGCTCGGCGACCGCATCCCCTACCGGCCGCTCATCGTCGCGCTGCTCTCGCTCACCGGGCTCGGCCTGCTCGGCGCGGGGCTGGCGCCGGGCCCGGTGCCGCTCGTCGCCGCGAGCGTCCTCGTCGGCGTCACCACCGTCATCGCCCCGATCGTCGCGCCCATGGCCGCCGGGCTGGTCCCCGACGACCGGCGCGGCGCCGTCACCGGCACCCTGCTCAGCGGCTCCATCGGCGGCATGCTGCTCTCCCGCACCTTCGGCGGCAGCCTCGGCGAGTGGCTGGGCTGGCGCGCCCCCTATCTGATGTCCGCGGCCGTCGCCCTGCTCATCGCGCTCGTCCTCTCCCGCGCGCTGCCAAGGACCGCCGCCCCCTCGCGGCAGAGCTATCCGGTGCTGCTCGGCGCGTCGCTCCGGCTGCTGCGCACCGAGCCGGAGCTGCGGCGCTCCGGCTTCTACCAGGCGATGCTCTTCGGCGCGTTCTCCGCGCTGTGGACCGGCGTCGCCCTCCTGCTCACCGGCCCCACGTACGGGCTGGGGGCCTCGGCGGTCGGGCTGCTCGCCCTGGTCAACGCCGGGACCATGATCAGTACGCCGGTCGCGGGGCGCCAGGTGGACCGGCGCGGCCCCGACGCGGTCAACCTCGCCGCCGCCCTCGCGGTCCTCGCGGCGGCGGCCGTCCTCCTGTTCGGCGGTGTCGGCGGGACGGTGGGGCTCGTGGCGCTGGCCGTGGGGTCGCTGCTGCTCGACGTCGCGATGCAGTCGGGCATGATCGCCAATCAGGTGCGGATCTTCGCGCTGAGCGACGCGGCGCGCGCCCGGCTCAACACGGCGTACATGACGTGCGGCTACCTCGGCGGCGGCATCGGCTCCTGGCTCGGCGCGCGCTCCTACGGGACCTTCGGCTGGCGGGGGGTCTGCGGGCTCGTCGCGGTACTGGCCGCGCTGGCCCTGGCCCGCCATCTGCCGCACCTGAGGCCCGGCGCCTCCCGCGCTTCCCGGGCCTGAGAGGGGCAGCGCTCAGCGCACTCCCCGCGGGCGGAACTGGATGCTGATGCGGCCTCCGGTGGCCCGGGCCGACTTGGGGACGGCGTGTTCCCAGGTCCGCTGGCAGGAGCCGCCCATCACGATCAGGTCGCCGTGCCCGAGCGGGTGGCGGACGGTCGCGCCGCCGCGTCGGGGGCGCAGCAGCAGGTCGCGAGGGGCCCCCACGGAGAGGATGGCGACCATCGTGTTCTCGCGGGCGCCCCGGCCGATGCGGTCGCCGTGCCACGCCACGCTGTCGCGCCCGTCGCGGTAGTGGCACAGGCCGGCCGTCGCGAACTCCTCGCCGAGTTCGGCGGCGTAGTGCTCGGACAGTGCCCGCCGCGCCTCGTCGAGGACGGGGTGCGGCAGCGGTTCACCGGCGCGGTAGAAGGCGAGCAGGCGCGGCACGTCCACGACCCTCTCGTACATCTGCCGGCGCTCGGCCTGCCACGGGACGTCCGCGGCGAGGCGTTCGAAGAGGGCGTCGGCGCCGGTGAGCCAGCCCGGCAGGAGGTCGATCCACGCCCCGTCGCCGAGGACCGTCCTGCGGATTCCGGCCAAGGGGCGCAGCCGCGGTTCGTCGCCCTGGTCGAAGAGTGACCCTTGGAGCTGGTGCCGTGCCATGACACCAGCGTAACCCCGTTCGAATGTGTGTACTAATTCCGCTTCCATCGCCCCCGCAGGCCTCAGGCGTCGTACGCGACGAGCGCCTCCGCCGCGCCGTTCACCGGCCGCGGTGCCCCGGCGCGGGCCATCTCGAACAGCGGTACACGGAGCGTGTCCGCGCGGGCGCGGGCCTCGTCGGTGTATCCGGCCAGGCAGAAGAAGGCGCAGGCGACGGGGGTGTCGCCCGCCGCTGTCATCGCGGTGAGCCACAGGCATTCGACGGCGCGGGCCGCGGTGCGCCGCGGGCCGGAGTCGACCTCGGCCAGCATCCCGCGCGCGGTGATCCGTGCCCCCGAGGGCGGGCGCCGCGCGGCGCTGCGGGTGTCGGGGTAGCCGAGCCACCGCAGGTACAGCGCGGCCACGGACACAGCGTCGCGGGCGTCCCGGACCATGACCGGCCGGAAGGCGGGCCGCCAAAGGCGCGGCGCGGCGCGCGGCAGGGGATCGGGGGCCGGGGTGGCCGGTGCCGCACGCCCCGGGGGCCCCGGCGCTCTCGGTATCGGGATGACCGCGAGGCGCAGGACGGCCCCGCAGGCGCAGTCCAGTTCCGGCTGCGGCCACTGGCACCGGCGGCCGCAGGTCCAGCAGCGGACGGTGACCCACTCGTCCGCCCAGCTCCGGTCGGTGACCGGCGTCGGCGGCGCACCGCGCGCCATCGGCGGGGTGAGCGGGGCGCCGCACGCGCAGGGCAGGGAAGGGGGCGCGTACCGATGTTCGCGCCGGCAGCCCGGGCACCGCACCGGCATGCCGCCGTCCGTCATGGTCCTCACCGCCCGCCGCGCCGTGCCGTCGCGCCTGCCGGGGTGCGGCCCGCACCCCTCACGCCGTCTCCTGCCATCCTCCACGCCCGCGGCCCGCCCCGGGGCCGGATCGCGGACGACTCTTGACGGTCTCCGGCCCACGCCCTTACATTGCTTCCATATAGCAGAACATTCTTTCCACAATGCGGAAACAGAAGCTCACCGCGGGGCGCGACGGGAGCCGGATCCGCCAGCCGTATCCGGCAGCCGAAAGCTGTCGTAGCTGTCGAAGCAGGAGAACCCCATGGCTCGTATGACCGCTGCCCGCGCGGCAGTTGAGATCCTCAAGCGCGAGGGCGTCGTCAACGCGTTCGGTGTGCCGGGCGCCGCGATCAACCCCTTCTACAAGGCGCTCAAGGAGGGCGGTGGCATCGACCACACCCTCGCGCGCCACGTCGAGGGCGCCTCGCACATGGCCGAGGGCTACACCCGGTCGAAGCCGGGCAACATCGGCGTCTGCATCGGCACGTCGGGCCCCGCGGGCACCGACATGATCACCGGTCTGTACTCCGCGACGGGCGACTCCATCCCGATCCTGTGCATCACCGGGCAGGCGCCGACGCACCTCCTGCACAAGGAGGACTTCCAGGCCGTCGACATCGCGACGATCGCCAAACCGGTCACCAAGATGGCCGTGACCGTCCTGGAGGCCGCGCAGGTCCCCGGCATCTTCCAGCAGGCCTTCCACCTGATGCGCTCGGGCCGCCCGGGTCCGGTCCTCGTCGACCTGCCCATCGACGTCCAGCAGACCGAGATCGAGTTCGACCCGGAGACGTACGAGCCGCTGCCGGTCTACAAGCCCGCCGCGACCCGCGCCCAGATCGAGAAGGCGATCCGCTTCCTCGTCGAGTCCGAGCGCCCGCTGATCGTCGCGGGCGGCGGCATCATCAACGCCGACGCCTCCGACCTCCTGGTCGAGTTCGCCGAGCTCACCAACACCCCGGTCGTGCCGACCCTGATGGGCTGGGGCACCATCCCCGACGACCACGACCTGAACGCCGGCATGGTCGGCCAGCAGACCGGCCACCGCTATGGCAACGCGACGTTCCTGGAGTCGGACTTCGTCCTCGGCATCGGCAACCGCTGGGCCAACCGCCACACCGGCTACAAGCTGGACGTGTACACCCGGGGCCGCAAGTTCGTCCACGTCGACATCGAGCCGACCCAGATCGGCAAGATCTTCGCCCCCGACTACGGCATCGCCTCCGACGCGAAGGCGGCGCTGGAGCTGTTCGTCGAGGTCGCGAAGGAGCTGAAGGCCGCGGGCGAGCTGCCCGACCGCTCGGAGTGGGTCGCCTCCCACCTCAAGCGCAAGGAGACCCTCCAGCGCCGCACGCACTTCGACAACGTGCCCATGAAGCCGCAGCGCGTCTACGAGGAGATGAACAAGGCCTTCGGCCCCGAGACGCGCTACGTCACCACGATCGGCCTCTCGCAGATCGCCGGCGCCCAGATGCTGCACGTCTACAAGCCGCGCCACTGGATCAACTGCGGCCAGGCGGGCCCGCTCGGCTGGACCATCCCGGCCGCGCTCGGCGCCGCCAAGGCCGACCCGGAGAGCCCGGTCGTCGCCCTCTCCGGCGACTACGACTTCCAGTTCATGATCGAGGAGCTGGCGGTCGGCGCGCAGCACCGCATCCCGTATGTCCACGTCCTGGTCAACAACGCCTACCTCGGCCTGATCCGCCAGGCGCAGATCGGCCTGGAGATCAACTTCCAGGTCAACCTGGAGTTCGAGAACCAGAACTCCCCGGAGCTCGGCGTCTACGGCGTGGACCACGTCAAGGTCGCCGAGGGCCTCGGCTGCAAGGCGATCCGCGTCACCGAGCCCGACGAGCTGCTGCCGGCGCTTGAGCAGGCCAAGAAGCTCGCGGCCGAGTACCGCGTGCCGGTGGTCGTCGAGGCGATCCTGGAGCGCATCACGAACATCTCGATGAGCCCGACCGCCGACATCAGCGACGTCAAGGAGTTCGAGGAGATCGCGACGGAGCCGGGCCACGCGCCGACGGCGATCCGTCCGCTGAAGGTCTGAGACCGCGGCTGACATGACCGGGGCGGTCCACCCGAGGGGGGTGGACCGCCCCTTCGCCGTGCCCGGCCAATCTCCTGCGAACGCACACGTGTTCCCGTAGCGTGGCCTGATGGAAATGGACTCACCGGACGGCCTGAAGGTCGTGTTCTGCGCCGACGAACCGCGGTTGGCGGCCTGGCTGGACGAGCACCACGGCGACTCCCCGGGGATCTGGGTGAAGCTCGCCAAGAAGGGCTCGGGCGTGGCCTCGGTGACGGCCGCGGAGGTCAACGACGTGGCGCTCTGCTACGGCTGGATCACCGGCCACCGCACGTCGTACGACGACGTCCACTACCTGCAGAAGATCACCCGGCGCCGCCCGCGCAGCCTGTGGTCGAAGGTGAACATCGGCCGGGTCGCGGAACTGACCGCCGAGGGCCGCATGTGCGAACCGGGCCTCGCGGAAGTCGCCGCCGCGCGGGCGGACGGGCGCTGGGACGCGGCGTACGAGTCGCAGCGCAACGCCACGGTGCCGGACGACCTGACGGCCGCGCTGGCGGCGAGTCCGGCGGCGCGGCGGACGTTCGACGGCCTCACCAGGTCCCAGCGCTACACGGTGCTGCACCGCCTGATGACGGCGAGGACGGCCGCCACGCGAGCGGCCCGCCTGGAGCGGATGATCGCGACCCTGGAATCCGGCGACAAGGTGAGCTGAGCTCCCCACGCGAAAGAGCGCCGGGTACGGGACCGTCCGTACCCGGCGCTCTGGCCGTGCGACATGTGAAGTGGTGCCCGCCCGACGGCGCGCGACTGGCGAAACATGCATACGTGCTGCCGGGCGGAGTCCGTGGACCCCGTGCGAGGGGTCGGGACCGCGGCGGATGCGATGGACCGTCGGTTCCCCTCCCTCAGGTCGAGAGAGGAGCCGTCGGACCTTGACCACCGCACTGGCTCGCAGAGCCGCCGCGGACCGCGCCCGCCCGCCCGCGTCACGTACCACCCCTCATCCGGGTCCGTGACGGCGGCGCGGGCTCAGCACCGGTGGGTCGACCTCCCGTCAACCCACCGGCGCAGCCTGGGAGTTACTCGCTCGCTCAGTCCTCGCGCAGGGCGCGGACAGCCTCCTCGACGCGCTTGCCGTAGTCGGCGTCGGCGGCGTGGAAGTGGGCGAGGTTCTTCTCGATGACGTCGTCGCGGGAGACCTGCGAGAGGCCACCGGCGATGTTCGCCACCAGACGCGACTTCTCGTCCTCGGACATCAGGCGGTAGAGCTCGCCGGCCTGGAAGAAGTCGTCGTCCTTGGTGTGGGTCGGGGCGGCGTGCGTGCCTGTGTAGCCGGCGATCGCGAGCGGCGCCGACAGCGGCTGGCCGGTCTCGGCCGGGCCGTCGTAGGAGTTGGGCTCGTAGTTCTTGCGGTCGCGGCCGTACGCGTTGGACGCCATGAGGCCGTCACGCCCGTAGTTGTCGGCCTTGGCCGCCTTGGGGGCGTTGACCGCGAGCTGGGTGTGGTTGACGCCCAGGCGGTAGCGGTGCGCGTCCGCGTAGGCGAACAGACGGCCCTGGAGCATCTTGTCGGGCGAGGGGCCGATGCCCGGCACGAAGTTGTTCGGGGAGAACGCGGCCTGCTCGACCTCGGCGAAGACGTTGTCCGGGTTGCGGTCGAGGACCAGGCGGCCGACGCGCTGGAGCGGGTAGTCCTTGTGCGGCCACACCTTGGTGAGGTCGAACGGGTTGAAGCGGTAGTCCGCCGCCTCGGACGCGGGCATGATCTGCACGTGCAGCGTCCAGGACGGGTTCACGCCCCGCTCGATGGCCTGGAGCAGGTCGGTCTGGTGCGAGTTCGCGTCCTTGCCCGCGATCTCGGCGGCCTGCTCGCTGGAGAGGCAGCGGATGCCCTGGTTCGTCTTGAAGTGGTACTTGACGAAGAAGGCCTCGCCCTTGGCGTTCGTCCACTGGTAGGTGTGCGAGCCGTAGCCGTTCATGTGGCGGTACGAGGCGGGGATGCCGCGGTCGCCCATCAGCCAGGTGATCTGGTGCGTGGCCTCGGGGGCGTGCGCCCAGAAGTCCCAGACGTTGTCCGGCTCCTGCTTGCCCGTGAAGGGGTCGCGCTTCTGGGAGTGGATGAAGTCGGGGAACTTCAGCGGGTCCTTGATGAAGAACACCGGGGTGTTGTTGCCGACGAGGTCGTAGTTGCCCTCTTCGGTGTAGAACTTCACCGCGAAACCGCGCGGGTCACGGACCGCGTCCGCGCCGCCGAGGTTGTCGGCCACGGTCGAGAAGCGCAGGAACAGCTCGGTGCGCTTGCCGATCTCGCTGAGGAAGTCGGCGTGCGTGAAGCCGGTGACGTCGTCCGTCACCTCGAAGTAGCCGTACGCGCCGGAGCCCCGGGCGTGCACGACACGCTCCGGGATGCGCTCACGGTTGAAGCGGGCGAGCTTCTCCAGCAGGTGCTGGTCCTGGAGGAGGATCGGGCCACCGACGCCGGCGGTGGCGGAGTTCTGGTTGTCGGCGACGGGGGCGCCGGACTCGGTCGTAAGCACGCGCTTCGACATCGTGACCTTCCGTGCTGTGACTGCTGAGGTGTTCGGAGCGTAAGGACCCCTGAACTGCTACGTCAACAGTTTGTTGAAGTTGATGACGGGGTTCCGGGCCGCGGCGGCGCCTGGGCGCGACAGGACAGGTGTCAGCGCCGCCGCGGCCCGGAAGTCTTGGGAGAGCCCGGTGACTAGAGCTCGGCGCCCGACAGGCGCTCGACGGAGCGCAGCAGGGCGGAGTGGTCGAGACCGCCGTCGCCCTGCGCGCGCAGGGAGGCGACCAGCTGGGCGACGACAGCGCCGACCGGCAGGGCGGCGCCGACGTTGCGGGCGGCGTCGGTGACGATGCCCATGTCCTTGTGGTGCAGGTCGATCCGGAAGCCGGGCTTGAAGTCCCGGTTCAGGAAGTTGTCCTTCTTGCGGGTCAGCACGGTCGAGCCGGCGAGACCGCCGTTGAGGACGTCGAGGGCGGCGTTCAGGTCCACGCCGGACTTCTCCAGGAAGACCACGGCCTCGGCGCACGCCTGGATGTTGACGGCGACGATCAGCTGGTTGGCGGCCTTCACGGTCTGACCGGAGCCGTGCGGACCGCACAGCACGATGGTCTTGCCGAGGGCCTCCAGAAGCGGCTTGGCCTCGTCGAAGTCGGCCTGCTCACCGCCGACCATGATGGACAGGACGGCCTCGATGGCGCCCGCCTCGCCGCCGGAGACCGGGGCGTCCAGGACGCGCAGGCCCTTCTCCTTGGCGGCCTTGGCGAGGTCCACGGAGGTCTGCGGGGTGATCGAGGACATGTCGACGATCAGCGCGCCCGCCCTGGCGTTCTCCAGGATGCCGTCGGGGCCGTACGCGATGGCCTCGACCTGCGGCGACGCGGGCACCATCGTGACGACCACGTCGGCGTCCTTGACGGCCTCCGCGATGGACTTCGCGGCGGTGCCGCCGGCGGCCGAGAGCCGGTCCAGCTTGTCCTGCTCAAGGGTGAAGCCGGTGACGGAGTAACCCGCCTTGATCAGGTTCTCGGACATGGGGGAGCCCATGATGCCGAGTCCGATCCACGCGACCGCCGGGCGGGCAGGGTGGGAGGAATCTGCGAGGGTGCTCATGAGGGTGCCTCTCTGACTGCTCTGAAGCTTTCGTACGTCTATGGGTTGGCGCTCAGCGCGCGGCGCGGGCCTCGGCGGGCAGCCAGCCGAAGGACTCCTCGCTGGGGCGCTCGCCCGCCTTGTACTCCAGGCCGACCCAGCCCTCGTAGCCGGTGTCCCGCAGCTGGTCGAGCAGGGCCTCCAGCGGCAGGGAACCCGTGCCGGGGGCGCCGCGGCCGGGGTTGTCCGCGATCTGCACGTGCCCGGTCTTCGCGGCGAACCGCTCGATGACCGCGGGCAGGTCCTCGCCGTTCATGGACAGGTGGTAGAGGTCCATGAGGAACTTCGCGTTGCCGAGGCCGGTCGCGGCGTTCACCTTGTCGACGATCTCGATCGCCTTGGGCGCGCTCACGATGGGGCACTTCGGCGACTCGGGGGCGTTGAGCGCCTCGATCAGCAGGATCGCGCCGACGCGGTCCGCCTCGCGGGCGGCCAGCACCAGGTTCTCCAGGGCGAGTTCGTCCTGGAGAGCAGGGTCCACGCCGTCGACGCGGTTGCCGTACAGCGCGTTGAGCGCCGTGCAGCCGAGCGACTCGGCGAAGTCCGCCGCCACCGCGAGGTTCGCGCGGAACTTCTCGCTCTCCTCGCCGGGGATCGACAGGGCGCCGCGGTCGGGGCCGGGCAGCTGTCCGGCGTAGAAGTTCAGGCCCACCAACTTGACGCCCGCGTCCTCGATCGCCTTTTTCAGGGCGTCGAGCTCGGACTGCTCGGGGGTGGGGGCGTCGACCCAGGGCCACCACAGCTCGACCGCGCCGAAGCCGGCCTTCGCGGCGGCCGCGGGGCGCTCCAGGAGCGGGAGCTCGGTGAAGAGGATCGACAGGTTCACATTGAAGCGCTGGTCGGAGTATCCCATGGGGCTTCCGCGCTCCTTCCGTATTGCGGAAGTTCATTTCTGCTTGATGGAAGAGTGCCTTCGATCTGCGGAAGCTGTCAAGAGGGGGCTGCCGAAAAATCCCGACGCGGCAGTAGGTTGGGCCGCGTGCGATTGAGAGTGGAGTTCACGACCGAACCCTTCGATCTCGACGAGGCCCCGCAGCATGCGCTGGTGGCCCGCGAGGTCATCCAGGGGGCCCCGCTGGACGCGGTCGACGTAGGCCCGTTCGGCAATACCGCCGAGGGCGACGTCGACGCGGTCCTGACCGCCGTCGACGCGATGCTGCGCCAGTCCCTGGGGGCGGGCGCCACCCGGGTCTCGCTCCAGGTCAACGTCATCGGGGAGCCGGGCCTGCCGGGCGGCCGGGGCCTGCCGGGGGAGGCGGATAAGTGACCGGCTTCGGGGACGACCCCTTCGTCACCGCGGTCAAGCCGCTGGTGGACGCCATGGGCGGCGAGATGATGCCGCCGGACCAGGCCGGGGCCGATGACGTGGTCCTGGCCTGGGAGGGCGAGGACGTGGTGGCGGTGCGCCTGCCGCAGCTCGCCGACTCGCTGGACCACATCCTGCTCGCCCTGGAGCGCAAGCGGGGCAAGCCGCTCTCGGAGCTGGACCGCAAGGCGAAGCAGGAGGTCGTGCGGATACTGGAGGCGCGCGGCGCGTTCGCCGTCCGGCATGGCGTGGAGACGGTGGCGGGCGCCCTGGGCGTCTCCCGCTTCACTGTCTACAACTACCTGAACCGGGAAAACGCCGCGAAGGGGGAATGACGCCGGGGGGAATGGCGATTCCCTTACGCTGCGCGTTCGAGCCGTCACCCGTATCGCCGGGTGGCGGCTTCTTTGTTCAAGTTATTTCAACAAAGTGTTGACGCTGCGTTGTTGAAGGTCTTAGCTGTTCCGCAGCCCGTCCAGCACAAGGCCACGGAGGCTTCCCGTGACTTCGAGTACGCAGCGTTCTGTGGGGGAAACCCCCACACCCCCCACGGGGATCGCCCGGTTCAACGCCTTGCCGGAGGCCACGGCCACCGTCGCCCTCCACGAGGCCTGTGCCTCTTCGGCCTGGGGGAGCAAGCTCCTCTCCCGGCGCCCCTACGCCACCGCCGAAGAACTCTTCGCCGCGAGCGACGCCGCCATGGCCGAGCTGACCGCGGACGACCTGGCCGAGGCGATGGCGGGGCACCCGCCGATCGGCCGCCCGAAGCCCGGGGACCCGACCTCCTCCCGCGAACAGCGGGGCATGGCCGGCGCCTCCGAGGAACTCAAGGCCGAGATGCTCGAACTGAACCTGGCGTACCAGGAGAGGTTCGGCCACGTCTTCCTGATCTGCGCCACCGGCCGCACCGGTGAGCAGATGCGGGACGCGGTCAAGGAACGGATCGGCAACTCGCCCGAGCAGGAGCGGGAAATCGTCCGCACCGAACTGGGCAAGATCAACCGCATCCGTCTGACCCGCCTCCTGGAAGAGGAAGAGACCGCATGAGCACCGAAACGACCGCGTCAGTGTCCACGCACATCCTGGACACCAGCGTCGGACGCCCCGCGGAGGGCGTCGCCATCGCACTCTCCGCCCGCAGCGGCCCGGACGCGCGGTGGCAGACGCTCGGCGGCAGCGCGACCGACGCGGACGGGCGTTGCAAGGACCTGCCGGCGCTGCCGGAGGGCACCACCCACGTACGCCTCGACTTCGAGACCGAGCCGTACTTCCTGACCAAGCAGAACAACCAGCAAGCCGAGGCGCAGCAGGACGCCCCCGCGAATCGGGACAGCGGTGCGACCGGAGCGTTCTTCCCGGAGGTGGCGATCACGTTCGCCGTCACGCCGGGCGAGCACTACCACGTACCGCTGCTGCTCAACCCGTTCGGCTACTCCGTTTACCGAGGGAGCTAGCAGACATGCCCACCATTCTGGGACAGAACCAGTACGGCAAGGCTGAGAACCGGGTCGTAAAGATCACGCGGGACGGCGACACCCACCACATCAAGGACCTGAACGTCTCCGTCGCCCTCTCCGGCGACCTGGACGACGTCCACTACAACGGCTCGAACGCCAACTGCCTGCCGACGGACACGACGAAGAACACCTGCTTCGCGTTCGCCAAGGAGTACGGCATCGAGTCCGCCGAGCAGTACGGCATCCACCTCGCCCGGCACTTCGTGGACAGCCAGCCCTCGATCCACCGCGCGCGGATCCGCATCGAGGAGTACTCCTGGGAGCGCATCGGCGGCTCCGACAGCAACGCCAAGTTCATCGGCGCCGACGAGGTCAAGCACTCCTTCGTCCGCAAGGGCCAGGAGACGCGGCTGGCCCAGATCACTTATGACGGCCAGGAGTTCGAGGTCCTCTCGGGACTGAAGGACCTGACCGTGATGAACTCCACGAACTCCGAGTTCTGGGGCTACATCAAGGACAAGTACACGACGCTCCAGGAGGACTACGACCGTATCCTCGCCACCTCCCTGTCCACCTGGTGGCGGCACAACTGGACCAGCGACGAGCAGCGCATGCCGAACTGGGAGCGGTCGTACGAGCAGGCGAAGAAGCACATCCTGCACGCCTTCGTGGAGACCTACTCGCTCTCCCTCCAGCAGACGCTGTACCAGATGGGTTCGCGGGTCATCAACAACCGCAGCGAGATCGACGAGATCCGCTTCTCCGCGCCCAACAAGCACCACTTCCGTCAGGACCTCTCGGCCTTCGGCCTCGACAACGAGGCGAAGGACGGAGCCGTCTACTACGCCGCCGACCGTCCCTACGGCCTCATCGAGGCCACCATCCTGCGGGACGGCGTCGAGCCGAAGATCCCGGTCGACATGACCAACCTCTGACGCGGGACGCGCGCCCCCGCCCCACCGCAGTGGGCGGGGGCGCGCCACACCGGAGGGAACAGCAATGGCACAGCCTGCAAAGGGGCCGGCAGAAGGCCCGTGTTCCACCCCACCCGTAGGTGACGAAGGCTCAACTCCCGACTGTCACCCGGTGGATGAGAAGCTCCACCCCTCGCGGCTCGTCCCCGCCGCGCTCCAGCACATCGCCGCCATGTACGCGGGTGTGGTCACCCCTCCGCTCATCATCGGCCAGGCCTGCGGCCTGGACACGGTGGCCCAGACCCGGCTGATCGCCGCCGGACTGCTGATCGCCGGTCTCGCCACCATCCTGCAGACCCTCGGCGTCAAGGGATTCGTCGGCAACCGCCTGCCGTTCGTGAACGCCGCCTCCTCGGCCGGCATCGCACCGATCCTCGCCATCGCCGAGACCAACGCCAAGGGCGACCAACTCCCCGCGATCTACGGCGCGGTGATGGTCGCGGGCGTCTTCTGCCTCGCCGTCGGCCCCTTCTTCGGCAAGCTGCTGCGCTTCTTCCCGCCGCTGGTCACCGGCGTCGTCATCACCCTCATCGGCGTCACGCTGATGCCCGTGCCCGTCAAGTGGGCGCAAGGGGGCGACGACACCGACCCGACGTTCGGCGACATGAAGTACCTCGCGCTCGCCGCCTTCACGCTCGTCGTCATCCTGATGTTCCAGCGCTTCGCGCGCGGCTTCCTCAAGCAAGTCGCCCTGCTGGCAGGCATGTTCATCGGCACGCTGGCCGCGATCCCGTTCGGCATGGCGGACTTCACCTCCGTGCAGTCCGCGCCGCTGGCCGCGCTGCCCACGCCGTTCGCCGCCGGAGCCCCGGTCTTCCAGCCCGCCGCCATCCTCTCGCTCTGCATCGTCATGCTGGTCCTGATGACCGAGTCGGCGGCCGGCATGCTCGCCCTCGGCGAGATCTGCGAGCGCAAGACCGACGGGAAGACCATCACCCGGGGCCTGCGCACCGACGGCATCGCCACGCTCGTCGGCCCCGTCTTCGGCGGCTTCCCGACCTCCGCCTTCGCCCAGAACGTCGGCGTCGTCTCGCTCACCCGGGTCCGCAGCCGCTACGTCGTCGCCGTCGCGGGCGCCGCGCTCATCGTCCTCGGCGCCTTCCCGGTCCTCGGCGCGGTCGTCAACGTGGTCCCCATGCCGGTCCTCGGCGGCGCGGGCATCGTGCTCTTCGGCTCCATCGCGGTCAGCGGCATCCGTACGCTCTCCGAGGCGGGCCTGGACGACAGCTCCAACATCATCCTGGTGGCCGTGTCGCTCGGGGCGGGCATCATCCCGCTCGCCGCGCCCACCTTCTACGCCCAGTTCCCCGCGTGGGCACAGACCGTCCTCGGCTCCGGCATCAGCGCCGGGGCGCTCGTCGCGGTCGCGCTCAACCTGTTCTTCCACCATCTCGGCACCCGCGGCAGCGCGCAGAGCGCGGCCGCGGCACTCAAATCTTCCTAGGGTCATGCCGTGCCCTCATCGCCACTCACCCAGTAAGGAAGCACCATGGCAGCATCGGCAGACCGCATCGTCATCGAGAACGTCGCCATCGCGACCGTCGACGCCCAGGACACCGAGTACGCCTCGGGCCACATCGTCGTCGCGGGCAACAAGATCGAGTCCATCGGCGCGGGCAAGGCGCCCGAGGGCCTGGAGAACGTCGTACGCCGTGTCGACGGCACCGGCCACCTCGCCACGCCCGGCCTGGTCAACACCCACCACCACTTCTACCAGTGGATCACCCGGGGCCTGGCCACCGACCACAACCTCTTCAACTGGCTGGTGGCGCTGTACCCGACGTGGGCGCGCATCGACGAGCAGATGACGTACGCGGCGGCGCAGGGCTCCCTCGGCATGATGGCCCGCGGCGGTGTCACCACCGCCATGGATCACCACTACGTCTTCCCCAAGGGCTCCGGCGACCTCTCCGGGTCGATCATCCGCGCCGCCTCCGAGATGGGCGTGCGCTTCACCCTGGCCCGCGGCTCCATGGACCGCAGCGAGAAGGACGGCGGCCTGCCGCCGGACTTCGCCGTGGAGACCCTGGAGGGCGCGCTCGCCGCGACCGAGGAGACCGTCAAGAAGCACCACGACGCCTCCTTCGACGCGATGACGCAGGTGGCCGTGGCCCCCTGCTCGCCGTTCTCCGTGTCGACCGAACTCATGAAGCAGGGCGCCGAGTTGGCCCGCCGCCTGGGGGTACGTCTGCACACCCACGGCAGCGAGACGGTCGAGGAGGAGAAGTTCTGCCACGACCTGTTCGGCATGGGCCCCACCGACTACTTCGAGTCGACCGGCTGGCTCGGTGAGGACGTGTGGATGGCGCACTGCGTCCACATGAACGACTCCGACATCGCCGCGTTCGCCCGCACCGGTACGGGAGTGGCGCACTGCCCCTCCTCCAACGCGCGCCTCGCGGCCGGCATCGCCCGCGTCCCCGACATGCTGAAGGCGGGCGTCCCCGTCGGCCTCGGCGTCGACGGCACCGCCTCCAACGAGTCCGGCGAGCTCCACACCGAGCTGCGCAACGCCCTGCTGATCAACCGCCTCGGCGCCCACAAGGAAGCCGCGCTCAACGCCCGCCAGGCGCTGCGGCTCGGCACGTACGGCGGAGCCCAGGTCCTCGGCCGGGCCACGCAGATCGGCTCCCTGGAGGCCGGCAAGCTCGCCGACCTCGTCCTGTGGAAGATCGACGGCATCGGGCACGCCTCGATCGCCGACCCGGTGACCGCCATCGTCTTCGGCGCGGCGGCCCCGGTCACCCTCTCCCTCGTCAACGGCAGGCCGGTCGTCGAGAACGGCCGCCTGCTGCACGCCGACGAGGACGCCATCGCCCGCTCCACGCGGGACGAGGCGCAGCGCCTCGCGCGGATCGCCGCCGGGAGCTGAACCCAAGAACTCCGGTCAGGGGGGACGGCCCTTGACCGGACTTGAGCAGCCGAGCGGGCTGCTCAAGTGCCGCCCCGGGAACGTGGCCCAAAGCTTCACGTTCCCGGGGCGGTCAGTACTACCTGGGCGCGTTTCCACAACCGAATACCGAGCAAGTCCTTGCACCACGCACCACCCCCCACCTCCCAGAAGCGAAAAGTGCCGGCGCCCAGCCGGGGCTGGAAAACAACCGGAGGAGCCACCGTGGCCACTCAGCCCAGGTTCACCAAGCAAGGCACCACCCCAGAGTCGTCCGAGGGCGACGGCGAAGCCGCCATACCCCCGGCCGTCCATCCGGTCGACGAGAAGCTCCCGCCCCTGAAGATGGCGACGACCGGTCTTCAGCACGTGGCGGCCATGTACGCGGGTGTCGTCGCCCCGCCGCTCATCGTCGGCGCCGCCGTCGGCCTCTCCGCGAAGGAACTCACCTTCCTGACCGGTGCGTGTCTGTTCACCGCGGGGCTGGCGACCTTCCTCCAGACGCTCGGCATCTGGAAGATCGGCGCCCGCCTGCCGTTCGTCAACGGCGTCACCTTCGCCGGCGTCGCGCCGATGCTCGCCGTCGTCGACTCGACGAACGACAAGGACGACGCGCTCCCCATCATCTTCGGCGCGGTCATCGTCGCCGGTGTGCTCGGCTTCATCGCGGCGCCGTTCTTCTCCAAGATGGTGCGGTTCTTCCCGCCCGTGGTCACCGGTACGGTTATCACCCTCATCGGCATCTCGCTCATGCCGGTCGCCTTCGGCTGGGCCCAGGGCCCGGTGCCGGGAGCCGACGACTACGGCTCGACGAAGAACCTCGCCCTCGCCGGCATCACGCTCGTCATCGTGCTGCTGCTGCGCCGCTTCACCACCGGCTTCGTCAAGCAGATCGCTGTCCTGCTCGGCCTGGTCGTCGGCACGCTCGTCGCGATCCCGTTCGGCGTCACCGACTTCAGCCCGGTCGGCGAGGCGGACATCGTCGGCTTCCCGACGCCGTTCCACTTCGGCGCCCCGCAGTTCGCGGCCGCCGCCATCGTCTCGCTGTGTGTGGTCATGGTCGTCTCGATGACGGAGTCGACGGCCGACATGCTCGCCCTCGGTGAGATCGTCGGCCGCCCCGCCGACGAGAAGACCATCGCGGCGGGCCTGCGCGCCGACTGCCTCGGCTCGGCGGTCAGCCCGCTCTTCAACGGCTTCATGTGCAGCGCCTTCGCGCAGAACATCGGCCTGGTCGCGATGACGAAGATCCGCAGCCGGTTCGTGGTCGCCGCGGGCGGCGGCTTCCTCGTCCTGATGGGCCTGTGCCCGATGGCGGCCTCGCTGATCGCGGTCGTGCCGCGCCCGGTGCTCGGCGGCGCGGGCGTCGTGCTCTTCGGCTCGGTCGCGGCGAGCGGCATCCAGACGCTGGTCAAGGCGAACCTGGAGCGCGACAACAACGTCCTGATCGTGGCGGTCTCGCTGGCCGTCGGCCTGATCCCGATCGCGGCGCCGGAGTTCTACCACGCGTTCCCGGAGACCGCGAAGATCATCCTCGACTCGGGCATCTCGACGGGCTGTGTGGCCGCCGTGCTCCTGAACCTCGTCTTCAACCACATCGGCAAGGGCCGCGACGACGACGAGGTGACGGCGCCGATGGAGCCGGGCGGGGAGATCGCGCAGCAGCGTACGCACTCCTCGGCCACGGGGTCTTCCGCAGCCGGGGTGCACTGACGTACCGTCGTGGCGCCGCCACCCGTATGGCGGAAGTTACTTTCCAGTCGGGTCCGGTCGGCCTCTGCCGTGTCTCGTGAACTCCCGCGGCACGGGGCCGACTTCCGGCGTCACGCAACGGAAGAAGCGCCACCCATGAGTTCTGAAGCGAAGGCCCCCGACGCGCGGGCGGCCGGCCCCGAGGTCCACCCCGTCGACGAGATCCTGCCGCCCGGCCGCATGCTCGTCGCGAGCCTCCAGCACGTCGCCTCCATGTACGCCGGCGCGGTCTCCGTTCCGCTCGTGGTGGCCGTCGCGGCAAAGATGTCACCGGCGGACACGGCCGTACTCATGGGCGGCAGCCTGCTGATGGCGGGCATCGCGACCCTCCTTCAGACCCTCGGCATCGGCACCTTCATCGGCTCGAAGCTGCCCTTCGTCAACGGCGTCTCGTTCGCGGGCGTCGGCGTGATGCTGACGATCATCGCCACGCGGGGCGGCGTCGAGGCGGGCATGCCGATCGTCTTCGGGGCGATCATCGTCTCAAGTGTCTTCGGCTTCCTGGTCAGTTCGTACTTCTCGCGGCTCGTCCGCTTCTTCCCGCCGGTCGTGACGGGCTCGGTCATCACGCTCATCGGCGTCTCCCTCATCCCGGTCGCGTACGACTGGATCGTGGACGACTCCACGACCGGCACCCCGGAGCCGAAGAGCATCGGCCTCGCGGGCGCCACGGTCCTCGTCATGCTCCTGCTTCAGCGCTTCACGCGCGGCTTCCTCAAGCAGATCAGCATGCTCTTCGCGATGATCTTCGGCACGCTGCTCGCGATTCCGATGGGCCTCGCCGACTTCTCGAAGCTGGAGGGCGCGGACCCCGTCGGCATCCCGTCTCCGCTGCACTTCGGCGCCCCGGAGTTCAACCTCCCGGCGATCATCTCGATGTGCGTCGTCATGCTGGTGATCCTCACCGAGTCCACCGCCGACATGATCGCCCTCGGCAAGATCGTCGAACGGGACGTCGACGAGAAGACCATCGCCCGCGGCCTGCGCGCCGACGCCCTCGGCTCGGCGCTCAGTCCCCTCTTCAACGCCTTCCACGCCAGCGCCTTCGCGCAGAACATCGGCCTGGTCGTGATCTCCAAGGTGCGCAGCCGCTTCGTCGTCGCGCTCAGCGGCGCCATCCTCGTGCTGATCGGCCTCAGCCCGGCCGCGGCGGCCCTCATCTCCGTCGTCCCGATGCCGGTCCTGGCCGCCGTCAGCCTCTTCCTCTTCGGCTCCATCGCGGTCAGCGGCATCCAGACGCTGCTCCAGGCGGACCTGCACCGGGGCGACAACGCCCTGATCGTCGTCGTCACCCTCGGCGCGGGTCTCGCCCCCGCCCTCTCGGACGGCTTCTACGACGCGTTCCCCGCCTGGGCCCAGATCGTCCTCGGCTCCGGCATCTCCACGGGTTGCCTGCTGGCCGTGGCCCTCAACCTGGTCTTCAACCACCAGGGTACGAAGCCGAGTTCGGACCCCATCGCCCCGGCTTCGGCCCCGGCCCCGGCTCCGGCGGATGCGGCCCCGGCGGCGGTCACCCGTTCACCCTGAGCCGCCGCACCGCCTCGGGCGCCGCGAACAGCGTCCGCCCCTGCGCGATCTGCTCCTCCAGGTCCGCGCCCGACCGCTCGAAGTAATCGGCCCGCACCCCCGCGTCCCGCGCCGCCTGCGCCATGTTGCGCGCACCGGCGAGCACGACGTCGAGGCCCTGCGCGAAGCCGGGGGCGGCTCCCGACTCCCGGTCGGCGTCCACGTCGGCCGCGAGCGGGGGCAGCATCTGGAGCATGCTGCTCAGCCACGGGACGAGCAGCTCGGTGACCCCGCTCGCGCTGCCCTCCTTCTGCGACGTGGCCAGGGCGACCGCGTGGAAGAAGCCGTGGAACATCATGTCCATCGCGCTGAGCAGCGCCAAGTCGTACAGCGAGGCGAGCCCCGCGTCGGTGCCCAGGTACCGCGCCGCGCCCATCGCTTCCAACGTCCCTCGGTGCGCCGTGACATGCCGCTCCCGGCCGCTGTAGAGCACGAACGCCTGCGGGGTCGCGATGGTCGAGGGGATCGCCATGATCCCGCCGTCCAGATAGTCCGCGCCGAGCCCCTCGGCCCAGGACTCGGCGCGGCGGGCCTGATCCGGCGTGCTGTTGGCGAGGTTGACCAGGGCCCGCCCGCGCAGGGCTCCGGCTGCGGGCTCCAGGACGGTGTACGTGGTGTCGTGGTCCAGCAGGCAGGCGATGACCAAAGGCGAGGCGAGAACGGCCTCCTGGGCCGATGCGGCCCGCACGACTCCGCGCGCCACGAGCGCGTCGCCTTTGGCCGCGCTGCGGTTCCAGACGGTGGTGGGGTGCCCGGCGGCGAGCAGGGCCCCGGCCAGCGCCTGCCCCATCTCGCCGAGCCCGATGACGCTGACGGCCGGCTTGCTGCTCATGAATGATCCTGTACGGGTGGGTGAAGGGGAACCCCTTCACCCTTGAACAGCCCGTCACGCCTCACAAGTACGCACTGATTAGTGCGTGCTCACCCGGAGGCGAGTGCCCTAGCGGCTTCCGCACAGCTTCGCGGAGTTGACCGCGCCGCCCGTGTTCTCGTCGTCCGTACCGAGGAGGGCGGTGCGGGAGTTCGGTACGCACTCCACGGCCTCGATCTTGTGGCCCTTGAACTTCCGCAGGACGTCGGGGGACTTGCTGACGCTCAGGCGGACCTTGCCGGTGCGGGTGACGGACACCGTGCCCGCGTCGCTGACCGCCGAGTCGAACGGTCCGTCGTCGCCCGGGTCCGACGCCGAGCTGATCAGGAGACGGCCCGATGCCGTGACCGAGATGTCCGAGGCATGGCGGACAGGGCCGCCCGGCCAGGGGGCGCGGTAGCGGGCGGTGGTGACGGGGCCGAAGTCGGCCTCGCCGTACTTGTTGAAGGCGAAGGGGGCGGCGCGCAGTGTCGAGGGGCGGTCCTTGCCCGCGCCCCGGTCGGCCCAGACGGCGGCCATCTTGCCGGGCTTCGAGGTCAGCGCGAAGCTCTCGTAGTCGTCGCCGTCGGCGATCGCCGGGAGCGGGGAGGTGTCCAGGACCTCGACCCGGGTGCCGGCCGTCTTGAGGTGGTAGACAAGGCCGCGGCTGGCGAGGGCCACGTACTCGCCGGGGGCGCCCGGCACCGCCTCGATGGCCTCCAGGTCGATGGGCTCGCTGCCGCCGGTCCAGGCCAGCGGCTCGACGGCGGCGGAACGGCCCGGGCGGTAGGTGAGCGCGGCGACGCGGTTCTGGCCGGGCTTCTTGTTGTCGCGTACGACCAGCGCGTGCGTGGTGCCGTGCGTACGGCCGCTGAACGCGAGGCCGCTGACGCCGGAGGTGATGTCGGCGCCGACCTGTTGCCAGCCGCCGCCCGCGGCGGGGGCCGTGGCGGCCCCCGCTGTGACGAGTGCGGCGGTGGCGGCGGTCAGCACGGTCATGCGAAGGAACATGGATCTCTCATCTCGGTGCGCGCCGACGCGCGAGGACGCGCGTAGACGGGAGTTGGCCGGGACCGTATCCATCCCCGCCCACCTGAGGCAAGAGGTGCGTGAGGTGCGTGAGGGGCGTGCATGAGGTGCGTGAGGGGCGTGTGTGAGGGGCGTGTGTGAGGTAAGTGTCGCGCGTGAGAGTGCGCTCCGTCGCGCGGGACGCGTGGGCGCCCCGCGTGACGGCGCAGGACCGAAGGGGGGCTGCCCGTCAGCCGATGCGGTACGGGTCCCCGTACACCTTCCACTCCAGCGGCGTGTCCAGGTTGAGGTTCCGCTTCTTCAGGAACACGCGCTGCGCGGTGTCGACGCGGCTGGTGTCCTCGTGGGCCTCCTCCTGCTTCATCGCCCAGACGCGCGCGTCCAGGAAGGCGTTGAGGTACGTCACCTCGTCGCCGCCCTGCGCCGGGGTCTTCGCCGAACGCAGCGCGCGCTTGCGGATGTTGCGGAAGCTGGTGGAGTCGCTGCCGTCGCCGTGCATGACGATCGCGTCGTAGTAGCAGAACTGGCCGAGGACGCCGATGCCGTCCGTCTTGCCCTGCTTGACCGCGGGGTTGAAGTAGACGCGGTCGCGCTCGTCGTTCTGCGCCTTCTGGAACGCCGGGTCCTCGGCGGCCTTCTCCCAGTCCCTCGTGAAGGTCGGGTCGAGACCCTCGTGCGAGTCCGTGCCGTCGACCTCGCGCAGCGCGGGCAGGTACTTCGCGAGGACGTTGCCGGGCTTGCGCCGGGTGTAGAGCTCGACGAGGTCCAGCATGTCGCCGGTGCCGGAACAGAAACCGATGATGCCCGCGGTGTAGCCGCGGCCGTCGTCGATGTCCTCGATGTAGCGGTAGTACTTCTTCCATTCGAGGCTGGAGTTCTCGGCGCTGCACACGAGCTTCATGGCGATCTCCTTCTTCGCCGGATCGTCGAGCCCGCCGGCCCGCAGCGGGGACGCCGTGGCGGAGCCCGTCTGCGAGGCGATGACCGGGCCGGCCACGACCGAGGCGCCGATGAAGGCGAGCAGGGTGCGGCGGGAGGTGAGGGGACGCGGGCGTATGTGAGGGGAGTGGGGGGTCTGCACGAGGGCCTCCTGAAGGGGGAGTTCGTCGTTCCGCGTACTGTTAGGAAGGTTTCCTACCAGTGTTTCGGTGTGACGTATACCCGTCAAGACGTGGCGCGTGCGGATCCGTCGGCGGTGCCTGCCGGGGCGGCGGCACGCAGCGCCGCCTCGACCCGGCGGTTGCTGGTCATGGACGCCGTGACGGCCGTCATCACCAGGAGGAGGCCGGCGGCGGCGTAGAGCGGGGTACGGATGTCGTAGGCGGTGGCCAGCCAGCCGCCGAGGAAGGCCCCGAGGGGGGCGGCGCACATGGCCAGCATGCGGGAGGTGGAGGCGACCCGGCCCATGAGGCGGGCCGGGACGATCGCCTGCCGGAGGGAGGGCGCGAGCACCATCGTGGCGCCCATACCGGCCCCGCAGAGGGCGAGCGCCAGCCCGGCCACGTACGGGTTCGGGGCAGCGGCGAGGCCCAGGATGGCAAGCCCTTCGACCGCGGCCGTGCAGGTCAGTGCGGTGCCGGTGCCGAGTCGGCGGCCGAGGCGGGAGGCGATGCCCGCGCCGAGCAGACCGCCGGTGGCCTCCGCTGTGAGGAGCAGGCCGAAGCCGTAGGTGTCGATGCCGAGGCGGTCGTGCGCGAAGAGGGCGAGGACGGTCTCCACGGCGAGGAAGGCGACGTTCCCGACCGCCGGGCGGAGCGCGAGCCCGAGCAGCAACCGGTCCCGGAATACGTACGAGGCCCCGGCCCGTGCCTGCACAAGCAGCGACTCGCGGACCTCCGGCACGGGCGGGGGTATGGCGGGCAGCGTCTGTACGAGCAGTGCGGAGACCATGAACGACACCGCGTCGGCGAGCAGCGGAACGGCCCGCCCGAGCGCGAGCAGCGCACTGCCCGCAGGCGGCCCCGCGAAGCCGGACATGGCGGTCTGAGCACCGCGCAGGCGGGAGTTGGCGCGCTCAAGGAGCGCGGGGTCGCGGCTGAGCAGATCCGGCAGATAGGCCGTGGCGGCCGTGTCGAAGAAGAGTCCACCGAGGCCGAGCAGGAAGGCGACGGCCGCGAGCAGCGGAATGCTCAAGCCGTCGAGCGCGGCCGCTGCCGCCGGTATCGCGAGCAGCGCCGCACGCGCCGCGTCCGTGACCCACATGGTGCGCCGACGGTCCCAGCGGTCCACCAGCGCACCGCCGAGCACCCCGAAGAGCAGCCACGGCAGCGTCCCGGCGGCTGTGACGACGGCGAGCGCCATCGGATCCCGCGTCAGCGTCAGCGCGAGCAGCGGCAGCGCGGCATGCGACACTCCGTCACCGAGCGAGGACACCGTCTGCGCGGTCCACAGCCGTCCGAACCCGGTCGGCAACTTCCGGAGGCCTGAGGTCACTTGGCGCCCCCCTCGGCCTGCTGGCGCGGTGCCGGGTGGAACAGTGCGAAGACGAGTGACGCGTCCGGCAGCGACGGATCGGACAGCTCCCGGTACTCGTCCGCCAGTGCCTGAAGCCGCGCCCCCAGCTGCGCGAACTGCTCCTCGGTGAGCCGCAGATGCGCCATCCGTACGTGCCGCTCGGCCTCCGCCGGCGATGCCTCCAGGTCCGCCACCGCATGCCGCATCAGCACATCCGGCCCTCCCTCGCCCGGATCCGGCAGCACGATCGACCGCGCGGCCATCGCGTAGTACCGCTCGGTGACACCCCGCACCTTCCGCGTCCGTACCACCTTCACCAGGCCGGCCCGCTCCAGCAGCCGCACGTGATAGCTGGAACTCCCCTTCGCGAGGCCCACCCGCTCGGCGATCTGGGTGATTGTCGCAGGCTCGAAGCGGAGCACGGCCATGATCCGGTGGCGCGTCAGATTGGAGACGGCGCGCAGCTGTTCGTCCGTGGTGACGTGAAACGTCTCGGGAAGATCATCGATAGGCACGCAGACAATGGTCAACGACTCTTGACCATTAGGCAAGGGAATTTCGCACAGGCTCCCAACGCATATGGCCGGACATCGCTCTGGCTACGGAACCCCCTGGTCCGTACGCTCCCCCTGGCTCACGCATCACAGCACTTCTCCAACCCCCCTCCTTCGCAATGGAACGGAGAATCATGGCTGGTGCACTGCTGCTGTCCGGCGCCGTCGCGGCGCTGCTCGGCTCGACGCTTCCCGCGCACGACACGACGGGCATCCTGGAGCCGCCCCCGGACAAGATCGTGATCGAGGTCGCCACGGTGAACGGTTCGGGCTGCCCCCTCGGGACCGCCGCCGTGGCCGTCTCCGCCGACAACACCGCCTTCACGGTCACCTACAGCGACTACCTCGCCCAGGCGGGCGCCGGCGCCGACCCCACCGCGTTCCGCAAGAACTGCCAGCTCAACCTCATCGTGCACGTCCCGCACGGCTTCACCTACGCCATCGCGAGCGTGGATTACCGCGGCTACGCCTCGCTCCAGCCGGGTGCCAAGGGCATCGAGAAGGCCTCGTACTACTTCCAGGGCTCCCCGAGCACGGCCTCGAAGACCCATGAGTTCAAGGGCGCCTACAACGACAACTGGCAGGCCACGGACTCCACGGACTGGGCGCAGCTCGTCTGGGCGCCCTGCGGGGAGCGGCGGAACTTCAACATCAACACCGAGCTGCGCGTCGACGCGGGCACCTCGGACCCCGCGAAGGCCAGCTTCATGACGATGGACTCCACGGACGGCGACATCAGCACCGTCTACCACATGGCGTGGAAGGAGTGTCCGCGCCGCTGAGCCGGGATCAGGCCCCAAGTCCCGCGGAAGGGGGACTTGGGGCCATCGGCCGGAGGACCAATGGCGAGTGCCTCCCGGTCCGGGGATTGGCAGTGTTGATCGACACCCGGCAGGGCAGACGAATGATCATCAACGTGTGTCCGATACCGACCGAGTCCGACCGAGTTCGGTCGACGCCAACCGATTCCGGCCAAGAAAGTGACTGACTGCACCGTGAGCGCGCCCGAAACACCAGCAACACCCACACCGCCCGCTCCGGAAGCCGTCGCCCGCCACCGCACGCTCTTCCGCGCGATGTACCGCCGCAAGCACCCGCGCCTGCGCCAGTCCGACATCACCGTCACCGAGGAGGCCCAGGTCAAGCGGGCGGTGAAGGCGACCGCGCTGGGCAACGCCATGGAGTGGTACGACTTCGGCGTCTACGCCTACCTCGCCGTCATCATCGGCAAGGAGTTCTTCCCGTCCGGCAACGCCACCGCGCAGACCCTCTCCTCGCTCGCGACCTTCGCCGCGGCCTTCCTGGTGCGCCCCATCGGCGGCATGTTCTTCGGCCCGCTCGGCGACCGCGTCGGCCGCAAGAAGATCCTCGCGCTCACCATGATCATGATGTCGACCGCGACCCTCGCGATCGGCCTGATACCCGGTTACGCCTCGATCGGCGTCTGGGCGCCGGTCCTCCTGGTCCTCTGCCGCATGGTGCAGGGCTTCTCCACGGGCGGCGAGTACGGCGGCGCGGCGACCTTCATCGCGGAGTACGCACCCGACAAGCGCCGCGGCTTCTGGGGCTCCTTCCTGGAGTTCGGCACCCTGATCGGCTACACGGTCGCCGCCGTCCTCGTCACCACCCTCACCGCGCTGCTCAGCGACGACGCCATGCGGTCCTGGGGCTGGCGCGTCCCGTTCCTGGCCGCGGCCCCGCTCGGCCTCATCGGCCTCTACCTGCGGCTGAAGCTCGACGAGTCGCCCGCCTTCCAGAAGATGGAGGAGGGCGACGGCGCCGCCGCCGAACGCCAGAAGAAGTCCCTCAAGGAATCCTTCGTCGGCCAGTGGCGGGCGATGCTGCTCTGCGTCGCGCTCGTCGCCGCGTTCAACATCACCGACTACATGCTGCTGTCGTACATGCCGACGTACCTGACCCAGCTCGGCTTCGGCGAGACCGGCGGCCTGCTGTCCATCGTCGTCGTCATGCTGATCCTGATGGCGCTCATCAACTCGGTGGGCCGTCTCTCGGACCGCATCGGCCGCAAGCCGGTCCTGATGGCCGGTTCGGTCGGCTTCTTCGTCCTCGCGCTCCCGGCGTTCCTGCTGATCAAGCGGGGCGGCACGGTGGCGGTCTTCACCGGCCTGCTGATCCTCGGCCTCGCCCTGGTCTGCTACCTGGGCGTCATGTCCTCCTCGCTGCCGGCCCTCTTCCCCACGGATGTGCGCTACGGCTCGCTCTCCATCGGCTTCAACATCTCCGTCTCGCTCTTCGGCGGTACGACACCACTGGTCGTCGCCGCGCTGATCGGGGCCACCGGCAACGACCTGATGCCCGCGTTCTACACGATGCTCGCGGGCCTGGTCGGCATCGTCGCGGTCGCCGCGATGAAGGAGACGGCCCGCAAGCCCCTGGAGGGCTCCCCGCCGTCGGTGGCGACGGACGAGGAGGCCAGGGAGTTGGTGGAGGCCCAGCGTCAGCCGTGAGAGGTGTAACTCACGAACCGCGCCCAGGCGCGGGGCTCCAGCGCGAGCTGGGGCCCCTCGGGGTTCTTGGAGTCGCGTACGTGGATGGCGGCGGGGCAGGGGGCGATCTCTACGCAGTCGTCGCCGGAGCCGCCGCTGTAGCTGGACTTGCGCCAGGTGAGGGCGATTTCGACGCAGTCATCTCCGGAACCGCTGCTGTAACTGCTTTTGAACCAGGCCAGGTCGGGGGTGCTCATCATGCTCCTCGCATCCGCTTCAGCAGGCTCATCGAGTCTTCGAACGAGAGAGCCTGGGAGCGCATCTTGGCATACCGCATCTGGAGCGTGCTGACCACTTTCGGGTCGGAAATCAACTGGCCGCTCTCCTGCCCCTCAGCGTAGGCGAACCACTTGTTCTCCGGGCTCTCCAGCAATCGCATGGGACCGTCGAGCCCCGCATGGCTCTCCCCCTTCAACGGCATGATCTGCACCTCGATGTTCCTGTGCTCGGCGAGCGCCAGGACGTGGTCGATGAGTTCCATGGTGACGTCATGCCCACCCACGTGCCGCAGGAACAGGTGTTCCTCAAGGATGAAGCTGTACGCCGTGTTGGGCCGTTCCGTCAGCAGTCGCTGCCGCTCCATCCGGGCCACCAGCTTCTCCTCGACCTGCTCGTCGCTGAACGGTGGCAGCTGATTGGCGAAGAGCGTGCGGGCGTACGCCGGGGTCTGCAACAGCCCTGGGATCAACCGGCATTCGTACGTGTAGAGAGCGATCGCCTCCTTCTCCATATCGGCCCACTGCCGGAACCACTTGGCCAGCCCCGGCTTCCGCGTGAGCTGGTTCGCCGCGAGCCGCAGCGTGCCGAACGCGTCGAGTGCCGCCTCGCACCGGTCGACGAAACCGGGCGGTGGGAACCGCCTCCCCTGTTCGATGGACGCGAGGAAGTGCGAGGAGCAGCCGACCTCGGTGGCCAGCTCCTCCTGGGTGTACCCCGCGCGTTTGCGGAAGCTCTTCAGGACAGCGCCGAAGGTCTTCAGACCGTCCGACGCCTCGGGCTCTTTGCTGCTTGACGACATCATGAGTAACCCCCGACGCTCGCGTATCCGTCCCCGCCAACGCCTCAATGGTTACGCACCGTTACCCCGAATGTCTACCCTTCGTACTCGTACGCTTACTGAGCGTACGAGTTTGGGGTCTGGTGCATGGGGCCAGGATGGGTCACCGTGGAGGCCATGCTGACCCAAGCGCAACCCGCCACCGCGACGCGGGAATTCACGCAACGCCTCAGCGCGACGCCTCGGGGCGCCCGGCTCGCACGCAGGCTGGCCAGGTATCACCTGGACGGCTGGGGCATCACGTACGACAGCGAACTGTCCGACACCGCGGAGGCGGTCCTCGCCGAACTCGCGGCGAACGCGGCGACTCACGGCCGCGTGCCGGGCCGTGACTTCGAGGTCCGCCTGGCGCTGGGCGCGGATACGCTCCGTATCGAGGTGACCGACACCAGAACCGAACTCATGCCTCCGGAGACGCCCGAAATCCCGGACCCCGAGGGGGAGTCGGGCCGAGGGCTCGTGATCGTGGCGGCACTGGCCGGCCAGTGGGGTGTGGTGGCGCGGCAAGTCGGTAAGACGGTCTGGGCTCACCTGCCCCTGTCGGAGGCGGAGCGCAGGATCGTGGCGGCCGGCGCGGTGCCCGCCGCGGCGATGCCTGTGGCGACCCGAAGGGCGAGCCGGTAGCCGTCGGCGGGCAGGCGGCCGAGGAGGGCGAGGCCGAGCGTGATCAGGGCGAGACCCGCCGGCCGCGTGGGGTAGGGGCCGAAGCGGCCGGGCATCGCGCCGCCGACCCCCTACAGGGCGCGGGCCGCGATGCCGCACGGTACGCCCCTCCGGCTCACCGGCTGGGCCGAACGTCACCGCGTGACGATCGCGCGTCACGGGCGGCGTACGACGAGGAGCGGGGTCAGCCGGGCAGATCGCCGGTGTAACGGTAGATGTTCCCGGCGGAGTTGACGCCCCAGACGGTGCCGTCGGCGCCCGCGCCGATGGCCGAACCGCAGGTTGTGGTGGAGTTCGTGCACAGCGGTGGCCTTCAGCCGTTCCACGTTCTCGGGGAAGGGCCAGAGCGTGATCACGATGTGGCCCGAGATGCCGCCGAACCGGGTCACTCCTCGGCAAGGCCCCATGAAGTGTTCGTCACCCGGATCGCCGAGCACGAACAGTACGGTGATGTCCGGGGACCCCAGCCCCGGCGTCGCCTCCAGCAGTACGGCCAGAGCGTCGTCGAGGGCGCGTCGCATCCGCTCCCGGGCTCCGGCCGCCGCCAGGGTTTCGACCGCGTCGAGGCAACGCTCCTCGTCGCGGTCGATGGGGAACCCGGACGCTTCGAGGTGCATGGCCACCAGGTCGACCTCGCCGGGGTAGTGGCGGTACATGCCCCTGGTGGGCTCCAGCATCGAACGCAGCAGGTCAACGCGGTCCGCGACCGGGGCCAGCAGGATCCGCCTCATGGCGGTACAGGTGTCAAGAACAGTGATCGACATGGCCCCGATGCCAGAAGTTGACGTAGCGTCAAGGTCAAACGACCGGCGCTCTTCGTCGAGGTGCGGCCGGGATGTCCTCACCCGCTCCCGTCATGACCGGCGGTTCGCCGCTGTGATGGACTCACGCAACTTGGCCAGCCCGCTGATCCCGTGCGGTCCGGTCCGGCGTACGGGCGCGGGTGCCGCTCAGTCCAGGTAGCCGCCCGGCCACATATCCACGGAATCAGCAACACGCCCCGGCCCTCCAGACGCGGATCGCGCTCGACCGGACAGCCGACGGTGAGCACGGGCGACTCCCACACGGCCATCGGCCGGGTGCGACGAAATTCCGGTGCTACCTACGGAGGTCGCCGCCCAGGGCGGTCAGCGCGGTGACGTCACCACGGGCCAGCTCCGCGCCCGCCGACAGCCGTCCGCCGCTCGCCGACAGCGGGGCCAGTTCGTGACACAGACGGCGTCGCGGCGTCGCGAGCGCCTGCTCGGTGCCCGCCTGGAGGCGGTCGGGGCCGTCGGGGCGGTCGGGGCGGTCGGGGCGGTTCTCGGCGGGCGGAGTGAGGAAGTCCGGGAAGTAGGCAGCGGCCGGCACCAGGCGGGTCAGTGCCGACGCCGCCTCTCGGGCCGCCCCGCCCCGGCGGATCAGCCCGCCGGCCGTCCGCCGCCACGGGCCGAAGGTGAGCGCGCCGTCCCGCTTCTGCAAGCGGCACAGACCGCAGACGATCTCCCACAGCGGGTCCGGACGGCGGGCGGTCCGCACGTTCTCCAGGTCACTGCCGGTGAAATGGACGCGCAACACGGCTGCCCTCGTTGGCCATCGACGCTCAACGAAGACCCCTGCCACACCCGATGCCCCGGACAAGACCGGTCGGCCACTCCCGCGGCGCGACGTCACCAGACCTCTTCCACCCACTCCGGGTGGTCGATGAACGGGTTCCGGTTGTGCTGGAACTTGTCGAATATGACCTGGTTGCGGTTCTTCTCGAACGCGTCCGGCGGGTCCTCGTCGCTCCACTGCTTCAGCACCGGCAGGCGGCCGATGGCGGGCGCGCTGCCGTTGGCCACCTTGTCGTTGGGCTCCAGGTCGGGGAAGCCGTCCCCGCCGTCGTAGCGGACGGCCATGTAGAGGATCATGCGGGCCACGTCGCCCTTGACCGCGTCGCGTGGCTCGAACGAGTCGCCGTCGGTGAGGTTGCCCGGGGCCCCGGAGACGGCGCCGCCGCCGTTGTCGAAGTCCTTGTTGCCACGGATGCTGTTGACCGTGACGTCCTCGGGGCGCAGGTGGTGGATGTCGGTGCCGGGCCCGGTCGCCGTGCCGAAGTCGCCGTGGGACTTGGCCCAGACGTGCTCGCGGTTCCAGTCGCCCTGGTCGCCGCCGCTGCTGCTCTTGCTCCGGGAGGTGCCGGTGTAGAGCAGGATGACGTTCGAGCTGTTGGCCGGATCCTGGTCGGTGGTCTTCAGGGCGTCCCAGACCTGGCTGTACGACAGTTTGGTCTGCTTGCTGATAATCGTGTGCAGGGCGGACTTCAGTGCGGGGCCGGTCTTGCCGAGCGCGTCCTTGTAGTACGTGTCGTCGTAGTACGTGCTGGCGTCATACGTGTCGCCATGGGCGCCGGCGGCCGTGGTCGCCGTGGCCGTGGCGGGCACGGTGATGCCGACGAGCGCGGCGGCGGTCAGGGCGAGGGGTTTCCAGCGGCGTACGCGCGGCACGGGCATGTGGGGTGTGTCCTTTCCCGGAGGCCCCGCGCGCCGAGCGCCCACCGAACGGGCGCGCGGTCTACGCGAGTTGACTGTTCTCTCACCGGGAGAGTGGCACGGATGTGCGTACGCCTGTGTGAATGCCATGGGTCGGTCGGGTAAAGATGTCATGTACGCGCTACGCGTCCACGTGGGTGCGGCGCGTCAGAGTCCGAGCCGGGCGGGGTCGGCCGCCAGGGCCCGGAAGCGCTCGCGCGGCTCCGCCACCATCCGTCGCTCTTCCAGGTCGAGCAGCCCGCCCACGCTGGAGACCGTCGCGGCGACCGTGCCGTCCGCCTTGGTGATGGTCTGCTCGACGCGGAAGGTCTTTCGCTCACCCCATACGAACGCGCAGCTCACCGTCGTCTCGTCACCCGCGTGCAGCTCGGCGAGATAGCGGATGGTGCTCTCCAGGACGACCGGGCCGACGCCCTCCGCCAGGAGGTCGGCCTGCGCGATGCCGGACGCGCGCAGCAGCGACCAGCGGGCGTGCTCGGCGTACTGGAGATACACGGCCTGGTTGAGGTGGCCTTGTGAGTCCGTCTCGTATCCACGGACGCCGACGCTCACGGAAAAGGGCTCTGCCATGGTGTTCCCTTCGCTGGACTACTGGATGTCGCTGGACTTCTGGATGAGGTGTCACATCTGGCGCGAAACGCGTTCATGTGCGCCTCGGCGAAGCCAGGAGATAGCGGGCGCCACGAGGCCCGGCGTGCTCGCCGACCTGCCAGCCCGCCCGCTCCAGGGCCGCCGCACAGGCCCGCAGGCCATCCGGGGACGGCTCGCGCACGGCGACGGCCTCGGGCTGCGGGGTGCCCGACACCTCGTAGCCACCGTGTCCCTGGTCGTGGGCCGGGCGGGCGGGCCGCAGGCCTGCCGCTTCCAGGGCCAGGGCCGCCGCCTGCACGAGATGCGTGCGCTCCCATGCGCAGGGGCGGTCGCGGGCGCCGTCGGGGTTCGTCATGCGGCGCAGCTCGACCAGGCCCTCCCAGGCGCTGCGGACCTCCCGCGCGCGGGCGGGGCCCTCGCTCCCGGTCACGGACGTCTCCGTGCCGGTGCGCGCGGCGAAGACGCCGGGGGCGGCAGCGGGTTCGGCCGGGGCCGCGGCGGGCTCCGGCGGGCGCGCGGCGGCCTCGTCCCGCAGGCGATGACCCGCGGGTGTCAGGAAGTACGCGTGCGGGGGCCGGGGGTGGCGGAAGGCCAGGCGCGCCCGCACCAGGCCCGTCAGCTGGGCCTCGGTCCCGGACAGCCGCCCGGTGACCGGGTCCGCCGCCTCGATGATCCGTCGCTGCGTGGCCGTGGGTGGCTTCACTGGGCACGCACCCCTTTCCGCGTCGGAACCGTCAGTTGGTACCGATGGTGCCCTGTGCCACTGACATCAGGAGCTCCAGCACCCGCCGGTCCTCGTCGGCGCCCGCCCGCTCGCCGGGGGAACCGGGGTAGGTGTCCAGCAGTACGTCCGTGGCGCCCAGCTCGGCGAGGGTCTCCAGGTCGCCGCGGATCTGGTCCACGGTGCCGTGCCCGAGGGGACGGTCGGACGTGTCGGCCCGCTCCCCGAGCCGGATCTGGAGCCGCGGCGCGAGGTCCGGCACCGGGCGGCCCGCGGCCTCGGCCTCCGCCGCGATGCGGGGCAGCGCGGAGGTCAGCGCGTCCCGCGTCGGCATGAACGGATGCCAGGCCTCGCCGAGCCGGGCCGCGCGGCGCTGTGCCGCGGGGGAGTTGCCGCCGACCCAGACCGGCAGCCGGGGGCGGGTCGCGGGGGCAGGAGCGGTGCGGACGCCCTCGTACGAGACGTAGGCGCCCCGGAAGGACGTCGGGTCCTCGCGCCAGGCGGCGCGGATGGCGGTGAGGTACTCGTCGGTGATCGCGCCACGCTCGCGGAAGGGGATGCCCAGCACCTCGTACTCGGCGGCGGACCAGCCCACTCCGGCGCCGAGGATGAACCCGGCGGCGTTGAGCCGGTCGATGTTGGCGGCGAGCCGCGCGGTCTGCAAGGGGTGCCGGTAGGGGATCACGGTGATGGTGGTGCCGAGCCGCAGCCCCGGCACGCGCCCCGCGAGGTGCGCGGCGAGCACGAACTGGTCGTAGAACGGCGCCGGATAGACCTCGTGGACGTCCGGGGTCACCGCGATGTGGTCGGAGATCATCGCGAACTCGAAGCCGAGTTCCCGGGCGTCGCTCGCCTGCCGGACGAGGGAGTCGGGGGTGGTGCCGGAGCCGAAGTTGAGGAGATTCACGCCGTATCGCATACGGGCAGTCTTGATGATCAAGAACGTCCCTGTCGAATGCCGGCGTCTTCGTGAACGGGTGACTGACCGGGGGCGGTTGGCGGTGGGGCCGTGACGGCCGTTGTGGTCGTTGTTCGCCCCGATCCCGCTCTACGGCCGTAGGTTCCAGCTCGCCACCACCGGGCGTCCATGCTCCGTGCTCAGCCGGCTGACCGTGCCCGTGGCCAGGAGGAACATCGAGCCGCCCGACGCGGGCAGGCCCAGGCGGCGTGCCGTCAGGACGCGCAGGAAGTGGCTGTGGGCGAAGAGGACCACGCTGCCCTCGTTGTTGGCGAGCGCCGCGTCCACCTTGGCCAGCATGCGGTCGGCGCGCTCGCCGACCTGCTCCGGGCTCTCGCCGGGGTGCTCCGGCGGGCCGGGCGCGACCCCGTCGGTGAAGAGATACCAGTCGGGCCGCGTGCGGTGGATCGCGACGGTCGTCACGCCCTCGTACCCGCCGTAGTCCCACTCGCGCAGATCCGGGTCGACGTACGCGTCCGGGAACCCGACGAGCTCCGCCGTCTCCCGCGAACGCCGCAGCGGGCTCGTGAATGCCGCCCCGATCCGGAACCCGCCGACGAGCGGGGCGAGCGAGCGGGCCTGCCGCCTGCCGTTGTCCGTGAGGGGGATGTCCGTCCAGCCGGTGTGCTGCCCCGAGAGGGACCACTCCGTCTCGCCGTGCCGGACGAGGAGCAGATCGCCCATGGTCGCGCCATTCCTGTTCTTCCGGTGGTGGCCGGACCGTGCGGTCCGGCCACCACCGAGACTGCCACGCCGCGCGGCTCACCCGCGTGGCGGCCCCGCCGGGACGGCTACAGGCCCTGCGGTACCCGCGCGGGACGGCCCGAGCCGCGGGTCAGGGCGTATCCGCCGACGCCGGCGAGCGACGCGAGGATGCCGCCGGCCGCCGTCCAGATCCAGCGCGAGGACCACCAGCCGGAGGCCCAGCCGTCCTCCGGCTCCGTGGCGGCGGCGGGCCGCTGCCGGTCCGAGCCCGCGCCCGGCACCAACGGCTCCCCGAGCGCCCCGTCGACGGCCTGCGCGCCACCCGCGTCGGTCGTCGTCACCTTCGTCTCGGCCCGCACCGGCAGCCCCAGGTCGTCGGCCTTCAGGCCGGTGACCGTGAGCCGCAGGTAGTACGTGCCCGGCAGCGGATCGTTCGCCCACTGCTCCGACCAGGCCCGCACGGTACGCAGCGTGCAGGAGAGGGAGACCGACCCGGTGTCCGGCGCCACCGTCTTCTTCGGCGTGCCGAGCCGGCAGGCCTGGCGGCGCCGCAGACCGTCGTACACATCGACCTGCCAGGTGGAGGCCGCGTGCCGCGCCGCCGCGTCCGGCAGCTTCACCGTGGCGTGCACGGTGGCCCGCTGCCCGGTGTCGACGGGGAACGCCCAGTACAGGTAGTCGCCCGTGGACGCCTCCGCGGTGGCCTCCTGGTCGGGGCGGATCGCGGTGGCGGTACGGAAGGACGTGCCCGCCTCGGTCGGCGTGTCGCCGTCCGCCTTGTCGCCACCGTCGGCGGCGGCGGCTCCGGGGAAGGCCAGCAGGGCGGCCGCGGCCAGCAGAGCCGCCCGCCCCCACACACGTGACACACGTGTCGTACGCGTCGAACGGTCCATCAGTTGGTCCTCCAGACCGCGAAACGCCAGCGCGAGAGCCAGCCCCAGACCAGACCGGCGACGAAGCCGACGAGTACGAGCAGACCGAGCAGCCACCAGCCGTGGCCGAGCCCGAAGGCGGCCACGTCCGAGGCCTCGTCGGGGGAGTCGACCAGGTCGACGGCCAGCTCGACCGGCAGGCCCGGCGTCCTCTTCACCGACGCGGGCGCGGAGAAGGAGTTGCTGACACGCAGACAGACAGTCTCCGTCGCCCCGTACTTGTCGGCCCCGTCCATGTCGTCCGTGTCGTCCGCTTCCGGCCTCGGATAGCGCAGACCCGTCGAGATGACGTCGGTACGGCCGTCACCGGACTCCTGGCCGCGTACGATCTCACGCCCGCCGGGCGTCTCGGCGCGCAGCAGCACGCCGTACTCCTGGTTGACGGCGCGGTCGGCCGACACGCTCACGGAGGCGCGCAGCTCCTTGCCCGCGGGCACGTCCACGCGGTACCAGCGGTGCTCGCCGAACTCCTCGCGGTCGGTGTAGAGGCCGGACTTCAGCCGGGGCGCGTCCGTGCACCGCGCGGCGCCCTCGGCCTCCACCGGGGTGACCACCGGATCGGCGGCGCGGTCGATCAACTGCTTGACACGGCCCGCCAGTTCGTCGGTGTGCCGGATCGAGGTGTACGTCCCGCCGGTGGCCTCCGCGATGCAGCTCAGCTGGTCGCGGGTCTTGGCGTCCGGCACCAGGCCGAGCGTGTCGATGGTGAGGTGGATCCCCTTCGCGGAGATCTCCCGCGCCACGACACACGGGTCGAGCGGCCGGCAGGTGTCCTCGCCGTCGGATATCAGCACGATGCGGCGGCTGCGCTCGGCGGTGTCGTCCGTCAGGTCGTCGGCGGCCTTGAGCAGCGTCGGGCCGATCGGTGTCCAGCCGGTCGGGGCGAGGGTCGCCACGGCGGTCTTCGCGTCGGTGCGGCCCGCCTTGTCGAGCCGCTCCACGGGGTAGAGCAGCTCGGTGTCCTTGCAGCCTGTCCTGCGGTCGTCGCCGCGGTAGTTGGCGCCGAGGGTACGGATGCCGAGCGCGACCTCGTCCGGGGTCGCGTCCAGGACTTCGTTGAACGCCTGCTTGGCGGCGGCCATCCGGGACTTGCCGTCGATGTCGCGGGCCCGCATGGACCCGCTGACGTCGAGCACCAGCTCGACCTTGGGCGCGGGGCGCGCCGGTCCGTCGTCGTCATCGGCGGCAGCGGGGCCTGCCGTGACGACCCCGGCGGTCAGGGCGGCGAGCAGGGCGATGACCCAGGCCGCCGGCCGTTTTCTTGTGATCATCGCCGGATCCTATTGATCTTGCCCCCCATCCCCCAAAACGACGGCCCAGGAAGGGGCACGGGGACGGCCCACCGAGGCCGCGGCCCCGCCAGGGGCACGGGGAACTGCGCGCCCCGTCACGACAAACCCGCGGCTTCGGACGGCCCGCTGGTCCGCGCCGCCACGCAGCGCGGCCACCGCCGCCGCGCACCCCGCCACGCTGCCGCCCAGGACGGCGACCCCGCCCCCACGCATCATGCGGGCCATCCGGCAGCGGGGCCGAGCGCCTGTCAGCGCAGCAACACGCCCCGCCCCGCGAAGAACGGCTCGAACTCGGCGGCGGACATGGCCGCGGTGCGCGTCACCGCGTCGACGCCGGACGGGTTGTGGAGGTGCAGCCGCCCGTCGGCCCGGCGGCCGGTGAGCAGCACCAGGTGGCCGCCCCGGCCCGGCGCGGGGAGGTGCGGGCGGCGGATCTCGAAGTGCGAAGGGGGTGTGGATCATCCCCCGGATGACGCCGTCGGCCTCGGCGTAGGCGCCGTACTTCAGCGCTCGGCTGGACCAGCGGCCTTCATCTGCGGGCCGGTTGTGGCTGGTCGCGCAGTTCCCCGCGCCCCTTTCGGGGCGCGGCCGCGCGGCCTCCGGCATGTCACAGACCCTGGCGGTATCCGCTCAAGAAGCGGCCGATGCGGCTGATCGCCGCGTCGAGGTCGTCGGCGTGGGGGAGGGTGAGGATACGGAAGTGGTCGGGGCGGGGCCAGTTGAAGCCGGTGCCCTGCACCACCTGGATCTTCTCCTGGAGGAGGAGGTCCAGGACGAACTTCTCGTCGTCGTGGATCGGGTGGACCTTCGGGTCCAGGCGCGGGAAGGCGTACAGCGCGCCCTTCGGCTTGACGCAGGAGACGCCGGGGATCTCGTTCAGCTTCTCCCAGGCCCGGTCCCGCTGCTCGTGCAACCGCCCGCCGGGGGCCGTGAGTTCGCGGATGGACTGGCGGCCGCCGAGCGCGGCCTGAATGGCGTACTGCGCGGGCGCGTTGGGGCACAGCCGCATGGAGGCCAGCATCGTCAGGCCCTCCAGGTAGTTCCGCGCGTGCTGCTGCGGCCCCGTCACGACCAGCCAGCCCGAGCGGAAACCCGCCACCCGGTACGTCTTGGACAACCCGCAGAAGGTGAGGACGACGAGGTCGGGCGCGAGCGCGGCGACGCTGTGGTGGACGGCGTCGTCGTAGAGGATCTGGTCGTAGATCTCGTCGGCGAAGACCATCAGGCCGTGCCGCCGGGCGAGGTCGAGGATGCCCTCCAGGATCTCCTTCGGATAGACCGCGCCCGTCGGGTTGTTGGGGTTGATGATCACGACGGCCTTGGTCCGGTCGGTGATCTTCGCGGCCATGTCGTCGAGGTCGGGATACCAGTCCGCGGACTCGTCGCACACGTAGTGGACGGCCTTGCCTCCGGAGAGAGTCGTCACGGCCGTCCACAGGGGGAAGTCGGGCGCCGGGATGAGGACTTCGTCGCCGTCCTCCAGCAGCGCCTGCACGGCCATGGTGACCAGCTCGGACACGCCGTTGCCGAGGAAGACGTCGTCCACGGAGACCTCGTCGAGGCCGAGCGCCTGGTAGCGCTGGGCGACCGCGCGGCGGGCGGACAGGACGCCGCGCGAGTCCGTGTAGCCGTGCGCGCGCGGAAGCATCCGGATCATGTCCTGGACGATCTCCTCGGGCGCCTCGAAACCGAAGAGCGCGGGGTTGCCGGTGTTGAGGCGCAGGACGCTGTGGCCCGCCTCCTCCAGGGCGTTGGCGTGCTCGATGACGGGGCCCCGGATCTCGTAACAGACCTCGCTGAGCTTGCTCGACTGCCGGAACTCCATGCGGTGCGCCTCCCGTGACGTGAGTTACTTGGTTTTACCAAGTCCCGCCTTGGAAAGTCCAACAACCTGTCTAGACTGCGTCCCATGTCACCTCGCCGAAGCTACGACCAGTACTGCGCCGCGGCCCGCGCCCTGGACGCCGTGGGCGACCGCTGGACCCTCCTGGTCGTCAGGGAGCTGCTGGTCGGCCCCCGCCGCTACACCGACCTGCACGCCGACCTGCCGGGCGTCAGCACCGACGTCCTCGCCTCGCGCCTGAAGGACATGGAGCAGCAAGGCCTGACCACCCGCCGCCGCCTGCCCCCGCCCGCGGCGGCGTACGTCTACGAACTCACCGAGCGCGGCCGGGCGTTGCTCCCCGTCCTGGAAGCCCTCGCCGGATGGGGAGCGCACGGCCTGGCGGAACGCAGACCCACGGACGCGGTACGCGCCCACTGGTTCGCCCTGCCGCTGCTGCGGCGCCTGGCGGGGGCCGGGCTCGAAGGCGTGGTGGAGGTACGGCTCGACGAGGGGCACTTCCACGTACGCCTTGGCGGCGCCGGAAGCTACGGCGACGGACCCGCGCCGGACGAGCCGGACGCCCGCGTCGCGCTGGACGCCGGAACGTGCGTGGCGCTGAGCCGCGGCGAGCTCACCGTCGGGCAGGGCGTGCGGGAGGGCCGGATCGAGGTCTCCGGCGATTCCGTCCTCGCCAAGGCGCTGCGCGCGTCGTGACGCCACCGGCCCCGACGGTCAGGGCAGGGGGCCGCCCCGGGCGGTGACCCACAGCTCGTACCACTCCTCGTGGGTGAGTTCGGGATCGCGGCTCACGGCGTCACGGCAGGCGAGGATGCGTTCGGGCCGACTCGTACCGATGACCGGGGCGATCCGGGCGGGATGGCGCTGGAGCCACCACAGCAGGATCGTCTCCGGTGTCGTCCGCTTGCGTTCGGCGAGATCGGCGACGAGCTGCCTGGCCGGCGAGTCCTGCGTGCCGGTGTAGCGGCCCCGCGCGAGGGCGCCCCAGGCCTGGAGCTGGATCTTGTGGGCGTGGCAGTACTCGATCGTCCCGTGCGGAAAGCCGTTCGCCGCCGCGGCCGGCGTGTTGACGAGGACGCCGGCCTCGACCCAGTCCCGGTCGGCGAGGCTCATCTCCAACTGGTTGGCCACCAACGGCACATCGACGTACGCCTGGAGGCGCGCGATCTGCGCGGCGCTCATGTTCGACACCCCGAAGCGACGCACCAGGCCCTGCCCGTGCAGCGAGGCGAACGCCTCCGCGATCTCCTCCGGGTCCGCCAGCGGGTCGGGCCGGTGCAGGAGCAGTACGTCGATGACGTCGGTGCGCAGCCGGGAGAGGCTCTCCTCGACGCGCCGCACGATGCTCGGCCCCCGCAGGTCCTACATGCCGGGCAGGCCGTCGGCTGCCTGCCGGATGCCGCACTTGGTCTGCACGACGACGCGCCCCCGCAGCTCCGGCGCGCGGGCGAGCAGTTCACCGAAGACCGCCTCGGACTTGCCGTGCCGGTAGATGTCCGCATGGGCGAACGCCGTGATGCCGATGGCCGGCGCCGCCTCGACGGCGGCCTCGGCGTGCGCGATGTCCGAGGCGGTGTACGGAGCGGTGTCCCGGGCCCCGCCGAGCCCCATGCACCCGTACAGCGGCCGGCCCGCGGGCGCGGCGTTCTGCGAAGTCATGCCTGCGCCTTCCGTCTGCGTGGGGAACGTCCGTGAGGAACGTCCGTGGGGTACGTCCGTGGGGTACGTCCGTGGGGTACGTCCGTGGGGTACGTCCGTGGGGTACGTCCGTGGGGAACGTCCGTCAGGAGCGTCCGTGGGACCGTCCGTGAGGAACCCGCCGCGCCCTAGGCGTCGTCGGTAGGGGACCGCCGAGCGGCGCGGCGCCGCAGGGCGAGCGGCAGCGCGAACCAGCACACACCGAACCACAGCATGACCGCCCCGACGAGTACTTCGGCGAGGGCCCCGGTAACTGTCACGCGGAGGATCAGCAGCAGTGTGCAGCCGATGGTCAGCGCGAGGAGCACCATGCCGCACACCACCAGACGGCCGGCCACCGCCACGAGATCGTCCTTCATCCGCTGCCCCGACAGGAAGCGGTGGAGGGAGACGGGCGCTATCAGGGCGCCGGTGGCCGCCGCGCCCAGCACCACGGTGACGACGTAGGTGGCGCGGTCGAAGGTCTCCAACTCCCGGAACAGCGGGGTGAAGGCCACGCTGAGCAGGAAACCGAAGAGGATCTGCACGCCCGTCTGCGCGACCCGCGTCTCCTGCAGGATCTCGTGCCAGCGCCGGTTGACCCGCTCGCTCGCTGTCTCCGGCGCCTCCTCGCCGGGCCCCTGTCCGCGGCGCCCGGGGCGACCGGGGCGCTCGTGGCGCGGACAGCAGGCCACGTCACCCGCCGGCTCCACCGGCTGCTCAGTCATGGTCATGGCATCCTCCACCTCCCAGACGCTCAGCTTGCCCCGTCCTGAACCGGCCATGCACGCACGGCCACTCGCTCGGCGACGCACCGTGCGCCGCCGAGCGAGTCACTGGGCCGCGAGAACCTCTGCCGCCATCTCGTACTCGGTGGCCGATCCCGGCGGCGCGGTCACGCGGAACGGCTCGCCGAAGTCGCTGAACGACTCATCGAGGTCTTCGGCGGGGTTGGTGACCCGCAGGAGGAACGGAGTGCCTTGGGCGGCGACGTGGAACTCCACCGGCTCCCCCTCCCACTCGTACGTGATCTTGGTCGTGGGCCGTCCCCGCGTCTTCACCAGGCGCTGCGTCGGGGTGACCTCCCTGAGCTCGTCCAGGGAGGGCAGCCGCTCCTTCAGCCAGTCCCGCCGGGTCTTCGACGCGCACATGTCGCGCATGATGCCGTGGACGCCGGCGTTACGTTTCACCCACCGGTCAGCCATCACCTTCACACGTACCGGGTCCTGCTTGGCTTCGGGCGACAGCATGAGTGCTTCCTTGCTGCCGCGTGTGTAGAGCGCCGACGGAGTGACGACCCAGTCCAGGCTCTTGGCGCCCTTCCGGGCGTGTGTCCGGCATGCCGTCATGTCGCCGCGTACCGCGCTGTGCATGACGGTAGTGCCCTCGGTTCTCATCCGCCGGGTCGAGCGGAGGTAGTCCTGACCGAGCGTCACGTCGATCGCCTTGCCGATGAGCTTGGCGGCTCGGGCGCCGTCGGCGGCCGACGGTTCGGCGCGGGCTGCTGTGCGGTTCGCATGCGCGTGTCCGCCGCTGGAGCCGCACCCGGCCGCTGCGACGAGTGCGACGGCCGCGGCCGCGACAGCTGCCGTCGGTCTTTGGGCACGCCGTACGAGCGTGCCGGTGATGCTGGTCATCGAGTTCCCCCTGGGAGCACAACAGATGCTGCAGCCATGATCCACCGTCTTCGGCGGCCGGTGACGATGGCCTCCGGATCAGGCCGAGCTCGCCACCCGCGGCTTCCGACTGAAGGTGCCCCTCGGTCTCGTCACGCCGGCGTAGCTGGTTCTCCGCAGGGGGAATCGGCTCTGACGCCTCCACCCCTCACTACTGCTCGCCGTGGCTCAGCGTGGCGAGGGCGTCGTCGGCGGTGGGGTGGACGCTGAACACCTGGTCAAGGCCGATGATGTGGAAGATGCGGGTGAGTTCCCGGCTGAGTCCGGCCAGGCTGAGGGAACAACCGGCGGCCTCTGCGCGGTGGTAGGTGGTGACGAGCACGGTGATGCCGGTGGAGTCGCAGTAGGTGAGACCGGAGAGGTTGATCACCAGGGCGGAGCCTGGGGCGAACGGAACTTTCTGCAATGCCTGGGCGAGTTCGGGTGCCGTGTGGTGATCGAGTTCACCGGCCACCGTCAGCAGGACGATGCCGGGGCGGTGGATCTTCTGGTCGACGGTCAGGGCGGGCTCGGTCACCGGTTCTCCTGGTGGGGTGATGCGGGCGGTACTGGCACGGACAGGGCATGGCGGCCCGTGGGCGGGGACGGCGGAGCGTCGATCATAGGTTCGGCGTCGGCCCGCCGGACGCGTTCGCCGGCGATGCACGCGGGGGCAGCCGATCGGCGCTTGTCGGCGGAGCCGAAGCGGCACGGGCGCGGAGAAGCGGATGCTGTGCCCACCGCGCGCCGGCCCGGTCAGTGAGGGAGACGGATTCGACGGAACCGTGACCAGCCGCGTCCGCGAGTGCGTTTGTGCCCGCGGCCATACGTCTGTCCTCGCCGGAGGGGGAGCGAGGGGACGTATCGGCGTACGTGAGGTCATGGCGACCGCCCCCGCGTGAGTAGTGCCGTCACCATACCGAGTGACGATGCTCCGTCGGGCCGACCTATCCTACGGGCGGCCGGCATCGACAGGAGCAGCGCGGGCACGGTATCGGTGGAAGAACGTGCCAGGGCCGGCGCTCCCGTACCGGCCTGTTCGATTCCGACGCCCCGCGTGGAAGACGTGGGACGTATGGGTCGGCCCGGACCCGCTCAGCACGGTGGCGGGGCCGGGTGGCGTGGATGAAAGGGTTTCCTGTGACGCGTTCCGCGGGGGCTGAACGCCGGCCGCCGACTTCGGCCGCCGATGTGTTCGCAGCCGGTGTGTTCGCAGCCGATGAGGCAGTCGGCGGTGATCTCGCCGCGGTGGACTGGACCGCGACGCCGTTGGGGCCACCCGACCGCTGGTCCCAGAGCCTGCGGACAGCGGTGGACATCCTGCTCTCGTCCCGGTTTCCCATGTGGATGGCGTGGGGCCCCGACCTGACGTTCTTCTGCAACGCGGCCTATCGCCGGGACACCCTCGGCCAGAAGTACCCATGGGCCCTGGGCCGTCCGGCCGACGAGGTGTGGGAGGAGATCTGGGGGGACATCGGCCCGCGCATCCAGACTGTGCTGAACACCGGGAAGGCCACCTGGGACGAGGCCCTGCTGCTGTTCCTGGAGAGGTCCGGATACAGGGAGGAGAGCTACCACACGTTCTCCTACAGCCCTTTGCGGAACGATTCCGGCGTGGTGGTCGGGATGCTGTGCGTGGTCAGCGAGGAGACCGAACGCGTCATCGGTGAACGGCGGATGGCGACGCTGCGGGACCTCGGTTCGGATCCGAGTGTCGTGCGGACCGAGGAGGAGATGCTGGCCCTCGCCGGTCATCAGCTCGGCCGCAACCCGCACGACCTGCCCTTCACACTGACCTATCTGTTCGATGCGGACGGCACCGCGCGGCTGGCCGGTTCGACCGGCCTGACCGTCGGACACCCCGCGGCGCCCCCCGTTCTCGCAGCCGACAAGGACAAGGATTCCGTGTGGCCGGTCGAGGCGCTGGCCCGCGGAGAGTCCACGGCCGTGGACCTGGACCGTGCCCCGTTCACCGACCTGCCCGCCGGGCCGTGGCCGAAGCCGCCTACCAGGGCGCTGGTCGTACCCCTTCTCCAGCAGGGCAGCCACCCCTACGGGTTCATGGCGGCCGGGCTGAACCGCTACCGCCCGCTGGACGCGGAATACGGCGGTTTTATCGAACTGGTCGCCGGCCACCTCGCGGCCGGCATCTCCAGCGCGCGCAGCTACCAGGCCCAGCAGCAGCGCGCCGAGGAACTGGCGGAACTGGACCGGGCGAAGACCACGTTCTTCTCCAACATCAGTCACGAGTTCCGCACACCGCTCACCCTGATCATGGGCCCGGTGGAAGAGCTCCGCGCACAGCTCGACGACGCCGACTCCCGGCTGCGCGAAGAACTGGCGGCCATCCACCGCAACGGTCTCAGGCTCGGCAAGCTCGTCAACAGCCTGCTGGACTTCTCCCGGATCGAAGCCGGACGCATGCGGGCCCGGTACGAGCCGGCCGATCTGTCGGTGGTCACCACCGAGCTGGCCAGCGTCTTCCGCTCGGCCGTGGACAAGGCCGGCCTTGCCTTCGACGTCGACTGCGCCCCGCTGGACGAGCCCGTGTACATCGACCGGGACATGTGGGAGAAGGTGGTCCTCAACCTGCTCAGCAACGCGCTGAAGTTCACCTTCGCGGGCTCCATCCGCGTCGCGGTCAGCGCCGAGGGCGACCACGCGGCCGTCACGGTCGCCGACACGGGCATCGGGGTGCCCGCCGAGGAGATGCCGCGGCTTTTCGAGCGGTTCCACCGCATCGAGACATCCCGCTCCCGTTCGAACGAGGGCAGCGGCATCGGTCTCGCCCTGGTCAAGGAACTCGTCGGCCTGCACGGCGGCACGATCACCGCCGAGAGCGCGGCGGAGAAGGGCACCACCTTCACCATCCGGTTGCCCTTCGGTTCCGCGCACTTGCCCGCCGACGCCCTCGCGCCGTCCGCCTGCGCCCGGGCGGTCTCCTCCACCGCCGAGCCGTACGTCCTGGAAGCACTGCGCTGGCTGCCCACGGGCGCTTGCGAGCCGGACCTGCCCGTAGTGACGGCACCCGACAGCGCCAGGGCCTACGCCGTCCGGCCGACCGCCGCATCGGCAAGAGTGCTGGTCGCCGACGACAACGCCGACATGCGCGAGTACCTGAGCCGCATCCTGCGGGGGGCCGGACACCGGGTGGAGGCGGTCTCCGACGGATACGAAGCCTTGCGTGCCGTCCGCACCGACCTCCCCGACGTCGTCGTCAGCGACGTCATGATGCCCCGCCTGGACGGGCTGTCCCTGGTGCGGGAGCTGCGTACGGACTCGCGTACCGCGGCCGTGCCCGTCCTGCTGCTCTCCGCGCGGGCCGGGCAGGAGGCGTCCATCGAGGGTCTGGAGGCGGGCGCCGACGACTATCTCGTCAAACCCTTCGCCGCGGCGGAACTGCTGGCACGGGTACGGGCCAATGTGGAACTGTCCCGGCTGCGCACCCACCACGCCCGCTGGCGGACCGCGCTGATCGACTCCCTCCAGGAGGCCTTCTTCGTCTGTGACGAGAAGGGCGCCGTCGTGGAGATCAACGCGGCGTTCACCGACATCCTCGGGTACGGGCCCGAAGAGCTGCCCTACGCGCCGATCCACCCCTGGTGGCCGGAGTCCGGCAGCGATCCGGACGCCCATCAGCGGGTGGCCGAGGCTTTCGCGGGTCTGATGAATGAGGGACACGGCCGCTACACCATCCCCGTCACCCACCGTGACGGGCACCGGCTGTGGATCGAAGCCGCCTTCAACCAGGCACAGGACCCCAACACCGGTCACCGCGTGACCGTCGGCACCTTCCGGGACGTCACCGCCGAGCACTACGCCATCCAGCGCGACAGCGCCCTGGCGGCGCTGAGCCTGAAGGTCTCCCAGGCCACCAGCCTGTCCGAGGCGCTGACCGGCGCACTGAGCGAGCTGAACCGACTGTGGCGAGCCGAGCAGGTGATGGCCGTCGTCTTCGGCCATCACTCGGAACCCGAACTGACCGCGACAGCCGCCACACCGGACTGGCAGGAGCTGCCCGTCGAGCGGCGCGAGGCGCTCATCGCCCAGCGCGGGCGCCCTTTGCTGACCCCCGTCGCCGAGCACTGCAGCGCGGGCATCACCGTGGAGCACCCCGAGGGCCCCATGGTCCTGTGGGTGGACCTGGGCCCGAACAGGCCCTTCACAGACGAGGACCAGCTGCTGCTGTCACTCCTCGCGGGGCGTCTCGCCCAGGGCCTGGTCCGCGTCCATCAGATCGACCAGCAGCGCGAGACCGCCCTCGCCCTGCAACGGGCCATCCTGGGACCCTCCTGCCTGCCCGAGGGCTTCGCCGTCCGCTACGAACCGGCTACCCGGCCCCTGGAGGTGGGCGGTGACTGGTACGACACGGTGCCGCTGCCCGACGGGCGGATCGGCATCGTCGTCGGCGACTGTGTCGGCCGGGGGCTGGCAGCGGCCACCGTCATGGGTCAACTCCGGAGTGCCTGCCGGGCCCTGCTCCTGCAAGACGCGAACCCCGCCCAGACCCTCATGGCCCTGGACCACTTCGCCGCCGCCATCCCGGGCGCGCTGTGCACCACGGTCTTCTGCGGCGTACTCGACCCCGAGGCCGGCCGGCTGATCTACTCCAGCGCCGGGCACCCGCCGGGCATCCTCGCCCTCCACGACGGCACCACCCGCCTTCTTGAGGACGGACGGTCCATCCCACTGGCCGTCCGCCCGGGCAGACCACGCCCCGAGGCGGAGTGCACCCTCCCCTCCCGCGCCACCCTTCTGCTGTACACCGACGGCCTTGTCGAACGCCGCCGCCGTTCTTTGAGGGCGGGCATCGACGAGGCGGGCAAGGCCGTCCAGAACGGCAGGGACGTCGCCGTGGACGACCTCGCGACACAGGTCATGACCCACCTGGCCCCCGAGAACGGCTACGACGACGACGTCGCCCTGCTGTTGTACCGGCACCCCGCCCCGCTGGACATGACCTTCCCCGCCGAGTCCGCGCAGCTCGCGTCGGTCCGCAAGACCCTGCGCGCCTGGCTCGAACGGTGCCGGCTGCCCCGCAGACCGCGCAGAACGTCCTGGTCGCAGCCGGGGAAGCCTGCGCCAACGCCATCGAGCACGGCCACCGCCACACCCCGGGCGCCCCCGTTCACCTGCGGGTCGAGGCATACGTGGACGGCCTGCGCCTGGTCGTCGCCGACACCGGACAGTGGAAGCCCCCCGAGCCGGGGGCGAACACGCACCGCGGGCGCGGCATGACTCTGATGAAAGCCACGATGGAGCACGTCACCGTCACCTCCGACTCCACAGGTACCACCGTCCACATGCACACAAGGATCTCGTGATGACCACCCCGCTCACCCTGACCCCCGGTCGGCGGCCCGATGGCACCGCACTGCTGACAGCCGTCGGCGAGATCGACATGACCAACACCGACGCCCTCGCCACGGCACTGGATACCGCGCAAGAGCCGGTCGTCCTCGACCTCACCGGCGTGGAGTACCTGGACAGCGCCGGTCTCGACGTGCTGTTCTCACGCGCCGACCGCCTCCAGCTCGTGGCCACTCCCCTCCTCGCTCCCGTACTGACGATTTCCGGACTCACCGACCTCACCACCGTGCACGGTCTGTGACCCACGTGGAGGTGACACCGAGCCGGAACGGACGCTGCGTACGGAGGCACCAGCTGCGCGATCTGGTGTGACGAACCCAACGTCGCGCATCAGTTCGAAGCCATCGACGGCCTGGATCAGCCCCCGATCATGAGCACGGCGAGCCGGTCGAAGAACGCCCTCGACAGCGCACGGGCCTCTTTCGGGGCCACTGGTGAGGGTGGGCGACCTCGGGCGGAACCGTGACGCGGTTCTCCGCCGTCGACATCCGCTGTCCCCCGGCAAGCCGATGGACGCCCGCCTGCCGGCCTCACCCCATCCCTGCACGCCGGGACCGCATTGGCCATGGAACGGGGGTTCCCTTTAGGCTGCCCCGGTTCGCGCCGCGCCCGTCGGCCGGATGGACCGGATGGAAAGGCAGCAGGCCGATGCCCCAGCAGGTTTCGGTACCCGAGGAAGACGCGGGGCGAGAAGAACTCAGCCGTCCCAACGCAGTCGCCGATCCCGACACGGAAGTCGGGCGGATAGCGGCGGTACGCCGCTACAGCATCCTCGACACCCCGCCGGACGGAGCGTTCGACCGCGTCGCGGCGATGGCCGCCCGCCTCTTCGACGTGCCGGTCGCGACGGTGACGATCGTGGACACCGACCGGATCTGGTTCAAGGCCGCCCACGGACTGGAAGATGTCAGCGAGATCGGCCGGGACCCCGGCCTGTGCGGCTCGGCCGTCCTGCGCGACGACGCCCTGGTCATCCCCGACACCCTCCTCGACGACGTCGCCCGGGGCAACCCCCTGGTGACAGGTCCGCTGGGAGTGCGTTTCTACGCAGCCGCCCCGATCACCACCGCGGATGGACACCGGCTGGGCACGGTGAACATCCTGGACACCAAGCCGCGCTCCATCACCGAGGACGACACCGCCACCCTCGCCGACCTCGCGGCGATCGTGATGGACGAACTCGAACTGCGTCTTGCCGCGCTGGCCGCAGTGCGCCATGAACAGGAGCGGCGGCTGGCGGAGAGCTGGCACGCCGAGATCGAGCACGAGCGGGCGGAGGCGGAGCGCAAGGCACGCGAGCAGGCGGAGAAGGACAAGGCCGCCATCGCCGCGTTCGCCTCCACCCTCCAGCGCACCCTGCTGCCCCCGTCGCTGCCCGCGGTCCCAGGGCTGGAGCTGGCCTGCCACTATCACACCGCCTCCGTCCACGACGTCGGCGGCGACTTCTACGACGTCTTCCCTCTCGACGCCGGGCGATGGGCGTTCTTCCTCGGAGATGTGTGCGGCAAGGGAGCCGAGGCGGCGAGCGTGACCTCACTGGCCCGCTACACCCTTCGCGCGGCAGCTCACCACGAGTCCGACCCGGTCGCCGTGCTGGGTGCGCTGAACACAGCCCTGCTGACCGACGCGGCGGCCGGCAGCCGCTTCTGTACCGCCGTGTTCGGGCTGCTCACCCGGCAGGAGACAGGCGGCTTTCACATCACGGTCGCGACCGGTGGGCACCCCCCGGCCTACCATCTGCGGCCGGCGGACGACGAAACGGGCGTGTGGGTGAAGGCCGTACGCCCCAAGGGGGGCATGCTCATCGGCGCCTTCCCCGAGGCGCCCTTCGCCCAGACGAGCTTCTCCCTGGCGCCGGGCGAGGGGTTCCTGCTGTACACCGACGGTCTGACCGAGGCCCGAACCAGCGACGGGACCATGCTCGGCGAGGAAGGACTCACCGCCTTCCTTCACGAACAGACCGGCCCGACCAGCGCCACGACTCTGGTGGACAACGTCGTCGCCCTGCTGGAAACGATGCCGGACGGCGACGGAGACGATGTCGCACTGCTGGCCCTGTCCGTCCCCAGGCCGGACACGGTCGACGCCCCCGGCGTATCCACCACTGCCCACACCACCGCCCTTCCCCAGCTCAGCGGTGAGGAGAGATGACCACACCGACCGATGACGCGCACCTCAGCGTCCAGCACACCTCCGGTCCTCTCGCGGTCGCCGTCGTCACGGGCGCGATGGAACGGCATACAGCCTCCGCCGTACGCAGCACGGCACTCGACGTGATCAACCAGGGACAGCCCCACCTCATCCTGGACCTTACGGGCGTCACCTTCTGCGACTCCTCCGGCCTCAGCGCGCTGATCGGCATCTGGCACGGGGCGAACGACGCGGACGGCTCCCTTGCCCTGGCCGCCGTCCCCGCCCGCTTGATGCGCATCCTCACGCTGACCGGAGTCGACACTTTGATGCCCATCCATGCCACGCCCGCGGACGCGCTCGCCGCTCACCGGGCCACCCGCCGCACAGGCGGCGGCGAGAAGGCGCTGCCGCGCACTCTCTGATGGTCCGGGCACCCTCGGCCACTATGCTCACGTCATGCCGGAGGCCGGAAGCAAGGGGGAACAGATGGGTGGCCTGAGAAAATGCTGAAAGAGGTCACCGCGACCCGCTACATCGAGCCCCTGCACACCGGCGGCTCCGTCCCCGGCGTCGTCGAGGCCGACGATCTCGGTACGTACGTCGTGAAGTTCACCGGATCCGCCCAGGGCCGCAAGGCGCTGGTCGCCGAGATCGTCGTCGGAGAGCTCGCACGCCACCTCGGTCTGCGCTTTCCCGAGCTGGTCCTCGTCCACTTCGACCCGGCGGTCGCCGGCGACGAGCCGCATCAGGAGGTCCAGGACCTGCTGCGCGCCAGCGCGGGCCTCAACCTCGGCATGGATCTGCTGCCGGGCGCGAAGGACTTCACCCCGGAAGCCATCGACGTGGATCCGCTGGAGGCCGGCAAGGTCGTCTGGCTCGACGCCCTCACGGCCAACGTCGACCGCACGGTGCACAGTTCCAATCTCATGGTCTGGCCCACCTTCGGCACCCGGCCGCCGAAGCTGTGGCTCATCGACCACGGCGCCGCCCTCGTCTTCCACCACCGCTGGGGCGCGTCGGCGCCCGACAAGGCGTACGACTTCCGCCACCACGCCCTCGGCGGCTACGGCCCCGACATGGCCGCCGCCGACGCCGAACTGGCCCCGCTCGTCACGGAGTCCGTGCTGCGCGACATCGTCGGCCTCGTCCCGGAGGCCTGGCTCGCCGACGAGTCCGGCTTCGCCTCGCCCGACGAGGTGCGCGAGGCCTACGTCGGTCACCTCCTGGCCCGCGCCCGCTCCTCCGCGGCCTGGCTGCCCACCGGCTTCCCCACCCGCGGCGAACTGGCCGCGGCCGACGCGCGCCGCGCCGCCGCCACGGAGGCGGGCCGCCCGGCCTGGCTGAAGCGGGTCCCGGACCTGCACGGCAAGCCGGCGGCGAAACAGGACTGGTCGACGCACTCGGGCTGACGGCGCGCGCCCGCCGGGGGAAGGGGCGCGCGCCGTCAGCCGGTCGCGGGAGAGCGGACGGGCGTCAGCTCTTGGGCATCAGGACCGTGTCGATGATGTGGACCTTCGCGTTGGAGGTCTCGACGTTGCCGCAGACCACGTCGGCCGAGTCGTTCACCTTGAATGACTCCCCGGAACCGGACGTCGTCAGCTTGCTCTTCTCCAGCGTGGCGTAGGAGCCCTTCTCCAGATCCTTGGGCTCAAGCTTCTCCCCGACCACGTGGTAGGTGAGGATCTTGGTGAGCTGGGCCTTGTCGCCGAGGACCTTGTCCAGGTCCGCCTTGGGGATCTTCGCGAAGGCGTCGTTCGTCGGCGCGAAGACGGTGATGTCCTCGGCGTTGTTGAGCGTGTCGACCAGACCGGCCTTCTTGACGGCCGTGACCAGGGTGGACAGCGCCGGGTTGTTCGAGGCCGCGGTGGCGACCGGGTCCTTGGCCATGCCGTCGAAGCTGCCCTCGCCGTCCTTGGGCACGGACGCGCAGGCGGGGCCGAACGGCTCCGTCATGGCGGCCGTGTCCTCGGAGGGACTCTCGTCGGCCTTCTTCTCGGCGGCCGACGACTTCGACGCGTCGGAGGACGAGGAGCTGTCCTCGCTCTCGTCCGAGCAGGCCGTGAGGGCCAGCGGGAGGAACGCGACCGAGGCGACGGCGAGAGCGGTGCGGCGCAGGCGGCGGGGTGTGGTGTTCATGGTTCTTTCTCCTGGGAGACGGCCGCGGTACGGATCTGATCCGCGGGGATTGTTTTTCTCGGGTGCGAGCGGGGGGCTCGCGCCGGTGCCGGGAGCGGGGAGGGGCTCAGTCGACGGTGACCACCACCGAATGCCATCCGCTCGCCCCGTCGGGGATCGTGCGGGTCCGCTGCTCGGTCTGGACCGTGCCCGTGCGGTCGGTCGCCCGCACGGTGAGGGTGTGGCCCCCGGGAGTGGCCTTCCACCGGAACGACCACTGGCGCCAGGTGTCCCGGGTGTCCTCGGCGGCGAGATCGGCGGGCCGCCAGGGGCCGTCGTCGACACGCACCTCGACCTTGTCGATGCCGCGGTGCTGCGCCCAGGCGACCCCGGCGACCATCACCGTGCCCGCCTTGGGCCGCGCGAAGGGCTTGGGGGTGTCGATCCGCGACTGGGTCTTGACGGGCGCCTTCCTGGCCCAGTCCCGCTGCACCCAGTACGGGTCGTAGTCGTCGAACGTGGTCAGCTCGATGTCCCTGATCCACTTACAGGCCGACACATAGCCGTACAGCCCGGGGACCAGCATGCGCACCGGGAAGCCGTGCTCGAAGGGCAGCGGCTCGCCGTTCATGCCCACGGCGAGCAGTGCGTCGCGGCCGTCCATCACGTCCTCCACGGGAGTGCCGATGGTCATGCCGTCCACGGACCGGGCCACCAGCTGGTCCGCCGGGCCGCCCCGGGACGGGGGTACGACGCCGCTCTCCTCCAGCAGCTCCGCCAACGGCACGCCGATCCAGCGGGCGTTGCCCACGTAGGGGCCGCCGACCTCGTTCGACACGCAGGTGAGCGTGATGTCCCGCTCGATCAGGTCGCGCCGCAGCAGGTCCGCGAAGGACAGGGTCCTCGCGCGCCCGACGCCCTTGCCGTGGATCCGCAGCCGCCAGGTCCAGGCGTTCACCTTGGGGACCACGAGCGCGGTGTCCACCCGGTAGAAGTCCTTGTTGGGCGTGACGAAGGAGCTGATGCCCGGCACGCGCAGCTGCGCCGTCCTCGGTGCGGGGGACGCGGCCGAGGCCGGGGCCGGGAGCGCGACGCCCGCGCGCGAGGCGACGGCGTCCTTGCCGCTCGCGGCGTTCAGCGACTTGCCGAGGACACCGGCCCCCGCCGACGCGGCCGCGGCGGCGCTCGCGGCGATGAGGAAACCGCGCCGGTCCCATCCCTCGCCGCCGGCACCGTCCGGCGTGGCCGCGGCAGCGCGTGGTACGAGGCGTCCCATCAGTACGTACAGGAGCGCGGCACCGGCGACCGAGCCCACGAGCGAGGGCACCGCGTCGACCAGGCCTGTCGAGTCCGGGCGGGTGGTCGCCGCGACCGCGCCGATCGCGCCGAAGAGCAGCACGCCCGCCGAGCCCGCCCGGCGGTGGCGCAGGGCCAGCAGGCCCAGCGCGATCGCCAGGAGGGCCAGCACGGCGAGGATGCCCGCCTGGAGGACGAGCTTGTCGTCCGTCCCGAAGCGCTGGATCGCCCAGTCCTTGACGGCGGCGGGCGTGCGGTCGATGGCGGCGCCGCCGACCGCGACCACGGGACCGGACTCGGGGCGGACCGCCGCGGACAGCAGTTCCGCCACCGCCAGCGCCGCGCATCCGGCCAGCAGCCCGCTGAGCGCACCGGCCGCCACGCGCCACCGGTCGGCGTGCCGCCGCGGGACCTTCCGTTCTGTCTTCACGTGGGGTATCCGTGGCCGACGGCCCTGCGGATGGGTGGGTTCCCCGATCGAGTGAAATCCGGTGTGCGGGGCCCTCGATGGCGGTGTCTGTGTGGTGCGTCAGTGGCGCCGCGGGGAGGGGGCGGGGGAGTGGCAGCACCGTGCGTCTGGCGCCGAACGCCCGACAGCGCCGGACCTCACGCAGCCCCGTACCTCAGGCCGGGAAAGGCATGAGCGCCACCGGTGCCGAGGTCGGCCGGGCCGAGCCGCCCGCGGGCTCCACCGTGATGCCCATGCCCCTCGCGTCGCCGACCTCGCCCCGCATCAGCACCGCCTCGGTCGGGCGGGCGGGGTCCATGAGACCGGCCGGACGCATGGCCTCGCCGTCGTCGAACCAGAGTTGGTAGACCTTGCCCCGCGGCGGCCGCGCCATGTCGCCTGCCACGAACACGGCCTTGTCGAGGCGCTTGGACACCACGACCGTGCCCCTGGCCCCGCCCTCGAACGTGCCGGTGCGGGACCTGGCGTCGGGGGCGGCCAGCACCTCCGCGAGTTCCTGCGACCGCTGCCCGGCCTGCTCCTGGGCCTGCCGGGCCTGCTCGCGTGCGTCCTGCGCCCGCTGGTGCTGCCAGACCGCCGTGCCCCCGAAGGCCACGGCCGCGGCGAGGCACGCCGCCAGGGCCCAGCGGGAGGCGTCGCGCGCCCCGCGTGCCCTGCGCGGCTTCGTACCCGTACTCGCGTCCGGTTCGCCGTGCGGTACGTCCTGACGGACCGTGGCGATGCGTGCGAGCACCTCGTCCTTCATGGCACGGCGGGGTGCGACGGCCGCCGCCGTCGCGAGCCGCGCGACGGTCGCGGTCAGCTCCCGTACCTCCTGGGCGCACGGCGGGCAGAGCGCGAGGTGCTCCTCGAACCGGGCACGTTCGGCGTCGTCCAGCGCGTTCGCGGCGTACGCACCCGTGAGGGTGTGCAGATCGGCGGTGGCGCTCACGCGTTCACCCCCAGGCAGTCGCGCAGCCGGATGAGTCCGTCGCGCAGGCGGGTCTTGACCGTGCCCAAGGGCAGGGCGAGGAGTTCGGCGACCTGCCGGTAGGTCAGGCCGCGGTAGTAGGCGAGCGTCACCGACTGACGCTGGACCTCGGTCAGGGCGCGCAGGCACCGGCGCACCTGTTCCCGCTCCAGATGGGTCTCCACCTCCTCGCTGACCTCGTCGAACTCCGGGGTGCGGGAGAGCAGGGCGGCCTTGTGCTCGCGGGCCGCCGACGCCTCCACCGAGCGGACGCGGTCCACCGCGCGACGGTGGGCGAGGGTGAGCACCCAGTTCATCGCCGTGCCGAGGTCGGGCCGGTAGCGGGGCGCGGTGCGCCACACCTCGACCAGTACTTCCTGCGTGACTTCCTCGGACTGGGCGTGGTCGCGCAGCACCCCGCGGACGACGCCGAGGACGGGGCCCGCCACGGCGTCGTAGACACCGGAGAAGGCCTGCTGATCGCCGCGGGCGACGCGGGCGACCAGCTCTTGGAGGTCGGGTCCGGGCGCTGACCGGGAGCCGATGCGGACGACATCATTCACGCGGTGATCCTTCAGGACGCGGGTCGGCGTACATGGGTGATACGTAGCCGACGGCGCCCCGGATTGCCCGCTGACGCACGCGATCCGCCCCCGGCGCTGTGCGGTGCCGGGGGCGGATCGGGAGACGTACGCGCGACAGGTGTCAGCGCAGCTGCTCGTAAGCCGGGAGCGTCAGGAAGTCCGCGTAGTCCTCGTCCAGGGAGACCTGGAGGAGGAGGTCGTGGGCCTGCTGCCACTTGCCGGCCGCGAACGCCTCGTCGCCGATCTCGGCGCGGATGGCGTCGAGTTCCCGCGCCGCCACCTCACGGGCGAGGTCCGCGGTCGCGGTCTCGCCGTTCTCGAAGACGACACCGGCGTTGATCCACTGCCAGATCTGCGAGCGCGAGATCTCCGCGGTGGCGGCGTCCTCCATGAGGTTGAAGATGGCGACGGCGCCGAGGCCGCGCAGCCACGCCTCGATGTAGCGGATGCCGACCTGGACGGCGTTGACCAGGCCCTCGTACGTGGGCTTCGCGTCGAGGGAGTCGATGGCGATGAGGTCGGCGGCCGAGACGCGCACGTCCTCGCGCAGCCGGTCCTTCTGGTTCGGCTTGTCGCCGAGCACCGCGTCGAAGGACTTCATGGCGATCGGGACCAGGTCCGGGTGCGCCACCCAAGAACCGTCGAAGCCGTCGCCGGCCTCGCGGTCCTTGTCGTTCTTGACCTTCTCGAACGCGACCTTGTTGACCTCCGCGTCCTTGCGGGACGGGATGAACGCCGCCATGCCGCCGATCGCGTGCGCGCCGCGCTTGTGGCAGGTGCGCACGAGGAGTTCGGTGTACGCGCGCATGAACGGGGCGGTCATCGTGACCTGGTTGCGGTCCGGCAGGACGAACTTCTCGCCGCCGTCACGGAAGTTCTTGACGATGGAGAAGAGGTAGTCCCAGCGGCCCGCGTTGAGGCCCGAGGCGTGGTCACGCAGCTCGTAGAGGATTTCCTCCATCTGGTACGCGGCGGTGATCGTCTCGATCAGGACGGTCGCGCGGACCGTGCCCTGCGGGATGCCGACGTAGTCCTGGGCGAAGACGAAGATGTCGTTCCAGAGGCGCGCCTCCAGGTACGACTCCGTCTTCGGGAGGTAGAAGTACGGGCCCTTGCCGAGCTCGATGAGCCGCTTGGCGTTGTGGAAGAAGTACAGGCCGAAGTCGACGAGCGCGCCGGGGACCGGGCGGCCCGCCACCTGGAGGTGGCGCTCGTCCAGGTGCCAGCCGCGCGGGCGCATGACGACCGTGGCGAGCTCGCCGGCGTCCTTGAGGGCGTACGACTTGCCGGTGCGCTCGTCGGTGAAGTCGATGCGGCGCTCGTAGGCGTCGGTGAGGTTGAGCTGGCCGAGGACCACGTTCTCCCAGGTGGGCGCGGAGGCGTCCTCGAAGTCGGCGAGCCAGACCTTGGCGCCCGAGTTCAGGGCGTTGATGGTCATCTTGCGGTCGGTCGGACCCGTGATCTCCACCCGGCGGTCGTTCAGCGCGGCCGGGGCCGGGGCGACCTTCCAGGAGTCGTCCGCGCGGATCGCGGCGGTCTCCGGGAGGAAGTCGAGGGTGGAGGTGGTGGCGATCTCGGCACGGCGCTCGGCACGCCGGGCGAGGAGCTCGTCACGCCGGGGCGTGAACAGCCGGTGCAGCTCGGCCACAAAGGCGAGGGCCGCGTCGGTGAGCACCTCTTCCTGCCGGGGCAGGGGCTCTGCGTCGACGATGGCCAGCGGCGACGGCGCTAGTGCGGACATGAGCTGTCACTTCCTTCAGAGAGCTGCACGGACGGTGCCGGGCGAGCCGCCGGGCAGACGCGATGGCACTGAGTGCCACGGGGGCCGAGGTACGGCTGCGGGGCCCCGTCCGAGGGAACGGGCCTTCTGGTCAGTGGATACTAGTTTCCTCATGGTGGAAGTTCAATCGTTTGTTGATGTCGAGATTCTTTTCGTCGACAGAACGTGTCGCTGAGTGCCACCCCGGTCACTCCAAGTGGATCAGGTCCGCCGCCGTGTCGATGTCATACGCCTCGGCCACCTCCCCGCACTCGATCAGCGTGACAGCGGCGGCATGCGCCCGCAGATAGTCGCGTGCCCCCCGGTCGCCGACCGCGGTCGCCTCGATGCCCGCCCAGTGCGCGGAACCGAACAGCACGGGATGGCCGCGCACCCCGTCGTACGCGGCCGCCGCGAGCGTCGACGGCGACCGGTAGGCGTCCCGCACGCGCGCCGTCGCCGCCGCGCCGATGCCCGGCTGGTCGACGAGCGAGACCAGCGCCGCGTCCGCCCCCGTGTCCCGGAGCGAGGCCAGGCCGGCCCGGAGGGACGATCCCATGCCCTGCTCCCACTCCGGATTGTCGACCAGGACGCAGCCGGGCAGCGAGGCACGCGCGCGTACGGTGTCGGCGGCGGCGCCCAGGACGACGTGCACCCGCGTGCAGCCGGCCTCGCGCAGCACCGCCACCGCGTGCTCCACCAAGGGGCGGCCCCGGTGCTCCAGGAGCGCCTTCGGTCGCCCGCCGAGGCGCCGCCCGCCGCCGGCCGCCAGCAGCAGCCCGGTGACTTCGGCGGCGTCCGTGGCCTTGGGGCGCGCGTTCATCGGTTCTGTCGTCATGCCTCTTGGATACACCCGATCGGGGCAGCCCGTTCCGGCCGCGGCCACGGCCGGAAAGTGGCGCTGCCCATGTCGGGGGCGGTTTACTGATCTGCGGCCCCCGGCGCCTGACCAGCGCCACCCGGGGCCGCCGGAAGACGCACGAGAACAGCCGCACGAAGGCGTGCGAGGGGGAGAACTGTGTTGCGAAGCGTGGGGCAGAGACGAGTGACGGGCAGCGACGAGGACCCCCGGGTGGCCGAACTGCGCACCGCCGTGTCCCGGCTGCGCCGTGAACTGGCCGCGCACCCGATCGAATTCACCGACCGGGGCATCGCCGAGGACGAACTGGCGGCACTCGCCGCGATGGCCGACGGCGGCACCCCGGAGATCCCCCGCCTGCGGCGCTCTCTGCTCCTCGTAGCGGGCGCGATCGGCTCGGTCAGCGCGTTGGCGCCGGGCCTGGCGGGGGTGCGGGGGGCGGTGGAGATGTTCGGCGAGGCGGGGGACGCTGAGGGGTGGGGGCAAGGGCGGGGGCGCGTTGCCGTTATGCCACCCAGTGGCGGCGACCCGTGTCGTCACCTGCGGTTCGCAGGTCCTCCGTCGATGCCGCCGCCAGGCGGGACACCGCCTGTTCCAGGAGATCGGGCGGCAGCGTGTACGGGATGCGCAGGCGGTGTTCGTGTGTGCCCGGGTCCGCCCCGAAGCGTGAACCGCCCTCGATCCGTACGCCGTGCGCGAGCGCCGCGCGGGCCAGGGAAGACGCCACCGGGCGTCCCAGGTCCACCCAGAGCGAGAGGCCGCCCGGCGGCAGCCGCCAGTGCCACTCCGGGAGGTGGTGGGCCAGCGCCGCCGCGAGCGCGTCCCGCTGCGCCCGCAGCCGCGGCAGCCGCTCGCGCAGTACGTCGTCCATGCCCCGCAGCAGATGGAGCGCCACCAACTGCTCGATGACGGGCGTCGCCATGTCGACCGGCACCCGCGCCATCGCCAGCTCGGTGATCAGCTTCGAGCCCGCCCGCACCCAGCCGATCCGCAGCCCGCCCCAGTGCGACTTGCTCAACGACCCCACCGTGACCACCTGTTCACCCGCGCCGAACGGCGCGAGCGAGGCGAACGGCGCGGGCGGCGGGACGTCCAGCGCGATGTCGGCGATGGTCTCGTCGACCAGCAGCCAGGTGCCCGTGGCGCGGGCCGTCTCCAGGATGCGCACCCGCTGCTCGCGCGGCATCAGCCGCCCCGTCGGATTCTGGAAGTCCGGGACGAGGTACGCGATACGGGGCGCCGCCTGCCGCAGCGAGGACTCGACGAGCCCGCTGTCCCAGCCGTCGTCCGTGACCGGCACCGGCACCGCGCGCAGGCCCGCGCCGCGGATCGCGTCCAGGGCGTTCGGGTACGAGGGGTTCTCCACCAGGACCCGGTCGCCCTGCCTGCCGAGCAGCGTCAGGGTCAGGGACAGCGCGTGCTGCGCGCCCGTGGTGATCAGGATCTGATCGGGGAGCGTGGGCAGGCCACGCCGTGTGAACCGCTCGGCGACCGCCGCCCGCAACTCCGGTATGCCGTAAGGGTGATACCCCGGCGTCGGCGCGTGCCCGGCCAGCATCGCGCCCGCCGCGCCGAGCGCCGCGCTCAGCTCCGCCTCCGGGGCCCCGGGCGCCGCCACCGCCAGGTCGAGCACGTCGTCGCCCACCAGCAACGCCGCCACGCTGGACGGCCGCTGCCCCTCCGGCAGCTCGGTCCAGGTGCCCGCGCCGCGACGGCTGCGCGCGTAGCCGCCCTCGCGCAGGACGTCGTACGCCGCCGTGACGGTGGCCCGGCTCACCGACAGGGCCGCGGCCAGCTCGCGCTCGGCGGGCAGCCGGGTGTGCAGGGGGACGCGGCCGTCGAGCAGGAGGGTACGTACGCCCTGGGCGAGCGCGCGGTAGCCGGGGCGCCGGCCCGCGGTGCCGGTCAGCAGATCGGCCAGCCGGCGGCTGCCCAGCCTTCGGTCCACCCTCCTGGACGCGCTGCCCACGCTGTCCATGCTCTGGACCGCTCGTGCCTCTGCCATGCCAACTCCCGCCGATTGGCCCTGCTCTCCAGGCCAATCAGCGTACAGACTCCCTTCCCGTCGGCTTCAGTCAGCTTGTTTGGCCTGGGAGGGGCACCCGATGGGGTGGACGCGGAACGGAACCGGAACCGAGCGTGTGTGCGGGCGTGTGGTCGTCGGGGTGAGCGGCTCGCCGGCGAGCCTCGCGGCGTTGCGCGTCGCCGCCGAAGAGGCCCGGCGCAGCCGGCGCGTGCTCGTCGCGGTGACCGCCTGGGAGCCGCCGGAGGGCGAGGCGCTGCATCTGCGCCACCCCGACCGGGAGTGGGCCCGCCACTGGTGGGGCGAGGCGCGGACCCGCCTCGACCGCGCCTTCGACGACGTCTTCGGCGGTGCGGCGCCCGGCGTCAGGACGGAGCGCCGGGTGATCCGGGCCCGCCCGGTCCGGGCCCTGAGCGAACTCGCCGCCCACCCCGACGACCTCCTGGTCCTCGGCACCCGCCCCGGCAGACACCGCCCGACCCGGATCCACCGCCGCGTCCGCTCCCGCACCGACTGCCCGATCCTCACGGTCCCGGCCCCGACGGTGCCGCGGCGCCTGCGCAGGGCGTTGCGCGACATGACGGCGGAGGACTTCGCGCTGGCGGGGGAGTGAGCCGGCGGGGTGAGCCGGCGGGGGAGTGCGAGTGGCAGGCTCCGGTCGTGCGAGCCGCAGGTCCTGGGCGGGTGAGGTCCTGGGCGGGTGAGGTCAGGGGCGGCTGCGGATCAGGCCACGGGCGGTGGCCGCGGCGACCGCCGCCGTGCGGGAGTCCACGCCGAGCTTGGCGTAGATGTGCACCAGGTGGGATTTCACCGTGGCCTGGCTCAGGAACAGCTCCTTGCTGATCCGCTGGTTCGACAGGCCGTCCTTCACCAGGCGCAGCACCTCCAGCTCGCGGCGGCTCAGCGCCTCCGCCGGCGCCCGCATCCGGTCCATCAGCCGGTGCGCGATCGCGGGCGCGAGGGCCGACCGCCCCGACGCCGCCGTGCGGACCGCCGCGGCCAGTTCCTCGGGCGGCGCGTCCTTCAGGAGGTAGCCCGCCGCGCCCGCCTCCACCGCAGCGAGGATGTCCGCGTCCGTGTCGTACGTGGTGAGGACCAGGACCCGCGGCGCCCCTTCGCGCGCGGTGATCGCGGCCGTCGCCTCGGCGCCATGCATCCCCGCGCCGAACTGGAGGTCCATGAGGACCACGTCCACGCGCTGCGGCCCAACTGCCGCGGCCCGCTCCACCGCCGCCTCCGCCGTCGCCGCCTCGGCGACGATCTCGAAGTCCGGCTCCGCGTCGAGGACCGCGCGCAGACCCGCCCGTACGACGGGGTGGTCGTCGGCGAGCAACAGCCGGACCGCCGCTCCCGGTTCCCGCGTCACGCCGCGGCCTCCTCGGGCCGTGCGGGCGCCGCGGGCAGCGGCAAGGGCAGCGAGATCGCGACGGCCGTGCCCTGACCGGGGGCGGACTCGACCGTGAACGTGCCGCCCAACGACTCGGCCCGCGCCCGCATCGCGGGGAGCCCGAAGCCGGAGTCGGCGTCGCCGAGGCCCCCGCCGGGGTCGCCGTCGCGCGGGGCGGTGCCGACGCCGCCCGCCGGGTCGAAGCCGCGGCCGTCGTCCACCACGTCCAGCGTGACCGACGCGTCCATGAACGTCAGCGTGATCTCGGCGCGGGCCGCCTCCGCGTGCCGCGCCGTGTTCGCCAGGGCGGACTGCGCGACGCGCAGCAGCGCCACCTCGTACGGCGTGGGCAGCTCGGTCGGCGTGCCGCTCACGGAGAACCGGACACGCGGCGCCGTGCTCGACGCGCTCAGCCGCTCCAGGGCCCCGGCGAGCGAACCGCGCTCCAGATCGGGCGGCGACAGCGCGCGTACGAACCGGCGGGCCTCGGCCAGGTTGTCCTGCGCCGCCGCCCGCGCCCGCTCGATGTGCGGGGCGGCGGCGGAGCCGTCCGGCAGCGCGCGCTGCGCGGCCCGCAGCAGCAACTGGATCGATGACAGGCCCTGCGCGAGCGTGTCGTGGATCTCCCGGGCCAGCCGTTCCCGCTCCGCCAGCGTGCCCGCCGTCCGCTCGGCGGCGGCCAGTTCGGCGCGGGTGGCCATCAGCTCGTCGATCAGCTCCCGGCGGCGTTCGCTCTCCCGGTACAGCGTCTCGTAGCCGAGGACCGTGACCACGGCCACCGCCGCGCCGAGCAGCGGCCCTATGAAACTGCCCGGCGTCACCCGTGAACTGTGCACCAGGAAGCTCCCGATGGCGGCCGCCGCCGTGACGAGCACCGCGGGCAGCGCCCAGCGGATCGGCAGCAGGTGCAGTTGCAGGAAGTAGAGCGGGAACGCGGTCCACAGCCCGTCCGGGGAGAGCGCCAGCAATACCAGCCAGGCCGCGGCCAGCGCCACCAGCCACCATGCCGCCGCGCGGCGCGAGCGGGCCACGGCCGCGCTGCGCGTACCCGCCGCGTATACGGCCGCCATGAGCAGCGCCGCGGCGACGACTCCGGCGGGGTGCGCCGCGCCGGCGCCGTCAGCGCCTTGACCGCGGTCAGCGTGAGCAGGCCGGCGAGCAGGGCGTGCAGGCAGAGGCGGAGGGTGGGGGCGACGGGGATGGGGACGGTGACGGGGGCGGGGGCGGTGACGGGGGCGGTGACGGGGGCGGTGGGGAGCGGGTTCGTGCGTGTTCCGGGCATGTGGTTCCGGTGGGGTGCGGTCTGGGTGCGGTCTGGGGGCTGTGGGCCTTCCACCGTACGGGTGCCGGTTGCCGGGACCGTCAACCAAAAGGTTGAAAGGGCGCTCCGCACTTCGATTCGGGTGAACCGTGCTGTGGCGCGATGCCCGGTCCGGGCCCCGGGACACAGGGTGGGGGCATGTTCGTCGCATGGAGAGACCTGCGGTTCGCCAAGGGGCGGTTCGCCCTGATGGGGGCCGTCGTCGTACTCATCACTCTGCTCGTCGGTCTGCTGTCCGGGCTGACCGAGGGGCTGGCCAGGGAGAACACCTCGGCCATCACCGGCCTGCCCGCCGACCACCTGGCGTTCGCCGCGCCGCCCGACGGCCGGTCCGTCTCCTTCACCGGTTCGCTGGTGCCCCAGCGGGCCTGGGAGGAGTGGGCCAAGCGGCCCGGCGTGACCTCCGCGCAACCCATCGGCATCAGCACCCTGAACGCCACCTCGGGCGAGCGGTCTGGCGCGGTCTCCGCCTTCGGCGTCGAGCCGGACTCCGGGATCGCGCCGGACGGCGTCGCGCCGGGGCGGGCGGTGCTCTCCGCGAAGGCCGCCGACGAGCTGGGAGCCGGTGTCGGTGACGGTGTCCGGCTGGGGAGCACCGGCGTCGAGGCGCGGGTCGCGCGGGTCGCGTCCGACGCCTCGTACAGCCATACGCCCGTCGTGTGGGTCTCCCTCGACGATTGGCAGCGGCTCGGGCGCGGCGGGACGTTCGGGGATGAGCAGGAGCAGGAGCAGGAGCAGGAGCAGGCGCAGGCGCAGGCGACGGTGATCGCACTGCGGACCGGGGGCGGCGTCGATCTGGCGGCCGGGGACGAGGCCGCCGGGACCGAGACGAAGTCGCTCGACGGCGCGCTCACCGCCATCGGCTCCTACCAGGCCGAGAACGGCTCCCTGCAGTTGATGCGGGGCTTCTTGTTCGTGATCTCCGCGCTGGTCATAGGGGCGTTCTTCACCGTGTGGACGATCCAGCGGGGCGCCGACATCGCCGTCCTGAAGGCACTCGGCGCCTCCACGGCCTATCTGCTGCGGGACGCGCTCGGGCAGGCCGTCGCGATGCTCGTCGCCGGTACGGCGGTGGGGACCGGGATCGCGGTCGCGGTGGGCGGGGCCATCAGCGGCGGCGACGTCCCGTTCGTCCTGGAGCCGTCGACCGTGCTGTGGCCCGCCGCGGTGATGGTCGCGCTGGGCGTGGTCGGGGCCGGTCTTTCCGTACGGCGGATCACCGCCGTTGATCCGTTGGTCGCGTTGGGGAGTGCTCGATGAGTTCGGTCGGTCAGTCGGGGTCGGGGTCGGTGGCGGTGGCGGCGTCGGGGGCGATCTCGTTGCTGCTGGAGGACGTCACGCTTACGTATCCCGACGGCGCGGGGCGCTTGACCGCGCTGGACGGGGTGGGGCTCGCTGTGCCGGGAGGGACCCTGACCGCGGTGGTGGGGCCGTCCGGGTCCGGCAAGTCCAGCCTGCTCGCCGTCGCGGCGACGCTGGTCACGCCCGACCGGGGGCGGGTCGTGGTGGACGGCGTGGAGACGGCGGCGCTGAGCCGGGCCGAGAAGGCGGAGCTGCGGCGGCGGCGCCTCGGCATCGTCTTCCAGCAGCCGAATCTACTGGCGTCGCTGACGGCGGTGGAGCAGCTGGAGTTGATGGCGCACGTGGACGGGCGGCGCGGGCGACGTGCGGCGGGGCGGGTCCGGGAACGGGCGCGGGAGCTGTTGGTCTCGGTGGGCCTTGAGGGGGAGGCGGGCCGGCGCCCGCATCAGCTGTCCGGCGGGCAGCGGCAGCGGGTGGGGATCGCGCGGGCGCTGATGAACGGGCCGGCGGTGCTGCTGGTCGATGAGCCGACCAGTGCGTTGGATCATGAACGGGGGGCTGCGGTGCTGGAGTTGTTGGCGGGGCTGACGCGGGAGCGGGGGACGGCGACGGTACTGGTCACGCATGACCGCGCGGGACTTGCGGTGGCGGACCGGGTGGTGGGGATGGTGGACGGGCGGTTGCGGGCCGGGGCCGGGGCGGGGGCGGGGTTGGCTTAGGCCGTCGTCGTCGTGTGGGGCGGGAGGCGGGGGGCGCCTTGGGGGGCGGCTGGGGTGTGCGGGTGTGGTGCGGGCCGGGCGCCTTGGGTTCGTCGGGAGGACGGGGCCGCGGGGGTATGTCCGTGCTCGCTATCTTGGCGTGGGGCCTTTGCTGCTTCGGCGCCCTGGTGACCACCACTGTGCTCCGCGCGCACATACCCCCGCGTCCCCTCGGGCGCGTACGCGGCCGCGGGCCGTCGTCGGCCTGTGCCCGTCGGGCGGTACCCTGCCCAGCTCTGCCCTGCCCTGCCCTGCTCACGGGGGGGGGGGGGCTGGCTGCGGGCGGTGCCCCCGCCCTCCTGCTTCTACCTCGACGTCTCGACGCCGAGTTTCGGGGGGTGGGTGACATCCGCCGCGGAGCGGCGGGGGAGGGGATGCCGCCGGGCACTCTGGGGTGTTCCGTCAGGCGGAAGTGGCTGGGCCTGCGCTGACCAGGGCCGCGGAGAGTTCCACCGCCACCTGTTGCAGCACCGGCACGATCCTCTCCGTCGCCACCTCCGTCACCCGTCCCGCCGGCCGGAGATCGAGATCGCCGCCGCCGTGGGCGAGTTGGGCACCGGCACGGCAAGGCACCGTACGCCGATCTCCTGTTCGTTGTCGTCGACGGCGTACCCCGCCCGGCGGACCTCCTCAAGCGCGTCGAGGAATCCGTCCGGCGTCGTGATCGTCTTCTCCGTGGCCGCCGGCATCCCCGTACGGGCCAGCAGCGCCCGCACCTCCTCCGGCGGCGTGTGCGCCAGCAGCGCCTTGCCGACCCCCGTGGAGTGCGGCAGGACCCGCCGGCCGACCTCGGTGAACATCCGCATGGAGTGCTTGGACGGCACCTGCGCGACGTACACGATCTCGTCGCCGTCGAGCAGCGCCATGTTGGCCGTCTCGCCGGTCTCCTCGACGAGCCGCGCCAGATACGGCCGCGCCCACGTGCCGAGCAGCCGCGAGGCCGATTCGCCGAGGCGGATCAGGCGCGGGCCGAGCGAGTAGCGGCGGTTGGCCTGCTGACGTACGTACCCGCAGGCGACGAGCGTGCGCATGAGGCGGTGGATCGTGGGGAGGGGAAGGCCGCTGCTCGCGGAGAGTTCGCTGAGGCCGACCTCGCCACCCGCGTCCGCCATCCGTTCGAGCAGATCGAAGGCGCGCTCAAGTGACTGGACGCCACCGCTCGCGGCGGGGGGCTTCGAGGCGGCGACTTCAGCAGGGGCGTCGTTGGCGCTTGACGTCGGCACGGCGCGTTCCTTTCGGTGCTGGCGGGCAAGGAAGCAGCCTACCGGGCGGTTCTTGCCAAGGGGTCTCGCGCGTGGGGGCGTCATAGCCGGTCAGGGGGGCTTTGTCCGTGTCTTCGCAGGCTTGTCCGGTGGTCCATGGCGGTGTGATTGTGGGTAGCTACGTTCTGCGTGGTGGAATCCTAATTTCACTCTGTGGAAACGTCCAGTCGGAGGTGTGGGGAGTGCCGGGTGTCGAAGTCAACCCTTGACGCCGTGCTTACGAGCGTGAAAACTCCTTCAACAGAACGTTGAATTCCGTTAAGCGGAAGCAAAAGGTCTGTGTAGCGGAACAGAAGAGAGGGGACACGGGTGTCCGAGAAGGACGTGGACGTGGACACGAGCGTTGCCGCGGGTGTGGAGCTGGTGCTGCGCTCCACCCGCGTCGTCACCCCGGAGGGGACGCGCGCCGCCTCGGTCGCCGTCTCCGGCGGGAAGATCGTGGCCGTCGGCGCGTACGACGCCGCGGTGCCGGACGGTGCGCGCCTGGAGGACTTCGGTGACGACGTCCTGCTGCCCGGCCTCGTCGACACCCACGTCCACGTGAACGACCCCGGCCGCGCGGAGTGGGAGGGCTTCTGGACCGCCACCCGCGCCGCCGCCGCCGGTGGCATCACCACCCTCGTCGACATGCCGCTCAACTCCCTGCCTCCGACGACGACGGTGGACAACCTGCGCACCAAGCAGGACGTCGCCCGCAGCAAGGCGCACATCGATGTGGGGTTCTGGGGCGGTGCCCTGCCCGACAACGTCGCCGATCTGAAGCCCTTGCACGACGTCGGTGTCTTCGGGTTCAAGTGCTTCCTCTCGCCCTCCGGCGTCGAGGAGTTCCCCGAGCTCAACCAGGACCAGCTCGCCACCTCCATGGCCGAGATCGCCGGCTTCGGCGGTCTTCTGATCGTGCACGCCGAGGACCCGCACGAGCTGGACGCCGCCCCGCACAAGAGCGGCCCCAAGTACGCGGACTACCTCCAGACCCGGCCGCGTGTCTCGGAGGACACCGCGATCGAGGGGCTCATCGCCGTCGCCAAGCGCATCGGTGCCCGCGTGCACGTCCTGCACCTGTCGTCCTCGGACGCCATTTCGCTGATCGCCGCCGCCAAGCGCGAAGGCGTACGGCTGACGGTGGAGACCTGCCCGCACTACCTGACCCTGACCGCCGAGGAAGTCCCGGACGGCGCCAGCGAGTTCAAGTGCTGCCCGCCCATCCGGGAGGCCGGCAACCAGGACCTGCTGTGGGACGCGCTCGCCGACGGCACCATCGACTGCATCGTCACGGACCACTCCCCGTCCACCGCCGACCTGAAGACCGACGACTTCGCGACCGCCTGGGGCGGCATCTCCGGGCTCCAGCTGAGCCTGCCCGCCGTATGGACCGAGGCACGCAAGCGCGGTCACTCCCTCGATGACGTGGTGCGCTGGATGTCCACGCGCACCGCGGAACTGGTCGGACTCGACCAGAAGGGCGCCATCGAGGCGGGCCGCGACGCCGACTTCGCGGTCCTCGCGCCCGACGAGACCTTCACCGTGGACCCCGCGGAGCTGCACCACAGGAACCGGGTCACGGCGTACGCGGGCAAGACCCTCAGCGGCGTCGTGAAGTCCACCTGGCTGCGCGGCGAACGCATCCTGCACGGCGGCGAGTTCACCGAACCCGCGGGCCGACTTCTGGAAAGGAACAACTGACACAGTGACGGCGATTCCGCACTTCACCGGCGACGCGAGCCCCTACGGCGGCGGCGAGCCCTACGCCGACTACCGCACGGCCGACTTCCCCTTCACCCAGTACGCCAACCTCGCCGACCGGCAGCTCGGCGCCGGGGTGATCGCCGCCAACGACGAGTTCTTCGCGATGCGGGAGAACCTGTTGCTCCCGCACCCCGCCGTGTTCGACCCCGAACACTTCGGGCACAAGGGCAAGGTCATGGACGGCTGGGAGACCCGCCGCCGGCGTGGTGTCTCCGCAGAGCACCCGTGGCCCACCGAGGCCGACCACGACTGGGCCCTCGTGCGGCTCGGCGCGCCCGGCGTCGTCCGCGGCATCGTCGTCGACACCGCCCACTTCCGCGGCAACTACCCGCAGGCCGTGTCCGTGGAGGGCACCAGCGTCGAGGGCTCCCCGACGCCCGAGGAGCTGAGCGGCGACGACGTGAAGTGGACGACCCTCGTCCCGCGCACCCCCGTCGGCGGACACGCCGCCAACGGCTTCGCCGTCGACGTCGAGCAGCGCTTCACGCACCTGCGCGTCAACCAGCACCCGGACGGCGGCATCGCCCGCCTCCGCGTCTACGGCGAGGTCGCCGCCGACCCGAAGTGGCTCGCCGCGCTCGGCACCTTCGACGTCGTCGCCCTGGAGAACGGCGGCCAGGTCGAGGACGCCTCCGACCGCTTCTACTCCCCGGCCACCAACACCATCCAGCCGGGCCGCTCCCGCAAGATGGACGACGGCTGGGAGACGCGCCGCCGCCGCGACACCGGCAACGACTGGATCCGCTACCGGCTCGTCCAGCAGTCCGAGATCCGCGCCGTCGAGATCGACACCGCCTACCTCAAGGGCAACTCCGCCGGGTGGGCCTCGCTCTCCGTACGCGACGGCGAGAGCGGCGAGTGGACCGAGGCGCTGCCCCGCACCCGCCTCCAGCCCGACACCAACCACCGCTTCGTCCTGGACACCCCGGTCGTCGGCACACACGTACGCGTCGACATCTTCCCGGACGGCGGCATCTCGCGCCTGCGTCTGTTCGGTGAGCTGACGCAGGACGGCGCGGCCAAGCTGGCGGCCCGCCACCAGGAGCTGGGCGGCTGACCCGCCCCCGCAGAACGTGGGGCGCACCGGGTGGACAGCCCCGGTGCGCCCCGCATCCCTTTCCGGCGGGCCCTACGCCGCGTGACCGCCGTCCACCGACAGCTCGGTGCCCGTGAGGTACGCGGCGTCGTCCCCGGCCAGGTAGTTCACGAGGGACGCCACCTCGTCGGCGGAACCGAAGCGGCCGAGTGCCGTCATGGCACTCTGTCCGCCGGCGAAGGGTCCGTCCGCCGGGTTCATGTCGGTGTCGATGGGGCCCGGCTGGACCAGGTTCGCCGTGATCCGGCGCCCGCCCAACTCCCGTGCCAGCGCCTTGTTGAGGCCGATCAGCGCGGCCTTGCTCGTCGCGTAGAGCGTGGAGCCGGGGCCCGGGACCCGCTGGGCCACGCAGCTGCCGATGGTGATGATCCGGCCGCCGTCGCGGAGCCGTCCGGCGGCGGCCTGGGAGGCCAGGAAGACCCCGCGTACGTTGACCGCCAGGACCCGGTCGACATCGGCGAGCGACAGGTCGGCGAGGGGACCGAGGGCTCCGATGCCCGCGTTGTTGACGAGGACGTCCAGGTGGCCGAGGTCGCCGGCGGCGCGTGCCACGGCGCCCGCGGCGTCCCCGGATCGGCCGCGTCCGCCCGGATCGCGAAGCCGCGCCGCCCCATGGCCTCGATCTTCGCGACGACCTCATGGGCCGCCGCCTCACTGTGCGCGGACGTGAGGGCCACGTCCGCGCTTTCCTGCGCCAGGCGCAGCGCGATCGCCGCGCCCATGCCGCGGCTGCCGCCGGTGACCAGGGCGGTCCTGCCGGTGAGAGAAGGCATGTCCCTACCTCGTTCTCGTTCTGTGTGACGAATAAGTGCTTGCGGGTTCAATGAAAGGCGTCGTCCCGGCCGGGGGCCGGCGGGAAACGGACGCGGATCTGCGAGGGCGCTCCTCGGGCAGCGATGACTTCCGGCCAGTGGCACGGTCTGAGTAGGTGACGGACCGCGTTACCGGAGGAGAGGTGTTCGCCATGAAGATCACATTCACCCAGTTCCTCACCCTCGACGGTGTCTTCCAGGCGCCGGGCGGCCCGGACGAGGACCGCGGCGGTGGCTTCGAACACGGCGGCTGGTCGGTGCCCTACGGCGACGACGACTTCGGCGCCTTCGTGGACGAGGTCTTCGCACAGGCCGACGCGTTCCTGCTCGGGCGCGGGACGTACGAGATCTTCGCCGGGTACTGGCCCGCGGTGCACGACCCCGACAACCTCGTGGCCACCAAGCTCAACGACCTGCCCAAATACGTCGCGAGCACCACACTGACCAGCGCCGACTGGCAGGGCGCCCACATCATCGGCCGCGACGACCTGGTCAAGGACGTCACCGCGCTCAAGGAGCGGCCGGGGCGCGAGCTCCAGATGCACGGCAGCGGCGGTCTCGCGCGGTTCCTGCTGGGGCACGGCCTGATCGACACCCTGCACCTGCTGACGTTCCCCGTCGTCCTCGGCACCGGCAAGCGGCTCTTCACGGAGGGCGTCCCGCCCACCGCCTTCCGGCTCGCGCGGTCGCGTACGACTTCCACGGGCGTCGTCATCAGCACGTACGAGCGTGCGGGACGGCCGGAGTACGGCAGCTACTAGCGGCCGCTCCGGGGCCGGTCACGTCTTCACCTCGCGATCTTCGCCCGCTACGGTGTGTGCTCCGCGTGAGAGCCGCCGAAGTCTCCACATCGCCGCACCCGTTGGAGACCGTGCCCCGTGTCGACGCTCACCGCCCCCGCCACGCTCGCCCCGCGCAGCGCCTGGCGCACCGATCTGCCCGTCCTGCTCGTCGCCGTGGTGTGGGGCGCCAGTTACCTCGCCGCCAAGGGCATCACGACGACCCACACCGTCGTCGCCGTCCTCGTGCTGCGGTTCGCCGTGGTGCTGCCCGCGCTCGTGGTGACGGGGTGGCGCTCGCTCCGCGCGCTGACCGGCGCCCAGTGGCGCGGGGCCGGGGTCCTCGGGCTGATCCTCAGCGTGATCTTCCTCCTGGAGACATACGGGGTCGTCCACACCTCGGCGACCAACGCGGGCCTCATCATCAGCCTCACCATGATCTTCACGCCGCTCGCGGAGGCCGCCGTGCGGCGTACCCGGCCGCCGCGCGCGTTCCTCGCGGCGGCCGGCCTGTCCGTCCTCGGCGTGGTCCTGCTGACCCAGGGCGGCGGCTTCACGCGGCCCTCGGCCGGCGACCTGCTGATCCTCCTCGCGGCTCTCGCCCGCACGGTCCACGTCCTGGCCATGTCCCGAATCAAGGCCGTGCGCGACGCGGACTCGCTCTCCCTCACCACGGTCCAACTCGGTGCCGCGGTGGGGGTGTTCGCGGTGCTCGCGGCCGTCGGCACGGGACGGTCGCCGTGGTCCGTCGCCGTGGGTTTCGGTGCGCGGGAATGGGCGGGGCTGCTCTTCCTCTCCGTCTTCTGCACGCTCTTCGCCTTCTACGTGCAGATGTGGGCGGTACGGCGGACCTCGCCCTCCCGGGTCAGCCTCCTGCTCGGCACGGAACCGCTGTGGGCCGCGGCGGCCGGCATCGCCCTGGGCGGCGAACGGCTGGGGCTGGTGGGTGCGTTGGGCGGGGCGCTGGTTCTCGTGGGGACCAGCTGGGGGCGCGGTGCGCTGCGTGAACGGCCGGGCCGGGAAAGTTAACTCGTGGAGAATTTCGGGCACTTGACGTTGACACGCCAACCTCTACGCGCGTCACACTGATCCCATGCGAATCCCCCCACGAATCCTCGGCGTCACCGCCCTCGCCGCCGCCCTCCTTGTCGGCGGCCCTGTCACGGCCTCCGCGAGCGCGGCCCCCACCGCTCCCGCCGCGTCCGCGTCGTCGTACTCCGTCACCGCGGTCGGCGACATCTGTTACTCCGCGCTGCCCCCGCAAGCGCACGACACCCTGAAGCTCATCGAGGCGGGCGGCCCCTACCCGTACCCGCAGGACGGCACCGTCTTCCAGAACCGCGAGGGTGAGCTGCCGCGGCAGGGCTCCGGCTACTACCACGAGTACACCGTGGTCACGCCGGGCTCCGACGATCGCGGCGCCCGCCGCATCGTCACCGGCGAGAAGAGCCGGGAGGACTACTACACCGCCGACCACTACGCCTCGTTCGACCTGGTGGACCACGGCTGCTGAGGCCGGCCGGGTGATGTGACGCCGGGCCGTGTGGCGTCGCGCGCGGTCAGTCCGCCTTTCCGCTCTCCGCGGCGGCGAACAGCGCGACCGCCAGCACGATCATGGCGATGCTCGCGTACAGCTCGTAACTCTCCAGGAAGCCGAAGCGCCTCAGCAGGCCCCAGCCGTACCGCTCGTCGGTGAGGTCGTGGACCGCGCCGCCGGCGCCCTGGACCAGCAGGAGAAAACCGAGAAATTCCAGAAGCCGCTTCATGGTCGAGATCCTCGCTCCGCGCCTTCCCCGCGCGCATCGGCCGCGGGGCGAGGATCTGTCCGGCGGACCGGTCCGAAAGTCGGGGACGCCCGCGACTTTGGTGGACGATCACCCGCGACGGACGTCCACGGCCGTCTCCAGCCGCCGCCGGTGCGTAGATTTGTCGACCATGAGCGGTACTGAACCCACGCGACCCCCCGGGAGGCCCTGGGCGCTGCCCTCCACCCTTGCCCGGGAGTTCGACCGGAGCGGCGCCGGGGGCCGGGGGCGGCGGACCGTACGCGACTGGTTCGCCGACTTCACCTGCTTCGGCGCGGCCGTCCTCCTCGGCATGGTGGGCGCCGACGCCATCAGCTCCAACCCGCACGTCGCCCAGGACCTCGCCGACTTCGACCAGGTCGTCGGGGCGCTCGCCTGCGCCGCGGTCTGGCTGCGCAGACGGTGGCCGGTGGGCCTCGCCGCCGCGATGGTGCCGGTCGGCCTGGTCTCCGACACGGGAGGCGGCGCGGCGGCCGTCGCCCTCTTCACCCTCGCCGTGCACCGGCCCTTCCGCTACGTCGCGTGGATCGGCGCCGCCTCCATCGCGATGATCCCCTTCGCGTACTGGATGCGCCCGGACGCCGAGATGCCGTACGGGGTGTCGATCGCCTTCGGGGTGCTGGTCACCCTGACGGTCATCGGCTGGGGCATGTTCGTGCGCTCCCGCCGCGAGCTGCTGCTCAGCCTGCACGACCGGGCGCTGCGCGCCGAGAACGAGGCCGCGCTCCGCGCCGAACAGGCCCAGCGGCTCGCCCGCGAGGCCATCGCCCGCGAGATGCACGACGTCCTCGCGCACCGCCTCACCCTGCTCAGCGTCCACGCGGGCGCCCTGGAGTTCCGCCCCGACGCGCCCCGCCCGGAGATCGTCCGCGCGGCGGGCGTCATCCGGGAGAGCGCCCATGAGGCCCTCCAGGACCTGCGCCAGGTGATCGGCGTCCTGCGCGGCGGCGACACGGAGGCATCGGGCCGCCCGCAGCCCACGCTCGCCGCCCTGGACACCCTGGTCGCCGAGTGCCGCGAGGCGGGCATGGAGGTCGTCCTCGACAACCGCGTCACGGACCCCGCGGCCGTGCCCGCCGCCCTCGGCCGCACCGCGTACCGCATCGCACAGGAAGCCCTGACCAACGCCCGCAAACACGCCCCCGGCGCCGAGGTCACCGTCACCGTCACGGGCGCGCCCGGCGAAGGCCTGACGATGACCGTACGCAATCCCGCGCCGCCCGGCGACGTGCCCACGGTGCCCGGCTCCGGCCAGGGCCTGATCGGACTCGCCGAACGTGCCCAGCTCGCCGGCGGCAGCCTCGCCCACGGGGCGGGGCCCGGCGGCGGATTCCACCTGGAGGCCTGGCTACCGTGGGCGTCATGAAACCGATCAGGCTGCTCCTCGTCGACGACGACCCGCTGGTGCGCGCCGGACTCTCCTTCATGCTCGGCGGCGCGGACGACATCGAGATCGTCGGCGAGGCGGGCGACGGCACCGAGGTCGCCCCGCTGGTCGGCGAAGTCCGCCCCGACGTCGTCCTGATGGACATCCGCATGCCCACGATGGACGGGCTCGCCGCCACGGAGGCCATGCGCAAGCGCCCCGACGCCCCCGAGGTCATCGTCCTGACCACCTTCCACGCCGACGAACAGGTCCTACGGGCCCTGCGGGCGGGCGCCGCCGGTTTCGTCCTGAAGGACACGGCGCCCGCCCAGATCGTCGCGGCGGTCCGCGCGGTCGCCGCGGGCGAGCCGGTCCTCTCCCCGACGGTCACCCGGCAGCTGATCTCGCAGGTGAGGGGCGCAGACCCTCAACTGGAGCGCAGGCGAAGGGCGTTGGCGCGGCTCGACGCGCTCGGCGAGCGCGAGCGGGAGGTCGCCGTGGCGGTGGGCCGGGGCGGTTCGAACGCGGACATCGCGGCCCAGCTGTTCCTGAGTGTCGCGACGGTCAAGGCCCATGTCTCCCGCATCCTGACGAAGCTGGACCTCAACAACCGGGTGCAGGTCGCGCTGTTGGCGCACGACGCGGGGCTGCTGGACGAGGACGGCTGAGGCGGCCCCCTCCACCGGGCGGCCCCCTCGCCGGGCGGTTCCGGACGGTTCCGGGCGGTGGTAGTAATCGTGCATGACTGAGACGCCGCCCGAGCCCATCGATCTCGCCATGGCCCAGAAGGTCCTGGACGCCCAGCCGTTCAGCAGGCTCGTGCGGGCGCGCATCACGCGGTTCGGCGAGGGCGCGGCCACGCTGGAGATCGGCGCCCGCGAGGAACTGCGGCAGCAGAACGGCTTCCTGCACGGCGGCGTCCTCGCCTACGCCGCCGACAACAGCATCACGTTCGCCGCGGGCACCACGCTCGGCCCGGCCGTGCTGACCTCCGGCTTCTCCATCCAGTACGTACGTCCCGCGACCGGCGCGAAACTCGTCGCCCACGCCGCAGTCGTCCACACGGGCCGCCGCCAGGCGGTGGTGCGCTGCGAGCTGTTCAGCGTGGGCGACGGGGGAGACGAGGACGCGAGGACCCTGTGTGCCGTCGCCCAGGGGACCGTGCTCTCCACCGCCTGAGGGCCGGGGCGCGGCGCCTCAACCCGTGGGGATCTCCGTCATCGGCACCGGCCGCCGCTCCCGCCGCGACCGTTCGCACGCCTCCGCGATCCGCAGCGCGTGCAGCGCCTCACGGCCGTCGCAGGAGTTCGCCCGCTCCCCGCGTACGACCTCGACGAAGGCGGCCAGCTCCGCCTCGTACGCGGGGGCGAAGCGCTCCAGGAAGCCGGGCCACGGCGTGACCGGCGCGGGCGGGCCCGCCGGTTCCGCCGAGGTGAGCGGAGTGCGGTCGTCCAGGCCGACCGCCAACTGGCCCAGCTCACCGGCGAGTTCCATGCGTACGTCGTAACCCGCGCCGTTGAGCCGGGTCGCCGTCGCCGTGGCGAGCGTGCCGTCGTCGAGGGTGAGCACCGCCGCCGCGGTGTCCACGTCGCCCGCCTCGCGGAACATGGCGGGGCCCGCGTCGGAGCCGGTCGCGTACACCTCCGCCACCTCGCGCCCCGTCACCCAGCGCAGCACGTCGAAGTCGTGGACCAGGCAGTCGCGGTAGAGGCCGCCGGACAGCGGCAGGTACGCGGCCGGGGGCGGCGCCGGGTCCGAGGTGATCGCGCGTACGGTGTGCAGCCGCCCGAGCCGGCCCGCCCGCACCGCCTCACGCGCCTTCGCGTACCCCGCGTCGAAGCGCCGCTGGAAGCCGAGCTGGAGCACCGTGCCCGCGGTCTCGACCTCGGCGAGCGCGGCCAGCGTGCCCGGCAGGTCGAGCGCGATGGGCTTCTCGCAGAACACCGGGAGCCCGGCCCGCGCCGCCCGGCCGATCAGCTCGGCGTGGGCCGCGGTCGCCGCCGTGATCACCACGGCGTCCACCCCGAGCGTGAAGACGTCCTCCACCGAGGGCGCGGCCACCGCCCCGGTCCGCCCGGCGAGGTCGGCCGCCCGCACCGGGTCCGCGTCGGCGACGACGAGCGACGTCACGTCGGGGTGACGGCTCAGGGCCGCCGAGTGAAAGGTGCCGATACGGCCCGTTCCGATCAGTCCGATGCGCATGACGTCCACCCTCGTCATGTGTGCCCCGCCCTGTCAATCGTTTGTCCGGACAATTGCACGGTCCTGTCAACAGAACTTCCCGTCATCATGCGCCGGGACTACGCTCGGCCCGTGTCCAAACCAGCCGCCAAACCAGCTCAGGACCAGCGGGCCGGCGACCCCGCCGTGACCCTCCGGCTCGGCGTCGACCGCAGCAGCCCGGTCCCGCTCTACTTCCAGCTCGCCCAGCAGCTGGAGTCGGCGATCGAGCGCGGCGCCCTGACTCCGGGGAGCCTCCTCGGCAACGAGATCGAGCTCGCCGGACGGCTCGGCCTCTCCCGGCCCACTGTCCGTCAGGCCATCCAGTCCCTCGTCGACAAGGGCCTGCTCGTACGGCGCCGGGGCGTCGGCACGCAGGTCGTGCACAGCCAGGTCAAGCGCCCCCTGGAGCTCAGCAGCCTCTACGACGACCTTGAGGCGGCGGGCCAGCGCCCCGAGACCCGCGTCCTGCGCAACACCGTCGAGCCCGCCTCCGCCGAGGTCGCCGCCGCGCTCGGCGTGGCCGAGGGCGACGAGGTGCACCGCGTCGAGCGGCTGCGGCTGGCCCACGGCGAGCCCATGGCGTATCTCACCAACCACCTGCCGACAGGACTCCTCGACCTCGACACCGCGCGCCTTGAGGCCACCGGGCTCTACCGCCTGATGCGCGCCACCGGCCTGGCCCTGCACAGCGCGCGGCAGTCCGTCGGGGCCCGCGCCGCCACCGCGGAGGAGTCCGAACGCCTCGCCGAGCCGCCGGGCGCCCCGCTGCTCACCATGCGGCGCACGACGTTCGACGACACGGGACGCGCGGTGGAGTTCGGCGCGCACGTCTACCGGGCGTCGCGCTACTCCTTCGAGTTCCAGCTCCTCGTACGGCCGTAGGCGCCTTCCGTGGCCGTGGGGCCCACGTGGCTCACGGTCGACAGAATGTTCTGACAAAGTCATTGACGCTGCCGCGCGCCCGCCGCTAGAACTCCCCCCACCGCACTCGGGCGATCCGCGTGGTCGATACTTGGGCGGCTGGGGCCGGGGATCCGGACCGGCCGCACGGAGCAGTAGAGCTAGAAGGGCACGGCGTCGTGACAAGGGTGAAGACAGGGGTACGCGCGGTGGGGGCCGCGCTGGTGGCGGTGCTCGGTGTGACCGCGGGGCTGACCGGATGCAGCAGCACCGGCGGCAAGCGCGCGGAGGACGCCCGCAAGGCGGCAGCGGCGGGCGGCAGGGCCGCGGTGGACACGCCGCGCTGGACCTTCGGCATGGTCACGCACTCCGGTGACGGCGACACCTTCTGGGACATCGTGCAGAGCGGCGCCAAGCAGGCCGCGGTCAAGGACAACATCAAGTTCCTGTACGCCCATGACGACGAGGCCCAGCAGCAGGCCCAGCTCGTCGACTCGTACATCGACAAGAAGGTCGACGGGATCATCGTCACGCTGGCCAAGCCCGACGCGATGAAGGGCGCCCTGGCCCGCGCGAAGAAGGCCGGCATCCCGGTGATCACGGTGAACTCCGGCTCCGCGGAGTCCAAGAAGTTCGGCGCGCTCACGCACATCGGCCAGGACGAGACGATCGCCGGCGAGGCCGTCGGCGAGGAGCTGAACAAGCGCGGCAAGAAGAAGGCGCTGTGCATCCTGCACGAGCAGGGCAACGTAGGCCATGAGCAGCGCTGCGAGGGCGCCAAGAAGACCTTCGACGGCACGATGCAGAACCTCTACGTGACCGGCACCACCATGCCCGACGTCCAGTCCTCCATCGAGGCGCGCCTCCAGAGCGACAAGTCGATCGACGCCGTCATCACCCTCGGCGCGCCCTTCGCGGACACCGCCGTGAAGGCCGCGGACAGCGCGGGCAGCAAGGCCGAGGTCGACACGTTCGACCTGAACGAGAAGGTCGCCGCGGGCCTGAAGTCCGGCGACCTCGGCTTCGCCGTCGACCAGCAGCCCTACCTCCAGGGCTACCAGGCCGTCGACCTGCTCTGGCTGTACAAGTACAACGCCGACGTGCTCGGCGGCGGCAAGCCCGTCCTGACCGGCCCGCAGATCGTGACCAAGGACCAGGCCGACGAGCTTGAGGAATACGCGAAGCGAGGGACCCGATGACCGCCACAGCGCCCGCGCCGGCTCCGGATACCCAGAGCGACGAGCGCTTGCTGAAGTCCTCGCCGCTGAAGAAGCTGCTCGGCCGCCCCGAGCTGGGCTCGGTCGTCGGCGCCGTCGCCGTCTTCCTCTTCTTCTCGATCGTCGCGGACAGCTTCCTCCAGGCCTCCAGCCTCGCCACGGTCCTGTACGCGGCCTCCGCCCTCGGCATCATGGCCGTGCCGGTGGCGCTGCTGATGATCGGCGGCGAGTTCGACCTCTCGGCGGGCGTCCTGGTGACGACGTCCGCGCTGATCTCCTCGATGTTCAGCTACCAGATGACGGCGAACGTCTGGGTCGGCGTCCTCGTCTCCCTCGTCGCCACCCTCGCGGTCGGCGTCTTCAACGGCGTCATGCTGACCCGCACCGACCCGCCGAGCTTCATCATCACGCTCGGTACGTTCCTGATGCTGACCGGCATGAACCTCGGCTTCACCAAGCTGATCAGCGAGACCGTCTCCACCAAGTCCATCGCCGACATGGAGGGCTTCTCCTCCGCCCAGGACGTCTTCGCCTCCACGATCACCCTCGGCGGCGTCGACTTCAAGATCACCATCGTGTGGTGGCTGGCCCTGATCGCGGTCGCCACCTGGATCCTGCTGCGCACCCGCGTCGGCAACTGGATCTTCGCGGTCGGCGGCGGTGAGGAGGCGGCCCGCGCGGTCGGCGTCCCGGTCGCCGCGACCAAGATCGGCCTCTACATGGGCGTCGCCTTCGGCGCCTGGATCTCCGGCCAGCACCTGCTGTTCAGTTACGACGTGGTCCAGTCCGGCGAGGGCGTCGGCAACGAACTGATCTACATCATCGCGGCCGTCATCGGCGGCTGCCTGATCACCGGCGGCTACGGCTCCGCGGTCGGCGCGGCCGTCGGCGCGCTGATCTTCGGCATGGTCAGCAAGGGCATCGTCTACGCCGAGTGGAACCCCGACTGGTTCAAGTTCTTCCTCGGCGTGATGCTGCTCCTGGCCACCCTGCTCAACCACTGGGTCCGCAAGCGCGCGGAGGCGACGAAATGACGGAAGAGACCGACGCGACGCCCACGGCGGAGCGGACCCCGCTCGTCGAGCTCGACGACGTCAGCAAGTACTACGGCAACATCCGCGCCCTCGAAGGTGTCTCCCTGGAGGTCCACGCGGGCGAGATCTCCTGCGTCCTCGGTGACAACGGCGCCGGCAAATCCACCCTCATCAAGATCATCGCGGGGCTGCACCAGCACGACGCGGGCGGCTTCCGCATCGAGGGCGAGGACGCGCGGCTCGGCTCGCCGCGCGAAGCCCTGGACCGCGGGATCGCCACCGTCTACCAGGACCTCGCCGTGGTCCCCCTGATGCCGGTCTGGCGAAACTTCTTCCTCGGCTCCGAGCCGACGAAGGGCGTCGGCCCCTTCAAGCGCATGGACGTCGACTTCATGCGCGAGACGACGCGTGCGGAGCTGCTGCGCATGGGCATCGACCTGCGCGACGTGGACCAGCCCATCGGCACCCTCTCGGGCGGCGAACGCCAGTGCGTGGCGATCGCGCGCGCCGTCTACTTCGGCGCGAAGGTCCTCGTCCTCGACGAGCCGACGGCGGCGCTCGGCGTCAAGCAGTCGGGCGTCGTCCTGAAGTACGTGGCCGCGGCGCGGGACCAGGGCCTCGGCGTGGTCCTGATCACGCACAACCCCCACCACGCGTATCTGGTCGGCAACCGCTTCGTGCTCCTGAAGCGGGGCATGATGTCGGGCTCCTACGCGCGCGAGGAAATCACCCTCGACGAGCTGACCCGTGAGATGGCGGGCGGCAGCGAACTGGACGACCTCCGTCACGAACTGGAGGGCCGGGACGTCTAGCGCCCGGTAGGGGCGCGGGGAACTGCGCGACAAGCCGCGACGTGGCCGCAGGCGCGTCTGCGGCTTTTCCTCGGCTGAGCGCGCTCCGCGGCGGAGCCGCACATGTCGCAGCCCCGCGCCCCTACGGGGGCGCACACCCCGTATCCCGTTGTGCGCGCCCCCACGAGAGTGAGGCAGAATCGCCGCAATGAGCACCTACCGCGACCTCGCGCACCGCGGCTCCGCACGAGCCACCGTCCTGCGGACCGTGGGCACGCGCGAACGCCGATCCCTCCTGACGGCCCCCCGCGTCAACACCGTCGGCATCGACATCGGCGGTACCAAGGTGATGGCGGGGGTCGTCGACCCCGACGGCAACATCCTGGAGACGCTCCGCACGGAGACCCCGGACAAGTCCAAGAGCCCCCGGGTCGTCGAGGACACCATCGTCGAGCTGGTCCTCGACCTCTCCGACCGGCACGACGTGCACGCGGTCGGCATCGGCGCGGCCGGCTGGGTCGACGCGGACCGCAACCGCGTCCTGTTCGCCCCCCACCTGTCCTGGCGCAACGAACCCCTCCGCGACCGCATCTCCGGCCGCCTCGCGGTCCCCGTCATGGTGGACAACGACGCCAACACCGCCGCCTGGGCGGAGTGGCGCTTCGGCGCGGGCCGCGGCGAGGACCACCTCGTCATGATCACGCTCGGCACCGGCATCGGTGGCGCGATCCTGGAGGACGGCCAGGTCAAGCGCGGCAAGTTCGGCGTCGCCGGCGAGTTCGGGCACATGCAGGTCGTCCCCGGCGGGCACCGCTGCCCGTGCGGCAACCGCGGCTGCTGGGAGCAGTACAGCTCCGGCAACGCGCTGGTCCGCGAGGCCCGCGAGCTCGCCGCCGCCGACTCCCCGGTGGCGTACGGCATCATCGAGCGCGTCAAGGGCAACGTCCCCGACATCACGGGCCCCCTCATCACCGAGCTGGCCCGTGAGGGCGACGCGATGTGCGTCGAACTGCTCCAGGACATCGGCCAGTGGCTGGGCGTCGGCATCGCCAACCTCGCCGCCGCCCTCGACCCGTCCTGCTTCGTGATCGGCGGCGGCGTCAGCGCCGCCGACGACCTCCTGATCGGCCCGGCCCGCGACGCCTTCCGCCGCCACCTCACCGGCCGCGGCTACCGCCCCGAGGCCCGCATCGCCCGCGCCCAGCTCGGCCCGGAGGCGGGCATGGTGGGCGCCGCCGACCTGGCCCGCCTGGTCGCCCGCCGCTTCCGCCGCGCCAACCGCCGCCGCGTCGAGCGCCACGAACGCTACGAGCGCTTCGCCGAGGCCCGCCGCACCGACGACCGCACTTCGCAGGGAACCCCGTAGATGACCGTCCCCCGCCAACCCACGCCCCCGGACCTCCCCGGCCCGCCCGAAGCGGGCCGCGACGGAGGCAGGACCGAGGACCGCCGTCACATGATCCGCCGCCGCTGGCTGACGGCGACGATCATCGTGCTCCTCATCGGCATCCCCGCCGGGTACCTGGTGATCTCCGCGAACCAGAGCCGCAACAGCGGCCGCGACAAGGAGGACAAGTACTCCGCGACCGGCCTCACCGAGGGCTGGCCGTCCAGGGTGCAGCGCCGCCTGTACGACGTGCCGATCCCGCCGTACTCGGCGGAGGTCGCCTACTACGAGACGAACAACTGGCGCACCAGCCGCCTCTACGTCCAGTTCCTCACGAGCAACGAGGGCCTGGACAAGTTCCTGCGCCAGGTCGGCACGGAGACGAGCGCGCTCAAGCCGAAGGACATCACCATCAGCAAGCGCGACCAGAACGTCGTCGGCTGGGAGTTCACGGGCCCCGGCCCCTGGTCGGGCCTCACCCACGAGCAGAAGGACCCGGTGCCCACGCTGGACGTCGTCGTGGACCGCGCGAACGCCCAGCACCCCATGGTGTACGTGGTGTCGACGACGACACCCTGACGGCCGCGCAGCACGACCCTCACCCGGCGGCCGCCCCCCTCGTACGCAGCCGCCGCCACCCCCAGGTCCTCCCAGGCCGTCCCCGCCCGCCGCGTGGCCGGGGAGCCGGGCGCCGTCGAAGAGCGCCGGTGCGCTGCGAGGTCAGCGTGATGCCGTTCCCCGCGGTCTGCGAGCGGACCCGGGGGCGGTGGCCGCCTGCCGACGGGTGACACCGCGCGACCAGGCGGGTGATCCTTGCGGCCAGGTCACTACCCGTGGCGCCCCGCCGGAGTTGAGGTGGGCTCGTTCCACTCGCCCCACCTCTGGGAGGTTCCCTTGCCGCGCACCCGTTCCCGTACCCGGCTGCTCCGCGCCGGTGTGCTCACCGCCGCTTCCGCGATGCTCGCCGGCACCGCCCTGGTCGGCACCGCCGAGGCGGCCCCCCGGCCGGAGGCCAAGGAGAAGGAGGACGTGAAGGTCCTCGACTGGCTGGCGGTCAAGCAGTCGGACAGCAGACCGAAGCACGCGCGTGTCGGCGTCGACTGGACCATCCACTCGCACCTCTACACCAACCGCAAGGGCCACCCCGGCAAGAAGATCGGCGACGCCTCGGCGCACTGCAGCGTGGTCGACGTGAACCGTCGCGGGTACGTCGCCCTGTGCCACCGGGTGCTGCGGACCGACAAGGGCGGCATCAGCCTGAGCGACACCATCGACCACTACGGCCCGCTCCCGCACGGCGGCTACTCGAAGGTCACCGGCGGCACGGGCAAGTACCGCGAGGCCGAGGGCCAGGCCGAGATCACCATGCGGCACGGCATCGCGCGGTACCGCATCATGCTCGACGACTGACCGTACGCCCGCCACGGGCGTGCGCCAGTCCCCGGTTCGTCTGCCGGGGCCCTGCCGGGGCCCCGGCAGCGTGCTGTCCGGCGGCCCCCGGCGCCCGCGACCCGCGACGGCGCAGCGCGCGGCCGGCGGCGGCGTACCACTGGGCGGCGAGCACGGTGGCGAGGGCGACCTCGACGAGATCGCCGCCGTAGTACATCAGCCGGGCGGCGGTGTGGACGTCGTCGGCGGTGAAGCCGGTGCCCGGCGGCGGAGCGGCGTAGAGGCTCTTGGCGAGGACGGCGTGGGCCCACCCGGCGGCCAGCAGGGTGCCACCGCGCCAGGCGAGACCCCACCGGTGGCGCACCGGGTCGAGCCGGCAGACGGCGAAGGTGAACAGCAGCCCGGCGGCCAGGACATGGGCGTGCACGGCGGCCCCGAGCAGCGGCCGGTGGTGGGTGGCGGCCAGCAGCGGCGTGCGGTGGAGCAGCCACAGGCCGCCGATGTCGAGCAGGGCCGCCAGGGGAGGGAACAGCAGCCAGGCGGCGGGCCGGGAACGCGCGACGGTCAGCAGGCCACGGCGGGCCGGTCCCGGCGGCACGACGCGCCAGACGAGCGTGAGGGGGCGGCCCAGGACCAGCAGCAGCGGGGCGGCCATGGCGACGGCGAGGTGCTGGCCGACGTGCGCGGTGAACGGCCCGCCCGGCAGCGTACCGACGAAGGCGTGGGCGAGGGCGGCGCCGCCTGCGGTGAAGGACGCGTCCCGGTGCCGGGGCCAGGCGTCACCGCGTCGGCGCAGGCGAGTGGCGGCCGCCAGGTAGGCGAGTACGACCGTCAGCGCGGCCACGGCGACGACGGCCCCGAAGAGCCCGGCCCCACCGTGACCGGCATAGGCGTAGGCGGAGGTGTCGGCGTCGGCCGGGCTCACGCCGTCGACCGGTCGCGTGCCGCGCGGCGGCCGGCGCGCACGGTCAGGGCGGCACCGATGAGCAGCAGGACGAGGCCGGTGACGTTCCACGCCCAGTCGTAAGGGGTGACGTCGACCCCGTAGCGGACCTGGTGCAGGCGCAGCAGCTTGTGGTCGACGATCCCGTCGAACAGCTGGAAGACGCCGAGGCCCAGGAAGAACCCGGCCCAGGCGTGCGCGGCGGACAGGGCACGGCGTCGGCGCAGGTCCGCGAAGAGGAAGAACCCGGCGACGAGTGCGAGGAGTTCACCGGTGTGCAGCAACCCGTCGGACAACAGGCCGACCCCCAGGGTGGACCGGTCGTAGAAGTGGTGCCAGTGGAGGACCTGGTGGAAGACGATCTCGTCGACGGCGGCCATCACCGCCACTCCGATCAGCACGGACACCACCAGCGACCGGCGCGGACGTGGCGGGGCACCCATGGGGTCGGTCGGGACCGGTCGGCTGCTGCTCATCGCGGCTGCATCTCCTGAATCGGCTGGGTCTCCGGAAAGTCCTGACGGGGACGGCTCGGGCGGGCTACGGCTGGGCTACGTCTACCCGCGTCGGTCCGCACAAGCCCGCCCGGCGCCGCATCCGGGTGAGGCGCCGCTGCCGCGCGTGTACCACCCGCACCGGAGAAGCGATGGGAGCGCGCAGAGGGGGAACCCGTAGGGGCATGATCAAACGCGCACTGTGGCAGGGACTCCTGGCGGGTACGGCCGGAGTCGTGGTGATGACGCTGGGCGAGAAGGCGGAGCAGCGCCTGACGGGCAGGCCTGACTCCTACGTGCCGGCGCGCACCCTGGAACGGCTGACAGGCATGGGGGAGCGGCCCGGCCGCCAGCCCTTGGCGGCGAACTGGGCGATGCACTACGGGCAGGGCGCGCTGCTGGGCGTACTGCGGTCGGTGATGGCGCACGCCGGGCTGCGCGGGCCGGTGTCCTCGGCGCAGTTCGCCGTGGTGCGCCTGACCAACGACCAGATCCTGGAGAACGCCACAGGAGTCGGAGCCCCGCCGCGGACCTGGCCGCGCAAGGAACTCGTGGTGGACCTGCTGCACAAGACCGTCTACGCGTTCGCCACCGGTGCCGTCGCCGACGCCCTGGCGGCGCGCTCCGGCCCCGGCCCCGGCCAACGCCACGCCGCCCTGCGGCCCGGCCGGCACGCGGACGTGGGCCCGCCGCCCCGCCACACGGCCTGACCGGCCCACCGTCCTCTCCCCTGCGACCCCCGGATTTCTCCCTCAGGCCAGGCGGAGCCGGGGCCAGTCCGCGAGGTCCCGCAGGAGTTGCCGGTCGTGCGTCGCGACGACGACGGCGGCGTCCGTGGCGCGGATCGCCTCGGTCAACTCGTCGACCAGCGCGGCCGACAGATGGTTCGTCGGCTCGTCGAGCAGCACCAGGCCGGGCCGCCCGGCCAGGGCAAGCGCCAGGTCGAGACGCCGCCGCTGACCCTGCGACATCCGTCCGACCGGAGTGCGCGTCGCCTCGGCGTCCAGCAGCCCGAGCGCTCCGAGCGGGACGGCGTCGGCGTCGCGGAGCGCGCCGCGGGCCACGAGGCGCCCCACGTGACGGGCGTGCACCTCGCGGGCGGTGAGTCCCGGTTCCTGCTCGGCGGTCTCCTGGGAGATCCGGACGACCCGTGCCCCCGCGCCGGCCGGACGTGCCCGTGCGTCGGCTCGACGGCGCCGGCGAGGACCGCGAGGAGCGTGGACTTCCCGGCTCCGTTCGGCCCGGTGACGAGCAGCCGGTCGCCGCCGTCGAGGGTGAGGTCGACGGGGCCGGCCAGCCGCCCTTCGACGGCGACGCCGTGGGCCCGCAACTGCGGTGCGCCCGGCCGGACCCCGAGGTCCGGCCACCGCAGGGCCGGCGGCGGTTCGGGCACGTCGACCCGGTGCGCGTCCAGCGCGTTCCGCTGCCGGTGCAGGGCCTGTACGACACCCGGGGCGCGGGACTGGCGCTGGTGCTTCCCGGTGCCCTTGTCGGGCCGCCAGCCGGTGGAGAGCCGGTCGCGGGCCTTCGACACCGCGTCCTGTAGGCGCCGGTGCTCGGCCTGTTGCTCCTCGTGGTCCTGTTCCCAGCGCTCGCGCTCACGCCGCCGGGCGTCCTGCCAGGCGTCGTACCCACCGGCGTACAGGCGCGGCCTGCCGTCGCGGGTCGGGTCGAGGTCGAGGAAGCGGTCCGCCACGTCGCGCAGCAGCGCACGGTCGTGGCTGACGACGGCGAGGCCCCCGTCGTGCTCGCGCAGCCTGCGGGTGAGGAAGGCGAGCCCATCGGCGTCGAGATGGTTGGTCGGCTCGTCCAGCAACAGGACGTCGTGCCGCGCGCCCAGCAGACACGCGTGGCGGACCCGGTAGCGCTGCCCGACCGACAGCGTCGACAGCGGACGGCCGCGGTCGGTGCAGGCGCCGAGGGCTTCGAGGGCGACGTCGACGCGGCGTTCGGCGTCCCACGCGTCGAGCCGGGTGGCGGCGTCGAGCGCGGCGGCGTAGCGGTCGTCGGCGGTGGGGTGGCCCTCGGCCAGGGCGCGCGTCGCCTCGTCCAGCGCGCCGAGGGCGGCGAGCGAGGCGGCCAGTGCCTCGGACGTCAGGGTGCCGACGGTCGCGCCGTCCCGCGCGGACAGTTCCTGGCGGGCCAGGCCGAGCGTGCCGTTGCGGTGCACGGTGCCCTCGTCGGGCGTGAGCAGGCCGGCGAGGACGTGCAGCAGCGTCGTCTTGCCGCGGCCGTTCTCGCCGACGACGGCGATCCGGGACCGGGCGGAGACGGTGACCGAGACATCGTTCAGGACGCGCCTGGACCCGCGGGTGACGATGACGCCGTCGGCACGGAGGTGGGCACCACCGCCCGCTTCGACGGGCAGGGACATGGCCTCGGGGGTGGTCGAGGTGGGGTTCAAGGAATGCTCCGCAGCTCGCAGTGGAGCCGGGCAACGCGAAAAGGCCGCCCGGCGGGAACCGGGACGGCGAGCGCGGATTCAGCAGAGAGAAGAAGGCGCCGCCGTCAGCGGGCGGAGCGGACCTTCTGCGACCAGATACCTCGTGCCATACGTCTCATGCTAGCAGTGGGGGGCCCGGCAGGCAGGGGAGAAGAGAAGCCGACCGGCTCGGCCGGTCGGCTACAGGTGATCAAGACCTGCGTAACCCGGGGCGCTTCGGGATACCTGGTGCGCATGAAGCTGTTGACGGTTGTGCGTGAGGTTGATCGAGTGGTGACACAGCAGGTGGCCCGGCGCGTCGCGCCGGGTGCGGGCAAGGTGCTGTCCGGAGTGGAGGAGGCGGCGGAGAGCACGAAGCTGTGGTGCGGGGCCGCCGTCGCGATGGCGTGCTTCGGCGGGTGGCGCGGCCGCACGGCGGCGGCCGCCGGTCTCGCCGCCATGACGGTGGCGCAGCTGGCGTCGAACGGCGTGTGCAAGCAGCTGGCCGACCGGCCCCGGCCGCCGAAGGAGTGGTTCCCGCACGACGAGGCGGACGACCGCCCCGACTCCTCTTCCTTCCCCTCCGGGCACACGGCGGCCGCGGTCGCCTTCACCGCCGCCGTCCTCCCCACCTGGCCGGCCGCCGGCGTCACGTGCGCGGTACCGGCGGCGATGGTGGCGGTCGAGCGTGTGCAGAGCGGCGCCCACTATCCCAGCGACGTCGTCGCCGGTGCCGCCGTCGGCCTGGCCTGCGCCTGGCTCACCCGGCGGGCTCCCCGCCTCGCCCTGCGCCATTGGACGTAGCGGCGCGTGCCGGGCCCCGGCCCACCGGGGCCCGGCACGCAGCGCACGCGAAGCCCCCGGCGCGGGACGCCGGGGGCTTGGGGGCGGGATCGGATCAAGCGTGTCGTCGGGCCCACAGAGGGGTCACCAAGGAGATGAGGACGGCGGCGACGCCGACCTGGAAGACATGCCGGATCCAGTCGATGCCGCCGGTGTCCCGTACACCGAACGCACTGGCGAGAGCATTGCCGACGACGGCGCCGACGATGCCCAGGACAACCGTCAGCCACAGGGGGATGGGCTGACGACCGGGCAGAACGAGCTTGGCCAGCAGGCCGATGATGAGTCCTGCGATGATGGCCCAAAGGAACGACACGACAAATCCTCCTGTTCTACGGTCCCCGATCATTCGGATACCTACGTCCGCGTGCCCGGCAATCCACGGACCATTCCTCCGCGGCCGTGCCGGGCGTCCTGCCGTGATCCGGACTCACCGGAGGCCGGCGTGTGGGGCCTGCGCGAAGAGCTGGCCGAGGTGGGCGCACAGGACCTCCGTGGCGGCGTCCGCGCCGCGCCGGCCGATCAGGACGCAGGTGCCCAGCCCGTGGCTGAGGGACAACAGGTGAGCCGCCTCCGCCGCCGCGTCCCGCTGCCGGTCCAGAGCGCCGTCCCGTTGGCCTGCTCCAGCACGGCGGTCAGCTGCCGTTCCTGGCGGTCGGGTCCCTCGGCCACGCGCCGCGCGGCCAGTTCGGGGTCGGTGGCTCTGCTGCTCCAGGCGTTCCAGGGCGGCGTGCAGCAGCTGGGCCTTCGTCTCGAAGTAGTACTCCACCAGGTTCAGCGACACCCGCACCAAGGCGGGCACCGCACGGGCCCTCCGGACCCTGATCGTCCTGGCCGCTCTGCTGTCGGCGGCCGGATTCGTCTGGCAGAGCCGGATCGGCGCGGACAGCGGATACGCGGAGGGCCCGCTGGGCCGGCGATCGTGATGTCGGCCGGAATGGTCCTACTGATCACCCCGGTCACCTCCGGCACGGCCGAGCACGACGCCGGCGCCGCCTCGGGCCTGATGAACGCCACCCGGCAGATCGGCGGCGCCGTCGGCCTGGCCGCGCTCGTCACCCTCGCCCTCACCCGGCCAACACCGCTACAGCCGCGTCCTATCGGGCCGTGTTCACGGCCATCGCTGCGGTGTGGGCGGCCGACACGCCGGGCCGGTGAACCGGCCTACTTCCTCAGCCACGCCATGAAGCGGGCCCGTCCCTCGCACTGCCCGCCGCCCGACGCCTGCATGTCCCTCGCCTCGAACTGGGAGCCGTACGGCTCGGACGACAGGGTGCAACCGGCCGGGACGGGCTGCGCGGCGTAGTAGCCGAAGGCGAGCAGCGCCGCGATGAGCGGGCCGCTGAGCAGGTAGCGACGGGCCGTCGAGGAGAGCATGGCTTGATCGTATCGGCGGGTCTGGCGCGCCGATGTGGCCGGTCGGGTCGCGTGTCCCTTTGGCCACGTCTCTTCCCGTGACCAGCTCAGCGGGCCGACCGCAGGATGGCGAGCATCAGGCGGATGTCCTCCAGCGATTCCTGCCCGCTCGTGAGCGGCTGGAGCTCCGGGGTGGTCACGCATGCGTGGAAGTGGCACAACTGGGCCTTGAACGCCTCGTGGTGCGAACCGTCCACCGTCCGCTCGACGGTGAGCGGACGGGGCCGCCCCGACGACGGCGCCTCGTCCTGGCGTACGCGTACGGTCGAGGGAACGTGGCGGAGGAAGGGGTTCGAGATGTGGAGTTCCACGACGCGGTCGGACCCCCACACGGTGAGGTTCTCCTCGAAGAGACGCACCGAGGTCTTCCCGCCGAGAAAGACACACTGCAACCCGTCCGCGTGGCCCAGCAGCGCGGTGAGCGTGCCGCCGTCGGGGGAGACACGAGCTGTGACGGACGTGGGCGCGGCGGGGAAGGCCGCGCGGAGCACGTTGATGTCATGGCTCCAGACACCGAACATGTCCATGTAGGCGGCCAGGAGAGCGGGCGACCCGGTACCGAGTTCGCCGCGGGCTTTCGCTGTGCGCCCGTCGGTCCCGGAGTCCGCTTCCGCGCCGGCCGGGCGGTCGATCCGCTGGATTTCCGGGATGATCCAGTTGCCGTAGTCGGGCCCCACGACGATGTGGGCGCGTGCCATGCGCGGCGCGGAGATCCGGCGCATCTCCTCAAGCCCTCGCCGCACCCCGCTGTCGTAGCGTTTCATGTACCCGACCATGAGCTTGGCGCCCGTGCGCTCCGCGGTGCCGACGAGCTGTTCGGCCTCGCCCTGCGTGTAGCACAAGGGTTTCTCGGTGAACGTGTGGATGCCTCGTTCCAGCGCCATGAGCGCGGGGGCGAAGTGGTCCTTGTTGAGGATGAGGACGGCGTCGAGCGACGGCACCGTGTCCAACAGGTTCTCCCACGAGTCGTGCACCCGCGGCACTCGGTGGCGGGCGGCGACCCGTTGGGCGAGCGCCTTGTCCTGATCGCACAGCGCGGCGATCTCGAAGCGGTCCTCCAACTCGGTGAGGTAGGGCAGGTGCATGAGCTGGGCGATCATGCCGCAGCCGAGTATGCCGACACGGACACGGGACACGAGTCACTCCTTCGGGGCGGGCGGTGCGGCCTTCGGGAGCCGTGGGGGCCGGTGCGGTGCGGTCGCCGCTCGGCGCAGCACATCCACGACTCCGTCAGGACCGGGACGGGAGGAGACGAACCACGCCGACGCGCGCACCGGTTCGGGGATGGCGGCGTTCGCAACGAAGGCGCACCGCACACCACGCCCCGCGGGCACCCAGTCCGCGAGGGAGTCACCGACCATGAGCAGCCGGTGCCCCTCCCGGGCGAGCACCTCCAGCGTGCGCCGCTTGCCCGAGTGCCAGGGGGTGTACGGATGAACGCCGAGGAAGCCGTGGCGCGCACTGCGGTCGAGGCCGAGCTCGACGCCGTGGTCCCGCGCCCACCCGGCCAGGGTGCGGGCGGCCTCGGTGATGAGGGGCGGTGGCGCGAACACACTGACCGAGGCCCGCCGGTTCGCACCGAACGCCCAGGTCCGGTGGCTCACGGGCGTACCGCCGAATTCGGGACTCGACGTGTCCTTGAGCCGCTCGGCCCCGTGCGCCGCGGCGACATCGCCGACGATGCCGCGTACGGCGCCCGACGCGGGGAACGGCGTCATGAGGCGCACGGCGCCGTCGAAGGAGACGATGTTGCCGTTCTCCGCCACCACGGGGAACGTCGAAGCCGCTCCCAGGCCCACGCGTTCGCCGAATTCCCCCAGCTGCTCCAGCGGCGAGTCGGAACAGAGGCCGACGGCGTAGCCGCGGGCATACGACAGGGCCAGCGCCTCGCGCAGCAGGCGCCGTACACGGCGACTGGCGTGGGACGACGACGTGCCGGACGGCAAGAGGGTCCCGTTCACGTCCAGGAGGATGGCGTCGAATCCATGGGGACGGCCTCTCAACGGCCCTCGACCTCACGCTCTTTGGCCCGTTGGACGATCTCGACGTAGCGGTCCGGAGAGGAGGCCAGTTGCTCCAGGACAGCGAGAACAGGGGTCGACGTCCACGCGATCTCCAGCGAGGTGAGCAACCGCCGGCCGCCCGGACAGAGATCGCCCACCCGTATCCGGTAGCGGGCCGTCCGCTCGACCTCGGTGAAGAAGCGGGCGTTGGCCTCCAACATCCCCTTCGCGAACGCCCGTTCCATCCCGGGGCTGATGCCGATGCGGGAAGCCGCGCTGACGAAGGGGAGCCAGTACGGCGCTCGCCCCCATTGCCTCCGCGGCAGCCGGACCGCCAGCCCCGACATGCCCAGCAGGTAGTTGCGGGAGTCCGTCAGGTCCACCGCACCGCTGCGCGGCATCCGGTAGTCGATCACCGGGTGCATGGGGACGCCGGTGGTGGACGCCCCGCCGGGAGCCGTGAGCCGTATGCCGGGTACCACGTGGGCGACCCGGATGCCCGCCGCCCGGAGCAAGCGGGTCGCCGCCTCGACGGAACCCCCGGTGCAGACGTCGTCCTCGACGAGAGCGCACTCGGCGCCCGCGAGCCGCGCACGGAGCGCCGCCAGCTGGTCGGCGATCCGGGGGGCGCCCGGCCTGGCGACCAGGCCGACACTCCGGCCACCGCCCAGCAGGAACCCCCGGGAGAGCCGGAGGTGGCCGTGCGCGTGCGCCACCAATGGGTCCAGGCTGATCAGGGCGCGCTCCCCCACGCGACTGCGGACCGCCCGCTCCAGGGCGACCGGGTCCGCCACGTGGAAGGTGACGCCGTCGGGCCGCGCCATCGCCTGGCGCAATCCGTCGCGCACCTCCTGCTGGAATCGCAGGTACTTCGCCCGCACTGTGGTGACGAGGTGCGCCCGCGGCACCCGGCTGCGGGCCGCGAGACGGCCGGTCAACTCGTGTACGCAATGGGCGCTGTCGTCGCGCATGACGATGACGAAGGGGTGCCGCGCCGGCACGTCGATCCGCATCGGGACACCGGGGCGGGGACGCAGGATGAGGCCCGGGGCGACGGCACCGGTGCGCCGGGCGGGTGGACACCCCGGTCCCGCCGTCCGAGCGGTCGAGGAGATCACGTCCCGTACCGCTCCCGGCCCACGGTGATCCGGCTGCGCTCGATCTCCCGGCCGTCATCGACCACCACCTCCAGGGGCATGGGGTGTCCATGGAACAGCGCGAGCGACGAGTGGAGGCCGTAGGCGCCGACGTTGGGCACGGCGATGAGTTCCCCTGGTTCCACATCGGGGAGGAGACCGTTTCTCGTCCAGCTGTCCAGGGGATGGCACAGCGGTCCGGTCACGATGGTCTCGTGGCCGGCGTTCCGTCCGTCCGCCGTGGTCAGCAACTCGGGGTCGATACGCGGCTCCCTGCCGAGACCGGACATGCCGCCGAGGTGATTGATCCCGGCGTCGAGCACCACGATCCGGCACCCGTGCGACCGCTTCACGTCGAGCACTCTGGTCAGCAGCTGCCCGCACGCGGCCGACAGATAGCGGCCGGACTCGAAGAAGACCTCGGGCGAGCCGGTCCGCCACGCGGGGAAAGCACGGTCGAGCAGTACGCCGAGCCGTTCCCTGAGGGTGGCGAACACCGGCAGCCGCCCTCGTGTCGCGTACGGAGCTCCGAATCCTCCGCCGAGGTCCAGGACCTCGAACCGCTCGCAACCGAGCGCTTCCTGAGCCTCGCCTGCGACCCGGAGCGCGTGTTCGAAGACCGTCAGCAACGCTTTCTCGTCCGCCAGATTGCTCCCCATATAGAGGTGGACGCCGACCAGTCGGGCGTACGCGCGGCCGGCGAAGAGCAGGGGCTCCTCGTGGAGCCACGACAGGTCCGCACCGAACTGGGACGGGCCGCCCGTCATGGCGAGGCCCGCGCCGTGCGGTGGCTCCTGCGGGTTGATCCGTAGCAGCGCCGACAGCCGTACACCGTGCTCACGACCCACGCGGTCGAGCTGGTCGAGGCCGCCCGGCGAGTCCACGGAGAACCGGCGCACCCCCTGGGCGACGGCTCCGCGTACATCGGCGTCGCACTTCCCGGGGCCGGTGTACAGCGTCCCGGCCGCGGAGAAGCCCGCCCTCAGTGCCGCGCGGAGCTCTCCGGGAGAGCAGACCTCGGCACGGCATCCGAGCGCGGCGAGCTGCTTCAGGACGGCGGGGTGCGGGTTGGCCTTGAGGGAGTAGTGCAGGGGCGCGCCGAGCGGCAGCGCGGAGGTCAACAGGGCGTGCGCGCGCCGAACTTCGGCCAGGTCGTAGACGTAGGACGGTGTGTCCAGGCTCAGCAGGTCGAGCGGTGCGTCCATCGCGGCCTCCCGTACGGAGCGCGGGGCCTCGGCGCGTTCACCCGAGCGCGGTGTGAAGCCCGTCATTCGATCCATGTGCCGTCTTCCATGCGCCGGATCCAGTCGGTCGCGACCACCGCGTAGATCGGATCGGGGGCCGTGCGATCCTCCCGCCGGCACGCCTCGACGTACTTGATGGCGTGCGGGTCCCCGGTCGCGACCGCTCTGTCGGTCAGAGTCTCGTAGTCCACCGGCGTGACCGGCGCCGCGGGCTCCCGGTGGCCGGTGCCGTAGACGCTGCGGATCGCGGCGGTGAACTGCCAGGCGGCCGCGACGCTGGGGAGGTGCTGCTCGACGGGCAGGTGACCGAGTACCAGACGCACCGCGGCCGGCACCGTGAGCGCGTGCACGAACCCCATGTATTTCTCGTGGTTGTCGGTCAGATAGCCGTGCGCCGCGAGCCTGGTGACGACGCTCAGCAGTTCGTACGCGTCCTCCGGTTCCGCCACCTCGTCCACCACGGAGCCGAAGTCGGGCTGTAGATACAGCGCCTCCAGCCTGATACGGAAGATCTCACCGATGCCCTGCCGCGTGTGGAGTTTCGGCACCTCGCCCCAGACACGCGTCACGCTCCGTGAGCCGAGGAACCGTCCACTGCCCGGGACCTCCTGGTACCGGGCGGCCCAGTAGCCGAGGCCGAGCGCGAGCTCGTCGACGCGTTCGGGTGTCTCCTTCTCGGCCAGCGCGCGCACGGCGTGCCCGGTTCTGATCACCCCGTGCCCGCCGCCGGCCGGCAGCCCGGGCAGCAGCCGGGGCCACCAGTGGGCGAGAACCTCCCGCCAGGGCCGCTCGGCGAGACGGTCCCGGAAGAAGGCGTTCCAGTCCCCGAGGAGTCGCATGTTGCCCAGTGCCGCCCGCCAGTTGGCGCCGTCGATCGCCACCGCCCGAACCGGCGCGTCACGGTAGAGCATCTTCCGGTAGTCGCTGACGAAGCGGCCGACCGCTTCCGAGCGGCCGAGGCGGACCAGCGCCTCAGCGGCCATGGGCCCGTGGTTGCTCACCCCCGGCCCCCACTCGGGTCCGCAGTCCCGCAGATACGTCAGTGCCTCGTCGAGTTCCGTCACGTCACGCCAACTTCCGCAGGGTGTCGGTGAGGAGCTGCCAGAACCTCGGCGCGTCCAGCTCCAGCGCGACCCGCGCGTTGGGTTTGCGGTCGGTCACACCGGCCAGGTCGATGGCTGTGGCGCCCCGGGTGAACGCGCCGTGCAGTTCCACGACGATGTTGGCGTCCTGGCAGCCGACCAAGGACGGATCGATCAGCATGGCGACCACGACGGGGTCGTGCAGCGGGGGTTCCGGCATGCCCCAGATCCTGTCGTAGGTTCCCGACCGGAACCGCAGCAGCGCCTCGGCCGCTTCACCGAGCCGGGGCACGGAGCCGATCTCGGCGAGCACCTCCGCGGTGACCAGGGCCTGGTGGGTGACATTGAGACCGCAGTACGTGACCGGGACCCCGCTGTTCAGGACGATGCTCGCCGCCTCGGGGTCGAACAGGACGTTGGCCTCGGAGTAGGGCAGGAAGTTGCCCCGGTGCGTCGAGCCGGCCATGCAGAGGATCTCGCGGATCTTCGGACGCAGGTGCGGAGCGGCGAGCAGGAGAGCGGCCACGTTGGTCTGCGGGCCGGTGGCCACGATGGTGACCGGTTCGGTGGACTCCGTGAGTACCGAGATCATGAGTTCCACGGCATGGCGCTCGTCCTGCGGGACCGTGGGCTCCGCGAAGTCCCAGCCGTCGAGTCCGGAGTTGCCGTGCACATCCGGGCCGCCGTACTGGTCGCCCTGCCGGGGCGCGGCGTGCTCCCCGAGCAGCGGTCCGGCGTGGCCCGCCGCCACCGGGACGCCTGTGACCCCGGTGAGGCTGAGGACGCGCCGTGCGTTGAGAGCGGATTTCTCCACCACGTGGTTGCCCGCCACGGCCGTGACGGCACGCAGGTCGACGCGGTCGCTGCCCGCGGCGAGCAGGATCGCGAAGGTGTCGTCGTGGCCGGGGTCGCAGTCCAGGATGATCGGAGTGGGCATCGGATTCCTTCCGGCTGGGATTCGGGGGGTGGGGCCCGCTCACCGGCGCCGCGCGGGCGCCGGATCGCCGGCACAGCCGAGCGCGTCCTCCAGCTCGGCCAGGGCGTCGCCGGTGTACCGCGCGAGTTCGCGCACGTGCGGGACGGTGCGGCGGTCACCGGTGAAGACGGCGGTGAACCGGCTGCCCCCGGTCATCGCCGCGATGAACAGCGCCATGCCGTGACAGATGCTGCCGACCGCCGCCAGCGATTCGAGCCGGGCGCCGCAGACGTACCGCGGCTCCACAGGGCCGGCCACATTCGAGACCACCACGTTGTACGGCGTCCGCGTCCTGCCGCCGAGCCCGGCGAGGTGCTGGACCAGGAACGGCGTCGAGAAGGCGGCGCCGTAGGCCGCGGCGACGCCGCTGGGCAGCCGCCGGACCCTCTCCTTGGCGAGGGAGCTGGAGCGTGCGACCAGCTTCAGCCGGTCGAGCGGGTCGGCGATGTCCGTGCCGAGACTCATCGCGGTCATGGCGTGGGCGATCAGGGTGGTGTCGTCGCCGGGGGCGCGCGTCGACACCGGAGTGCCCGCGGTCAGCGTCCGCTCGGGCAGGGAGGCGAACTCGCGCAGATAGCGGCGCAGTCCTCCGCCGCACATGGCCAGGAAGATTTCGTTGACCGTCACGTCGGCTGCCCGTGCCGCTGAGCGCAGCCGTTCGAACGCGCAGCTCGACGTCGCGACGACCCGTTGCCGTCCGATGCGGCCGTTCAGCGTCGACCTCGGCGCCGCGTAAGGAAGCGCACGTGCCGGGTCGCGCGGCCCGCGGGCGTCCCGGGCGATGAGCCTGGCCGCACTGACGAGATCCGCCACGGCGGACGCCTTGCCGCCCGGTCCGTGGCGCAGCTGTTGGCCGGTGCCCGAGGACGGCTCGCCCGGCGCGCTCGGCGGGCTCGGCTCATTCGGGACGCTCCAGAACGGTCGCACGGATGCGGTCGGGGCGGCTGTGAACATGTGCTTCAGGTGTGCGAGGAAGCCGACGCCGTCCACCAAGGCGTGGTGGCCCTTGAAGTAGAAGGCGACCCGGTGGTCAGCGAGCCCCTCGATGAGGTGGAACTCCCACAGAGGCCGCTCCGGGTCCAGGGGCTGGGAGTGCAGCCGGGCCACCAAGGCGTCCAGTTCCCTCGGCCCGCCGGGCGAGGGGAGCGCGGAGCGCCGTACATGGTGGTCCGGGTCGATCTCGTGCCCGGCGAGTACCTGCCAGGCCGGGGTGAGGACGCCGAGCCGTGGGCGGGCGGGCCGGAAGGTGAACGGGGCCGTGAGGACAGGGGCGGCACGCAACGCGGCGAACAGTTCACGCGGCCACCCTGCCGCGTCGCCTTCGGGCGGCGCGAACGTGGCGATCAGCGCCACATGCTGAGCGGTGGCAGCGGAGTCGTACGCGAGGAACGTCCGGCTGCCCGCTTCCACGCGGACCGTGGCCGCCTTGGTCGTACGTCGGCGCGGCCGGGTCAGGTCACGCGGCTCCATTCGGCATCCTTTCGTGGCCCGCCGCCGGCCGGGGCCCGCAGATGACTCCCTCGTGGGGGGCCAGGGCGTCGACGGCCTGCCCCGGCCCGGGCTCGGGGCAGGTCGACACGAGGCGCACCCATCGGCCGGCCGCCGCCGGGCCGCCGTGGGCGCGGGGCAGCCGCACGGCCCTGTCCGTGAAGTTGAGCATCACCAGGAGAGCGTCGCCCGGGCGGTGTCCACGCCGCTGATAGCCCAGTACTCCCTCCGGCAGGCCGCTCTGGAACTCCAGCGCGTCCCCGGCGAGCGCGGGGTGGTCGTGGCGCAGTCGCAGCAGCGAACGCGTCAGAGCGAGGAACGAGGTGGGGTCGGTGACCTGCTCGGCGGCGGAACCGCCTTCGGGGACGACCACCGGCAGCCACGGTTCGGCCGGGGCGCGGGTGAATCCCGCTGTGGGCCCCGGGGTCCACGGCATGGGGGTGCGGGCCGGGTCGCGGCTGAGGCTCTGGTCGCGGACGCCCCACGGGTCCTGGGCGCGGTGTGCGGCCAACTCGCCGTTGGGCAGGCCGAGTTCGTCACCGTAGTAGAGGAGGGCCGTGCCCGGGAGGGTGAGCAGCAGCATCATGGCGTTCCGTGCCTGCGCGGCACCGATGCGGGAGGCCACCCGGGGCTCGTCGTGGCTGCCCAGCACCCAGGCCGGCGTGGCCCCGGCGGGCAGGGCGTCCTGTACGTCGCGGAGCAGCTTCTCGACGTCCGCGGGTCTCCACGGTGCCTTGAGGAGACCGAAGTTCAGCGGTAGGTGGATCTCGTCCAGGTCCTGTCCGAAGAAGGTGCTCCACAGGGGCCAGTCGTGTTCGTGGATCTCCCCGATCGCCACGCGTTCCTGGCCGGAGCCGTAGGAGTCCAGCAGCGCACGGAGAGAGCGGTAGATGTCGTGCAGGTCGGGGTGGCCCTGGTCGTGGATGTGCCGCTGCCCGTCATAGGCGCCCATGGGGCGGTGCTGGGCCATGGCGAGGGGTTCGGCCGGTGGGTTGTCGCGGAACAGGGGGTCCTTGGCGACCAGCGGAACGCAGTCGATGCGGTAGCCGTCCACACCGCGGTCGAGCCAGAAGCGGGCGACGTCCAGCATGGCCCGGCGGACCTCGGGGTGACGCCAGTTGAGGTCGGGCATGGACGGCAGGAAGGAGTGCAGGTAGTACTGGCCGCTTTCCGGGTGCGGGCTCCAAGCCGGCTCGCCGAACAGGGTGATCCAGTTGTTCGGGGGGCCGCCACCCGGTGCCGGGTCGCGCCAGACGTACCAGTCCCGCCGTGGGTCCGTACGGCCCCGCTGGGAGTCCAGGAACCAACGGTGCCTGCTGGAGGTGTGGTTGGGCACGTAGTCGATCAACACCTTCACTCCGTGCGCGTGGGCGGTCTCGACGAGCGTGTCGAAGTCGTCCAGCTTCCCGAAGAGCGGGTCCACGGCGGTGTGGTCGGTGATGTCGTACCCGAAGTCCTCCATGGGAGAGAGGTAGAAGGGCGACAGCCACAGCGCGTCCACGCCCAGGTCGGCCAGGTAGGGGAGGCGGGCGGTGACGCCGGGCAGATCGCCCGAACCGTCGCCGTTCGTGTCGAGAAAGCTACGCGGATAGATGTGATAGATGACAGCGTCGCGCCACCATGGCCGCTCGCTCATGCAATTCCTCAACGCCGATCATGTTTTCGGAGACCATCACGGCTCGCCTCCTCATGGAAGGGGGCAATGGTCATCCCCGGCAAGACCGGAAAGGCGTACTGGCTCTTTCGCATCTGCCGCACTGGTCACTTCGGGACGGGCTTCCCGCTCTGATCAAATAGGAGATCGGGGCGCCTGCGGTGCGGCCCACATGGCTCTATGACGCTTGGTGACGATCGCCCGCGGGAATTTCGGGAGACCGGATACTGGCTGAATCTCATCCGCCCTGTCCGGGGTGCCGCTCCGAATTGGACAGCTTGAATCACAGACGAAAGGAAAGTTGACTTCGGCATGTGACGCCTCATAGATTCGCTGCTCGTTGCCGGTTTCCGCAGAGGAGGCGCGTCCCGCGCCCGCCTCGGCCGCAGAGTCGGCTGCTTCGTCTGCAGAGCGAAGATCCCGCTCGCTACCCCTCGACCCCCCGATCGTCTTGACGACGTCACGCGCGATTTCTTGCACTCAAGCGGGAGGAACCGATGATCAAACACACGTCGCCCATCAGCGGAATCGACGCCAAGGGCGACTGGGTCGCAACCGCCGGCTACGACAACAAAGTGATCCTTTGGGACGCGGCCACCCACACCGCCGTCACCGAGGCACGTCACGATCATCTGGCCAACCAGTGCCGGTTCTCCCCCTCGGGACGGATTCTCGCCACGTCGAGCAGCGACTATTCGGCGCGCTTGTGGTCGGTTCCCGAAATGCGGCTGATCACTGTTCTGGTGGATCACAAGGACGACGTCGAGATGACGGTGATCTCCCCGGACGAGCGCCTCGTGGCAACCGTCTCGCGTGACCACATCGCACGCGTCTACGACCTGGACGGCCGCCTCATCCACCGCCTGGAAGGCCACGAGGCGGACGTGCTCTCCGTGGAGTGGGTGCGCGGCGGCACGGAGCTGGTGACCACCAGCGACGACGGCACGGTCCGCCGGTGGGACACGGTCGCGGGCAAACTCGTCGACACCATCGACCTCGGCGACGTGGAGACGGACACCGTCGCGGTCCTCGGCGACGAGGAGTTCGCCCTGGGAAACGACGAGGGCGAACTGATCCTCCTGGGCCCGACGGGCACGACACGGCACCGCGTCCACGACGCCGGCATCAAGCGCCTCGGCTTCGACCCCGCGAACAGCCTTCTCCTCAGTTCGAGTTATGACCGCACCGTCCGGCTGTGGCGGCTCGATCAGGGGCACCGGCTCACGCATGTGATGACTTCCGAGGTCCCCGCCGACGTATGGCTCCGCTCGTGCGCCCGCCTCGACGACACCCGGTGGGCCTTCGGCACGTTCGGCTCGTCGTACGCCGTCTTCGACCGGAGTGACGGAAGCTGGAACCTCGACCGCGTCGAACCGACTCCAGGACTCAACGCCGTGACCGCCGCTCCGGCCGGTGTCTTCTCCGTCGGCGACAGCGGCACCGTGCGGCGCGACGGTGCGAAGGTGTCCGAGATCGGCAGCTGCTGCAACTTCCTGATCCCCTTCCACGGCACCGTCGTCACCGGAGGACAGCTCGGCTCCCTGCATGACGCCGTGTCCGGCAAGGTGGTGCACCAGCACCGCTCACCCCTCAACTGCGCCGCTGTGTACGGCTCCACGGACGGCGACCTCCTCGTCGTCGGCACCTACACCGGCGAGGCACTGCTGTTCCGCGGCACCGCCCACAACGGCATCGAGTTCGTCGCGGAGCACCGCATCCAGCAGAACGCCATCAAGGGCATGGCCGTGCACGGGAACACTCTCTTCAGCGTCTGCGCCACCGGGGCGGCCACCTGGCACCGTCTGCCGGACCTGGCCCCGATCACGCGGAACGACGCAGCCCACACACGTATCGCCAACGGCGCGGCAAGCCTCCCGGACGGACGTTTCGTCAGCGTGGGCCGCGACCTGACCTTGCGGGTCTGGACACCCGCAGGCCAACAGGAGGCGGCCGTAGCGACACCCCACGGCAACAGCATCAAGTGTGTGGCCGTCGACCCGCACACCGGCCTGGTCGCGACGGGCGGCTACCACGGGCGGATAACCGTGCACGATCTCGGCTCGGACACCTGCGTGGTCGACGTCCGCCCCACCACCGCGGGGGTGTCGAGTCTGAGCGCGGCCGGTCGCCCCGGACGGTTCCTGGCCTCGTCCTACGACGGTCGTGTGTACGAGGTGGACGCGAGCGCCGATGCCTCGCCGGTCCCGGCGTCGCGGTAGAGGAGCGGTTGATGGGCATATCCGACGACGACGTGGTGACACGACTGGCGAGCGCTCCGATACCCGTCGGCTCCACGCTGATGCAGGTGACGGTCTTCGGCCGGATCTCCCCGGACAGCGTGGACATCGAGGAAGCGGTGGCCCTGCGGACAGCGGCTCCTCGCCCCGACACGGGCGAGGCGCCGATCGTCCGCGTCCACAGCGCCTGCTTCACCGGGGACGTCCTCGGGTCCGCCAAGTGCGACTGCGGTCCGCAGCTCGCGGCGGCACTGACGGCTGTCATCGACTCCCGCAACGGCATCCTGCTCTACATGCTCCGCCAGGAAGGGCGAGGCATCGGCCTCGCCAACAAGATCCGGGCCTACGCCCTGCAATCGCTGGGGCACGACACGATCAGCGCCAATCTCGCCCTGGGCTTCCCCGCCGAGGGGCGGGACTTCCGCCTCGCCGCCGAGTGCCTGCGCCATCTGGGGGTGCGCCGGGTCCGGCTGATGACGAACAACCCCGAGAAGCTGAGCCAGCTCGCCGAGTGGGGAGTCGACGTGACGGCCCGCGTGCCGCTCGGCGGCTTCCGGACGCCGTACAACGAGGCGTATCTGGAGGTCAAGGACAACTTGATGGGCCATCTCGGCGCACTGGGCGTCACGCAGCCTGCGCCGGGCGCGCTGGACACCGTGACACCGCAGAAGGAGGCGCTGTGACGGAGATCGTGCACGCCGACCTCGTCGACGCCGACATCAACGCCCTGACCGACCGGGCCGCGATGGGGCTGCCCGACCACTACGTCCGGCCCCGCGCCGAGACCCTGAGCCCTGCCCACCTCGTCGCCGGTCTCGGCGGTGACGAGCCGGCCGCCATGATGGACGACGCGTCACTCGGCCCGGACGTCCTGCTCGCCGTGGGCACCGCGCTGGCCCTGGCGGGGGACCCGCGGATCCGTGAGGACGACCCGCCGATGCTGGATGTGCCTGCCGGACAGGCGCTCATCGGTACCCCGGAGGACGACGTCGACGCGCTCCACCAGGACTCCGCCCGCTTCGGCGTCCAGCGGTCCTGGGTCGAGAAGGAATGCCCGCGCCACCCCTGCCCTGTCGCCGCGTTCCGGATCGCCGCGTACCCGGTCACCAACACCGAGTACGCGCTCTTCCTCCACGAGACCGGCCGCCGCGAGATCCCGAGCAGCTGGCACTACGGCCGCTTCACGCCCGCCACCGCCAACCATCCCGTTCACACGATCACCCCGGAGAGCGCCGACGCCTACGCACGGTGGCTCGGTGAGCGGACCGGCCGGGTGTTCCGCCTGCCGACGGAGCAGGAGTGGGAGTACGCCGCCGCCGGCCCGGAGGGCCTTCGCTACCCCTGGGGCGGAGAGTGGAGCCCGGACGCGGCCAACACACTGGAGTCGGGGCTCCTCATGACCACGCCCGTCGGCGCGTTTCCCGCCGGGCGAAGCTGGTGCGGCGCGCTGGACATGGCCGGCAACGTGGAGGAGTACACCAGCAGTGTCTACCGCCCCTACCCGGGCGGGCAGCTCGTGCGGGACGACCTGTACAAACGGCTCGGCGCCTACCGGATCGCCCGCGGCGGGGCCTTCAACCGGTTCCGGGACCTGGCGCGCTGCCAGCGCCGGCACGGCCCCTACCCGCGTTCGCTCTACGCCATGGGCTTCCGCCTGGCCGAGGACGTCCCGCCTGCCGATGCCGCAGCGGAAGGGAGGTGAGGCGATCGTGCGCGTACTGCACATCCACTGGGCCGCGCGGCCGGTGACCGGAGGGGTGGAGGCCCATCTGGACGCGGTCGTCCGCCAGCTCGGCACCCTGCCGTGCGACGTCGAGACCGTCTCCGGCACCCGGGAGTCATTGGGCGCCGCGTACGACGCCGCCCTCGACCTTGAGGTGCCCGCGGCCGCGTCGGACATCACGGCACTGGTCGGCCGTTGCGCCCGGGCCGACATCGTCCACTGGCACAACCCCCAATGGCACAAACCGTCCGTGACGTCGGCGGTGGTCGACGCCCTTCAAGGCCGCGGCTGGCGGGGCCGGTTCGTCTTCGACCTGCACAACATCGACGAGCAGCCCGACCAGTGGGAGCTCCTCGCCCGGCTGCCGGGCCGCATGGTGGCTCACTCGCCGTTCGTCGCGGAGGAGACGCGTCGCAGGCTGGGCGGCCGGGAAGTCACCGTACTGCCGTTGACGCTTGCCGAGGCCGAGGGGGAGTACTCGCTGCCGTGCCGCGACAGAACCGTGGTCCTGCAACCCACCCGGATGACCCGCTGGAAGGGCTCCCATCTGAGCCTGGAGGCCGCGCTCGTCCTGCTGGAAGAGGGGGCGGACCTGCACTTCGTGCACGCCGGCACCCGTCATCTGGTCTGGCCGCCCGGCATCTCCGAAGAGCTCCTCGAACGGGCGCGCGGATGGCAGGAGAAGGGAAGGATCCACTTCGTCCACTACACGCCGGAGCAGAGCTGGGCGGCCATCAGCCAGAGCGACATCGTCGTCCACCCCACCATCGACCGGGGGACACACGGAGAGCCGTACTCGCTGTCGGTCGCGCAGGCTGTCATCTGCGGTCGCCATGTGATCGCCAGTGACTCCGGCCATCTGCCGCGCATGCTCAGCCGCTACTCCGCGGGACGGCTGGTCCGTGCCGGTCAGCTGGAGGACCTCACCGACGCGCTGCGCGAGGCCGTCCGGAAACCACTCGTCGGACAGGGTCCCCACGACCTGTCCCTGTCCCGGGAGCTGCGGGAAGGCTTCGCGACCGCGGGCGCGGCGCATCTGCGCTTCTATCGGTCCTCGTCCGCCGCTTGACCCGACCGCGGGGGTGGCGTGCGGGCCGGAACCGCGAGGGGCCGCAGAACTCGCCTACGTTGTGACCGGACATGAAACCGCCCTCGGGCGTTGACACTTAGGGCGCCCGCCGCCTCGGGCCAGTTCGGAGGTCACCCACCTGTGCCGCCCCTCCACACCCCCACCGCAGGACCCCGGCTGCTGACGGCGCTCGCCGGTGCGCAACTGCTCGTGGCACTCGACTTCTCCATCATCTACGTGGCCCTGCCGGACATCGGCGCGGACCTGCGCTTCTCCGACGTGTCACTACAGTGGATCGTCAGCGCGTACGCGATCTTCTTCGCCGGATTCCTGCTCCTGGGCGGCCAGTTGGCGGACGCCTTCGGCGGCGGGCGCGTCTATCTCGCCGCCCAGGCGCTCTTCGCCATGTCGTCCCTGGCGGCAGGCCTGTCGCAGGACGTGTGGTCCCTCATCGCCGCGCGCGCCGGTCAGGGCGTCGCGGCGGGCCTTCTGGTGCCGGCCACTCTCGGCCTGCTCGGCTCCTTCTATCCCGCCGGGCCGCCCCGGGACCGTGCCCTGAGCGTGTGGGGCACCACCGGGGCCGCCGGCCTCGCACTGGGCGTGGTGGCGGGCGGCGGACTGCTCGCCGTAGCGTCATGGCGCTGGATCTTCCTGGTCAACCTGCCCATCGTGGCAATCTGTCTGCTCGCGGCGGGCAGGGTCATGCGGGGCCGGGGCCGTCGGCGTACGCCCATCGCCCTGCCCGCGACGCTGTCGGCGTCAGCGGCAGTCACAGCCCTCGTCCTCGTGTTCACGGAATTCTCCCGTGCCCGTCCCTCCGTGCCGGTGGTGACGACGGCCGGCGCCGCCACGCTGACGGCCGCGGGACTGTTCGTCCTGACTCAGCGGCGGGGCGCGGGGCCGCTCATTCCGACGACGCTTCTGCGGGTGCCGACCTTGCGGGTCGCCTGCGGCGTGGCGGCGCTGTACATGGCCAGTTTCGGGGCCGAGTTCTACCTCGTGACGCTTTATCTGCAACAGGTGCGGGAGTACAGCGCCTTGGCGGCGGGCCTCGCCTTCCTCCCCCTCGCCGGGGCCATCATCGTCGGCAACACCCTGGCCGGGTACCTCGCCGGGCGGTGGACGCTGCGGGCCCTGCTGGCCACGGCGTACCTGACCGGTGCGGTCGGCCTCCTCGCCCTGACGGTCGCGGTGTCCGTCTCCGGCGGCTACGCGGCGGGAGTCCTCCCGGGGCTGCTGCTCAGCGGCCTCGGCCAGGGCATGGCGTTCACCGGCATGTTCATCACCGGCACCCGTGACCTGCCGGAGGAGAGCAACGGAACCGGCAGCGCCCTGGTCACCACCGCCCAGTACATAGGAGGGTCCGTCGGACTCGCGGCGCTGGTCATGATCCACGGCGAGCGGCCCGACGCGTCCGCCTTCGTACGGGCCCTCTGCGTCACCGTCGTCGTGGCCGTCGCCGCGGTTCCGACCGCCCTTTGCTTCCTGACACGTCGGCGCGATTCCGCCCACTCTTCCCCACACCCCGTCGGCAGCGAGACCGGAGGACAGCGATGAGCGGCCCCCACTTCCCGGACCGGAACACGCTCGCACCGGACGACCAGCGGCTCGTCCACGACCTGGAGCGCGCGTACGGAACACACTTCAGCCACCTGGTGCGCTTCACCACGAGCGAGCTGTCGGAACTGCACGCGCCGGGTCCGCTGCCACCGAACGTACGCGTCGCCTCGGACACGGAACCCGCGGTGGCGGAGCGGATGGAGACGATCACCACGGTGGCCAACCTCCCGCACCAGCGACCGGCCGACCGCGAACACTATTTCCAGGCCTTGATCGACCTGTACGGCATGCTGCCCCTGCGCGTCGCGGACCATACGAACCGGCCCGGCACGGAGATCGTGGCGCCCGAGCGCGAGGGCCGTATCCTCGCCGAGACGCTGGGCTGCCGTTCGAGCGACCGGTACTGGACGCCGCAGGCCAAACGCGTCCATGTGGACCAGGGGCTGCTCGTGGGCGTGGACGACCGGCTGCCGCACCAGGCGCGGCGGATGGTCCTCATCGACGGCGTCGTGGCCACCGGGGTCACCCTCATGGCGATGCTGCGGCTCACCGTGCGCGCGGGAGCCGTCGTCGACGTGTTCACCTGCCACTCGACCCGCCAGGGAGCCCTGGCACTCACCCGGTGCGCCGAGCGGCTCGGTATCACCTTGAACCTCCACATCGGCCACGTCTCGGGCACGTTGAACGAGAAGTACTACGCCGTGGACCCGGACGCCGGGGACAGGCTGATCCTCGGCGACGTGGGCGACACGATCAGCCCGCGGGCCGCCGAGCCACGCACCACGTCGCCATGAGGGTCCCGGCCCCGTCCGGACGAGACCCCGGACCGGCCGTGGCGGCGTCCGGCGACGCTCGCGGCGCCGTCGACCGGTACTTCTCGCTCACCGCGCGCGGCTCCACATGGCGCCGGGAGGTGCTCGCCGGAGCCTCCACCTTCATGGCCCTGTCGTACATCGTCGTCGTCAATCCCGCGGTACTGGCCCAAGGAGGCATCCCGCGCTCCGCGGCGTTCGTCGCCACGGCGGTGATCGGTGGCCTCGCCACCGTGGCCATGGGGCTGTGGGCCCGGCTGCCGTTCGCGGTGGCGCCGGGCATGGAGATGAACACGATCGTGGCCGTGTCCGTCGTCGGCCTGCTCGGCTACACCTGGCCGCAGGCGCTCGGCATGGTCTTCTGGTCGGGGGTGGCCATGCTCGTGGTATCGGCCATGCGATTGCGGCAAGCCGTCATCGACGCGATCCCGGCCGAGGCCAAGCCCGCCCTCACCGCGGCCGTCGGCGTCTTCATCGGCCTGGTCGGTCTCCAGATCGCCGGCGTCCTGCGCTCGTCGGACGGGCACCTGTCCGGCTTCGGTGACCTCGCCTCGCCCCATGCGTGGGCCGCGTACCTCGGACTCGGCACCGCACTGCTCGTGGACCGGCTGGGTGGACGCTCCGTCGCCGCCCTTGCCGGGATCGCCGTGGCCGCGCTCCACTTGACCGTCCAGGGCGAAGCCGAGGGGCCGGGCCGGTTCGATCCGGGCGACGGCCTGGCCGCGCTCTTCCGGTTCGACCTCGGCGTCATCACCGACGCCCGGGCGTGGAGCGTGATCCTCGTCCTCTTCGCGCTCGACTTCTTCGGCAGTATCGCCAAGGTCGTCGGCCTGTCGAACCGCACCCCGCTGCAAGACGGCGAGGGAGGCGTGCCCGGCATGCGGCAGGCACTGTTCACCGACGCCGGGGCCACGGTGGCGGGCTCGGCGGCCGGCTCGTCGAGCTTCGTGGTGTTCGTGGAGAGCGCCGTGGGCATACGGGCCGGTGCGCGTACCGGGATCGCGGCGGTCGTGACCGGCGTCCTTCTCTTGACGTGTCTCGTTCTGGGGCCGGTGCTCACGTACATACCGGTGACGGCGACGACCGGCACGCTGCTGTTCGTGGCCGTCAAAATGGTGACGGGCAGCCGCCCGCGCGAGGAGCGCGGGCTGCACTGGGCCGTCACCGGCACCGCGGTCGCCGCGACCGTCGCCACGCTCGCCATCGACCAGGCGATGGCGGCCGCCTTCCTCGTCTGCCTCGTCGCCGACGTCACCGCACGCCGCCGCCCCCACCCTGTGCTGCTGGTGACGACAGCACTGTTGACCGGCAGCATCATCGTCCAATACCTCAGTCCCGCCTGACCGCCGTACAGGAGTCCCGCCTTGACGTACGAAGACGCGCCCGCCCTCGCCGCATCGGTCCAGCAACCCGACGGCGTACCCGAACGACTGCACCAGCAGATCGACTTCATTTTGGAGGTCGACCGGCTCAAGACGATCGTGCGCAGGAGCCCGCTGCTGTCCGCCGACCGCCGCGAGAACGACGCGGAGCACTCCTGGCACCTGGCGCTGATGACACTGGTCCTCGCCGAGTACGCGGACGAGCCCGTCGACGTCAGCAAGACCCTCGCCCTCGTCCTGGTGCACGATCTCGTGGAGATCTACGCGGGAGACACGTTCCTGTACGACACGACCGGCGCCGCCGATCAGGAGGAGCGGGAACAGCGGGCGGCACGCAGGCTCTTCGCGATGCTCCCCGCCGACCAGCACAGCCGGTTCCGGGCCCTGTGGGACGAGTTCGAGGCGCGTAAGACGCCAGAGGCGCGCTTCGCCAAGGCCATGGACCGGCTCCAGCCACTGCTGCTGAACTTCGCCAACAAGGGAGGGACGTGGCGCACTCCCGGCGTCACGGACGCCGACGTACGGGCCCGGAAGTCCGTCATCGGGGACGCGTCGGCGCCGCTGTGGGAGTACGCGCAGAAAGTGATCGACATGGGCGCCGCGAACGGCTGGGTCGCCCGGCAGAAGCACGCGGAATGACGGCCGGCGACTCACCCCGACAGTTGAGGAGGAGCATGTCCCTGGAACACATGCATCAGGCCCTGGTGGAAGGTGCGAAGGCCGACGAGCTGGCGTCATCGGCGACGTCCGCCGAGGAGTTCTTCTACGCGGCCATGGTCGCGCACCGCTGCGGTGACGTGCTGTCAGCGGCCGAACTCAGCGCACGGGCAGCCGCGTTGGAGCCGCGGCACGGGGTCTACCAGGAGGTGGAACGCCACCTGCGGTCCGGGAAGCCGGCGGCGGACGTCTACGCGGAGCCGGAGGCGTTCACCGCGTTCGCGCAAGGCGGCGGAAACGTGGGGCTGTACCAGGCGACGCATCAGGCGCTGCGCTCGCAGTATGCCGCGCACCGCCCCGGGAGATTGCTGGACATCGGCTCCGGGGAGGGCCACGGCCTGCTGCCGTCTCTCACCGCCGACGTGGGGCACGTCGACTCCATCGAGCCGTCGGCGCAGCGGCTCGGCCTCGTCACGGCGGAGCTGAGCCGACGCGGTGTGCCGCACCGCGGACATCCCGTCACCGTCCAGGAGTTCACGGCCACCTGCTCCACCGAGCACTGGGATCTCGTCCAGGAAACCTTCGCGCTTCTGGCCGTCGACAGGCAGGAGCGCCGGGAGCTGCTGCGGTGGCTGCGTCCGCGGACCGACCGCCTGGCATTCGCCGAATTCGACGTTCCCGCGCTGGGCGAGGGTCTCGCCCCGCAGTGGTTCCGGTATCTGACGTCGCGTTACGACCGGGGCATTCGCGAGTACGACGGCGCGGACCGTTCGGTGGTGGCGCAGGGCTTCCTGATACCGGTGCTCCTGGGAATGCTGGGCAGCCAGGAACACCAGAGGCACCACGAACAGCCGATCAGCCGGTGGGTCGAGGACCTGCGCGACGCGGGCTTCGCTCCGCTGCCCCCTCAGTACCTCTTCGACTACTGGTGGGCACCCGCCTTCCTGCTGGTGGCGGAGTGACGGAGGTCGCCCCGTGATGTCCGAACTCAGCGCCGCGGCGTCGGCGGTGGCGTGGGGCACCGCGGATTACTGTGGCGGTAAGGCGTCCCGGACGTTCGACCCGCGTGCGGTGGTCGTGGTCGCGGAGACGGCGAGTCTGCCTCTGCTGGCGGTGCTGCTGCTGGTCGTACCGTCGACAGGGCCTTCCTGGGCTGCGCTGGGCTGGGGCACCGCCGGTGGGGCCGTCGGCGCGGTGGCGTTGGTGCTGCTCTACGGCGCCCTCACGGCGGGGCCCATGAGCGTGATCGCACCGGTCACAGGCGTCACCGCGGCGCTGGTCCCGCTTGCCGCGGGGCTGCTGTCCGACGGCGCGCCGAGTGCGGCAGCCGTCGTCGGACTGGTCTGCGCGGTGGCCGCGATCGGACTGATCGGCCTCGGCCCGGGCCAGGCCGGAGGGAAGGTGCCGCGAGGCCTGGTGGGGCTGGCCCTGTTGGCCGGAGCGGCCTTCGGCGTCTTCTACGTCGTACTGGCGCGGGCACCGGAGAGCTCCGGCCTCTGGCCACTCGTCGGAGTACGGATCGGCTCACTGGCCGTCTGCGGCCTTCGCGTACGACACGCCGGCCTTACGCTGCGCCTGACCGGCACGGCACGGCAGTGGGCCCTCGGCGTCGCTGTGTGCGACATGGCGGCCAACGCGCTGTTCCTCACCGCGTCGAGGGCCGGTCACCTGAGCGTCGCGGGACCCATCTCGGCTCTCTATCCCGTCATCACGGTGCTGCTGGCCATGCTGATCGACCGCGAGCGGCTCCGCTTCGCGCAGGTCCTCAGCCTGTGCCTGGCCTCCGCCGCCCTCGTTCTCGTCCACGCGGGCAGCTGACCGTTGATCCACTCGCCCATGCCGCGGACGCGGTGCTTCCGGACGACCTGGGCGAGGCCGCCTTGCCGCCGGCATGCAGCGGGAGTGGGGAACTGCCCGTCGGCCGACGGGACGTCGGCAGGTCCCTGGATCGCCGGATCGGGGAGAAGAGCAGGATCAGCGCGGCGAGCGGTACCCCCGCTGTCGTGATGGCCATGGCGGTGCGGAGACCGAGCGCGGTTCCCAGCGCGCCGCCGAGCAGTGCTCCGATGGGGATCGTTCCGTAGCTGAGGAATGCTGTGCTCGCGGTGAGGCGACCGAGGAGGTCCGGCGGGCAGTAGCGCTGCTGGAAGCTCGCTTTGATGATGTTGCCGGCGACGACACCTGCGGAGACGCTGAAGCCACCCGTCACGAAAAGCAGCACTCCGGCTCCGCCCACGGTCAGCGGGATGAGCAGACCGAGCAGGGGAAGCCCCAGTTCGAACAGGAGCGTCGCGCGGGCCGTGCCGATCCGGTGAGCGACCCCGCGTGCGGCGACTGCCCCGGCCACGCCCCCGGCACTGGTCGCCGCGATGAGCGCGCCGACCGTCCCCGGGGGCAGGCCGACGCTGCGGACCAGGAAGACCACCTGGATTGACTGGTATCCCATAAGGGCCAGGTTGGAGGCGGCTCCGAAGAGTGTGAACGTGCGAATCCAGGGGTCCACGGCGACCAGCCGCAGGCCTTCGCGGACTTCACCGACCAGTGAAGCGGGGCGACGCCCGGTTCTTGTGACGCGTGGCTCGCGATGCCGGATGCCCGCGAGGCAGAGGAGGGAGACGGCGAACGTCGCGGCGTTGGCGAACATCCCGTTCACCGCACCTGTCACCTGTGCGATCAGGCCGCCGGAGCCGAGCCCGGCGATCTGCGCGGCGGATGCGCTGCCGTGCAGTTTCGCGTTGCCCTCGGGCTGGTCGTCGGGTTCCAGAATGCTGGGGAGGTAAGCGCTGTATGCGGTCTGGAAGAACACCGCTGCCGTGCCCGTCAGCAGGGCGACGGCCAGCAGGAGACCGATGCTCAGCCGGCCGGACCACGCGGTGAACGGGACACTGGCGAAGAGCACGAGGGAGGCCGCGGCGGCGGCCAGCATGATGGGCCTGCGCCGCAGCCGGTCCACCCAGACACCGGCCGGGAGGCCGATGATCAACCAAGGGGCCCACGCAGTGGCGCTCAGCAAGCCGACTTCGAACGTGCTGGCGTGCAGGGTGGAGACGGCAACCAGCGGCATCGCCACCCCGGTGACGGACGCGCCGAACTTGCCGGCGGTCTCGCCGCACCACAGCAGCCGGAAATCGCGGTGGTGGCGCAGGAGGCCGCCGCGTACGCCACGGCTCACCCGGTGCCACGCTCCTTGCGGGGGAAGGACTGGAGCTGCACGACGACGGGGAGCGCGTCCGGGCGGGGCTCGGCGTCCGGCGCAGGGGTATGGCGTGCGATGACAGCCATGAGCTCAGCGTTGAGCGCCGCCAGCTGAGTCGGGGTCATCCGCAGGTCGCTCCAGTCCGAGACGGTGCCGGCGCTCCGCCACTGGTCGTCCCAGTCCTCGCTGAAGTAGTTCACGACGCGGCTGAAGTACTGCTGCGCCAGTTCGCGCAGGTAGAGCGAGAGCGCGCCCCGGGTGTCGGGATCATCGCGGAAATCGGCCGTGTTCAGCTCATTGACGACGTCGACGCTTCTCCACCAGCGCTCGCGTTTCGTGCCCCGTTCGGTTTCCTCCTCGATGAAGCCGTGCTCGGCGAGGTGGCGCACGTGCCAGCTGATGGTGCCGGTGTTCTCGCCGAGGCGTTCGGCGAGCCTGGTGGCGGTGGCAGGGCCGTCGAGCCTGAGCAGTTCGAAGATGTTCATCCGCAGTGGATGGGCCAGCCCCCGCAGACTGCGCGCGTCGAGGCGCCGGGCGGGCTTGGCGGTCCGTGATGCGCGTTCGGGTTCGTCGGTCATGGCGACAGCGTATGTTGCAGAGCTTTCTCTGCATAGGAATCTCTGCAAGTCTCTGCCCCCACCGTCCTGCACGGTGGCGGCGTCGCCGAGTGGTCCGCCGACGCGCCGGCTCGGCGGCATGCCGTGAGCCCCGGCCACAGGGCGTGCCGGGGCTCACCGGGGACGACCGCACGGGGCGCGGTCGGAGGGCGGTCTAGTACGGGCCGTTCACGTTGTCGATCGAGCCGTACCGGTCGGCCGCGTAATTGCAGGCGGCGGTGATGTTGGCGACCGGGTCGTAACTGTCGGTCGACGTGCCGGGCACGTGGTAGGCGGCGAACGTGGGGCCGATGACCTGTAGGAGCCCCTTCGACGGGGTGCCGGCGGCAGCGTTGACGTCCCAGTTGTTGATGGCCCAGGGGTTGCCGGAGGACTCGCGCATGATGTTGCGGTGAATGCCCTCGTACGTGCCCGGGATGCCGTGCCGGGCCATGATGTCGAGCGACTCCTTGATCCAGCCGTCGAGGTTGTTGGTGTACGACTTCTTCGCCGGGGCGGCGGCGGTTTCGACGGAAGCCGGGGAGGCGGCCGTCTTCTTCACGGGCTCGGCGGTGCTCTTCTTGCCGAGAGTGAGCTTGAGACCGGGGTGGATCAGCTTGGGGTCGTCGCCGAGGACGCCGCGGTTGTCCTCGTACAGCTTCTTCCAGCCGCCGCTCAAGGAGTGCTCCCGGGCGATCTTGGAGAGGGAGTCGCCCGCGGCGACGACGTGGGTGTCCGGGGTCGCGGCCGGCTTGACGGCCGTACCGGCCTGCGCCGCGCCGGTGGTGGCGGCACCGGCGGCGGTCGCGCCGAGCACCGGCAGCACGAGCACGGCTCCGCCCGTTCCCACGGCGGCGATGCCCCGGTGGAGAGAGCTGGACTTGGGGCGGCGGTGCTTTCCCTTTGCGGGCATGACGAAATTCCTCTCCGTCGCCTACGAGGTGAGCTGTCGGGTTCGGACGGGAGATGTCCGGTCGCACTGCGCATGCGACTTCACCCCGAGCCGTTCCGGAAACCGGATCGGCGGCTTACCTGGTTCCCCCGCTCCTGCCGTGCGTGAGTGAGTGGGTGGGTGTAAGGGTTTCCGGACGGCGGCAGGATTCGGCGTTCCATCCGGTTCGACGGTGACATTAAGCGAGAAAGTCCGGACGGAACAAGGCCGGAATTCGAATGGGGAATGTGAGAGATCATTACCGAATGATCAAATTCACCGGCCCGCTTTGATCCAAAACTCAACTCTCTTTCTATGGAACGGAAATGCGTCCTGCGGCCCCCCGTGATCACGGAAGTCGGCGTGACCCAATTCACGAACGAGTGCGTCGGAAGTCTCGTCTTTCACTTCAAAACGGGCATACCGTAATTTCTTCTGTGTCGGCTTTCCTGACGGGCGGTCCCTTGAGCGCGTGCGCCGGCGCGGATCCGGCCTGGCTTCTTTCGCCGCCGTTCAGGCCGAGTTGACGGGCCGACAGCGGGCGAGGGGCCGTCGCCGTACCTGCTGGAGGGCGCCCTGCACGGTTGGCTCGAAGCGCAGCCCTGTGGCGGTGTCCAGGCTCGGGCCCGGGTTCATGCCCATCTCGTCGACTGTCGTCGATGAGATGATCCGCAAGCAGATCGAGAGGCTGCGGGACACCTACTCGGAGACAGGAATCCGGCTCTTTCGTTTCGGCGCCCGCGTGCAGGGCATCGTGCACGTCGTCGGCCCGCAGTACGGGTTCGTACAGCCCGGAATGTCGGTGGTATGCGGTGACCGTCACACCTCCACGCACGGCGCGTTCGGAGCGCTCGCGTTCGGCATCGGCACCAGCGACGTGGAGCACGTACTCGCCACTGCCCGCCTCCCCGACGGGCCTCATGTGGGACGAGGGCGTGGCGTACTGGAAGACGCTGACCACCGATCCCGGTGCCCGGTTCGACCGTGAGGTGACAGTGGACGTCACCGAACTGTCGCCTTACGCCGAGCGGGCCCTCGCGTATATGGATCTGTCTCCGGGCAGGCGCATGGACACCATCGAGATCGACACGGTGTTCATCGGCTCGTGCGCCAACGGCCGGATCGAGGACCTGCGTGTGGCGGCCGATGTCCCGCTGCCTGGACGGTCCGCCACAACCCCGGCAGCAGGAACTCCGTCCACACCCGAGGACTTCGGTCGCGCGGTCCGGCTCGGGAGGTATCCGCCCGGGCCCAGAGCCCGGGTCAGGGGATCGGCAAGGATGCCCACCCTCTCGCGCCAGAGGTCCACCGCTACCCGCCCGGACTCTGCGCTGCGGAGCAGATCCAGGTGCTACGGCAGGCCTCCTCGGGGCGCAGGCGGACGGCGTGCGTCAGCCGGGCCAGGTACCGGTCAGGCGGTGCAGGGTGGCGGCGCCGGCCCGGTCGGCGGCGGCTTTGACGGCAGCGAAGATTGCTCCCTGCACGGCCGCGGCGAGCAGAACCTCCTGCCAGGAGCGGTCCCGATCGGTGGCATCAGGGGCGTCCTCGTCGTGCCCGAGCATCTTCCAGGTCTGCTTGAACGCCACCCCGGCGATCAAACCGCTGGCTGCGCCGAGGGCCAGGCCAACGGGCTTGTAGGCGATCTTGGACGCTTTCACCGACGTCCCTTGTTGCCGCGCTTCTTGACCAGCACCAGCAGCGCGACGGCGGCTACCGCCAACAAGGGCCCGCGACGCCGACGCGCGGACTGCGTGACCTGATACGCCTTCTCGGTGACCTCTTGTGGGGTCCCCTCTTGGAGCTTGCTCGCCACCGTGGCTGCGGCCTGGGTGAGCTGGTCCTTGGCCTGGGCGGCCTTCGCCGCGACCGGCTCGGGGAGCCTGTCCTGCGCCACCTTCGCGGCCTGGGCCGTCTTGTCCTTGACCTGCATCGCCTTCTCCTGCACCTTCACCTCAGTGGCCTTCTGCCGAGCCTGTGCTTTCACATCTGCCTTACCGGCCAGAGCCTCCACCGTCTGCCCGAGCCGCTCGCGCGTGGTCTCGGTCTTCTCACGCAGTTCCTCGGGCGTAGGGGGCTCGTTGGGGGACTGCGGCTTGTCACTCATCGGTACGCTTTCTCCTTGATCTCGGGCACGTCGGACTTGACACTTGCGATCGCCCGCTCGGGCGTGGGCGGGCGGCCTGGGCGACCTGCTTCTACGGACGGGTTCAGTCCAGGCGGCGGCGGTCCTCCTCGGTCCATTTGGCGGTGTCGCGGGGTTCGACGTACGGCTCCTCGTTCTCGGGGTGGCCGCCCTCTATGGCCCGCTGACGGGCCATCTCCGCGTCGAACTCCAGGCCCAGCAGCACCGCGAGGTTGGTGATCCACAGCCACACCAGGAAGATGATGACGCCGGCCAGGGTGCCGTAGGTCTTGTTGTACGAGGCGAAGTTCGCCACGTACAGCGCGAAGCCGGCCGAGGCGATCATCCAGAGCAGCAGGGCGAGGAGACTGCCGGGGGTCACCCATTTGAAGCCGCGGCCCCGGGCGTTGGGTGCGGCCCAGTACAGGATCGCGATCATGATGATGACGAGCAGGACCAGGACCGGCCATTTGGCGATCGACCACGCCGTCATGGCTCCGTCGCCGATACCGAGTGCGGAGCCCGCCCGCTGCGCGAGGGGGCCGGTGAACACCACGATGAGCGCACTGACGACCGCCAGCACCATCAGGACGACCGTCAGCGCCAGGCGCAGGGGCAGCACCTTCCAGGCGGGGCGGCCTTCGGGCATGTCGTAGACGGCGTTGGAGGTGCGGATGAACGCCGCGATGTAGCCGGAGGCCGACCACACGGCCAGCACCAGACCGACGATCGCCATGAGCGAGCCGGTGCCGCCGTTGCCCTGCAGTTGCTGAACGGCATTGGAGATTATGTCCCGGGCCGGGCCGGGGGCGAGCTTTTGCAGGTTGTCCATGACCTGCTGGGTGGCGGACTTGCCCGCGATGCCGAGCAGCGACACCAGTACCAGCAGGGCCGGAAAGAGGGAGAGGACGCCGTAGTACGTCAGGCTCGCCGCCCGGTCGGCGAGTTCGTCGTCCTTGAACTCCTTCGCCGTGCGCTTGAGCAGCACCCACCACGACTTCTTGGGCATGGCAGTCGGCTCATCGGGGGCGTTGCGTTCCACTTCCGGATCGGGACCGATGCTCTCTGAACCGCGTGGGGCATCGGACGTGCCGCTCGTGCGGTTGTCGCGGCGGTCGGTGCCGCCGTCGCTGCCGGGATCGTTTCGACGCTGATGTGGTTCCGGGGTCGGTGCCATGCCAGATGGGTAACCGGACCCCACAGGACGGAAACAGGATTCAGTTTGCGTGCACTTGCGATGTTTCGTCCCGTGAATGCCGGTGAATCGGAAGGAGAGCCCGACACCGAGGAAGAAGGAGGGTCACGATGATCACCCGAGAGCAGATCCCGACCGTGCTGGACCATCCGGTCCACGACGCCGAGGGCAACAAGATCGGCGAAGCCAAGCACGTCTTCCTCGACGACGTCACCGGTCACCCGGCGTGGGTCAGCGTCAAGACCGGTCTGTTCGGTACCAGCGAGTCGTTCGTGCCGATCCAGGACGCCACCGTGGTCGAGGAGCACCTTGAGGTCCCGTACGCCAAGGACACCGTCAAGGACGCACCCAACGTCGACGTCGATTCCGGCGGACACCTGTCCGAGGACGAGGAACACCGCCTCTACGAGCACTACGGCATCACCTGGGACGAAGCCTGGCAGCAGGCCAACCAGCCCGGTGACGGCGGCTGGGCCCGCGGCGACACCTCGACGCGGCGCTCGGCCGACGAGGCGATGACCCGCTCCGAGGAGCGGATGCACGTCGGCACCGAACGGCAGGAAACCGGCCGGGCCCGCCTGCGCAAGTACGTGGTGACAGAGGAGGTCCAGCAGACCGTCCCCGTCCGGCACGAAGAGGTCCGCGTCGAACGCGAGCCGATCACCGAAGCCAACGCCGACCAGGCCCTGTCCGGCCCTGAGATCTCAGAGGCCGAGCACGAGGTCACGCTCCACGCCGAGCGTCCCGTCGTGGAGACCGAAGCGGTTCCGGTGGAGCGGGTGCGTCTGAACACCGAGGAACACGTCGAGGAAGAGACCGTCCGCGGCCAGGTCCGCAAGGAGCGCATCGAAGCCGACACCGCCGACCACGACACCGGTCGCTGACAACAGGACCCCCGCCCTATGACGGAGAACGAGCCCACCGGGCCCGAGCCGTACACCACACCGTCTGATGCACGAGGAGAACGCATGCCCAGGGTCAAGCAGCCGCTCACCGACGACAGCATCAAGGTCCGTCAGGTCAGCCACTACCAGTTCAGCTGGGTAGCCGGCGAAGCCGGCGCCCGCGGCACCTTCACCCTCCAGCTCGTCCTGGACGAGGGGGCCTGGGAAGAGGTCCTGACCGTGGAGGCCGACGACGCCGACGTTCTGCAGGACCTGCTGGAGAACACCGGAACCGTCCACTACGACGTCGCCCGACGCACCCTGATGTTCGGCGTCACCTCCACCGGCAACTGAACCCGGCTCACCCCTCAGCCGCCCGCTGTCGAATCCCGCCACAAGGCTCGTGCCACAAGGCTCGTGACTCAGTCCGGCCACGAGACCGCGAGGACTGATCAGGCATAGCAGCGGGTCATGCCGCAAAGGAGGGGGGCCGCGAGCTGCAACGTACGACGACACATCCGCACTGCTACAGGAGGAATCCCATGGGCAAGCTGGGCGATATGGCGGACAAGGCCAAGCAACTGGCCAAGGGCCACCCGGATCAGGCCGACAAGGGTGTCGAGAGCGCAGAACGTGCGGTCGATGAGCGTACCGGGAACAAGTACGACGCTCAGACCGACAAGGCCGCCGACGCGGCCCGTCGCTCCTACGGCGGGGGCGGCACGACGGCCGGCCACTGAGCAGCGCTCCCACGGCGAGGTTCCCAGCCTCCAGGCTGGGAACCTCGCCGTGCCTGGAGGCTTCGGCCGAGCGTCCGCCTCCTCAGCCGTTCCAGTGCTATCCGGCGGACCGGTGGCGCGGGTGAGCGCGGTGCCGGGCTCCGACCCGTCCCGACGGATTCCCGGCCGCCCGCGCTGTCGGTTCGCTGGTCTGTGCGAGCGGTTCCTGATACGTACGGTGCGTGCCGAGCGGACACACGTACGTGACCGCGCGTTCCCGAGTGCCGGAGGTCCGTCATGGGCAAGCGCTTCACGCGGCAGCACCTCGGCCCGGTGTTCCTGATCGCCCTGATCGCCACCGCCCTGCTCGGCGCGGGCCTGGCTCCGGCCGCTTCGGGGGAGCGGAGAGCGGGCGCACCGGCACCGATTCCGGCGCCGTCACGGGGGCCGCTTCCGGCAGCGGGCCCGCAACTGCCCCCACCGCCGCCGGCATACCCCGTCTCACCGACGCCCGCGGACGCACACTCACCCTGCGCGGCTGGAACGTCGAGGACAAGATCCACCACGGCCCGGACGCCCTCAGCGCGATCACCGAGCGGCACTTCGCCGACTTGCGGGCCCACGGCTTCAACTTCGCACGCCTACTGGTCTTCTGGGACGACCTGGAGCCGCGGCGCGGGCGCTACAGCGAGTCGTACCTGCGCAAGATCCGGCGCATCCTCGACTGGGCGCACGAGCACGGTGTCCACGTCGTCATCGACGCCCACCAGGACGTGTTCGGGCCCGCGTTCGGCCACCGCGGGATCCCGGCGTGGGCGACGCGGACCGACGGGCTGCCGTTCACCCCGCACCCCGAGGACTGGTTCGCCGAGTACTTCGAACCCGCCGTCCAGCGCGCCTTCACCCATCTCTACGAGGACGCGGACCTGCGGCGCGCGCAGGCCCGCATGTGGCGCCTGCTGGCGGACCGCTTCGGCGGGCACCCCGCGGTGTTCGGCTACGACCTGCTCAACGAACCGATGGGGGAGCTGCGCGCGGGCGAGGACCTGGCGGCTGCCGCACGCCGCATCGAGGCGACGCAGCTCACCCCGATGTACCGCCGCCTCGCCGCCGCCATCCGCACCCGGGACCGCTCGAACCACCTGTTCATCGAACCGACCCCGATCGTCGGCGAAGGCGTGCCCACCGGCCTGGGCGGCATCCCCGACGAACGCGTCGTCTACGCCCCGCACTTCTACAACACCGCGATGGAGGCGGGCGCCGACTACGACCCGGCGGCCGGCTGGATCACGGCGTACGAGAACGCCGTCACCGCCTACCCGCGCGAGCACTCGGTCCCCGTCGTGGTGGGCGAGTGGGGCCCGCTGAACAGCGGCCTGCCGAACATGCGCCGCTTCCACGACGACGCGCTCGCCTCCTTCACCCGCTACTCCTCGGGCTGGGCGGCCTACGTCTGGTGCTACGGCGGCGGCTACTGCGCCCTCGACCGCGACGGCCGCTTGCGCACGAACAAGGAGCGCACCGCCACGCCGTACGCCCCGGCGGTCGCGGGCACCGTGCGCGCCGACACCCACGACCCGGCCCGCGCGAAGTACCGCCTCGCCTACCGGTCGACTCGCCGCCCCGGCACCACCGTGCTGTCCCTGCCGCCGAGCGCCACCGGCTGGCGGATCGAGGTGTCGGGCCGCACGGCACACCCCAGCGCCCGAAGTGTGCCGCCCGGGCAGGCACGACAGGTGCGCGTGCGGGCGTCCGACGGAACGGAGGTGGAGGTGACGGTGCGGCCGGGCTCCGGCCGCCGGGGCTGAGACCCCGGGGGCGTCTCGTACCGCCACGGTGTCGGTCAGGCAGGCGTGGGCTGCCATGGCCAAGGTGATGTGGCGGTGCCGGCCGGGGTAGCAGCGGACCCTGGTAGTCGTGCAGGCCGCATTCCTGCTTCGCGCTCTGGAAGCGCTCCTCGACGGCCCGTCGACTGCCCGCGATGCGGATGAGTTCGTCCAGTGTGGTGTCGGCGGGGCAGTAGGCGAGGTAGTAGGAGATCTCCTCGGGTCTGCCGACGCTGCGGCGGGCGAGAAGCCAGTGCCGGCGGTCCTCGCGGTGCCAGGGCCGGACCTCGACGCGGGCCCAGTCCTGGATCCGCGGGCCGTGGGACCCTCCCCGCAGGAACGGCGCTGCCAATTCTGCCGCGGTAGGCCGGGGAACAGGTCGTGGACGCGGTGGTCGATGGAACCGCCGGCCCTTGCTGTAGCCGTGGGCGGCGTCCGCCGTCACCCAGCCGAAGGGGACCTTGTCGGCGATGGACCGGCGGACCGTGGCCTTGGCCATGGCCGCCTTCGTCTCGAAGGCGACGCTGTCGTCGATTCCAGCCCGCCGACAGCGTTCCCGGTCCCCGAGATGTTCGACGACGTAATGTCACCCACGTCGTCCAGGACCTCGTCGGCATGCCACTCGATCCGGTTCAGCAGCCGGTGTTTGCGGTCGGGACCCGCGTGCCCGGCTTCCTCCGCCGGCGTCCAGCCGTGGCGGGGTCCTCGTCAGCGGTTGATGTCCTCGGCAGGCCGGGGCCTGCTTCCGAAGCCGTGCAGGCGGCCAGGGATGTCGAGCCGAGGAAGACCCGAGCGATGACAAGGGCGCGGCGGCAGGTTACGCGGTTCTGAGGTCCCGTCGGTCAGCACAAGGGCCCTGGCGCTACCGGCTGAGGAGGGCGCTTACGGTTTTGCCGCCGGATGGCCGGGGGGTCACCGCGGTGGCGTGGGCGAGGCGGTTGACCATGGGCCAGCCGAATCCGCCGGTGCCGCCGTTCAGATCCGGGGTGCGCATGCGCGGTTTCCGGGGGCTGTTGTCGTGCACTGCCACCTCGATGCTGTCCGGGTGCGCGGTCAGGTCCAGGGTGCAGGTGCCGCCGCCGTGGCGCAGGGCGTTGGTGACGAGTTCCGACACGGCCAGGACCACGGTGTCGGCAGCCTCGGCTGCGATCGCCGGCTGTGGGAGACCTGTGAGGAAGTCCCGGGTCCTCTCGCGTGCGTCGGCGACGGACGCCGCGGAGCGGACGGGTACGACGGTGACGCTCATCGTGTCCATCGGGCACCTGCTCTCTGATCGTCAAGCCGAGTCCTGCATGCCCGGTGCTTGTGCCCTGTCCTGGACGCATAAACCGCCCATAGCCCCCCGTCCGTCGGGTGTGTCCGGCTGCTCATGCGTGTCGCCGACCGGGGAAGCCACGCTGTTCGCGACGCCGAGGACGCGTATCCCGCCGCTGCTCAGAGCGGGTGTTTCCCGGTTCGTGCTGCCGTGCCACGGGACCCTTGCGCGGCAGAGGCCGACCTTCTGCGTTCCTGGCGAGCGAAAATCTGTGGTGGCTGGGGTAGACATTGGGTGCTGGTGTGGTTATGGTTTCTCTCGTAGTCGAGATCGAAGCAAGGCCCCGGCAGGGATGTACTGCCGGGCAGCAGTACCAGCAGTTCCGCAGGACGGCGCGGTGGCGGAGTTTCGAAGCCAGGGTTGTTGCAGGACGGCGACGGGACTGGCGACCGGACCGGGTGGCCCGCAGTGATCAGGGGCCACCGTGAGCAGTACCGCAATCGCAGTTCAGAAAGTGCAGTACCGCAGTAACAGCAGTAAGCAGTACCCGCAAGGTAAGTAAGCGGTTCAGTTCAGAGGGAAGAACGGAGGAGCCTGGCGCCATCAGGATCGCCCGGACGGAAGAACATTGAGTCCGGGTACCGCAGGACATCGATAGTGAGGTGGTCTCCGGTCACGCATCCGCGATCCCCGCAACCCCGGCAGCTCGCAGGCCGGGTCCGCGGAAACAGAAGGCCGACGCAGGATCAGGGTCGGCAGATGGTGTAGCAGTTCCTTCGGGGCCCTGGTGCCAGTACGGCACCAGGGCCCCTCAACGCGTTCCACAGAGAGGTGCGATGACAGCAGACGACTCGTTCGACCGGCTTGATGACGACGACTACCCCGCCTACACCATGGGCCGGGCCGCCGAAATGATAGGCACCACCCAGGGTTTCCTCCGGGCCATCGGAGAACACCGACTCATCACCCCGCTGCGCTCCCAAGGCGGCCACCGTCGCTACTCCCGTTACCAGCTGCGCATCGCCGCCCGCGCCCGCGAACTCGTCGACCAGGGCACCCCCATCGAAGCCGCCTGCCGCATCATCATCCTCGAAGACCAACTCGAAGAAGCTCAGCGCATCAACGCCGAATACCGCCGTGCCGCCGCATCATCCGATCAGCCCGTGGCCTGAGGCGGCGCGCCCGCCGCGTGCCGAAACGCCCCTGCGCACCCCGATCGGGGTGCGCCGCGCAGGACTGCGCGGCTGTGGCTGGGCCAGGGCCGGTAGGGGAGGCTGCGGGCGGGGTCGGTGGAGCGGTGGCAGGCGCGCAGCCAGCCCTGGGCCAGGGGCCGGGTTTGCCGGTGGGGTTGCTGCCGTGGTGTTCGGTGCCGTCGGCGCGCGGCTGCCGCAGGGTGGGAACAGCTCCATGTCGGGGCTGGTCGCCGATGCCCACAGGCGCAGGACGACGGGCCGGTGATCTGGGTGGCGGGCAGGGCGTGGTCAAGGGTGAAGGTGACGGTGCCGCCGGGCGCCTCGAAAGTGGTGGTGGCGTCCGTGGCGGGCGGGGTGTGCGACAGGGTCTGGGCTCCGAGCGCGAGGTGGACGTGGTCTCCACGCCGTGGTCGCCGATCAGGCGGCTGAGCTTGCGGCGAAGTCGGGATCGTCGATTCGCTGCCGATCACCTTGACGGTGGAAGCGCTCCCCATGGCGTCCATGCCCGCGTCTCCCCACGCCTTCTGGCCCTGGCGGTAGGGCTGGAGGTGAGACGTGAGAGGGTCTGGGGCGTGAGTGAGACGTCGTCGAACACCCTGCAATACCGCTTTGACGGGCCAGAAGAGGCCCCGGTCCTGATCCTGGGGGCCTCCCTCGGTACCACATGGCACATGTGGGACCGGCAGATACCCGAACTGACCCGCCACTGGCGTGTGTTCCGCTTCGACATGCCCGGACACGGCGGGGCGCCCGCACACCCGTGCGGGTCCGTCGGGGAACTCGCCGAGCGGCTGCTGGCCACGCTCGACGAGCTGGGCGTGCAGCGCTTCGGGTACGCGGGCTGCGCCTTCGGCGGCGCCATCGGCATCGAGCTGGCGCTGCGGCACCCGCAGCGGGTCGCCTCGCTCGCCCTGATCGCCGCGTCGCCGCGGTTCGGCACCGCCGACGAGTTCCGCCAGCGCGGGGTGATCGTACGCAGCAACGGCCTCGACCCCATCGCCCGCTCCGCGCCCGAGCGCTGGTTCACGCCCGGCTTCGCCGCCGCGCAGCCCGCGATCACCGACTGGGCCGTGCAGATGGTGCGCACCACCGACCCCGGGTGCTACATCGCGGCCTGCGAGGCCCTCGCCGCCTTCGACGTCCGCGCCGAGCTGGGCCGGATCGGCGTACCCACGCTGGTCCTCGTCGGCTCCGAGGACCAGGTCACGGGGCAGGGCGAGGCCCGCACCCTCGTCGCCGGCATTCCCGACTCGCGGCTCGCCGTCGTGCCGGGCGCCTCGCACCTCGCGCCCGTCGAGCAGCCCGCCGCCGTCACCGACCTTCTCGTACGCCACTTCTCCACCGCCTGGCAGGAGAGCCACGCGGCGATCGCGCCGCCGCCCGTCAAGCCCGTCCTGTCCCCGAAGTCCATGACTCCGCCAGCCCCGGTCGCCGCCGTGGCCGAGATCGCCGCCGCCGAGCAGCCCGAGGCGGTCGTCGGCGCCGTCCGGAACGACCCCTACGAGGCGGGGCTCAAGGTCCGCCGCGAGGTCCTCGGCGACGCCCACGTGGACCGCGCCCTGGCCTCGGCCGACGACTTCTCCGGCGACTTCCAGGAGCTCATCACCCGCTACGCCTGGGGCGAGGTCTGGAACCGCCCCGGCCTGGACCGCCGCTCCCGCAGCTGCGTCACCCTCACCGCCCTCGTCGCGGGCGGCCACCTGGACGAGCTGGCGTTCCACACCCGCGCCGCGCTGCGCAACGGCCTCACCCCGGCCGAGATCAAGGAGGTGCTGCTCCAGGCCGCCGTCTACTGCGGCGTCCCCGCGGCCAACTCCGCGTTCAAGGTCGCGCAGGCCGTGATCCGTGAGGAAACCACGCCGCCGGAGTAGCAGGATGGGGGGATGACTGGCATGACGACCCCCGCGGACAACGCTCCCACGCGCGCGAAGCGCATGACGTTCACGAAGAAGTCCCACGCGTGCGTGCGTCTCGAAAAGGACGGACGCACGCTCGTCGTCGACCCGGGCGGCTTCAGCGAGGACGACGCCACCGCCGGCGTCGACGCCATCCTCGTCACCCACGAGCACCCCGACCATTTCGACGAGGCACATCTGCGCGCGGCCATGGAGGCCCGCCCCGGCACCGAGATCTGGACCCTGAAGGCGGTCGCGGACAAGATCTCGGCCGCCTTCCCCGGCCGCGTGCACACCGTCGGGCACGGCGACACGTTCACCGCCGCCGGGTTCGACGTGCAGGTGCACGGCGAGCTGCACGCCGTGATCCACCCGGACATCCCGCGCATCACCAACGTCGGCTACCTCGTGGACGGCTCGGTCTTCCACCCCGGTGACGCGCTGACCGTCCCCGACCGGCCCGTGGAGACGCTGATGCTCCCGGTCATGGCGCCCTGGAGCAAGATCTCCGAGATCATCGAGTACGTACGAGAGGTCAAGCCGCAGCGCGCCTACGACATCCACGACGCCCTGCTGACCGACCTCGCCCGGCCGATCTACGACCGCCAGATCGGGGCCCTGGGCGGCGCCGAACACCTGCGGCTGACCCCCGGGGAGACGGCCGAACTCTGACTGTCGGTGGCGGCCGGTAGGTTGTGAGGCATGCGCATTGCGACCTGGAACGTGAACTCGATCACCGCTCGGCTCCCGAGGCTCCTGGCCTGGCTGGAGAGCACCGGCACGGACGTGCTGTGCGTCCAGGAGACCAAGACGACGGCCGAGGGCTTCCCGGCCGCCGAGCTGAGCGAGCTGGGCTACGAGTCGGCGGTGCACGCGACCGGCAGGTGGAACGGCGTGGCGCTGATCTCCAGGGTCGGCCTCGAAGACGTCGTCAAGGGCCTGCCGGGCGACCCCGCCTACGACGGCGTGGAGGAGCCCCGCGCGATCTCCGCGACCTGCGGCCCGGTCCGCCTCTGGTCGGTGTATGTGCCCAACGGCCGCGAGGTCGACCACGCCCACTACGCGTACAAGCTCCAGTGGTTCGAGGCCCTGAAGGCCGCCGTCGCCGGGGACGCGAAGGGCTCGCGCCCCTTCGCCGTCCTCGGCGACTACAACGTCGCGCCGACCGACGACGACGTCTGGGACCCCTCGCTCTTCGTCGGCGCCACGCACGTCACCCCGGCCGAGCGCGCCGCCCTCGCCGACCTGCGCGGCACGGGCCTGTCGGACATCGTGCCGCGCCCCCTGAAGTACGACCACCCGTACACCTACTGGGACTACCGCCAGCTCTGCTTCCCCAAGAACAAGGGCATGCGCATCGACCTCGTGTACGGCAACGACCCCTTCGCGAAGGCCGTCACCGACTCCTACGTGGACCGCGAGGAGCGCAAGGGCAAGGGCGCCTCCGACCACGCCCCGGTCGTGGTGGACCTGGAGCTCTGAGGTCCCCGGCCCGGCTCAGGGCACCAGCTTCCGCAGGTCCACGGAGTCCGCGAGCGCCGCGAGACCCGCGTCGCCCGGATGCAGATGGTCCCCGCTGTCGTAGGCGGGCAGCATCCGCGCCGGGCGCGCGGGATCGCGCAGGACCGCGTCGAAGTCGAGCACGGCGTCGAAGTCGCCGCCCTGGCGGAGGTAGGCGTTGACGGCCTCCCGCCGGGCGTTCGCCGCCGCCGTGCACAGCGACTCGCCCTCGCAGGGCGCGATGGTCGCCGCCACGACGCGCAGGCCGCGGGCCCGTGCCCGCTCCGCGATCTCCCGCAGCCCCGCGATCACCTGGTCCGCGGAGGTGCCCCAGCGCACGTCGTTGATCCCCTCGAAGACCACCACCGTGCGCGCCGACGTCTGGGCGAGGACGTCGCGGTCCAGGCGGTGCAGGGCGCTCACGCCGCCCGTGTCAGTGGAGACGCCGTCACCGGAGTAGCGGTCGGTGACCACCCGGTTCGCCGAGATGCCGTGGTTGAGGACGCCGTAGCGCGGCACGTCGGACTGACTCAGCAGGCGCCGCGCCAGGACATTCGGCCAGCGGCGGTTGGCGTCCCGCGTCGACTTCACCCCGTCGGTGATCGAATCGCCGAGCAGCACCACCGAGCCGGGCCCGCCGCCCACGTCGACCCCGGTGAGCAGCGGCCACGTCGTGATCGTCGAGGTGTACGCCGCCGGGGACCCGTCCGCCGCGTGGTCGCCGGGATCGCTGACGTACGAGCGCTGGATGGCCTGGCTGTGCACCGGCGCCGCCGCCACGGGCCCCGGCAGATGGAAGCTCACCAGCAGGTTGGCGTCGGCGGGCACGGCGAAGTCGAGGGGGTCGCTGAAGGCCTGGGCGCCCGCCGGGACCTCGGTGCCGGCCCGGCCCCGGAAGGACAGCCGCCGCGGCTCGCCCTCGGCCCCCGCCCCGGCCGCCTGCACCGCCACGGTGGCGCCGCCGATGCGCACCGGAGCCGCCGCGAAGGTGTTGTCGAGCCGGACGCGCACCCGGGGCCCGCCCACGCTGGTGTGCACGACGAGGCGTACCGTGCGGTCGCTCCAAGGCCCGACCGCCGCGTACCCGGCGGTCGACGCCGACCAGCTGCCGGTCCAGCCCATGGCCCGCGCCCGCACCGACAGGGCGAACACGTGCAGGTCAGGGGTGCCCGGGTCCCGCGGCAGCGCCACCGACGCCACCTCGCGCCCCCGGACCAACGGCACCGTCACCACGTACAGCCGTGCCTTCTCGGCGCGCTGACCGCCGGGGGTGTTGACGTGCGGCAGGGCGACCGACTTCGTGGCCGACGGACCCGAACGCCAGTCCGGTGCGGTGAGCCGGTAGCTGCCGCGTGAGCCGTCCCGGTAGCGCACCGTCCCCGTGCCGCTCGCCTCGCCGCCCGTGCCCGCCACCAGGAACGCGAGGGCGTCCCCACGGCCGCGCACCCGCACCGACTGGCCGTTCGCCCGCACGTTGTCCCGCTCACCCGGCTCGGTGCGCGGCCAGGTCAGCCGCGCGCCGTCAACCCCGAGGGAGCGTCCGGGAGTCCACCCCGCGGCCCGCAGGTCCCGCGCCGAGAGGGAGCCGCCCGCCCCGTCGAAGTCCGCGGCGCCGGGCCGGGCGTCGTCGCTGACCGCCCGGTTGTCGAAGAGCCGCTCCAGGGGGAGCGGCCGGGGGCCGTGCGGGGCCGCCTCGGCGGAGACCGCGGGGGCGAGGCCCGCGCAGAGGCAGAGCGCGACGGCCGCCCCCCGGATTCGTCGGCGCACGACAGTCCCCTCCCGCGTGATGACAGACGCGCCATGAAACTAAGGAGGTGTCAGAGGCGCGTCAATGTGTCGCACGTGAACACGGCGCGAACGCACCTGGACGGTCAGGCGCCCGGGGCGGGGTCACAGGGCGCGGGGCCCCGGGTCGTCCTGATGGCCGCAGCGACCGGTCCTGTCCCGTGCATGCACGGTACATTCGGGGCATACGGACATGCGCGTTCCGGCGCGTTCTCCCGCGGGTGCCATCGACGGAGAGGCCGACCATGAACATTCCGTTCCTCGACAAATGGCGCCGACGGCACTCCGCGGCGGACGCGGCCGGTGAGGGGCTCGCGACGGCCTTCCGGGAGGACCCGCAGGGCGTGGCCGAGCTCCTCTCCGAATGCGAGCTGCTGCGGTCCCAGGCGGCCGCGGCGGGGCTCGAACTGGACGACACCCCGGCGTCATTGACCGCCCTCGACCAGCTCCTGCCGCGCTGGCGCGACGACCCGGAGCTGTTGCCGTGGCTCGGCAACGACGCGGGGCTGTACCTGGGCACGATCGTCGTGCGGACCGTGCCGGGCGCCACCTGGCACGTGTGGCGCGGCGGCAGCCCCGTCGTACGGCTCCGTTCCGGGCGGGACATCCCGGTCGTCCAGGCGGGGCTCGACTGGGCGGTGCACGGAGCCCCCGAGCTGTCGCAGATCTACGCCGAGGCCTCGGAAACGTAACGGGCGGGGCTGCGGAAACGTAACCGCGATTGCCTCAAATACGGTTAATGCCCCCGCGAGCGTGTCGTCCAGTAGGTCCCGTTTTCACGTGGATAGTTTGCGCGGACGTACACAGCTGAGAGTGGGCAGGTCTTGCCATGGCCGTCGATCCTTTGATCGAGCTGCGTGATGTGAACAAGTACTACGGGGAGCTGCATGTCCTCCAGGACATCAACCTCACCGTCGGCAAGGGGGAGGTGGTCGTGGTCATCGGCCCCTCGGGGTCGGGGAAATCAACACTGTGCCGGACGATCAACAGACTGGAGACCATCCAGTCCGGAGAGATCCGACTCGACGGGCAGCCCCTGCCCGACGAGGGCAAGGCACTCGCCAGGCTCCGCGCCGAAGTGGGCATGGTCTTCCAGTCCTTCAACCTCTTCGCGCACAAGACCGTTCTCCAGAACGTCTCACTGGCACAGGTGAAGGTCCGCGGCCGCAAGAAGGACGAGGCGGACCGCCGCTCCCGTGAACTCCTGGAGCGCGTGGGCCTGGCCACGCAGGCGGAGAAGTACCCCGCGCAGCTCTCCGGCGGCCAGCAGCAGCGCGTGGCCATCGCCCGCGCCCTGGCCATGGACCCCAAGGCGCTGCTCTTCGACGAGCCGACCTCGGCCCTCGACCCCGAGATGATCAACGAGGTCCTTGAGGTCATGCAGCAGCTCGCCCGCGAGGGCATGACGATGGTCGTCGTCACCCACGAGATGGGCTTCGCCCGCTCCGCCGCCAACCGCGTCGTCTTCATGTCGGATGGCCGCGTCGTCGAGGACCGGGCCCCCGAGGCCTTCTTCACCCACCCGGAGAGCGAGCGCGCCCGGGACTTCCTCTCCAAGATCCTCAAGCACTGACGGGGGCCACGTGCTCGTGAAGAGACCCACCATGCGTAGAGCCGCGGTGCGTAGAGCCGCCGTGCGTAGAGCCACCATGGGCAGACCCACCCTGCCTACCACCAGGCTCCTGGCGGCCCTCGTCCTGTGCGCGCTCGTCACCACCGCCTGCGGCAAGGACGGCAGCCCGCCGACCAAGGGCCCCGCGGCCGGGAAACTCCCCAAGTACCGGGTGGCGGCCAACTTCCAGCTGCCCGAGTCCGGGACCTGGCGGAAGGCCAGGAGCCGCGGCCGCTTCATCGTCGGGGCCAAGGAGGACCAGCCCTACCTCGGCGAGAAGGACCCCGCGACCGGCACCTACTCGGGCTTCGACATCGAGATCGCCAAGATGATCTCGGCCTCCCTCGGCCTCGACCCCCGGCGGATCGAGTTCAAGACCATCGCGTCCGCCAACCGCGAGACCGCCCTCCAGAACGGGCAGATCGACTACTACGTAGGCACCTACACCATCAACGACAACCGCAAGAAGCTCGTCGGCTTCGGCGGCCCGTACTACATGGCGGGCCAGGGCCTGCTCGTACGGCACGACGAGGAGGACATCAACGGCCCGCGGGACCTGGACGGCGAACGCGTCTGCTCGGCCGCGGGGTCCACCCCTTTCCAGCGCATCCAGGAGGACTACCCGAAGGCCACCCTCGTCGCGTACGACACGTACTCCGTGTGCGTCGACAACCTGCTGACCTACCAGGTCGACGCCGTCACCACCGACGACGCCATCCTGATCGGCTACGCGGCCAAGGTGCCCGACGAACTCAAGGTGGTCGGCAAGCCGTTCTCGAAGGAGCCGTACGGGATCGGGGTGCCCCGGGGCGACAACGCGCTGCGGTTCGCCGTCGACGACGCCCTCGCCGCCCGCGAGAAGAACGGCGACTGGAAGAAGGCCTACGACGCCACCCTCGGGCTCTCCGGCGTCCCGGCGCCGAAGCCACCCGCCATCGACCGCTACCCGGCGAACTGAGGAGGCGTCATGAACGTACTGACCGACAACTTCTCCACGTTCGGCGACGGCTTCCTCGGCACCGTCGAACTCACCGTCTACGCCTCGCTGCTCGCGCTCGTGCTCGGCTTCCTCATGGCCTCGTTCAGGGTCGCGCCCGTCGGCTCCTTCCGGGCCTTCGGCACGGTGTGGGTGACGGTCCTGCGCAACACCCCGCTCACCCTGCTCTTCTTCGCCGTGCTGCTGGGCCTGCCGCGCTTCGGGCTCGTGTTGCCCTTCAAGGTGTTCGCGGTCGTCGCCCTCGGCTGCTACACCTCGGCCTTCATCTGCGAGGCGCTCAGGTCCGGCATCAACACCGTGCCCAAGGGACAGGGCGAGGCGGCCCGCAGCCTCGGCATGTCCTTCGGGCAGACCCTGTCGAAGGTGGTCCTGCCGCAGGCCTTCCGGTCCGTCATCGCGCCCGTCGGCTCCAACCTCATCGCGCTCGCCAAGAACTCCGCGATCGCGGGCGCCTTCAGCGTCACCGAACTGCTCGGCACGTACAAGACACTCAACGAACTGGGCTACAACATCATCTGGACCTTCGTCTGGATCGCCCTCGGCTACCTCATCGTCACCCTCGCCATCAGCGCGATCTTCAACATCCTCGAAAAGCGCTGGGGAGTCGCCCGATGAAAGCCCTCACCCACGACTCCACCGCCCTCTACGACATCCCGGGGCCGAAGACCGTGCGGCGGCACAGGGTCTACGGGATGTTCTCCACCCTGGCCGTGCTCGCCCTCGTCGCCTGGATCCTCTACCTCCTCTTCGACACCGACCAGTTCACCGCCACCAAGTGGTCGCCCTTCGCGTACGAGGGCATCCAGGAACTGCTCCTGCGGGGGCTCGGCAACACGCTCAAGGCCTTCGCGATCTCCGCGGTCCTCGCGCTCGCGCTCGGCGGGGTGCTCGCCATGGGACGGCTCTCGGACCACCGGCCGGTGCGCTGGGTGGCCACGCTCCTGGTGGAGTTCTTCCGCGCGATGCCCGTCCTGGTGATGATCTTCTTCGTCTTCGTGGCGCTGAAGGTGCAGCCGCTGCCCGCACTCGTCGCCGGACTCACGCTCTACAACGGCTCGGTGCTCGCCGAGGTCTTCCGCTCCGGCGTCAACTCCATGGAGCGCGGCCAGAAAGAGGCCGCGTACGCCCTGGGGATGCGCAAGACCCAGGTCATGGGCTACGTCCTCGTGCCCCAGGCCCTGCGCGCCATGCTGCCCGCCATCATCAGCCAGTTGGTGGTGGCCCTGAAGGACACCTCACTGGGCTTTCTGATCACCTACGAGGAGTTCCTCCATGCCGGGAAGCTGATCGCGTCGAACCTCGACTACGATTTGCCCTTCATCCCCGTGGTCATGGTGATCTCACCGATCTACATCGGGATGTGCATGTTGCTGTCGTGGTTCGCCCAGTGGGTGTCCAAGCGTCAGCGGCGCAATCCCAAAACGGAGGCCGCGGAAGTCGCGCCGGCCGAACCAGGGACGCTGCTGCCGGGAGTGCAGTAGCGAAGGCAGGCCCTCCCGGCGGCAGCCGGAGATCACTGCTCGCGCAGCGGGACGGACACGTACGACGGGTCCGCCTGCGGTGAGGAGAAGGTCAGCTGCGCGCCGGACGGGTTGTGCTCGATGTACAGCGGGTCGACCGTGTCGACGACCAGGGCGAGTCGGTGGCCCGCCGGTACGTCGTAGGCCGTGGAGAACAGCTCCAGGTCCACGCCGAACGGCTTGCCGGGCGTCTTGCCGTGGAAGGTGTACGGCGCGTTGCTGACCAGCTTGCCGAGGCCGAGCGGGCCCACGTCGTAGAGGTACGCGACGAGGGTGCCGCTCTCCTCGGTGCTGGTGAGCGTGGTGTGCAGCTTCGCCGTCCCGCGCACCCGCTGGGCCGACGCGTACCGCTCCGACTGCCACACGCCCGTGTAGCGGCGCGGCAGCAGCGGCACCGAGGCCGTCGGCGGGATCTTCAGGAACTGTTCCAGGGCGTTGGAGAGGATCGCGATGCCGCCGTTGGCGCCCGAGTCGACGTTCGTACGGATCGTGGTGGTCCCCGCCATGGCGATCTTCTTGCGGGTGGGGCCGACCGACTTCCAGTCCGGGTAGCCCTCGTAACCGCCCGTGGAGCGGGACTTCAGCTGGACAGGCTGCTCCTTGTCGATGCCGTTGGCCTCGCCCTTGAGGTGGTGGTCGAACCAGCGCTGGGTGGACGTCCAGGTGTCGTTGGGGAGCCCGAGCAGGCCGGTCGCCTCCGCCGTGGCGTGGTCGCCGGGGCGGAACTCCAGGCGCTTGGGGCCGGTCAGACGCTCGTAGAACTCGGCGTACTGGTTGGGCGGGAAGAGGGTGTCGCCCCAGGCGTTGCCGAGCATGATGGCCGCGCCGTTGTCGTTGATCTTGTCGAGGTGGTTCGCGGGGGAGCGCTTGGCGCCCCAGGCGATCATCTCGTCCTCCTTGTCCAGGTTGGAGGCGAGGAAGTCCTTGAGCGTCTGCTGGAGTTCGGCGCTCGGGCGGCCCGTGAGGGCGCCGGCGCCGCCGAGCAGGGCGGCGGCCTGGGCGTGCTGGGTGCGCCCGCTGTAGATCGAGTCGATCAGGTCGGCCCAGCCGCTCAGGGCGGCCACCGCCTTGATCCGCTTGTCGTGCCCGGCCGTGAGCAGGCTGATGCCCGCGCCGTACGAGACGCCCGCCATGCCGACCTTCGTCGGGTCGGCCGGGGTGTTCGCCAGCGTCCAGTCGATGACCTTGGAGGCGTCGGCGATGTCCTTCGGGCCCGCGGTCTCTATCTCGCCGCCGGACTGCCAGAAGCCGCGCGAGTTGTAACTGACCACGACGTAGCCGGAGTTCGCGAGCTTCTGGGCCTGGGCGACGTACTCGATCTGGGGCATGGCCCAGCTGGTGGGCAGCACGATCGAGGGGTATCTCGCCCCGGGCGGCGCGCCCTTGGGGGTGAAGACGTTGGCCTTGAGGATCGTGCCGCCGTCGCCGGGGATGTCGACGAAGCGTACGTCGGCGGCGCTCGCCGGCCGCGGCGCGGTCTCAGGCGTCGCCTGTGCCGCAGGGGCGAGACCGAGGGCGGTACCGGCGACGAGGGCCGCCGATACGGTCCCCACGGCGGTCGTACGCAAGGCATGGTGCGGCAGTCCCACGGGTCACTCCTCACTCGGACGGTGCAAAGTGACCCGACGGTAACCGCAGGGCTTTACCGGGGGTAACCCGTTGGTAAGTTACGCCCCGGTAACGATTGTTGACGGACGTACCATCAGCTCAGCGCGCTCTTGGCCTGCCAGTCGGACCAGGAGAGGTTCCACTCGCCGTAGCCGTTGCCCACATCGGGCACGCCCTTCGAGCCGCTGCCGGTGACCTCGAAGGGGTCGCCTATCTGTGCCTGGCGGTAGAGCCAGCCCGCGTCGCCGGTGCTCATGCCGACGCAGCCGGAGCTGTGGTTGGTGTTGCCGAAGTATGAGACGTTCCACGGCGCCGCGTGCGCGTACATGCCCGACCAGGTCAGCCGCATCGAGTAGTCGACCATCTTGTTGTAGCTGTCGCTGCCCGAGAGGCCGACGGTCTCGGAGCGCATGTTGATCGTGCCCTCCTTCGACATCAGGACGGACGTGCCGCCCCAGGAGGCCTTCTCGCCACCGGGCGTGCCCGCCGACATCGGGAGCGACTTGACGGTCTTGCCGTCGCGCACCAGCGTCGCCGTCTTGCTGTCCAGGTTCACCTTCACGACCTGGCTCTTGCCGACGGTGAAGCCGGTCGCGTAGTCGCGCACGAACCAGTCGTCGCCACCGGAGTCGATGCCGTTCAGCCGGGCGTCCAGCTTCACCTTCGTGCCGGACTTCCAGTACTCCTTGGGGCGCCAGTCGACGCGGTCCTTACCGTCGTAGTTCTTGATCCAGCCCCAGGAACCGGTGGTGCCGTTCGAGGTCGTCACCTTCAGCTGCTTCTCGACCTCGGCCTTGTTCCTCACCGGGTGGTCGAAGGTGATCGACAAGGGCTGGGCGACGCCGACGGTGGTGTTCTTGCCCGGGGCGAGCGTCACCTTGTTGACCTGCTCGGGCGCGGCCGTCTTGAAGGACGCCTTCGCGCTGCCACCCTGGTCGCTGACCGCCTCGACCTGGTACGCGGTGCCGGGCGCCACCACGCGCTGCGACGTCCAGGTGGTGCCGTTCGCCGAGACCTTGCCGGGCAGCTTCGCGCCCTTGGCGTCGGCGACCGTCACCTGCTTCAGCTTGCCGTCGGCCAGCTTCACCGTGACCGGCCCGCCCGCCTTGGCCCGCTGCCCCGTGAGGTTCACCGAGATCTTCGGCTTCTCGGCGGCGGCCTTGCCGTCGGCCGCGTCACCGCCGCCCGAGCAGGCGCTCAGGGCGGCGGCAAGGACCGCGACTCCCGCGGTCGCCGCGTGGCGGGTGCGAAGGGGGAGCCGACGGCTCGAAGAGCTCTGCGGGGACAAGGAAACGTACCTCCGTGCGAATGTGGACTGCACGGAGAGAGGGCGTACGAGGCCGACGGGTTGCCTCATGTCCGGAAATTGCCCGCTAGGTCACAGAAGGCACCCGGCGGTGTGGGCCCACCGTAAGGGAGCGATCACTCACCGGGATCACTTCGCGCGGTGAGAGGCACGGGACGACGCCGCCGGTATCGGGGTCTGGGCGGCACGCGTCACGTCCGCGACGAGCTCGACGACGTCCGGCCCGTACGCCTGCGAATTGACGACCTTCAGCAGCAGCACGAACGAGTCGTTGCCGTGCTTGCGCGCGAGCTTCTCGTGGTGGCGGGCGAGGTAACGGGCGGCGGCCTGGCTGGTGACCGCGCGCTGGCCGCAGAAGAGGAAGACGGGCCGCGCCTCCTGCCCCCGCCCGGCGGTGAGCCGCGCGAGGAGCACGTACTCCGTGAGGCCCGCCTCCAGACGGTAGCGCTCGGCGCCGATCTGGAACGCGCCGCGGTCGGGTCCCGGCTCCGGCTCGGCGTTCACTCGCACGCCCGGGAGCAGCGAGTGCATGTGCGCCGCCATGCGACGGTTCACCACCGGGCTGCCCACGCAGAACTCCGTGCGCTCGCCGAAGCTCTGCCGGGCCGCGTCGTGCGCGACGATCTGTGCGTGCGCGCCGCACTCCTTGATCACCGCGGCGAGCTCCAGGAGCGCGAACACGTCGTGGCGCACCACCATCAGTTCGCCGCCGCCCGCGTCGCGGTTGACCACGAGCAGGGACTCGGAGTTGTCGGGCAGCCCGAAGAACGCCTGCCTGCGGCGGAGCCCGCGCTTCCACAGCCGGCCGCGGACGAGCCAGCCAAGGAGGGCGCCGAGGCCGACCGCGATCAGGCCGAGGACGAGGTTGCGCACGTCTTCAGTCATGGGCGCGCATGCTAGCGGCACCTCAAAGACACGTTCGAGGGGGTCCTGACGTGGCGGGGGCCGCGAAGTTACGCTGCGCGGACGGCTGTTGACTGGAGGTACGAATGCGTCACGCTGTCGCACGTAATCTGACGCTATTGGCGGTCGGAGGGGTATTGGTGTCGGTCGGTGCCGCCGCGCCCCCTTCGCCTACGCGCTCAGCGGAACACACCCCGCCGGCCCCGGCGAAGGTACCGGTCGCCGTCGGGTACGGCGGCGCGGTCGCCAGCGTCGACCCGGACGCCTCCGCCGCGGGCATCGAGGTGCTCCGCAAGGGCGGCAACGCCGTGGACGCGGCCGTCGCCACCGCGGCCGCTCTCGGCGTCACCGAGCCCTACTCGGCCGGTGTCGGCGGCGGCGGATACTTCGTCCACTACGACGCCAAGACCCGCAAGGTCAGCACCATCGACGGCCGTGAGACGGCCCCGCGCACCGCGGACGCCGGGCTCTTCCTGGAGAACGGCAAGCCGATCCCCTTCGCGGACGCGGTCACCAGCGGCCTCGGCGTCGGCACCCCCGGGACGCCCGCGACCTGGCAGTCGGCGCTCGACGCCTGGGGCAGCAAAAAGCTCCGCACGCTCCTGAAGCCCGCCGAACGCCTCGCGCGCGACGGCTTCACGGTCGATGAGACCTTCCGCTCCCAGACCGAGTCGAACGAGAAGCGGTTCCGGGACTTCCCCGCCTCGGCGAAGCTGTTCCTGCCCGGCGGAAAGCTCCCCGTGGTCGGCTCCACCTTCAAGAACCCCGACCTGGCCCGTACGTACGACGAGCTGGGCCGCAAGGGCGTAGGCGCGCTGTACCACGGAAAGCTCGCCCAGGATTTCGTACGCACCGTCAACAAGCCGCCCGTCGACCCGGCGTCCGGCCGCGTCGCCCGCCCCGGTGACCTCTCCCTGAAGGACCTCGCGTCCTACGGCGTCAAGCGCCAGAAGCCCACGAGGACGACGTACCGCGGGCTCGACGTCTACTCCATGGCGCCCTCGTCCTCCGGCGGCACCACCGTCGGCGAGGCGCTGAACATCTTGGAGCGCACCGACCTCTCCAAGGCCTCCAAGAAGAAGTACCTGCACCGCTACATCGAGGCCAGCCGCATCGCGTTCGCCGACCGGGGCCGCTGGGTCGGCGACCCCGCCTTCGAGGACGTACCGACCAAGGAGCTCCTCAAGCAGCGGTTCGCGGACACGCGGGAGTGCCTGATCAAGGACGACGCGGTACTCAAGAGTCCGCTCGCGCCGGGCGACCCGCGCCACCCCAGGGCGTGCGTATCGGGGGACAAGGCGGCCCCGACGACGTACGAGGGCGAGAACACCACGCACCTCACGGCGGCCGACAAGTGGGGCAACGTCGTCGCCTACACCCTCACCATCGAGTCGACGGGCGGCAGCGGCATCACGGTCCCCGGCCGGGGCTTCCTCCTCAACAACGAACTGACGGACTTCTCCTTCGCGCCCGCCGACCCGGCGGTCCACGACCCGAACCTGCCGGGCCCGGGCAAGCGCCCGCGCTCCTCGATCGCGCCGACGATCGTGCTGAAGCACGGCAAGCCGGTGGTGGCGCTCGGTTCGCCGGGCGGCGCCACCATCATCACGACCGTCCTGCAGACCCTCACCGGCTTCCTCGACCGGGGCCTGCCGCTGGTCGAGGCGATCGCCGCGCCGCGCGCGAGTCAGCGCAACGCCGCGCAGACCGAGCTGGAACCGGGCCTGTGGGACAGCGACTTGCGGGCTTCCCTGGAGTCGATCGGGCACTCCTTCAAGCGGAACCCGGAGATCGGCGCGGCGACGGGCGTCCAGCGGCTGCCGGGCGGCAAGTGGCTGGCCGCGGCGGAGAAGGAGCGCAGGGGCGGCGGCTCGGCGATGGTGGTGCGTCCCACCGAGTGAGCCGCCGCGTCCCGGGGGCCTCGCTGAGGTGAGGCCCCCTTGGCGCGCCCTACGCGGGTGAGGCCGCGCAGTTCTGCTCCAGTTCGTTGGCGGCCCAGCGGATGGAGGACTCCGGGTCGTCGTGCAGGTACCGCAGGGCGGGCAGCGCCTCGCGGACGGCGGCGAGCTGGGCGTCGCCGCGTCCGCCGCGGGCCTCGCGGACGTCGGCGAGGTCCGCGATGAGCAGCAGCAGGGTGCTCCGCGAGAGGTTGTCCGGGTCCCGCATCAACTCGACGAGGAACGGGATCGCCGGGACAGCCGCCGTCGAGGACGCCTCCTTGGAGACCAGCAGCCGGTACAGGTCGTGCACCGCGTCCATGGCGGTCTTCTTGTCGTCAGAGGCGACCTTGCCGATCAGGTCGGGGATCATTCGGCCGGGGCCGCGGGAGGTCCACAGTGAGCCCCAGTCGACACCGTCCAGGCGCAACTGGAGATCGCGGTGCGGCCAGAGCTTCGCGGGATCGAGCCGGAGCACGGCGGTCCCGTCCGCGTCGGTGACACGCAGGGAGGAGTCCGCACCGAGGCCGAGGTGCGTGATGCCGGTGCCCAGGCGCAGCGCGGCCACCGCGTCGGAGCCCAGGTCCCAGACGCGGACCAGGCCGTCGGCCCACGCGGCGGCGAGCGCGGGCCCGGTCTCCAGCTGAGCGGTGGCCAGCGCGCGCACGGGTGTGCGGCGGCGCGCGAAGGGGGCGCGCAGCGGCTTGCGGCGAGTGCTCCAGTAGCGGATCACGCCGTGTTCGTCGCCACTCAGTACGAGACGCTTGCCGCTGCCCAGCTTCAGGCAGGCGAGCGCGGTCACCGGGGCGCGGTGCAGCGACAGGGTGATCGTCTCGGGGTGCTCGTCGTCGGTCTCCAGGACGTGGACGTGGCCGTCCGCGTCGCCGGCCACGAGGGTCGTCGCGTCCTGGTCGGCGGCCACCGCCCTGACGCCCCCGGGCTCGGCGACGAGCGTGGCGGCGGCGCCGGGCACGGAGGGCGGAGAGGCGGGGCCGCGGGAGACGACCGCCCAGCGCCCCCGCGGGTCGGCGTCACCCTCCTCCAACGAGACCGGCCCGAGGTCCTCCAGGGGCGCGGGCACCTCGCTCGGCGGGCGGATCGCCTTGTCGCCGGACCAGTCGACGCCCAGGGCCTCGGCGACCGCGATGAGCGCGTCGCGCGTACGGGCGTTGATGACGATCCTGAAGTCGGCGCCGGGCCCGCGCCCGTGCCGTATGACCGCGTCCGGGGCGCCGTACGAGAGCGCGTCGGTGCCCATCTCCTGCCAGGGCAGGAGCCCCAGTTCACGGTACGAGGAACGGAGCCGGTCGACGATCCGCGGGTCGGCGTCGACGACGGCCCGGCGGACCCGCAGCGTCCAGCCGTAGTGCGCGGGCATCCGCTCGAAGGCCAGCTGCATCAGGAACTCGGACAAAGACCGGCTCTGCTCGACCCACGCGCCGCCGACGCTGACGACGACGCGAGGGTTGGGCAGTCCGGCCTCGGCCGCGAGGTAACCCCACTCATGGCTGTAGTGATACTCCGACATGAACACACAGACACGACGATCAACACCCTCACCCGCCAACAGGCCGCTTTCGGAGGCGACTTCGAGCTCGGAGATCTTCGGCGGCCACTGGGTGTGCACCCAGTACAGGCGGGGCTTGAAGGCGAAGGAGTTGAGCGGCGAGTCCCACCACTCGTTGAGGGCCTCGGGGACCGGCAGCTCCCAGTCGATGCCGTGCTTCTGGTTCTCGCCGCCCCACCGGGAGTGCCCGGGCTCGCCGCCGGGGTCCTCATACCCCCACTCGCGCTGGACGGCGTCCAGCAACTCCCAGCGCGCCTGCCCCTGCTGATGCACCCGCAGCCGCTCCGCGAACTGCCCATAGTCGATGATCTCTCGTCTCACCGACGCATCGTACGAATGATCTACGTAAGTGAGTGTCCCCGAGGTGTCACAGTGCCGTGAGAATCCTGGGACCGTCCGGTGTGATCGCCACGGTGTGCTCGGCGTGGGCCGCGCGGCTCCCGTCGTTCGTCCGCAGTGTCCAGCCGTCCGGCGCGGGGTGGTAGTCGTCGCCGCCGCCCGCGATCACCATTGGCTCGATGGCCAGCGCCATGCCGGGGCGCAGCGGCATGCCGCGGCCGGGGCGGCCCTCGTTCGGCACACCAGGGTCCTCGTGCATGCGCCGCCCGATCCCATGCCCACCGAACCCCTCGGGGATGCCGTACCCCGCCTTGCGGCAGACGGTGCCGATGGCGTGGGCGATGTCGCCGATGCGGTTGCCGACGACCGCCGCCTCGATGCCCGCCGCCAGGGCGTGCTCCGCCGTCTCGATGAGGCGTACGTCCTCGGGGCGCGGGATGCCGACGATGAAGCTGACCGCGGAGTCACCGGCCCAGCCGCCGAGCTGGGCGCCGAAGTCGATGGAGACCAGGTCGCCGTCGCGCAGGCGGTAGGAGGTCGGGACGCCGTGCACGATCGCGTCGTTCACCGAGGTGCACAGGACCGCGGGGAAGGGGACCGGGGCGAAGTCCGGCCGGTAGCCGAGGAAGGGCGAGGAGGCGCCGGCCTCGCGGAGCACGGCGTGCGCGATCGCGTCCAGGTCGAGCAGCGATACGCCGACGTCCGCGGACTCACGTACGGCGGTGAGCGCCTGTGCCACGACGCGGCCGGCCTCACGCATCGCGTCGATCGATCGGTCTGTCTTGAGTTCCACCATGCCCATTACTATACCGGTATTTAAATGGGCGTCGTACGATGGCCGCATGGTTCGTACTCCCTTGACCCCAGAAGAGCGTGAGCGCGGCGAGCGGCTCGGGCAGTTGCTGCGGGAGGCGCGGGGGGAGCGGAGCATGGTCTCGGTGGCCGCGGAGGCGGGGCTCTCCGCGGAGACCCTCCGGAAGATCGAGACGGGGCGGGCGCCGACGCCGGCGCTCTTCACGGTGGCGGCGTTGGCGTCCGTCCTGCACCTCTCCTTGGACGAGATCGTCCTCCGCTGTGAGCTGGCGCCGGCGTGACGGGGCCTTGGGGCTCGGCGGTATCCCCTGTCCCGCCGCTCCGCGCCGGATGTCTCCCACCCACCCGCCCGATACTCGGCGTCGAGATGCCGAGGTAGGGACGGGCCGGGGTGCCCGTTATCCGGCGTCGAGGTGGTGGCGGGTGGGGGGCAACTCGGCGTCGAGGTAGGGGTGGAATGCCGCCCGCAGCCCCTCGCGCGCCCGCGAGGGCATGAGCCGACGGCGGGCCGCGCCCGCGGGTGTGCGCCCGAGGGGACGCATGGGCCGACGGCGGGCCGCGCCCGAGGGTGTGGGCCCGAGGGGGTGCATGGGTCGACGGCGGGCCGCGCCCGCGGGTGTGCGCCCGAGGGGATGCGCGAGCCGACGGCGGGCCGCAGCGTCAGGCGGCCCAAGGGCTGCATGGGCCGACGACGGGCCGCAGAGCCAGACGGCCCAAGGGCTGCATGGGCCGACGACGGGCCGCAGGCGCCAGACGGCCCGAGGGGACGTGGGGGTATGTGCGCGCGGAGCACAGTGGTGGTCATGCCCAGCCGATGAGCAACCGCGGGCCGGCGCCAAGATAGCGAGCACGGACATACCCCCACGTCCCCGCCCCACAGACGAACCCCGGGCGCCCCGCCCCGAACCCACCGGAAAACTGCGTGTAGTCGTCCCGTAACACATCTGGTGTTATCTTCCGGACCGGAAGACTCCAGTCTCCACGGGGCGGTGCTGGTCGGATGGCAGTGGGACAACTCCCGGACCAAGTAGGGGAGTTCGCAAGGTACTTGAGAGAACTGCTGGGATGCCTGGACCAGGCCACCGGCTGGTGCGGCGTGTTCTGGCAACGCGACCCGGACGGCATGCGCGCCTGCCTGGACGGCGTGGAGGTCCCGCCCTGGGATGTGGTGCAAGCCCTGCTCCACGACCTGGCGGCCGACCGAGGCATCCCCGAAGCCGAGCGCGAGACACGCAGGGCCCGCACGCTGCACCGCGCGTCACTCACCGCGTACGACGCCCGCCCCGGCGCCCGCGAGCTGCTGGGGGAGCGGCTCGACATGATGCTCACGGAGCGGCGGATCGCCCTGGACCGGCAGGCGGACCTGAGCCGCCGGCTGTCCGAGGCCGCCACCCCCGTCGAGGCGGACCGCATCAACCTCGACCTCGCGTGGGTGCGTGACGACCACGAACGGGCGACCGCCCGGTGCGCGGAACTCCAGGAGCGGCTGGCCCGCCTGTCCCACGCCTTCGGCCTGCCGCCCGCCGAGGACACGTCCCTCCCTGCCCGCGTCCCGGAACAGCCTCGCCGCCCCCGCGGAGCACGCTACGCAGGCCTGTCGAACACGGACGCGAACACGAACGCGCCCCAGACCCAGGCCGACACCCAGGCCCACACCCACACCCACACCCACGCCCCCACACCCACCCCCGCGACCCCCCGCGGCGCCCGCTACGCACCGGCGCCCCCCGAACCACCAGCACCCGCAGCCCCCGCCCCCGACCACACGCCCACCCACACCCGCACCACCGACCACACTCCCACCCCCGACCCCGACCCCACCCCCGACCCCACCACCCAAACCGTCCAGGCCCTGCTCCACCTCCGCCGCGAGGGCCGCACCGGCGAGGCCCACGCCGTACTGGTGGAGGCCGCGGCCTGGCCCGCCCCCCACCTCCCGCCGCTCGCCGCGGAACTGCACCGCGCGGGCCTGGCCGCGGACTGGTCCACCCTCCTGTGGGAGGCCGCCTCGCTGCCCCCGACCGCCTGGTCGCCCTCGCGGACGCGCTCGCGGGCGCCGGCCGCGCCGACGACTGCCGGAAGCTGCTGCGGCAGGGCGTCGCGCGCCCGGCGCCGGAGATCGCCGAGGCGCTCCTCGCGCTGATCGACGCGGGCCGGGAGCGGGAGGCCCGCGCGCTCCTCGACTCCTACCTGCGCGTCCGCACCCCCGAGGACGCGGCACGCTGCGCGCACACCGACCCGCACCGCCTCGTCCCGCTGCTCCTGGACACGGCCAGGTCGGTCTCGGAGGAACACCACTGGGACTTGGTGCACGCCCTGCGCGTGGCGGGCTTCACCACGTAACAGACCGCCGTAACAGACCGCCGTAACAGACCGCACCCCACCGCCACCCCGGCCACGCGACGAGCCGCCCACTTCTCGCCCGCTCGGGTGCGAAACATGATCGACTCCGCCGGTTGACGACGATGGTCTTGCTCACCCCGTCGGCACAGGCTTACGTTCTCCTAATCCACGCACCGGATCTACGGGCGTAGAGGCTCTCTGGCGTCCCCTCAAACGTCCCCTCAAGGGCTGTCCTCCCCAGGGCAGTGAAGGAGCAGCTCATGGCCAACGTCGTACGCGCCGCACTGGTCCAGGCGACCTGGACCGGCGACACCGAATCCATGATCGCCAAGCATGAGGAACACGCCCGTGAGGCGGCCCGGCGGGGCGCGAAGATCATCGGGTTCCAAGAGGTCTTCAACGCCCCCTACTTCTGCCAGGTCCAAGAGCCCGAGCACTACCGCTGGGCCGAGCCCGTGCCGGACGGCCCCACCGTCACCCGCATGCGGGCGCTCGCCCGCGAGACCGGCATGGTGATCGTCGTCCCGGTCTTCGAGGTCGAGCAGTCCGGGTTCTACTACAACACCGCGGCCGTGATCGACGCCGACGGCGGCTACCTCGGCAAGTACCGCAAGCACCACATCCCCCAGGTCAAGGGCTTCTGGGAGAAGTACTACTTCAAGCCGGGGAATCTGGGCTGGCCGGTCTTCGACACCGCCGTCGGCAGGGTCGGCGTATACATCTGCTACGACCGCCACTTCCCGGAGGGCTGGCGCCAACTCGGCTTGAACGGCGCCCAGATCGTCTACAACCCCTCCGCCACCCACCGCGGTCTCTCCTCCCACCTCTGGCAGCTGGAGCAGCCCGCGGCGGCCGTCGCCAACGAGTACTTCGTCGCCGCTATCAACCGCGTGGGCCAGGAGGAGTACGGCGACAACGACTTCTACGGAACGTCGTACTTCGTCGACCCGCGCGGCCAGTTCGTCGGCGGGACCGCGAGCGACAAGACGGAGGAACTCCTCGTGCGGGACCTCGACTTGGGACTCATCGAGGAAGTACGTCAACAGTGGGCGTTCTACCGTGACCGACGCCCCGACGCCTACGAAGGGCTGGTGCAGCCGTGACCGATCTGTACGACCGCCACAGGGCGGTCATGCCCGAGTGGCTCGCGCTCTACTACCACCAGCCCATCGAGCTGACGCACGGCGAGGGCCGGCACGTCTGGGGCGCCGACGGCAGGAAGTACCTCGACTTCTTCGGCGGCATCCTGACCACCATGACGGCGCACGCCCTGCCCGAGGTCACCAAGGCGGTGAGCGAGCAGGCGAGCCGGATCATCCACTCCTCGACGCTCTACCTCAACCGCCCGATGGTCGAACTCGCCGAGCGCGTCGCGGCGTTGTCGGGCATCCCCGACGCCCGCGTCTTCTTCACGACCTCCGGCACGGAGGCCAACGACGCGGCGCTGCTGCTCGCGACCGCGCACCGTCGCTCCAACCAGATCCTGGCGATGCGCAACAGCTACCACGGCCGTTCCTTCTCGTCCGTCGGCATCACCGGCAACCAGTCGTGGTCGCCCACCAGCCTCTCGCCGCTCCAGACGCTGTACGTGCACGGGGGCGTCCGCGGCCGCGGCCCGTACGCCGGGCTGAGCGACGCCGAGTTCACCGCGGCCTGCGTGGCGGACCTGCGGGACATGCTCGGGCAGGCCCGCGGGGGAGTGGCGGCGCTGATCGCCGAGCCGATCCAGGGCGTCGGCGGCTTCACCTCGCCGCCCGACGGGCTGTACGCCGCATTCCGTGAGGTCCTGGCCGAGCACGGCATCCTGTGGATTACCGACGAGGTGCAGACCGGCTGGGGCCGCACCGGCGAGCACTTCTGGGGCTGGCAGGCCCACGCCCGCAGCGGCCCGCCGGACATCCTGACCTTCGCCAAGGGGATCGGCAACGGCATGTCGATCGGCGGTGTCGTCGCCCGCGCCGAGGTGATGAACTCCCTGGACGCCAACTCCATCTCGACGTTCGGCGGTTCACCGGTCACCATGGCGGCGGGCCTCGCCAACCTCACGTACCTCCTGGAGCACGATCTCCAGGGCAACGCCCGGCGCGTCGGGGGCCTGCTCATCGAGCGGCTGCGGGCGATCTGCGCCCAGCTGCCCGTCGTACGCGAGGTGCGAGGGCGCGGCCTGATGATCGGCATCGAACTGGTCGAGCCCGGCACCGACGAGCCCAACCAGCCGGCGGCAGCCGCCGTGCTCGAAGCGGCCCGCGAGGGCGGCCTGCTCATCGGCAAGGGGGGCGGCCACAGCACCAGCGTCCTGCGCGTCGCCCCGCCCCTGTCGCTGACCGTCGCGGAGGCGGAAGAGGGCGCCGCAATCCTCGAACGGGCCCTGCGGAGCGCCTAGTTCGGCCCTGCCCGCCCCCGTGCAGAAGAGGGAGCGCACCACATGAGTACCCGCACCCTGATCCGCGGCGGTCTCGTCGTCACCGCCGCGGAGGAGATCCACGCCGACGTGCTGATCGAGGACGGCAGGATCGCCGCGCTCGCCGCGAGCGGCACCGCCGCGGCGGGCGCGTGGACCGCCGAGCACGTCGTCGACGCCACCGGCAAGTACGTGATCCCGGGCGGCGTCGACGCCCATACGCACATGGAGTTCCCGTTCGGCGGCACCTTCTCGGCCGACACCTTCGAGACCGGGACCCGGGCCGCGGCCTGGGGCGGCACCACCACCATCGTCGACTTCGCGGTGCAGGGCGTGGGGCACTCCCTGCGTGGGGGGCTCGACGCGTACTACGCGAAGGCGGACGGGCAGTGCGCGATCGACTACGCCTTCCACATGATCGTCTCCGATGTGAACGAGCGGACGCTCAAGGAGATGGACCTGCTGGTGGAGGAGGGTGTGACCTCCTTCAAGCTCTTCATGGCCTACCCCGGCGTCTTCTACAGCGACGACGGGCAGATCCTGCGCGCCATGCAGCGCGCGTCGGCCAACGGCGGGCTGATCATGATGCACGCCGAGAACGGCATCGCCATCGACGTCCTCGTCGAACAGGCCCTGGCCCGTGGTGAGACCGATCCCCGCTACCACGGCGAGGTCCGCAAGGCGCTGCTGGAGGCGGAGGCGACCCACCGCGCGATCCAGCTCGCCCGGGTCGCCGACGCCCCGCTGTACGTCGTCCACGTGTCGGCCGAGGAGGCCGTCGCCGAACTCACCGCCGCCCGCGACAAGGGCCTGAACGTCTTCGGCGAGACCTGCCCCCAGTACCTCTTCCTGTCCACCGACAACCTCGCCGAGCCGGACTTCGAGGGCGCCAAATACGTGTGCAGTACGCCGCTGAGGCCGCGCGAGCACCAGGCGGCCCTCTGGCGTGGCCTGCGCACCAACGACCTCCAGGTCGTCTCCACCGACCACTGCCCGTTCTGCTTCACCGGCCAGAAGGAGCTGGGCCGCGGCGACTTCTCGAAGATCCCCAACGGCCTTCCGGGCGTGGAGAACCGCATGGACCTGCTGCACCAGGCCGTCGTGGACGGGCACATCAGCCGCCGCCGCTGGATCGAGATCGCCTGCGCCACGCCGGCCCGGATGTTCGGCCTCTACCCGAAGAAGGGCACGATCGCCCCCGGCTCCGACGCCGACATCGTGATCTACGACCCGCACGCCGAGCAGGTCATCTCCGCCGACACCCACCACATGAACGTCGACTACTCCGCGTACGAGGGCAAACGGGTCACCGGACGCGTCGACACCGTCTTCTCCCGCGGCGAACGGGTCATCGAAGACCGCCGCTTCGTGGGCCGGGCGGGGCATGGCGTGTACACGCCGCGCTCCACTTGTCAGTACCTGGTCTGAACCCGAACGGACAGCCCCGGCATGGAACGCGGGCTCGTCCTGGAGACCGGCCCGGCCGCGTCTCAGGTCGGCGGTGCGTCCGTGGGCATCGTGCGCCGCACGGGCGTAAGCGGTGGGCGCATCCTCGGCGAGCCGGCCTGTCAGCGTCCGTCAGGCTTCAACGGCGCCCGCCGGCCGTGGCTTCTCGTGGCCGCTCCTTACGCGGCCATGCCGCCGGCCCGCCACTCCCCGGCAAGGACCGCCCAGTTCTGCTTGTCGTGGCGGGTGCCGGCGTAGGGCCAGCATGCGCGCTGGACCCCTTCGAGGGTCATGCCGAGCCGCTTGGCCACCGCCGCGCTGCGGGCGTTGTCGGCGCGGCAGTGCCACTCGGCGCGGTGCATGCCCCGGGTGGTGAACGCCCAGTCCAGTACGGTGCGGCACGCCGCGGTGATCAGGCCGCGGCCCTCGGCGCCCGGCTCCAGCCAGCAGCCGACCTCGCAGGTGCCCGCCGCCGCGTCGAAGGCTACGAACATGACGCCGCCGACCAGCGTGCCGTCGAGCCATATGCCGTAGAGGCGCGCGCCGTCCGCGGCCTGCCGCTCCGCGTACCGGCGCAGGGTGGCGCGGGCGCCGTCGAGATCGTCGGTGACGAACGCGGCGCCCACCCAGGGCCGGATGTGCTCACGCGCCCGGTCGAGGTGGGCGGCGAACTCCTCGGCGTGCCACGTCTCAAGGGGGCGCAGGTGGGCGCCGTCCCGCAGCGGGAGGGAGAACATGAGGACCCCATTCACACAACAAGCGTTATGGATATGTACGGTAGCAGCATGCCACGCACCAAGGGAGATCACGAAGCCCGCCGCCGCGACGTCTCCGAGGCGGTCTGGCGAGTACTGGCCGCGCACGGCTTCGGCGGGCTGACCATGCGGGCCGTCGCCGCCGAAGTCGGCGCGAGCACCGGTCTCCTGACGCACTACTTCCGCACCAAACGCGACCTGGTCGCCCACGCCCTCGACCTCCTGGAGCGGCGCACCGCCGCCCGCCCCAGGCGCGCCGCGGGGCAGGGCCTGGCCGCCGTACGGGCCGCGCTCCTGGACGTCCTGCCGCTGACGGACGAGGCCACCGCCGGCAACCGCATCTGGGTCTCGTCCTGGGACACCGCGCTCGCCGACCCCCAGCTGCGCGCCGACCACGCCCGCAGATACGCGCAGAGCCGCGACACACTGCGCGACCTGATCGCGGAGGCCCAGCGGCTCGGCGAACTCGCCCCCGGCGACCCCGAACGCCTCGCCGCCGGCGCCCAGGCCTTCGCGCTCGGCCTGGTGGTCCAGGCGCTGCTCGACGCCCCGGCCTTCCCGGCGTCCCGCCAGGTCCGGCTGGTCGACGACCACCTCGCCGCGCTGGCCCGGGGAGGCGGCGCCACCGGCGACGGCTGACACGGCGAGGTGCTCTTGCCAAGGACCGGGGAGAAGTCCACGATTGTCCCTTCTCGGATCACCTCCGAGACCTCATCCGGCACGTGGACCAGGAGGTCCCGCTGTGGATTTCGGACTTGTGCTCCAGACCGACCCGCCCGCCTCGGCGGTCGTCGGCCTCATGCGGCGGGCGGAGCGGAGCGGCTTCCGCTACGGCTGGACCTTCGACTCCGCCGTCCTGTGGCAGGAGCCGTTCGTCATCTACAGCCGCATCCTCGAACACACCACGCGGCTGACGGTGGGCCCCATGGTCACCAACCCGGGCACCAGGACCTGGGAGGTCACCGCCTCCACCTTCGCCACCCTCAACGACATGTACGGCAACCGCACCGTGTGCGGCATCGGCCGCGGCGACTCCGCGATGCGCGTCGCGGGCCGCAAGCCGAACACGCTGGCCCGGCTCGGCGAGGCCATCGACGTCATCCGTGACCTCGCCGAGGGGCGCGAGGCGGACGTCGACGGGCGGCGGCTGCGGCTGCCGTGGGTGCGGGACGGGAAACTTCCGGTGTGGATGGCGGCGTACGGCCCGAAGGCGCTCGCGCTCGCCGGGCAGAAGGCGGACGGCTTCATCCTGCAACTCGCCGACCCCTACTTGACCGAGTACATGGTGAAGGCCGTGCGCGACGCGGCGACCGCCGCGGGGCGCAGGGCGTCCGACGTGAAGATCTGCGTCGCCGCGCCCGCGTACGTCGGCGACGACCTCGCGCACGCCCGCGAGCAGTGCCGGTGGTTCGGCGGCATGGTCGGCAACCACGTCGCCGATCTCGTCACCCGGTACGGCGAGCACTCGTCGGCGGTGCCGCAGGCCCTCACCGCGTACATCAAGGCCCGGCAGGGCTACGACTACAGCCACCACGGGCGGGCCGGGAACCCTGACGCGGCGTTCGTGCCCGACGAGATCGTCGACCGCTTCTGTCTCCTCGGCCCCGTCGAGTCACATCTCGAACGGCTTCGGGAGCTACGGGAGTTGGGCGTCGACCAGTTCGCCGTGTACGCGATGCACGACGCCCGGGAGGACGTCATCGACGCGTACGGCTCGTCGGTCATCCCGGAGTTCTCCTGACGCCGCTTCCGACGCCGGAGAGGAACGCGAGCAGCAGGTCCGCGGCGCGCCGGGGCGCCACCGGTGCGGGTGCGTCGCCGACGCCGTGGAGGAACTCCAACCGCAGACCGGGCACGGCGCGGTAGCGGTCGGCCGACCGGCGCCGCCGACGACTGTCCTCACTGCCGAGTACCGCCAACAGAGGGATGTCCAATGTGCTGAGCCTTTCCGGGAGTTCGCGCTGACCGAGGCAGTCGAAGGCATCCCGCGAGGCCGCGGTGGCCGCGAGGTACGTCATGCCGCGCACCCTCATGACGATCCGGTCGGGGATGTCGGTCTCGCGCGCGGCGGCGGTGGCGGGGACCTGGCCGCCCGGGGCGTCGCCCAGCATGCGCCACACCCACCGGCCGAGCACGGGCACCGTGACGAGACGCCCGGGCCACCGCTGCGCAAGGCCCACGTCGGAATCCGGCGGCCCGGTGTCGAAGAGCGCCAACGCCCCTACGAGGTCCGGGCGTTGCTCGGCCAGGGCAGTGCCCACCAGGCCGCCCGTCGAGTGCCCGGCCACGATGGCGCGGCGCACGCCCAGCTCGTCCAGGGCGGCGGCGACCCTGCGAACGTGGACCGGGACGCCGCCGCCACTCCCGGACGGGCGCGCCGACCCGCCATGCCCGGCGAGGTCGAGACGGACGACACGGTGGGCCCGCGCCAGCACCGGGACCACGGGCTCCCACCAGTCCGACGGGCCCGTGAGCCCGTGGAGCAGGACGAGGGCGAGGGCGTCATGGGGGTCATTCTGGGTTGGGCGGGGTCGGGCGTCGGGGTGCCCGGATTGGCCTGCGGCCCGACGCACCTGCGCGTCGGGACGTTCCGTCGGCCCTGCGGCTCCGCGTGCCTGCGTGTCGGGACGTTCCGTCGGCCCTGCGGTCCTGTGGCTCTCCGTGTCGGGACGTTCCGTCGGCTCTGCGGTCCTGTGGCTCTCCGTGTCGGGACGTTCCGTCGGCTCTGCGGTCCTGTGGCTCTCCGTGTCGGGACGTTCCGTCGGCTCTGCGGTCCTGTGGCCCTGCGCGTCAGGATGTTCCGTCCGCGCTCCGGCTCTGCGGCCCTCCGCGTCGGGGTGCATCGCCCGGCCGGTGGTGTCGGGCGGTTCGGTGTCTGGGTGGGTGGCTCGGCTTCCGGCCTTGCTCGCCTCCGCGTCTGGGTGCGTCACCCGGCCCCCGGCCTCGCTCGCCTCCGCGTCGGGGTGCATCGCCCGGCCGGTGGTGTCGGGCGGCTCGGCGTCAGGGTGCGCGTCCCGACCTCCGGCCCCGCTCGCCCCCGCGTCAGAACGCATCGCCGCGGGGCAGGCCCCGCCCGCCCCCGCCCCGGGGCGCATCGTCCGCCCCCCGGCCCCGCCCGCCCCCGTCTCAGGCCCCATCGCCCCGCCTCGTGGCGTGAGGTGCGCGCAGGCCATGGGGCCGCATCGTGTGAGGCGTGTCGGCAGGTGTTGTCTGTGCTGGTGGCGCCGCCGGGCGGGGCACGCGGGAGGGCATGGGTGGCTCCGTTCGGGCAGGGGTGCGCATGCCCCTATTTCACCGGCCGGAGCCGTTCACGTCTTGGACGAATGTTCCTCCGACGAGACGCTCAGCTCAGCCGGCGTACAGTCGGCGAAGTGCCGTACGTCGCGGTGCAGATGGGACTGGTCGGCGTAACCGCACGCCGACGCAACCTCGGCCGCGTCCCGGCCCGCCGACAGGCCGCGTACGGCTCGGTCGAAGCGGACGAGCATCGCGGCCCGCTTGGGCGTCATCCCGATCTGCGCGCCGAACCGGGACCACAGCCGCTTCCGGCTCCAGCCGCAGGACGCCGCGAGGTCGGCGACGCGCACCTGACCCTGCCGGGCGACGATGTGCCGCCAGGTGGCCGCCACCTCCGGGTCCGTCGCCACGCCCGCCCCGAGCCGCTCGGCGAGGAACTTCTCCAGCAAAGCGAAGCGGGCTCCCCATCCTGGCACCTCGTGCAACTGCTCTCTCAGCAGAGCCTCCTGGCGGCCCCACAGGTGCGCCAGGTCGATGACGGCTCCGCCCTCGCGGTCGGACGGTGCGACGTCCAGTGCGGAGTAGGCCGTGACAGGGGAGAGGCGGACCTCGACGCAGTCCACCCCGCGCCCCCGGATGCGCGCCGGCCCGAGCGACAGTCCGGCGCCGATGCTGCTCAACACCCGCCCGCCGTAAGCCTCTTCGACCGTCAGCGCGTCTTCGCTCAGCTCCAGCACCACTGTGACGGCCGGCTGGGGGAGTACCCGCGCGTCGAGGCCGATCGCATCCCGGTCGCGGAAGCCCGCCACCTCCACGCCGTCGAACGGCGCTCCACCGGCCGGGCGGGCGACCTCCCACCCGGGCGGCGGCTCCGCGGCTTCGGACGGATCCGGTCCCATACAGGGCAGATTACCGGCTGTGCGCCCGCCACGTTTCGCCGATCCCACGCATCAGCGGCGGGTACACGAACAGGTGCCGGAACGGGGCGATCGCAGCCATGTAGGCCTTACCGAAAAGGCCGTTGGGCTTCACCAGCACGGCCATCTGGCCCCGGTGGCCGCCCGCGCCGTCGGGCACCCAACTCAGGTGCATCACGCCGTGGACGGTGCGGTTGCTCATTTCCGAGGCCCATTCGTCGTCCGTCAGATAGACCGACGTGAAGGGCAGCTTCTCGAACTTCGGCCCCGCCAGGCCTTCGCGCAGATCGGCGGGCAGCCGGTCGCGCAGGGTCGCCACCCGCGAGCCGACACCGGCCTCCGGGCGGTCCCAGCCGAGCAGCTTCCCGAGCTTCCAGCGGATCGCGAAGAGGGCACGGGCGACGGCGGACGGGCTGTCCGACGTGTCACCCGCGACGGTGTCCCGCACCAGCAGCGGGAAGTCATCGGGGCCGCCCGGCGTCGGCAGCGCCCACACGTCGTAGAGGCGGAAGTCGGAGGTGATCTCGTGTATTCGCCAGGGCCGTGACGTGTGGGCGGTGTCGGGGAGCTTCATGCGTCTGCCTCCGTCTGCTCGGTGCGCGTGCGCGTGCGTGTGCCGGTGCGTGTGCGTGTGGACGAACGAGGGTCGAGTCCGAGGACGCCCGCGACGGCGCGGACGGCGAGCTGCGCGTCGTGGGGTTCCTGACCGGCCAGGGCGATCACCGTGCCGTCGAGTGCGCCGACGAAGGCCAGGGCGAGGGTGCGCGTCGGCGGGCCGTGCGGGATCGCGCCCGCCTCCCGCGCGGCGCCGATGAGGTTCTCGCAGCGCGTGACGAGGAGTTCGTAGGACCGCTCGATCTCATGGCCTACGGGGTGGTCCTGGCCGCTGAACTCCAGCCGGAGCGCGGTCGCCACCCGCGCGCCGTTGCGCCGGCAGTACACCGCGTGGCCGCGCGCCAGCGCGAGCAGGGCCGCGACGGGCTCCCGCTCCCGCTCGATGAGGGGCTCGACCTCCCGCGTCCAGGTCTCGCCGATCCACCGGATCACGGCGAGGGTCAGATCCTGCTTGTCCTTGAACTGGTGGTAGAGCGCCCCGCGCGTGTATCCCGCCTCGCGCGCCACCTGTTCGAGTACGAGGTTTCCGTAGCCGTAGCGGGACAGGCCCCGCGCCGCCGATTCCAGGAGCGCGCCGCGGGTGCGGGCGCGTCGGTCCGCCTGGGTGACTCGCTCAACACCTACATGCATGTCTGTATGTTACTGCTCCGCTCCGCCGCCCCGCGCCCGGCTCCCCTTTCGGGCTTCTCGCCAACTCTCGTGACTGGTCAGGCAGTACAGGAGCAGGGCGGCCACGAGTCCGACCGCCCACCCGTAGTCGGCCAGCGGCTCCAGGGCGGGGATCAGGCCGTCCTCCGGGAAAGGGCCCTCGCCCGGTGCGGAGTGGGAGCCGCCCACCGCGAGGGTGCCGCCGACGGCGAAGGCGAGCAGGGCCCGCCAGTTCCAGCCCGCCGCGTACCAGTAGCGCCCGTACGGCCGGTAGAGGTCCGCGAGGTCGAGGACCGTGCGGCGCACGATCCAGTAGTCGGCGATCATCACGCCGGCCACTGTGCCGAGCAGCCCGCCGACCACCCCGAGCCAGGTGAAGATGTACAGCTCGGGGGTCGCGGTCAGCTTCCACGGCATCACGAGCACCCCGACCACGCCCGTGATCAGCGCCCCCACCCGGAAGTCGATGAGCTTCGGGGCGAGGTTCGACAGGTCGTACGCCGGTGAGACGACGTTCGCGGCGATGTTCACGGAGATGGTCGCGACCAGCACCGTCACCAGGGCGAAGAGCAGGCCGAAGGCGTTGTCCGTCTTCGCCGAGAGCTCCACCGGGTCCCAGATCGCGGTGCCGTAGACCGCCTGCGAACCGGAGGTGACCAGGACCGACAGGAACGCGAAGGCGGTCATCGTGGTCGGCAGGCCGAGCGTCTGCCCCCATACCTGCGCGCGCTGGCCCTTGCCGAAGCGGGTGAAGTCGGGGATGTTCAGGGACAGGGTGGACCAGAAGCCGATCATGCCCATGAGGGCGGGAAAGAAGACCCGCCAGAAGTCCGCGCCCCAGCCGAGTCCGGAGGGCTGGTCCAGCAGCGGGCCGAACCCGCCCGCCTCCGTCGCCATCCACACCAGCAGCACCACCGCGCCGACCATGACGAAGGGCGCCGCCCAGTTCTCGAAGCGGCGCAGGGCCTCCATTCCCCGGTAGATGATGGCCAGTTCGAGCGCCCAGAAGATCACGAAGCAGAGCCAGAGCGTCCACGGATGGCCGCCGACCCGCGAGGCATCCGTCCAGCCGCCGAAGATCTTGCCCATGAGCAGGAAGATCCCCTGGCCGCCGATCCAGGTCTGGATGCCGAACCAGCAGCAGGCAACCGCCGCCCGGAGCAGCGCCGGCAGGTTGGCGCCGCGCAGCCCGAAGGAGGCGCGCGCGAGCACGGGGAAGGGGATGCCGTACTTCGGCCCCGCGTGCCCGGTCAGGAGCATCGGGAGCAGCACGATCACATTGGCCAGCGCGATGACGAGCACCGCCTGCTTCCAGTCCATCCCGAGCGCGACGAGCCCTGAAGCCAGCGTCCAGGAAGGGATGTTGTGGGCCATGCCCACCCACAGGGCGGCGTAGTTGTACACGCCCCAGGTGCGCCTCTCAGGAGGGACGGGCAGCAGGTCGTCGTTGGTGAACCGGGGGTCGGCCGTCGCGGTGACGTTCTCCGCGGGAGGAGGGCAGGCGTCGTTCATGGGCAGGCCGCCGTTCGGGAAAGGGACGGACAAGACGCTGTGCGGGTGCCGGCGATCTCACGCGAAGCGAAGCGGAGGGGAGGGGGAGGGGAGGGGGAGGGGAGGGGGAGAGAAGGGTGGCTGGACTGTACAACTCCCCTGCCGTGTCAGGGGAGTTGTCGTGCGCCGCCGGGGCCGCCCATCGTGGCCATGGCATGATCCCTGCGTGACCGCCATACCGGGACAGCCGCTCAGGTACGCCGTCGCCCTCGCGGCGACCGCCCTTCTCGTGTCCGGGTGCGGGCTCGGCGCGGAGCTGGACCGCGAGGTGAACCCGGAGCGCGAACCGACGTCCGGGGCGACGTCGCCCGAGCCGAGCGACGCGGCCGGGCCCGCCGACCTCTCGCTCGGGCCGCAGCCCACCGATGCCCCCGCGGACCCGTCCTCCCCGCCCTGCCCGAAGTCGGGCGTCAGCGTGTCACCGGGCATGGTGTCCGCCGCGACGGGGCTGCGCGCGATGTCCGTCAAGGCGACCAACTGCGGCAAGGGTGTCCGTGAGCTCAACGGCTACCCGGACATCCGCGTCCGCGGCGTGGACCGGGAGCTCTTCGACGTGACGGTGCTCAAGGGGACGGAACCGGTCACCACCATGGACGACCCGGGACCGAGCCGCGTCAGGCTCAAGCCGGGACAGTCCGCCTACACCTCGCTGGTCTGGCGGTACTCCGCCGTGGACGCGTCCACCCTGCACGGCAGCGGCGTGTACGTCGAGATCGGCACCGCCAAGGGCGCGCCGCGCCAGACCATCGAGCCGGACGGCGGCCTCGACATCGGCGAGACCGGCATGCTCGGCACGACCGCCTGGCAGCGGAGCCCCGAGGACGACGCCGCCCCGGCGGGCCGACCTCCGTACGGCTCAGGACGCGTACGTACTGCTCACGGCACCCGCGCCGTCCACTCGGCGGTGCCGAACTTGGTGCGTACGAGCTCCTGGGCGCGGGCCAGTTCCCCGTCGGTGACCGTGCCCTCGGCGAGGCCGTAGCGGGCGCGGAAGGAGTCGATCATGCGGTCGATGACGGTCTCGCGCGGCAGACCGGTCTGACGGCGCAGCGGGTCCACCCGCTTCTTGGCGCTCTTGGTGCCCTTGTCGGAGAGTTTCTCCTTGCCGATGCGGAGCACTTCGAGCATTTTGTCGGCGTCGATGTCGTAGGACATCGTCACGTGGTGCAGGACCGCGCCCGCGCCGCCGCCGGGCCCCACCACGCGCTTCTGCGCGGCGCCCGCGATCTTCCCCGCGTCCGTCGCGATGTCGTTGAGCGGCTGGTACCACGCCTTGATGCCCATGTCGGCGAGCGCGCCGAGGACCCAGTCGTCGAGGTAGGCGTAGCTGTCCTGGAAGGAGAGCCCCTGCACGAGGGCGTCGGGCACGGAGAGGGAGTACGTGATGGTGTTGCCCGGCTCCACGAACATCGCGCCGCCACCGGAGATGCGGCGCACGACGTCGATCCCGTGCCGGGCCGCGCCCTCCTGGTCGACCTCGTTGGCCAGCGACTGGAAGCTGCCGATGATCACCGAAGGGGCGCCCCACTCCCACACCCGCAGCGTCGGCGGGCGGCGGCCCGCCGCGACCTCCTGCGTCAGCACCTCGTCCAGGGCCATGTGCAGGGCGGGCGGCTGGGGCCCCTCGTGGACGAGCTGCCAGTCGTAATCGGTCCAGTCGGTGGCGTGTGCCAGGGCACGGCGTACGGCGATCCCCACGCCCTCCGCCGTCAGGCCGTACAGCACCGTGCCCTCGGGGAGCGCCGCCTCGATGCGGGCGGCGAGGCCCGCGGCGTCGGTGTCGGCGGGGGCGCCGTCCAACGCGGCGTTGATCGCGTCGAGGGCCTCGTCCGGTTCGAGGAAGAAGTCGCCGGCCACACGGGTGTGCCGCAGCTCGCCGCCCTCGACGTCCAGATCCACCACGACGAGCTTGCCGCCGGGGATCTTGTACTCACCGTGCACCGTGCTTCCTCCATGCCCGCGGGACGCGTCGCCCTCGGCTCGCTGTTTTGAATCGTCCCCAACGCTAGCCGAGTGCCGGATTGTCCGGCCGGGCGGAAGATAGGGCGGGAGGGACAGCGAGGGCACGCGGGGGGCAGGAAGGGAAGACGTACGTGAGGGCGAGCGAGTACATGGAGGAAGCGATGAGCGGGCACGCGGCACCGGGCGGCGAGCCGGGGCCCCGCGTCCTGGTGACGGGGGCGACGGGCTACATCGGCGGCCGCCTCGTCCCCGAACTCCTCGACGCCGGGTTCCGCGTGCGCTGCCTGGCCCGCACCCCCGAGAAGCTCCGCGACCACCCCTGGGCGCCCCGCACCGAGGTGGTACGAGGCGACGTCACCGACGCGTCCTCGCTGGCCGAGGCGCTGCGATGCGTCGACGTCGCGTACTACCTGGTGCACGCCCTCGGCACCGGCAACGGTTTCGAGGAGACCGACAGGAAGGCGGCCGAGATCTTCGCGGAACAGGCCCACTCCGCCGGTGTACGGCGCGTCGTCTACCTCGGCGGACTCACTCCGTCGGGCGTGCCGCCCCGTGAACTCTCCCCCACCTGCGCTCCCGGGCGGAGGTCGGGGAGATCTTCCTGCGCGCCGAGGTCCCCGCCACCGTGCTGCGCGCGGCCGTCGTCATCGGCTCCGGTTCCGCCTCCTTCGAGATGCTCCGCCACCTCACCGAACGGCTGCCGGTCATGGTCACGCCGAGCTGGGTCGGCACCCGCATCCAGCCCATCGCCGTCCGCGACGTCCTGCGCTACCTCGTCGGCAGCGCGAGCATGCCGCCCGACGTGAACCGCGCCTTCGACATCGGCGGCCCCGACGTCGTCACGTACGAGCAGATGATGCGGCGGTACGCGGTGGTCGCCGCCCTGCCGCGCCGCCTCATCGTGCGCGTGCCCATGCTGAGCCCCGGTCTCTCCAGCCTCTGGATCGGCCTCGTCACCCCGGTGCCCCGCGGCCTCGCCCGGCCCCTCGCGGAGTCCCTGCGGCACGAGGTGGTCTGCGACGAGCACGACATCGGACGGTACGTGCCCGACCCGCCCGGCGCCCCCATCCCCTTCGACGAGGCGCTCGCGCTGGCCCTGCAACGGGTCAAGGAGGCGCAGGTCGCCACCCGCTGGTCGTCGGCGGCGCTGCCCGGCGCGCCGAGCGACCCTCTGCCGACCGACCCCGACTGGGCGGGCGGCAGCCTCTACACCGACCGGCGCCAGATCGCCGTCGACGCCTCACCCGAAGCCCTGTGGCGGATCGTCGAGGGCGTCGGCGGTGAGAACGGCTGGTACTCCTTCCCGCTGGCCTGGGCCGTGCGGGGCTGGCTGGACCGCGCGCTCGGCGGCGTCGGGCTGCGCCGGGGCCGCCGGGACGCGGCACGGCTGCGGGTGGGCGACTCGCTCGACTTCTGGCGGGTCGAGGAGATCGAGCCGGGGCGGCTGCTGCGGCTGCGGGCGGAGATGCGACTGCCCGGCCTCGCCTGGCTGGAGATGCGGGCCGAGCAGGACCCCGGGGGCCGCACCCGCTACCGGCAGCGCGCGCTCTTCCATCCGCACGGGCTGCTCGGTCACGCCTACTGGTGGAGCGTCTCGCCGTTCCACGCCGTCGTCTTCGGCGGCATGGCCCGCAACATCGCCCGGGCCGCGTCCAGGGAGGCGGCGCGGGAGGCGGCGCGGGAGAAAGAGGGAAGTGAGAGGAGTGAGGCGAGCGGCCGGTCTCCCGCGGGAGCAGCGCGGTGAACACGTCGGTGAAAACCTCGGCGAACACGTCGGTGAACACCTCGGTGAACACCTCGGTCGTTCTGTTCACCTCCGACCTGCGGGTGCATGACCATCCGCCGCTGCGCGCCGCACTCGCCGGGGCGGACACCGTGGTGCCGCTCTTCGTCCTCGACCGGGCCATCGAGGACATCGGTTTCGCCGGGCCGAACCGCAGGGCGTTCCTCGCAGACTGCCTGGCCGACCTCGACCGGCGGCTGCGCGACCGCGGCGGGCGCCTGGTGGTGCGCGGCGGCGACCTCGTCGAACAGGTGTGCGCCGTCATGGCGGACGCGGACGCTGCCGACCTTCACCTGGCGGCCGGCGTCAGCCGGTACGCGCACGACCGCGAGCGGCGGCTGCGCGAGGCACTGCAGGCGGACGGCCGCCGCCTGCACGTCCACGACGCCGTGATCACCGCACTCCCGCCCGGCGAGGTGACCCCCGCGGGCTCCGACCACTTCGCCGTCTTCACCCCGTACTTCCGCCGCTGGTCCGGGCACGCCCTGCGGGCCGTCCTCGGCGCCCCCCGCACCGTACGCGTCCCCGACCGCGTCCACTCGCTTCCGCTCCCCGCGCGCGAGGACCTCACCGGCCTCTCGCCGGGGCTCCCGCGCGGCGGCGAGAGCCAGGGCCGGGCGCGGTGGAACGCATGGCTGCGCGACGGCATCGACCGGTACGGCGAAGACCAGGACCGCCTCGCGGACGACGCCACTTCGAAGCTCTCACCCCATCTGCACTTCGGCACCCTCTCCCCGGTCGAACTCGTCCACCGCGCCCGCGCCCGCGCGACCCCCGGCACCGAGGACTTCGTCCGGCAGCTGTGCTGGCGCGACTTCCACCACCAGGTGCTCGCGGCCAGGCCACGGACGGCGAGCGCCGACTACCGCCCGCGCGGCGACCGCTGGCGCTCACCGGAATCGGCGGCGGAGGACATCCGGGCGTGGCAGGAGGGGCGTACGGGTTACCCGATCGTTGACGCCGCCATGCGCCAGCTCCTGCACGAGGGCTGGATGCACAACCGCGGCAGGCTGCTGACCGCGAGCTTCCTGACGAAGACGCTGTACGTCGACTGGCGCGTGGGCGCCCGCCACTTCCAGCGCCTGCTGGTCGACGGGGACCTCGCCAACAACCAGCTCAACTGGCAGTGGATGGCCGGGACCGGCACGGACAGCCGCCCCAATCGCGTGCTCAACCCTGTGCTCCAGGGCAAGCGTTACGACCCCTGCGGTGTCTACGTACGCCGCTGGGTACCGGAGCTGCGTGAGGTGCGAGGCGCCGCGGTCCATGAGCCGTGGAAGCTGCCGGCCGAGGAGCGGGCGCGCCACGGTTATCCGGAGCCGCTGCTCGAACTGGCCGAAGGGCTGCGGCGGTTCCGGCGGGCCCGCGGGCTGGACTGAACGGTGGCGGCCCGCGGCGACCGCTCCGGGCTCGGCCTCGGCCTCAGCCCACGTAACGGCGGGCGGACGAGTGCCGCTGCGCCTCTTCCAGGGCCCGCAGCCGTGCCTCCGCCGCGCGGGGCAGCACCCGGCGTTCGCGTACCACCCACGGCAGGGCGGCCGCGGCTTCCGCGAAGGCCCGCGCCGACACGATGTCACGCGGGACCGTGCGGGCCAGGTGCGCGGTCCGGCGCAGGGCGGGCCGCGCCGGACGCCGCAGCCATGTGAACCACAGGGTGTTGCGGATGCCGTGGGCCCGGCGCAGCGTCGTGTCCCGTATCCGGGAGGGATGGTGATGGATCGTCAGGTGATCGGCGTACACCAGCCACCAGCCGGCCGCCGCCAGGTCCGCGGCGAGCAGCTCCTCCTCGCCGCCCAGCCACAGCCGGGGGTTGAAGCCGCCCGCGGCGCGGAAGGCGTCGGCGCGCAGCACGGTCGCCGCGGCCAGGAAGGAACCGAGGGCGGGGCCGGGCAGCCAACCCGGCCCGTGCACAGGGGAGTTGCGCAGCTCCTCGGTGATCGGGTCCTCGGTGCCCTCCGGCTCGACCAGGATGCGGGCCGTGACGGTGGCGACAGCGGGATGCTCGTCGAGGAGGTCGGCGGCGCCGGACAGTGAGCCGGGCGCCCACCAGGAGTCGTCGTCGCAGAAGGCCACGTAGGGCGTACGCACCTCACGGACCGCGAGGTTGCGGCCGACGGCGCCGAGGTTGCGGCCGGGGCACAGCAGCCGCACCGACGGGTGGTGGCGGGCGACGGCGTCCGCCGTGCCGTCGGTGGAGGCGTTGTCGACGACGATCACCGCGGGTCCTTCGGGCAGCTCGGCCAGCCGGTCGAGGGTGCGCAGCAGCTCGGTGCGGCGGTTGTGGGTGATGACGACGACGGTGGTGCGGGTGTCGGTCATGGCTGTGCTCCGGGTCGTGGCTGTGCTTGGGTCACGGCTGTGCTGTGGGTCATGGCTCCGTCCAGGGTGCGGGCGGCTTGCTCAAGGTGCGGAGGGAGGGGGCGGCGGGCGCGCAGCGCGGCCGGCAGCCGCGCGAGGGTCTGCCGCAGGGCCTGGCGGGCGGCCGGATCATGACGGGCCTCGGCGGCCAGTCGGCGGGTGCGGGCCAGGGCGTGCGGCAGGGGGCGGCGGAGCCACAGGGTCAGGAGTTCGTTGCGGCGCATCCTGGCCGGGCGGCCGCCGCGCGGGGCCGGGTCCGGGTGGTGGTGGGCGACGACGTCCGGGCAGTGCGTCACGCCCCAGCCGTGTGCGGCGAGGTCATAGGCGAGGAGGGTCTCCTCGCCGCCGAAGAACAGCAGCGGGTGGAAGCCGCCCACCTCCAGATAGGCGCTGCGGCGGACCACGGAGGCGCAGGCCAGGAAGCCGAGGACCTGGGTGCCCGGCAGGTCGCTCGCCGGGCCGAGCGGCGACGTGGCGAGGATGTCGTTGAGCGGGTCGGGTCCCTCGGCGGGCCCCACCAGCGTGCGGGCGGAGACCAGACCGAGGCGGGGGTACGCGTCCAGCAGCTTGGCCGCGTGCTCCAGGGCGCCGGGCGCCCACCAGGAGTCGTCGTCGCTGAAGGCCACGTACGGGGTGCGCAGGGCGCGCACGCCGTCGGTACGGGCCAGAGCGCCCCGATTGCGTGGCAGGGCCACCACCCGCACCTCGGGGAAGTCGCGGGCGAGCCGGGAACGTGTGTCGTCCGTGGAGGCGTTGTCGACGACCAGGATCTCGGGCCGTTCGGGCAGGTCGAGCAGGCGCCGCAGGGTGCGGGCCAGGCTGTCCGCGCGGTTGCGGGTGGCGATGACGACGCCGGTGTGGGGTGTGTCGGACGTGTGGGGTGTATCTGGTGTGTCGGGTCTCTGGATCATGAGGCGTGGGGGTGGGTTACGAGGACGCGCATGACGGTTGTTGCTCCAGCTCGGGCGGCGTTCGGGCGGCGTTTGGACGCCGTTCGGACGGCGTGAGGGCGGCGTACGGGAATCGCTCCGGCCCCGCTGGTCCCGCGCCATGTGCTGTCTCAAACCTTGGGGGGCCGCATCAAGGCTCGGGGCGGCCTCAGGGAGCGACCGTTTCGCCGGTGATCAGGTCCACGAGGGCGGGCAGGCCGCCGTCGGCCAACGCGCGGAGCTGACGGTCCGCCGAGGTGCCCTCCTGGAGCAGTCGATGCATCAGCGCGGTCACCTCGCGGGTGTCACCCGCCTCGTCCAGGGCCGGCGTGATGTGGTCGAGCAGCATGCACAGCACGTCACCGGCCCGGCGTGGCTGCCCGTCCGGATCGATGAGCGTGCCGCTCAGGCCGTGCCGGGCCGCGTGCCAGTTCGCCGCCTGCAACAGCTCCGGCGTGCACTCAGGGGGCGGGGCGCCCGCCTTCTCGTCGCGTATGGCGGTGGCGACCAGCGCCCGGACGATCCCGGCGAACATGACCGCCGAGTCGGCGCGCAGCTGGACGTCCGCGCAGCGCACCTCGACCGTGGAGTAGCGGTCGGAGAGGCGGGCCTGCCAGTACAGCTGACCGGTGTCGCGGATGATGCCGGTGTCCAGCAGGCAGCGGATCCGCTTCCCGTGGTCGGCGAGCGAGGCGAAACGTGGCGGCGGGCCGCTGACCGGCCAGCGGCCGAAGATCACGGTGCGCCAGCTCGCGAAGCCGGTGTCGTGGCCGTCCCACAGAGGCGAGTTCGCGGACATGGCCACCAGGGCGGGCAGCCAGACGCGGATACGGTTCAGGATGGCAACGCCCGTCTCCTGGTCCGGCACGGCGGCGTGCACGTGCATGCCGTTGACGAGCTGCTCGGCCACGAGCTGCGGGGCCTGGGAGCGCAGGGCCAGATAGCGCGCCTTCTGCGTCACCGGCACGGGAGCCGCCGTCCGGTAGGGAGCCGTCGCGCAGGCGGCGATCCGGCAGCCATTGCGCTCCGCCGCCGCGCCGAGCGCGTGCCGCAGCCGCAGCAGGTGGCCGCCGACCTCCTCCAGGTCGGTGCAGATCGGCGTGGCGACCTCCACCTGGGCCTGTAGCAGCTCCGACTGGACCTCACCGTCCTCGGTGATGGGCCCCAGTCCGGCCGCCGCCCGCACCTGGTCTCCGAGCGGTACCGGCAGGCACGTGTCCGGATCGAGCAGCAAGTACTCTTCCTCGACCCCAATAGTGATCATGTCGTATCGGATACCCCCGGAAGGAAGGGGTAAATCGGGCATCGCGGTGAACGGTTCGGTCTGTCCTGCCGTTCGGGTGACGTCGGACTGCGCGGGCGCCCGGGCCGACCTGCGGGGCTTCACTCTCTGTGCTCTCCGTGCTCTCTGTGCTCTCCGTGTGCGCGATGCGTCTGTCGGTCGGCCTGGCGCAGAGGACTCTCTCGTGGAGACGACACCTCACGTCTCGTCTCGCCTCGTTATGGTTCTGACCGCCGGGCGCCTGCCCGGCGGTCAGTCGTTCTTGCCAGGACTTGCCCGGACGTGCCCGGGGTTGCTCGGGATCTGCCAGGGGCGACGCGGAAACGACGAGGTGAGAGGCCGTATGTTCACGACGCGTCCCACGCTGCAAGGCACTTTCGGCATGGTGTCGTCCACCCACTGGCTCGCCTCGCAGTCCGCGATGGCCGTACTGGAGGACGGAGGCAACGCCTTCGACGCGGCGGTCGCCGCCGGGTTCGTCCTGCACGTGGTCGAGCCCCACCTCAACGGGCCCGCCGGTGAGGTCCCGATCATCCTCGCGCCCGTCGGCGGCGACGTGCGCGTGCTCTGCGGTCAGGGGCCCGCGCCGCGGGCGCCACCGTGGACCATTACCGTTTCCTGGGGCTTGAGTTGGTGCCCGGCACCGGGCCGCTCGCCGCCGCCGTGCCCGGCGCCTTCGACGCGTGGATGCTGCTGCTGCGGGACCACGGCACGAAATCCCTCGCGGACGTCCTCAAGTACGCCATCGGGTACGCGGAGGACGGGCATGCCCCCGTCGAGCGTGTCGGTGAGACCGTGGAGACGGTACGGCGGCTCTTCGAGGAGGAGTGGCCGTCCTCCGCCGAGATCTATCTCCGCGGGGGGCCGGGTGGGGGTGAATCGCCGCGTACGGGTGAGTTGTTGCGGAATCCGGTGCTTGCGGCGACGTGGCGGCGGTTGCTGGCGGAGGCGGAGGCGGAGGCGGAGGTGGGCGCGGAGGTGGGCGCGGGTGCGGTCGCGGGTGGTGTGGGCCTCGGTGGAGGTGAGGCGGGGGAGCGGCTGCGGGTGGCGCAGATCGAGGCCGCGCGTGAAGTGTGGCGTACCGGCTTCATCGCCGAGGCGCTCGTACGGCAGGCCGGGCGGCCCACCATGGACACGAGCGGCGAGCGGCACGTCGGGAGGCTCTCGGCGGAGGACCTGCGGGGGTGGTCCGCTTTCTACGAGGACCCTGTCACGTACGACTGGAACGGCTGGACCCTGTGCAAGGCCGGCGGCTGGAGCCAGGGGCCCGTCTTCCTCCAGCAACTCGCGCTCTTGCCGCGCGATGCCGCGGAGCTGCCCGAGTACGGGTCCGCCGAGTACGTCCATCTCCTGGTCGAGGGCTGCAAGCTGGCCATGGCGGATCGGGAGGCCTGGTACGGGGATGCGGGGGGCTCCGCCGGTCGCGTGCCGATACGTGAGCTGCTCTCCGAGGAGTACAACGCGGGGCGGCGGAAGCTGATCGGGGAAGAGGCCTCGTACGAGCTGCGGCCCGGGTCGCCCGGTGGGCGCGAGCCGCGGCTGGCCGCGCATGCGGTCGCGGTGGCTGCGGGGGGCGGGGGTGGCCTCGACGCGGTCGGCGGTGCGGCGGCCGGGGGCGGGGAACCGACCGTGGCCGGGGACGGGGGGACGCGGGGGGACACCTGCCACCTGGACGTCGTCGACCGCTGGGGGAACATGCTCTCCGCGACGCCCAGCGGGGGGTGGCTCCAGTCCAACCCCGTCGTGCCGGAACTCGGGTTTCCCCTGGGTACGCGGCTTCAGATGGCGTGGCTGGAGGAGGGCCTGCCGAACTCGCTCACGCCGGGGAGGCGGCCGCGGACCACGTTGACGCCGTCCTTGGCGCTGCGGGACGGGGTTCCTGTCATGGCCTTCGGTACGCCGGGGGGTGATCAGCAGGATCAGTGGCAGGTGCACTTCTTCTTGGGGGTGGCTCTGCGGGGCGCCGTCCGGGGCGGCCTTGACCTACAGGGCGCGATCGACGCGCCCAACTGGCACACGGACGGTTTTCCGGGGTCTTTCCATCCGCGGGGGATGCGGGCCGGGAGCGTGACCGTGGAGTCGCGCATGGACCCGGAGGTGGTGGCTGAGCTGCGGCGTCGGGGGCATGACGTGCTGGTGGGAGGTGCGTGGTCGGAGGGGCGGTTGTGCGCGGTGGCGCGGGATCCGGGGAGCGGGGTGTTGTCGGGGGCGGCCAATCCTCGGGGGATGCAGGGGTATGCGGTGGGGCGGTGAGGGTGGGGCGGTGAGTGGTCGGCTCGGTGCCTGGCTGTGGTGCGGTGGGTGGTCGCCTTGGGTTCGTGGGTGGGGCGGGGCCGCGGGGGTACGTCCGTGCTCGCTATCTTGGCGCGGGCGCCTGGCTGCTTCGCCACCCTGGTGACCACCACTGTGCTCCGCGCGCACATACCCCCACGTCCCCTCGGGCACGCTCGCGACCTCGGGCTGTCGTCGCCTCATGCTTCCCCTCGGGCGAGAGGGCGAGAGGGCGAGAGGGCGAGAGGGCGAGAGGACGGAAGGGCGGAAGGGCGAGAGGGCGAGTGGGCGACTGCGGACCGTCGTCGGCCGTGCTCCTTTGCGTCCGCGGGCGGCTGTGGGCGGTGCCGATCGCCATGCCTGCCCCTCGGGTTCGCGTGGAGGGTTGCGGGCGGTGCCGTACGCCTGTCCGTTGCGTCCGCGGGCGGCTGTGGGCGGTGCCGATCGCCATGCCTGCCCCTCGGGCCCGCGCGGGGGGTTGTGGGCGGCCGCCGTACACCTCCCCTCGCTCCTCCTCATCGCCGTGACGCCGGGGTACGGGCGCCCCCGCCCGCCCCTGCGTCGGCGTCGCTCCGCCGGGTATCGGGCACCCCCGCCCGCCCTACCTCATCGTCTCGACGCCGAGTATCGGGCGGGTGGGTGGCAGACATCCGGCGCGGAGCGGCGGGGTGGGGGATACCGCCGGGTACGCGGGTGGGCGCGGGGGTGGGATACCGCCGGGGCGTGCCCCGTTCAGCCGGCGGTCATTCAGGGGCGTACACGAGGTCCTTGCGGCGTGCTCTCATGGGGGGATGATCGATGAGTTCTTGACGTACGGCGTACGTGACGTGGAAGAAGCCCTGCGGAAGGCCGCGGCCGCCGAGGTGACCCCCCGCTTCCGGCAGCTCGCCGCAGGCGACGTCGTGGAGAAGAGCGGCCCCCACGACGTGGTGACCGTCGCCGACCGCCGCGCCGAGGAGCGGCTGACCGCCGACCTGCCCGCCCTTCTGCCGGGCTCCGTCGTCGTCGGCGAGGAGGCGGTGCACGCCGACCCCACCACGTACGAGGCGATACGCGGCGACGCGCCCGTATGGATCGTCGACCCCGTCGACGGGACGAGGCAGTTCGTCCACGGCGACCCCGGCTTCTGCATGCTCGTCGCCCTCGCGGTCGGCGGCGAGGTGCGGGCCTCCTGGACGTACGCACCCGCCCTGGACCAGTTCGCCGTGGCCGTGCGTGGTAAGGGCGCCCGGCTGAACGGTGAGCGGCTGACCGCCGGGTCGCCCGAGCCGGGACGCGACCTCGAAGTGGCCACCTCCCACCCCGACTTCACCACCGAGGACCAGAAGCGGGCGCTGCTCGGCCTGCGCGTGGACGGCGTACGGCCAAGGCCCTGCGGGTCGGCGGGCCTGGAGTATCTCGCCGTGGCGAAGGGCGAGTTGGACGCCGTCGCGTTCTCGTGGGAGCTGGCCTGGGACCACGCGGCGGGACTGCTGCTCGTCGCCGAGGCGGGCGGCGCCTCCCTGACGCTGACGGGCGAGCGGTTCCGTACCGCCGGGGGGAACGCCCTGCCGTTCACCGCGGCGCGCGACGCGGCCACGGCCCGGCGCGTGGTGGACCTCCTCACCAGCGAGGTCTGAGCCGGCGGCCCGCGAAGGTCCACCGCGGCGGCGGCGGTGTCAGTGCCGCCGCCTATCCTGGGCGGCAGTGGCCATCGGCTGACGAAGGAGTCCGAAGGTGCCGTCGATGCTTGATGCCGTCGTCGTGGGAGCGGGGCCGAACGGCCTGACCGCCGCCGTCGAGCTGGCCCGCCGCGGCTTCTCCGTGGCCGTCTTCGAGGCCAGGAGCACCGTGGGGGGCGGCGCGCGCACCGAAGAGCTGACCCTCCCCGGCTTTCGCCACGACCCCTGCTCGGCCGCCCACCCGCTGGGCGTCAACTCCCCGGCGTTCCGCGCCATGCCCCTGGAGCGGTACGGCTTGGAGTGGCTGCACGCCCGGCTGCCCATGGCGCACCCCTTCCCGGACGGCAGCGCCGCCGTGCTGGCCCGCTCGGTCGCCGAGACCGCCGCCTCCTTCGGGCCGCGCGACGCCGGGACGTACCGACGCCTGGTGGAGCCCTTCCTCCCGAAGTGGGACGTCCTGCTGCGGGACTTCATGTCCCTGCCGATGAGCGCGCTGCCGCGTGACCCCGTCACCCTTGCCCGCTTCGGTCTCGCGGGCCTGCCCCCGTCGACGTGGCTGATGCGCCGCTTCCGCGACGACCGGGCCCGCACCCTGCTCGCGGGTCTCGTCGCCCACGTCATCGCGCCGCTCGACGGCATCGTCACCAGCGGCGTCGGCCTGGTCTTCGCGCTGGCCGCGCACGCCCGCGGCTGGCCGGTCGCCCGGGGCGGCTCCCAGTCCATCTCCGACGCGCTCACCGCGTATCTGCGGGACCTCGGCGGCTCCGTCCACACGGACTACGAGGTCAAGCGGCTCGACGATCTGCCGCCCGCGCGCGCCTACGTCTTCGACACCTCACCGACCGCGCTCGCCCGCATCGCCGGCCTCGGCAGCACCTATGCCGGGTATCGGTACGGCGCCGGGGTCTTCAAGGTCGACTACGCCCTCGACGGCCCCGTCCCCTGGACCGCCGAGGAGGCGCGGTCCGCCGGGACGGTGCAGGTCGCCGCGGACCGAGCCGAGATCGGCGCCGCGCTGCACGCCGCCTCGCGCGAGGGGCGCGCGCCCGACGCGCCGTTTCTGATCACCGTGCAGCCCAGCGTCGTCGACCCCAGCCGGGCCCCCGCGGGCAAGCACGTCTTCTGGGCGTACGGCCACGTGCCGAACGGCTGGGACGGTGACCTGACCGACGCCATCGAGCGGCAGCTGGAGCGGTTCGCGCCCGGTTTCCGCGACCGCGTCCTCGCCCGCGCCACCTCCGGCCCGCCCGAACTCGCCGCGCGCAACGCCAACTACGTGGGCGGCGACATCGCCTGCGGCGCCGTCAGCGGACTGCAACTGCTGCTGCGCCCCAAGCTCTCCCTGTTCCCGTACGCGACGAAGCACCCGGCGGTCTTCATCTGCTCGTCCGCGACGCCCCCCGGCCCCGGAGTCCACGGCATGTCCGGCCACAACGCCGCCAAGGCCGTGTGGAAGCGGTTGAGGGCTGATGGACGAGGAGCTAGCGCGTGACCGTACCCATCAGCCTCGTCCTCGGCGACATCACGGCGCAGCACGCCGACGCCGTCGTCAACGCCGCGAACTCCTCCCTGCTGGGCGGTGGCGGGGTCGACGGCGCCATCCACCGGCGCGGCGGGCCCGAGATCCTCGCCGACTGCCGGCGCCTGCGCGCCTCTCACTACGGCAAGGGCCTGCCCACGGGCCAGGCCGTCGCCACCACCGCCGGCCGGCTCCACGCCGCGCATGTGATCCACACCGTGGGCCCCGTGTGGTCCGCCACCGAGGACCGCTCCGAGCTGCTGGCCTCCTGCCACCGCGAGGCGCTGCGGGTCGCGGCCGAGGTGGGCGCGCGCACCGTCGCCTTCCCGGCGATCTCCACGGGGGTCTACCACTGGCCGCTCGACGACGCGGCCCGCGTCGCCGTGCGGACCGTGCGGGAGGCCGCCGATCCCGCGCTCTTCGACGAGGTGCGGTTCGTGCTCTTCGACCAGGCCGCGTACGACGCGTTCGCCGCGGCGTCGGCCGCCCAGGGTTGTTAGCGGGGCGGCCCTGGCCGCGCGAGGTCGATGTCGGATTCTCGCCAGTACTGCCCGGGGAGATCCGCGATGCTTGAGCGCATGCACACCGACACCGAGCGCTGTGTACGCGCCGTTCAGTCGAAGGACGCCCGCTTCGACGGCTGGTTCTTCACTGCCGTCGTCACCACCCGCATCTACTGCCGTCCCAGCTGCCCTGTCGTGCCGCCCAAGGCCGAGAACATGACCTTCTACCCGAGCGCCGCCGCCTGCCAGCAGGCCGGCTTCCGGGCCTGCAAGCGGTGCCGCCCGGACAGCACGCCCGGTTCGCCGGAGTGGAACCAGCGGGCCGACCTCGTCGCCCGCGCCATGCGCCTCATCGGCGACGGCGTCGTCGACCGCGAGGGCGTCCCCGGCCTCGCTACCCGGCTCGGCTACAGCGCCCGCCAGGTGGAGCGGCAGCTCCTCGCCGAGCTGGGCGCGGGACCCCTGGCGCTCGCCCGCGCCCAGCGGGCCCAGACCGCGCGGCTGCTCATCGAGACGACCGCCCTGCCCATGGCGGAGATCGCCTTCGCCGCCGGGTTCTCCTCGATCCGCGCCTTCAACGACACGGTGCGCGAGGTCTTCGCGCTCGCCCCCGGAGAGCTGCGCGCCCGCGCGCCCAAGCAGGCCGCGGGGGCGGCCACCGCGACCTCCGGGGCCCTCTCCCTGCGGCTGCCGTTCCGCGCCCCGCTCAACCCCGACAACCTCTTCGGGCACCTCATCGCGACCGGCGTCCCGGGCGTCGAGGAGTGGCGCGACGGCGCGTACCGCAGGACCCTGAGCCTGCCCTACGGGCACGGCGTCGTCGCCCTCACCCCGCACCCCGACCACATCGGCTGCCGGCTGAGCCTCGCCGACCTGCGGGACCTGACCATCGCCATCAGCCGCTGCCGCCGCATGCTCGACCTGGACGCCGACCCGGCCGCCGTGGACGGCCAGTTGCGCGACGACCCGCTGCTCGCGCCGCTCGTCGACAAGGCGCCGGGGCGGCGGGTGCCACGTACCGTCGACGAGGCCGAGTTCGCCGTGCGCGCCGTCCTCGGCCAGCAGGTGTCCACGGCCGCCGCCCGCACCCACGCCGCGCGCCTCGTCACCGCGCACGGCACCCCCATCGAGGACCCGGAGGCCCCCGAGGGCGGCCTCACCCACCTCTTCCCGAGCCCGGAGGCCCTCGCCGCGCTCGACCCCGAGGCCCTCGCCCTGCCCCGCAGCCGCCGCGCCACCCTGACCACGCTCGTACGCCACCTCGCCGACGGCAGCCTCCGGCTCGGCGCGGAGAGCGGCTGGGACGAGGCCCGCGCCCGGCTCACCGAACTCCCCGGCTTCGGGCCGTGGACGGTCGAGGTCATCGCGATGCGCGCGCTCGGCGACCCCGACGCCTTCCTCCCCTCCGACCTCGGCATCCGGCGCACCGCACGGGAGCTGGGCCTGCCGCACACCCCCGCCGCGCTCACCGCTCGTGCCGCCGCCTGGCGGCCCTGGCGGGCGTACGCGGTGCAGTACTTGTGGGCCACCGACGACCACCCGATCAACCACATCCCCGCGTGAACGTAAAGGGACTTCAGCATGGAACGACTGCACACCGTCCTCGACAGCCCCTACGGGCCGCTCACCCTCGTCGCCACCGACGGCGTCCTCAGCGGTCTGTACATGAGCGAACAGCGCCACCGGCCATCGCAGGAGACGTTCGGCGAGCGTGACCCGGCGCCCTTCGGCGAGGCGATCAGCCAGCTCGAAGCCTATTTCGCGAAGGAGTTGAAGGAATTCGACCTGCCGCTGCGGCTGGATGGCACGCCGTTCCAGCGCATGGTCTGGGACGAGCTCCTGCGCATCCCCTACGGCGAGATCCGTACGTACGGCGAACTCGCCGAGAACCTCGGCAAGCCCGGCGCCTCCCGCGCGGTCGGCCTCGCCAACGGCAAGAACCCGATCAGCGTCATCGTCCCCTGCCACCGCGTCGTCGGCGCCAACGGCAACCTCACCGGATACGGCGGCGGGCTCGACCGCAAGCAGCGGCTGCTGGCCTTCGAGGGCGGGGGCGTGGGCGTGAGCGGCGGCGAGGACGCGCTCTTCTGAGGCCGCGGCCTCCCGGCGGCCGGGCGCCGAGCGTCAGCCGGCCCGGTGCCCGTCCTCCAGCTCCGCCGGGCCGTCACCGCGCGCCAGCGCGTCGAGCGCCGCCGCGACCCGGCGGCCCGTCCCGTCCGGCAGCAGCTCCGCGACGTCCTCGGGGGCCACCAGCCGCCAGGAGAGCAGCTCCTCCTCCTGGAGCCTGATCGACTTCAGCTGCTCCGCGTCCAGCACCCCGCCGTCGTACAGGTATGCCACCAGTGGCGGACGCGGGCGCAGCGGGCCCGGCGGCACCCAGTCCACCGCGAGCAGCCGCCCGAGCGGCACGTCGAGCCCGATCTCCTCCAGCGTCTCCCTGCGCGCCCCCTGGCGCGGTGTCTCCCCGGTGTCGGACTCGATGGTCCCGCCGGGCAGCGCCCAGCCCTCGCGGTAGTTGGGCTCGACGAGCAGGACCCGGCCCTCCGCGTCCCGCAAGAGCGCGGCGGCTCCGGCCAGGACGCGCGGGAGGCCCGCTATGTACGTGGCGTAGTCCTGAATGGTCATCGGGGAAGGGTAGCGCCGGACCGGTCGGCCGACCGGTACTGATCGATCATTTCCGGGGATCGGTGACCTGGAATGTGCTGATAAAGGTCGGTTTTGCGGTGCGATGTGTTCTGCCGTTCCGCAGGCGGCCATGGGCAGGGGGCCCCTCCTGCGGTTATGGTCGCAGCGGCGCGACTGCCTTGCCGTGAGCAAGGCCGGAAGCAAGGGGAACGCAAGGTGGCGGACGCTGCAAGGACGGCGGGACGCGAGCAGCAGGTGCGGCGTGAGCAGGCGCAGCACGTGCTCATCGCCGCGGACAAGTTCAAGGGTTCGCTCACGGCCGTGCAGGTCGCTGAGCGGGTGACGGCCGGGCTGCGCGCCGTCGCCCCCGAGGTGCCGGTCGAGGCGCTGCCGGTCGCCGATGGCGGTGACGGCACGGTCGCCGCGGCCGTCGCGGGCGGCTTCGAGCGCCGGGACGTCACCGTCACCGGACCGCTCGGCGACCAGGTGACGGCGGCGTACGCACTCAAGGACGGCACCGCCGTGGTGGAGATGGCCGAGGCCTCGGGCCTCCAGCTGCTCCCCGAGGGCGTCTTCGCGCCGCTCACCTCCACGACGTACGGCTCCGGCGAGCTGATCCGCGCCGCGCTCGACGCGGGGGCCCGCACCATCGTCTTCGGCGTCGGCGGCAGCGCCACGACCGACGGCGGCGCGGGCATGCTGGCCGCGCTCGGCGCCCGCTTCCTCGACGCGGACGGCGAGCCCGTCGCGCCGGGCGGCGGTCCGCTGAAGGAGCTGGCCACCGCCGACCTGTCGGGCCTCGACCCGCGCCTGAAGGACGTCGAGATCGTGCTCGCCAGCGACGTCGACAATCCGCTGACCGGGCCGAAGGGCGCGCCCGCCGTGTACGGGCCGCAGAAGGGCGCGACCCCCGAGGACGTGGCGGCGCTCGACGCCGCGCTCGCCCACTTCGCCACCGTCCTGGAGAAGTCCATCGGCCCCAAGGCCGCGGAGTACGCGCAGTCGCCGGGCGCGGGCGCCGCGGGCGGCATCGGGTACGGCGCGCTCGTCGGCCTCGGTGCGGGCTTCCGGCCCGGTATCGAGGTCATGCTCGACGTGCTCGGCTTCGCGCCCGCGCTGGAGCGGGCCACCCTCGTGATCACCGGTGAGGGCTCGCTCGACGAGCAGACCCTGCACGGCAAGGCGCCCGCCGGGGTGGCCGCGGCGGCCCGTGCCGCGGGCGTCGAGGTCGTGGCGGTCTGCGGGCGCCTGGCGCTGCCGGCGGAGGCTCTTGGCAGGGCGGGGATCCGGCGGGCGTACGCGCTGACCGATGTTGAGCCTGATGTGGCGCGGTGCATCGCTGAGGCCGGGCCGATTCTGGAGGAGCTGGCGGCGAGGCTGGGGCGGGACTACTTGGCGTAGGGCCTGGGCGGGGTTGTTCCGGGGGCGTCTGCCTTGCTGGGGTGTGTGTGCGGGGTGCGGGTGCGTGGTGGTTGCTCGCGCAGCTCCCCGCGCCCCTTACGGGGCGCCCCTGCCTAGCTCGGTGACAGCCTGTGGGCCTCCACCGCCAGGGCCACCTCCACCAGGTCCCTCGGTCTCGCCAAGGACCGTGACGTCAGCTGCTCCAGGCGGCGCAGGCGGTTGAAGACCGTGTTGCGGTGGCAGTAGAGGCGGCCGGCCGCCCGTCCCGCCGAGCCCTCGCACGCCAGCCACGCGTCGAGGGTCTCCAGCAGGACCGCGCGGTCCGCCGGTTCGAGCGCGAGGACCTCGCCGAGCACGTCCGTGACCAGCCGCCCCGCAAGCTCCGGCTGGCTCACCACCAGGGCGGTCGGCATCCGCTGGTCCAGGCGTACGATGCCGGTCGCGTCCGGCGGACACGTGCGCAGCGCCAGTTCCGCGAGGCGCCGCGCGTGGCCGAGGTCCGCGAGGCCGTCCACCACGGGGCTGATGCCGCCGGGACCCGGACACCGCCCGTCGAGCAGCCGGGCGAGGCCGTCGAGCCCCTCGTCCGCGCCGAGCGCCACCACACCCACCTCGCAGTCCGTCCGCATCCGCCAGACGAAGCGGAACCCCGGCCGCTGGATCTGCCGGTGGAACGCCTCCCGCCCGTCACGCCGCTCCGCACGCAGCACCACCACCGCGTACGGGCCGTGCTCGGGCAGGTCGAGCCCGGCCGCCGCGCGCGCCGCGAGGCCCGGCGCCTGCCGCCCCTCCAGGAGTGCGTCGAGCAGCGCCTGCAACTGCTCGTCGGTGCGCCGCCGCAGCTCCAGCTCGGTGGCCCGGTACGCGTCGGACGCGACCGCCGCCTGCGCGTCCACCGCCGACCACACCATCGTCGCCGAACGCATCAGGACCGCCAGTTTCTCCGGGTCCTTGCCCGCCACGCCCTCCAGCAGCGAATCCCACACCAGATAGCCCGCGTTGCGGTACGAGTGAACCAACAGGTCCAGCGGCAGGCCCTGTTGGGCGCGGCGACGGCCCGACTCCTCCGCGTGCTCCAGGTCGCGGCGCGGTGAGGCCCGGGGTGCCGAGATCGTCTCGATGCCGATCCGCATGGCCTCCTCGGCCTCGCGCCAGTGCACGTCGTACGGCAGGACGTGCCCGAACACCGGGGAGTGCTCGGAGAGCTGGCGAAGATGCTCATCGACCAGTTCGGGCAGCCGGGGCAGCAGCGCCGTGCACGCTTCCTTGAGGAGTCGCCAGTCGTGGCCGGTGCGAGGCCGGCGGCCGTTCGTGGGCCCGGTCATGGATCCCCCCTCGCCGCGCTCCAGGACGTCGTTGGTGCGTCTTGGTGCGGAGGATGCCACGGGCCGTCCCTCTCCGGCAGGCCCCTGACACGCGGTCTTGTGCGCGTGCACAACGGCGCGCCGCCACCGCTGGTCCCCCGCAGCGTTTCGCCCGCTGCCCGTGGACGGGCCGCCCCCGCGGTGCTGGGGTGAGCGCCACGCGACGGCGGACGGGCCGCGCGGGATCTGGAGGGCTGGTACGTGGGTGGTTCCGACACACGAGGTACCGGAATGCGATATTCCGGCGGCTCCGGACTCGTCGTACGGGAGGTGTCGGTCGGCTACGGCCCCGTGCGCGCCCTGCGCCGGGTCTCGCTCGACGTGCCGGACGGCACCGTCGTCGCCGTGCTCGGCGGCAACGGCGCGGGCAAGTCGACACTGCTGCGCGCCGTCTCGCGGACCCTCTCCTTCCAGGGTGGGGCGCTCACCTCGGGCGACATCCACTTCGGCGGCACCCGCCTGGACGGCCTCGCCCCGGACCGGGTGGTCGCCGCCGGGATCTCACAAGTGCCGGAAGGCAGGCGGGTGTTCGCCCGCATGACCGTCACCGACAACCTGCGCGCCGGGGCGCTCGGCTCGACCGGGTCGCGCGCCGCCAAGGCGGACGCCCTGCGCCGCGTCCACGAGCTGTTCCCGGTCCTCGCCGAGCGCGGCGCCCAGCGCGCCGGACTGCTCTCCGGCGGTGAGCAGCAGATGCTCGCCGTGGGCAGGGCGCTCATGGCCGCGCCGCGCTTGCTGCTCCTCGACGAACCCTCCCTCGGCCTCGCGCCGCTGATGGCCGCCCGCATCGCCGACACCATCCGGGAGATCAACGCCCAGGGCACCTCCGTGCTGCTCGTCGAGCAGAACGCCGCGCTCGCGCTGAAGCTCGCCTCCTGTGCGTACGTCCTCGACGTCGGCGAGGTCGCCCTGTCCGGCCCCGCCGACGAACTCGCCGCCTCCGACGAGGTACGCCGCCGCTACCTCGGCGTGGTCGACCAGGACGCGGCGGCCGACGCCGGCCAAGGCCTCGGCGCGCTGCCGACGTTGCCGCGCTGGGAGGCCGGACGGTGACCCCGGGATCCGTACCACCCCTGGAAGTGCGCGAGTTGACCGTCCGCTTCGCCGGGCTCACCGCCCTGGACGCCGTCAGCTTCACCGTCCGCCCCGGCACCGTGCACGCCGTCATCGGACCCAACGGCGCGGGCAAGTCCACCTGCTTCAACGTCCTGTCCGGCGTCTACCGCGCCACCGGCGGCAGCGTCCGCTTCGGAGAGCACGAGCTGACCGCCCTGCGCCCGCACGACATCGCCGGACTCGGCGTCGCCCGCATCTTCCAGAACCTGGCGCTGCCGCCGCGCGCCACGGTCGCCGACAGCCTGCTGCTCGGCCGCCACCGCCTGACCCGCACCGGCTTCCTCGCCGCCGGGCTCCGGCTCCCCTCGGCGGCCCGCGAGGAGCGCCTGCACCGCGAACGCGTCCGCGAGATCGCCGCGTTCGTCGGCCTGGAACGCCAACTCGACCAGCCCGCGGGCTCCTTGCCCTACGGCCAGCAAAAACTCGCCGAACTGGCCCGCGCCCTGTGCATGGAGCCACGCCTGCTGCTCCTCGACGAACCCGTCGCCGGCATGACCGGCGACGAGCGGCGCCGCACGGCCGCCGTCATCGCGGGCGTCCGCGACAGCCTCGGCATCTCGATCGTCCTGGTCGAACACGACATGGGGGTGGTGATGCGGCTCGCCGACGTGGTGACCGTACTCGACTTCGGGCGCCGCATCGCCGACGGCGCCCCCGCCGACGTACAGAACGACCCGGCGGTCATCCGCGCCTACCTGGGGGAGGGGGACACCCGCTCATGACCACCTTCACCGAGCTTCTCCTCAACGGGTTCTCCATGGGCTCCGTCTACGCGCTCATCGCGCTCGGCTTCGTCGTCATCTTCCGCGCCACCGAGGTGGTCAACTTCGCCCACGCCTCGCTGCTCCTCGCGGGCGGCTACCTCACCGCCTCCCTCCACGACGACCTCGGCTTCTGGCCGGCGCTGCTCGTCGGCATCGCGGGCGCGGCCGTCGTCGGGGCAGCCGTGGAATTCCTCGTCATGCGCCGCTACCGGGGCGCCGACCACAGCGTGCTCGCCATCGTCACCATCGGCGTCGACATCCTGCTCACCACCGAGCTGACCCGGCGCCTGGGCACCGACGTCCTGCCGCTCGGCGACCCCTGGGGCGACGACGTGCTGACCCTCGGCCCGATCTCCCTCGCCCACACCCGCATCGCCGCGTTCGTCGCGGCCGCCCTGCTCATCACCGTCTTCCTGCTGGCCTTCCGCTACACCTCCTGGGGCGTGGCCATGCGCGCCGCCGCCGAGAGCGCGGAGACCGCCGCGCTGATGGGCGTACGGCTCGGCCGGGTCTCCCTCGGCGCCTGGGCGGTGGCCGGGGCGCTCGCCGCCGTCGCCGCGCTGTTCCTGACCGTCTTCCCGACGCCGGGCCTGGAGCGCGCCACCTCGCTGGCCGCCCTGAAGGCGTTCCCCGCCGCGATCCTCGGCGGCCTCGACTCCACCACGGGCGCCCTGGTCGGCGGCCTCGTCGTCGGCGTCACCGAGTCCCTCGCCACCGGCTACCAGAGCGAACTGACGTTCCTCGGACGCGGCCTCGGCGACCTCGCGCCCTACCTCGTCATGACCGTGATCCTGCTGATCCGGCCCGCCGGGCTCTTCGGCACGAAGGAGCTCGCCCGTGTCTGACATCCGCCGCACCTGCGCCTGGACGGCCGCGGCCCTGGTGCTGCTCGCCCTGCCCTTCTACCTGGACCGCTTCTGGCTCCAGGCGGGCCTCTTCGCGATGGCCGCCGCGATCGGCGCCATCGGCATCAACCTCCTCACCGGCGCCACCGGCCAGCTCTCCATGGGCCACGCCTTCTTCCTCGCCATCGGGGCGTACGGCTACTGCGCCCTCGCCGGCGACGGCGGCGACGGCCTGACCGGGCTCGGCCTGCCCACCTGGCTCGCCGCCGCGCTCGCGGTGGCCCTCGCCGGACTCGCGGGCGGCGTCTTCAGCCCCATCGCGGGACGGCTGCGCGGCGCCTACCTCGGCATCGCCACGCTCGCCCTGATCTTCATCGGGCAGCACGTGCTGTTCAACGCCCACGACCTGACCGGCGGCTCCAACGGGCGCGACGTGCCGCCCCTGAGCCTCTTCGGCCTCACCTTCGACGAGCGCGAGACCGTCGTCGCGGCCGTGCCGTTCGGCTCCGCCGAGAAGCTCTGGTACGCCGGTCTCGTGCTGCTCCTGGCCTGCGGGCTCTTCGCCCGGGGCGTGCTGCGCGGGCGGCCGGGGCGCGCCATGAACGCGATCCGCGACCACCGCGTCGCCGCCGGCGTCATCGGGGTGCCGGTGGCCCGCTACCGCGCCGGGGTCTTCGTCCTGTCGTCGATGTACGCGGGCCTCGCCGGGGTGCTCCTCGCCCTCGTCTTCCAGCGCACGGTGCCGGACTACTTCGGCATGACGCTCTCCCTGGAGTACCTCGCCATGATCGTCATCGGCGGCCTCGGCTCGGTCTCCGGGGCGGTCGCCGGCGCGGCCCTCGTCTCCCTCCTGCCGCAGCTGCTGACCCGGTACAGCGACGCGCTGCCGCTCGTCTCGGCGCCGGGCACGGGCGGGATCTCACCGGGCGAGGCGGCCCGGTACCTGTACGGCGCCGCCGTCGTGGCGGTGGTGCTCTTCCTGCCCGGAGGCCTCGTGAGGATCACCGCCCGGCGCCGCAAACCCACTCCAGGCACTCCAGAAACTTCAGGCACTTCAGGGGAGACAGCATGAACGCACTGACCAGGGCCACGGCGGCCGCCACCGCGCTCGCCGCGCTGCTCGCGCTCACCGCGTGCAGTTCCAAGGCGACCGACGGCGACACGGACGGCGAGAAGAACGCGGGAGGCGTGAAGACCGGCCAGGGCGTCTCCGGCAAGACCATCAACCTCGGCGTGCTCACCGACATGACCGGCGTCTACGCCACCCTCGGCAAGAGCGTCACCCAGGCGCAGCAGCTCTACGTCGACCAGACCAACGCCGACGGCGGCATCTGCGGCCACCGGCTGAAGCTCACCGTCCGCGACCACGGCTACGACCCGCAGAAGGCCGTCGCCGCCTACACCGAGCTGGAGCCGGAGGTCCTCGGGTTCGCCCAGTTCATCGGCTCGCCCTTCGTGGCCGCCGTCAAGCGGCGCGTCGACGGCGACAAGGCCCTGGTCCTGCCGCAGGCCTGGTCGGCGAACCTGCTGGGCAGCCCGTATGTGCGGGTCATCGGTTCGACGTACGACCTGGAGACGATCAACGCGATCGACTTCCTGATGAAGGAGAAGGGCCTCAAGAAGGGCGACAAGCTCGGTCACGTCTACTTCGAGGGCGACTACGGCGAGAGCGCCCTGAAGGGCTCGAAGCACATGGCCGCGAAGGCGGGCCTCACGGTCGTCGAGCAGAAGATCAAGCCGACGGACAACGACATGACCGCGCAGGTCTCCGCCCTGAAGAAGGCCGGGGTCAAGGGCGTCGTGATCAGCGCCGGCCCCGCCAGGCGGCCTCCCTGGTGGGCGTCGCCGCGGCCGGCCGCTTCGACGTCCCGGTCATCGGCAACAACTCGGCGTTCGCCCCGCAGCTCCTCGCCACCCAGGCGGGCCCCGCCCTGGCGAAGAACTACTACGTGGCCTCGCCGACGCTGCCGATCGGCGCGGACACGGCGGCGGCGAAGAAGCTCGTCGCCGACTACAAGAAGGCCCACCCGAAGGACGCGCTGGACAACGGCGTCGTGGCGGGCTGGACGGCGGCCTCCGTCTTCGGAGAGGCCCTGAAGAAGGCGTGCCAGGACAAGGACCTCACGCGGGACGGCGTCGGCAAGGCCCTGCTGACCCTCGACGCCTTCGACTCCGGCTTCGGCGTCCGCCAGGACTTCACCGACCCCAAGGCGCCCTCCTCCAAGGAGAGCGTCATCCTCCAGCCGGACATGGGCGCGACGGGCGGCATGAAGGTGGTCCGGGAGCCGGGCACGACCCAGGCGGCGCGCGGCTACACGGCCGGCAGCTGACGGCATACGAAAGGGGCCCGAACCGAATGGTTCGGGCCCCTTTCGCCGGGTACAGAGGTTGAGCCGGGTATGGAGGGAGCTACGGCAGCTGCGCGGCGCGGGCCTCGCGCCGGTTGTCCCGGAAGTTGTTCACCCGTCGGGCGGTGGCGAACAGGGGGATCACCGCGCCGAGGACCGCCTGGAGCGCGCAGCCGGTCTGGAGGAGCAGCTGGCCGCCCGGCGCGTCGAACGCCCAGGCCGCCAGGAGCCCCATGGCCGCCACGATCCACGCGAGCATGGCCACCGCGAGGGGGCCGCGCGGCTTGGGGTACTCGACGCGGCTGACCATGAGCCAGGCCGTGCCGATGATCGCGAGGAGGGTCGCCACGAAGGGCAGCTCCAGCAGCACGATCGAGACGACCGTGAGCGCCCCGAAGGGCGAGGGCATGCCCTGGAAGGTGCCGTCCTTCACGGTCACGCAACTGAACCGCGCGAGCCGCAGCACCACCGCCAGCAGCACCACGATCGCGCCCAGCGCCGCCACTCGCTGATGCGCGTCGTCCGCGACCATGCCGTAGACGAGGACGAAGTACGCCGGTGCGAGACCGAAGCTGATCAGGTCCGAGAGGTTGTCCAGCTCGGCGCCCATCGGCGAGGACCGCAGCTTGCGTGCCACGAGCCCGTCGAAGAGGTCGAAGACGGCCGCGCAGAGCATCAGGATCACGGCGGTCGCGGCGGAGTGCCGCGCCATGCCGCTCTCGGTGCTGCCCTGGAGATACGGCGTGAGGATGCCCGTGGTGGTGAAGTACACCGCCATGAACCCGCACGTGGCGTTACCGAGGGTGAGGGTGTCCGCTATTGAGAGGCGCAACGAGAGAGGCATCTCCTCGTCGGCCTCGTCCTCCAAGGCCTCGGGCACCCAGCCCGCCTGTGTCTCAGGATCAACCACGGTCAATGCGAGTCACCCCAGCCACGGTCTTCTGACCGACCTCGACGTCCACCTCGACACCCTCGGGGAGGTAGATGTCGACACGCGAACCGAAGCGGATCAGGCCGATCCGCTCACCCTGCTCCACCTTCGTGCCCTGCGGCACGTACGGCACGATGCGCCGTGCGACCGCGCCCGCGATCTGGATCATCTCGATGTCGCCGAGCTCGGTGTCGAAGTGCCAGACAACGCGTTCGTTGTTCTCGCTCTCCTTGTTGAACGCCGGGACGAACCCGCCGGGGATGTGCTCCACGGACGTCACCGTGCCCGCGAGGGGCGCGCGGTTGACGTGGACGTTCAGCGGGCTCATGAAGATGGCGACGCGGGTCCGTCCGTCCTTCCACGGCATGATGCTCTGCACCACGCCGTCGGCGGGGGAGATGACCCGGCCCTGAGCGATCTCGCGCTCGGGGTCGCGGAAGAACCACAGCATCCCTGCCGCCAGAGCGGTGGCGGGGACGGCGACGGCCGCGGCACCCTTGGAACGGCGCGCGCGGGCGAGGCTGAGTGCCGCGGTGGCGACGGTCGGCAGGAGCCACGGCGATGCTCCGCGAGCAAGGCGTCCCTTGAGAATGCCGTCGCGTGGTGCAGAGGTTTGGCTGTGGGGCATGGATGACCTTCGTAGCGGATGATGCCGCGCGGTGATACGGGGGACGGCGGCTTTCTCCGGATGCTATCGGTTGCGGGCCACAACTGGGCAAGCCAGGAAGCCGAGTCGGCGGCCGAAGAGTGTTGACAGGGTGTGATCTTCTTCGCGAAGAAAACACCCCAAATGGGGCATTTAGCCTTGGAACCGATACTCTTCGAGCAGTCGACGACCAATGATCATTTTCTGGATCTCGGCGGTACCTTCACCGATCAGCAGCATCGGGGCCTCCCTGTAGAGGCGCTCGATCTCGTACTCCTTCGAGAAGCCGTAACCGCCGTGAATCCTGAACGCGTCCTCGACGACTTCCTTGCAGTACTCGGAGGCGAGGTACTTCGCCATCCCTGCTTCGAGGTCGTTTCGCTCCCCGGAGTCCTTTTTGCGTGCTGCGTTGACCATCATCGCATGGGCGGCCTCGACCTTGGTAGCCATCTCGGCCAACTTGAACTGGATCGCCTGGTGCTGGGCGATCGGCTTGCCGAAAGTGTGACGTTGCTGGGCATATGAGACGCCGAGCTCGAAAGCACGTTGCGCGACGCCGCAGCCACGCGCCGCGACGTTCACACGGCCCACTTCGACCCCGTCCATCATTTGGTAGAACCCTCGGCCGGTGACCCCGCCCAGCACGCGATTGGCCGGAATTCGCAGGTCGTCCATGATGAGCTCGGTGGTATCGACCCCCTTGTAGCCCATCTTGTCGATCTTGCCCGGGATGGTCAGGCCGGGGCGGACCTCGCCGAAGCCCGGCTCCTTCTCTACGAGGAACGTCGTCATCGACTTGTGGGGGGCGGTGCCCTCAGGGTGTCCTTCGTCACTCCGGCACAGAACGGCCACCAAAGTGGACGTCCCGCCGTTCGTCAGCCACATCTTCTGGCCGTTCAGGACGTACGCGTCACCGTCCTTGACGCCCTTGGACGTGATCGCCGACACATCGGAGCCGAGCCCCGGCTCCGACATCGAGAACGCGCCGCGCACCTCGCCGGCCGCCATCCGCGGCAGGAACGTCTCCTTCTGCTCCTGTGTGCCGTGCTGCTTGAGCATGTAGGCGACGATGAAGTGGGTGTTGATGATGCCGGAGACCGACATCCAGCCACGCGCTATCTCCTCGACGCACAGCGCGTACGTGAGCAGCGACTCGCCCAGGCCGCCGTACTCCTCCGGGATCATCAGGCCGAACAGGCCCAACTCCTTGAGGCCGTCGACGATCGCCTGCGGGTACTCGTCACGGTGTTCGAGCTCGGTGGCGACAGGGATGATCTCCTTGTCCACGAAGTCCCGAACGGTGGAGAGGATCTCCTGCTGGACGTCGGAGAGTCCTGCGGTCTGGGCAAGTCGGGTCATGACGTCACTTCTCCTGGGACTTGAGCTCCGGGCGGCCGGGCTGCTCGCCGCCGCGCTCCTTGATGTACGTCTCGGTGGGCACCATCACCTTGCGGCGGAACATGCAGACCAGGGTGCCGTCCTGCTTGTAACCCTTGGTCTCCACGTACACGATCCCGCGGTCGCTCTTGGAGCGCGAGGGCGTCTTGTCGAGCACGGTCGTCTCGCCGTAGATCGTGTCGCCGTGGAACGTCGGCGCCACGTGCTTGAGCGACTCGATCTCCAGGTTGGCGATCGCCTTGCCGGAGACGTCCGGGACCGACATGCCGAGCAGCAGCGAGTAGATGTAGTTGCCCACGACGACGTTCTTCCCGAAGTCCGTCGTCTTCTCCGCATAGTTGGTGTCCATGTGGAGGGGGTGGTGGTTCATGGTGAGCAGGCAGAAGAGGTGGTCGTCGTACTCGGTGACCGTCTTTCCGGGCCAGTGCTTGTACACGGCGCCGACTTCGAACTCTTCGTAGGTACGGCCGAACTGCATGTGTCTTACGCCTCCGGGGCCTCGAACGTGGACGTGCGCGTCATCCCGGCCGCACGGCCCTTCCCGGAGATGACCAGCGCCATCTTCCGGCTGGCCTCGTCGATCATCTCGTCGCCGAGCATCGCCGAGCCCTTCTTGCCGCCCGCCTCGGACGTGTAGTACTCGTACGCGTCCAGGATCAGCTCGGCGTGGTCGAAGTCCTCCTGGGAGGGCGAGAAGACCTCGTTGGCGGCCTCCACCTGGCCGGGGTGCAGGACCCACTTGCCGTCGAAGCCGAGGGCGGCGGCGCGGTTCGCGACCTCGCGGTAGCCGTCGACGTTCTTGATCTGGAGGTAGGGGCCGTCGATCGCCTGGAGGTTGTTGGCGCGGGCCGCCATCAGGATCTTCATCAGGATGAAGTGGTAGGCGTCGGCCGGGTAGCCGGGCGGCTGCTCGCCGACGACCAGGGACTTCATGTTGATGGAGGCCATGAAGTCGGCCGGGCCGAAGATGATGGTCTCCACGCGCGGGGAGGCCTCGGCGATGGCGTTGACGTTGTTGAGGCCGCGCGCGTTCTCGATCTGCGCCTCGATGCCGATCTTGCCGACCTCAAAGCCCATGGTCTTCTCGATCTGGGTGAGCAGCAGGTCCAGGGCGATGATCTGGTCGGCCGTCTGCACCTTCGGCAGCATGATGCAGTCGAGGTTCTGGCCGGCGCCCTCGACGACGGTGACCACGTCGCGGTACGTCCACTCGGTCGTCCAGTCGTTGACGCGCACGACCCGCGTCTTGCCTGTCCAGTCGCCCTCGTTGAGGAACTTCACGATGGTGTGCCGGGCCTCCGGCTTGGCGAGCGGCGCGCAGGCGTCCTCCAGGTCGAGGAAGACCTGGTCGGCGGCCAGACCCTGGGCCTTCTCCAGGAAGCGGGGGTTGGAGCCGGGGACCGCGAGGCAGGAGCGACGCGGGCTGAGCCGGTTGATGGGCGCGGTCATGCGGGGACCTCCAGAGGGTCGAGCTTGTTCGCTTTCCGGATCTCGTCGACGATACGGCCGATGATCTCCGTGATGCCGAAGTCCTTGGGGGTGAAGACGGCGGCCACGCCCGCCGCCCGCAGGTCCTCGGCGTCGCTGTTGGGGATGATGCCGCCCGCGATGACGGGGATGTCGTGGGCGCCGGCCGCGCGCAGGCGCACCAGGACGTCCGGCACCAGCTCGGCGTGCGAGCCGGAGAGGATCGACAGGCCCACCGCGTGCACGTCCTCGGCGAGCGCCGCGTCGACGATCTGTTCGGGTGTGAGCCTGATCCCCTGATAGACCACCTCGAAGCCGGCGTCCCGCGCGCGCACCGCGATCTGCTCGGCGCCGTTGGAGTGCCCGTCGAGGCCGGGCTTGCCCACCAGGAAGCGGAGCTTGCCGGTGCCGAGGTCGGCGGCCGTCTTGGCGACCTTGTCGCGGACCAGGGCGAGCGGCGTGCCCTCCTCCGCGGTGACGGCCACGGGGGCGCTGGAGACGCCCGTGGGCGCCCGGAACTCGCCGAAGACCTCCCGCAGGGCACCCGCCCACTCGCCGGTCGTCACACCGGCGCGTGCGCACTCCAGGGTGGCCTCCATGAGGTTGCCCGTCCCGGCGGCGACTTCCTTGAGCCGCTCCAGGGCCTTGCACGGGCGGGGGTGGTTGAACGGCGGCTGATAGCGGTTGTCGCGCCAGTCCTTGAGGGCGTTCACCACACGTGCCTCGACCGCCGGGTCGACCGTCATGATCGCCGCGTCCAGGTCCGCGGTGAGCGGGCTCGGCTCGGTGGACTCGTAGGAGTTCACCCCGACGATCTTCTCGTCGCCGGACTCGATGCGCGCCCTGCGCTCGGCGTGCGAGGAGACGAGCTGCGACTTGAGGTAGCCGGACTCGACGGCCGCCATCGCGCCGCCCATCTGTTCGATACGGGCCATCTCCGCGAGGGACTCCTCGACGAGGGACGCGACCTTGGCCTCGACGACGTGCGAGCCGTCGAAGATGTCCTCGTACTCCAGGAGGTCGCTCTCGTGTGCGAGGACCTGCTGGATGCGCAGGGACCACTGCTGGTCCCACGGGCGCGGCAGACCCAGCGCCTCGTTCCAGGCGGGGAGCTGCACGGCACGCGCGCGTGCGTCCTTGGAGAGCGTGACGGCCAGCATTTCGAGCACGATCCGCTGGACGTTGTTCTCGGGCTGCGCCTCCGTCAGGCCCAGCGAGTTGACCTGCACGCCGTAGCGGAAGCGGCGCTGCTTGGGGTCCTCGATGCCGTACCGCTCGCGCGTGACCTGATCCCAGATCCGCCCGAACGCCCGCATCTTGCACATCTCCTCGATGAAGCGGACGCCCGCGTTCACGAAGAAGGAGATGCGGGCCACGACGTCCCCGAACTTCTCCTCGGGGACCTGCCCTGAGTCGCGTACGGCATCGAGGACCGCGATGGCGGTGGACATCGCGTACGCGATCTCCTGGACCGGCGTGGCCCCCGCCTCCTGGAGGTGGTAGCTACAGATGTTGATGGGGTTCCACTTGGGGATGTGCGCCACCGTGTACGTGATCATGTCGGTGGTCAGCCGCAGCGACGGAACCGGCGGGAAGACATGCGTCCCGCGCGACAGGTACTCCTTGACGATGTCGTTCTGCGTCGTCCCCTGGAGCTTGGTGATGTCCGCGCCCTGCTCCTCCGCGACCACCTGATAGAGCGCCAGCAGCCACATGGCCGTGGCGTTGATCGTCATCGAGGTGTTCATCTGCTCCAGGGGGATGTCCTGGAACAGCCGTCGCATGTCGCCGAGATGCGAGACCGGGACGCCGACCCGGCCGACCTCGCCGCGGGCGAGGATGTGGTCGGGGTCGTAGCCGGTCTGCGTGGGCAGGTCGAAGGCGACCGAGAGGCCCGTCTGACCCTTGGCGAGGTTGCGCCGGTACAGCTCGTTGGACGCCTCCGCCGTGGAATGACCGGCGTACGTCCGCATGAGCCACGGCCGGTCCTTCTGGCGCTCTGTCATGTCCCGCTGCTCCTTAGGGCGTTCAGACGTTGCGGAAGCGGTTGATGGCGTCGATGTGCTGCGCCCGCTTCTCCGGGTCCCGCACGCCGAGGCCCTCCTGCGGGGCGAGCGCGAGGACGCCGACCTTGCCCTGGTGGAGGTTGCGGTGGACGTCGTAGGCGGCCTGGCCGGTGTCCTCCAGGGAGTACACCTTCGAGAGCGTGGGGTGGATCTTGCCCTTGGCGATGAGGCGGTTGGCCTCCCACGCCTCGCGGTAGTTGGCGAAGTGGGAGCCGATGATGCGCTTCAGGGACATCCACAGGTAGCGGTTGTCGTACTCGTGCATGTAGCCCGAGGTCGAGGCGCAGGTGGTGATGGTGCCGCCCTTGCGGGTGACGTACACCGAGGCGCCGAAGGTCTCGCGGCCCGGGTGCTCGAAGACGATGTCGATGTCCTCGCCGCCGGTCAGCTCGCGGATGCGCTTGCCGAAGCGCTTCCACTCCTTGGGGTCCTGGGTGCGCTCGTCCTTCCAGAACTTGTAGCCCTCGGCGTTGCGGTCGATGATCGCCTCGGCGCCCATGGCGCGGCAGATGTCCGCCTTCTGGGGGCTGCTCACCACACAGATGGGGTTGGCGCCGCCCGCGAGCGCGAACTGCGTGGCGTACGAACCGAGTCCGCCGCTCGCGCCCCAGATCAGGACGTTGTCACCCTGCTTCATGGCGGCGCCGTTGCGGGAGACCAGCTGGCGGTACGCGGTGGAGTTCACGAGGCCGGGGGAGGCGGCCTCCTCCCAGCTCAGGTGGTCCGGCTTCGGCATCAGCTGGTTGGACTTGACGAGCGCGATCTCGGCGAGACCGCCGAAGTTGGTCTCGAAGCCCCAGATGCGCTGCTCCGGGTCGAGCATCGTGTCGTTGTGGCCGTCGGAGGACTCCAGCTCGACGCTCAGGCAGTGCGCGACGACCTCGTCGCCGGGCTTCCAGGAGTTCACACCGGGACCGGTGCGCAGCACGACGCCCGCGAGGTCGGAGCCGATGATGTGGTACGGCAGGTCGTGGCGCTTGGTGAGCTCGCTGAGCCGGCCGTAGCGCTCCAGGAAGCTGAAGGTGGAGACCGGCTCGAAGATCGAGGTCCACACGGAGTTGTAGTTCACCGAGGAGGCCATGACGGCCACCAGGGCCTCGCCGGGGCCGAGTTCGGGGACCGGCACGTCGTCGAGGTGGATCGACTTGCGCGGGTCCTTGTCGCGTGTCTCCAGGCCCGCGAACATCTCCGTCTCGTCCTTGTGCACGGTGATCGCGCGGTACGAGTCGGGGAGGGGCAGAGCGGCGAAGTCGGCGGACTGTGCGTCCTGCGACTGAATCGCGTCCAGGATTTCCTTCACGGTGTTGCCTCCGGCTAAGAAGCGGTCTGGGGAGAACGCTGCTCGACGTTTCGTGGGGTGCTGGCGGGGCTTTGGAGGTGTGCCGTCGGTTCGGCCAAGGGGTGGAGCTCGGCAACGCCTTGGTGGGGCGTGAGAGGTGCCTGTGACGCAGGCGTCCGGACGCGCAAGCCGTGGCTTGAGGGGACAGCCGGCGTACGGATGATCTCTGCACGCCGGCCGCCCGGACAACATCAACGTATGGCACCGCGTGCCAGTCGGCAAGACACTCGGTGCCAGAACTTTTTGACCGATGATCGATCAGTGCAGGTCAGAGGGGGGTCGGGGCATGACAGAGGGGGTGCTACCGGTTGGTAGCACCCCCTCAAAAGCCGAGGATCAAAAGGGCGAAACGGGCTAAGACGCTCGCTCCCGGAGAGCCTTCTCGATGGTCCGCATGACCTCGTCCAAGGGGGCGTCCGTCCGGGCCACCGTGACGAGGACCTCCCCCTGCGAGGACACCGTCGCCGGGGCCGCCGCGGGCAGCGTGTCACGGCCCGCCCCGATCCCCGTGCCGAACGTGCGCCGCACGATCGAGAAGGCGTGGTCCAGCTGCGTCTCCACGTCGCCCTGGCCGCCGGCCCGCAGCCAGCGCCGCAGCACGTGGTTGTGGGCGGTGACGACCGCGGACGCGGCGACCTCGGCGAGCAGCGGGTCGTCGTTGCCGTCGTGGTGCGCGTGCTCGTCGAAGTGGCCCAGGAGATAGCGCGTGAAGAGCCGTTCGTAACGGGCCACCGAGGCGATCTCGCGCTCCCGGAGCGTCGGGACCTCGCGGGTGAGGCGGTAGCGCTCCACGGAGACCGCGGGCGAGGCCGCGTACATCTTCATGACTTCCTTGATGCCGCGGCACACCGTGTCCAGCGGGTGCTCGTGCGGGGGAGCGGCGTTGAGCACCGCCTCCGCGCGGATCAGGGTGTCGTCGTGGTCCGGGAAGATCGCCTCTTCCTTGGAGCGGAAGTGCCGGAAGAAGGTCCGGCGGGCGACCCCGGCCTGCGCGGCGATCTCGTCGACCGTCGTCGCCTCGTAGCCCTTGGACGCGAAGAGCTCCATGGCCGCCGCCGCCAGCTCCCTGCGCATCTTGAGCCGTTGGGCGGCGGCGCGGCTGCCCGCGGCGCTCTCCGGGGCGTCGGGCGTGGCGGGCGTACGTGAGGACTTGGCGGCCTTGGACATGCCATGAACGTACTGCATACGCACGGCGCGGTGCTCCCGCGGGACGGGGCCGCCCGGGGGCCCGAGCAGCCCGCCCCAGTCCGCCCGCGCCCCCGGGTGCTCCTCGGCCCGCTCAGCGCCGGGCATATTCGCGGAAGCCACGGCCCGTCTTGCGGCCGAGGCAGCCCGCGGCCACCAGGTGTTCGAGCAGCGGCGCCGGGGCCAGGCCCGGGTCGCGGAACTCGCGGTGCAGGACCTTCTCGATGGCCAGCGAGACGTCCAGGCCGACGACGTCCAGGAGCTCGAAGGGGCCCATGGGGTAGCCGCCGCCCAGCTTCATCGCGGCGTCGATGTCGTCGAGCGTCGCGTAGTGCTCCTGGACCATCTTGATCGCGTTGTTGAGGTAGGGGAACAGCAGCGCGTTCACGATGAACCCGGCGCGGTCGCCGCAGTCCACCGGGTGCTTGCGGATGGTCGCGCACACCTCGCGGGCCGTGGCGTGCACGTCGTCGGCGGTCAGCACGGTGCGGACCACCTCGACGAGCTTCATCGCCGGGGCCGGGTTGAAGAAGTGCATGCCGATCACGTCGCGCGGGCGCGTGGTGGCGCGGGCGCAGGCCACCACCGGCAGCGAGGAAGTCGTCGTCGCGAGGATCGCGCCCGGCTTGCAGACCTTGTCGAGCGTCGCGAAGAGCTGCCGCTTGATCTCCAGGTCCTCGGCGACGGCCTCCAGGGCCAGATCGACGTCGGCGAACGCCTCGTAGGAGCCGGCCGAAGTGATCCGCTCCAGCGCCTGGGCGGCGGCCTCGGCCGTCAGCCGGCCCTTGTCGACGGAGCGCGCGAGCGACTTCCCGACGCGGGCCTTGGCGGTCTCGGCCTTCTCGTCGGTACGGGCGGCCAGGACCACGTCGTAACCGGCCTTGGCGAAGACCTCCGCGATACCGGACGCCATCGTCCCCGAACCCGCGACGCCCACGGAGCGGACGGTACGTCCCCGCGTGTGCCGTTCGCCCTCCAGCGGGGTCAGCGCGTCGGGCACGACCTCGGCGCTGCCCGGCTCGGCGTACGTGTAGAAGCCGCGGCCCGACTTGCGGCCGGTCAGGCCCGCCTCGCTGAGCTGCTTGAGGATCGGCGCGGGCGCGTGCAGCCGGTCGTGCGACTCGGCGTACATGGCGTCCAGGACCGTGCGCGCGGTGTCCACGCCGATCAGGTCGAGCAGCGCGAGCGGGCCCATCGGCAGGCCGCAGCCCAGCTTCATGGCGGCGTCGATGTCCTCGCGGGAGGCGTACTTCGCCTCGTACATCGCGGCGGCCTGGTTGAGGTAGCCGAAGAGCAGTCCGTCGGCGACGAAGCCGGGGCGGTCGCCGACCGCGACGGGCTCCTTGCCGAGGGCCTGCGCCAGCTCGGTGACCGTGGCGACGGCGGCGGGCGAGGTCAGCACGGACGAGACGACCTCGACCAGCTTCATGGCGGGCGCCGGGTTGAAGAAGTGCAGGCCGAGAACCCGTTCCGGGCGCGCCGATTCGGCGGCGAGGCGGGTCACCGACAGCGCGTTGGTGCCGGTCGCGATGATCGTGTCGGGGCGCACGACGCCGTCGAGCTCGCGGATGACCTGCTGCTTGATCTCGTACGACTCGGGGGTGACCTCGATGACCAGGTCGGCGTCGGCGGCGGCCCGCAGGTCGGTGAAGGTGCGGAAGCGGGCGAGGACGTCGCGCCGCTCCTCGTCGGTGAGCCGCTCACCGCGCACGGCGCGGGCCGTGGAGGCCTCCAGGGAGGCGACGGCCTGCGTGGCCGCCGCCTGACTGATGTCGATGCCGATGACCTCGCGGCCCGCACGGGCCAGGACCTCGGCGATTCCGGTGCCCATCGTGCCCAGACCGATGACGGCGACCGTGTGCAGGGAGGTGCCGTTCGGCGCACTGTCGTTCAGGGAGGGGGCGTTCAAGGGAGCGTCCATGTGTGGACTCCAGGAAGAGAGTGACGACTGAGGGGGCGCACGCGGACACGTCGGCTGTCGACTTCGACTGTCGCGGAGCGTGCGGGGGTTTGGGAGGTGTCGTGTCCGGGCGGCGCAGAGTCCACGCCCGGTGAGAGGCCGGCCGGCCCTGTCCCGGGGCCGTGCCGTACTGGATACCTGAGGCACCTGAGGTGCCCTTCGGTACCCGGGGTACCGAACCGACTGACACCCACGGCGGCTGCGTCACCAGGCCGTCGTGAGGACGTGCTCACGGGGAGTGTGCCCCGCTCAGATGAGATTAACCGCCGGGTAACGAGCGCGCCAGTCCTCCCTGATCCCGGTTCCCTGTGATCTACGTCGCGACCGCCGGGTAAGGCTTAGGCTCGCGTTCATGGATGAGGAGTTGCGGACGGTGACCGGGCGTTTACGGGCCGAGGCGGGGGCCTCACGGGAGTACGAGGAGCTGGTCGCCACCGGTGATCTCGACGAGCTGGCCGAGGTGCTCGTCTCTCCCGGCCGCCCGCTGTGGGCCCGGGAGTTGGCGGCGGTCCGGCTCGGCGTCGCCGGTGACCGCAGGGCCTTCGAGTCGCTCGTCCTCCTTCTCAACCACCGGGACCCGCCGCGGTGCGCCGCCGCGGCCCACGCGCTGGCACGCCTCGGCGATCCGCGTACGGCCCGCGCGGCGGCGGCCCTCGCGACGAACGAACTCCGCGTCGCCTACGCCCTGCATCCCGTGCGGCTGCTGACGGAACTGCGCGCCCCCGAGTCGGCGCCCGCCCTCATCACCACCCTGCGTCGAAGGCTCGCGCCGCACGACCCCTACGGCAAGATCGCACTCGCCTGCGTGGAGGGCCTGGGAGCGCTGGGCGACGCGCGGGCCCGCCCGGTCCTGACCGAGGCCTGCGCCCACCCCCGCCTCGCGGCAGCGGCGGCGGCGGCGCTGGCGCGGCTGCCGGAGTGAGGCGGGGTGGGGTGCGTGCGGTTTGTTCGTCGGTCTGCGGGTGTGTGTGGGGGGCTGGGCGCGCAGTTCCCCGCGCCCCTGAGGGACACAGCAGCGCGCGGGTGTCGGGCGCGGGGCCGCAGGCCCAGCCGGCGATCCGGTCCGCGCGCTCGGCGATCAGGTCCACCGCGCCGGTATGCCCCCGCACGAGCCTCTCGCGCAGCTGCCGCGCCCCCTCCGCGACGCTGAGGCCGTCGGCATCGGTCATTTCCCGTCGGCGCACGTCCGCCAGTCACTCGCCCGCCGCCGCGAGGCGCTGACCCGGGTCGGTCGGCTCATGCCCCCATGGTGGACCACGGCACTGACAACGCCCCGCGCCCGGCGGCGCCTTGACGGGCGGGTGACGGCTTCGGGTCCGGCAGCGCCGCGCACCCCGCGTCCGCCTCGCCGCTGCCGCCGGGCACCTCGCCGGTCGCCAGGTACGCCGCCAAGTGCCGGTCGAGGCAGGCGTTCCCGCGCAACGTGACGCCGTGGTTGCCGCCGCCCCGCTCGACCACCAGGCGCGAGTCGTCCAGCGTGCGGTGCAGGGTGACGGCACCCTCGTACGGAGTGGCCGGGTCGTCGGTCGCCTGGAAGAGCAGGACCGGCCCCAGCGCGGAGTTGGAGACGTCCGGCGGGCTCAGACGGCGCGTCGGCCAGAACGCGCACGGAGCGTTGTACCAGGCGTTGTTCCAGGTGGCGAACGGCGCCTTCGCGTGGACCCGCGCGTGGTCCCGGCGCCAGGTCCGCCAGGCGCGCGGCCACTGCGCGTCCCTGCACTGCACGGCCGTGTAGACGCTGTAGCTGTTCTCACCGGCCGCGCCGCTCGCGCCGAAGGTCTCGTACGCCTTCAGGAGTGCGGCGGTGTCCTTGTCCTTCACGTACGCCGCGAAGGCGGCGGCCAGGTGCGGCCAGTAGCGGTTGGTGTAGCCGCCGGGGAGGAAGGTGTCCTCCAGTTCGGCGGCGCCCACCTTGCCGCCCGCGGGACGCTCGGCCAGCGCTCGCCGCATCGCGTACCACTGGGCCTCGACCTTCGCGGGGTCCCTGCCAAGCCCGTACGCGGAGTCGTGCCGGGCGATCCAGGCCATGAGGGCCTTGTGGCGGGCGTCGAAGGCGAGGTTCTGCCGGAGGTTGGCGGCGTACCAGACGCTCGTCGGGTCGACCACGGAGTCGAGGGCCATGCGGCGCACGCGGTGCGGGTACAGCTTGGCGTAGACCGCGCCGAGATACGTGCCGTACGAGTAGCCGAGATAGTTCAGGCGCGGCGCGCCGAGGGCCGCGCGGATGGCGTCCATGTCCTTGGCTGTGCTCACCGTGTCGATGAACGGCAGGACACCCGCGTACTTCGATGCGCACGCCCGTGCGAAGGCCCGCGCCCGGTCGAGGTTGGCCTGCTCCAGGGCCGGCGTGACGGGGATCCCGGCGGGCCGCACCGGGGCGAAGTGACCGGGGCGGCAATTGAGCGCGGGCTCGCTCCTGCCGACGCCGCGCGGGTCGAAGCCGATGACGTCGTACTGCGCCGCCACCTCCTTCGGCAGGGCCTTCGCCACGGTCCCGGCCATGGTCAGCCCGCTGCCGCCCGGGCCGCCGGGGTTCACCAGGAGCGGCCCCTGGGACGTCTTCGCGGTGTGCGGGACGCGCGACAGGGCGAGGGTGATCTGTCCGCCCGAGGGCAGCTGATGGTCGAGCGGGACCTTCAACGACGCGCACTGGAGCGACGGATGTGCCTTCGTGGCGCACTTCTTCCATGCGAGCGGGGGCGCCGGGGCGGTCTGTGCGGTGCGCGGTGCGGGCACCGTGCTCGCCGTGGGCGACAGCCCGGCGGCCGGCACGGCGGTTCCGGTCAGCGCGGCGAGGGAGCAGAGGGCGGCGGCGCGTTTCTTCATCAGGCTTCCCAGGGCGGAGGGTCCGGGGCCGTGTACGCCACGGCCTCGGGCGCATCGTCCCGGAAACCCCGTCCGGAAGTGGCTGTTCTGTCGATGAATGACCTGAAAGGAGCAGACGTTCTGGCAGGACGCTCTTACAGGAGCGTGAGCTGGGTGGGGCCGGCGGTCGGCTCCCGCTCCTCGGGGACCCGGAGGCGACGCGTGGCGCCCGCGCGCGTGGGGCCGATGCCGAACTCCTCGGCCAGCTCGTGCACGTGGCGGGTGATGCGGCGCTGGTACCACTTCGGGGCATAGGCCCCCTCGGCGTACAGCCGCTCGTACCGCCGCACCAGATGCGGGTGGTGCTGGTCCACCCACGCCATGAACCACTCGCGCGCGCCGGGCCGTAGGTGCAGGACGAGGGGGGTCACGGAGGTCGCGCCGGACGCGGCGATGGCCCGCACCGTGGCGCGCAGCTGGTCGGGGTGGTCGCCCAGGAACGGGATCACGGGCGCCATCAGGACCCCGCAGCCGATGCTGTGCCCGGTCAGGGTGCGGACCACGTCCAGGCGCCGCTCGGGGGCGGGCGTGCCCGGCTCGACGGTGCGCCACAGTTCGTGGTCGGTGAAGCCGACGGAGACGCAGATGCCGACGTCCGTGACGGCCGCGGCCTGCCGCAGCAGGTCGAGGTCGCGCAGGATCAGCGTGCCCTTCGTGAGGATCGAGAAGGGATTGCCGCGGTCGCGCAGCGCCTCGATGATGCCCTGCATCAGGCGGTAGCGGCCCTCAGAGGGTTGCACACTTCCCTAAGCGGCCCTGACCCGCGAATATGTCCGGCATGAACACACAGCCGGACGACACAAGCCACCTCATCGACTTGGTGTGTCGGAAGAGTCAGGCGGTCAAGAGCAAGACCGGTCGCCGGGAAATCTCGGTCAGCGCGCAGGAAGCCCGAGGCCGCAAGACAGCCGAACTGCTCGGCCTGACCGTTCGTCATGTATGGCGCGAGGTCGGATCGGCATCCCGCTTTCGCCGGTCCAAGAAAGTACCTAAGCAGGATCTCGCCCTTCAGGCTTTGGACCGTGGCGAAATCGGAGCCCTTTGGGTGTTCCGGCTGGACCGATGGACCCGCCGGGGTGCTGGTGCCATTCTCTCAATCGTAGAGCCCGCAGACGGCCGCCCCCGCCGCTTGCTGATCGACAACGGCGACGCCGACAACCCCGGGATCGGACTGGACAGCGCTAACCCTCGGGACCGTTCGGAACTCATCCGGCGAGCCGAGGACGCCCGCGAGGAAACCGAGGTACTGAGCGAGCGTGTGCGGAATACCAAGACGTTCCAGCTCGAAAATGGCGAGTGGCTTAGCGGGGTAGCCCCCTACGGTCTGCGTGTGGTCATGGTCTCTGCGTTCGATGAGGACGGCGAGGAGATAGAGGAACGGAAGCTACAGCGCGACCCGGAAACGTCCGCTGGCATCCCCGGTGAGCCTCACGTAACCAAGATGGAAATTGCCCGGCTGGTCACGTACGAATGGCCGGTAGCCAGAGTGACCAAGCGAGAAATGGCACGCCGCTTGAATGAGCGCGGTGTTCCGTCTCCCACTGGCGGTAACTGGGCGTTCAGCACCGTGGCGAACATGATCGGAAACCCCGCGTATGCCGGCTGGCAGATAACCGGGCGCTCCGACAACCGGTCGCGCCGGATGCTCTACCTCAACGAGAACGGCGAAAAGGTCAGCGTCATGGTCGGCCCGCCGCTGCTTGAAGAGGACGAGTACAACGAGGCTCAGGCGGCCTCACGCGGGAACGGGCCCCCGGCAGACGCCGAGTCATGGAAGGCAAAGCATCTGCTCACTGACCTACTCGAATGCTGCGGGTGTTCCTCGTCCATGCCGAGTGCTGGAACGTCATACGCCTGTTGGCGCTCCCGCGCTGGCGGAGTGTGCCCGGCCCCCGCAAATGCCGCCGCGTACAGCGCCGAGGAGTACGTCTTTCAGCGGTGGTCTGCCCGCCTCCACTCCGCCGACCTAGACGACCCGCTGTTGGCCATCGTGGCGGAGCGCTGGGCGGCCAGGAAGGACCCGCAGGCATCCGAGGAAGAACAGACCGCTAGGGCCGCTCTGGCGGACGCAGAGCGCGTTCTCTCCCGTCTGTGGCAGGACCGGCGCGCTGGACTGTTCGACGGCCCCTCGGAACGGTTCTTCGCGCCCCAGCTAACCGAGGCGAACGCGGCCGTCATGGCAGCACAAAAGGAACTCGACGGCATACAGGGCGCGGGGCCGGTCGATATCTCGTTTCTGCTGGAACTGGGGCAACAGCGGGAAGCATGGGAAGCGGCAGACCTCCCGCTTAAGCGCGATCTCTTGAGGCTGGCAATCCGGCGAATCCGAGTGCGGCGCGCACCCAAGAGGGGAGTCCAGTTCGACGGAGATTCCCGCATGGAGATCAATTGGCTTGATGAGCTCGCGTGGGACACGGCTGCCTGAGCAGGAACTAAGAGCCCCGTTCGGAGAGTGATCCGGGCGGGGCCCCTTTACTATGCCCAGGAAGCCATAGACGGCCACTCAGGCGGCGTGCAGCCCCTCGGTGGAAGGAGTTGCCGGGGAAGCTGCGAAAGGCCGTTAAGGAGACACGCAGGGCTTCTAGGGTCGGCGGGCTGGAAAAACGTCGTAACACAGCGGAGAGGGGCCGGTGTGTCGAGTGCTGTTCCTGAGACCTGTTTTGGGTTCCTCTATAGGTTCTCTTAAGGGGATCTACTTTCTATGTCGGAATCAACACTCACAACATAACCCCAGGTCAGAACGGGTGTGCGGTCATGTTGATTCCCTCGGGCAGTGTCGCTCCGCCCCGCCCCGCCCCGGCGAGGTCCGGCGGACCGTCACCGCGCGTGATCACTGATTCGGCGTCTATCAAACGGTGGTTTGTGAGACACCCCCGCCGACGGCCCGCACCGGCCGGAAACAGTGTTCAAAACCCGTCTCAGAACCAGCCCGAGACGACTGGTGTTTTGAGACAAGTTATGAGACGATCTACGCATGGCGACGAACACGAACTCCGGAACTCTGATCGGCTACAAGCGAGTCAGCACGAACGCTCAGGAAGCGCAGCTTCAGGCGGACGCTCTGACCGACGCTGGTTGCTCCCGGATTTTCGAGGACAAGGCCAGCGGGAAGAATGCCGACCGCGTCGGACTGATAGCCGCTCTCGACTACATGCGCGAGGGTGACACGTTGTGCGTGTGGAAGCTGGACCGGTTGGGCCGCTCCACTAAGGACGTGCTCACGATTGCCGAGGATTTGCACGCCCGTGGGATCAGCCTGCGGATTCTGACGGGGACGCTGGCCGGTAGCTACTCCCCCAAGGGGGAAGGCAAGTTCTTCTTTACGATGATGGTTGCCTTTGCTGAGCTGGAGCGGGACATGATCGTTGAGCGCACCCGCGCCGGTCTGGACGCTGCTAAGGTTCAGGGGCGCACCGGTGGCCGTCCCTCTGTGATGGACGCTGACAAGCTGGCCGCTGCTAAAGCGCGCAAGGCTAAGGGTGAAAGCGTCTCGGCCATTGCTAAGGCCCTGGGTGTCTCCCGCGCCACGCTGTACCGCGCACTTGCCGACACCGAGTAATCCGAACTAGCTAGAGAGACCGTCTGCCCGCTGTGGTAGGCGGTCTCTCGGCTTTTCTGCGGGAATACCCTGGGGGGTGCCTCCCTTTCAGGCCCTTTTGCCACCGCACTGGTATAGCAGGCGTGAATCTGTACAAGTTTTTGGGTCGCCCAAACGACCGCCTGTCACCCCTTAACGTTGAAGGGTGGTATCCGCGCTAGGCGGCTTCTACGGCCCGGCGTAGCGCGTCCTTGTGCTCCCACGTCCAAGGGGCGTCGCGTAGCTCATCAGGCAGGCCAGCGAGACCGGTACGCAAATGGTCGGCCGCCTCGCTGTACCTCCCCAGCGCCAGGGTGCAAATCCCCATGTTCAGCCGGTTAAAGTTCGGCGTAAGCCAATACGCGGTTTCGGGCGGCGGGAGTGCGGCGGCTTTGTCCATGAGCCGTTCGGCGTCCTCGGCCATGCGCAGCGCTGCGTCTTGCTCTCCCATTTCAGCGAGCCCGCCCGCTGCCTGTAGGTAATCCCCGATCCGCTGTGCCGGGTGCGCGCCGGGTGTATTCGCTGCTGCTCTGAACCAGCGGGCAATACCTTGTGGTCGTCCCTGCTGTCGCGCAATGTAGCCCTTGAAATTGAGCGCTTGGGCGGCAAGGGTGCCGTTCCCTGTTTCGTCGGCAAGTTCTACGGCGTCGTTCAACAGCCGTACCCCCTGCGGATATTCGCGCGTTTGTGCGAATAGCCATCCTGTGAATTGGACCCATTCTGACGCTACGTCAGATAGGCGGTCCCTATGCGGCCCGCGCGCTTCCTTGAGCATCCGCGTAACTTCCTGCATCTGCGCCATGGTCGCCGGAATCACGCTGCGGGGAGGTGCTGTGTCGTCCAGTCGCCGGTAAGCGGCCAGCACGCCAGCGAGAGCGTCAACGGTTCCGGCGTCCAGTCGAGAGGGATTCTCGGCACTGCGGGCAACGCGTTCCGAGTCGTCTTCGCTGAGCAAGGTTCCGGCCAGCGAACCCCCGGCGCCAACGAGGAAATCCAAGGCGTTAGCCAGATTTTCCGAGGGGCGCTGTTTGCCATTCAGTACACGCGAGAGGTATGCGGGGTCATAGTTCATTTCCCGCGCTGCGGCTTTCATGGAGTACCCGGCGTCCCGCAGTGCCCGGCGGGCAAGATCGGGAAAGTCGTCACGCATGGCGAACCTCTGGGGGTTGACTGGCAGTGCTTCTAGATTAGTCAACCCTGGTCAACTACCGCGTTACGTATGGGATTCCGGATCATGGACCGCATGACCGAACCGACTAGGTACAGCACAGCGCCGGTCGAACTCCCGCTCAGAGTGGCGGAGTTGGAGCCGAAGCCCGTAGACGGATGCGCCGGTTGCCGAGAGCTGGCCAACGTTCGTGACCGTGCCCGAACGGGTGGCGACATGACCACCGTGTCTGACTGCAACGTCCTCATGCGGAAGCACCCCGAGGGGCACTGATGACGACCCGCGCTGTGTACCGATTCGTAGACCACACCATCCGCCACGAACCAGCGGGCGGGATCGTCGCTGAACTGCACTGCATGACGCACGAGTGCGGGGAGTCGTCCGGACCGCAGGGGAATTCCGAGGATGCGCAGGCTTGGGCACTGAGACACGCGGGCCGGAACCCCGGCCATGACCTCTACCGGCGAGAGTTTAGCGACCATGCCCGCGTGACCCGCGCTGACTAGCTCCCGCCCCTCCCATGACTGCGGCGATGCAGCGCGGTAGGGGCGGGGTTCCCGTGTTTCCGCAGGTCATCGGCTCTTGACGGGGTGTGCAACACGTCTCCGCGCGCTGGTAGCAGTCGACGTTCGTGCCCATGGCGATGTGGTCGCCGTGCCAGCGGGGCGAGGCGAGCCGGCGCCGCAGCAGTTCGGCGGCGTTGACCTTGACGACGATCTGGCTGTCGAACCCGATGCCGGTGTCCAGGTCCAGATAGCTGTGGGTCTTGCGCGCGAAACAGTAGACGCACGCGTGCGTGCAGCCCCGGTAGGGATTGACCGTCCATTCGAACGGCATACGGGACGCGCCCGGCACGCGGTTCAGGATCGAGCGGGCCCGGATCTCGTGGAAGGTGATCCCCGCGAACTCGGGGGTGTCGAAGGTCCGTGTCGTCACCGCGTCCGCGCCGAACAGCGCGGCATCAGCGGTGCCCTGACGCGGCCCGTCGGAGAGGTTCTCCCAGCGCATGACGCCTCCTCGGTAGCACTGGCCCCAGAATAGAACACATGTTCCCTTGATCGTGCGGCCCGGCGGCCCGGTGGCCCGGCGATCCGGCGGCCCGGCGACGAACCGCTCGCGTGCCCGTTGCATGATCGGAAGCATGTTCGTCGAGTCCCTGTCCGTCGTCGCCCTGGCTGTGGTGCTGATCTGCGCGGTCGTACGTCCCTTCGGCCGCCCGGAAGCCGTCTTCGCCGTACCCGCCGCCGGTGTGGTGGTCGCGGCCGGGGCGATCCCGCTCGACGACGTGCGGGACGAGGCCGCCCGGCTCGGCCCCGTGATCGGCTTCCTCGCGGCCGTCCTGGTGCTCGCCAAGCTCTGCGCAGACGAAGGGCTCTTCCACGCCTGCGGCACCTGGATGGCACGCCGGGCCGCGGGACGCCCCCGCCGCCTGCTCGCCGCGGTCTTCGGGCTCGCCTCGGTCATCACCGCGGCCCTCAGCCTGGACGCCACCGTGGTCCTGCTCACCCCCGTGGTCTTCGCGACCGCCGCCCGCATGGGCGCCCGGCCCCGGCCGCACGTCTACGCGAGCGCCCACCTCTCGAACACGGCCTCGCTCCTGCTGCCCGTCTCGAACCTCACGAACCTCCTGGCGTTCGCCGCGACCGGCCTGAGCTTCACCCGCTTCGCCCTCCTGATGACGCTGCCGTGGCTGGTCGCCATCGCGGTCGAGTACGCCGTCTTCCGGCGGTTCTTCGCCGCCGACCTCAACGCCCCGGCCGACGGCGGCGACACCGCGGAGCCGCCCCGGACACCGCGCTTCGCCCTGGTCATCGTGGCGCTCACCCTCGCCGGGTTCGCGGCCGCCTCCACCGCCGGCGTCGACCCGGCCTGGGCCGCGGCGGCCGGGGCGGCCGTGCTCGCCGTGCGCGCCCTCCTGCGGCGGCGCACCACCGCGGTCGCGCTCCTGCGCTCGGCCTCGCTGCCGTTCCTCGCCTTCGTCCTCGCCCTCGGGGTCGTCGTGCGGGCCGTCGTCGACAACGGCCTCGGCGACGCCCTCGGACACGTCCTGCCGGACGGCGCGGCCCTGCCCGCGCTGCTCGGCACCGCCGCCGTCGCCGCGCTCCTGGCCAACCTCATCAACAACCTGCCGGCCGTCCTGGCGCTGGTCCCGCTGGCCGCGCCGTCCGGCCCCGGAGCCGTCCTCGCCGTGCTCATCGGCGTGAACGTCGGCCCGAACCTCACCTACGCCGGCTCCTCGCCACCCTGCTCTGGCGCCGCATCGCCCACCAGCACGAACACCACGTCCCTCTGCGGGAGTTCACCCGCCTCGGCCTGCTCACCACGCCCGCGGCCCTCCTCCTCGCGACCGTCGCGCTCTGGGTCTCGCTGCGGCTGCTGCCCGTCTGAACGGGTCCCGGCGGCGGCCCCGATTTGGGGGGCCGGTGCGCCGGGTGGTTGGCTCTCCCTGAACTCCCCGATAAACCGAGTGCTGGAGGAAGTGCAATGGCGCAGGTCGAGGCGACCACGGAGCGGATCATCGCGGCACAGCCGGACGACGTCTTCGACGCGCTGGCCGACTACAGCGGCACGCGCGGAAAGATCCTTTCGGAGCACTTCAGCGAGTACGAGGTACGCGAAGGCGGCGACGGCGAGGGCACCCTGGTCCACTGGAAGCTCCAGGCCACCAGCAAGCGGGTTCGAGACTGCCTTCTGGAGGTCACCGAGCCCACCGACGGTGAGCTGGTCGAGAAGGACCGCAACTCCTCCATGGTCACCACCTGGACCGTCACCCCGGCGGGCGAGGGCAAGTCCCGCGTGGTCGTCACCAGCGTGTGGAACGGCGCGGGCGGCATCGGCGGCTTCTTCGAGAAGACCTTCGCGCCCAAGGGCCTCGGGCGGATCTACGACGCCGTCCTCGGCAATCTCGCCACCGAGCTGGAGAAGTAGTCACGCTCACCGTTTCGAGTGGTTCTCCGCTCGGCTCCGTCGCGCGCCGTAGGGCTTCGACCGGCGCGTTCATCCCTGAGGTCCCGCTGAAGAGCGACTCGTCGCGCTTGCTCCCAGTTGTCGCGTAATGCGAGAAAGCTGGCGGCGCAGGCGCGACGAGGGGAGCAGTACGTGGGTGGGACGACGCTGGCGAAGGCCTCCGGGCAGGACGGCGAGGCGGCCGCGCCACCGGACGGCCGAGGGGCGGGACAGCCACCGCAGGCAGCCGGCGCGACGGCACAGGCGCTCAGCCCCCGCCGCGTCCGCATGGTCTTCGTCGGGCTGCTGCTCGCCCTGCTGCTCGCCGCCCTGGAGCAGATGATCGTCGCCACCGCGCTCCCCAAGATCGTCGGGGAGCTGCACGGCCTGGACAAGATGTCCTGGGCGATCACCGCCTACCTGCTCACCTCCACCATCGGACTGCCCATCTACGGCAAGCTCGGTGACCTCTACGGGCGCAAGGGCGTCTTCCAGTTCGCGATTCTCGTCTTCGTCGCCGGCTCCGCGCTCGCCGGCTGGTCGCGCACCATGGACGAACTCATCGTCTTCCGCGCCCTCCAGGGCGTCGGCGCGGGCGGCCTCATGATCGGCGTACAGGCGATCATCGCGGACATCGTGCCGCCCCGGCAGCGCGGCCGCTACATGGGGCTGATCGGCGCCGCGTTCGGCCTCGCCTCGGTCGCGGGCCCCCTGCTCGGCGGCTTCTTCACCGACCATGCCTCCTGGCGCTGGTGCTTCTACTTCAACGTGCCCTTCGGCCTGGTCACGCTGTTCGTGGTCACCCTCGCCCTCAAGCTGCCGAAACCCGTCGGCAGGGGGCGGTTCGACGTGCTCGGCGCGCTGCTGCTCGGCGCCGCCTCCACCTGCCTGGTGCTGCTCACCAGCTGGGGCGGGACCGAGTACGCCTGGGGCGACCGGCTGATCCTCGGGCTCGGGGCGGGCGCCGTGGTGACGAGCCTGCTCTTCCTCCTCACCGAGAGGTTCGCCGCAGAACCGATCATTCCGCTGCGCCTGTTCCGCGACGCGGTCTTCAACCTCACCTCCCTGGTGGGCATGGTCGTCGGGGTGGGCCTCTTCGGAGCGGCCAGTTATCTGCCGACCTTCCTGCAAATGGTCGACGGCGCGAGCGCCACCGAGTCCGGCCTCCTGATGCTGCCGATGATGGGCGGCGTCGTCGGCGCCTCGATCATCTCCGGGCAGCTCATCAGCCACACCGGGCGCTACAAGATCTATCCGGTGCTCGGCGGCGCCCTGTCCGTCGTCGGCATGTGGTTCCTCTCGCGGCTCGAAGCCGACACGTCCCGCCTCGCGTACAGCGTCTGGATGGCGATCCTCGGCGCGGGCATCGGACTGGTCATGCCGGTCCTGATCCTCGCCGTGCAGAACACGGTCCGCCCCGGCGACCTCGGCACGGCCACCAGCGCGCACAACTACTTCCGGCAGATCGGCGGCAGCGTGGGCGCCGCGCTCTTCGGCACGCTCTTCGCCGACCGTCTCGCCCGCATCCTCGCGGACCGGCTCCCCGCCGGGGCGAACCCGGACCTGCCCGACCCCGAGTCCCTCACCCCGCAGCTGGTCCACGCGCTGCCCGCGCCGCTGCGCGAGGGCTACATCCAGGCCTACGCCGACGCGATGCCGCGGATCTTCCTCTACCTGGTGCCGGTGCTCGTCCTCGGCATGCTGCTCGCCTTCTTCCTCAAGGAGACCCCCCTGTTGTCCAGCGCCACTCCCCCCAACGCACCCGCCGCCGCGCCGGTGACCGTCCCCCACGCCCGTACGACGGCGTACGCGGCCGGGGTCCCGGTCTGCGGCACCGTGCAGCACCCCGACGGCACCGTCGTGCCCCGCGCGGCCCTCACCCTCATCGACGTGACCGGGCAGCAGATCGGGCGCGGCGCGAGCGGGGAGGACGGGCGGTACGCCCTCTCGACACCGGGATCGGGGTCGTTCGTGCTGATCGCGGCCGCCGGCGGGCACCAGCCGCAGGCCGTCACGGTCACCGTCGGCGAGCGGCCCGTCGAACTCGACGTGGTCCTCGGCGGCGCGGGCCGCCTCGCGGGCACCGTGACGACCGCCGACGGAACGCCCGTCCGGGATGCCGCCGTCACCCTCACCGACGTCCGCGGCGAGGTCGTCGCCACCACTCGCAGCGGCCGCGAGGGCGGTTACGTCATGACCGAGCTGGTGGCCGGCGAGTACACCCTGGCGGCGAGCGCCCCCGCCTTCCGTCCCGCCGCGCTGCCGGTCACCGTGCAGGCCTCGCGCGAGACCCGCCAGGACGTGGAGCTCGCGGGCGGCGCGGTGCTGCGCGGCACCGTGCGGGCGGGCGGCGGCCGGGCCGTCGAGGACGCGCGCGTGACGCTGCTCGACGCCGCGGGCAACGTCGTCGACACCCTGACCACCGGGCTCGACGGCACCTTCCGCTTCGTCGACCTGTCGTCCGGCGAGTACACCGTCATCGCGGCGGGCTACCCGCCGGTCGCCACGGTCCTCCAGGTCGCGGGCGGCGGACGCACCGAGCGGGACCTTCAACTGGGCCACGAGGACTGACGTACGGGGGCGTCCAGGGGGGCGTGCGCCGGAGCTTTTCGGCCACGGGCAATTACCGCATTGCCCGGCACGGCAACCCGCTCCGGCCGTACGGTGGTTGGTGGCGGTTCAGATCTTGCGCCGCCACGGAAGGAGCATGGGCCATGGAACGAGGCACTCCGGACGGGCCGGTGGCGCAGAGTGCCGTGGCCGGACGCATCCCCCTGGCCGTGGTCGTCGTCGACGGCGCGGGGCTCGTCTCGCACTGGAGCGCCGGAGCGCGCCGCCTTTTCGGATGCCCGAAGGAGGAGGCCGTCGGCCGACCTGCGGGCGATCTGCTCCCCGTCCACGGCGCGATGCGTGAGAGTCGCGGGGCCCGTGAGGCCCGTGAGGACCATGAGCCCCATGGGGCATACGCCGGGCTCGGCCCCGACCTGGAGACGTCCCTCGGTGGGCACATCTCCTATCCCGCGGCGGGCCGGGCGCGGCTGACCGGGCCGGCGAGGGGTGGCAGCGCCCGGGTGGACGTCATCTGGTGGGCGTACCCGCTGGTCGGCCCCGGGCCGGAGCGGCTGCTCGTGCTCGCCGCCGACGCCGAGGCGCTGGCCGCGCACGAGGGGCCTGGGGCCGGGTGGGACGTGGGTGGCGAGCACGGCGAGCGGGTCGAGGGGGTCGGGCGGGACGAGCGCGGCGACCGGGTCGAGCGGCTTGAGCGGCTTGAGCGGGCAGGGTGGGACGCGCCTGGCGAGCAGGCCGAGCGGGTCGGGTGGGTTGAGCGGGCGGGGTGGGACGCGCGTGGCGAGCGGGTCGAGGGGGTCGGGCGGGACGAGCGCGGCGACCGGGTCGAGCGGCTTGAGCGGCTTGAGCGGGCAGGGTGGGACGCGCGTGGCGAGCAGGCCGAGCGGGTCGGGTGGGTTGAGCGGGCGGGGTGGGACGCGCGTGGCGAGCGGGTCGAGGGGGTCGGGCGGGACGAGCGCGGCGACCGGGTCGAGCGGCTTGAGCGGCTTGAGCGGGCAGGGTGGGACGCGCCTGGCGAGCAGGCCGAGCGGGTCGGGTGGGTTGAGCGGGCGGGGTGGGACGCGCGTGGCGAGCGGGCCGGGCGTGGTGAGCACGGCGAGCGGGTTGAGCTGGCCGCGCACGAGGGGCCCGGGGACGGATGGGACGCGCGCGGCGAGCAGGCTGAGCGGGCCGGGCGGGACGCATGCAGCGAGCGGGTCGAGAGGGTTGCGCGGGCCGGGCGGGACGCGCGCGGCGAGCAGGCCAAGTTGGTCGAGCAGGTTGAGCGGATCGCGCCCGGCTTCGCCCTGCACACGGACTTCCCGGGCGCGGACGAGCTGGCGGCCCGGCTGCCCGAGATCCTGCCGAGCATGAGCGTGGACGACAGCTCCCGCATCGTCGCCCAGGTCCTCGAACTGGGCTATCCGGTCCTGGAGTTCAGTCGGCACGACCGGGTGCCCGTCACCCCGGACTGGGGCGTGGCCCGGCGCGACGAGCGCAAGGCGCGCAGGCAGCGCGCCGAGCGGGCCGCCGCGTACGGACTCCCCGCGGCCGAGCATGACGCCGGTGACGACGAGGGCGAGGACCTCGAATACGCGGCGGTGCGCGAGCGCCTCGAATTCCTCAACGAAGTCAGCGGACGCATCGGTTCCTCCCTCGACCTGTCGCACACGATCCTGGAGGTCAGCCGGGCGGTCGTGCCCCGCTTCACGGATGTCGCGGGCACATATCTGCGCGAGCAGGTCGTCGCGGGCGAGGGGTTCCCCGAGGGGCCGCCGGACGAGACCACGCTGTGGCACCGGGTCGCCGTGGAGCACACCGACGAGCCGGGCCGCTGGGACGACGTCGTGCCGGTCGGTGAGTCCATGCCCTTCCCGGCACACACGCCGTTCTTCCAGTGCATGACCTCCGGCGACCCGGTGCTCGTACCGCGCATCACCGAGGAGATGGGCAACGCCATCGCCTCCCAGTTCGAGAAGCGCGACATCCGCCCGCTGATCAACCACCGCTCGATGCTCGTCGTACCGCTCAAGGCCCGCAACGTGGTGCTCGGCTTCATGATCCTGCTGCGCCACCGGGAGCGGCCCGTCTTCAACGACATGGACCGCGTCACCGGCGCCGAACTGGCCGCCCGCGCGGGCCTCGTGCTCGACAACGCCCGCATGTACACCTACCAGGAGAGCGTCGCCGACACCCTCCAGGACAGCATGCTGCCGCACATCCAGCCCCGCATGTCCGGCTGCGACATCGCCACCCGCTATCTGCCCGGCACGCTCCTCGGGCGGGTCGGCGGCGACTGGTTCGACTCCGTCAAACTGCCCGGCTCCCGCACCGCGCTCGTCGTCGGCGACGTCATGGGCCACGGCCTCAACTCGGCCGCGATGATGGGGCAGTTGCGTACGGCCGTGCAGACCATGGCCGCCCTGGACCTGCCGCCCGAGCAGCTCCTGCGCAACCTCGACGACCTCGCCCAGCGCCTCGGCGAGCACTATCTCGCGACGTGCCTCTACGCGGTCTACGATCCGATCGCCGGCGAGCTGAACCTCGCCAACGCCGGTCACATCCCGCCTGTCCTGGTCCGCGCCGAGGACGGCCGCAGCGAACTGCTCGACCTGCCGACCGGGGCGCCCATCGGCGTGGGTGGCGTCCCCTTCGAGTCGGTACGGGTACGGGTCGCGCCCGGCGACCGGCTCCTGATGTGCACCGACGGACTCGTCGAGGTCCGCGGCGAGGACATCGGCGTCGGCCTCGCCACGCTCACCGAGTCCGCCGCGCACCCCGCCGCCTCCATGGACGAGGCCTGCGACACGATCATCCGCGCCCTGAACCCGCACGGCGGCCGCAAGGACGACGTGGCCCTTCTGATGGCCCGGCTCAACGGCATCGCGGGCGACGACGTGGCGCGCTGGCGGCTCACCCCCGAGCCGAGCGAGGTGAGCCGGGTCCGCGAGCTGACCCGTGCGCAGCTGCGGGCCTGGTCCCTCGACGCCCTCGACGCCCTCGGCGACACCGCCGAGCTGCTCGTGAGCGAGCTGGTCACCAACGTCGTGCGCCACGCCCGCAGCGGCCGCCTCGACCTGCGCCTGGTCCGCGCCGGGACACTGCTGTGCGAGGTCGAGGACGACGACCCCGCGCTGCCCACGCTGCTCAGCGCGGGCCCCGGCGACGAGTACGGACGCGGCCTCAGGGTCGTCAGCACGCTCGCCAAGGAGTGGGGCACGAGCCGCACCGACTCCGGCAAGACGGTCTGGTTCGAACTGCCGTTGCCCCGAAGGTGATTGGGGCGTGAAGGATCGCGTGGACGCCCTTGTTCGCGGGAGCGGGGCGCGGTAGACCGATCTTGCCGTCGGCTTCGGCGGCTCTCGTCGCACCCCGGGGAGCTGGGCATGAGCGTCACGAGTCGGTACAGGGAGGCCTGGGAGGCGTTCTGGCGCGAGGCCCCGGGCGAACCGGGCGCCGTCATCTGGGACGCCGAGCCCGCACTGACCGTCGGCGTCCATCTCGCCCTGTTCGAACCGCACGTGGCCGCGACCGACCTGCCCATGGTCGACCTGGGCTGCGGCAACGGCACCCAGACCCGTTTCCTCGCCGACCGCTTCCCGCACGTCCTCGGCGTCGACCTGTCCGTCGCCGCCCTCGCCCATGCCCGGCACGCCGACCCCGCGGACCAGGCGGAGTTCCGCCAGCTCGACGCCGCCGACAAGGGCGCGGCGGAGCAACTGCACGCGGAACTGGGCGATGTGAACGTCTACATGCGCGGCGTCCTCCACCAGTGCGAGCCCGACGACCGCCAGGCGCTTGTCGACAGCGTCGCGACGCTGACCGGTGAGCGCGGCAGGGCCTTCCTCGTCGAACTGTCCGAGGCGGCCAAGCCCATCCTGACGGGCCTCGCACAGGCCCCCGGGGGCCCGCCGCCGAAGCTCGCCCCCATCTTCGCGCACGGCATCGCCCCCGCCGAGGTGGTCGACGACGCCGTGCCGCGGTACGTGGCCGAGGCCGGACTCGACATCGTCACGAGCGGCGAACTCCCCCTTGCCACCACCGAGTTCACGCCGGACGGCACGCGCATGGAACTGCCCTCGAAATGGCTGGTGGTGCGCCGGGCGGGCTGACGGTCCTGACCCCGGCGGGCCGCGCCGCGCCCGCGCGCCCCGCCGCCCCACCTGCTGCGCAGGTCGCTGCTCCAGGACCGCGAACTGATCGGCACCCTCAACCGCGCGTGGCCGATGCTGGAGGCGAGTGATCTCGTCGGTGACCTGTGGTCCGTACCGGCCTGTCTGCGCAAGTGCGCCCCCTGGCCCAGCGCCGACGACGTGCGCCGGCTCCAGCGCGCGGACGCCCAGGCCTGGACCATCTCCGACCTGCCGCTCCTGGACGCCGCACGGCAGTGGTTCGGCGATTCGGAGGCGTCCGCGCGCAAGCAGCGGCAGGAAGCCGCCGTCGCCGCCGAGCGGGCGCGCCGGGCCGACGTCATGGGCAGCCTGCTCCAGAACGTCGAGATCGACGAGAGCGAAGGTGCCCTCGGCATGCTGCACGGGCGGGACCTCCAGGACAGCCTGATCGACGAGAACGCGCTGCCCTCGGCCGAACCTGACCTGCTGGCCGGACCGTTCGCGCACGTCATCGTGGACGAGGAGCAGGAACTGACCGACGCCGAATGGCAGATGCTGCTCCAGCGCTGCCCGTCCCGGAGCTTCACCGTCGTCGGGGACCGCGCCCAGGCCAGGCACGGCTTCAGCCGCGCCGCACCCGCTCCGTCGGCAGGGTCACCGCCGCCGGCTCCTCCCCACCGATCCGGGCGAGGAGGACCCGTACCGTCGCCGCGCTGATGCGGTCCCAGGGCCGACGGATCGTCGTCAGCTCGGGGTGCGCGCCGAGCGCGGCCGAGGAGTCGTCGAAGCCGCCGACCGCGATGTCCGGGAACGCGTCGGAGAACCAGGCGCTGTTCGGCTACGACCGCCGGCTCCTGCTCGCGGCACGGCGGTTCGGAGGCCGCTGAGCCGTTTGTGAACCCCGAACTCCCTCTTGTCAGAAGGGTTTTGTCAGAAGCATTGACGAAGCCCGGGCGCCCTCTTAGCTTCTACGCGTCGTACTTCGTACGTCATATATGAGACGCGATACGCGAGATCTGAGGGTGCCCATGACGTCCGTCCCGACCCCGACCCCGGCCACGGCGCCGCCCCCGGTCCCGATTCCGTCGCGCACGCAGTTCGTGCTCGACTCGATCAAACACCGCATCCTCAGCGGCGAGTTGAGCCCCGGGCAGCCCCTGGTCGAGACGGAACTCGCCCGCGCGTACGGCGTCTCCAAGACGCCCGTGCGCGAGGCCCTGAAAACCCTCGCCGGTACCGGGCTCGTCGAGATGAGTCAGTACAAGGGCGTCACCGTGCGCACCGTGGACGCCGCCATGGCGCGCGAGGTCTACGACGTACGACTGCTCCTGGAGCCCGAGGCGCTGCGCCGCACCGTGCTGCGCGGCGCCCCACTCGATGCCGCGCGCGAGGCCCTGGTGCGGGCCGACGCCGCCGAGGACGCGGCCGAACGCTCCCTGGCCAACCGGGAGTTCCATCGCGCCCTGTACGTGGACTGCGGCAACCCGCTCCTCGGGCGGCTGCTGGACGGGGTGCGGGACCAGGCCGCGCTCGTCTCCGCCGTGGCCTGGGCCGCCGACCCGTCGTGGGCCCGGGAGGCCACCGAGCACGAGTGGATCCTGCGGCTCGCCCTCGCCGGGGACCAGGACGGGGCGGCGCGCGCCCTGCACGAGCACATCGAGTCGTTCGTGCGCCGGGCCTTTCCCGGGGAAGGGGAACCCCAGTGACGTTCGAGACGCAGCGCACCGCACTCGCCGACGTCGTGGCGATCCCGGTGACGCCCTTCACCCGGGACGGCGCCGTCGACCGCGCGGCGCACCGCACGATCCTGCGCCGCCTGCTCGACGGCGGGGTGCGCACCCTGACGCCGAACGGCAACACCGGCGAGTTCTACGCCCTCTCGCCCCAAGAGCGGCGGGACGTCGTGGAGTTGACGCTCGCCGAAGCCGCCGGGGAGGCCGTGGTGCTCGCCGGCGTGGGCCATGACGTGCCGACCGCTGTCACCGCCGCCCGGCACGCCGAGGAGCGCGGCGCGAGCATGGTGATGGTCCATCAGCCCGTGCATCCCTACGTCTCCGACGCGGGCTGGGTCGCCTACCACCGGGCGATCGCCGAGGCCGTGCCGGACCTGGGGGTCGTCCCCTACGTGCGGGACGCCGGCCTGCCGGGTGCCCGCCTCGCCGAACTCGCCGACGCCTGCCCCAACGTCATCGGCGTCAAGTACGCCGTGCCGGACGCGGCGCGGTTCGCGGGGTTCGCGCGCGACGCGGGGCTCGACCGCTTCGTATGGGTCGCGGGGCTCGCCGAGCCGTACGCGCCCTCGTACTTCTCGGCGGGCGCCACCGGTTTCACCTCGGGCCTCGTGAATGTCGCCCCCGGCGTTTCGCTGCGCATGATCGAAGCGCTTCGATCCGGTGACCACGACGAGGCCATGAAGGTGTGGGAGCGGATCCGCCGCTTCGAGGAACTGCGGGCCGCCGACGGCTCCGCGCACAACGTCACGGTCGTCAAGGAGGCCCTCGCCGTCCTCGGCCTGTGCCGCCGCGACGTGCGCGCGCCGAGCAGTCTGCTGCCGGAGGCCGAGCGCGCCGAGGTCGCGGCGATCGTCGAGGGGTGGTCCCTGTGAACGGCGCGCCCGAAGGGGGAGAGGCCTCAGTGAACGGCGCGCCCGGAGAGCGTACGCGGCGGGAGCTGCGCAGCCGTCAGTGGTACGGCGACAGCGTCTCTTCGGGGCTGCGCTCCTTCAGTCACCGCGCCCGCACCCGCCAGCTCGGCTACCTCCCCGAGGAGCACCTGGGCAAGCCCGTCATCGCGGTGCTCAACACCTGGTCCGACATCAACCCCTGCCACTCCCACCTGCGCGAGCGCGCGCAGGCCGTCAAGCGCGGGGTGTGGCAGGCGGGCGGCTTCCCCCTGGAGTTCCCGGTCTCCACGCTCAGCGAGACCTTCCAGAAGCCCACCCCTATGCTCTACCGCAACCTCCTCGCCATGGAGACCGAGGAACTGCTCCGCTCCTACCCGGTCGACGGCGCGGTCCTCCTCGGCGGCTGCGACAAGACGACGCCCGCGCTCCTCATGGGCGCCGCCAGTGTCGACCTGCCCGCCGTCTTCGTGCCGGCCGGGCCCATGCTGCCGGGCCACTGGCGGGGCGAGACCCTCGGATCCGGCACCGACATGTGGAAGTACTGGGACGATCACCGCGCCGGGCTCATCGGCGACTGCGAGCTGACCGAACTGGAGAGCGGCCTCGCCCGCTCGCCGGGCCACTGCATGACCATGGGCACCGCCTCGACGCTCACCGCGGCGGCGGAGGCGCTCGGCGTGACCGTGCCCGGCGCCTCGTCCATCCCGGCGGTCGACTCAGGGCACGACAGGATGGCGGCGGCGTCGGGACTGCGGATCGTCGACCTCGTACGCGAGGACCGCAGGCTGTCCCGGATCCTCACGCCGCACGCCTTCGCGGACGCCGTCACCACGGTCCTCGGGCTCGGCGGCTCCACCAACGCCGTCATCCACCTCACCGCGATGGCCGGACGCGCCGGGGTGCAGCTCACGCTGGACGACTTCGACCGGATCGCCCGCACCGTGCCGGTGCTCGCCGACGTACGGCCGGGCGGCGAGCGGTACCTGATGGAGGACTTCCACCTCGCCGGCGGACTCCCCGGCTTCTTGTCGCGCATCACCGACCTGCTGCACCTGGACCGGCCCACGGTCTGCCACGACACCCTGCGCGAACAGCTCGCGGGGGCACGCGTGCACGACGCGGACGTGATCCGCACCCGCGACAACCCGGTCGCCGAGGAGGGCGGCGTCGCCGTGCTGCGCGGCAACCTCTGCCCGGACGGCGCCGTCATCAAGCACATCGCCGCCGAGCCGCACCTGCTGCGGCACACCGGCCCCGCCGTCGTCTTCGACGACTACCGCACGATGCAGCGCACCATCCACGACCCGGCCCTCGGCATCACGCCCGACCACGTCCTGGTCCTGCGCGGCTCGGGCCCCAAGGGCGGGCCCGGCATGCCCGAGTACGGCATGCTGCCCATCCCCGACCACCTGCTGAAGCGGGGCGTGCGCGACATGGTGCGGATCTCCGACGCGCGGATGAGCGGCACCTCGTACGGCACCTGCGTGTTGCACGTCGCGCCGGAGTCGTACGTCGGCGGGCCGCTCGCACTGGTGCGCACGGGGGATCTGATCACCCTCGACGTCGCTGCGCGCAGCCTGCGTCTTGAGGTGTCCGACCAGGAGCTGGCGCGCCGTCGCCGTGCCTGGACGCCGCCGCCCGCCCGTTACGAGCGGGGGTACGGCGCGCTCTACAGCGAGCAGGTCACGCAGGCCGACACGGGCTGCGACTTCGCGTTCCTGGCGAGGCCGGGCACGGTGCCGGATCCGTACGCGGGCTGAACTCCCGCCCCGTCCCCCTATTTGCCCGAGATTTCGAACATCGTGCGCGAAGCGCTTCACCCGCACATCCACGATCGGAGAAGTGTCATGGCCCAGGCCGCAGCCGTGGCGAAGCCACCGCCGAGCACAGCCCAGCCGCCGCCCGACCGGGGGCCGCGGCGAGGGCGACGGCGGGTCGGGGCGCCCCCGCGCCGCCTCCCGTACCTGCTGATCGCCCCCGCCGCCCTGCTGATGCTCGGCTTCATCGCCTATCCGGTCATCAGCGTCTTCTACTACAGCCTGCGGCACTACAACCCCACCAAGCCCTGGCGCGACGGCTTCGCGGGCCTCGACAACTTCGTCACCGCCTTCACCGACGACCCCGAGTTCTGGCACACGCTCGGCTTCAGCCTCCAGTGGGTGGCCGTCGAGGTCGTGCTGCAACTGCTGCTCGGCCTCGCGCTCGCGCTGCTCGTCAACCAGACCTTCGTGGGCCGCGCCATGGCCCGCGCCCTGGTCTTCTCACCGTGGGCCGTCTCCGGCGTCCTCACGTCGACCATCTGGCTGCTGATCTTCAACTCCCAGACGGGCATCACCCGTTACCTCGCCGACGTCGGGATCGGCTCGTACGGCACGTCCTGGCTCTCCGACACCGGCACGGTCTTCCCCGCCGTCGTCGCCGCCGAACTCTGGCGCGGCGTCCCCTTCTTCGCGATCCTCATCCTCGCCGACCTCCAGTCCGTCTCCAAGGACCTCTACGAGGCCGCCGAGGTCGACGGCGCGAGCCGCTGGCGGCAGTTCTTCCACATCACGCTGCCGCACCTGAAGGACGCGATCATCCTCTCCACGCTGCTGCGCGCGGTCTGGGAGTTCAACAACGTCGACCTGCTCTACACCCTCACCGGCGGCGGCCCGGCCGGCGAGACGACGACACTGCCGCTGCGCATCGCGTCCATCGCCGTGGACTCGCACGACTTCGGCTACGCGTCCGCGCTGACCGCCATCGCCTTCGTCATCCTTCTCTTCTGCTCGCTGCTGTATCTGCGGCTCAGCAAGTTCGGGGGCCAGGACAGATGACCGCCACCACCGCCACCCGCCCGGCAGGGACGAGGGAGAAGCCCAGGGTCTCCGCCATCGGACGCACGCCCCGCTGGCAGATCTACACCCCCCTCGGGCTGTACCTCCTGTTCACCCTCATCCCCTTCTACTGGATCCTGCTCTTCGCCCTGCGCCCCACCGGCTCCACCTCGCTCGTGCCGTGGCCGGTCACCTTCGAGCACTTCGACAAGGTGTGGACCGAGCGCAGCTTCGCGACCTTCTTCCAGAACAGCCTGCTCGTCGGCGTCGTCTCCATGGTGATGACCACACTCGTCGCCCTCGCGGGCGGCTACGCCCTGGCCCGCTTCGACTTCAAGATCAAGCGTGCCTTCATGCTGGCGCTGCTCTGTTCGCAGTTCATCCCGGGCGCGCTGATGCTCGTACCGCTCTTCGAGATCTTCGCCGAGCTGCGGATGATCAACTCGCTGGGCAGTGTCATCGTCGCCGAGACCGTCTTCCAGCTGCCGCTGTCGATGATCCTCATCAGCGGGTTCATCAAGAACGTGCCCTACGTCCTGGAAGAGGCCGCCTGGGTCGACGGCTGCGGACGCTTCCGAGCCTTCTGCGCGGTCGTCCTGCCGATGCTGCGGCCCGGGCTCATCGCGGTCGGCTCCTTCGCCTTCGTGCACAGCTGGAACCACTTCCTGTTCGCCCTGATGTTCCTCAGCGACCAGGGCAAGCAGACCATCCCGGTCGGTCTGGCCACGCTGATGGGCGCCGACAGCGTCGACCTCGGCGCGCTCGCCGCGGGCGGTGTCGTCGCCGCCGTGCCCGTCGTGATCGTCTTCGCCTTCATCCAGAAGTGGCTGGTCACCGGGTTCAGCGCCGGGGCGGTGAAGGGATGAGCGCCACGACGCGGGGGCTGCGGCTCCCGCTGCCCGTCGTCCTCGCGGGGGCCCACGGCCACGGCCGCCGGCACCTGGAGAACATCCGCCGCCTCCAACTCGCCGGTCTGGTCCGCCTGGTGGGCGTCTGCGAACTGAAACCGCTGGTCGGTGAGGAACTCGTCGGCTTCGGCGCGGTCGAGCAGTCCGACGACTTCGCGGCGCTCCTCGACTCGACCTGCGCCGCCGTCGCCGTCGTCTGCACACCCATCCCCACTCACACCGAGCTGGCGCTCGCCGCCGCGCGGCGCGGCGTCCACGTACTCCTGGAGAAGCCGCCCGCGCCTTCGTACGCGGAGTTCCGGCGGATGGCGGACGGGGCCACCGCGGCCGGGACCGCCGTCCAGATCGGCTTCCAGTCGCTCGGTTCGCACGCGATCCCCGCCATCCGACGGCTCGTCGCCGACGGGGCGATCGGCGAGGTCACCGGGGTGGGCGGGGCCGGCGTATGGGTGCGCGACGAGGCGTACTTCCGGCGGGCGCCGTGGGCCGGGCGGCGCCGTATGGGCGGTGCGGACGTGGTCGACGGCGTCCTGACGAACCCCCTCGCGCACGCCGTCGCCACCGCCCTCGCCCTGGCGGGCAGCACAGCCGCCGAGGACGTCACGGACGTGGAGACGGAACTCTTCCGCGCCCACGCCATCGAGTCCGACGACACCTCGTGCGTACGGGTCTCCACGGCGGGCGGCGGCCGGATCACCGTCGCGGCGACGCTGTGCGCCGACACGTCGGAGGAGCCGTACGTCGTGGTACACGGCAGCGAGGGGCGCATCACCTTCTGGTACAAGCAGGACCGCGTGCAGGTGCGGCGCGGCGGTACGGACAGCGTGGGCTCACCGGCCCTGTACGGCAGGACCGACCTCCTGGAGAACCTGGTCGAGCACCTCAGGGGCCGCGCCCCGCTGCTGGTGCCGCCCGCCACCACCGGCGCCTTCATGCGGGTCGTCGAGGCGGTCAGGCGCGCACCCGACCCCGTCGCGCTGCCCGCCGACGCGTGGCGCGGCGCTCCCGGTGAGAGCGCCGGGCGGCGCGTCGTCGAGGGCATCGACGGGCTGGTCGCGCTCGCCGCCGACACGCTCTGCCTCTACTCCGAACTCGGCGTCTCCTGGGCCCGCCCGCCCTGCCAGGACGACCCTTCCGGTGACCGTCACCCTGACCTTCACGGTGACTTTCCCGGTGACTTTCACGACGAGGTGAACACGTCATGACCACTTCCCCTTCCTCGCAGCCCCCGCCCGGCTCCCTTCTCCTGCGCTGCGCGGGGCGCCCGGTGGCGCGCTACGTCATCCGGCCCGACCTGGACCGCGCCATGGCGCCCCGCCCCTACCTGCACCCCGTCACCACGCTCGCCGGGACGCCCGTCACGGGGCTGGCCCCCGACGACCACCCGCACCACCTCGGGGCCGGGGTCGCCGTGCCCGATGTGGCGGGACACAACTTCTGGGGCGGGCGGACCTTCGTACGCGGCCAGGGGCCGACGGAGCTGGACAACCACGGGGTGCAGCACCACCGGGGGTTCAAACTGCGCGACCCGGACGGCTTCGTCGAGGACATCGACTGGACGGCGGGCGGCGAGGTCCTGCTGCGCGAACGGCGGACGGTCGCCGCCGTCGAACTGGCCGCCGCAGCATGGGCGTTGGACTTCACGTTCGCGCTCACCAACGCGACCGGCGGCGAACTGTCCCTCGGCAGCCCGGCCACCAACGGCCGCCCGGGCGCCGCGTACGGCGGCTTCTTCTGGCGCGCCCCCAGGGCGGACGGTCCCCCACGCGTCTTCACGCCGCAGGCGGAGGGCGAGGAGTCCGCGCACGCGGCCCGTGCCGACTGGCTGGCGCTGACCGGGGACGGCTGGACACTGGTGTTCGCCGGGGCCACGGCCCGGACCCGCCGAGACCCATGGTTCGTACGCGCCGCCGAATACCCGGGCGTCGGATCCTCCCTCGCAGTCCAGGACCGCCTGCCCATCTCCCCGAGCGACACGCTCGTACGCCGCGTCGTCACCGTCGTCGCCGACGGCACCCTGAACCGCGACGAGGCGGCGGCCCTGGTCCGCAAGGCGGTGACGGCGTGAGCGCGGCCGCTCCCGGCAGGAGGACGCCCGCCGCCGACACCACCGGCGACCTCGGCGACCTCGGCGACCTCGGCGACGGAACCTACCGCAACCCCGTCCTCGCCGCCGACTGGTCGGACCCCGACGTACTGCGGGTCGGGCACGACTTCTATCTCACCGCGTCCAGCTTCGGCCGGTCTCCCGGGCTGCCGCTGCTGCACTCCCGGGATCTTGTCAACTGGACGCTCATCGGGCACGCCCTGGACCGCCTCGAACCGGCCGAGGCCTTCACCGTTCCCCGGCACGACCGCGGGGTGTGGGCGCCGTCCCTGCGTCATCGCGACGGGCGTTACTGGATCTTCTGGGGCGACCCCGACCACGGCGTGTACCAGATCAACGCCCCGCGCATACGCGGTCCTTGGGCCCGTCCGCACCTCCTCAAGCCCGGCAAGGGCCTCATCGACCCCTGCCCCCTGTGGGACGAGGAGAGCGGCGCGGCCTATCTCGTGCACGCCTGGGCCAAGTCGCGGTCCGGCGTGAAGAACCTGATCACCGGCCATCGCATGAGCCCCGACGGACGTGAACTCCTCGACGAAGGAAAGGTGTTGATCGATGGTGACCGGCTTCCCGGCTGGTTCACCATCGAAGGGCCGAAGCTCTACCGGCACGACGGCTGGTTCTGGATCCTCGCCCCGGCCGGCGGCGTGGCGACTGGGTGGCAGGGCGCCTTCCGGTCCCGCACCTTCCACGGTCCCTACGAGGAGCGCATCGTCCTCCAGCAGGGCGGCACCGACGTCAACGGCCCGCACCAGGGCGGCTGGGTGCGCACGGCGGCCGGTGAGGACTGGTTCCTGCACTTCCAGCAGCGCGGCGCGTACGGCCGTGTCGTCCACCTCCAGCCGATGCGGTGGGGCGCCGACGGCTGGCCGGTGCTCGGGGACGGGGGTGCCCCCGTGGACGTACACCGCAAGCCGCACCTGCCGCCGCAGCCGCCGTCCGCCCCCGCCACGAGCGACGACTTCCCCGGCGGACGGCACGGCCCCCAGTGGTCGTGGACCGCCAACCCCCGCACCGGCTGGGCCACTTCGCACTCCGGGGACGGTCTGCGCCTGGTCTGCGTCCGCACCGCGCGCGCCGACGATGTACGCGCCCTGCCGCACACGCTCACCCAGCGGCTGCCCCTGCGGCCGTGCGCGGTCGAGGTGGAGTTACGCCTGGACGCCGAAGTGCCGGGCGCCCGCTCCGGGTTGGCGGTGCTCGGCGACGCGTACTCATGGGTGGGCCTGGAGCGGGACGAGGGCGGCACGGTCCGCCTGGTACACCGGTTCGCCGAAGCGGGCACGGAGGCCGAACGGGACGCCGCACCGCCACGCCCGGCGCCGCACGGCACGGCCCGGCTGCGCGTCGAGGTCACCGAGGGCGCCCGCTGCCGCTTCCACGCCGAGACCGGCGACGGCTTCCGGCCCACCGGCGGCCCCGCCTTCGCCGCCACGCCCTGGCGCTGGGTCGGCGCGCTGCTCGGCCTGTTCGCGGCGGCACCCGAGGGCACGGGCCCCACGGGCACGGCCCTGTTCACCCACTTCCGCATCACCCCCTCCCGCATCACTCACTCCCAAAGCACCCTCTCCCGGATCACCCACTGAAACGCGACCCGAACCCGAGAAGAGAGCCGATGACGAACATGAACGAGAAGACCCCGCGCACCAGACGCCGCACGACCGCCGCCCTCGCCCTGACCGCCGCCCTCGCGCTGACCGCCACCGCCTGCGGTGACGACGGCAGCGGCGCGGCCGGGGACAAGGGCGGGGAGGGCAGCGGCAAAGGGGAGGTCGTCTTCTGGGACAACAACACGGCCGTCCGCCAGGACATCTGGCAGGAGATCATCGAGGACTTCGAGAAAGAGAACCCCGACATCGACGTCAAGTACGTGGGTGTGCCCGCCGAGAACGTCCAGTCCAAGTACGACACCGCCATCCAGGGCGGCGGCCTTCCCGACGTCGGCGGCGTCGGCGCCGCCATGCTCGCCGGGATCGCCGCGCAGGACGCCCTGGAACCGCTCGACGACCGCGTCGAGAAGAGCGCGCTGCGCGGCAAGCTCAACTCCGCGATGGTGGACAGCGTCCGCGCGGCCGGCGGCGGCGTCGACCTCTACACCGTCCCGACGTCCGCGAGCAACGGCGTCCTGTACTACCGCACCGACCTCTTCAAGGCCGCGGGCCTGGCGGCGCCCACCACCTGGGAGAAGTTCTACGAGGCCGCCGAGAAGCTCACCGACCGGGACAACAACCGCTTCGGCTACACCATCCGCGGCGGCGAGGGCTCCATCGCGCAGGCCCTCGACGCGATGTACGGGCAGTCCGGCATCGGCGACTTCTGGGACGGCGACGCGACAACCGTCAACGATCCCAAAAACGTGGCGGCGCTGAAGAAGTACGTGGCCCTCTACAAGAAGGCCACGCCCTCCGCCGACCTCAACAACGACTTCACCAAGATGGTCGCCCAGTGGGACAGCGGCCAGATCGGCATGCTCAGCCACAACCTCGGCTCCTACCAGGACCACGTGAAGGCGCTCGGCGAGGACACGTTCCGCGGCCTGCCCAATCCGACGACCGGCGCGGGCGTACGCGTCCAGGTGTCCAACCCCGTCGACGGGCTGGGCCTGTTCAAGTCGAGCAAGAACAAGAAGGCCGCCTGGAAGTTCATCGAGTTCGCCGCCTCGCACACGTCCAACAGCAAGTGGAACGAGTCGGCGGGCGCCATCCCCGCCAACACCGAGGCCGCCAAGGACCCGTGGGTGAAGAAGTCCGAGCCCACCAAGCTCGCCGCCGAGGCACTGAACGACGGCTCCCTGAAGATCGTGCAACTGCCGTACCACCTGCCCGACTGGAACACCATCAGCAAGGCGGAGAACGAGCCCGACTTCCAGAAGGTGCTCCTCGGCAAGATGTCCGCGAAGGACTTCCTTGACTCGCTCGCGGAGCAGCTCGACGAGGCGCAGGCCGAGTGGAAGAAGGAGCACCAGTGACCGCCGCGGGCCCGGGCCGCCGCACGCTGTACCTCGCGGGTGACTCCACCGCCGCCCAGAAGTACGCGCCCGCCGCGCCCGAGACCGGCTGGGGCATGGCCCTGCCCTTCTTCCTGCGTCCCGCGCTGACCGTCGCCAACCACGCGGTGAACGGCCGGAGTTCGAAGAGCTTCGTCGACGAGGGCCGCCTCACCGCGATCCTCGACGCCATCGGCCCCGGTGACCTCCTCCTGGTCCAGTTCGGCCACAACGACCAGAAGCGCGAGGACCCCGCCCGGTACACCGAGCCGTGGACGACGTACCGGGAACACCTGCGTCACTACGTCGCGGGGGCGCGGGCGCGTGGGGCACGCCCCGTGCTCCTGACCTCCGTGGAGCGCCGGCGCTTCGACGAGGGCGGCACCGCCGTGCCCACGCACGGCGACTACCCGGCCGCGATGCGGGACCTGGCCGCCGAGGAGGGCGTGGCGCTCCTCGACATCCAGGCGCTGTCCCTCGCCCTGTGGGGCAAGCTCGGCGCCGAGGAGACGAAGCGGTACTTCAACTGGACCGCGTCCGAGCAGGACAACACCCACTTCAACCCGCCCGGCGCGATCGCCGTGGCCCACCTGGTCGCGGCGGAGCTGCTGCACCGCAGGGTGCTCGCGCCGGGCGACGTGCGCCGCCTCGACGACGAGGTCCCGGAGTCCTGGATCACCTGGCCGGCGGAGGAGAGATCATGACGACGCGTGTCCGTTCCCTTGTGGTCGCGGGCTGTACGGCCCTCGCGCTCGCCATGCCCGTGACGTGGACCGCGACGGCGCACCCGGGGCCCGCCCACGGCCCCCGGGACGTGCTGCCCGCCCACGACGGCTGGGCCTCCGCCGACGGCGGCACCACCGGCGGCGCGGGCGCGGGGCCCGCGCGCACGCACACCGTCACCACTTGGCGGCAGTTCAAGGCGGCGCTCTCCGCGGGCGGGGAAGGCCCCCGGATCATCAAGGTCAAGGGCACGCTGGACGCCACGGGGACGGGCGGCTGCGCGGCGTTCGAGGCCGAGGGGTACGACTTCGCGACGTACCTCGCCGCGTACGACCCCGCGGTGTGGGGCAGGGACCGGCCGGTCAGCGGCGAGCAGGAGGACCTGCGCGCGGCCTCGGCGGCCCGGCAGGCGGCGGCCGTCACGGCGTACATCCCCTCCGACACGACCGTCGTCGGAGTCGGCGCGCACGCCGGGATCACCGGCGGCAGCCTCCAGATCAAGGGCGCGGACAACGTCATCGTCCGCGACCTCACCCTGGAGAGCCCCCTCGACTGCTTCCCCCAGTGGGACCCGGCGGACGGGGCGCGGGGTGCCTGGAACTCGGAGTACGACAGCGCGGTGGTGTACGGCTCCACGCACGTCTGGCTGGACCACAACACCTTCACCGACGGCGCCCACCCCGACAGCTCGCTGCCCTCCTACTACGGCGAGCTCTACCAGCGGCACGACGGCGAACTGGACATCGTGCGCGGCGCCGACCTCGTCACCGTCTCCTGGAACGTCTTCGCCGACCACGACAAGACACTCATGATCGGCAACAGCGACAGCGCGGGCGCCACCGACCGCGGCAAACTCCGCGTCACGCTCCACCACAACCTCTTCCGGGACGTCGTCGAGCGCGCCCCGCGCGTGCGCTTCGGCAAGGTCGACGCCTACAACAACCACTTCGTCGTCCCGCGTGACGGTTACCAGTACTCGTTCGGCATCGGCGCGGAGTCCCAACTCGTGGCGCAGCACAACGCGTTCATGCTGCCGACCGGTGTCAGCGCCGGGCGGATCCTGAAGAAGTGGAAGGAGGCCCCGGTCACCGCCGACCACAACCACGTCAACGGCAGGCGGACCGACCTGATCGCCGCGCACAACGCTCAGTTCCCCGACAACCCTCTCCGCTCCGGCGCGGACTGGACACCCCACCTGCGCACCCACGTCGACCATCCGCGCGCGGTGCCGTACGTGGTGGGCCACCGGGCGGGAGCAGGAAAGCTCCACTGACCGCCCTGTTTCGCCAACCCGCGCGGTCACCTCGTGGTGCGGTCCCTTGTCACGAGCGGCGCCCCCGACGCGTACTACAAACTGGCCCGCCCCTGGGTCCCCTCCGCCGACCCCATGCGGCCACGCACGCCAGGCGTGTGATCTTCCTGCGTCTGCGGGGATGGAACGGGTAGCGCGCGAGGCTCCCGGAGAGGGGGTGGGCGAGCGGGGGTGTTGTCCCGTCAGTCGCCGCCGCGGCCGCCCGGGTTGCCGCCAGGCATCTCTTACGCGTACGGCCTCCAGTCGCCCAGGTACTTCTCGCGTGTCGGGCCGGAGCGCGCGGCGGTGTGCGCCGCGGCGGGGCGAGGGTGAGAGCTGGGTCTCGGGCGGTGCGGTGGGGGGCGGCGGTGGTTGGGTGTCCGGCCAGGGTGCGCCGCGTGACAGTGACGCGTCGTGCGACGGAAGCTCGTCCCTCTGCGGCGACGGCGACGGGGGCGGAGGCGGAGGCGGTTGCGGCGGGTGTGGATGCGGAGGGTGAGCCCGGGCGTCCTGGGCGTGGCTCGCTTCAGCGGCACAGGGCCGTGTCCACGACGCTCTCCAGATGCTTGGCGGTCGCCTCGGCGGTCGGCTGCATGGTCACCGCGACGTTCGCCGCGCGGCCGTCGGCGGTGACGCCGCCCCGGGTCTCGTAGCCGGGGAAGCTGCCGCCGTGGCCCCAGGAACGCCCGCCGCACGACAGGGGTTTGCTGACGATCCCCAGCCCGTAGCGGGCGCCGTCGCCGAAGTACGGGGCGCGGACGGTGGTCCGCATCTGGGCGAGCTGGGCCGCCGGCAGGAGGCGGCCGTCCAGGAGCGCGGTGAAGAACCGGTTGAGGTCGGAGTTGGTGGAGATCAGCTGGCCCGCCGCCCACGCCCAGGAGGGGTCGATCTCCGTGATGTCGTCCAGCTCGGTGCCCGGCGCGTCCTGGTAGTAGCCCTTGGGGTGTGGTCCGCGGATGGCCGCGTCGCGGGGGGCGGGGAAGTAGGTGTGCCGCAGCCCGAGGCGTTGGATGACGCGCCGGTCGATCTCCTGGGCCACGGTGTGGCGGGTGACCTTCTCGATGATCAGGCCGGCCAGCACGTAGTTCGTGTTGCTGTACTCCCACTTCTTCCCCGGAAGGAAGTGGCCCTCGTGCCGCAGCGCGATGTCGAGGAGTTCGCGGGGTTCGTGGTACCGCGGCTGGATGTCGTACGCGGTGTAGTTGGGCAGCCCGCTGGTCTGCTGGAGGAGATGGCGGACGGTGATGCGACGGCCGTCGATGCTCTCCCCGCGCACCAGGCCCGGCAGATACGTGTCGACCGAGGCATCCAGGGCGATCTTCCCTTCGGCGACCAGTTGCAGTGCGACCACCGCGGTGAACGTCTTGGTGTTGCTGCCGATCCGCACCTGGCCGTCCCGCGGCACCGGCGCGCCGGTCGCGAGGTTCCCGACCCCGGCGGTGTAGGTACGTTCGCGCCCCTCGCGGTCCGTGACGCTCGCCAGCGCGGCGGGCGTGCCATCGGCGCGCACCAGCGCGTCCAGGCCTTGCTGGACCGTGTCCGGCCGGGGGGCCGCGGACACCGCGGGTGCCTGAAGCGTCCCCGCCGTCATGACGCCCACGGCCACCGCGACCGCCGCCGCCACACTTCCGCGCCGACCGCCCCGCCGCCCGGACGAACCAACCTTCTGCCATGCCTGCTCACGCACGAGCCAACTCCTACGACCGCTGGGGGCCCGGCGGCGTCCGCTGCCGGGCCCCCAGCATGTCCGTCCGCGCCCATCTGCGGCGATCCTGCCACCCACCGCTCCGGTAGGGGGTTGTCCCCCTTCCCCCTTGCGGGGAGCGGGACCGGTCCACCGGCCCCTGCGGCCGCCGCGCCTACTTGGCCGCCGTGTCGCCGTACACGATGCCGCGGCCGTTCGTCCCCACGTACACCCGGCCGAAGACCTTCGGGTCGCCGGTGATGGCGGCGCCCGTCCAACCCCACTGGTGACGCGCGTCGTTGACGCGCACCCAGTTCGCGCCCGCGTCCGTGGAGCGGAAGATGCCGCGCACACCGCCGATCCTCGCGCTGGTGTAGAGCGTCTGGTACGAGGCGCCGGGCGCCGCCTTGCCGAAGCCGATGGTGTCGGCCTCCTGGACGCCGCCGACCTTCGTGAAGCTCGTACCGCCGTCCGTGGAGTGCCACAGGCCGTACGTCCCGCCGGACGTGCCGCCCGCGAGCCACACGTCGCCCTTCTTTCCCGGCACGGCCTGGAACTTCACCGGCCCCTCGGTCGGCAGGCCGGCCGCCGCCGTCGCGGTGAAGGTCGCGCCGCCGTCGGAACTCACGTAGAAGCGGCCCGTCTTGAAGCCGTAGAACCGCTTCGGGTCCACCCGGTCCGCCTCGACCACCGCGCCCCGCGGGATTCCCTTGGCGGCCGTCCACGACGAACCCGGCCCGGTGGCGGTGTGCACCCCCGCGCCCTCCGGGCTCCACACGAAGCGGCTCCCGTCGGCCGCGGCGGCCACCGCGCCGCCGCCCGTGACGCCGGGCGGCTCCTGGCCGCCGGTCCAGTTGGCGCCGTTGTCCGTGGAGAAGGCCACACGGGGCGCCGCGTCGGCGTTGCCGGACCGTATGACCACGTCCGGCCTGGCCGCGGCGTAGTCGAGGCTCGTGGTCGAGGCGAAGTTCGGCGAGGCGTACATCAGCGGCGGCACCTTGGTGACGTCCGTGTGCCGGAAGCCGCCGATGTCCCCGAGCGCGCTCAGCAGCGGCGCCCCGGACGGGGGAGCCACGAGGTCGTTGACGGCGGTCTCCTCCAGCCCCTTCACCATGGGCGTGACGGTGAACCTGCCGCCCGGGTCGTCCCAGTCGGTGAGGTCCTCCGTGCCGTGGACCGTGGCGCCCGTGCCGTACATCATGCGGTCGGAGTCGAACGGATCGATCTCCAGGGACTCCGTCATCCATCCGAGCTTCGGGGACTGCTCGGGCGGCGCGGGCCGCGCGCCCCAGGAGAGCCAGGGGACGGACGAGATGTCCATGGTGTAGCGGTTCTCGCGCGTCGGGTACGACGAATAGCCCCACGCAGACGTCCAGTTGGCGCCGCTGTCCGTGGTCCGGAAGATCTGCGTGTCGGGCCACCAGGAGCTGTAGCCGGTGACCATGACCGTGCCCGGGTTCTGCCGGTCGACGCTCAGTCCGCTGAAGCCGTAGTGGGTGTCGGCCTCCGCGACCGGGCTGATGTCCTTCCACTCGCCGGTCCGCGTCGCGTACCGCCACACCTGGCCCTTCCCGCCGTCGTAGGGCCCCGCCCGGTCGCTGTACGCGACGTAGAGATAGTCGTTCTGCGCGTCCAGGACGCCCTTGTGGGCGAGGAGCCCGGTCGGCTGCCCGTCCACACGCGACCAACTTCCCCCGCCGTCCGCCGACTTGTAGACGGAGTTGGCCTTGTCGGCGACGCCCACGTACAGCGTCTGCGTCTTTCGGGGTTCCGTGCCGCCCGAGCCCGTCGACTCGTCGAACGTGACCCAGACGATGCCCTGGTTGTCGGAGTTGTAGCCGCTCGTGTCGCTCGGGTCCTGCTGGAAGTTGCCGGGGTTCGGGAAGTTCGTCACCTGCTTCCAGGTGGCGCCCGCGTCCGTGGAGCGCCACAGGCCCTTGCCGCTCGGTGCACCGAGGTAGAGCACGTCGTTGTCGTGCGGGTCGACGGCCAGCCGCTCGCCCATGCCGCGCCCCGGCATGTTGCCGCCCAGCTTGAACGGCAGGTCCGCCTTGCGCCAGGTCTCGCCCCGGTCGGTGGAGCGCAGCACGGCGCCGTTGCCGGGGTCCCAGTCGTTGGTGTACGCGCCGACGGCCGCGTACACCCGGTCGGGGTCGACGGAGTCGGACGCCAGGCTCACCACGCCCGTATGCCCCCAGTCCTCCCACCCCACCGAGTCCAGCAGCGGCTTCCAGGACTTCGACGGCTCCTGCCAGCGGTAGGCGCCGCCGATGTCGGTGCGGGCGTAGGCCAGGTCGCGCTCGGAGCGGTTGAAGACGATGCCGGGGACGAAGCCGCCCCGTCGATGCGGACGTTCTTCCAGTCGTACGCGGCGGCCGTGGCGGCCTTCGCTCGCGCGGGGGCGTGGTCGTCGGCGGTCGCCACCGGACCGCCGACGAGCAGGCCGCCGAGCAGGCCGATCAGAGCGGGGAGTACGCGCGCTCTGTGCGCGTGGGGCACAGGGGGCATGGGGGTCCCTTCGCACATCAGGTGGGGGAGTGGGCGCTCAGCTCTCCAACAGCTCCGCGTACGCGCCGAGGGCGAGGGCGACGTCGACCTGTGCCCAGAAGCGGTGGTACGTGAAGGTGGGCGCGCTGCCGCCCGCCAGATACGCCTGCACCTTCGGCCAGTCCGGGTCCTTCTTGTAGAAGGAGCGGATGGAGGTGAACGTCGACGACGAGTTCACCGGGTCGCCGTTCGGCATCCGCCCGCTCCAGCCGCCCGGCACGTGCACCGCGTCGTCGAAGCGGTTGTAGTCGGCGCGCTTCTCCGGCACCGCGACGCCCCGGGCGTCTTGGTGGTGCGTCCACGCGCCGTCGAGCAGCGCCTTCGCGGTCGCCTTCGCCCTGGCGTGGCCGGAGCGGGCGGCGTAGTAGACGAGCGTGCGCGCGTAGGCGCCCGCCACGCCCACGTCGTTGGTGCGGTCCACGACCGAGACGTGCAGATTCGCGTTGGCGCCCGGCCGCGACGGGTGCCAGGTGTCGGGCTTCCCGGACCAGCTGAGCGTCGAGGGGAAGAGGTATGTGCCGTCGGCGGCGACCGTGGTGTGCGCCAGCGCCCAGGACACCCACTTGTCGAGGACGGCCTTGGCGTCCGCGGCTCCCGTCTGGTGGTAGTACGCGGCGACCCGCTCCATCGACCAGGCCTGGAATCCGAACCACTGGTTGGACGGCGGGTCGTGGTAGACGGGCTTCTCGTCGTAGTACATGCCGTAGAACGTGGGCGTGCCGGACGGCGGCGTCGCGTAGCGGCCCTGCCAGCTGTTGGTCGCGCCGCCCGCGATGGCGCCCTCCGCGGACTGGAGCCAGCGGTAGAACTCCAGCTGCCGCTTCAGGCTCTGCGCCCAGTCCGCCCTGCCGGTGGCCGACTTGGGCGCGAGGGCCGCGTACGAGGAGAGGGCGTGGGCGGCGAGGGGGTTCTGGTAGCCGCCGTGGCTGTGGCTGCAGCCGATGCGCCACGCCCAGCCCGCCGAGGTGTCCAGGGCCCCGCCCCACGCGTAGTACCAGGACAGCAGGTAGTGCGCGCTGTTCTTGCCGCTGCCGGGCGCGCAGCCCGACGGTGACGTGCAGTCGCCGACCTTCTTGAAGTACTTGTCGAACAGCGCGTAGCGCAGGTAGTCGCCCATCTTCGCGGCCTTCGCGACGGTCGCCGCGACCTGCCCCTGTTTCCCTTGCGCGGTGGCCCACTTGTGCGCCCAGTACGCGGCCTGTACGGCACGCGCGTCGGCGTCGGGCGCGTTGGTGAACTTCCACTGCCTGGCGTACGAGGCGTCGCCGGTGAACAGATCCAGGTAACCGTTCCTGCCGCCGTGCGTGAAGTCGTCGCGGCACGGGTGGGTGACCGTCTCCCAGACCGACTCCTGGGGGCCGCGCTGGAAGGTGTTGATGTACGTCGGCGCGGTGCCAAAGCCGCCCAAGCCGTAGGTGTTGTCGACGTCCTGGAGCCAGTGCATGCCGTAGATGTCGTCGGTGCCGTACGCGCTCCGCAGCTCGGCGGCGAGGGGGTCGGCGCCGGGGGCGACCGAGGGGTCGAGGGGTGAGGGGTACTGCGCAGGGGTGTCGCGTTCGGGCGCGTACGTAGCCGGTTTCGCCGCATTGTAGAAACTGTTCGTCGGCTGGTCCGCGCGGGTGGGGATCATGAATTTCTCCATGGTTTCCCACGCCGAGTTGAACCGGGACCAGTCACCGGTGACCTTGCCGTACATGGCCTGGAGCCATATCAGATAGCTGTACGCCTCCGAGGTCGTCTCATGCCCGTGATCGGGGGCTTCGACAATGAGCGTCTCGACGGAGTGGTACGGAATGCCCTCTGGCGAGAAATATCCGTTGGCCGGATTGGTGATCTTTCCGTAGAGGTCGAGGAACCGCTGTTCGTAAAGGGTGGCCGCCGCCCGCGCGTGGGCGGGCTGACCTGCGAGACCGAGGCCGGCCGCGACGGGGAGCGCGGCCGCCGCGGCCCCCATGGCCAGCACCCTGCGGCGGCTGGGTTCCGGTCTCGATTCTCCGTGGTCGGGGAAAGAACGCATGCCGGTGTCCTTCTTCCGATGGGGGTGGGAGCGCTCCCAAAATCCTGGTGCCACTTGGGGTTGTCAAGGGTTCTCGCGTGCATCGAGTCGTCGAATCCATTCGACTGCCGAACGCGTCGGGATTTCCCGGAAACCCGGCAACCTTTTCTCTGCGCGGCGGTGACTGCACGTCAGAGGTCCGTGTTCACCGACCGAAAAGGAGTCGTCCATGCGGCATCCACAACGGCTGTTGCGCACCCTCGCCGCGCTGGCCGTCCTTCTCGTCGCCGGCGGGCTCGCCACCCCCGCGGCCGCGCGCCCCGCCGCGGCCGGACCGCCGCCCGTCCTGCACGTCGAGGGCAACCGCCTCGTCGGCGCGGACGGCACCCCCCACCGCCTCCTCGGCGTCAACCGCTCCGGGGGCGAGTTCGCCTGCGTCCAGGGCTGGGGCTTCTTCGACGGGCCCGTCGACGACGCCTCCGTCAAGGCCATCGCGGAGTGGAACGCCAACACCGTACGCATCCCCCTCAACGAGGAGTGCTGGCTCGGCACCGCCAACATCGACCCCCGCTACCGGGGCGCCGCCTACCGCTCCGCCGTCGACGGCCTGGTCCAGCGCGTCCAGGCCCACGGCATGACCCCGATCCTCGAACTGCACTGGACGCACGGCCGCTACACCGGCAACTCCGCCGGCTGCCACGACGTCCACGCCGGCTGCCAGAAGCCGATGCCGGGCGCCGCGCACACCCCGGCGTTCTGGACCTCGGTGGCGCACACCTACAAGAGCGACCCCGAGGTCGTCTTCGACCTCTTCAACGAGCCCTATCCGGACCGCGCGACCCCCACCACCGCCCAGGCCTGGGCATGCTGGCGCGACGGCGGCACCTGCCCCGGCATCGGCTACGAGGTCGCCGGGATGCAGGACCTGCTGGACGCCGTACGCAGGACGGGCGCCCGCAACCTGGTCCTGGCCGCCGGCATCGCGTACTCCAACGACCTGAGCGGCTGGCTCCGGCACGCGCCCCACGACCCGGCGGGCAATCTCGCCGCGGCCTGGCACGTCTACAACTTCAACGCCTGCGCGGACGAGGACTGCTGGAACCGCGCCCTCGCCCCCGTCGCCGCCCGCGTCCCGCTCGTCGCGGGCGAGATCGGCGAGAACACCTGCTCCCACGGCTTCATCGACCGCGTCATGAAGTGGTTCGACGACCGCCGGCTCTCCTACCTCGGCTGGACCTGGAACGCCTGGGACTGCTCCTCGGGCCCGGCCCTGATCCGCTCCTACGACGGCACACCCACCCCGTTCGGCATCGGGCTGCGCGACCACCTGCGCGCCCTCGACACCTGAGAGGCACCGGAGACGACATGAGCCGCACACGTATACACACCCTCCAAAGATCCCGCACCCTCCTGCTCGCCCTGTCCACCGTGGTCGCGCTCAGCGGCGGCACCGCCGTCGCCCTCGCCGACCAGCCCGCTGAGCCCGCAGGGGCCACCGCGGCCGCCGCCCGCGTCGACAACCCGTACGCGGGCGCCAAGGTCTACGTGAACCCCGAGTGGTCGAAGAAGGCCGCCGCCGAGCCGGGCGGCACCGCCGTCTCGAACCAGCCCACCGGCGTCTGGCTCGACCGGATCGCCGCGATCGCGGGCGGCAACGGCAAGATGGGCCTGCGCCAGCACCTCGACGCGGCCCTCCAACAGCGCGCTGGCGTCGTCCAGTTGGTCATCTACAACCTGCCGGGCCGGGACTGCGCGGCCCTGGCCTCCAACGGCGAGCTCGGCCCCACCGAGATCGACCGCTACAAGCGGGACTACATCGACCCGATCGCGAAGATCCTCGGCGAGGCGAAGTACGCGAACCTGCGCATCGTCACGACCGTCGAGATCGACTCACTGCCCAACCTCGTCACCAACACCGGCGGCCGGCCCACCGCCACCCCCGCCTGCGACCTGATGAAGGCCAACGGCAACTACGTGAAGGGCGTCGGCTACGCCCTCAAGCAGCTGGGCGCCGTGCCCAACGTCTACAACTACGTGGACGCGGGCCACCACGGCTGGATCGGCTGGGACGACAACTTCGCCGCCTCCGCGCAGGTCTTCCACCAGGCCGCCACCGCCGAGGGCAGCACCGTCGACAACGTCCACGGCTTCATCACCAACACCGCCAACTACAGCGCCCTGAAGGAGGAGAACTTCCGCATCGGCGACACGGTCGGCGGCCGCTCGGTCCGCGAGTCGAAGTGGGTCGACTGGAACCGCTACACCGACGAGCTCTCCTTCGCCCAGGCCTTCCGCGACCAGCTGGTGGCCACCGGCTTCCGGTCCGGCATCGGCATGCTCATCGACACCTCCCGCAACGGCTGGGGCGGCACGGCACAGCCCACCCGGCCCGGCCCGACGACGGACGTCGACTCCTACGTCAACGGCGGCCGCTACGACCGCCGCATCCACGTCGGCAACTGGTGCAACCAGTCGGGCGCGGGCCTCGGCGAACGCCCCAAGGCCGCACCCGCGGCCGGCATCGACGCCTATGTCTGGATGAAGCCGCCGGGCGAGTCCGACGGCTCCAGCAAGGCGATCCCGAACGACGAGGGCAAGGGCTTCGACCGGATGTGCGACCCCACCTATGAGGGCAACGCGCGCAACAACTACAACAGGTCCGGCGCCCTGCCGGACGCGCCGGTCTCGGGCCACTGGTTCTCCGCCCAGTTCCAGCAGCTCCTGAAGAACGCGCACCCGGCGCTCTGACCGCACCACGGGGCGCCCCGCCCCTGCCCACCGGAGTCGAAGCGCTTCGACTCAGCGTATGGACAGGCCAGGGGCGCCCCCTTAGGGTCGGTCGCGTCGTCCCGTCGTCCAGTCCAGGAGAGCCGCATGGTCACCCTCGCCGAGGTCGCCAGGCACGCCGGAGTCTCGGCCAGCACGGTGAGCTACGTCCTCAGCGGCAAGCGGTCGATCTCCACCGGCACCCGGGAACGCGTCGAACGCAGCATCCATCAGCTCGGCTACCACCCGAACGCGGGCGCCCGCGCCCTGGCAAGCAGCAGGTCCAACGTCATCGCGCTGATGATGCCGCTGCGCACCGACATGTACGTACCGGTGATGATGGAGATCGCCATCGCCGTCGCCACCACGGCCCGCGCCCACGGCTACGACGTACTGCTCCTGACCGGCGACGAGGGCCCGCGGACCGTGCGCCGCGTCACCGGCAGCGGACTCGCCGACGCCATGATCCTCATGGACGTCGAACTGGACGACGAGCGGCTCCCCCTGCTGCGCGAAAGCCCGCGGCCCGCCGTGCTCATCGGACTGCCCGCCGACACGACCGGACTCACCTGCGTCGACCTCGACTTCGTCGCCACGGGCGCGCTCTGCGTGGAGCACCTGGCCGGACTCGGCCACCGCGACATCGCCGTCATCGGCGAGGCCCCCGCCGTCTACGAACGCCACACCGGCTTCGCCGAGCGCACCCTCGACGGACTGCGCGGCAGGGCCCGCGAGCTGGGCGTACGGCTGCTGCACCGGCCCTGCGAGGCGGGATACGGGCCCACCTCGGCCACCCTCGCCCGGATCTTCGACGAACGGCCGGGCACCACGGGCTTCGTCGTGCAGAACGAGTCGGCCGTGGAGCCGCTGCTCGGACTGCTGCGCCAGCGGGGCCGCGCGGTGCCCGAGGACGTCTCGGTGATCGCCATCTGCCCGGACCAGGTGGCCCTCCAGGCCTCGGTGCGGCTCACCTCGGTCTCCATCCCCGCCGAGGAGATGGGGCGCCGGGCCGTGGAGCGCGTCGTCGCCAAACTCGCGGGGCAGGGCGCGGACGACGTCGCACTGATCGCCCCGGAACTGACGGTGCGGGCCAGTTCGGGGGGCGCCCCGGTCTGACACAGGGGGCGCATTGCGGTGTTCGCCACCGTAAGGAGTCACGTCACTCCTGAGGGTGATATTCCGCTAAGGGTTCGTACTGCTTCCCTACAGAAGTCCCTCTGTAGCCCTACACAGGGACCTTTGTGGCAGACACTCCCGAACGGAGTACTGAATGAGGCTCTCCGCCCGCTGTGCTTGCGCGGCGCTGCTCCTGCTGCTCCCCCTCACCGCCCTCCCCGCCTCGGCCGCCGAACCGAGTCCGAAGGCGCCGACGCGCTCCACGCCCGCACCGCTGCGCACCACGTCGGCGCCCATCGCGGACCAGTACATCGTCACCCTGAAGTCCGACACCACCTCGACGGCCACCCGGATCACCCAGCAGGTCGGCGTCACCCCGCTCCATGAGTACCAGCACGTGCTGCGCGGCTTCGCGGCCAAGCTCGACGCGAAGCAGCTCGCGGCCGTGCGCGGCCTCCCGGAGGTGGCGGCCGTCGAGCAGGACGCGGAGGTCACCGTCGGCCCGGCGCCCGCGGTCCGCGTCCCGGCCGCCAGCTGGGGACTGGACCGCATCGACCAGCCCTACCTCCCGCTCAACCAGCAGTTCAACGTCAACAGCACCGGCGCCGGTGCCACGGCCTACATCTTCGACTCCGGCATCGACTACCGGCACGCGGAGTTCGGCGGCCGTGCCGTGCCCGGCTTCGACGCGATGGGCGACGGCAGGAACGGCCAGGACTGCAACGGCCACGGCACGCACGTCGCCGGCACCGTCGGCGGGGCGAACTACGGCGTCGCCCGGCAGGCGAGGCTGGTCAGCGTCCGCGTCCTCGGCTGCGACGGCAAGGGATCGTACGCCGGCATGATCGCCGGCTTCGACTGGGTGGCGAGGAACGCCAGGCAGCCCGCGGTCCTCAACGGCTCCCTCGGCGGCCCGCGGAGCGACGCCGTCAACCAGGCCGCGACGGCTCTCTCGGACAGCGGTGTCCTGCCGGTCGTCGCGGCGGGCAACGACGCGGTCGACGCGTGCGACGTCTCGCCCGCGAGCGCCCAGCGAGTCCTCACCGTCGGAGCCACCAACCACCAGGACCAGGAGGCGGCCTTCTCCAACCACGGCCCCTGTCTCGACATGTACGGCCCCGGCACCGCCATCGTCTCGGCCAGGCTCGGCGGCGGGAGCGTGGCGCTGGACGGCACGTCCATGGCCAGCCCCCACGTCGCCGGGGTGGCCACCCTTCTCAAGGCCCGCCACCCGTCGGCGACCTCCGCCCAGGTCTACAACTGGATCGTCGACAAGTCGGTGAAGGACATCCTCACGGTGACCAAGTCCTCTCCCAACCGCCTGGTGCAGACCGGTGGCCTCTGACAGTGCGCGAACGCCCCCACCGGCCCGTGAGCCGGTGGGGGCGCCCTCAGTCCCGGCGGGGCGCGGCCTCCAGCACCGCCACCCCGTACCGCCCCAACGTGACGGTCCCCTCGACGACCTCGCCGGTCAGCAGCTCGCGGTGGCGCCCCGGCACCGCGACGCCCACCTCGCCGCGGCCGTGGTGCAGGAGGAACAGCAGGTCGCCGCGGCGCACTGCCTCCACGTCCCGGGGGAGGCCGTCCAGGGCGGGCCGTACGCCCGCCCGCGCCGCGACCCGGGCCAGCAGATCGCGCAGGGCGGCCGGCTCGGGGAGAGTGGTGACGTACCAGGCGCGGCCCCGGCGGAGCACCGCGGGGAGCCCGTCGAGCTCACCGTCCAGGTAGCGGGCCTCCACGGCCGTATCGTCCTCGGCGGTCAGCTCCTCCGACCAGAGCGTGCCGGTGAACTCCCCGCAGTCGACGCTCTCCCCGTCCTCCAGCGGCCACCACTCCTGCACGGTACGGATGCCGAACAGCGCCCGCAGCCGGGCGTCCATGCCGCCGGGGCGCACCCGGTCGTCGCCGTCGGCCACCCCCGTGAAGAAACCGCAGACGAGGGTACCGCCCTGACGTACGTACGCGACGAGGTCGGCGATCGCGGGGTCGGTGAGGAGGTAGAGGTGCGGGACGACGACCATGCGGTACGCGGACAGGTCGTGCCCGGGGTGGGCGAAAGAGGCCGTGAGGTGGGCCTCCCACAGGGCCGCGTGCCAGGCGCCGAGCACCTGGGCGTGGTCGAGGCGGGCGGAGGGGCGGCCGTCCTGCTGCCCCGCCCACCAGGAGTCCCAGTCGTGCAGGACCGCCACCTCGGCGGGTACGCGGGTCCCGCTCACCCGGGGCCCGACGCGGGCGAGTTCGGCACCGAGGCGCTTGACCTCCTGGAAGGTGCGGCCTTCCTCGCCCGCGTGGCCGAGCATCCCCGAGTGGAACTTCTCGGCGCCCTGGCGTGACTGCCGCCACTGGAAGTAGCAGACCGCGTCGGCGCCGCGCGCCACCGCCTGCCAGGACCAGAGGCGGTTCAGCCCGGCGGGCTTCGGATGGTTCACGCCGCGCCAGTTGACCGGGCCCGCCGCCTGCTCCATCAGCATCCAGGGGCCGCCGCCCGCCTGGGAGCGGGTGAGGTCCTGGACGAGCGCCCCCTGCCGGCCGCCGAGCGGATCCCTGGGGTCGGGGTAGAGGTCGACCGAGACGACGTCCTCCTGCGCGGCCCACTTCCAGCCGTCCTGGCCCTGCCACAGCGGCATGAAGTTGGTGGTGACCGGCAGGTGCGGGGTGTGGGCGCGGACGATGTCGCGTTCGGCGCGGTAGCACTCCAGCAAGGCGTCCGACGTGAAGCGCTTGAAGTCGAGGACCTGCGTGGGGTTCTTCATGTAGTGCGCGCGGCGTGGCGGCAGGACCTCCTCCCAGGCGTCGTAGTTCTGCCCCCAAATGGCGGTGCCCCAGGCGGAGTTGAGAGCCCGGAGCGAGGCGTATCGTGCCCTAAGCCAGCGGCGGAACGCGGCGGCCGCCGTCTCCCCCCAGTCGTAGGTGCAGTACTCGTTGTTGATGTGCCACATCGTGAGCGCCGGATGGCGGGCGTAACGTGCGGCGAGGTCCTCCGTGAGGGCGGCGGCGTGGTGGCGGTAGGCGGCGCTGGAGTGCGCGAAGTGCTGACGCGAGCCCCACCACTCGACCTGGCCGTTCTCGTCACGCGGCAGCGTCTCGGGGTGGAGCCGGCCGAGCCACGGCGGGGGAGAGGAGGTCGGCGTGGCGAGGACCACGCCGATGCCGTGGTCGTGCATCAGGTCCATCAGCCGGTCCAGCCACCCGAACTCCCGCGATCCGGGGCGGGGTTCGAGCTTCGCCCAGGAGAAGACGCCCAGGGTGACGGAGTTGACCCCGGCCTCCCGCATCAGCCGCGCGTCCTGTGCCCAGACGTCCTCGGGCCACTGCTCGGGGTTGTAGTCGCCGCCGAACAGGACGCGGCCGCGGGAGGCGTCGTCGAGGGAAGGCATCGCCGGTCAGCCCTTCACCGCGCCGGTGAGCATGCCCTGCTTGAAGTGCCGCTGCACGAATGGCGAGAGGATGGCGACCGGCAGTAGCGCCAGCACCATCACGGCCATCTGGATGGCGAGCGGCGACAGGTGCCCGGTGTTGATCGCCTGGCTGAGGCCGGTCGGCCGCTGCTGCTTGATGACGAGCTGCTGCATGACGTTCTGGAGCGGCATCATGTCCGGGTCGCTGAGGTAGATCGAGGCGTTGAACCACGCGCTCCAGTACCCCACCGCGTAGAAGAGCGTGATCACCGCGAGCACCGCCCGCGAGAGGGGCATGACGATCCGCCACAGGATGCGCAGGTCCCCGGCGCCGTCGATGCGGGCACTCTCGATCAGCTCCTGGGCCGTGCCCATGAAGAACGCCCGCAGGACGAGGATGTTGAAGACGTTCAGCGCGCTCGGCAGGATCAGCGACAGATAGGTGTCCGTGAGCCCGAGGCCCTGCACCACCAGATACGTGGGAATCAGCCCGGCCCCGAAGAACATCGTGGCGATGACCAACAGCAGGATCGGGCGGTGCAGCACGGACCCCGGGCGGGAGAGGCCGTACGCGCACAGGACGGACACCGCCATGCTGAAGAGCGTGCCGGTGACCGTGACGCCCACGCTGACCAGCGCGGCCCGCGAGACCTGGCCGCCGCCGAGCAGCTCCTGGTAGTGGATGAGGGTGACGCCGCGGGGGATCACCACCAGGCCGCCCGTCTCGGTGATCGTCTTCACCGAGGAGAGGCTGGTGACGACCACCACCCACACCGGGAAGAGGACGGCCAGGCAGACCAGGGTCAGCGTCACGCTCTTGGTGGCGAGCCCGGCCCGGGTCGGCGGCTCCTCCCACACCGGGCGCAGGCCGGACCGGCTGCCGGGCCTGATGCCGAAGTCGAGCACGCTCATCGCTTGTAGACCCCCTGTTCGCCCATGAGGTGGGCGGCCTTGTTGGCCCCGAGCACCATCAGGAGGCCGAAGACGCCCTTGACGATGCCGATGGCGGCGCCGTATCCGAAGTTGCCGTTGTCCAGGCCGGTGTTCCACACATACGTGTCCAGGACCTCCGAAGCCGTGGGACCCACCGCGGTGCGCTGGAGCAGGATCTGTTCGAAGCCGACCGTGAGGGCGTTGCCGACCTGGAGGACGAGTAGCAGCGCCACCACCGGGCGCAGCGCGGGCAGTTGGATGTGCCAGATACGCCGCCAGCGGCTCGCGCCGTCCATCGCGGCGGCCTCGTACAGGTCGGGGCTGACCGCGGCGAGGGCCGCGAGGAAGACGATGACGCCCCAGCCCGCGTCCTTCCAGATCATCTCGAAGGTGACCAGGAACTTGAACAGGCCGGGGTCGGTCATCAGGTCGAAGCCCTCGTGGCCGTGGTCGCGCAGCACCTGCGCGACGAGGCCGGCCCCGCCGAACATCTGCTGGAACACGGTGATGACGAGCACCCAGGAGAAGAAGTGCGGGAGGTAGAGGATCGCCTGGGCGACGGCCCGCACCCGGGGGCGCACGAAGCTGTTGACGAACAGCGCGAGCAGCACCGGGACCGGGAAGAACAGCGTCAGCTGGATCACGAAGATGGCGAGGGTGTTGCGGACCGCCTGCCGGAACAGCCGGTCCTCGGCCATGTGCCGGAAGTGCTCGAAGCCGATCCACGGGCTCTGTGACATCGCCTGGAACGCGTTGTCCGCGATGTAGGGGTCGTAGTCCTGGAAGGCGACGACGTTGCCGATCAGCGGTACGTAGTTGAAGACGAGCAGGAGCAGCAGCGCGGGCAGCACCATCAGGAGCAGGACGCGGTCGCGGCGCAGCCGGTGGCGGAGCGCGACCCGGGGCGAGGCCGTGGGCGGGGGCGCGGCGTCGGCGGGCGCGGTTTTCCGTTGGGCGGTGGGCGGACGAGCCGTGCTCTGTGTCATGTCAGGACGCCGAGCCGCCGGCCGCCGCGGTCTCGCCCGTGGCCCCAGTTCCATCGAGTAGCTTCTTGTACCAGTCGCGCAGCTTGTCGCCGCCGCCCGACTTCCAGTCCGCAGCGGCCTGCCGCATGTCGGAGACCTTCCTGCGGCCCCGCACGATGTCCTTCTCCAGGTCCTCGAACTCGGCGTTCAGCTCGGTGTACCGCGTCGGCTCGATGATCATCATGCCGTGGAAGAGCGGCTTCCGCGTGTGCGCGCCCTGACGCTGCTGCCAGCCGACCATGCCCCGGGTGACGTCCGGCAGATCGGCGTAGGCGATGAAGGGCGCGGGCGAGGCCAGGTACTCGTACGTCGAGAAGACCTCGTTGTTGCCCTTGCCGTTCTTGGTGAGGACGCCGTCCTTCAGGGAGTGGTGGACGCCCTCGACGCCGTACATCCGCAGCCGCTGCTCCTTCGAACCGTAGGGCGCGGCGGTGAAATTGGCGAGGGCGAGGATGTCGCGGACGGTTTTCTCGTCGGCCTTCTCGCTGACGAACGTCCAGATGTCGGCGGGCGGGCGCGCGTACAGCGTGGGGGCTCCGCCGTCGGGCGCGAAGTAGTCGAAGGCCTCCATGCGGAACTTCTTGTCGTCCACGCGCTGCACGGCGGCCTTGCCGTACCAGTCGGAGAGGTCATGGCAGTACATCCAGACCTTGCCCGCCGCGCACAGGTCGCCGATGCTGCCGGTCTCCGCCTTCGCGTCGGGGTGGACGAAGCCGGCCGAGTACAGCTTGCGCGACCACTCCAGGGCTTCGAGGTACTCGTCGGTCTCGTAGCGGTTCACCAGCTTGCCGTCGACCAGCTTCCAGTAGTACGGCTTCTCCGGCAGCACCCCGAAGATGTTCCAGGCGGCCCACGTCATGTCGCCGCACGCCCACACCTTGCTCTTCGGGGCGTTGAGCTGCTTGCACAGGTCGTAGAACTGCTGGGCGCTGGTGGGCGCCTTCAGCCCCTCCTTCTCGAAGAGGTCCGTGCGGTGGAAGGGCGCGATGTTCGGGGTGGTGGCGGACGGCATCGGCAGGCCGCGCAGCTTGCCGCCGAAGACCGAGCGCTGCCAGGCGCCGGTCGGGATCGCGGCGAGGTTCGGGTACTCCTTGACCTTGTCGCCGCTCAGGTAGGGGCCGAGGTCGGCGAACTTGTTGGCGATGGCGCTCGGGATCTTGCCGGTCAGCTCCCAGCCGGGCACGACCACCGCGTCGGGCACGCTGCTGGAGGCGAGGACCGCGCCGAGCTTCTGGCCGTACGTGTCGCCCTGCTGGTTCTGCCACGTGACGCGGACGCCCGCGGCCTTGTCCATCGCGGTCCAGTAGGGGTTGCCCCGCTTGGGCACGTTCCCCCAGATCGGCGACATGACAGTGAACTCTCCGCCCATACCCAGCCGTTCGGGCACCGACGTCTTGAGCTCGGCCGCGGGCAGGGCCTTGGTGAAACCCGCGGCCGAGCCGTTCCTGGCCGGGATGTCCGGGCTGACGAGGTCCGAGGCGACGTACGCCGGGAGCAGGTCCTTGAGCTTCTTCCCCGTCGTCGTGCCCTCGTTCTTCGACCCGCCGCCTCCTCCGCACGCCGCGAGCAGCGGAGCCCCGCCGGCCACGGCGAGCACCGCGAAGCCTGAGGAGGCGAGGAAGCTTCTCCGGTTCGGGCCGGGGCCGGTGGAGTGCGGACCGGAGTCGATGGCGTGCCGACTGGAGCCGGTGGAGTGCCGACCGGAGCCGGTGGACGGGGAGTTCGGCGTCATTGCGTCAACCCTTCGTGGCGCGCGCCCGGACACGCGGCGGATACCGCCGGTCGACTATCGAAGCGCTTCGATGTTGCTGGGGAGATTAAGTGAACCCCGGGGCTGTCACAAGGGCCCGAACCAGAAGTCGCCGGGGTGAGGGGTGAATTGAGGGTCGTCCTTGTCTCGGGCGGTTCAACGGGGCCTTCCCTGCCTCGCGCCTTGACATGGACATCAAGTAACGCGGAGCATCGAAGCGCTTCGAGGAAATCGCCTCCGATTCACCGTCCGCCGAGGGGACCCGCACGTGACCGAGAGCCTGCCGCCGTTCCGTGATCCGGGACTCGATCCGGACAAGCGCGTGGCCGACCTGCTGTCCCGGCTGACCGCCGACGAGCGCCTCGCCCTCCTGCACCAGTTCGCGCCCGCCGTCGACCGGCTCGGCATCGGGGCGTTCCGCACCGGCCAGGAAGCCCTGCATGGCGTCGCCTGGATGGGGCCCGCGACGGTCTTCCCGCAGGCCGTCGGGCTCGGCGCGACCTGGAACGACGACCTGCTGCGCAGGATCGGTGAGGCCGTCGCCGTCGAGGCGCGGGCCATGCGCGCCCGCGACGAGCGCGTCGGCCTCAATGTCTGGGCGCCCACCGTGAACCTGCTGCGCCACCCGCTGTGGGGCAGAAACGAGGAGGGCTACGCGGAGGACCCGCACCTGACCTCCGCCCTCGCCGCCGCCTACACCCGCGGCCTGCGCGGCGACCATCCGACGCACTGGCGCACCGCGCCCGTACTCAAGCACTGGCTGGCCCACAACAACGAGACGGACCGGGACACCTCCAACGCCTCCGTCAGCCCGCGCGTCCTGCACGAGTACGACCTGCGCGCCTTCCGCGGCGCCGTCGAGGCGGGCGCGGTCGCCGGCGTGATGCCCGCCTACAACCTCGTCAACGGCCGCCCCAACCACGTGTCGCCCTACCTGCGCGAACAGTTGAGGCGCTGGACCGACGAGGAGCTGCTCGTCTGCTCCGACGCGGGCGCGCCCAGCAACCTCGTCGACAGCCAGCACTACTTCGCCACCCACGAGGAGGCCGTCGCCGCCGCCGTCGTCGCGGGCGTCGACAGCTTCACCGACCACGGCACGGACCCGGAGATCGTCGTCGGACGGCTGCGGCGCGCCCTGGAGGCGGGCCTGCTGAGCGACTCCGACATCGACGCGGCCGTACGCCGCCACCTCACCGTCCGCCTGCGGCTCGGCGAGTTCGACCCCGGCGGCGGCCCGTACGCGGCCGCGGGCCCGCGCGACCTCGACACGCCCGAACACCGGGAGCTGGCCCGCGAGGCCGCCGAGCAGGCCGTCGTCCTGCTCAAGAACGACGGCCTGCTGCCCCTCGCGCCCCCGTCCGGCGGCGCCCGCGTCGCGGTCGTCGGCCTCCTCGCGGACGAGTGCAAGACCGACTGGTACAGCGGCACCCTGATCCGGCGCAGCACCGCCCTCGACGGGCTGCGCGAGCGCTTCGGCGCCGAGCGGGTGCTCTTCGCCGAGGGCGTGGACCGGGTGCGCCTGAAGTGCGCGGGCGGCTGGCTGCGGGCCCCGACGTCCGCCGCGGCCGCCCAGGCGAGGGTGGCCGGGGGCGCGCAGGAGAGCGCGGCCGCGGGCGCCCTCGACCCGGCGCTCCTCGCGGGCCGCACCGACCTGCCGCCGGTCAGCACCTGCGCGGACGCGGCGCACGCCACCGAGTTCGCCCTCGTCGACTGGGGCGATGGGGCCTGCACGCTGCGGGCACCCGACGGGCGCTATCTCTCGGTCGCCGCCGACGGCTTCGTCCGCGCGTCGGCGGACCAGCCGGGCGGCTGGGTCGTACAGGAGACGTTCGCGCTGGTGAGGCGGGAGGGCGGATACGGGGGTGGGTGCGAGGATGGGTGCGGGGATGGGCACGGCCTCGGCGACGCGGGCGGACGCGAAGGTGGGCGCGGGCACACGGGCGGACTCGCGGGTGGGTGCGGGCACGGCCGCGTGGGCGGACTCGCGGATGGGTACGCGGGTGGGCGCGGGCACACGGGCGGACTCGCGGGTGGGTGCGGGCACGGCCGCGTGGGCGGACCTGAGGGTGGGCGCGGGCACGGGGGCGGGGTTCTCCTCAGGCATACGGGGACGGGTGGGTACGTCTGTGTCGCCGCCGACGGCGCGAAGGTTGCCGTGGACGGCGACGTTCTTCCCGCCGAGCGCGCCGAGCTGTTCACGGTCGAGGTCCTGGAGCGCGGCGAGGACGCCGTGGCCCGTGCCGCAGCGGACGCGGACACCGTGATCGTCGTCGCCGGGAACGACCCCCACATCAACGGCCGCGAGACCCAGGACCGCACGACCCTCGCCCTGCCGCCCCACCAGGAACGGCTGTGGCGCGCCGCCCGCGCCGCCAACCCCCGCACCGCGCTCGTCCTGATCAGCGCCTACCCCTACGCGGTCGCAGCCGCCGACGCCGAGCTGCCCGCGCTGCTGTGGACCGCGCACGGCGGTCAGACCGCGGGCACCGCGCTCGCCCGCGTCATCGCCGGGGACGTCTCCCCGGCCGGGCGGCTGCCGCAGACCTGGTACGCCGCCGACAGCGACCTGCCGGACCTCCTCGACTACGACATCGTCGGCTCCCGGCAGACCTACCAGTACTTCGACGGCACGCCCCTCTACCCCTTCGGGCACGGCCTCGGCTACTCCTCCTTCCGGTACGAGGACCTGACCGCCGAGCGCGACGGCGGCACCCTGCGCGTGGCGTTCACCCTCACCAACACCGGGGCCGTCACCGCCGACGAGGTGGCGCAGCTCTACACCCGCGCCCCCCGCGGGCCCATCGCCCTGCCGCACCGGCGCCTCGCCGCGCACCGCAGGGTCCGTCTCGCCCCCGGCGCCCGGCGCCGCCTCGAATTCCGGGTGCCTCTGCGTGACCTGGGGTTCTGGGACGTGCGCCAGGACCGCTGGGCGCTGCCGCCGGGCACGTACGAACTGCTCGCCGGGGCCTCCAGCCAGGACATCCGGCTGATGACACCGGTCGAGCTCACCGGCGAGCCGCTCGCCGCCAGGCCGGTACGGAGGGCCGGCCTGGCGGCGAACGGCTACGACACGCAGCGCGGCACCGAACTCGTCGACCGGACGACGACGTCGGGCGACGCGGTGCGCGCCAGGGGCGACGGCACGGGCGAACTCATGTACCAGTGCTGCGACTTCGGGGACGGCGTCATCGCCGTGACGGTCGAGGCCGCGGGCGAGGGCGCCGTCGACCTCATCGCGGGGACCACCGCCACCACCGTCACCGTCACGCCGACCGGCGGCCCGTACCACTACACGTCGAGCAGCGCGGGCTTCGCCGTCTCGGGCGTGCGCGATCTGCGCGTACGGCTACGCGGTCCCGTCAGGCTCGCACGGATCGCCTTCACCGACACCGCCCCGCGGGAGGATGCCGCATGAAGTTCACCGACGGCTTCTGGCTGATGCGCGACGGGGTGCGCGCCTCATACGCCACCGAAGTGCGCGACGTGCGCGTGGGCGAGGGGAGGTTCACCGCCTACGCCGCCGTGCGGCGGGTGCGCGAGCGCGGCGACACCCTCAACTCGCCGCTCATCACCGTCGAATGCTTCTCGCCCGCCGAAGGAGTGATTGGCGTACGAACCACCCACCACGCCGGAAAAGCCGCGCGCGGACCGGAGTTCACGGTGCACACCACCGGCAGCGCGGGACACGCCGTACGCGAAGGCACCGTCACCGAACTCGTCAGCGGCCCACTCACCCTGCGCCTGGACGCCGCCGGGCCCTGGGGCCCGGAGTTCCTCGACGGCGAGGGGCGACGGCTGACCGCCGTGGAGCGCAGGGGCACCGCCTTCGCGACCACATCGGACGGAACGCATCACATGGTCGGGCAACTCGCCCTTGACGTGGGGGAGTTCATCTACGGCCTCGGCGAGCGATTCACCCCGTACGTCAAGAACGGCCAGGGCGTCGACATCTGGCAGGCCGACGGCGGCACCAGCAGCGAGCAGGCGTACAAGAACATCCCCTTCCACCTCTCCTCGCGCGGCTACGGCGTCTTCGTCAACCACCCCGGCAAGGTGTCCTACGAGATCGGCTCCGAGGCCGTCGGCCAGGTCCAGTTCAGCGTCGAGGACCAGAGCCTGGAGTACTACGTCATCGCCGGGCCCACGCCCAAGGACGTCCTGCGCCGCTACACCGCCCTCACCGGGCGGCCCGCGCTGCCGCCCGCCTGGTCGTTCGGCCTGTGGCTCACCACCTCCTTCTGCACGCCCTACGACGAGGAGACCGTCACCTCGTTCGTGGACGGCATGGCCGAGCGCGGCATCCCGCTGTCCGTCTTCCACTTCGACTGCTTCTGGATGCGCGAGCACCAGTGGACGGACTTCCGGTGGGACCCCGAGGTCTTCCCCGACCCTCAGGGCATGCTCCGCCGACTGCGCGAGCGCGGGCTCAAGGTCAGCGTGTGGATCAACCCGTACATCGCGCAGAAGTCGGCGCTCTTCGAAGAGGCCCGCGCGGCCGGGTACTTGGTCCGGCGGCCAGGCGGCGACATCTGGCAGTGGGACCTGTGGCAGCCCGGCATGGCGCTCGTGGACTTCACCGACCCGGCCGCCCGCGAGTGGTACGCCGACAAGCTGCGCACCCTCCTCGACCAAGGCGTCGACTGCTTCAAGACCGACTTCGGGGAGCGCGTCCCCACCGACGTCGTCTGGCACGACGGCGCCGACCCGGAGCGCATGCACAACTACTACACGCAGCTCTACAACCGCACCGTCTTCGAAGTCCTGGAGAAGGAGCGCGGAGCGGGCGAGGCCGTGCTGTTCGCGCGCTCCGCGACGGTGGGCGGCCAGCAGTTCCCCGTGCACTGGGGCGGCGACTGCTTCGCCTCGCTCGGCGCCATGGCCGAGTCGCTGCGCGGCGGACTCTCGCTCTCCCTGAGCGGCTTCGGTTTCTGGAGCCACGACATCGGCGGCTTCGAGGGCACACCCGACCCGGCGGTCTTCAAACGCTGGCTCGCCTTCGGACTGCTGTCCTCGCACAGCCGCCTGCACGGCAACGTCTCCTACCGGGTGCCGTGGGCGTTCGGCGACGAAGCCGTGGACGTGGCCCGGAAGTTCACCAAGCTCAAGCACCGCCTCATGCCCTACCTGTACGGGGCGGCCGGCGAGGCCCACCGCACCGGCGTGCCCGTGATGCGGCCGATGATCCTGGAGTTCCCCGACGACCCGGCCTGCCGCACCCTGGACCGGCAGTACATGCTCGGCCCCGACCTGCTCGTCGCCCCGGTCTTCACGGCCGGGGGCGAGGTGGAGTTCTACGTCCCCGACGGCACCTGGACCCACCTCCTCACCGGGGAGCGCGTCCAGGGCCCCGGCTGGCGCCGCGAGACCCACGGCTTCGACAGCCTTCCCCTGTACGTCCGGCCCGGCGCGCTGCTGCCGCTCGGCGCCGACGAGCAGCGCCCGGACGGCGACTGGCTCGACGGGCTGACCCTCCTGACCGCCCCCGACACGGCGTCTGACATGGCGTACGACGCGGCGTACGACACCGAAGTGACCGTCCCCGACCACGAAGGGCGGCCCGCGGCGGTCTTCCGCGCGACCCGGCACGGCGACAGCCTCAAGGTCCTCGCCCTCGGCTCCCGCCGGCCCTTCCACGTGCGCACGGTGGACGGGCGCACGGTCGCCCACGGCGTGGGGGAGGTGACCCTGCCCGATGTCTTCGCGAACCGAACGACCGGCTAGAGTGCCCGCTTGCGGAAAGGGGACCTCCGTGCCGGTGGCCGCCGACGACGCGGCCGCCGAGTTCCATGCCTTCTTCGAGCGGCACTACGCCGAACTCGCCCGCCTGGCCCACTTGTTGACCGGCGAGAGCGACGGCGCGGACGACTTGGCGGCCGACGCGCTGCTCGCGCTCTGGCACCGCTGGGACCGGGTGCGCGCCGCCGACCACCCGGCCGCGTACGCCCGCGGGGTCGTCGCGAACATGGCGCGCAGCCGCATCCGCAGCGCCGTGCGCGAACGCCGCCGCGTCACGCTCTTCTGGTCCGGCCGCGGCGAGGACGTGGCGGACCCCGACATACCGGCCGTGGTCGACGTACGCGACGCGCTGCGCGCGCTGCCCTTCCGCAAGCGGGCCTGCGTGGTCCTGCGGCACGCCTTCGACCTCTCGGAGAAGGACACCGCGCAGGCCCTCGGCGTCTCGGTGGGTACGGTGAAGAGCCAGACGTCGAAGGGAATGGCCGAGCTGCAACGACGCCTCGGTCCGCACACCACCTGGGAACGGGTGCGCGCGGTCACGGCGGACACGGGGGGAAGCACATGAGGGACGACGACAAGGAAGTGCGCAGGAGGCTGCGCGGCGCCGCCCACGCACACCGGCCGGACCGGGAGCGGATGCTCGCCCGCGTCGAGCAGGGCATGGCCCGCGGGGAGCGCCCCGAGCACCACCCGAAGCCGTCCCCGCGGGCGGGCGCGTCCTGGCTGCGCGTGGTGACCGCGACCGCCGCCGTCGCCGGTGTCTGCGCGGTGGCCGGGTACGGCGTGGCCTCCGCGCTGCGGAGTGAGGACCCCGACCCGCAGTCCGTCGCCACCAGCTCCACCCCGACGCCGGACGCGCCCCCCGCCGCCAGCGCACCCGGCCGCACCGCGGCGCCGCCACCGCCGAGGCGCCCGAGCGGCACCCCCGCCAAGCCCCCACGTCAGGGGCCCCGGAGGCCCGGAAGCCGCCGAAGTCCGCCGGGCCGCCGAAGTCCGCCGAGCCGCCGCGCGGCCCGCAGTCCGTGCCGGCGGCCGAACTGCTGTGGGCGGACGGCTCGATCGACCCCGGCTCCAGCACGTACTGGTCCCAGAGCGACATCACCCTCAAGGCACGCAAGCCGCTGACCTCCCTCACCGTCGAACTGCGCGTCGCCCTCGGCGCCAAGGTCGCCGACACCGGCAACTGGCGCTCCCTGCCCGTCGAGGACTTCGACGTGTCGGTGGGGGAGCGCGACGGCTTCCTCGTCTACCGGTGGACGCTCAAGGCGGGGCGGACCGTACCGGCCGGCGAGCACGTCTTCGCCGGGCAGTACGACCACGGAGAGGGGAAGCGGGACGTGGGCGGCGACCGGTACGCGATCCGGGCGGCCACCGCGGCCGAACGCACCGAGTGGCGGGGTGACTTCTTCTGAGGAACGGTTGCCTCTGAGGGGCAACCCTTCGCCGGGCGGTGGCGACCAGAAGACGCACACTTCTGTCCACCGAAGGAATCCGGACATGACTTCAACCGCCACCGGGCGCGTACGCCACCGCCGCACCCTCACCCGCCGCCGCGCCGTCATCGGCGGCGTCGCGGCGCTCGGCCTGACCGGCGCCGCCCTCGTCACCACCTCCCTCATGTCGTCCGCGGGGGCGGCCACCGCCTGGCCGCAGGCCACGGACCAGCAGGCCGTGCCCAAGACCATCGAGGTCTCCGGCACCCGTGACGGCGGCCTCAAGCGCTACTACGGCAGCGGCGCCCTCGGCGGCGACGGCCAGGATGAGGGCCAGGACCCGATCTTCAAGCTGAAGGACGGGGCGACCCTGAAGAACGTCATCATCGGCGCGCCCGCCGCCGACGGCATCCACTGCATGGGCAGCTGCACGCTGCAGAACGTGTGGTGGGAGGATGTCGGCGAGGACGCCGCCACGTTCAAGGGGACCTCGGCCGGTTCGACGTACGCCGTGCAGGGCGGCGGCGCCCGCAAGGCCGACGACAAGGTCTTCCAGTTCAACGGCGCGGGCAAACTGGTCGTAAACAAGTTCCAGGTCTCCGGCTTCGGGAAGCTGGTCCGCACCTGCGGCAACTGCTCCAAGCAGTACCAGCGCAACATCGTCATCAACGACGCCGACATCACCGCCCCCGGCAAGTCGATCGTCGGCATCAACACCAACTACAAGGACACCGTCGCGCTGCGCAACATCCGTATCCACGGCGACAGCAACAAGAAGATCAAGACGTGCTTGCGCTTCACCGGCAACAACACCGGTGCCGAGCCCGTCGAGACGGGCAGTGGCCCCGACGGCACGTACTGCAAGTTCACGGCATCGGACATCACCTACAAGTAGTCCGGCACGCGCGTGAGAGGCCCCCGCCGGCGGACGCCGACGGGGGCGCCCTCGGCTCACTGCCCCGCCAGGCCCGTGTGCGCCACCCCGGCGACGATCTGCCGCTGGAAGAAGACGAAGACGATGATCAGCGGGAGCCCCGCCATCAGGCCGCCCGCCATCAGCTGCGCCCACTGGATGCCGTAGGAGTTCATCACCGTCGCGATGCCGTTCGGCATGGTCATCAGGTCGGGGTTGTTGGTCACCATGTAGGGCCACAGGAAGTTGTTCCACGACGCGATGAAGGTGAAGATGCCGACCGCCGCGAGAGACGGGCGTGACAGCGGCAGGACGACGGTGAAGAAGACCCGCCAGCGCCCGGCGCCGTCGATGAACGCCGCCTCCTCCAGCTCCTTGGGGACGCCCTGGAAGAACTTGTAGAGGATGTACACCATCGCGGCGGGCGCGCACTGCGGCAGGATCATGCCCCAGTACGTGTCGACCATCCCCATCGACTGGACGGTGCTGAACAGCGGGACGCCGAGCACCGCGGGCGACACCATGAGACCCGCCATGACCAGACCGAGCAGCGCGTTCTTGCCGCGGAACTCGGTGCGCGCGAAGCCGTACCCGGCGAGCGCGCTCACCAGCACCACGACGAACGTGACGCAGACCGAGACGACGACGGAGTTCACGAACCAGTCGGTGATGTTGCCGGTCTCGAAGATGGCCCGCCACGCCTGGAACGTGAAGTCCTCCGGCACCCAGTGGGTGGGCACGGCGACGGCCTCGGTCTCCGACTTCAGGGACGTGAACAGCGCCCACAGCAGCGGCGAGAGCCACGCCGCCGAGACGGCGGTCCCGAGGGCCGTGAGCACGATCTGACCCGGCGTCCACTTTCCTGTCGTACGTTCCTGACTCATCGCACGCCCTCCTCACGCTTGCGCAGCAGCCACATGCGGCCGAGGGCGACGGCCGCGATGAGGACGAAGAAGATGATGGAGATCGCGGAGGCGAAGCCCACGCGGTAGCTGGTGAAGCCCTCTTCGAGGGTGTACTGCACGAAGGTCCGGGTCGATTCCTCCGGCCCGGGGCCGAAGTCCTGCATCACCACGACCTGGTCGAACACCTGGAGCGAGGCCAGCACCTGGAGGGTGACGACGAGGCCGGTGATGGTGCGCAGCATCGGCAGGGTGATGTGCACCATGCGCTGCCATGCGTTCGCGCCGTCCAGGGCGGCGGCCTCGTACAGGTGCCGGGGGATGTTCTGGAGGGCGGCGAGGAACAGTAGGAAGCTGAAACCGACCGTCCACCACAGGGTGGTGATGACCGCGGCGAGCATGGCGGTGGACTTGTCGGTCAGCCACGGCGTGTCCAGGCCGAAGACGTGGTTGATCATCCCGGTGCCGGGGTTGAACAGCCACTGCCAGAGGTTGGCGGCGACGGTGGACGGCAGCAGGAACGGTGCGAAGAAGCACAGCCGCCACAGCCACTTGGCGCGCTCGATGTGGTGGGCGAGCATCGCGAGGAGGAAGGCGAGCACGACGACGCACGGCACCACGAGCAGCGTGAAGTACGCGCTGTGGCCCAGCGATTCCCACATCAGCGGGGTGTCGAAGGCCTCCCGGTAGTTGTCGAGCCCCACGAAGCGCTCTCCGGTGCCGGAGATGTTGGCGTCGGTGAAGCTCAGCCACAGCCCGCGCCCGATCGGCAGCAGCACGAACAGCGCGAACAGGACGAGGAACGGGGCGACGAACCAGCCGCCGTGCTGGAAGCGGCGGGCGAGGCGGGTGCGCGCCGAGTCGGCGTGGACGGTGACCGCTGGGCGTGCGGCGGGCGGCCGCAGGGCGGTGTCGACGGTGCTCATACGGTGCCACCTCCGGCGCGGGCCGCGGCCAGGTCCGCCGCGGACCGGCCCGCCATCGGGTCCTTCATCGTCAGGAGCTTCTCGAAGACGCCGCGCATCCGCCGGGCCGTGGAATCGGGCCTCGCGGAGCCGGAGTTGGAGGCGGCGACGGCCGGTCCGATGCGCTGGGCGAGGATGCCGGTGGAGCCCGCGAACCAGACGCCCGGCTCGACCGCCATGTGGTCCATGGCGGAGACGTACTCGGACTGCGGCTTCAGCGCCAGGTACGGCGCGTCCTTCAACGTCGGCTTGTACGCGGGGATATGGCCGCCGCGCGACCAGTCCAGGGCGTGCCGGACGACGTACGCGGCCAGCTGGTGGGCGCCCTCGTCGGTGGGGCCGCCGCGCCGCTCCTGGTGGGGCAGGACGAAGCAGTGCGACTCGGCGTGGGTGGCCGGTCCGCCGAAGACGGCCGGCAGCGGGGTGGCGCCGTAGTCGAGCCGCGCGCCGTCGAAGACCGGTACGGACCAGTTGCCCTCCCAGGTGAAGGGCGAGCCGTTGACGAACATCTCGCCGTCGGCGATGCCGACGGGTGTGGTGTAGCCGTCGGTGACGTGCTGCCGGAGGAACTCCAGGACCTGGACGGCCTTGTCGGTGTCGAAGGTGACGTCCCGGCCGTCGGCGCTGAGGCAGGTGCCGCCGAGCTGGGTGTAGAAGGAGAGGAAGAACCACCAGCTGAAGTTGGGCTCGTTGGCCTTCATCCCGAGAGTCTGGAGGCCGCCCCTGGTCGCCTTCTTGGCGGCCTTGAGCACCCTGAACCACTCCTCGGGCGAGGAGACGGCGGCCAGGTCGCCGTCGTCGCCGAGGAGCCCGGCCTTCCCGCACACGTCACGGCGGTAGAAGCAGAGCTGGGCGTGGATGTCGAGCGGCAGGCCGTAGAGCTTGCCGTCGACGACGGCGCGCTTCCACAGCACCCGGTCGAAGTCCGACTCGCGTACGCCGTATTGGGCGAGAAGTCCCACGTCCCAGGGGTCGAGGAGACGGCCGGGCGCGAAACCCGGTATGCGGCCGAGGTGCATCACTGCGAGGTCGGGGGCGCGCTGTCCGGCGGCCGCCATGGCCAGCTTGGTGTAGTACGGATTGCCCCACTGGAGCGTCGAATCCTTCACGTCCACACGGGGGTTGGCCCGCCGGAACGCGTCCAGCATGGCGATCATGTTGACGCCGTCGCCGCCGCTGAAGAGGTTCCAGTAGCGGACGCGGACATCGGCGTCCGAGGCGATGGCGGAGGCGCTGCGCCCAGCGGCCGCGACGCCGAAGCTGCCGGTGACGGCGAGCGCTCCGAGACCGCCGAGGAGGCCGCGGCGGGTCGGAAGGGATGGAGGCACGGCAGTACGTCCCTCTCTCTGAGACGGCGGTGTTCCGGGACGAGCGTGTTCGAAATACCGAATGACGCCCGTCAGTTCGAACGGACCGTAGAGTCGAACTCCTTGCGCGTCAACGCTTTGCGCAGGGTTGGTCCCAGGCGTTGACGGGAGATCCCTTCGCTTCCTAAGTTTCCGTTCGAACTGCTGACCAACGTCCGAGATTTCGAACACCTGGGGATGACATGGCACGCAGACGAGGGAGCCTCGCGCTCACCGTCACCGCCCTGCTGGCCGGCACGCTCGCCGTCGGTCCGAGTGCCGCGGCCGAGCCGGCCGACTACACGATCGACGTCGACGCCGCCGGTACCGGCGCGAAGATCGACGACACGATGTACGGCGTCTTCTACGAGGACATCAACCGCGCCGCGGACGGCGGGCTCTACGCCGAGCTGGTCCAGAACAGGTCCTTCGAGTACGAGCCCGCGGACAACCGGACCTACACGCCGCTGACCTCCTGGGACACCAAGGGCACCGCGAAGGTCGCGAACGACAGCGGCCGCCTCGACGAACGCAACCGCAACTACCTGGTCCTGGCCGCCGGTTCGTCCGTCACCAACTCCGGCTACAACACCGGCATCGCGGTCGAGAAGGGCAAGCGCTATGACTTCTCCGTGTGGGCCCGCACGGACCACGCCGACGGGGCGCCGCTGATGGCCACCCTGCACGACGCCTCGGGCGAGCTCGCCGCCGCGCGCCGCGTCACCGCGCGCGGCGGCTGGGCCAAGTACAAGGCGGCCTTCACCGCCACCCGGACCTCCGCCGCCGGCCGGCTGACGGTCACCTCGGGGGCGGACGCCGCGCTCGACATGATCTCCCTCTTCCCCCACGACACCTACAAGGGCCGCCCGAACGGCCTGCGCAAGGACCTCGCCGAGAAGATCGCCGCCCTCAAACCCGGCTTCCTGCGCTTCCCCGGCGGCTGCCTGGTCAACACCGGAAGCCACGAGGCGTACGACGACAAGTCCGGCTGGCAGCGCGAGCGCTCCTATCAGTGGAAGGACACCATAGGCCCGGTCGAGAAGCGCGCCACCAACGCCAACTTCTGGGGGTACAACCAGAGTTACGGACTCGGTTACTACGAGTACTTCCAGTTCGCCGAGGATACCGGCGCCATGCCGCTGCCCGTCGTGCCCGCCCTGGTGACCGGCTGCGGCCAGAACAAGGCCACCGACGACCCGGCCCTCCTCAAGCGCCACATCCAGGACACCCTCGACCTCGTCGAGTTCGCCAACGGACCGGTGAGCAGCGAGTGGGGCAAGAAGCGCGCCCGCATGGGCCACCCCAAGCCCTTCGGCCTCACCCACCTGGAAGTCGGCAACGAGGAGAACCTCCCCGAGGAGTTCTTCGCCCGCTTCAAGGAGTTCCGGGCCGCCATCGAGGCCAAGCATCCGGAGATCACCGTCATCTCCAACTCCGGCCCGGACGACAGTGGTTCCATCTTCGACAAGGCGTGGCAGCTCAACCGCGACGCGAACGTGGCGATGGTCGACGAGCACTACTACAACAGCCCGCAGTGGTTCCTGGAGAACAATGACCGCTACGACTCCTACGACCGGGGCGGCCCCAAGGTCTTCCTCGGCGAGTACGCCTCGCAGGGCAACACCTTCGGCAACGCCCTCTCCGAGGCCGCGTTCATGACCGGCCTGGAGCGCAACGCGGACGTCGTGAAGCTCGCCTCGTACGCGCCGCTGCTCGCCAACGAGGACTACGTCCAGTGGAAGCCGAACATGATCTGGTTCGACAACGGCCAGTCGTGGGGCTCGGCCAACTACGAGACGCAGAAGCTCTTCATGCGCAACGTCGGCGACGAGGTCGTGCCGTCCAAGTCCACCGGCACGCCCACCACTTCGGTCCCGATCACCGGCGCCGTCGGCCTCTCCACCTGGGCCACCAGCGCCGCCTACGACGACGTCTCGGTGACCGGCGCGGACGGCACGCCCCTGTTCTCCGACGACTTCTCCGCAGGTGACAGCCGCTGGACCAAGGCAGCGGGCAAGGGCACGTGGGCCGTCGAGGACGGCGCGTACGTCCAGTCCGACGAGACGGCTGAGAACACCCTGGTCACCGCCGGCGACAAGGGCTGGCAGAACTACGACCTGAAGGTGAGGGCCACCAAGAAGTCCGGCAAGGAGGGCTTCATGGTCGCCTTCGGCGTCAAGGACACCGGCAACCACTACTGGTGGAACCTCGGCGGCTGGAACAACACCCGGTCCGCCGTCGAGAAGACCGTCGGCGGCGCCAAGCAGACGGTGATCGAGGACACCACCGCGATCGAGCCGGGCCGCAGCTACGACCTGCGCGTCGAGGTGCGCGGCCGTCAGGTGACGCTCTACCTCGACGGCAAGAAGTGGGGTTCCTTCACCGACGACAAGCCCGCCGAGCCGTTCCGCCAGGTCGTCACGCGCGACAAGGCGACCGGTGACCTCATCGTGAAGGTCGTCAACGCCCAGGGCGAGCAGGCTCGCACGAAGGTCGACCTCGGCCGGGGCATGAAGGTCGCGCCGAAGGCGCGGGTGACCACGCTGGCCGCGGACCCGGCCGCCGAGAACACGAAGGACAAGTCGCCGGTGAAGCCCGTCGACTCGGTCCTCACCGGAGTCGACGACTCCTTCTCGTACACCTTCCCCGCCCACTCCGTGACGTTCCTGCGGATCAAGACCGACTGACGCACGACGCCCACCGGTCCAGACTCGCCCCCCGGCCAACCTGTTGAGGAACTCATGACGCGACCCGCGCGCCCCGCCCGCTTCACCGTCCACCCCGACTTCGCCGTCGGCGACGTCGACCCGCGGCTCTTCGGCTCCTTCGTCGAACACCTCGGCCGCTGCGTCTACACCGGCATCCACGAGCCGGACCACCCCACGGCGGACGAGGCGGGCCTGCGCGGCGACGTCCTCGACCTCATCCGCGAACTGGGTGTCACCGCCATCCGCTACCCCGGCGGGAACTTCGTCTCCGGCTACAAATGGGAGGACTCCGTCGGCCCCGTCGACGAACGGCCGCGCCGGCTCGACCTCGCCTGGCGCTCCACGGAGTCCAACCGCTTCGGCCTCTCCGAGTTCATCCGCTTCGTCCGCAAGGTGGGCCCGCAGGCGGAGCCGATGATGGCCGTCAACCTCGGCACCAGGGGAGTGGCCGAGGCCCTCGAACTCCAGGAGTACGCCAACCACCCCTCGGGCACGGCCCTTTCGGCCCTGCGTGCCGCCCACGGCGACAAGGACCCCTACGGCATCCGGCTCTGGTGCCTCGGCAACGAGATGGACGGGCCCTGGCAGACCGGGCACAAGACCGCCGAGGAGTACGGCCGCCTCGCCGCCGAGACCGCCCGCGCCATGCGGCAGCTCGACCCGGCCCTGGAACTCGTCGCCTGCGGCTCCTCCGGCCAGTCCATGGAGACCTTCGCGGCCTGGGAGGCGACCGTGCTCGCCGAGACCTACGACCTCGTCGACCACATCTCCCTGCACGCCTACTACGAGGAGATCGACGGCGACCGCGACTCGTTCCTCGCATCGGCCGTCGACATGGAGTCCTTCATCGAGAACGCCGTCGCGACCTGCGACCACGTGGGGGCCCGCCTCAAGTCGAAGAAGCGGATCAACCTCTCCTTCGACGAGTGGAACGTCTGGTACCAGCGGCGCACGGCGCTCCAGCCGGAGGAGGACTGGCAGGAGGCCCCGCGTCTCCTGGAGGACAACTACACCGTCACCGACGCCGTCGTCTTCGGCTCGCTGCTGATCGCCCTGCTGCGCCACGCCGACCGGGTGACGGTCGCCTGCCTCGCCCAGCTCGTCAACGTCATCGCGCCGATCCTCACCGAGCCGGGCGGCCCGGCCTGGCGCCAGACGACGTTCTACCCCTTCGCGCAGGCGTCCCGGTACGGCCGCGGCCGGGTCCTCGACGTGCGCGTGGACTCACCGACGTACGAGACGGCGAAGTTCGGCGAGGTGCCCCTGCTGCACGCCACGGCGGTCCGCGCCGACGACGGCACCGTCACCGTCTTCGCGGTCAACCGCGGCCAGACCGAGCCGCTGCCCATCGAAGTCGCTCTCATTGAGCCGGAGTTGACCGCCGTCGTCGAGCACAGCGCCGTGGCGGACGCGGACCCCGAGGCCCGCAACACGCTGGCCGAGCCGGAGCGCGTCACCCCGCACGACGTACCGGGCGCGCGGCTGAGCGACGGCGTCCTGACCGCCACCCTGGAGCCGCTGTCCTGGAATGTGATCAGGCTGGGCTGAAGCCGAACGGTCGAACAGTTGGTCAGTTGAAACGCATCGACCCTAGGAGACCCGTGTGAGCCGCACCCTCTCGCCCATCCACCTGCGCACCCTCCTGCGCACCACCCGCCCCGTGAGACGCCGCGCGCTTCTCGCCCTCCCCGCCGCCGCGCTGATCGCCCTCGTACCGGGCACCGCGGCGGCCTACCCCAACCCCGGGACCGTCACCGGGGACACCGTCCTGCACGACCCGACCATGGTCCGCACCCCGGCGGGCAAGTACCTGCTCTACGCGACCGCCGGAGGCATCAGCCACCGTTCCTCCACCGACCGGACCGCCTTCAGGGGCGGCGCGGACGCCTTCGGCAGCCGGCCCGCCTGGTGGTCGCGGTACTCCACCGTGCCGGAGGCCTGGGCGCCCGACATCTCGTACCACGGCGGCAAGTACCTGATGTACTACTCCGTCTCCAGCTTCGGCTCGAACACGTCCGCGATCGGACTCGCGACGTCGGCCACGGGCGAGCCGGGCAGCTGGAGCGACCAGGGCGTGGTCTACACGTCAGGATCGGGCAGCGACTACAACGCCATCGACCCGAACCTCTTCGTGGACGACGACGGCAAGTGGTGGCTGTCCTTCGGCAGTTGGTGGACGGGCATCAAGATGATCCGCGTCGATCCGGCGACCGGCAAGCGGTACGCGGGCGACACGGCGCGGCGCTCCCTCGCCTCCCGGCCGACGGGCACCAAGGCCGTCGAGGCGCCGTACATCGTCAAACGCAACGGCTACTACTACCTGTTCGCGTCGTACGACACGTGCTGCGCGGGCACCGGCTCCACGTACAAGATCAAGGCCGGCCGGGCCACGAGCGTGACCGGCCCCTACCGCGACAAGAACGGCGTCGCGATGACGGACAACGGCGGCACGCCCGTCCTGGAGTCGCACGGCCGCTACATCGGCCCCGGCGGCCAGTCGGTCATGAAGGACGTGGACGGCGACCTGCTCGTCTACCACTACTACGACGGCCAGGACGGCGGAAGGCCCAAGCTGGGCGTGAACCTCCTGAACTGGGGCAGCGGCTGGCCCGTGGCCTACTGACGCTCCGGCCAGGGAGGGAGGGCGTTAGTCATGCTCACCGCGCCCCTCTCCTTCATCCTCGGCAACCCGCTCATGGGCGTGCTGATGGACCTCGACGGGGCGTGGGGGCTCGACGGCCGGCAGTGGGTCTTCCTCGTCACCGGCATTCCCGCCGTACTCGTCGCGCCGCTCGTCCTGGTGCTGCTGCCGAGCGGCCCGGACGGTGTACGCCGGCTGGCGCCCGACCGCGCGGCGGCCGGGGAGCAGCCGTACCGCACCCTCGCCGTCCTGCGCGACCGGCGGGTGCTTGTGGCGGCGCTGTTCTTCCTCGCGTTCCCGCTGCCCACGTACGGGCTCTCGTTCTGGCTGCCGACCTCGTGTTCCTGCTTGCCGTCGCCGTGCTCGGCCTGGCCGCCGTGCCGCTGCTGCGCCGCGCACTCGGCGGCGGCGCGCCAGGCCCCGCCACGACCGCAGATCCGTCCAGCTCCTCCACCCCCGAAAGGCAGACCACATGAACGACCACGGCCGCGAACTGGCTTCCCGCAGAGTGCTGCTGAAGGGCTCCCTGGCGGTGACAGCCACAGCGGCGGGCGCCCTCGCCGCCGCTCAGGGCAGCGCCCACGCCGCCGCGCCGGAAGCCGCCAAGGCCGCCCGCCCCGCCAACCCCCTCGTGCCCCACCGCGCCGACCCCCACATCCACCGCCACCGCGACGGCCGCTACTACTTCACCGCCACCGCCCCCGAGTACGACCGCGTCATCCTGCGCCGTGCCCGCACCCTGCACGGCATCGCCACCGCCGAGGAGGCCGTCGTATGGCGGCGCCACACCAGCGGTGAGATGGCGGCGCACATCTGGGCGCCGGAGATCCACCACATCGACGGCAAGTGGTACATCTACTTCGCCGCGGCGCCCGCCCACGACGTGTGGAAGATCCGCATGTGGGTCCTGGAGAACTCCCACCGCGACCCGTTCAAGGGCACCTGGGTGGAGAAGGGGCGGATCACCACGGCCTGGGACACCTTCTCGCTCGACGCCACCACCTTCACGTACCGGGGATCGCGCTACCTGTCGTGGGCGCAGCACGAGCCCGGCATGGACAACAACACGGCCGTCTTCCTCTCCCGGATGGCCAGCCCCTGGACACTGACCGGGCCTCAAGTACGACTGACGACACCCGAGTACGACTGGGAGCGCGTCGGCTTCAAGGTGAACGAGGGCGCCTCGTTCCTCCAGCGCAACGGCCGCGTCTTCATGACGTACTCGGCGAGCGCCACCGACGCCAACTACTGCATGGGCCTGCTCACCGCCGAGGCGGGCAGCGACCTGATGGACCCGAGGTCCTGGACCAAGTCGCCGCGGCCGGTCTTCTCCAGCGACGACAGGACCAAGCAGTACGGCCCCGGCCACAACTCCTTCACCGTCGCCGAGGACGGCCGCACCGACGTCCTCGTCTACCACGCCCGCCAGTACAAGGACATCGTGGGCGATCCGCTGAACGACCCGAACCGGCACACCCGCGTCCAGCGCCTGGGCTGGAAGGCGGACGGCACCCCGGACTTCGGCGTCCCCGTCGCGGACGGGCCGGTCCCGCTCCTCGAAGGGCCGAGGTAAGCCAATCGCCCCGCCCTCAGGGGCGGGGCGAAGCCCTTCTCCGCGGAAGCCTCCCCGCCCCCCTCAGCGCGCCGAGAAGCTGTGTACCGTGCTCGACCGGTAGGTGTCGCCGGGGCGCAGTACCGTCGAGGGGAACGACGGCTGGTTCGGGGAGTCCGGGAAGTGCTGGGTCTCCAGGCACAGGCCGTCGCCCTGGCGGTAGGTGCGGCCCGAGGGGCCGGTGAGGGTGCCGTCCAGGAAGTTGCCGGAGTAGAACTGCACGCCCGGCTCCGTCGTGGCGATCCGCATCGTGCGGCCCGACTCCGGGTCCCGCAGCGTCGCGAAGTGCTCGGGGCGGTCCGTGCTGCCCTTGTCGAGGACCCAGTTGTGGTCGTACCCCTTGGCGGTCACCAGCTGCGGGTGCGCGACGCGGATGTCCTCGCCGACCGTCTTCGCCCGCCGGAAGTCGAACGGTGTGCCCGCCACCTTCGCCAGCTCACCGGAGGGGATCAACCCGGCGTCGGTCGGCGTGAAGCGGCCCGCCTTGAGCGACAGTTCATGCCCGTAGATGTCACCGCTGCCCTCGCCCGCCAGGTTGTAGTACGTGTGGTTGGTGAGGTTCACGACGGTGGCCTTGTCGGTCCGCGCCGCGTAGTCGATCCGCCAGTCGCCGCGCGCGGTGAGGGTGTACGTCACCTTCACCCGCAGCGTCCCCGGGTAGCCCATCTCGCCGTCGACGCTCACGTACCGCAGCACCAGGCCGACGCCGGTGGAGTCCGTGAACGGCTCCACGTCCCACACCCGGGTGTTGAACCCTTTGGCCCCGCCGTGCAGGCTGTTCTCCCCGTCGTTCACGGAGAGCTGGTGGGCCTTGCCGTCCAGGGTGAAGCGGCCGCGGGCGATGCGGTTTCCGTAGCGTCCGATCAGCGCGCCGAAGAACGTCGTACCCGCCGCGTACGCCTCGATCGTGTCGTACCCGAGGGAGACGTTGCGGTAGCGGCCGTGGCGGTCCGGAAGTTCGAGGGACTGCACGATGCCGCCGTAGGAGAGGACCTTCAGCCGCGTGCCGCCGTTCGCCAGCGTCCAGCGGTGGGCCTTCGTGCCGTCGGCGAGTGTGCCGAAGAGTTCCTTGGTGGGCTTCGTGAACCGCACGTTCCCGCCGCCTTCCGACGATGCGTACGAGGTGCCGGCGACGGCGGCGGTGAGGCCGGCTGCGGCGGCGGTGGCCAGGACGGTGCGTCTGCTCGTTTCCATGTGCGGCTCCACTCCAGATCCGGGAGTTGGGTGACGGACGGGGGCGGTTTACCGGCCGACCTTGCGCTTGTTCCATACGTCGAACCCGACCGCGGCGAGCAGCACCAGCCCCTTGATGACCTGCTGGTAGTCCGTGCCGATGCCGACCAGTGACATGCCGTTGTTGAGCACGCCGAGCACCAGGCCGCCGATGACCGCGCCCATCACCGTGCCGACGCCGCCGCTCATCGAGGCGCCGCCGATGAACGAGGCCGCGATCGCCTCCAGTTCGAAGTTCAGGCCGGCCTGCGGGGTGCCCGCGTTGAGGCGGGCCGCGTACACACAGCCCGCGAGTGCCGCGAGGACGCCCATGTTGACGAAGACCAGGAAGGTGACGCGCTTGTCCTTGACGCCGGAGAGCTTGGCGGCGGCCTTGTTGCCGCCGAGCGCGTACACGTGGCGGCCCACGACGGCGTTGCGCATGACATAGCCGAGGCCGATGAGCAGCGCGCACATGATGAGCATGACGACCGGCACGCCGTGGAAGCTGGCGAGAGTGAGTGTGAACGCCACGATGGCCGCCGTCATCGCCACGCACTTGGCCGCCCACAGCCCGGTGGGCAGGACATCCAGCTCGAACGCCAGCTGCCGCTTGCGGTCCCGCCACTCGCGGAAGAGCAGGAAGGCGATGGTGGCGAGGCCGAGGAGCAGCGTCGGGTTGTGGTACTGCGTGTACGGGCCCATCTCCGTGAGGAAACCCTTGGCGATGTTCTGGAAGCCGTCGGGGAAGGGCGCCAGCGACTGCCCCTCCAGGACGATCTGGGTGAGGCCGCGGAAGAGCAGCATGCCGGCCAGCGTCACGATGAACGACGGGATGCCGACGTACGCGATGAAGAAGCCCTGCCAGGCACCGGCGACCGCGCCGATCACCAGCGACAGGACGAGGGCGAGGACCCACGGCATGTCGTGCTTGACCATCATCACCGCCGACATGGCGCCGACGAATGCGACCAGCGAGCCGACGGACAGGTCGATGTGGCCCGCGATGATGACGATCATCATGCCGATGGCCAGGATGAGGATGTAACCGTTCTGCTGGATCAGGTTGGAGACGTTGTTCGGCAGCAGCAGCGTGCCGTCCGTCCAGATCTGGAACAGGACGACGATGAAGGCCAGGGCGATGAGCATGCCGTACTGGCGCATGTTGGAGCGCATGCTGTCCCACAGCAGCGCACCGGCCGCCCGCATGGCGGGCGGTGGCGCGGAGGACGAGTCCCGCGGCGGAGTGGTCGTGGTGGTCATGGCGGCCTCAGCTCTTGCTTCCGGTGCTTCTGGTCTTGGTCATATGGCGCATCAGGACTTCCTGGGTGGCCTCCGCGCGCGTGACCTCGCCGGTCAGTCGTCCCTCGGCCATCGTGTAGATCCGGTCGCACATCCCGAGCAGCTCCGGCAGCTCCGAGGAGATGAACAGGACCGCCTTGCCCTGCGCGGCGAGCTTGTCGATGACGGTGTAGATCTCGTACTTGGCGCCCACGTCGATGCCGCGCGTCGGCTCGTCGAGGATCAGCACCTCGGGGTCGGAGTGGATCCACTTGCTCAGGACGACCTTCTGCTGGTTGCCGCCGGACAGCCGGCCCACCTGCTCGAAGACGGTGGGGGTCTTGATGTTCATCGACGTGCGGTAGCGCTCGGACACCTGCCGCTCGTGGTGTTCGTCAACGAAGCCGCCGAAGCCGCCGAAGCCGCCGAAGCCGCCGAGGCCGCCGCGCCGCCGCATCCCCGGCAGCGAGGCCAGCGACACATTGCGGTTGATGTTGTCGATGAGGTTCAGGCCGTAGCGCTTGCGGTCCTCGGTGACGTACGCGATGCCGGCGTCGACGGCCGCCGGGACCGTCCTGGTCACGACCGGGCGGCCGTTCACCGCCACGGTCCCGGCGACGTACTGCCCGTAGGAGCGCCCGAAGACGGACATCGCGAGTTCGGTGCGGCCCGCGCCCATCAGGCCCGCGATGCCGACGATCTCACCGCGCCGCACCGTCAGCGACACGTCGTCGACGACCGTGCGCTGGTGGTCGACGGGGTGGCGCACCGTCCAGCCCTCCACCGCCAGGGCGAGTTCGCCCGCGTCGGTGCCCTCGTACGGCGTGCGCTCGGGAAAGCGGTGGTCGAGGTCGCGGCCGACCATGCCCCGGATGATCCGGTCCTCCGACAACTCCGGCTCGTGCCGCGGCGTCCGGCGTACCGTCAGGGACTCGATGGTGCAGCCGTCGCGCAGGATGGTCACGGCGTCGGTGATCTGCCGGATCTCGTTCAGCTTGTGCGAGATGATGACGCTGGAGATGCCCTGCTCGCGCAGTTCCACGATCAGGTCGAGCAGCTTCGCGCTGTCCTCGTCGTTGAGCGCGGCCGTCGGCTCGTCGAGGATCAGCAGCTTCACCTCCTTCGACAGGGCCTTGGCGATCTCCACCAGCTGTTGCTTGCCCACGCCGATGTCGGAGACCGGCGTCTGCGGCTTCTCGCGCAGCCCGACCCGCTTGAGCAGGGCGCTCGCCCGGCGCAGGGTGTTGTTCCAGTCGATGAAGCCGCGCCGGGTCTGTTCGTTGCCGAGGAAGATGTTCTCGGCGATCGACAGGTACGGGACCAGCGCCAGTTCCTGGTGGATGATCACGATGCCGTGGCGCTCGCCGGCCCGGATGTCCTTGAAGGCCATCGGCTCGCCCTCGAAGAGGATCTCGCCGTCGTAACTGCCGTGCGGGTACACACCGCTGAGGACCTTCATCAGCGTCGACTTGCCCGCGCCGTTCTCGCCGCAGATCGCGTGGATCTCCCCGTTCCGCACCGTCAGGTCCACACCGGAGAGCGCCTTGACGCCGGGGAACGTCTTGGTGATCCCGCGCATCTCCAGGATGGGCGCGCTCACGTGAGCTGCCCCGCCGTGAAGTACCCCTCGTCCACGAGGAGCTTGGTGTTCGACTTGTCGACGCTGACCGGCTCCAGGAGGAACGCCGGGACGGTCTTCTCGCCGTTGTTGTAGTCCGTGGTGTTGTTGACCTGCACCTTCTTGCCCGCCAGGACCGCGTCGCCCATCTTCACCGTCTGCGCGGCCAGCTTGCGCGTGTCCTTGAACACCGTCTGCGTCTGCTCACCCCGAATGATCGACTTCACCGACGCCAGCTCGGCGTCCTGCCCGGTGATGACTGGCAGCGGCTCGCTCTTGCTGCCGTAACCCGCGCTCTTGAGCGCCGAGATGATGCCGATGGAGATCCCGTCGTAGGGCGAGAGCACCGCGTCGACGCGCTGGTCGCCGTAGCTCTTGCTGATCAGGTCGTCCATGCGCTTCTGCGCCGTGCCGCCGTCCCACTTCAGCGTCGTAACCTGGTTCAGCCGCGTCTGCTTGCTGCGCACCACGAGCTGACCGGACTCGAAGTACGGCTTCAGCACCTTCATGGCGCCGTTCCAGAAGTACTTGGTGTTGTTGTCGTCCGGGTCGCCCGCGAACAGCTCGATGGACCGCGTGCCGTCGGCGTTCTTGTCGGGCTTGCCGAGCTTCAGCTTGTCGACGAGGTACTGGCCCTGGAGCCGCCCCACGCGTTCGTTGTCGAACGACGCGTAGTAGTTCACGTTCTTCGTGCCGAGGATGAGGCGGTCGTACGAGATGACGGGGATGCCCGCGTCATGGGCGCGCTTGAGCACGTCGGTGAGCGCCGAGCCGTTGATCGCGGCCACCACCAGCAGCCGGTGCCCCTTCGTGATCATGTTCTCGATCTGGGCGACCTGGTTCTCCACCTTGTCGTCGCCGTACTGGAGGTCGGTGTCGTAACCGGCCATCTTGAACTGCGCCGCCATGTTCCTGCCGTCGGCTATCCACCGCTCGGAGGACTTGGTGGGCATGGCGAGACCGATCGTGCCGCCCTTGCCGTCGTCCGGCTTGTAGCGGCTGCCGCCCTTGGCCTCCTGACCGCAGGCGGACAGCGAGACGGCGAGCAGCGCGGTGGCGACGGCGATGACGGGAGTGCGGGTGCGCATGGGTCAGTCCCCTTCCGGGACGGGGAAACGGCACAGCTCGCCCGGCAGCCGCGAGCCGAGCGGCGACATGCCGCCGTCCGCGCCGTGCCGGACCAGCAGATCCAGGGCGAGACGGCCGCGCCTGACCCGCTCCCGGGCCGTGGCGAGGGCGTGCTCGCGCAGGTGGGCGCCGTACGGGTAGATGCCGGTGGCCTTGGCGAGGCCGAACTTCACATACAGCGGGGCGCCGCGCCGGATCAGCTCGGCGACCTCGTACATCCGGACGTAGCCGCCGAGGTCGTCGGGGGCCTCGACGTACATGTCCATCGGCGCCCGGCTGACCCGGCGGATCTCGGTGAGGTGGGCGGGGGTCAGATCGGACGGCACGTTCAGGGAGTCGGCGCCAAGACGCTCGTACACCGCGTACGAGGCCGGGTTGACCGGACCGGTCAGCGCGGACAGCTTGAAGGTGGTGTCGGCGGGGAGCACCCCGGCGGCGCGGAGTCTGTGCAGCGTCCACAGCACGCCCTCGTCGGCGACGAGGAGGCACTTCACGCCGAGCCCGGTGGCGCGCACGGCGTCCTCGACGCAGCCCGCGAGCGCGTCGTGGCCACGGGCGCGCAGCCCCGCGCCGCCGGAGTCGGTGCGGGTCGAGCCGCCGATGTCCCAGGTGCCGCGCGGCCCCGTGAACAGGCACAGCTCGATGTCGCGTTCGGCACAGGACTCCACCATCTCGGTGATCTCGTCGTCACCGAGCATCCAGACGCCGCTGCCCTGGCTGATCCGGTGGACGGGCAGGTCCAGGCGCGCGCTCTCCTTGAGGACGACGGCGAGCGCCTCGGGCCCTTCGGCGGAGGGGATCTCGGTGCGCCACGTGCCGCCGTCGGGGAACGTGTGGGGCGAGGCGTCGGCCGGATCGGCGGCGGGCACGGGATGGCCGATACGGGCGAGGGCGTCGGCGCCGGGGCGCCGGGGGGCTGACGGGGCGGTCACGGGACTCCAATGCGTGAGGGGAAGCGCCCCCAAGGGGCGCGGGGCTGTGTCGGTCGGCGGCTCCGCCGCGGGGGCGCGGCCGGCTGCGGGTGGCCGCGGGAACTCAAGGCAGCAGAAGCACCTTCCCGACCTTCGGATCACCCCCGCCGACCAATGCGACGGCCTCCCCGAACCGCTCCAGAGGGAAGTCGTGGGTGATCAGCGAGGCCGGATCCAACAGCCCGAGTCCGAACGCCCGCACCGCCTCCGACCACGCCGACGACGGCGCCCCGAACACGGACCGCACCTCCAGCTGGCTCAGCGACAGATGCACCGGGTCGATGCCGGCCGCGCCCGGCGTGAACATGCCGGTGAGCACCACCCGGCCGCCCCGGCGGGCGAGCAGGCACGACGAGGCGGCGGTGGTCGGCGCGCCCGCCGTCTCCACGACCAGGTCGAAGCGGCCGTGCGCCGAATCCGCCTCGTCGGGGGAGAGGGCCGCCGTGGCCCCGAAGTCCCTCGCCTGCTCGCCGCGGGCCGCCCGTGGGTCGACGACGGCCAGCTCGGCGGGGTTCGACGCGGCGAGGAGCTGCACCGCGAGCAGACCGAGGGTGCCCGCGCCGACCACCGCGACGCGCTCGCCGGGCCTCGGGCGGCCCGCCCGCACCGCGGCGGCGATCACCGCGGACGGCTCAAGGAGGGCCGCCGCGCGCAGGTCGGCGTCGTCCCGCAGCGGGTGCAGGAGCCGGGCGGGCACCGTGAGGTGGTCGGCGAAGGCGCCCGGCTCGGTGAACCCGGTCTCGGCGTAGCCGCCGGTGCACAGGCTGGTCTCCCCGCACCGGCAGCGCTCGCAGACACCGCAGGCCCGGAACCCCTCCGCGACGGTCCTGCGGCCGACGAGGGCGGGGTCGACGCCCGCGCCCACCGCCGCCACGGTCCCGGACCACTCGTGGCCCGGGGTCACCGGGTAGCGCACATACGCGGCGTCGCGATGACCGTCGTACACCTCGCGGTCGCTCATGCAGATCCCGGCGGCCGCCACCCGCACGAGGACCTCGCCGGGGCCCGGCTCCGGGACGTCACCGGTGACCAGCCGGTGCTCGCCCGGCCGGTCGACGACGACGGCGCGGCTGCGCGCTTTTACGCCTGGCCGGTTGCTGGCGGCTGTGCGGCCGGCCGCTTCCTCGTACGGCGGGTCGGGGGTGATGGCGGTGCGGTTGTTCTCTTCGTCGCCGGGCTGGTCGGCCAGGGGTGTGCGGTTGTTCTCTTCGTCGCCGGGCTGGTCGGCCAGGGGCGTGCGGCTGTTCACTTCCTTGCCCGGCCGGTCGGCGCGGGTCACACAGCTGTTTACTTCCTCCCGCGGCCGGTTGGCGCAGGTAGCGCGGCTGTTCACTTCCTCGTCCGGCCCGTCGCCGCGGGTCGCGCGGTTGCTCACTTCCCCGCCCCGCCGGGAGACCGCTTCTCCCAGCCCTCGGCCCACAGGTCGAACCGGGCCTGCTGCTGCGGGAACTCGGCGGCCGCGTCGGTGTCCAGTTCGACGCCGAGGCCCGGCTCGTGCGACAGCTCGAAGCAGCCCGTCTCCGGGTCGACCCGCGGCGCGCCCTTGACGACCTTCTTGATGTCGGCGTCCGCGAAGTCGTTGAAGTGTTCGAGGATCTTGAAGTTCGGCGCGGTGAAGCCGACTTGGAGCGAGGCGGCCGTCAGAACGGGGCCGCCCACGTTGTGCGGGGCGACCAGCATGTAGTGCGTCTCGGCGGTGGCCGCGAGCTTGCGGGTCTCCCAGATGCCGCCGATGTGCCCGACGTCCGGCTGGATGATGTCCACGGCCTGGCTCTCGAACAGCTCCCGGAACTCGATCCGGTCGTGGATGCGCTCACCGGTGGCCACCGGCATGTCCACCTTCGCGGCGACCTTCTCCAGGGCCTTGAGGTTCTCCGGCGGCACCGGCTCCTCCAGCCAGGCCGGGCGGAACGGCGCGAGATCGCGGGCCAGGCGGACCGCCGTGGCGGGCGAGAAGCGGCCGTGCATCTCCAGCATCAGCTCGGCGTCCGGCCCGATCGCGTCCCGCACGGCCTCGATCAACGACACGGCGTACAGGCTCTGTTCGTGGTCCAGCTCGTAGTGGCCGGTGCCGAAGGGATCGATCTTCAGCGCGCGGTAGCCGCGCTCCATGACGCCCTGGGCGGCCTTGTGGTAGGCCTCCGGGGTGCGCTCCGTGGTGTACCAGCCGTTGGCGTACGCCTTGACGCGGTCCGTGACCTTGCCGCCGAGCAGCTGCCACACGGGGACGCCGAGCGCCTTGCCCTTGATGTCCCAGCAGGCCATCTCGATGACCGCGATGCCGGACATGACGATCTCGCCGGCCCGGCCGTAGTCGCCGTACTTCATCCGGCGCACCAGGTCCTCGACCGCGAACGGGTCCGACCCCTTGATGTGGTTGGCCTCCGCCTCGCGGAGGTAGCCGATGAGCGCGTCGGTGTGGCCGAGCATGCGCGTCTCGCCGACGCCCGTCAGGCCTTCGTCGGTGTGGACCTGGACGTAGGTGAGGTTACGCCAGGGCGTTCCGACCACATGCGTGCTGATTCCCGTGATGCGCAAGGCAGTTGTCCCTTGACTTGTTCGGTATTTCGTCACACGTTCGAAATGCTGGCGTGACGTTATTCACGGTGGCCGGAAGGTGTCAATGGTTCGCGCGAAACGGTCTTGAGGCGGCCCCGGCGGCGACTTGGCACCGCCCTTCCGGGGCCGTGAGGGCCATTGCGTCGCGAACGGCGGCATGCCTAACCTGTGTTCGTCATACCGATCAGCGACCGAAGTTTCGGACGCACGGGTTCGCGCTCAGGGTGGGAGGCCTCATGGGACGACTGGTTCCCGCGGTGACCAGGTCGCTGGACATACTCGAACTGTTCCTGGAAGGCGACGGGACGCTCTCCGCGCCCGAGGTGACCCGCAGGCTCCAGCTGCCGCGCACCACCGTGCACGAACTGCTCACCACCTTGGCGGCCCGCTCCTACCTGGCGCAGATCCCGGACCAGCCGGGCCGCTACCGCCTCGGCGTACGCACCTACCAGCTCGGCAGCCGCTACGCCGAGCAGCTCGACCTCGCGGCCGAGGGGCAGCAGGTGGCCCGCGAGGTCGCCGAGACCTGCGACGAGACCGTCCACGTCGCCATCCTGGAGGACACGGACGTCATCTACATCGCCAAGGTCGACTCCACGCACGCCGTGCGCATGGTCTCCGCGGCGGGCCGCCGGCTCCCGGCGCACTGCACCTCCGTCGGCAAGATGCTGCTCGCCTCGCTGCCGCAGCCGGAGCTCGAAACGCGCCTGAAGGGGCGGGAGTTCGTGGCGATGACCCCCGCCAGCATCACCGACCCCGACGAGCTGGCCGCCGTACTCGCGGACATCCGGGAGCGGGGCGTCGCCGTCGAACACCGGGAGTCCAACCCCGACGTCAGCTGCGTGGCCGCGCCCGTGCGCGACAGCGCGGGCCGGGTCGTCGCCGCCCTGTCCATCTCCGTGCCGATGATCCGCTGGAGCGAGGAGCGCGAGCGGGAACTGGCCGAGCTGGCCGCCAAGGGAGCCGGTGACCTGTCCCTCCGCCTCGGCCACCGGGGCGGGCGGTGAGCGCCGTGTCCGTGCGGAGGTACGCGTACGAGGTGGCGGTCCGCGAGCAGGCCCTGCTCGGTGAGGGCCCCACCTGGGACACGGGGGCCGAGCGCCTCATCTGGGTCGACATCCTCGCCTCACGCGTCCATACGTACGCTCCCGGCGACGGCCACCGCACGGTCATGGCCACCGAACAGCACGTCGGCGCGGCCAAGCCCCGCGCGGGCGGCGGCCTGGTGGTCAACCTCCGCGACGGCGTCGGCCTGTACGGCCCCGGCGGCGCGTCCTTCACCTGGCTGGTGCGCGCCCCCGTACCGGGCCGCCGCGGCAACGACGCCGCCGTCTCACCCGACGGCGCGCTCTGGGCGGGCACCATGCGCTACGACGAGGCGCCGGGCGGCGGCGGCCTCACCCGCGTCGCCCCCGACGGCACCGTCACCGAGCAGTCCGCACCGCTCGGCGACGTCGCCGTCAGCAACGGCACGGGCTGGAGCCCCGACGGGCGGCTCATGTACTACGCCGACAGCCCCACGCGCCGGGTCGACGTCCTCGACTTCGACGGACGCCACGCACGGAACCGCCGCCCGTTCGCGGTGATCGAGGACGGCGCGGGCGACCCCGACGGACTCACCGTCGACGCCGAGGGCTGCGTCTGGGTCGCCCTCTGGAACGGCGGAGCCGTCCACCGCTACACCCTCGACGGACGGCTCGACCGGGTCATCGACCTCCCGGTGCCCCGGCCCACCGCCTGCGCCTTCGGCGGCCCCGGCCTGCGCGACCTCTACATCACCACGGCCCGCGCCGGCCAGGAGCGCCCGCACCCGCTGGCGGGGTCGGTGCTCGTGGTGCCGGACGCGGGCCAGGGGCTGCCGGGCACGCCTTTCGCGGGCTGAACCGTCCGAATCGGAAGAGGGTCAGCGCTTCAGCTCACCCAGGTACTTCCCGAACTTCTCCAGGCCGTCGATGTTGCGGGGCCCGCTGATGCCCTCGTTGTAGTCGAGGACGAAGAAGTTGTTCTTCTTGACGGCGGGCAGCTCCTTCGTGTGCGGGGACTTCTTCAGGAACTCGATCTTCTTCTTCGCGGGCTGGTCGCCGTAGTCGAAGATGATGACGACCTCGGGCTCGGCCTTGGTGACGGCCTCCCAGTTCACCTGCGTCCAGCGCTCGTCGAGCCCGTCGAAGATGTTCCTGCCGCCCGCCGTCTTGATGATGTCGTTCGGCGGGACCTGGCTGCCGGCGGTGAAGGGCTGGTCGGTCCCGGAGTCGTAGAGGAAGACCGGCACCGGATCGCCCTTGGGCGCCTGCTTCTTGACGGCCGCCACGCGCTTCTTGAGGCCCCCGACGACCTGACCGGCCTTCTTCTCGACGTGGAAGATCTTCCCGAGCCGCTCCAGGTCGCTGTAGAGCGCGTTGAACGGCGTGACCTTCTGCGGATATCCGGGGTAGTTGTAGCAGCTCTCCGTGTGCATGAAGCTCTGGACGCCGAGCTTGTCCAGGATCTTCGGGGTGATGCCGCGCTGGTCGCTGAAGCCGGAGTTCCAGCCCGCGACGACGAAGTCCGACTTGGCCTCGACGACGATCTCCTTGTTGAGCAGGTCGTCGCTGAGCATCTTCACCTTGGCGTACTCCGACGCCCACGGCGACTCGCTCACCGGCGGGTTGGCGGGCGGCATCACGTACCCGTGGACGTGCTTCGTCAGGCCGAGGCTGAACAGCTTGTCGGCGCTGCCGCCCTCGTAGGCCACGGCACGCTGGGGCACCTTGTAGGAGACGGGCTCGCCGCATCTCTTGACGGTGGTCTTCTCGGCCGCCTTGGCGTCGCCGTCCGTCTCGACCTCGGCGCCGCAGCCGCTCAGCAGCAGCGTGGCCGCGAGCGCGGACCCGAGGGTGATGGACCGGATGTGTGACATGGGGATGTGGTGCCTTTCAGAGGTGTTCCCGCGGAGTGCGGGGCCGGATCAGAGGGCCAGAGGGTTCAGAGGGGCAGAGGGATCAGAGGGAGGGGTGGAGCGCGTACAGCAGTTGTGGATCACCTGTCAGCGGATGGGGTACGACGGTCGCCTTCACGCCGAACACATCGGCCACCAGGCTCTCGGTGAGTACGTCGGCGGGGGACCCCGAAGCCACCAGGCGCCCCTGGGACAGGACACCGATCCGGTCGCAGGCGGCGGCCGCGAGGTTGAGGTCGTGCAGCACGACCAGGACGGTCAGTCCGGCGCCCCGCAGATGCGAGAGCATCTCGATCTGGTGGCGCACGTCGAGGTGGTTGGTCGGCTCGTCGAGCACCAGGATCCGGGGCTCCTGGACGAGGGCGCGGGCGAGCAGGACGCGCTGGCGCTCCCCGCCGGACAGGGTCAGGACGCCCCGTTTGGCCAGGTGGAGGATGTCGAGCCGCTCCATCGCCCCCGCGCACAGCTCCCGCTCGCGCGCGCTGAGCGCCTGGTTGCCCCGCTGGTGCGGGGCGCGGCCGAGCGCCACGACCTCCTCGACGGTGAAGTCCAGGTCGACGGCGCCGTCCTGCGTCATCGCGGCGACGAGCTGCGCGCTGCGGCGCATCGACAGGCCCGCGATGTCGTCGCCGCCGACCCGCACCGTGCCGGTGGCCGGGCGCAGCGCGCGGTAGACGCAGCGCAGCGCGGTCGACTTGCCGCTGCCGTTCGGGCCGACGAGGCCGACGACCTCGCCGCTGCCCGCGTCGAGCGAGAGGTCCCGCACCAGGCTCTTGCCGTCGATGACGACACCGAGCCCCTCGATTCGCAAGTCCATCTCAACGGCCCCCGAACACATAGCCCTTGCGGCGCATCAGCGCGATGAACACCGGTACTCCGACGAGCGCGGTGATGACACCCAGCGGCAGTTCGCGCGGCGCGACCACCGTCCGGGACAGCAGGTCGACCCAGACCATGAAGACCGCGCCGACCAGCGGGGCGACGGCCAGGACCCGGGCGTGGCCGGCGCCGACCACCATGCGCACCAGGTGCGGCATGACGAGCCCCACGAAGCTGATGGCGCCGCTCACCGCCACCATCACGCCGGTGACCAGCGAGACCAGCACCAGCAGCGACCTGCGGTGCCGGTCGGGGCTCAGGCCGAGGCTCGCCGCGGTCTCGTCGCCGAGCGCGAGCACGTCCAGGGCGCGGCCGTGGCGGTACAGCACGGCGAGGCCGAGCAGGACGACCGCGGCGACGACGGGCAGCGCGGCCCAACTGGCGGCGCCGAAGCTGCCCATGGTCCAGTACAGGACCATGCCGGTCGCCTCGCTGTCCGGCGCGAAGTAGATGATGACGCTCATCACGGCCTGGAAGCCCAGGGACATGGCGACACCGGTCAACACGAGACGCAGCGGCGAGAGGACGCCGCCGCTGGACGAGGCGACGTACACGAGGAACGACGCGACGAGCGCCCCGAGGAACGCCCCCGCCGACACCGCGTACACCCCGAGCGCGGCCAGGCCGCCGGTGACCGTCACCGCGACGGCGCCCACCGACGCCCCGGAGGAGACACCGAGGACGAAGGGGTCGGCGAGGGCGTTGCGCACCATGGCCTGGATGGCGACGCCGACCGCGCTGAGCCCGGCGCCCACCAGCGCGGCGAGCAGGACGCGCGGTGTGCGGATCTGCCAGATGATCTGGTACGTCGTCGTCTCGTCGGCGCCGATGCGCCCGCCCGTGAGCGCCGCCCACAGATAGCGGGCGGTCTCGGCGGGCGTCACGAAGGCGGCGCCCAGACCGATGGCCACGACGACGGACGCGACCAGGACGAGGAAGAGCGCGACGCAGGTCAGGGCCAGGGCCCCGGGCGAGGCGAGCCGGTCCCGTACGGCGGCCCGGGGGCGCGCGGGCGCCGCCTCCGTGAGGGTGCTCATGCTGATCCGGCCTCCGTTTCCTCGCCGCTCCGGGACGCGCGCAGCACCAGGACGGCCGCGCCGAGCGCGGCGACGACCAGGGCGCCGAAGACGGCGGCGGTGCCGGGGTAGCCGGCGAGGCCGAGGCCCGCGCCGCCGAGCGCCGCGCCGACGAACACCCCAAGGCTCTGGCCCGCCGCGTTGAGACTCAGCGCCGAGCCGCGCAGCGTCGTGCCGCAGCGCCGCACGATGAGGCTGACCACGCACGCGGCGACGATTGCGTGGCTGGCCGCGTGCAGCGCGGTCATGGCGAGGGAGAGCGGCAGCCAGTGCGTGAAGTAGAAGCCCACGACGGAGACGAGGGCGGCGACCAGACCGATGCCGAGCAGGCGTTCCGTGGCGACGCGCGGCGCGGCGGAGTTGGTGATGCGGCCGGTGAGGAGGTTGCTGACGAAGAACGACGCGCCGCTGAGCGTCCACACGAACGCGAACAGCCCGGCGTCGAGATCGAACCGCTCCTCGTAGAAGGCCGCGAGATACGCCAGGTAGCCCATGAACACGGCGGTGCGCAGGAAGCCGATGAGCAGCAGCGGCACCACCCCGCGCACGGCGGCCAACGCCTTGAACGAGGCGAGGTAGCCGAGGCGTCGCTCAGCCGGAGCGTCATCCGGGGAGGCCTCCCTCTTGCGGCGGGCCACGAAGACCACCGCGAGCAGCAGCGACACCACCGTCACGCCGAACAGGTCGCCCTGCCAGCCCCAGAACAGCGCGGGCAGCGCTATGACGGGTGCCGCGAGCATGGCGGTCATCGACTGCGTGGCCGTGACCAGTGTCGCCGCGCGCCCGGCGGCCTTGCCGGTGCCGAAGCGGTCGGCGGCGGCGGCCGTCAGCGCCGGGTTCAGGACGGCCGTACTCGCGCCGATGAGCAGGCAGAACACGGCGAGCAGGACGAAGTCGCCGCTGGCGCCGAGGGCGGCGGACGCCCCGAGGGCGACGAGCGCGCCGGCCGCCGCCCACTCCTTCGGCACCCGGTCGATCAGCGGGGCCAGGGCCGTGCCCACCAGCAGGGCGGCGAGGCCGCCGAGTCCGCGCAGGCCGCCCATCGCGGCGACGCCGCTGCCCGCCTCGTCGGCGATCGGCACGAGGTAGGTGCTGAAGACGGTGAACGGCAGCAGCCCCACCGCCGAGGCGAGCAGCACCGGCCACAGGGTGCGGGCCATGCGCAGATCGCCCGGGATCGGTTCCTCTGCCTTGTCCACGGCAGGGCCCTTCACAGCGTCGACGCTCACGCATCCGCTCCGTTCGCGAGGGCGGCGCGGTAGCGGTACATCGGCGTGGCGTCGGCGCTGAACTGGGAGAACGTGAACGGCTCGGCGTTGAGTCCGGTGACTCCCGCGCCGAGGAAGGCGCGGGCGACGGCGCTGCCGCTCTGGGCGTAGACGGTGAGCGGGACGCGGTGCTCGACGCAGTGCCGCAGGATCAGGTCGAAGGTGCCGTTGCTGAGCGTCATGCCGGTGGCGACCACCGCGTCGGCCTGCGCGAGGACCTCGGTCATGTCGTCGGTCACGGGGTCGCCCCACGCGGTCGTCCGCAGGTTCAGGTCGCAGGGCAGGCAGACGCCGCCCCGCTCCCGGATCGCCGCGACCAGCGGATTGACGACGCCGATCAGGGCGACCTTGGCGCCGGGCTCGATGTCGAGCAGCCCCGCCACAGCGGCGTCGCGCGCCTCGGCGCGGACCTCCGGCGTGCCGGTGGGCAGCATGACGCGCTCGGCGTCGTCGGCGTCGCGGTGCGGGCGCACCCGGGACAGGTAGGCGTCCAGGGCGGCGGTCCGCACCGGCGCGGACTCGTCGCGCAGCAGCTTGTCGAGGGAGTGGCCGGAGGCGTTCTCGCAGAATTCGGGGGCGAGTTCACCGGCCTCGAAGGAGCACGCGCCGAAGGAGTCGCCGACGCGCAGCAGCAAGTAGTGGTTGTGGTAGGTGACGTCACCACCGGCCAGCCGGGTCGTGTTGTAGAGCCAGAACGCGCTGGTGACGGTGAGGTCGGCCGGATCGGGGCCGTGCTCGCCCGCGAGGACGGCCTCCGTCAGCTCCGCGACGGTGGTGTGGGGTAGGGGGGGTATGGGACGCGACATGGTGTTCTCTCTTGATCTACAGGGGTGTTGAAGGAGCAGAGGTGGCGGCCGGCTGCCGGGAACGTCAGGCGGTGGCGGGCCAGGCCGTGGTGGACCAGGGGTGGCGCAGCTGGTCGAGCGAGGTGATCTCATGCGGCTTCAACGTGTCGACGTCCAGGGCCTGTTCGTGCCGTGAGTACGCGCTCTCGACGTAGCGGTGGCCCGTGTCGGCCGCGATGAAGACGTAGGTGCGCGAGCCGTCCCCGCGCCGCTCCCACAGGGCGCTCAGATACGCGGCGCCCGCGGAGAGCCCGGCGAAGATGCCGCTGGTGCGCAGCAGGGCGACCGCTCCGGAGACGGCGCAGTCGAAGTTCACCCAGTGCACGCGGTCGTACAGGTCGTGCCGGACGTTCTGGAACTCGATGGCGCTGCCGATACCGGCGATGATCATGTCCGGGTCGGCGACGTGCTCGGAGCCGAAGGTGACACTGCCGAAGGGCTGTACGCCGACGAGCGTCACGTCGCGTCCGGCCCCGCGCAGATACGTGGCGAGGGCCCCGGTGGAGGCGCCCGACCCCACGCCGCCGACGAGCGCGAGGGGGCCCGTCGGGATGCCGGCGTCGATCGACTCGGCGACCTCGCGGTAGCCGTAGTAGTGGATGGCGTCGTGGTACTGCCGCATCCAGTGGTACGAGGGGTTGGCGGCCAGGATCTCGGCGATGCGCCGCACCCTCAACTCCTGGTCGAGTCGGAGGTCCTTGGAGGGCGCGACCTGTTCCAGGGTGGCGCCGAGTATCTCCAGCTGGACGCGGGTCGAGCGGTCCACCGTGGTGGAGCCGACGATGTGGCACTTCATGCCGTAGCGGTGGCAGGCCAGGGCCAGGGCCTGGGCGTAGATGCCGCTGGAGCTGTCGATGAGGGTGTCGCCGGGCTGGACGGCACCTGTTTCGAGGAGGTGGCGGACGGCTCCGAGAGCCGAGTAGATCTTCATGGTCTCGAAGCGGAGGCAGGCCAGATCCGGTTCGAGGGATATGAGGTCGGGCTTTTTCACCGCTTCGGCGATGTGTGGATGCATGGCGCGGATCCCCCCGTTGGGACGTCGGAGCGGAAGAAAGACGCCGAGAGCATCACACTAGATGAAAATGATTGTCAAGACCGGGTAAGGTCGTCACACTGTCCCAGGAGCGGTGCGTCGCTGACGGGCGGTGCGTCCATGAGAGGTGGTGCGTCGCCGTGTGCGCGCGTCCCGCCGTGTCGAGAGGAGTCGCGTGAAGCTGTCCCAGGAGGCCGGAGCGAGGGCTCGCCTGCCGCGGCAGGGGCCGCGTCCGGGCGGGCGGGGGCCGGGGGTGGCCACCGGTGTGGGTACCGCCTTCGGCACCTTCGGGGAGCTGCTCCAGGGCGTGTTGCCCGAGGAGGACGGCGACTTCCTCGTGACGCTGCCCGTCGCCCGCTGGAGCATGGCCACCTACCGGCAGGAGTCCGACTCGGGCGAGCTGGAGGTCTGGCCGCCGCGCAAGACGAAGGCGCTTCAACTGGCCCGCATGATCGCCGACTTGGCGCCGCGGGGCGCGAGGTCCGCGCGCGGCGGGACGCTCACCGTCAGCAGCGTCATCCCCGAGGGCAAGGGGCTCGCCAGCTCCTCCGCCGACCTGGTCGCCACCGCGCGGGCCGTCGGCCGGGCCCTCGGCGTCCCCATGCCGCCCGCCCGCATCGAACGGCTCCTGTCCCGCATCGAGCCCACCGACGGTGTGCTCTACCCCGCGATCGTCGCCTTCCACCACCGCAGCGTGCGGCTGCGCGCGGTCCTCGGGTCGCTGCCCGCCATGGCCGTGGTCGGCGTCGACGAGGGCGGCTCGGTCGACACGGTGGACTTCAACCGCATCCCCAAACCGTTCACCGCGGCGGACCGCCACGCCTACGCCGCCCTGCTCGCGCGGCTCACCGACGCCGTGCGCGCACGGGACCTCGCGGAGGTCGGCCGCGTCGCCACCCGCAGCGCTCTGATGAACCAGCGCCTGCGGCACAAACGCCTGTTGGAGCCGGTGCGGGCCGTCTGCCGCGAGGTCGGCGGCCTCGGTGTGGCGGTCGGCCACAGCGGTACGACCCTCGGCGTCCTGCTCGACGCCACCGACCCCGCGTACACCCGCCGGGTGACGGCGGCCTCCCAGGCGTGCGCGGAGCTGGCGGGCGGCGTCTCGGTCTACCGCACGCTGAGCTTCCGGGGCGCCTCGCGCGCGACGGTGACGGCGGGGGAGGGGGTGCCGTGACGGGCGGCGGCACCGGCGTGGGGGCCACCGGGCCGCAGGGATCACGAGGGGGCCGTCCCGTGGCGGAGGGCGGGCGCGCGGTGACCGGCGTGCGCAGGACACCGCAGCGCGCCGCCGTGCTCGAAACCCTCGGCCGTTGCCGGGAGTTCGTCTCCGCCCAGGAACTGCACGCCCTGCTCGCCGGACTCGGCAGCGCGGTCGGACTCACCACCGTCTACCGCGCGCTGCGGGAGCTCGACCGCGCCGGACTCGTCGACGTCGTACGGGACGAGTCCGGCGAGCGGCTCTACCTCCGGCGGCCCACCGACGAGCACCGCCACTACCTCATCTGCCGCCGCTGCGGCCGCAGCCAGCCGGTCGACGCGCGCGACGTCGAGACGTGGACCGAACGCCTCGCCGAGAGCACCGGCTTCGCGGAACTGGAGCACACCCTGGAACTCAGCGGAGTCTGCGGTCGGTGCCGCCGCCCTCCTGGTGCCGCGTCGGATGATGCCGCGTCGGATGGTGGCGGGGTGGGGGTGGGGCGTTGAGCGCGACAGGCGGGACCGTCGGCCTCCGCCGATCGTGTTGCTCTACTGGCGCCACGCCGAACCTCGCAGCAGCCGCAGGCCGTTGAGCCCGACCAGGACCGTGGAACCCTCATGCCCCGCCACACCCAGCGGCAGCGGAAGGTGGCCCGCCAGGTCCCAGGTCACCAGCGTGCCGACGCACACGGAGGCGATGACGAGGTTCTGCACCACCACGCGCCGGGCCCGCCGGGAGAGCGCCACCACGGCGGGGACCGTGGCGAGTTCGTCCCGGACCACCACCGCGTCGGCGGTCTCCAGGGTCAGGTCGGAGCCGGTCCTGCCCATGGCGATGCCGCTGTGCGCGGCGGCGAGCGCGGGCGCGTCGTTCACGCCGTCGCCGACGACGAGGACCCGCTCGCCCCGCTCCTCCCACTCCCGTACGGCCGCCACCTTGTCCTGCGGCAGGAGCCCCGCCCGGACCTCCTCGATCCCGGTCTCCTCCGCGAGGCGCGCCGCGGCGTAGGCGCTGTCCCCGGTCAGCAACACGGGTGCGGAGCCCGTGAGTTCACGCAGGCCCGCGACCGCCTCGGCGGCCCCGGCACGCGGCAGGTCGGCGAGGCGCAGCAGGGCCGCGGGGACGTCGTCGACCACGACGAGGACGACCGTGCGGGCGTCCGCGTCCGCCGCCGCCCGCGTCATCGCGTCCACCGCCATGACCGACGTACGGGAAGCCTCGTCGGCGGCGGCGAGAAGGCGGTCCGGGCTGCCGACCTGGACGGTGCGGCCCGCGACGACCGCGCGCACGCCGCGCCCCGGGGCGGCGGCGAAGTCACCCGCCTTTGCCAGGGCAAGACCGCGCTCGCGGGCGGCGCCGACCACGGCGCGGGCGAGCGGGTGTTCGCTGGGATGCTCGGCGGCCGCCGCCAACGCCAGCACCTCGTCCTCGGTGAGGCCGCAACCCGGCAGCGTACGGATGTCCGTGAGGCGGGGCGCGCCCTCGGTGAGCGTGCCCGTCTTGTCCAGGGCGACCTTGGTCACCGCGCCGAGCCGCTCCATCACCACCGCCGACTTCACGAGCACGCCGTGCCGCCCCGCGTTGGCGATCGCCGAGAGCAGCGGCGGCATCGTCGCGAGCACCACCGCGCAGGGCGAGGCCACGATCATGAAGGTCATGGCCCGCAGCAGCGTCTCGGTGAACGCGGCGCCGAGGGCGAGCGGCACGGCGAACAGCGCGAGGGTCGCCACCACCACGCCCACCGAGTACCGCTGCTCGACCTTCTCGATGAACAGCTGCGTGGGTGCCTTGGTCTCGCTGGCCTCCTCGACCATCGCCACGATACGGGCGATCACGGAGTCCGCCGGGTCACGGCCGACGCGTACGCGCAGCGCGCCCGTGCCGTTGAGAGTGCCCGCGAACACCTCGTCGCCCGCCTCCTTCGCCACCGGCAGCGGCTCCCCGGTGATGGTGGCCTGGTCGACCTCACTGGCACCGTTCAGCACGGCGCCGTCGGCGGGCAGCCGCTCACCGGGCCGTACGAGCACGATGTCGCCGATCCGCAGCGCGTCCGCCGGCACCCGCTCCCCGCCGCCCTCTGTGTCGTCAGTGTTGCCAGTGTTGCAAGTGCTGTCAGTGCTGTCAGTGCTGTCAGTGTGAAGACGCAGTGCCATCGCGGGCGCGAGATCCAGCAGACCGCGCACGGAGTCCGCCGTGCGCCGCGTCGCCAGCGCCTCCAGCGCCCCGGACACCGCGAAGATGACGATGAGCAGGCCGCCGTCCAGGAACTGCCCGATGGCGGCGGCGCCGAGGGCCGCCACCACCATCAGCAGATCGACGTCCAGACTCCGTTCCCGCAGCGCCCGGAGCCCCGCCACGCCCGGCTCCCAGCCGCCGGCCGCGTAACAGAGGACGTAGAGGGGACCCCACGTCCAGGCGGGCGCCCCGGCGAGGTCCAGCGGGAACGCGAGCAGGAAAGCGGCCGTCGCCAGCGCGGCCCAGCGGACCTCGGGCAGGGCGACGAGCCGGGCGCGGCGCGCCGGCGCGGGCACGGCGGTGGCGGAGGCCGGGCTCGGCCGGTCGCCCACCAGGGCGGAAGACATCGGGGCACACCTCGTGTGTTCGGGGACGCTTCGGGGGGCGGTCCTTCCACCATAGCGGAACACATGAAGAGGTCTTCACTTATACGACGAGTAGGATTGCCGCATGGGACACGGAGTCGACAGCAAGATCACCCCAGCGACGCACCTCGACGCGGACTCCGCCGCCACGATCGCCGCCACCCTGCAAGCGCTCGCCACACCGTCCCGGCTGATGATCCTCACCAAGTTGCGCCAAGGGCCGTGCGGTGTCGGCGCGCTCGCCGAGGCCGTCGGCATGGAACAGTCGGCGGTCTCCCACCAGTTGCGCCTGCTGCGCGCCCTCGGCCTGGTCACCGGCTCCCGGCAGGGCCGCCGCATCGTCTACAGCCTCTACGACAACCACGTGGCCCAGCTCCTGGACGAGGCCGTCTACCACATCGAGCATCTGCGCCTCGGCGCGCGGGACCTGCCGGAGCGGGACGCCCTGGACTGAGGGCGGCGCGCCGGGCGGCCCCGCCCTCAGCGGTGCACGCCGAGACCCGACCTCCCCGGCGCGAACTCCGGCTGCAGCACCAGATCCTCGTCGTACGCCCCGCCGTTCTCGTGGTGGAAGGGCAGCGGCGCGGTGGTGCCCAGCGTGCGCAACCGCTCGCGCAAGGCGTCCGCGCCCCGCGCGTGTCCGTCCCGCGTGAGCCGGTCCGCGCCGTACACGACGAACGGCGGGAGCGCGGCCATGCCGGTGTACCAGAACGTGCCGTGCAGCAACGGAAAGAGCACCTCGTCGAGCTGACCGTGGATGCCGCGCGGGCCGAAGCCGGACTCCCGCGCACCGACGGACGTGACGATCAGCGCCCTCTTGCCGGCCAGACCGCCCTCTCCGTACCGCAAGGTCCGGCCGTCGGGCCCCTGGAGGCCGAACCCGAACCCCTGCACCAGTACGCGGTCGAACCAGCCCTTGAGGATCGCGGGCGGCCCGAACCACCAGAGCGGAAACTGGAAGACGAGCGTGTCCGCCCAGCGGATCTTCTCCTGCTCGCCCCGGATGTCCGCGCTCAATGCGCCGTACTCGTACGCGCGTTCCTGCTCGGCCCCGATGAAGAGCCGGTCGCGGTCCGGTCCGCTTGATCCGCTCGGACCGCTCGATCCGCTCGGTCCGCCGAAGTCGTCGGCGTCCACGACGGCCTTCCAGCCCATGGCGTAGAGGTCGGAGACGCGGTTCTCGTGTCCGAGCGCGTCCAGCGTGCGAAGCCCCTCGGCCATCAGGGAACCGGCCAGGGAGCACTGCTCGGGGTGGGCGAATATCCAGAGAACCTTCATGTCTCGATCCTGCGCGGGCCGTCCCGGCGCCGACGAGTGGCCAGATGGCCATGGCCCGCAAGGATCTGGCCACGCGGTGAGCGACCCGATCCGCGTCCGCCGCCCCCGCATCGACGAGGAGACCGCCCGGGCCGTTGTGGCCTGGTGACGTACCGGGTGGTCCGCCGCCGGCAGGGGCCCGGCGGCGGGCTGCTCGCCGCGGGTCTGCTGACGGTCACGCCCGTGGTGGCGTCGATGTTCGGCCACGCGATGACGGACGGCTCGCTCACGATGTGCCACGTCCGGCCCGCGCCACCCGTCTACACTCGCGCTGCCGCTGGGAGCCAGGGCAACGCATGTCGACAACCGAGTCGGCGTACGCTGTTTGGTGCTCCGGCCCGAGGGGACGGTGGAACCTTATGAAGATCCTCATCAGCGCCGACATGGAGGGCGCGACCGGAGTGACCTGCCCGGCCGACGTGCTGCCGGGCACCGCGCCGTGGGAGCGGTGCCGGGCGATGTTCACCTCGGACGTGAACGCCGCCGCGCTCGGGTTCTTCGACGGCGGCGCCGACGAGGTGCTCATCAATGAAGCGCACTGGACCATGCGCAATCTGCTCCTAGAGCGGCTGGACGAGCGGGCCCAGATGCTCACCGGGCGGCACAAGTCGCTGTCCATGGTCGAGGGCGTGCAGCACGGCGACGTGGACGGCATCGCGTTCCTCGGCTATCACGCGGGCGCCGGCATGGAGGGCGTCCTCGCGCACACCTACCTCGCCAACCAGATCACCGGCGTCTGGGTCAACGGCGTACGCGCCAGCGAAGGGCTGCTCAACTCACACGTCGTCGCCGAGTACGGCGTCCCCGTGGTGCTCGTCACCGGCGACGACCTGGCCTGCGAGGACGCCCTCGGATACGCGCCCGGCGCCCTGAAGGTCGCCGTCAAGGACCACGTGTCGCGCTACGCCGCGGTCTGCCGCACCCCCACCCGCACCGCCGCCGGCATCCGGGCCGCCGCGAAGGACGCCGCCGCGCTCGCGGTGCGGCACGAACCGGTCGTGGCCGGACCGTTCACCGTGGAGGTCGAGTTCGACGCCGAGCACCTGTCGATGGCGTCGACCGTCGTGCCGGGGGTGCGCCGTACGGGGGAGCGCAAGGTCGCGTACGACAGCGAGACGATGTACGAGGGGATCCGTACCTTCAAGGCGGTTACGACGATCGCCTCCGCCGCCGTGGAGGAGCAGTATGGCTAGCCAGCAGCAGGGCCAGGGTCAGGAGCAGGACCACGAACCCGGGGATCAGGTGGACGACGGGCAGGTGGACGCGCGGGCGCTCGACGAGGTCGTCACCTTCACCTCCGAGCTCATCCGCATCGACACCACCAACCGCGGCGACGGCGACTGCCGCGAGCGGCCCGCCGCCGAGTACGCCGCCGAACGCCTCGCCGACGCCGGCCTCACCCCCACGCTCCTCGAACGCACCCCGGGCCGTACGAACGTCGTCGCCCGCATCAAGGGCACCGACCCCGGCGCCGACGCGCTGCTCGTCCACGGCCACCTCGACGTCGTGCCCGCCGAGGCCGCCGACTGGAGCGTGCACCCCTTCTCCGGAGAGATCCGCGACGGCGTCGTCTGGGGCCGCGGCGCGATCGACATGAAGAACATGGACGCCATGATCCTGGCCGTCGTACGGCGGTGGGCACGCGCCGGAGTGCGGCCCCGGCGGGACATCGTGATCGCCTTCACCGCCGACGAGGAGGCCAGCGCCGCCGACGGCTCCGGGTTCCTCGCCGACCGGCACGCGCCGCTCTTCGAGGGCTGCACGGAAGGCGTCAGCGAGTCGGGCGCCTTCACCTTCCACGACGGGCGCGGCAACCGGATCTACCCGATCGCGGCGGGCGAGCGCGGCACCGGCTGGCTCAAGCTGACCGCGCGCGGCACGGCGGGCCACGGCTCCAAGGTGAACCGCGCCAACGCCGTGAGCAGACTGGCCGCCGCCATCGCCCGCATCGGCGAGCACCGCTGGCCGGTCCGGCTCACCCCGACCGTGCGCGCCTCCCTCGTCGAACTGGCCACGCTCTACGGCCTGGAGAGCGACCCCGAGGCACCCGGCTTCGACGTCGACGCCTTCATGGAGAAGCTCGGCCCGACCGCCGCGCTCGTCGAGCCCACGGTCCGCAACAGCGCCAACCCCACGATGCTCCAGTCGGGTTACAAGGTCAATGTGATTCCCGGGGAGGCCGTGGCCTACGTCGACGGCCGCTTTCTGCCCGGCGGCGAGGAAGAGTTCCGCCACACGCTTGACCTGCTCACCGGCCCTGACGTCGACTGGGAGTTCCACCACCGCGAGGTGGCGCTCCAGGCGCCGGTCGACTCGCCGACGTACGCGAGGATGCGGGCGGCCGTCGAGGAGTTCGCACCCGAGGGGCACGTCGTGCCGTACTGCATGTCGGGCGGTACGGACGCCAAGCAGTTCTCGCGGCTCGGCATCACCGGCTACGGCTTCTCGCCGCTGAGAACACCGGAGGGCTTCGACTACCAGGCGCTCTTCCACGGAGTCGACGAGCGCGTGCCCGTCGACGCGCTGCACTTCGGCGTCCGTGTCCTCGACCGCTTTCTGCGCACGGCCTAGGAAAAATGGGGGAAGTAAAGGACATGATGCAGACCCGGGCGTACGGATCATGGCCGTCGCCGATCGGCGCCGAGCTCGCCGCCACCCACGACGGCGCGCCGGGATACGTGGGCTTCGTCGGCGGTGAGGCGTGGTGGACCGAACCGCGCCCCACCGAGGGCGGCCGCCGCGCCCTGGTGCGACGTCTCCCCGACGGCGCTGAGCGCTCGGTGCTGCCCCCGCCGTGGAACGTGCGCAGCCGCGTCGTCGAGTACGGTGGCCGCCCCTGGGCCGGGGCCGACCGCCCCGAGGGACCGCTGCTCGTCTTCGTCAACTTCGCGGACCAGCGCCTGTACGCGTACGAGCCCGACGCCCCGGACGCCGCGCCCCGCCCCCTGACGCCGACCGGTGACGTCGGCGGCGGCCTGCGCTGGGCCGAACCGCTGCTCCGCCCCGACCGGGGCGAAGTGTGGTGCGTCCTGGAGGAGTTCACCGGGCCGGAGCCCACCGACGTGCGCCGCGTCATCGCCGCGGTGCCGCTCGACGGCTCGGCGGCCGGGGACCGCGGCGCGGTGCGCGAACTGTCCGACGGAGCCCACCGGTTCGTCACCGGGCCGCGCCTGTCGCCGGACGGCGCCCGCGCCGCCTGGATCGGCTGGGACCACCCCCGCATGCCGTGGGACGGCACGGACCTGGTGCTCGCCGACGTGCGGGACGACGGCACCTTCGGCGCGGCCCGCGTCTTCGCCGGCGGCCCCGAGGAGTCCGTCGCGCAGGTCGAGTGGGCGCCGGACGGGCGCCTGCTGTTCTCCAGCGACCGCACCGGCTGGTGGAACCTGTACCGCGCGAGCGCCGACGACCCGGGCGGCGTACGTCCGCTCTGCCCGCGCGAGGAAGAGTTCGCCGGGCCCCTGTGGCAGACCGGACTCACCTGGTTCGCGCCGCTGGACAGCGGGCTGGTCGCCGTCGTGCACGGCAAGGGTGCCACCGCGCTCGGCATACTCGACCCCGAGACCGGCGAGGTCGTCGACGCGGCCGGCCCCTGGACGGAGTGGGCCTCCACCGTCGCCGCGCACGGCCCCCGCGTGCTCGGCGTCGCCGCCAGCCCGCGCAGCGCGTACGAGGTCGTGGAATTGGACACCGGCACCGGCCACGCACGCGTCGTCGGGGCCCGTCACGACGACCCGGTGGACCCCACGTACTACCCCGAACCCCAGATCCGCACCTTCGCCGGCCCCGCCGGACGCACCGTCCACGCCCACATCTACCCGCCGCACCACCCCGGCCACGTCGCATCCGACGAGGAGCTGCCGCCCTACGTGGTGTGGGCGCACGGCGGCCCCACCGGCCGCTCGCCCCTCGTCCTGGACCTGGCCATCGCCTACTTCACCTCGCGCGGCATCGGTGTCGCCGAGGTCAACTACGGCGGCTCCACGGGGTACGGGCGCGCCTACCGCGAGCGGCTGCGCGAGCAGTGGGGCATCGTGGACGTCGAGGACTGCGCGGCCGTCGCCCTGGCCCTGGCCGACGAGGGCACCGCCGACCGCGACCGCCTCGCGATCCGCGGCGGCAGCGCGGGCGGCTGGACCACGGCCGTATCGCTGGCCACCACCGATGTCTACGCCTGCGGGACCATCATCTACCCGGTGCTCGACCTCGCCGCGTTCGCCTCGGGGGAGACCCACGACCTGGAATCGCGTTACCTGGAATCCCTCGTCGGGCCGTACGACGAGGTGCCGGGGCGGTACGCGGAGCGGTCGCCGCTGGAACACGCCGAGCGCGTCACCGTGCCCTTCCTGCTCCTCCAAGGGCTCGACGACGTGGTCTGCCCGCCCGCCCAGACCGAACGGTTCCTCGCCGAGATGGAGGGGCGCGGCATCCCGCACGCCTACATCGCCTTCGAGGGGGAGGGACACGGCTTCCGCCGCGCCGACACGATGGTCCGCGCCCTGGAGGCCGAACTATCCCTCTACGCCCAGGTGTTCAGACTCGACCTCACGGGGCCCCCACCGACCCTGGAGCTCGCCAAGTGAGACCCCTCGTGCGGCCCCCGCGCCTGACGCCCGGCGCGCGCGTCGCCGTCGTCGCGCCGAGCGGCCCCGTCCCGGAGGAACGTCTGGAGGCGGGCCTCGACATCCTGCGCGGCTGGGACCTCGACCCGCTCGTCATGCCCCATGTCCTGGACCGGCACCGGGAGTTCGCCTACCTCGCCGGGACGGACGCCGACCGCGCCCGCGACCTGGAGCGGGCGTGGTGCGACCCGTCCGTGGCCGCCGTGTTCTGCGCCCGCGGCGGGTACGGCGCCCAGCGCGTGGTGGACCTCCTCGACTGGGCGGCCATGCGGGCGGCCGGGCCCAAGGTGTTCCTCGGCTACAGCGACATCACCGCGCTGCACGAGGCGTTCGCCACGCGGCTCGGCCTCGCCACGCTGCACGGCCCCATGACCGCCGTGGCCGACTTCCTCAAGAACGCCGACGCCCAGGACCACCTGCGGGCCACCCTGTTCACCCCGGAGGAGGTACGGGTGATCACCGCGCCCCCGCGTGCCGCGGCGCTGGTCGGCGGCCGGGCCCGGGGTGTCACGCTCGGCGGCTGCGTATCGCTGCTCGCCGCCGGACTCGGCACGCCGGGGGCGCGGTCCGGTGCGCGCGGTGGGCTGCTGTTCCTGGAGGACATCGGCGAGGAGGCGTACCGCCTGGACCGCAGCCTCACGCAACTCCTGCGCTCCGGCTGGCTGGACGGGGTCGCGGGGATCGCCCTCGGCTCCTGGGAGCTGTGCGGGCCGTACGACATGGTGCGCCGCCTCTTCGCCGACCGGCTCGGCGGACTCGGCGTGCCCGTGGTCGAGGAGTTCGGGTTCGGGCACTGCGACGGGGCGCTGACGGTGCCGTTCGGGGTGGCGGGTGAACTGGACGCGGACGTAAGGACGTTGACGCTGGACGTCCCGGCGCTGGCCTGACGCGCGCTCCCGGAAGAAACATCTGTCACGGTCGTTGACCTCGCTCTGACACGTGTCACAACATGAGCGGGGCCGGTACTTACCAGTCAGTAGTCGCCAGGCCCCTACCCGTCGGGTCAGTAGTCGTCAGGCTCTTAGCCGTCAGCTGTCGGATGTCCTCAGCGTGGAGGTCCCCTTGTCCCCTCGTCGCCGTGCCCTGACCCTCGCCGCAGCGGCGGCGCTCGCCGCGCCGCTCGCCGTCGCCGTGCCCGCCCCGGCCGGCGCGGCCCACGCGGCGGGGGAATTCACCGTCACCGCGCTCAAGTTCACCGTCCAGGCGGGCGGCAGGAGCTGCACCGTCGACGCCGACCTGTACCGGCCCGCCGGGGTGGACGCCGCGCACCCCGCCCCCGCGGTGCTCTCCACCAACGGCTTCGGCGGGAGCAAGTCCGACGGATCGACCGCCGCGGTCGGCAAGGCGTTCGCCGAGCGCGGCTACATCGGTCTCGTCTACTCCGGCCTGGGCTTCGGCAGGTCCGGGTGTCTGATCTCCCTCGACGACCCGGAGATCGATGGCAGGGCCGCCTCCGGGCTCGTCGACTTCCTCGCCGGTGAGCGCGCCGCCGACGACGGCACCAAGGTCGACTACGTCACCGCCGACAGCGCGGGCGACCCGCGGGTCGGCATGATCGGCGGCTCGTACGGCGGCGCCGTCCAGCTCGCCACCGCCGCTGTGGACCACCGGGTCGACGCCCTCGTCCCGATGATCACCTGGAACGACCTGGCGTACTCCCTCGACCCGAACAACGCCGTCGACCGCGGTGTCCCCGGCGCCGCCAAGTGGCAGTGGATGAACGGCTTCTACCTCATCGGAGAGGGGCAGCCGCTGCTCGTCCCGAACCTCGATCCGTCCCGCGTCAACCGCCTCGGCTGTCTGCACTTCGTCACCAAGGCCTGCGAGACGATCCGCACGCTCAACTCCGGCCGCTATCCGGCGGACCGCACCAAGGCCCTCCAGGAGTTCGCGCGGGGCGTCTCCCCGGTCTCGTACCTCCACAAAGTGAAGGCGCCCACGCTGCTCGTCCAGGGCCAGGCCGACAGCCTCTTCAACCTCAACGAGGCCGAGGCGACGTACCGGACACTCACGGCGCAGGGCACCCCGGCGAAGATGATCTGGCAGTCCTGGGGCCACAGCGGCGGCGTCCGGGACGCGGCGTCCGGCGAACTGAACCTGGACGAGGGTAACTTGGAGACGTCGTATGTGGGGCGGCGGATCCTCGCCTGGTTCGACCGCTACCTCCACAAGAAGAAGGGTGTCGACACCGGCCCCGCCTTCGCCTACCACCGCGACTGGATCGGCGACCCGGACAACACCTACGCCACCGCCTCCGAGGTCCCGCCGCGCAACCGCACGCTGTACCTGTCCGGCGACGGCAAGCTCGTCGACAACCGCGCGAAGGTGACGCGCGGCAGCCGCGAGTACCGCAACTGGCTTGTCCCGACGAGCCATTCGGAGTCCTCCGTCGCCGGACTGATCGGGCTGCCCGACCGCGCCCCGTACGACACCAAGGGCACCTACCTGGACTGGACGACCGAGCCCCTCGCCGAGGCGATGGACGTCGTCGGCGCCCCCAGGGCCACCCTGAAGGTGATCTCGCCGAAGGCCGAGCGCGTACAGCACTCCGGTGACGCGGCCGACAAGCTGGTCCTCTTCGCCAAGCTCTACGACGTGGCGCCCGACGGCAAGAAGACCCTCGTGCACCGGCTCGTGTCGCCCGTGCGGGTGCCGGACGTGACGAAGCCGTTCACGGTGTCACTGCCGGGCATCGTGCACCGCTACGAGAAGGGCCACCGGCTGCGGTTCGTGGTGGCGGCGAGCGACGGCGCGTACATCGGCAACAAGGGCGTCAAGCCGGTCACGGTGACCAGCGCGCCCAAGGACACCGGTGTCCTACGCCTGCCCGTGGTCCGCCACTGACGTCAGTCCGTGACGGCGCGGCGGTCCACGTACTCGAAGACGGCGCCGTCCGGGTGCATCGCGATGAGGTTGCGCCCGGCGGGGGTCGGGACCGGGCCCGCGATGACCCGGGCGCCGGAGGCGCTCAGCACGGCGTACGCCTCGTCGACGTCCCGCACCGCGATGGTCGCCGCGACCTTGCGGAGCACTTCCAGTTCCTGTTCCGGGCCGCTCATCAGCAGGAAGCAGCCGACCGCGGCCACGGATACGCCGCCGCGTTCGAAGCGCATCGCCTTGCCGCCCGCGAGGCGCTCGTAGAACGCGACCGAGGACTCCAGGTCCTCGACGCAGATGCGCAGCGTGGTTCCCAGGATCTCCATGATTGGAACGCCCTCACCTCTGTGACACCTCTGTGACCGGCCAACGGCTCCGCAACGATTTCATGATTGCCCGCCCCCTCGCCACCGCCTCCGGCGAGGAGGTCACCTCAACTCGCCGGTCCGCCAGGCGCGATGGAGGCGCGATGGAGGGCGGCACCGTCCGGTGCCGCCCTCCGCCGCTCGCACCCGCCGTTCAGGACTGGGGGCGGCTGCCGTGGTTCGCGCCGTTCTTGCGGCGGGCCCTCTTCTTGCGGCGTCGCTTCGAGGACATGGATACCTCCGTGTATCTGGTGGTGCTTCCCGGGTGTGGACCCGAGCGATCACGCGCCGCCTACCCAAGCGGTGAACCCGTCATGGTGTGGCCTGCGTCACATCGGTGCGTCCCTGCGCCGGCGTGCGCCCGTTACCGGCCGGTGCCTTCGGGTACCCGGTGGCCATGACTGGTCCCGAGAAACCTCTGACCGGCCTCGACAAGCAGCCGTTCGACAAGGCCCTGACCGACGAGCTGGTCCGTACGATCCGTGCCGAACTGCGCGAGGAGTTCCGCGAGCAGACCAAGAAGCAGCGGCGCAAGGCCACGCTGTACGCGGCGTCGGGCGCCACCGCGCTCTACGCGGGCGCCGCGGTCGCGCTGGCCGCCGGGCTGGCCCTGGCCCTCGCCCTGCCCGGCTGGGCGGCGGCCCTGATCGTGGCCGCGCTGCTCGGCGTCGCGGCCCTGCTGCTGCGCAACGCGGCCCGCCCCGGCGCGTCCCCCGCGGTCGACGCGCCGCCCACCCCCGGCGTTCCGCCGGGCGGCCCCGCCGCACCCGCGGTCCCGCCGATGCCGGCCACCGCGCCCACGGCCGCCCCGGCCTCCGGCGACCGCCTCAGCACCCCGAAGCCGGAGTCATCGTCCACCCCGTGACCGCCACCACCTCCGCCGCAATGGCCTCGACGGTCCGGCCGCCCGTGACGACGCGATGGGTGTCGGGGGCGGCGCGGGGTGGACGGCGTCCAGGAGGTCGCCCGCGATCAGCGCATGGCCGACGTCCGCCGCCCGCGGCTGAGCGGCGACCTCCAGGCAGACCGACGACTTGCCGGCTCCGGACCGGCCCCCGATGAGCAGTGCTTCCGCGTCTTTCATGCGTGGAGCCTGGCAGGCCGCGCGGCGTCCGCGCGAGGGGGATTCACACCACCCGGAACTCCTCCACGTCGTCCGTACGCAGCTCCAGGCCGAGCCCGACACCACCCTCGGGACGGATCACGCCGCCGGTCGGGTCCAGCGCCCCGTCGAAGAACATCGACTCGATCCGCACATGGTCGTGGAACCACTCGATGTGCCGCAGATTGGGCACGCACGCGGCGACCGCGGCGTGCGCGTGCGGCGCGCAGAGCGCCGAGACCTCCAGGCCGTGCGCCTGCGCGAGAGCCGCCGCGCGTAACCACTCGGTGAGGCCGCCGCAGCGCGTCGCGTCGACCTGGAGGCAGTCCACGGAGGGGATCATGCGGGCGAAGTAGGGCAGGTCGTAGCCGTACGCGCCCGCCGTCACGTCACACACCAGCGCGTCCCTGACCTGCGCGAGCCCCCGCAGGTCGTCCGAGGACACCGGCTCCTCGAACCAGCCCACGCCGTGCTCGGCGAGCACCCTGCCCACCCGTACCGCCTGCTTGCGCGTGTAGCCGCCGCTCGCGTCGACGTACAACTCGGCCTGGGGACCGATGACGTCACGCGCGGTGCGCACCCGCGACACATCACGGGCCGCCGCCCTGCCCCACGCCTCACCGACCTTGATCTTGACGCGCGGGATGTGCTGACCGTGCACCCAGCCGTTGAGCTGCGCCGCCAGATGCGTGTCGTGGTAGGTGGTGAAGCCACCGCTGCCGTAGACGGGCACCTCGTCGCGGGCCGCCCCGAGGAGACGTACGAGAGGGAGTTCGAGGAGGCGGGCCTTCAGGTCCCACAGGGCGATGTCGACGGCCGAGATCGCGCAGGCGGCGGCGCCGGGGCGGCCGGTGTTGCGCACCGCCTTCGTCATCGCCTCGTGCGCGGCGGGCACGTCGAGGGCGTCGCGCCCCACGATGGCCGGGGTCAGCTGCTCGTCGACCAGGGCGGCGACGGATGCGGGTGCGTAGGTCCAGCCGGTGCCCGTCGCGTCGCCCGCGGTGATCTCGGCGATGACGACCGTCGTCGTGTCCCAGGCGAAGGTGCCGTCCGCCTCGGGCGCGTCCGCGGGCACGGTGTACGCGGAGACGGCGGGCCGTTCGATGGAAACTACGTCCTTCATCTGGACTTCCTCGGTTCACGGTTCGCGGTTCATGGTTTCGCGGTTCATCGTGCACGGTGCGCAGGGCACAGCTGCCGAGGGCGCGTGAAGGCGCCTCCGGTGCGATGGGGAGGAGCTGGTCGGATAGGGCTTCGGGTAACCCCGAGGGGTGGTGACAAACGGCGTCCGGAGGGTGCCGGGCCTCGGATTTCGCCGCCCCCGCGCGCAGGTCCGTACGCCCGTCGCCCCGTGCCCCCGGCGCCCCCGCGTCCCGGAGTTTGGTGGCCGCCGGGCCGGGGCACGCGGGAGGTTCCGTGGGCGGCCACGCCGGGCGAGCACGCGAACGCCCCCGCAGACTGGCTCCTGGACGCCCCTACCTCCGCGCCCAGGAGGCCGCCGCACACCAAGGAGACCCCCCATGAACAGCAGCGACAGCAGCGACCTGAACCGCAGCGACCTGAAGAGCGGTGAAATGAACAGCAAGGAACTCGCCGCCCTCGGCCAACAGCTGCGCGTCGACTCGGTCCGCGCGGCGGCCGCCGCCGGCTCCGGGCACCCCACCTCCTCGATGTCCGCCGCCGACCTGATGGCGGTGCTCCTCGGCGGCCACCTCCGCTACGACTTCGACCGCCCCGACCATCCGGGCAACGACCGCTTCATCCTCTCCAAGGGCCACGCCTCCCCGCTGCTCTACGCGGCGTACAAGGCGGCCCGCGCCCTCACCGACGACGAGCTGCTGACCTTCCGCAAGGAGGGCAGCCGCCTCCAGGGGCACCCGACGCCCCGCGCCCTGCCCTGGGTCGAGGTCGCCACAGGTTCGCTCGGGCAGGGCCTCCCCGTCGCCGTCGGCATGGCCCTCTCCGGCAAGCGGCTCGAACAGATCCCCTACCGCGTCTGGGCGATGTGCGGCGACAGCGAGCTGGCCGAGGGCTCCATCTGGGAGGCGGCCGAACACGCCGGGTTCGAGCACCTCGACAACCTGACCGCGATCGTCGACGTCAACCGCCTCGGCCAGCGCGGCCCGACCCGCCACGAGTGGAACCTCAAGGCCTACGCGGACCGCTTCAAAGCATTCGACTGGCACGTCATCGAGATCGACGGGCACGACGTCGACGCCATCGACCGCGCCTACCAGGAGGCGGCCTCCACCGCCGGGCAGCCGACCGTGATCCTCGCCCGCACCCTCAAGGGCAAGGGCGTCGCCGCCGTCGAGGACCGCGAGGGCAAGCACGGCAAGCCGCTGCCGGACGCCGACGAGGCCATCGAGGAGCTGGGCGGCGTACGCGAGGTGAGCGTGGAGGTGCGCAAGCCCGCCGCGGCGCGGACCATGCACACGGTGCGCAGCGGCCACCTCGAACTGCCCCGCCACGAGGTGGGCGAGGACATCGCCACCCGCGACGCCTACGGCCAGGCGCTCACCGCGCTGGGCAGCGCGCGCGGCGACGTGGTGGCCGTCGACGGCGAGGTCGGCGACTCGACGCGCACGGAGTACTTCGCCAAGGAACACCCCGAGCGGTACTTCGAGTGTTACATCGCCGAGCAGCAGCTCGTCGCCACCGCGGTCGGTCTCGCGGCGCGCGGCTGGGTGCCGTACGCGACGACGTTCGCGGCGTTCCTCACGCGCGCCTACGACTTCGTGCGGATGGCGGCGATCAGCGGCTCGGGCATCAACCTCGTGGGCTCCCACGCGGGCGTCGCCATCGGTGAGGACGGCCCCTCCCAGATGGGCCTGGAGGACCTGGCGCTCTTCCGCGCGGTGCACGGCTCCACCGTCCTGTATCCCTGCGACGCCCATCAGACCGGGCGGCTCATCGCCCAGATGGCCGACCTCGACGGCGTGCGCTACCTGCGTACGTCGCGCGGGGCCACGCCCGTCATCTACGGCCCCGGCGAGGAGTTCCCCATCGGCGGCTCCAAGGTCCTGCGCTCCAGCGCCGCGGACCGGCTGACGCTCGTCGCCGCCGGGGTGACCCTGCATGAGGCGCTGTCCGCCGCGGAGCTGCTCGAAGGCGAGGGCATCCCGGTGCGCGTCATCGACCTGTACTCCGTCAAGCCCGTCGACCGGCGGACCCTGCGCGAGGCGGCCGAACAGACCAGCTGCCTGGTCACCGTCGAGGACCACCGGGAGGAGGGCGGCCTCGGCGACGCGGTCCTCGAGGCGTTCACCGACGGCGCCCCCGTGCCGCGCCTCGTGCGGCTCGCGGTCCGTACGATGCCGGGCTCGGCGTCGCCCGAGGAGCAGCTCCGCGCGGCGGGCATCGACGCCCAGTCGATCGCGGCGGCGGCGCGGCTCCTGGTGGAGGAAGCGGTGGTGCGCTGACGCGGCCGCCGGGCGGCGCCTCCGTCAGCGGTGGGCCCGGCGGGCCGCCGTCCTGAGCCACGTGTTCGGGGTGGGCCCGGCGGTCGCCGTCCTGAACCACGCGTTCGCCGAGGGACGGAACATCAGGGCCACCGCCGCGAGTACGGCCGCCACAGGCAGCACGCGGCTCGCGCCGAAGAGCACGTCCACCACCCCGAGGCCGCGGAAGGCGGCGCCGACCGGATGCCCCTCGGCCAGCCACCGCACAGGCCCGATCACCAGGGACAGCGTGCCGAAGACGCCGAGTACGCCCGCCAGGGCCAGCCGTGCGCCGTTCCCGCCCCGCCGCATCCGCACCGCGACCAGTACGACCGCCGAGTACACGGCCACGCGCACCGCGAGGCCGCCCGCGAGGCCGCCGACGGACGCGTCACCGTCGGTCGCCGCCGCCCCGATGAGCGCGAGCACTGTCTCGAAGACACCTGCGGCGACCACGGTGAGCCAGAGCGCGAAGGCCGCCCTGACGGTGGCGGGGGCCGGCGGCTCGTCGGTTCCGGGGAACATCCATGGCAGCGGCCGCGGCTTCTGGGAGCGCGGGCGGGGGCGGGGGCGGGGCCGGGGCGGGCGCGGCAGGCCCGCGGGGTGGCGCGACTCGGGGATGTGCGTCATGGCAAGCCTCACTGCGGGATCGCTGGCGATCGGTGACGCCGGCCGCGGTTGCCGAACCGGTACGTGACGGCTGTTCGATGCCGACGATCCTTCCGGGCCCCGAGCCGCGGGGCACGCCCGCCGTCCCCCGGCTTCCGGGTGGTGCCAGCCACCCTCCCGACCAGGGGCAACACCACCGTGCCCGGGGGGCTGGGGCGACTACCGGGGGCGCCTCGGGGTACCCGCCCGGCCCGTCCGACCTGAGGGACCGAGCGGAAGGGAACCCCCATGAACGACGCACGGACGGTGCGGGTCGGCCGCCGCACCGTGGAACTCCACCGGCCGGACAAGATCCTCTTCCCGGCCCGCGACGACCCCGGAGGAAAGGGCGACGACCCGGGAGGAGACGGCGACGACCCGGGTTGCACCAAAGCGGACCTCTTCGACCACTACCGGTCCGTCGCCCCCTTCATGCTGCCCCACCTGCGCGGCCGCCCCCTGATGCTGGAGCGCCACCCCGACGGCGTCGACGGCCCCCGCTTCATGCAGAAGGACACCCCGGACCACTACCCGGACTGGATCACCCGCGCGGAGGTCGCCAAGCAGGGCGGCACCGTCACCCACACCGTGTGCGACGACACCGCGACCCTGCTCTTCCTCGCCGACCAGGCCTGCCTGACCCTGCACCGCTGGCTCTCGCGCACCGGCCGGATCGACCGCCCCGACCGGCTGGTCTTCGACCTCGATCCCGCGAAGGACGACTTCGGTGCCGTGCGCGACGCGGCCCGCCTGCTCGGTGAACTCCTCGACCACATGGGCCTGCCCTCCGCCCTGATGACGACGGGCTCACGCGGACTGCACGTGGTGGTGCCGCTGAACGGCCACCACGACTTCGACGACGTACGCGACTTCGCCAAGGACGTCGCCGACACGCTCGCCGCCGCCCACCCCGAGCGGTTCACCACGGCCGCCCGCAAGGAGGCACGCGGCGACCGGCTCTACCTCGACGTGCAGCGCAACGCGTACGCGCAGACCGCCGTCGCCCCCTTCTCCGTACGCGCCGCGCCGGGCGCACCGGTGGCCGTACCGATCGCCTGGGAACAGCTCGACGACCCGGCCGTGCACGCCCGCCGCTGGACCATCGAGAACGCCGTGGAGCAGGCCCGTTCCGACCCGTGGGCCGGCGTCCTGCGCACCGGACGCGCCCTCGGGCCCGCCCGCCGCAAGTTGAGCGCGCTGCGCGGCTGAACTCGCCGCGTTCCCACCGTGGATACGCAGTAGCGGGGGTTTGGCCAAGGGCGGTCGGGACACACGTACCGGGAGGTGGACATGGCCAATACGTCACGTAAGACAACAGACAACGAGAACGAGCAGAAAGAGCCGAAAGAGCAGAAGGAGCAGAGCGAACTGCCGGGCCCCATGGCGGTTCTGAGGGCCGCCCAGACCCAGCTCGCCGAACTCACCGGCATGACGGCCGAATCGGTGTCGTCCTTCGAACGCACCGAAAACGGATGGCTGTTGGAGATCGAGGTACTCGAACTCGCCCGTGTCCCCGACACGATGAGCCTGCTCGCGAGTTACGAGGTGCAGCTCGACCCGCAGGGCGAACTGACCGGCTACCGGCGGGTCCGCCGGTACGAGCGCGGACGTTCGGACCCCCACAACAAGTAGGGAAAGCAAGCCAGAGAAACCCAGCCAAGCCCAGCCAAGCCCAGACAAGCAAGGAGGCACAGTCGGCATGACCGTAGTCCCGGCACAACAGTCCGGCGGCGGAGGCGGCTCCAGTGGCCTGTACGACGTCGTGGAGCTCATCCTCGACCGAGGACTCGTCATCGACGCCTTCGTACGCGTCTCACTCGTCGGCATCGAGATCCTGAAGGTCGACGTCCGTGTCGTCGTCGCGAGCGTCGACACGTATCTGCGCTTCGCCGAGGCGTGCAACCGCCTCGACCTGGAATCCGGGCCGAAGAAGAACCCCGGCCTGCCCGACCTGGTCGGCGAGATCACGGAGTCCGGCGCCAAGGGCAAGTCCAAGGGGGCGCTCTCCGGGGCGGCCGAGACCATTTCGGACGCCTTCAAGCAGTCGCGTGAGGAAGGCCAGAGCCAGAGCGTGGAACGCCCGAGGGCCCGGCGTTCCACGACCTCTCGCCGGAAGGAGGAGAAGGAGTGACGACTTACGTCTACGGCATCGCCGCCGGCTCCCACCCGGGTCTGCCGGACGGCATGGAGGGCATCGGGAAGCCGGCGTGCACGGTGCGCATCTTGAAGCAGGGTGACCTCGCCGCGATCGTCAGCGACGCCCCGGAGGACCTCAAGCCCAAGCGGCGCGACCTGCTCGCCCACCAGAACGTGCTGTCGGAGGCGGGCGCCGGCGGCTCCGTGCTCCCCATGCGCTTCGGCAGCCTCGCACCGGACGACGAGACCGTCGTCAACGTGCTCGGGGAGCGCGCCGACCACTACACGGAACGGCTGCGCACCCTCGACGGCAGGGTCGAGTACAACGTGAAGGCCTCGCACAACGAACAGGCCGTGCTGCACCAGGTCCTCGCGGAGAACCCGGAGCTGCGGGCCATGGTGGAAGCCAACCAGCGCCAGGGCGGGGGCAGTCACGAGCAGAAGCTGAAGCTCGGCGAGGCGGTCACCTCCGCGGTGCGTGCCCGGGAGACGAGCGACGCCGTCGAGGTGCGGCGCGCGCTGGAACCGGCGGCCGAAGCGGTCGCCGAGGGCCCCGAGGGCACCGGCTGGCTCGCCAACGTCTCGTTCCTGGTGAGCCGCAAGGCGGCCGACGGTTTCGTCGCCGCGGTGGAGGAACTCCGGTCCACACAGCCGCACTTGGAACTCAAGGTGCACGGACCGCTGCCGCCGTACAGCTTCGTCGACCCGGGGCCCGCCGAACCCGCGGAGTGACGGGAGTGACGGCATGGGACTGATCGGAGAACTGCTTCTGCTGCCTCTGGCCCCGGCCCGCGGCTCCCTCTGGGTGCTGAGGCAGGTGGTCGACGAGGCGGAGCGGCAGTACTACGACCCCTCGGCCATCCGTCGTGAGCTCGCCCGGCTTGAGGAGCGCCTTGAGTCGGGCGAGATCGACGAGGACGAGTTCGAGCGGGCCGAGGACGAGCTCCTCGACCGGCTGCAGCACAGCACAGGACAGGACTTCAGACAATGAACCGAATGGCAATGGGCCTTGCCGTGGGCGCGGGATATGTCCTCGGCCGCACGAAGAAAGCGAAGTTCGCGTTCGCCGTGGGCACGATGGTCGCCGGCAAGAAGCTGAACCTGAGCCCGAAGGCGCTGGGGTCGCTGGTGACGCAACAGCTGGAGAACAACCCGCAGTTCAAGGAGATCGGCGTCCAGCTGGGGCAGGACCTGCGAGGCGTGGGCAAGGCGGCCACCGGGTCCCTCCTCAACCGGCGGCTGGAAAGTCTCGCCGACCGGCTGCACGACCGCACGCTCGACGTCCAGGACCGCATCTCCGGCGTGGTGCCGGACGACGTCGACGACGCCAAGGGCGCGCGCGGTGACGACGAGGAAGACGAAGAAGCCGACGTCGCCGACGAAGCCGACTCCGAAGCGGACGAAGCCGACTCCGAAGCGGACGAGGACGAGGCCGAAGCGGACGAGAACGACGCGGACGAGGACGAGGCCGCGCCGAAGAAGCGGCCCGCACGGAAGCCGGCGGCCAAGACAGGAACGCGCACCGCCGCGAAGAAGACGGCCGCGAAGAAGGCCCCGGCGAAGAAGACCGCTCAGGAATCCGCCCGGAAGACTCCGCGGAAGACGGCCCGGAAGACGGCCGAGAAGCCCGCGCGGAAGGCCGCCCAGAAGAAGACCGCCTCCTCGGCCCGAACGGGCGGCAGGGCGAAGGGAGGCCGCGACGATGGCTGAGTCACCGCTGAGCGACATCACGCGCAGCCCCGCCGCCGACCGCCTGAAGGAGGAGGCGCAGGCCTACCTCATGGCCCAGGTCGAGCGCATGCTCGTCGGCGTGGGCCACCGGCTCGGCGACGCCACCGTCAAGCTGAACGACATCGCGGACGGCAAGAGCCCCGGCTTCGGCAAGCTGGCGGCGCAGGCGGGCAAGAAGCTCGCCGAGGGCAAGGGCCCGGTGCGCGGCGCGCTCGAACTGGGCGGCAGCCACCTCAAGGACAAGGTGACCGACGCCGTCAAGGGCATCGGCGGCGGCAAGCGCAAGAAGGGCGGCGCGGGCCAGAAGCCCACGGTGATCCTGGAGTACGTCGACGTGGGCGTCCCGGTCCGCGAGGCGTACGACCAGTGGACGCAGTACCAGGAGTTCTCCACCTTCGCCAAGGGCGTCAAGAGCGTCACCGTGGCGAACGACACGGACTCCGACTGGAAGGCCAAGGTCTTCTGGTCCAGCCGCAGTTGGAAGGCGCACACCACCGAGCAGGTGCCGGACGAGCGGATCACCTGGACGTCGGAGGGCGCCAAGGGCACGACCAAGGGCGTGGTGACCTTTCACGCGCTCGCGGAGAACCTCACCCGGGTCCTGCTGGTCATCGAGTACTACCCGAAGGGGCTCTTCGAGAAGACCGGCAACATCTGGCGCGCCCAGGGCCGCAGGGCACGCCTGGACCTCAAGCACTTCGCCCGGCACATCTCGCTGCGCGGCGAGGCGAGCGACGGCTGGCGCGGCGAGATCCGCGACGGCGAGGTCGTCCGCAGCCACGAGGACGCCGTGGCCGAGGAGGAGTCCGAGGAGGAGTCCGAGGACCGGGGCGAACACGACCCTGACGCCGAGTACGAGGCAGAGGACGAGGAGCCCGACGAGGAGTACGAGGACGAGCCGGACGGCGAGTACGCGGCCGAGGACGAGGCCGAGGACGAGGCCGAAGAGCCGGACGACGAGGCCGAGGAACACGAGACCGAAGCCGACCTCGGCCGCGAAGCCGAAGCCGAAGCCGAAGCCGAAGCCGACCCCGAAGCCGACCCCGAAGCCGATGTCGACCCCGACGCCGACGAGTACGACGACGCCGACGAGTACGACGAGGACACCGACGAGGAGAAGAATCGTGACTACGCCGATTCGGCCGGTGCCGGACGGGGGCGTCGATGACTTCGTCCGCAGGCGGACTGCCCGGCCCCTACGGCGGCGGTGGCAGCGGCGCCAACCTCGCCGACATCCTTGAACGCGTCCTGGACAAGGGCGTCGTCATCGCCGGCGACATCAAGATCAATCTGCTCGACATAGAACTGCTCACCATCAAACTGCGCCTCATCGTCGCCTCCGTCGACAAGGCCAAGGAGATGGGCATCGACTGGTGGGAGCAGGACCCGGCGCTCTCCTCCGGAGCGCGCCACAAGGAGCTCTCCCAGGAGAACGCCGAGCTGAGGCGGCGGCTGGAGGAACTGGAGTCCCAGGCAGCCCTGACCCCCGCCGAGAAGGAGTCACGTGAGCCTCGCGACTGAGGAACTGCGCTACGTCTACGCGGTCTGCCGCCCGCTGGACGCGCCGCTCGCCGCCGACCTGACCGGGGTCGGCGGCGAGCCGCCCCGCCGGCTCGCCCACGAGGGCCTCGTCGCCGTCGTGGGCCCGGTGCCGGAGCGGGACTTCGCGGAGGAGCCGCTGCGCAGGCATCTGGAGGACCTGGACTGGCTCTCCGACACGGCCCGCGCCCACGAGCGGGTGATCGCCGCGCTCACCAGCGTCACCTGCCCGCTGCCGCTGCGGCTCGCGACCGTCTTCCGGGACGACAGCGGCGTACGCGCCATGCTTCAGGAGGGCGCGGACCGCTTCCGGCGTGTGCTGGAGCGCATCGACGGGTGCGTGGAGTGGGGTGTCAAGGTCCATCTGGAGAGCGAGGAGCCGTCACGGGAGCGGTCCGCCGGGGTGACGGCGCAGGACAAGCCGCGTTCGGGACGTGACTATCTGCGGCAGCGGCGCAGCCGTCAGACGGCGCAGGAGGAGGGCCGGCAGCGGGCCGAGGCCTTCGCCCAGAGCCTGCACGAGAAGCTGTCGCGGCGGGCCGACGACTCCCGGCTGCACGCCCCGCAGAACTCGGCGCTCTCCAAGGCGCCGGGGCAGAACATCCTCAACGCCGCCTATCTGGTGCCCCGAGCGCACTCCGAGGAGTTCGTCGAGCTCGTGGACCGTACGAAGGACGAGGGGCGGGACTCGTCGAACCTGCGGGTGGAGCTGACGGGCCCCTGGGCGGCCTACTCCTTCACCGCCGACGACGCGGACGCGAACGCGAACACGAACACGATCGCCGAGGGAGCAGACGGAACGGAGTGCCCCCGATGACGGTCGTCGAGCGCCGCGAGATAGCCCTGGTCGACCTGCTCGACCGCCTCCTCGCGGGCGGCGTCGTCATCACGGGCGACATCACGCTGCGAATCGCGGACGTGGACCTCGTACGCATCGACCTGAACGCCCTGATCAGCTCGGTGAATGAGCAAGTGCCCTCACCGTGGCCGGAATTGGAGTAAAGCATGGAGCCCACTGAGCTTGATCCTGGGCCTGGGCCTGGGCCTGGGCCTGGTGCTGTGCCCGGGCCTGAGTCCGAGCCCGAGTCCGAGCCCGGTGACCTCGCGGACACGGGCCGCGGCGGCCGCACCCGCATGGACCTCGATCCGGACACGGTGGAACGGGACCTGGTGAAGCTGGTCCTGACCATCATCGAGCTCCTGCGGCAGCTCATGGAGCGCCAGGCCGTACGCCGCTTCGACACCGGCGATCTGACCGAGGATCAGGAGGAGCGCATCGGGCTGACCTTGATGCTCCTGGAGGACCGGATGGCCGAGCTGCGGGACCGCTACGGCCTGCGGGCCGAGGACCTCAACCTGGACCTCGGCCCGCTGGGCCCCCTGCTGCCGAGGGACTAGCCGCCGAGGGACTTGCCGTCGAGGGGCGGGCACGTCATGTGCGGCACAGGAGTTCGCCGTGCAGCACGACGAACCACCCGTCGCCCCGGTCGCCCCACGCCCGCCACGCCGCGGCGAGGTCCCGCAGTTGCCGTGCGTCCGCGTGACCGCCCGTCACCGCGCGCTCGGCGTACGAGGAGGCGACGGTGCGGTCCGCCCACAGTTCGCTCCACCAGGCGCGCTCCTCGTCGGAGGAGTAGCACCATGTGTCGGCGCTCGCGGTGATGTCCGTCAGACCGGCCTCCAGCGCCCAGGACTTGAGGCGGCGCCCGGCGTCGGGCTCACCGCCGTTGGCACGGGCCACCCGCAGGTAGAGGTCCAGCCAGTCGTCCATGGCGGGCAGGTTCGGGTACCAGGTCATCGCCGAGTAGTCCGCGTCGCGGACCGCGATGAGGCCGCCCGGCTTGCAGACCCGCCGCATCTCGCTCAGTGCCCGCACCGGGTCGCCCACATGCTGGAGCACCTGATGGGCGTGGACGACGCAGAAGGTGTCGTCGGGATAGTCGAGATCGTGCACGTCGGCGACGGCGAACTCCACGTTCTCCAGGCCGCGTTCGGCTGCCGTGGCGCGCGCCGTGCCGAGGATGTCCGGCGCGTGGTCGACGCCTGTGACGTGGCCGTCCGGGACCAGCTCCGCCAGGTCGGCGGTGATGGTGCCGGGGCCGCAGCCGATGTCCAGGACCTTCATGTGCGGCTTCAGCGAGCCGATGAGGTACGCGGCCGAATTGGCGGCGGTGCGCCACGTGTGGGAACGCAGTACGGACTCGTGGTGCCCGTGCGTGTAGACGGCGGTCTCCTTCGGCATGGCGGAACCCCTCCAGGTGCGCGGTGTGCTTGCTGCGGTACGCCGAACCGTACGCCGCCATGCCGAATAATGAGACCCGCGTATCAATATATGGTCAGCGTCGTGTTGGGCGTGGCGTTCGGCCTGGCGTTCGGTGTGGTGGTCAGCCGGTGGCGGGGAGCGGGCGATAGACCGTCAACGCCTCCGGCAGCTTGTCGAGCACCAACGCGCCCCGCACTTCGGTGACTTCACCGTCGTACGCCACCACCGTGCCGGGGCTGATGCCGTCCACCCGCAGGCCGCGCAGCCGCACCGACGCCTGGGCGGGGGAGCGGACCGCCGGACCGGCGAGCGCGGCGGCGAGCAGCCGTGCGCCCGGTCGGTGACCGCCGTGCACGATCCGCAGGTCCAGCAGCCCGTCCGCCATGTCGAGCCGGCGGCCCGGCCCCAGCCCATAGCGGTGGTACGTGCCGTTGCCCGCGACCAGCAGCCACAGCGGCCGCCTGCGGCCCCGGAATTCGGCGCTCATCGGCTCCCGCGCGGACCGCGGTACCCGGAGGGCGGCCAGGACGGCCGCGGGCCGGTCGCCCAGGCGATGGGCCCAGCGCTCACGCCCGCGCACGAGTTCCGGATGGACGCCGACGCTGAAGGTGTTGAGGAAGATCCCTTCGGTGCGGCCGTCGATGGCGGCGCCGGCATCGACGGCGTCCGCGTCGTCCGGCGAGGCGAAGCGCCCCACGTCGACCGCCACCGCGCCGCCCTCCTCCACGGCGCGGCACAGGTCACGCGGCTCCTCCACGCCGATGTCGTACGCGAAGTGGTTCAGGGTGCCGCTCGGCAGCACGGCGAGCGGCAGCCCCTGGCGCAGGGCGACCTCGGCCGCGGCGTTGACGCAGCCGTCGCCGCCGCACACCCCGAGGGCTCGCGCGCGGGCCGCCGCCTTCTCCAGCTCGGCGGCCATCGCGTCCCGCTCGCAGGTGATGACCTCCGCGCGGGGCAGGGCCTCGCGCAGCGCCTTCGTACGCTCGTCCGCGCGGCCCCCGGCCTCGGCGACCAGGACCAGGCCCTCGCCGCCCGGCAGCGCGGGCGCGTCGGCGCGCGGCCTGCCCGGCGAGGGCAGCTGGGCACGGGTCGGGGCGAGGCCGCGCACCGCGAAGGCGGCGCCCGCGCCGAGGGCCGCGCCCGCGAGGACGTCGCTCGGGAAGTGCACGCCGGTGTAGACACGGGAGAGCGCCACGGCGCCCGCGACGGGCGCGACCCCCGCGCCCCAGGCCCGCGACTCCAGCGCCACACCGGTGGCGAAGGCCGCGGCGGAGGCGGAGTGCCCCGAGGGGAACGACGTGGTGATGGGCTGCCGCTTCAGCTGCCGCATCAGCGGCACCGAGTCGAGCAGCGGCCGCGCGCGGCGCACCGAGCGCTTGCCGACCGTGTTGATGCCCACGGACGCCAGCGCGAGCGAGGCGACCCCGCGCACGGCGGCGCGGCGGGCCCGTGGCGAGCCGGTCGCCGCGATCGCCCCGGCCGCGGCGAACCACAGCACCCCGTGGTTGGCGCTGCGGCTGAGCCGGGGGAGGAAGCGGTCCGCGCCCGGCCAGTGCCGGGAGGCGACGGCTTCGAAGGCGCGGCAGTCGAGCGCGAGCAGCTTGGCCCGCAGACTGTCCTGACGTGGGGCGGAGACATCTGTGGTCATACCGTGCGGGTACCCCGCGACGGTCGCCGCCACTACCGCGGGGAAACCGGTTTGCCCGGACGGGTGCCCGGCACGGACAATCCGGCCCATGGGACATCTGGAAGCCGCGCACCTTGAGTACTACTTGCCGGACGGGCGGGCGCTGCTCGGTGATGTCTCCTTCCGGGTCGGCGAGGGCGCGGTCGTCGCCCTGGTCGGGGCCAACGGCGCGGGCAAGACCACCCTGCTGCGGCTGATCTCCGGCGAGCTCCAGCCGCACGGCGGCAGCGTCACCGTCAGCGGCGGGCTCGGTGTGATGCCGCAGTTCGTGGGCTCCGTGCGCGACGAGAGCACCGTGCGCGACCTGCTGGTCTCCGTCTCCCACCCGCGGATACGGGAAGCGGCGAAGGCGGTGGACGCCGCGGAGCACGCGATCATGACGGTCGACGACGAGGCCGCCCAGATGAGTTACGCCCAGGCGCTCTCCGACTGGGCGGAGGCGCAGGGCTACGAGGCCGAGACGCTGTGGGACATCTGCACCACGGCCGCCCTCGGCGTCCCCTACGACAAAGCGCAGTTCCGCGAGGTCCGCACCCTCTCCGGCGGCGAACAGAAGCGCCTCGTCCTGGAGGCCCTGCTGCGCGGCTCCGACGAGGTCCTGCTCCTGGACGAGCCGGACAACTACCTCGACGTCCCCGGCAAGCGCTGGCTGGAGGAGCGGCTGCGCGAGACCCGCAAGACCGTGCTCTTCGTCTCCCACGACCGGGAGCTGCTCGCCCGCTCCGCCCAGAAGATCATCAGCGTGGAGCCGAGCCCCGAGGGCGCCGACGCGTGGGTGCACGGCGGCGGCTTCGAGACGTTCCACGAGGCCCGCAAGCAGCGCTTCGCCCGCTTCGAGGAGCTGCGCCGCCGCTGGGACGAGAAGCACGAGCAGCTGAAGAAGCTGGTGCGCACCCTGCGCCAGGCCGCCGAGGTCAGCCACGAGATGGCCTCCCGTTACCACGCGGCGCAGACCAGGCTCCGCAAGTTCGAGGAGGCCGGGCCGCCGCCCGAGCCGCCGCGCGAGCAGGACATCACCATGCGCCTCCAGGGCGGACGTACCGGCGTACGGGCCGTGACCTGCGAAAACCTTGAGCTCACCGGCCTGATGAAACCCTTCGACCTGGAGGTCTTCTACGGTGAGCGGGTCGCCGTCCTCGGCTCGAACGGCTCGGGCAAGTCGCACTTCCTGCGCCTGCTCGCGGGCGACACCGACCATCCCGTGGCGCACACCGGGACCTGGAAGCTCGGCGCGCGCGTCGTGCCGGGCCACTTCGCGCAGACCCACGCCCACCCCGAGCTGGCCGGCCGCACCCTCCTGGACATCCTCTGGCGTGAGCACGCGCAGGCCCGCGGCGCCGCCATGTCCCGGCTGCGGCGCTACGAACTGACCGGTCAGGCCGAGCAGAAGTTCGAGCGCCTCTCGGGGGGCCAGCAGGCCCGCTTCCAGATCCTCCTCCTGGAGCTGGAGGGCTGCACCGCCCTGCTCCTCGACGAGCCGACGGACAACCTCGACCTGGAGTCCGCGGAAGCCCTCCAGGAAGGCCTCGAAGCGTTCCAGGGCACGGTGCTCGCCGTCACCCACGACCGCTGGTTCGCCCGCTCCTTCGACCGCTATCTGGTCTTCGGCAGCGACGGCCGGCTCCGGGAGACCGCTGAGCCGGTATGGGACGAGCGCCGGGTGGAGCGGGCCCGGTAGGGGGCCGACGCGCCGCGCGCCCGCGCCGGGCGCGGTGCATCCTGGGGTAGTACGCGCCGAGAGGGTACCCGGGGGGCACCGGAGCGACGCGACAAGGAGCGATCCATGAGCAACGGAGTCGACCCGGGTCAGCTGGACGACCAGCAGCTCGTCAAGGAGCTGGAGGCGATCCACCGGACCCGGCACACCACCTTCCTGCACGGCTCGGACGACGCCCTGCGAACCCATGACGAACGGATGGCCGAGCTGGAGGCCGAGTACCTGCGCCGCCACCCGCGCAGGTCCATCGCCCCGGGACGGACCCGCTCAGGGGCGAGGGAGAGGGGAGGGACGGACTCATGACAGACGGACTCATGGCAGCCGAGCGGCCGCCCGTGCTGGCGCGGCACGGCGAGGCGCTCGACCTCTTCACCGAGCGGGTGCACGCCGTGCGCGCCGACCAGTGGGACGCGCCCACCCCGTGCACCGACTGGACCGTGCGCGACCTGGTCAACCACCTCACGGCCGAGCAGCTGTGGGTGCCGCCCCTGCTGCGTGACGGCGCGACTGTCGACTCCGTCGGCGACTCCTTCGAAGGCGACATGCTCGGCCCCGACCCGGTCGCCTCCTGGGACACCGCGGCCACCGCGGCCCGCGCCGCGTTCCGCGAACCGGGCGCCCTGGACCGCGCCGTCCACCTCTCCTTCGGCGAGACCCCCGCCACCTTCTACTGCGGTCAGATGACCACGGACCTGGTCGTGCACGCCTGGGATCTCTCCCGGGCGATCGGCGCCGACGAGACACTGCCCGACGCTCTGGTCGACTTCGCGGTGGGGGAGATCTCGCCGTACGCGGCGGAACTGGAGAAGAGCGGCCTCTTCGACCCGCCGGTGGAACCCCCGCCGGGCGCCGACGCGCAGACGAAACTGCTGAGCATGGTCGGACGCAGGGTTCTCAGTCGACGCTGAAGCAGCGGATCACGATGGCCCCGCCGTCCTCCCTCGCGAGGCCCACGAAGACGGTCTCGGCGAGCCAGCGGTGGGCCGGTGCGTCCGTACGGAAGACGGGGGCGGTGCGGAAGTAGATCCCGGACGCGGTGACCCGCAGGGCGCCGTCGTGCTGGTCGGGGCCGGCGCCGCCCTCGTGGTAGTAGCCGCGGTTGACGATGTCGATGACGGCGCCGTCGTCGGCCCGGATCAGATAGCGGGCCTCCAGCTGGCAGACCTGGCCGCGGGTGTCCGACCAGTCGCCGCCACCGGGCAGCACCGTGCCGTTCAGGCGTGGCCCGTGGACGGAGCCGCCCGTGATGGGCGTGAACTCCGTGCGTTCACCGGCGCCGTGGCCGATGTGGAGCGGGGCGGAGACCTCTGCCTTGATTTCGCGGCGGAGCCTGCCTCGGAGCTCACCTTCCCGGCGGAGCCCGGCTCGGGGCTCACCCGGCGGTCGACGCGGCCGTGAGCGACGCGGCGGCCCGGCTGGCGGACGCCGACCTCGGGGACCGGGCGCGGGCCCTGGAGCTCTTCCCCGCCATGTGGCCGATGACCGCCGTCCCCATCCTCGGCTTCCCCGCCGTCACGGTGCCCGTGGCCCTCCACGACGGTGTGCCGCTCGGCGCCCAGCTCATCGGCGGCCGCTTCACGGAGGACCTCGTCCTCGACGCCGCCCGCGCCATCGAGGAACGTACGCCGGCCATGCGGACCTGGACGTGACGGTGCGCCGGCGCGCGCGGCGTGGACCCGGCGGCTGATTCTTTTCGCGCGTACCGGGGTACCCGAACCGTCATGAGAGTGGGCGTGGTGGACGTGGGGTCGAACACGGTGCGGCTCGTTGTCGCTGATGCCGACGGGCAGGTGCCGCTGCCGGTCCACACGGTGAAGCGGCGGCTGCGGCTCGCCCAGGACGTGGACCGGGACGGGCGGCTCGGCGAGGAGCCGGTCCACAGGCTCACCGAGGCGGTCCGCGAGGTACAGGAGGAAGCGCACCGCTGGGGAGTGGCGGAGCCGTTCGCCTTCGCCACGTCCATCGTGCGCGACGCCCCGAACCGGGCCGAGGTGCTCGACGCCGTGGAGGCCGGGACGGGGCTGCGGCTGCGCACGCTCTCCGGCGAGGCCGAGGCGGAGCTGACGTTCCTCGCCGCCCGCCGCTGGATGGGGTGGCGGGCGGGGCCGCTGGTGCTCTTCGACATCGGCGGCGGCACGTTCGAGGTGGCGTTCGGCCGCAGCAGGCTGCCCGACTACGCGGCCTCGCTGCCGCTGGGTGCCGGCAGGCTGACCCGGGAGTACTTCGACGTCCAGGACCCGCCGCGCCCCCGGGACATCAAGGCCGTACGCCGCCAAGTGCGCCACCAGCTGCGGGACGTGGCCGCGCGCATCCGGTGGGAGATGCCGCACACGGCCGTCGCCACCTCGCGTACGTTGCAGCAGCTGGCCCGCCTCTGCGGTGCCGCGCCGGGACGCTACGGCCCCTTCGTCCAGCGGGAGCTGGGCCGCCGCGAACTGGGCGTCGCGCTCCAGGAACTCGCCCGGCTGCCCGCCGAGCACCGGGCACAGCTGCCGGGGATCTCGGCCGCGCGGGCCGGACAGTGCCTGGCGGGCGCGGTGGTCGCCCACACGGCGATGAAGCTGACCGGGCTCGAAGTGCTGACGGTCTGCCCCTGGGCCCTGCGCGAGGGCATCCTGCTGCGCTACATCGAGGACGGCGGCGCCGCCTGGTGGGCCCGGGAGGACGACACCCGGACCTCCACCAGCGGCACACGCGGCGGCGGCACACCCCTGCGCCTGGCCGGCTCGCCCTGACCTGACCTGACCTGACCTGACCTGACCTGACCTGACCTGACCTGATCTGACCTGACCTGACCTGATCTGACCTGCCGCCCTGACCTGACCTTTGACGCGCCCGGTCAGGCCTGATGGATCCCCGGCCAGCTGTCCGGGTCCGCGCGGCTGATGTCGGCCAGCGCGGACGACGGGTCCTGGGAGAGCGCCAGATCGCCCAGGCTGACCATCCCCACCGGATGACCGTCCTCCACGACGGGCAGCCTGCGGACGGCGTGGTCCCGCATCAGCCCCACCGCGTCCGACACCGGGTCATCCGGGGCGACTACCACGGGGTTCGGCGTGCAGACGGCCTCCGCGCTGACCGTCAGCGGATCGGCCCCGTCGGCCACGGCACGCAACGCGATGTCCCGGTCGGTGAGCACGCCGACGACCCGCCCGTCGGCGGCGACCAGCACGTCCCCGATGTCCTGGGCGCGCATGAGCTGCGCGGCTTCGACGAGAGAGGCGTCGGGGCGCACCGCCACGACGCCCGGTGTCATGACGTCCCTTACGAAATCGGCCATGGCAGAGCCTTTCCTGGATGCGTGCTGCGTGCGTTCGCCTGGGGTTCGTTCGTCGGTGGAGCTCCGTCTTCCGCCGGAGTGAACCGGGGTGACCCCACCCGCAGTACCCCTGTGGGGCGGGGCCATACCTCGCCGCTAGTCGCCGTCGCGCTTGCGCCGCTCGCCCGCCCCCGGCAGGAACTCCTGCACCTTCGCCTTCAGACCCTGCTTCATCACCGAGGCGCGGTCCGTGTCGCCCTTGAGGAGCGACTGCGCCGTCGACTCCATCTGCTCCCACGTCGCGTGCGGCGGGATAGGCGGCACCGCCGGGTCCGTGCGGAAGTCGAGGACCGCGGGGCCCTCCGCCGCCAGGGCGGCCCGCCACGCGCCCTCCACGTCCTCGGGCCGCTCCACCCGGATGCCGGTGAGACCGATGGAGCGCGCGAAATCGGCGTACGGCACATCGGGCAGCGACTGCGACGGCAGGAAGGACGGGGCGCCGCCCATGGCCCGCAGCTCCCACGTGACCTGGTTCAGGTCCCCGTTGTTCCACACGGCGACGATCAGCCGGGGATCGTCCCAGCGGTGCCGGTACTTGGCGGCCGTGATCAGCTCCGCCATGCCGTTCATCTGCATCGCGCCGTCCCCGACCAGGGCGATGACGGGCCGGTTGGGGTGCGCGAACTTCGCCCCGATGGCGTACGGCACGCCGCACCCCATCGTGGCGAGCGTCCCCGAGAGCGAGGCGCGCATGTCACCGCGCATCGTCAGGTGACGCGCGTACCAGTTCGCCACCGAGCCGGAGTCGGACGTGATGAGCGCGTTGTCGGGCAGCAGCGGATCCAGGACGTGCGCGACGTACTCCGGGTTGACCGGGTCCGCGGACTGCTCGGCCCTGCGCTGCATGACCTCGTGCCAGCGCCTGACGTTGGCGCAGATCTCCGCCTGCCACTCACGGCTGACCGCCCGGCGGTCCTTGTCGATCAGCGGGATCAGCTCGCGCAGCGTCGCCCGCGCGTCGCCGACGAGATTCACCTCGTACGGATAGCGCATGCCGACCATGTGCGGGTCGATGTCGATCTGCACGCCCCGCGCCGAGCCGAACTCCGGCAGGAACTGCGCGTAGGGGAAGCTCGACCCGATCGTCAGGAGCGTGTCGCAGTCGCGCATCAGCTCGTACGAGGGGCGGGTCCCAAGGAGACCGATCGAACCGGTGACGTAGGGCAGTTCGTCGCTCAGCGCGTCCTTGCCGAGCAGCGCCTTCGCGACGCCCGCGCCGAGCAGCTCGGCGATCTCCTCGACCTCGGCGCGCGCGCCCGCGGCGCCCTGGCCGATCAGGATCGCCGCCTTGTCGCCGGCGTTGAGGACCTCCGCCGCCCGCTCCAGGGCCGTCGGCGAGGGCAGCGCCGTCCAGCCGCTGCGGTCCAGGCTGGAGGGGACCATCTTGAACGCGTGCGGCGGCGGGCTGTAGTCGAGCTCCTGCACGTCACCGGGGATGATCACGGCGGTCGGGCAGCGGCGCGCGTACGCGGTGCGGATCGCCCGGTCGAGGACGTTCGGCAGCTGCTCGGGCACCGTCACCGTCTCCACGAAGTCGGACGCGACGTCCTTGAACAGCGTGTGCAGATCGATCTCTTGCTGGTAGGAGCCGCCCATCGCGCTGCGGTGCGTCTGCCCGACGATGGCGAGCACCGGCACATGGTCGAGCTTCGCGTCGTACAGGCCGTTGAGCAGATGAACGGCGCCCGGCCCCGACGTCGCCACGCACACACCGAGGCGCTTGCCGAACTTGGCGTACCCCACCGCTTCGAACGCCGACATCTCCTCGTGCCGCGCCTGCACGAACCGGGGCCGGTCCTCGGCCCTGCCCCAGGCGGCGAGGAGGCCGTTGATGCCGTCCCCTGGATAGCCGAAGACCTGCTCGACGCCCCAGGCTCGCAGCCTCTCCAGGATGTGGTCGGCGACCTTGACGCTCATGACTGGCCTTCCGGGTGATCGGGATCGTGGGGTACTCCCCGGGTGTCCGGCGGGACCCGGGGAAACCTACGGCGGGACCGGGGGCGTTTGGCCCAGCACACGCGGGGCAGGCGAAGAAACAGTGCTTCGGACCGGAGGCACGTCCGTGGGAGCGGCCGCATCGCTCGCCCCGGGTGTGCCTCGTCGTGGCTCGAACCGTCCGCGCGCACTCCCACGGTGACTGTCCATCCCCAGGCACCCCCCATAGGGAGTTGCGACGCACCATGCGATCCCACCCGAACACCGCGGCACCCGCCGGGAGCACCCCGGCACCCACCCAGAGCACCGCTGTAGCCGCTCAGAGCGCCGCCGTACCCGCTCAGAGCACCCCGGTACCCACCCGGAGCAAGCGTCATGCACACGATGACGCACCGGACACCGCCGCCGCCTTCGAGCGCCTGGTCGAGCTGGCGGAGGGCCCCGAACGGGACGCCCTGCGCCAAGAGGTCGTCCAGGCCTGGCTGCCCATGGCACACCGCCTCGCGGGCCGCTTCCGCAACCGCGGCGAGTCCCTCGACGACCTGCGCCAGGTCGCCGCCCTCGGCCTCGTCAAGGCCGTCGACCGCTACGACCCGCGGCGCGGCACCGCCTTCGAGAGCTACGCCGTACCGACCGTCACCGGCGAGATCAAGCGGCACTTCCGCGACCACATGTGGACCCTGCACGTGCCGCGCCGCGTCCAGGACCTGCGCAACCGGGTGCGGTTCGCCCGCCAGGACCTCTCCCAGACGGTCTCCGGGCGCGCCCCCACCACCGCCGAGATCGCCGAGCACGCGCAGATGAGCGAGGAAGAGGCCAAAGCCGGCCTGGAAGCGCTCGACAGCTTCACCGCGCTCTCCCTGGACGCGGAACTCCCGGGCAGCGAGGACGGCTACTCGCTCAGCGACGCCCTCGGTGGCCCCGACCCCGCGCTCGACGTCATCGTCGACCGCGAGGCCGTCAAGCCGCGCCTCGCGCAACTGCCCGAGCGCGAACGGACCATCCTCTACATGCGTTTCTTCGGCGACATGACGCAGAGCCGCATCGCCGACGAGATGGGCATCTCCCAGATGCACGTCTCGCGGCTGATCAGCCGCTGCTGCGACCGGCTGCGCGACCAGGTGATGCGGGACGCCGCCTAACGCCCGGCCCGCTCGCCGCCGCCCCCGCGCCGCATGGCCAGCGCCATGTGCCGGGACAGCACGTCGACCGCCCGCGCCTCGGCCATCGAGAAGGCAAGGCGCGCACCGCACCGGAACAGCGTGAGCACCCCCTCGACGGGAGCGTCCGCGCGGGCGGTCAGCGGCACGCACAACAACGACGTGACCTCGGTACGGACCAGGACGTGCGCGCCACTGGCGTCCCGGCCGAAGGCGTCCGGATCCTCCGGACGCACCTGGAGCGACGCGGCCCCGCCGCGTGCCGCCTCGACGACGAGGGGGCACGCGGCGGGGTCCTGCGCGAGAACGTCGGCGACCGGCGCGCCCGGCGGCCCGAGCACGGTTCTTCGCCGCGGCCGCGCCGCGCCCTCGTCGGCGATCACCCAGTCCGCGAACCGCCCGTGCAGCACCGCCGCCGCCCGCTCCAGCACGGCCGCGCGGTCCCCGGCGGGCGCCGTGAGCAGCGCCGTCGTCATCGCGTCCGCCAGGTCGAGCTGAGCCGCGTGCCGGGTCGCCTCGCCGAGGTCGGGCGCGGGCCGCGGCACCCTCGGCGGAGGCTGCGCGCGGCTCACCGACGGCTGGAACACGACGAGGACCGCCGTGCGCGGCTCGGCGCCGGGCCGCAGCGCCGTCAGCGTCGCGCGGACCGGCGTCCGCGGGCTCTGCTGGAGGTGGACGACGAGGCTGCGGTCGCCCTCCCCGCGGGCGACGGCGGCGGTCTGCGAGCGGAACGCCGCCCGGTCCGCGTGGACCAGGAACCCGGTCAGCGGCCGGCCCGCCGCGAAGCCCGCGCGGACCCCGGTCAGCGCCGTCCCCGCGAAGTTCATCCGCCGCACCACGGTCTCCCGGTCGAGCAGCGCCACCGGCAGCGGCATGCGCTGGAACATCGCCCGTAGCAGCCGCTGCTCGTCCCGGTCCGGCACGCCGCCGCCCGGCGGCCCGTCGGCGCTCAGCCGCTCGTACGTGGGCCACAACTGCTCGGCCACATGGTCCAGTTCGAAGATCGCCGCGTCCAGCACCGTGCCGAGGTCGTCCGGCGGAAGGGACCGCGCCGATTTCAACTCCGCGACACGGCGCACGAAATCCGCGAGGTCCTCACCGAACTCCTCCGTCTGGGACATGGGTCGAACCTAGCCGCTGCGGCTGTTTTCCGGAGGGCCAGGGGGGAAGCCGGGAAGAGAGGAGGAACACCCCATGGCGCCCTTGCCGGACCCGGAGCTGCTCCGCCCAGAGACCGCACTGCCCGGACGCAGGCTCTCCGAACTCTCCGAACAAGCCATGCGCTGCACCCCCGGGTGCTGCGGCGCGAGCACCACCGTCACCGACGGCGGCGACGAACACCCCACCGCCGTCACCCACCCCGACCTGGCCGGGCTCGTCTCGGTGCAGCTGCGCACGGGCGACGGCCCCATACCCGCCGCCGAGGAGAGGGGCACGCCGGTGGACTCCGGGGACCTGCTGCGGGACGAGCGATGGCCCGAGTACCGCGCGCTGGCCCTCGACTCGGGCGTACGCTCCAGCGTCACGCTGCCCTTCCAGCGCGCGGGGCTCACGGTCACCCTGACCCTGTTCGGCTTCCGCCCCGGCGCGCTCGACGACGCGCGGCACGGCCCCGCCCAGGCCCTCGGCGACCTCGCCACGGCGAGCTTCGTGCGCGACCGGCACTACCGCGCCGCCCTGTCCGAGCTGGACCAGATGGGCACGGCCCTGCGGACGCGGCCCGTCGTGGACCAGGCGTGCGGGATCGTCATGCACGTCCTGGGGTGCGAGGCGGACGCCGCGTTCTCGGTGCTGCGGCGGATCTCCCAGACGACGAACCGGAAACTGGCGGACGTCGCGGCGGCACTGGTCGACACGAAGGGCCGCGGCCTGGAACGCGAACTGGTCTCCCTGGCCCGCTGAGGTCCGCGGCGAGGGGCCGAAGCCGGCCGCCACCGACCGGCTCCGGCCCCTCTCGCGCGCGCCGGCGCGGCTCGTGCTCGGGCTCAGCGAGGGGCTGCGGGGCGAGGTCGCCAAGAACGCCGAGGTGCGCACGGCGCGCGCGTGGGGATGCCGCTCGGCAGAAGAAGCAGGCCCGTCGCGGCGGTCTGCGCTCGGGTGCGCGTGCCGACGGCCGTGACCCGCTGCCGCTCGGCTCCGCCATCAACCGGCTGATGATCACCGAGCGCGGCGGGGAGACACCGACCGCGCCTCGGCGGGGTGATGGACCGCAAACCGCAAACCGCAAACCGCAAACCGCAGACCGCAGAGCGTCGGCGACGACCTGGCCAAGCACTGCGTCCCGCAGAAGTACGACGAGGACGAGCGCGTCCGCACGGCGCAGTGCACGGTGCAGCGCGACTCGACGGCCTGGCCGAGCAGCTGCGCCGCGCAGTTCCCGCGCCCCTGACGGGCCCCGCAGCTGATCGCGCGCCTCGCGTGCCCGTGCCTTGTGTGTCCGTGCCTCGCGCGCCCGCGTCGGCCCTGCCCGGGCCCGCCGTCCCGCTCACCCGGCCGGAGGCCAGAGGCGGCGCGACCGCGCGCCCGCGTCGGCCTTGCCCGGGCCCGCCGTCCCGCTCACCCGGCCGGAGGCCAGAGGCGGCGCGACCGCGCGCCCGCGTCGGCCTTGCCCGGGCCCGCCGTCCCGCTCACCCGGCCGGAGGCCAGAGGCGGCGCGACCGCGCGCCCGCGTCGGCCCTGCCCGGGCCCGCCGTCCCGCTCACCCGGCCGGAGGCCAGAGCGGGCGCGAGGCAGGGGAGCGCGCTGTGATGGGTGGCATCCGGGTACACCCCCGTCCGACGGGGCAGGAGACAGTCACGCGAGTGCACGGAGGTACGCATGAGGCGGACGGACCCCGAGGGCCGCGGCCCCGTCCGGTACGGCCCGCCCCCGCCGGAGCAGGGCCTCCCCGTCCTGCCCGAGCTGGCCTCCGCCGCCGCGTCGGCCACGGGCCGCCCGCACGGCGAACCCCTCGGCGGCAGCCCCGCCCTCCTGGACGCCGCGAGCGGCTACTGGCGCCGCCGAGGCCTTGCCGTGGAGCGCGACCACGTCGTCGCCGCGCCCGGCGCCCCGCCCCTGCTGCTCGCCCTCACCGCGGCCCTCGGCGGCGACGTCCTGCTGCCGCGCCCCCGCCCCGCCTGGTGGGCACCGCAGGCGCGACTGCTCGGCCACGGCGTCTACCACGTGCCGACGCCCGCCGAGTGCGGCGGCGTCCCGGACTCGTACGCGCTCCTGGAGACCGTCCGCCGCGTACGCGCCGAAGGGGGCAGGCCCCGGCTGCTCGTGCTCAGCGTCGCCGACGACCCGACCGCCACCGTGCCGCCGCCGGAGGTGCTGCACGAGGCCGTCGAAGCCGCCGCCGACGAGGGGCTGCACGTCGTCAGCGACGAGACCTGGCGCGACACCCTGCACCGCCCCCACGACACCGTCCTGGTCGGCCCCGCCGAGATGGACCACGAACGCGTCAGCGTCGTCTGCGACCTCGCCGGTCCCTTCCTGCCGCCCGCGCTGCCCGCCGCCGTCGCCCGCTTCCCCGACACCCCGCTGGGCGCCGCCCTGCGCGCCCGCACCCTCGACGTCCTCACCGCGCTCGGCGCGAGCCTCGCCGCCCCGGCCGCCGCCGCGGCGACGTACGCACTCGGCGAACCGGACGAGATCACCGAGCGGCTGACCGCCACCGTGCGCCTGCACGCGTGCGTGGCCGACGCCGCGCAGCACGCCGTGCTCGCCGCGGGCGCTCTGGCCCGGCCTCCACAGGCGGGCCGCCACCTCTACGCCGACCTCGGCCCCCTGCGGTCCGCGCTCGCCGCGCGCGGCGTCGGCGACGCGCAGGACCTGGAGGACTTCCTCGGCGCACGGCTCGGCACGCCCACGCCCGGCGGCCACCGCTTCGGCGACGACATGAACGCCCTGCGCGTACGCCTCCCCACGGGCCCGCTCCTCGGTGCGACCCCCGAAGAGCGCCTGGCGTCCCTCGACGCGCCCGAGCCCCTGGAATTGCCGCACGTCGAACGAGCGTTGAACATATTCGGATCGGCCTTCGACGATCTCCGCGCGGAATCACAGCGAATGGAGCCTCCTCGGTGACCCAGCAGGCGGAGAAGCAGACGAAGACGCACGCGTGCGCCCCCGCGGCGCGACGGACCGGCCAGCGGCAGCCGACGCCGCGGCCGGCCCCGCAGCCGCCCCGCCCGCCCGGCGCCGCGCGCCCGCGCCCGTGGCCGACGTCGTTCGCCGACCGGCTGACCGCACCGCTGCCCGGCCTGCGCGCCTTCGCCCGGTTCGCCCGCGAGGGCGCCCTGCGGCCACGCCCCGAGGGCCTCGCCGACATCCGGCGGCTGCCGTACGAACCGGGCCCGCTGCCCCGCGTCGACCACCGCACCGTCGCCGTCACCTGGGCGGGGCACGCCAGCTGGGTCGTACGCATCGGTGGCCTCACCGTCCTCACGGACCCCGTCTGGTCCCGCAAGATCCTCGGCACACCGGCCCGCGTCACTCCCGTGGGCGTCGCCTGGAGCGCGCTGCCCCGCGTCGACGCCGTCGTCATCAGCCACAACCACTACGACCACCTCGACGCCCCCACCCTGCGCAGGCTCCCGAGGGACACGCCCGTCCTCGTCCCCGCCGGGCTCGGCCGCTGGTTCACCCGCCGCCGCTTCAGCCGCGTCACCGAGCTCGACTGGTGGGAGGGCGCCGAAGTGGGCGGCGTGCGTTTCGACTTCGTGCCCGCCCACCACTGGTCCAAGCGGAGCCTGCTCGACACCTGCCGCACGCTGTGGGGCGGCTGGGTCATGACCGATGCCCAAGGGCAACGCGTCTACTTCGCGGGCGACACCGGCTACGGCCACTGGTTCGAACGGATCGGGGAGCGCTACCCCGGCATCGACCTCGCGCTGCTGCCGATCGGGGCGTACGACCCGCGCTGGTGGCTCAGCGACGTCCACTGCGACCCCGAGGAGGCGGTCCGGGCGGCGGGCGACCTGGGCGCGCGGCGGATGGCCCCCATGCACTGGGGCACGTTCCTGCTCTCCGCCGAGCCGGTCCTCGAACCGCTCACCCGGGTACGGGCCGCCTGGGAGCAGACGGGGCGGCCCCGCGAGGACCTGTGGGACCTGCCGGTGGGGGCGTCGCGCGTGCTGGGCTGAAAGCCCGAAAGGCTAGGCCGGGGCGCCCCGCACCTTGCGCCACACCGTCGGCGCCACACTGATCAGCACCGTCAGCGCGACCGCCAGCGCGACGCCCTCCCACGGCTCCTTGAACAGCGAGCCGCCGAGGATGCCGATCAGCTGGTACGTCACCGCCCACGCCAGGCACGCCGGCATGTCACCGCGCGCGAACCGCCGCAACGGCATCTTCGCCATCAGGCACGCCAGCATCACCGGGATCCGCCCGGCGGGGACCAGCCGCGACAGCACGAGGACCATGACCCCGTGGTCCTCCAGCTTGGCCTGCGCCCGCGCGAGCCGCTCCTCGGGCGCCCGGTCGCGTATCGCCTCCAGCCAGCGCGAACCGTTCTTCGAGCGCATGCCGCGCCGGCCGAGCCAGTACAGGGTGATGTCGCCGAGGAACGCCGCGAACGCCGCGACGCCGAAGACCACGAGCAGCGAGAACGACGGCGTCGCCTGGTGCACGGCCACCACCGCCGCCGAACTGACCAGCGCGCCCGTCGGCACCACCGGTACCAGCGCGCCGATCACCACCAGCAGGAACAGCGACGGGTAGGCGACCGCCTGCTGCGTGCTGTCCGGCGCCACCTGGACCGCCGCGGCGAGGTTCACCGGGCCACCTTCGGCAGCACGCTCTCGCCGTGCAGAAGCCGGTGCACGGCGACCGCGGGGGCGAGGCGCGCCGCATGGCGCACGAACTCCTGGCCGGGCGCGTGGAACTCGTGGGGGCGCACCGCGTCCATGCCGATCGGCCAGTACGTGCCGTAGTGCACCGGGATCGCGCTGCGCGGCGCGATCCGGGCGAGTGCTTCGGCGGCGCGGGCCGGGTCGAGGTGTCCGTGGCCGAGGAAGGGGCCCCAGCCGCCGACCGGCAGCAGCGCCACGTCCACGTCCCCGACCTCCGCCGCCATCGAGTCGAACAGCCCGGTGTCCCCCGCGAAGTACGTACGCGCCTCGCCGCTCAGCACATAGCCGAGGGCGGGGGAGTGCCGCGGGCCCACCGGGAGCCGCCGCCCGTCGTGCAGCGCGGGCACCGCGCGGACGACGAGGTCGCCGACCGGTATCTCGTCACCGGGCGCGACCTCGGTGAAGCGCAGGTGGGACAGTCTGCGGGCCAGGCCCGGCACCGAGCGCGCCGTGCCGCGGGGGACCAGCGCGCGGGTGCCGGGGGCGAGCCGGGCGAGCGAGGGGACGTGCAGGTGGTCGGCGTGCAGATGCGAGACGAGCACGACGTCGGCGACCGCGGCGCCGGGCGGCGGCAACGCGCCCCTGCGGCGCCGCAGATGCGCGAGGCGGCGGGCGAAGAGCGGGTCCGTCAGCACGCGGACGCCCGAGTCCTCGACCGTGCAAGTGGCGTGACCCCACCATGTGACCTCGACCGGCACCCGGTTCCTCCTTATGGCGACTGTCTCCGAGCGTACGGCCAGGAGTAGGGTCGGCGGCCGGGACCGAGGTGAGGGGGACGCCGTGGGAGAGATCGTGGGCAGGGAAACCGCCGTGGTGCGGGTGGCGTCGATCGCCAGTCTGACACCCCTGGAGGAGCTCGACGCCGACCCTTTCCTGGTCGACTCGCGCAGCCAGCACGCGATGTGCGCGCGGTGGGCGGCCGACCAGGGGTACGTCGTCACGCGCGAACTCCTCGCGCGGGGGCTGCGCGCCGACCACGCGGTGCTGTGGGGCGACGTGGAGGCCGGCCTCGTGGACCTCTTCGTCGTGCCGAGCCGCCGGGTCCTTGAGCGGGCGCTGCGGTGCCCGGAGGAATTCACCGCCGAGTGCGCGCGGCGCGGGGTGCGGGTGGAGACCGCCGGGCTCGCGGAGCCCGCGTACGACTCACGGATGAAGGCGCGGGTGCACCGCCGCCTCTCCATGCCGACCGCGGGCTACGACGGCCGCTGAGGGGCGCGGGCCGGGAACCGGGGGCCTGTGACACGCTGTTGTCCGGTTCCGGGTGGTCGGTGAAGGGGTACGGCGTGGGGCGAGGGCGATGGCGCAGGGCCGGCAGCGCTCTGTGGCGGGTGGTCGCCGTATGGGCCGTCAGCACGCTGACGATGCTCGTACTCGCCGGGATCCTGCCGGACTTCAAACTCCAGTCCGACGACGGTGACAGCGCCACCCGGATCGCCGTCACCGCCGCCCTCGGCGCGGGCGCCTTCGGTCTGCTCTCCGCGCTGGTGTGGCCCCTGCTGGTGCGCGCCCTGCTGCTCGTGCCCGCCCTGGTGCTCGGCCTGCTCGCCTTCTTCCTCAACGGGTCGCTGCTGCTGCTCGCCCTGAGCCTCATCCCCGAGGGGCGCGGCGAAGCCGGTGCGGAGACCGCCGTGGTCGTCGCCGCGGTGATGTCGGCCGTCGCCTCGGCCGCCGGCGGCGCCCTCGCCGTCCGGGACGACGACGTCTACCGGCGCCGCCTGTACCGCCTCGCCGACCGCCGCCGGCGGCGCGGCACCCCCGGGCAGCCGGGCCCGATCGCCCCCGGCACGGTCTTCATCCAGCTCGACGGCGTCGGCCACGACATCCTCGCCGCCGCCGTCGCCAAGGGCCTGATGCCCACCGTCGCCCGCTGGCTGGGCCAGAGCCCCCCGGGCAGCGTCCCCACGCACCGCCTCACCCCGTGGCGCACCGACTGGTCCAGCCAGACCGGCGCCAGCCAGCTCGGCATCCTGCACGGCTCCAACTTCGACGTGCCCGCCTTCCGGTGGTACGAGAAGGACACCGGCGAGGTCATGGTCAGCAACCGCCCCGCCTCCGCCGTCGAACTCCAGCGCCGGGCCGTGCGGCGCACCGGCGACGGCGGTCTCCTCACCGTCGACGGCGCCAGCCGCGGCAACCTCTTCAGCGGCGGCGCCGAGCAGCTCGCCCTCGTCCTCTCCATGGCCGCCAGGCGGGGCAAGGAGAACCGGTCGCGCGCCGGGTACTTCGCCTACTTCTCCGACCCCGCCAACGCCGTGCGCACCGCCCTGTCCTTCGTGGCGGAGGTCTTCCGCGAGATCGGCGAGTCCACCCGCGCCCGCGTCGAGCGGCGCCGCCCGCGCGTCGGCCGGGGCGGGCTCTACCCGTTCATCCGCGCCTTCGCGACCGTCGTGGAGCGGGACGTGGTGGTCGCCGCCGTCATCGGGGACATGCTCGCCGGGCGCAGCGCCGTCTACGCCGACCTCGTCGCGTACGACGAGGTGGCGCACCACTCGGGGCCCACCGGCCGCGACGTGGAGAAGGTCCTGCGGCGCCTGGACCGCTCGCTCGCCCTGCTCGCCCAGGTCGCCGAGCACGCGCCGCGCGCCTACCGCATCGTGCTCCTCTCCGACCACGGCCAGAGCCCCGGCGAGACCTTCCGCGCCCGCTACGGCCTGACCCTCGGCGACCTCGTCCGGGCCGGCTGCGGACTGCCCGTGCCGCGCAGGGCGCAGCGCACGCACAGCGGCGCCGAGGCCCGCGCCGCGGTGCGCGCCGCGCTGCGCCGCCCGGTGGAGGAGGGCACCGGCGAACGCCGCCCGGCCCGGCGCGCGGAGCCGGTCGTGCTCGCCTCCGGCAACCTCGGGCTCGTGTCCTTCCCGGACGTACGGCACCGCATGACCCGCGAGGAGATCGACCGCCGCCACCCGGCGCTGCTGCCGACCCTCGCCAACCACCCGGGCATCGGCTTCCTCCTCGTACGCAGCGCGGAGCGGGGCCCACTGGTGCTGGGCGCGCGTGGGGCCGAGGTGTACCTGGACGAGGACCCGGCCGACGTCGGGCCGCTGGCCGACTTCGGGCCGGGCGCCCTGGAGGCCGTGCGGCGCACCGACGGCTTTCCGCACACCGCCGACATCATGGTCAACTCCTGGTACGACCCGCAGGACGGCGAAGTCCTCGCCTTCGAGGAGCAGATCGGCTCGCACGGCGGGCTCGGCGGCGCGCAGTCCCGGCCCTTCCTCCTGTCGCCGCTCGTCCTTACCGCCCCGGCGGCGGACGGCGAGGAACTCATCGGCGCCGAGCAGATCCACCACGTCCTGCGGCGCTGGCTGGGCGAGGCGCTGGGGCCGCAGGTCCCGGTGACCGCCGCCGCCCCGCTCCCGGCGGAGGCTTCGGTTCCGCTCTCGGCGGATGCTTCCGTTCCGGTGGATGATTCGCCGTCCGGCGCCCCCACAGGCACAGCTTTTGCGGTCGTCGACCATGCCCCGCAGGACAAAACACACTGATTTTGAGCAGCGTCCGCCGTGCCCGACCATGGCTTCCGCCCGGCGATCCCGGGCCCCATGGCACGACGAGAGGCGCACGACCCATGCACGACACCGGAACCGCTCCGCAGTCGGCTCCGGCCCCCACGCAGGAAGGGCAGAGCAAGCACGCCCGCAGCTTCGGGCTCCCCATCGCCAGCTGCCTCGTCCTGGGCAACATCATCGGCGGCGGCATCTTCCTCCTCCCGGCCTCCGTCGCGCCGTACGGCACGATCAGCCTCGTCGCGTTCGGTGTCCTGACCCTCGGGGCGATAGCCCTGGCGCTCGTCTTCGGGCGCCTCGCCGAGCGCGACCCGCGGACCGGCGGCCCCTACGTCTACGCACGCGCGGCCTTCGGCGACTTCGCGGGCTTTCTGGCCGCCTGGTCGTACTGGATCACCTCCTGGGTGTCCAACGCGGCCCTCGCCGTCGCCGCCGTGGGCTACCTGGACGTGCTCATCCCCGTCGGCGAGCACAAGTGGACCGCCTGCCTCGCCGCGCTCGTCCTGCAACTCCTGCCCGCCCTCGCGAACTTCGCGGGCACGCGGTACGTCGGCGCGGTCCAGCTCGTCGCCACCGTACTGAAGTTCCTGCCGCTGCTGCTCGTCGCGGTCGGCGGGCTCTTCTTCTTCGACAGCGCCAACCTCGGGCCCTTCCAGGCGAGCGACGACAGCCCGATCGGGGCCGTCTCGGCGTCCGCCGCGATCCTGCTCTTCTCCTACCTCGGCGTGGAGTCCGCCGCCGTCAGCGCCGGCGAGGTGCGCGATCCGCGCCGCAACGTCGGCCGCGCCACCGTCCTCGGCACGCTCGGCGCCGCCCTCGTCTATCTGCTCGGCACGCTCGCCGTCTTCGGGACCGTCGCCCACGACAAGCTGGTGGGCTCCACCGCGCCCTTCTCGGACGCCGTGAACGTCATGTTCGGCGGTTCCTGGGGCGGTACCGCCGTCGCGATCGCCGCGCTGGTCTCGATCCTCGGCGCCCTCAACGGCTGGACACTGCTGAGCGCCCAGACGCCGTACGCCGCCGCGCAGGACGGGCTCTTCCCCAGCGCCTTCGGCCGTAAAAAGCGGGGCGTGCCGACCGTCGGCGTCCTCGTCACCGTCGTCCTCGCCTCACTGCTGACCGTCTACAACTACGCGGCGGGCTCCGGCGGCGTCTTCGAGTCCCTGGTCCTGATCACCACGTTCACGGCGACCGTGCCCTACCTCCTCGCCACCGTCGCGCAGATCTACTTCCTGGTCTCCGGGCAGCGCGAGCGCGTCCACCGCGGACGCCTGGTGCGGGACGCGGTCCTCGCGGGCGTCGCCTTCGGGTTCTCCATGTGGCTGGTCGCCGGGTCCGGGTACGCGGCGGTCTACCAGGGCGTGCTGTTCCTCTTCGTCGGCGTGCTCGTGTACGCGGTGATGGCGGCCCGCAAGCAGCGGACCGCCAGGGTCTCGAACGGCTGAGGCACCGGGACTCGCATTGGGACATTCGTCCGTAAATACGAGCGAATACTACGCACTTGGGCGATTGCCCGACGAGACAGCACCCCGCCATGATCGGTACACACACGATCAGGCGGGGTGCTCCACATGTCGGCAGACCCCCCCGGCATGCGGCAGCAGCCCTTCATTCCGCTCCGTTTCGTTCACCCATACGTCCGGAAGTACTCATGACCTTTCCCGCCAACGTCTCCTTGGCCGCCTCCTCACAGGTGCCGGTCTCCGCCGCCGCCGAGGTCCTGCGCGAAGGGATCGCGTCCCTGACAGGGGTGCTGCGCGCCGAGCGCGCACAGTTGGGCCGGGTGCGCCTCGACGCCGAGATGGTCGGTGCCGACCTGGCGCTGTGGCTCGACGCCCTGACCGGCCCGGCGGCACCCGAAAACCTCCCCCGCCTCCAGGACGGATTCCACGGACGACACCGCGTGTACGCGGAAAAGGGCCTGTCCTCCGTGGACTTCCTCGTCCTGCACCACGACTGCGCCGGATATCTCAGCCGCTGTCTGACCGACCAGCTCGCGTCCATGCTGCCCCACACGAGCCGCTACCTCGTCCACTCCGCTGTCAGCGCGGCCGTGGCCTTACCCCTGCAGGCGGCTGTCGTCTCCGTCACCGGCGCGTGCCCGGGCCCGCAGGGCGGGCCCGGGCACGCGCCGGCCACCGAGGCGCCGCGCTGGTGCCTCGTCGCACTCCTGGCCTCGGGGGACGGCGCGGCGCTGGTCGAGCGCTTCCGCCGCGCCAACCAGGGCGCCACCATCACCACCGGGGAAGCGCGGCTGACGGTCCTGACCGCAGCTCCTCCCGTCGTACCGGCGCAGGCGCGGCCGTACGGCCTGGCGCCGACGACCGGGGCCGACATCCCCTCGGCGGTGCGCCGGGCGACGGCCGCCGCCCGGTTGGCCCGTTACTACGGTCTCGGGCATCTTGATGCCCGGCACTTGCCACTGGCACTGTCGCGCATCGGCACCACCCGGAGCCGGGGCGGGTCGGACGAGTGTCTCGGACCGCTGTGCGACACCCGGCGGCACGGACATCTGCTGGAGACGCTGCGCGCGTACCTGACGCACAATCTGTGTGTCGCCTCCGCCGCCCGCAGCATGTACATCCACCGGCAGACGTTCACCTATCGGCTGCGCCGGATCAGGGAACTCACCGGCCTGGACATGACCCACCCCTTCGACCGTCTGCGGGCCGAACTGGCCCTGCTGGAGCGGGAGATGACGGAGACCGCGCCGCCGCGCGGCCGGGGGCCCGCCGTCTGACTCCCCCCGGTCAGGCGGTGCGCTGCCGGGGAAGTGCCCGCACGGGCTCGGCCCGGCTGAAGATGAGGGCGAGTTCGGCCTGGAGCCGGTCGAAGGGCTGATACAGGTCGAGGCCGGTGAGTTCCTGGATGGAGCGCAGCCGGTAGGCGAGGGTGTGCCGGTGGATGTACAGGCTCCGGGCGGCGGCGGTGGTGCTGAGGTTGTGTGCGAGGTACGCGGCCAGGGTGTCGAGCAGGTACCGGTGGCGGTCACAGGTGTGCAGCGGACCCAGGCACGCGGTGACGAAGGCGTCGCGTTCCCTCGCGGTGAGGTCCAGCGCGGCAACGAGGGGCAGTACGTGTTCGGCGGTGAGGGACCGCCGATAGTGGCGGGCGATCACGGCGGCGAGAGCGGCGCGGCGCGCGGCTCCGGCGGTGTCGCCGTTCTCTACGGGGACGAGCGCGTAGGGGGCGAGCACCTCGGGCGCGCCCGGCGGGTGGTGGGTGAAGACGGTCACCTGAGTGCCCGCAGTGATGACCGCGGCGTGCGGGTTGTCCGCCCGGAACCGCCGCAGGGCCTCCCTGATGCTGTGCCTGGGCTGGATGGCACCCAGGCACCACCGAGGCGGTACGGCGGGTGACGACGGGGGAGCGGCACCGTGCTGCGGCGGGGTCTCGCACTCCTGCCGGCCCTGCTCGGACATGACTGCCGCGGTCGCCGCGCGCAGTGGGGGCAGGGCCATGGTGGTCACGTCCGTCTCCAGTGCCGTCCGGCTCCGGGACGGTGACGACGTGCCCACCAGGGCGCGGGTGAGGATCTCCACACATACGTGGTGCAGGACGATGCTGTCCTCCGCGCTGAGCCCGGCCATGGCATGTGCGGCCGCCCGTGCCCTGAACGCCGCGCCCAGCATGGGCGTGGGCACCTCCCCGGCGAGGACGGAGAACCACAGGGCCATGTCGTCGGCGACGGTCGCGGCGGTCACCGGGCCGGCGGTGTCCCGTGACACCTCGTCGAACGCCTGCCGGGTGAGGCTCTCGGCGTGGTGGTGGCGCAGGTATCGGGCGGCCGGGGGCAGCGCGGGAGCGGCGGCGGGCGTCTCGCGGGGCTGGTCCGGGTCGGCAGGACGGTGCACGGTCACTCCTTGAGGCAGGGGGCTCTGCCCACATGGGCAATTGCCTGTACTCGCCAGCATGAAATCGTTCAACGACGTACATCAACCGACCAAGTGCACAAAATTTGGGAAGCCGCTCGGCCGATTTTGTGCAATGTGTTCAAAGAGTCACCTCGCGAGTGCGTCATGCCGTCGAAGGATGATTACTTCCATGCCGAGCGGGACAGTCTCTCTTCTTCTGCGCGCGAGAGTTTCGGGCGATGTCCGGTAATATCTCATGACCGCATGTCATGACCGCATGTCATGACCGCATGCCATGACCCATGCGTATCCGCGTCCCGTCGCGGCGGGTATCCGAAATGCAGTGTGTACGCCCTCCTTCTTTTCGGTCGAGCGGCGGCATCATCGGAGCCTTCGAGTTTTTGCTTCGGTGCTATTCCCCAATGGTGGCCGGGTACGCCGGATTCCTGGCTGTTATACGCGATGTACAACTTATCCCGCCGGAATGCACAATGGCCGGCTCTGTTTTCTTTGTGTGCCGCCGGTCCGGGAATGCCAGTTGCTGTCGTACACGCAACGCTCGCCATCAGGCGGACCCGGTCCGCGGCGGGCAGCACATCACGGAGGCGGTCAGAATGAGCATGATCGAAACCAAGGGAACGTGGACAGCGGTCCACCCGAGCCCTCCCGGCGTCACGGGCCTGGACACCAACCATGTCCGGTGGGGAAAGGGCACGCAGAAGAGCGGCTACAAATTTGAGGGCGGGCGCACCGAGGCCCGGCTGGACGGCACCGAATTCGTCCTGGGCACCTTCACGCACGAGAACTACCCCATCGACTCGGGCGAGACCCGGGAGTTCGACGTCGACCTGAAGGTCCAGGTGCGCTTCGAGGACGGGACCACGAGTGACCTCAACTTCACGTTCCACCACAACGAGACGGACAACAGCGGGCCGCACCCCAACGACATCGTGTCGCTGCCGAAGTTCATCTCCCCGCAGACCGTGACGGTGAACGGCGAAAAGTACAAGGTCGTCATCAGCGGGTTCAAGCAGGGCGGACGAGTGGTCCGGGAGTTCGACAGCAAGGAGAACAGCTCCAACAGCGCGGCGGTCGTCGCCCTGTTCACCAAGCCCGGCAAGCCGGACGTGGTGATCACGCACGTGGACCCCAAGGGCACGGTGGCCGGCAGCCAGTCCGACGAGTACGTGGAGATCCTCAACCGCGGTACGGAGGCCGCCGACATGTCGGGCTGGGTGCTGCACGCGGACGGCACGGGAAAGGACTTCACCTTCCCGCAGGGCACGGTGCTCCAGCCGGGCGGGCGGTTCCGGGTCTACACCAACGAACGGCACCCGGAGTCCGGCGGCTTCTCCTTCGGCAGCGGTCAGCCCGTGTGGCACGACCACGGTGACATCGCCACGCTCAGGAACAAGGAGAGCCGGGAGGTGTCCCGCTACCCGTACGGTCACCGGATCACCCCCCAGCCGACCGAGGCGAGGTCCCCCGGCCAGGCGCACCCGCACGTCCACATCCAGAACATGGGTGACGCGCCGCTCGGCAAGCAGAAGGTGACGGTGCGCCTCCCGCAGGACGGGCCGTTCCGGTTCACCTCGGACCAGAACACCATTTCCGTGTGGAACAACAAGGCGAACAAGGAACGCAAGTTCACCGGCACCGTCTCCGATGACGGCCGCGTGCTCACCGCCGAGGTCGACCTCGACCTTCCGGGCGGTGGCGCGGGGGCGCCCCTGTGGACGCAGGCGGCGGTGGACGCCGGCGCCACCCCGGGCCCGTACACCGTGCACTGGGACTTCGGGAACCTGGGCGCGACGGACGTCACGGTCACCGTGAAGTGAGGAACGCGCGTACCGGGCGCCTGACGGGGCGTCCGGTACGCACGCCGCGCGCCCGCGCCCGTGTAGGTGTCGCGCCCCCCCCGCCCATGACGGCCCCCACCCCCGCGCCGTCGATCCACGCAGAGGGGATTTTCCTTGTCTTCTGTCCCGGACCGGTCGGCGCCCCCGGCGGGCACCACACCCCGGCGTATCACGGCCATGGCGTCAGCGATCGTCGTCTGCGCGGCGGCGGTCGTGCTGCGCGCGTGGAACCTCGACGGCTACCCCTACCCCAATGGTGACGAGGGCACCTACATCGCTCAGGCCTGGGCGACGCGCACCGGCCGAGGCCTGTCGCACTACACCTACTGGTACGACCACGCCCCCGTCGGCTGGATGCAACTCGCGGCACTCCAGACGCTGTTCCCGTCCGACCTCGCGTCCGGAGAGCTGTACCTGCAACGGTCGCGGTGGCTGATGCTGCCGGTCGGGGCCGCCACGAACGCGCTTCTGTACCCCCTCGCGCGACGGCTGGGCCTGTCCCGGGTCACGGCCGTCGGCGCCATGTTCCTCCACGCCGTCTCACCGCTGGCCATCGCGCTGGAGCGGCAGGTCTACCTGGACTCGTTCGCCACCGTATGGACCCTCCTGGCCCTGGTCCTGGCCCTCTCACCGCGTCGGCACCTCGTCCACTACGGCCTCGCCGGCTGCTGCTTCGCCCTCGCGGTCCTGTCCAAGGAGACCTGCCTGCCGGTGCTCCTGGCCCTCGTATGGGCGCTGTGGACCCGCAACCCGCGAGCGGCCCGGCCCTTCGCCCTGGCCGCTTTCCTCTCCGGCCTCCTGCTGGTCCTCGTGTGGCCCCTCTACGCCGCCCTCAACGACGAACTGCTCCCCGGCACCTGCCATGTCTCCATGGTCGAAACCATCCGGTGGCAGCTGTTCGACCGCCCCACATCAGGCTCCGTCTTCGTCCCCGGTACCCCCGCCCACACCCTGGCCGACCTGTGGCTGCACCGTGACGCCGTGCTGCTGATCGGCGGCAACGCGGGTGCGGCCGCCGCACTCGCCGACCGGCGCCTGCGCCCTCTCGGGCTCGCCGTCGCGCCGCTGACCGCCTTCGCCCTGCGTCCGGGCGGCTACCTGCCCGCGATGTACATCAGCCAGCTCCTCCCCTTCTACGCCCTCGCTGTGGCCGCTCTGTGCCACCGCCTCCTGCGGCCCGGTCGGCGCGCGGCCACCCGCTCGCGGCGCGCCCTGCGGCCGGCCGTGGCCCTGTTGCTCATCGCCCTGGTGGCACCGTTCGCCCCCCACTGGTACGCCACACAACGGGAAGTGCTGACCGCCGACCACCTCCATGAGTACGAGGAGGCGGCCCGCTGGATCCGGAACATGGATCTGAAGGACCGGCACCGGCGGCGGCTGGTCACCGACGAGATCCTGTGGCTGGAAGCCGTCGGCACCGGCTTCACCCCCGGGGCCGGGGCGATCTGGACGTACAAGCTCGACAAGGACCCCTCCGTCGCCGCCTCGCTGCCCCGCGGCTGGCGCGACATCGACTACGTCGTGTCCACCGTCCAGGTCCGCGCCTCCTCCAAAGAGAAGGACCTCCGGGGCCTGCGCACCCTCCTGCGGCACGCCAGGCCCGTCGCCCACTACAACGACGTCGACCTGCTCCGCATCCCCGAGTCGGTACGGCACGACAAGACCATCACCGACCCGCCGGTGCTCCCGGAGGTGGCCCGCTGTCTGGACCACTCCACCGACATCTGGCCCTACGACGACCCCGGCGGCAGCCGTACGCCACCTCCGAAGGACATCGACCTGTGAGCAGACCCGCCGGCCGCCACGGAGCACGTCAAGAGAAGGAAAGGCCCCGCGAATGGAAACCCAGGTGCGTGCGAGGAGACGGCCGGCCGATCGGCCGGCGCCCCGCAGGACCCCGCCGACCGCACCGACGCCGGGACGCCCGCCATGGTGAGCGCCTGCCTCCTGGCCGTCGCCGCGCTGCACACGGTCACCGCCACGCTCACCCTGTGGTGGATGCTGTACGCGTGGGCCACCCCCCACCGTCCGGAGGAGACCGCCTTCCCCGAACCGGCCGACACCTGCGGGGAGTCCTTCTCCCTCCTGCTGCCGGCGCGGCACGAGGAGAGGGTCCTGGAACACACGGTGCGCACCCTGCTGGCCTGCGACCACCCCGACTTCGAGATCGTGGTGATCACGGGTGACGACGACCCCGGCACCACGGACCTCGCCCGTCGCCTGGCGGCGGCCGACCCCGACCGGGTGCGGCAGGTGACCGACCACCACGCCGAGAAGAACAAGCCCCGCGCCCTGAACACCGCCCTGCCCGTGTGCCGGGGCACGGTCATCGGAGTCTTCGACGCCGAGGACGTCGTGCACCCCCGACTGCTCCGGCACGTCGACACCGCGTTCCACGTCCACGGCGCCGACGTCGTGCAGGGCGGTGTCCAGCTGATGAACCACGCCGACAGCTGGTACGCGCTGCGCAACTGCCTGGAGTACTTCTTCTGGTTCCGCAGCCGCCTGCACGTCCACGCCCGCCAGGGCTTCATCCCCCTCGGTGGGAACACCGTCTTCGTCCGCGCGGCGCTGCTGCGCGAGGCGGGCGGCTGGGACGGCGACTGCCTGGCCGAGGACTGCGAGCTGGGGGTGCGGCTCTCCCGGCGGGGCGCGAAGGTCGTCGTCGGCTACGAGCCGGCCCTGGTCACCCGCGAGGAGACCCCCGGGACGCTGCGCGCACTGCTGCGCCAGCGCACCCGGTGGAACCAGGGCTTCCTCCAAGTCCTGCGCAAGGGCGAGTGGCGCCATCTGTCCACCGCCCGCAGGAGGCTGCTGGCTCGTTACATCCTCGCCACTCCCTTCCTCCAGGCGGGCACCGGACTGTGCATGCCGGTGGTGTTCGTCACCGCGCTGCTCGACGGCATCCCCCTCGCCGTGGCCCTCGCCGCCTGGGTGCCGATGTTCCTGCTCGTCGCCACCGCCTTGTTCGAGTCGGCGGCACTGCACGATTTCGGACGCGTGTACGGCGTACCGGTACGCCCCGTCCATCACCTGTGGCTCTGGTGCAGCCTGCCGCTGTACTCCCTCGTCCTCGCGTACGCCGCCGTCCGGGCGGCCTGGCGCGAGTGCCGTCACCGCACCGACTGGGAACTGACCGCCCACAGCGGCGCCCACCTGGAGGCACCCGGTGGGGGAGCCGTCCCGCGGCGGAGCCGGGACCGGCCGAGAAGGAGGAGAAGTCATGACTGTCCACGCCGCGTCGCCACGGACCCAGCCCGGCATCTCGGTGATCGTGCCCACCCGGGACGAGGCACACAACATCGGCCCGCTGCTCGACCGCCTGGACGCCGCCGCCCCGCCCGGCACTCTTGTCGAGGTGTTGTTCGTCGACGACTCCTCGGACGGTACGCCGCAGGTGATCGAGGAAGCCACCGCACGCTGCCGTCTGCTGGTGCGCGTGCACCACCGGGAGCGGCCGGAGGGCGGTCTTGGCGGAGCCGTCCACGAGGGCATCCGCCGCACCGCGGCCCCCTGGATCGTCGTCATGGACGCCGACCTCCAGCACCCGCCCGAACTCGCCCACCGCCTCGCGCTGCACGGCCAGGCCGGGGGAGCCGACCTCGTCGTCGCCAGCCGCTACGCGCGCGGAGGGAGCCGGGCCGGGCTGGCCGACCGCTACCGGACGGTCGTCTCGCGAGGCTCCACCCTGCTGGCCAAGGCCCTCTTCCCGCGCGCGCTGCGCGGCATCTCCGACCCCATGAGCGGCTTCTTCGCCGTGCGGCGCGAGATGCTGACCCGCCACCCGTCGGGCCCCGGTCTGCGCCCGCTCGGCTACAAGATCCTGCTGGAGCTGGCGGTTCGCCGGCCGCCGCGTGCCGTCGTCGAAGTGCCGTACACCTTCGCCGAACGCCACGCGGGCCGCTCCAAGAGCGGGGTGCGCGAAGGGATGCGGTTCCTGCGCCACCTGCTCCTGCTGCGCGCCACCAGCCTCCCGGTGATCCGGTTCCTGCGGCACCTGCTGTCACTGCGCACCGTCGGCGTTCCGGCCAGAGTCGCCCTCCTGGGACTCATCGGCCTGTCGGGCCTGCTGCCCAACCTCGGCCTGCTCGCCCTGCTCACCGCCGTGACACCGCTGCACCACCTGGCCGCCGAGGCCGTGGCGACGCAGGCCGCCATCCTGTGGAACTTCCTGCTCGCGGAGGTGCTCGTGGCCCAAAGGGCCCGTCCGGGGACCGCCGGGGGCCAACCGTCCGGCGTGGGGCGGTCCCGGTGGCGGCGGCTCTCCGGCAGGTTCGTGGTCTTCGCCGCGCTGAGCAACGCGGACTTGGCGGCGCGGCTGCCGCTGACCGCTCTCCTGATCGCCGGAACGGGGTGGCCGCCGGTTCCGGCCACCGCGGTCATGCTGGTTCTCTCCGTACTGACCCGCCTGCTCCTCCTGGACCGGCTCCTGTACCGGGGCCCCTGAGCACGTACCTTCCGCGCGCGCACCGATCGGCCCGCCCTCTCCGCGACACGCTGGGGACGGGCGGGCCGAGCAACGGGCCGATGGGGGGCCGTCAGCCGCCGACGTACCAGCTGAACTCGCCCGACGCGGCGAGCGCCATCAGTACGACGAACAGGACGACGTCGACGATGCCCAGGATGATGGCCGCCTTCGCCATCCCTCCGCCGCCCGCCCGCTGCCGCAGGGCGAGGGCACCGAAGATGATCGCGAGCGGTCCGAGGACGATGCTGAGGACGAACAGCCCGACGATGCCGCAGACGAGTCCGGCCACCGCGAAGCTGTTCGTACGGGAACCAGAAGACGCCGCTGACCGACTTCCGTAAGCCGACATGGCCACACTCCTTGGAGTCGCGTTCCAGTCCTTGCGTGACGCGACTGCGGGTGCCCCGGAACGCGCCGGGTAGTCCGCGCGGCGGCGACCACGCGCTCCGCCGGGGCCGCCCCGCGGCCCATTCCCGCCCCGAGTGTGATCGGATGGTGGCCACGGATCTCCGATCACGGAACCGCACTCCGATCACGGAACCGCACTGAAGGGAACTGCATCGTGGCAACCACGCGCTCCGCGCACACGGTCTGGGAAGGCTCTCTGACGGAGGGCTCGGGCACCGTCACCTTCGACTCCTCCGGCATCGGGGAGCAGCCGGTGTCCTGGCCCGCCCGCGCCGAGCAGGCGAACGGCAAGACCAGCCCGGAGGAGCTGATCGCCGCCGCCCACTCCAGCTGCTTCTCCATGGCGCTGTCGCACGGCCTGGCCAGCGCCGGCACCCCGCCGAGCCGCCTCACCACGTCGGCCGACGTGACCTTCCAGCCGGGCACGGGCATCACCGGCATCCACCTCACGGTCGAGGGCACCGTCCCCGGCATCGACGAGGACGCCTTCGTCGCCGCGGCCGAGGACGCCAAGGCCAACTGCCCGGTGAGCCAGGCGCTGACGGGTACGACCATCACGCTCACGGCCAAGCTGGGCTGACCCAGAGACGGTCGGACGATGCCGTCACCCCTCCTCGGGGTGGCGGCATCGTCGTATGCGGCCCTTGACAATGGCCAGCTCAAGTTTTGTGATGGGAGATGAGTGGAGTAGGCCTGGACACGGGGGACATGGGCTCGCGGCGGAAGGGACTGGACCATGGCACGAGCGGTCGGGATCGATCTCGGGACGACGAACTCGGTGGTGGCCGTACTGGAGGGCGGTGAGCCCACCGTCGTCGCCAACGCGGAGGGCGCGCGCACCACTCCCTCGGTCGTCGCCTTCGCGAAGAACGGCGACGTCCTGGTGGGCGAGGTCGCCAAACGGCAGGCGGTCACGAACGTGGAGCGCACCGCACGCTCCGTCAAACGCCATATGGGCGACGGCGGCTGGCGCTTCCCGGAGAGCGGCTCCGTGGACGGCACCCGCTACACCGCGCAGGAACTCTCCGCGCGCGTCCTGCAGAAGCTCAAGCGCGACGCCGAGTCCTACCTCGGTGAGGACGTCACCGACGCGGTGGTCACCGTCCCCGCCTACTTCGACGACACCCAGCGCCAGGCCACCAAGGAGGCCGGCGAGATCGCGGGCCTCGACGTCCTGCGGATCGTCAACGAACCGACGGCGGCGGCCCTCGCGTACGGCCTGGACAAGGGCGGGGACCAGACCGTCCTCGTCTTCGACCTGGGCGGCGGCACCTTCGACGTATCGCTCCTGGAGATGGGCGAGGGCGTCATCGAGGTGAAGGCCACCAACGGCGACACCCGGCTCGGCGGCGACGACTGGGACCAGCGGATCGTCGAGCACCTGGTACGGCAGTTCAAGAACGCGCACGGCGTGGACCTCGGCAAGGACAAGATGGCCCTCCAGCGGCTGCGCGAGGGCGCCGAGAAGGCGAAGATCGAGCTGTCCTCGTCGAGTGAGACGGACATCAACCTCCCTTACATCACCGCCTCTTCGGAAGGCCCGCTGCACCTGGCCGAGAAGCTGACGCGGGCCCGGTTCCAGGAGCTGACGTCCGATCTGCTCGACCGCTGCAAGGAACCCTTCCACCAGGCCGTGAAGGACGCGGGCGTCAAGCTGTCCGCCATCGACCACGTGATCCTGGTGGGCGGCTCGACCCGGATGCCCGCGGTGACCGACCTGGTCAGGGAACTCACCGGCAAGGATCCCCACAAGGGCGTCAACCCGGACGAGGTGGTGGCGCTCGGCGCGGCCCTCCAGGCCGGTGTCATCCGCGGCGACGTCAAGGACGTGCTCCTGCTCGACGTGACCCCGCTCTCCCTCGGCATCGAGACCAAGGGCGGCATCATGACCAAGCTGATCGAGCGCAACACCACGATTCCCACCCGGCGTTCGGAGACGTTCTCCACCGCCGAGGACAACCAGCCCTCGGTCGGCATCCAGGTCTTCCAGGGCGAGCGGGAGATCGCCGCGTACAACAAGAAGCTCGGCGTCTTCGACCTGACGGGGCTGCCGCCCGCCCCGCGCGGGGTGCCCAAGATCGAGGTCACCTTCGACATCGACGCCAACGGCATCATGCACGTCTCGGCGAAGGACGAGGCGACCGGCCGCGAGCAGCGCATGACGGTCACCGGCGGCTCCGCGCTGCCCAAGGACGACATCGACCGCATGGTCCGCGAGGCCGAGCAGCACGCGGAGGAGGACCGCAGGCGGCGCGAGGCGGCCGAGACCCGCAACCAGGCCGAGCAGCTCGTCCACCAGACGGAGCGGTTCCTGCGGGACAGCGGCGACAAGGTGCCCGCGGACACCCAGAACGAAGTGGCGGCCTCTGTCAGCGAGTTGAAGACCCTCCTCAACGACCGGCCCGACGACACCGCCGCCCTGCGCAGCGGCACCGAGAAGCTGGCGGCCGTCAGCCAGAAGATGGGCCAGGCGATGTACGCGGCCTCCGGCGGCGGCACCCAGGAGCAGCAGACGGCCACGGAGTCACCCACCGAGGAAGGCGTGGTGGATGCCGAGATCGTGGATGACGACAACGGCAAGGAGGGGCAGGGCAAGACGCCCCAGGAGCCCTAGGACTCCGTCCGTTCCCAGCCGCGCCGCTCCGGCCGCGCCCCGATCCGCTCCGGGTCCCGGGAGCGGTAGACCACGTAGGGCCGGAAGAGGTACTGGAGCGGCGCGCTGAACATGTGGATCAGGCGGGTGAACGGCACCAGGGCGAGCAGGACCATGCCGACCACCGCGTGGATCTCGTACATCAGGGGTACGCCCGTCATCGCGTCGATGTCGGGCCGGAGCGTGAACAGGCTGCGGGCCCAAGGGGCGATGGACACACGGTAGTTGTAGCCGTCGCCGGAGGTGTGCAGGAGTTTGGCCACCATGCCGAGCACGATCGCCGCGAACAGCACCAGGTACATGAACTTGTCGTTCGCGGTCGTCGCCCGGAACACCGGCGTGTTGGTCCGCCGCCGGTAGAGCAGCAGCAGGATGCCGAGGACGAGCAGGATCCCGGCCGCGGTGCCGCCGTACAGCGAGAACAGGTGGTACGTGTGCTCGCTGAGGCCCACCTTGTCCGTCCACGACTCGGGCACGAACAGGCCCACCAGGTGGCCGACGAGCACGAAGAGGATGCCGTAGTGGAACATCGGCGAGGCGATGTTCAGCAGCTTGGACTCGTAGACCTGCGAGGAGCGGGTTGTCCAGCCGAACTTGTCGTAGCGGTAGCGCCAGATGGTGCCCGCGACGAGCAGGACGAAGGCGATGTAGGGAAGGGCGCCCCACAGCAGCGTTGCCATCAGTGCTCCCCGATGAGTGCGGAGGGTGGTGCGAAGGGCGGCGCGGAGGGTGGTGCGAAGGGTGCGAGGCCTGCGAAGGGCTGGATGCCCACTTCCTCGCGCGGCGGCCCCGAACGGGCCAGTGCGAGCGCCTCGGCACGGTCCTTGGGGGTCGGGCCCGGCAGGCTCGCGCACACCGCCTCCAGCACGCCCGCGTACGGCGTGCCGTGCTCGCTCAGCGCGAGCCGCAGCAGCTCCAGGCCGCTGCGGTGCTCCAGCAGCAGCTCGGGCCCCGCCAGCGCGGAGAACTCCAGGACCGCGGGGAGGAAGTCCGGCAGCTCCTCGCCGGAGAACTCCAGGCCGTGCGCGCGGTAGACCTCCTTGAAGCGGACCAGGGCCATGCCGCGCCGCCGGGTGTCGCCCTCCCGCCACCAGCTCAGGTACAGGCTGTGCCGGTTCTTGAAGTCGAAGACCTGCACGTAGTGCGCCGCCAGCTCCTGGGGATCGGTGGTGGTGGCGTACGTCAGGAAGCCGCCGAGCCGCGGGGGAGCGGCGGCGCGCAGCAGGGGCAGCCGTTCGTGGAACTCGTCGTCCGGGTAGCCGAGGCAGAGCGCCGCGGCCTGGTAGAGCACCGCGTGCTCAGTCACTGTCGTCCTCCTTGGCCGCGTCGGCCTTCTCGACCGCGCTCGGCTGCTCGTCGGCGGTCTGCCGGGCCCGCAGCGCGTGGAAGTTCTCCAGGGTGACCAGCGGCAGGTTCCGGCGGCTGCCTGAGTCTTGGCCGAACGGGCCGTCGCCGCCCATTCCCGGACCGTCCTGGTGATCGAGGCTGCACGTGTCGGGGACCGCCGACTCCTCCAGGCGCCGCGCGTCGCCGATCGCGGCGGTCGGGATGACGTACCGGTCCTCGTACTTGGCGATGGCCAGCAGGCGGTACATCTCCTCGATCTGCGGACCGGACATCCCGACCGAGCGCGCCACGTCACCGTCCGGCGTGTCGCCGAGGTTGATGGCCCGCATGTGCGCCCGCATGGCGGCCAGCTTCTCCAGGCTGGACCGCACCGGGCCGACGTCCCCGGCGGTGAAGATCTCCGCGAGGTATTCCAGGGGGATGCGCAGGGTGTCGATGGCGCCGAAGAGGTTCGCCGCGTCCTCGCCGTCGTGGCCGGTCTCCGTCAGCGCGTCCACCACCGGCGACAGCGGCGGGATGTACCAGACCATCGGCATGGTGCGGTACTCCGGGTGCAGCGGGAGCGCCACCTTGTACGTGCTGATGAGGGCGTGCACGGGGGAGCGGCGTGCCGCCTCGATCCAGTCGTGGGAGATCCCGGCCCGCTCGGCCGCGCGGCGCACCGCTGGGTCGGCGGGGTCCAGGAAGACGTCCAACTGGGCCTGGTACAACCTGTGTTCATCTGGCTCGGAGGCCGCCGCCGTCACCTTGTCGGCGTCGTACAGGATCACCCCGAGGTAGCGCAGGCGGCCCACGCACGTCTCCGAGCAGACGGTGGGCAGGCCCACCTCGACGCGCGGGTAGCACAGCGTGCACTTCTCGGCCTTGCCGGTGCGGTGGTTGAAGTAGACCTTCTTGTACGGGCAGCCGGTCACGCACTTGCGCCAGCCCCGGCAGTGGTCCTGGTCGACGAGGACGATGCCGTCCTCCGCGCGCTTGTACATCGCACCCGACGGGCAGGACGCGACGCACGACGGGTTCAGGCAGTGCTCGCAGATGCGCGGCAGATAGAACATGAAGGTTTGCTCGAAGGCGAACTTCACCTTGTCCGAGGCCTGTTGGCGTGTCTTGGCGACCATCGGGTCCAGGTGGCCGTGCTCGGTGGTGCCGCCGAGGTTGTCGTCCCAGTTCGACGACCACTCGATCTTCATCGGCTTGCCGGAGATCAGGGAGCGCGGCTCGGCGACCGGGTAGTCGTCGCCCAGCGGGGCGTCGGTGAGGTTGCGGTACTCGTACGTCCAGGGCTCGTAGTAGTCTTTGATCTCGGGCAGTTCGGGATTGGAGAAGATCTCCAGGAGCGACTTGATCCGGCCGCCGTTCTTGAGCTTCAGGGCGCCGCGCCTGTTCAGCTCCCAGCCGCCGCGCCACTTCTCCTGGTCCTCGTAGCGGCGCGGATAGCCCTGGCCGGGGCGGGTCTCGACGTTGTTGAACCAGACGTACTCCATGCCGTCGCGGTTGGTCCAGGCCTGCTTGCACGTGACCGAACACGTGTGACAGCCGATGCACTTGTCGAGGTTCATGACCATCGCGATCTGTGCCATGACGCGCATCAGTACGTCACCTCCTGGGCGCGGCGGCGGATGACGGTGACCTCGTCGCGCTGGTTCCCCGTCGGACCGAGGTAGTTGAACGCCCACGACAACTGCGCGTAGCCCCCGATGAGATGGGACGGCTTGAGGATGAGGCGGGTCAGGGAGTTGTGGATGCCGCCGCGCCTGCCGGTGGTCTCCGTCTTCGGCACGTTCACCGTGCGTTCCTGCGCGTGGTGCATGTAGACCGTGCCGGCCGGCATGCGGTGCGAGACGATCGCGCGCGCCACGACGACGCCGTTGCGGTTGACCGCCTCGATCCAGTCGTTGTCCCGTACGCCGATCGCGTCCGCGTCCTGCGGCGCCATCCAGACACACTGCCCGCCGCGGGAGAGCGACAGCATGAACAGGTTGTCCTGGTACTCGGAGTGGATCGACCACTTGTTGTGCGGCGTGAGGTAACGCACCGTCACCTCCCGCTCGCCGTCCGGTCCGAGGCGCGGTTCCCCGAAGAGGCGGTTCATGTCCAGGGGCGGCCGGTAGACGGGCAGCGCCTCGCCCAGCTCGTGCATCCAGTCGTGGTCGAGGAAGAAGTGCTGGCGCCCGGTGAGGGTGTGCCACGGCTTCAGGTGCTCCGTGTTGAGGGTGAACGCGGTGTAGCGGCGCCCGCCCGACTCGCTGCCGCTCCACTCCGGTGAGGTGATCACCGGCACGGGCGCGGCCTGCGTGTCGGCGTACGTGATGCGCTTGCCCTCGTGCTCGGCGGCCAGGTGCGCCATCTCCTGGCCGGTGCGCTCCTCCAGGGTGTGGAAGCCCTGCGTGGCCAGGCGCCCGTTCGTCGTGCCGGACAGCGCGAGGATGGCGTTGGCCGCCTTCACGGCGGTGTTCAGGGCGGGGCGGCCGTCGGCGGGCCCGCCGAGCACCACGCCGTTGCGTTCCTTGAGCTCCTCGACCTCCCGGTCGGGGTGCAGGGCGATGCCCTTGGCGGGCAGGCCCAGCCGCTCCACGAGCGGTCCGAGCGCGGCGAACTTCGCGCCGATCGCCGTGTAGTCGCGCTCCACGACCGCGAGGTTCGGCATGGTCCGCCCAGGGACCGGCTCGCACTCGCCCTTGCGCCAGTCCAGGACGACCCCGCCGGGCTGCGCCGTCTCACCCGGAGTGTCGTGCTGGAGCGCGGTGGCGACGAGGTCCCTGCGGACGCCGAGGTGGTCCACGGCGAGCTCGCTCAGCCGCTCGGCGATCTCCCGGAACGTGTCGAAGTCGGTGCGCGCCTGCCAGGGCGGGTCGACCGCCGGGGTGAAGGAGTGCACGTAGGGGTGCATGTCGGTGGTCGACAGGTCGTGCTTCTCGTACCAGGTCGCGGCGGGCAGCACGACGTCCGAGAGCAGTGTGGAGGACGTCTGGCGGAAGTCGAGGGAGACGAGCAGATCGAGCTTTCCCTCCGGGGCCTCATCACGCCAAGTGACTGTCGAGGGCCGCTCGTTCGGTGTCGCTTCCTCGGCGCGCAGCGATGAATGCGTGCCCAGCAGATGCTTCGTGAAGTACTCGGCGCCCTTCGCGGACGAACCGAGGAGGTTGGCGCGCCACAGGGTCAGCACACGTGGCCAGTTCTCCGGGGCGTCCGGGTCCTCGCAGGCGAACTTGAGGGTGCCCGCCTTCAGTTCGTCGACGACGTTCGCCACCGGATCGCCCGTCGTCTCCGCGAGGTCGAGAGGATTGCGGTCGAACGTGGGGTACGACGGCATCCACCCGGAACGCGCCGACAGGGCCAGGCAGTCGGCCCCCGTCATCCCCGCGAAGCGGCCCTCGCCCAGCGGCGAGGCGAGCACGTCCGCGGCGAACTTGTCGTAACGCCACTGGTCGGTGTTGAGGAACCAGTACGCGGTACCGATCATCTGCCGCGGCGGCCTGCTCCAGTCGATGCCGCCCGCCAGCGTCGCCCAACCGGTCACCGGGCGGCACTTCTCCTGCCCGACATAGTGCGCCCAGCCACCCCCGTTCCGGCCCTGACAACCCGTCAGCTGAAGCAGTGCGAGGAAGGCGCGGTAGATCGTCTCGGAGTGGAACCAGTGGTTGGTGCCCGCGCCCATCAGGATCATGCAGCGCCCGCGCGACTTCTCCGCCGTCGCGGCGAACTCCCGAGCGATCTTCACGCACTTGGCGGCGGGCACGGAGGTGTGCGCCTCCTGCCAGGCCGGCGTACCGGGCGCGTCCGCGTCGTCGTACGAGGAGGGCCACGCGCCCGGCAGCCCCTCGCGCCCGACGCCGTACTGCGCGAGGAGCAGGTCGAAGACGGTGGTGACCAGCGGCCCGTCCTGCCCGCCGAGCCGCGTCGCGGGCACCCCGCGCCGCATCACCTCCCCGCGCCCCTGACCGTGGGCGCCGCCTTCCGTGTCGAAGCGCGGCAGCAGCACCTCGACGCCCGCCGCGACCGGCGAGCCGTGCAGCGACAGGAGCGGCTTGATGTCGCCCAGCTCCAGATTCCACCGGCCCTTGCCGGACTCCGTCCAGCGGAAGCCGAGTGAACCGTTCGGCACGGCGGGGCGACCCGTGTTCTCGTCGAGCACCGCCGTCTTCCAGTCACCGCCCTCACCCTCCTCGCCGAGGTCGCTGGCGCGCAGGAACTTCGCGGGCACATACGCGCCGTCACGCTCGGTCAGCGTCATCAGGAAGGGCAGGTCGGTGAAGGTCCGCACGTACTCGGTGAAGAAGTCCGTCGGCCGGTCGACGAAGAACTCCCTCAGGACGACGTGCCCCATGGCGATGGCGAGCGCGCCGTCCGTGCCCGGGTGCGGGTGCAGCCACTCGTCGGCGAACTTCGCGTTGTCGGCGTAGTCGGGCGCGACGACCACGACCTTCTGCCCCCGATAGCGGGCCTCGGCCATCCAGTGCGCGTCGGGCGTCCGCGTCACCGGCACATTGGAACCCCACATCATCAGATACGCGGCGTCCCACCAGTCACCCGACTCCGGTACGTCCGTCTGGTCGCCGAACACCTGCGGCGAGGCGACCGGAAGATCCGCGTACCAGTCGTAGAAGGAGAGCATCGGCGCGCCGATCAGCCCCATGAAACGGGCCCCCGCCGCATGCGACACCATCGACATCGCGGGAATGGGCGAGAAACCGGCGACGCGGTCCGGGCCGTGCGTCTTGATCGTGTGGACGTGCGCGGCCGCGATGATCTCAACCGCCTCGTCCCAGCTCGCCCGCACCAACCCGCCCTTGCCGCGCGCCTGTTGGTACCGGCGGCGGCGCTCGGGATCATCCTGGATGTCTGCCCAGGCCAGCACCGGGTCCCTCAGGCGCGCCTTCGCCTCCCGGTACATCTCCAGCAGGACGCCGCGCAGGTAGGGGTAGCGGACCCGGGTGGGGGAGTACGTGTACCAGGAGAACGCGGCGCCCCGGGGGCAGCCGCGCGGCTCGTACTCGGGGCGGTCGGAGCCGACGCTCGGGTAGTCCGTCGCCTGCGACTCCCACGTGATGATGCCGTCCTTGACGTACACCTTCCAACGGCACGAGCCGGTGCAGTTCACGCCGTGCGTGGAGTTCACGACCTTGTCGTGGCTCCAGCGGTCCCGGTAGAAGGCGTCCGCGTCGCGGCCGCCGGTCAGCGCGACGCTGTGCAGGTCGGGGGCGGTGGTGCCGCGCCGGAAGAACTTCCCCGCCCGCAGCAGGGCGGCGGCGGGCTCGGTCGTCTCTGTCACCGTGGAGCTCCCTAGGTCTGCCTTTCAACGAACCTAGGGGCGGGGGCGGCGGGGCACCCTTCGGCCGCCGCCGTATGGGTTGCGGGGCCGGGAGCGCGCATCGCCCGGGACCGCGGGCGGCATTACCTGGGACGTAATCGACCGGGCGGCGCGGGGGCGACACAGTGGTGTCAACGGCACGGGCCGCGCACCGCGGCCCCTGATCCGCCCACCGATGCCCGCCCGCCCCGCCGCCTGGAGGCACCCGCCATGTCCGTGTCGACCTACCCCCTCACCACCCTGGCCCGCACCACCGACCCGACCACCATGCTGCGCCGCTTCCTCGGCCTGGACGCGGTCGTGACCGCAGGCAACGGTCTCGCGTACGTCGCCGCCTCAGGGCCCCTCGGACGCTTCCTCGGCGTCGACTCGGGTCTGCTCCTCGGCCTCGGCGTCTTCCTCACCCTCTACGGCGCGGGCGTCGGCTACCTCGCCTCCCGCAAGAGCCCGCCGACGCTCGGCGTGCGCGCGGTCATCGAGGGCAACGCCGCCTGGGCGCTCCTCAGCGTCATCGCCCTCGTCGTCTGGCTCTCGCCCAGCACGGCCGGCGCCGTCTGGATCCCGCTCCAGGCCCTCACCGTCGGCGGCTTCGCCGCGCTGCAGTACGCGGCGCTGCGGGCACCGCGGGCCTGAACCACCCGGCGGCCGGGACGCCCCCGAGGCTCCCGGCCGCCGGGGTCAGGCCGCTAGGCCATGCGGGTCTGGAGGTACTTGGCGGTCGCCGGGTCGGCCGGGAGCAGCGTCTCGATGGCCAGCTCGGCGACCGTCACGTCCATCGGGGTGTTGAACGTCGAGATCGACGAGATGAAGGACAGGACATGCCCGTCGTGCTCGATCCGCAGGGGCAGCGCGAAATACGGCACCTCCGTCCCCGCGTCGAAGGCGTCCGCCCCCGGATCCGCCACCGGATAGGCGGCCACCTCCTCGTACACCGCCCGCAGACCGTCCGAGCGCTGCAACGCGATCTGCCGCTCCATCTGGTGCAGCAGATGGCCGCGCCACTCCCGCAGATTGCGGACCTTCGGGGCGAGGCCCTCGGGGTGGAGGGTGAGCCGCATGGCGTTCAGCGGCGGCGTGAGGACGTGTTCCGGGACGCCTTCGAGGAACATCGCGATGCCGCGGTTGGCCGCGATCACGTCGTACGTCGCGTCGACGACCAGCGCCGGATAGGGCTCGTAGCCGGTCAGGAGCTGTTCGAGGCTCGCACGCAGTGTGCCCATCGAGGGGTCCGCCAGCGGGGTCTCGCGAAAGCGCGGCGCGTAACCAGCGGCGAGGAGGAGGGAGTTGCGGTCCCGCACCGGCACGTCGAGGTGGTCGGCGAGGCGCAGCACCAGCTCCTCGCTCGGGCGTGACCTGCCCGTCTCGATGAAACTGATGTGCCGGGCGGAGGAGTCCGCGCGCAGGGCCAGCTCCAGCTGGCTGACCCGGCGCCGCTCGCGCCAGCCGCGCAGCAGCGGGCCCACGCCCGTGGCGTTCCCCTTGGTGTTGTCCTTTTCCCTGCCCTTGTGCTTGGCCTTGCCTTTGGTGTTCCCCTTGGCGGGCGCGGCGGTTGTCATCCCTAGACGGTAGTCATCCTTGGACGGGAATCGAAACGGGTTGTGGCAAGGTGAGGTGATTCCGTGGAAGGAGCCCTGACCATGACCTCCGAACCGCTCTCGCAGAAGGAGATCGAGGACCGTCTCGCCGAACTCCCCGGCTGGTCCCTCGACGGCGGCAAGCTCACCCGGTCGTACCGGCTCGGTTCGCACTTCGCGGCGACCGGCCTGGTCGTGCACATCGCGCGGACGCAGGACGAGCTCGACCACCACTGCGACCTGACGCTCGGCTACAACACCGTGACGCTGGCCGTGCACACGCACAGCGCGGGCGGCGCGCTCACCGACCTCGACTTCGAACTCGCGCGCCGCGTCGAGCAGTTGGCGCCCGCTCACGGCATCCAGTGAGCGCCGCCATGCTGGACTACAGCAAGGAGGCCGACCGCTACGACGCCTCACGCGGCGGCGAACCCCGCGCGGCGGCCGCGGCGGCCGCCGTCCTCGGCCTCATCCCCTCCGATGCCCGCGCCCTGCTCGACGTCGCCTGCGGCACGGGCCTCGTCACCCGGCGCCTGGCCGCCCGCGACGGCCTGCGGGTGACGGGTGTGGACGCGGCACACCGCATGGTCCGCATGGCGGCGGACCGGGTGCCGGGCGCCGTCGTGCTCGGCGACAGCCGCCGACTGCCGTTCCCCGACGGAGCGTTCGACGCCGTCAGCACGGTGTGGCTGCTGCACCTGATGTCCGGCCCCGAGGAGACGTCGACGGTCGTCGGCGAATGCGCGCGGGTACTGCGGCCCGGCGGGGTGTACGTCACCACCGTCGACAAGGCCGCCTCGCACGACGTGGGCAGCGATATCGACGCCGTGCTCGCCCCGCGTCCCGTGCGCCCCGCCGTCGACCGCGCGGCGGCCGTCGAGGTGTACGCCGCCGAGCACGGCATGGCGCCCGCGGGCCGCGCCAGGTTCACCGGCCACGGCCAGGGCCGCTCGCCCCGCTCCACGGTCGACGACCTCCACCGGGGCTGGTTCACGCAGATCCCGCCCGCCGGCCCCTGGCGGCACGCCTGGCCGCCGGGCTCGCGGCGCTCCCGGACCAGGACGTGCGGCGCCCGGACCCACGGTTCGGCCTGCGGGCGTTCCGGAAGCGGGGTTGAGGGCGCCCTCGTACGCCCTGCCCGGTAGTCGCTGTTTTTGCGGGAACGGCAACGCGGCTGGTCGCAAAACGGGAAGCGAGCGCAGGCTGGTCCCTGTCACGTCACGAGGACGGCAGAACCGGAAGGCGGCACAGCGATGGGGCACTACGAGCAGGGGCAGGGGCAGGGGCAGGACGCGGGCCACGGGCACGGGCGTGGCCAGAGCCACGGACACAGCCGTGGCCATGGCCACGGACACGGCCACGGTCATGGTCATGGTCACGGCGAGGACCGCGACATGGACTGGGCCGCCATGGGCGTCATGCTGGAGCGGTACGCGCGCATCGCCGCGCCCATGTACGGCGAGACGGCGGCCTGGCTGCGCCAGTGGACCCCGGACCCCGGCGTCGTTGTCGACGTCGGCAGCGGTCCCGGTGCCGTCTCCTTCCTGCTGGCCGAGGCCTTCCCCAAGGCGCGGATCGTCGCGGCGGACCCCGAGGAGCCCCTCCTGGAGCGGGCCCGCGACCGCGCGGCCCGCGAAGGCCTGAGCGACCGCTTCGACACGGTGCGCGCGGCGCTCCCGGACGCCATCGACGACGTACCGACCGCCGACCTGCTGTGGCTGTGCCGGTCCCTGCACCACGTCGGCGACCAGGGCGCCGCGCTCACCGCCCTCGCCGACCGCCTCGCACCCGGCGGCGCGCTCGCCCTCGTGGAGGGCGGCCTGAACGCCCGCTACCTCCCGCGTGACATCGGCTTCGGGCGCCCCGGCCTCCTCGCCCGCCTGGAGGCCTCCGACGAGGAGTGGTTCGCCGGCATGCGGACCGGCCTGCCGGACTCGAAGGACACGGCGGAGAACTGGCCGGCGCTCCTGACCGACGCGGGCCTGCGCCACACGGCCACGCGCACCTTCCTCCTCGACCTGCCGGCCCCGCTCTCCGAGGACGCCCGCGCCCACATCGTGGAGGAGTTCACGCGCCGCCGGGAGACGCGCGAGGACCGCCTCGCCCCCGACGACCTCGCGACCCTCGACCGCCTCCTGGACAAGAACGACCCGCAGAGCCTGTACCACCGTCCGGACCTGTTCCTGCTGACGGCACAGACGGTGCATGTGGCGGTCAAGGACCGGGCAGAGGCGTAGCCCTGTTGCCCACCGCGCGCGCCGCCCCGTCCCGCCTGCGGGAGGCGGCCGTCAGGCCGGCCGCCTCCGAACGCCTCGTGGTGGAGCGGACCTTGACCGCACGGATCGTCACCGCGGTCGCGGACGAGCCGGGCGGCCTGCCGCTCATGGCGCACGCGCTGCGCGAGGTGTGGCGGCGGCGCAGCGGCAGGGCGCTGACCGACGCGGCGTGCGAGGCGATCGGAGGGGTGAGCGGGGTCGTCGCGCACGCCGCCGAGGAGGTCTACGGGCAACTGGGCGAGGCGGAGGCCGCCACCGCGCGCACCCTGCTGCTGCGGATGGTGGGGCCCGGTGCGCGTTCAGCCCGGACCGCCGCTTCCTCGCCGTGTGCGACGACAACGGACGGCTCACGCTGTGGAACGGCCCAGGGACCCGACTCCTCGCCGTTCTGTCCGCCGCCGACGGGCCGGGTGGACATCGGCCGGCCTCGGGGCTGTCCTTCTCCGCCGACGGACGCCACCTCGCGGCGAGCACCTCCGACGGTTCCGTCCGCGTGTGGGAGACGCGCACGCCCGGCCTGCCCGGCGCCGAGTACCCCGGAACCGGCGACGCCGTCCTCGCCCTGGGCTTCACCGGGGACGAGCTGCTGATCGCGACCGCGTACCGGGCGGTCCGCAGGGTCCCCCTCTCGGGGGAGCGGGCGGTGGACATCGCTTGCCGAGGGGCCGGAGGCGGCCCGACCCGCGAACAATGGCGTACGTATCTGCCGAACTCCCCGTATCAGCACGTCTGTTGACGTTACCTTTCAGGCAGTGTCGATCGAGGCGTGGAGAGCGGAGTCGGTCAGTGAGTGAACTGGTGCGCTGGGAGTCCGACGAGGGGCCTGTCGTGGTGGAGGTCGACTCCCGGGACCCGGGGTTCAGATCGGTGTCGCGGCGCGGCGACGGCGGTGAGATCCATGAGGTCGAAGGGCGGTTCGAGTCGGCCCTCGGACATGTGCGTGGCGCCGCGCTCTCCGCGCTGCGGACCTTCCGGGAGCGTGCGCTCGACCCCGACGCGATCGAGCTGGAGTTCGGCGTCAAGCTCACCGCGGCCGCGGGCGCCGTCATCGCCAAGACGTCGACCGAGGGACATCTGACGGTCCGGCTCAGCTGGTCACGCGAACGGCAGGAGCCTCGGGCCGCCCTGCCCGCACAGCCCGGCGTGCGCCAGGACGTACAGCAAGAAGCGGAACGAGACGCCCGACAAGACGCGGGACAAGACGCGCAAGGCGAATAATGGCGGGCATGCACTGGCGTGCCCGCATCGGCACGGTCGACGGCACCCCCAGAGGCGCGGCCGTGCTCGTCGACGGCGCGCGGCTCATCACCTGCGCCCACGTCGTCGAAGGGCTGACAGAGGTCTCCGTGACACTGCCCGGTGTCGCCGAGGCGCTGCCCGCGGCCGTGGCGTGGACCGGGGACTGGCGGTGCCTGGGCGACCGCGGTGACCTGGCCGTCGTCGAACTCGGCAAACCCGTGAGCGTATCACCGTGCGCGTTCGCGCCCCTTGACCTCCTGCGCCCGCGCGAAGGGCAGGGCACCCGCGAACTGCGCGCCCTGGGCTTTCCGTTCGGCCACGAGAAGGACGGCACACACGTCACCTTGCGCACCAGCGCCGACCGGCTGCTGGGCCAGGAGTGGCTGGAGATCGACGTCGAACAGGCCCATCTCCAGCGGCTCGGCGAGGGGTTCAGCGGTGCCGCCGTCTACGACCCGGGCACCCGCCTCGTCGTCGGCATCGTCACCGACGCGCTGCTCGACGGTGACCAGGAGGGCTACATCGGCCGGATGCTGCCGCTGGACACCATCCGCCGCCACTGGGAGGAGCTGGACGACCTCCTGCCGCTGGACTGGCTGCCGGACACGCCGCGCCGCGAGCTGCGGGCGCTGTTCGACGGCGTGCGCCTCGACCCCGGCACCCTGGAGCTGACCGTCCGCCGCGCCTTCCCCACCTTCCGCCGCCCGCTGCCCGCCTTCCGCTCCCCCTGGCACGCCATCCGCTACGTCGGCGAGGAACTGACCGGCGAGGAGCGGCTGTCGCGGCTGCTGCACGAACTGGGCAGGGCGGGCGACGGCGGTGTGGACGCCGGCCCGTGGCTGCGGCGCTGGATGCCCGAGCGGTACGACGACGCCGCCCCCGCCGCCCTCACCACGCACCCCGCGGCGCCACCCACCGGCTCCGTCGTGTTCCGCGCCCAGTCCATGACCCGCGGCGGCGCCATCGACCTGTCCGTGTCGACCGTGGTCGACGGTGTACCCGTTGGCAGGGCGGGGCCCGTCAGAGTCCGCCGTCAGCACTTGCGCGCGAAGACCGAGGCGCTGCTCGCCGGACAGATCGGCGGCGTCCACGGCTTCGACTGGATGCTGGAGTTCGTCGTCCCTGAGGGCCTGATGAGTGAGCCCTTCGAGGAGTGGCAGATCCGCGAACCGGGCGCCGCCCGCCCCCGCCCCATGCGCACGGTGCCGGTGGTGGTCCGCCACCTGGACCGCCTGGAGCCGCTCCTCGCCTCCCACCTGGCCGGGCGCCGCTGGGCCGCCGTCTGCCTCCGTGGTGAGACCCGCCCCCGGCGCGTGGAGTGCGGACTGCCCTACGGCTACGAGGAGTTCCACGACTGGCTCGACGCCGACGAACAGCTGTGCGCCCTCGCGTATGCCGCGACACCGGCCCCCGACTGGCTCTCCGCGGCGCTCGACACCGGTGTGCCCATCATGCTGTGGCGGCGTCGCGACTGCGGCGAGGGGAACCACGCGCACTGCGCGCCCGAGAAGTTCCTGGACCGGATCACGGAGGCGGTGGCCTCGCTGGACCCGGCCCGGCTGCCCCACGAGGTCATGCGGCTGCGCAAGGAGGCCCGCTCGCCGGACAACGGCGACGCCGAGCACTGCGGGCACCGGCTGACCCTGTTCTGGGACGGCGCCGAGGGCAGGGCGGACCCACCACTGGCGGCAGGCACGGCACGCCCGGTGGCGGGTGCGGCAGGTGCGGCGGGCACGGCGGGTATGGCGTGGACGGCAGATATCACTGGTACGCAGAACACGGGAAGTGGCTGAGATGACCCAGACCTCCTGGCAGATCTACTCGGGAAGCCGCGTCCCGCACGACGGCATCGACCGCCTTCCCGCCCCGCCGCCGTGGCGCACCTTCACGGGCGGTCCGCCCCTGCGCACCCCGCCCGGCGACTGCGGAAGCCCGCACGCCGCCACCAGCTACCGCCCCGGCGCGGACGCCGTCCGGCAGGTCAACGCCGCGCTCTACCTCCGCAGGCCGCTCCTCGTCACGGGCGCCCCTGGCACCGGCAAGTCCTCCCTCGCGTATGCCGTGGCCCACGAGCTGCGCCTCGGCAAGGTCCTGCACTGGCCCATCACGAGCCGCGTCACCCTGCGCGACGGCCTCTACGAGTACGACCCGCTGACACGCCTGTACGCAGCCGAACGCGCACGCGACGACGGTGGCGGGACGCAGGGGGACGACATCGGCGACTACCTGCGCCTCGGCCCGCTCGGCACGGCGCTGCTTCCGTACGACCGCCCCCGCGTCCTGCTGGTCGACGAGATCGACAAGAGCGACATCGACCTCCCCAACGACCTCCTCACCATCTTCGAGAAAGGGTCGTACGAACTGGTCGAGCTCGCCCGCCGCGCGGCGCCCACCGCCAAGGTGATGACGGCCGACAGCACCACGGAACGCGTCGAGATCCGCGACGGTACGGTCACCTGCCGCGCCTTCCCGCTCGTCGTCATGACGAGCAACGGCGAACGCGAGTTCCCGCCCGCGTTCCTGCGGCGGTGCGTGACCGTGGACCTCAAGCAGTCGGAGAGCATCGGAGAGCTGATCGCGATCGTCCGCGGGCACCTCGGCCCGGTGATCGGCGGGGAGGGCGGCGCGCTCCCCGCCGGCACCCAGCAAATCATCGAGCGCTTCTTCGAGCGGCGCACCAGCGGCCTGCTCGCCAACGACCAGCTGCTGAACGCCATCTACATGTGCCACCACGCTTCCTTCAGCGAACCACCTGAAAGCGTGCGGGAGTTGGCGGACCAGGTGATGCCGTTCCTGAGCGGTGAGGTGACGCGCGCCGATGGCGATTGACCGGCTGCGGGACGCCCTGGAGGCCCTGGGGCCACCGGTCACACCGCTGGAGCTGGCGGAGATGCTGTGGCTCGCGGAACGGCTGCCGCCGGGCGAGGACGCCGAAGCGCGGGCCGGGGCGCGGGCCGGGGCGCGCGGGGAGCATCCGGGCGCCCAGGGGCCATCGCCGTCCGGCCTCCGCGTGATGGGAGTCGTCGGCCACGCGGACCTGGCGCAGATCGCGGACCCGGCGGCCGGACCGGCCGCCCCGGACGCAGGCCAGGACGGCGCAGAGGACGACGCAGGGGACGACGCCGAGGACGTCGAAGAGGGCGGTGAAGAAGGCGCCGAGGGCGACGGCACGGGCAGCGGTACGTCCCGCGTTGCTCTGCACGTCCCGCGAGGCGGCGCGCACCCCGGCAGCGACGCCGACGACGTCCTCGTTCCCGCCCCGCAGGCACTGCGCCACGAACTCGCGATCCAGCGAGCCCTGCGCCCCCTCAAGCAGCGCGTCCCCGACCGGCACCACCGCGTCCTGGATGAGCGGGCCACCGCCGAGCGCGCCTCCCGCCACCCCCGCCTGCGCCCATGGACCCCCGTCATGGTCCCCGCCACCGACCGCCTCCTGAGCCTCGCCCTGGTCACCGACACAGGCCCGGCCATGACGGTATGGCGGCCCCTGGTCCGCGAGCTGCGGGAAGCGATGCACCGCACCGGCGCGTTCCGCGACGTACGTGTGTGGCACCTGGCCGGCCTCGGCGGACGCGTCGGGGTCCGCTCCTCGCCCGGCGGCCCGGTGCGTGACCCGGCGGCCCTCGTCGATGCCACGGGCCGCCAGGTCACCCTGGTCCTCAGCGACTGCTCGGGCCCGCACTGGTGGGACGGCCGCGCGGCCCCCGCCCTGCACCGGTGGGCGGGGCGCGGCCCCACGGCGATCCTCCAGCCGCTCCCCGAACGCCTGTGGCGCCGCACCGCCGCCCCAGCCGTCCCCGGCAGAGCGATCGCGTCCCGTGCCGGCGCCCCCAACACCGTGCTGCGCTTCACGCCGCACGACGGCCGTGTGCGGCTCCCCGCGGCCGACGCGATCCCCGTGCCGGTCCTCGAACTGGCCCCGGAGTGGCTGGGCGACTGGGCGGGCCTCGTGACCGCGTCCGGCGACCACCGCCGGGACACGGCCGTCACGTTCGTCAGCGGCGCGCCCGTTCCCGCCGGCCGGCCGCTCGCCGCCGAGGGCGACCTGCCGATCACCGAACGCATCCTGCGCTTCCAGGCCGCGGCCTCACCGACGGCGGCGGACCTGGCGGCGCACGTCGCGCTGTCGGTGCCCGCGCTGCCGGTGATGCGGCTGATCCAGCAGCGGGTCACGCCCGGCTCACGCCCCAGCGACCTCGCCGAAGTCTTGCTGAGCGGCCTCCTGGAGCCCGTCGACGCGGAGCGCGGCCTCTACGACTTCGTGCCGGGCGCCAGGACCGCCCTCCTGGAGACCCTGCCCCGCCCGGAATCGCTGGCGGTGGCCGACCTTCTGGGGCGCCTCGGCGAGGAGATCGAGGCCAGGGCGGGCTCGGCGAGCCATGCCTTCCGGGCCGTCGTGGAGGTGGCGCAGGGCACCGGAAGCCGTGGCCTCGGCCCGGCGGGGCAGCCGTTCGCGCTGGTCAGCGAGGAGGCGCTGGGGCTGCTTCGGGGGCGGGCGATCCGGGTGGCGGAGCGGCCGGTGGAGGAGCGGCCGGTGGAGGAGCGGACGGCGGGCGAGCGGACGGTGGCGGAGGCGCGAGGCCTGGGCGCGCTCGGGGTGCCTCCCGAGGACGTACTCGGGCAGCCTCCTGGGGGCGTGCTCGGGGTGCCCCCCAGTGACGTAGAGCCGCCGTTGACGCTCGAATGGTTCGATCCGGCCGGTGAGGTGCGGAGTCCGCCGGGGCTGACCAACGTCCCCCGAGCGGTGCATTTCATCGGCAGGCACCTCGAACTCCGGCGCCTGGGCCGTGAGTTGCTCCACCCGCGCGCCCGGACCGGCCGCCCGCGGGCGATCGTCGTCCATGGCCCGGCAGGCGTGGGCAAGTCGGCATTGGCTGCCGCGTGGGCGAGGGGGGTGGCCGCCGGTGACCAGCACGGCCCCGTGTGGTGGGTGACGGCGGACTCGCACCCGTCGATCGTCGACGGCCTCTCGGCCCTCACCCGCGCCTTGCAGCCGTCCGTGCCCGACTTTCTCACCCGTAAGGTCCGCGAGGAGTGGGCCGTACGGTGGCTGGCCTGCCACCACGGCTGGAGCCTCGTTTTGGACGGGGTGCGCGATCCGGCCGACGTAGCCGACCTCCTGCCCCGCCTCGGCACCGGCGGCGGCGTCCTGATCACCAGCCGGGTCGCCGACGGCTGGCAGGGCGTCGCCGAGCCGGTGGAGCTGGCCGCCCCCGAACTGGGCGAAGCCGTCGCGCTGTTGAACGCGTACGCGGGCAGAACGGTGCCAGGAGCGGACGTCCTCTGTGAACAACTCGGCCGGCTGCCGCTCGCCGTGGCGCAGGCGGGGCGTACCTCGGCGAGACGACCGGCTCCGCCGCCCAGTACCGGGCGGAGCTGGCGCTGCTGGAGGTCGGCGAGGAGCGGAGCATCATGGCGCGGCTGCGGGCCGCCGCGACCGACCCCGTGGCGGGCCGCATCCTCCTGGTCCTCGCCTGGTACGGCCCGGAGCCCGTCCCTCCGGACCTGCTGCCCCCCACGGCGTCCGAGCCCGACGGCCCGCACGCCGTGGACTTCCTGGCCGCCTGCGATCTGATCCGGCTGTCCCCCGACGGAGTGGTCCTCCACAACCTGGTCGCCGCCGCGGCGCGCACCCCGGACGACAGCCACCGCGTCCGGGGCCCGAGGGACATCGACGAGGCCCGGCTCACGGCGGCCCGCTGCCTTCGGAACGCGCTCCCGCAGGACGCCGAGGACCCTCGCACCTGGCCCCGCTGGCGGCAGTTGCTGCCGCACGTCGACGCCCTCCTCGAACATGGCCGGTCCGTCGACGACAACCGCCACTTCGTCTCGCTCCTCACGCGCTCAGCCCAGTTCCTGTTGCACCAAAGTGAGACGGGGAAGGCCGTCGCCTTCTTGCAGCGCGCGGTCCACGACCGCGAGAGGCTCTCCGGCCGGGAGTCGCCGAAGACGCTCGCGGTGGCGGCGCAACTCGCGGGCGCCCACCTGGCGGACGGCGCGACGACCCAGGCGATCTACCAGTACGAAGCCGTCCTGAACGCGATGCGCCGGGCGGGGCGGGGCGAGGACGACCCCGACGTCCTGGAGCTGCGGGCGGAACTCGCCGTCGCCCACCAGGTGTCGGGGGAGGCGGCCCACGCCCTGAGGGAGCTGGCGGAGGTGTGCCGCATCGCGGGACGTGGCCTCGGCGGTGACGACCCGAGGACGTTGGCGATGCACGCCCGCCTGGCCGACGCCTTCTTGGCGGCGGGCGATCCGTACGCCGCCGTGATGGTGCACGAAACGACGGTCGCCGCCTGTCGGCGGGTCTGGGGCGACAGAGCCCGGAACACCCTGGCCGTACGGGAGGGGCTGGCCGCGGCGTGCGGCGCGGCCGGTGACCTGCCGCGCGCGACGGAGCTCATGGAGGAGGTGGTGCGGGACTACCGGATCCTGCTGGGCGCACGTCATCCCCACACGTTGACGGCCCTGGCCCGCCTCGCGGGGCTGCACGCGGCCGCCGACAGGACGGAAGGGGCCGTGGAGGCCTACAAAGAGGCGCTGGCCCGCGCGACCGCCCTCTACGGGGAACTCCACCCGCGCACGCTCGCCCTGCGGCAAGAACTCGCCGAAACATGGCTGGGTGCCGGCCACGCGGAACAGGCCGTCCCGCTGCTGGAGCACGTGCTCTCCGCCAGGGGAGCGGCGCTGGGGGAAGAGCATCCGGACACGCTCCGGACCGCCGACTCCCTCGCGGTGGCCTATGGGGCCGACGGCGCCCGCCGCAAGCAGGTGGCCCTCTACGAACGCACCCTGTCCGCTCGGCTCAGGATGCTGGAGGAGAACCACTCCGAGACCTTGCAGTCCTACGACCGGCTCGCCAACGCCCTGGACGCCAGGGGCGGCCGGAAGGTCTCTTTGCGCGCCAAGGCCCATCACGGCCGTGTGCGGACGCTGGGCGAAGACCACCCGGAGACGCTGGCCGCGCTGGGCCGCTTGGCGTCGGCGCGGCTGGAGGCGGGCGACCGAAACGAGGCAGTCGCGTTGCTGCGGCGCTTGCTGGACCTGCGGCGCGCCACAGGGAGCCCCACCGACTCCGCCACCCTGCGGGTGCTCGCGGCGCTGGCGCAGATCCACCTGCACGACGGCGACACCGCGCGGGCGGCCGCCGTGTACGAGGACGCCTACGAGCAGGCGTGCGCCGTCATGGGTGAGGGGCCGGAGACGATCGTCCTGCTGGAGCGGGCCCTGGCGCACCTGAAGTCCGCCCTCGGCCCCCGGCACCGCGAAGTGCGCGCCCTGGAACGGCGGTTGGCCCGCCCCCGCTGACCCCGAAGGGCCCGCGCGGACGGGCCGATGCGCTGACGCCTTGCGTACGCGACTACACCACGTCGAACGTCGCCGGGTCCGGGCCGAGGCGACGGTCCTCGTTCAGAGCGGAGATGGCAGCCATGTCCTCGGGGTCGAGCTCGAAGCCGAAGACGTCGATGTTCTCCTTGATCCGGGACGGGGTCACGGACTTGGGGATCACGACGTTGCCCAGCTGGATGTGCCAGCGCAGCACGATCTGCGCGGGCGTACGCCCGTGCTTGCGGGCGATCGCGACGATCGCCGGGACCTCCAGGAGCCCCTTGCCCTGGCCGAGCGGCGACCACGCCTCGGTGGCGATGCCCTGCTCCGCGTGGTACTCGCGCAGGGCGCGCTGCTGGAGGTGCGGGTGCAGCTCGATCTGGTTGACGGCGGGGATGATCGACGTCTCGGCGATCAGCCGCTCCAGGTGCTCGGGCAGGAAGTTCGAGACACCGATGGACTTGGCGCGGCCATCGGCGTGGATCTTCTCGAACGCCTTGTACGTGTCGACGTAGCTGTCCTTGGAGGGCAGCGGCCAGTGGATCAGGTACAGGTCGACATAGTCGAGGCCCAGCTTCTCCAGCGAGGTGTCGAAGGCGCGGAGCGTCGAGTCGTGACCCTGGTCGCTGTTCCAGAGCTTCGTGGTGACGAACAGCTCCTCGCGGGCCACGCCGGAGGCGGCGATGGCCTTGCCCGTGCCCTCTTCATTGCCGTAGATCGCCGCGGTGTCGATACTGCGGTACCCGGCCTCCAGGGCCGTCGCGACCGCCGTCTCCGCCTCGTCGTCCGGCACCTGCCAGACACCGAAACCGAGCTGGGGCATCTCGACGTCGTTGTTCAGGATGATCGGGGGGACCTTGCTCACGAGCTCTCGATCCTTAAGTCGTCGGGTGGTACTCCCATGGTCAACGATCACGATCGGCGCCGCATTCCTGAACCGGGCCGCGTGATCCTGACCGCCGATTGGCCGGATGTCGAAGCGACACGGGGGTCAAGACGGTCCGGACCATTGACGGTGTCCCGTCATATCGAGACCCTATGACAGGACGCTGAACGCGGGACACTCACGTGAACGCTGCGAAAACGCTGCAAACATGTCCCCGCCCCGCGGCCCGTGGCTCGTCCTGAAACCCCCACCTCTTCAGGAAAGGCGGCGTCATGCCGATGTCTATCTCCATGCTTACGCCCACTACGTCCGTGCCCTCGCCCACGCAGCCCGTGCCTACGCCCACGACGTCCATGCCCGTGCCCGTGCCCGTGCCCGCGCAGCCTGTGCCTACCCCCACGACGTCCATGCCCGTGCCCGCGCGAACCATGCCCACGCCCAGCAACGTGCACGGTGACTGGCAGAGCCCCGCGTACACCGTCGTCGACACCGCGCTCGAAGTCACCGCCTACCGTCTCGCCGACCGGTAGACCCGCCGCCATGCTGCTCCAGGTGCTCGGCACCGCGGCGGGCGGCGGGCTGCCCCAGTGGAACTGCGCGTGCCCCGGTTGCGCCGGGGCGCGCGCCCACCCGGAACGCCGCCGCAGGCACGCCGCGCTCGCCGTCCGCGCGGGCGGGGACCACTGGTCCGGCGAAGGCCGCTGGGCCGGTGAGGACCGCTGGCCCGATGGGGACCGCTGGTCCGGCGAGGACCGCTGGTACCTCGTCAACGCCACCCCCGACCTCGCCGACCAGATCGACGCCACCCCGAACCTTCACCCCGGCGCCGGCTCCCGCTCGGGCCCCGCTGGTCACGGCTCCGACACGCGGCACACCCCCGTCGCCGGAGTCGTCCTGACCGACGCCGAACTCGATCACACCCTGGGTCTGGCCCGGCTCCGCGAGGCCCGCGACGGAGTCGACGTCATCGCGACCGCACCCGTGCGCGAGGCGGTGCGCGACGGGCTGCGGCTCGACGCGCTCCTGGAGCCCTACACACCCGTACGGTGGCGGGAGCTGACCGCCGACCCTGGGCTGCGGCTGGACGACAGTGGAGCGATCCACGTCGCCGCCGTACCCGTTTCGGCCAAACGGCCGCGGTACGCCGCCGGAACCGGCCCGGACGCCGACACCTGGTCGGTCGCGCTGCGCCTGACCGAGACGGCCACCGGCCGCACCGCCCTGTACGCCCCGGCCCTCGCCGTCTGGAGCGAGGCCTTCGAGAAGGCCGCACGGGACGCCGACTGCGTCATCGTCGACGGCACCTTCTGGGACGACGACGAACCGGTGCGCGCCGGATTCACCGACCGCACCGCCACCGCGATGGGCCACCTCCCCATCACCGGCCCCGATGGCACCGCGCACCGCCTGGCCCGACTGCCCGGCCGCTGCCTCTACACCCACCTCAACAACACCAATCCCCTCGGCGACCCGCACGCCGAGCAGCACGGACTCCTCACGCGCTGGGGGCTGGAAGTCGCCGCCGACGGGATGGTGATCGAGCTGTGACGACCACGGCCCCCCTGACAGACGCGGACGCCGACGCGAACGCCGACGCCGACGCGGCCCCCTGGACCCCGCACGAACTCACCGAGCGGCTGCGCGCCGTCTCCGCCGAGCGCTACCACGACCGGCACCCCTTCAACGTACGCATGCACGAAGGCACCCTCACCCGTGCGGAACTGCGCCGCTGGATCACCAACCGGTTCCACTACCAGCGGCACATCCCCGTCAAGGACGCCCTCATCCTCGCCAAGTTCGACGACCCGGCGCTCCGCCGCGGCTGGCTGCGCAGGATCCAGGACCACGACGGGGAGCGGGACGGCACCGGCGGCATCGAACGCTGGCTGCGGCTCGGCGAGGCGGCCGGCATCGACAGGCGGCAACTCCTCGCCCCCTCCCGGGTGTTGCCCGGCGTGCGGCTCGCCGTCGACGGCTACGTCAACTTCTGCCGCCTGCGCCCCGCCCTCGACGCCGTCGCCGCCTCCCTCACCGAACTCTCCGCGCCCGATCTGATGCGGACCAGGATCGCCGCCTTCGAGCGGCACTACCCGTGGATCGACGCGGCCGGTCTCGCCTACTTCCGCACGCGCGTCGGGCAGGGCGGCCGCGACGGACAGGAGGCGCTCGGCCTCGTCCTGGCGTGGGCGCGCACCCGCGAGGAACAGGTACGGGCCGTCGCCGCCCTCGCGTTCAAGTGCGACGTGCTCTGGTCACTGCTCGACGCCGTCGACCACGGCCCGGGAGCGGGAGACGTCACATGACCGCCCCCGATGCCGTTCGCGAAGGTGTACGCCGGGCATGGCGCCCCGCGCTCGTCCGCTCCGTCCTGCTCCGGCACGACCGGGTGCGCGGCGTCGACCTCCTGGTGCTGCCCGAACGCGTCGTCGTGCTGCGGGGCGCGGCGGGCGGCATCGTGGCCCTGTGCGACGGTGAGCGCGACGTCGCCGGCATCGTGGCGGAACTGGCGCGCCGCCACCCCGGCGCACCCGTGGCGGAGGAAGTCCCGCCGTTCCTGGCGCAGTTGCGGACCGAAGGGTGGCTGCGATGAGCGCCCCCGCCCCCGTCCCCGCCCCCGACCTCGATCCGCCGTGGGCCCTCCTCGCCGAACTCACCCACGGCTGCCCCCTGCGCTGCGCCTACTGCTCCAACCCCACCGAACTCATCGCGAGGGCGGCCGAGTTGACAGCGGTGGAGTGGGCGGACGTGTTCCGCCAGGCGGCCGACCTCGGCGTCGTACAGACTCATCTTTCCGGCGGGGAACCGCTGCTGCGCCGCGACCTGGCGGAGATCGTCGCCGCCGCCGACTCCGCGGGCATCCACACGCAGCTCGTCACCAGCGGCGTCGGCCTGCACCGCGAGCGTCTCGGCCACCTCCGTGACGTCGGGCTGCGCAGCGTCCAACTCTCCGTGCAGCACGCCGACCCGCGGGCCGCGGCGCACATCGCGGGCGCCCGGGCGTCCACCGCGAAGGAACGCGCGGCCCGTCTCGTACGGGCCGCCGGGCTGCCGCTCGGCCTCAACACCGTGCTGCACCGCGCCAACCTCGACGCGCTGGACGCCCTCGTCGAACTCGCCCTGGCCTGGGACGCCGACCGCGTCGAACTCGCCAACACCCAATTCTACGGCTGGGCCCTGCGCAACCGTGAGACCCTGCTGCCCTCCCGCGCTCAGGTCGCACGCGCCCGCGAACGCGTCGAGCTGTGGCGCGAGCGGCTCGCGGGCCGCATGGAACTGGTGTGGGTGGCACCCGACTACGTCGACGGCGTCGCGAAACCCTGCATGGGCGGCTGGGGCGCGCTCTCCCTGACCGTCGCCCCCGACGGCACCGTCCTGCCCTGCCCGGCCGCCGCCGACCTCCTCGGCCCGGACGCACCGAACATCCGTGACCACGAACTGGACTGGATCTGGCGGGAGTCGGACGCCTTCGCCCGCTACCGGGGCCAGGCGTGGATGAGCGATCCCTGCCGCGGCTGCGAGCTGCGCACCGTCGACTTCGGCGGGTGCCGCTGCCAGGCGTACGCCCTGACCGGCGACGCCACACGCACGGACCCCGCCTGTCACCGCTCGCCCGACCACGGCGTGGTCCAGGCCTTGGTGGACGAGGCGGCCTCCCGCGCCTTCGCCCGTGACGGCAGTCCGCCGGCCTACGCCTATCGCACCAACGCGCCGTAACCGGCGGCGGGCGCGGAAGCGCGGCGGGCACGCAGGTACTCAGACAAGCAGAGAAATCGATGGCCAGGTACGCAGGCAAGCAGCCGCCCAGGCAAGTAGCCGCCAGGCAAGTAGCCGCCCAGGCAAGCAGACAAGCAGGCACGAAGGCGCAAGGTACGCGGACAAGCAGGTGCGTGGACAAGTAGGCGCGCGGCGCGCGGACAAGCAGCTGCGCCGACCCGCAGGCACGCAGCTACGCAGACAAGCAGGCAAGCAGACAAGCAAGCACGCACGCAGTTAAGGGAGTGCGCAGGCCCGCAGCTACGCAGACAAGCAGCCCCGCAGGCCCGCAGGCCCGCAGAGACGCAGGCCCGCAGACAAGCACCCACGCAGCCGAGCACCCACGCAGAGATGGAGAACCGGCATCATGGAGAAGGCAAGAACCCTCACCCCCCTGGCCGCCGCAGGCGCCGTCGCCGCGGCCTCGCTCATCCTCACCACCGGGCCGTCCGCCCATTCCGCCCCGGCCGACCGCGACCGTGACTACCCCGCCCCGCCCGCCGCGGCGGGGGAACCCGGTCGCCCCACCACCGTCTCCACCGGCTGGACCGTCCCCTGGGGCACCTCGTGGCTGCCCGACGGCTCCGCCGCCCTGGTCACCGAGCGCGACGACTTCCGGGTGTGGCGTGTGTCGAAGGACGGCAGGGACAAGCGGCTGCTCGGCACCGTCCCCGAGTCGCAGACCACCGGCGGGGAGGGCGGCCTGATGGGAATAGCCGTCGACCCCGCCTGGAACACCAACCACCACGTGTACGTGATGCACACCGCGGCCGAGGGCAACCGCATCGCCCGCATGACGTACGACGGCACCTCCCTGACCGGCTACAAACCGCTGCTCAAGGGGATCAAGAAGAACAGGTACCACAACGGCGGGCGCCTCGCCTTCGGCCCCGACGGTCACCTCTACGCCACCACCGGCGATGCCCAGGACAAGCCCCTCGCGCAGGACAAGAACTCCCTCAGCGGCAAGGTCCTGCGCCTGACGAAGGACGGCAGGCCCGCGCCCGGCAACCCCTTCGGTAACTACGTCTACAGCCTGGGCCACCGCAACCCGCAGGGTCTCGCCTTTGATGCCCAAGGGCGGCTCTGGGGAGCGGAGTTCGGGGACAGCAAGCAGGACGAGCTGAACCTCATCAAGCCCGGCGGGAACTACGGCTGGCCGACCTGCGAAGGCGCCTGCGACATCGCGGGCATGACCAACCCGAAGAAGACCTGGCCCGTGTCGGAGGCCTCGCCGAGCGGGGTCGCCGTCGTCGACGGCGCGGTCTACATGGCGGCGTTGCGGGGCAAGCGCCTGTGGCGCATCCCGATCAGCGCGGACAGCGAGAACGTGGGCGCCGCGAAGGCGTACTACATCGGTGAGTACGGGCGGCTGCGCTCCGTCACCACCGTGCCCGGTGCCAAGGAGCTGTGGCTGTCGACCACGAACGCCGACGCCAACGGCGGGCAGCCCGACGGCTCAGACAGGATTTTCCGCGTCCCGATCGGCTAGGGCCTGTATCGAGTCGTGATCACTGAGTGGTTCGAGTGAGGTCTTTGATCCAGATCATGGAGGCGCGCAGGTGGAGGCCGGCGAGGTAGCTGTCCGGGGTCTTGTCGTATCTGGTGGCGACGCCTCGCCAGGCCTTGAGCTTGTTGATCAGGCGCTCGACGGTGTTCCTCTCTTTGTAGAGGTCGGAGTCGTGGCTGACGGGCCGGCCGCCGCCGGAGCCCTTCTTCCTCCGGTTGGCGGCCTGATCCCTCTTCTCCGGGATCACTGCTTTGATGCCGCGTCTGCGCAGGTGGGCCCGGTTGCCGCGGGACGAGTAGGCCTTGTCCCCGGCTACCGCGTCCGGACGGGTGTGGGGGCGCCCGACGGGGCCGCGGACCCGTACTTTCGTGAGGACGGGGATGAACTGCGGGCTGTCCGCGGCCTGGCCCGCAGTCAGCACGAATGCCAGCGGGCGGCACTTGCGGTCGGCGGCGAGATGCACCTTGCTGGTCTGTCCGCCTCTGGAGCGTCCCAGGAGGGCGGCCTTCAGCCGGAGTTTCCGCCGACGCCGGATGCGTCGCCGCTCCTCCCGCCCGGGGCCGATCTCGGCGTCCTGTCCCTCTTGTTCTTCGAAGCTGCCCCTTTTGACCTGGCCTTCTCCGCCTCGGCGGCCGCCTTCTCCACCGCGCCGAGGACGTCCTCGCCCAGGTGCATCCCGGCTGCGTCGTGGTGAGTGCGCGCAGTGGTGGAGTCGATGCTGACCAGGGACAGATCCACCTCCCCCCGCTTCGCGGCTTCCGCGATCAGGCTCTCCAGCAGGGCCTCGAAGACGCCTGCGTCACGCCATTGCCGGAAGCGGTTGTGGACGGTCGGCCAGGCGCCGAACTCCTGCGGCATCTCCCGCCACTGCCCGCCGGTCCTGAACCGCCAGATCACGCCCTCGAACTGCTGCCGCAGCCGCTCGGGGTACGGGCCGTACTCACCGATCGGCAGATACGGCCCGATGAACTCCCGCTCCACATTCGTCAGTTGCACGCGTCACCCAAGAAGGCCTATCAGTCCAGGTCCCGCTACGAGGGCGAATCCCGCACATTGATCACGGCTCGATACGTGCCCTAGTTGTACTGACCGGGCACGTTGATTGAGAACAGGGGACCTGTTCGGCAATCACGGTGCGGGGGTTGAGTGCCTGTCAGCCATGTCCCTGGCGAGCTGACTGATGCGTGCGCGGGCCGTCTCAGGAGCGAGCACCTCGATGTGGTCGCCGAACTGAAGAAGCTGACGCACCGACTCGATGTCGGGGTAGCGCACGACGACGACACACGAGCCTTTTTCCGCGTCGGAGACATGGTGGATGCGGGTGCCGAGGATGCGCCGCGCCAGGTCGAGACCCTTTTCCGGCAGGCGGATAATCACGCTCACGCGATCTTGCTCCTCAGTGCGTTTCTTCAACACGGCCCATCTGGTGCCGAGGGTTTCGCCTGGTTGGAGCACGGCTGGTGCGTCTAGCTGTTCGAAGGCCGACAGTCGTTCCAGAGCGAGCAACCGGCTGTCGCCCTGGTCATCGGCGACGAGATACCAGCGAGCTGATTTCGCCACGATCCCGTACGGGTCGACCACCCGTGTCGAGGCCTGGCTCTCGGCGCTGCGCCGGTACAGGATTCGAAGGCGTCGCCGGTGTCGCAAGGTCGAGGCCAGATCCGATACTTCGACCGCTGCCTCGGGGGCAGCAAACCACGCGGTGCTGTCGACAAGCACAAGGTCAGCCAGCCCCAGCCGGCTCGGCGACTCAGGTGCTGCAGCCTGGCGGGCGGCGATCTTGCGCTCGGCCGACTCCCACACCGCAGTTAGGCCCATTCGCTCACGTAGTGCGCTGTCCAAGCCGGCCACGGATAGGGCCTCCAGTTCTGGTGGTTCCAGATGGGATGTGCTGAGCCGTGCACTGGGGAGCAGGACGATCCCGCCGTTTCGCCCACGTTCGGCATAGACGGGCACGCCCGCTGTCGATAGCGCCTCGACGTCCCGCAGCACAGTCCGCCGGGACACCTCAAGACGCGCGGCGAGCTCCGTGGTAGTGAGCCGCTGACGGGTCTGCAGGAGCAGCAGGAGATGCAGGAGTCTTGAAGCCTTCATGCTTACCTACGTTCTCAGAAAAGGTGACAGGTTCCGTCGCGATTGGGTGATCCGCTGGGTGCTGGACCGAGAAATCAACGAGTTGAGGAGCACTCCATGCCCGCACCGAACCTGTTCCTGATCGGCGTCCGCGACGCCGAGGCCGCCACCGCCTTCTACAGCGACCTGTTCGAGATCGAACCGACCTTCACCAGTCCCCACTACGTAGCCTTCGAAGCTGCCCCCGGGGTCCTGTTCGCACTGTGGACGGGCTACAGCGAGCACGCGGTCCCGAGCCTCCCTCGTACAACAGAGATCGGACTCATGGTGCCGGGGCCGTCGCAGGCGATTGACGAGATCTTCACGAGGTGGGCCTCGAAGGGGGTCCACGTTGTGCAGGAGCCGCATGATGCTGTCTTCGGCCGCACGTTCGTGATTACGGACCCTGACGGCAACCTCATCCGAGTCTCCCCGGTCGACTGACCTGCACTATCCCTCCTCGCATATCTACAAGCTGAAGGGCCGGCCACGCACCATGGCTGGCCTTTCAGCCTGTCTAGGAGCTCAGAAATGTCGCATTCGAACGCGGCCCTCACCCCGTGCCACCGGCTGAAAGCCGCTCTCGTCGCTGACGACGGCTGGCCAATCAGCGAAGTCGCGGCCCGCTTCCAGGTGTCCTGGCCGACCGTGAAGCGCTGGGTCGATCGCTACCTCGCAGGCGAGTCCATGCAGGACCGATCCTCACGACCGCGGAGCTCTCCAGCCAAGACACCCAAGACCGTGACGAAGAGGTGCGTCAGCCTGCGACTACGTCCGCGGGAAGGGCCGGTCCAGCGATCGGCCCGTCCAGGTCTCGCTACGAGGGCGAATCCCGCACATTGATCACGACTCGATACGCGCCCTAGCTGTGCCGTGCCGGGACGTCAGAGCCGCCGCGCCGCGGCCAGGCGCTGCCGATGTGCCTCGTACAGTACGGCGGTCGCGGCGTTGGCGGCGTTGAGGGAGCTCGCGGAGCCGGTCATCGGGATGCTGACGGTGTGGTCGCACAGGTCTCGCCAGGCGTTGCTCAGCCCGGACGTCTCGTTGCCGACCAGCAGCAGCACCGGCTGGGTGAAGTCGAAGTCGAAGACCTCGCACTCGCCCTTCTCGTCGGTGCCGACCAGCACGATGGGCGCTCCCTCGGCCCGCCGCGCGGCGACCCAGGCCATCACGGTGGCGGGGGAAGGGGCGCGCACCGCCGGCACGGCGAACAGGGACCCGGTGCTGGCCCGTACCGACTTGGGGTCGTAGATGTCCGCGGCATGTCCCGACACGATGAACGCGTCCGCCCCGAAGGCGTCCGCGGACCGGATGACGCTGCCGATGTTCCCCGGGCTCGTCGGCCGGTCGAAGCAGACGCCCAGAAAATCGCTGCCGCCCCGCAACCGCTCCAGGTCGTCGGCGGGCATCTCCACGACAGCGACGATCTCCGGCGCGCTGCCGTTCTTCTCTCCCAGGTCGGACAGGAGGTCGGGCGCCATCGCCACTTGCTCGGCGGCGACCGTGCGCAGCAGCTCCTTGGCCCACTGCGACAGTTCCCGGCTGTCGTCGTACAGCAGCGCCTTGACGGGCCAGCCGTACCGTACCGCCAGCGAGATGGGACGAACGCCCTGGACCAGGAACTCGCGCGCCCGGGTGCGCTTGTTCCGGTTGCTCAGCAACGCCTCCCACTGCTGGAAACGGGCGTTGCGTGCGGTGATCCGCGGGCGGGCGGGCATCGGTCCTCCAAATGGGCCGTCATCGTGACGGAACAGCGTGACGGGACAGCGAGACGGGACAGCGTGACGGGACAGGCTCTCATCCGAGGTAGGCGTCCCGTACCCGCGGGTCGGCGCGCACGTCGGCGGCCGTGCCTTCGGCCAGCACGCGGCCGAGGCCGAGCACGATGACGCGGGCGCACAGCTCCATCACGAACGCGACGTTGTGCTCGACGAGCAGTACGGCGCAGCCTTCTTCGTCCGCGAGGTGGCGGATCACCGATGACAGGTACCGCCTTTCGTCGGCTGTCATCCCGGATGCGGGCTCGTCCAGGAGCAGCACCCCCGGCGGGTCCGCGACGGCCCGTGCCAGCTCCACCATGCGGGCCTGTCCGACCGGCAGGGCGCCCGCGTACTGCCCGGCCAGCGCTTGGAGGCCGCACGCGCGCAGCACGGCCTGCGCCCGCTGGCGCCGCTCGGCCTCGTACGTACGCCTGGTCGGCGCGGCCAGCAGGTCGGCCACGAAACCGCCGTCTCCGCCCCGCCACTCCTGTGCGACGACGAGGTTGTCGGCGACTCCGGCCCGGGAGCGACGGACGGCACCGTCGCGCGTGGCGTTACGCCCGGCGACGTACACCTGCCCCCTGGTGGGGGTGAGCAGCCCTGCCGCCGCGAGGCAGACGGTCGACTCGCCCGCGCCGTTGGGACCGAGGAGGGCCACGATCTCGCCGGGCCGGACGGTGAGGTCCACTCCGTGGAGGACGGGGGTGCCGTCGCGCCCGGCGTGGACTTGACGGAGTGCAAGGGCGGCGGTCGCTTCCCCCTGAGCCGCGCGGCTCCCGGCCGTGCCTCATGGGGTGTGTGGTGTCGGGGGCGTGCCTTCCGGGGTGTGCGGTGTCCGGAGCGTCGGGTTCGGGTCGTCGGGCGTGCGGGGTGCGTTGCGCAGCCACCCCATCTGGAAGAGGACCTGGTCGGCCAGGAAGGCGAGGGCCAGGGTCGCGAGGGCCAGGGAGCGGCCGCCGAGCCGCAGCGCGGGCAGCGCCACGAGCGCCCCGAGGAGCGCCGCCACGAGCGCCCCGAGGAGCGCCGCCACGAGCGCCCCGAGGAGCGCCGCCGCGCACGTCCCGAGGAGCGCCGCCGCGCACGTCCCGACGAGCGCCGCCCCGGCGAACGGCCACCCGTGGCTCATCAGCGGCCCCGCCACCAGCGCGGCGCCCGTCACGAAGGTGGCCTGCGCCAGCGAGACCATCGCGCCGAGCCCCGTCACCACGGTGAAGGAGACGAAGACCAGGGAGAGGGCCAGGCCCTGCGCGAGGATGCCGCTCCAGAAAGGCGTGGTCACGGTGTAGAAGGCGAGGGCCGGCAGGGCCGCCGCCACCGCCCAGGGCCCCCACCGGTGGGCCCAGGGCCGCCCGGCGAGGTAATCGACCGGCGGCGCGTCCACCGCCGCCGTGCCCGCGGTGCGCCGCCGCCGGGTGAGCAGGAGCAGCCCGGCGAAGAGGATGAGGAAGGGCACGGTCGTACGGAAGCCGGTGATCCGCTCGGCGAAGCCGGCGTACCCGGCGACGAGGTTCTGGAGTATGCCGAGCCCGAGGCCGCCCGCGAACGCCAGCGGGACCGACAGGAAGCGGCCCAGCACGGCCGCCGGCCTTGTCGACCTCCGAACCGCCGCCAGTGGATGCGGAGGTGCAGGCGGTGACGAGCAGCAGGGCCGCCACGGTGGTGCAGATGGTGCGGATCGATCGCGGCACGTCGAGCCCCCTGACGTCGGAGTGGGGCTGATTCTGTGCGCGACCTGACGAGGCATCAATAACTGGTGCGCTGATAATTGATGGGCCGTCAGAAACAGCGAGGTCACACCGTGGCGTCCGCTAGCTGTGGTACAGCGCCTCGACCTCCGCCGAGTACACCGTCTCGATCGCCTTCCGTTTCAGCTTCAGCGACGGCGTGAGCAACCCGTGCTCCTCGCTGAACTGATGCGCCAGTATCCGGAACGTACGGATCGACTCGGCCTGCGAGACCAGGGTGTTCGCGGCGACCACGGCCCTGCGCACCTCCGTCTCCAGATCCGGGTCGCGCACCAGCTCACCGGGGGGCAGCAGGGGTTTGCGGCGCATCGTCAGCCAGTGCTCCACGGCCTCCGCGTCCAGCGTCACGAGCGCGGCGATGTAGGGCCGGTCGTTGCCGACGACGATGCACTGCGCGACCAGCGGATGATCGCGCACCCGCTCCTCCAGTTGCGCCGGTGAGACGCTCTTGCCGCCGGAGGTCACCAGGATCTCCTTCTTGCGGCCCGTGATCGTCAGATAGCCGTCCTCGTCGAGCGAGCCCAGGTCACCGGTGGCCAGCCAGCCGTCGCGCAGGGACGCCTCGGTGGCCGCCGGGTCGTTGAGATAGCCCTGGAAGACGTTGCCGCCGCTCAGCCAGACCTCGCCGTCCTCCGCGATGTGCACGGAGGTGCCGGGGATGGGCCGGCCGACCGTGCCGTAACGGGTGCGCTCGGGCGGGTTGGCGGTCGCGGCGGCCGTCGACTCCGTCAGCCCGTACCCCTCGTAGACCGTCACGCCGGCGCCCGCGAAGAACAGGCCGAGCCGCCGGTCCATGCCCGAACCGCCCGACATCGCGTGCCGCACCCGGCCGCCCATCGCGTCGCGCACCTTGGAGTAGACGAGCTTCTCGAAGAGCTGGTGCTGCATGCGCAGCCCCGCCGAAGGGCCGGGCCCCGACCCGAAGGCCTTGGCCTCCATCGCGTCCGCGTACCGCACCGCGCACTCGACGGCCTTGTCGAACGCGCCCGCCCTGCCCTCCTTCTCCGCCTTGCGCCGCGCCGCGTTGAAGACCTTCTCGAAGATGTGCGGCACGGCCAGGATGAACGAGGGCCGGAACGCGGCCAGGTCGGGCAGCAGCGCCGCCGCGTTGAGATTCGGCTGATGGCCCATCTTGACGCGGCCGCGCACCGCCGCGACCTGCACCATGCGGCCGAAGACGTGCGCCAGCGGCAGGAAGAGCAGCGTGGTGGCCTCGTCGCCGCGCTTGGAGTGGAAGACCGGCTCCCAGCGTCCGACCATCACATCCGCCTCGAACATGAAGTTCGCGTGGGAGATCAGACAGCCCTTGGGGCGGCCCGTGGTGCCCGACGTGTAGATGATCGTGGCGATGGAGTCGGGGGTGACCGCACGGCGGTGTCGGTGCACCACCTCGTCGTCGATGTCGCGGCCCGCGCCGCTCAGCTCACCGACCGCGTCGGCGTCCAGCTGCCACAGCCGGCGCAGCTGCGGCAGCCGGTCGATGACCGAGCCGACCGTCATCGCGTGGTCCTCGTGCTCGACCATCGCGGCGGACACCTGGGCGTCGTGCAGCATCCAGAAGACCTGCTCGGCCGAGGAGGTCGGGTAGATCGGCACGACCTGGGCGCCTATGGTCCACAGGGCGAAGTCGAAGAGCGTCCACTCGTAACGGGTGCGGGACATGATGGCCACGCGGTCGCCGAACCGTACGCCCTGCGCGATCAGGCCCTTCGCCAGCGCCAGCACCTCGTCGCGGAACGCCGCCGAGGTGACGTCGTGCCATCGTCCGTCGATCTTGCGGCCGAGGGCGATGCGCGCCGGGTCGTCGAGAGCATGGTCGAAAACAGCGTCGGCAAGGCCGCCCACCAGCGGCACCGACGCCATCGGAGGGTTCGTGAACTCGCGCAATGATGCTCCTTGTGGCGCTCCGCACAGCGCCTGGACCGTACCCCACGGCGCGGCCCCCCGGGAGGGGGTCGAAACGCGGTGGTACGGACCATCGGCGCTGGTCAGGCGGCGGAAATACGGCCACAAAGGGAAGGGCCGGACAGAACTACTTACGCTGGAGTAAGTTTCGGTGGCGTAATCTCCACCGAATCTGTACGCGGCGTGCAGAGATGCGGCGGCTGCTTCCGCCTCGGGTATCCGCCCCGGTGTTCCACCCCCGTGTTCCGTCCTTCGCCTACAGGCCGAGCTCGACCTCGAACTCGCCGGCTTCCAGGATCGCCTTGACGGCGGTCAGGTAGCGGGCGGCGTCGGCTCCGTCGACCAGGCGGTGGTCGTAGGAGAGCGAGAGGTACGTCATGTCCCGCACGGCGATGGTCTCGCCGAGGTCGGGGTGGTTGATGACGACCGGGCGCTTGACGGTGGCGCCGATGCCGAGGATGGCGGCCTGGTTCGGCGGCACGATGACCGTGTCGAACAGGGCGCCGCGCGAGCCGGTGTTGGAGATGGTGAAGGTGGCCCCCGACATGTCGTCCGGGGTGAGGCCGCCGCCGCGGGCCTTGCCGGCGAGCTCGGCGGTCTTCTTGGAGATGCCGGCGATGTTGAGGTCGCCCGCGCCCTTGATGACCGGGGTCATCAGGCCCTTCTCGGCGTCGACGGCGATGCCGATGTTCTCCGCGTCGAAGTAGGTGATGGTGCCTTCGTCGTCGTTGATGCGGGCGTTGATGACCGGGTGGGCCTTCAGTGCCTGGGCGGCGGCCTTGACGAAGAACGGCATCGGGGACAGCTTGACGCCCTCGCGGGCGGCGAAGGCGTCCTTGGCCTTGGCGCGCAGCTTCATCAGCTTGGTGATGTCGACCTCGACGACCGAGGTCAGCTGGGCCTGCGAGTGCAGGGCCTTCATCATGTTGTCGCCGATGACCTTGCGCATGCGGGTCATCTTGACCGTCTGGCCGCGCAGCGGGGACGTCTCCAGGGCCGGGGCCTTGGACGCGGCCGGGGCGGCGGGGGCGGCGGCCGGTGCCGGGGCGGCCTGCTTGGCCTCGGCGGCGGCGATGACGTCCTGCTTGCGGATGCGGCCACCGACGCCGGTGCCCTTGACCTCGGAGAGGTTCACGCCGTTCTCGGAGGCGAGCTTACGGACCAGGGGGGTCACGTAGGCGCCGTCGTCGGCCGGAGTGGACTGCGCCGGGGCGGCGGGAGCCTGAGCCGGGGCCGCGGGCTGGGCCGGGGCCGGGGCGGCAGCGGCGGGCTGCGCCGGGGCGGCGGGAGCGGCAGCCGGAGCGGCGGGGGCCGCCGGAGCCGGAGCCGGGGCCTCCTGCTTGGGGGCCTCCTGCTTGGGGGCCTCCTGCTGCGCGGGGGCGGCCGGGGCCTCCTCCTTGGCCGGGGCCGGGGTGGCACCGGGCGCACCGACGACGGCGAGCTTGGCGCCGACCTCGGCGGTCTCGTCCTCGCCGACGACGATCTCCAGGAGCACGCCCGCCACCGGCGACGGAATCTCCGTGTCGACCTTGTCCGTCGAGACCTCAAGGAGGGGCTCGTCGGCCGCGACCTCCTCGCCGACCTCCTTCAGCCAACGGGTGACGGTGCCCTCGGTGACGGACTCACCGAGCGCGGGCAGGGTGATGACCTCGGATTCGGACTTTGACTCGGACTCGGACTTGTTGGACATGGTCACGCCTCCACCCCATACCGCACGGCGGCCCGTCGCACCGTCTCCTGCTTGACCTCGCCGCGCCGGGCGAGCGTGGCGAGGACGGCGACCGCGATCGAGGGGGCGTCCACGCCGAAGTGGCGGCGGACGTTCTCCCGGCTGTCGGAGAGACCGAAGCCGTCGGTACCGATGGACGTCCACTCCTGTTCCACCCAGGGGCTGATCTGATCCGGCACCGCACGCATCCAGTCGCTGACGGCGACCACCGGCCCCGGAGCACCGGCCAACGCCCGCGTGACATACGGGACACGGCCGCCCCCGGCACCCGCACCCTCACCCGCCGTGGCCGCGCGGAGGTTCTCCGCCTCCGCGTCGAGCGCCTCACGCCGCAGCTCCGTCCAGGACGGGGCCGACCACACGTCGGCCGCGACTCCCCAGTCCTCGCGCAGGAGCCGCTGCGCCTCCAGGGCCCAATGGATGGCGGTGCCCGAGGCGAGGAGTTGCAGCCGCGGGGCGTCGGCAGTCGCGTCGACGGCTTCCCGGTAGCGGTAGAGGCCGCGCAGGATGCCTTCCTCCACGCCCTCCCCGGACGGCATGGGCGGCTGGACCTTCGTCTCGTTGTAGACCGTGAGGTAGTAGAAGACGTCCTCGGCCTCCGAGCCGTACATGCGGCGCAGCCCTTCACGGACGATGACGGCGACCTCGTACGCGAACGCCGGGTCGTAGCTGACCGCGGCCGGGTTGGTGGACGCGATGAGGTGCGAGTGCCCGTCGGCGTGCTGGAGGCCCTCGCCCGTCATGGTGGTGCGGCCCGCCGTCGCCCCGATGACGAACCCGCGCCCCAACTGGTCGCCCAGAGCCCAGAACTGATCGGCCGTCCGCTGCCAGCCGAACATCGAGTAGAAGATGTAGAAGGGGATCATCGGCTCGGCGTGCGTCGCGTACGACGTCGCCGCGGCCGTCAGCGAGGCCAGCGAACCGGCTTCCGTGATGCCCTCGTTGAGGATCTGGCCGTCCTTGGACTCCTTGTAGTAGAGGAGCTGGTCGCGGTCGACGGGATCGTAGGTCTGGCCCATCGGCGAGTAGATGCCGGCCGAGGGGAACAGCGACTCCATGCCGAAGGTACGGGCCTCGTCGGGTACGACGGGGACCCAGCGGCTGCCGGTCTCCTTGTCCCGCATCAGTTCCTTCACCAGCCGGACGAACGCCATGGTCGTGGCGATCTCCTGGCTGCCCGAACCCTTCTTCAGCGCGTCGAAGGGCTTCGCGGACGGCAGCGGCAGCGGCTTGGGGATGACCTTGCGCGCGGGGGCCGGTCCGCCGAGGGCGGCGCGGCGCTCCTTGAGGTACCGGGCCTCGGCGGAGTCGGCTCCCGGGTGCCAGTACGGCACGAGGGAGTCGTCCAACGCCTTGTCGGGTATGGGGAGTTCGAGCAGGTCCCGCATGGCGCGGAACTCCTTGCCGGAGAGCTTCTTCATCTGGTGGTTGGCGTTGCGCGACTCGAAGCCGGGGCCGAGCGTCCAGCCCTTGACCGTCTGGACCAGGACGACCGTGGGCGCGCCCTTGTGCTCCAGGGCGGCGCGGTAGGCGGCATACACCTTGCGCGGTTCGTGACCGGCCCGCGACGTGCCGACGATCTCTTCGAGCCGCGCGTCGCTCAGCCGGTCGGCGAGCGGGGCGAGCGCCGGGTCCGCGCCGAGGAACCGTTCGCGGATGTACGCGCCGTCGCGCGCCGCGAAGGTCTGGAACTGGCCGTCGGGAACGCTTCCGAGCCGACGCACCAGGGCGCCGTCGGTGTCCTCGGCGAGCAGCTCGTCCCAGGCCCGGCCCCACAGGGACTTGACGACGTTCCAGCCGGCCGCGCGGAACTGCCGTTCCAGCTCCTGCACGATCTTGTAGTTGCCGCGCACGGGGCCGTCGAGGCGCTGGAGGTTGCAGTTGATGACGAAGGTGAGGTTGTCCAGTTTCTCGCGCGCGGCGAGGGCGAGGGCCGCCGTCGACTCGGGCTCGTCCATCTCGCCGTCGCCGAGGAACGCCCACACGTGTGAGCCGGAGGTGTCCTTGATGCCGCGGTGGGTGAGGTAGCGGTTGAAGCGTGCCTGGTAGATGGCGGAGAGGGGGCCGAGGCCCATCGACACCGTCGGGAACTCCCAGAGCCAGGGCAGGCGGCGCGGGTGCGGGTAGGACGGCAGTCCGTCACCGCCCGTCTCCTGCCGGAAGCGGTCCAACTGCCCCTCGCTCAGGCGCCCTTCCAGGAACGCGCGGGCGTAGACGCCGGGGGAGGCGTGGCCCTGGACGTACAGCTGGTCACCGGAGCCGGCGGCGTCCCCGGACTCCTTGCCGCGGAAGAAGTGCTGGAAGCCCACCTCGTACAGCCAGGCCGCCGAGGCGAAGGTCGCCATGTGCCCGCCGAGGCCGCCGCGTTGGTTGCCGCGCGTGACCATCGCGGCCGCGTTCCAGCGGTTCCACGCGGTGATTTTCCGCTCCATCTCCTCGTCACCGGGGTAGGCCGGTTCGGCGGGGGTGGGGATGGTGTTGACGTACGGCGTCTCCAGGAACGGCGGGACGTCGATTCCGGTACGCCGCGCGTGTTCGTTGACGCGCCGCAGAAGCTGTGCGGCGCGTTGCGGGCCCCCGAATTCGGCCGCGGCGTCGAGGGATTCACGCCACTCGGCGACCTCGGACGGGTCTTTGTCGGGAAGCTGGTCGAGCTGGGACACGGTGATTCCCTTTCACGTTCCTGGGTGAGGAGGCGGCTGTCGCGGCGTGCCTGACGGGGTGACGGTGCTCCCACGTCGCCGACTGCTGGGATTTCGTTATACGGAAAGGCTCTTCCGCTATCCAGAACCTAGGAGTCACCAATAGGTGCAGTCAACACTTACTGGCGAGTAATGAGCGATGATCGATCATTCGTCCCAGTCAGTCCGTAGCGTGCGCGTAGTCCAGGACGTGCAGTTCGAGCATGCGGCCCACATAGGGGTCCCGGCGCCGGAAGGCGTCCACGATGGCGACGTGGTCCTCGGCGTTCTCGTGCAGTTCCGTGCGCAGCCACTTCAGGGAGAGGCGGGTCCACAACTCGATGGCCAGGGACTCCCAGTTGCGCAGCAGCACGTCGTTCCCAGCTGACCGGACGATCTCCCGGTGGAACTCGACGGCGCAATGGATCTGGCGGTCGGGGTCCCCGTCCCGCGCCGCCTGGCGGAGCAGGTCCAGATGCGGTTCCAGCTCCGACACGTCGCCCGCGAGCCGGCGTACGGCCAGCTGGCCGGCGAGGCGCTCCAGGGCGGCGCGCACCGGATAGACCGCGGGCAGATAGTCCGGGGACAACTCCCGCACCCGTGCGCCTTTGTTGGGGATCATGTCCACGAGCCGCATGGCCTGGAGGTCGCGCAGCGCCTCGCGTACGGGGCCGTGGCTGACGTCCAGCTCCTGGGCGATGTGCCGTTCGATGATGCGGTCGCCGGGGCGCCAGCGGCCGTTCAGCAGCCCGTCGAGGAGGGTGCGCCGCACCTGTTCGCTCAAGGGGACGCGTCGCAACGAGGCGGCGGACGCCGAGGATGCGGTTGCTCTCTCACCTGGCATGGGGACTCCGGTCGGAAGGGGGTGGGGGCGGGGGCGGGGCCTGAGGGAACAGATTGACGATGATCGATCATCGGTTAACGTACGCCACTATGGTCACGCCGCACCAGGTTCACATCCCTTGGAGCCGGACCTGTTTCTGGAGACGGGCGAGGCGATCAGCGGGCCCACCGGCCGGCTCTTGTGCGGCCCGGGAAGCCCTGGTGATCACCCCGCCCACCGGCTGCCCCCTACGGCTGCCGCAGAGCAGCGGGTTCCGGGCTGCCGTCCCCGAGCGTGCCGCCCGACGCACCCGCCCCCGCCACCCCCTACCCCTCTGGCCGCCGCCCCGGCACGCACCATGACGAGCACCAGCACCCCGGCGGCGAGCCCCGCGACGCCCGCCGCGAGGGACGCCCCGTTCAGGCCGTCCGCGAAGACCGTCGGCGAAGACCGTCGGCGAAGACCGTCCGCGAAGGCCGCCGTATCGCCTGCTCGGAGTGCGTGCCGCGCACCGACGGGGCCCCGCCGCCCGCGACCGCGTGCGCCGCGTCATGGCCGAGCGAGTCCGCCATACGGGAGGTCAGCACCGTGCCGAACAGGGCGACGCCGACCGTGTATCCGAGCCGGCGGAAGGTGTTGACCGCGCCGCTCGCCATCCCCGCGTTCGCGGGCGGCACCGCGGCGAGCGCCACCCCGGCGAGATCACCGCCCACCAGCTCATCCACCGCTTCTACGGCGGCCGCACCGGCTGGATCGGCAAGCACCGCCCGCTGACCGACGAGCAGGCCGCGGCGCTGCGCGCGGCCGCCCCGCCCGCCGTGCCGCCGGGCCCGCCCGCCGTGCCGCCGGGCCCGCCCGCCGTGCCGCCGGGCCCGCCCGCCGTGCCGCCGGGCCCGCCCGCCGTGCCGCCGGGCCCGCCCGTCGTGCCGCCGGGCCCGCCCGTCGTGCCGCCGGGCCCGCCCGTCGTGCCGCCGGGCCCGCCCGCCGTGCCGCCGGGCCCGCCCGTCGTGCCGCCGGGCCCGCCCGTCGTGCCGCCGGGCCCGCCCGTCGTGCCGCCGGGCCCCACCCGCATCGCCCCCGACGACGATTTGCTGGTCGCCGCCCTCAAGGCCGACGGCCGGGTCACCTACCCCCAACTCCAGCGGCTCACCGGCCGCTCGGAGTCCTCCGTGAAGCGTCACGTCGCCGCGCTGCTCGGCTCCGGCGCGCTGTATCTGGACACCGACTACGACACCGCGCGCTTCGGGTTCACCACCGCCGCGATGCTCTGGATCACCGTCGCCCCCGGAGCGCTCGACAAGGTGGGGCGGGCGATGGCCGGGCACCCGAGGCCGCCCGCGTCTCCGCGATCACCGGCTCCGCCAACCTGATGGCGAGCGTCCTGACCCGCGAGACCGCGGAGCTCTACGGCTACCTGAGCGGCGGCCTCGGCTCGCTCGACGGGGTGCGGCACATCGAATCGGCGCCCTACCTGCGCCGCTTCAAGGAACTCACCTCCCCGCGACCGCTGCGTCAGCGTCGCGCCGCAGCCGGTCCCCGCCCGCCAGGATCGCCGCCGCCAGCGCGTCCGCGGCGCCCGGCGCGCCCTGGTCGGCGGCGCGCCGCTCGCCGTGCAGCAGCACGAAGTCGACCGACCCCAGCTCCGGCAGTCCCGCCCGGTCGGGGACGCGGACAAGCCCCGGCGGGATCAGTCCGCGCGAGTGCGCCATCACGCCGAGGCCCGCGCGGGCCGCCGCCACCAGGCCGTTGAGGCTGCCGCTGGTACACGCCACGCGCCAGGCACGGCCGCGCCGCTCCAGGGCCTCGAAGGCGAGCGCGCGGGTGATGCCCGGCGGCGGGTAGACGATCAGCGGTACGGGGCGTTCGGGGTCCAGGCGCAGCCGCTCGGAGCCGATCCACACCAGCTCGTCGTGGCGGACCAGTTCGCCGCGCGGGTCCTCCGGGCGCCGCTTGGCGAGCACCAGGTCGAGCTTGCCCGCGTCCAGTTGCTCGTGGAGCGTGCCGGAGAGTTCGACGGTCAGCTCCAGGTCGACGTCCGGGTGGTCGTGCCGGAAGGACTCCAGGATGTCGGTGAGCCGGGTCAGGACGAAGTCCTCCGACGCCCCGAACCGCAGCCGCCCGCCCAGCCGCGTCCGGGTGAAGAACGCCGCCGCCTGCTCGTGCACCGCGAGGATGCGCCGCGCGAAGCCGAGCATCGCCTCACCGTCCTCGGTCAGCTCGACGCTGTGCGTGTCGCGGGTGAACAGCGGCCGTCCCGTGGCGTCCTCCAGGCGGCGCACGTGCTGGCTCACCGTCGACTGGCGCAGGCCGAGACGACGAGCGGCCTGGGTGAAGCTCAGCGTCTGGGCGACCGCGAGGAAGGTGCGCAGCTGCGAAGGGTCGTACACACCCACCAGCGTAGTGCCGCTCATCGTGATCCGTGATGACAGTGAGAGCGGTGTACGGCGTTCCCGATGACGCCGGACAGGAGGATCATGGAGAGGGCACGTTCCAGTACGTCTCAGCACGTTCCGGCCGGAGGTCGGATACCCCCCCCGAGAGCATGGAGCACCGTGAAACGCCTGAAGTGGCCGTCCTGGATGCCGGTCGACCCCTACATCGTGGCGTTGCTAGCGACCGTGGGGATCGCGGCGCTCATACCCGCCCGCGGCACCGCCGCCGACGTCGCCTCAGGGGCCTCCAGCGCCGCCGTCTCGTTCCTCTTCTTCCTCTACGGGGCCCGGCTGTCCACCCGGGAGGCGCTCGACGGGCTCAAGCACTGGCGGCTGCACGTCACGGTCCTCGCCTGTACGTTCCTCGTCTTCCCGCTGCTCGGGCTCGCGGCGAAAGGGCTCGTGCCCTACGTCCTGACGCCCGCCCTCTACAGCGGCTTCCTCTTCCTGACGCTGGTGCCCTCCACGATCCAGTCGTCCATCGCCTTCACCTCCATGGCCCGCGGCAACGTCCCCGCGGCCATCTGCGCGGGCTCCTTCTCCTCGCTCGCCGGCATCCTGCTCACACCGCTGCTCGCGGCGGCCCTGCTCGGCGGCAGGGGCGGCGGCTTCTCGGCGGACTCCGTGGTCAAGATCGTGCTGCAACTGCTCGTGCCGTTCGTCGCCGGGCAGCTGCTGCGCCGCTGGGTCGGCGGCTTCGTCACGCGGCACAAGAAGGTCCTCGGGTACGTGGACCGCGGCTCGATCCTCCTCGTCGTCTACACCGCCTTCAGCCAGGGCATGGTGCAGGGCATCTGGAGCCAGGTCACTCCGTGGCGGCTGCTCGCGCTGCTCGGCGTCGAGGCGGTGCTGCTCACCGTGATGCTGACGCTGACCTGGTACGGCGCCAAGCGGCTCGGCTTCGGCCGCGGCGACCGCGTCGCGATCCAGTTCGCCGGGTCGAAGAAGTCCCTGGCCGCCGGGCTGCCCATGGCGAGCGTCCTGTTCGGGGCGCACGCCTCCCTCGCCGTCCTGCCGCTGATGCTCTTCCACCAGATGCAGCTGATGGTCTGCGCGGTCATCGCCAAGCGCCGCTCGCGCGATCCGCGCGACTTCGGCGGCGAGGAGTCGCTCAGCGCGGCTCCGCAAGGCGCAGCGTCACGAACCGCGGCCGGTACAGCGCCACGTTCCGGTTGACGTTCGCCTGCGCGCTCGCCGGCACCGGGTCCAGCCAGTTGACGTCGTAGCTCAGCACGACGCGCCCGTCCCCGCCGAGCGCCGGGTGGGCCTGCGGGTTGTAGGCCGCCGTCTCCTGGCGCGCCGCGGCGTCCTTCGGCAGCGGCGCCTCGAACGCCTTGGCGGGCCCGCGCCAGGGGCCGGTGGGGGAGCACGACCAGTACGACGTGACGGTGGTCAGCCCCTCGGTGCCCGCGGCCATGGTGAACAGCACATACGTCCCCTTCTCCCGCACCACCGTGAACGCGCTGCCCACCCCCTTGCGCCTGCCGTCCCCGAGCACCGGCCGCGAGGTGGCCGCGCGTCCCCACTCCTCGCCGTCCCAGTACTCCCACGCGCCGGACTCGGCGAGCCTGCCGTGCGGGACGCGCGCGACATGGGCGTGCGAGGACGGACGCGAGGTGGCCTGGGCGTCGGTGCCGCCGAAGACGTACGTCCAGCCGTCGTCGTCGACCGTCGCCGCGCCGTACAGCACCCGCTTCTCGGGGTCCTTGACGCCCTGCTGGTCGGAGACCTTCACGATGCCCTCGACACGCAGGTCCGGCAGGGAGAGCGTGGCGACCTCCGTGGCGAGGGGAACGCCGTAGATCCAGGGGCCCTGGCTCGCCACGCGGTTCCACAGCAGGACGCGTACGACCTGCTCGTCCGAGCCCGGCGAACGGGGCTCGACCCGCGCCGCCACCGGCCAGCGCCACTGCTGGGGCGCCGGGTCGGGGAAGAGGGGAGCGGGGAGGGTGCGGTCCAGGGAGCCCGAACGGGACATCACCACACCCGAGTTGCGCACCATCGGCGCGCTGGTGTCGCGCCAGGTGTGCGGCTGGCCCGCCGGGTTGGGCGGGGCGTGGACCTGGCCGAGGAAGGTGTCGGAGAACAGCCACAGGACGCGCCCGTCCGGCAGCCGCACCGAGTGGGTGCCGTCCCCGCCGGTCCAGTCGTCGGTCCGCGTCCCGTCGTCGCCGTAGCGCGCGAACTCTCCCGTCGCCTTGTCCTCGGCGGACCAGGACGCCACGGTCCGGGGGCGGCATGCCGCGTCGGGCGTGCCCTCCCGGTCGTCTTCCGGCAGAGCGATCAGCAGGACGGCCGCGCAGGCGACGGCGAGCAGCAGGACCAGCCAGATCCTGCCGCCCGCGCCACCGCGACGTTCTCGGTCGGACACGCCGGGGACGTTAGTTGCTGCCGCGCACGCGGTCCATGGGGAGGCGGGCGACGGTGGCCCGTGTCACAGGTGCCTCACCCGTGCGCAGGGCTCCCACTTCCGCGTCGCTCAAGGCCTTGTCGTACACCGCCACGTCGTCGACCGACCCGGTGAAGTGGGCGCGGCTGTCCATCCGCTGTCCGAGGTGGACGCCGAAGGCGGAGTTGCGGCTGACCGAGCCCGGCACGTCCGCCGCGGTGACGCGCTCCCCGTCGAGGAAGAGCGTGAGCCGCCCGTCGCCGCGGCGCAGCGCGATGTGGTGCCACTCGCCGTCGTTGTACGCGTCGGTGGTGCGCACGACGGCGGACCTCGGCGGCTCGCCGCCGTCACGCGTGGTGATCAGCCCGGTGACGCGGTCACTCGCGGGCTCGCCGCGCAGCCACACCTGCGGCTGGTTGGTGCCGATGCCGCCCATCCAGAGCAACGGCTGCTCCCCGGTGGCCGCGGAGTAGCGGAACCACATCGAGGCGGTGAAGTCCATGGCGCCGAGCGGCAGTTGGCGGCGGAAGGGCAGGCGTACGGCGTCGTCCGCGCCGTCGAGGGAGAGCGCGCCGCCGAAGCGCCCTTCGGTCTCGCGCGCCCCGCCGAGCACGGCCGCGGGGCGGGCGCCCGGGGCGTGGTCGCGGGTCGTCGGGTCGGGGCCGCGGCGCGGCTTCAGCCAGTCCTCGGTGAAGCGGGCGAAGCGGATCTCGTCGCGCGCGTCGACCGCGCCTGCCTCGTACAGCAGGCCCACGTGCGCGCCGCCGGCCCGCACCAGGTCGGAGTAGCCGGACCAGTCCGTGGTGACCGTCGTGCCCCGGTCGACGCTGTCCCAGGTGCGGCCGCCGTCGTAGGAGGAGCGGATCTGCATCGTGCGGCGGCGGTCGGGGTCGCCGGGGCAGGCGAGCAGCATCCGCTTGCCGGACTGGAGGGTGGAGCACTGCACTTGGGGCGCGTAGAGGTCGGGGACCGCCTGGAAGGGTGCGGTGAAGGACTTGCCGCCGTCGCGGCTCACCGCCTGGGTGCGGTGGCCGAGGTCGGTGCCGTCCTGCTCGCGCCCGCTGACGAGGAGTGCCCCGTCGGGCCGCTCGGTGACGGTCATCTCGGACGGCTTCTGGCGGAACGTGCCGTCGGCGGCGACCGGATAGGAGTCCGTGGCGCCGATCCGCCAGTGGTCGCCGCCGTCGTCGCTGACGACCAGCGCCGCGTGGTTGGCGCTTATCCGGCTGCCGTCCCACGTCTCGGCGTTGACGGCGAAGACGAGCCGCCCCGCGTGCCGGCCGCGGGTCAGCTGGACGCCGTGCACGGGCCCGGTCGCGTACCAGGAGTTCCAGTTCTCCGGCAGGATCTCCTCGCTCAGGTCGCGTGGCTGCGACCAGGTGCGGCCGTCGTCGTCGCTGTACTGGAGGTGGGGGGTGCGGTCACAGGGGATGTCGCAGTTCTTGCCGTCCGTGCGGCCGGTGTTGAACGTCTCCGCGAGCAGGACACGGCCGCTCGTACGGTCCACGACGGGCGCCGGATTGCCGTGGGTGTCGCCGTCGCCTTCGTTGATGACCTGGAGCGGCCCCCAGGTGCGGCCCCCGTCGTGCGAGCGCTTGAGCACCAGGTCTATGTCGCCCGCGTCGCCGCAGTTGTCGACCCGGCCCTCGGCGAAGGCGAGCAGCGTTCCCTTGACCGTCCTCACCACGGCCGGGATGCGGAAGCAGGCATACCCTGGGTCCTGCGAGGCCTTGAACAGCACCTGCTCCTCGAACGCCGCCGTCGGCTCGGGCGCCGCCTGCGCGCCGGGAGCGAGCGGCAGCGCGGCGAGGGCCACCGCGGTCAGCGCGGCGGTGGCGGTGGCGGTGCGCAGCGATCTGAGACGTACGCGGAGGCTGGATCCCGATGGATCCGATGGAACGGATGGATCCGATGGATCCGATGGATTCAAGGGACTCGTTGGGTTCGACGACAGCGACGACATGGTGCGGCCCGCCTTTCGTGGCGACGGCGACGGCGACGGCGACAGCGACGGGACATCCTGACATCCCACGTCCTATGTTCGAGCCATAGACGGTACTGAGGCCCACCCCGCCTCACAAGAACCATGCGCCGACGCAACCGCGCGTCGGTCACGGCACGAGGACCACCTTCCCGAGGTTGCCCCGCTCCTCGATCGCCGCGTGGGCGAGAGCCGCGTCCTCCAGCGCGAACCGCCCGTGCACGGCGGGCCGCAGCTCACCCGCCCCGTACAGGCGCCACAGCTCCCGCCGCCACGCCTCGTACAGCTCCGGCCTGCCGCGCGCGATCAGCGCCATCTGGAAGCCGATGACCGACTTCGCGCCGACGAGCAGGTCGTACGCGGCCACCGTGCCGCCGCCCGAGCTGTAGGCCACGAGCCGGCCGTGCGGGGCGAGGGCCTTGACGGCGGAGGGAAGCAGGTCGCCGCCGACCGCGTCCAGGACGTAGTCGAATCCCTCGCCGGAGGCTTGGTCCAGGAGCCCCTCACGGTCGTACGTGATGACGTCATCGGCACCGAGACCGCGCACGAAGTCGGCCTTGCCGGGGTCCGACACGGCGCCCACGACGCGCCCGGCCCCCCTCGACTTCGCCAGCTGCACGGCGAGATGGCCGACCCCGCTCGCCGCGGCCGTGATGAGCGCGGCCTCGCCCGGCGCGGGGCGCGCGGCCTCCAGCGCGCCGAACGCGACGAGCCCGGAGCGGACCAGCGCGACGGCGTCGACCGCGCTCGCCCCGTCCGGGACGGGGGAGGCCATGGCGGTGTGCAGCAGGGCGTAGTCGGCGTACCCGTGCCCGAAGACGAGTCCCGTGACCCGGTCGCCCGGCGCATGGCCACGCACGCCCTCGCCGAGTGCGACGACCTCCCCCGCGATCTCGCCGCCGAGCGCGATCGGGTCGCGCTGCTCACGGACCTTGCGGACGACGGGCAGCGTGACGCCGGCGGCCTCGACGCGCACGAGCAGCTCGCCCGGCCCCGGCTCGGGGACAGGGACCTCCTCCAGGAACAGGACCTCGGGGCCGCCGCTGCGTTCGTACCGGACGCGACGCATCCGCACCACCTCCACAGTGCATGGGGAAAACCATTGGGAAGCCCAACGGTAAACAATCTTCGTTGGGAAGTCCAATGATTCTTCGCTAGGCTCCGCCCATGCCCACGACGCCACCCGCCCCCAGCGCCATCCGCACCCTCCCCAGCTGGCTGCTCGGCCGCGCGGCCGCCCGCGGCCGGAGCCTGGTCGCCGAAGCGCTCGCGCAGGAGGGGCTGAAGATGTGGCACCACGTGGTGCTCGCGGCCGTCGCGGACCTCGGCCCGGTCGCCCAGGCCGAGCTGGGCCGCAGCGTCCTGCTCGACCCGAAGGACATGGTCGGGGTGATCAACGACCTTCAGGCCGGCGGCTTCGTCGACCGCGCGCCCGACCCCAAGGACCGCCGCAAGAACGCGATCACGATCACCGCCGAGGGAAGGCGGCTCCTGGCCCGCTGCGCCCGGGCCGCCGAGCGGGCCAACGACGCACTCCTCGCGCCCCTCTCCGCCGACGAGCGCGAACGGTTCCTGCAGATGCTGACCCGGATCTCCGGGGTCACGGAGGACGGCGCGCCCTGAGGCGGGTGGCCCGGCCGGCGCAGGGGGCGCTCCCCGCCGGCCGGGACCGCGCCGGCGTGCCGCGGGCAGCCCCGGGTCAGCCCTGGCCGGCCGCGGCCCGCAGGGCGACGCGGTGCTCGCCCGCGTACACGTTCATGGAGGAGCCGCGCAGGAAGCCGACCAGCGTCAGACCGGTCTCGGCGGCCAGGTCGACCGCCAGCGAGGACGGCGCGGAGACCGCGGCGAGCACCGGGATGCCCGCCATCACCGCCTTCTGGGCGAGCTCGAACGAGGCGCGGCCCGACACGAGCAGGACGGCCCGCGACAGCGGGAGGCGGCCGTCCTGAAGGGCCCGGCCGACGAGCTTGTCGACGGCGTTGTGCCGCCCCACGTCCTCCCGTATGTCGAGCAGTTCCCCCTCTTCGGAGAAGAGCGCCGCCGCGTGCAGGCCCCCGGTCCGGTCGAAGACCCGCTGCGCCGCGCGCAACCGGTCGGGCAGTTGAGACAGCAGCTCCACATCGAGCCGCACCGGGGGAGTGTCGGCTATCGGGAAGCGGGCCGTGGTGCGGACCGCGTCCAGGCTCGCCTTGCCGCACAGGCCGCAGGACGAGGTGGTGTAGACGTTGCGTTCCAGCGTGATGTCGGGGAGCACGACACCCGGGGCGGTCTTCACGTCGACGACGTTGTACGTGTTGGACCCGTCGGCGGTCGCCCCGGCGCAGTACACGATCGACTGGAGCTCGTCCGCCGCGCCGAGCACGCCCTCGCTCACGAGGAACCCCGCCGCGAGCGCGAAGTCATCGCCCGGGGTGCGCATGGTGATGGCGAGCGGCCTGCCGTTCAGCCGGATCTCCAGGGGCTCCTCGGCGACCAGGGTGTCGGGCCGTTCGGAGACGTGCCCGTCCCGTACCCGGATGACCTTGCGTCGCTCCGTGACTCGTCCCATGTCTTGATCAGTCCCGGTTCTGTACGTGCTGGTAGCCGAAGCGGCCCTTGCTGCGGAGGTTGCCGTGGGTCACCGGGTTGTCGTGCGGGGAGGTGACCTTCACGATCTCATTGTCCTGCACGTGGAGGGTGAGGTTGCAGCCGACTCCGCAGCAAGCGCACACGGTTGTCGTCCCGGTCTGCGCCGCCTCGTCCCAGCGTCCCAGGTCCCGGCGGCCCGCACGTCGAACTCCGACGTGAAGCTCAGGGCACACCCGTCGGGCACACCTCGACGCAGTTCCCGCAGTTCCCGCAGTTCCCGCAGTACACGCACGCCGAGTCGGTCAGCGGGGCGTCGTGCTCCACGGCGACGCGGGCGTCGAAGCCGCGTCCGGCCACGGAGATCGGCACCGGGCCACCCGTGACGTCCCGAGTTCGACGACGGGGGCCAACGGCACGTCGACTTCGAGCGGTTTGCCGCGTTCCAGGTCCTGAAGGGTGGAGGTGCGGCGGTCGCCGACCCGCTCGGCCCCCGCGAGCCGCCGCTCCACCGCGATCTCCGGCCGGCAGCCGAGGGCCGCGGCGACGGCCAGCGTCTCGTTCATCATGATCGCGGGCGAGCGCGCTGATCGGGTTGAGGGAGATGTTGCCGAGCAGCTTGATCCAGATGTCGTCGCGCAGCTCCGGCTCGACCGGGCACTTCAGACCGCCCGCGACCATGGCCTCGCTGAGCGCCGCGCAGCGCGCCGAGCGGGACCGGTCCGGCTCGCCGATGGAGAAGCAGGTGCCCGCCAAGTGCCGTACCAGGGCGCGTGCTTCGAGCTCCATGGCCGCGTAGGCCACGCAGCCGACGGCACGTTCGGGCACGAGCACCGCGCTGATGGCGCCGCCGGGGTCGACGCTCTCCAGGCGGTGGCCGTCGTGCGGGCCGCCGTGCCGGCGGAAGGAGTACCACCAGGGGACGCTGTTCTGGGCCGCCACCACCGCGGTCGTGCGGTGCGGCAGCGGTTCGATCAGCGGCCCGCACGCGGCACAGGAGTCGGCCTTGAGGCTGAGGAAGGTGAAGTCGACCGGGCCGATCCGGGCCGGGTCGTCGGTGGCGTGGGCCCGGGCGGTGAGTCACCGCCCGGGCTCAGTACGCGAAGTCGCAGTCCCTCGGCGCCGGTGCGATCGGCGCCTACGCCGGAGCCGCGCCGCGCCGCGCCGGCGCCGACGTCCATCTCGTCGCCCGTGGACCGCATCTGGCGGCCATGCGGCGGCACGGCGCACTCAATACTGTCTACAGTAGGGCAGTTGGGGCGGCCGTAGTCCGTACGCCCCCTTCCCAACCCGCCGCCCGGTTCCTAGCGTTCGGGATCATGAAGCCCCCCGTCGCACCCCCCGACTGGAGCCGCTGGCTCGTGCCGCCGGCCGCCCTGTCGGTGCACCTCTCCATCGGCCAGGCCTATGCCTGGAGCGTCTTCAAGCCGCCCCTCGAATCCGCGCTGCACCTCAGCGGCACCCAGAGCGCGCTGCCCTTCCAGCTCGGCATCGTCATGCTGGGCCTGTCCGCCGCCTTCGGCGGTACGTTCGTCGAGCGCAACGGCCCGCGCTGGGCGATGACCGTGGCCCTCGTCTGCTTCTCCTCGGGCTTCCTGATCGCCGCGCTCGGCGCCGCGACCGGCCAGTACTGGCTGATCGTGTTCGGCTACGGCTTCGTCGGCGGGATCGGCCTCGGCATCGGCTACATCTCGCCCGTCTCCACCCTCATCAAATGGTTCCCCGACCGCCCCGGCATGGCCACCGGCATCGCGATCATGGGCTTCGGCGGCGGCGCGCTCATCGCCTCGCCGTGGTCGGCGCGGATGCTGGACGCCTTCGGCGCGGACGCGGACGGCATCGCGCTCGCGTTCCTCGTGCACGGCCTCACCTATGCCGTCTTCATGGCGCTCGGGGTGCTCCTGGTGCGCGTACCGCGTACGGAGGGCGCGCGCGGGCCCGGCGTGCCCGGCGCGCTCGAAGGGCCGCAGGTGTCGGCGCGGCAGGCCGTCCGCACCCCGCAGTTCTGGTGCCTGTGGGTGGTCCTGTGCATGAACGTGACCGCGGGCATCGGCATCCTGGAGAAGGCCGCCCCGATGATCACGGACTTCTTCGCGGACACCGCGACCCCCGTCTCGGTCTCCGCCGCGGCCGGCTTCGTCGCCCTGCTCTCGGCCGCGAACATGGCCGGCCGTATCGGCTGGTCCTCGGCCTCCGACCTGATCGGCCGCAAGAACGTCTACCGCGTCTACCTCGGCGCGGGCGCGCTCATGTACCTGCTCATCGCGCGCTTCGGGGACACCTCGAAACCGCTGTTCATCTGCTGCACGCTGGTGATCCTCTCCTTCTACGGAGGCGGCTTCGCGACCGTCCCCGCCTATCTGAAGGACCTCTTCGGCACCTACCAGGTGGGCGCCATCCACGGCCGGCTGCTCACCGCCTGGTCCACGGCGGGCGTCCTCGGCCCGCTGATCGTGAACCGGGTGGCCGACCACCAGGAGGCGGCGGGCCGACACGGGTCAGGGCTCTACGGCCTCTCCTTCGCCATCATGATCGGACTGCTGCTCGTCGGCTTCGTCGCCAACGAACTGGTCCGCCCCGTCCACCCCCGCCACCACATCCCCGCCCCGAGGGAGGCCGACGATGACCACGCCGCCGCACACACCCCCACGTGACCGCCGCCCACTCACCGTGTTCGCCTGGCTCTGGGTGGGGCTACCACTCGGCTACGGACTGTATGAACTCGTACACAAGGTCACACAACTCTTCAGAGGGTGACCGCAGGAGTGACCCCCTCATGAGAAGCATCCAAAGCGGGCGCCTCTTTCCTGTTGCTTTACCTGCCCGGTTACCGGTGAGTCGCTGAGCACACTGGAGGGTCCCGCATCTCCGGCAACAAGGGGGACCCGTACATGCACGGCTCGCGCATCGCCGCCGTCGGCCACTACCAGCCCGCCAAGATCCTCACCAACGAGGACCTGGCGGGCACCGTGGACACGAGCGACGAGTGGATCCGCTCCCGCGTGGGCATCCGCACCCGGCACATCGCGGGTCCCGAGGAGCCGGTCGACGAGCTGGCCGCGCACGCCGGCGGCAAGGCCCTGGCCGCCGCGGGCCTGACTCCCGACGCGATCGACCTGGTCCTGGTCGCCACCTCCACGGCCATCGACCGCTCGCCGAACATGGCCGCCCGCGTGGCGGCCCGGCTCGGCATCCCCTCGCCGGCCGCCATGGACATCAACGTCGTGTGCGCGGGCTTCACGCACGCGCTCGCCACCGCCGACCACACCCTGCGGGCCGGGGCCGCCGGCCGCGCCCTGGTCATCGGCGCGGACAAGATGTCCGAGGTCACCGACTGGACGGACCGCACCACCTGCGTGCTGACCGGTGACGGCGCGGGCGCCGCCGTCGTCGAGGCCTGCGGGCCCGGCCAGGAGCCCGGCATCGGCCCGGTGCTGTGGGGCTCGGTGCCCGAGATGGGCAACGCCGTCCGCATCGAGGGCACCCCGCCCCGCTTCGCCCAGGAGGGACAGAGCGTCTACCGCTGGGCGACGACGCAGCTGCCGCCGCTGGCCCGCGCGGCCTGCGAACGCGCCGGGCTCACCCCGGCCGACCTCGCCGGGGTCGTCCTGCACCAGGCCAACCTCCGCATCATCGAACCGCTCGCGGAGCGCATCGGCGCCGTGAACGCCGTCGTCGCGCGCGATGTCGTCGACTCCGGCAACACCTCGGCGGCGAGCATCCCGATGGCCCTGTCCAAGCTGGTGGAGCGCGGCGAGCTGCGCTCCCAGGACCCGGTCCTGCTCTTCGGCTTCGGCGGAAACCTGTCGTACGCGGGACAGGTCGTGCGCTGCCCCTGAGCCACCCCAAGGTGATGGAGCTCGCGGGCAACGTCGTCCTCGCCGAACTCGCCGAACTCGCCGGGCAGGTGGACCGCAGGGTCCGCCGGTACTGCACGCCGGTCGCCCGGCGGCGCGGCAGCCAGCCCTGGCTGGAGCACCGTGAGCTGAGCGCCGCGATCGCCGACCGCGACGAGCGGCGCGCCACGGAGATCATGCGGACCCACACGGAACACGCCCGGCAGACCTACCATCAGCGCGAGGCGCACTAGTCCCGCGCTAACCCATGGCGCCAACTGGTGTTGCCGCTCACTTGCTCCTGGGCGCCAGCACCGCCTGCGTCTGCGTGGTCTGTCCCGCCAGTCGCCCCTGATCGTCGTACACCTCGGTCTGTACGACGATGAAGGAGCCGCCGACGTGCAGCGGGCGGGCCACGGCGCGGGCCGTCCCGGAGCGCACGGCCCGCAGGAAGTTCGTCTTGGACTCGATCGTCGACGTGGCCTCGCCCTCGGGCAGGTTGAGGTACGCGCACACCGCGCCGACCGTGTCCGCGAGCGCCATCAGCGCCCCGCCGTGCAGCACGCCGCCCGCCGTGCACAGCTCAGGGGACCACGGCAGCGTGCCTTCCACGCGCTCGGGTCCCGCCTCGTCGAAGGCGATGCCGAGATGGGCGGCGAAGGGGACGGCGGAGAGCAGCTGGGCCCGGAGATCGCTCTGGGGCAAGGTGTCCGACATGGGTGACCTTCCACTGGGGGGTCGTGGCGCCCACCATCGTGCGGCACGGCACCCCACGGCGTCGATTACCCCGGAGGTAAGCGGCCACGGCCACGGGGAGCGGATGCCCGGTGTTCCAGGAGACGTCGACCGAGCGCTCTTTGTCCTGTGACTGGAGAAAGTCGGGGGCATTTTCCGCGCAACTTCTTCCCACCCCCGGCACGCGCTGCTACGTTCCCCACGAAAGCTCGGAGGAAGCCCGATGAGGCGGGGAGGGGCGCGTGAGACGTATGACGGCTCGACCCGCCAACGCGCACCAGGCGCGACTGCTGCGGCTGTTGCGTGACGGCGGTCCCAACTCCCGTGCCCAGCTGGGGGATTTGGTCGACCTCTCGCGGTCCAAACTGGCCGTCGAGGTCGACCGGCTCCTGGAGACCGGGCTCGTGGTCGCCGACGGACTCGCCGCCTCGCGCGGCGGCCGCCGCTCCCACAACATCCGCCTGGCCCCGGCGCTGCGCTTCCTCGGCGTGGACATCGGCGCGACCTCGGTCGACGTCGCGGTGACCAACGCCGAGCTGGAGGTCCTCGGCCACATCAACCAGCCCATGGACGTACGCGAGGGCCCGGTCGCGGTCTTCGAGCAAGTCCTCACCATGGCGGCCAAGTTGAAGGCCTCCGGGCTGGCGGAAGGGTTCGACGGCGCCGGCATCGGTGTCCCCGGGCCGGTCCGCTTCCCCGAAGGCGTCCCGGTCGCCCCGCCGATCATGCCGGGGTGGGACGGCTTCCCCGTGAGGGAGGCCCTCAGCCAGGAGCTGGGCTGCCCGGTCATGGTCGACAACGACGTGAACCTCATGGCCATGGGGGAGCAGCACGCGGGGGTCGCACGCTCCGTCGGCGACTTCCTCTGCGTCAAGATCGGCACCGGCATCGGCTGCGGCATCGTCGTCGGCGGCGCGGTGTACCGCGGTACGACGGGCAGCGCCGGCGACATCGGCCACATCCAGGCCGAACCGGACGGACGGCCGTGCGCCTGCGGCAACACGGGCTGCCTGGAGGCCTACTTCAGCGGTGCGGCGCTCGCCCGCGACGCCGAGGAGGCGGCCGCCCAGGGGCGGTCGGCGGAGCTCGCCGCGCGGCTCGGCGAGGCGGGGCGGCTCAGCGCCGTCGACGTCGCGGCGGCCGCGGCCGCGGGTGACGCCACCGCGCTCGACCTCATCCGCGAGGGCGGCAACCGCACCGGCCAGGTCCTCGCCGCCCTCGTCAGCTTCTTCAACCCCGGCCTCGTGGTGATCGGCGGCGGCGTGACCGGGCTCGGCCACACCCTGCTCGCCGCGATCCGCACCCAGGTCTACCGCCAGTCCCTGCCGCTGGCGACCGGCAACCTCCCCATCGTCCTCGGCGAACTCGGCCCCACCGCCGGGGTCATCGGCGGCGCCCGGCTCATCAGCGACCACCTGTTCTCGCCGGCCTGACCGGCACGTAAGTCACACCTCACCCAGCACAGCACACCGCTCCGCCCTGCGTTGCCCTGCTCGCCTCGCCCTGCCCTGAGACCGGCACGTACGCACCCGCCTGGGGGAACCGCCATGGCACCACAACCACCGCTGCTCACCATGTCCGGCATCACCAAGTCGTTCCCCGGCGTCCGTGCCCTCGACGGCGTCGACCTCCAGGTCCAGGCCGGGGAAGTGCACTGCCTCCTCGGCCAGAACGGCGCCGGGAAGTCCACGCTCATCAAGGTCCTCGCGGGCGCCCACCAGCCCGACGGCGGCGAGATCCGCTGGCGCGGCGAACGTACCGCCCTGCGCTCGCCCATCGCCGCCATGCGGCTCGGCATCGCCACCATCTACCAGGAACTCGACCTGGTGGAGGGCCTGTCCGTCGCCGAGAACGTCCACCTCGGACACGAGCCGACCGCCGCCGGATTCGTGGTGCGCGGCCGGGAGGCGAGGAAGGCAACCGCCGAGCTTCTCAAGCGACTTGGGCACGCCGAGATAGATCCAGGACGCCTCGTCGGCGACCTCTCCGCCGCCCAGCAGCAGATCGTCTCGATGGCCCGCGCGCTCTCCCACGAGGTGCGCCTCATCGTCATGGACGAGCCGTCCGCGGCCCTCGACCCCGACGAGGTCGACAACCTCTTCCGCATCGTCGGCGACCTCACCGCCGCCGGCGTCGCCGTCGTCTACATCTCGCACCGCCTCGAAGAGATCCGCCGCATCGGCGACCGCGTCACCGTCCTCAAGGACGGACGCGCTGTCGCGGGCGGCCTGCCCGCGAAGTCCACGCCGACCAAGGACGTCGTGGCGCTCATGACCGGACGCGACGTCGAGTACGTCTTCCCTGAGCGCCCCACGCCACAGGCCGGGGTACGGCCGGTGTTGGCCGTCCGGGGCCTCACCCGTCCCGGCGAGTTCGCACCTCTCGACCTCGACCTGCGCCCCGGCGAGATCGTGGGACTCGCCGGACTCGTCGGCTCGGGACGCTCCGAGATCCTGGAGACGATCTACGGCGCCCGCAAGCCGACCGCGGGCGAGGTGAGCGTCGAGGGGCGTCCGCTGCGACCCGGCAGCGTCCGCGCCGCCGTCCGCGCGGGCCTCGGCCTCGCCCCCGAGGAGCGCAAGGCACAGGCCCTGCTCATGCTGGAGTCCGTCACCCGCAACGTATCGGTCTCCTCCATAACCCGCTTCTCATACGGGGGTTGGCTCGACCGGGGCGCCGAACGGAACGCCGCGCGAGCCGCCACCCGCGAACTGTCGCTGCGCCCCGACGACCCCTCCGTCCCCGTGCGCACCCTCTCCGGCGGCAACCAGCAAAAGGCGGTCCTCGCCCGCTGGCTCCTGCGCGGCTGCCGGGTCCTGCTCCTCGACGAGCCCACGCGCGGCGTCGACGTCGGCGCCCGCGCCGAGCTGTACGCGGTGATCCGCCGCCTCGCCGACGAAGGCCTCGCCGTGCTCCTCGTCTCCAGCGAGGTGCCCGAGGTGCTCGGCCTCGCCGACCGTGTCCTGGTGCTCCGCGAAGGCCGCGTCGTGCACACCGCGCCCGCCCTTGAACTCGACGAACACCGCGTACTCGACCTCGTCCTCGAAGGGAGCCCGGCGTCATGACCCAGCCCGCCCCGGCGGCCGAGGCCGCCGCCCGCAAGCCCGCACCGGCCGACGACGGCGGCAGCCCGTACCGCGCCACGCTCGCCCGCGCCGACGTGCGCACCCTGTCGCTGCTCGGCGTGCTCGCCGCGCTGATCGTGATCGGCGGCATCACCCGGCCCGACTCGTTCCTGGATACCGACAACGTCCAGCTGATCCTCACCCAGGCCTCCGTCATCGGCGTCGTCACCGTCGGCATGACGTTCGTGATCATCTCCGGCGGCATCGACCTGTCGGTCGGCGCGATCGTCGCGCTGGCGTCGGTCTGGGCGACGACGGTCGCCACCCAGGAGTACGGCTTCGCAGGCGTCCTCTTCACCGCCGTCGTCGTCGGCATGGGGTGCGGCCTGGTCAACGGCCTGCTCATCGCGTACGGCGGCATCGTGCCGTTCATCGCCACCCTCGCCATGCTGGCGTCGGGCCGCGGACTCGCCCTCCAGATCACCGACGGCAAGACCCAGATGGTCACCGTGGAGGGGGTGCTGAAGCTCGGCGAACGCGACTCCTACGTCCTCGGCATCCCACCGCTCGTCCTGGTCTTCGCCGCCGTCACCGTCGTCGGCTGGCTGCTGCTCAACCGCACCACCTTCGGCCGCCGCTCCGTCGCGGTCGGCGGCAACGCGGAAGCGGCGCGCCTCGCCGGCATCGACGTACGCAGGCAGCGGCTGTATCTGTACCTGCTCTCGGGCCTGTGCTGCGGCATCGCGGCGTTCCTGCTGATCGTCCTGTCCGGCTCGGGACAGAACACCAACGGCAATATGTACGAACTCGACGCCATCGCCGCGGCGATCATCGGCGGCACCCTGCTCAGCGGCGGCCGGGGCACCATCACCGGCTCGGTGCTCGGCGTGCTGATCTTCACGACGATCACCAACATCTTCGCGCTGAACAACCTGGAGACCGCCACCCAGCAGATCGCCAAGGGGGCGATCATCGTCGCCGCGGTCCTGGTCCAACGACGTACGGCCGTCACTTCCTGACTTCCTGAGACGCACGGCAACCACTTCCCGAGCTGAGGGGTTTCAGTCATGCCATCCCACACGAGCCGCAGAGGCCTCCTCTTCGGAGCCGCCGCCCTGTCCTCCGGAGCCCTGCTGACGGGCTGCACCAGCAACGACCCCAAGGAGGACGACTCCGACGACAAGAGCCGGCAGGTCGCCGACGACAAGCCCGGCAAGCAGGTCACCATCGGCTTCGCGGGCCCGCAGGCCGACCACGGCTGGCTCAACGCCATCAACGACAACGCCAAGCAGCGCGCGGAGAAGTACTCCGACGTCACGCTGGAGGCCACCGAGGGCTCCAACGACACCGCCGCGCAGATCGGCCAGGTCGAGACGCTCATCAACAAGAAGGTCGACGTCCTGGTGATCCTGCCGGCCGAGGGCAAGGCGCTCACCCAGGTCGGCCTGAAGGCCATGAAGGCGAACATCCCCGTCGTCAACCTCGACCGCGTCTTCGCCTCCCCGCAGGCCTACCGCTGCTGGATCGGCGGCGACAACTACGGCATGGGCCTGAGCGCCGGCCACTACATCGGCGAGAAGCTCAAGGACAAGAAGAACGCGCGCGTGGTGGAGCTGGCCGGGCTCGACAACCTCGAACTCACCAAGCAGCGCACGAAGGGCTTCGACGACGCCCTGAAGAACTACCCGAACGTCAAGAAGGTCGCCCGCCAGGCCGCCGAGTTCACCGTCGAGTCGGGGCAGTCGAAGATGTCCCAACTCCTCCAGGCGCAGAAGAACTTCGACGCGTTGTGGAACCACGACGACGACCAGGGCGTGGGCGCCCTGCGCGCGATCGAGCAGGCGGGCCGCGACGACTTCCTGATGGTCGGCGGCGCGGGCGCGCTCTCCGCCTTCCAGGCCATCGAGGCGGACGACAGCGTCCTGAAGGCCACCGTCCTCTACCCGCCCACCATGGCCGCCTCCGCGATCGATCTGGCGCGTGCCCTCGGCCAGGGCAAGGGCGTCAGCGGCATGGCCGAGTTCGAGATCCCGGCCTTTATCACGCTGTACTCGGCCGTGGTCGACAAGGAGAACGTCGGCCAGTACATGTCCACCGGCTTCAAGTGATGCGCGCGTTCTTACCGGGCGGCGGCCTGACCATCCCCACCGAGCGTCGACGACGAGGAGTACCGCATGCGTGAGACGGAACCGTCCGCCCCTGAAGCGGCAGGGAAGCGGCGTCCTCTGGGCGTGGGCATGGTCGGCTACGCCTTCATGGGCGCCGCCCACTCCCAGGGCTGGCGCACCGTGGGGCGCGTCTTCGACCTGCCGGTCGAGCCGGTGCTCGCGGCCGTCTGCGGACGTGACGCGGGCGCCGTGCGCGCCGCCGCCGACCGGCTCGGCTGGGCCGCCGCCGAGACCGACTGGCGGGCCCTGCTTGCCCGGGACGACGTCGACCTCGTCGACATCTGCACCCCCGGCGACAGCCATGCGGAGATCGCCGTCGCCGCCCTGGAGGCGGGCAAGCACGTGCTGTGCGAGAAGCCGCTCGCCAACACCGTCGAGGAGGCCGAAGCCATGGCCGAGGCGGCCGAACGGGCCCGCTCCCGTGGCCAGGTGGCCATGGTCGGCTTCAACTACCGTCGGGTGCCCGCCCTCGCGCTCGCCCGGCGGATGGTCGCCGAGGGACGGCTCGGGACGCTGCGGCACGTGCGCCTGACCTACCTTCAGGACTGGCTCGTGGACGCCGAGTTCCCGCTGACGTGGCGGCTGCTCAAAGAACATGCCGGCTCCGGCGCGCTCGGAGACCTGGGGGCGCACATCGTCGACCTCGCGCAGTACCTGGTGGGGGAGCAGGTGGCGGGGGTGTCCGCGCTCACCGAGACCTTCGTCCGGGAGCGACCGCTGCTGGAGGGCGCTTCCAGCGGGCTCACCGCGGCGGGCGGCGCGCGGCGCGGCGCGGTGACGGTGGACGACGCCGCCGTCTTCACCGCCCGCTTCCCGTCCGGGGCGCTCGCCTCCTTCGAGGCGACGCGTTTCGCCGCGGGCCGCAAGAACGCGCTGCGGCTCGAACTCAACGGCGCCGACGGCTCGTTGGCCTTCGATCTGGAGCGCCTGAACGAACTCTCCTTCCACGACCACACCGAGCCCGCCGCGTCCTCCGGCTTCCGCAGGATCCTGGTGACCGAACCGGAGCACCCGTACCTGGACGCCTGGTGGCCCCCGGGCCACGGACTCGGCTACGAGCACACCTTCGTGCACCAGGCCCGCGACCTGCTGCACGCCATCGCCACCGGAACGCGGCCCCACCCCTCCTTCGCCGACGGTCTCTCCGTGCAGCGGGTGCTCGCGGCGGTGGAGGAGAGCGCGGCGAAGAACTCCGTGTACACGCTGGTCCCAGCCTGAGCAGAGTCAAGTTTCGAGGAGGCCCGGATATGCCCCGTAGGTTCACACTCTTCACCGGCCAGTGGGCCGACCTGCCGCTCGAAGAGGTCTGCCGGCTCGCCCGCGACTTCGGCTACGACGGTCTCGAACTCGCCTGCTGGGGCGACCACTTCGAGGTCGACAAGGCACTCGCCGACCCGGCCTATCTGGACGGGCGGCACGCCCTGCTCGACAAGTACGGCCTGGAATGCTGGGCCATCTCCAACCACCTGGTCGGCCAGGCCGTCTGCGACGCGATCATCGACGAGCGGCACCGCGCGATCCTGCCCGCCCGGATCTGGGGCGACGGTGAGGCGGAGGGCGTGCGGCAGCGGGCCGCCGCCGAGATCAAGGACACCGCGCGGGCCGCCGCCGCGTTCGGTGTCGACACCGTCGTCGGCTTCACCGGCTCGGCGATCTGGCACCTGGTCGCGATGTTCCCGCCGGCCCCGAGTCCATGATCGAGCGCGGGTACGAGGACTTCGCCGAGCGCTGGAACCCCGTCCTGGACGTCTTCGACGAGCACGGCGTGCGGTTCGCCCACGAGGTGCATCCGTCCGAGATCGCGTACGACTACTGGACGACGCACAAGGCCTTGGAGGCCGTCGGCCACCGCCCGGCCTTCGGCCTCAACTTCGACCCCTCGCACTTCGTCTGGCAGGACCTCGACCCGGTCGGCTTCCTCTACGACTTCCGGGACCGCGTCTACCACGTCGACTGCAAGGAGGCCCGGCGCCGCCTGGACGGCCGCAACGGCCGCCTGGGGTCCCACCTGCCGTGGGGCGACCCGCGGCGCGGCTGGGACTTCGTGTCGGCGGGCCACGGGGACGTCCCCTGGGAGGACGTCTTCCGCATGCTGCGCTCCATCGCGTACGAGGGCCCGATCTCGGTGGAGTGGGAGGACGCCGGCATGGACCGCCTCCAGGGCGCCCCGGAGGCCCTCACGCGCTTGAAGGCGTACGACTTCGAGGCGCCGACCGCCTCGTTCGACGCCGCGTTCGGCGGCTCCGACTAGCCGCCACCACCGCACTGTGTTTGTCCAGTGAAGGGAAAAAGCTCAACTTCTCTGCCGCACAAGGGCTTTCCGCCCGGGACAAACCTGGCTACCGTCCCTGATGTGTACAGGACATGAAACAGGACAGCTCGACTTCCTGACTTGAGGCCCGGGGTGACGGCGCACCCCGGCGCACGGCGCACACACCCGCGTACAACCGTCCCCTCCGGAGGAACCCCGTGCACAGGAAACGCCCAAGACTTCGCCAGCAGGCCCTCGCCCTGCTCACCGGCGCGCTGCTCACCGGTGCCTCGCTGACCCTCGCCGCGCCGACGGCCGGGGCCGCCCCCGCCGACCCACCCGCGGCGGCCGCGCCCGCCGCCGAGGACTTCCAGCAGGTCACCCTCGCCAAGGGCGAGCCGGAGGTCGGCGAGCCGATGACGCTCTCCGTGCTCCCCGACCGCTCGGTCCTGCACACCTCACGCGACGGCACGCTGCGGCTGACGGACGCGGCGGGCAACACCAGGATCGCGGGCAGGGTCCCGGTCTACACGAATGACGAAGAGGGCCTCCAAGGCGTCGCCGTCGACCCGAAGTTCAGCGAGAACCGCGCGATCTTCCTCTACTACGCACCGCCGCTCGACACCCCCGCCGGCGACGCCCCGGAGAACGGCACGGCCGAGGACTTCAAGAAGTTCGACGGCGTCAACCGCCTCTCCCGCTTCGTCCTGAAGGCCGACGGCACCCTGGACACCGCCAGCGAGAAGAAGGTCCTCGACGTCCCCGCCAGCCGCGGCATCTGCTGCCACGTCGGCGGCGACATCGACTTCGACAAGGACGGCAACCTCTACCTCTCGACGGGCGACGACTCCAACCCCTTCGCCTCGGACGGCTTCACCCCCATCGACGAGCGCGCGGGCCGCAACCCCGCCTACGACGCCCGGCGCGGCGCCGGCAACACCAACGACCTGCGCGGCAAGATCCTGCGCATCAAGGTCGCCGACGACGGCTCGTACACGGTCCCGGACGGCAACCTCTTCCCCAAGGGCACCGAGAAGAGCCGCCCCGAGATCTACGCCATGGGGTTCCGCAACCCCTTCCGGATGAGCGTCGACAAGCCGACCGGCACCGTCTACGTCGGTGACTACGGCCCCGACGCGGGCGCGGCCGACCCCAAGCGCGGCCCCGCCGGCCAGGTCGAGTTCGCCCGCGTCACCAAGCCCGGCAACTTCGGCTGGCCCTTCTGCACCGGCAAGAACGACGCCTACGTCGACTACGACTTCGCCACCGGCACCTCGGGCGCGCCCTTCGACTGCGCCAAGCCGAAGAACGACTCGCCCTACAACACCGGCCTGGCCGAGCTGCCGCCCGCCCAGGAAGCCTGGATTCCGTACGACGGCGGTTCGGTCCCCGAGTTCGGCTCCGGCTCCGAGTCCCCGATGGCCGGTCCCGTCTACCGCCACGACGCGGCGAACGACTCCCCGGTGAAGTTCCCCGAAACCTACGACGGCGACTTCTTCGCGGGCGAGTTCGGCCGCCGCTGGATCAAGCGTATCGAACAGGGCGCGGACGGCACGGTCTCGAAGATCAACCCGTTCCCGTGGACGGGCACCCAGGTCATGGACATGGAGTTCGGCCCCGACGGCGCGCTCTACGTCCTGGACTACGGCACCGCCTGGTTCGGCGGCGACGAGAACTCCGGTCTCTTCCGCATCGAGAACGCCACGACAGGGCACTCGCCGGTCACCGAGGCGAGCGCGTCGGTGACCAGCGGCCAGGCCCCGCTGCGCACCACGTTCACGGCCAAGGCCACGGACGCCGACGGCGGCACCCTGACCTACGCCTGGGACTTCGGCGACGGCGGCAAATCGACCCAGCAGAACCCCACGTACACGTACAAGAAGAACGGCGTCTACACCGCCACCGTGACCGTCACGGACTCCACCGGCCGCACCGGCTCGGCCAGCGCGCACATCACCGTCGGCAACACCGCGCCGAAGGTCACCCTGGAACTCCCGGGCGACGGGCAGCTGTTCACCTTCGGAGACAAGGTGCCCTTCAAGGTGAAGGTGACGGACGCGGAAGACGGCGCCACCGGCCCCATCGACTGTGCGAAGGTCAAGGTCACCCACATCCTCGGCCATGACAGCCACGGCCACCCGGTCACCTCGGTCAACGGCTGCTCCGGCACCATCCAGACGTCCGCGGACGGCGAGCACGACCCGAACGCCAACATCTTCGGAGTCTTCGACGCCGAGTACACCGACAAGGGCGCGAACGGCCAGCCCGCGCTGACCACCCACGACCAGAACGTCGTCCAGCCCAAACACCGCCAGGCAGAGCACTACGGCGACTCCAAGGGCGTGTCCGTGGTCAACCACACCCCGGCACACGGCGGCAAGACCGTCGGCGACATCCACCACGGCGACTGGATCTCCTTCAAGCCGTACCTCCTCGGCAACACCACCAAGCTGACCGCGCGCGTCGCCTCCGCCGGACCCGGCGGCACCCTGGAGGTCCGCAGCGGATCGGTGCGCGGCAGGCTGCTCGGCACCGCGAAGGTCGAGCCGACCGGCTCATGGGAGACGTACCAGGACGTCAGCGCGGCGGTCACCAAGGCGCCGTCGAAGACCACGACGCTCTACCTGGTCTTCAAGGGCACGCGCACGGGCGAGAGGTCGGGGGCGCTGTACGACGTGGACGACTTCACGTTCACGACCAGGGCCGCGGCCGGAGGGAAGAGGTGAGCGCGATGCGCGGACGAGCGCGGCTGCTCACCACGGCGGCGACCGCGGCCCTGCTCATCGGGTGCGTGTCGGGCCCGGCATCGGGTGTGGGCGTGGGTGCGGGTGTGGGCGTGGGTGGTGGTGAGGGCAAGAATGGCGAGCGCGTCCTGGTCTTCTCCAAGACGGCGGGTTTCCGGCACGACTCGATCCCCACGGGGGTGGCGGCCGTCAGAGAACTCGGCGCCGACGGCGGCTTCGCCGTCGACGCGACCGAGGACGCGGGGGCCTTCACCGCCAAGAACCTGCGCAGGTACGACGCCGTCGTCTGGCTCTCGACCACCGGGGACGTCCTCAACGCCGAGCAGCAGCGGGCCTTCGAGGGCTACATCCGCGGCGGTGGCGCCTATGCCGGGGTGCACGCCGCCGCCGACACGGAGTACGACTGGCCCTTCTACGGCGGGCTGGCGGGCGCGTACTTCCAGTCGCACCCCGCGATCCAGCGGGCCAAGGCCCACGTCGAGGACCACGCGCACCCGGCGACATCCCACCTGGGCGCCGGGGTCTGGGAGCGCACCGACGAGTGGTACAACTACCGCTCCAATCCGCGCGAGCGGGCGCGCGTCCTCGCCTCGCTCGACGAGTCGTCGTACGCGGGCGGCACGATGTCGGGCGACCACCCCATCGCCTGGTGCCAGAGCGACTACCAGGGCGGCCGCTCCTTCTACACGGGCGGCGGCCACACCAAGGAGTCGTACGCCGAACCGGCCTTCCGCCGGCACCTGCTCGGCGGCATCCGCTGGGCGGTCGGCGCCGCACAGGCGGACTGCCGCCCGGAGAAGGGGTACACGCCGATCTTCGACGGCAAGGCGGCGTCCCTGGCCGCCTGGAAACAGGCCGGCCCGGGTCCTTCGCGCTGAACGAGGACGACGGAACGCTCACCACCGTCGGAGGCATGGGCATGCTCTGGTACGAGCGGCGCCAGCTCGGCGCGTACTCCCTCAAGCTCGACTGGCGGATGCGCGGCGACGACAACTCGGGGATCTTCGTCGGCTTCCCGGCATCCGACGACCCCTGGTCGGCGGTGAACAACGGTTACGAGATCCAGATCGACGCCACGGACGTCCCGGAGAAGACCACGGGCTCCGTCTACGGCTTCAAGTCGGCCGACCTGAAGAAGCGCGACAGGGCGCTGAACCCGCCGGGTTCACCGGGTTCACCTGGTTCACCTGGTTCACCGGGGGAGTGGAACACGTATGAGATCCGCGTCGAGGACGAACGCCTTCGCGTCTATCTCAACGGCGTGAAGATCAACGATTTCACCAACACCGATCCGGCGCGAAGCCTGCGCCAAGGGCATATCGGCATCCAGAACCACGGCGGTGCCGATGAGGTCTCCTTCCGGAACATCCGGGTGAAGGACCTGCCCGCGGCACGACCGGGCGCCGGTCACTAGACGGCGGCGGGCGGAGGACGCCGGACCTCCGCCCGCCGTCTCGCACCACACAGGCAGTTTTCGTGAACGCGTGAGCCGTGAGCCGTGAGCCGTGAGCTTTGATCCCTGATCCCTGATCCCTGATCCCTGATCCCTGATTCCTGAGCTCTTGAGTCATGCAGGAGGCAGCCGTGTCCGAGTCCCCCGTGCCCGCAGAGTCCGCCCCGCCCCCGGCATCCGCCGTTCGCCATGCCAAGCCTTCCGCTTCTTCTTCCTCTTCCGTCGGGGTCTGGCTGATCGGTGCAAGGGGGTCGGTCGCGACCACGGCCGTGGCGGGGTGCGCGGCCGTGGCAGCCGGACTGCACCCGCCGATCGGCATGGCCACCGAGACACCGCCGTTCACGGACTGCGGCCTGCCAACGTTGTCGTCACTCGTCTTCGGCGGCCACGACACCGCGAACTGCCCTCTGCCCAAGCGGGCCGAGGAACTCGCCGCCGGTGGCGTGCTGCCGAACGGCCTTCCGTCAGCCGTGCGCGCCGAACTCGCCGCGGTGGATGCCGAGATACGCCCGGGTGGTCCCCTGCCGGGTGACACCCGCACCGACGAGGAACTGATCGACGCCTTCACCGCCGATCTACGCGACTTCATGCGCCGCCGTGGACTGGCCCGCACGGTCGTCATCAACGTCGCCTCCACGGAACCGGTCCTTGCGGATACGGATACGGATACGGATGGGCCTGGGCCTGGGACTGGGGCTGGGGCTGGGACTGGGGATGGGGCTGGGGATGGGGCTGGGGCTGGTGATGTGGGGAGCGGGGCGGCTCCGGTGGGCAAGGCGGCTCCGGGTGGCGGCACGCGGCTGCCCGCCAGCTCGCTCTACGCCGCGGCGGCGCTGCGGGCCGGCTGCCCCTACGTGAACTTCGCCCCCTCCACAGGCCTGCACCACCCCCGCCTCACCGAGGCCGCGCGCACCTCAGGGCTGCCCTACGCCGGTCGGGACGGCAAGACCGGGCAGACCCTCCTCCGCTCGGTGCTCGGCCCGATGTTCGCGCAGCGGGCGCTCGCCGTACGCGCCTGGTCCGGCACGAACCTCCTGGGCGGCGGCGACGGCGCGGCCCTCGCCGACCCCGCCGCCGCGGCGGCCAAGAACGCCGGCAAGGAACGCGTCCTCGCCGACACCCTCGGCACCGTCCCCGAAGGCGAGGTCCACATCGACGACGTCCCTTCCCTCGGCGAGTGGAAGACCGCCTGGGACCACGTCGCCTTCGACGGCTTCCTCGGCACCCGCATGGTCCTCCAGACCACTTGGCAGGGCTGCGACTCCTCTCTCGCAGCGCCCCTGATCCTCGACCTGGCACGCCTGATCTCCCGGGCCCACGAGCGGGGCCTCACCGGCCCCCTGCCGGAACTCGCCTTCTACTTCAAGGACCCGGACGACGGCGCGACCGCCGCGCTCGGGGAACAGTACGCAGCCTTGCTCACCCTCACCGACCGCCTCCGGGACAGCCGATGAGCCCGACGAGGGGATCGGGAACGGGGCCGGGGCCGACGTCGGGGTCAGAGGTGGCCGCTGGGGGGTCGACCGCGGGCGCGGATGCGAACTCCGCCGCCGGGGAGTCGACGGCGAACTCCGCCGCGTCCGGGAGCTTCGTCGCGGGGGTGGATGCGAGCTCCGCCGCCGGGAGTTCGGCGGTGAGTTCTGCGGCCGGGGAGTCGGCGGCGGGGTCGGCTGCCGCGAGACCGGCCGTGGGCTCCGCTGCGGGGTCGGCCGCTGGATCGGCTGCGGGGACCGCCGCCAACTCTGCCGGTGGTTCCGCCGCAGGGCCGTCCGCGGAGGCGCCCGGAAGCTTCGCCGGGGGCCGGCTTCGGGGGTGTCCGGGAGTTTCGTCGCGGGGGCGGCGGAGGCGGGGGCGCCCGGGAGCTTCGTCGTGGGGCCGGATGCGAGCTCCGCCGGGGGTCCTGCGAGGCGTTCCGCCGCCGGTGCCGCCGCACGCCCCGCCGCGCGGGACTGGGCCGAACTGCTCCGACTCCCGGCGCTGTTCACCGTTCCCGGCGACGCACTCGCCGGGGCCGCCGCGACCGGCGTGCGCACCAACCACCGCACTCTCCTTGCCCTCACCTCCTCTCTCTGCCTGTACGAAGCCGGCATGGCCCTCAACGACTGGGCGGACCGAGCCGACGACGCCGTCGAGCGCCCCGAGCGCCCTCTGCCGTCGGGCCGCATCAGCCCGCCCGCCGCCCTCGCCGCGGCGGCCGCCCTCGCCGCGACGGGCCTGGCCCTCGCCTCCCGCGCCGGCCGCCCCGCCTTGGCGGTGGCGGGCACCCTGGCCGGCACGGTGTGGGCGTACGACCTGGGCCTGAAGCACACCCCCGCCGGCCCCGCGGCCATGGCCGCCGCACGGGGCCTCGACCTGCTCCTCGGCGCGACCGCCACGGCGGGCCCGGGTAACAGCTTGCGCGCCCAGCACGCCGTGCCCTCCGCCGGTGCTCTCGCCGCCCACACGTTGGCCGTCACGGTGGTCTCCCGCCGTGAAGCCGAGGGAGGCTCCTCGGCAGCCCCCTTGGCCGCGCTGGCAGTGACGACAGCCCTGGCCCGGCTCATCGCCGGGAGGCAGGGCGGCCGCCCAAAGGGTGGGGGCGCCGGGGTTGCCGACCGTACCCGTGGCCGGGCCCATGCCGGGGCCAGGGTCGGTGCCGGTGCTCGGACCCCCTCCCATACCCCCCGCCAAGCCCTGCGAGCCGCCCTCGCTCTCGCCTACGCCGGGACCGCCGCCAAGCCCCTCTTCCACGCCGCCCTCAACCCTTCACCTCCCCTCACCCAACGAGCCGTCGGCGGTGGGATCCGCGCCATGATCCCGCTACAGGCCGCGCTCGCGGCCCGGGCGGGCGCCACGGGCACCGCGCTTTTCACCGCCGCCCTCGCCCCGGCTGCCCGGAAGTTCGCACGGAAGGTGAGCGTCACATGAGCGGCACCACCCCCCGGGATCCGCACCCGCGCTCGCGCCTGCCCGAGAGCGCGACCGGAGGCCCGAGCAACCCGCTCCGCTTCGGCTACGGCACCAACGGCCTCACCGACCTCCGTCTCGACGACGCTCTCGGTCTCCTCGCCGACCTCGGCTACGCCGGTGTCGGTCTGACCCTCGACCACATGCACCTCGATCCCCTCACCCCGGATCTCGCCTCCCGCACGCGCCACGTGGCACGCACGCTCGACCGCCTCGGCCTGACCGTCACCATCGAGACAGGCGCCCGCTATGTCCTCGACCCGCGCCGCAAGCACGGCCCCTCCCTCCTCGACCCCGACCCGCAACGGCGGGCCGACCGCGTACGTCTGCTGGTCCGCGCCGTCCACGTCGCCGCCGACCTGGGCGCCCACGCTGTTCACTGCTTCAGCGGCATCCGCCCGGACGACACCCCTGACGACGTCGCGTGGAAGCGGCTCGCCGACGCACTCGGCCCCGTCCTCGACGCCGCGTCGGGCGCCGGTGTCCCGCTCGCCGTCGAACCCGAGCCCGGCCACCTCCTCTCCTCGATCACCGACTTCCACCACCTCCGCCGCGAGCTGGGCGACCCCGAACCCCCACTCCTCGGCCTGACCCTCGACATCGGCCACTGCCAGTGCCTCGAACCGCTCTCGCCCGCCGACTGCGTAAGCGCCGTCGCGCCCTGGCTGCGCCACGTCCAGATCGAGGACATGCGGCGCGGTGTCCACGAGCACCTGCCCTTCGGGGACGGGGAGATCGACTTCCCGCCCGTCCTCGCGGCGCTGGCCGCCACTGGCTACCAAGGACTCACCGTCGTCGAACTGCCCCGCCATTCCCACGCCGGCCCCAGCTCGCCGCGGACTCCCTCGACTTCCTTCGCCGAGCGGCCGAGACAGCCGCCGAGGCGGCGGCGACCCCGGAACCCGTGCCGACCCAAGCTCCCGCCCTCACCACCATCCCCACCGCCACCGTCGACCCCGCCACTGCCGTCCCCACGACCGCCGCCGAAGGAGGAACCCTGTGACCGATACCCCCGGAATCACCGCCCTCCGCACCCGCCTCGAAGCCGACCTCGGCGGAGCCGCCCGCGCCTGGCTCGACCAGGCCACCGCCGAGGCCGCGGCCCACGCCGAGCGGAGCGAACCGCAGCACCGCGGGCCCATCCCTACCTGGGAGTTGCGGATCGCCGAGGCCGGACGGCGCTGCGGGCCCGACCACGCCGACGCCGCCCGCGTCCTGCTGCTGCACGCGGCGTCCGCGGACCCGGCCACCCTCGCCCGGGTGTACGCGCAGGGCACCGCTCCCGAGCGACGCGCCGTCCTGCACGCCCTGCCGCACCTGGTGCCGGGCCCCGAAGCCCTGCCGCTGGTCCAGGACGCCCTGCGCACCAACGACACCAGGCTCGTCGCCGCGGCCGTCGGCCCGTACGCCGCCGCGCACCTGGCACCGCACGACTGGCGCCATGCCGTCCTCAAGTGCCTGTTCACCGGCGTGCCCGTGGACGCTGTCGCCGACCTCCCGAGGCGCGCCCGAGGCGACGGAGAACTCGCCCGCATGCTCGGTGACTATGCGAGCGAACGCACTGCGGCGGGCCGCCCCGTTCCCGGTGACCTACACCGTGTCCTGGCCCTGACCACCCCGGGGCCGATCTCGCCCCCCAGCGCTCCCTCAGGCCCCACGGCTCCCTCAGGTCCCACGGCCCCTTCGACCGGCGAGGAGTAGGAGTCCCGGTGCGCCTCTTCGATCCCCACATCCACATGACCTCCCGAACCACCGACGACTACGAGGCGATGTACGCGGCGGGCGTCCGCGCGGTCGTGGAGCCGGCGTTCTGGCTCGGTCAGCCCCGCACCTCGCCCGCCTCCTTCTACGACTACTTCGACTCCCTCCTCGGCTGGGAACCCTTCCGCGCAGCTCAGTACGGCATCGCCCATCACTGCACGATCGCCCTCAACCCGAAGGAGGCGAACGACCCCCGCTGCACCCCCGTCCTTGACGAACTGCCCCGCTATCTCGTCAAGGACAACGTCGTCGCCGTCGGCGAGATCGGCTACGACTCCATGACGCCCGCCGAGGACACCGCACTCATCACCCAGCTTCAACTGGCCGCCGACCACGAACTGCCCGCGCTCGTGCACACCCCGCACCGCGACAAACTCGCCGGCCTGCGCCGCACGATCGACGTCATCCGTGAGTCCGCGCTGCCCATGGAGCGCGTCCTGATCGACCACCTCAACGAGACCACCGTCAAGGAAGCCAAAGACAGCGGCTGCTGGCTCGGGTTCTCCGTCTACCCCGACACCAAGATGGACGAGGCGAGGATGGTCGAGATCCTTCGGGAGTTCGGTCCCGAGCGGGTCCTGGTCAACTCCGCGGCGGACTGGGGGAAGAGCGACCCGCTCAAGACCCGCAAGGTCGCCGACGCCATGCTCGCGGCCGGGTACGACGAGGACGACGTCGACCTGGTCCTGTGGCGCAATCCTGTCGCCTTCTACGGACTCAGCGGCCGGCTGGCCTTGGACGTCACCGGCACGGACGCCACCCACGAGGGCAACTCCATCCTGCGCGGCGGGGCGTGAGCCATGCGCTTCAGGCACCCCGATGGTTCCACCGTCCACCTCGCCTACTGCACGAACGTCCACCCCGCCGAGACCCTCGAAGGCGTCCTCGCCCAGCTTCGCGACCACTGCGAACCCGTGCGCAAGAGGCTCGGCAGGGACCGCATCGGCATCGGCCTCTGGCTCGCCAAGGACGCCGCCCGCGCCCTCGTCACCGACCCGGCGGCCCTGCGCGGCCTGCGCACCGAACTCGACCGCCGCGGCCTGGAAGTCGTGACGCTCAACGGCTTCCCCTATGAGGGCTTCGGCGCCGAAGAGGTCAAGTACCGTGTGTACAAGCCGGACTGGTCCGACCGCGAACGCCTTGCCCACACCACCGACCTCGCCCGGCTGCTCGCCGCCCTGCTCCCCGACGACGTCACCGAGGGCACGATCTCCACCCTGCCCCTGGCCTGGCGCACCCCCTTCGACGCCGTCCGCGCCGAGACCGCCCGCACCGCCCTCACCGCGCTTGCCCAGCGCCTTGACGCCCTCGACGAGCTGACCGGCCGCTCCATCCGCGTCGGCCTGGAACCGGAACCGGGCTGCGCCGTCGAGACCACCGCCGATGCCATCGCCCCGCTCACCGCGGTCGGCCACGACCGCATCGGCATCTGTGTCGACACCTGTCATCTCGCCACCTCTTTCGAGGACCCGGAGACCGCCCTCGACGCCCTCGCCGAAGCGGGCATCCCGATCGTCAAATCCCAGCTCTCCGCCGCCCTGCATGCCGAACACCCCCATCTCCCCGATGTGCGCGAGGCCCTCGCCGCCTTCGACGAGCCCCGCTTCCTGCACCAGACCCGCGCCCTGACCGGCAGCGGACTGCGCGCTGCCGACGACCTCGGCGAAGCCCTCACCGGCAACGCCCTGCCCGACACGTATCCCTGGCGGGCCCACTTCCACATCCCCCTCCACGCGGACCCGGCCGCACCGCTCACCTCCACCCTGCCCGTGCTCCAGGACGCCCTGACCCGACTCGTCGGCGGCACCACCCCCCTCACCCGTCATCTGGAGGTCGAGACCTACACCTGGCAGGCCCTGCCTCCCGCCCTGCGCCCCCGCGGCCGCGCCCAGCTCGCCGAGGGCATCGCCGCGGAACTCGCTCTCACCCGCGACCTCCTGACGGACCTCGGCCTGAAGGAACTTCCATGAGTCAGCCCCCGACCGCCCCGCACCACGGGCCCACCCCTCTCCTCGTCCTGGATGTCGTCGGCCTCACCCCCCGTCTTCTCGATCACATGCCGCGCCTCACATCCCTCGGCCAGTCCGGATCCCGAGCCCCGCTCGGCACCGTCCTGCCCGCCGTGACCTGCGCCGCCCAGTCCACTTTCCTCACGGGCACCACCCCCGCCGAGCACGGCATCGTCGGCAACGGCTGGTACTTCCGCGAGCTCGGCGACGTACTCCTGTGGCGCCAGCACAACGGACTCGTCGCCGGCGACAAGCTGTGGGACGCCGCCCGCCGCGCGCATCCCGGCTACACCGTCGCCAACATCTGCTGGTGGTACGCCATGGGCGCCGACACCGACTACACCGTCACCCCCCGCCCCGTCTACTACGCCGATGGCCGCAAGGAACCGGACTGCTACACCCGGCCCCCGGCCCTGCACGGCGAACTCACCGACAAACTCGGCACGTTCCCCCTCTTCCACTTCTGGGGGCCGGGCGCCGACATCGTCTCCAGCCGCTGGATCGTGGACGCCACCCGGCACCTCATCGACACCCGCCGACCCGACCTCGCCCTGTGCTACCTCCCTCACCTCGACTACGACCTTCAGCGCTTCGGCCCCGACGACCCGCGCGCCCACCGAGCCGCCGCCGACCTGGACGCGACCCTCGCCCCGCTCCTCGACGACGCCCGAGCCGAGGGCCGCACCGTCGTCGCACTCTCCGAATACGGCATCACCCGCGTGAACCGGCCCGTCGACATCAACCGCGTGCTGCGCCGCGCGGGCCTGCTCGACGTACACACCCAGGACGGCATGGAGTACCTCGACCCGATGGCCTCCCGCGCCTTCGCCGTCGCCGACCACCAGATCGCCCACGTCTATGTGCGCCGGTCGGAAGACCTCGACGTCACCCGCGCCGCCCTCCAGGACGTCCCCGGCATCGAGCAACTCCTCGACGACGAGGGCAAGAAGGCACACCACTTGGATCATCCGCGCTCGGGTGAACTCGTCGCCGTCGCGGAACCGGACGCCTGGTTCACGTACTACTACTGGCTCGACGACGAGCGCGCGCCCGACTTCGCGCAGCTTGTCGAGATCCACCGCAAACCCGGCTACGACCCCGCCGAGCTCTTCATGGACCCCGAGGACCCCTACGTCCGCGTCAAGGCCGCCGGCGCACTGGCCCGCAAGAAGCTCGGCATGCGCTACCGCATGGCGGTCGTGCCCCTGGACCCCTCACCTATTCGAGGCAGCCACGGCCGCCTCCCCACGAGCGAAGACGAAGGTCCGCTCATCCTGTGCTCCACCCCCCGCGCTCTCAACGGCCGCGTCGCGGCCACCGATGTGAAATCGCTCCTGCTCCAATTCGCCGGCGTGCACCCGGGCCCGCACTGCACTCGGCCCGCCCGCGCCGCTGCATCTGCTTGATCTCCACTGAACCAGACAGCTCGGACCCTGCCATCAGGGTCCGACCCCCAGCGAACCCTGAACCGCATGTCGAACCGATCCCTGACACGACCCTGAGTCAGCCGAGGAGAACCCCATGACCCGCAAGCCGACCCCAGCCGACCCAGAACTCGCCCAAAGACTCAGCCGGCGCGGCATGCTCGGCGTCGCCGCGGGCGCCACCGCCGCCGCCCTCCTCGGCACCGCGACTCCGGCCGCGGCGGGAGAGGCCGTGGCCGGAGTCGCGGCGGGAGTCGCGGCGGGAGGAAAGGGCCGAGGCCGCCCCGTCCTGCCCCGGGACGCCTCGGCATCCAGCTCTACAGTCTCCGAGACAAGGTCTCCACCCTCGGCTTCGCCGCGGTCTTCGCGGAGCTGGAGAAGTACGGCTACGACGAGATCGAATTCGCCGGATACAGCCAGGGCTCGGCGGGCGCCATCACTCTCGCCCGGCTGAAGGCGCTCGCCCGCGACCACGGACTGAACCCCATCGGCTCCCATGTCGGCTATTACGACAACAACAACCCGAACGCGTACACGTTCGCGCAGAACCTCACCAAGGTCCTCGACGACGCCGAGGCACTCGGCCTCAAGCACATCGGGACGGCATCGGGCCCCTTCCGCTACGGCTCGACCGTCGACGCCTGGAAGCGCGCGGCGGACGACTTCAACACGTACGGCGAGGCGGCCCGCAAGCGCGGCATGAAGTTCTACCAGCACAACCACGCGGAGGAGTTCTCCTTCGCCACCGACAAGCCGGGTGTGCGCCTCTACGACGTACTGCTCGCCGAGACCGACCCCGATCACGTGTTTCTGGAGATGGACATCTACTGGGCCTACTGCGCGCAATTCCGGTTCGGCAAGCGCCCTGACGGCACACCCGCCCCCTTCGAGCCGGTCGACTACGTACTCAAGCAGCCCCACCGCTATCCGCTGTTCCACGTCAAGGACGGCGTGCGTGACGAGACGACCCGCGACGGCTACCGCATGTCGGACGTCGGGGACGGCGACATCGACTACAAGAGGTTCCTTTCGAAGGTGACCGCGCGCACCCACCAGGGGCGGCGCTACCACCACTGGCAGACCGAGCACGACAACCCGGTCGAGTCCTACGCCTTCGCCCGCAAGTCCAGCGAACACCTGCACTCCCTGCGCTCCGGGCGCTGCGGGGACTGACCCCTGTATCGATGCCTGGCACGACACGGAGGGGCCCTCCCGCCATCGGGAGAGCCCCTCCGTGTCTCCATCGCAGGCTTCGGGCGACGAAGGAACCGACCGACCAGGTCACCGAGGCCATCGAGCGGGACGCCGTCCCGCGGGACCGGGGTGCCGCGGACCCGGACCGCTTCCTGCCCGGTCAGGAGACCAGCGCCTCCCTCCACCCCGTCACCCTTCTCAACCCGCCGCCCTCCTCTCCGCTGCACCACGCGGAGCCGTTCGGTCCGGTCGACACCATCGTCCTGGTCGACACGGAGGAGGAGCTGCTCGCCGCCACGAACACGTCGAACGGCGCGCTGGTCGCCACGCTCTCCACCGACGACCCGGCGACGTACGAACGCCTGGCACCACAGATCCGCGCCTTCAAGACCGGCCGTGGCGCACCGCGCTCGCGCGGTGACCGTGCGGAGCTCTTCGGCGGCTTCGGCGCGCGCGTCCTGGTGTGCCGCGCTCGTCGGCGGCGAAGCTGAGCGTGCGCGCCGTCACGCGGGGCGCGGCGGGGGAGCGGCCGCCGGGGAAATGCCCCGGCTACCGCCTCATGGCCTAGCCGGGCCGGACCGACAGGGCCCCAACAGTCTCCGTAATCGCCCCATCACTCCTGGTGAGAGCGTGGAGAGGGGTGACGCGGCCCACCGTGCATCCGGTGGCCGGCGAGCGGATACGCAGGTGAAAGGCACTCCGAAACCTTGGTATTGTTGTCCATGTCGCCGCGGGAACACCCCGCAAGGCGGCAGACACCTAGTCCGGGTGGCGGAATGGCAGACGCGCTAGCTTGAGGTGCTAGTGCCCTTTATCGGGCGTGGGGGTTCAAGTCCCCCCTCGGACACCAGCTAAGACCCCTGTTAACCAGGGGTTTTCTGCTTTTCTGAGGTGTGGCGTGACCAACCACCTGATCAACAGCCCCGAGAGTTCCCAGGTCAGAGCAGGGATGACAGGCCGAGCCTGTTGGCTCCCCGACCCATTTTGGGCCGGGGCTTTTTCGTTGCTTCGGCGTGGCGTCAGTGGTCGCGCTCGGCTTCCTTGGCCGCTCGCCGGAACTCGGCCGCTACGTGAGACAGCGGGGGTCGGTCGTACGGTTCATAGCTGAGCATGGCGTCGATCATGGTCCCGAATGGTGCGGGCAGATCGAACGGACGCCGCTTGTTGTCCACCACGGCATGACGCTGCACCGGTCGCTCCGCGTCATCCGGGTAGAACATGGCCCTCTTGCCCGTGGCAGAGATGAGCAGCGACGCCCCGAGGGCGTACACGTCGGCGCTGGGGGACGGGACGGCCCTGCCGGTCGCCAGCACGTTGCGGGAGATCTCCGGTGCCTCGTAGTGGACCAGACACCCTGGATAGGGGAAGTCGTACAGATTCTTCACTGTGCCGCCCCGGGCGAAGGCCAGGTCGATCAGCCGTACGCCATCCTTCTCACCGGTGACGATCAGGTGGGCGGGCTGAATGTCACCGTGACACCAGCCGTCGCTGTGGAGCCGGTCGACGGCCTCCACGCATTCTGCGGCCGTCAGGTAGTCGATGGGGGCGGACGCGTCGCTCCTGTGCTCGGACCACAGGGGCCACAGGCCGTCCCCGTCGTACCAGGGCTGGACGCTCCATGTGCCTCGTTCCCACGTGCCATAAGCGACATGCGGGCGTCCCAGGGCGTGCAGGACCGACGCTTCACGGGCCGGTGCCAGGGCGGTGTACCCCCGTTCCTCATCAATGGGGGCTCCGACCTTTACGGCGACGCGTCCGTGTTCCTTCGACTCCGCTTCCCATACCTTCGATCCACGCCGTTCAGCAACCATCCGTGAAGCCACGGGCTGAACAACGCTCAGCACCTCGCTCGGCATCGTCGTCTCAGTCACGTTGGCCATCCTCTCCGAAACGCGAAGGACCGGCCCCAGAGCGGGGACCGGTCCACTTGCTGGTGTCGAGATCCCTACACGGTGGAGTAGGGCCTTCCGTCATCGCTGTCGCACTGGGAGACGCCGCCTTCCACGGTGGCCCAGAACTTGTCCTGTACGACGTACCCGGCGTCACGGATCGCCGCCTTGGTCTCCGCCAAGGAAGCCGCCGGACGCCCGCCACGCTCCGGGTGCGGGTTGTGGTGCAGGAAGCGGCCCGCGATGCGGTTGAAGAGGTCGTGCGACTCCCGCGTGTGAAGCAGGATCGCGTGTACGCCACGGTCCACCGCTTCGGACGGCATGAGCGGGTCGCCCGCGTGGACGGCCACTGCTCCGTAGTAGGCCAACGCCTGATCGAGGATGCCGGGGGCGTGCTTCGGGTCCTCCTTGAACTGCGGGTCGTTCACCATGAACAGGACGATGCGAGCGAAGGTCTCTTCGTCGACCAGGGATGCCCCGGTCTTGTATTCCACTGCTGTGGCCATGCTGGAACCTCCGTCTAGGGAAGAACGGTCGGTGGTCTCCGGGTGCGGCTCGTGCCACAGAAGAGTGATTCCGTGTTCGTCGCACCGGGCGAAGTCGAGGTGGTACGGGATCTCATGCAATCCGGACGGGCAGAGCATGTGTCCCGGAGTGGTACGGAGAAGGCTCCGGGCTTCTTCGCTCATCGAGGCCTCCCCCTCTTCGACGTCACGTTGTGATGGTTGCCGAGCACCCCAGGTCATCGCGACGTCAAACCAGGCGTCGGAGCGACGCCCGTTGGGGGCGTCAATTCGGTGTCATTCCAGCGACGTTGGGGCTAGCGTGGATCACATGACAGCCACGGTGTTGGTCCCGAACGACACGCTGCGAGCGGTACGGCTCTCCATGCGCATGAGCCAGGAAGAGTTCGCCAAAGCCCTGCGTAAAGCCGGTAACGACCTCGGAGAGCCCAACGACGCCAGCAAGCGACTCGTGCAGCGCTGGGAAGGGGGCCAAAGCAAATCCCCCCGTGCGGCGTACGTTCGCGCTCTGGAGCATGTCACGAGGCGCCGGATCGAGGACCTCGGGTTCACACTGTCTGTCATGGCACGAGTGCACGACGATGGAGCAGGGGGCCACGACATGGACCCAGCACCCGAAGGTGTGGCAGCCGCATCCGGAGACCTGGATACGGCGACGGAACCCGCAGGGCAGTATGGCGGCGTATGGCTCTCCCACTATGAGTACTACTCGTCCGGCCGAGACAGCACGTACGAGGGCAAGCACTACGTAGTGATCGTTCAGACGGGGAACCGGCTTACGGCCCGGAGCCTGCCGGGAGCGAGCAGCAACCCGGACAGTCCCCTGTCCCTCGACCTCACCCTTGACCAATTCGTGGTGACCGGTACGTGGACGGAGCAGACCGCCCCGGATGGCTACTACCAAGGCGCTCGCTACCACGGAGCGATTCAGATGCTGGTGGAGCCCACCGGGCGCCGCATGGCCGGGAAATGGATCGGGTTCGGGAAGGACTTCGACGTGAACACCGGCCCCTGGGAGCTGCGACTCATGGACCCGTCCACCAGTAAGGCCACGCTGGAGCGGTACAGCCGCCCTCCCGAGTAGGGGTTGGTCACGTGACCAACGCATGACCAACAGCGGCCGGGAACGGGCAGAAACGCCAGGTAAGCATGACCAACGGCAACCACGATGAAGGCACCTCCTGAGGTACGTTTCCCCAGGTCAGCTAACTAATGGGCTGGTGCCCGAGTGGAGAGTTCAAGTCCCCCCTCGGACACAGAGTGGCGAAGCGATCTCGCATCGCACGTCATGATCCCCGCGATCTCTCAGAGGTCGCGGGGATTTTTCGTGTATGCCCGAGGGGCGAGGGGTGGATCTACGGTGGCGACGGTCGCGCGGCCGTCGACGCGCCCTTCGCCCACAGGGACCGGACATGGCCGAGGTGTCGTGCCATGCACCGCTCCGCCGCCTCCGCGTCGCCCGACAGCATCAGGTCGAGAAGTTCGATGTGCTCCTCGGCCGACGGGGTCAGCTGATCGCTCTCGTCCAGGGCTGTCAGGCCGTAGAGGCGGGAGCGCTTGCGCAGGTCGCCGACCGTCTCGACCAGGCGGTCGTTGCCCGACAGGGCGAGCAGGGACAGGTGGAAGCGGCGGTCTGCCTCCAGGTAGGCGATCAGGTCGTGGCTCCGGGCGGCGCGCACGATCTCCTCGGCGACCGGGCGCAGCACCTCCAGGTCCTCGCGGGCGGCGGTGCGGGTGATGCGGCCGATCATGGGGACCTCGATCAGGCCGCGGATCTCCGTGTACTGGTCGAGGTCGCGCTCATTGACCTCCGTGACGCGAAAGCCCTTGTTGCGGACCGGCTCGACCAGGCCCTCCCGGGCCAGGTCGAGCATCGCCTCGCGCACCGGCGTCGCCGAGATGCCGAAGTCCTCGGCGAGACCGGGCGCGGAGTAGACCTCGCCGGGCCGCAGCTCGCCGGAGATCAGGGCGGCCCGCAGGGCGTGGGCGACCTGATCGCGCAGTCGCTCCCTGGTGGTGATGAGGTTCTTCTGCTTCAGGTGCCCCATGGTGCTCCCCTCCGGTGGTACCCGCGCCCGCGCGGAGCACCAAAGTACAATGTCACGTTGTCAGTTGAGCAGGCGGTCGGGTCGCGAGCGAGCTGCCGGGGCCCGGGGGCCTGGGCCTGGGGATGCGGGCCCGGGGTCAGAGGGTGAAACCCGCGGGGAACGGGTCGTCGGGGTCCAGGAAGTACTGCGCCGTGCCGGTGACCCAGGCCCGTCCGGTGATCCGGGGGACGACCGCGGGCAGGCCCGCCACCTCTGTCCGCGCGACCAGCCGGCCGGTGAACCGCGTACCGATGAAGGACTCGTTGACGAAGTCGCGGTCCAGGGGGAGTTCGCCGCGGGCGTGCAGCTGCGCCATCCGCGCGGAGGTGCCCGTCCCGCACGGGGAGCGGTCGAACCAGCCGGGGTGGATAGCCATCGCGTGCCGCGAGCGGTACGCGTCCGAGCCCGGCGCCGCGAGGTAGACGTGCTTGACGCCGGAGATGTCCGGCTGCTCGGGATGGGCCGGGCGGTCCGGTGAGGCGTTGATCGCGTCCATGATGGCGAGGCCCGCCGCGAGCAGGTCGTCCTTGCGGGCGCGGTCGAAGGGCAGCCCCAGCGCGTCGAGGGGCACGAACGCGTAGAAGTTCCCGCCGAAGGCCAGGTCGTACGTGACCGTGCCGTGCCCCGGCACGTCGGCCTTCCGGTCCAGGGCGACACAGAACGCGGGGACGTTGGTGAGCGTCACCGACGTCGCCGCACCATCGCTCACCCGCACGTCCACAGAGACCAGGCCGGCCGGGGTGTCCAGGCGGACCGTCGTGACGGGCTCGGTGACCGGCACCATGCCCGTCTCGACGAGGACGGTGGCGACGCCGATGGTGCCGTGGCCGCACATGGGCAGCAGTCCGGACACCTCGATGTAGAGGACGCCGTAATCGGCGTCGGGGCGGGTCGAGGGCTGGAGGATCGCGCCGCTCATCGCGGAGTGGCCGCGCGGCTCGTACATCAGGAGCGTACGCAGATGGTCCAGATGTTCGATGAAGTGGAGTCGGCGCTCGGCCATGGTGGCGCCGGGGATCACCCCTACGCCGCCGGTGACCACGCGTGTGGGCATGCCCTCGGTGTGCGAGTCGACGGCGTGGAAGACGTGTCGGGTGCGCATAGGTTTCCTCTGCGGGGGTGGGGAGGTCTCTAACGGTGGCCTGCCGCCAGCGCCTTCTCGGTCGCCGCCCGCACCAGCGCCTCCGTGGCGCCGGACAGGGGGGCGCGGGGCGGGCGGGTCGGGCCGCCGCGGCGGCCCACGAGGTCCATCGAGAGCTTGATGGACTGCACGAACTCGGTCTTGGAGTCCTGGCGCAGGAGCGGATGCAGCGAGCGGTAGAGCGGCAGCGCCGTGTCCAAATCCCGCGCGCAGGCGGAGTGGTACAGCTCCGCGCAGGCGGTGGGGAAGGCGTTCGGGTATCCGGCGATCCAGCCCACCGCGCCCGCGAGAGCCAGCTCGACCAGGACGTCGTCCGCGCCGATCAACAGGTCGAGGTCCGGGGCGAGTTCGGCGATCTCGTACGCCCTGCGCACATCGCCGCTGAACTCCTTGACCGCCACGATGGTGCCGTCGCCGTGCAGCCGGGCGAGCAGCTCGGGCGTCAGGTCGACCCTCGTGTCGTGGGGGTTGTTGTACGCGACCACGGGCACGCCCGCCTTGGCGACCTCGGCGTAGTGGGCGCGTACGGACTCCTCGTCGGCGCGGTAGGCGTTCGGCGGCAGGAGCAGCACCGAGCCGCAGCCCGCTCGCGCCGCCTGCTCGGCCCAGCGGCGGGACTCGGCGCCGCCGTAGGCGGAGACGCCGGGCATCACCCGTGCCCCGTCGCCCGCCGCCTCGACGGCGGTGCGGACGACGTGGGCGCGTTCGTCGTCGGTGAGGGTCTGGTACTCGCCGAGGGAGCCGTTGGGGACGACTCCGTCGCAGCCGTTCGCGAGGAGGTGGCGGACGTGTGCGGCGTAGGCGTCGTGGTCGATGGAGAGGTCGTCGCGGAGGGGGAGCGCGGTGGCGACCATGATGCCGCGCCAGGGGCGCTCAGGGGTCCAAGTGGACGTCCAGGGGGTGGTCGAGGGGGTGGTGGCGGTCATGACGGCTGCCCTTCTGTCGGGAGGGGGGAGGGGTTGGTGTCCGGCGGGGGCGGGGGCTGGGGCGCGGTGGGGGCGGCGTCGGCGCTCGGCAGGCGGGCGAGCGTGCCGAGGGGGACGGGTGCGGCGAGCGGGCGGCGGTCGGGGGGCGCGGGGGCCGGGGTGGCCGACGCGGCGAGGCAGGCCACGGCCGTGCCGCACACGCGGCCCTGGCACCAGCCCATGCCCGCTCGGGTGAGGAGCTTGACGGTGCGGGCGTCGCGGGCGCCGTAGTCGGCCACGGCCTCGCGGACGCGGCCCGCTGTCACCTCTTCGCAGCGGCACACGTCCGTGTCGTCGCTGAGCCACCTCGCCCAGCCCTCGCCCGGCTTGTGCGCGGCGCTCATCGTCTCGGCGAAGGCGCGCATACGGTCGCGGCGGCGCCGCAGAGCGCGCAGCCGGGGGAGGGGGGACGGGCGCTCACCGGTGAGCCGGGCGCTGATCGCCAGGGACGCCAACTCGCCTTCCACGAGGGCCAATTGCGCGCCGCCGATGCCCGAGGTCTCGCCCGCCGCCCACATGCCGGGTACAGACGTCTCCTGAAGCGGGCTCAGGGCGAGGGCGTGGGTGCCGTCGGCGGTGCGGCGGGTGGCGCAGCCCAGGGCGGTCGCCAGGTCGATCTGCGGGACCAGGCCATGTCCGACCGCCAGCGCGTCGCAGGTGACGCGGCGGGCCGTGCCCGGCACCGGACGCCAGTCGCGGTCCAGGCGGGAGACCGTCACCGCCTCCACCCGGTCCGTGCCGTGCGCCTCGGTCACCGCGCTGCGGGTGCGCAGAGGGACCCGGTGGCGCAGCAAGGCCGTGCCGTGGAGGGCCGCTTCCGCGAGCTTGTGCGGGTTGGCGGCGAGCGCGGACGGGTGGCGGGCGTATCCGAGGTAGCCCGACGCCTCGACCACCGCCGGCACCTCGGCGCCGGCGGCGGTGAGCGAGGTGGCGACGGCGAGCAGCAGCGGCCCGCTGCCCGCGACGACGACACGTCTGCCGGGCAGGGCGAGACCGGACTTGAGCACGGCCTGGGCCCCGCCCGCGCCCACGACGCCTGGCAGGGTCCAGCCGGGGAAGGGGAGGTGGCGTTCGTACGAGCCGGTCGCCATGAGGAGCGCGCGGGCACGGAGTGTTACTGGTCGCTGTGCGGGACTGTGGTTGTGGTTGTGGTTGTGGTTGTGGTTGTGGTCGTGGCCATCGCTGTGGCTGCGGCTGCGGCTGCGGCTGCGGTCATGGGGGTCCCCGTACTCGTCCGCGCGCTTGTCGTGTTCTCCGCGCTCCTCTCCGACGAGCGCGTGCACGGTCCACCGCCTTTCGGCCGCCTCGCGTGTCACCGTCCAGACGTGGTGGCCGAAGAGCTGGGTGACGTCGCTTGCGGTCAGGCGGTCGCGCAGGTCGGCGTAGGCGGCCCAGTCGTGGTGCAGGGCCTCGGGGCGGGTGGCGCCCATGGCCGGGGCGGGATGCCGGTAGAACTGGCCGCCCGGCTGCTCCGAAGCGTCCAACAGAGCTACGGCCAGGCCCAGTTCGGCGGCCGTCACGGCGCCCGCGAGGCCTGCGGGGCCCGCGCCCAGCACCGCGAGGTCGTACGTCTCAGATGTCGAGCCCGGCATGGCCGTGTCCTTCCTGCGTGGTCACCGCGTCGCCCGGCCGGGCGGTGACCAGGCACGCCCGCCGGTTGGGACGGCCGTTGACGGTGGCGAGACAGTCGTAGCACTGGCCGATCCCGCAGAACGCGCCGCGCGGCCGGCCGCCGACGCGGGTGCTCCGCCAGGCGAGGATCCCGGCGGCCCAGAGCGCGGCGGCGATGGACTGGCCCGGCAGGGCGGGCAGTTCGCGCCCGTCGGAGGTGATCGTGAAGGAGGCGGGATCGGGGGAAGCGCCCACGAGTTCCGCGGGCGTCCGGTAGTGACGCGTCAAGGGGGTGGCTCCTCTCGGGGGGTGCGGGGCACGGGGTGCGGGGGTGCGGGGCGCCGGGTGCGGGTGCGGAGTGTGGGGGCACGGGGCAGGTGCGGATGCGTAAGTGCGAGGTGCGCACACCCTCGCCCCGGCCAAAGCCTCACCCCGCCCTGGGCTTCGCCCTGCCCGAGGTCTCACCCGGCCCAAGGGCCTCACCCCGCCCAAGCCCTCACCCCGCCCCCGTCCGCTCCACGAAACGCTCGGGCGCGAACGGCCGTACCGGCAGCGGAGGTTCACTTGCCGTCAGCATCGCGGCGATGAGCAGACCCGTCGCCGGGGCGAGGCCGATGCCCGCGCCCTCGTGGCCGCACGCGTGCAGCAGGCCGGGGGCGCGCGGGTCGGGGCCGATCGCCGGGAGGTGGTCGGGGAGGTAGGGGCGAAAGCCCGCGTACGTGCGGATCGCCCGGACTTCGGCGAGGACGGGGAAGAGCCGCGTGGCCTGGGCCGCGAGGCGCCGCAGGGCCTCGACGGACAGGCTGCGGTCGAAGCCCACCCGCTCCCGGCTCGCACCGATGAGCACCGGGCCCGCCGGGGTGCCCTCCACCACGGCGGAGGTCTGGAGCCCGGCGGAACCGCTGGCGACGTCGGCGACGTAGTCAGCGGAGTACACCTTGTGCCGCACCACGCGCGGCAGTGGCTCGGTCACCAGGACGAAGCCGCGCCGGGGGAGCACGGGCAGCTCCACCCCTGCCAGGCGGGCGAGTCGACCGCCCCACGCACCCGTGGCGTTGACCACGTGCGGAGCCTTCGCGACACCCGCCGGGGTCCGCACACCGAGCACCTGGCCGCCGGGCCCGGTGAGGACCGCGGTGACCTCTTCGCCGAGCCGCAGCGTCAGGCGCCCCGTGTCGGCGGCCGCCCTCAGCAGATGGGCCGCCGCCAGAGCCGGCTGGACCTGGGCGTCCTGGGGGTAGTGGAAGCCGCCCGCGAGGCCGGGGGCCAGGTGTGGTTCGAGGTCGGTGAGGCCGTCGGCGGTGACCTCGATCGCCTCGACGCCCGCCCGCTCCTGCCCCGCCGCGAAGCCCCGGAGCGCGGTCATGCCCGCCACGGTGGAGGCGACGACGAGGCCGCCCTTCCTCTCGTACTCGATGCGTGAGGGGAGCTCGGCCGCCAGGTCTTGCCACAACGTGGCCGACAGCAAAGCCAGTTCGAGCTCGGGGCCGGGCTCCTTGTCGGAGACGAGGAGGTTGCCCTCGCCTGCTCCCGTCGTGCCGCCCGCGACGGGTCCGCGGTCGACGACGGTGACTCGGAGGCCGGAGAGGGAGGCGTAGTAGGCGCAGGCCGCGCCGACCACGCCCGCTCCCACGACGATCACGTCCGAGTGTTCCGAGTGTTCCGAGTGTTCCGAGTGTTCCGGGCGTTCGGAAGGGTGTCTCGTGAGCACGGCAGTAATATTTCACATGGCACTGGCGCTGCCAAGGGGGCGGAACGGAAAGGGAGTTGCACAGCCGCGAGGGCGAGATCAGTCACGGCGGTGGTGCGCTCCCGGCGTGTAACCGAACGCGCGGCGGAACACGTCGATGAAGGCGCTGGTGGACGACCATCCGCAGCGGTGCGCGACGGCGGTGACCGGCATGCCGTCGGCCAGCATGCGCAGGGCGTGGTACAGGCGCAGCTGTGTGCGCCACTGGGGGAAGGTCATGCCCAGCTCGCGGCGGAAGAGGCGGCTGAGGGTGCGCTCGCCCGCCCCGGCCGCGGCGGCCAGTTCGGCCAGGCCGCGCGCCTCCGCGGGGTCGTCGTGCAGCAGGTCGCAGACTGCGGCGAGGCGTGGGTCCGCGGGGGTGGGCAGCTGGACGGGTTGCTGGGGTGAGGCGCGCAGTTGGTCGAGGAGCACCGCGTGCAGGCGCCGCCGCTCGGGGGTGTCCTCATACGGACTGCGAGTCCAGGCGAGGATCAGTTCGCGCAGCAGTGGGCTGACGGCGAGGACCGTCGGCGCGTCGAGGCCGAGCGGGTTCGTGTCGGCGGGCAAGCCGAGCAGGTGCAGGGCCAGGTGGCCGTGGGCGCGGTGCGCGTGGACGCATCCGGCGGGGACCCAGATGGCACGGGTACCGGGTGCGAACCAGGTGCCGGCGTCGGTGGTGACGGCCACGACGCCGGAGCCCGCGTAGATGATCTGGTGGTCGTCGTGGCGGTGCGCGTCGATGCGCTCGCCCGGGGCCAGTTCCTGGGTGCGGGTGGGGGCCTCTGGCGTGTGGCGGACGCGAGTGGACGCCTCGGCGGTGTGGCGGGTCTCCGGCATAGGTTGGCATTTTATCGGAAGCGCGCCACCGCGCGGCGTGGCGACGATGGGGCGATGCCAGCGAACCAGCCCTCGGCCTCAGCGGGCCAGCCCTCGGCCTCAGCGGGCCAGCCCTCGGCCTCAGCGGGCCAGCCCTCGGCCTCAGCGGGCCAGCCCTTGGCCTCAGCGGGCCAGCCCTTGGCCTCAGCGAGCCAACCGACCCCCGCCCCCAGGCCCCCCGGCCGCCCCCGCCGCCCCATCCTCCTCCTCGCCCTCGGTCACGCCTGCGTCGACGTCTATCAAGGGGCCGTCGCCGCGCTCGTCCCCTTCTTTGTCGCCGAGCGTGCCTACACCTACGCCGCCGCGTCCGGCATCGTGCTCGCCGCTTCGTTGCTGTCCTCCGTGGTGCAGCCGCTGTTCGGGGCGCTCACCGACAAGTGGGCCATGCCGTGGCTGCTGCCGGTCAGTACGTTGGTGGGCGGGACCGGCGTCGCGCTCGCCGGGGTCGGCGGGGACTACGCCCTCACGCTTCTCGCCGTCGCCGTGTCCGGCATCGGCGTCGCCGCGTACCACCCGGAGGCCGCGCGGGTCGCACGGCGGGCGAGCCGCGGCAGCCATACCGCCATGAGCTGGTTCTCCCTCGGCGGCAACCTCGGCTTCGCGACCGCCCCCCTGCTGACCGCCGCCGTCGTCGCCACGGGCGGCCTGCGCGCCTCGCCGCTCCTCGTGGTCCCCGCCCTCGCGGGGGCGGCCCTGTGCGTGGCCGCGTTGCGGAGCGTCAGGGTCGCGGAGGCCGCCGCGCCGAAGAGCGCGGCGCCCGCCCAGGCGGCCCCCGCCGACGACTGGCCCTCCTTCCTCAGGCTGTCCGGCGCCGTCGTCTGCCGCTCGATCGTGTTCACCGGCTTGAGTACGTTCATCTCGCTGTACGCGCGCCAGCGCGCCGGAGGTGGTGAAGTCGCCGGTACCGTCGCGCTGTTCGTGCTCTATCTCGGTGGCGCCGTCGGCACGGTCGCGGGCGGGAGGCTCGCCACCCGCCACGGCCGCCTGCCGGTGGTGCGGTGGTCGTACGCGCTGACGGTCCTCGCGGTGGCGGGTGTCGTACTGGTGCCGGGGCCCGCGCTCTTCCTCTTCGTCGTCCTCGCCTCGGCCGGCCTCTACGTGCCGTTCTCCCTGCACATCACCCTCGGCCAGGACTATCTGCCGCGGCGGATCGGCACCGCCAGCGGGGTCACGCTCGGCCTGACGGTCAGCATTGGCGGCCTCGCCAGCCCGCTGATCGGCGCGCTCGCCGATGCCACCTCGCTCGGGACCGCGCTCGCACCGCTGATCGCCCTGCCTGCCGTCGGCTGGCTGCTTCTGCGCGCCCTGCGCGAGCCGGGGGGTGTGAGCCCGGGCTGAAGGTGAACAGTTCCCGCCTGAGCAGTTCCCGCCTGAGCAGTTCCCGGCTGAGCAGTTCCCGGCTCCTGAGGGGTTGTCAGTGCAATTTCACATTACTACGTTACGCATCACATGACCCCAGCGGCAGTATCCAAGGGCCGCCCCAGTGCCACGAGTTGACCGACGCGGCAATCCCCCACTTCCCCTTCAGGAGCCAACGGTGTCCCAGCTACGCCCACGAACCCTGCGCAGATCCTTGCTCGCCGGCGTGACAGCGGCGACTCTCTGCCTCACGGCCGCCCCCCTCGCACAAGCCGCCGAGCCCGACCCTGCCTCCGACCCTGCCCCCGCTCCCTTAGCCGCAGTCGAACCCCGCGCCGCCGCCGCGAAGGCGCCCGCCGAGCCGAACCCCATGGACGTGGTCGACCGCAGGGCCCGCGCCCCCAAGCCGGGCACCTACAAGATCCCGGCCCCAGGCGGGCTCACCGCGGGTCGCATTCCGGGCGCTCGTACCCCCAAACCGAAGACCGGGGCAGAGGCACGAGAAGCGGCCGGAGCGCACGCCGTGCCCTGCACCTTCGACGGCGTCACCGGCCTGTCGCCCGAGCGGTTCGCGGACTTCCTCGGCGACCCGGCCGTCACCGCCGACGGCTGCCTGCGCACGCTCATCTGGACCTGGGACCAGCGGCTCGCCCCCGTCATGTCGGACGCCCATGTCCAGGCCGTCTCCGCACGCGTCACCCGGCTCGCCGACGCCCACGACGGCAAGAACGGCAGCAACCTCCTGGAGATGCTCACGTATCTCCACGCCGTCGCCTACCAGGACTTCTCGCACGACGAGATCGACGTCACCGACGGTCCGACCGTCGACGCCATGCGCCGGGCCGTCGACGCCTTCGGCAAGGCGCCGCGTACGTTCGACGTGACCCGGACCAACGCCGAGTCCCTGCGCGAGGCGCTGTACGCCGCCGGCGCGCCAGGGCTGCGGCAGCACCAACTCCCGCTCATCAAGCGCGTGCTGACCACGATGGACGCCGCCCACCCGGACACGGCCAAGGACGCCTCCTGGGCCGGGTCCGCGCTCGCCGCCCTCTCCCTCAGCTATCTCGGCGTCTACCCCGGCAACCAGGACACCGCCTTCCACGCAGCGGTCAAGGCCGACGCCTCCTACCGCGCCGCCTTCAAGGCCTTCGCCGGTCACACCCACCTGAAGGGCACGGCCAACACCTGGGTGGTGCGCGACGCGCTGAGCGAGTACGGCAGGTTCGGCCAGATAGCCGGGCTCCGGGACGAGATCGTCCCCGGCCTCGGCGGCCTCGTCGCCGTCACGGCCCGCAACTTCGGTGAGGGCAGCGCTCCTTGGGCCAAGGTCGCCACCTGGCTGAACGAGTTCGGCGCCTGCGCGCCGTACAACGTCTGCAAGGCCGACATCGAGCGCCGTATCTTCCCGAGCACCTACACGTACGACAAAGGCGGGATGAAGGTCCGCACCGCCCTCGACCGGAAGACCGTCGATCAGCTCTACTACGCCAGCAAGCAGGTCAAGGCGCAGTTCCACCGCGTCCTCGGCACCCAGGAACCGCTCGCCGGTGACCCCAACACCGCGCTCACCACGATCCTTTACGCCTCACGCGCCGACTACGAGAACTACCACCCGCTGCTCACCGGGATGGGCACGGACAACGGCGGCGTCTACATCGAGCGCGGCGCGACCTTCTACACCTACCAGCGGCGCGTCCCGCAGGATTCGACGCTGACGCTGGAGGAGCTCTTCCGCCACGAGTACACGCACTACCTCAACGGCCGCTGGGCGGTGCCCGGCTTCTTCGGCGAGGGCCCATGGTATGAGGGCGACCGGACCACCGCCATGGACGAGGGCACCGCCGAGTTCTTCGACGGCGCCACCCGCGACGACGGCATCAAGGTCCGAAAGTCCCTGGTGCAGGGCGTCATCGACGACACGGCGAACGGCGGTCCGCGGATGACCGTCGACCAGATCCTGCACGCCACGTACGAAGGAGACGGCTTCCGCTTCTATGACTACGCCGGCACGTTCTTCGAGTTCCTGTGGACCGAACGCCCCGCGCTGATCCAGGAGATGTACCGTCACCTGCGCGCCGACGACCCCGGCGCCTTCGACGCCTGGCGCGACCGGCTCGGCAAGGACGGCGGGCTCCAGAGCGCGTACGACTCCTTCCTCGACAAGCAGATCGCGCACGTCGACGACCTCTTCGTGCCCGACACCACGTACGTCCCGGTCGACCGGCTGCGTGACACCACCGCCACCCAGGTCCATGACTCCTTCAGGGCGGCCACGGGCGCCACGCCCCAGTGCCGCTCGAACGGCGCGACGGAGCGCCCGCGTTACATCTGCACGGGTCGGATCACGGCCCGCTTGAGCGCGGCCGACGACCCCGACGCCGTCTTCAGGGACATGTCGGAGACGGTGGACTACTTCCTGCTGGAGAGGGCCGCGGCGGGGCACAACAACCTGGCCGACATGAACTGCTCGTTCGGCGGGGTGGACATCTGGAGCGACGGCGGCGCGGGCAGCGCGGACTTCAGCTGCGAGGGACCGCTCCGGGGCTGACGCCGACCGGCTGAACCCCGCCCACCAGCCGCTCCGCCGCCGCGATGCCCGAGACGCGGGTCGCGCCGTGCGTGATCAGGTGCGCGGCGCCGAGCGGGTCGCCCGCCGGGACGCCCATCTCGACGACCAGGGCGTCGGGGCGGCTGCGCAGGAGGCGGGTCAGCGTGTCCGTCATCCAGCGGTGGCGTGCCGCGTCGCGGACCACGATCACCAGGGCGCGGCCCACCGCAGGGGCCAACGCCTCGCGGTCCAACAGGGCGCCGGGGCGGTCGAGTTCGGGCTCCGTCAGACGGACGGACGTCGTGCCGGGGCGCAGGTTCCGCAGGGGCTCGGCGACGCCCCAGGGCGTACGGCCGTCGACGGCGAGGTTCATCGTCGGGGACAGCTCCACGACGTGCGGTGACCCGACGAGGGGGAGAGCGGCCGTACTGGACCCGTGCCGCACGCGGACCGCGCGGCGGGCCGCCACCAGGCCGATGTCCGCGACCGGGCCGGTGTTCGAGGCCGGGCCGGTGTCGGCGACCGGGCCGGTGTCTGTGACGAGGCCTGTGTCTGTGACCAGGCCGGTGTTCGAGGCCAGGCCGGTGTCCGCCACCCGATCGGTGCCGTCCGCCGTCAGGCCGCCGGGCCGGCCGCTGCCGGAGCCCTGCGCGGCGCGCGCCACGGCCCGGGACCGCTCGCCCGACCAGGCCGCGAAGTCCCGCACGCGGCCGCTCGCCTGTGCCAGGCGCTCCTCGGGGAGCGTGCCGTCGAGGACGGCCTTCACCAGGGCCGTGGCGAGCAGGTCCACGGTCTCCTCGCCGGCGCTCTCACCGCCCACGCAGACCGCGTCGACGCCGCCCGCGACCGCCCTGACGGTGGCGCCGCCGATGCCGTAGCGGTCGGTGACGGCGCCCATCTCGATGCCGTCGGTGACCAGCAGACCGTCGAAGCCGAGCTCTCCGCGCAGCAGGTCCACCAGGATGCGGCGGCTGAGGGTCGCGGGCAGGTCCGGGTCGTACGCGGGAGCCAGCAGATGGGCGGTCATCACCGCGTGGACGCCCGCCTCCATCGCCGCGATGAACGGCGGCAACGCGGTGAGCGCGATCTCCTCGGCGGAGCCGTGGATCTGCGGCAGGCCGTAGTGCGAGTCGACGACCGTGTCGCCGTGGCCGGGGAAGTGCTTGGCGCAAGCGGCGACACCGGCGCTCTGGAGGCCGCGGATCCAGGCGGCCGTGTGGCGGGAGACCAGGTCGGTGCGGGAGCCGAAGGAGCGTACGCCGATCACGGGGTTGAGCGGGTTGGAGTTCACGTCGGCGCTGGGCGCGAAGTTGAGCGAGACGCCCGCGGCGTGCAGGTCGCGCCCGATGTCATGGGCCACGCGCTCGGTCAGGTCGATGTCGTCGACGGCGCCGAGGGCGAGGTTGCCCGGACGGGACGAGCCGGTCCACGCCTCCAGGCGGGTCACGTCGCCCGCCTCCTCGTCGATGGCCACGATCAGGTCGGGGTTCTCCGTGCGCAGCGACGCGGTGAGCCGCGCGACCTGGTCGGGGGTCTCGATGTTCCGCGAGAACAGCACGACGGAACCCAGGCCCTCGGAGACCTTGCGGCGCACCCAGTCGGGAGCCGTCGTGCCCTCGAAGCCGGGTTGCAGCACGGAGTGGGCCAGGTGCTCCAGAGCCGGGTCACTGCTCGATGCGCTCGATGCCATGGCGCGACCTCCGAAGGTGCGGATACGTGTGGGGTACGGGACGGGGCGGGACGGGATGTGCGGGGCGGGACGGGATGTGCGGGGCAGGACAGGACGTGCGGGGTGTCACTCATGGGACGTGGAGCGACGAGCGAGGCTCCTGCTAATTGGTCCAGGCCAATTGGATAGTGGATATTGGCTCGTATGGATCGGGACTGTCAAGGAGCCCGAACCGGCCGGGGCGGGCGAATTCTGCGTCCTGGCCTCGGAGTTGGGGAAACCTGGTGGCTTCCGCCGATCGCACCCGGTGAGGGAGTGGGCACAGGCCGCGCAGCGCGCGCTGTTCGGACGGGTAGGGGCCGATGCGGGCGGCGGGCCAGCCGACGGCGAGCAGTGCGGCGACCAGCCGCGCCGCGGAGAGCGGCTCGCGTCGGCTGGGCCGCACCCAGACGGCGCCCGAGCGCTCCGCCTGGCCGAGCACGGACTCCAGGCACGTGAACGTGTTGCCCGGCAGCGCGACCAGGCTCAACCGGTCGTCGGGCATCGGCTCCCCGCCCCGCTTCAGCAGACCCTCGCGCAGCATCGCGCACCAGCGGTCGACGAGCGGCGGGGGCAGCCCGGCCGTGCTCCACAGCGCCGCACGGAAGCCGTCGGCGTCCTGCGGGCCGAGGCCGCCGACCGTGACGGTGCCCCGATCGAACAACTCCGCTGCTCGGAGGAGCAGTTGACGGCGTCGGGTGAGCGGGGGCAGGGCGGCACGCGCGGTGTCCCACCACCGCCGGTCCGCGCGGGCGACGATCTCCGGGACCAGCGCGAGGCCGTACGCGGCGCCTCCCGTGCCCGGCAGCGCGGCGGTGTCCAGCGACGTCCGCCACTCGCCTCCGCGGAAAGCGGAGTACAGGTCGGCGAGGTCGGCGTACGCCAGGATGCCGGGGAGCGCCGCGCCCTCGTGTCCCGTCAACAGCCGTTCATACAGGGCCCGGTAGCTGCCGAGGTGGCTCGCCGCGCAGAGCGGGAGGCCTTGGCGGGGCGCCAGCAGCGCGGTGTGCAGGGCGACCGCCGCGCCGAGGCTGTGCCCGAACAGGCCGAGCCGGTCGGGGTCGACGAGCGGATGCGCCGCCGGTACGTCGAGCGCGCCCAGGGCGCCGCCGATGAGCGCGCCGAGCAGGGAGCGGCCGGTCAGCGCGAACGCGTGGGCCAGCAGGGTCCCTTCGTCCCGGCCGGCTCTGCGCTTCTCGTCGAGGCCGCCGCCGATGCCGTGGTCGAAGGAGAGCGTGACGAAGCCCGCCCGTGCCAGTCGTTCGGCGACGTTGCGGTCGGGGTGGTCCGGCGGTTCGTCGCCGGTGAGCTGGTCCAGGCGGGCGTTGCGGCCGCCGAGGACCAGGACGGCAGGGCCGCGCGTGACGCCGTGCGGTGCGAGGAGGGTGCCGCGGAAGGGGCCGCGTACGGGCGAGTCGAAGAGCAGTCCCTCACGGTGCAGGCCGCCGCCTACCAAGACGTCGGGAGCCTCATCACCCCTGTCAACGGGGCCGCGCAGTGGGCGAAGTGACGGCCCGTCAGGTCGCGGCCGGGTCGAGGTCGCGGAGGAACTCGATGACCGAGGCCGTGATCTCCTCCTTGCCGAGACCGGCGCCGGTGAGCGGCCCCCGGCCGTCCTCGAACTCGATGAGGGCGAGCAGGATGTGCTCGGTGCCGATGTAGTTGTGGCCTAGGCGGAGTGCTTCGCGGAAGGTCAGTTCGAGCACCTTGCGGGCCCCCGCGTCGTACGGCACGAGCTCGGGCACTTCGGTGACCGTCGCGGGCAGCGCGTCCAGGGCGGCCCGCCGCACGTCCTCCAGGGAGACGCCCTGCGCGGTGATCGCCTTGGCGGCGAGGGCCTCGGGCTCGCTCAGCAGGCCGAGGATCAGGTGCTCGGTGCGGATCTCGCCGTGCTGGGCCCCCTTGGCCTCGTTGTGCGCGGCCATCAGGGTGCTCTTGGCCCGGGGCGTGAAGCGGCTGAAGCCCTGGCTGGGGTCGAGGTCGTTCGTCTCGCCCGGCTTCTTGGGCACGAACCGCTTCTGGGCTGCCTGCCGGGTGACACCCATGCTCTTGCCGATGTCGGTCCAGGACGCGCCGGAGCGGCGCGCCTGGTCCACGAAGTGGCCGATGAGGTGGTCGGCGACGTCGCCGAGGTGGTCGGCGGCGATGACCGCGTCGGAGAGCTGGTCGAGGGCGTCGGTGTGGACCTTCTTGATGGCTTCGATGAGGTCGTCGAGGCGGACCGTGGGCGGCTGGGGAATGCTGTCGGATCGCGTCATGAGGCAACCTTAGGTTGACAGTTGGTCGGATGTCAACGCTTGGTTGACACCTGTCCTGGAGCGGGTCGCCGGACGGCGCTCCAGGGTTTTCCGCGGGACCATGGCCCTGTGATCCGACGGTCGCTGCCGCTACCCTCCGCGCATGATTCCCACGGTGGTCTGGGGCGCCGGCGATGTCGGCCGCGCGGCGATCCGTGCCGCCGAGGCCCACCCGGCGCTGACGCTCGCGGCCGTGCTCGTGCGCAGCCCGGCCGAGGTCGGCCGTGACGCCGGTGAACTGGCCTGCCGCACAAGCCGGTTGGGCATGGCCGCCATCGATGACCTCGACGCGGCCCTCGCCGCCCGGCCGCGGGCCGTCGTGTACGCGGCCTCCGGCGACCTGCGTCCCGAGGAGGCCCTCGGCGACGTCGTCAAGGCGGTCCGGTCAGGGGCCGTGGTCATCACGCCCGTGCTGTACCCGCTCTACGACCACCGGGGCGCGCCACCGGAGTTCAGGGCCCCGGTCCTCGCGGCGATCGAGGAGGGCGGCGGCGCGCTCTTCGCCTCGGGAGCTACGGCCGCCGGCGTAGGAAGTCACGGCATACCTAAAAGTAACTTCTGCCCGATCTCGCACCGTTCATGGTGAACGGTCCCACCCGTCGCCGGCGTGCCCACTCCATCGACCGCGCCCGCCCTGCCGGGAGACGATCGGCCCATGCTCCCCACCACCAAGGGCGCGGGCCACACCGAACCCCAGGCGGGCCTGCGCGGCCTGCTCGACCTGCTAGACCGGGGCGCGCCCGCCGAGGACTTCGCGCGCCCCGCGGCCCGCGCCCGCGAGGCCGGTGCCGCGGCCGAGGATCTCGCGGCGCTCGACGCGGCCACCGAGGTGGCGCTGCGCGTCCACCGCACCCTCGGCGCGCACCGCCGCCGCGAGGCCGAACTCGCCGCGCTGTTCGACACCGCGAGCGACCTGGCCGCCCTGCGCGACCCCGACGCGGTGCTGCGGGCCATCGTGCGCCGCGCCAAGCTGCTCCTGGGCACGGACGTCACGTACCTCTCGCTCAACGACGAGACGGTCGGTGACACGTATATGCGGGTGACCGACGGGAGCGTCGCCGCCGCCTTCCAGCAGCTGCGGCTCGGCATGGGCGAGGGTCTCGGCGGCCTCGTCGCCCAGACGGCCCGCCCCTACGTCACCGGCGACTACCAGCACGACCCCCGCTTCCACCACACCGGCGCCATCGACAGCGCGGTCCGCCAGGAAGGGCTGCGAGCCATCCTCGGTGTGCCGCTGCGCCTCGGCTCGCGCGTCATCGGTGTGCTGTACGCCGCCGACCGCGCCGCCCGCGAGTTCGCCACGGAGGAGATCGTGCTGCTCTCCTCCCTCGCCGACCACGCCGCCATCGCCATCGACGGGGCGCGCCTCCTGGAGGAGACCCGCGCCGCGCTCGCCGACCTCAACGCCGCCAGCGAGACCATCCGCGCCCACAGCCAGGCCATGCGCCGTGCCGAACAGGCCCACGACCAGCTCACCGACCTCGTCCTGCGCGGCGGCGGCGCGGGCGACGTGGCCGACGGCATCGCCGCACTCCTCGACGGCGGCGTCCTCATCCACGACGCGGACGGCGTCGAACTGGCCCGCACCGCGGCCGAGCCGCTGCCCCCGCCGGCCCAGGCGGTCGCCGCCTCCCGTGCCAGCGGACACGCGGTCCCACAGGACGGCACCTGGGTCTGCGCGGTCCTCGCCGGCCCGAGCTCCTCGGCAGCATCGCCCTGACCGGACGCGCCGGACTCGCCGACGCCGACCGGCGGCTGTTCGAGCGCGCGAGCGTCGTCACCGCGCTGCTCCTGCTGTTGCGCCGGTCCGTGGCCGAGACCGAGGACCGGATACGCGGCGAACTCCTGAACGACCTGCTGTCCACCACCGGCGACCCGGTCAGCCTGGCGAGCAGGGCCCATCGCCTCGGCGTCCGGCTCGGGGACGCGCACGCGGTGTTCGCCGCCCACAGCGAGCGCGCGCCCCGGCAGCGGCTCCTCGCCGCGGCGCACCGCGTCGCCCGCGCGCACAGCGGCCTGGCCGGGCTCCACCACGACGGCGTGGTACTCGTGACGCCCACCGGCGCCCCGGGCGAAGACGCGCGTACGCTCGCCGCCGAGCTGGGCCAGGCCGTGAGCGCCGCGGTCACGGTGGGCGCCGCCGGGCCCGCGAAGGGTCCCGCCGGGCTGCCGGGCGCGCACGCCGAGGCGTTGCGCTGCCTCTCCGCCCTGCGGGCCCTCGGCCACGCCGGTCATGGCGCCGCCCTCGCCGACCTCGGCTTCGTCGGAATGCTCATCGGCGAACAGGCCGACCTCGGCGGCTACGTCCGCGCCACGCTCGGGCCGCTCCTCGACTACGACGCCGAGCGCGGCACCGTGCTGGTCCACACCCTGGAGACGTACTTCGCGGAGGATCGCAGCCTTACGCGGGCCAAGGCCGCGTTGCATGTTCATGTGAACACGGTGGTGCAGCGGCTGGAGAGGGTCGGGCGTTTGCTGGGAGATGACTGGAACAGCCCTGCGCGGAGCCTGGAGGTGCAACTCGCGCTGCGGCTGCGCCGGTTGGCTTCGTCGGGGTGAGGGGGCGGTTGCGTGAGCGGTGGCTTTGGTGCGCGGTCGCGTCTGCCGGGTGTGTTTTGTTGGCGGTTGCGGGTTTGTTTGTGATTGCTCGCGCAGTTCCCCGCGCCCCTTGCGGGGCGGTGCATGGCGCCGCGCGGGACCTCCTACGAGAAGCTCCCGGCGGCCAGTTGTCACAAACCGGCCTGTTGGATCCGTCATACATGCGACCTACTCTGGTAGCCGCCTGAAGGGGAGTCGCATGAGCGGAAGCATCGAGCGCACCGGGGCACGCGGGCGACCGGGGCGAACCGGGCGGTCCGGCAGGGGCGAGCGCGTCGCGGACTGGGCGGACGGGCGGCTCGGCATCAACACCCTGGCCAAGAGTCAGATGCGCAAGATCTTTCCCGACCACTGGTCGTTCATGTTCGGTGAGATCTGCCTCTACAGCTTCCTGATCCTGATCCTCACCGGCACCTATCTGACCCTCTTCTTCGAACCGAGCATGGCCGAGGTCACCTACGACGGCCCCTACGTGCCGCTCAAGGGCCTCCAGGTGTCACGCGCGTTCGAGTCGACGCTGGAGATCAGCCTGGAGGTGCGCGGCGGCCTGCTGATCCGGCAGATCCACCACTGGGCGGCACTCGTCTTCATCGCGGGCATGTTCGTGCACATGATGCGGGTGTTCTTCACCGGCGCCTACCGCAAGCCGCGCGAGGTCAACTGGCTGTTCGGCTGGACCTTGTTGATGCTCGCCATCATCACCGGCCTGACCGGGTACTCGCTCCCCGACGACATGCTCTCCGGCACCGGCGTCCGCTTCGCGCACGGCGCGATCCTCTCGATCCCCGTGGTGGGCACGTACCTCGCGTTCTTCCTGTTCGGCGGCGAGTTTCCCGGCGAGGACATCGTGGCGCGGTTCTATCCGATCCACATCCTGCTGCTGCCGGGCATCATGCTCGGGCTGGTCGTGGCCCACCTGATCCTGGTCTTCTACCACAAGCACACCCAGTTCGCGGGGCCGGGGAAGACCGAGAAGAACGTGGTGGGGGCGCCGTTCCTGCCCGTCTACGTCGCCAAGGCGGGCGGCTTCTTCTTCCTCGTCTTCGGCGTGCTCGCGATCATGGGGGCGGTCGCCTCCATCAACCCGGTCTGGGCGATCGGCCCCTACCGCCCCGACATGGTCTCCACCGGCGCCCAGCCCGACTGGTACCTCGGCTTCTCCGAGGGTCTGATCCGGGTGATGCCCGCCTGGGAGGTCGACATCTGGGGGCACACGCTCGTCCTTGGTGTCTTCATCCCCTTCATGCTCTTCCCGCTGATCATGATGGCGATCGCGGTCTATCCGTTCATCGAGGCGTGGATCACGGGCGACAAGCGGGAGCACCACATCGCGGACCGGCCCCGCAACACACCCGTGCGCACCGGACTCGGCGTCGCCTGGCTGACGCTGTACTTCGTGCTGCTCATCGGCGGCGGCAACGACGTCGTGGCCACCCACCTGCACCTGTCCATCAACACCATCACGTGGTTCGTGCGGATCTCCTTCTTCGTGGCACCCGTCATCGCCTACCTCGTCACCCACCGGATCTGCCTCGGCCTCCAGCACAGGGACCGCGAGAAGGCACTGCACGGCCGGGAGACCGGCACCGTCAAACGCCTGCCGCACGGCGAGTACGTGGAGATCCACGAGCCCCTGCCCCAGGGCGAGCTGTACCGTCTGACCGCCCACGAACAGCCTCAGCCCTACGAGATCGGCCCCCTGGTCGACGCCAACGGCGTGGCCCGCAAGGTCCCCCGCTCCGAACGCCTGCGCTCCCGCCTCTCCCGCGCCATGTACGGACCCAAGGCGCAGGTGCCCAAGGCGACCCCGGAGGAGTACCTGGCGATCCAGCGGGGCGAAGGCGATCACCACTGAGGGGGCGACTCGGTTAGCCTCGCACGGTGATGGCATCCGAGAAGACTCCGAAGCTGCTGGCGATCAGCGACCTGCACGTCGCGTACGCGGATAACAGGAAGTACGTCGAGACCATCCGGCCGCAGACGGACGGGGACTGGCTGATAGTCGCGGGAGACGTCGCCGAGCGCATGGCCGACATCGAGTGGGCGCTGCGCATGCTCGCCGGGCGGTTCGCCAAGGTGGTGTGGTCGCCCGGCAACCACGAGCTGTGGACACCTGCGGACGATCCGGTCCAGCTGCGCGGCGAGGAGCGCTATCAGCACCTCGTCGCGCTCTGCCGCGACCTGGGGATCGCCACTCCCGAGGACCCCTACCCGGTGTGGCGCGGCGCGGGCGGCCCCGTCACCGTCGCCCCGCTGTTCCTCCTCTACGACTACAGCTTCCGCCCCGAGGGGACCCACACCAAGGAGGAGGCCCTCGCCGTCGCGCACGAGGCGGGCGTGGTCTGCACCGACGAGTACTTCCTGCACCCCGACCCCTACGCGACCCGCGACGACTGGTCCCGTGCCCGGGTCAAGCTCACCGAGGAGCGGCTCGCCGAGCGGCCCGCCGGCCTGCCCACCGTCCTCATCAACCACTGGCCGCTGCTGCGCGAACCCACCCGGGTCCTGCACTACCCCGAGTTCGCCCTGTGGTGCGGCACCGAGCTGAGCGCGGACTGGCACGTGAAGTACGACGCCACGGCCGTCGTCTACGGCCATCTGCACATCCCCCGCACCACCTGGCACGACGGCGTACGCCACGTGGAGGCATCGGTCGGCTACCCCCGCGAGTGGCGCAGGGACTTCCACCCCGACCCGCACCTGCGCCAGATCCTGCCGGTGCCGGACGCGGGCTGAGCGCGGGCCGGGCGGCTCTGTCACGGGCGGGCCGGCAGCGGTCTGCGCGCGAGGAGTTCCGCCAGGCCCTGCCGGGTGGCCGCCAGGACGACGCGGTCCTGCGGCCGCAGCACGTACTCCGGGTCAAGGTCCCACTCCAGGCCCGACTCCGCGCCGGACGAGCGCTCCAGCGCGACCACGCGCCACGCCCCGGGGCGGAACACCTCGGCGACGGCGCGACCGGTCAGCTGCGGCTGGAGCGAGACGTCGAGCGCCGCGAAGAGCAGCACCGAGCGCTCGACGGGCAGCGCGCCCAGGATCTGACGGCCCATCATCGCCCCGGCGAACGCGGGCGCGGCCAGCGTCGACACGCTGCGGCTGCGCGTCAGGGCGCCGGGGTGCGCGGCCCGCAGGGTGCGGTAGACGGCGGTGGCGAACGCGTCGTCGTACAGCCGCAGCGCCACCCGCAGATCGGGCTTGACCGACCGCGCGTACAGGGCCGCTTCGAGGTTGATCGTGTCCGCGCTGGTCACGGCGAGCAGGGCGTGCGCGCGCTGGATCTTGGCCGCCTCCAGGACGCCCTCCTCGGTGACATCGCCGATCACGGTGGGCACGCGCAGCCGCCGCGCCAGGGAGATGCCGCGCGCCTCGGGGTCCGCCTCCACGCACACCACTGGGATGTCCAGTTCCCGCAGCCGGGACAGGACCCGGGTGCCGACCTTGCCGAGGCCGAGCAGGACGACGTGGCCGGAGAGGCCGCGCGGCGGACGGCGCAGCGAGGACGCGGTGCGGAAGGTGCCGAGGGCCTCCAGGACGGCGGCGAACAGGATCGGCAGCAGCAGCAACCCGATGAGGCCGGCCAGGAGTTGGAGGATCTGGCGGCTCATCGGCCCTTCAGTGGCGGGATCGTTGATCGAGAAGAGGTCGAGGAGGGTCAGATACGTCGCGTGCAGCGGGGAGCCGCCCGCCGTCACGATCGAGGCGATCGCGAGCCCCAGGACAGCGGCGGCGAAGCCGGCCGCCGACCAGCGCAGCCGCCGCGAGAACAACTGGCGCAGCGGCACCCCGCGCCCCGCCAGGAACCCGGGCGCCGGCGCGGACCCGGAGTACGACACGGCCTCCAGGACCAGCGCGCCCCGGCCCGGCGCGGCGGCCACGGCGTCGTCGTCGGGCAGCAGCAGCGGGCCCGCTCCGCCACCCGACTCGTCCGAACCCTCCGCGCCCGCGGGGTCGTTGGCGGTGGCCGAGAGCAGCGCCAGCGTGGCGAGACCGCGCGGCGCCACGTCGCCCGGCTCGGGAGGCGTACGCTCCACGGCGCGCAGCAGCAGCCCGTCCGCGTGAACGACCTTGCTGGTGCCCGCGACGGCGGTGGCGGCGAGCGCCGGGGCGGCGGTGTCGGCGTCCGACAGGACGGTGACGGTGGCGTCGGTGGTGTCCAGGCCGGCCACGGCGGCGGCCTGGTCGAGCAGTTCCTCCAGGTGCTGCCCCAGCTTGCGGTTGTAGAGCCGGATCACCAGCCGCAGCCGGGGGTTGAGGCGCCGGGCGGCCAGGGCGGTGCGGATGTTGGTCTCGTCGTCGTCATGGACGAGCGCGAGGGCGCCGGCCTGCGGAACCCCCGCGTCGACGAGCGCGTCGTCACCAATTTCGGCGGCTTCGACCGTCAGCGGCACCTGTCCCTCGGCCTCGCCGCCTCCGTTGCCGTTCCCGGTGGTACGGGACACGGCGGCGGTGATCCGCCCGATCAGCGCGGTGGTCCGGGCCCGCCCCGCCGCTGAGTTCGACGGGGCCCGCTCCCCGCCGCCCGCGGGCGGTACGACGAGGACGACCTGCTCGCCGTAGACACCGCGGAGTTCGGCGGCGAGCCGGTGCGCCAGGGCCTCGTCACCGCCGCAGACGACCATGTGGCCGGTGGCGGGGAACGGCGGGCGCTGCGGAGGAAGCGGGGGAAGCGGGGGAAGCGGGGGAAGCGAAGATGCGTACGACACAGGGAGAAGAGTGCCTCAACGCGGCGGCCGGTTCCCCGCGTCGAGCCGTCCGGCGATGTCCACGAGCCCCGCGAGCCGCACCACACGCCCCGCCTCGCCCGCCCCCGGCAGCGGCACATGGAGGGGGCCGGTCCAGCGGGCGGGGATCGCACCGAGCCCGTACCGCGCGCCGGCCAGGGCGCCCGTGACCGCCGCGACGGTGTCGGTGTCGCCGCCCAGGTCGACGGCGACGCGCAACGCGTCCTCGAAGGACGCCGTCGTACGCAGCGCCCAGACCGCGGAGCCCAGGCACGGCCAGACGGCGCCGTTGAACTCGGTGGCGTCGTCGGGGTGCCAGGTGGGTGCGAGGACCACGGCGTAGCGCGCCCGGTGCTCGGGGTGGACGAGGGGCAGGACGCGCGGGAGCGCGGCGAGCGGATCGGCGCCGTCCAGGGCCAGGCGCATCAGCTCGTGGAAGACGGCGGTGCCCTCCCAGGCGGCCCGGTCGCCGTGGGTGAGGGCGGCGATGCGGCGTGCCGCGTCCATGGTGGCGGCCTGCCCCGCCGGGGCGAAGTACAGGGCCGAGGTGGTGGCGCGCATGAGCGAGCCGTTGCCCGCCGCACGGATGTTGACCTCGAAGTGGGCCCGTGCGGCCCGGTCCCACGGCACGCCGTTGGTGAGGACGTCCTCGGTCTGGAGCCCGATGTCCTTCGGTTCGTCCGCCGCCCACCGCCGGAAGCGCTCGAAGATGTCCGGCAGGTCGAGCCCGCCGCGTTCGAGCAGGGACGCGGCGACATGCAGGGCCATCTGCGTGTCGTCCGTCGCCTCTCCCGGGTCCCAGCCGCCGCCCCCGCACATCTCATCGTCGTGGCCGCCGACCGGGAAGCGCGCGGAGAACGCCCCTTCGGGGCCGAACTCGAAGGGGGCGCCCAAGGCGTCCCCGACCGCGGACCCGACGAGGGCCCCTGCCGCGCGCTGTCGACGGTTCATCGGGGGAGCATACTGAACGAGACCGGCACCGACGTCGTCATCAACCTCACGGCGGGCATGGGCGGCGACCTCGTCATCGACCCGGACGAGCCGCTCTGGGGCGCCCCCGCCGACCCGGGCGTCCTCCAGTCCATGGTCAACATGCTGCCGGAAGGAGCGCGGTGGGCGAGCTTCGCGCTCGGCCGCATGCAGATGCTGTGGGTCGCGCAGTCCATCCTGCTCGGCGGCCACGTCCGCGTCGGCCTGGAGGACAATCTCTACCTCGGCAAGGGCAACAAGGCGACGAACGCGCAGCTCGTCGAGCGCGCCGTGCAGATCACGGAAAGCCTTGGTTCGCGGGTGGCCACGCCGGATGAGGCCCGGCTGAAGCTGGGCCTCAAGCCCCGGACCTGACGCCTTCCGCATCCGCACCGAAAGGACCCCCAACATCATGGCCCCCACCACCGTGCCCCTCGCCACCACGCCCCCCCACACCCCCCGAACACGTCCGCCGCGTCGCCTGCGTCGGCGCGGGCACCATCGGTGGCGGCTGGGTCGCCCACTTCCTGGCCCGCGGCTACGACGTGACCGCCTGGGACCCCGCCCCCGACGCCGAGCAGCGGCTGCGCCGACTGGTCGAGGCGGCCTGGCCCGCGCTCACGCAGCTCGGCCTCGCCGAGGGCGCTTCGCAGGACCGGCTGACCGTCACCGCGACCCTCGAAGAGGCCGTCGCCGACGCCCAGTTCGTGCAGGAGAGCGCCCCCGAGAAGCTGGAACTCAAGCGCGACCTGCTCGCGAAGCTGGACGCCGCCGCTCCCGCCGGAGTCGTCATCGCCTCCTCCACCTCCGGCTACCCCATGACCGACATGCAGACCGAGGCCGCCGACCCCGGCCGCCTCGTCGTCGGGCACCCCTTCAACCCGCCGTACCTGATCCCGCTGGTGGAGGTCGTCGGCGGCGAGCGGACCGCCGCCGAGGCCGTCACCTGGGCCTCCCGCTTCTACGAGATCGCGGGCAAGTCCGTGATCACGATGAAGAGCGAGGTCCCCGGCTTCATCGCCAACCGCCTTCAGGAAGCCCTGTGGCGCGAGGCCCTGCACATGGTGGCCAACGGCGAAGCGACCGTCCAGGAGATCGACGACTCCATCACCGAGGGCCCAGGCCTGCGCTGGGCGTTCATGGGCCCCATGCTCACCTTCGCGCTCGCGGGCGGCGAGGGCGGCATGGCGCACATGCTCGACCACTTCGGCCCGTCCCTGAAGTCGCCGTGGACGCGCCTGGAAGCACCGGAACTGGACAAGAAGCTCTATGACGCCCGTCGTCGCCGGATGCGACGAGGAGGCCGCCGGGCGGACCATCGCGAACCTGGTCGCCGAGCGTGACCAGGGCGTCATCGACGTACTGCGCGCGACGGGCCGCCTGCCCCAGCAGCGGAAGGACGCCAAGTGACTCCGGCCCCGGCTCCGGCCCCGGCCCCGGCCCTGCCCCTGCTCCACCGGCAGGTCCGCGCCGAGTGGATCGACTACAACGGCCACATGAGCGAGGCCTTCCACGTCCTCGTCTTCGGCTACGCCACCGACGCCATGATGATCGAGACCGGCCTGCACGCGGGCTACCGCGAGTCCACCGGCTGCTCCCTCTACACCGTCGAGGCACACATCCGGTACCTGAGCGACGTACCGGAAGGCGCCCATCTCGCCGTCCACACCCGCCTGTTGGGCGCCGACGCGAAGAAGGCGCGCTTCACGCACGAGATGTACGTCGTCGAGGGCGCGGAGGACGCACCGGCGCCGGACGCCGCCCCCGTGGCCACCACCGAGCTGCTCGCCCTCCACGTCGACCAGAACGCGGGCCGCGCCACCCCCTTCCCGGAAGAGATCCGCGAGCGCCTGACCGGTCTCACGGAAGCGGCCCCCGAGTGGGCGGGCCGCTCCATCACGGCCGTGCCGAAGGACGACTGACGCTCCGGCTCCTCACGCTCCGGCTCCTCACGCTCCGGCTCCTGGCGCTCCGGCTCCTAGCGCTCCAGCTCCTTGTGCGCCGTCTCCGGAAGGCGCAGATACACCACCGACGACGCGAGGCAGATCACGGCCACGTACCAGGGGAACAGGCCGGGCCTGTCGATCTCCTTGAACAGGGTGCCCATGTACGGCGCCGTGCCGCCGAACAGCGCGACGGTGAGCGAGTACGGGAAGCCGATCCCGGCGGCCCGCACCCGCGCGGGGAACACCTCCGCGTTCACGGCCGCCGAGATCGACGTGAAGCCGGTGAGCAGCACCATGCCCGCGCAGCTCACGAGCAGCAGCGAACCGAACGACCCGTTGAGGGACTTGAGCAGCGGCACGCTCAGGACCGCGAACCCGATGCCGAAGAACAGCAGCGGCGGCCTGCGCCCCAGCCGGTCGGAGAGCAGCCCGCCGACCGGCTGGAGCAGCGCGAAGAACGCGAGGGAGAGGGTGCCCGCGAGCAGCGCCTGGCTCTTGCTGATGTCGGTGTTCAGCTCGGCGTACGTCGGCAGGTACGACGTCCACGTGTAGTACGCGATGGTGCCGCCCGCCGTGATCCCGCAGATCAGCAGCGACTGGCGCGGGTGGTGGCGCAGCGCGTCGAACAGGCCGGGCCGCTCGCCCGGTTCGGCGGGCGCCCGGTGCGTCTCGTGGGCGCCCTGCCTGATCCAGAAGCCGACCAGGCTGAGCACCGCGCCCAGCAGGAAGGGCAGCCGCCAGCCCCAGCCGTCCATCTGCCCGTCGGAGAGCGTGGCGACCAGCAGGGCCGCGATACCGGAGGCGGCCAGCTGGCCCGCGCTCGTGGAGACGTACTGGAAACTGGAGAACAGGCCCCGCCGCCGGGGCCCCGCCGACTCCACGAGGAACGTCGTCGACGCGGCGAACTCGCCGCCCACGGACAGGCCTTGGAGCAGCCGCGCCGCGACGAGCACGACCGGCGCGAGCACGCCCACGGACGCGTAGGTCGGGGTCAGGCCGACGAGCAGACTGCTGCCGCCCATCAGCAAGATGGTGACGGTCAGCGCGGCGCGCCTGCCGCGCCGGTCGGCGACGGCGCCCATGAGCAGACCGCCCACGGGCCGCATGAAGAAGCCGACGGCGAAGACGGCGAACGTGGAGAGCAGCGGCACCAGGGAGTTCCCGGAGCTCTTGGGGAAGACCTGGTCGGCGATGTACGTGGCGAGGAAGGTGTACGCGTACCAGTCGTACCACTCCACGGCGTTGCCCACCGACGCGGCGAGCAACTGCCGTATCGGGCGCCGCTCGTGGGCGGGGGAGGCGTCGGTCACCTGCTGGTCGTGCTGTGTCATGATCACGACTTTCCCCTGTGGGGCGGCGCCCCACACGTCCTGTCCGTCAGCCGGACACAAGGCCGGCCCTGCGAGGCTCAGCCCGTCGTCGGCTTGTACGCGTACACCGCTGTCGTCACCAGACACGGCGCCGGCGGCACCACCTCGACCCGCAGGGTGCGCCGCGCCGAGTCGTAGTCCACGCCCTCCGTCTCGAAGGAACCCGAGCAGACGCTGCGCTGCGGCACCGCGAAGAGGGCGGAGACGCGGCCGGTCACCGGGCGGCCGTCGAGCGCCCGCTCCAGGTCGACCTGGAGGACCGGCCGGTCCTCGGGGAACAGCTCCCTGGACGCGTCGTTGGACGCGCACACCAGCCGGGTCGAAGAGACGAAGTCACAGCCCTGGATGTCGCGCACCGGCTTGTCGAGCGTGATCTGCCCGGCCTGGGGGAGCGCTCCGCCGGCCGGCGGCGTCGAGGGGTTGAGCAGCGGCGCGGGGAAGACCTGGAGCCGCTTCTGGCCGCCCCACTCACCGGAGACCAGCCACCGCGCGTCGGGCGAGACGGCGGCGAAGGAGTTGTTGAGCTTCTCGTCCGCGTCGAGCCGGTGCTCGTAGAGGTGCCGCTCGCCGTCCCGCGTGGTGACCGCGAACATCTTCGACGTCGCGCCGTCACCGCCCTGATAGGCGTCGAAGGTGTGGCCGTTCGCGATGTCGGGGTCGCCTATGTGCCCCCAGCCCTTGACGCGCAGGCCGATCGGTATCGAACCGAGGCCCCGGTAGAGGAGAGAACCGTCCGCGCGGCTCGCCAGCCCCTGGCTGCCGGTGAGGGAGTTGACGTACGAGGTGCCGGACTCCTGCCAGCCGCCGGGTGAGGTGGGGGAGTCGGGTGAGCCGGGCGCGGCCGACGCGCCGCCGCCCGTCATCACCGCCAGAGTGACGGCACCGAACAGGGCGGTTGCTGCCTTCCAAAGGGTCATCGGGGCGCTACCTCCGTGGGGGGTCGGAACGCTGCCGCGCCATCGTACGTAACGTGAGCCCCGGCGATAACAGTCCGACAGAAGGCGGTTGAAGACGTGAAGCTGGCAATTCTCGGCGGCGGCGGGTTCCGCGTGCCGCTCGTGTACGGGGCCCTCCTCGGCGACCGTGCCGAGGGCCGCGTCACCGACGTCGTCCTGCACGACCTGGACGCGGCGCGGCTCGAAGCCATCGCCCGCGTCCTCGCTGAACAGGCGGTGGGCATCCCGGACGCGCCCACCGTCACCGCCACCACCGACCTCGACGAGGCACTGCGCGGCGCCGACTTCGTGTTCTCCGCGATCCGCGTCGGCGGCCTGGAGGGACGCGCCGCCGACGAACGCGTCGCCCTCGCCGAGGGGGTCCTCGGCCAGGAGACCGTCGGCGCGGGCGGCATCGCGTACGGGCTGCGGACCGTGCCCGTCGCCGTCGACATCGCGCGCCGCGTCGCCCGGCTCGCCCCCGACGCCTGGGTCATCAACTTCACCAACCCCGCGGGCCTGGTCACCGAGGCCATGTCCCGCCACCTCGGCGACCGCGTCATCGGCATCTGCGACTCGCCCGTGGGCCTCGGCCGCAGGGTCGCCCAAGTGCTCGGCGGCGACCCCGACGAGGCCTTCATCGACTACGTGGGGCTCAACCACCTCGGCTGGCTGCGCGGGCTGCACATCAGGGGCCGCGACGAACTGCCGCGGCTGCTCGCCGACCACGGCCTCCTCGTCTCCTTCGAGCAGGGCAGGCTCTTCGGCGCCGACTGGCTCCAGTCGCTCGGCGCCATCCCCAACGAATACCTGCACTACTACTACTTCAACCGCGACACCGTCCGCGCCTACCAGCAGGCCGAGCGGACCCGAGGCGCCTTCCTCCACGACCAACAGGCCCGTTTCTACAGCGGAATGCGGCACCCCGGCACACCCGCCCTCAAGACGTGGCACGACACCCTCGCCGAGCGCGAGGCGGCGTACATGGCGGAGAACAGGGAAGCGGCGGGCGTGGGGGAGCGGGCCGAGGAGGACCTGGAGTCCGGCGGGTACGAGAAGGTAGCCCTGGCGCTGATGCGGGCCATCGCCCGGGACGAACGGGCGACGCTGATCCTCAACGTCCGCAACGGCACCACCCTCGCCGCGCTCGACGCGGACGCCGTCATCGAGGTGCCGTGCTCCGTCGACGCCAACGGCGCCCACCCCATGACGGTGGCCCCGCTGCCGGGGCACGCCACCGGCCTTGTGTGCGCGGTCAAGGCCGTGGAGCGCGAGGTGCTCGCCGCGGCGGACAGCGGATCGCTCGCCACCGCCGTCAAGGCGTTCGCCCTGCACCCGCTCGTCGACTCCGTGACGGTCGCGCGGCGCCTGGTGGCGGGCTACCGGGAGGCGCATCCGGGGCTCGCCTACCTGGGCCGCGGCTGACATCCGGCGGGGGCGGTGCGGTACCTGAGGCCTCGGGTGACGGGCGGCACGGTACCGGGGCCGCCGGGTGCCCGGCGGGCCTGAGATGATCTCGGGATGAGTCCTGTCGTCTCCATCGGTGCCGCCGCCCGCCGCCCCTGCACGCTCGTCGTGTGCCGGGGCTGCTGCTGCGGCGACGCCCGCAAGAACCCCGGCATCGACCACGCCTGGCAGCTGGAGCGGCTGCGCTCGGCGGCGGCCGCCTCGCGGGGCCGGATCGCGGTGCGCACGAGCGACTGCCTCGGGCCGTGCGGCCAGGCCAATATCGTCGTCGTCCAGCCCTCGTACGAGGGCCGCAGGCGCGGCGGCCGGGCGGCCTGGGTGGGCTTCGTCACCGACGACGAGTCCCTCGACGGGATACTCGCCTGGGCCGAGGCGGGCGGGCCGGGGCTCGCCGAGCCGTCCCCGGCACTCGCCCTGCAACTGGTGGATCCGCGCGCCGTGTAATGGGTCTCCCGCCTCAGCGGATTCCCCGCCGAAGCGGATCCCTCGCGGTCTAACCGGCGAGGACCTGGTCCAGGAAGCCGTGCAGGTTCCGCAGCGTCCTGGCGTTCTGCTCCTCCGGCGAGAGGCTCTCCTCCATGCGGCGGGCGAGTGCCGTCGTCTTCTTCCCGCGTACGTAGAGGGAGCAGGCCAGGTCCGCGCAGATGTACAGGCCGACCGAGTTGCCCTGGCGGCCCGCCGCACCGGCCTTCGGGGCCACGAGCAGCGTGATGCCGGAGCCGGCCTGCGGGGTCACGCAGACCGAGCAGATGCTGGACTTGAGCAGGCTCTTGCGCGGCCCGGTCGAGGCGCGCAGCGCGATGCCCACGAGCTCGCCGTCCCGCCACGTCACCACATAGCCGCGCTCGGGGGCCTTGGGGTCGCGCCAGCCCAGGAAGTCCAGGTCGGTCCAGGGGGTCTCGGCGAAGCCCGTCGGCAGCGTGAGCCTGTTCGCCTCGCCCTTCGAACAGTTCACGAAGGAGGCGCGGATCTCTTTTTCACTGACGGGTTCCATGATCCGGAAGATATCAACGGATAAACGGAACCGTCCTCCCATTTTTCCCCGGCCGCCCTCGGTGACCCTGGCCGGACCACGCACCCACCTCGATCACGATCTTTCCCCGGGCATGGCCGCCCTCCACCGCGCGCAGCGCCTCGTCGGCGCGGGACAGCGGGTAGGTCGCCGTGACGTGCGGGCGCAGGACGCCCGCACGGCGAGCCGGGCCGGCTCGTCCAGGACGGCGGCGGTCCGGGCCCGCGCGACGAGGGCGCCGCCCAGCTCCCGGACGGTCTCCTTGGCCGCCGCGGTGATCAGCTTCGTACGGTCGCCCAGCAGGCCCGCGATAGCGGGCAGGTCCGCGCCGCCGACCAGGTCGAAGACGCCGTCGACGCGCCCGCCGGGCGCCGAGCCCCGCACCCGTTCCGCCAGCCGCGGGCCGCGCGCCACATGGACCGCCCCGAGCGACTCCACGAACTCCCTCTTGGCCGCGCCGGCCGTGCCGACCACACGCAGCGCGAAGTGGCGCGCGAGCTGCGTCGCCGCGACGCCGACACCGCCACCGGCGCCGGTGATCAGCAGCGTCGACCCGGTGGGCAGGCCGAGCTGCCGCTGCCCGTCGTACGCGGTGGCGGCCGCGACCGGCAGCGCCGCGGCGTCCGTGAAGGAGAGGGCGTCCGGTCGACCGGGTTCGCCCGCCGCCCGCACCGCGACGAGCAACCGCCCCGGCCCGGGCTCAGGGACCGGCAGGTCGGCAAAGGCCTCCACCTCGGGACCACCGTGTGTGGGTGCATACCTACGCCGTGTACGTCCCGGACGGCGACATCACAGCCCCACGGCGCCGTCGATCCGCTCCCGGATCAGATCGGCGTGGCCGTTGTGGCGCGCGTACTCCTCGATCATGTGCACCAGTACCCAGCGCAGGGACACCGTGCCCAGCCAGGAGTTGTGGCCCTCGACATCGAGATCGGCCGCCCCGGCGACGAACTCCTCGGCGAACCGGACCTCCGCGCGCCAGGCCGCCCAGGCCTCTTCGACGGCCCCGGGCTCCGCAACGGCCCCGTCGAAGTCCTGGTCGGGGTTGTCCGGCGTGGCGTAGAGGGGCGCCGCGTCCTGCCCGGCGAGATCCCGGCGGAACCAGCGGCGCTCCACGTCGGTGAGGTGCCGGACGAGACCGAGGAGCGACAGCGCGGAGGGCTCGACGGACCGCCGGTCCAACTCCCGTTCCAGACCGGCGCATTTGAGCTCCAGAGTCGCGCGCTGGGCCCGCAGGAAGTTGACGAGCAGAGTGCGCTCGTCGGCGGTGGTGTCGGTGCCGTACCGGGCGTCGGACTCTTCGCCCGTGAAGAAGACGGCTCGTCTGCGTATGCTCATGTCCCCATCATGCAGGGCGGGTTCACTCGCACCTCAGCGACCCCGGTGACTCGGTGACCCAGTGATTCAGTGGTTCAGTGACCCCAGCGCCTTGTAGAGCGCGCCGACCAGGTGGACGCTGCGCAGGTCCTCGCCGGACGTGCCGGCACCCATGCGGTTCATCGTGTACGCGTACGAGACGCGGTTCTCCGGATCGGCGAAGGCGTACGAGCCACCGGCCCCGCCGTGCCCGAAGGCCCGGGGGTTGGGGCCCGCCTGCCCGAACTGGTTGGGCATGAGGCCGAGCCCCCACGACCAGGTCTCGGCGAGCGATGTCGTCAGGCGCAGCACCAGGTCCGGTTCGCCGGCGCCGCCCTGCGGTGTGCGCAGCCGCTCCACCGTGTCGGCGGTGAGCAGCCCGCCGCACGCCAACGCGCGGTACACGGTGGCGAGGCCGCGTGCGGTGGCGTGGCCGTTGGCCGCGGGGATCTCCGCGCTCCGATAGGCCGCACCGTTCACGTGGCTGAGCGGTAGGTAGCGGAAAGCCAGCGTGACCGGCGCCAGCGGGTGGTCGTCGAGGCCGCGCACCGGCGGTTCGGGGGTCGGGCCGAGCTCGCTCCCGGCTTGGCCCACTGCCGACGCCATGTCCGCGCACCGCCCGTGCTCAGCCGCCGGTGTCCCGACGAAGACGTCGGCGCCCAGCGGCCCCGTCACCTCCGAGCGCAGGAAGGCGCCCAGCGAGACCCCGGTGACGCGTCGCACCACTTCGCCCACCAGGAAGCCGAACGTCACCGCGTGATAACCCTGCGCGGTGCCCGGCGGCCACCACGGCGCGGTGGCCGCCAGCGCCTCGGTGACCTTCTCCCAGTCGTACACCGCGCCGGGCCCGAGCGGTTCGCCCGGCGCGATCAGTCCGCTGCGGTGACTCAGCAGCCACCGCACCGGGATATCCGCCTTGCCCGCCTGCGCGAACCGCGGCCAGTACCGCGCGACCGGCGCGTCCAGGTCCAACTCCCCGCGGTCCACCAGCAGATGGGCGCAGAGCGCCGTCATCCCCTTGGTGGTGGAGTAGATGTTCACCAGCGTGTCGCGCTCCCAGGGGCGGGTGCCGGTGCGGTCGGCATCACCTGCCCACAGGTCCACGACGAACGCGCCGTCGACGGTGGCCGCGACGGACGCTCCAAGATCGCCGCGCTCGGTGAAGTTGCGGACGAACTCCTCGCGGACGGACTCGAATCCGGGCGCGCAGGTGCCGTGGACGCGCACAGTCATGGACTCTCCCGGGCGGTGAGACGGATCGGGGCCTCATCGTCCCGCATGGTTGCCCGTGGCACCTACCCTTGGGGCGCGTCATGCCGACCGGCAGCGTCCTTCCGGTCAACAGTGTCCTGCCGACCGTCAGCGTCCTTCCGGCCAACAGTGTCCTGCCGACCGTCAGCGTCCTTCCGGCCGGCCCTTCCGACACGCCCGGGACGACCGCCGACGAGAAATCGGCCGAAGCCTTGTGTCGGGCCCGCCGAAGGTTGGACTTCTCTTCACCCGTCGGCCACTGGCCCTTCCGTATCGCTTGCTCCCCTTGGCACACTGCACCCGCTCGCGTCCCCCCACGGAACACCCCCACGAAACACCCCACGAAACACGAGGTCGGAATACACATGCCTGAACTCAATCGGCGCCGCTTCATGCAGCTCGCCGGCGGCACCGCGGCCTACGCCGCGCTCACCCAGAGCATCGCCCGCGCCGCCTCGCTGCCCGCGCGCCGCGCCACCGGCACCATCCAGGACGTCGAGCACGTCGTGGTGCTGATGCAGGAGAACCGTTCCTTCGACCACTATTTCGGAACGATGAAGGGCGTACGGGGCTTCGGCGACCCGCGCCCGGTGACGCTGCCCAACGGCAAGCCGGTCTGGAACCAGCCGAGTGGAGGCAAGGAGGTCCTGCCCTTCCATCCGGACGCCCAGAACCTCGGCATGCAGTTCATAGCGGGCCTCGACCACGACTGGGCCGGCGGCCACAAGGCGTTCAACAACGGCAAGTACGACCAGTGGATCCCCGCGAAGTCCGAGCGGACGATGGCGTACCTCGAACGGAACGACATCCCGTTCCACTACGCGCTCGCCGACGCGTTCACGATCTGCGACAGCTACCACTGCTCGTTCATCGGGGCCACCGACCCCAACCGCTACTACATGCTCACCGGCCACGTCGGCAACGACGGCAAGGGCGGCGGCCCGGTCCTCGGCAACCAGGAGGCGGGCTACGACTGGACGACGTACGCCGAGCGCCTGGAGCAGGCGGGCGTCTCCTGGAAGGTGTACCAGGACATCGGCGACGGCCTGGACGCCGCGGGCCACTGGGGCTGGATCGACGACGCCTACCGGGGCAACTACGGCGACAACTCGCTCCTCTACTTCAACAAGTACCGGAACGCCAAGCCCGGCGACCCGCTCTACGACAAGGCCCGCACCGGCACCAACGCCAAAGCGGGCGACGGCTACTTCGACATCCTCAAGGCCGACGTGAAGGCGGACCGCCTCCCGCAGGTCTCCTACATCGCCTGCCCCGAGGCCTTCACCGAGCACCCCAACTGGCCGGTGAACTACGGTGCCTGGTACATCGCGCAGGTCCTGGACGCCCTCACCGCCCACCCCGAGGTGTGGGCGAAGACGGCGGTGTTCGTCACCTACGACGAGAACGACGGCTACTTCGACCACATCGTCCCGCCGTACGTCCCCAAGGACGCCGCCCAGGGCAAGTCCACCGTCGACACGACGCTCGACTACTTCCCCGGCAACGCCTCCTACGCCGCCGGGCACTACGGCCTCGGCCAGCGCGTCCCGATGATCGTCGTCTCCCCGTGGAGCACCGGCGGCTTCGTGGACTCCGAGGTCTTCGACCACACGTCGATCATCCGGTTCATGGAGCGGCGCTTCGGCGTCAAGGAGCCGAACATCTCGCCGTGGCGCCGCGCGGTCTGCGGCGACCTCACCTCCGCCTTCGACTTCAGCGGCAAGGACACCGGCCCTGCGGCGCTGCCGGACACCGCCGCGTACGAACCGCCGGACAACAAGCGCCACCCCGACTACGTGCCGAAGGCCCCCGCCGGGGCGAAGCTGCCCAAGCAGGAGGCCGGCTCCCGGCCCGCCCGCGCCCTGCCGTACGCCCCGCTGGTGGACGGCAGCGCGGACGTGGCCGCCGGGAAGTTCACGCTGACCTTCGGCGGCGGCGACAAGGCGGGCGTCTGCTTCCACGTCCGCTCCGCCAACCGCACCGACGGCCCCTGGACATACACCACGGAGGCGGGCAAGACCCTCTCCGACACGTGGAACTCCGCGTACTCCGGGGGCGCGCACGACCTGTCGGTATTCGGCCCGAACGGCTTCCTGCGCACCTTCAAGGGCCCTGGCAAGAAGGCGGGCCCCGAGGTCACCGCCCGGCACGACGGAACCACGGGCAACCTCAAGCTGACCCTGAAGAACGCCGGCGGCACGGACGTGAACCTGACGCTGGCCAACGCCTACGGCGGCACGCCCCAGACCTTCAAGGTCAAGGCGGGCGCCACCGTGCAGCACACCGTCGACCTGCGGGCGAGCAGCCGCTGGTACGACATCACCGTGAAGTCCGACGCGGACGCGGGCTTCCTGCGGCGGCTCGCGGGCCATGTGGAGACCGGCGCCGCGGGCGTGAGCGACCCGGCGATCATCACGAGCTGAGTGCCGCGACCCGAGCACTGACAGGGGCCCCGGAGGGGGTGAAGCCGGGGCCCCGGGGGCGTGATGCTGCTCTGAACGTCGGCAAGTTCGTCCTGTTCGCCGCGGCTTCGGGTGACATCCGGGCGGCGGGGCGGATCGTGGTGGTGGAACTCCGGGACGCGGCAGGTGCCCTGGAGGTCGAGGTGACGCTGTGAGTGTTCCGACCGCCTCGCGAGGAGGTCACAACCTGGCAAGGGACTGGCAAACCGCCCGTATCCGGAAGGTAGGGTCACCCGGGTGACAACGCATTCGAACACACCTGCAGGCTGGCACCCGGATCCGCACGGGGCGCCCCAACTCCTCCGCTGGTGGGACGGCTCCCAGTGGACGGAGCACACCAGCGCGGCCCCCCAGGGCCAGCCGGCGCAGGCCCCGGCCCAGCAGGTTCCGGCCCATCAGGTCCCGCAGCAGCCGCAGGCCGCGCAGGGGCAGTTCGGTCAGCCGCAGGCCGCGCCGGTCGCGCCCCCGGCCGTCGACCCGGCCAAGGTGCAGCGCCAGGTGCAGCAGCAGGCGGGCGTCACGCCGACGGCGCAGGGCGGCGGCACGCTGTTCACCGAGCCGGTCCTGGTCGTGAACCAGAAGGCCAAGCTCATCGAGCTGACGAACGAATACAGCGTGATGGACCAGGCGGGCAACACGCTCGGCTCGGTCGTGCAGGTCGGCCAGAGCACGCTGAAGAAGGTCGCGCGCTTTGTCTCCAGCCTCGACCAGTTCATGACGCACAAGCTGGAGATCCGCGACGCGTACGGCCAGCCGCAGATGACGCTGACCCGTCCGGCGAAGTTCATCAAGTCGCGGGTGGTCGTCGAGCGCGCCGACGGGCAGCCGGTCGGCGAGATCGTCCAGCAGAACATGATCGGCAAGATCAACTTCGCGATGATGGTGAACGGCCGGCAGGTCGGCGCGATCAAGGCGGAGAACTGGCGGGCCTGGAACTTCTCGATCGTCGACCACGCGGACAACGAGGTCGCCCGGATCACGAAGACCTGGGAAGGTCTCGCCAAGACCATGTTCACCACCGCGGACAACTACGTCCTGCAGATCCACTTCCAGCTGCCCGAGCCGCTCCTGAGTCTCGTCGTGGCGACGGCGCTGACGGTCGACACGGCCCTCAAGCAGGACTCCCGCGGCTTCGGGTGACCGAGCCGCGCCCGTAGGTGTACGTATGTGCGTACGAAAACGGCGTCGGCCGCCCTTCCCCGCGAGGGAGAGCGGCCGACGCCGTTTCGCGTATACACGCCGCCGGTCAGGGCCGTGAAAGGTGCAGCGCCGCTGGTTCGACGGAGGGGCCGGGGATCGAGGGCAGGTACTCCGGAGCCTTTGGGACCGGCGCGGCCGCGAGGGTCCGGGGTGAGCGGGTGAGCACCATGACTCCGTACGCTGCCACCGTCGCGCCCGACACCGCGACGAGGATCCCGCCGGCGCCGCCCCGCAGCCGCTCGCCGAGCAGGGCCACGCCGATGACCGAGGCCGCCACCGGGTTGGACAGCGTCACCACGGCGAGCGGTGCGCCGAGGCCGCCGCGGTAGGCGGTCTGCGAGAGCAGCAGACCACCGGCGGCGAACGCCGCGACGAGCAGCGCCACGATCACCACCTGCGGACTGAGCAGCGGCCCCGAGCGGTCGGTCACGGCGACTGTCACGGTCTGCGTGAGCGCCGAGGCGACGCCGGAGGCGAAGCCCGACGCGGTCGCGTGCCGCAGCCCCGGCCGCGTGCCCGGCCGGGAGAGCGCCCCGATGGCCGCCATCGTCGTGGCGGCCACGACCAGCGCCTCGGGCACCGTCAGCGTGTCGTCCGGCGCCGGTCCCGAAGCGGTCAGGAGAAGCGCCCCGAGGCCGATGAGGGTGAGCCCGGTGCCGCGCCACTCCAGACGCGTGACCCGGCGCCCCGCGAGCCGCGCGCCGAGGGGCACGGCGGCCACGAGCGTGAGCGCCCCCAGCGGCTGGACCAGCGTGAGAGGCCCGTACTTCAGGGCGGCCACGTGCAGCAGCGCGGCGGCGGCGTTGAGCCCGACCGACGACCACCAGACGCCGCTGGCGAGCATCCGCAGGGCCCCGCTCTCGCCCTCGGTGACCCGCGAGGCGAGCCGCTCCTGGGCGACCGCGGCGGCGGCGTACGCGCCCGCCGAGACGAGGGAGAGCGCGACGGCGAGCAGGGTGGCGTTCACTGTCCGGCCCCCGAGGTGATCAGTTCGGGGGAGGGGCAGGGGCCGGCCGTGGCCAGGGGCTCCGACTCAGGACGGGCGTCCCCGGAGCGCCGTACGACCAGCGAACCGGCGGGGCGCGGCAGCCGGAGGACCGCGAGTGCGACGCCGAGCAGCGCGGTCGCCACGAGTGCGTCGAGCCAGTAGTGGTTCGCGGTGCCGACGATCACCAGCAGCGTCAGCAGGGGGTGCAGCAGCCACAGCCAGCGCCACCGCGTCGAGGTCGCGACGATCATGCCGACGGCCAGCATCAGCGCCCAGCCGAAGTGCAGGGAGGGCATGGCCGCGAACTGGTTGGCCATGGTGTCGGTCGCGGGCTTCGCGGCGTACACCGAGGGCCCGTACACCTGCGCCGTGTCCACGAGGTGCGCGGCGGTCAGCATCCGCGGTGGCGCGAGCGGGAAGCCGAGGTGCAGCACGAGCGCGGCGGCGGTCAGCGCGGCGAGGACCCGCCGCGTCCAGACGTAGTGCCGGGGCCGGCGCAGGTACAGCCAGACCAGGAAGAGCAGCGTCGCCGGGAAGTGCACGGTCGCGTAGTAGATGTTCGCGAGGTGGATCAGCGTGTCGCTGCTCAGCAGGGCGTCCTGCACGGCGCCCTCGCCGGGCAGCCGCAGCGTCCGCTCGGCGTCCCACACGCGGTGCGCGTTGTCGAACGCCTCGCCGGTGTGGCCGTTGGCGAGCTGCCTGCCGAATTTGTAGACGAGGAAAAGTCCTACGACGAGGAGGAGCTCGCGGACGAGGGGCGGTCGGGCAGATGTGTCCGGCTTCCGGACGGCGGTCGCGCCCGGCTCCCGGACGGTGATGTCCGGCTCCCGTTCGACAGGCTCGGTTCGGGATTCCATCCCCCGGCCCCTTTGCGTGATGACTGGGTAGTGCGGTGTGGAGCGAGGGATCGCCTCACTCATCGATACGCCAGTGTACCGATACGGAGGCGTACCGGTACACTGGCGTATCGATGAGGGCCGATCGAGCTGTAACCGAGCTGAGATCACGCTGACTCAAGCCGGGATCACGCTGAATCAAGCTGGGGTCGAGCTGGGATCGGGCCGATCCGGCCGCCGTACCGAGGAGAAGAGCCATGACGTCGACGTCGAGCCGCTCGAAGATCACGCCCGAGCGTGAGCAGGAGTTCTACGACGCCGTCCTCGACCAGCTCCGCGAGTGCGGGTACGAGGCTCTGACCATGGAGGGCGTCGCCGCCCGCACCCGGTGCAGCAAGTCCACGCTCTACCGCCAGTGGAAGTCCAAGCCCCAGTTCGTGGCCGCGGCGCTGCGGGCCAACCGCTGCGTGCGGTTCCAGGGCATCGACACCGGCAGCCTCGCCGGCGACCTGAGGGCGGCGGCCCGGGCCGCGGGCGAGCAGTCGGGGCGTGACACGATGCTGGTCCAAGCGCTCAGTCACGCGGTTCTTCAGGACGTGGACCTCCAGCGGGTGCTGCGCGAGACACTGGTCGAGCCGGAGCTCCAGGCCATGGACGCGATCATCCGGCGCGGCGTGGAGCGCGGCGAGATCGCCGAGGGGCACCCGGCGGTGGAGTTCGTCACAGTGCAGCTGTTCGGCGTGCTGCGGGCGAGGCCCATCATCGAGGGCGCCCACGCCGACGAGAAGTATCTGACCCGTTTCGTCGAGGCCTGCGTGCTGCCCGCGCTCGGCCTCACCTGATCGCGGGCCCGAGTCTGTTGGATGGCGGACTCGGGCCTGCCCGCGCCGCACCGTGGGGACGGGGGCGGCGCGCACCCCCGGGCCGGACGGGGTTCCTTTCTGAGCGGCGAGGAACCCCGCCCGGCCCATCGGGAACACGTCCCGACGGCGCTCGCTACACGTCCTGTCCGGCTCCGCCGCCCTCCCCCAGGGGCCCTGCCTTGATGCCCTTCGCGATCTGGTCCATGTAGGAGAGCGAAGGGGCCTTGGGGTTGTCGTCGATGCCCATGCGGACAATGACGATCTTCGTCTTGTCGGCGGGGGAGGGGAAGGCGAGCGACTCGACGTAGCCGTCGTCGCTCTTCGCCGTGACCGCCTTCCAGCGGACGTAGTAGCCCTTCCGGCCCGCGACGGTGATCGACTTGGAGGCCAGCACCTTGTGTGAGGTGATCTTGCCGTAGGTCTTGCCGCTGTAGCCGTCCTTCGCGTTCTTCTCGATGTCCGCCTTGGCGGCCGCCTCGGGCGTCTTCGCGTCGATGCCCAGGTTCTGGGCGGACTGGGAGTACGCGCTGCCGCGCGTGCACCGCTCCTCGAGGTTGCCCGGGCAGGGGATCGGCTTCGTCTGCACTCCGGCGCCCACCCGGGTCGTCCCGCCCGTCCAGCCGTCCGGTACGGGGATCTTGATGCCGTTCACCGGGTCATTCGCGAAACCGGGCTCCTGGCCCGGCGTCCGGGGCGCGTCCGGATCGCCCGGGCCGCCCGGCGACCGGGGTGCCTCAGGGTTCCCCGGCTCCCGCGGGGCGCCGGACGGCGGCTCCTTGGCCGTGGAGCCGCCCTCGCCGCCACCGTCGTCGTCGGCGGTCAGCGCGTACACCCCGCCGGCGATCCCGGCGAGGACGACCAGCACCACGCCCGCGGCTATCGCGACGCGCAGGCGCCGCGGTGGTGCGGGGGCCTGTGCCGGGTACGCCGGAAAGGCCGGCTGGGTCGGAAAGGCGTGCGTGCCCTGGGCGGCGCGCACCTGATCCGTCCACACGTTCCCGTCCCACCAGCGCTCGGTGGGAGGACCGCCGGCGGCCTGGCCGGGATCGGGGTACCAGCCTGGAGGAGTCATCTGCGTCATGGGCGCCAGAGTATGAGCCCAGCCTGAAAGTGGCATGAGAGGGGCCTGGAAAGTGAGGTTCCCGTCCTCCCGCTCAGGGGTCCGCCGTCCCGTGGTCTACCGCGCCCGGCTGCCATGGCCGTTGACGACCAGGCGGGCCGGGGCCTCCTTCTCGGAGCGCGTCTCGGGCCACGGCGTGCCCCGCCGCCCCGGCGTGATCGAACCCAGCACGCTCGCGTGGCGCGCCCCCGTGCTCAGCGGGTCCGTCCCCGGCAGCCCGTGCAGAGTCAGGAAACCGAGGACGGCGAAGGCGTACGCCTCCTTCGCCGCGGACGGCAGACCGAGCTCGTCGGAGGTGCGCAGGGGGACGCCGCCGCCCAACTCCGCCCGCAGGAACGCCATCAGCACGGGATTGCGCGTGCCGCCGCCGGAGACGATGACCTCCGAGGCCCTCACCGAGCGGGCGGCGTCGGCGGCCGTGCGGGCGGTGAGCCGGGTGAGCGTGGCGACGACGTCCTCCGTGGCCAGCGCCTCGTACTCCTTCAACGCCTTACGGAGATAAGGCAGATGGAAGAGTTCCTTGCCCGTCGTCTTCGGCGCGGGGAGCGCGTAGTACGGCTCGGCGAGGAGGCGGTCGAGGAGACCCGGGTGGACCGTGCCGCGGGCGGCCAGCTCACCGTCCAGGTCGTAGGCGAGACGGCCGCCCGTGGCCTCGTTCACCGCGGCGTCGATCAGGGCGTTGGCGGGGCCGGTGTCGAAGGCCGTGCCGTCGGCGGCGGTGATGTTGGCGATGCCGCCCAGATTCAGTGCGGCGGGGGCACCGGGGCGGCCGCGCAGCCACATCCGGTCCACCAGGCTCACCAGGGGCGCGCCCTGGCCGGCCGCCGCGATGTCGCGCGGGCGGAAGTCGGCGACCACCGGTAGCCCCGTCGCCTCGGCGATCCAGGCGGGCTGTCCGATCTGGAGGGTGCCGTGGACCTGGCCGTCCGCCACCCAGTGGTAGACCGTCTGGCCGTGCGAGGCGACCAACTCGGCCTGGCCGTCGCACAGTTCGCGGTTCGCCTCGACCGCGGCGGCGGCGAAGGCGCGACCGATGGCGGTGTCGAGACGGCAGACGTCGGCGAAGGTGGTCGTCGCGGGCGGCAGCGCGGCGGCGAGCCCGGCGCGCAGCCCTTCGTCGTAGCCGCGGCTGATCAGCCCGAGGGGGGTGAGCGTCAGCCGGTCCCCGTCGAGGGTCAGATCCGCCGCGGCGGCGTCGATCGCGTCGTACGAGGTCCCTGACATGAGCCCGATCACGCGCACGTGGGGGCCTCCTTCCCGGTCGGCTCGCCAATGGTTTTTGATCATCGCATCCCGTCGGCGGAGGTCGACGCGCCTTCCGGGGAAGCGGCACGGGGTGCGGTGGCATCTCGGCCGGGCGCAGACCCGCCGGAGCGCGCGGCACGGGCTGTGGGGCGCGCCACTTGGCCGTGGAGCGTGGTCCAGCGTCGCACGGAAGACGACCGCGGGGGCGGCCGAGGCACGGAGAGAGTCTCCCGCGCGGGGGCCCGGATGAGCGCCCGGCCTCTGCGCCGCCCATCCGCCGTGCGCCACGCGCAGCCGCGCGCGGTGGACGCGCCGCGGGGCGCGTTCGTTCGGGCATCGGCGCCTGGGGGCCTGGAGGGTGCCTAAGGGCGCCTGGAGGGGGCCTGGGGGCGCTAGGGGGGGGCTTGGAGGGTGCCCTGGAGGGTTGGGGGACGCGGTTGGGCGGGGGGCGCTTGTGGGGGCGTGCGGTTGGGTGGGCTGTGCTTGGGTGGGAGCGCGCTTGGAGAAGGGCCGGTGCTCGGGTGGGGGAGCCGGTGCTTGGGTGGGAGCGCGCTGGCGGGTGTGCGCTTAGTGGGCGTGCGCTTGGGCGGGTGTCCTTGGCCGCTGGGACGCCGCCCGTCCAGAGCGCGCACCGCCGAACGGCGCGGCACGCCTGCCGTAGCAGACACCTCAGCGCGCTCTGGTCAGGACGGTGTCCGCCTCTCGGCGGCGTGCTCGACGGAGGTGTTCACGCCGCCCGGCGGGGCGGTGGACTCAAGCGCCGCGAAGGTCCAGGCCGCCCGCGGGCAGCGGCGCGCCATGAAGGCCCGGCTCACCCACAGGCACGCGGCGCGCCGCCCAGATCCCCCGTCGGCCGGCGGCGTGCTCGGCTCAGGCCTCCGCGGTGAGGGCCCTGCCCCGCCACACCCCCGGGTCCCCCCACGCACACCGCAGCGCCCGCGCTTTCGTGAGCCACAGGGACAGGTCGAACTCCGCGGTGTACCCGATCGCCCCATGCAGCTGGAGCGCGGCGCGGGCCGCTCCGTACGCCGCCTCGCCCGCGGTCACCTTGGCGGCGGCGATGTCTAGGGGCGCCATGGTCAGCGCGGCGCCGAGCACCAGCGGCCGGGCGAACTCCAGCCTTACCAGGACGTCCGCGAGCCGGTGCTTCACGGCCTGGAACGCCCCGATCCGCGTCCCGAACTGGCTGCGCTGCTTCACGTACGCCACGGTCCTGTCGAGCAGCGCGCACCCGACGCCGAGCGCCTGCGCGGCCGTGGCGAGCGCCGCCCAGTCCGTCGCGTGCCGCGCGGCGGTGGCCACGGCCGGGCCCGTGGCGAGCGGTTCCCCGCCGGGCAGTGGGGCGGCGAGGCGGCGCGCGGGGTCGAAGGAGCGACGTACGCGCGCGTGGCCTGGCGCGAGCCGCAGCTCGGCGTCGGTCACGGCGAGGACGAGGCCCGCCGCGTCCGCGTCCAGTGCGTACGGCCCCCCGCCGGGCAGCGTCAGCGTCGTGCTCGCGGCACCGGAGGCGAGCGCGGGGAGGAAGCGCTTGGCCGGCCCCGGCTCGCCCAGCTCGGCGAGGCGCGCGAGGAGCGCCGCCGCGGCCACCGTCTCGACGGCCGGGCCGGGCACGGCGTGCCGCCCCAACTCCACGAAGGCGACGACCGTTTCGAGGGGCAGGGGGCCCACGCCGTCGTACTCCTGCGGAACCGGCAGCGCGAAGACCCCCGCCTGCGCGAGCCTCGCCCAGACCGCGCGGCCCCGCGCGTGGGCGCCGGTGCCCCACGCGCGCGTGGCCGCCACCGTGTCGGCCGCCGCCAGCATCGCGTCCAGGGAGCGCGCGAACTCCCGCTGCTCGGCGTCGAGAAGAAACCTCATCAGCGGCGCCCCTTCGGCAGGCCGAGCAGCCGCTCGGCGACGATGTCGCGCTGGATCTCGTTCGTACCGGCGTAGATGGGCCCGGCGAGCGAGAAGACGTACCCCTCCATCCAGTCGACGCCGTCGGTGTCCGCGAAGCCCGCCTCTGTCGCCGCGCCACCGAACGCCGCCCCACCGAACGCCGCCCCATCGATCGCAGCCCTGTCGATCGCCGGGCCGTCGATCAGTTCGCCGTCCGCGCCCAGCAGGTCCAGCGCCGTCTCGTGCAGCGCGATGTCGTACTCCGACCAGAAGACCTTGTTGAGGCTTGACTCGGCGCCGATCCGCTCCCCGGCCGCGAACCGCGAGGCATGGGCCCACGTGAACAACTCGTAGGCGCGCGCCCCGATGACGGCGTCGGCCACGCGGTCGCGCAGCGCGGTGTCCGCGGGGTCGCCGTACGCCCGCCAGCACCGCGCGAGACGCTCCGCGGAGGCGAGGAAGCGGCCGGGGGAGCGCAGCGTCAGACCGCGTTCGTTCCCCGTGGTGGACATCGCGATGCGCCAGCCCTGGCCGGGCTCGCCGATCACGTCCTCGTCGGGCACGAAGACGTCGTCGAGGAAGAGCTCGGCGAAGGCGGGCTTGCCGTCCAGGCGCCCCACGGGGCGGACCGTCACGCCGTCGGCGTCGAGCGGGAACATGAGATATGTGAGCCCTTGATGCGGCTTGCCCGCCATCTCCGCGGCGGTCGCCGCGCCCGCCTCCACCCCGGTCGCCGCGCCCGCCTCCACCCCGGTCGCCGCGCCCGCCTCCACCCCGTCCTCACTCGGCTCGCCACGGAAGAGCCCGAACGCGCGATCGGCGAAGGCAGCCCGTGACGACCACGTCTTCTGCCCGCTGAGCAGCCAACCACCCTCGGCCCGCCGGGCGGTGGAGCGCAGTGACGCGAGGTCGGAGCCCGACTCCGGCTCCGACCAGGCCTGTGCCCAGATCACCTCGCCGGTCGCCATGGAGGGCAGTATCCGCGCGCGCTGCTCCGCGGTGCCGAAGTCGAAAAGGGTCGGGGCGAGCAGGTTGATGCCGTTCTGCGAGACCCTGCCCGGCGCCCCCGCCGCGTAGTACTCCTCCTCGAACACGAGCCACTTGACGATGTCGACGCCCTGACCGCCGTACTCCTCGGGCCAGGAGACCACCGACCAGTGGTCGGCGGCGAGCTCGCGCTCCCACTCCCGGTGGGCCGCGAAACCCTCCTCGGTCTCCAGCGAGGGCAGGGGCACGGCCGGCACATGTGCGGCGAGCCAGTCGCGCGCCCGCTGTCTGAACTCGCCCTCCTCGGCGGTGAAGTCGAGATCCATCAGCGCCCCACCTCCCATCGGCCCTTCGCTGACATCCGCCCCACACTTACACCTTCCCTAACAAGTGTTTGGTAGATTACCTTGAGGAGGGCGAAGGAGTCGAGAGCCAGCACCGAACTGGATCGAACTGAACTGAACCGAACCGGAGGGCCGCTCATGGACGCACCCGCTTGTCCCGCGGGGCACGACCTGCTCGCGGGCCGCACCGCCGTGGTCACAGCGGCCGCCGGCGCGGGCATCGGCGGTGCCACCGCGCGCCGCTTCCTGGAGGAGGGCGCGCGCGTCGTCATCGGGGACGCCCACGCGCGCCGCACGAAGGAAGCGGTGGCGACGCTCGCCGAGGAGTTCGGCCCCGACCGGATAGACGGCACCGCATGCGATGTCACCGACGAGGCGCAGGTCCAAGGCCTGTTCGAGCTGGCCGAGCGGCGGCACGGCAGCCTGGACATCGTGGTGAACAACGCCGGGCTGGGCGGCACGGCCGAGCTGACGGAGATGACCGACGAACAGTGGGACAAGGTCATCGACGTGACGCTGAACGGCACGTTCCGCTGCACCCGCGCCGCCTTGCGCCGCATGCGGGCGAGCGGCCGGGCCGACGACGGCCGAAGCCACGGCGTGATCGTGAACAATGCCTCCGTACTGGGCTGGCGCGCCCAGGCCGGCCAGGCCCACTACGCCGCGGCGAAGGCCGGCGTCATGGCCCTCACCCGCTGCGCCGCGATCGAGGCCGCCCCCCACGGCATCCGGGTCAACGCGGTCTCACCGAGCCTCGCCATGCACCCCCATCTCGCGAAGGTCACCTCCCCCGAGCTCCTCGAAGAGCTCACCGCCCGCGAGGCCTTCGGGCGGTTCGCGCAGCCCTGGGAGATAGCCAACGTCATCGTCTTCCTGGCCAGCGGCTACTCCTCGTACATGACGGGCGAGACCGTGTCGGTCAGCAGCCAGCACGCCTAGGCGGAGAATGGCCGTGTGTCGAAACCGAAACAGAGCACCAGTGACCAGCCGGGCACCGGCAAGAAGAAGCCCCAGGTGAGCCCCTCGCCCGAGCGGCGCCGCGAACTCCTCGGCATCGCCGCGGAAGTCTTCGCCGAGCAGGGGTACAACGCCACCACGGTCCGTAAGATCGCCGACGCCGCGGGCATGCTCGCCGGCAGCCTCTACTACCACTTCGACTCCAAGGAGTCGATGCTCGAAGAGATCCTCCGCACCTTCCTGGCCGAACTGTGGGACGGGTACGACACCGTGCTGCAGGCCGGGCTCGACCCCCGCGAGACGCTCGAAGCGCTCGTCACCGAGTCCTTCCGGGAGATCGACCGGCACCGCGCCGCCGTCGCGATCTACCAGAAGGAGTCCAAGCACCTGGTCGCGCAGGACCGCTTCCAGTACCTGTCCGACTCGCAGCAGCGCTTCGAGAAGGCCTGGCTGACGACGCTGGAGCGCGGCGTCGCGGAAGGCGTCTTCCGCGACGACCTGGACATCCGGCTCGCCTACCGCTTCGTACGCGACACCGTCTGGGTCGCCGCGTCCTGGTACCGCCCCGGTGGAGGCCACAGCCCCGAGGAGATCGCCCGGCAGTACCTGTCGATGGTCCTGGACGGCATCTCCGTACGTACATAAGAGGCGCGCCGGCGCACGGCGCCCCACGACCGAGGAGCACGCAGTCATGGCCGAGGCCTACATCGTCGAAGCGGTCCGCAGCCCCGTCGGCCGGCGCAAGGGGGGCCTCTGCGGGGTCCACCCCGCCGACCTGGGCGCCCACGTACTGAAGGCGGTGGTCGAGCGCACCGGCATCGACCCCGCCGCCGTGGAGGACGTCGTCTTCGGCTGTCTGGACACGGTCGGCCCGCAGGCCGGGGACATCGCCCGCACCAGCTGGCTCGCGGCCGGGCTCCCCGAAGAGGTGCCCGGCGTGACGATCGACCGGCAGTGCGGATCGTCCCAGCAGGCCGTGCACTTCGCGGCGCAGGGCGTCCTGTCCGGCACCCAGGACCTCGTTGTCGCGGGCGGCACGCAGAACATGTCGATGATCCCCATCGCCTTCGCGTCCCGGCAGGCCGCCGAACCGCTCGGCCTCACCGAAGGCCCGTACGCGGGCAGCGAGGGCTGGCGCGCCCGCTACGGCGACCGGCCCGTGAACCAGTTCCACGGCGCCCAGATGATCGCCGCCAAGTGGAACATCTCCCGCCGTGACATGGAGGAGTTCGCGCTCTGCTCCCACCAACGCGCCGTGCGCGCCATCGACGAGGGCCGCTTCGACCGCGAAGTCGTCGCGTACGGCGACGTGACCACCGATGAGGGCCCGCGGCGCGACACGACCCTGGAGAAGATGGCGGGCCTCGAACCCGTCCTGGCGGACGGCACGATCACTGCCGCCTGCTCGTCCCAGGTCTCGGACGGCGCCGCCGCCCTGCTCATCGCGAGCGAACGGGCCGTACGGGAACACGGTTTGACGCCCCGCGCACGAGTCCATCATCTCTCCGTGCGTGGCGAGGACCCCATCCGTATGCTTTCCGCGCCCATCCCCGCCACCGCGTACGCCCTCAAGAAGAGCGGCATGCGGATCGGCGACATCGATCTCGTCGAGATCAACGAAGCGTTCGCTCCAGTCGTCCTCGCCTGGCTGAAGGAGACCGGCGCGGACCCGGAAAAGGTCAATGTCAACGGCGGTGCGATCGCGCTCGGTCACCCCCTTGGCGCGACCGGAGTGAAGCTCATGACGACGCTCCTGCACGAACTGGAGCGCACGGGCGGCCGGTTCGGCCTCCAGACGATGTGCGAGGGCGGCGGCCAGGCGAACGTGACGATCATCGAACGCCTCTGAGCCGTCGGCGCGCCAATCTGAGCCGTCGCCGCGCGAATCCCCCTCCGCGTCCATGAAACGGACCCTCCCTCACCCCTTGCGGGAGTACCTGCGCCGACAGCGCTCCACAGCGGCCCCGACCCGGCTAGTCTCGACTTCTGTACGTCGATTGAGCGACCCCGGGAGGTAGCGCGATGACGCAGGGACGGCCCGGAGGGGCCGCCTGGGCCCCGCTGTGGGAGCGCGACGCCGAACTCGCCGCGGCGACCCAGTCCGTCGAGGAGCTCTGCGCGGACGCCATGAGCGTGGGCGGCCTGCTCGTCTTCAGCGGCGAGGCCGGCATCGGCAAGACCGCGCTGCTCGCGGAGGTGCGCCGCATCGCGGAGGCACGCGGCGCCACGGTCTGGTACGCACGGGGCGGCGAGGCCGTCACCTCCGTCCCCTTCAACGTCGTACGCCAACTCCTGCAGCCCGCACTCATCTCGCTGACGCCCGAAGAGGCACGTGAATATCTCGGCGACTGGTACGACATCGCGGGCCCGGCCCTCGGCATAGTCCCGCCCGGGGAACGGCAGGCCGACCCCCAGGGCGTCTGCGACGGCCTCGTCGAAGCGGTCTCCCGGCTGGCGCAGCGCACATGGCCGCTGGTCCTGCTCATCGACGACGCGCACTGGGCCGACCAGGAGACGCTGCACTGGCTGGCCGCCTTCGCCCGCCGCCTGGACGAGCTGTCCGTGCTCGTCGTGATCGCCCACCGACCGGGCGACGCCGAGGGAGACAGCGCACGCCACCTGGCGTCGGTCGCCGCGTCGGCCCGCTCCTTCGCCACGCTGCACGCGCTCACCCCGGACGCCGCCGCGGGCCTGACCCGCGCCACGCTCGGCGAGCACGCCGACGCCCCGTTCTGCCGCGAGGTGTGGGCGGTCACCGGCGGCAACCCCTACGAATCGGTCGAACTGCTCGCCAAGGTGCAGGACAGCGACCTCGAACCGGTGGAGAGCTCGGCGGACGCCCTGCGCGCCCTCAACCGCACGGCCAAGGGCCACGGCCTCATCGCCCGCCTCGAAGACCTCGGCACCGACGCCACCCGCTTCGCCTGGGCCGCCGCCATCCTCGGCTCCGCCATCTCCCTGGACATGGCCGCCAGGCTCGCCGTGATGCCCCGCACCGCCGCCGAGCGCTGCGCGGAACAGCTCTGCACCGCGCGCATCCTGCTCCTTGACGACGACGGCCTGGAGTTCGTCCACCCGCAGATCGAGAGCACGATCTACCGCTCCATCCCGTCGGCCACCCGCACCGCCATGCACGGCGTGGCCGCCGCCGTCCTCACACAGGAGGGCCGTGGCGCCGCGGCCGCCTCCCGGCACCTCCTGGAAGTGCACCCCGAGGACGACCCCGAAATGGTCGAGCAGTTGCGCCAGGCCGCGGCCGAACACCTCGCGGTCGGCGCCCCCGACGCGGCCCGCCGCTGCCTGGAGCGGGCACTGCGGGAGCCACCGCTGCCCGAGATCCACGCCCGCGTGCTCTACGAACTGGGCTGCGCCACGCTGCTCACCTCACCCTCCACCACCATCCGGCACCTGCGCGAGGCGCTCTCCATGCGAGGCCTCGACCAGGAGCTGCGCGTCGACGCGGTCTGCCGGCTCTCCCAGGCCTTCGTCCACAACGACCAGCTGGAGGAGGGCCTGCGGGCCATCGCCGAGGAGGCGGCACGGCTCGCACAAGGACCCGCGCTGCTGCGCCTCCAGGCCGTGCACTACATGTGGGAGGGCATCCACGCGGGCGAGGAGGACTCACCGGCACGGTCACGGCGGCTGGCCGACCTCGCCGGCCCGCTCACCGGCCGGGACAACTCCGAGCGCGCCCTGCTGATCCTGCGCGCCTTCGACGCCATGACCCGCGGTGAGAACGCCGAACTGGTCGTCGAACTCTGCGACCGCGCCCTCGTCAACGGCCGCCTCGCGCCGGGACTCGGCTGGACCGACACGGAGTGGAGCTTCGAGCTGCGCCTGATGCTCGGCGGTTCCTACGCCTTCTCCGACCGGCTCGACCGCGCGGAGAGCCTGTTCACCGAGGCCGTGCGCGTGTACGAGACGGCGGGCTGGAGCGGCGGTCACCTCGCCCTCGCACACGCCTTCCTCGGCTACGTGTACCGCAGGCGCGGACGGCTGATCGACGCCGAGCACTCCCTGCGCGAGAGCCTGCGCCTCGCCGACCGCGTCGGTAAGGGCCTGCCCATGCACTGGGAGGCGGCCAGCATGCTCATCGACACGCTCCTGGCGCGCGGGCACATCGGCGAGGCGGGCGCCATCGCCGACCGCTACGGCTTCGCGCCGCCCTCCGCCTCCACGATCTACGTCCCGGACGCCATGTGCGTACGCGGCAGGCTGCTGCTCGCCCTCGGCCGCACGGACGAGGGGCTGCACGAACTGGAGGCGACGGCGAAGGCATTGACGGCGCGTGGCCAGTACAACACCGTGCTCGCGCCGTGGGCGTACGACCTCGCCCGCGCCCTGGCCCACGAGGACCCGAAGCGGGCCGCGCACCTCGTCTCCGATGCCCGTATGCAGGCCGAGCGGTTCGGCACGGACACCGCGATCGGCGAGGCCCTGCGGTGTGAGGCCGCCCTGGAGACGGGCCCGCGCTCCATCGCCCTCTACCGTCAGGCGGCCACCTACCTGGAGGCGTCGCCCTGCGCGTACGAACACGCGGTGGCCCGAGTCGAGTACGGCATCGCCGCGGACGCCGTGCCGGAACTCGAACGCGGCCTGACCCTGGCACGCACGTGCGGAGCCGACGGCCTCGCCGAGCGGGCACTCGCGCACCTGGCCCGCCGCGGAGGCTGACCCCGGCCTCCGGGACCGAACCTCATCGCTCCTCACCCCACTCAGCCCTTCGCCCTCATCCCTTCACCCCCTGGTTCCCCAACCGCCCCATCACTTCCCTCGCCTCCACCATCACCCGCTCCACCAAGTCCGCGCACGACGGCAAGTCCTCGATCACCCCGGCTATCTGGCCCGACGCCATCACCCCCGCGTCCGGGCGGCCGTCGACCATCGCCGACTTGAGCAGCATCGGTGTGTTCGCCGCCAGCAGGAGCTGACTCCACGTCAGGTCCTTGCCGTGCTTCATCGCCAGGCCGTCGCGCGCCAGCTGGGCCCAGCCCAGACCGGACAGCTCGCGGAACGCCGCCGCGTGCCGTACCGCCCGGGCCAGGGACGCGAGGCGGCCCGACTTCTCCAGGGCGGCCACCAGCTCCGTGCGCAGCATCCGGTGCGGAAGGCCGTCCACGCGCGTGGTGACCGTGACGTCCTTGACGGAGGCCGCCAGATAGCGCGCCTTGACCGCGTCCGGCACCGTCGAGTCCGAGGTGAGCAGGAAACGCGTGCCCATGGCGACACCCGCCGCGCCATAGGCGAGCGCGGCGACCAGGCCGCGCCCGTCGCAGAACCCGCCCGCCGCGACCACCGGGATGTCCACCGCGTCGACGACCTGCGGCAGCAGGACCGTCGTGGCCACCTCACCCGTGTGACCGCCGCCCTCGCCGCCCTGTACGACGACCGCGTCCGCGCCCCACGCGGCGACCTTCTCGGCATGCCGCCGCGCGCCGATCGAGGGGATCACCACCACCCCTGCGTCCTTGAGCTCGGCGATGAGCTCCCTGGACGGCGCCAGCGCGAAGGAGGCCACGCGCACGCCCTCCTCGACGATGACTTTGACACGCTCCCGCGCATCGCCCGCGTCGGCCCGCAGATTGACCCCGAACGGCGCGTCCGTACGGGACTTCACCTCGCGCACGGCCGACCGCAGCCGCTCGACCGTCATCGTCGCGGAGGCCAGGATGCCGAGCGCCCCGGCGTTCGCCGTCGCCGACACCAGACGGGGGCCCGCCACCCAGCCCATGCCGGTCTGCACGATCGGATGCCGCACCCCGACCAGCTTCGTCAACGGTGTCTCGATGACGGGCACCGCCGCCGTCACGCGCGCACCTCGTGCTCCCGCAGGCCCTGCGGGTCGACCACCTCGCGGATCAACCGCAGCTCCTCGTCCGTCGGCTCACGGGTGTACGGAAGGCTGCCGTCCGGTACGGCGGCGAGCGCGAAACCCGTGGCCTGCCGCACCTGCGCGAGCGTCACCCCCGGATGCAGGGACACCGCCCGCATCGCGTGATCGGGCGTCGCGAAGTCGAAGACGCCGAGGTCGGAGACGACGCGGCGCAGATCGTGGAACCGGGTCGCGGAGGGCCCCGCGGCGGCCGCGCTGTCGTACCCGACGCCGCTGATCATGTCGACCTTCTCGACGAAGACACGTGTCGAGTGCCTCGGGATCCAGTAGCTCACGGGGTTGTTGATGGTGTTGGCCGGGGCGCCGCGCACGCCGAGCAGCTGCCGTCGCGGACGCGCCCAGTCACCGATGCATGAGATGTTCTGATTCCCGAACCGGTCGATCTGGCTCGCGCCCATCATCACGTGCCGCCGCCCGCCCATGACCATGGTCAGATGCTTGCGGTACGGCAGCCAGCCCTCGGTCACGCCCGACGCGGCGCCGAGCGCGGGGACGTCACCGATGAGCAGCGCCTCGCCGTCCGTGAGCAGCAGGTCGGGGAGAAGGTCAGCTTGGCGAGGCGCGCGCCGATGGACGGGATCGTGCCCATGGGGGACGCGAGGATCTCGCCGTTGTCCCGCCACGCCTCGGCACAGGCGATGACGCAGTACTCGGCGCGGGTGACGGCCCGCTCGGCGGCCGGGGTCATCGCTGCTCCTTGTGCCAGGCCTGGACGGCCAGGTGGTAGTCCCGCTCGGTGCCGGCGAGGAAGCGGGCGCGGAAGGCCGCCCAGGCCTCCGGGTCCGCCGCGGCGTCGGCGTACGCCTTCTGGAAGGGCTCGTCGCGGCCGTAGTCGGGCACGCAGGACGTGAAGTGAGCGCCCCTGGGCGTCTCGGCCACGCCCGTCACCGTGTGCCGGGAGACCAGCAGGGACTGCGGCGCCGCGTGTTCGCTGAGCCGCCCGGAGTCGACGACCTGCTCACAGGAGACGTACGCGGTGTCGGAGGCCTCGCAGAACAGGTCGTCGAAGTAGGGGTCGGGGCCCAGATACCGGGCGTTGCCGAACCGGTCGGCGCGGTTCATGTGCACCAGCGCCGCGTCCATTCGCAGGGCGGGCACCGCGACCAGCTCCTCCCCGTCGTCGTACGGCGAAGTGACCGTACGCAGCTGGGGGTTGACCCGCAGCACGTCGGAACCCAGGCCCGCGCGGATCGGCAGGAACGGCAGGCGCTGGGCGCCCGCGGTGAGGCCCTGCATGAACATCGCCTCGTCCAGCTCGACGAGTTCGAAGGCGCCACGCTCGCGTGCCGCGCGGAAGTGCGGCTCCAGCGGGATCGAGTCGAGCGTCGTGAACGCCGTGACCAGCTTGCGGATGCGGCCCGCGGCGGCGAGCAGGCCGATGTCCGGGCCGCCGTAGGAGACGACGGTCAGGTCCGTGACGTCGGACCGCAGCAGCGCGCGCACCAAGGCCATCGGCTTGCGGCGCGAGCCCCAGCCGCCGATGCCCAGCGTCATCCCGCTCTCCAGACGCCCCACGATCTCGTCGGGCGTCATGACCTTTCCGGCCCTGTGGTCCGGGCCCCGCCTGTCGCTCATGTCCCGCCTTCCTCCCGCCTCGTCCCGAAGTCCTCACGGATGCGGTCGGCCAGGCCGCTGAGATTCGCCTCGAAGGTGAAGCCCTGCTCGAAGCGGTAGCTGCGGTGCACGTCGACCGGGTCGATGCCGTTGATGGACGCCTTCGCGAAACGCAGCAGTGTGCCGTCCTTTCGGGCGATCTCCCTCGCCAACTCCAGCGCCGCCTCGTGCAGTTCGGAGCGCGGGACGACCTGCCACACGGAGCCGTGGGCGTGCAGCTCGGCGGCTGTCACCGTGCGTGAGGTGTAGTACAGCGCGCGCATCAGGTGCTGCGGCACCAGGCGGGCCAGGTGGGTGGCGGCCCCCAGCGCGCCCCGGTCCAGCTCGGGCAGGCCGAACGTGGCGTCCTCGCTCGCCACGATCGCGTCCGCGTTGCCCACCAGGCCTATCCCGCCGCCCAGGCAGAAACCCTGCACGGCCGCGACGACCGGCACCTCGCAGTCGTACACCGCCGAGAACGCCGCGTGGCAGCCGCGGTTGGCGCCGATCAGCGCGGTGTGACCGCTGTCGCGCCGCATCTCCTTGATGTCCACCCCGGCGTTGAATCCCCGCCCCTCGGCGGCCAGCACCACGCAGCGCGTGGCGGGGTCGCGGCCGGCGGTACGCACGGCGTCCGCCAGGTCGTACCACCCCCGCACCGGAAGGGCGTTGACGGGTGGGTAGTCGACGGTGACGACGGCCACGCCCTGCGTGGGCTCCGGGACGGAGGTGGAGACAGACATCAGAGGATCCGCTACCTTTCGACCACACGCCTTCAACCAAACATTTGTTAGTTGGAAAGGTAGCAGCGATGACTGACACCCGACAGGTGGCCGTCGTCACCGGCGGCACCCGCGGCGTCGGCGCCGGGATCGCCCGCGGTTTCCTCGCCGCCGGCGCCCACGTCGTCGTCTGCGCCCGCAGGCCCCCCGACGCGCCGGTCGAAGTGGCGGGCTCCGCGGCGGAGTTCCGGCCACTTGACCTGCGCGACGCACAGGCCACACACGCCTTCTTCCGCCAAGTCGCCGCCGACCACGGCTCGGTGGACGCCCTCGTGAACAACGCGGGCGGCACGCCGTACGGCCTCCTCGCCGGGACCGCGCCCGCCCGCCAGGCGAAGATCGTCGAACTGAACCTTCTCGCCCCGCTCTACGCCTCGCTCGCCGCGTACGACGTGATGCGCGCCCAGCGGTCGGGCGGCAGCATCACGATGATCGGCAGCGTCAGCGGCACCCGGCCCTCACCCGGCAGCGGGGCGTACGGAGCGGCCAAGGCCGGTCTGGAGAACCTCGCGCGGACCATGGCCGTCGAATGGGCCCCGGCCGTGCGCGTCAACACGGTCGTCCTCGGCCTCGCCCGCACCGAGAGCGCCCACCTCCACTACGGCGACGAAGAGGGCGTCGCGCAGGTCGCCGCCACCGTGCCGCTCGGCCGCCTCGCCGACCCCGCGGACGTCGGTGACGCCTGCGTCTTCCTCGCCTCCGACCGCGCCCGGTACATCAGCGGCGCCGCCCTCCACCTGCACGGCGGCGGCGAACGCCCCGCCTTCCTGGACGCCGCCCCGGTCAACCACTGAACGCGAAGGAGTTGCCGCATGACCTCATCCGCCGCATCCGGAATCTGCGCGGGCCGCGTCGTGATCGTCACGGGCGCGGGCCGTGGGCTCGGCCGCACCCACGCGCGCGCGTACGCCGCCGAAGGCGCCTCCGTCGTCGTCAACGACCTCGGCGTGGGACCCGACGGCTCCGACGACCCAGGGGGATCCGGAGGGTCCGGTGGTCCGGCACACGCCGTCGTCGAGGAGATCCGCGCCGCGGGCGGCGACGCCGTCGCGCACGGCGGTGACATCGCGACGCCCGAGGGCGCCGCCTCGCTGGTGCGGACCGCCCTCGACACCTACGGGCGCCTCGACACCCTCGTCAACAACGCGGGCTTCCTGCGCGACCGCATGCTGGTCAACCTCGACGAGGACGACTGGGACGCGGTCATGCGGGTCCACCTCAAGGGGCACTTCCTCCCCTTGAAGCACGCGGCGGCCCACTGGAGGGCCGAGGCGAAGGCCGGGCGCGCGCCGCACGCGTGCGTGGTCAACACCAGCTCAGGGGCGGGCCTGCTGGGCAGCGTCGGACAGGGCAACTACAGCGCAGCCAAGGCCGGGATCCTCGGCCTCACCCTGGTCGCCGCCGCCGAACTGGCCGCCTACGGAGTACGCGTGAACGCGATCGCGCCCGCCGCCCGCACCCGCATGACCGAGCAGACGTTCGCCGACACCATGGCCGCCCCCGAGGACGGAGCCTTCGACGCGATGGCCCCGGAGAACGTGTCACCGCTCGTCGTCTGGCTCGGTTCCGCCGCCTCCGCCGGGGTCACCGGCCGTGTCTTCGAGGCGGAGGCGGGCCGCATCACCGTCATGGAGGGCTGGCACCCGGGACCGACCGCGGACAAGGGCGCCCGCTGGACCCCGGCCGAAGCGGGCGAGACGGCCCGCAAGCTCCTCACCGACGCCGAACCGCCCCGACCGGTCTACGGGGCGCGCTGACCAGGCCTCAGCCCCGCCCCTGCGCCCCTGATTCCTGTTCCTCCGCCAGCACGCGCTGAGCCACTCCGAACGCCGCGTTGGCCGCCGGTACACCGCAGTAGACCGCCGTCTGGAGCAGGACCGCGCCGATCTCCTCGGGCGTGAGGCCGTTGCGCCGGGCCGCACGGACGTGCAGGGCCAGCTCCGCCAGGTGGCCGTGGGCCACCAGAGCGGTCAGCGTGATCATGCTGCGTTCCCGGCGCGAGAGCGTGGGGTCGGTCCAGATCTCCCCCCACGCGTACCGGGAGATGAAGTCCTGGAAGCGCGCGGTGAACGGCGTGGTGGCGGCCTGCGCGCGGTCGACGTGCGCGTCCCCGAGCACCGCGCGGCGCACGGCCGTGCCACCGCTGGCCGTAGAAGACGCGAAGTGCGCGCGCAGCGCGGCGCTCACGGCGGCGGGGCGCTCCGCGGGCGCCAGATGCGAGGCGCCCGCGAGTTCCACGAGGGAGGCGCCCGCCACCGCGTCGGCGATCTCCCGGGCGTGGGCGGGCGGCGTCGCCGGGTCCTCGCGCCCGGCGAGCACCAGCGTGGGCGTGGCGACCGACGCCACGCCCTCCCGCAGGTCGTACGCGGCCAGGGCGTCGCAGCACGCCGCGTACGCGCCAGGATCGGCGGCCGCGTGGTCGGCCACCAGGGCGGGAACCGTGAACCCGGGCGTGAACCAGCGCCGCGGCGCCGACTGCGCGAGCGCGGCCAGGCCCTCGCGGCGCACGGTCGCGGCCCGCTCCCGCCAGGGATCCGCGCCGCCGAAGTGCAGCGACGTACAGATCGCGGCGAGGCACGTCACACGCTCCGGATGGTGGACCGCGAGGTGCAGTCCGACGGCGCCCCCGAGCGAGACACCCGCGTACGCGAAGCGGTCGATGCCAAGTGTGTCGGCGAGCGTAAGGACGAGTCCGGCGAGATCGGCGACCGTGGCGCCGGGCCCGATCAGGTCCGCGGGGGAGCGGCCGTGGCCGGGCAGATCCCAGCGCACGACGCGGTGGGCGGTGGCCAGTTCGGGCGCGACGGCGTCCCACAGGGCGGTCGACGTGCCGAGGGACGGGCCGAGGAGAAGCGGAGGAGCGTTGTCCGGCCCCTCGGAGGTGTGATGCGGCAGCCTGCCGGTCAGGTGGGTCGTCAACGTCGCTCCAGAGCGCGGTCGGTGAGGGTGCCGGCGGAGCCGGTGTAGCGGGTGGGGTCGGTGAGTTCGGAGAGGCCGACGGGATCACAGAGGGCGGCGAGGCCGGTGAGGGCGGCCCCCTCCGGGCCGGACTCCTCGGCCAGCACCTCCCCGAGGACCTCCGCGAGCGTGCGCCCCTCGGCGCGCGTACGCCGTGCCGCCTCACTCAGGAGCCGCTTCGCCCGGGCCCGGCCCAGCAGCGGGGCGAACGCGGCGACGAGCCGCTCGGACACGATCAACCCGCCGGTGAGCCCGAGGTGTCCCCGCATGATCTCCGGGTGGACCCGGAGCCCTTCGGTCATCTCCGCCGCGTCACGTGCGGCGCCACCGGCCAGGCGGAGCAGGTCGCGCAGCGGTTCCCACTCGGCGTGCCAGGCGCCCGCGGGCCGTTCGTCCTCGGCGGCGAGGGAACCGAGGAGGGTGGCCGCGAGGGCGGGCGCGCGGCGCGCGGCGGCGGTGATGAGGGTGGCGCGCACCGGGTTCGCCTTGTGGGGCATGGCGGACGAGCTCCCGCCGGAGCCTTCGGAGACCTCGCCGATCTCGGTCCGGGAGAGCGTCGCCACGTCCACCGCGGCCTTGCCGAGGGCCCCCGCCGTGAAGGCGAGGGCGGACGCGAGGTCGGCGACGGGCGTACGCAGGGTGTGCCAGGGCAGGAGCGGCTCGACGAGCGCCAGCTCGCGCGCGAAGGCCGCCACGAGCGCCCCGGGCCCTCCCGCGCGCCCCTCGCCCCGCACACCCGCCTCCCCGCCCCCGTACGCCTGGAACGCCGCCAACGTCCCGGCCGCCCCGCCCAGTTGCACGGGCAGCGCCACCCGTACCTCCGCGACCCGGTCCCGGGCGTCCAGCACCAGGGAGCGCCACCCCGCGGCCTTCAGCCCGAACGTCGTCGGTACCGCGTGCTGCGTCAGCGTGCGGCCCGGCAGCACGGTGTCCCGGTGCCGCGACGCGAGGCGGGCCAGAGCGCGTTCCGTGCGGGACAGGTCCGAGAGGAGCGGGTCCAGCGTGCGCGCGGCGACCAGCATCAGCGCGGTGTCGAGGATGTCCTGGCTCGTCGCGCCCCGGTGGACGTAGGGCGCCGCGTCGGCGGGCACCGCCGCCGTGAGGTCGGCCACCAAGGGGATCACCGGGTTGCCGCCCTCCCGCGCGCGGAGCGCGAGGCCGCGCGCGTCGAAGCGGGCCGCGTCCGAAGCCGCCCGCGTGACCGCCGAGGCGGCCTCCCGAGGGGCGAGGCCCACGGCCGCCTGGGCGCGGGTCAGCGCCGCCTCGGCGTCCAGCAGGGCCTGGAGGAAGGCGAGGTCGTCCGTCGCCTCCTCGGCGGCGGAACCCGCCCACCCGGGAGAGAACAGGCCGCTCACGGGAACTCCAGGAAGACCGTCTCGTCCGCCCCTTGGAGCCGGACGTCGAAGCGGTACGTGCGCGGCGCCTCGCTCCGGGCGATCAGCGTGGCGCGCCGGTCGGCGTCCAGGGAGCCGAGCAGCGCGTCGCCGGGCTCCTCCACCAGGTACGCGCGCGTGTAGAGGTGATGCAGCAGCCCGCGCGCGAAGACGGCGAGCGAGATGTACGAGACGCCGCCCGGCGGCAGCGTCCGCACCGCCCAGTGGCCGTCCGCGTCGGTCGGGATCCGGCCGAAGCCGGTGAACGCGACACCGTCGCGCCCGATGACCCGCCCCGTCACGGGGTCGTGCCGCAGCGATCCGGGCGCGCCCGTGCGCGAGCAGTCCGGAGCGGGCTGCCAGGTCTCGATCAGGGCGTCGGGGACGGGCTGCCCCGCGCCGTCGTACACGTACCCGTGCAGCGTGATGGTGTCCGGGTGGCCGAAGGGGGCGATGTCACCGCCGCGCGGGAAGGGCAGCGCGTAGCCGTAGAAGGGCCCGACGGTCTGGGAGGGCGTGGGGAGGGGCGTGGTGGCGGACGCGGGCATCAGCTGGGGTCGCCTTCTTCGAAGAGGGTCGCGGACGGGCCGTCCAGGACGATGTCCCAGCTATAGCCGAGCGACCACTCGGGGACGGACAGGGCGTGGTCGTAGGCGCACACGAGGCGTCGGCGCGCGGACTCGTCGGTCACCGAGCGCAGCACGGGGTCGTACGGGAGGAGCGGGTCCCCGGGGAAGTACATCTGGGTGACGAGGCGCTGGGTGAAGGCCGTACCGAAGAGCGAGAAGTGGAGGTGCGCCGGACGCCAGGCGTTGACGTGGTTGCGCCACGGATAGGCGCCCGGCTTGACGGTCGTGAAGGAGTACGTTCCTTCGTCGTCGGTCAGGCAGCGGCCGAAGCCCGTGAAGTTCGGGTCCAGGGGCGCCGGGTGCTGGTCCAGCTGGTGGGCGTACCGCCCGGAGGCGTTGGCCTGCCACAGCTCGACCAGCTGGCCGCGCACGGGCCGCCCCCGGCGGTCCAGGACCCGGCCGCTGACGGTGATGCGCTCACCGAGCGGCTCGCCCCGGTGCTGGCGCGTCAGGTCCCGGTCCAGGTCCGTGACGTCGGTGACGCCGAACGCGGGACCGGTCAGCTCCACCGCCTCGGGGTCGCGCAGCGGGACCAGCGGCTGCTTCGGGTGCCGGAAGTGGCTGCTGCGGTAGGGCGGGTAGTCGCGCGGCGGATGGTGCCCGCCGGCCGACGCCGCCTGCGCCTTCGCGACTTCGGCGTCTATCGCGTCCTGGCCGAGACCGTCGGGCAGCGGCTCGGCGGACGGGGACGAGGTCGTCGTGGTCATGGTGTACCGCGTCTCCGAAGTAGAGGTGGTCATTCCCGTGTTCATGACGTGAAGCCCGCCGAAAGGCGGATCTCGGCGGCGGTCCGCGCGACGACGTCCTCCACGGTGCACCCCGGCGCCAACTCGACCAGCTCAAGACCCGGTTCGCCCCGTTCCGTCACATCGAGGACGCAATCGAGGACGCAGAGGTCGGTGATGATCTGGTCGACGCACCCCTTGCCGGTCAGCGGCAGCCCGCACTCCTCGACGATCTTCGCGGTGCCGTCCTTGGCGGTGTGCGTCATGACGACGATGACGGTGCGGGCGCCGTGCACCAGGTCCATCGCCCCGCCGATGCCGGTGATCATCTTGCCCGGGACCGCCCAGTTGGCGAGGTCCCCGCGCGCGGAGACCTGCATCGCGCCGAGCACGGCCACATCGATGTGACCGCCGCGGATCATCCCGAAGGAGAGCGCCGAGTCGAAGCAGGCGGCGCCCGGCAGGACGGTCACGGTCTCCTTGCCCGCGTTGATCAGGTCGGGGTCGACCTCGGCCTCCGTGGGGTAGGGGCCCACCCCGAGGATGCCGTTCTCGGACTCCAGGACCACCTCCACGCCCGGCGGGAGATGGTTCGGGATCAGCGTGGGCAGGCCGATGCCCAGGTTCACGTACTGCCCGTCGCGCAGTTCGCGCGCGGCGCGGGCGGCCATCTGTTCGCGGGTCCAGGGCATCAGCCGCTCACCGTCCGCTTCTCGATCCGCTTGTCCGCCGCCTGCTCCGGGGTGAGCGCGACCACGCGCTGCACGAAGATCCCCGGCAGATGCACCGCGTCCGGGTCGATCTCGCCGGGCTCCACCAACTCCTCCACCTCCGCGACGGTGACGCGCCCCGCCATCGCCGCGAGCGGGTTGAAGTTGCGGGAGGACTTGCGGAAGACGAGATTGCCGTGCCGGTCGCCCTTGGCCGCCCGCACCAGCGCGAAGTCGGTGCGGATCCCGTGCTCCAGTACGTAGGGGGTGCCGTCGAACTCGCGCACCTCCTTGGCCGGTGACGCGAGCGCGACGCCGCCCTCTCCGTCGTAACGCCATGGCAGACCGCCGTCGGCGACCTGCGTGCCGACCCCGGCCGGGGTGTAGAACGCCGGGATGCCGGCCCCGCCCGCCCGCAGCCGCTCGGCGAGCGTGCCCTGCGGGATCATCTCGACCTCCAGTTCGCCGCCCAGGTACTGCCGGGCGAACTCCTTGTTGGCGCCGATGTAGGAGCCGGTCACGCGGGCGATGCGGCCGGCCGACAGGAGCACCGCGAGGCCCGACTCCATCGCGCCGCAGTTGTTGGACACCACCCGCAGGTCCGAGGCCCCGGACGCGTGCAGCGCCCGTATCAGCTCGTTCGGTACGCCGCTCAGACCGAAGCCGCCGACCGCGAGCGACGCCCCGTCCCGGATGTCGGCCACCGCATCGGCGGCCGTGGCCACCACTTTGTCCATCCGCGCACCCCCTCTCTCCCGGCTCGAATCGATCAGGGCGATCCATTCGAGTAATTAATCAGGGCACTGATTATTTCTGCGAGGATAGAAGCAGCCCAAGTGCCTGGCAAGGGTGGGCAGCACATGGGATCGGGAGCGAGTATCGTTCAGCGCACCGATGAAAAGCCCCGAAAGCCGGAGAACCGGAAGCCGGGAACCGGAAGCCGGGAACCGGAAGCCGGGGAACCGGAGAAGCGGAGGACCTCATGGCCGCGGTGGACCTCGCCACCCATCCCGGGCACCTGGCCCGGCGGCTCCAACAGGCGCACTACCTCCTGTGGAACACGATGGTCTCCGAGGAGATCACCTCACCGCAGTTCGCGGTCCTCAACGCCCTCGTCGCCGAGCCCGGCCTCGACCAGCGCACCGTGGGGGAGCGGGTGGGCCTCGACCGGTCCACCGTCGCCGAGGTCATCGGCCGGCTGATCCGCCGCGAGCTGCTCGACAAGGTCCGCGACCCGCAGGACGGCCGCCGCTATCTGCTGCGCCTCACCGACGAGGGCAGGCGCATCCACCGCAAGCTGACCGTGCGCACCGCCCGGATGAACCAGGTGTTCCTCGCCCCGCTCTCCACCGACGAACAGAGCGTCTTCTTCGACCTGCTCCAGCGGGTCGCGGACGCGGCCGAGAGCCTGCGCAACCCCGGGGAGCCGCTGGCGGCCCCGCGGGCCTGAGCGCGCTCACGGCTGGGCGTAGACCACCCACACCTGCCCCTTCGCGAACGGCAGCGGCTTGCCGTCGGGAGTCGTGAACAGGGTGCCGTCCTCGGTCGACGCGCGCTTCCAGCGCGCGTCATAGGCGTGCCCGTCCCGCAGGACGCGCGCACCGCCCTCGCCGACGGTCTCGGTGAACGGCGAGACGTTGCCCGAACGGTCGTGGAAGTGGGACTGCCGCACCTTCGTGTACTGCACGACGACCGTGGACGCGGCCAGCTCCTTGCCGTCGGAGGTACGCGCCCGCTCCCCGTCCATGGCGATGCGCCAACGGCCCTCGTACTCCACCCAGTCGAAGGTGAAGCGGGCCGAGGGGAAGCTGATCGTCCGATGCGTCTCCGGTGTGCCGCCCGCCGGTCGCGGCCCGAACCGGAAACCGGTGCTCTCCAGTGCGCTCGCCCGCGGGGCCGCCTTGAGAGCGGCGGGGCGTACGAAGAGGTCGTGCGGCGCCTTTCTGGTGTCTTCCCGGTAGTAGGCGTCCTCGGGGGCCTTCTCCGGCGGCAGGGCCCGCAGGGGCGCGCCCGCGATCAGCGGCAGCAGCTTCGACTGCGCTCCGGAGAACGCGAGCACGGGCGTGTCGAACTGGCGCAGGAGTTCGAGATCTGTCTCCCGCGCACTGCGCACCGGCCCGACCGCGGACGGCACCCGGGACGCGTACACGCCCATCAGACGGCTCAGCCCCGCCTCCACCTGTTCGACGTACACGACGTCCGCGGCGTCCAGCCCCGTCTGCGGGCGCGCCTGCGGAACGTTGTCGATCTTCACGGCGAGCGCGGTGCCGCCGGGACCGCTCCCGGGGCCGCCGCCCGGGGCACCGCCGGGGGTGCCGACGGGGCCGCCCGAGGGCGGCTCCTTCCTGTCGCTCTCCACCGTGCAGCCGACCGCAAGAGCGGCCAGCACCACCGCTGCGAGCCCCGCACGCGTACGCATCCCACGTCGTCTCATGGGTACGTCATACCTCGTACGCGCCCGATATCACCCGAAATCGAGCGCGTTGCGTAGACCGAGCCGGTAGCGGGTGCGGTCGTGGCGCTTGGCGAGCTCGACGGCCGGGGCGCGGTACAGCGGCGTCACCGTGCACGGCTTGTGGTCCGAACCCACCCGCTCCAGCAGCGCGTTGACCGCCTGGCGGGCCGACGCGTTGGCGCCCTCCATGGTCGCGAGGTCGATGTCCACGGAGACGTAGTCACCGGAGAGGTAGAGATTGGGGATCTTCGTCGCGGCCGACGGACGGTTGTGCAGGGTGCCGACGGGGTGGATGAGGAGCTCGTCGTCGTTGGTGGGGTTCGGTGTGCCGAGGCCGTCGACGCCCGGGTCGAGGAACCACGAGTGCAGCTTGCTGTCCTTCAGGACCGTCTTGCCGGTGTCGTTCAGCGCCGCCTTGAGCTGCGCCCACACCTCCTTGGCGACCTCGTCGCGGGTGCACTGCTTGGCCGTCTTGCCGTACAGGATGCCCGGCTTGTCCCACTCGGAGATGTCCACCGACAGGCAGTCGACCGCCACGCCGTCGCCGTAGTCGGCCGGGAAGTCGCGCTCGGGCCAGTGGCCCGCCTGCGCGATGCCGGTCAGCGACCAGGGCGAGTCGATGCAGTTGAAGTGGCCCTTCACGAGGGGCGGGCGCTCGGTCAGATAGAACTGGATGCCCGTCATCCAGTCCGTCTGCAACTTGTCGCAGCGCGCCAGCTGCGGGTCGGCCGCCTTCATCGCGGCGCTCCACGTCCTGCGCGCGTGCTCCACCGGCATGGCCTGCACGTAGTGGTCGGCGGTGATGTCACGCCGTACGCCGTCCGGGTCCTCGACGACGGTCTTGGCGACCCGGCCGCCGCCGAACGCCAGCTCGCGCACCGTCCAGCCGACGCGGAACTCGACGCCGAGCGACGTCAGGTGACTCACCCAAGGATCGATCCAGGCCTCGTTCGTGGGCGCGTTCAGGAGCCGGTCGGGCGGGCCGTCCGCGCCCTGGCCGAGCGCGTTGAAGACGAAGGCCTCGCCGAGGGTGCCGACCGTGCGGGTGCTCGCCTCCTCCGCCTTCGTCGCGACGATGTTGCGGGTGACGCCGATCGCGAGGATGCGCTGATAGTCCTTGGACATCTTCTCGGCGCGCACGAAGTCCCACCACGGCGTCGACTCCCACTCGTCGTCGCGGCGCTCGTCGCAGCTGGTGAGGAAGACCAGGGCGCGGTTCACGAAGTACGCGACCTCGTGCGCCGGCAGGTTGAAGGCCGTGTCGAGCAGCGCGGTGAGCGCGCGGGCGATGTCGTCGAGACTGAGCCGCTCGGGCTGACTGCCGGGCCACGGGATCGGCATGCGGAGGTCCTCGCGGCCGGTGCGCGCGAACGACATCTCGTGGGGCGCGACGAGGTTGTCCCACACGCCGTTGGCGTTCCCGGGGAAGGGGATGCGGCGCATGGTGTCCGGAAGGTTGTGGTAGATCCCCGGGATGAAGCGGAAGCCGTGCTCGCCGGGCAGCGGCTTGCGGTTGCCCTTCGCGCTGTCCGGTACGTCCATGCTGCGGGCCTTGCCGCCGAGTGCCCGGCGTTCGTAGACCGTGACGGCGAAGCCGCGCTCGGCCAGTTCATGGGCGGCCGTCAGCCCCGCGACGCCGCCGCCGAGTACGGCCACGGACTGCTTCGCCCGCGGCGCGCCCGGCGCTGCGGCGGCGGGACGCGCGGCCACTGCCACTCCCAGCGCGGCCGCCCCGCCGACCGCGGCGGCCCCCGAGACAAACCCCCGCCGCGTGCTTCCCTCGGCACGTCTGTGCCCCATGCCCCAGCCCCTTACCGTCGGTAACTGACGTGTCAGGCGCAGGAGCATACGGTCGCGGACGGTGAGGCGGAAGGTGTGGGGGAGCGGCTTCACGCATTGGCGTGATTGCGGTGGCGGCAGGTTTGTCGCCGCCTGTCGGCGTCATGGAGCGGGTTGGCTCATGGAGAGCGTGGTGAGAAGCGCCGTGGTCAGCGCCGGGTGAATCGGAGGAGTCGCTGAAGGGGGCCCCGCGCCGGGGAGGAGCCCGGGTCTCGGGCAGGCGTGCGTGGCGGCGTGGTGGAGACGCGGGGGACGAGGGTGCGGCTGCCCTCCGCTTCCAGGAGGACAGCCGGTCCGCCGTCGGTAGCGGCGGCCCAGTCGACCCGGAGCGTGAACGGCCGTGGCGCGTCGCCCGGCAGCTCGGCCGTCAGCACGGTGACGCCGCGGCGGCGCTTCCCGCAGGTGGCCACGACCTTGCCGTCGACCAGGACTTCGACCGGGTCGCGTGCGCCACCGACGCATACGGTGATCGAATGTCCGCCCCGGTCGAGGTGAAAGCGGGAGTCGTGCGACATGGGCCACCTCCCCGTCCCTGCCGGCGACGTCAGTGACGCACCCGGCCGGTCTTCCTCTCCCAGCCGCTGCCCGTCCAGGCGATGTGCGCCTCCGGGACATAGTCCCCGCAGCGCGGATTGTGGCATGGTCCCGCGACCCAGGTCGGGACGAAGACACCGAGGTTCTTGTGGCGCACCACCACGGTGTCGACAGGTTCCTTGCACGAGCCGCAGACATGCCCTGACGCGGTCGTCCGGTGTTTCCGCTCGCCGTTCATAACACCACTTTACTAGTACTTGGTGTTTTTTAGCACCCTTTTACCGTGCGTTGTCCACGTTCCAGAGACCGGGCTTGCCGGCTACTGCGGGGTTGTCCGAGGGCGTAGCAGGCTGAGTGCGACCGAGACCGCAAGGACGACGGAAATGACCGCGAGGCTGATCAGTGACGGAATCTCGGGGATGGCACTGCTGATCGTTTTGTGCGAGGCCTGTAGGACGAGTTTGACGCCGATGAAGGCGAGGATGATGGCCAGGCCCTTGCTGAGGTAATGGAAGCGGTCGAGCAGCCCCGCCAGCATGAAGAAAAGGGCGCGCAGGCCGAGGATGGCGAAAGCGTTGCTGGTGTAGACGATGAACGCGTCGCTGCTCACGGCCAGCACGGCGGGCACGCTGTCCACGGCGAAGACGAGGTCGGCGGCCTCGATCGCGGCGACGACGGCCAGCAGCGGGGTGGCGACGCGTTTCCCGGCCTCTTTCACGAAGAAATGCGTGCCGGCGTATTCGTCCCGGACCGGTACGACTTTGCGCAGCAGGCGTACGGCGATGCTCTTGCCCGGGTCGAAACTGTCCTCCTCCTCTTTGAGGATCTTGTAGGTGCTGTAGAAGAGGATGAGCGCGAAGACGAACAGCACGGCCGTGAAGCGGCTGACCACGGCCACGCCCGCGGCGAGGAAGATGCCGCGGAAGACCAGGGCGCCGAGCACACCGAAGAACAGCACGCGGTGCTGATAAGCGCGCGGCACCTTGAAATAGCCGAAGATCAGCGCGAAGACGAAGAGGTTGTCGACCGACAGGCTCTTCTCCAGCAGCCATGCGGTGGTGTATTCCACCCCGGCGGTCGTCCCGACCACCAGGAAGACGACGGCGCCGAAGAGGATGGCCAGTCCGACCCAGACCGCGCTCCAGGCGGCGGCTTCCCTGAATCCGATGACGTGGGCGTGTCGGTGCGCGAGCAGGTCGACCGCCAAGGACACCAGTACGGTGACGGCGAAGACCATCCATAGCCAGAACGGCACACTGTGCACGGCCTCGACCCCCTGGGTGCGGCAAACCGGTCATCACTTCCGAGTGTGCGGTGCGGGGCCGCGGCTGTCCTCCCGGCGGCCCGCCCCCGCAGGCCGCGCTCACCCCGGTGGCGGGCCCAGCACGTCCGTGAGCGAGTACCGCACCGGCTCCTCCAGTTGGGCGTAGGTGCAGCTCCGCGGGTCGCGGTCGGGGCGCCATGTGCGGAACCGCGCGGTGTGGCGGAAGCGCTGCCCGTTCTCCATGTGGTCGTACGCCACTTCGCAGACCCACTCGGGGCGCACCGGCACCCACGACAGGTCCTTCTTCCCCGACCAGCGGCTCGGCGCCCCCGGCAACCGCGCCGTCTCGTGCGCCGCCTCCTCCGCCCAGGCGGCCCACGGGTGTCCCTGCGCGGATGCCATCCGCAGCGGCTCCAGCTCCTCGATCAGCTCCGCCCGCCGCTTCATGGTGAAGGCCGCGGCGACGCCCACGTGCTGGAGGGCGCCCCCGTCGTCGTACAGGCCGAGGAGGAGCGAGCCGACGACGGGGCCGCTCTTGTGGAGGCGGTAGCCCGCGACCACGCAGTCCGCCGTGCGCTCGTGCTTGACCTTGAACATGACGCGCTCGTCCTGGCGGTAGAGCAGATCGAGCGGCTTGGCGATGACGCCGTCCAGACCCGCGCCCTCGAACTGTTCGAACCAGCGCAGCGCCACCTCCGTGTCGGTCGTCGCCGGTGCGACATGGACGGGCGGAGTCACCCCGGAGAGCGCGGTCACCAGCTGTTCACGGCGTTCCGTCATGGGTGCCGCGGTCAGCGACTCGTCCCCGAGGGCGAGCAGGTCGAAGGCGACGAACGACGCGGGGGTGCGCTCGGCGAGCGTCGCGACGCGCGACGCCGCCGGGTGGATGCGCTCCGTGAGGGCGTCGAAATCCAGCCGCCCGTCCCTGGCGATCACGATCTCGCCGTCCATCACGCAGCGCGCCGGAAACCGCTCCCGCAGGGCCGCCGCCAGCTCGGGGAAGTAGCGGGTGAGGGGCTTGCCCGTGCGGCTGCCGATCTCGACCTCGTCGCCGTCGCGGAAGACGATCGCGCGGAAGCCGTCCCACTTGGCCTCGTACTGCATACCCGGCGGGATCTTCGCCACGGGCCTGGCGAGCATGGGCTTCACGGGCGGCATCACCGGCAGATCCATACTCCGATTCTGCGGTGATTCACCGCATACCGCCCGGTGTGCGGTGAATGTCCGGCACCTTTAGCGTGGCTCCATGGGTGAAACCAAGGGCAAGAGCGCGGCCGTGGAGATCGACACGGGGGAGCGGACGGTCCGCCTGTCAAGCCCGGACCGGGTCGTCTTCCCCGAGCGCGGCTACACCAAGCTGGACCTCGCCCAGTACTTCGTGGCCGTCGGCCCCGGCATCCTCCGCGCCCTCAGGAACCGCCCCACCACCTTGCAGCGCTACCCGGACGGGGCGGCCGGCGAGTTCTTCTACCAGAAGCGGGCGCCGAAGAACCACCCCGACTGGATCCCCACCGCCACCATCACCTTCCCCAGCGGCCGCACCGCCGACGAGATGTGCCCCACAGAGGTAGCCGCCGTGATCTGGGCGGCCCAGTACAACACACTCACCTTCCACCCCTGGCCCGTACGGCGCGACGACATCGACCACCCCGACGAGCTCCGCATCGACCTCGACCCGCAGCCCGGCACGGACTACGCCGACGCGGTGCGGGCCGCGCACGAACTGCGCGCGGTCCTGGACGAGTTCGGCGGCCTGGTCGGCTGGCCCAAGACCTCCGGCGGCCGGGGCCTGCACGTCTTCGTGCCCATCGAACCGCGCTGGACCTTCACCCAGGTGCGGCGGGCCGCGATCGCCTGCGGGCGCGAGTTGGAGCGGCGCATGCCGGACCAGGTCACCACGGCGTGGTGGAAGGAGGAGCGCGGCGAACGGATCTTCGTCGACTACAACCAGACGGCCCGGGACCGCACCATCGCCTCCGCCTACTCGGTACGCGCCCGCCCGCACGCCCCCGTGTCGGCGCCCCTGCGGTGGGACGAGGTCGACGACGCCGCGCCCGAGGACTTCGACATCGTCACCATGCCGGAACGCTTCGCGAAGGCCGGCGACGTCCACGCGCGCATGGAGGAGCGGGCCTACTCCCTCGAAGCCCTCCTGGAGCTCGCCACCAAGGACGAGCAGGACCACGGCCTCGGCGACCTGCCGTATCCGCCGGAGTACCCGAAGATGCCGGGCGAACCCAAGCGCGTACAGCCGAGCCGCGCGAAGCACGAGGAGTGACGCGCCGCTCGTCCGCGCCGGCCGGCGGCGGAGTCAGATGGGGTACGCCGTGTGGATGTTGCCGTCACGGATGACCACCTCCACCTCGCTCGTCACCCGGCCACTGCCGTTCACCCCGACCGGACTGCCGTGGTCGAAGCGGTGGATGTGCGAGTCCTGGCCCATCCTGGCGCGCGGGTTGGGCAACGCGGGCGTGCCCCGGATGCCCTCCTGGAGACGGCGGCCGAGGGCGAAGTCGTCACCGTCCCAGAGGAAGTCGTCGTTGAACTCGCCGGGGATGTTCGGCTCCGTGCCGTAGTCCGCGGTCTCCCGGACGCGGTCCTGGGCGCCCGGGCCGTGCTGGCCCTCGATGTGGGTCTCACGGTCCGAGGTGATCCCGTGGTTGCCGTCGCAGCTCGGCGCCAGACCCCAGGGGTCGGTCCAGCGCAGCGGGTCCAGGACGTAGGCGTGGTGGTTGGGCGCCGGGGCCAGGCCGAGCGGGTCGGCGCTGAGGTAGCGGGCGTTCGCGGGATCGTAGTAACGCCGGAAGTTGTAGTGCAGGCCCGTCTCGGCGTCGTGGTACTGGCCGGGGAAGCGGAGCGGGCAGTCGGCGCCCGTGGCGGCTCCGCCGCCGACGCGCGTGCCCCACAGGGTGGTGCGGGCGCGCCAGGCGACGCGGCCCTCCTCGTCGACGAGTTCGGTGGGGGTGCCTACGACATCGGTGACGATGGCGTAGAAACGGCGGTCGACCTCCTCCTGGTCGAGTCCGCCGGCCCGGTTGCCCGCCCGGCCCCGGTCGAGCCCGCCCCCTTCGCTGCCCGTCCCGGCCCGCTCCAGCTGTAGCAGTGCCCGGTTCGTCCCCGGCGCCCACTCCCAGCTCGTGGTGGCGCCGTCGGCAGACGTGTGCTGCTCCGCCAGACGCGCCCCGTCCCACGTGAAGACGGTCTCCTCGACCGTCCGGCCCTCGCCGTCCGCCGACAGCAGCCGCTTCGCCACCCGGCGCCCGAGACCGTCGTACACATAGGCCCAGCACCGGCCGTCCGGCGTGGTGACGGCGGTCAGCCGGTCCTCGGTGTCCCAGGTGTAGGTCCACGCGCGCGTGCCGCCCGACAGCAGCTTGCGGGACTGGCGGACGAGGCGGCCCTGCGCGTCGTGGACGTAGGTGATGTGGCCGGACCTGCGGACCAGGGTGCCGTCGTAGACGCGCTCGCCCTGCGGGCCCTCGGGGGTGTCCGCCCGGCTGATGTTGCCCGCCGCGTCGTAGGCGTACCGCTCCGACCAGTCGGCGGCCGTCACCGACTCCACCCGGCCGCGTCGGTCGTGGCGGAAGCGGCGGGCGCCGTGGGCCTGGTCCTCGATGGCGGTGAGGCCGCCGTCCTCGTCGTAGGCGTAGGAGCGCCGGAGCAGCGGCCCGCCGTCCCCGTCGTCTCCGCCCCCCGTTACCCGGGTGAGGGTCTGCCCGGTCAGGCGGTGGCCGGCGTCCCACTCCTGCGCCAGGACCGCCGAGTCACCGATGCGGCGCGCCGTCTCGTGCCCGGACGCGCCGTAGGAGAAGGCGAGTTCGTGGTCGCCGACACGGACCTCGGTGGGGCGGTTGTTGGCGTCCCACTCCCACCGGCTGACCGCGCCCGACGGCGTGCGGCGGGCGACGCGCCTGCCGAGGATGTCGTAGGTGTTGTGCAGCGTCCGGCCGTCGCACTGTTCGGCGACGACCCGGCCCGAGGCGTCGCGCGTGAACGTCAGCTCGGTCTGCGGTGTCGTGGCGCGGACCAGCCGTCCCGCGGCGTCGTACGCGAACGACGTGACGCCGTCGCGCGAACGGCGCTCGACGACGCGGCCGCAGGCGTCGCGCACGAACGTGGTCGTCTCCCCGGCGCCGTTGGTGCGCTCGGTCAGCCGGCCCGCCGCGTCGTAGGCGTACGTGAGGGAGCGTCCGTTGAAGTCGGTCTCCCGCACGAGACGGCCGGCCGCGTCGTACGCGTACGTCCACACGGCGCCGGCCGCGCTGGTCACCGCCGTGAGACGCAGCTCGGTGTCGTAGGTGAAGCGGACCGTCGAGGCGTCGGCGCCCTCGCCCTCGGTGCGCCGGGCGCGACGGTCGAAGTGGGTGATGCCGTAGGTGACGGTGCGGCCGTCGGGGCCCGTGTACCGGACGACGTTGCCCTCGGCGTCGTAGACCCAGCGCTCGCGGGTCCCGTCGGGCAGGAGGCGTTCGGCGGGCCGCCCCTCCACGGTCCAGGCGGTGCGCGTCACGGCGCCCGTGGCGTCCCGCGAGGCGACGACGCGTCCGAAGGCGTCCCGGGTCAGCCGGGTGCCGCCGCCGAGGGGCGGAGTGGTGGCGAGGGGCAGGCCGGTGGTGTGCGGCTGGGCGCGGTGGGTGGCGCCGAGCGCGTTGGTCACGCTGGTGAGGCCGCCGGACGCGTCGTACGTGAAGGTGGTCCGCGCGCCCAGGGGGTCGACGGTGGCGATGGGCCTGCCCTGCTCGTCGTAGGCGTGGCGGCGGGTGCCGCCGGTGGGCAGGGTCGTCGTGACGGGGCGGTCGAGGTCGTCGTACTCGGCGGTGGTGACGGAGCCGTCGGGCCGGACGATCCGGGTGAGGTTGCCGCGCTCGTCGTAGGTGTAGTGGGACGTGTGGCCGAGCGGGTCGGTGCGCGACAGCATGCGGTCGTACGCGTCCCACTCGGCGTACGTGGTGTGGCCGAGCGGGTCGGTCTGGGCGACGAGCTGGAGACGCTCGTTGTGCCGGTAGGTCGTCGTGTGGCCGAGCGAGTCGGTGTAGCGGGTCGTGCGCTCCTGCGCGTCGTAGGCCACGGTGCAGGAGAGGTGACCCCCGGCGCCCTCGCCCCGGACGCAGCGATCCTCCGCGTCGTAGGTGAAGCGGTACCAGGAGCCGTTGCGGTCGGTCCATGACGTGATCCGTGCCCGCTCGTCGTACGTCAGGGTCAGCGGCAGGCCCGAGGAGTTGACGATCTCGGTGAGGTTGCCGTGGGTGTACCCGTAGCGGATGAGGGTCGTGCCGTCGGGCCGGCGTCGGGGTCGTGCAGCCGCAGCGCGGTGACCCGGCCGCCCTCGGTGTCCACGTCGAGGCGGCGGCCCGCCGAGTCGCGGACGGCGACCGCGTTCCCGTGCTTGTCGCGGTCGAATTCGATGCGACGGCCGTTGCGGTCGCTGATCGCCGCGAGCGGCAGCGTGAACGCCTCGTCGTTCCCGGTGGGCCCGGCGAGCGGCGCGAAGTGGCGGGTGCGGCCGGTGGCGGGGTCGGTGATGCGGATGGGGGCGCCCGGGGTGCCGTCCCAGTCGAGCGGCAGGCGCGGGCCGTGCAGGGGCATGACCGACGTGCCGGGCGCGGGCACCGGGTAGGTGAGGATCATGCCGTCCTCGGTCGCGAACAGGGCGCCCTCGTGGTCGAGTTCGAGGCGTTCGTCGAGTGTGGAGGCCCACGACGGGCCGAAGGACCGGCCGGAGGTGTACGTGGACAGATGCGTGCGCCGCAGCACCACCGGGAGCAGGCCCGGCAGATCGACGTCGGTCTCCTCCATGATCATCTCGCCGGAGACCATGTCGATGGGGTCGCCGTTCTTGCAGCGGCCCTTGCCCGGCTTGCTCGTCGCCGCGCCGTCGGCGCCGCGCCGCAGACCGTTCTTGAGACCCTTGGCCATCCCCTTGAGGCCGCCCTTGCCCAGCCCCTTCATGCCCTTGGCCAGCTTGCCGACGGTGGTCAGGCCCTTGCCGCCGGGGATGCAGTCCATGGCCGCGAACGCCACGTCCATGAGGCCTGCTTGGCCTTTTCGGTATTTGTTGAGGGTGTCGGCGAGGACGATGGCGCCGGCGACGATGACGATCGCGGCGAGGATCGGGCCGCCGATGATGATCGCGATGACGCCGACGACGGCGACGACGACCTTGCAGATCTCGACGATGGTGTCCCAGTTGTCGGTGACCCAGTCGCCGATCTCCTCCCACCACTTGCGGTTCCTGATGCCCGCGTCGGAGGCTTCGTCAATCTTCCGCTTCGCGGTACCGGCCGCCTCCTCGCGCATCTTGCGCGCGTCCGCGGCCATCTTCTTCGCCGCCTCCAGCGCGCTCTTCGCGGCGTCGACGTCGCCTTGGGCGGACTTCTGGGCCTTCTCGGCGGAAGCGGCGTTGCGGGTGGCGGCGCGGACCTTGTCCTCGTCCGGCTTGGGCACGTCCTTGCCCTTGGAGCCGCCGTCCTTGTACTTGTCGGCCTCCTTGCCCGCCTTCTCCACCCACGAATCGGCGGAGGAGAGACGGGACTTGGCGCTACGGAGATCCGCCTGGGCCTCGCGGCCCTTGGCCAGGGCCTTGTCGGCGAGGGTCTGGGCGCGCTCCAGCTGGGGCCAGTACGCGGCCAGTGCGTCGCCCGCCATCCCGTAGGACTTCTTGAGCTTCTTCAGCTTGGCCGGCGCGTCCTCGAACTGCTCCGTGAAGGCATCCGCGGTCTTCCCCGCCCATTGGAGGATCGCGTCCTCGCCCGCCATCCCCTTGATGTCGCGCAGGACTCTGCCGACGTCGTCGGCGAAGTCGTGCAGGTTCTTCGCCAGCGACCGCACCCGGTGCGGATCGCCCGGCGTCGGATCCTTGTCCAGATCCAATATGTGCCAGTCGGCAGGCCTGTAGCTCACGTCATCCCCCGTCACACAAGCTCAGTTCTGTGCACGCATGCTTGAGGGAAGGTACTGGACCGTCGTCACCAGGTAAAACGGCGCAGGGAATCGCGGATGTGCCCGGCTCGTAGACTCCCGGTGTGAGCGATGACCAGATGATCCCGCCCGACCCGGCGGAGCTGAGGAAGCTGGCCGAAGGCCGACCGGAGCGGCTGCGGGGACTCGCCGCGGAGCTGGCCGCGAGCCGGCGCCTCCCGGAGCTCGAACCGCTCTTCGCCGCATTGCCGCACAGTGCCACCGACCCGGAGGCCGAGCTGCGGGCCTGCGTCCTTGGCGAGCTGTCGCTGCGGGGAGTGCCATGGCGGCAGCGGCCCGCGCTCGACGCGTACGCCGAGCGGCTGCGGGAGGCGGGGCACCCGCTGGCCCGGCTCCCGGAGACGCGGCTCGACATCGAGCACCGCTTCGGGGCACGGACGCGCGGCGCCGGACCCGTGCGGTCGGCGGGCCAGCTGCGGGCGCGCTTCCCGGAGGTGCCGGACTCCGAGCGCGGCACGGCGGCCGGGCGCACCGCGCGGGAGGCGCCGGACGCGGCACGCTCGCGGGCGGCCGCCGGGGCGTTCACCGCCGGCGGCTGGGCGCGCGAACCGGAGGCCCGGTTCTTCACGCTGCCGCGGCCGCTGGCCGGGGACGACTTCGGGATGTCGTTCCTCAAGGAGCTGCCACTCGACTGTCTGGCGGGGGAGGTGGGCCCGGGCGGGCTGCCGGCCTGTGTCACGGCGGCGGACGACGCGCTCAACGAGCTGTACTCGGCGGCGGCCGTCGGCGGCGTCAACGGCCACCCCCTCCACGGCGCTTACGCCCGGCTCCACGCCTGGCAGGGGCTGTACGCCCTGCTGGACCTGCCGTCGGACACACCGTTCCTGGAGGCCGTGCGGTACGCGGCCGGCTGCCGGTGGCTGCGCTTCATGGCGTTCACGCGGTGGTTCCGGCACGACACGGCCGACGTGGGCCTCGCGGTGCTCGACCCGTCCGGCACACGCGTGTCGGTGCTGGCGGCCACGGACACCGACGACTAGGCCCCCTCATCGGCACCCCACCGCGACGGCGCCCCCGCCCCGTTTCGGGGGCGAGGGCGCCGATGCGCAACGGCAGGGGGCTCGGTTACAGCTCCTTGATCCTGATGTCCCGGTACGACACCACGTCCGTCACCCCGTGGACCTGGAGCCCGAGATAGCCGGACGCGTAACGGCGTCCGTCCGTGCCCGGGTCGTCGCCGCGCGGGGGCGTGAACTCCTGGCCGCCGACGTTGTCGAACTCGTTGATCAGGACGCCGTTGCGATAGACCGAGTAGTGCTGGTCCACCACGCGGATCTCGTAGTCGTTCCACGTGCCCTTCGGGGTGACGCCGGCGCCGGCCAGGCCCACCCGGTCGAAGCCGTAGACCGACCCGGTCTTGTACATGTCGCCGTCGGGGCGGTCGAGCACCTGCACCTCATGCCCGTACTTGATGGCGACCCACTCCGGACGCGACTCCTCCGGATGGTCGTGGACCTGCGGGAAGCGCACGAAGACCCCGGAGTTGGTGTTGCCGTTGCCCGGTGCGTCGTCGCGCCACTGGAGCTTCAGCGAGAAGTCGCCGTACTTCCGCTGCGGGAACCACAGCATGCCCATGCCCTGCACGGCGGTGCTGCTGGTGATCGTGCCGTCGTCGTTGAGCCCGAACTTCCCGCCGCCCACCTGCTCCCACTTGTCGAAGGACTCCTTGGTGCCGTCGAAGATCTCGCGGTAGCCGTCCGTCTGGCCCGGCTTGCCGATGCCCGACTGCTTGGCGGCGCGGTTGATCTTGTTGTACTCGCGCTGGTCGATCTCGCCTTCTTTAAGAAGCCTGTCGGTTACGGTCTTGACGTGCTTCAGGAAGAGCGCGTGCGAGGTCCACTCCTTCTCGTCCTCGATCAGTTCGTTGATGCGGCAGCGGTTGTTCGTGACGCGGTTGGGGACACCCGTGTCGACCGTGCCCACGATCACCGTCAGCCGCTCGTCGAACTCCGGGCAGTTGGGCGCGGGCACGCCTCCGCCCTCGGAGACCGTGAAGGCGACCGTCCTGGCGTCGGCCGTGTTGCCCGCCTTGTCGCTCGCCCGGTACGCAACGGTGTGCCGCCCCACGCGGTCGACGACGACCGGCGCCTCGTACGCCAGGTACGGGCCGCCGTCCAAGGAGTACTCGATCTTCGCGATCCCCGAGCCCGAGTCGGTCGCGGTGACCGTCAGCTTGGCCCTGCCGAGGTAGGCGCCGTCGGAGTCCTTGTCGCCCTCGACCTGCGCCGACGTCTCCGGAGGCGTCCTGTCCTCGGCCGGAGGCGCGACCACGGTGAACTCGACGGACTTCTCGGCCGCCTGGTTCCCCGCCCTGTCGGCGGCGCGGTAACGCACCTTGTGGGTGCCCGTCTCGTGGACCATGACCGGGGCGGTGTACGCCTTCCAGGCGCCGCCGTCACCGATCGCGTACTCGATCCTGTTGACGCCGGAGCCGGTGTCGGACGCCGTCACCGTGACCGTGGCCATCGCGACGTACTGCCCCTGGTCATCCTTCTCGCCGGACACCGTGGCCGACGTCTCCGGAGGCGTCCTGTCGTCTGTCGACGGCGCGACGACCTTGAAGTCGACCGACTTCTCCGCCGTCACGTTGCCCGCCCGGTCCGAGGCCCGGTAGCGGATCTTGTGGGAGCCGACCTGGTCGACGACCACGGGCGCGGTGTACGGCTGCCAGGCACCGGATGCCCCGACCGCGTACTCGATCCGCTCGACGCCCGAACCCTCGTCGGTCGCGCTCACCGCCACCGAAGCCGAACCGACGTACGCGCCATCGGCGTCGGTCTGCCCCTCCACCTTCGCCGACGTCAGGGGAGGCGTGGTGTCCTCGCCGCCGCCCTCGGTCACCACCAGGATGCCCTGCATCGCCCCGTGGCCGGGGATCGTGCAGTAGTAACGGTAGCGGCCGGGGGCGAGCGTGACCTCGGCCGTGTGCTTGCCGCCCTGGTCGTCGTTGGGGTTGGCCAGGATGTTCAGCGGGACGTCGTTGTTGTACTCCGGGTCGGAGACGTCGAACGTCAGCGTGTGCGGCATGCCCGTCGTGTTGCCGGTCGCCTCGCTGTTCTCGAAGACGATCGTCGTCGGTCCCGCCACCGCTGTGGTGGGCGCCGACTTGTACTTGTTGATGTCGTTGTCGGCCGTCCAGGTCAGGGTCTGGGCCGCCGCGATCCCGGTGTTGTCGTCACGTGCAGTGGCCGCCGTCGACGTCAGGCCGACCACCATGAGGAGCGAGGCCAGCAGTGCCATGTACAGTCTTCGCTTCCTTGCGGTCCGTACGGTCTGTGCTGTCGGGGAACGCCTCATCCCGCCCTCCTCGCCAGATCACCGGCGGCCGGGGTCGGCCCGCCGCCCCTGTACGTCACGCGCCACAGCGCGGACTTGGAGTCCGAGGTGAAGAAGCCGCGGCCGTAGTCCAGGACGTACAGGGAGCCGTCCGGCGCGAACTTCCAGTCCATGAGGTTCCTGATGCCGTCGTTGCCGATCGGGATGATCTTCTTCAACGATTCGGCGTGCACCGGCAGACCGCCGTCGCCGACCGTTTTCGGGTCGGTGAGCACCGCGTGCCGCGGCTGGTCGCCGTCGTAGAAGTCGCCGACGAACCACTTGCCGTCCCAGTACGAAGGCCACGCGTCGGCGCTCGCGCTCGCCGCGTCATGGCGGTAGACCGGGCCGTTCATCGTGGCCTGGCCGCCGCCCTTGAGCCACGGCAGGAGCTGCTTCTGCTCCTCCGTCCTGTAGCTCGGCACGCCGTTCGCGTCGCGCGGGTAGTCGATGCCGCCGCCCTGCGGCGAGTACCAGATGTTGTTGGGCTCGGCCGGCGGGATGTTCACCAGGCCGTCGTTGTTGGGCGACTCGTTCTTGAGGTTCTCGCAGTCGTACCAGCCGAGCGGCTTCGACGGGTCCGGCAGGTTCCGGTCGCGGTAGGGCTGGTTGTTGCCCATGCAGTACGGCCAGCCGCGGTTGGAGGCGTGCGTGATCGCGGCGAACGTGTCGTACTTCGCCGGGCCCCACGTCGTCGACGGCGCGGACGCGTCCGGGCCGACCCACCCCACGTACAGCGTGTCGGTCTTCTTGTCGATGGAGATGCGCGCCGGGTTCCTGACGCCCATCACATAGATCTCGCCGCGCGTCTTGCCGCCACCCTCGTCCTGCTCCTTGCCGGTGAAGAGGTTCCCTTCGGGGAGCGTGTACGTCCCGTCGGGCTCCGGGTGGATGCGCAGGATCTTGCCGTTGAGGTTGTTGGTGTTGCCGGCCGTGCGGCGGGCGTCGGCGAAGGAGACGCCCTTGAAGTTCGGCTCGGGGTTGTTGCCCGAGTAACCGTCCGTGAACCGCGAGGAGTTGTTGTCGCCGGTCGCGATGTACAGGTTGCCCTTGGAGTCCCAGGCCATCCCGCCGCCCGAGTGGCAGCAGCTGTGGATCTGCACCGGCCACTTGAGCAGCACCTTCTCGCTGCCCATGTCCAGCTTGTTCGTGGCCCGGTCGAGCGTGAAGCGGGAGACGTACCGCTGCGCCATGTGCGTCTCGCGGTTGATCTTCGCGTGGGGTGTGTAGTGCAGGTACACCCACCCGTTCCGCTCGAACTCCGGGTCCACCTCGATACCGAGCAGCCCCTCCTCGACCTTGATCAGCTCATCGCCGCCGCCCTTGTTGCCGAAGACCGACAGGGCGCCCGCGAGCGTCACCTTCTTGGTCCTCGGGTCGTAGACGTGGATCTCGCCCGTGCCCTTACCGATGTCCGGGTTGTTCCAGTCGGTGATCACCGGCCGGGAGGAGTCTGCGCCGCCGCGGCCGATGTAGAGGACCCGCCCGTCGGGTGCGGTGACCAGGCCGTGCGGCTCGCCGATCTGGTCGTTCTGCCCCGGCTGATTGGCCTGGGTCAGCCGCTCCGCCCTGTAGTTGGCGTTGATCGTCGCCTTGCAGTCGGCGCGCGCGATGCGGGTCGTCCACAGCAGGGCGCCGCGCAGATGGCCGCGGAAGTCCCCTTCGTCGTACGACGACGCCGTGCCGCCCATGCCGGTGTAGAAGGAGCGTCCGCCGTCGTAGTCACGGCACCACGACACCGGGTGGTCCCAGCCGTTCCTGCCCTGGCCCGGCTGGTACGTCGACTCCCGTACGCGGGCGACCGTGTGCACGTCGCCCGAGGCGTTCTTCGTCCAGTTCAGCCACCGGTCGGGCCGCTTCCACTGGAGGGGCAGGCCCTTGGTCGCCGGGTGCTCGCGGTCGCCGACCTCGACGGTCGCCCGCTGGACGTTCGTCGGGCTCGGCTCGGCGGGGCGGGCGCCGATCAGGCCGGTGAACCAGGTCGAGTACGGCTCGGCGCGGGCCGCGTCGTGGATGCCGAGGAAGCCGCCACCGGCCTCCATGTAGGCCTCAAGGCCCGCTTCCTGCTCGGGGTCGAGGATGTCGCCGCCACCGGTCAGGAAGGCCACGGCGTTGAAGGTGCCGAGCTTTCGCTCGTTCGTGAACACGGACGGATCATCCGTCGCCACGATCCTGAACCGCTGGGCGGCCGGGCCGGATTGGCCGATCTTCTCGATCGCCTCGATGCCGGCGTTGACGACGGGGGACTCGTCGCCGCCCGCCGCCGAGCCGTGGAAGACAAGGACCTTGACGTTGGCACCGCCGGGCGGCGAAGGCAGGGACATCGTTGTCAACGGCGGTTCCGGGTACGGCCGCGCCGAGGCGGCCTGTGCCGAGAGGGCCCCGGTGACCAGGGCTCCCGACAGCAGAGCGGCCGTCCAGGCCCGGCGCGAGCGGTTCGGTCTGCGTCGTGTTCTGCGCAACCCTCGTACGGTCAAGGGCTCTTGATGCGGTGTGCGCCGCATGACTACACCCACCCCTCGTCGGTCACAGCAACAGCGCCGATGAAGCTAGACCTCTTTTAGCAACTCGCCAATAGGTATCACCGCGATAGGCCGAACTTTGTCCTGAGTGTGGATAAACGAAGACCCGGCCGATACCGTGTGGCCGCCCGGGGGCCCCAGTGCCCCGCCAGTCTCCGTACAGCAGTGGGGAGTTCGGCATGGACAGACGGAGCTTCAACCGGAGGATGCTCGCGGGCGGCGCGGCGGCGGCAGCGGGCGTGACATCGTTGTCGCTCACGAACGCGCCGGACGCCGTGCCCGCCGAGGGGCCGCCGAGGACCGCGCCCGCGGGCGGTGAGGTCAGGCGCATCAAGATGTACGCCGAGAAGCTCCCCGACGGGCAGCTGGGATACGGCCTGGAGAAGGGCAAGGCGACCATCCCGGGCCCGCTCATCGAACTCAACGAAGGCGACACCCTGCACATCGAGTTCGAGAACGCCATGGACGTGGCCGCCAGCCTGCACGTCCACGGCATGGACTACGAGATCTCCAGCGATGGCACGAAGCACACCAGGAGCGACGTCGAGCCGGGCGGCAAGCGCACCTACACCTGGCGCACCCACGCGCCGGGCCGCCGCAAGGACGGCACGTGGCGGCCCGGCACGGCGGGCTACTGGCACTACCACGATCACGTGGTCGGCACGGACCACGGCACGGGGGGTGTGCGGAAGGGGCTCTACGGTCCGCTGATCGTGCGCCGCAAGGGGGATCTGCTGCCCGACAAGACCTTCACGATCGTCTTCAACGACATGACGATCAACAACAGATCCGGCCACGACAGCCCGAACTTCGAGGCCACGGTGGGCGACCGGGTCGAGTTCGTGTCGATCACCCACGGCGAGTACTACCACACGTTCCACGTGCACGGTCACCGCTGGGCGGACAACCGCACGGGCATGCTCACCGGCCCCGACGACCCGAGCCAGATCCTGGACGACAAGATCACGGGCCCGGGCGACTCCTTCGGCTTCCAGGTCGTCGCGGGGGAGGGGGTGGGCGCCGGGGCCTGGATGTACCACTGCCATGTGCAGAGCCACTCGGACATGGGGATGGCGGGGCTGTTCCTGGTGAAGAAGAAGGACGGGACGATTCCGGACTATGAGCCGCACCATCGCGCCGGGGGCGCGGCGAAGCCCGGGGGACATGGCCACGGGTAGTGCACGAGTGCCGCTTCAATGGGCCTGCTCGCCCGAGAGGCGGTCGCGGATACGAGGGTCACGTTTCAGGGCGAAGGGGAGCACGGTCGTGCGGTCCAGGCGAGCTGTGAGGAGTTGTTCCACGCTCACCTCGGCCGGGCTCCCGGAGACTTTGGCGCGCTTGCCGGAGCCGCTCTTGTCGTCGCCGTCAGCCGCGTCCCCGGCGCGGAGCCGGGCGCCACGCAGGTCGGCGCCCCTCAGATCGGCGCCCGCCAGCTTGGCGCCGCGCAGGTCGGCATCGCTCAGGTCCGCCCCTCGTAGATCGGCGTCCTCCATCCGAGTACCGACGAGATACGTTCCCGAAAGCCGCGTCCGGCTCAGCTGCGCGTCGGACAGGACGGCGCCGGACAGGTTGGCGTCGGCCAGCTGCGGACCCGTTCCTTCGGGGCCGTTCGCGTTGTGGCGTACCCCGATGTAGCGCAGGTAGGTGTCACGCAGATCGACCCGGGACGACTTGTCGTGGTCCGGGTCCCGTTCGGCCAGCGTCTCGAAGGCCGCTCGCACGTCCGGCGCCGGACGCCCGGCGGCGTCCCGCTTTGTCTTCCCTCCCCCGGCGGCCGGCGCGTGCGTGCGTACATACGCCGACAGCACGTCCACCACCGCCGGCTGGTCCCGTGGAGAATCCTCCATGATCCGCCGCAGGGCGAAGATCCCGCCGAGGCGTACCTCGTCCGCCCGGTCGCCGAGGTTGCCCACCGCGACGTTGAAGCGATCGGTGATCTGGCCCTGGCGCGTCACGTCCACCTCGGTTCGGCCCTGGTTGGCCTGAACCTGGAGGGTGACCACAGCGGCCACAGCGGCGAACAACGTCGAAAGGCCCGCCAGTACCGCCACCCCGACCTCGGTCCGCTTGGTCCAGTCGGAGCGCCGAGCGGATGAGGCGCCGGCCGCCTCACCGTCACCGCCGGCCGCCTCACCGTCACCGCCGGCCTCCGTGCGGTCCGCCGCGTCGCGCCTTGTGTCCTCCGGCATGCGTCCCCCTCGTCACAGTCTTCCGGCGGCGCGCCCCGCGGGCCGGCCCCGGCCCCGGCCGCAAAGACAGGCGGTGCTCCCTCCGGACTCGTCCCCAGGAGCGGCATCCATGCGCCTACCCGTGAGTTCCACCACCCGAACCACGCTCCTCGTCCAGGCACGTCACAGTCTGCGTCGAGTCGAGTCCGGGCAGCCGGACAGCCAGGCCTTGATCTCTCTCAGGCGTAAGAGAGGATGCCCTGACACCGTCAGGGAGGAGTGACCGAAGGTGACCGAGGAACCGCGCCCGACCCTGGAGGCCGTGGCTGCCCACGCGGGGGTCTCCAGAGCCACCGTCTCCCGCGTCGTCAACGGCGACCCCGGGGTGCGCGAGGCGCTTGCCGAGAGGGTGCGGCACGCGGTCGACGAACTCGGCTACGTCCCCAACCGCGCCGCCCGCAGCCTGGTCACCCGGCGCCACGACGCGGTCGCCGTGGTGATCGCCGAGCCCGAGACCCGGGTCTTCGCCGACCCGTTCTTCGCACTGCAACTGCGCGGCATCAGCAAGGAGTTGACCGCGCGCGACGTGCAGCTCGTCCTGCTGCTCACCGAGGGCCGGGACGACCACGAGCGGGTCGGCCGCTACCTCACCGGCGGCCACGTCGACGGCGCCCTCGTCTTCTCCCTGCACCTCGACGATCCGCTGCCCGGCATCATCCGGCGCGCCGGGGTGCCGACCGTGTTCGGCGGCCGCCCCGGCTGGGCCCAGGCAGGACCCGGCGAGCCGAACGCCTCGTACGTCGACTGCGACAACCGCGGCGGTGCGCGCGAGGCGGTGCGCCATCTGGTGGGGCTCGGCCGCAGCCGCGTCGCGCACATCACCGGCGCCCTCGACCAGACCTCAGCGGTCGACCGGCTCGACGGCTACCGGGACATTTTGGTCGACGGGGATCCACGGCTGATCGCCGAGGGCGACTTCACGCCCGCGGGAGGTGAGCGGGCCATGCGGGAACTGCTCGACCGGGTAACGGAGTTGGACGCCGTGTTCGCGGCCAACGACCTGTCGGCGTCCGGCGCCCTCCGGGTTCTCAGGGAACGGGGCAGGAGGGTGCCGGACGACGTGGCGGTGGTCGGCTTCGATGACATGCTGCCGGTCGCCGAGCAGGCCGATCCGCCGCTGACGACGGTCCGTCAGGACATCGAGGAAATGGGCCGGTTGATGGCCCGGATGCTCCTGCGCGACAGGGCCGGTGACGGCTTCGCCCCCGGCCCGGTGAACGTCGTGCTACCGACGGCCCTGGTGCGCCGGGCCTCGGCCTGACGGGCCGAAGCGGCGGCAAGGAGGGCCGCGCGGTCAGGACCCCACGCTCACCGTGAACCGCCGAGGATTGCCGTCGTGTGCTGCTCCCGACACGTCCGGTTGCCCGTCGGGACGCACGTCGTCGTAGGGGAACGCGTACCCGATGGGGGAGTTGGCGTGCACGACACGAGACCAGTGGTTGGTCACCTCGCCCCGGTAGTAGTCGGCGGCGGTCGCGCCACCCGGCTGCTGCGGGTGCGTGAGCATGATGCTGCGGTTGAACCCGGCGGCGAGCCGCGCGAGGAGGCCCTTCTTGTCGTCCGGGTCACCGGGGTTGTTCGTGAAGGGGCCGTGGTTGCAGGTGAAGATGTCCTTCGACGTCGGCTTGGCGAAGGAGTGCCCGCCGTTGAACGTCAGTACGTCGCCGCTGACACGCCCGGTGAACACTCCCCGCCCGCCCTGGAGGTCGATCCTGAGATCGGTGGAGCGGTACTTGTCCCACACCTGGTCGATGTAGCGGTTCCAGACGTCGCGGAAGGGTATCTGGTCGGGCCTGTCGAAGTAGGGCGCCATCAGGTTCTGCGGTGAGATGACGCGTAGTACGCCTCCGCCGCCGCCCCTGATGACCAGGTCGTCCCACGGCTGCCCGTCCTTCGCCGCCTGCGCGACGAGACCGGAGGCGATCTTGTCCACGGCGCCGTCCGGGAGCGGGGCGACGGTGTGGGTGGCGTCGCCCTCCAGGGTCAGGCCGATGGGCAGCGCGGTGACGAGGTCCACGTAGCTGATGTTGGCGAAAAGCTGCTGGGGGTTGAAGGTGAACTCGCAGAACGACCACGTGCGGGCGTAGTTGGGGTCAGCCGGGGTCGCGAAGGCGGGCTCGACCAGTGCGGGGCCGGGGTTGAGGAAGAAGTCCAGTTTGTCGTCACGCGCGAAGTAGACGCGGGCGCCGTACATCTGAGGCAGCGTCAGTACTCTGGGCGCCGAACCCGCCGCGCCGAGTGGTATGGCGCAGTCGACGGGCAGCGGGGTGTGCGGTGCCGAGGGCGAGTCGGGGCGGTAGACACCACCGTCGGGCTTGAGCAGCACCCAGCGGCCGGTGCCCTGTTCGTGGCCGGTGACGTAGGCGTGCACGCGCCCCGGGAGCGACTTGTTCTTCAGGGCGAGTTCGCAGGTGGCGGGCGCGGCCTTGCCGCCGACTCGGGCGCCGGCTCTGGCGCTGAGAGCGCTTCCCCAGAGGGGGTAGGTGAGGGCGCCCGCGGCACCCGCGGTGGTGGTCAGGAACATTCGACGCGATATCACGGAAGGTCTCCTGCGCGGTGGGGGGCGGGGTGGGGGGTGGTGCACCACTGTCGCGGCGGGTGATTGAGGCGTCAAGAGTTGTGACTGAGAGCGCTCTCAAAAATCTTGCCCGTTCACGAAGTGACGGCAGGCGGACTGTCAGTGGTGGATGCCAGACTCGAAGGAGCGGCAGAGAGACACGACGCCGGCAGACATACGACACCGGCGGAGAGACGCGACGCCGACAGAGGTGCGACGCCGGCAGACACCGGCAGAGATGCGACAAAGGAGTCGATCATGCTCAGTACCCGTTTCGCTGTGGGAGCTCCGGTCTGGGTGGACATGTGTGCCCCCGACCTCGGCACTGTCAGTGATTTCTATCGCGAGCTGTTCGGCTGGGAGCTCCAGCGCGGCGGCCCGGAGGTGGGGGGCTACAGCCAGTTCCAGCTCTCCGACAGGACCGCGGCGGGAGCGATGGCCGTCCCGGCAAACGAGGCGCCGCCCTCCTGGACGCTCTACTTCCACGCGGCGGACGCGGACGCCTCGGTCAAGTCGGTCGAGCAGGCCGGCGGCCGGGTGCTCTACACGCCCGTGGACGTCCTCGACCTCGGCCGCATGGCGGGCCTCGCCGACGGGGCCGGTGTGCCCTTCTCGGTCTGGCAGCAGGGCTCCCTCAAGGGCCTCGACGTCCTGAACGAACCGGGTGGCCTGGTCTGGACCGAGCTGTACACCCCCGACGTCTCCGCGGCCACCGCGTTCTACGGCTCGGTGTTCAGCTGGCAGACCACCGAGATGGCCTTCCCCGGGGGCTCGTACACCATGGTGCATCCGGCCGACGGCACCCCCGACGACATGTTCGGCGGCCTGGTGCCGCTCGACAGCGACCCCTCCGAGGCGGGGGCGTACTGGCTGCCGTACTTCCAGGTGGAGGACTGCGACGACACGGTCGCCAAGGCCGAGCGGACCGGCGGCTCGGTGCGCATGGCGACGGTGGAGATGGCGGGCGTGGGCCGCTTCGCGAAGCTGGCGGACCCGGCGGGCGCGCGCTTCGCGGTGCTTCAGCCGGCACCTCCCGGCGAGCAGATGAAGTCGTAGCCGTCGGGGGTGGGCGGCCGGGGGGCTCGGGTGAGGGTTTTGGCGCGAGGTGTTTCCGTGCAGTGTGTTCCGGTGCGGTGCGTTTCGCCACGGCGGGTTTTGGCGCGGCGTCCGACGGGCAGCGCTTGTCGGGCGCCGGACGCCCCGGCGGCGTGTGATCGCGTTCGGACTCTCGGGCTCTGGACTCTCGCCGGACTCTGGGGCTCTCGGGCTCTTGGTCCGTCCGGGCCGGGGCGAAACACCCGTCCCGGCGGTCGTTGATCGTTCGTTGATCGTCTGTTTCGCGCGCCGGGGCAGTATCGACGGCATGCAGATCGACATGACGGCCCAGCCCGAACTCGCCTGGCAGGAGCAGGCGCTGTGCGCACAGACCGGAGCGGACTTCTTCTTCCCCGAGCCCGGGAGCTCGGTGCGCGAGGCGAAGGACATCTGCCGGATGTGCGCGATGCGCCCGGCCTGCCTGGAGTACGCACTCGCCAACGACGAGAGGTTCGGCGTCTGGGGCGGCCTCTCCGAGAAGGAGCGCTACGCCCTCAGACGCGCGCCACGCGGCTGACACGCTCGTGCGACCCGCGACCCGCGACCCGCGACCCGCGACCCGCGACCCGCGACCCGCGACCCGCGACCCGCGGCGCGCGGCGCGCGGCGCACGCCTCGCCCTGACGGGGCTCGGGCTCAGGGGCGGGCGTCGCGTGTGGCGGCGGGGCCCTGGGGGGGCATGGCTGCCTTGCGGCGGCGGCCGGCCGGGGGGCGCTGCCTCGCGCTTGAGCGGGGCTTGGCGGGTGGTGCGCGCCTCGCCGCTTGAGACGGCCCGGCGCGCGGCACCCCCACGCCTTGCCTTGACGGAGGGCTCGGGCTCGGTGCGTGCGCCGTGCCGCCTGGCGGGGCCCGTGGGTCTGTGCTGTGCCGTGCCCGGCGAGGGCTCGACTTGGCGGTGCGTATTGACGTGTGACGGTGCGTGATCCGGAGGCCGGGTTGGGTGGCGAGCCGTGTGCTTGAGCGGTCGCGCCTCGCGGTTTACGGAAGCGCGTCGCACATGACCGTACATGCCGTGCTCGCGGGGCATCCGCGGCAGCCGTCCGGCGGGCGGAGATCGGTCGTGCGGCCGACGACCGGCAGCCGCGGCGCGACCCCACGCCTTGCCCCGTCCTTGTGGGCCGCCATCGAGCCGCCAACGCCCCGTTTGCCCGTCGATGAGCGACCCCACCGGCCACGCGGCGGCGCCGCACGACCCGGGCTGGACGCCCATCGGTCATGCGGCGCGCTGCTCGTGGCCTCGCGGCGGGGTCAGGCCTTGCGGGCCTCCAGGCGGGCCTTGCGGGCCGCCAGCCGCTCGTCGAACTTCGACGCCTCCGCGTCGAGGCCGCCCATGTAGAAGCCCAGCTCCTCCTGGGCCTGGAGCCCTTCGGGGCCGAGACCGTCGATCTCCAGGACCTTCAGGAAGCGCAGCACGGGCTGGAGCACGTCGTCGTGGTGGATGCGCAGGTTGTAGACCTCGCCGATGGCCATCTGCGCGGCAGCCCGCTCGAAGCCCGGCATGCCGTGGCCCGGCATGCGGAAGTTGACCACCACATCCCGCACGGCCTGCATCGTCAGGTCCGGCGCGAGCTCGAAGGCGGCCTTGAGCAGGTTGCGGTAGAAGACCATGTGGAGGTTCTCGTCGGTGGCGATGCGCGCCAGCATGCGGTCGCAGACCGGGTCGCCGGACTGGTGTCCGGTGTTGCGGTGCGAGATGCGGGTCGCCAGCTCCTGGAACGCCACGTACGCGACCGAGTGCAGCATCGAGTGGCGGTTGTCCGACTCGAAGCCCTCGCTCATGTGGATCATGCGGAAGCGTTCCAGCTCGTCCGGGTCGACGGCGCGGGAGGCCAGGAGGTAGTCGCGCATCACGATGCCGTGGCGGCCCTCCTCGGCGGTCCAGCGGTGCACCCAGGTGCCCCAGGCGCCGTCGCGGCCGAAGAGGGAGGCGATCTCGTGGTGGTAGCTGGGGAGGTTGTCCTCGGTGAGCAGGTTCACCACCAGGGCGATGCGCCCGATGTCGGTGACCGGGGACTGGCCCTTCTCCCAGGCCTCGCCGTCCTCGAAGAAGCCGGGGAAGTTACGGGCGTCCGAGAACGGGACGTACTCGTGGGGCATCCAGTCCTTCGCCACCTTGAGGTGGCGGTTGAGTTCCTGCTCGACCACTTCTTCCAGCGCGTAGAGCAGCCGGGCATCGGTCCAGCTGTCCGAGCTGCTGCCGAGGTGGGGAGAGGTGATCGTCACGTGGGCTCCATACGGGGACGGGGGTGCTTACGAGCAGGCAGTGCGAGCGGTGCACTACCTACGGTTTCGTAGGTTACGTTGCCGTAGGTTAAACCCTCCGTAAAGGGCCCGTGGGACCGCTCCTCACCCGGGTCCCCCGCCACAAAGGCCTCATTACTGGTCCGGCGTAAAGTCCAGGGAGCCGGACTGAGAGGCACGTCACACAGCCTGCGAGCGTCTCGAACTCGCTGATGTCCACCGGAACCGGGTCGAAACCGGGATCGGCGAGCAGTGCATGCGCGCCCGACTCAAGCCCGCAGTGACGGCCGCTGTCCGACGCCGCGCCCCCTCGCAGGCCCCTTCGTCAGGGTGCCGCGTCTGACATGCGCGCGCCGAGCGGTTCGAGGGCCGCCCGCGGCCGCCGCACCCGTCGGCGTCGGTCCGGCCGCCGGCCTCCTCGGCGCCCGGCGTCTCGCCGCGCCTGGCCTCGGCACCCGGGCGGGTGATCAGCGCCATGGTCCGGAAGGCGGCCACCGCGTCCTCGGTGAACGCCGAGTCCGGGCAGTCGTCCGCCGGCTCCGCCTCCAGCGTCTCCCAGCCGTGGGCGTCGAGCGCCGCTACGTACGCCGCTCACTGGCGCGGCGCGAGCGCCCCGTCACCCACCTGGAGCGCACCTCGGTCGAACGGCACTCTCCTCACGCGGACGGGGCGGTGCCGCACGTCATGCGGCGTGCACCCGCCCGGGGCCCAGGGCGCCTCGCAGGTGCCGCGCCGTGTATGACCCCTCGGCCGTGAGGAGTTGGGCCGGGGTGCCCTCGAAGACGATCCGCCCGCCGTGCTTGCCGCCGTCGGGGCCGAGGTCGATGACCCAGTCCGCGTGCTTGACGACGTCGAGGTTGTGCTCGACGACGAGCACCGTGTTCCCGGCGTCGACGAGCCGGTCGAGGAGCGCGAGCAGCCCGTCGACGTCGGCCAGGTGCAGGCCGGTGGTCGGCTCGTCCAGGACGTAGGTCGTGCCGGTGCGGTGCAACTGCGTGGCCAGCTTGATGCGTTGGCGCTCGCCGCCGGACAGGGTGCTCAGCGGCCGGCCGAGCGTGAGATAGGTGAGCCCCACGTCCCGCAGGGCGCCCAGGCGCTTGCGTACCGCCGTGTCGTCGAAGCGGTCGAAGAAATCCAGCGCGCGCTCGGCGGTCATCTCCAGTACGTCGACGACGGACCGGCCGTCGACGGTCAGGCGCAGCACCTCGTCCTTGAAGCGCCGCCCCTCGCACGCCTCGCACGTCGTGGTCACCGGGTCCATGAACGCCAGGTCGCTGTAGATGACCCTGCGCCCCTGGCAACACTCGCACGCGCCACCGGAGTTGAAGCTGAACAGGCTCGCCTCGGCGCCCGTCTCCCGCGCGAAGAGCTTGCGCACGGTGTCCATGATCCCGAGGTACGTCGCCGGGGTCGAGCGGCCCGAGATGCCGATGGACGACTGGTCGACGACCACGGCGTCCGGGTGCGCCTCGGTGAACACCTTCGACACCAGCGTGCTCTTGCCCGACCCCGCGACGCCGGTGACCGCGGTGAGCACACCCGTCGGCACCCGCACGCTGACGTTCTTGAGGTTGTGCAGATCGGCGTCCTTGATCCAGTGCCCGCCGGTCGCCCGGCGCGGGTTCTCCTTGACGCCCCGCAGGCGGCGCAGGTGCCGGCCGGTGAGGGTGTCCGCCCGCCGCAGCTCGTCCGGGGTGCCCTCGAAGACGACCAGGCCGCCGCCGGAACCGGCCGCCGGGCCCATGTCGACGACGTGGTCGGCGATCGCGATCACGTCCGGGTCGTGCTCGACGACCAGGATGGTGTTCCCCTTGTCGCGCAGCCGCAGCAGCAGATCGCCCAGGCGCCCCACGTCACGCGGGTGCAGGCCGACGCTCGGTTCGTCGAAGATGTACGTCATGCCGGTGAGGCTGGAGCCGAGATGGCGCACCATCTTCAGCCGCTGGCCCTCGCCGCCGGAGAGCGTGGACGTCTCGCGGTCCAGGCTGAGGTAGCCGAGGCCGATCGCCTCGATCCGCTCCAGGGCCGCCACGGCCGCCGCGGCGACCGGGCCCGCCACGGGATCGTCGACGCCGGCCAACTCCTTGACGAGGTCGGTGACTTCCATCCGCGTGCAGTCGGCGATCCCCAGGCCGTTGATCCGGGTGGCGAGCGCCGCCGGGTTGAGGCGGGCGCCGCGGCACGCCGGGCAGGGACCCTCGTGGAGAAAGGCCTGCGCGACGTCGCGGGTCTTCTGGGAGAGGGAGGAGAGGTCGCGGTTGAGGTAGAGCCGCTCGAAGCGGTCCGCGAGGCCCTCGTAGTCGGTGTCGCGGGAGCCGCCGGTGTTGTGGACGGGCACCTTCCTGGCGCGCGGCTTCCCGCGGCCGTCACGGACGCCCCGCAACAGGAACTCCCGCTCGGCGTCGGTGAAGTGACCGACAGGCTTGTGCGGGTCGAGGTCGGGCGTGTTGGTGTAGGTCTGGCCGTGCCAGGTCCCCACGGCGAACGGCGGGAAGAGGATCGCGCCCTCCGCCAGGGACCTGGTGGGGTCGAGGATGCGGTCGTAGTCGGGCCGCACGCTGCGGCCGAGGCCCTCGCACGCGGGGCACATGCCCGACGGGTCGTTGAAGGAGTACGCCGTCGCCGGGCCCGCGCTGGGCGTGCCGTGCCGGGAGAAGAGCACCCTGATCACCGAGTAGATGTCCGTCATCGTGCCCACGGTGGAGCGGGAGTGGCCGCCGATCGGCTTCTGGTCGACGACGATCGCGGGCGAGAGATCCTCGATGGTGTCCGCGTGCGGCCGCTCGTACTTCGGCAGCCGGTTGCGCATGAACCAGGTGAAGGTCTCGTTCAGCTGGCGCTGGGACTCGACCGCGATCGTGTCGAAGACGACCGACGACTTCCCGGAGCCCGAGACCCCCGTGAAGACCGTGAGGCGGCCTTTGGGGATACGCAGGTCCACCTCCCTGAGGTTGTTCTCGCGGGCTCCGGCGATGGTGATGTGCTGATGCGCGTCGCGCGGTGTGTCTTGTTCGTCTCGTTGGGGCATACGCGCGAAGCTAGCCGGAATACCCGACAGCTTCTGTCTTCTTTTCCTGGGTGATCTCCTTCAGTTCCCCGTCCAGGAGCAGCCATCGCGTGATGCCGATGGACTCCAGGAACGGCAGGTCGTGACTGGCCACGATCAGCGCGCCCTGGTACGACTCCAGGGCCGACGAGAGCTGCTTCACGCTCGCCATGTCGAGGTTGTTCGTCGGCTCGTCGAGCATGAGCAGCTGCGGCGCCGGCTCGGCGAGGAGCAGTGCCGCGAGCGCCGCCCGGAACCGCTCGCCGCCCGACAGGGTCGCCGCCCGCTGATCGGCCTTGGCGCCCTTGAACAGGAAGCGTGCCAGGCGGGCCCGGACGCGGTTGTTGGTCGCGTCAGGGGCGTACGCCGCCACGTTCTCGGCGACGGTACGGTCGTCGTCGAGCACGTCCAGCCGCTGGGGCAGGAAGCGCAGCGGCACGTGTGCCAGCGCTTCGCCGGAGACCGGCTCCAGCTCCCCCGCGATGGTGCGCAGCAGCGTCGTCTTGCCCGCGCCGTTGCGCCCGATCAGCGCGATCCGCTCGGGGCCGCGCAGCTCGAACCAGCCCTGGACGCGGGCCCCGTAGCAGAGTTCGAGACCGCTCAGGGTGAGGACCGTACGACCGGGGTGCACCAGGGTGTGCGGCAGGTCGACGCGGATCTCGTCGTCGTCCCGCACCGCCTCCACGGCGTCGTCGAGGCGTTCCTTGGCCTCGGCGAGCTTCTCCTCGTGCATGATGCGGTGCTTGCCCGCGGACTCCTGGGCGGCCCGTTTGCGCGCGCCCATCACGATCTTCGGCTCGCGCTTCTGGTCCCACATCTTCTGGCCGTACCGCTTGCGGCGGGCCAACTTGACGTGCGCGTCCGCCAGTTCGCGCTTCTGCTTGCGCAGGTCGGACTCGGCGACGCGCACCATGCGCTCCGCCGCCTCCTGCTCGGCGGCGATGATCTCCTCGTACGCGCTGAAGTTGCCCCCGTACCAGGTGACCTCGCCGTCGCGCAGATCGGCGATCTGGTCGACCAGGTCCAGGAGTTCGCGGTCGTGGCTGACCACGACGAGGACTCCGGGCCAGGCCTCGACGGCCGCGTACAGCCGCCGACGGGCGTACAGGTCGAGGTTGTTGGTGGGTTCGTCGAGCAACAGGACGTCCGGTCGCCGCAGGAGCAGCGCGGCAAGGCGCAGCAGCACCGACTCGCCGCCCGAGACCTCGCCCGTGGTGCGGTCGAGACCGATGTGGCCGAGCCCGAGCTGGTCGAGGGTGGCGAGGGCGCGCTCCTCGACGTCCCAGTCGTCGCCGACGACGGTGAAGTGTTCCTCGCGCACGTCGCCCGCCTCGATGGCGTGCAGCGCGGCGCGCGTCGCGGCGATGCCGAGGACCTCGTCGACGCGCAGCCCGGTGTCGAGGGTGACGTTCTGCGGCAGATGACCGACCTCACCGGCGACCTTGACCGCGCCCTCGGTGGGCGCCAGTTCACCCGCGATCAGCTTCAACAGGGTTGATTTGCCTGTTCCGTTGACGCCGATGAGTCCGGTGCGGCCGGGCCCGAAGGTCACCTGGAGTCCGTCGAAGACGCCGGTGCCGTCCGGCCAGGTGAAGGCGAGCGACGTGCAGGTGACGGCAGTGGGGGAAGCAGAGGAAACAGAGTAAGTAGACATACAGGCCTCGCGGTTGCGTGTGTGGAGCGCGGTCAGGGGCAACGCGTTCGAGACACCGCGGCGGTGGTGAGGCCAGGAAAGGGAGAAGGCCTGTGCCGGGGGACGGGACGGCTCGTATGCCGAGGTCGCACGCGACGTGCACGGCAGCGCAAGCTGCGTGACGCGGTGTCTCATGACCTCAGACGAGCAACGTCCTTCTCCTATCGACGGCAACAGAACCGCGTACACCGTAGGAAGGACCGCTGGGCCCTGTCAACGGTTTATCGAGGCACCGCGGTCCCGTCCTCGGGGGAGAGGGGCGGGACCGGCCGTTCGAAGAAGGTCTCCAGGGCCACCGTCGCCTGGGTTCCGCTCACCCCCTCGATCGCGTACAGCCTGCGCAGCACGCCCTGGAGCTGTTCCGTCGTCGCGGCGCGCACCTTCACCAGGACCGAGGCGCTGCCCGCGATGACGTGCGCCTCCTGGATCTCCGGGATCGCCGCGAAGGCGTCGGCGGAGTCCCCCATCCAAGCGGCCGACTCCACCATCACGAAGGCCAGGACGCTCCGGCCGAGCGCCGCCGGGTCCACCTCGATGGTGGTACGCCGGATCACGCCGCGCTCGCGGAGCTTGCGCACCCGTTCATGCGCGGCACCCGCCGAGAGGCCGACCTCCTTGCCGAGCGCGGCGTACGCGGTGGTCGCGTCCCGCTGGAGCGCCGCGATCAGCTTCCGGTCCACATCGTCCATGTCGTTCACCATCCTCATGGCGGAACCATATAGCGTTCTGGCATAGTCCACTACAGCCATACAAGGTTCAGTCCCGGCTCGCTTAGGGGTATTCATGTCTGGTTCCGATGACACCACGCTGTACGAGATCCTGGATGACCGGTTCCGCACCGGACGATGCGCCAACGGCGACGACCGCCTCGAAAAGCTGTACGGCGGCTGCCGCTGGGCCGAGGGGCCCGTCTACCTCCCCGCCTGGCGCCAGCTGATCTGGAGCGACATCCCCAACGACCGGATGCTGCGCTGGGACGAGGAGACCGGCGCCGTCTCGGTCTTCCGCCGCCAGGCCGGACACAGCAACGGCAACACACTCGACCGCGAGGGCCGCCTGATCACCTGCGAGCAGGGCAACCGCCGGGTCACCCGCACCGAGCCCGACGGCACGGTGACCGTGCTCGCCGACCGCTACGACGGCAAGCGGCTCAACAGCCCGAACGACGCGGTCGTACGCTCCGACGGCTCGGTCTGGTTCTCCGACCCCGACTTCGGGATCACCAGCGACTACGAGGGTTTCCGCGCCGAACGTGAACTCGACGGCCTGAACGTCTACCGGATCGATCCGGACACGGGGGAGGTGCGCCTGGTCGCCGACTGCTTCGGGGCACCGAACGGGCTCGTCTTCTCGCCCGACGAGCGGCAGCTCTACGTGTCCGACACGCGGGCCCGGGTCATCCGCGTCTTCGACGTCCACGACGACGGGACGCTCTCCGACGGCGAGGTCTTCGCCCGGGCCACGGACGGCGTCGGCAGCTTCGACAACATCCGTTTCGACGACGGCGGCCGGCTGTGGGCGGCGGTCATGGAGGGCGGCGTGCACTGCTACGACCCGGACGGAACGCTCATCGGCCGCCTGAACATCCCCGAGCCGGTCTCCAACATCGCTTTCGGCGGCCCCAAGAACAACCGTCTCTTCATCACCGCGACGGCCTCGTTGTATTCGGTGGTGATGGGGGTAACCGGACTGCCGAGGGTGCCGCGACGGCCCTGACCCCCCACCTCCCCTGAATTCCACGCACTCCATCCGTTCGACACAGGAGCCACCATGACCGACCGCACGACGCTCTCTCCCCAGCAGGAGATCGCCCGGACGCTCCGCGTCAGCGCGGACTTCGACGCGACGACGGAGATCGAGCGCCGTGTGGCCTTCCTCGCCGACCAGCTGACCACCACGGGCCTGCGCGCGCTCGTGCTCGGCATCAGCGGCGGGGTCGACTCCACGACCGCGGGTCGGCTGTGCCAACTCGCGGTCGAACGGGTCCGCGCCACCGGGCAGGACGCGACGTTCTACGCGATGCGGCTGCCGTACGGCGTCCAGGCCGACGAGAGCGACGCGCAGGCGGCGCTGGAGTTCATCCGGCCCGACCGGGTCCTGACCGTCGACGTGCGGCCGGCCTGCGACGCGGCCCTGGACGCCCTACTGGCCGGCGGCGCGCTCTTCCGCGACGCGCACCACCAGGACTTCGTCCACGGCAACATCAAGGCACGCCAGCGCATGATCGCCCAGTACGCGGTGGCGGGAGCGCACGAGGGCCTGGTGGTCGGCACCGACCACGCCGCCGAGGCGGCCTCCGGGTTCTTCACCAAGTTCGGCGACGGAGGCGCGGACGTCGTACCGCTCACCGGTCTCACCAAGCGGCGGGTGCGGGCCGTGGCACGGGCCCTCGGCGCACCGACCACGCTGGTCGAGAAGGTCCCGACGGCGGACCTGGAGACACTGGCCCCGGGCAAGCCCGACGAGGAGGCGCTCGGCGTCTCCTACGACGACATCGACGGCTTCCTGGAGGGCGAGCCGGTGGCGAAGGACACCGCCGCGGCCATCGTTCACCGGTACCGGATCACCGAGCACAAGCGGCAACTGCCGATAGCCCCCTGAGGCACTGAGCCACCCTGAGGCACCGCCACGCCGACGGGGAGGCGCCGTGCACCACGGCACGCTGTCCCTGCCCGCCAGGCTCTTCCTGCCGGCCTGGAACACGCTGGGACGTGGAGCGCGCCGGAGGCGCCGAGACGCTCCACGCGGACGCATCGGCGGTGCGCCGCGGCCGCCGGCCGGTCGGGGAGGTGCCGCCGGACGACGCGGCCCTGGTCATGTGCGCGGCCACCGGCAAGCCGCACACGTTCGGCGGCGCCAAGGACCGCAGGTCCGCCCAATGTCATGGCCGGCCCCGCATCGCCCGGGCCCGCGCACGCCGTTGTCCGTGAGGCCTCGCTGGAGGGGCGTACGGGCCGCTCGCGGACGCGCTCACCGGCATGGGCGTCAGCGCCTCAGCACGCGTCCCGCATCAGTTCGGCCAGGTCCTCGTCCAGGTCGACGTGGCGGTGCTCCTGGCCGACCGGCACCAGGGCCGTCGTGCGGCGCAGGAAACGCCGGAGCTCCCCGGTGCGGATGTGGACGATCGCGGTGCCCTCGGGCGCGTGGAACTCCACGACCGTGCGGTCGAAGCCGTACGGGCGCACCCGCACGTCGCCGTCGCCCACCGCGCGCTCCACGCCGTCCGTGAGCAGTTCGCGGGCGAAGGTCCAGTACACCTCGACGCCTTCCAGCGTCGCCGGGGCGGGAAAACTCATCCTTACGGCGAAGGGGTCCCGCCGGTCGTAATGGAGCGTTGCGGGAATGGTCGGCATCCGCGGCGCGGTGGCGACCAGGCGGGCCTCTACGGCTTGCTCGATGACGGTGGACAACGCCTGCTCCCTCACTGACTGCTGGACGACTGGGGTCGGCACCTGAATAGACGACGGAATGGCGAGATCCGTGCACACACGGAGTGGGCGAGACCGAGTGACCTCTGTCACCGCGACACCGTGGGAGCGCCCGCGGTTCCCGGAGCCGGTCGTACGGGAGACACCTTCAGGCCATCTGGACGAGGCCCCGCGCGTCGGCTAGCTTCGCCCGCCATGAGGGCCATGGGGAAGTCGAAGTCGATGGGCCGTGCGGTGCTGGTGGGACTGTCCGGGGCGGCGCTCGCCTCCGCCCTGCTCGCGGCCCCCGCGACCGCGCGCACCGCGAGCGCCGTGCACACGGACGCGCCGGGGGCCGCCCCGGGCAAGGGCCTGAACTGGCGGCTCAAGGACAGCGGCACGGACGCCCGGTTCCGCGGTCTCGCCGCCGTCAGCCGCGACACGGCGTGGGTGGCGGGGTCCAAGGGGACGGTGCTGCGCACCTCGGACGGCGGCAGGACGTGGCGCGATGTGTCCCCACCGGGCAGCGCCGGCCTCGAACTGCGGGACGTGGAGGCCTTCGACGGCCGCCGCGCGGTGGTGCTCGCCATCGGCGAGGGCGAGGCGTCCCGCATCCTGCGCACCGACGACGGCGGCACGACCTGGACGGAGTCCTTCCGTAACACCGACGCGAAGGCGTTCTACGACTGCGTGACCTTCTTCGACCGCCGCCACGGCCTGGCCATGAGCGACCCGGTCGACGGCAAGTACCGCATCCTGTCCACGGCCGACGGCGGCCGCTCCTGGAAGGTCCTGCCGAGCGCCGGCATGCCGGCCGCGCAGGAGGGCGAGGCGGGGTTCGCGGCGAGCGGTCAGTGCCTGGTCTCCTCCGGGCCGCGTGACGTGTGGCTGGCCACGGGCGGGGCGGCACGCGCGCGTGTCCTGCACTCCGCTGACCGGGGCCTGACCTGGACGCCCGCCGACGCGCCGATCCCGGCGGGCGACCCGGCGCGCGGCGTCTTCGGCCTCGCCTTCCGCGACCGTACGCACGGCATCGCGGTCGGCGGCGACTACCGGGCGGGCCAGGCCTCGCCCGAGGCGGCCGCGGTCACCGGGGACGGTGGCCGCACCTGGACCCCCGCCGGGCGCCCGCCGCCCGCCTACCGCTCGGGCGTCGCGTGGTTCCCGCACAGCCGCGCCACGGCCCTCGCGGTCGGCCCGACGGGCACCGATGTCACGCGGGACGGCGGGCGGACCTGGCGCACGGTCGACGCGGGGTCGTTCGACACCGTCGACTGCGCCGCGGACCGGGGCTGCTGGGCGTCCGGCGAGAAGGGACGGATCGCCCGCCTTGAGCCCCGCTGAGACAGGGCCCCGGTCGGGTCAGGAGGGCAGTTCCTCGCGGTACGGGGCGAGCGCCGGTGCCGTCTTCGTCGCGTAGAACTCCGTGATGCGGTACGCGCAGACGCCGGCCAGCACGAACGGGTCCGCGGCGGTGATCTCCTCGATCCGCGCGCGGTCCTCCGCGACGGCGATGATCACGCCGCCGTCCCGGGGTTCTTGCGTCCGGAGGCGATGAAGACCCCGGCCTCGTACAGCTCGTCGAGCCAGGCCACATGGGCGGCCAGCTGCTCGTCGACGGCGGAGACCGGGGCGGTGTAGGTCAATTCGAGAATGAACATGATCGCGAGGCTACCCGGGGCACCCGGCGGCGGTCCGGGGCGCCCGCACCATGAACACGTCCACCGGATCCTCGTCCTCCACCGTGAACCCGTGCCGCTCGTACAGCCGCCGGGCGGCGCTGCCCCGCAGCACGTCCAGGCGGACGGTGGAGCCCTCCGCGTCGGTGCGCTCGAGCAGCGTGCCGAGGACGGCGGAGCCGAGGCCCCGCCCTTGCCGGTGCGGGGCCAGATAGAAGTGTTCGAGCCAGTGGCCGCCCTCGGCGGGGCGCAGGGTGACGCACCCCGCGAAGGTGCCGTCCGTCTCGATCACCGAGGTGTGCTCCGCGGAGAAGGAGTCCCGCAGCCGCTGCCGCACCCGGTGCGGATCGAACCGGCCGAGCCGCTCCGGATCCGGCCGCATCACCGTCGCGCGCAGCTCCGCGATGATCTCTATGTCCGCCGTCCTCGCGGGGCGCAGGGTCCATCCATGGGCGGCAGTATGCCTAGTCGGTGACGTCGATCCGGCCGTTGACCGCGGCGGGAGCGGCCGCGGCCGGGGTCGGCGCCGACGCCTTGCCGCCTGTGAGGCCCTTCAGCAGCTCGGCGAGGTCGACTCCCGTGGTGGAGCCGAGGAGTTCGATGCCCTGGGCGACGTTGTCGGCGACCGTGCGCGACAGCTGGCTCGCCCCGTCCGTGGAGATCACCGTCATCTTGTCCACCGCGCTGAGCGGCTCGGACGCCTTCGCGACCACGCTCGGCAGGACCTCGACGACCATCTGCAGGACGGCGGCGTCACCGTACTGCGCGAACGCGTCGGCCTTCTTGCGCATCGCCTCCGCCTCGGCGGCACCCTTCGCGCCGATCGCGGCGGCCTCGGCCTCACCCTCCAGCCGGACGGCGTCGGCGAGCGCGGCACGGTGCGCCTTCTCGCCCTCACCGGTGAGACGGGCCCGCTGCGCGTCGGCCTCGGCCTGCTTGACCAGGGCGATCCTGCGGGCCTCCGCCTCCTGCTCGGCTTGGTAGCGCGCGGCGTCGGCGGGCTTGCGGACCTTGGTGTCCAGTTCGCTGTCGGTCAGGGCGGCCTGGCGCTGGGCGACCTTCTCCTGCTCGGTCAGGACGTCCTGCTGCCGGGCGGCCTCGGCGAGCGGGCCCGCGGCGGCGGCACGCGCCGCCGCCTCGTCCGTCTCCGCCTTGATCTCGGCCTGCTTGAGCGCGAACGTCCGCTGGGCGATCGCGATCTCCTCCTCGGCCTTCAGCCGCGCCTGCTCGGCGGCGCGGCGCGCCACGGCCTCGGCGATGTCCGCCTCCTGCTTGGCGCGGGCGGCCTCGGGGCGGCCGAGGTCCTCCAGGTAGGAGCCCTCGGTGGTGATGTCCTGGATCTGGAAGGCGTCCAGGACCAGGCCCTGCCCGGAGAGGCTGGCCTCGGCCTCCTCGGCGACCTGCCCGGCGAACGCGGCGCGGTCCCGGATGATGTCCTCCACCGACATGCGCCCCACGATGGAGCGCAGCGCTCCGGAGAGCACCTCCTGGGTGAAGCCGACGATGCCGTCCTGCTGTACGAGGAAGCGCTGCGCGGCGGCGCGGATGGAGTCCTCGGTGCCGCCGACCTTCACGATGGCGACGCCTTCGAGGTTGGCCTTCACGCCGCGCAGGGTGACGGCGCCGCGCACCGCGATCGGGATGTGGCGCGAGGACAGGTCGAGCGTGAACTTCTGCTGGACGAACGGCACGACGAAGACGCCGCCGCCGACCACGACCTTCTGGCCGCTGTTATCGGTCATGACACGGCCGGTGTCGGGATCGGTGGACCTCTTGCCGCGCCGCCCGGTCACGATGAAGGCCTCACTGGGCCCCGCGACCTTGTAGCGGGTGATGACGACGAGCGCCAACAGGACGACGAGTACGACGACGCCGACGACGGCGGTCAGGACTGGACTCATGGTGCATTCCCCCTGCCACCCGGGGACGGCAGATCGGTTACGTGATGGTGGTCGTTGGTGCGTGACGTGACGTGACGTGACGTGACGTGACGTGACGGCGGTCGGTGGTGGTCGGTCGGTACGTGCCCGGGGCGGGCTCAGCGCTCCACGGGTCGTACGGTCACCGAGGTCGGCGAGAGCGACGCGTCGACCCACACCTCGGCGCCCCGCGCCACGGCGGCGGAGCTGCGTGCCGCGACCTTCACGGGCTGGCCCGCGAGGCGCAGCAGCACCTCGCCGTAGCCGTCGGCCGGGATCGCGGTGACGACGGAGCCCGAGGTGCCGACGAGGTCGTCGCCGCGCGGTGTGGGCGCGCTCTGGTCGCGCATCAGGGCACGGGTCAGTTTCAGCGTGAGCCAGCCGGCCCCGGCCCCGGCGCAGACCCCCACCGCAGTGGCGGGGCCCGCGCCGAGACCGGTCGTGCCGAGCACGAGTGCTCCCCCGAAGCCCAGCATCGACACGAACCCCGCGATGACCGGCAGTGAAAGGAGCCCGTCGAAGAGCCCGTCCAGCACGCCCGCTCCTTCGAAGAGGCCTTCGAGCACCCCGTCGAGGACGAGCGAGAGCACCAGCAGCACGATGCCCGCGATGCCGAGACCCAGAAAGACCGTCATCGGACCACTTCCCCCGTCATGCCGTTCACCTCGGTACGAACGGATCATCGCATGCCGGTACGACAGTTCACACTGCCTGCTTCCGGCAGTCTTTACGCGTCCTTAATGCCGGTCGGCGCCGGGGGCGCCCCACTAGGCTGGCCCGCACCATGATCAATTGCTCACTGCCCCGGGACTGGCCCACCGACGAGAAGACGGCGCGCGCCGTCCAGGACGAGCTGCGGGCCCGCGTCGTCCTCGACGAACCGGGCCCGCCTCCCGGCACCGGACACGTGACCGGGGTCGACGTCGCGTACGACGACGAGCGCGACACCGTCGCCGCGGCCGTCGTCGTGCTCGACGCGGCCACGCTCGACGTGGTCGAGGAGGCGACGGCGGTCGGCACGGTGGCGTTCCCCTACGTCCCCGGACTGCTGGCCTTCCGGGAGATCCCCACCGTGCTCACCGCACTCGGCCGTCTCACGGCCGCCCCGGGCCTCGTCGTCTGCGACGGCTACGGCGTGGCGCACCCGCGCCGCTTCGGCCTCGCGAGCCACCTAGGAGTCCTGACGGGCCTTGCGACGATGGGCGTCGCCAAGAACCCCTTCACCTTCTCCTACGAGGCTCCGGCCGCACCCCGGGGCAGCGCCTCGCCCCTGCTGGACGGCACGGAGGAGGTGGGTCGTGCGCTGCGCACCCGCGAGGGCGTGAAACCGGTCTTCGTGTCGGCGGGCCACCGCGTGACGCTGGCGGGCGCGTGCGCGCACGCCCTGCGCCTCACGCCCCGCTACCGCCTGCCCGAAACCACCCGCCGCGCGGACGCCCTGTGCCGGTCGGCGCTGCGGGAAGCGACCGGTTGAACGATCAAAACACGAGCGGGTTAGCATATGAGCGCCGCCTAGCTCGAAAGAGAAACCTGTGACTGTCAACGACGACTCGTTCACCAACTGGAAGCACCGCGAGGAGATCGCGGAGTCGATGATCCCGCTCATCGGGAAGCTGCACCGCGAGCGGGACGTGACGGTCCTGCTGCACAGCCGCTCCCTGGTGAACAAGTCGGTGGTCAGCATCCTCAAGACCCACCGCTTCGCCCGGCAGATCGCCGGCGCGGAACTGTCGGTCACCGAGACGCTGCCCTTCCTGCAGGCTCTCACCACGCTCGACCTCGGCCCGTCGCAGATCGACATCGGCATGCTCGCCGCGACATACAAGACCGACGACCGCGGCCTGTCGGTGGCGGAGTTCACCGCCGAGGCCGTCGCCGGCGCCACGGGTGCCAACAAGATCGAGTGCCGCGAGGGGCGCGACGTCGTCCTCTACGGCTTCGGCCGCATCGGCCGCCTCGTCGCCCGCCTCCTCATCGAGAAGGCCGGCTCCGGCAACGGCCTGCGGCTGCGCGCCATCGTCGTCCGCCCGGGCGGCGGCCGCGCCGCCGAGGATCTCGTGAAGCGCGCCTCGCTGCTGCGCCGCGACTCCATCCACGGCCAGTTCCAGGGCACGATCACCGTGGACGAGGCGAACAGCACGATCATCGCCAACGGCAACGAGATCAAGGTGATCTACGCCAACGACCCCTCCGAGGTCGACTACACGGCGTACGGCGTCAAGGACGCCATCCTCATCGACAACACGGGCAAGTGGCGTGACCGCGAGGGCCTGTCCAAGCACCTGCGCCCCGGTGTCGACAAGGTCGTCCTGACCGCCCCGGGCAAGGGCGACGTGCCCAACATCGTGCACGGCGTCAACCACGACACGATCAAGCCGGACGAGCGGGTCCTGTCCTGCGCCTCCTGCACCACCAACGCGATCGTCCCGCCGCTGAAGGCGATGGCGGACGAGTACGGCGTGCTGCGCGGCCACGTGGAGACCATCCACTCGTTCACCAACGACCAGAACCTCCTGGACAATTACCACAAGGCCGACCGCCGCGGCCGCTCGGCGCCGCTCAACATGGTGATCACCGAGACCGGTGCCGCCTCCGCCGTCGCCAAGGCGCTGCCGGACCTCAAGGCGCCCATCACCGGCAGCTCGATCCGCGTCCCCGTGCCGGACGTCTCGATCGCGATCCTGAGCCTCACGCTCGGCCGCGAGGCCACCCGTGAGGAGGTCCTCGACTACCTCCGCGAGGTGTCGCTGACCTCGCCGCTCAAGCGCCAGATCGACTTCACCAGCGCCCCCGACGCGGTCTCCAACGACTTCATCGGCTCGCGCCACGCCTCGATCGTCGACGCGGGCGCGACCAAGGTCGACGGCGACAACGCGATCCTCTACCTCTGGTACGACAACGAGTTCGGCTACTCGTGCCAGGTCATCCGCGTCGTCCAGCACGTCTCCGGGGTGGAGTACCCGACGTACCCCGTGCCGGTCGCCTGATCCGCACGTGATCCTCACGGGTGCCCCGCCCCGCGCGGGCGGGGCACCGGGCTCCGGCTAGCGCACGGACGCGACCCGGAAGGTGAGCCCCGCGGCCGTCAGCCGCGCGAGCAGCGCGTCGCCCATCGCCACGGCCGTGGTGACCTGCCCCGCGGACGCCGGAAGGTCGTCCAGCGCGAGGCACAGCGCCGACTCGGCCAGCATCTTCGCCGTCTCGTCGTACCCCGGGTCGCCGCCCGAGACCTCGGTGAAGACCCGCTTGCCGCCGCCCTCGCCGACGAACCGCACCGAGAACCACGTCCGGTCCCGGACCTCCTTGGCCGGCCCGTCGCCGGGCTTCAGGCGGGCGGACAGCCACTGCCGTACGGGCGGCAGTTGCGCGGCCGCCAGCAGACCGCCGAGGGCGACCGGGCCGCCGAGGGCCATCGGCAGCGTCCGCACGGCCGCGTAGTGCCGGTAGCGGAAGTCCGGCCCGTACCGCTCAAGGGCCCGCGCCGAGCGCTGCACGATCTGCGGGTCGATCGTCGGCAGCGGCAGCGCCCAGGCGCCGACCTCACCCGCGTACCTCGGCGGGCCCGGCGGGGCGTACGCCGTGCGGCCGGCCGGGCGGGGCTCGTAGCGCCGCCGCTCCTTCGCGGCGGCCACCATCTGCCGTCCCCGTCCGAACTGGTTCAGCGCGGAGGCGAACGTTCCGCCGGAGAACCGCCCGTTGGTCCGCACGAACCCGTCCACCCGCAACGGCACGTCCTCCGGCAGCTGCTGCACCGTGAAGTACGCGCCCAGGTCGTGCGGGACCGAGTCGAAGCCGCACGCGTGCACGAGCCGGGCCCCGGTCTCCCGCGCGCGGGCGTCATGCCGCACGTACATGAGGTCGACGAACTCCGGCTCACCCGTCAGGTCCACGTAGTCCGTGCCCGCGTCCGCGCACGCGGCGACCAGTTCCTGGCCGTACGTCAAGTAGGGGCCGACGGTCGTGGCCACCACGCGCGCGTGGCCGGCCATCTCCCGCAAGGAAGCGGGGTCCGCCACATCGGCGCGCACCAGCGGCAGTTCGGCACACGCCGGGTGGAGCGCGGCCAGCCGCTCCCGCAGCTTCTCCAGCTTCGCGGTGTCACGCCCCGCGAGCGCCCAGCGCAGCCCCTCGGGCGCGTGCGCGGCGAGGTACTCCGCCGTGAGCACCCCCACGAAGCCGGTCGCTCCGAAGAGCACGATGTCGTACGCGCGATCCCTCCTCGCGCCGCTCGCGGTGTTCCCGCTGTCCCCGCTGCTCTCGCCGTGCTGACTGCTCATGGCACCTCTCCCTCGTACGCCGGGGCGGTCGTGGGTGCCCGAGGCTAGCGTGCGTCCTCGGCGGCCGTGGCTACACCCCCGGGACCGGCCGCACCGAGATGCCGTTCCGCTCGAAGAGCGCCGCGGTCACCCCGTCGCCCGCCACCAGCTCCCCGCCGAACGACCCGTCGTACACCGCCCCGTGCCCGCACGAGGGGCTGCGCGGCATCAGCAGGGCCTCGGTGCACCCGGCGCGCCGCGCGGCCGCCAGCGCCCGCCGCGCGCCGTCCACGAACGCCGCCGTCACGTCGCGCCCCGTGTCCTCGACGACCCGCGCCCTGCCGTCCAGCACGTCGTGCCCGTCGCCGCCGACCAGTTCGGCGGGGCGACGCGGTGTCGGCAGTCCGCCGGCGGCCTCCGGGCAGAAGGGCACGACCTCGCGGCCCGCCACCGCCTCGTCGAGCGCGGGCGAGGCCTTGTCGCGTCCGTCGTAGCGGCACGGAATACCCCGCAGACACGCGCTGACCAGTACGGAATCCATGCCCTCAGGCTAAGCGCCGCCGGGTCCGGCGCGGGGCTGGCGCCGGAATTCGCTAAGCGCTTGCTCGTCAGGGGGCTTGTGCACAGTGGAACACGTTCTTAGCATCACTGGTGTTACATCAGTTGTGTCATATGTGTCGTAGCGCTGGGGGCTCAATGGCAGTACCGGGCAGAGGCGTTGACGGTCCGCTCGCCGGGGTGCGTGTGGTGGAGCTGGCGGGCATCGGGCCCGGCCCGTTCGCGGCCATGCTCCTGGCCGACCTCGGCGCCGACGTCGTACGCGTGGACCGGCCGGGCGGCGGCGGCCTCGCCATCGATCCCGCGTACGACGTCACCAACCGCAACAAGCGCTCCGTGGTGGTCGACCTGAAGGCCCCCGGCGGCGCCGCCCAGGTCCTCGACCTGGCCGAGCGCGCCGATGTCCTCATCGAGGGCTACCGCCCCGGCGTGGCCGAGCGCCTCGGCGTCGGCCCCGAGGCCTGCCACGCCCGCAACCCCCGGCTCGTCTACGGCCGGATGACCGGCTGGGGCCAGGAGGGGCCGCTCGCGTCCCGTGCCGGGCACGACATCGCGTACATCGCCATCACCGGCACCCTCGGCATGATCGGCGACGAGGGGGAGCCGCCCGCGATCCCCGCGAACCTCCTCGGCGACTACGCGGGCGGCTCGCTCTACCTCGTCGTCGGCGCCCTCGCCGCGCTCACCCACGCGCGCGCGGGTGGCGAGGGGCAGGTCGTGGACGCCGCCATCGTGGACGGGGCGTCCCACCTCTCCGCCATGATCCACGGCATGCTCGCCGCCGGCGGCTGGCAGGACCGCCGCGGCGCCAACCTCCTCGACGGCGGCTGCCCCTTCTACGGCACCTACGAGACCTCCGACGGTGGCCACATGGCCGTGGGCGCCCTGGAGCAGCAGTTCTACGACGAGTTCATCGCGCTCCTCGGCCTCACCGAGGCTGCCCCGGCCCGCAAGGACCTGGCCCGCTGGGGCGACCTGCGCGAGGCCGTCGCCGCCCGCTTCAAGGAACGCACGCGCGAGGAGTGGACGGCCGTCTTCGAGGGCTCCGACGCGTGTGTGGCGCCGGTGCTGTCCCTGCGCGAGGCACCCGAGCACCCCCACCTCGCCGCCCGCGGCACCTTCACCGACCACGGCGGCATCACCCAGCCCGCCCCCGCGCCCCGCTTCTCCGCCACCCCCACGCGCGTGCGCACCGGTCCGGCGCGGCCCGGGGCCGACACCGCCGACGTGGCCCGCGACTGGGACGTACCGGCCCTCATGCGGCCGACGCAGCCATGATGACCGCCAACCGCCAAGGGCAGGCCCGCACCGGGCCCCAGGAGGCCACGTACAGATGAAACGGCAGATCTTCTCCGCCGAGCACGACGCGTTCCGCGAGACCGTGCGCACCTTCCTCGCCAAGGAGGTGCTCCCGCACTACGAACAGTGGGAGAAGGACGGCATCGTCTCCCGTGAGGCGTGGCTCGCCGCCGGTAAGCAGGGACTGCTCGGGCTCGCCGTCCCGGAGGAGTACGGAGGCGGCGGGAACACCGACTTCCGCTACTCCGCGGTCCTCGCCGAGGAGTTCACGCGCGCGGGCGCCGCCGGGCTCGCGGTCGGCCTGCACAACGACATCATCGGCCCCTACCTGACCTCGCTCGCCACCGAGGAGCAGAAGCGCCGCTGGCTGCCCGGCTTCTGCACCGGCGAGATCATCACGGCCATAGCGATGACCGAGCCCGGCGCGGGCTCCGACCTCCAGGGCATCCGCACCACCGCCGAGGACCGCGGCGACCACTGGGTGCTCAACGGCTCCAAGACGTTCATCTCGAACGGCATCCTCGCCGACCTCGTCATCGTCGTCGCCAAGACGTCCCCCGAAGGCGGCGCCCACGGCCTGTCGCTGCTGGTCGTCGAGCGCGGCATGGAGGGCTTCGAGCGGGGCCGCAACCTCGACAAGATCGGCCAGAAGGCCCAGGACACCGCCGAGCTGTTCTTCCACGACGTACGCGTCCCCAAGGAGAACCTCCTCGGCGAGCTCAACGGCGCCTTCGTCCATCTGATGACGAACCTCGCGCAGGAGCGCATGGGCATCGCCGTCGCCGGGATCGCCGCCGCCGAGCACCTCCTGGAGATCACCACGACGTACGTGAAGGAGCGCGAGGCCTTCGGACGGCCGCTGGCCAAGCTCCAGCACATCCGCTTCGAGATCGCGGAGATGGCCACCGAGTGCGCCGTCACCCGTACGTTCCTCGACCGGTGCGTCGTCGATCACTCGAACGGTCAGCTCGACGCGGTGCACGCGTCGATGGCGAAGTGGTGGGCCACCGAGCTGCAGAAGCGGGTCGCGGACCGCTGTCTGCAACTGCACGGCGGCTACGGCTATATGACGGAGTACCGCGTCGCGAAGGCCTTCACCGACGGACGCATCCAGACCATCTACGGCGGCACGACCGAGATCATGAAGGAGATCATCGGCCGTTCCCTCCTCGACTGAGCCCCTCCCTCGACGGAACCCCTTCCTCGACTGAGCCCCTTCCTCGACTGAGCCCCTCAAGCTTCGCACCCCTCCCGGACACCCCCGAAAGGCACACGCGTGACCACCGAAGCGTACGTATACGACGCGATCCGCACCCCGCGCGGACGCGGCAAGGCCAGTGGTGCCCTGCACGGCACCAAGCCGATCGATCTCGTCGTCGGCCTGATCCACGAGATCCGGGCCCGTTTCCCCGGTCTCGACCCGGCCGCCATCGACGATATCGTCCTCGGCGTGGTCGGCCCGGTCGGTGACCAGGGCTCCGACATCGCGCGGATCGCCGCCATCGCGGCCGGTCTGCCCGACACGGTCGCGGGCGTCCAGGAGAACCGCTTCTGTGCCTCGGGCCTGGAGGCGGTCAACCTCGCTGCGATGAAGGTCCGTTCGGGCTGGGAGGACCTGGTGCTCGCGGGCGGCGTCGAGTCGATGTCGCGGGTGCCGATGGCCTCCGACGGCGGCGCGTGGTTCGCCGACCCGATGACCAATTACGAGACCAATTTCGCGCCGCAGGGCATCGGCGCCGACCTCATCGCCACCATCGAGGGCTTCTCGCGGCGGGACGTCGACGAGTACGCGGCCCTCTCCCAGGAGCGGGCCGCCGAGGCCTGGAAGGACGGCCGCTTCGCCCGGTCCGTCGTCCCCGTCAAGGACCGCAGCGGCCTCGTCGTCCTCGACCACGACGAGCACATGCGGCCGGGCACCACCGCCGACTCCCTCGCGGGGCTCAAGCCGTCCTTCAAGGACATCGGCGACATGGGCGGCTTCGACGCGGTCGCGCTGCAGAAGTACCACTGGATCGAGGAGATCGACCACGTCCACCACGCGGGCAACTCCTCCGGCATCGTGGACGGCGCCTCGCTGGTCGCCGTCGGCACGAAGGAGGTCGGCGAGCGGTTCGGCCTCGCGCCGCGCGCGCGGATCGTCTCCGCGGCCGTCTCCGGCTCCGAGCCGCTGATCATGCTGACCGGGCCGGCGCCCGCGACCCGCAAGGCGCTGGCCAAGGCCGGGCTCACCATCGACGACATCGACCTCGTCGAGATCAACGAGGCGTTCGCGGCGGTCGTCCTGCGCTTCGCCAAGGACATGGGCCTGTCCCTGGACAAGGTGAATGTGAATGGTGGCGCGATCGCGATGGGGCACCCGCTGGGCGCGACCGGGGCGATGATCCTCGGGACGCTGGTCGATGAGCTGGAGCGGAGGGACCTCCGGTACGGGTTGGCCACGTTGTGCGTGGGCGGGGGGATGGGCATCGCGACGGTCGTGGAACGGGTGTAGCGCCGTCGGAGTTCGGGGTGCGTCGCCGACCGCGGATGCGTCGTGGTTGCTCGCGCAGTTCCCCGCGCCCCTGAAGGACGCACTGCGTGCGCCTTCATGAGGCGCGGCGAAGCCGCTGCCTCAGGGGCGCGGGGACTGCGCGACCAGCCCCCACCGGTGGACAGTCGGCCATGAACCCAGACCCCCCTCCCCGCCCCCGCCCCCAAGAGCCCATCAGACCTCACGGAGACAACGACATGACCAACCGCACCACCATCCGCTGGGAACAAGACGACACCGGCGTCGTCACCCTCGTCCTCGACGACCCCGACCAGTCCGCCAACACCATGAACCAAGCGTTCAAGGACTCCATCGCGGCGATCGCCGACCGCGCGGAGGCCGCCGTCGCGGCCGACAAGGACGCGATCCGCGGGTTCATCTACACCTCCGCCAAGAAGACCTTCTTCGCGGGCGGCGACCTCAAGGAAATGATCAAGGTCGGTCCCGAGAACGCCCAGCAGGCGTTCGAGACGGGCGCCGCCATCAAGAGGTCGCTGCGCCGCATCGAGACCCTCGGCAAGCCCGTCGTCGCCGCCATCAACGGCGCGGCGCTCGGCGGCGGTTACGAGATCGCCCTCGCCTCCCACCACCGCGTCGCCCTGGACGCCCCCGGCTCCAAGATCGGCCTGCCCGAGGTCACCCTCGGCCTGCTCCCCGCGGGCGGCGGCGTCACCCGCACCGTACGCCTGATGGGCATCACGGACGCCCTCCTGAAGGTGCTCCTCCAGGGCACCCAGTACAACCCGAAGCGCGCCCTGGAGAACGGCCTCGTCCACGAAGTGGCCGCCACCCCCGAGGAGATGATCGAGAAGGCCCGCGCCTTCATCGACGCCAACCCCGAGTCGCAGCAGCCCTGGGACAAGCCCGGCTACCGCATTCCCGGTGGCACCCCGGCCCACCCCAAGTTCGCGGCGAACCTGCCCGCCTTCCCCGCCAACCTGAAGAAGCAGACGGCGGGCGCCCCCTACCCGGCCCCGCGGAACATCCTCGCGGCGGCCGTCGAGGGCTCCCAGGTCGACTTCGAGACCGCGCTGACCATCGAGGCCCGGTACTTCACCGAGCTGGTCACCGGCCAGATCGCCAAGAACATGATCCAGGCGTTCTTCTTCGACCTCCAGGCCGTCAACTCCGGCGCGAACCGCCCCAAGGACATCGAGCCCCGCCAGGTCCGCAAGGTCGCCGTCCTCGGCGCCGGGATGATGGGCGCGGGCATCGCGTACTCCTGCGCCCGCGCGGGCATCGAGGTCGTCCTCAAGGACGTCTCCGCGGAGGCCGCCCAGAAGGGCAAGGGCTACTCCGAGAAGCTCTGTGCCAAGGCCGTCCAGCGGGGACGTACGACGCAGGAGAAGGCGGACGCGCTGCTCGCCCGCATCACGCCCAGCGCGGACCCGCGGGCGCTCGCGGGCTGCGATGCCGTGATCGAGGCGGTCTTCGAGGACACCTCGCTCAAGCACAAGGTGTTCCAGGAGATCCAGGACATCGTCGAGCCGGACGCGCTGCTCTGCTCCAACACCTCCACCCTGCCGATCACCACCCTCGCCGAAGGCGTCACACGCCCGGTCGACTTCATCGGCCTGCACTTCTTCTCGCCCGTCGACAAGATGCCGCTCGTCGAGATCATCAAGGGTGAGCGGACCGGCGACGAGGCGCTCGCCCGCGCCTTCGACCTCGTACGCCAGATCAACAAGACGCCGATCGTCGTCAACGACTCGCGCGGCTTCTTCACCTCGCGTGTCATCGGGCAGTTCATCAACGAAGGCGTCGCGATGGTGGGGGAGGGCATCGAGCCCGCCTCCGTCGAACAGGCGGCGGCCCAGGCGGGATACCCGGCGAAGGTCCTGTCCCTGATGGACGAGCTGACCCTCACCCTGCCCCGCAAGATCCGCAACGAGACCAAGAAGGCCATCGAGGAGGCGGGCGGCACCTGGGCGGGCCACCCCTCGGACACCGTCATCGACCGCATGGTGGACGAGTTCGAGCGCCCTGGCAGGAGCGGGGGAGCGGGTTTCTACGACTACGTGGACGGCAAGCGCGGCAAGCTCTGGCCGGGCCTGCGGGAGCACTTCACCAAGCCGGGGCACGAAATCCCGTTCGAGGACATGCAGGAACGCATGCTCTTCTCCGAAGCGCTCGACACGGTGCGCCTCCTGGAGGAGGGCGTCCTGACGTCGGTCGCCGACGCCAACATCGGTTCCATCCTCGGCATCGGCTTCCCCGGCTGGACGGGCGGCGTACTCCAGTACATCAACGGCTACGAAGGCGGCCTGCCGGGCTTCGTGGCACGCGCGCGTGAGCTCGCCGAGCGCTACGGAGAGCGGTTCACGCCGCCCGCGCTGCTGGTCGAGAAAGCGGAGAAGGGCGAGAAGTTCAGCGACGTCGGCTGACCTCGCGCCGACAGTATGCGGGGGTGGCCCAACTCTCCATGGGCTGTGCGCTCAGCTCTCCTTGAGCCACGCGCTCAGCTCTCCTTGAGCCACTCCCGCAACTCCTCCTTGAGCGAGCGCTGGAACGCCGTCACCAGCGCCTGCACCACCATCGGCTGCATATGGGCCGACAGCGACCGCATCGCCGCCACGTGCTCCGGGTCCGACTCGCGCTCGCGGTAAGGCCCCCACACCTCGTCACGGAAAAGGCGGGACAGCTCGTGCGCGGCCGAACGCGTGTGCTCCATCAGGACCGTGCGCGCCGCGAGGATCGTCTCGTGCGCGATGGGTACGTCCAGCAACTGCACCCCGAGGCGCAGCAGCCCCAGATCCACGCGGTACGTCCCCGGGGTCTCCGTCCGGGCGAGCACGCTCATCGCCGCGAGCCGGTCCAAGTCCTCCTCGCCCAAGGCGCGCCCGGCCCTGCGCTCCAACTCGGCGCGCGGCACGTCCTCGGCGGAGTCGGGCGCCCAGGAGGCCACCAGCGCACGGTGGATGGCCAGGTCGTGCGCGCTCAGGTCGGGCGGCAGCTGCTCCAGGTAGCGCTCTATCGCGGCGAGCGTCATGCCCTGGTGCTGCAACTCCTCGATGAGCGCGAGCCGGGACAGGTGGTCCTGGCCGTAGTGCCCGACGCGGCGCGGCCCGATCACCGGCGGCGGCAGCAGGCCCTTGGTGCTGTAGAAGCGGATCGTGCGGACCGTCACGCCCGCGCGCGCGGCCAGCTCGTCGACCGTGAGCGTCGGCTCCTCGGCGCCGCGCCGCGCCGCGTCGGCGTCCGTCGACACGCTTTCGGTGTCCGTCGTCATCGCAGCGCCCTCCCTCCCCGGCCGGCTCCGGCGGACCGCTCGCCGGCTGTGCGGCAATCCGGTCCAACAGTATTGCTGGCACACCACTGTTGTGAAACCCTCCGGGCCAGTCACCTGCTCCGTTCACATGCTCCGTCGCGCGCCAACCGAAGCCACAGTCACGCGTTCGCTCACGCCCAGCCGATGGCACCAGGAGGCGGTCATGACCACGATCCCGCGACTTCACGCAGACCCCGCCGACCTCACGCTCCCCGCCCTGCTGCTCCGCAACGCCGAGGACCACGGAGACCTTCCGGCGCTCTCCTGGCGCTCGGGCGAGGTGTGGTCGACGCTGACCTGGCGCGAGGCGCGGCGCAAGGTCGCCGTCCTCGCCGCCGGGTACGCGGCGCTCGGTGTCGAGCGCGGCGAGCACGTCCTGATGATGATGGGCAACCGCCCCGAGCACTGGCTGAGCGACCTCGCCCTGACCCACCTCGGCGCCGTCCCCGTCACCGTGTACGGCACCTCCGCGCCCGAGCAGATCGCGCACATCGTCCGGCACAGCAGGGCGCGCCTCGCGATCGTCGAGGGCGCCCGGGAGCTCCCGCGCTGGGAGCCGCTGCTCACGGACGCCACGGCCCCGCTGGAACGCCTGGTCGTGGTGGAGGCCGCCGAGGCGGGGGAGCACCGCACGTACGGCTCGCTGCACGCCACGGGCGCCCGCCTCTTCGACCCCGACGCCTTCGAGAAGGCGTGGCGCGAGATCCGGCCGAGCGACGCGCTCACCGTCGTCTACACCTCCGGTACCACCGGCGACCCCAAAGGCGTACGCCTCACCCACCGCAACGTGCTCGTGGGCGGCGTCGCCCTGGACGCCGTCGTCGACTTCCCCGAGCACGTCGGCCACATCTGCTACCTGCCGTTCGCGCACATCGCCGAGCGGCTGCTCGGCATCTACCTGCCGGTGCTGCGCGCCGGACACGTCTACCTGTGCGCCGACCCCGCCCAGGTCGCCGCCACCGCGCGCGAGCTGCATCCCTTCCAGTTCTTCGGTGTCCCGCGCGTGTGGGAGAAGCTCGCCGCGTCCGTACGGGCGGCGCTCGCCGGGCTGCCCGAGGAGCGGCGGCGCGCCGTCGAGGCGGCGAACGACACGGCACGCGCCTACGTCGCCTGCCGGGAGCGCGGCGAGGCGCCGTCCGCCGAGCTGGCGGCCGCGTACCGGCAGGTCAAGGAGCAGGTGCTCGATCCGCTGCTCGCGCTCGCCGGCTTCGACCGCCTGGTGTGGACCGCGAGCGCCTCGGCGCCGATGCCGCTGGACGTCGCCCGCTTCTGGGCCGGCTTCGGCCTGGTGATCATGGACGCGTGGGGGCTGACCGAGACGTCCGGAGTGGTCACGACCAACGCCCCCGACGCGTTCCGCCTGGGCTCGGTGGGCCGCCCGCTCGACGGCCTGGAGATCCGCACCGCCGACGACGGCGAGATCCTGGTCCGCGGCGCCACGGTCTGCGACGGTTATCTGCGGCCCGACGGCGGCGTCGACAGCGCCTGCGACGTGGACGGCTGGTTCGCCACCGGCGACATAGGACGCGTCGACGAGGACGGCTTCCTCTGGCTCACCGACCGCAAGAAGGAAATGATCGTCACCTCCACCGGCAAGAACGTCTCGCCCGCCCTCGTGGAGAACACGCTCAAGGAGCACCCACTGATCGGCCAGGCCTTCGTGCACGGCGACGGCCGCTCCTACCTGGTGGCGCTCCTCGTCCTGGACCCGGAGCTGGCCCCCGGGTGGGCCGCGGCGCGAGGCGTCGAGGGCGACCTCGCCGACCTCGTCTCCCACCCGGCGGTACGGGAGGAGATCGACCGCGCCGTGGCCGCCGCCAACGCACGCCTCAACCGCACCGAGCAGATCAAGCGCCACCGTCTCCTCGCGGAGGAATGGGGCCCCGGGACCGGCGAGCTGACCCCGTCCCTGAAGCTGCGCCGCCGGGTGGTCCGCGCCAAGTACCAGCAGGTCATCGACGCCCTGTACACCCCCTGACCAGCATGTGAGAAGTGCCGCTATGTGACGTGCGCCACCGCGTGGACGCCGATCTCTGAGGGAAGGTGTCCCGTCGGTCCGCGCGCGTCAGGGGTGTCGTGGGCCGGAGCACCATCCGGACCCCGGAGCTCTTCCGGGCACCAGAGAGTAGATCCCCCACGTGAGCAAGGAAGCCGTAGATTCGGCCGCCCTGGACGCATCCCGCACAGATGCGTCCCAGGCCCCCGCGGACGCGGGCGACGCCGGTTACAGCAAGGACCTCAAGGCCCGTCACGTCAACATGATCGCCATTGGTGGCGCGATCGGCACTGGGCTCTTTCTCGGGGCGGGCGGCCGCCTCCACTCGGCGGGCCCCGCGCTCGCCCTCGCGTACCTCGTGTGCGGCATCTTCGCGTTCTTCGTCGTCCGCGCCCTCGGCGAGATGGTGCTCTACCGTCCGTCGTCCGGCTCGTTCGTCAGCTACGCGCGTGAGTTCCTCGGCGAGAAGGGCGCGTACTTCGCCGGTTGGATGTACTTCCTCAACTGGTCGACCACGTGCATCGCCGACATCACGGCGATCGCCCTGTACACGCACTACTGGAGCTTCTTCACCGACATCCCCCAGTGGGTGCTCGCGCTGATCGCCCTCGCGGTGGTGCTCTCCGTGAACCTCATCTCGGTGAAGTACTTCGGCGAGATGGAGTTCTGGTTCGCGATCATCAAGGTCGCCGCGCTGACCGCCTTCATGATCATCGGCGTCTTTCTGCTGGCCAGCCAGCACGAGGTCGGCGGCGGCAAGCCCGGTCTGAGCATGATCACCGACCACGGCGGCTTCCTGCCGAACGGCATGATGCCGGTCGTGATCGTGATGCAGGGCGTCGTCTTCGCGTACGCCTCCCTGGAGCTGGTCGGCGTCGCGGCGGGCGAGACCAAGGACCCGCAGAAGATCGTCCCGCGCGCGGTGAACTCGATCATGTGGCGCGTGGGCCTCTTCTACGTCGGCTCCGTCGTCCTCCTCGCGCTGCTGCTGCCGGGCTCCGTGTACTCGGCGGACCAGAGCCCCTTCGTGACGGTGCTGTCCAAGATCGGTGTTCCGGCCGCCGGTGACGTGATGAACTTCGTGGTCCTCACCGCGGCCATGTCCTCGCTGAACTCCGGCCTGTACTCCACCGGCCGCATCCTGCGCTCGATGGCGATGGCGGGCTCCGCCCCCAAGTTCACGGCGAAGATGAACCGCAACCAGGTGCCCTACGGCGGCATCCTGCTCACCGCCTCCGTCGGCGTCCTGGGCGTCGGCCTGAACCGGATCGTCCCGAACCAGGCCTTCGAGATCGTCCTGAACGTGGCCTCGCTCGGCATTATCGGCACCTGGATCATGATCATGGTGTGTCATCTGGCCTTCGTGCGTCGCGCGAAGGAAGGCGTGATCACCCGGCCGAAGTTCCGCCTGCCCGGCAGCGGGGTCACCGAGTACGTGACGATCGCCTTCCTGCTTGCCGTCCTCTGCCTGATGTGGAAGGACGCCGAGGTGGGCCGCAAGACGCTGTTCCTGATCCCGATCGTGGGCGCGGCCCTGGCCGTGGGCTGGTTCGGCGTCAGGAAGCGGGTCGACCGTGAGGCGCAGGGCCTCACCGAGCCGCAGGAGAAGCAGGACCGGTAGAACGGTGGCGGCGGCCGTGCGACGGCCGCTGTCAGTGGCAGCCCTTACGGTGGCGTCATGTCGGAGATCACGTATGTCCGGGGTGACGCCACCGCGCCGTTGGGCAAGGGCGTCGAGGTGATCGCCCCTGTCTGCGACGACCTCGGCGGGCGGGCGAGGATTTCGCGGTCGCGCGCCGTCACGCCGCCGGCCCGAGCCGGCGAAGCGCCCGGAACGACTGCGGTCTCGCCCCGTCCAGCTCGTCGACGTGGGCCGCGGCCTGTGGGGCGCCGACATCGTGGGGCAGCGGGGCATACGGACGGGGAGCAAGGGTGTCCCCGTCCGGCCCGAGGCGATCGACACCGCGCCTGGTCGCCCTCGCCGACAGGGCCGTCGAACTGGGCGCCTCCGTGCACCTGCCCCGCATCGGCTGCGGCACGGACGAGCGGCGGCCCTGCCCGGCCACCGCCCTCCTCCACCACGGACAGCCAGGCCACGGCCCGTCGCATACTGGAACACGTACCACCCGGGCACGGCCCCGCAGCCCAAAGCCGCTTCGACGACCGAGCCCGGCCCCGCACGGCCAAGGAGCGCGTCGCATGAACCCCGACGACGACCGCGGCGGCCGCGGTGGCGAGGACAGCCGCGGTGACCTTGTTGGCCGCGGTGATCGCGACGGCCGTGACGCCAACAACGCCTGCGAGGGCCGTGACGCCAACAACGCCTGCGAGGGCCGTGACGCCAACAATGCCTGCGAGGGCCGTGACGGCAACAATGCCCGCGACGGCCGTGACGCCCGCGAGCACCGTGTCGAGCCCGGCGGCCGTGGTGGCGAGGACAGCCGCGGTGACCTTGTTGGCCGCGGTGATCGGGACGGCCGTGACGCCAACAGCGCCTGCGAGGGCCGTGACGGCAACAATGCCTGCGAGGGCCGTGACGCCAACAATGCCTGCGAGGGCCGTGACGGCAACAATGCCCGCGACGGCCGTGACGCCCGCAACCACCGTGTCGAGCCCGGCGGCCGTGACGATCCCGGCACCCGCACCCACCGCGACGAGCGCGGCGCCCGCACCCACCCCGACGACCCTGGCGCCCGCACCCACCCCGACGACTCCGCCGCCCGCACCCACCCCGACGACCCCGCCGCCCGCACCCACCCCGACGGCAGCGACGCGCGCACCCGCCCCCCTCAGCCTCACTCTCACCCTCACCGCCCCGCCCCCACCCCCGCCCCCGCCCGCCACGATCAACGCAACCGCGACCCCGCCCCACCCCCACCCGGCGGCATTCTCTGGACCATCGCGGGTGACATCCGCGCGCTCCTGATGCTGCCCTCCGCGCTGGTCATGCAGGTCGCGCACCCCGCGGTCGGCGCGGGCGTCGACGCGTACTCGGTGTTCCGGACCGACCCGTGGGGCCGGGGCGAGCGCTCGCTGCGTTCGGCCCTGCTGTGGGTGTACGGCGGTGACGAGGCGGCCGCGGAGGGCCGCAGGCTCCGTGTGCTGCACCGCACCATCCAGGGCACGGACACCCGCGGCCGCCGCTATCACGCGCTGATGCCCGCTCCCTACGCCTGGGTCCACGCGACCGGGTTCCCCGTCTACCGGCACGCCCAGCGCTATCTCGGCCGCCCCTTCACCGAGGCGCAGGAACGGCAGCTGTACGCGGAGTGGCTCCAGGTCGGGCGGATACTCGGCATACACGACCGGGACATGCCCCAGACGCCGGAGGAGTTCTGGCCGTACTACCGCAAGGTCCTGGCCGACGAACTCGAACTGACGGCGGTGGCCCGCGTACTGACCGTCACCGACGCCACCGACGCCCCCGTGCCGCCGCCGGACCGAGGCCCGCGCCTCATACGCGCCCTGCTCAGGGCCTTGTGGCCGCTCCTGCTGCCCCCGCTGGCCCGCTTCCGCCGCTTCATCACGATCGGGTTCATGCCCCCGGACGCGCGGCAGGTGCTCGGCCTGCCCTGGACGCCCCGCCAGGAGCGTGCCCTGCGCCGCTTCGGCCTCGCGGCCCGCATATTGGTGCCGCTGCTGCCGGAGCGGCTGCGGTATCTGCCGCTCGCGCGGCGGGCCCGCGCACGGCACCGCGCCGCCCGGCATTGAGCCCCGGACGGCACGGCACCTCACAACGTCAGCGCATCAGCACGTCAGACCGCGATCAGTGCTTGTGCCCGCGGCCGTGCTCGCCACCGTGCTCGCCACCGCGATCGTGCACATCGTTCGTCTCCGCGATCTGCTTCCACGACTTCGGCTTGGCCGGCGCCGCGGCCGACCTGGCGAACCCGGCGTCCCGCGCGGTCGGCGCGTCCGGCCGCGACGGCTCGTACAGCCAGGTGTCGAAGAGCGCGGCGAGCGGCTTGCCCGAGATCTTCTCGGCGTACTTGACGAAGTCGCCCACCTTGGCGTTGCCGTACGCGAACTGCTGCGGCCAGCCCTTGAGGATGGCGAAGAACGCCTCGTCGCCGATCTCGTTGCGCAACGCCTGGAGGGCGAGCGCGCCCCGGTCGTACACCGCGATGTGGAACTGCTTGTCCGGCCCCGGATCGCCCGGCTTCACCGTCCAGAACGGGTCGTCCGCGGACCGCTGCGCGTACACGTAGTCCGCGAGCTCCTGCGCCGTCCCCTCGCCCTCCTTCTCCGACCACAGCCACTGGCTGTAGCGGGCGAAGCCCTCGTTGACCCAGATGTCCTTCCAGCCGTGTACGGAGACGCTGTCGCCGTACCACTGGTGGGCCAGCTCATGGACGACGATGGAGGCGTTGGAGCCGTTCGCGAACGCGGCCGGGCTGTAGAAGGGCCGCGTCTGGGTCTCCAGGGCGTAGCTGCTCTTCACGTTCGGGACGTATCCGCCGAGCGCGTTGAAGGGGTACTTGCCGAAGACCGTCTCCAGCCACTCCGCGACCTCGGTCGTCCGCTCGATGCTGGCCCGCGCCGCGCCCGCGTTGTCGCCGAGGTCCTTGCTGTAGGCGTTGAGGACCGGCAGGCCGCTCTCCGTCTTGTCGGTCGTGATGTCGAACTTGCCGACCGCGAGCGTGGCGAGATAGCTCGCCTGCGGCTTGTTGGAGCGCCAGTTGAAGCGGGTCCAGCCGAGGCGGGAACTCTGCGACTGCAGAACGCCGTTGGAGATCGCCTGGGTGCCGTCGGGCACCGAGACCGACACGTCGTACGTCGCTTTGTCCAGCGGATGGTCGTTGGAGGGGAACCACCACGCGGCGGCCTCCGGCTCCTGCGCCGCGACACCGCCGTCCGGCGTGCGGTGCCAGGCCGTATAGCCGCCGATCTTCAGCTCGGACGGTTTACCCGCGTACCGGACCACCACAGTGACCGGTGTGCCCTTGGTGAGCCCCGCCTTCGGCGTGATCTCCAGTTCCTGGTCACCGGTCTTGTCGAACTGCGCCTTCTTGCCGTTGACCCGCACCTCGGAGACCTTGAGCCCGAAGTCGAGGTTGAACCGCGAAAGGTTCTGCGTGGCGCGGGCGTTGATGGTCGCCGTGCCTTCGAGGAGGTCGGTCACGGGCTGGTACTTCAGCCTCAGGTCATAGTGTGAGACGTCGTAACCGCCGTTGCCGCTGGCCGGGTAGTAGGGATCGCCGATGCCCGGCGCCCCGGGGGAGAAGTCCGCGGCCGATGCCGGGATCGCCAGCAGCGCGAGGGAGGCCGCGAGCGCGCCCGGGGCGATGAGTCTGCGGTGCACGTCAAGCTCCAAGTCGTAGGGGCACAGAATCGTTTCTTCTGATCGACGACCCTATTCAGCCCCTCCCGCACACGTCATGTCCATGGCCCAGGACGTCACACGATCGCCATTCGGCCGACATGTACCGTGACGCCCCCTGTGCCTGTCGCGGTCCGTGCGGCCCTCTGTCGCGCGGCAGTTCACCGGTGTACCTTCCGCGCCATGCCGATACGTGCGCGACGCACCCGCCTCCTCTGGAGATCGCTGCTGACGGCGGCCCTGGCCGCCCTCCTGGCCACCCTCATGTCCCCGGGCGCCGCGCAGGCGTCGGGGGCGCCGGGCCAGGTGCCCCGCCCCGCGGGCGAGAGCAGACCCGTGTACTCGTACGAGGACGCCCTACGCGAGTCCGTATGGGTCGACACCAGGATCGACGGCGACGCGGACGGCAGGACCGACCGCGTCGCCGTCGACATCATCAGACCCCGCGAACCGGACCGCACGGGCCGCCGCATCCCGGTGATCATGGATGCCAGCCCGTACTACGCGTGCTGCGGGCGGGGCAACGAGAAACAGAAGAAGACGTACGACGAGAACGGCGACCCGGTCCACTTCCCGCTCTACTACGACAACTACTTCGTCCCGCGCGGCTATGGCTACGTCGCCGTCGACCTCGCCGGAACCAACCGCTCCGACGGCTGCGTCGATGTCGGCGGCCGCTCCGACGTCCAGTCGGCCAAGGCCGTGGTCGACTGGCTGAACGGCCGCGCCCGCGGCTACACCAGCCGCACCGGCGACGAACGCACGCGGGCGTCCTGGAGCAACGGCCGCACCGGGATGATCGGCAAGAGCTACGATGGCACCGTCGCGAACGGCGTGGCCGCCACCGGCGTCAAGGGCCTGAAGACGATCGTGCCGATCGGCGCCATCTCCTCCTGGTACGACTACTACTTCGCCAAGGGCGCCCCGCTCTTCGGCAGCGGCCCCGACGGCCTCGCACGGGCCGTGGAGAGCCCCGAGGCCCGCGCCCGCTGCGGCGCCGTCAAGCAGCGCCTGATCGACGGCGCGCCCCGCAGCGGCGACTGGACCCGCCTGTGGAGCGAGCGCGACCACGTCCCCGACGCCGGCAAGGTGCGGGCCAGCGTCTTCGCCGTCCACGGCATGCAGGACCTGAACGTCCGCACCAAGCACTTCGGCCAGTGGTGGGACGCCCTCGCCGAGCACGGCGTCGACCGCAAGCTCTGGCTCAGCCAGGCCGGCCACGTCGACCCCTTCGACTTCCGCCGCGCGCAGTGGGTGCGCACCCTGCACCGCTGGTTCGACCACGAACTCCTCGGCATCGACAACGGCGTCGACCGCGAACCGATGGCCGACATCGAGCGCGCCCCCGACCGCTGGACCACCGACCGCGTCTGGCCCCCGCGCGGCACGGACACCGTCGAGCTCCGCCCCGCAAAGGGCACGTCACCGGGCGTCGGCACACTCGGCCCGCGCCCCGGCAAGGGCACCGAGACCTTCACCGACGACCCGAGGCTGAGCGAGACCGACTGGGCCGAGCGCGTCCATACATCCACGCCCGCCAAGGCCGGGTTCATCAGCAAGCCGCTCGCCCGCGACCTGCGCCTGTCCGGCTCCTCGAAGGTCACGGTCACCGCGACCCCCACCACCCGCACCGCCCACCTCTCCGCGGTCCTCGTCGACCTCGGCCCCGCCACCATCCGCGACTACGCCCACGACGACGAGGGCATCACCACGCTCCCCGGACGCACCTGCTGGGGAGCGAGCACCGCCGGCGACAGCGCCTGCTTCAAGGAGACGGAGGCGAAGGCCACCACCGTCGAGCACACGGTCTTCAGCCGTGGCTGGGCCGACCTCGGCAACTGGGCCGACGCGGACCGCGGCCGGCCGCTCACCCCGGGCAAGCCCCACACCATCACCCTCGACCTCGCCGCGAGCGACCACGTCGTACCCAAGGGCCACCGCCTCGCCCTGATCGTCGCGGGCACCGACAAGAACCTCATCGAACCGCCCGCCGACACGCCGACCCTCACCATCGATCTGGCCCGGACTTGGGCGAAGGTGCCCTGGTCGGCGGCGCGAAGGCGTTCACCACCTCCGCGTCCGTCACCCCCCGCGACTCCCGTCTCGACGGCGTGGCCCCGCCGCGTCCGCGCAACCCCGTACCCGGAGGCAGCACTTCATGACACCGCGCATCCGCACCCTGGCGCTGGCCTGCGCCACCGCCGTGCTCACCGCGCCGCTCCTGACGGCGCCCGCCCAGGCGACGCCGACCCCGCCCCGTACGGGCTTCGAGGAGAGCGACGGCGCCCGCTGGACCAGCCGGCCGGAGGAGCAGCGGCTCCTGGCCACCGTCGACAAGGCGAGCGACCGGATCTCCGTCTCCCGCGTCGGCACCACCAAGCAGAACCGCCCCCTGCAACTGGTCCGCATAGCCGAACGCCCCACCCGCAGCACCGTGTTGCTGATATGCAGCCAGCACGGCGACGAACCCTCGGGCCGCGAGGCCTGCCTGTCGACGGTCCGCGACCTGGCGTACGCGAAGGACAAGAAGACCCGGCGCTTCCTGGAGCGCACCACGCTCCTCGTCGTCCCCACCGCCAACCCGGACGGCCGCGCCGCCGACACCCGCGGCAACTCCGACGGCGTCGACATCAACCGCGACCACATCGCCCTGAAGACCGCGGAGGGCCGCGCCCTGGCCGCCGTGATCCGCGACCGCGAGCCCGACGTCATCTACGACCTGCATGAGTACGGCTCCACCCCCAAGTACTACGACAAGGACCTCTTCGACCTCTGGCCGCGCAACCTCAACACCGACGAGGCGGTGCACAAGGAAGCGCAGACCCTGTCGAAGGCGTACGTACGTCCGGCCGCGGAGGCCGACGGGTACACGACGGGCACCTACGGCATCTGGACCGACCCCGTCACCGGCGAGCCCGTCAAGCAGACCGCGGGTGACGGCCAGGAGCGCATCCTGCGCAACGTCTCCGGCATCAAGCACGCGGCGGGCCTGCTCACCGAGAGCCGCGTCGACCCGGTCACCGAGGCCGAGAAGAAGGACGAGGCCCTCAACAACCGCCGCCGCGTGCAGTCCCAAGCCTCCGCGCTGAGCGGCCTCTTCACCTACTCGGACCAGCGGCGGATGCGCCTGGAGCGCGCCACCGACGCGGCCCGCGCCGAGGGCCACCGCGACCGCGGCCCGGTCTACCTCGGCGGCGCCGACAACGACCCCGCCGAACCGGCCGAGGTCATCCAGAACCCGCCCTGCGGCTACCGCCTGGACACCGCCCAGTACGCCGACATCAAGGACGAACTGGCCCTGCACGGCGTCACGGTGAAGCGCCAGAAGTCCGGCGCCTACGTCCCGCTGCGGCAGTCCGCGCGGGCCCTCGTGCCGCTCCTGCTCGACGAACGTGCGCCGTATCACATGGTCACAGCTCGGCCCGACATGAGCTGTTGAAGGGGAGAGATGTGCGTCACATGTGGTAGGGGGTAACGGGAACAAAGTCTCGACGTAATCGATCGACCCCTTGAAAGGTGTCACTTGTGACGCAGGATCAGCGACAAGCGGACGACGGGGGAGGGGCCCAGGAAATCATGGCGCCCGCCCCCGGCGGCCGGTCCCCGAGCACGGACCGAGTGGTGTTCGGCGTCACCGCCGGCCTCACCCTGGCCTTCGTCATCTGGGGCGCGGTGGCGACGGACTCGCTCAAAGATATCTCCACGGACATGCTCAACGGCCTGATGCACAACGGCGGTTGGTTCTTCATGCTGACCGCGTCCGGCTTCGTCGTCTTCGCGCTCTGGCTGGCCGTCAGCCGGTACGGGAAGATCACCCTCGGAAAGGAGGGGGAGGAACCGGAGTTCCGCACCGTCTCCTGGGTCGCCATGATGTTCAGCGCCGGTATGGGCATCGGCCTGATGTTCTACGGAGTGAGCGAGCCCCTGGCCCACTTCACCGCGCCACCGCCGGGCACCGACCCGGCGGACTCGGCCGCGGCGATGGAGACGTCGATGGCCACCACCCTCTTCCACTGGACGCTCCACCCCTGGGCGATCTACGCGGTCGTCGGGCTCGCCATCGCGTACAGCACCTTCCGGCGCAACCGGCGCCAGACCATCAGCGCCGTCTTCGAACCGCTCATCGGCAAGAAGCACGCCCACGGCACCTGGGGCCGGGTCATCGACATCCTGGCCATCTTCGCCACGCTCTTCGGCTCGGCCGCCTCTCTCGGTCTCGGCGCCCTGCAGATCGGCAGCGGCATCGAGGTGCTCGACTGGATGGAGAACGCGGGTACCGGCCTGCTCGTCGTGATCATCGCCGTGCTGACCCTGGCCTTCGTGGCGTCCGCCGTCTCCGGTGTGGAGAAGGGCATCCAGTGGCTGTCCAACATCAACATGGTGCTCGCGCTGCTGCTCGTCGTGTTCGTGTTCATCGCGGGCCCGACCGTCATCATGCTGGACATGCTGCCGACATCGATCGGTGCCTACCTCGACGACCTGCCCCAGCTGATCGGCCGCACCGAGGCCTCCAGCGGCAAGGGCGTCGCGGAGTGGCTGAGCGGCTGGACGGTCTTCTACTGGGCCTGGTGGATCTCCTGGACGCCCTTCGTCGGCATGTTCATCGCGCGGATCAGCCGCGGTCGTACGATCCGTCAGTTCGTCGGCGGCGTCATCCTGGTGCCGAGCACGGTCAGCCTCATCTGGTTCGCGGTCTTCGGCGGCAGCGCCATGACGGTCGCGGACCGCGGCGGCCTCAAGGACCAGACGACCCCGGAGGCGCAGCTCTTCGGCCTGCTCCACGAGTATCCGATCGCCACCGTCACCAGCCTCCTCGTGATGATCCTCGTGGGCATCTTCTTCGTGTCCGGCGCGGACGCCGCGTCGATCGTCATGGGCACGCTCTCCCAGAAGGGCGCACTCGAACCGGGCCGGTTCGTGGTGATCTTCTGGGGCATGGTGACCGGCGCCGTGGCGGCGATCATGCTGCTGATCGGTGACGGCTCGGACGACGCGCTGACCGGCCTGCGCAACCTCACGATCCTCGCCGCCGCGCCCTTCACACTCGTCATGCTCGGGATGTGCGTGTCCCTCATGCGGGACCTGCGCCACGACCCACTGATCGTGCGCGGCGAGCACGGCACGGAAGCCGTCGAGAAGGCCGTGATCGCGGGCCACGCGCAGTACGACGGCGACTTCGAGATCCGCATCGGCCCCGCCCAGGACGACGAGGGCGACGGCCTGGCGCCGGACAACGACCCGGTCAAGACCACCTGACGGGCTCCGGGGGCGGCGCGCACGACACGGGCCGCCCCGGCACGAACCGAATATGTCATGCCGTGCTCACATCGCCCTCCGGGTGGGGATACTCACCACATGTCTGCCGAGTACGCGACCTTCGGTCTGGCACCGGCCATGCGAGCCGGTGGAGTTCTCGCCAACGGTGACGTCCAAGTGCACCGGGAGTTCGTCGACTTCATCGTGAACGGGCGTCCCCTGCTCTTCCAGCTCTCCGACCTCGACGCGGTGTCGCCTCTGGCCGCCGACATCCCGCCCGCCATCTTCACGGCACACGTACGCCGCCTCCTTCTCGAAGCCGGGGCGCCGCTGCGCGAGGGCCGTTACGTCATCTATGGCTGCCCCGAATGCGAGGACCTGGCGTGCGGCGCGGTCACCGCGGTCATCGAAATGGCCCCGGACAGCGACGACTTCATCTGGCGCGACTTCGCCTGGCAGACCGCGGAACCCGCCGACCTGGAGCTCAACGGCTACCACGGCATAGGGCCCTTCCGCTTCCGCGGCGTCGAATACCGCGAAGCGCTCGGCCAGTTGCTCGCGGACGAACCGCAGCCGCGCCGCCGGGTCCTGCTGATCGGCGCCCGCGTCGCGCTCCTCGCCAGGCTGGCGGCGGCCCTGCGCACGATCGGCATCGGCGCGGAGATCGCGGCGGACGCGGCGGGCGTCCCACCCGAGGAGCTGCGCACCTACGGCGCCGTCGCGTTCGGCCGCGCGGTCCCCGACACGACCCGGCAGTCCGTACGCGCGGCGTTCGACCAGGCGGAAGTGGAGGTGGCGTACGTCGACGGCCTCGCCCCGATCGTGCCGCTCCTGGTCGCCCAGATCGAACACGCCCTCGACCGCAGCCCTCAGGAGCAGCGCCGCCTCACCGCCCTGGCGGCGTGCCGAGAGGCGGCGCGGCTCGAAGTCACCTCGACGTGCCGGGTCCAGCTGACCGCGTACCGCATGGACCGCTTGTCCCGCACCCACGTGCACGAGGTCTTCGACGAGGTCCTGGAGCCAGGGGAGCACAGGGTCCCCCTGACACCAAAGGCGACGAAGGGCACCTCCTATGTGGTGGCCCGCACGGCGACCAGCGTCCTGGTAACCCCCACCGGATAGCCCCAAGCCCGCACTCAAGGGAACGCGTACCCCCGCGTCCCCGCCCCGAGGCACCCCCAGGCGCACCCCGGGTCGCACCCGCAGCCGTGAGCGCGCCGGAGGGGACGCGGGGGTATGTGCGCGCGGAGCACAGTGGTGGTCACCCGGGCGCCGAAGCAGCAAAAGCCCCGCGCCAAGATAGCGAGCACGGACATGCCCCCGCGTCCCCGCCCCGAGGCACCCCCAGGCGCACCCCGGGTCGCACCCGCAGCCGTGAGCGCGCCGGAGGGGACGCGGGGGTATGTGCGCGCGGAGCACAGTGGTGGTCACCCGGGCGCCGAAGCAGCAAAAGCCCCGCGCCAAGATAGCGAGCACGGACATACCCCCGCGTCCCCGCCCCCAAGACGCCCCAAGGCATCCGAGCCCCCCCAAGGCCCACGCCAAGCCGCAGACGCAGCCCGCAACCCCCGCCCGTAGAATCACCCCCCTATGACCGCAACCCTCGTCGCCAAAGACCTCACCGCCGCCCACGGCGACCGCACCCTCTTCTCCGGCCTGGAGCTGGTCGTCGCCCCCGGCGACGTCATCGGCCTGGTCGGCGCCAACGGCGCTGGCAAGTCCACCCTCCTGCGGCTGCTCGCCGGCCTGGACACCCCGGAAGCGGGAGAGCTGAGGCTGTCGCCCTCGTCCGCCTCCGTCGGCCACCTGCCCCAGGAGCCGGACCGCCGCCCCGGCGAGACGATCCGCGCGTTCCTGTCCCGCCGCACCGGCGTCGCCGAAGCCCAGCGGATCATGGACGAGGCCACCCAGGCCCTGGTGGACGGCGCCCCGGGCGCGGACGACGCCTACGCGGACAGCCTGGAGCGCTGGCTGGCCCTCGGCGGCGCGGACCTCGACGAGCGCGCCGAAGAGGTCACCGCGTCCCTCGGCCTCACCGTCGGCCTGGACCAGGAGATGACGTCCCTGTCCGGTGGCCAGGCGGCCCGCGCCGGCCTCGCCTCCCTCCTCCTCTCCCGCTACGACGTGTTCCTGCTGGACGAGCCGACCAACGACCTCGACCTCGCGGGCCTGGACCGCCTGGAGGGCTTCGTCCGGGGCCTGCGCGCCGGCACGGTCGTCGTCAGCCACGACCGCGAGTTCCTCAGCCGCACGGTCACCAAGGTCCTCGAACTCGACCTGGCCCAGCAGCAGATCAACCTCTACGGCGGCGGCTACGACGCGTACCTGGAGGAGCGGGACGTGGCCCGCAGGCACGCCCGCGACGAGTACGAGGAGTACGCCGACAAGAAGGCGGCGCTCCAGGGCCGCGCCCAGATGCAGCGCTCTTGGGCGGACAAGGGCGTCAAGAACGCCCGCCGCAAGGCGGCGAAGGCGGGCGGCGGCGACAACGACAAGATCGGCCGGAACTTCCGCGGCGACGCCAGCGAGAAGCAGGCCGCCAAGGCCCGCCAGACACAGCGCATGATCGAACGCCTGGACGTCGTCGAGGAACCCCGCAAGGAATGGGACCTCCGCATGGAGATCGCGTCGGCGCCCCGCTCGGGCGCGGTCGTCGCAAGCCTGCGCGACGCGAAGGTGCGCCGGGGGACCTTCACCCTGGGCCCCGTCACGCTCCAGATCGACTGGGCGGACCGCGTGGCGATCACCGGCGCGAACGGTTCGGGCAAGTCGACGCTGCTCGGCGCCCTCCTGGGCCGCGTCCCGGTGGACGTTGGTCACGTGGCCCTCGGCTCCGGCGTACTCATCGGCGAAGTGGACCAGGCCCGTGCGCTGTTCCACGGCGAGGAGGCCCTGCTCGACGCGTTCTGCGCGGCCGTGCCGGACACCGAACCGGCGGAAGTCCGCACGCTCCTGGCCAAGTTCGGCCTGAAGGCGGACCACGTCCTGCGCCCGGCGGCGACGCTCTCACCCGGCGAACGCACCCGCGCCGCCCTCGCCCTCCTCCAGGGCAGAGGCGTCAACCTCCTGGTCCTGGACGAGCCGACGAACCACCTCGACCTGCCCGCGATCGAGCAGCTGGAGTCGGCCCTGGAGGCCTACGAGGGCACGCTGCTGCTGGTCACGCACGACCGCCGGATGCTGGACGCGGTGAGCGTGACGCGCCGCCTGGAGGTGACGGAGGGCAAAGTGACAGAACTGTCACTCTGACCTCCGCCCCTCCAAGGCTCAGCGCCCGCCCAAAGCTCAGCGCCCCTCCAAAGGCTCAGCGCCGCTTCGGATCGACCAGACCGGCCCGCCGCAGCGCCTCGGCCATCGCGTCGTTGGCGGGCGGCGGGCCCTGCCGCTGCGGCTTCTGCCCGCGCTGGCCCTGGCCGCCGCGCTGCCCCTGGCCGCCGCGCTGCCCCTGACCACCCTGCCCCTGCCGCCGCTGCTGAGGCGGACGCCCGCCCCGCTTCGCCTGCTCCCCACCGGCGTCACCCGAGGAACTTGAGGAACCCGAGGAACCCGAGGGACTCGCCTCGTCGTCGAGCCGCAGCGTCAGCGAGATCCGCTTGCGCGGGATGTCGACGTCCATGACCTTCACCTTGACGATGTCGCCCGGCTTGACCACGTCCCGCGGGTCCTTGACGAAGTTCTTGGACATCGCCGAGACGTGCACCAGACCGTCCTGGTGGACGCCGACATCCACGAACGCGCCGAACGCGGCGACGTTCGTGACGACACCTTCGAGCACCATCCCGGCGGCCAGGTCGGAGATCTTCTCGACGCCGTCCTTGAAGGTGGCCGTCTTGAACGCGGGTCGCGGGTCGCGCCCGGGCTTCTCCAGCTCCTTCAGGATGTCCGTGACCGTGGGCAGCCCGAAGACCTCGTCCACGAATTCATCGGGCCGCAGCGAACGCAACGCGGCCGTGTTCCCGATCAGCGAGGCGACCGCGCCACCCGCCGACTTCACCATCTTGCGCACCACCGGATAGGCCTCCGGGTGCACGCTGGAGGCGTCCAGCGGGTCGTCGCCGCCACGGATGCGCAGGAAGCCGGCGCACTGCTCGTACGCCTTGGGGCCGAGCCGGGGCACGTCCTTGAGGCCCTTGCGGCTCTTGAACGGGCCGTTGGCGTCGCGGTGCGCCACGATGTTCTCGGCGAGGCCGGAGCCGATGCCGGAGACGCGGGCGAGCAGGGGTGCCGAGGCGGTGTTCACATCCACGCCCACGCCGTTCACACAGTCCTCGACGACGGCGTCGAGCGAACGCGACAGCTTCACCTCCGACAGGTCGTGCTGGTACTGGCCGACGCCGATCGACTTCGGGTCGATCTTCACGAGCTCGGCGAGCGGGTCCTGGAGGCGTCGCGCGATGGAGACCGCGCCGCGGATGGACACGTCGAGGTCCGGCAGCTCCTGCGAGGCGAAGGCCGATGCGGAGTACACGGAGGCGCCGGCCTCGGAGACCATCACCTTGGTGAGGTTCAGCTCCGGGTGCTTCGCGATGAGATCGGCGGCGAGCTTGTCGGTCTCCCGCGAGGCCGTGCCGTTGCCGATCGCGATCAGCTCGACCGCGTGCTCCTTGGCGAGCCGCGCGAGCGTGGCCAGGGACTGGTCCCACTTGTTGGCCGGGACATGCGGATGGATCGTGTCGGTGGCGACGACCTTGCCCGTGGCGTCGACGACGGCGACCTTCACACCCGTACGGAAACCGGGGTCGAGGCCCAGCGTCGCGCGCGTGCCCGCGGGCGCCGCGAGCAGCAGGTCCCGCAGGTTCGACGCGAAGACCCGCACCGCCTCGTCCTCGGCGGCCGTACGCAGCCGCAGCCGCAGGTCGATGCCGAGGTGCACGAGGATGCGGGTCCGCCAGGACCAGCGCACCGTGTCCTGAAGCCACTTGTCACCGGGACGGCCCCGGTCGGCGATGCCGAAGCGCTGGGCCACGATCCCCTCGTACGACGAAGGCGCCCCCGGCGCGGCGTCAGCCTCTTCCGGCTCCAGGACGAGGTCGAGGACCTCCTCCTTCTCGCCGCGCAGCATGGCGAGGACGCGGTGCGAGGGCAGCTCCGTGAAGGGCTCGGCGAAGTCGAAGTAGTCGGCGAACTTGGCGCCCGCCTCCTCCTTGCCCTCGCGGACCTTCGCGACGAGGCGCCCGCGGACCCACATGCGCTCGCGCAGCTCGCCGATGAGGTCGGCGTCCTCGGAGAAGCGCTCGGCGAGGATCGCGCGCGCTCCGTCCAGGGCGGCCTGCGGGTCCGCCACCCCCTTGTCGGCGTCCACGAACGCCGCGGCGGCGGCCTGCGGCTCCACGCCCGGGTCGGCGAGCAGCCCGTCGGCCAGCGGTTCGAGCCCCGCCTCGCGGGCAATCTGCGCCTTGGTGCGCCGCTTCGGCTTGAACGGCAGGTAGATGTCCTCAAGGCGCGCCTTGGTGTCCGCCTCGCGGATCCGCGCCTCCAGCTCCTCGGTGAGCTTGCCCTGCTCACGGACCGAGTCGAGGATCGCGGCGCGCCGGTCCTCCAGCTCACGCAGATAGCGCAGGCGCTCTTCGAGCGTGCGCAGCTGCGCGTCGTCGAGCATCTCGGTCGCTTCCTTGCGGTAGCGCGCGATGAAGGGCACCGTCGAGCCGCCGTCGAGCAGGTCGACGGCGGCCTTCACCTGCCGCTCCCGCACGCCGAGTTCCTCGGCGATCCTGCCTTCGATGGACGAGGGAATGGACGAGGGAATGGACGAGGGAATGGACGAGGGGGTGGACGTCGTCAAAGCTGCCACGTTCCGGTACCGCCTTCTCACTGAGGTTGCCGGGCAATTGTGGCAGGTGGCGCCGACAGCGGGTGATCAGACCCGGCGGGCGCGGCCCACGCGGCCGGAACGCCGGCCGGTGCCCCGCCCGCCCCGCCCCGCGGAACTGGACGCTCCGCCGAACAGCCGGGCCACCGCCCGGAACGGCAGCGTGACGACGGTGGCGAGGGCGCCGGCGATCTGACGCAGTATGTCCGCGATGGCACGGAACATGAGGATTCCCCTTTCGTCTCCCGGCGCGGCCGGGGTGGCGGCCAGGAGACGTACGGGTACCTCGGAGCCGCCGTGCCATGCCGCCACGTCCTGCCATGCCGCCGTGCCACGCCGACGCGTCCCGCCGGAGTGTCCTCAGCGCTTGCCGACCAGATCGGCGGGGAACGCCCCCGCACGCAACGCCGCACCGATGAACGCGGTGCCCAGCTCCGTCAGCCGCTCGACGCCCGCCGCGCCCAGGTGTGCGTAGGGCGCACGGTCCAGACGGTCCGTCTCCGCCTCGATGTCCCGGCGCAGCGCCACACCGGCCTCCGTCAACTCGCCCTCGGCGTCGAGCAGTCCCCGTCCGCGCAGCCGCTCCTCGGCGGCGTCCCACTCCTCCTGGTTCCAGCCGCGGGTGGAGAAGAGCCACTTCGGAGTGATGCCCTTGCCGGTGGCGGTGTGGCTCACCAGGGCTTCGAGGCCGTCGAGTTCGGCACCGAGCAGGACGGTCAGGTGCCCGTCGCCGCGGTGCTCGCGCAGCAGCGTCGCCGCGTGCCAGTACGCGAGGTGCGGCTCCTCGGGGACGGGCAGGTCGGCGTGGGCGGAGTACAGCGGACGCGCGGTGCGGGTGCAGGCCTCGGCGGCGCGCAGCGCGAGCCCGGCCGCCTCCGCCATCTCCGGGGAGGCGACGGCGTCCTCGCCGATGAGCCCGCGCAGCGTCGCGTCGACGGCGCGCAGCCGCGCGGCGAGGACGTCCTTCGGCGCGGCGGTGCTCCACACCTCGGGCACGTGCGCCGCGACCAGCTCGTGCTTGTAGTTGTAGAAGGCGGCGGTCACGGTTCCCGCGCCGACGGCGCCCAGGGCCGCCGCGCGCACCGCGAAGTTGACGGCGCTGGGGTGCGTTATCCCGAGCGCGGCCAGCTCCCGGGTCACGTCCGGCGAGAAGTAGTGCGTCGAGTGCAGGGAGTTGAGGACGTTGTGGCAGCGGCGTCCCGCGCGCGGGTGGGGCGAGGCGGCCGGGGACGAGGTCGTCGAAGAGGTCATGAGGGCACGGTACCTACTGGTTGGTATGGCGTCGTGCGACGGTTGCCCGATGGCAGGAAAGGTGGGGTACTCGTCATTGCGGCCGTCTCCGGGGCGCCCAAGAATCGGGTCATGGAACAGCGAACCGTCCTGGTCGTCCTCTCCGAAGGCGTCCAGAGCCTCGACGTCACGGGCCCCGTGGAGGTCTTCACAGGCGCGACACGCTGTGTTGACAGCCTTGGCAGCCTTGGCAGCCTTAACGGCTTCGACGGCGGATACGCGGTGCGCACCGCCTCCATGGACGGCGCCCCCGTGCGGACATCCAGCGGTCTCACCCTCGTCCCGGACGGCGCGCTGCCCGACGCCCCCGCCCCGGACACGCTGCTCGTCCCGGGCGGCATGGGCACGCGTTTCCCGGACCCGGAGCTGACCGGCTGGCTGCGCGTCCACGGTCCCCGCGCCCGGCGCCTGGTGTCGGTCTGCACCGGCGCCATCCGCCTCGCGGAGGCGGGCCTCCTGGAGGGCCGCAGGGTGACGACGCACTGGGCGTACTGCGCCAAGCTCGCCAAGGACCACCCCGGCATCGAGGTCGACCCGGACCCGATCTACGTCCGCGACGGTCATGTCGCGACGTCCGCCGGGGTCACCGCCGGGATCGACCTCGCCCTGGCGCTCGTGGAGGAGGACCTGGGCCGCGAGGTGGCGCTGACCGTCGCCCGGCACCTGGTCGTCTTCCTGCGCCGCCCGGGGAACCAGGCTCAGTTCAGCGTCCAGCTCTCCTCCCAGACGGCGCGGCGCGAACCGCTGCGCGAGGTCCAGCAGTGGATCACCGAACATCCGGCCGAGGACCTGTCGGTGGCCGTGCTCGCCGCGCGGGCCCGCCTCTCGCCCCGCCACTTCGCCCGCGCCTTCCGGGCCGAGACCGGGCTGACACCGGGCACATACGTCGAGCGCGTGCGCGTCGAACACGCCCGCAGGCTCCTGGAGGACACCTCCGACGGGGTGGAGGAGGTCTCACGCGCGTGCGGCTACGGCACACCGGAGGCCATGCGCCGCGCCTTCGTCAAGGCACTCGGCGCGGCACCCGCGGAGTACCGCCGCCGCTTCCACCCCACCCCGGACCCCACCGCACCACCGGACCCGCCCCTCACGCCCACCCACCACCGATAGGGACAGACCCATGCGGATAGCCATCGCCCTCTACGAACGCTTCACCTCCCTCGACGCGATCGGCCCGTACCAGACGCTGAAGAGCCTGCCGGGCGCCCAGACCGTCTTCGTCGCCGACCAGGCGGGCCCGGTGCGCGACGAGAGCGGCACCCTCGCGCTCGTCGCCGACCACTCCTTCGCCGAGGTCCGGCGCCCCGACATCGTGGTCGTCCCCGGCGGCCCCGGAGTGAGCGACCAGCTGGAGAACGAACCGCTCCTGGACTGGCTCCGCGCCGTCGACGCCACCACGACCTGGACGACCTCCGTGTGCACCGGCTCCCTGGCGCTCGCCGCCGCCGGCCTCCTCAAGGGCCGCCGCGCCACCTCGCACTGGCTCGCCCTGCCCGAGCTGGACCGGCTGGGCGTGCGGTCGACGGGGGAGCGGGTCGTCTTCGACGGCAAGTACGTCACCGGGGCCGGTGTCTCGGCGGGCATCGACATGGGGCTCACGCTGGCCGGCAGGATCGCGGGCGACGAGCACGCGCAGGCCGTACAGCTCATGACCGAGTACGACCCGCAGCCGCCCTACGACGCCGGTTCCCCGGAGAAGGCGCCCGCGCACCTCGTGGCGAGGTTCCGTGACGGGAGCCGCTTCGGGCAGTGACAACCGCCTTTCCTCGTGACCGCGGCGGCACTCGGCGACGGCGTGCTGCTGTGCGTGCCCGCGCTGCACGGCTCCTCGGCGGTGACCCTGGCCGCGCTCCTCGCGGTCAACTTCGTGTTCGGGACCTTCGGTCAGCTGGTGAACGTCACGATGACGGCGGTGCGTCAGACCCTCACGCCGACCGGGATGCAGGGGCGCGCCGCCGCGACGATCACCTTCGTCGGCATGGGCATGACCCCGCCCGGCTCCCTGCTCGGCGGCCTCCTCGCACAGGAGTGGGGGCTGCGCACCGGCCTCCTGGTGACGGCCGCGGGCATGCTGCTCTCCCCGCTGCTCATGGCCGCGTCCCCGCTCGCACGGCTGGGCCCGGTGCTCGAAAGCCCGTCCGACGACGCTCAGTCGGCCTGAACGCTCCACGTGAACCGGGGCCGCCTGCGCTCCAGGAAGGCGGCGACCCCCTCGGCGGTGTCGCCGCTGCCGCGCGCCTGGTCCATCCAGTACGCCTCCCGGTCGGCGCGCCCGGCGGCGAACTCCTTGGCCGCCGCCTGCGTCAGCTGGGAGCGCGACGCGAGGATCCGGGCGAACTCCGCGACCCGCTCGCCGAGGCCGCCCGCGGGCAGCACCTCGTCCACCAGGCCGGTGCGCAGCGCCCGCTCGGCGCCGATCAACTCGCCCGAGAAAGGAGGTACTTGGCGGTGGCGGGCCCCACCAGCGAGACCAGGCGCCGGGTGGACGACGCCGGGTAGACGATCCCGAGCTTGGCGGGAGTGACCCCGAACGAGGCGGCCTCGTCCGCGAAGCGCAGGTCGCACGCCCCTGCCAGCTGGCAGCCGCCGCCCACGCAGTAGCCCCGCACGGCGGCAAGCGTCGGCTTGGGGAAGGCCGCGAGCACCTCCTCGGCCCGTACCGCCAGGTCCTGCGCCGTCTGCGCCGACTCCCGCAGGGAGGAGATGTCCGCGCCCGCGCAGAAGGTGCCGCCCTCGCCGGTGAGCACGACGGCGCGTACGGCCGGATCGGCGGCCAGCTGCGCGAAGAGCGGCGGCACCTGGCGCCACATGTCCTCGGTCATGGCGTTGCGCTTGGCCGGATGATCGATGACGACGGTGGCGACGCCGTCCGTGACGGTGTGCCGCAGCTGGGGCTCCATGCGCCGGATGCTATCCGCACCCCTCGAACGTACGATCAAGAAGGGGAGCCGAGCGATACGGAGACGCTGATGGCCAGACGGAAGGACCCCACGTCCACGAGGCCGCGGAGCGCGACGGCGCAGGCCCAGGGCAAGCGGCTGAGCCGCAGCTTCGGCTGGCTCGCGGTGCTGGGCGTGGTCCTCGCGGTCGCCGGGATCATCGGCCTCGTCTACACCGGCCTCGCCACGCTGACCTCGATGCTGCTGTTCGGCTGGCTCCTGCTGGTCGGCGGTCTCGTCGGCCTGCTGCACGCCGTCCAGTCGCGCGGCAGCAACTTCTTCTGGCTGGGCGTGGTGGTCGCGGCGCTGAACCTCGCGGCGGGCGTCGTGATCATCCGCAGGCCCGACGTGGCGGCGGAGGCGCTGACCATGTTCGCGGCGCTGCTCTTCCTCACGGGCGGAGTGTTCCGCCTGGTCGGCAGCCTGGTGGTGCGCGGCCCGCAGTTCGGCTGGACGCTGGTGCAGGGCGCCTTCGGCCTGCTGCTCGGCATCCTCGTCCTCGCCGAATGGCCCAGCAGCAGCCAGTACGTGATCGGCTGCTTCTTCTCCCTGGCGCTGCTCTTCGACGGCCTGGGGCTGATCGCCACCGGCATCGGGGGCCGCGGGATCGTCAGCCTCGTACAACCTGAAGAAACCGGGAAGAGTGAGCAAGGGGGACAGGATCAGTCGTACAACTGACGCTGTCATACGCCACCGATCAAATCCCGTCGATAATCGCTGACTTCTGGTCAGTAGCACAGTCCGAAGCAGTGCGTTCCCAACACTCGATGTGTGGTGACAATCGAGCGCGAGGGCGGCGACCGGACGATGGAGAACGACGGGAGGGGGCCAGGCCCACTTCCCAGGGGCGAGGCACAGGTGCCGTACGAAGGGGTGTGGCGCTTCACCGCCCCCGCCGTCGACGCCTCCGTCCCCCAGGCGCGGCACGCGGTGCGCGACCTGCTGGCCCGGCAGGGCGTACCGGCATCGGACGAGCTGATCCAGGGGCTGCTGCTCATCGTCTCGGAGCTGGTCACCAACGTGGTGCGCCACGCTGCCTTGCTCTCACCGATGCTCGCGGTGGAGGTCGCGGTCGGCGCCGAATGGGTGCGGGTCTCGGTTGAGGACAACCACCCCTACCGGCCGACGGCCCTGGTGGCGGACCACGGGCAGACGGGCGGCCGCGGACTCCTCCTGGTGCGTGAGGTCACGCGGGAGGCGGGCGGTGCCTGCGAGGTCGAGCACACCGCGACCGGGGGCAAGGTCATCTGGGCGGCCCTGCCCCTGAAGCCCTGCGGCGGCTAGCGGCCGCAGGGGGCTACCAGCCGGCGGAGGGGCCCGTCAGCTCCTTGATGGCGGGCCGCGCCGCGTCGAGCACGGTCATGAACCACGCGGAGAACGGCTCCTTCTCGTGCCGCGCCGCCAGCTCGTCGGCCGTCACGAACGCGGTCTCGCCCACCTCGGCGGGGTCCGCGCGCAGCGGCGACTGGACCATCCCCACGAAGAGGTGGTTGAACTCCTGCTCCACCAGCCCCGAGTCCGGGTCCGGGTGGTTGTAGCGCACGGTGCCCGCCTCGGCGAGCAGCGAGGGCGACACCCCGAGCTCCTCGTACGTGCGCCGGGCGGCCGCGGCGAACGGCGCCTCGCCGGGGTAAGGGTGGCCGCAACAGGTGTTCGACCAGACGCCGGGGGAGTGGTACTTGCCGAGGGCGCGTTGCTGGAGCAGCAGCCGCCCCTGCTCGTCGAAGAGGAAAACGGAGAACGCCCGGTGCAGCTGCCCGGGCGCCTGGTGAGCGGAGAGCTTCTCCGCCGTGCCGATCGTCCTGCCGTCCTCGTCGACGAGTTCGAGCAAGATCGCTTCTCCGGTGCCGTTCGACGAGCTGTTCGCCGCGGTGGCAGGTGTGATCGGCATACCCATCCTTCGCTTCGGTCTTCGAGCCTCAAGTCTGCCGTACGTTCCGGACACTCCAGGCACTCCGCGGCCCGCATGTCCGTCAGTGGCAGAGCTTCGCCTCGTGCTCCGCGTGACCGCTCGGTTCCAGCTGGAACGTGCAGTGTTCCACGTCGAAGTGGTCGCCCAGGCAGCCCTGTAGTTCGTGGAGCATCTTCTCGTGGCCGATGGAATCGAGGACGTCGGAGCTCACGACGACGTGCGCGGAGAGTACCGGCATGCCCGAGGTGATCGTCCAGGCGTGCAGATCATGGACGTCCTCGACACCCGGCAGGTCGAGTATGTGGGCCCGCACCTCCGCCATGTCGACGCCCTTGGGCGCCGACTCCAGCAGGACGTTCAAGGTCTCCTTCAGGAGCTTGACCGTACGCGGGACGATCATGACGCCGATGACGAGCGAGGCGATCGGGTCCGCCGCCTGCCAGCCGGTGAGCATGATGACGGTCGCCGAGACGATGACCGTGACGGAGCCGAGGGTGTCCGCCACGACCTCCAGGAAGGCGCCGCGCACATTGAGGCTCTCCTTCTGGCCGCGCATCAGCAGCGACAGCGAGATCATGTTCGCGACCAGGCCGAAGGCGCCGAAGAAGACGGCGAGGCCGCCCTGCGTCTCGGCGGGCGTGACGAACCGCTCGACCGCCTCGTACAGGACGTAGCCGCCCACGCCGAGCAGCAGGAGACAGTTGGCGAGCGCGGCGAGTATCTCGGCGCGGGCGTAGCCGAAGGTGCGGCTCTCGGTGGGCGGTCTGTTCGCGAAGTGGATGGCGAGCAGGGCCATGCCGAGCCCCAGCGCGTCCGTCGCCATGTGCGTCGCGTCCGCGATGAGCGCGAGCGAATCAGCCATGAGGCCGCCCACGATCTGGGCGAACATCACGATGACCGTGATGACCAGGGCGATACGGAGCCGCCCCTTGTGGGCCTGGGCCGCCGTTCCCGTCGCCGCTGCCCCGTGTGTGTGTCCGTGATCGTGCCCAGCCCCCATGGAGCCCGCCTCCCGCGTCCGTCATCGGTCTGTTGTTCGGTCGTCGCGCGACCACAGTGAACTACGGGTGGGGGTATCTGGCAACGCGGCACTGAACACCGTTGTCATCTGCCCTGACCTGCGAAAATGGCAACGATTGCCGTCTGGGGAAGGGGCGCAGGTCAGGGCTCCGTAATGATCCGTGATGATCGGGTAATCAGTCGCGACGGGCCGGAGGGTGGTGCAGACACCACCCCGCCCACGCCGACTCGACCATCTCGCGCACGCCGCGCCGCGCCGTCCAGCCCAGCTCCTCTGCGGCCAGCCGCGCGTCCGCCACGGCCCGCGGCGCGTCACCGGCACGGGCCGGTTCGACCAGCGCCGGGCGGCGGTCACCGCTCACCTCGCCGATGAGATCGATCAGTTCGCGTACGGAAACACCCTCGCCCCGGCCGATGTTCACCGTCAGGTCGCCCGTGGCGCCGTCCGTGAGGCGGCGGGCCGCCGCCAGGTGCGCCTCCGCCAGGTCGGACACATGGACGTAGTCGCGTACGCACGTGCCGTCCGGCGTCGGATGGGTGTCGCCGAAGATCCGCGGCGGCTCGTCGCGGGTGAGACGGTCGAAGACCATCGGGATCACGTTGTGGACCCCGGTGTCCGCGAGCTCGGGGGCCGACGCGCCCGCCACGTTGAAGTAGCGCAGGCACACCGTCCCGATGCCGTGCGCCCGCCCGGCCGCCCGCACCAGCCACTCCCCGGCCAGCTTCGTCTCGCCGTACGGGCTGACGGGCGCGCAGGGCGTGTCCTCCCCGACGAGAGGTACGTCCGGCGGATCGCCGTACACCGCGGCCGACGACGAGAACACGAGCCGCCGCACCCCTGCCTCGGCCATCGCGTCGAGCAGCGTGACCAGGCCGCCCACGTTCTCCCGGTAGTAGCGCAGCGGCTGCTCCACGGACTCGCCGACCTGCTTGCGCGCCGCGAGGTGGACCACCCCCGTGACGCCGTGCTCGGTGAAGAGGCGGCGCAACAGGCCGCCGTCGAGCGCCGACCCCCTCACGAGAGGTATGTCCGCGGGCAGCCGCTGCGGCACTCCCGAGGAGATGTCGTCCAGGACGACGACGTCCTCTCCGGCACCGGCCATGACCCGCGCCACATGTGCCCCGATATATCCGGCCCCGCCGGTGATCAGCCATGTCATGGGCGACCACCCTAAGCGAACCCTATGCGGGCAAGCCGGGCACGATCCCGGCGCGGTTTGGAGGGGCGGGCCCCCATCCACCATGATGATCGCGCAGGCCGAGGCCCTCGCAGGCCGCCCTTATCGGGGCGTGAACGGGCGGTGAACGCCCGCTTCTCATCATCCGATAGCCTCTGCCGACGTGCCGCCCGGCCGCCGTGCCAGGGGCGCCCCCCTTACGCACGTGCCCGGCGCGAGCCGCGCCGGGACTCAAGGAGTGAGTTCGTCTGTCGACCGCCATCCTCACCGGTCAGCCGGTCCCCGGGTCGCCGCTCGAAGGCGATCTGCGGTCCCTCGGCTTCGACGTGCGGGTCGCCTCCGACGCGGCGGACGTGGCGACACTGCTCGCCGCCGTGCCGGGTGACCAGCGCGTCGCCGTCGTCGACGCGCGCTTCGTCGGTCACGTCCACGCGCTGCGCCTGGCCCTCACCGACCCCCGCTTCGCCGCCTCCGCGGTGCCCGGCGCCGTCACCGCGAAGCCGGCGGCCCGCACGGCCCTGACGCACGCGCTGCGGACGAGCGCCGAGACCGCGGCCTCGCTCCCGGACTCCATCGCCGCGGCCATGGAGTCCGAGACCTCCGAGGGCACGGACGTACACCGCCCCGAACTCGGCACCCTCGTCGCCACCGTCCCCACCGACCCGCAGACGCGCAACGAAGCCCGGCAAGCCGTCGCCGCCGTCGACGACGAGGCCGTCCGCCTGCGCACCGCGGTCAAGTCGCGGGACGGCTTCTTCACGACGTACTGCGTCTCCCCGTACTCGCGCTACATCGCCCGCTGGTGCGCCCGCCGGGGCCTGACCCCGAACCAGGTCACCACCGCCTCGCTGCTCACCGCCCTGATCGCGGCGGGCTGCGCGGCCACCGGGACGCGCGGCGGCTTCGTCGCCGCCGGCCTGCTGCTGATCTTCTCCTTCGTCCTGGACTGCACGGACGGACAGCTCGCCCGCTACTCCCTGCAGTACTCGACGCTCGGCGCCTGGCTGGACGCGACGTTCGACCGCGCCAAGGAGTACGCCTATTACGCGGGCCTCGCGCTCGGCGCCGCTCGCGGCGGAGACGACGTATGGGCGCTGGCGCTCGGCGCGATGGTGCTCCAGACCTGCCGGCACGTCGTCGACTTCGCCTTCAACGAGGCGAACTCCGATAGCACCGACAGCACCGCCACGACCGCCAACACCAGCCCCACCGCCGCCCTCTCCGACAAGCTCGACAGCGTCGGGTGGACGGTCTGGGTGCGCCGGATGATCGTGCTGCCCATCGGTGAGCGCTGGGCGCTCATCGCCGTGCTCACCGCGGTCACCACCCCGCGCGTCACCCTCGTCGTCCTGCTCATCGGCTGCGCGCTCGCCGCCTGCTACACCACGGCCGGCCGCGTCCTGCGCTCGGTGACCCGCAAGGCCGCCCGCACCGACCGCGCCGCCGGAGCCCTGGCGGACCTCGCCGACAACGGCCCGCTGGCCTCGGCCTTCGCCGCGCTCAAGCCGGGTGCCTGGCTGCGCGCCGCCCCCGTGCTCGCCTTCGTCGGCGGCGCCGCGCTCGTCGGCGCGGCGCTGAGCAACCCCTACGGCAGCCCCGTGGTCGTGGCCGCCGCCGCGCTGTACGTCGCCCTGTCGGGCCTCGCCCTGGCCATGCCCCTCAAGGCCCCCCTCGACTGGCTGGTCCCGCCGTTCTTCCGCGCCGCCGAATACGGCACGGTCCTTGTCCTGGCGGCCAAAGCCGACGTGAACGGGGCGCTTCCGGCGGCTTTCGGACTGGTGGCCGCGGTCGCCTACCATCACTACGACACGGTGTACCGCATCAAGGGCGGTACCGGCGCGCCGCCGGCCTGGCTGGTGCGCGCCATCGGCGGCCAGGAGGGCAGGACCCTCGTGGTCGCGCTGGCAGCGGCCCTGCTGCCCGCCACAGATTTCACCGTCGCGCTCACGGCACTCGCCGTGGCCGTGGCACTCGTGGTGCTCGTCGAGAGCATCCACTTCTGGGTGACCGCTCACAAGCGTGGCGCACCCGCCGTACACGATGAAGGAGAACCCGCATGATCGGCCTCGTGCTGGCGGCCGGCGCCGGACGGCGTCTTCGCCCTTACACGGACACCCTGCCCAAGGCCCTGGTGCCCGTCGACGGCGACACGACCATCCTCGACCTGACGCTCGGCAACTTCGCCGAGATCGGTCTGACCGAGGTCGCGATCATCGTCGGCTACAAGAAGGAGGCCGTCTACGAGCGCAAGGCGGCTCTGGAGGCGAAGTACGGCCTCAAGCTGACCCTGATCGACAACGACAAGGCCGAGGAGTGGAACAACGCCTACTCCCTGTGGTGCGGCCGTGACGCCATCAAGCACGACGTGATCCTCGCCAACGGCGACACCGTGCACCCCGTCTCCGTCGAGAAGACGCTGCTCGCCGCCCGCGGCAACGGCCAGAAGATCATCCTCGCCCTCGACACGGTGAAGCAGCTCGCCGACGAGGAGATGAAGGTCATCGTCGACGACGCCAAGGGCGTCCAGCGCATCACGAAGCTGATGGACCCCTCCGAGGCCACCGGCGAGTACATCGGCGTCACCCTCATCGAGGGCTCCGCGGCCGACGAGCTCGCCGACGCGCTGAAGACCACCTTCGAGCGCGACCCCGACCTCTACTACGAGGACGGCTACCAGGAGCTGGTCAACCGCGGCTTCAAGGTCGACGTGGCCCCGATCGGCGACATCAAGTGGGTCGAGATCGACAACCACGACGACCTCGCCAAGGGCAGGGAGATCGCGTGCCAGTACTGACGAGGCTCATCCCCTCGCCGGTCGTCGTCGACATCCGGCCGGGGGCGCTCAACGACCTGGCCGGTGTCCTCGCCGACCAGCGGATCTGCTCGTCGACCGGCAAGCTCGCCATCGCCATCAGCGGTGGCTCCGGTGCGGTCCTGCGCGACCGCCTCATGCCGTCGCTGCCCGGCGCCGAGTGGTTCGAGGTCGGCGGCGGCACCCTCGATGACGCCATCAAGCTCGCCGACGCCATGAAGAAGGGCCGCTACGACGCGGTCGTCGGCCTCGGCGGCGGCAAGATCATCGACTGCGCCAAGTTCGCCGCGGCGCGCGTGGGCCTGCCGCTGGTCGCCGTCGCGACGAACCTGTCGCACGACGGCCTCTGCTCGCCCGTCGCGACCCTCGACAACGACGCGGGCCGCGGCTCGTACGGCGTGCCGAACCCCATCGCGGTCGTCATCGACCTCGATGTGATCCGTGAGGCGCCCGTCCGTTTCGTCCGCTCCGGCATCGGCGACGCCCTCTCCAACATCTCCGCGATCGCGGACTGGGAGCTGGCCGCCCGCGAGCGCGGCGAGGACATAGACGGCCTGGCGGCCGCCATGGCCCGCCAGGCAGGCGAGGCCGTCCTGCGCCACCCCGGCGGGGTCGGCGACGACGGCTTCCTCCAGGTCCTCGCCGAAGGTCTGGTCCTCACCGGCATCGCGATGTCCGTGTCGGGCGACTCCCGCCCGGCGTCCGGCGCCTGCCACGAGATCAACCACGCCTTCGACCTCCTCTACCCCAAGCGCGCCGCCAGCCACGGCGAGCAGTGCGGCCTCGGCGCGGCCTTCGCGATGCACCTGCGCGGTGCCCGCGAGGAGTCCGCGTACATGGCCCAGGTGCTGCGCCGCCACGGCCTGCCCGTGCTGCCGGAGGAGATCGGCTTCACCGTGGACGAGTTCGTGAAGGTCGTGGAGTTCGCTCCGCAGACCCGCCCGGGCCGCTACACGATCCTGGAACACCTCGACCTGTCCACCGACCAGATCAGGGACGCATACGCCGACTATGCAAAAGCCATCGGTAGCTGAGCTCCGCCCGGTCGTTCACCCCCCGGGGGTGAAGGACCGACGCAGCGGCGAACACTGGGCCGGCCGGCTCTACATGCGCGAGGTCTCCCTGCGCATCGACCGGCACCTGGTGAACACGCGGGTCACGCCCAACCAGCTGACCTACGTGATGACCGTCGCCGGCGCCCTCGCCGCCCCGGCCCTGCTGGTGCCGGGGATCACGGGCGCCGTGCTCGGCGTGCTCGCGGTCCAGCTCTACCTGCTGCTCGACTGCGTCGACGGTGAGATCGCTCGCTGGAAGAAGCAGTACTCGATGGCGGGCGTCTACCTCGACCGCGTCGCCGCCTACCTGTGCGACGCCGCGGTCCTGGTCGGCTTCGGTCTGCGCGCCGCCGACCTGTGGGGCACCGGACGCATCGACTGGCTGTGGGCCTTCCTCGGCACCCTGGCGGCCCTCGGCGCGATCCTGATCAAGGCCGAGACCGACCTCGTCGGTGTCGCCCGCCACCAGACGGGCAAGGAACCGGTCAAGGAGTCGGCGTCCGAGCCGCGCTCCTCCGGTATGGCGCTGGCCCGCAAGGCCGCCGCCGCGCTGAAGTTCCACCGGCTGATCCTCGGCGTCGAGGCGTCCCTGCTGATCCTGGTCCTCGCGATCGTGGACCAGGCCCGGGGCGACCTGTTCTTCTCGCGCGTCGGTGTCGCGGTCCTCGCGGGCATCGCGATGCTCCAGACTGTGCTCCACCTCGTGTCCATCCTCGTATCGAGCAGGTTGAAGTGAGCACCCCGGATACCCAGGGCACCCCGGCACAAGAGCTGACAGTCGGCGCGGTCATCATCACGATGGGCAACCGGCCGCAGGAGCTGCGCGCCCTCCTCGACTCGGTCGCCAAGCAGGACGGCGACCGGGTCGAGGTGGTCGTGGTCGGCAACGGCGCCCCGGTGCCGGACGTCGCGGCGTACTCGTCGGTCGTACGCACGATCGAACTCCCCGAGAACCTCGGCATCCCCGGCGGCCGCAACGTCGGCATCGAGGCCTTCGGCCCCGGCGGCACCGACGTCGACATCCTGCTCTTCCTGGACGACGACGGTCTGCTGGCCCACACCGACACGGCCCAGCTGTGCCGCGAGGCCTTCGCCGCCGACCCGGAGCTCGGCATCATCAGCTTCCGCATCGCCGACCCGGATACGGGCGTCACCCAGCGGCGCCACGTGCCGCGGCTGCGGGCCTCCGACCCGATGCGCTCCTCGCGCGTGACGACGTTCCTCGGCGGCGCCAACGCCGTCCGTACGAAGGTCATCGCCGAGGTCGGCCCGCTGCCCGGTGAGTTCTTCTACGCGCACGAGGAGACCGACCTCGCCTGGCGCGCGCTGAACGCCGGGTGGATGATCGACTACCGGTCCGACATGGTGCTCCTGCACCCCACGACCGCCCCCTCCCGGCACGCGGTCTACCACCGCATGGTGGCCCGCAACCGCGTCTGGCTGGCCCGCCGCAACCTCCCCGCGCCGCTCATCCCGGTCTACCTGGGCGTCTGGCTGCTCCTCACCCTCGCCCGCCGCCCCTCGCGACCGGCGCTGAAGGCCTGGTTCGGCGGCTTCAAGGAGGGCTGGACGACGCCGTGCGGCCCGCGTACGCCCATGAAGTGGCGTACGGTGTGGCGGCTGACGCGGCTGGGCCGACCTCCTGTCATCTGACAAGCTCGGATCTGAGAGCATCTGGGCCATACCCCGGTCCCTGGCCCAGGCCTACGCCCGACCGGCTGCGCTCCTGAAGACGAAAGTTTCCACTCGTGAGTGAGACAACGCATGACGGCGGAGTCGCGGTGACAGCATCCCCGTCGACACCGCCGCCCGATGACGGGCTCTCCCGCGCCGAACTCGCCGCCAAGTACGGTCTGACCGTCAGCGGCGCGCGGCCCGGACTTTTCGAGTACGTCCGCCAGCTCTGGGGGCGGCGCCACTTCATCGTCGCCTTCTCCCAGGCCAAGCTCACCGCCCAGTACAGCCAGGCCAAGCTGGGCCAGCTGTGGCAGGTGGCGACGCCGCTCCTGAACGCGCTCGTCTACTTCCTGATCTTCGGCCTGATCCTGGAGGCCGACCGGGGCTTCGAGCGCGAGGTCTACATCCCGTTCCTGGTCACGGGCGTCTTCGTCTTCACCTTCACGCAGAGCTCGGTGATGGCGGGCGTCCGGTCGATCTCGGGCAACCTCGGCCTGGTGCGCGCGCTGCACTTCCCGCGCGCCTCGCTGCCGGTCTCCTTCTCGCTCCAGCAGCTCCAGCAACTGCTCTTCTCGATGATCGTGCTGTTCGTCATCACGATCGGCTTCGGCAGTTACCCGAAACTGTCGTGGCTCTTGATCCTCCCGGTTCTGGTGCTCCAGTTCCTCTTCAACACCGGCCTCGCGATGATCATGGCGAGGCTGGGCAGCAAGACCCCCGACCTCGCGCAGCTGATGCCGTTCGTGATGCGTACGTGGATGTACGCGTCCGGCGTGATGTTCTCCATCCCCGTCATGCTCCAGGACAAGCCGGCCTGGATCGCGGACTTCCTCCAGTGGAACCCGGCCGCCATCTACATGGACCTGATGCGGTACGCGCTGATCGACGGTTACGGCGAGAAGTACCTGCCGATGGGGCAGTGGGCCTGGGCGATCGCGGCGGGCTGGGCCGTCCTGCTCGCCGTCGGCGGCTTCGTGTACTTCTGGAAGGCTGAGGAGCGGTACGGCCGTGGCTGACGACAAAACGAACCTCGACAAGGCTCCCGGAGCCTCCCAGGGGCACATCCCCACCGTCATCGCCGACGAACTGCACATCGTCTACCGTGTCAACGGCGCGAAGACCGGCAAGGGCAGTGCCACCTCCGCGCTGAGCCGCATCCTCAGGCGCGGCGAGGAGCGCGGCGTACGCAAGGTGCACGCCGTGCGCGGCGTCAGCTTCACCGCCTACCGCGGCGAGGCCATCGGCCTGATCGGTTCGAACGGCTCGGGCAAGTCCACCCTGCTGCGCGCCATCGCGGGCCTGCTCCCCGCAGAGCAGGGCAAGGTCTACACCGACGGCCAGCCCTCCCTGCTCGGCGTGAACGCGGCCCTGATGAACGACCTGACGGGTGAGCGCAACGTCATCCTCGGCGGGCTCGCGATGGGCATGTCCCGCGAGCAGATCAAGGAGCGCTACGAAGAGATCGTCGACTTCTCCGGGATCAACGAGAAGGGTGACTTCATCACCCTGCCGATGCGCACGTATTCGTCGGGCATGGCGGCCCGCCTGCGGTTCTCCATCGCCGCGGCCAAGGACCACGACGTCCTGATGATCGACGAGGCCCTGGCCACCGGCGACCGCAAGTTCCAGAAGCGCTCCGAGGCCCGCATCCGGGAGCTGCGCAAGGAGGCCGGCACGGTCTTCCTCGTCAGCCACAACAACAAGTCCATCCGTGACACCTGCGACCGCGTGCTCTGGCTGGAGCGCGGCGAGCTGCGCATGGACGGCCCGACCGACGAGGTCATCAAGGAGTACGAGAAGTTCACGGGCAAGTAGGTCGTCTGTTCACGCGCGAGTAGCCCGTTTGCGCCATCGCGGACGTACTCGTTCGGGGGCAGGGCCCCGCAGGGATCTTCCCGGCGGGGCCCTGCCGTGTCTCCGGCCCCGCCGCGCCCCACCGGGCTCTCAACTCGGCGGCGTGCGGGCAAGGTTGATGCCGATCGGTGTGTTGTTGTGATGTGCCGAACACCCCGACGATGCGTGCGGGGTTGTACAACGTAAGCTGTACCGGTGCTGATTCGCGGCAAGTGGGGCGATATCGCGCGGCGCCCCGGCCGGGCCACGGCCCGTCTCGGCCAGGGCTGGGCGGCGTGTCCGAAATAGGATGTATTGGGTCGGCGGTGTAGAACGGGAGATGTGACGGCAATGGCTACGGATGATCTCCACCTCCGCGATGCATCCGCCGTCCTCGACAAGGCCGCGCACGAGAACTTCCCCGTGGCTCCCTTCTTCTTGCCCCGGGCCTGGCGCGAGGAGCTCATGGCCGTCTACGGCGTCGTGCGGCTCATCGACGACATCGGCGACAGCGACCTCGCCCCCGGCGCCGGGCACGCCCGCAGCCTCGGTGTGGACCCCGCCGACGCCCGCGATCCGCTGCGGCTGCTCGACGGCGTCGAGGCCGATCTCGGCACGCTCTTCGAAGGCGGCGTGGCCGGCCACCCGCTGGTGCGGGCGCTGGCGCCGGCGGCCGAGCGCGGTGTCCTCACCCCCGAGCCCTTCCTCGCCCTGATCGCGGCCAACCGCCAGGACCAGCACGTTTCCCGCTACGAGACGTACGACGACCTCATGGCGTACTGCGCGCTCTCGGCCAACCCCATCGGCCGCCTGGTCCTCGCCATCACCGGCACCGCGACCCCCGAACGCCTCCGCCGCTCGGACGCCGTCTGTACCGGCCTCCAGATCGTCGAGCACATCCAGGACGTCGCAGAGGACCTGCGGCGCGACCGTATCTACCTGCCCATCGAGGACATGTCGCTCTTCCACGTCAGCGAGGCCGACCTGGCCGCGCCCACAGCAGGCGCATCGGTGCGCGCACTGGTCGCGTACGAAACGGAACGCGCCCGCGGCCTCCTGAATGAAGGCACCCCTCTGGTGGGTAGCGTCCACGGCAGGCTGAAGCTGCTGCTGGCCGGTTTCGTGGCAGGGGGGAGGGCGGCGGTCCAGGCGATCGTCGCCGCCGGACACGACGTACTTCCCGGTCCACCCAAGCCCACCAAGCCCCGCCTGTTGCGCGAGGCAGGGGCGGTTCTGCGAGGAGAGGGGTGAGCCGGGCCGTGGAGTCGGATCAGCACGTGTCGGCGCCGGTACTCGCCGCCTACAGCTATTGCGAGACCATCACCGGGCAGCAAGCACGGAACTTCGCGTACGGCATCAGGCTGCTGCCGGCGCCCAAGCGGCGCGCCATGTCCGCGCTGTACGCCCTCTCCCGCCGCGTCGACGACATCGGCGACGGCGCGCTCGCACCGCGGGTCAAGGCGGAGCGGCTCGACGACACGCGCAAGCTCCTCGCCCGCATCCGCGAGGGCGAGGTGGCCGAGGACGACACCGACCCGGTGGCGGTCGCCCTCGCGCACGCCGCCGCGCACTTCCCGATCCCCATGAGCGGCCTCGACGAACTCATCGACGGCGTCCTGATGGACGTACGCGGCGAGACGTACGAGACCTGGGACGACCTGAAGGAGTACTGCCGCTGCGTCGCCGGGGCGATCGGGCGGCTCTCCCTCGGCGTGTTCGGTACGGAGCGGGGGGCGCTCCATGCCGAGCGCGCGCCGGAGTACGCCGACACGCTCGGCCTCGCGCTCCAACTCACCAACATCCTCCGGGACGTTCGCGAGGACGCCGAAGGCGGGCGGACCTACCTGCCCGCCGAGGACCTCGCGACGTTCGGCTGCTCCGCCGGGTTCTCGGGCTCCGAGCCGCCCGCCGGATCGGACTTCGCGGGCCTCGTCCACTTCGAGGTCCGCCGCGCCCGCGCCCTGTTCGCCGAGGGCTACCGGCTGCTTCCCCTGCTGGACCGGCGCAGCGGTGCCTGCGTCGCCGCCATGGCCGGCATCTACCGCCGCCTCCTCGACCGCATCGAGCGGGAACCGGAGGCCGTCCTGCGCGGCCGCGTCTCCCTGCCGGGTCACGAGAAGGCGTACGTCGCCGTGCGCGGCCTGTCCGGTCTCGACGCGCGCAACGTCTCACGGCAGACCGTCAGGAGGCGCGCGTGACGCGCGACCGGAGCGCCCATGGGGCAGTTGGGACAGCCCCCGCGAACGGGCGGGCAACCCTGCGCTCCAAGGCCGCGTCCCAGACTGCGACGGCCGAGAAGGAGGGTGCGTGAAGAGCGACGACATGCGGCCCGAGGGGACCGCGTACGCCGAAGGCCGCCCTGGTGGGGCGGCCGCCGTGGTGATCGGCGGCGGACTCGCCGGCATCACCGCCGCGCTCTCGCTGGCCGACGCCGGGCTGCGCGTGACGCTGCTCGAAGGGCGGCCGCGCCTCGGCGGCCTCGCGTTCTCCTTCCGCCGCGGCGAGCTGACCGTCGACAACGGCCAGCACGTCTATCTGCGCTGCTGCAACGCCTACCGGTGGTTCCTCGACCGGGTCGGCGGCGCCCATCTCGCCCCCTTGCAGGAACGCCTCGACGTGCCCGTGCTCGACGCCGACCGAGGCCGCCTCGGACGGCTGCGGCGCACCGCGCTGCCCGTGCCGCTGCACCTGGCGGCGAGCCTCGCCACGTATCCGCATCTGTCGGTCGCCGAACGCGCCCGGGTCGGGCGCGCCGCGCTCGCCCTCAAGGGGCTCGACCCGGCCGACCCGGTACTCGACGGCCAGGACTTCGGCAGCTGGCTGGCCGGGCACGGCCAGTCGGCGCGCGCCATCGAGGCGCTGTGGGACCTCGTGGGAGTCGCCACGCTCAACGCCGTCGCGGGCGACGCCTCGCTCGGACTCGCCGCCATGGTGTTCAAGACCGGGCTGCTCTCGGACCCCGGCGCCGCCGACATCGGCTGGTCCCGGGTGCCGCTGGGCGAACTGCACGACACGCTGGCCCGCAAGGCGCTCGACTCAGCGGGCGTGCGCACCGAACTGAGGGCCCGGGTCACCTCCATCTCCCGTACCGGGCACGGCGGTTGGCGCGTGGACGTGCCCGGCGAGACCATCGACGCCGACACCGTCGTCCTCGCCGTGCCCCAGCACGAGGCGCACGACCTGCTCCCGGACGGTGCGCTCGACCAGCCCGACCGGCTCCTCGACATCGACAACGCGCCGATCCTCAACGTCCACGTCGTCTACGACAGGAAGGTGCTGAAGCGGCCGTTCTTCGCCGCCCTCGGCACACCCGTCCAGTGGGTCTTCGACCGGACCGAGGCATCCGGCCTCACCGAGGGCCAGTACCTCGCGCTCTCCCAGTCCGCCGCGCACGACGAGATCGACGCGCCGGTCGCCGCCCTGCGCGAGCGCTACCTGCCCGAGCTGGAGCGGCTGCTGCCCGCCGCGCACGGCGCCGAGGTGCGGGACTTCTTCGTGACCCGCGAGCGCACGGCCACCTTCGCCCCGACCCCCGGTGTCGGCCGGCTGCGGCCCGGGGCCCGCACCAAGGCACAGGGCCTCTACCTCGCGGGCGCGTGGACCGCCACCGGCTGGCCCGCGACCATGGAAAGCGCCGTACGCAGCGGCATCAGCGCGGCCGAGGCCGCCCTCTGTGCCCTCGACCGCCCCCGCGACCACCTCTTCGTATTCGAGGAGGCGGCGGCGTGAAGCTCGACTTCCTGGGGTCAGGTCCCCAGCGAACCCGCACCGGAACAACCGGAACCAGAGGAGAAACTGTGCCGACTGTGCCCTCGGCCGAAACGGCTGCCGACACGGTGGACGTGACCTCGCTGCTCGAACGCGGAAGGACCCTGGCCACCCCGGTGCTGCGGGCCGCCGTGGACCGCCTCGCGCCGCCCATGGACACGGTCGCCGCCTACCACTTCGGCTGGATCGACGCCGCGGGCAACCCGTCCGACGGCGACGGCGGCAAGGCCGTGCGCCCCGCGCTCGCCCTGCTCTCCGCCGAGGCCGCGGGCGCGGCCCCCGAGGTCGGCGTCCCCGGAGCGGTCGCCGTGGAACTCGTGCACAACTTCTCGCTGCTGCACGACGACCTGATGGACGGCGACGAGCAGCGCCGCCACCGCGACACCGTGTGGAAGGTGCACGGCCCCGCGCAGGCCATCCTCGTCGGCGACGCCCTCTTCGCCCTCGCCAACGAGATCCTCCTGGAGATCGGCACCGTCGAGGCGGGCCGCGCCACGCGCCGCCTCACCACCGCCACGCGCGCCCTGATCGACGGCCAGGCGCAGGACATCTCCTACGAGCACCGCGAGCGGGTCACCGTCGAGGAGTGCCTGGAGATGGAGGGCAACAAAACCGGCGCCCTGCTCGCCTGCGCCGTCTCCATCGGCGCCGTACTCGGCGGCGCGGACGACCGCACCGCCGACACCCTGGAGAAGTACGGCTACCACCTCGGCCTCGCCTTCCAGGCCGTCGACGACCTGCTCGGCATCTGGGGCGACCCGGACGCCACCGGGAAGCAGACGTGGAGCGATCTGCGTCAGCGCAAGAAGTCCCTGCCCGTCGTCGCCGCGCTCGCCGCGGGCGGCCCCGCCTCCGAACGCCTCGGCGAACTGCTCGCCGCCGACGCCAAGAGCAGTGACTTCGACAGCTTCTCCGAGGAGGAGTTCGCCGCGCGCGCCGCCCTGATCGACGAGGCCGGGGGACGCGCGTGGACCGCCGAGGAGGCCCGGCGCCAGCACACCATCGCCATCGAGGCGCTGGACACCGTCCAGATGCCGGACCGGGTGCGGGCGCAGCTCGTCGCGCTCGCCGACTTCGTCGTCGTACGAAAGAGATGATCACTATCGCCCGTATATGACTCGCAGTCGCCGGCCGGCGCCCAGCGCGTCGGCCGACGGCGGACCCAGAGCAGAGGAACCGACTGCACGAAGGGGAAGCCATGACAGCGACGACCGACGGAAGCACCGGAGCGGTGACGCCCCGCGCAACCTCGGCCAGCCGGCCCACCGCCACAACTGCCACGACCGCCGCGGCGACAGGTACCCGTGACCTCGCCGCGCGCGCCATACAACGCTCCACCGACTTCCTGCTCTCCCGGCAGGACGCCGAAGGATGGTGGAAGGGCGACCTCGAAACGAACGTGACGATGGACGCCGAGGACCTCCTCCTGCGGCAGTTCCTCGGCATCGGGGACGAGGAGACCACCCGCGCCGCGGCGCTCTTCATCCGCGGCGAACAGCGCGAGGACGGCACCTGGGCCACGTTCTTCGGCGGCCCCGGCGAACTCTCCACCACCATCGAGGCGTACGTCGCGCTGCGCCTGGCCGGGGACCGGCCCGACGAGCCGCACATGGCGAAGGCCGCCGCCTGGGTCCGGGAGCAGGGCGGCATCGCCGCGAGCCGGGTCTTCACCCGCATCTGGCTCGCCCTGTTCGGCTGGTGGAAGTGGGACGACCTGCCCGAACTCCCGCCGGAACTCATCTACTTCCCGAAGTGGGTCCCGCTCAACATCTACGACTTCGGCTGCTGGGCCCGGCAGACCATAGTGCCCCTCACCATCGTCTCCGCGAAGCGTCCCGTGCGCCCCGCGCCCTTTCCGCTGGACGAGCTGCACCGGGACGCCGACGATCCGAACCCGGCCAAACCGTCGGCACCGGTGGCGAGTTGGGACGGAATCTTCCAGCGGCTCGACAAGGCGCTGCACGCCTATCACAAGGTCGCGCCCCGCAGGCTGCGCAAGGCCGCGATGAACAGCGCCGCCCGCTGGATCATCGAGCGGCAGGAGAACGACGGCTGCTGGGGCGGCATCCAGCCGCCCGCCGTCTACTCCGTCATCGCCCTGCACCTGCTCGGCTACGACCTCGGCCATCCGATCCTCAAGGCCGGGCTCGCCTCCCTCGACCGGTTCGCCGTGTGGCGTGAGGACGGCGCCCGGATGATCGAGGCCTGCCAGTCGCCCGTGTGGGACACCTGCCTGGCCACCATCGCCCTCGCGGACGCCGGACTGCCCGCCGACCACCCGCAGTTGGTCAAGGCCGCCGACTGGATGCTGGGCGAGCAGGTCGTGCGGCCCGGCGACTGGTCGGTGCGCAGGCCCGAACTGACCCCGGGCGGCTGGGCATTTGAGTTCCACAACGACAACTACCCCGACATCGACGACACCGCGGAGGTCGCCCTCGCGCTGCGCCGGGTCGCGCACCCGGACCAGGAGCGCGTGGAGAAGGCGATCGAGCGCGGGGTGCGCTGGAACCTCGGCATGCAGTCGAAGAACGGCGCCTGGGGCGCCTTCGACGTCGACAACACCAGTCCGTTCCCCAACCGGCTGCCGTTCTGCGACTTCGGCGAGGTCATCGACCCGCCGTCCGCCGACGTCACCGGGCACGTCGTGGAGATGCTCGCCGTCGAGGGCAGGTCCCACGACCCGCGCACCCGGCGCGGCATCGCGTGGCTGCTCGCCGAACAGGAGCCGAACGGCGCCTGGTTCGGGCGCTGGGGCGTCAACTACCTGTACGGCACAGGATCGGTGGTGCCCGCGCTGATCACGGCCGGGCTGCCGACCGCCCACCCCGCGATCCGCCGCGCCGTGCGCTGGCTGGAGTCCGTACAGAACGACGACGGCGGCTGGGGCGAGGACCTGCGCTCCTACCGCGACCGCGGCTGGGTCGGGCACGGCACCTCGACGGCGTCGCAGACCGCGTGGGCGCTGCTCGCCCTCCTCTCGGCGGGGGAGCGCGAGGCCGCGTCGGTGGAGCGGGGCGTGGAGTGGCTGGCCCGGACACAGGCCGAGGACGGCTCCTGGGACGAGCCGTACTTCACCGGCACCGGCTTCCCCTGGGACTTCTCCATCAACTACCACCTCTACCGGCAGGTGTTCCCGCTCACCGCGCTCGGCAGATACGTCAACGGGGAACCCTTCGCGGGCGGCTCCGCTCACTTCACCAAGGGGAGCTGATGGGCACGGCCCCGGCTCGCCCGCCGGGCCCCGCACCGCTGCTGATCGCCTGCGCGCTCGGCATCGAGCGCCTCGCCCTGCGCACCGGCGACCGCAGCGGGGCGCCGGGAGCCATGACGGTACTGCGCACCGGAATGGGCCCCCAGAACGCCGAGCGCGCCATCAGCGGGGCGCTCGGCACCGAGCCGCTGCGGGACGCGGCCGTCCTCGCGACCGGGTTCTGCGCCGGGCTCGCCCCCGGCATGCACCCCGGCGACCTCGTCGTCGCCGAGGAGACCAGGGACGGGCGGGGCAGCACCCCTTGCACGGGAACCGGACTGCTGGTCGAGGAACTGGTGCGGGCGCTGCCCGGACGTACCGTGCACACCGGCCCGCTCACCGGCTCCGACCACGTCGTCCGCGGCCCCGAGCGCGGCGCGCTGCTGGCCACCGGCGCCATCGCCGTGGACATGGAGTCCGCCGCGACGCTGCACAGCGCGGCGCGCGCCGGGCACCGGCCCGTTGCCGCCGTCCGAGTGGTCGTGGACGCCCCGCAGCACGAACTGGTCCGCATCGGCACGGTGCGCGGTGGAATATCAGCGTTCCGCGTTCTCCGTGCCGTACTTCCCGCGTTTTTCGAATGGCACCGTTCTTCTTTGCTTCCCCGGAGGTGAGCCAGATGGCCATGCCGCTGCGCCAGACCGTCAAAGTCGCTACGTATCTCTTTGAACAGAAGCTCCGCAAACGCGACAAGTTCCCGCTGATCGTCGAGTTGGAACCGCTCTACGCGTGCAATCTCAAATGCGAGGGCTGTGGAAAGATCCAGCACCCGGCCGGGGTGCTCAAGCAGCGCATGCCGGTGGCCCAGGCCGTGGGCGCCGTTCTGGAATCCGGTGCCCCGATGGTGTCCATCGCCGGCGGTGAGCCGTTGATGCACCCTCATATCGATGAGATCGTGCGGCAGTTGGTGGCGAAGAAGAAGTACGTCTTCCTTTGCACCAATGCCATGCTGCTGCGCAAGAAGATGGACAAGTTCAGCCCTTCGCCGTACTTCGCGTTCGCTGTGCACATCGACGGCATGCGGGAGCGGCACGACGAGTCCGTGGCCAAGGAGGGGGTGTTCGACGAGGCGGTGGAAGCCATCAAGGAGGCCAAGAAGCGCGGCTTCCGTGTCACCACCAACTCGACGTTCTTCAACACGGACACCCCGCAGACCATCATCGAGGTCCTGAACTTCCTCAACGACGAGCTCCAGGTCGACGAGATGATGCTCTCGCCCGCCTACGCCTATGAGAAGGCGCCCGACCAGGAGCACTTCCTGGGCGTCGAGCAGACCCGCGAGCTCTTCAGGAAGGCCTTCGCGGGCGGCAACCGGCGCCGCTGGCGGCTCAACCACTCGCCGCTCTTCCTGGACTTCCTGGAGGGCAAGGCTGACTTCCCGTGCACCGCGTGGGCGATCCCGAACTACTCGCTCTTCGGCTGGCAGCGCCCCTGCTATCTGATGAGCGACGGCTACGTCCCGACGTACCGGCAGCTCATCGAGGACACCGACTGGAACAAGTACGGCCGCGGCAAGGACCCGCGCTGCGCCAACTGCATGGCCCACTGCGGCTACGAACCGACCGCCGTCCTCGCGACGATGGGATCCCTCAAGGAGTCCCTCCGCGCCGCCCGCGAGACGGTCTCGGGAAACCGCGGGTGACGCCCGACGCCACCGTGAGCTGAGAAGAACAGAGAGGCTGAGAAGAACAGAGAGGGGGCCCGAGCATGACCATTCTCGACACCATTCGGGGGCCGCGCGACCTGAAGGCGCTGACCGAAACCGGGCTCGGCGAACTGGCCGAGGAGATCCGGGAGTTCCTGGTGCACGCGGTCGCCAGGACGGGCGGCCACCTCGGGCCCAACCTGGGGGTGGTGGAGCTCTCCATCGCCCTCCACCGGGTCTTCGAGTCGCCCGTCGACCGTCTCGTGTGGGACACCGGCCACCAGACCTACGTGCACAAGCTGCTGACCGGGCGTCAGGACTTCTCCAAGCTGCGCGGCAAGGGCGGTCTCTCGGGCTACCCCTCGCGGGAGGAGTCCGAGCACGACATCGTCGAGAACAGCCACGCGTCGACCGCGCTCGGCTGGGCGGACGGCCTCGCCAAGGCACGCCAGGTGCGCGGCGAGCGGGGGCACGTGGTCGCCGTCATCGGGGACGGCGCGCTCACCGGCGGCATGGCGTGGGAGGCGCTGAACAACATCGCCGCCGCGAAGGACCGGCCGCTGATCATCGTCGTGAACGACAACGAACGCTCCTACGCCCCGACCATCGGCGGCCTCGCCGACCACCTCGCGACGCTGCGCACCACCGACGGCTACGAGCGCTTCCTCGCCTGGGGCAAGGACATGCTCCAGCGCACCCCCGTCGTCGGACAGCCGCTCTACGAGTCCCTGCACGGCGCCAAGAAGGGGTTCAAGGACGCCTTCGCCCCGCAGGGCATGTTCGAGGACCTCGGGCTCAAATACGTGGGGCCCATCGACGGGCACGACATAGGCGCCGTCGAGTCGGCGCTGCGCCGGGCGAAACGCTTCCACGGGCCCGTCCTCGTCCACTGCCTCACCGAGAAGGGGCGTGGTTACGAGCCCGCGCTCGCGGACGACGCCGACCGCTTCCATACCGTCGGCAGCATGGACCCGCTCACTTGCGAACCCCTCGCGCCCCCCAACGGTCCGTCCTGGACCTCGGTGTTCGGCGACGAGATCGTCCGCATCGGCGCCGAGCGCGAGGACGTCGTCGCCATCACCGCCGCCATGCTGGAGCCGGTCGGCCTGAAGAAGTTCGCCGAGGCCTACCCCGACCGCGTGTGGGACGTCGGCATCGCCGAGCAGCACGCGGCGGTGTCCGCGGCGGGGCTCGCCACCGGCGGCCTCCACCCGGTCGTGGCCGTGTACGCCACCTTCCTCAACCGCGCCTTCGACCAGCTCCTGATGGACGTCGCGCTGCACCGGGGCGGGGTCACCTTCGTCCTCGACCGGGCGGGCGTCACGGGCGTCGACGGGGCGTCGCACAACGGCATGTGGGACCTGTCGATACTCCAGGTCGTGCCCGGCCTGCGGATCGCCGCGCCCCGCGACGCCGACCAGCTGCGGGCGCAGCTGCGGGAGGCCGTCGCGGTGGACGACGCGCCGACGCTGCTCCGGTTCCCCAAGGAGTCCGTGGGCCCCGCGATCCCCGCGCTCGACCGGATCGGCGGCATGGACGTGCTGCTCCGGGACGCCGACGCCCCCGACGCCGACGTGCTGCTCGTCGCGGTCGGGGTGATGGCGCCGGTCTGCCTCCAGGCCGCCGAGCTCCTCCGGGCGCGCGGCCTGCGCTGCGCCGTCGTCGACCCGCGCTGGGTCAAGCCGGTCGACGCGGAGCTGCCCGGCCTCGCCGCGCGGCACCGCGTCGTGGCGGTCGTCGAGGACAACAGCCGGGCCGCCGGGGTGGGCGCCGCCGTCGAGCTGGCACTCGGCGACGCCGAAGTCGACGTACCCGTAAGGCGGTTCGGCATTCCGGAGCAGTTCCTCGCGCACGCCAAGCGGGGCGAGGTCCTCGCCGATCTCGGGCTCACGCCGGTCGAGATCGCGGGACGGATCAGCGCCACACTGGCGGTCAAGGAGAGCGCCGGGGAGCAGGGTCCAGGCAAGGAGCACAGCGCATGACCAAGGAGTTCGACCTCGGCCGCCTTCTCGCCGAGCGGGGCGCCGAGCGGTACGAGCTGCACGCCCGGCACCTCAACCACCAGCTGCCGCGCATGCTGCACACCATCGGCTTCGACAAGGTCTACGAGCGGGCCGAGGGCGCGTACTTCTGGGACACGGACGGCAACGACTACCTCGACATGCTGGCGGGCTTCGGCGTGATGGGCCTCGGCCGGCACCACCCCGTCGTCCGCAAGGCGCTGCACGACGTCCTGGACGCCTCCCTAGCCGACCTCACCCGCTTCGACTGCCAGCCACTGCCCGGCCTGCTCGCCGAGCAACTGCTGCGGCACAGCTCGCACTTGGACCGGGTGTTCTTCGGCAACAGCGGTACGGAGGCCGTCGAGACCGCCCTGAAGTTCGCCCGGTACGCGACGGGCAGGCCAAGGGTGCTGTACTGCGCGCACGCCTTCCACGGGCTGACCACCGGGTCGCTCTCCGTCAACGGCGAGAGCGGCTTCCGGGACGGCTTCGCACCGCTGCTGCCCGACACGGCGGTGCCCCTCGGTGATCTGGACGCACTGCGCGCGGAGTTGGCGAAGGGGGACGTCGCCGGGCTGATCGTCGAACCCATCCAGGGCAAGGGCGTCCACGAGCCGCCGCCCGGATACCTGCGCGCCGCCCAGGAGTTGCTGCACCGGCACAAGGCGCTGCTGATCGCCGACGAGGTGCAGACGGGCCTCGGCAGGACCGGCGCCTTCTACGCCTACCAGCACGAGGAGGGCGTCGAGCCGGACCTCGTCTGCGTCGCGAAGGCGCTGTCGGGCGGCTATGTGCCGGTCGGCGCCACCCTCGGCAAGGACTGGATCTTCAAGAAGGTCTACTCGTCGATGGACCGCGTCCTCGTCCACTCGGCGAGCTTCGGATCCAACGCGCAGGCCATGGCGGCCGGCCTCGCCGTCCTCGCCGTCATGGAGGACGAGAAGGTCGTCGAGAACGCCCGGACGACGGGCGAGCTGCTGAGGTCCCGCCTCGCCGCGCTGGTCGACCGCTATGAGCTGCTGAGCGAGGTGCGCGGCCGCGGCCTGATGGTCGGCATCGAGTTCGGGCGGCCCAAGTCCCTGAAGCTGCGCGGGCGTTGGTCGATGCTGCAAGCCGCCCGCAAGGGGCTCTTCGCGCAGATGGTCGTCGTACCGCTCCTCCAGAAGCACCGCATCCTCACCCAGGTCTCCGGGGACCACCTGGAAGTCATCAAGCTGATCCCGCCGCTGATCGTGGGGGAGCGGGAGGTGGACCGCTTCGTCGGGGCGTTCACCGCCGTCATGGACGAGGCGCACAGCGGCGGCGGGCTGATGTGGGACTTCGGCAAGACGCTGGTGAAGCAGGCGGTCGCCAACCGCTGAGCACCTGCCAGGCAGGGCTTCTGGCTCTGCTTCCGTCTCGCTTTTGCCTCTCAGGCAAGAAAGTTGCCCGAGAGGTAAGGCTCTGGCTCAATCGGTGCATGAGCCCTGCCGAGCCCGTCGAGCCGCCGGAGGCGGCCGAAGCGCTGCCCGCCGTCGCGCCCCAGCTGCGTGAGCTGCGCCGCCGCGCCTCCCTCACCCTGGAGACCGCCGCACGCACCGCGGGGCTCTCGCCCGCCCACCTGTCCCGCCTGGAGACCGGACAGCGCCAGCCTTCGCTGCCGATGCTGCTCGCCCTCGCACGGGTCTACGGTACGACGGTCTCCGAGCTGCTCGGGGAGACGGTCGCCGACCGGGACGCGGTCGTCCGCGCCGCGGACATGGAGCCGACCCGGGCGGGCGGCTGGACGTACTGGCAGGCGGGCGCCCCGGGACGCGGCATGCAGGCGCTGCGCGTGCACGTCCCCTACGGGGCGCAGGGCGACATCGTGCGCGTCCACCCCGGCGAGGAGTGGCTGTACGTCATCGAGGGGCGGCTGCGGCTGCGCCTCGGCGACACCGCGCACACGCTCGCGCCCGGGGACAGCGCGCACTTCGACTCGCTGACCCCGCACCGGATCGCCGCCGCCGACCGGGGCGGCGCCGACCTTCTCTTCGTCCATACGTTGCTGCAGAGCCCCGCCACCGCGCTGTGCCTCGGCGGCCCCAGCCAGGGAGAACCGACATGACCGCATCCGAGCCGCAGGGACCCGCCCGACCGGAGCGGCCCGCCAAGAACACGATGGAGGAGAAGTTCCCGCGGGCGCTCTGGGTCCGGCTGATCATCTATGTGGCGGTCGGCCACCTCTTCGCGGCCTTCATCTATCTGCTGTTCGAACTGGGCGCACAGAACAAGTGACGGGCCGCGTCAGGCGCTTCAGTCGAGGAGGCGCTCGCGCAGCCGCTCACGCGTCCGAGGGGCCACCTTGAGGCCCTCCGAAAGGTACGTGTCCGTGTCGCCCCACGTCTGCTCGATCGTCTCGAAGGCCGCCGCCAGGTACTCGGCGCGGGCGTCGAAGAGCGGGTTGAGCAGCTCCATGACCTCGGGGGACATGGCGTTCGCGGAGTCGCTCGTGCGGTGCACCTTGTAGCGGCGGTGCGCCGCGTTCGACTCCAGGTAGTCCGCCTCGATGGCGTCGCGCTCGACGCCCACGGCGAGCAGCGTGACCGCGATCGACAGGCCCGCGCGGTCCTTGCCCGCCGCACAGTGCATCAGCGCCGGCACGCTGTCCTCGGCGAGCGCGTGCAGCACCCGGCTGTGCTCGGCCGTGCGCTCCTTGATGATCGTGCGGTACGAGGACGACATGCGGCCGGCGGCCTGGCCGTCGGACAGGACCGCGCGCAGCTGGTCGAGATCGCCGTCGCGGACCATCTTCCAGAACTCGGCGCCGTCGGCCGGGTCGGTCAGCGGCAGGTTCACGTTGCGCACACCGGGCAGCGCGACGTCCGGGCCTTCGAGGCGCTGGTCGGCGGCGTTGCGGAAGTCGAAGACCGTGTGCAGGCCCAGAGACGTCAGGAACGCCGCGTCCTCGGCGGTGGCGTGCGCCAGGTGACCGCTGCGGAAGAGCCGCCCCGGGCGGACGCGGCGGCCGTCCACGGTCGGCAGCCCGCCCACGTCGCGGAAGTTGCGCACCCCGGTCAGCCGGGGCTCTGACAGCACGGTCGGCTCTGACCGCTCCGACAGCTCTGTCGGTGGGACCTGCTGGGTCACGGGCTCTCCTCTGCCTCTGCTGCCGGCGCGGCTCGCCGGTGGATGCGCCTTCGACGATACGACACGGCTGCCTGGGGCAATCACCCCCGCGTGGACGTTGCCCGATCGACGGAGCGACCGCGAAAATGTGCGTACACGCGCGTGCTTGTGCGTATCCCGGGACCGGTTCTGTGGGGGTTTGATGATCGAGGTCGGCGCCGACGGTCGTACGTGGCTGTTGTCGGGCCCCACCAGCAGTTACGCCCTCCGGCTCACGGACCGGGACGAGCTGCTCCACCTGTACTGGGGCGCGCGGATCGCCCTGGCCGACGCCGAGGCCCTGGCGGCCGAGCCGCCGCCCCCGGAGCGGGGCTTCGAGTCACCGCTCGACGGGCGTGAGGAGTACCCCGTCGAGGGCGGCCCCCGCTTCGTGCGGCCCGCGCTCTCCGTCCGCGACGACACGGTCTGCGGCACGGAGTGGCACCACACCAAGTCTGCGGTGGACGGTGACGCGCTCCAAGTCCACTTCCGCGACCCGGTGCACCTCCTGCGGATCACCCTCACCTACCGGCTGCGCGGTGACGTCGTCGAACGGTCGGCCCTGTTCGTCCATGAAGGCGACCACCAGGGCGGCCATGGCATAGGGACGCTGGAAGTGCTGCGCGCCGACTCCGCGACCTGGACGCTGCCGCGGCGCGAGCGGTGGCGCCTGTCGCAGCTGCACGGCCGGTGGGCGGCGGAATCACGGCTGGTGCGGTCCGGCATCACGTACGGCGAGAAGGTCATCGGCAGCAGGCGCGGGCACACCGGGCACCAGCATCTGCCCTGGGTCGCGCTCGACGCCGAGGGGGCCACGGAGGAGCACGGGGAGGTCTACAGCTGCGCGCTCGCGTGGTCGGGGTCCTGGCGCATCGCCGTGCACCAACTGCCCGACGGTGCCGTCCAGATCAGCGGCGGAATGGGCCACGACGACTCCGGCGTCACCGTCCTTGAGCCCGGCGCGTCGATCGCCACGCCCGTCTTCGCCGGGCTGTGGAGCCAGGACGGCTTCGGCGGTGCCAGCCGGGCCTGGCACGCCTACCAGCGCGAGCACGTCATCCCGGACGCGGACACCGTACGGCCGGTCCTCTACAACTCCTGGGAGGCCACCGGCTTCGACATCTCCGAGGAGCAGCAGCGGGCGCTCGCCCGCAAGGCCGCGGCGCTCGGCGTCGAGTTGTTCGTCGTCGACGACGCCTGGTTCGGCGGCCGGGTGAGCGACCGGTCGGGGCTCGGCGACTGGACGCCCAACCCGGACCGCTTCCCCGACGGTCTCAAGCCGCTCGCCGACGAGGTGCACGGGCTCGGCATGCGGTTCGGGATCTGGGTGGAGCCCGAGATGGTCAACCCCGACAGCGACCTCTACCGCGCCCACCCCGACTGGGTGCAGCACCAACCGGGCCGCGGCCGGGCGGAGTTCCGCAACCAGCTGGTCCTCGACCTCTCGCGTGAGGACGTGCGCGCGTACCTGTGGGACCGGCTCGACGGGCTCCTCTCCGGCGCGCCCATCGACTTCGTCAAGTGGGACTTCAACCGCAGCTTCACCGACGCGGGCCGGCCGGGTGCGGCGGGGTGCGAGCTGTGGTGGGCCCATGGAGAGCAGCTGTACGACCTGCTGGACCGGCTGCGCGCCGCGCACCCCACCGTGGCCTTCGAGTCCTGCTCCGGCGGCGGCGGCCGGGTCGACCTCGGCATTCTCTCCCGCACCGACCAGGTGTGGACCTCCGACAACACCGACCCACTGGACCGGCTCGCCATCCAGCACGGCTTCAGCCAGCTGCACCCGGCGCGCGTGATGGCAGCGTGGGTCACCGACAGCCCCAACAGGCAGCTCAACGGCCGCGTCAGCTCGCTGCGCTTCCGGTTCGTGAGCGCCATGGCCGGGGTGCTCGGCATCGGCGGGGACCTCGCCCGGTGGAGCGAGAGTGAGCTCGCCGAAGCGCGTGAGTGGGTGGATCTCTACAAGGAGATCCGGCCCGTCGTGCAGCTCGGCGACCTCTACCGGCTGTGCCCGCCGGAGGGTGGTCTCAGCGCCGTCCAGTACGTGCGCGGAGACGAGGCCGTGGTCCTCGCGTGGCTCCAGGCGCAGGCGTACGGGGAGGAGCCGGCGCCGGTACGGTTGCGCGGGCTCGATCCGGCGGCGTCGTATACGTGCCAGGACACGGGGGAGACGTACCGGGGTGCGGTGCTGATGCGGCGCGGGCTGCGAACCGGGCTCACGGGGGATCTGGACGCGGGGGTGTTCCGGCTGCGCCGGTCGGTGCTTATTCCGTCTTTGAATGAATCTTGACCGGTGGCTTATCTCACGCTCCGTCAACCCCTCCCTACGGTGGCGTAGGTCACTTAGAGAGGTGAAGGATGTGACGTCGTGAGCGCAGAGTCGACAACCTTCAGCAAACACCCCATCAACAACGGCGTATTCAACTCCTACGCAGCGGTCGGCGACAGCTTCACCGAAGGCGTGGGTGACCCGGGCCCCGACGGCACGTTCGTCGGGTGGGCCGATCGCCTCGCCGTCCTGCTGGACGACCGGGTACCCGAGCACACCTTCCGGTACGCCAACCTCGCCGTGCGCGGCAAGCTCCTCGACCAGATCGTCGCGGACCAGGTGCCGCGCGCCAAGGAGCTGGCCCCCGACCTCGTGACCTTCTGCGCGGGTGGCAACGACATCATCCGTCCCGGCACCGACCCCGACGAGCTGGCGGAGCGCTTCGAGCGGGCCGTCGCCGACCTCTCGTCGACCGTCGGCACGGTCATGGTGACCACCGGGTTCGACACCCGGGGCATCGCCGTCCTCAAACATCTGCGCGGCAAGATCGCCACGTACAACATGCATGTGCGCGCGGTCGCCGACCGCTATGGCTGCCCCGTGCTCGACCTGTGGTCCCTCAAGACCGTGCAGGACCGCCGGGCCTGGGACGGCGACCGGCTGCATCTGTCCGCCGAGGGGCACACGCGGGTGGCGCTGCGTGCCGCGCAGGTGCTCGGTCTTGAGGTGCCGGCCGATCCGGACCAGGCGTGGCCGCCGCTGCCGCCTCGCGGTGCGTTGGACTTGCGGCGGGACGACATTCACTGGGCGCGGGAGTATCTGGTGCCGTGGATCGGGCGGCGTATCCGGGGGGAGAGCTCGGGGGATCACGTGGAGGCCAAGCGGCCGGATCTCTTGCCGCTTTAGCGCTCCGCTGGGTGGCCGGGGGGTGAGGGGTGGGTGGGGGTAGGGCTTGGTGGGGCGCTGCGGGTTGGGGGTGGTCGGTGCGCAGGTCCTCGCGGGTCTTGGGGGCGGCTACGCCGTTGTCAGTTGGGCGGGGTTGAGGCCCAGTTCTCGGGCCAGGGCCTCGTCCGTCCATCTGCGGGCCTGGGCGCGGGGGAGCGCGCCCTCGTATGCCGTCATCTGGACGGCCAGACCGTCCAGGAGCGCGGTGAGGCGCAGGGCCGCCCCCGCGGGGTCCGGGCAGTGGAACTCGCCCGCGGCCGAGCCCTCGGCGATGACCGCTGCCAGCGCCGTCTTCCACTGGCGGTCGAGGTCACGGGTCACCGCGCGTAGCGTCGGCTCCCGCAGGGCCGCGGACCAGCCCTCTATCCACAGCCGCCAGCCCTTGGCCTGCGCCGTAGGCGCGTACCACCGCACGGCCGCGCGCAGCCGCCGCAGTGCCGAAGTGCGGCGGCCCAGCAGCTTGCGCAGCCGGGTCAGATCGCGCCGCGCGGCGTGCTCGAAGGCCGCGGCGACGAGCTTCTCCTTGGACGAGAAGTGGTACAGCACCAGCGCGTTGCTCACCCCGAGGGCGGCCGCGACGTCCGCGATCCGCACGGCCGCCAGGCCCCGCCGCTCGATCTGTTCGACGGTCGCGACGAGCATCTCCGCCCGCCGCTCCGCCACGCTCAACCGCACCCCAGTCACGCGCTGAACCCTACCCAGGCCCACCGACAGTGCCCGAACCCCACGGGCTCACTCGGCATCGGCACGCGGCAGGTCGCGCGCATCGCGCAGATCGCACGAGTCCTTGAAGCCCTGGCTGGTCAGGCCCAGGGCCGAGTTGAAGCGGGAGCGGTAGTTCTCCACGGCGACCATCGCGGTCAGTTCGACGAAGGCGGGCTCGCCGAGGCGGTCGCGCAGCCGGCCGGCGAGGGCGTCGTCGACGGTGGGCGGGTTCGCGGTCACCGCCTCCGCGTACTCCATCACGTCCCGCTCCAGCGGGGTGTAGGCGTCGCTGTCCCGCCAGACGGGCACCTCCCGCAGCTTCCGGGCGTCCATGCCGCGCGTGTGCGACGTCCAGAACCCGAAGTCCATGCACCACGAGCAGCCGATCGAGGCGGCCGACGCCATCACGGCGAGTTCCTTGAGGCCGGTGTCCAGCTTGTTCCACTTGGCCACGCCCTGCTCGAAGCGGAGGTACGTCCACAGCGCCCGCGGGTTGTGGGCCATGGCCTTGCCGGGGTCGAGGACCTTGCCGTAGGTCCGCTTCGAGTACCACTCCATGAGGCGGAAGAAGAGAGTGCGGCGAGGGGCGAGCGAGACGCGGGCCATGAGGGTCACCTCCGGTGTCGTGGTCCGGCGGCGGTCACCGGATCACTCATGGGACGGATCGAGCCTCCGGGAATGTGACATCCGGCCCGTGCCGAGGCGGGCCGGGCACCGGAACCAGCCGGATCGGGCCTCCGGAAATGTGGCGTCGCGTGGCATGGACATAATGGGTAGGCCCAGTCACCCCCTCAGGAGGTCCCGTGTCCCGGTCCCTGATTCCCGGGCTCCGCTCGCTGCGGACCCCCGCCTTCGGAGCGGATCCGGCCGGCGCGCGGCTGGCGCGGATCCGCAGATCGCCGAACTTCTCCGTGGCCGAGGGGTCCTTCCGGAACCCCGAAGGGGCGCGGACCAGATCCTCGGGGTCCACCATGGAGTTCGCCAAGATCTACTTCCGCAAGGAGGAGCGCGTACGCCGTGGCCCGGCCGGCACGGTCCCCGTGCACGCCACCACCCTCGCCGACCTCGCCGGGCCGCCGGCCGACGGGTTGCGCATCACCTGGATGGGGCACTCCAGCGTCCTCGCCGAGATCGACGGCCGGCGCGTGCTCTTCGACCCGGTGTGGGGCGAGCGGTGCTCGCCGTTCTCCTTCGCGGGGCCCAAGCGGCTGCACCCCGTGCCGGTGCCGCTGGCGGCCCTCGGCCCGGTCGACGCAGTGGTCGTCTCGCACGACCACTACGACCACCTGGACATGCCGACGATCAAGGCGCTGGCCGGGACGGGCACGGTGTTCGCCGTGCCGCTCGGCGTCGGCGCCCACCTGGAGCGCTGGGGCGTACCCGCCGACCGGCTCCGCGAGCTGGACTGGCACGAGTCGGCGGAAGTGGCGGGGCTGACCCTCACGGCGACGCCCGCGCGGCACTTCTGCGGCCGCGGCCTGCGCAACCAGCAGCACACGCTCTGGGCCTCCTGGGTGGTCGCCGGGCCCGAGCACCGCGTCTACCACAGCGGGGACACGGGTTACTTCCCCGGCTTCCGCGAGATCGGCGCCGCGCACGGACCGTTCGACGTGACGATGATCCAGATCGGTGCGTACAGCGATTTCTGGCCCGACATCCACATGACGCCCGAGGAGGGCATGCGGACCCACCTCGACCTCCAGGGCGGAATCGCCCAGGGGCTGATGCTGCCGATCCACTGGGGCACGTTCAACCTCGCCCCGCACCCGTGGTCGGAGCCGGGAGAGGGCACCCTCGCCGCGGCGCGCCGCGCGGGCGCCAGGATCGCGCTGCCCTGCCCCGGCGAGCCCTTCGAGCCCGGGGCCCGGAGCGTGCCCGACGCGCCCTGGTGGCGCGGCGTCGCGGTCGTGCCGGACGGCGGCTGGCCCGAGCCGCCCGCGGACAGCGGGCCGCAGGCCACGACGACGGACAGCGGCGACCAGGAGGCGGCGCCCGTCGCCTAGCCCGCCGCCCTCGCAGGAAGACCACAGTGCCCCGGCCGATCCGGCCGGGGCACTGCTGTTCGTAAACGTAGACCCCCGTGGTCCCAGCGGACCCTTGAATCGGACCTGCGTACGAGTCGAATCGGACGGCCGTACGAGGTGTCATACCAGAGCGGGACCCGGCCCCGCTGACTTTGTCAACTGCCCACCGCACATGATGCGCTGGCGACTACCGTGAGTGGTCGTCGGGCGACGCTGCGATCACGGTCCAGGCATGCCATCGCGACCTGTCGGCCGGCACGGCGATGCCGAAACCATGCCGAGAACCATGCCGAGAACTGCCGAAAACCACGCCGCAAAAGGGAGTCGGGCCGCCCGCTGGAGCCCCGTCGCCACGTACCTAGGACGCAGATGTCTCACCTACGCGCACCGGCCGCCCGCGCAGACCGCCGTGAGGGCGGCCGGCACGGCAGGCCCGGGAGCCGCACCGCCACCGCCCCGCCCGAGACGCAGATACGGCCGCAGCTCCTGCGCATCGCGGTGCTGCCCGCCGTCGCCGTCGGGCTGAGCGCCTGCGCGGCCGTGCTCTTCACCCTGCGGACGACCGGGGCCCGGCCCGGCCCCGCCCTGCTCGCCGTCCTCACCGCCGCGGCGCTCGTCGCCCTCACCGGCATCATGATCGCCGCCGTGGCGGCCGACCGCGCCGCCAGGTCCGTACGGGACCGGGTGGGAGCCCTGCGCCGGGCCACCGCGCACGGCCAGAGCGAGCTGCGCGGTGTCGTCGAGCAACTGCGCCGCGGCGACGAGCCACCCGCGCGCGGAACGTGCCCCTCGGCCCGGCCGGACGGCGACGAGTTCGACCAGCTCGCGGCCGAGCTGACCCGCGCCCAGGACACCGCCGTCGACGCCGTCCTACAGGCCGCGCAGCTCTCCAGCCACGCGGGCAGCGAACAGAAGGTAGAGGTCTTCGTCAACCTCGCCCGGCGCCTCCAGTCGCTGGTGCACCGCGAGATCTCCCTGCTCGACGAGTTGGAGAACGACGTCGAGGACCCCGAGCTGCTCAAGGGGCTCTTCCACGTCGACCATCTCGCGACCCGCATCCGCAGGCACGCGGAGAACCTCGCCGTGCTCGGCGGCGCCGTCTCGCGCCGCCAGTGGAGCAGCCCCGTCTCGATGACCGAGGTGATGCGCTCCGCCATCGCCGAGGTCGAGCAGTACTCCCGCGTCAAGCTGGTGCCGCCCGTCGACGGCACCCTGCGCGGGCACGCCGTGGCCGACGTCATCCACCTGCTCGCCGAACTCGTCGAGAACGCCACGGTGTTCTCCGCGCCGCACACCCAGGTCCTGCTGCGCGCCAACCTCGTGACCGCCGGGCTCGCCGTCGAGGTCGAGGACCGAGGCCTCGGCATGCCCCTCGCCGAGCAGAACAAGATGAACCAGCTGCTCGCCGACCCCGACCAGGTCAACGTCGCGAGTCTGCTGCAGGACGGGCGGATCGGCCTCTTCGTGGTCGCCGCGCTCGCCCGGCGGCACGGTGTCGCGGTCCGGCTCCAGGCCAACATCTACGGCGGGGTGCAGGCCGTACTGATCCTGCCCCAGGAACTGCTGGGCGCCCAGCCGCAGGCCGAGCCCGCCGGGCAACGGCTCCCGGCGGCGGAAGCGGTGGCCCCGGGCCCCTGCGAGGGCGTACCGGACGTGTCCGCGGCCCCCGGTCCACCGGCCATGAGCGACGTACAGCATGTTCAGGACGTACGAAGTGGCCATGGTCCCGAGCCACAGACGCACGCCCGGCCGGCCGGAGCACCGCCCCGCCCGCTGCCCGTGCGCGGCGCCCGCGAGGACCGGCCGACGCCCGCCGACGCGGTCCCCGGCATCCGCCCCGAGGACCGGCAGGCCGTGGCCGAGCACGCCGCGGCGCCGCTGACGCCCCTCGGCGGAGCCGTCCGCGGGCGGGTCGGCAAACCCCAGCTCCCCAAGCGGCGCGCGCAGGAGCACATCGCGCCCCAGCTGCGGGACTCCCCGGGGCCGCGTCCCGACAGCGACCACCTCGCCGGCCACGACCCGGGGCTGATGGCCGCGTTCCAGCGCGGCATCGGTCTGGCCCAGGCGCAGGACGCGCGCGACCCCACCGTGCGGGAGAACAGCACCGGCGCCGGTGGCCTCCAGGACGGGAACGGATGACGCCCGATCACCCCCCACCACCTCTGCCCACGCAGACCCTCGAACGTCGTATCTCAAGGAGTCGATCCACCATGGCGAGCGATGCGCCGACCGGCCATGTATCCGATCTCGACTGGCTGATGAGCGGACTCGTGCAGCGCGTGCCGCACACCCGCAGTGCCGTCCTGCTCTCCTCCGACGGGCTCGTGAAGTCGGTGCACGGCCTCGACCCGGACAGCGCCGACCACATGGCGGCCCTCGCGTCGGGCCTCTACTCGCTCGGGCGCAGCGCCGGTGTCCGCTTCGGGGACGGCGGAGACGTCCGGCAGGTCGTCGTGGAGCTCGACTCCACGCTGCTGTTCGTCTCCACGGCGGGCTCCGGCACCTGCCTCGCCGTGCTCGCGGGCCGCGACGCGGACGCGGCCGTCCTCGGCTACGAGATGGCGATGCTCGTCAAGAGCGTGCGCCCGTACCTGATCACCGCGCCCCGGCAGCCGGCCGGGGAACCCGCGTCGATGAGGCGCTGACCATGGCGGCCCCGCACGACGGGCCCTGGCTCGACGACGCCGCGGGACGGCTCGTCCGTCCCTACACCGTCAGCAACGGACGGACCAGACCGACCACCCAACTCGACCTGCTCTCCCAGGTGATGGCCACCGGGTCGACCCCCCTCGGCTACCTCGGACCCGAGCACTCCGCGGCCCTCGGCCTCTGCGGAGCCCCGACCTCCGTCGCCGAGATCGCGGCCCAGCTGAAGCTGCCCGCGGTCGTCGCCAAAGTGATCCTCTGCGATCTCCTCGACTCCGGGGCGCTCACCATGAAGGCCCCGGACTTCTACCACAACCCCACTGACCGGTCCCTGTTGGAGGCAGTGCTCGATGGATTACGACGACAGCTCTGACCCCTTCCCCACCGCGCTGAAGATCCTGGTCGCCGGCGGTTTCGGGGTCGGCAAGACGACCTTTGTGGGCGCGGTCAGCGAGATCGCGCCGCTGAGCACCGAGGAACTGCTCACCACGGTCAGCGAGGCCACCGACGACCTGTCGGGCGTGGAGAACAAGACCACGACGACCGTCGCCATGGACTTCGGACGCATCACGCTCGACCCCGAACACGTGCTGTACCTCTTCGGCACGCCCGGCCAGGAGCGGTTCTGGTTCATGTGGGACGAGCTCTCCGAGGGCGCGCTCGGCGCGGTCGTGCTCGCCGACACCCGCCGACTGGAGGACTGCTTCGCCGCCGTGGACTTCTTCGAACAGCGCGGCATGGGCTTCATCGTCGCGATCAACGAATTCGACGGCGCCCACCGCTACGAACCCGAGGAGGTGCGGGCCGCGATCGACCTCGACCCCCAAGTCCCCGTCGTACGCTGCGACGCGCGGATCTCCAGCTCCGGCATCCAGACGCTCCTCATCCTCGTCAGGCACCTCCTCAACCACGCCCCGGCGCCCAGCTACGGAGCCCACACGTGATGCCGGACCGCCACCTGCTGCTCACCCCCGTCGACAAGGAGGCGCCCGCGCGCGTGCGGCGGCTGCGCGGGCTGGGCATCGGGGACCGGCCCGACCCGGCCCTCGACCTCTTCGCGGACCGGCTCGCGGAGCTGACCGGCGCGCCGTACGCGATGGTCAACTTCATCGACGAGAACCGGCAGTTCTTCGCCGGACTCCACGCCCCGGACAACGCCATGGGCCGCTATATGGCCCGCGACCACGGCTACTGCCCGCACGTGGTGGTGCGCCGCAAGGCGCTCGTCCTGGAGGACGTCCGCGACTACCCGCGGTTCGCCGGCAACCCCGTCGTGGACGAGACCGGCATCCGCTCCTACCTGGGCGCGCCCCTCATCGACCGTACGGGGATCGTGCTCGGCACGGTCTGCGTCGTCGACGTCGAGCCGCGCCGCTGGGGGAGGGCGGGGCTCGACACCATCAAGACGCTGGCCGCGGAGCTGGTCGAGCAGATCCACCGGCGGGAGGACGGCGGCATCTGACGCCGGTCAGACCCCGGCCGGACCCGGGTCACAGCTCCAGCTCCGTCCCGTCGGGGAAGCGGACGCGCACGCCCTCGTCGTCCACGGCGCAGGTGAGGGACTCGCGCAGCGCCCGGGGGTCGACCGTGTCGCGTGAGAGGGCGACCAGCGTGACGTGGACGCCGGCCCCGCCCGGGTGCTCGGGGAAGGCCAGGAAGGGCGTCGCGGAGTGCGGTCCGTACGCGTTGGCCGCGACCTCGCGGGCGATGCCCGTCTCCTCGTCCCAGCCGTGCAGGGCGACCACGGCGCTGGTGAGCCCCGCCGCCGTACGGGTGAGGGCCCAGCCGGGGCCGCGTTCGGCGTGCGGGGGTGTCCGGTCGGCCACCGCGTACCCGCCCTCGCGGACCGTCGCGCCCTCGGGGGCCCGCAGCCGGTGCGCGCGGATCTCCCACGGGCCGTGCGGCGCGCTCGTCGTCACGACGGGGAACGCCTCGTCGTGGCCCGGGAGTTCGGCGTCGTACCGTGACGAGGCGACGCGCCCCGCACAGCGCAGGGGGTGGATGCGCAGGCGGCGCGAGGGCGTGCCGTCGGGGGTGAGCAGGGCGAGGTGGCCGTCGACGGTACGTTCCCACGCGCGCTGGGCGGTCTCGGGGGCCGTCGCCGTCGAGTAGGCGAACTTGGCGTAGTGCGGGTCGTCCTGGGCCGGGCCTTCGAGCGGGTTGTGGTCGCTGCCGTGGTTGATCAGCCGCACGATGCCGTCGTGCCGCGTGCCGTGCAGCAGCCAGCCGGGCGCGGGGAGCGCGGTGTACTGGTCGGACTCCTCCACAGGCAGCGGGAGTTCGCGGTCCGTCCACACCGGGTGGTCGGCGGGCAGCAGCAGGCCGAGGAAGCCCTTGCTCGCCCAGTACGGTGACGCCGGGCCGGAGTAGCCCTGCGTGGCGGGCAGGAACGTCCCGTACCAGCCGAGCGGCAGCAACCCCCGCTCGTCGGGCACGCCGCGCTCCACGAAGTGCCGGGCCGTGCCGGAGGCGAGCCGCCGGGTCAGGCCGGGGGCCAGCGGCGTGCAGTTCGCGAGGGCGCCCATCCACACGGGCGCGGTGGCGGCGAAGCGGTAGGTGAGCGAGCGGCCTTGGTGCACGGGGCCGCCGTCGCCGCCGAAGAAGTGCGGGTAGGTCGCGAGGTACTGGCCGAGTCGCTCGCGGTAGACGTCGGCGCGTCCCCCGTCTCCGTCGGGGCCCGCCATGCGGGCCCACAGCAGCGGGTACAGGTGCATCGCCCAGCCGTTGTAGTAGTCGTAGTTGCGCCCGTCGCCGTCGCTGTACCAGCCGTCGCCGTGGTACCAGTCCTCGATGCGGCCCAGGCCGCCCTCGATGTCGGCCTTGCTGTACGGGGCGCCGACCGAGGCGAGGAACTGCTCGGACACCACCTGGAAGAGGCGCCAGTTGTTGTCCCAGGTCTTCGCGCCGACGAACCCGGAGAACCAGTCGACCACCCGCTCCTGGACCCGGGTGTCGAGCGCGTCCCAGATCCACGGGCGGGTCTCGTGCAGCCCGATCGCGACGGACGCGGCCTCGACCATCGCTTGCGAACAGTCGGTGAGCTCGGGCCACGCCTCGCCACTGCCGCGGTCGGTGCCGGCCGCCAGCCCCAGCGCGTAGCGCTCCACGAGGCGGGGGTCCACCTCGCCGCCCGCCCCCGCGATCCGGAACGCGGCCAGCAGGAAGGAGCGCGCGAAGCCCTCCAGCCCGTCCGACACCACCCCCGACCAACTCGCCCGCCCCGGCAGCCGGTACTGCGCGAACCCCGGCGTCGCGAAGGGCACCAGAGCCTCCAACTGCCGGTCGGCAAGCGCCTCCCAGTGCGCGCGGGCCCACCCGGTGAGCGGGGACAGAACACGGTCGGCGGGCGGCAGGGACAGGTGCGGTGGTGGCGGTGTGGGCATGGGCGTCCGTCACTCCTGATCGGCGGCGAGGTGGACGCGCCCCCGAAGGGGCGCGGGGAACGGCGCGAGCAACCACGATGCGTCCGCACGGTGAAGGCGCGCCCCCGAAGGGGCGCGGGGAACGGCGCGACAAGCCGCGACGCACCCGCGGAGGGAAACGCACCCCGAAGGGGCGCGGGGAACGGCGCGAGCAACCACGACGCACCCGCGGAGGGAAACGCACCCCGAAGGGGCGCGGGGAACGGCGCGAGCAACCACGACGCACCCGCGGAGGGAAACGCACCCCGAAGGGGCGCGGGGAACGGCGCGACAAGCCACGACGCACCCGCACATGACAACAGACAGACCGCGGCGGAACACTCACACGACCTCCACCGTATGCGTCCGCCCCCGAGAGCCACCGACCCGGACGCTCACCACACCACGCCGCCCCACCGTGACGGCCACCGTGTCATCCGCCCGCCGCACCCCCCGTACAGCAAAGGGCAGTTCAACCCTCACCGTCGCCCCCGTCCGCCCCGGATCGGACACCGCCACCGACGCACCACCCCCCTGCCCCCGCCGCACAAGCACGGCGCACGGCCCCGAAGCGGTCAGCCCCGCCACCGTGCCGGCCCGCCAGAAGTGCGCGGCGAGCAACCCCGCGCGGTGCGCCTCGACGGCCTGCACGGTGCTGTCGTTGGCCACGATCCGCACGGGCCGGGCGCGCGCCCACGCCGCGGTCGCGGACGCGCTCGCGCCGGGGAGCAGGACATAGGCGTACGAGGCCGCGTCCGGTGAGGTGCCGTGGTCCAGCCACAGCGTCACGTAGTGGCGGCTGACCGGCGTGGTACTGCCCCCCGTATCAGCCCCGGTGTTGATGTCCCGCCAGCGGCCGGTGCGCTCCTCGCGTAGGGCGTGCAGGACGTTCAGGCCATGGCCGTCCGCCCGGCCGGGGTGGTCGCGGGGGTCGGGGAAGACGTAACCGCCGGTACCTCGCAGGTGCGCCCACCGTGCCCCGTCGAACCGCGCGGCCCAGCCGTCGTGGCCGGGCTGCCCGCGCCCGTCCACGGTCAGCGTCCGGGCGGGCCCGCCCGGACGCAGATTCCGGTTCTCGACCACCGTCTCGATCGTGCGACCGTCGTGCGCGCTGATACCCGCGCCGAGCGCGACGACCACGTTGTCCAGGCAGAACCACGCCTTGTGGGCGCGCAGGGAGCTGCCGTCGGCGAGGAGTTCCATGGCGGCCGCGCCGTAGCGTCCGTCCAGGACCGCGCCGCCCGCCACCGCGTTCTTCGGGCGGTACGTCCCCGTGCCGGCGCCGGAGCCGATGTCGGCACGCGCGCGGGTGTCCACGGTCGTGCCCGGCAGGCGGTACGGATCCACGGTGGCCCAGAAGCCGTCGCCGAACTGCCCGAGGTCGTCGCCGTCGTACAGGTACGCCATGCCGTCGCCGGTGTACCAGCCGTGCAGGTTCTCGCCGTTGCCCGCCTCGTACGCGGCGATCCGCTTCGAGGAGAGCGACAGCGTGAGTGCCCAGCCCGGCCGCCGGTGCACCACGCGGTCCATGCCGGCGAAGACGAAGTGCCCGGTGAGCCGCTCCGTGGCCGGGACCGAGGCGTCGTCGAGGACGGCCTTGGCGCGCGCCAGCGCGGGGATGCCGACAAGACCCACGTAGGGCGTGGTCGTATTGCGGCGGATCCAGCCCTTGGCGAGGGCCCGCCAGCGCCGCGCGTACGCGTCCGGGGCGCCGGAGGCGAGGTGGAGGATGTGGGAGAGCGTCGCCGCGCCGTCGTGGTGGTCCCGCGCCCGCTCCCGGGATATCGCCCGGCCGCGCACGGCGTCCATCATCAGCCCGTCGAAGACCACCGGCGCGAAGGTCCGGTCCACCGCGTCGTACAGCACGGACGTCTTGGGGTCGGTGACCGCCCACGGCGAGTCCGCGAGCAGCGCGATCAGCTGGCCCGTGCTGCCGAGCAGGACACTGCCGTACGTGCCCGTGTACGCGACGGAGCCGTGCTGGACGAACGATCCGTCCTCGTAGAAGCCGTCGCCCGAAGTGACGTACCGGAAAAGGCTGTTCCGGCCGCCGTCCCGCACGTCGGACAGGCCGTCGCGGGCGAGCGCCACCGTCGCCGCGTCCCGGGCGAGCAGGCCGCGCAGGGCCACGATCACGGCCTTGTCGGCGCGGTTGGCGCCGGTCTCCGAGAGGGAGGGGGCGTTGGTGCGGCGGTCCGGGTTCGGGCAGAACTTCGCGACCGTCGCCGTGTACGCGCCCAGGTCCTCGGCGGGCATCCGCGCCCGCAGCAGGACGCAGGTGTCCATCAGCGCGCGGGGCGCCCCGATCTCCCAGAACCACCAGTTGCCGGACTCCGGGCGGCCCGGGTGGTAGCCGGTGGAGTGCAGCAGGCGCAGCGCTTCGAGCAGGGCGTCGGCGATCTCCGCGCGGCCGGTGAGCGAGGTGCCGGGCGTGGCCCAGGCGGTGGCGAGGGTGCGCAGGCGGGTGTAGCTCTGGCCGAAGTTGCCGGGGTCCGAGGCGGGGGAGAGGTCGGGCCACAGCGCGGTTCTGCCCGCCGAGCGGTCCAACTGCCGCCACCAGGTGGCCGCCTGGGTGTCGAGCGTCTTGAGCGCCGCGGCGAAGTCGGGGTCCGTGGCGTCGAACGCGCCGCCGGTCAGCTGTGTCGCCGCGCGGGCGAGGAGCGTGCCGTAAGCGTCCTCAACGGCCTCGGCGTCCGTAACCGCCTCCGCGTCTTTGCTGTCCGCGCGCTCGGCGGCCCGCGCCGCGCCGCCCGTCACCGACACGACGGCGGAGGCCGCCCCGGCCGTGAGCAGTACGCGGCGGCGGGGCCCGGTGGAGCCGGAAAGAGGCATGGGCATGCGAACTCCCAGAGGTGTCGGGGGACAGGATCGGGGGGCACATGAACGGGCGACAGAAGAACGGGCGATACAAGAACGGGCGGCACACGAACGGGGGGTGACCTCGCGTCAGCATGTAAGCGGTTGCTATGTCGCGCAAGAGGGCGCGTAATTCCTTTTTGCCGCCACGGTAAGCGATTACTGCGTTGCCGCCTCCCGCCCGTCGCCGTCGCCGCCCGGATGGCGATGGCGGTGGCGACGGGCGAGAGGGGCCACGCCTTCGCTGCGGGACGGCGGGACGGCGGGACGGCGGGACGGCGGGGCGATGGGACGCCGCGTGTGGTGCCCGGCCTGGATCACGACCTGACCGCTGCGCCGCGTATTTCGAACGCGGTCAGACCCGCTGACCCCCGAGGTTGTAAGGAAACCTGCGGCGGCGCTTAAGAAATCCTCGATGGACCGGGGCGCCGCCGTAGGGAAGATTCCTGTGTCGTCGAAGCAAGCAGTGACATACGCGACGTACGACAGGAGCCGTGGCCTTGAAGGCGCTGGTCAAGGAGAAGGCAGAGCCGGGACTCCGGCTGATGGACGTGCCGGAGCCGGTCATCGGCCACGGCGACGTCCTGATCAAGGTGCTCCGCACCGGGATCTGCGGAACGGATCTGCACATCCGCGACTGGGACGGCTGGGCGCAGCAGGCGGTCGCCGCGCCGCTGGTGGTCGGGCACGAGTTCGTCGGCGAGGTCGTCGAGACCGGCCGTGACGTCGTGGACATCAAGGCCGGCGACCAGGTCAGCGGCGAGGGCCACCTGGTCTGCGGCAAGTGCCGCAACTGCCTGGCCGGGCGCCGCCACCTGTGCCGCGCCACGGTCGGCCTCGGCGTCGGGCGGGACGGGGCCTTCGCGGAGTACGTCGCGCTGCCCGCCAGCAACGTATGGGTGCACCGCGTGCCCGTCGACCTCGATGTGGCCGCGATCTTCGACCCGTTCGGCAACGCTGTGCACACCGCCCTGTCCTTCCCGCTGGTCGGCGAGGACGTCCTGATCACCGGCGCCGGACCGATCGGCCTCATGGCGGCGGCCGTGGCCCGGCACGCCGGGGCCCGCAACGTCGTCGTCACCGACGTCAGCGAGGAGCGCCTGGAGCTGGCTCGCAAGGTGGGCGTCAGCCTCGCCCTGAACGTGGCGGACTCGACGATCGCCGACGGCCAGCGCGAGCTGGGGCTGCGCGAGGGCTTCGACGTCGGCCTGGAGATGTCCGGCAACCCGCGCGCGATGCGCGACATGGTCGCCAACATGACCCACGGCGGCAAGATCGCCATGCTCGGCCTGCCGGCCGAGGAGTTCCCCGTCGACTGGTCGCGGATCGTCACCTCGATGATCACGATCAAGGGCATCTACGGCCGCGAGATGTTCGAGACCTGGTACGCGATGTCCGTGCTGCTCGAAGGCGGCCTCGACCTGGCTCCCGTCATCACGGGCCGCTACGGCCACCGCGACTTCGAGGCGGCCTTCGACGACGCGGCGAGCGGCCGCGGCGGCAAGGTCATCCTCGACTGGACCTCCTGACCCTTCTGACCCTTCTGACCCTGCTCGGCTCACCGACGGCCCACCGACGGCCGACCCTCGGCCCACCAGCGGCTGACCGACGGCCACCAACGGCTCACCTCCGAAGGAATCACGCATGTTCGACTCCGTACGCGCAGACCTCCAGGCCACGCTCGACGAGATCGCCGCCGCGGGACTGCACAAGCCCGAGCGCGTCATCGGCACCCCGCAGTCCGCCACGGTCGCCGTCACCTCCGGGGGCCGTCCCGGGGAGGTCCTCAACTTCTGTGCCAACAACTACCTCGGCCTCGCCGACCACCCCGAGGTCGTCGCCGCCGCGCACGAGGCCCTGGACCGCTGGGGCTACGGCATGGCCTCCGTCCGCTTCATCTGCGGCACGCAGGAAGTGCACAAGGAGCTGGAGGCGCGGCTCTCCGCCTTCCTCGGCCAGGAGGACACGATCCTCTACTCCTCCTGCTTCGACGCCAACGGCGGTGTCTTCGAGACGCTCCTCGGCCCTGAGGACGCGGTGATCTCCGACGCCCTCAACCACGCCTCCATCATCGACGGCATCCGCCTCTCCAAGGCCCGCCGCTTCCGCTACGCCAACCGCGATCTCGCGGACCTGGAGCAGCAGTTGAAGGAGGCGTCCGGTGCGCGGCGACGGCTGATCGTCACCGACGGCGTCTTCTCCATGGACGGCTACGTCGCCCCGCTCCGGGAGATCTGCGACCTCGCCGACCAGTACGACGCCATGGTCATGGTCGACGACTCGCACGCCGTCGGCTTCGTCGGCCCCGGCGGCCGCGGCACCCCCGAACTGCACGGCGTCATGGACCGCGTCGACATCATCACGGGTACGTTGGGCAAGGCGCTCGGCGGCGCCTCCGGCGGCTACGTCGCGGCCCGCGCGGAGATCGTCGCGCTGCTGCGCCAGCGCTCGCGCCCGTACCTCTTCTCGAACACGCTCGCCCCGGTGATCGCGGCGGCCTCCCTGAAGGTCCTCGACCTCCTGGAGTCCGCGGGCGACCTGCGCGAGCAGCTCGCCGCGAACACGGCGCTCTTCCGCTCTCGGATGACCGAGGAGGGCTTCGACGTCCTGCCCGGCGACCACGCCATCGCCCCGGTCATGATCGGCGACGCGGCCGTCGCGGGCCGCATGGCGGAGCTGCTCCTTGAGCGGGGCGTGTACGTGATCGGCTTCTCGTACCCGGTGGTGCCGCAGGGCGCGGCACGCATCCGCGTACAGCTGTCCGCGGCGCACTCCACGGAGGACGTGAACCGCGCGGTGGACGCCTTCGTGGCGGCGCGTGCGGAGCTGGGGGAGTCGGGCGGAGCCTGACGGCCCTGACAACCCTGACGCTCGGAAGGCCGGAAGGCCGGAAGGCCGGAAGCCCGGAAGGCCGGAAGCCCGGAAGGCCGGAAGGGGGGAAGGAGGGAAGGGGGTGCGTGCCGGGCGCCTCAGCCCTGTGTCGTGTCGTAGGCGTGCCGGGCGGCTTCGACGTGCTCCAGGTGGACGTCCGACCAGTCGGTGAGCGCGGCGAACACCGGGCCGAGCGACCGCCCGAGCGCGGTGATCTCGTACTCCACCCGGGGCGGGATCTCCGCGTGGTACGTGCGCGTGACGAGCCCGTCGCGCTCCAGCTGGCGCAGCCGCTGGGTGAGCACCTTCGGGGTGATCTTCGGCAGCCGCCGCTGGACCTCGACGAACCGCTGCCGCCCGTGTTCCTTGAGCACCCACAGGATCGGCGTGGACCACCGGCTGAAGACCAGGTCCACCACCGGGCTGATCGGGCACGCCCGGACGGGGTCGGGGCGCGACGTCATACGGCCTCCATGGAGCCAGTTCCTGCTGGGGAGTCACTATCTTCTAGGAACCTACTATCCCGCGGCTGTTAGCTTCCGTGGCGGGTGCCGGGCCGTCCGGCACCGGCACAAGAAGGAACACGCCATGAGCACGCTTTCCCTGCCCCACCGCGCCGGTGAACGCCCCCCGACCGGCCCTTCCGTCCCCCACGTCCAGCTCGGCCAGAACAGCCCGGACGCATTGCGCGAGCGGCTGAAGGCGTGGATGACCGACCAACTGCACGATGCCGGCCACCCGCACGATGCCGGCCACCCGCACGATGCCGGCCACCTGCAGGATGCCGGCCACCTGCACGATGCCGACCACCCGCACGGCACCGGCCGCCAGCACGGCGCCGTCATCCGGCCCAGCGAGATCTCGGAGCCGGGGTCGCTGGCCTTCTTCCTGGGTGACACCACGCCCCCGCCCCCGGCGCGGTCCTGCTGCCGCCCCGCCTCAACGCCGAGTTCGCCCACGTCCACACCGACGGCAGCCTCCACCTGGCGCTGTCGCAGGAGGACCAGCGGGAACTCATCGCCAAAGGCTGGGGCGAGCGCCATCCCCTCTACTCACCCACCGTCAACGTGGTGATGCTCTACGGGCCCCGCACCGACGAGGAGTTGGAGAGCGCCAAGGCGGTCGTCGCGGCGTCCTATCGCTACGCCGCGGGCCACGCACCCGCACCGCGGCTCAGCCGGTCAGCGCCTCGGTGATCTGGCGGGCGGTCTGCGCGGCGACCCGGGGGCTGGTGGCGGCGTAGGTGGTGTAGGCGTTGAGACCGGTGGCCAGCGCCCAGCCGCGGCCACGCAGCCAGGTGGCGTCATCCACGCCGAGCGCGGCACGGAAGACGGCCCGGCTCGCGGCCGACATCAGGGTGAAGACGATGGTCAGGTCGCAGGCCGGGTCGCCGACACCCAGCTCGCCGAAGTCGATGACCGCGCTGAGGCGTCCGCCCACGGTCAGCAGATTGCCGGTGTGGAAGTCACCGTGGAACCACACCGGCGGACGGTCCCACGCGGGGGCAGCGAGGGCCGCGTCCCACAGCTCGGCCATGGCCGGGCCGTTGAACACGCCGCCGGCCTCGACGACGGCGGCCCGGGTGCCGCGGTCGCGGTCGGAGAGGCGGTTGACGGTGAGCGACTCGCGGGCGCCGGTGCCGGAACCGCCCGCGCGGATACTCCCTCTCCCCGAGCCCCCGGTCCCGCACCCCTGAAGTGCCCTGAGGAACTCCGCCGGCTGAACGGCGGCGCCCGGCGAGTCGCCCAGCGTCTCCGTGGTCGCCGCCTCGCCGTCCAGCCAGCGCGTCACCGCCCACGGCCAGGGGTAGCCGAAGCCGGGCTCGCCCACCCCCACCGGTTCGGGAACGGCCAGCGGCAGATGCGGGGCGAGCCGGGGGAGCCACGCGGACTCCTTCTCGGCCTGCCTGATGGCCCCGGAGTGCCGGGGCAGCCGGACGGACAGCTCATCGCCGAGACGGTGGATCACGTGGTCCGAGCCGGCCGGGTCCAGCAGCTTGAGCGGCAGTCCGGCCTACTGCGGGAACTGCGCATCGATCAGTCGCCTGGCCAGAGCCGCGTCGATCGCCGGACGGAGGTCGGTTCCGGCGGGTGCGGTGCTTTGGGTCACCAAGCCGGCTCCTCGCGATGGTCGCCCGCTCGTGCGGGGCGTGCGGGGCGTTCAGGGCGTGCGGGGCGTTCGGGGCGTTCGGGGCGTTCAGTCAACACCATCACAGCGCTCGCTGAGCCCCCTGTCGACCGGTTCTCCCGACGGGCGCGGCGACCCCACGGCGGGCGCGGGAGCCCGGCGAGACCGGTGGTGCGGCGGAGACCGGTAGTGCGGCGGAGGCCGGTGGCGGCGGAGACGGGTGGTGCGGCGGAGACGGGGTGTGCGGCGAGACCTGTGGTGCGGCGGAGGCCGGTGGTTTGGGAGAATCAGCCGCATGATCGAAGCGCGGCGGCTGCACATCCTCCGTGCGGTGGCCGACCACCGCACGGTCACGGCCGCTGCGGCCGCGCTGTACCTCACCCCCTCCGCGGTGTCCCAGCAGCTCACCGCCCTGGAGCAGGAGACCGGCCACCGCCTGGTCGACCGCTCGGCGCGCGGCGTACGCCTGACGGCGGCCGGAGAGATCCTGCTCACGCACACCAACGCGGTCCTCGCCCAGCTGGAGCGGGCGGAGGCCGAGCTCGCCGCGTACAGCTCCGGTGAGGCGGGGACGGTCACCGTCGCCTCCTTCGCCACCGGGATCGGCCTGGTCGTCGGCCCGGCCCTGGCCCGCCTCGCGGACACCGCGCCCGGCATCCGGGTGCGCGTCCAGGACGCGGAGGGCGACGCCAGCCTCCCGATGGTGCTGGACCGGCAGGTCGATGTCGCGGTCGCGGTGGAGTACCGCGGCGCGCCGGGCGCGGACGACCCCCGGCTGACCCGGGTCCCCCTCTACGCGGAGCCCTTCGACGCGGTGCTCCCGCTCGGCCACCGGCTCGCCGAGGACGACCGGGTGCCGCTGGCCGAGCTGGCCAAGGACGCCTGGATCGGCCCCTTCGCCGGCAACCCCTGCCACGACGTGGTCGTCCTCGCCTGTGAGCAGGCCGGGTTCCAGCCCGTGCTGGAACACTGGTCGGACGACTTCCGCGCGGTGGTGGCGCTCGCCTCGGCCGGCGCGGGTGTCGCCCTCGTGCCGCGCTCGGCGCTGCGCGGCATGGACGTGTCGGGCGCGGTGGTGCGTCCGGTGGAGGGCGCGGCCCCGACGCGCAGGGTGTTCGCGGCGGTGCGGTGCGGGGCGGAAGACCATCCCCTGATACGCCCGGTCCTTGCGGCGCTCGGAGAAGCCGCGGCGGGCTGAGCCACTCGGCGCCGCCGGCTGGGGGCGCTCCGGCGAACGAAACCCAACTCCTGCCTCGTGATCCTGCGTTCAGCCAGTCGTCAGCGTGACTGACTGGTTATCAGTAAGCGCTTTCTCGCGCTCTCTGGGTTCTCCCGGCACTCCGCACCGCTCTCTCCGCTCCGAACGGCACGGAACACCAGGGGAGTTCCTCATAAGGCAGAGCGCACTGTCCGCGACTCCGACTCCCGTGCGGCCGGCCGGCCGGGCGTCGCGGAGCGGCAACGCCCGGGGCTCGGACGTCGTACGGCCGAAGCGGCCGAGGAGAGCTGGCGGCCGCTCGTGCCGCTGCTCGTCTGCTTCGGCGCCTGGTCGGTGATCGCCGCCACCGGCATGGTCGAGTCCCACCCCGTGCCCTCACCCGGCGCCACCCTCGACGTCATCCTCGAAAAGAGCTCCCCGCGGAGCGGGCACGCGCGCGTACCGATGAACTGATCCGCATGACCGGGCCCGGCGGCTTCGAGGACGCGTACCCGCATGAACTGTCCGGCGGCATGCAGAAGCGCGTGGCGCTGTGCCGGGCGCTGCCGCACGAGCCGCCCGTGCCGCTGATGGACGAGCCGTTCGGCGCGCCCGACGCGCTCACGCGCGAGCAGGTGAACGTGGAAATGCACCGCACCTGGCGCCGGACCGGTACCACGGTGCTCCTGGTGACGCACCCGAGCGCCGAGGCCGCGTATCTCGCGGACCGCGTGGTCGTGATGCGCTCGCGTTCCGGCACGATCGCGGAGATCGTCGAGGTGGGCCTGCCCGCGGAACGGGAGTACGCGGGCACGCTCGCGTCCGCCGCGTTCCGGATGGCGACCGGGCGGATCAGGGAACTTCTGGGGGCGGTCGCGGCCCACGACTGAGGGCCGGATCCGACGCGGCCGGATCAGATCACAGAGACAGGTCGGAGGGGAGGATCGCGATTGCCGTCATCCCGTATGCGGGATAGCGTGCCAAATATGGAACATGAAGGAGTCGATGCTCGCCTGGCCGCCCGGCTGTCCGAACTGCGCGCCGAACGCGGCTGGTCCCTGGGTGAGTTGGCCGAACTGAGCGGGATCAGCCGCTCCACCCTGTCCCGGGCCGAGCGCGCGGAGATCAGCCCCACCGCCGCCCTCCTGAACCGCCTCTGCGCCGTCTATGAACGGACCATGTCGCAGCTCCTGAGCGAGGTGGAGGGCGAGCCCGCGCAGCTGGTGCCCGCCGTCGACCAGGCGGTCTGGGCGGACGACGAGGCGGGGTTCATGCGCTGGTCCGTGTCTCCGCCGCACATCGGGATGCGCGGCGAACTGGTCGAGGCCCGACTACAGCCGGGCGCCGACATCGCGTACGACCGGCCGGCCGTGCCCGGCCTGGAGCAGCACATCTGGGTGCTCGAAGGCTCCCTGGAGGTCACGGTGCAGGGGGACGCGCACACCTTGCGCACCGGCGACTGCCTGCGCTTCCGGCTGTGGGGCGCGTCACGCTTCCGCTGCGTGGGGGAGCAGGCCGTGCGGTACGCGCTCGTGGTGGTGAAGCCGTGAAGCCGGGAAGCCGTGAAGCCGTGAAGCCGTGAAGAGGGTTTCGGCTCCCGTCGGCCAGGACGCCGTCACCCGACTCGACGCCGCCCGGCTCCTGGACCAGCCGGACGGGCTGGGCGACCTGCTCGTCGACACGGTGCGCGGTGACGCCTCGCTCGGCTTCCTCGCCGGTCTGGAGCGCGCCGAGCCGGCCGCCCGGTGGCGCTGACTCGCCGCGGCGGTCCACTCCGGCGGCCTCGCAGTCCGGACCGCCCGCGACCGCCGAGATCGCCGAGATCGCCAAGCTGAGGGTCCACCCTCCGCGGGCGGGCCGGGGGGCCTGGCCCGCGCCCTCTCCGGCCGGGACCATCCCCGATGACGCGACGGACCCAGCGGCCCACCCGGCCACACCCTGGAGGCCGCGCTCAATACCGCAGCGCCGCCAAGCAGCCGTAGCTGTGGCGCGCCGTCGCGAACGGATCCGCCGGGCTGTCGTGCTCGACCAGCCTCTGCCGGACGCCGTCCACGCGCGCGTGCGCGAACATCGCGGCGAAGTCGAGCGTCCCCGACCCCACGTCGGCGAAGCCGCCGTCGGCCGCCATGCCCTTGACGTGAAGCGCGGGGAAACGGCGCGGATGACGCCGGAAGTACGTCGCCGGATCCGCGCCGCCCTTCACCGCCCAGTTCAGGTCCAGTTCGAAGCCGACCAGCTCCGGATCGGTCTCCGTGAGGAGGATGTCGTACAGGCTGGTGCCGTCGACCGGACGCGGAGCCGGTTGGGCGAGTGGTCCGCATGACGCACCGCACGTGGGGGAGGCTGAGCCCCAGGAACCACCGCCCAAGGAACCCCAAGGAACCCCGAAGGACCCCGAAGCAAGCCGTCCGCCCGCAGGAAACCACCCAGGGAGCCCGCGCGATGCCCGACCACCCCGACCACCCCGACGACACGGCCACCACCCCGAGCGCCACCTACACGGCAGGACTGCTCAACGCGGCGGACGGCGTGCCCGTCGCCACGTACACCTGGCTGCCCGCCGACGGCAGGCCGCGCGCCTACGTCCAGATCGCCCACGGTGCCGCCGAACACGCCCTGCGCTACGACCGCTTCGCCCGCCACCTGACCGCGCACGGCTACGGCGTGGTGGCCTCCGACCACCGCGGCCACGGCGCGACCGCGCAGGCCACCGGCGGCTACGGCGTGACCTCCGGACCGGACGGCGCCTCGGATGCCTCAGGTACCTCGGATGCCTCGGATGCCGACAGCTGGCGGGCGATCGTCGACGACCTCAAGGCCATCGGCGACCAGGTCCGCACCCTGCACCCCGGGGCGCCGTTCTTCCTCCTGGGACACAGCCTCGGCTCGATGCTCGCGCGGGACTACGCCCAGGAGTACGCGGACGGCCTCGCGGGCGTGATCCTCTCCGGCACGTTCCGCTCACTGCCGGGCGCCGAACTGGACGGGGCTATCGCCCGCCTGGAGCGCGAGGTCGCCGAGCGGGGCCGCGCCGCGATCTCCTCGTACGTCCCCGACCTCTTCGCCTCGTTCAACGACCCCTACCCCCGCCGCACCGGCTTCGAGTGGCTCTCCAGGGACGAGGCCGAGGTCGACGCGTACGTCGCCGACGAGCGCTGCGGCTTCGCCTTCTCCGCGGGGCTCTGCCTGGACTGGGTGCGCGCCGTGCGCAAGATCAACGACCCGCGCAACCTCGCCCGTGTCCCCGCCGATCTGCCGATCCACGTCGCGGTCGGCGAACAGGACCCGTGCAACCAGCGGATGACACTGGTCCACGAACTCCTGGAGGACTTCCGGTACGTGGGCGTGGAGGACCTGACGTGGAAGGGCTACCCCGAGGCGCGCCACGAGATCCTCAACGAGACCAACCGGGACGAGGTCCAGGAGGACCTCACGGCGTGGCTGGACAAGCGGGTGCTCTGAGCCCGGCCGGTGAGTCCGCGCCTGTCAGTGGTGTTGGCTACGGTTCGTGCCATGTCGAAGTCCAGATCCCGGGCCCGCGTCACCTCCGATGACGTGCGCCGCATCGCCCTCGCCCTGCCGGACACGGTGGAGAAGATCGCGTGGAGCATGCCCACGTTCCGTGTCTCCGGAAAGATGTTCGTGACCGTCCCGGACGACGAGACGTCGATCGCGGTGCGCTGCCCGAAGGCCGAGCGGGACGAACTGGTCCTCGCCGAGCCGGACAAGTTCTGGGTCGCCGCGCACGAGGCGAGCTCCGCGTGGGTGCGGGTGCGCCTCGCGGCGCTGGACAAGGAGGAGCTCACCGACATCCTGGCCGACTCCTGGCGCCAGGCCGCGCCGCCCCGTCTCCTGGAGGAACACCCCGAGTTGGGAGTCCCGGCCCCGGAGTGAGGCCACGTCGGCATATCACGACGTACGTACGGAAGCCCGCTCGCCCAGGAAGCCGCTGATCCGCCCGCGCAGCGACCCCGCGTCGAGGCCGTGGGCGGCCAGATGCTCCTCGACCTGACCGTAGCGGCGCAGCTCGCGGCGGCCCACGCCCAGGCCGAGCACACGGTGCGGCAGGTCGGCGAGCGCGTCGTTCACCGCCCCGGTCGAGGTCCCGGCGAGGTACGGCTCGACGACCACGACGTCGGCGGAGTCCGCGTCTCCGGCGGCCCGGCGCAGCGCCCGCGCGTCGAAGGGCCGCACGGTGGTGGCGTAGAGCACGCTCACATCGAGCCCCTCCGTCGCGGCGAGGACCTGGTCCAGCAGCGGCCCGACGGCGACCACCACACCGCCCCGCCCTTCACGCACGGTGAGGAACCGCTCACCGTCCACGGGCAGCGCTCGCCCGTTGGACTGCACGGACAGGCGTACGTACACCTTGTCGTCGCCCGCCGCGACGGCGTGCCGCAGGAGCGTCTCGGCCTCATCGGGGTGGCCCGGTACCTGCACGGTCCAGCCATCGAGGGTGTCGAGCAGCGCGACATCGCCGGGCGACATGTGCGTGAAGCCCCCGGCGGGCCAGTCGAAGGACGCCGCGGCGCTCACGAGAACGCCACCGAGGCCCTGGTGCCCGAAGTCGAGCTTGATCTGCTCGAAGGGCCGCTCCACCAGGAAACTCGCGAAGGTGTGCACCACGGGCCGCAGCCCCGCGAGCGCGAGCCCCGCGCCCGCCCCGACGAGCAGCTGCTCCCTGATTCCCACGTTGATCACCCGGTCCGGGTGCTTGCGCATCGCCTCCGCGAAGGCGTCCCTGCCGATCTCGGCGAGGACGACGGCGACGCGCGGATCCTCGTCCAGCAGCCGCGAGACGACGGGGGCGAAGCGGTCACGCATGGTGTCCATGACAGAACGGTCCTTCCGAAGGTACGGGGTGGGTATAGGGGGCGCCGCCGGTCCGGCTCACGCGCTCTGGGGCTCGCCCGAGAACTCCTTGGGCTCGGCCCGGGCGACCACCACGCGCGGCCGTCCCGGATGCGGTGCGGTGAAGGCCGCGTACAGCGCGTCGTGATCCCGCCCGTCGACGGTCTCGGTGGACCATCCGGCGGCTTCGAAGCGGGCGGTGATCCCGCCGGGCCTGGCGTAACTGGCCGAGGCGTTGTCGATCACCAGGACGTGCAGCTGTTCGAGGCCGGCCCCGCGTAGGCGACGGCCTCGTGATTGCTGCCCTCGTCCATCTCCGCGTCCCCGACGAGCACCCAGACGCGGGGCTCGGTGAGGCCCTGTGCCTTCAGCCCGAGCGCTGTCCCCACGCCGATCGGCAGCCCGTGCCCGAGGGACCCGCTGCCGATCTCCGCCCCGGGCACCAGCAGCCGGTCCGGGTGGTGCCCGAGCGGAGAGTCGTACGCCCCGAACCCCTCCAGCCACTCGACGGGCACGAAGCCCTTGGCGGCGAGGACGGCGTAGTAGGCCATGGGCCCGTGCCCCTTGGACAGCAGGAACCGGTCGCGTGTGGGGTCGTCGGCCCGTCCCGGTGTGACGCGGAGCACGCGGTCGTAGAGCACCCAGAGGGCGTCCAGCGTCGAGGTCGCGGCGGGCCCGTGCTTCTCGTCCCCCGTCATGAGCCCCATGAGACGGGGCAGGTCGGCGTATCCGTATGCGCGTTCCGTGGTCGTCGTCATGCGAGAAGCGTGCGACCTCAAGCGCACTTGAGGTCAAGGGGTGGCCGGCGGGCGAAAGGGGTGAGCGATCACCGGTCGGAGTGCGGTATTGTTTCCGTGCGCGTTCGGCCAAGGGGAAACACCAGGTCACACGGGCAACGGGACGTGGCGCAGCTTGGTAGCGCACTTGACTGGGGGTCAAGGGGTCGCAGGTTCAAATCCTGTCGTCCCGACTGGAGACAGTCGCAGGTCAGGGCCGGTTTTCGGAGACATCCGAAAACCGGCCCTTGATCATTGTTGGGGCCGGCTGGGGGCCGGTTGGGGGCCGCGCCCTTGACCGGGGTCAGCGATCCGGCGGAGCACGTGTACCTGGACCTCACCGGTCATGACCATGGCCGGGCTCATCTCCCACATGCGCTGGACCGAGCACACGTGGCTGGCAGTGCTGTTCCTCGGCGGCGATGAGAAGCAGAACCCGTCGTTCGACGAGTCGAGCGAGGACGCCGACTGGCACACCGACGGCCGCCCGCTCGCGGAGCTCCTGGCGGAGTACGAGGCCCAGTGCGCCCGCAGCAACGAGATCGTCGCCGCGGCCTCCCTGGACGACGTCGGCCGCCACCCCGACTTCCGCTCCGGCAGCGCCCACCTCCGCTGGATGTTGATCCACCTCGTCGAGGAGACGGGGCGGCACGCGGGGCACGCGGACATCGTCCGGGAACTGCTCAACGGCAGGAAGGGCTATGACTGGCCTGGCGCGTTCGGCGCAGGCGCCGCCGCCCGCATATCGTGCCGATTGGGCCGAAACCCCACGTAGATGGTGTGCCCGGCGACGGCATCGCTCCGAGGCGATGCCGTCGCCGGGCAATCCCCGGACTGGCGAGCGTTCTTCACGACTCAGGGGACGGGGCGTCGTGTCAGGCAGCCCACTGACCGGTGGAACGCGCTGTCGACCTGAAGCCGAAGGAGAACTGAGTGCCATTGGCGACGTGCGTCGCGATGACGTTCCACCGCCCTCCGGGCATGAGCTTGTAGGAGCTCTGGCATACGTCGCCGCCGGAACTGCGTTTGCAGCAGACCGCGACGACGCCGCTGTACCGCTGGCCTTCGGCCTTGGTGTAGGACTTCGGGTTGTCCGGGCACCCGTGGACGCGCGCCTCGCCTTGTGTTCCTGTCCCCGCGGCACTGGCGGTAGTGGTGGCGCCCACCGTGAGGCAGCCGGCCGCCAGCAGTAATCCGCCTGCGGTCGATAACGCTTCCTTGGCGCTCTTTCCCATGTTTCCTGTGTCCTCCCAGTTCGAAGCAGGGGGCTCTCCGCTGAACAGAGGCGACTTCGCTCCTTGGCTCACAGCACTCGGCCGCGTTCTGTGCTTGCCGCTGCACAGCCATGCTGACGGGCCGACAGGCAGCCGGTCACTGGATGGCCGAACGTAACTGCTACCTCCTGTTCACCCGGGACCACACCGAGGAACGTCGGCCGCGCTCTCGGCTACGCCCCAAGCTGATCGATTCTCTCAGGGACGCGACGGGGCTCCGTTGCCATGGCGCACGCCGGAGATGGGCATGCTGGTGTCGATCGGTTCTGACGGGAAAGCTGGCAAACCTCTGGGATACGAGGATTCATGGCTATTTCGAACCAGCACGTTCCGAACCAGCACGTTCCGAACCAGCACGTTCCGAACCACCACCTCGAGACCGGCACGTCCCCTACGGACGAGCTGCGCGAGCCGTGCGGCCATCAGCGCGCCCACATCACCGACTCCCTCTTCCACGGCGGGGGTTATGCGACGCCGGTGAGCCGGCGGATCTTCTGCGACGAGTGCCGACTGCGGCGCTGGCTGCGCGTGGAGGCGGCGCTGGCGGCGTGCCAGGAGCGGCTGGCGATGATCGCGCCCGGCACGGCGGCGCAGGTGGCCCGTGCCTGCGAGCCCGGCCGCGTCGACCTTGCCGCTCTGGCGCCCGAGTTCCGCCTCACCGGCCACTCGCTGGTGCCGCTGCTGCGCGGTCTGGAGGCGGCGTGCGAGGACGCGTCGGGGGAGATGGTGCATCTCGGGGCGACGACCCAGGACATCCAGGACACCGCGCAGTCCCTGGAGATGCGCGAGGTTCTCGCGGAGGTGGACGCCGGGGTGCGGACCATGGCGGAGGTCCTGGCCGGCATCGCCGGGGAACACCGGGAGAGTCTGATGTCGGGGCGCACGCACGGACAGCCGGCGCTACCGATCACGTTCGGGCTCAAGGTCGCCGGCTGGCTGGACGAACTGCTGCGGCACGCGGAGCGGCTGGGGCAGTTACGGCCCCGGGTCCTGACGGCCCAGCTGTCCGGCGGCGTCGGCACCATGGCGGGCTTCGGCGGTCGGGGCCGCGAGCTGCTGGAGCTGTTCGCCGCGGAACTGGACCTGGGTGTGCCCGCGGTCGGCTGGCATGCCGCCCGGGACCGGGTGGCCGAGTTCGGGACCGTGCTGGCGATGCTCACGGGCACGCTGGCGCGTATCGCCGATGAGATACGGGTGCTGTCGCGGCCGGAGGTCGGCGAGGTGTCCGAGGGCTGGCGGTACGGCAGGGTGGGAAGCAGCACGATGCCGCACAAACGCAATCCGGAGCGTTCCGCCCAAGTGGTGTTGCTGGCCCGGCTCGCCCGCTCGCATGCCGCCCTCGGGATCGAGAGCATGGTGCAGGAACACGAACGGGACTCGCGCGGCCTCCGTATGGAGTGGGTCGCGGTCGCGGACGTCTCGCACTACACACTGGCCGCGCTGGACACGCTGAACGAGGTGCTGGCCGGCCTGCGGGTCGACAGCGCCCGAATGGCCGCGAACGCGCGGGCCATGGCCGAGTCCCTCTGTACGGAGGCGGTGATGCTGGCCCTGACCCCGTCGATCGGCCGGCAGAGCGCGCACTCCCTCGTGTACGAGCTGAGCCAACGGGCCCAGAGCGACGGCAAACGGCTGCGGGACTGCCTGCTGGCGGACGCCACCGTCACCACCTGGCTCCGCGCCGCCGACGTGGACGCCCTGCTCGACCCCGGCCGCTATCTCGGTGAGGCACGGGAGCTCACCGATCTCTGCCTCGACCGGGCCCGGGAGTGGCTGGCCGCCACCCCGCCCGCGGAGCCCCGGCCCTCCGGCACCGCTCTCGCGTCAGGCCCCCTCTCATGACCGGGCTGCTGCGTTTCGACGGGGACCGGGCGACAGAGGCCGACACGGAGGCGCACACCGCCAGCATGGTCGCCCAGCGCGAGCACCTGCGTCGTCAGCTCGCTGTGCGGGCCGGGAGCCGGGTGCTGGACGTCGGGTGCGGGCCCGGCTATCTGCTCTCCGAACTCCGCGGGGACATCGGTCCCACAGGCCGGATCTACGGCATCGACATCAGCGAGTCCATGCTGAAACTGGCACGGGACCGGTGCGTTCCCGCCACCGAGGCGGCATCGGTCGACCTGCGGAGCGGACGCGCCGAGGAAATTCCCTTCCCGGACGCGAGCTTCGACGCGGCCGTCGCGGTGCAGGTCTACGAGTACGTCGAGGACATCGAACGTGCTCTTGGCGAACTCTTCAGGGTCCTGCGGCCCGGTGGCCGTGCGGTGATCCTGGACACCGACTGGGACTCGCTGGTGTGGCGCTCGGCCGATCGCGGACGGATGCGGGAGATTCTGGAACTCTGGGAGGACCACGTCGCCCACCCGCGCCTCCCGCAGCAGCTGGGACCACGGCTGCGGAAGGCCGGCTTCGAGGAGGAGCCGCTGACCACGCTGACCTTCGTGGACCGCGAGCTGGACCCGGGAAGATACAGCTACTGGCAGGTCGGTTTCATCGAGGCGTTCCTCGCCGATCACCCCGGGGCCCGCGCGGAACAGACCCGGGCCTGGAGCGCCGAGCTGCGCGAACTGGCCGCCGCGGGCGAGTACTTCTTCAGTCTGGGCCGGTACGCCTTCACCCTGCGCAAACCGACCGGACTCTGACGGTAAACGGTGACCGGCCGGGCTCCGGCCGGTCACCGTCGTCGCGGTGCGCCGAGCCCCGGGAACGGGCGCAGGGCCCTGTCGTCAGCCGCGCACCCGCTCGAACTCGCGCAGGAAGCCGCACAGCGCCCGGACACCGTCCTCCGGCATGCCGTTGTAGACCGAGGCGCGGACACCGCCGACCGTGCGGTGGCCGGCCAGACCGAGGAGGCCCTCGGACGCGGCCAGGGCCACGAACTCGTCCGTCAGGGACTCGTCGGTGAGGCGGAAGACGACGTTGGTGACGGAGCGGTGCTCCGGCTCGGCCGTCGGGCGGTAGAAGGAGGAGCGGTCGAGTTCCTCGTAAAGAAGCGCGGCCTTGGCCTCGTTGCCTCGCTCGACGGCGGCCAGACCGCCCCGGTCCCGGACCCATTCCAGGACCAAGGACAGGACGAACAGGGCGAAGGTGTTGGGAGTGTTGTCGAGTGAGCGCGTCCGGGCCTGGACGGCGTAGTCGAGCAGTCTCGGCGTGGCGGGCAGCGCGTGCCCGATCAGGTCGTCCCGGACGGTGACCAGGGCCATGCTGGAGGGCCCCAGGTTCTTCTGGAACCCGGCGTACACCACGCCGAACCGGCTGTGGTCGAGTCTGCGGGACAAGATGTCGCTGGTGGCATCGGCCACCAGCGGTGCGGGCAGGTCGCGCGGGAAGTCGGTCCACCGGGTGCCGTACACCGTGTTGTTGCTGGTGAGGTGGATGAACGCGGCGTCCTGCGGACAGTCCCGCGCCCGTACGGCCGGTATCCGGTCGAATGAGGTGGCCGCGCTGCTGGCGACGGCTCTCACGGCGCCGTACCGCGCCCCCTCACGACACGCCTGCTGGGCGAACAACCCCGTCTCCACATAGCCGGCCGTGCGGGCGGCGGAGCGGCCGATCAGGTTGAGGGGCACGGCAGAACACTGCATCCGTGCCCCGCCGTGCATGAAGAACAGCCGGTGGTTCTCGGGAAGCGCGCACAGCCGGCGGAAGAGCGCCTCCACGGTGTCCAGGATGCCGGTGAACCGCGGCCCCTTGTGGCTGATCTCGATGACAGAGGCCCCGTCCGTCGCGTGGGCCGCGAACTCCTCGCGTATCCGCTCCGCCACCGGGCGGGGCAGGGTCGCGGGCCCGGCACAGAAGTTGTACGCGTGCCGGGGCGGCGCGGCGGGTAACGGGGATCGCTCTGTCACGTCGTCACATCCTCAGCTTCTCGACCAGCGCCTCGATTCCCTCGGCGCGCAGACACGCGGTGGCGTCCGCCGAGGGGTTCGTGCGGTCCTTCAGACGCCTGGCCAGCGGCTCCAGCTCCTCGGCGGGCACGGTCTTCCCCTGCCTGAGTCCTTCCTCCGCGACGGCGAACGCCTGCTGCCCCCACTGCGTCAATGGGGCACCGGCCACCTCCGCGTGCCATCCGTGGGCCTGGACCCGGGGCATGGCCGCGCGTGACCGATCGAGGGACCAGGGGCTGAAGAGCTCCGCGCACTGCTCGATGTTCTCCAGCCAGCCCGTGATCATGGCCAGCCAGGCGAAGGTCTCCTGGCGGCTCATGGTGGGCAGGTGCCGGATCTCGACGAAGGTGCCGCGGCCGCCGTCGCGCAGCACGGACTCGGGGCGCTCGGCCGCGACCGCGGCGAGGATCTCCGCGACGCCGCACGTCTCGTCCAACCGCATCCTGACGCGCACCGCGGGCCAGTAGAAGACGAGGCCGGCGGCCAGGTCGTCGACCGTGCACGACAGCGTGCGCTTCGCGCCGTGGAAGTCGACGAACTCCGCCTCGCCCGCGGCGGCGAACTCCGCTGTGGTCAGCTCCGGGGCCACCGGTCGGTAGATCATGCCTGCCCTGGTCACCTCGAAGATGGAGGTGGCCCAGGCGTCCCGCATGTACTGCGCCAGGCCGCTGTAGGAACGGCGGGGGAAGAGCAGACGGTCGGCGAAGAACGGATTCGACTCCGACAGTTCCATGTAGCCCCGCATCCGCAACGACTGCCACGGCTGGACGCGTTCGCCGAACACCGCGGAGTTCGCGCCCCACGCGCACAGCAGCGGCGTCATGTTGATCAGGGTGTTGCACACCGTCATCACGTCGGGCAGCGGTACGTCGATGTTGAACTGGACGGCCGCGAAGCCCGGCCACGCGTCAGAGGCGTAGTGCCCGGGGAACCGCTCCGCCTGCGCCAGCCAGAACTGGTAGTGCCCCTTGTCCGCCAGATACTCCCGCCCGAGCGTCTCCGTACGGGGCTGACAGCCATGCGCCATGACGGACAGCCCTTCGGCCGCCATGGCGGGAAGCAGCAGGGAGTCGAGCGTGTCGTGCCACGCCGCGCGGGCGGCGGCGAAGCCGTCCTCCGGCGGGAGGGCCATCTCCACCGTGCAGTAGCCGTAGTCGTTGCCCACGTCCAGGGTTCCGTTGGCACGGGGGACTTGACGCCCACCACGGTCCCGCTCACGGCGTCGGAGTAGGTGGAGAAGCCCTCCTGTCGGGCGAGCCGCTCGAACAAGCGCTGTACGGAGCGTTTGTCGGCCGCCATGCCTCGGGCGTCGACGACGGGCAGCTCTGACTCGATGCCGATCTTCACACACAGGCCTTTACCTCGGAACCAACAGTGTCGAGGAGAGGTTAGAGTCCGCAGCGGCGACCCCCTCAGGTTCTGGGGAGTTTTTCACGCTTTGTAGTGACTTCGAGTCCGGCGCCCACCGCGATCAGGTGACTCTGGGCGTCGGGAAGCCCGCTGATATGGCGGCGATAACCCGCGATGACCTCCGCGTTCTTCTGCGGCATCAGCATATTGTCCGCCACGACCACCCCTCCGCGGCGCAGTGCCGGCCAGCACGCGTCGAAATCCCGGACGTACAACTCCTTCCAGTGGTCGAGCAGTACGAGATCCACCGGGGCGGAAAGGGACGGCACCAGCTCCGGGGCTTCACTGGTGGTCAGTTCCACATGGGCGTCCAGGCCCGCCGCGGTCAGTTGCGCGCGCTGCTCGTCCTGCTTGCGCCGGTCGACCTCGATCGAGTACAGCCGCCCGCCCGTGGCGCGCACCGCTTCCGCGAGCCACACCGTGGAGTAGCCCACAGAACCGCCGATCTCCACCACCGTCCGGGCGTCGGCCACTCGGACCAGAGTGTTCAGGAGGAGACCGGCCTCCGGACCCACGTCCAGCATGAAGGACCCCGCGCGCTCGCGCAGCGCCGTGCCGCCGGCCGCCCGCAGCGCCTCAAGCTCCTGTCGCTCCTTGCGCGAACGCGCTTCCAGTGCGCACAGGACGGACTCCACCCGCGGGTCGAGAGAGGGACGACCGCATCAGGCGGTTCCGAAGAACCGGCGGGCGTTGTCGCACAGGATTTTCCGCTTCACCGCGTCGCCGAGGTCGCCCCGGTCGGCCAGCGCCGTCACCGCGCCGGGGAATTTGGCGTCGAAGTGCGGGAAGTCGCTCGCGAACAGCAAATTGTCCTCCAGGCCCTGTTCCACGAGCATCGGCAGCAGCGGATCATCCGATTCGATGCCCAGATAACACTGCCGCTTGAAATAGGTGCTGGGCTTCTCCGGCAGCGGTTCGCGGTCCTTGGAGAACTGCTCGACGTGGTCGTCCATGCGGTTCAGCCAGAAGGGGGCCCAGCCCGCGCCGGTTTCCATGAAGGCGAAGTTGAGAGTGGGATACCGCTCCATCACCCCACCCGTGATGAGCAGCATGACGGCCGCCATGTGCTCGAAGGTGTGGCTCACCAGATGGCCCTGCATGGTGTCGTGCGTACGCTCCGTCCCGATGCGTGGAATGCGGGCGACACCGAATCCCTCGTGGAAGCAGACCGCCATTCCGTGGCTCTCGCAGAATGCCCAGAGAGCTTCGTAGACCGGGTCGTCGACGTTCGTCCCGGCCACGGTGTTGGGCCGCAGGATCACCGTACGCACCCCGTTGTCGAGGGCCCTGCGCGCCTCGTCGACGGCGAGCACGAGGTCGTGCTGGGGCAGCGCGGCGACCGGCAGCAGCCGGCTCGCCTCCGCGGAGCAGTACTCGACCGCCCAGTCGTTGTAGGCCTTGGTCACCTCGTAGGCGAAGGCGGAGCTGCGCAGGGCGGGCAGGAGTCCAAGAACCTTGGAGGGAAAAATGTAGGCCTGCGATATCCCTTCGCGGTCCATCGCGGCGAGCCGGTCCTGCGGGTCCAGGCCCCCGCGCCGCAGCGCGCCGAGCACTTCCACGGTCGCCGGGTCGTCGAACAGCCAGCTGCCCGGGGTGTACGTGGCTCCCTGGGAGCTGCCGAACCAGGCGGCCTGCGTGGGCTTGCCGTGGAAGGTCGCCGACGGCCCCTCGATGACACGGCCCTCCGCGACCAGCACGTCGTCCCGGTACTGAGGCATCCAGGCGGCGTACTTCTCCGGGATCCTGCCGCGCCACCACCGATCGGAGTCGGGAAGGACGATGTGGCTGTCGGCATCGATCACCGGGTAGTCATGACGGGCGACCATGTACCACTCCTCACAACGATGCACATGACATACATGGCGACACATGCGCGCACACCACTCCCGTGGAGTGTTAGTCCGTACACGCTGCGTACCGAGCCTGGCACTTGAGGATTGTTGCCCTCGCTCCGAACACGGGGAAGGGGGCCTGACGCCAATGGCGTGTTTGCGACGATGCCTCGTGGCGCGCTCTCACGTCACCCGTGGACGCCACACGCAACTCAAGCCACCAACGTTCCCGCACATTTCATTTGGTGCCGGACCGGCAGCCTCCGTACCGCGTCCGCGCACCCGTTCGCCGGGAAAAGTTGGCTCACTCGTCCCTGCCCCTCTCCGGCCGGGGCCCCTACGGTCCCTGTGACCAGTCGGCGACGCCCGCCAACTCATCGTCCGTTTCTCGGTGTAGGAGTATCTGTGGACCGTCGCAATTTCCTGCGTGGTGCGGTGTTCGGCACCTCTGCCGCAGTCTTCGGAGGCACCCTCATGCACGGCGCCGCCTACGCGGCCCCGGCGCAGAACGGCCCCGGCCCCTACGGTGGTCTGCTGACCGCCGACGCCAACGGCATCATGCTGCCGTCCGGTTTCACCAGCCGTGTCATAGCCCGCTCGGGCCGGACGGTGACCGGCACCTCGTACACGTGGCACGGCGCCCCCGACGGCGGTGCCTGTTTCGCCGACGGTACGGGTTGGATATACGTGTCCAACTCCGAGCTCGGCACCGGGGGCGGGGCGAGCGCCGTCACGTTCGACTCCTCCGGTTCCGTCACGGGTGCCTACCGGGTCCTGTCCAACACACGTAACAACTGCGCGGGTGGGGCCACCCCGTGGAACACCTGGCTGTCGTGCGAGGAAGTCAGCCGAGGCTACGTCTACGAGACCGACCCGTGGGGCGCGAAGGCCGCCGTCCGCCGCACCGCGATGGGCCAGTTCAAGCACGAGGCGGCCGCCGCCGACCCGGTGCGCGAGGTGATCTACATGACCGAGGACGAGTCCGACGGCTGCTTCTACCGGTTCGTCCCGACCACCTGGGGCGACCTGTCCTCCGGGACCCTCCAGGTACTGGTCGCCGGTAGCGGCACCTCCGGCTCCTTCACCTGGACGAACGTGCCCGACCCCGACGGCTCTCCCACCTACACCCGCGACCAGGTCTCCCGCGCCAAGATCTTCAACGGCGGCGAGGGCTGCCACTACGCCTCCGACACCGTCTGGTTCACCACCAAGGGCGACAACCGCGTCTGGCGGCTCAACCTGCGCGACAGCACCTACGAACTCGCCTACGACGACAGCCTCGTCACCAACGGCAGCGCGCCCCTGACCGGTGTCGACAACGTCACCGGCAGCTCCTCGGGAGACCTGTTCGTCGCCGAGGACGGCGGCAACATGGAGATCTGCGTCATCACCCCCGCCCAAACCGTGGCCCCCTTCCTGCGCATCACCGGCCAGTCCGGCTCCGAGATCACCGGCCCGGCTTTCTCCCCCGACGGCAAGCGGCTGTACTTCTCCAGCCAGCGCGGTACGTCCGGCAGCTCCTCCGGCGGCATCACCTACGAGGTCACCGGTCCCTTCCGCACCACCGCCTGAGCGGCCCGGGGGCAACTGTCAGCGGACGCGGCGGCGGATGCGGATCGGGCCGCGGGCGTCCGCCGGATGCACGGGGCGGCCTCCCTGGGTGATCTCCACCGCGCCGGCCGTGACCAGTCGGCGGGCGGCGCGGCGGGCCGGTTCCATGAGTGCGCGCCAGCCGTCGTCGTCCCCTTCGTACACCGCCCGTGCGGCGTCGGAGGGGCAGATCGTCGCGGTCGGGCCGCGACGCTCCAGCAGCTCCAGGATGACCCGTTCCAGGCGCCGGTCCGTCCGCCGTTCGCTGTTCGTCACATCCGCCAGGGTACGGAACACCGCCGGTATCGCGCCGCCGGTCTTCCGTACCCTGGCGGCATGCGTATGCGCCCTACTCTGAGCTGGACTCCTGACGCGGACCTGCCGCCGGGTACGACGGATCCGGGGCCGGTCGCCGATGTGCTGGGCGCCGGCGGCGTGCTGGTGCTCAGCGGGGCCGGCATCTCCACGGAGTCGGGCATTCCTGACTACCGGGGCGAGGGCGGAAGCCTGAGCCGGCACACCCCGATGACCTACCAGGAGTTCACCGCCGACCATGAGGCCCGGCGACGGTACTGGGCACGCAGCCACCTCGGCTGGCGCACCTTCGGCCGGGCCCGGCCCAACGCCGGGCACCGTGCCGTGACCGCGTTCGCGCGGCACGGACTGGTCACCGGTGTCATCACCCAGAACGTCGACGGCCTGCACCAGGCCGCGGGCAGCGAGGACGCCGTGGAACTCCACGGAAGCCTGGGCCGGGTCGTCTGCCTGTCCTGCGGCACCCTCAGCCCGCGCCGTGAGCTCGCCCAGCGGCTGGAAGAGGCCAACCCGGGCTATGCGCCGGTGGCCGCGGGCATCAACCCGGACGGCGACGCCGACCTCACCGACGAACAGGTCAAGGACTTCCGCGTCCTGCCCTGCACGCTCTGCGGCGGCACCCTCAAGCCGGACGTGGTCTTCTTCGGCGAGACGGTGCCGCCCGAGCGGGTCGAGCGCTGCCGCGCGGCGGTCCGCGAGGCGGCGTCGCTTCTCGTCCTCGGTTCCTCGCTGACAGTGATGTCGGGGCTGCGGTTCGTCCGCCAGGCGGCCGAGGCCGGCAAGCCAGTGGTGATCGTCAACCGGGATGCCACCCGCGGCGACCGGCACGCCGTCACCCGGGTCGCGCTGCCGCTGGGACCGGCACTGACCTCCGTGGCCGACCGGCTGGGCGTCCCCGTCGAGAAGTCAGCCGGCGAGGCGGGAGCGGGGCGCGTGAGGGGTGCCCCGCTCGCCGCGGCGGCCGGGCCTCGGGTCAGATGACGCCCTGGGCCGTCATCGCGTCCGCCACCCGCTCGAAGCCGGCGATGTTCGCGCCCGTCACATAGTCGCCGGGGGAGCCATAGCGCTCGGCGGTCTCGTGGCACGTGCGGTGGATGTCGTTCATGATGCGCGCCAGCTCCTCCTCGACGCGCTCCGCCGACCACGACGTACGGGCGTGGTTCTGCGCCATCTCCAGCGCGCTGACCGCGACGCCGCCCGCGTTGGCCGCCTTGCCGGGCCCGAAGGAGACACCCGCCTGCTGGAACAGACGTACGGCCTCGGGGGTCGTCGGCATGTTGGCGCCCTCCGAGACCGCCTTCACGCCGTTGCGGATCAGAGCGGCGGCGTCGTCGGCGTCCAACTCGTTCTGCGTGGCCGACGGCAGCGCGATGTCGGCCGGTACCTCCCAGACCCGCCTGCCCGGCACGAAGCGGGCCGAGGCGCCGCGGCGCTCGGCGTAGGTGTCCACGCGGGCGCGTTCGACCTCCTTGACCTGCTTGAGGAGGTCCAGGTCGATGCCCTTCTCGTCGACCACGTAGCCGGAGGAGTCCGAACAGGTCACGGCGTTGGCGCCGAGCTCCGCCAGCTTCTGGATGGTGTAGATGGCGACGTTCCCGGAGCCGGAGACGACCGCGGTGCTGCCTTCCACGGTCTCGCCGCGCTCGCGCAGCATCGCCGCCGTGAAGAGGACGTTGCCGTACCCGGTCGCCTCCGGGCGGATCAGGGAGCCGCCCCAGGTCTGACCCTTGCCGGTGAGGACACCCGCCTCCCAGCGGTTGGTGATGCGCCGGTACTGGCCGAACAGGTAGCCGATCTCGCGGCCGCCGACGCCGATGTCACCCGCGGGTACGTCCGTGTGCTCGCCGATGTGCCGGTACAGCTCCGTCATGAACGACTGGCAGAAACGCATGACTTCCGCGTCGCTGCGGCCACGCGGGTCGAAGTCGCTGCCGCCCTTGCCGCCGCCGATGCCGAGGCCCGTCAGCGCGTTCTTGAAGATCTGCTCGAAGCCCAGGAACTTGATGACGCCGAGGTTCACCGACGGGTGGAAGCGCAGGCCGCCCTTGTACGGGCCGAGCGCGCTGTTGAACTCCACCCGGAAGCCCCGGTTGACGCGCACGCGGCCGTGGTCGTCCTGCCACGGCACCCGGAAGATGATCTGCCGCTCCGGTTCGCACAGCCGCTCGATCAGCCCGGCTTCGGCGTACTCGGGGCGGGCCGCGATGACGGGCGCCAAGGACTCCAGCACCTCGCGGGCGGCCTGGTGGAACTCCGGCTGGGCCGGGTTGCGGTGTTCGATCTCGGCGAGCAGCTGTGAGAGCGCCGGCAGCGCTGTCCTCGTATCGGGTCGCGTGGTCAAGGGAGCCCTTTCTGGCACGGCTGACACCGGAAGTATGACCGGCATGTAAACACAGTGACCGGCCCTCAAGTCCAGAGAGCGACCACAATGCGAGACCTCGGGGCCACCCCTGTGGCTGTCCGGAAAGCCTGGGTGCTTTCTGAGTTCGGATCGTGGCCTCCCTCATGCGGTGAGGGACGCGTTCCGCGGGGAATGGCGTGCACCGCGGCTTGATGGCTGTGTGCAGCCAATTCCCGTGTTTCACGCGCGGCTCCCGGCCAGGAGCGTCGCTCGGCGGACCGCGTCGGCGGAGGCGGCCAGCAGCGGCATGCGGACGGCCGGGCTGGGGATGCGGTTCTGGGCGTGCAGGACTCCCTTGATCACCGTCGGGTTCGGTTCGGTGAAGAGGGCGGCGGACAGCCGGGCCAGCTCGGCTCCGAGACCGCGGGCGGGCGTGGCGGAACCGCGTCGCCACAGTGCGATCATCTCGGCGAAGTCGGCGGTACGCAGATTGGCCGACGCGACGATCCCCCCGTGGGCGCCCGCCGCGACGAGCGGCGAGAGGACGATGTCGTCACCGCCGAGCACGGCGAAACCGGACAGGGGGAGGCGAGCAACTCCATGGTGGTCGGGTCGATCACGCCGGTCGCGTGCTTGATGCCGACCACGCCCGGCAGGCGGCCGAGTGCGGCGATCGTGCCGGCGCCGAGAGTCTGCCCGGTGCGGTAGGGGATGTCGTACACGATCAGGGGGAGGCCGCCGTGCTCGGACAGCGCGGTGAAGTGCGCCAAGGTCCCCGCCTCTCCGGGGCGGATGTACGGCGGCGCGGGAACCAGCGCCGCGGCGACGTCCCCCTTAGCCGCCAGCTCTCGCAGCGACGTGATGGCGGCGGCGGTGTCGTTGGTGCCGACCCCGACGATGAGCGGTGCCCCGTGGGCCCGGCAGGCGGCCGAGCAGATGCGTACCACCGTCTCTCTCTCCTCCGCGTTCAACGTGGCGGTTTCGGCGGTCGTACCGAGGGCGACGAGACCGGAGGCACCGGCCGACAGCGCCTCGTCGGCGAGTCGGGCCAGCGCGTCGGGAGCCAGGCGCAGATCGTCGGTGAACGGCGTCACCAGGGGGACGTACAGGCCGTTGACGTTCGGTTCGGGCGTCATGCGTCCACCCTGGCCCACACTCACCCAGTAGATCCATTTCTGTTTTCTGGCTTCGCACCTAAGCTGAACTTATGCTTGATGTGCGCCGTCTTCATCTGCTCCGCGAACTGGACCGGCGGGGCACCATCGCCGCCGTGGCCGAAGCACTGACCTTCACCGCGTCCGCCGTCTCCCAGCAGCTCGGGGTGCTGGAAAGGGAGGCGGGCGTGCCCCTGCTGGAACGCAGCGGCAGGCGGGTGATCCTCACGCCCGCGGGCCGCTCCCTCGTCGCGCACGCGGACGCCGTGCTGAACCGCCTCGAACAGGCGGTCGCCGAGCTGGCCGGTGCGCGGGACGGCATCGGCGGGCCGCTGCGGATCGGGACGTTCCCCTCCGGCGGCCACACCATCGTTCCCGCCGCGCTGGCCGAACTGGCCTGCCGCCACCCCGCGTTGGAACCGATGGTGCGGGAGATCGACTCCGCGCGCGTCTCCGACGGTCTGCGGGCCGGTGAGCTGGACGTGGCCCTGGTCCACGACTACGACTTCGTACCCGCGACCCCCGATACGACCGTGGACGAGGTGCCCCTGCTCGAAGAGCCGATGTACCTCGTCACCCGGGCCAGGAGCGAGGCCACGAGCACGGACGCGACCGCGAACTCCGGCCAGGGCGGGGGCCAGGGCGAGGGCCAAGGCCACGGGGACACGCTGGCAGCACTGCTCGGGCCCTGCGCCGAGGTTCCGTGGATCACCGCGCGGGACGGCACGACCGGTCACGCCATGGCCGTACGCGCCTGCCAGGCCGCCGGGTTCCAGCCCAGGATCCGCCACCAGGTCAACGACTTCCGCACCGTGCTGGCTCTGGTCGCCGCCGGACAAGGGGCCGGGTTCGTGCCGGAGATGGCCGCCGTGCCGAGCCCCGCGGGCGTGGTGCTCACGAAGCTGCCGTTGTTCCGTCGCTCGAAGGTCGCCTTCCGCGCGGGCGGCGGCGCCCATCCGGCGATCGCCGCGTTTGTGGCGGCGGCGACGACGGCGGTCGAGCGCATGGTCGGTTCAGGAGGACGGGCCGGCAGCTCTGCGTGAACCGGCCGACCACAGGGAACGTGTGTGCCTGGTGGGCCTCGACATCGGTGCCCAGCTGACGTTCGAGAGAGAAGGCGATTTTCCGCGATGGCCGATGACGCATACCTGTTCCTCCTTCCCGACCGGCACCCTCGGCTGGGGGCGGCCCTCGCTGCCGTCGACGCCCTGGAATGCACGGAAACCCCCGCCGTGCAGGCCTGGTTGCAGGCCCACGAGGTCTCCGCGTCCTCGGAACAGGTCAGGATCCTGCCCGCCGAGAAGGAGACGCTCATCCCGGAGGACGCCGAGCGGCTGCCGGTGCCGTTGAGCGAGGAGGAAGCGCTGAACGTCCAGCAGGAGTGCGCGCCCCAGGCCGTCACGGACATGGAGAGCGAACTGCTCGCGTTCCGGGAGACGACCCAGGACCGGGAGGCCCTCGTGCACCGGGCCCTGACCGCGGGGATTCCCGCGGAGCGCATCGCCCGGCTGACCGGCCTCGATCCACAGGAGATCGGCCGCCTGACCGCCTGACCCGCAAGGAGCCCGGGCCGATCAGGTGAGGTCGCTGTGTGGCGACCGGACGCCGCGGCGGCCTCGGCCGCGCCGTGTGCAAGGCTCGCCGAAGCGTTCGCGTGCGCGACGGAGGAGTGGATATGCCTGGTGAGCCGGGAGTCGGGGCATCCTTGCTGCGGACGGCCGTGGTGCTCGGAGTCCTGACCGCGGCGGTCGGCTGCGGGAACGGTGACGACACGCCGTCAGAGATCGACGCGTCACCGGCGGCGGCCGGGACCGCCACGCTCTTCCCGGGGAGCGGCGACGAGCGGGGGCCGGACATCGACTTCCCGCCCGTGGCCGTCGGCGAGTCCGCCGCGGTGGACGTCAAGGTCCGCAACAACTCGGGCGAGCCGATGACCGTCAAGAAGGTGACGGCGAAGAATGCCAAGGTGTCCAAGGACAACTGCACGGGCAGGACGATGCCGTCCGGCGGGGAGTGCGAGTTCAGCATGCTCTTGCAGTCGAAGACCAAGGCGCAGCAGCTCGCGGGCAGCGTGACACTCGAAACCGACAAGGGGACGACCTCTTCGAGCGTCGCGGGCCGAGTCGTCGAGAAGGGGAAGCGCGAAGGCCCCACGCACGCGCCGACCACCCCCGAGGGAGCGACCGGCACGCCCTCCGTCGAGCCGCCGGAGCCCACGGTCACGGACACTCCGGAGGAGACTCCGCCGACCACCACGGTCAGCCCGGAACGGAGCCCGCTCGGCACCACGGCCGGGCCGGAGGAACTCCTGTCGGGCACCCCCGGGGCGCCGTAGCCCCCATAGGCCGGCTGTGCCTGCTATCCGCGCGGGCCGCCCGCCGGTCGCGCCCTCGCCACGCCCATAACCTCCACGCGGACGCTGTCGTCGTCGCGCAGCACGAGCGTGATGTCGCCGTCGGCGGGCCGCTTGTGCGGCACCAGGAAGTACCGCGTGCGTGACTTGGCGAGAATCTGGAAGCCCCTGCACCGGAAGCGGTACGGCATATACGCCCTCCCGCGGTCCTCGCAGGTGATGAAGGGCGCTGAGGCGCGGATCGGGGTGCGTGCGTGGATCAGCACGGGCGTTGTTCCCCGGTAGTCCCGTTCCGCGTCGTGCTGCGCCCGGGACATTCCCGCGACGTGTGCGTAGCGCGCCATGGTGAAGAACATGATCATCACCACCGCGGCCAGCAGCAGCCCTTCCGCGATGCTCCAGAACCGCTCCCTCCGGCGCTCCGGGCCGCGCCGGAGATACAGCGCGAGCAGCAACAGCAGAGCGCCGACGGCCACGATCGACGGCGGGAGGAACTCGCGCGGCCAGCCCCCGGGAAGGCCTTGCTGCACCGTGCGCTGCCACCACACCGGCTCCAGCAGAACCGGAAAGCTGATCAGCAGCAGCACGGCGCCCACCACGGCGACCGCTCGCGCCACCAGACCACGCCGCCGCAAGGTCGTGTCCTCGGCGAACCACCGTTCCGCCGACCGGAACAGCAGCATCCCGACGAGACCGGCCACGAGCAGGACCCACAGGGGAAGGAAGAGCGCGGCGGGGCTCTCGAGCAGGTATTCCTGCATGGTCAGTTCCAGGTCGCGCGTCGAGACCCCGAAGTAGGCGTAGTAGGCGCCGCGGTACCTGTTCCCGAGGTAGTACAGCAGTCCGACGACCACCGACCCCGGGGTCAGTACGTACGCGGCTTTTTCGAGGAACGCCTTGTCCCGCGTCTGACTCTCTTCCGCAGGCAACCGCTGTCCTCTCCGCTGTCCGGCCGCTTCGAAAGCTAACGCCGCCTCCCACGACGACTGTCACGACACGCGGCGGCGCGGCACCGCCTGCCCGGTTCAGCCGCGCTGTTGCCGCAGGAACTTCGGCGTCGGCAGCCACCAGTTGGCGCCGCCCGCGACGGCCATCACCGCGGGGGCGAGCAGCAGCCGTACGACGGTCGCGTCGAGCAGGATCGCGAAGGCCAGGCCGAAGCCGAAGTCGGGCGCGGCGGTGATCGTGGCCCGGTGGCGGCTGAGCGCCCACGGCCACAGCTGCGGGCGCATCCAGTCGGCGCCCTCGCCAGACCCCTGTCGGTTGGCCGCGGCGAGGCTCGTCTCGTCGTAGGCGGCCATGATCCGCAGGGCCGGGGCCGGGGCCTGCTCGGCCCCGCGAGGCACAGATCCTGTTCCGTGAGGAGGGGCGACCAGCCGGAGACGATCTCTTCCGGGCCGGACACCGCGATGTGTTTCGCCCGGAGTCCCGCGTATACCCGGTCCGGTTCGCCGGTCCGCCGGCAGATATAGGAATACAGGCGGTGGCCGGCCTCGTCGGCGACACTGACGTCCTCGCCGGGAAACAGGAGAATTCCCATGTCCCGGAACCGGTTCGCGAACGGCTTGAGGCGTCGCGCGTCATCCGCCGACAGCTGCCGCCGGACCGGTGCGCTGCGCCGGATCCTGGGGACGACCTGCGTCAGTACGTCCGTCAGTCAACTGCCGTACGGCGTCCGGTTCCGCCGTCAGCGCGTAAGTGCGTGGGCGGACATCGATCTCACACCGTCCGGGCCGTGTTCAATCAGTCTCGCGAGGGGTAAAATAAGGGTAAAGTGCGCAAATCGTACCCACGTCCGCGTCCGCGGGAGGAGGTACACGATGGACCTGTGGCTGATCTGGCTGATCGTCGCGGCCCTGCTGGCCGTGGCGGAGATCTTCACCCTCACCGCCGCGCTCGGCATGCTGGGCGTCGCCGCGCTGGTGACGGCGGTGTGCGCCGCGTTCGGGCTGCCGCTCGCCTTCCAGTTCCTGGTGTTCGCCGTCGTCGCCACCGTCACCTTGCTGTTCGTACGCCCTCTCGCGGTGCGGTACGTGCTCCAGCCCCAAGGGGCGCGTTTCGGCATAGACGCGCTGGTCGGCAGGGCCGCCTACGTGGTGTCCGAGGTGTCGGGCCTGGACGGCAGGGTGCGTATCGACGGCGAGGAGTGGACCGCCCGCGCCTACGACGAGACGCTGGTGATTCCGCCAGGAAAGACCGTGGATGTCATAGAGATCAGCGGCACCACGGCGTTCGTCTACCCCCGGGACTGAGCCATGGAAGTCTCCGCGTTTCTTGTCGCAGGTCTGATCATCGCGCTGATCGCGCTCTTCACCGTGGTGCGGGCGGTGCGCATCGTTCCCCAGGCGCGCGCCCGCAACGTCGAGCGCCTCGGCCGCTACCACCGCACCCTGAATCCCGGCCTCAACCTCGTCATCCCCTACATCGACCGCGTCCATCCGGTGATCGACCTGCGGGAACAGGTCGTCTCCTTCAAACCGCAGCCGGTCATCACCGAGGACAACCTGGTCGTCGAGATCGACACGGTCCTGTACTTCCAGGTCACCGACCCGCGAGCCGCCTTCTACGAGATCGCCAACTTCCTCCAGGCCGTCGAGCAGCTGACCGTCACCACCTTGCGCAACGTCGTGGGCTCCATGGACCTGGAGAAGACGCTCACCTCACGGGACACCATCAACAGCCAGCTCCGCGGCGTACTGGACGAGGCCACCGGCAAGTGGGGACTGCGGGTCAACCGGGTGGAGATCAAGGCCATCGACCCGCCGCAGACCATCAAGGACGCGATGCAGAAGCAGATGCGGGCCGAACGCGACAAGCGGGCCGCGATTCTCGGGGCGGAGGGACAGCGCCAGTCTCAGATCCTCACCGCCGAGGGCGACAAACAGGCCGCCGTCCTGCGCGCGGAAGGCAACCGCACCGCCGCCATCCTCCAGGCCGAGGGCCAGTCGCGGGCCATCGACGAGGTGTTCCAGGCGGTGCACCGCAACGACCCCGACCCGAAGCTGCTCGCCTACCAGTACCTCCAGGCCCTGCCCGAGCTCGCGCAGGGTTCCGGGAACAACTTCTGGGTCATCCCCAGCGAGATCACCTCCGCGCTCCAGGGTGTGGCCCGAGCCTTCAGCGAGGACCTGCCGCGCTCGCCGGCCACCCGCGAGAAGCCTGCCGACGACATGGCCGCCCGGGCCGCCGACGACACGGCGCAGGCCGCGGAAGCGGCTGCCGAGGCCGTCGCCGACGCCGCCAAGGCCGATGGCACGGTCACCGGTGCGCTGCCGTCGGGCCGCCTCAGTGACGCCTGACACCGGCCGCACTCGGCACGTCAGCCGGTCAGGCGCTCCGGCAGGAGGAACCGCCGATGGTGATCATCATGGCACCGGAGGCCCGGCTGACGGCCCGGGCGGCGCAGGGCCGGGTCCTCAGCACGGTGCGGGCGAGAGGCCGCTGGTCCCGACGCCCTTGACCGGCAGTTCGCCCGGCTGCCGGGCGTCCCGTGTCTGACGTCCACCCCGTCCCCGTCGCGGGGGTGGGGTACGTTACGACACCTCCGGTACGGGAGCCGCGGAAGCGGCCGAAGAGCAAGGGGCGTCGGAAGTGATCCGAAAGCTGCAGGCGGTCGCGCTGGACTGCGCTGATCCGGTACGGCTCGCCGAGTTCTACGCGGAGCTGCTCGGCGGCCGGGTGGTCGCGGACCCCGAGGACGACGGCTGGGTCGAGGTGCACGGCTTCGAGGGGACACCGCTGGCCTGCCAGCGGGTGGACGGCTACCAGCCGCCGGAATGGCCCGGCCAGGGGCGCCCGCAACAACTCCACCTGGACTTCGACGTGGACGACCTCGACGGTGAGGAGAAGCGGGCGCTCGCCCTCGGCGCGACCGTGCTGGAGCGGACGGACCAGATCCGCCCGGAGGCCAACTGGCGGGTCTACGCGGACCCGGCCGGCCATCCGTTCTGCCTCTGCTTCCACTGAGCCGGGGCCGTCGGCAAGGGCGAGGGCGCTGCTACGAACCCGGCGGCAGCAGTTCGCGGGTGAGGGTGAAGGCGGCCGTGGCAGAGGACAGCAAGGTGTTGATCCTGGCGAGGACACGGGCCGTCCTGTCGGCGTCCTGGGCGTCGACGGCCGAGGCCAGGTCGTCGGCGTACTCCCGCGCGCGTACCGCCTCTTCGGGCCGCGCGGAGTCCGCGTCCGCACGGAGCGCCTCGGTCAGCCGTTGGTGGGGGACGTCGGGCGCGTTGGCCCGGTTGCCGTAGCCGCCATGGGCCATCGCGTGCGGGCTGTTGACGTTCGCCACGACGAAACCGCCCGACGTGGAGGAGATGTGCACCCCTTCGCCTCCTGTCCAGATGAACTTGCTCTCGTAGTCGGCCCATCCCTTGCGCGTCACGCTGTACGAGCCGAACCGCCAGCCCCTGACCTTGATCAGTTTGTGCTTGAGCGGCTCCGCCAGGATGCGCATGGCATCGGCCCGATTCCATGCGCGCTCGGCGAAATAGTCCGTCATCTCCACGCGCAGGCCCGGGTTCGCGGCCCGTCGGCAGATCTCGCGGAACGCCTGCCCCTGACACGCCTCCAATTGGCCCGGCGCGAGCGACGGCGCGGGCAGGCCCCGCCGATGCGCGATTTCCCGGGTCCATACGAACAGTGAGTGGACGAACCAGCAGAGCAAGGCGATCAGAACAACAGGCGCGAGCGTCGGCTCCACGGCCCTCACCCCCCTCTGGCGTCGCCAAGTCGCCACATATTAAGGGAAGTTGGCCTTCGAAGCGAGATGCCGGGGAGGGTGCGGCGCGCCTCCGCCGTACGGGGGAAGCGGGTCCTACGTCAGTCTGATCCCCGCGCGCCGCGGACCGGGGACAGTGATCACATGACGATCTGGCTCATGTCCTTCCCGGCCTTCGCGTGTGTGCTGGCCCTGTTCGCCATGGTGGAGAGCGCCTGGCGATGGTTCACGGGACTGGGCCTCCTCCCGTGGCTGCGCAGACGGACCGGGCGGTCGTTGTCGAACATCGCCTTCGATGAGTTCACGGCGGTCGTGAACGGAAACAAGACGGTGGAACTGGAGCAGCGGCGCGTCGAACTGCTGCGGCGGGACGACGAGAGCGACGGTGCGCCACCCCGCTCCAGCGTCGACCTGACCAGGGGCACGGCGTTCATCGCGGTGCCACGGCGGTCACCGGCTGCGCGACGGGCGGGGCAGAGCGAGGTGACGTCACCGAAGTCGTCACCGAAGTTGTCACCGAAGTTGTCACCGAAGTGACGTCATGGCAGCATCGGGAAATTCTCGCGCTCCCCGAGAACCGAACGCCTCCAAGATCGCGTGTTACGGGCGACCACATCAAGCACGCTCAGAAGACAGGCGCATCGGGTGGCAGGCATATCGAGGGTGGGGGCGGCGGCGACAGCCGCCGTGGTGTCCGGGGCACTGGTCGCGTTTGGGTGGCCTCGGCCGACTCCGGGGCAGGGCCGGACCGCACAGCGGGCACACGTACCGGCGGGGATGCCAAGACCGGCCGGAAGGCGCAGGGCGGGAAGACGGCGACCGTCACGTTGATCACCGGCGACCGCGTGGTCGTCCGGGCGGGCGGCAAGCAGGTCGCCCGACTGATCCGCGGCGAGGGCCGCGAGGACGTCGCGATCGCCGTGCGGCGCGAGGCCGGGCACACGTACGTCCTACCGCGGGACGCCCAGTCGCTCATCAGCGCGGGCAGGCTGGACCGGCGGCTCTTCGACGTCACGCGGCTCATCAAGGACAAGTACGACGACGCGCACCGCACGTCGCTGCCGCTGATCGTCGCATATCGGCAGGGCAGCCCGCTAACAGCCGTTCCAGCGACAGCCGTTCCGGCGAGACCTTCAGAGGCCTCGCCCGTGACCGCCGTACGCTGCCCGCCATCGGCGGCGAGGCGTTCGCCGCGCCCAAGTCCGGTGCGGGGGGCCTCTGGTCGGAGCTCACCGGCGGGACGGGCGGCCGTACGAACGCACGCACCACCGTGGCCCCGGCCGTCGCGCACGTGTGGCTGGACGCCAAGGTCCGCCCCGCCCTCGACAAGAGCGTGCCGCAGATCGGCGCCCCCACCATGTGGAAGGCCGGGTACACCGGCAAGGGCGTCAAGGTCGCCGTCCTGGACACCGGCGTCGACCAGACGCACCCGGACCTCAAGAACGTCGAGGTCACCGAGAAGAACTTCACCGAATCCTCGCCCGACGCCAAGGACCGCATGGGCCACGGCACGCACGTCGCCTCGATCCTCGCCGGCTCCGGGGCCAAGTCGGGCGGCACGTACAAGGGCGTGGCGCCCGACGTGCAGCTCCTGGACGGCAAGGTCATCTCAGAAGTGGAGGGAACCGGCACCGAGTCCAGTATCACCGCCGGCATGCAGTGGGCGGTCGACAACGGCGCGAAGGTAGTCAACCTCAGCCTCGGCAGCCTCGACTCATCGGGCACCGACGCGATGGAGGAAGCCGTCGCGCGCCTCTCCGGCAAGGCCCTCTTCGTCGTCGCGGCGGGCAACGACGGCCCCGCATACGGCACGCTGAACTCGCCCGGCAGCGCCCCCGCCGCCCTCACCGTCGGCTCCGTCGACAAGCAGGACGACATCGCGGAGACCTCAAGCCGCGGCCCGCAGGCCGACGGGGTCACCAAGCCGGACCTCACCGCGCCCGGCGACGACATCACGGCCGCACGCTCCACGCTGACGCCCGGCGCCCCCGGCGCCCCCGGGAGCGACGGCTATGTCGCCATGTCGGGCACCTCGATGGCGAGCCCGCACGTGGCCGGTTCCACCGCCCTGCTCCTCCAACGGCACCCCAAGTGGACCGGCCCGCAGCTCAAGGCCGCGCTGACCGGCTCCGCCACGCCCAACCCCACGCTCAACGCCGAGCAGCAGGGCGCGGGCCGCGTCGACCTGACGCGCGCCGTCACCGCGTCCGTCGTCCCCGAGCCCGGCACGGTCGCCTTCGGCACGCGGGCCTTGCCGCACACCGACGACAAGCCGGTCGCCAAGACCGTCACCTACCGCAACCTCGGCACCGAGCCCGTCACCCTCACGCTCTCCGCCGACGCCGTGGACCCGAAGGGCCGCCCGGGTCCGGCGGGCATGTTCACCGTCGAGGACACCAAGCTCACCGTCCCGGCGGGCGGCACCGCCAGGACCAGCGTCACCGCTGACACCAAGGCCGGTACCGCCGACGGCATCTACGGCGGGACCCTCCTGGCCGCGGGTGACGGCCAGGAGGTGCGCACCGGCCTCGTCGTCGACCGGGAGGTGGAGTCGTACGACCTCACGCTGAAGCACCTCGACATCAACGGCAAGGCCTCGTCCGGCTACACCACCACGCTCACCGACCGCGCGCAGCGGAAGATCGAGGTCCCCTTCCGCGAGGGCCCGGTCACCGTGCGGGTGCCCAAGGGCACGTACACGCTGGAGAGTTCCGTCTACGGCCCGACCAAGAGTTTCGCGGTCTTCGTCCAGCCGAAGCTGAAGGTCGGCGCCAAGGCGACGGTCACGCTGGACTCCCGCAAGGCCAAGCCGGTCACCGTCACCACCCCGGACACCGGCGCGCGACTCACGGAGTCGAACATCAGCTACGACGACGTGACCCTCGGGATCGCCAGCAGTTGGAGCTTCGGCGACGGCAGCGTCATGCGCACCCTCGGCCTCGGCCCGGACTCGCCCACCTTCACCGCGCAGTACAACGGACTCTGGAAGGCCTCGGGCACGGCGGCGAAGAAGGTCGACTACCGGCTGGCCTTCAGCCGCACCGGCAACTGGTTCTCGGGCCTGAAGCGCGCCGCCACCAAGGCCGAGCTGGCCGAGGTCAGGTACGGCGTCGGAGCCTCCGCCGCACAGCGCAAGGGCACGCTCTCCGCCACGCCCGTCGCCAAGAACGGCTACAACCCGCCCCTGGTGCCGGTGACCGGGCTGAAGCTGCCGGCCTCCGGTACGAGCTACGTCAACACCAAGGACCTGCAATGGAGTTGGTCCATGGAGCAGCTCGACGACGCGGGGGTGGCGACCATCAACTACTACTCCGGTGACGTGGCGTACAAGGCGGGCAAGCGCTACACGCTGAACTTCAACACCGGCGTCGTCGGCCCCGACCTCAAAGCCGACGACCGGCAGGGCGCGCGCCGCGCGGGCAACGCCATGGACGCGTACATCGAGCTCTTCAGCGACGGCGCGGGGCACGCGGGGGGCTCGGCGACGACCGGCGGCTTCACCCGGCTGGAGTCGGGCGGCCGTACCCTCGCCGAGGGCGGCCCGGGCGCGGTGTACGCCGAACTCCCGGCTGCCCCCGCCGCCTACCGTCTGACCATGGAGGCCACCCGCGCGGCGAAGGTCACCACGACCAGCACCAAGGTGGCCGCGGCCTGGACGTTCACGTCGGCGAAGACTCCCGACGAGGAGCCCACCGAGCTGCCGCTGTCGACCGTCCGCCTCGCGCCGAAGCTGGCGCTGAACGGCACGGCCCCGGCGGGCAGCACGCTGAAGGTGCCGCTGAAGGTGGCGGGTGCGGCGGCCGGCACCGCAAAGATCGCCAAGCTGACCGTCAAGGTCTCCAACGACGGCGGCAGCACCTGGAAGTCGGCCCCCGTCACCACCGACACCAAGGGGGCGCACACGGCGACCGTGCGGCACCCGGCGACGGCCAAGGCCGTGTCGTACCGCGTGTACCTGAAGGACACATCCGGCAACACCGTGACCGAGACGATCACGAACGCGTACCGGCTCGCCCCGTGACGCGCGCCCTCCGGCCATGACGGCCTCGGCGGCGGCATCATGAGGCCGGGCCACGGGAACACTTCCCGTGGCCCGGCCCTTTTGCGCGCCACACCGCCCACCGGCCCCACGCGCTGCTCCCGGCACTCCCGTTCCCGGCGCCGGGACCACTGAGCAGGTCGACGCGCTGCTCCTTGCCCGCCGCGCGGTCGGTAGGGGGGCGCGACGACGGGCTACGCCAGGGGCGTCGTCCGGATCGCGGAGATGTCGAACTGCAGCCGGACCTTCTCGCTCACCATCGTGCCGCCCGCCTCCAGGCGCTGGTTGTAGACCAGGCCCCACGCCGTGCGGTCGATGGTGGTGGTGCCGTCGAAGCCGGCCCGCTCGTACCCGAACGGGTCCACGACCGAACCGAGGTAGTCGAGTTGCAGTTCGACGGGCCGCGTGATGTCACGGATGGTCAGATCCCCCGCCATGCGGAAGGTCTCCCCGCCCTCGTGGACCGTGGAGGTGCTGCGGAACACCATCTCCGGGTAGCGGTCCGCGTCGAAGAAGTCGCGGCCCACGAGGTGGGCGTCCCGCTGCTCCACGCCCGTGTCGACGCTGGCGACCCGGATGGTGATCTCGGCCCGCGAGGCGTCGGGCCGGGCACCGTCGAAGTACAGCGCGCTGTCGTAGTCGCCGAAGGCACCCCGCACGGTCGTGACCATCGCGTGCCGCACGGAGAACCCGATGCGGCTGTGCGGCCGGTCGATGGTCCACTGCCCGGTCAGCGCGCGAAGCGCCGGGTCGAGCCCGGCATCGGCGGCCGCCGGAAAGGGCGTACCGCGGCCCCCGGCCCGCGCCGGGTCGAGGGTGGCGGTCTGGCGACGGCTGAAGATGCCCATGGTGTCGTCGTCTCCTTCGGATCTGATCACCCTGTGCTATCACGCCGTCGTCAGGTGTTCCCCGGTGAGATGGGAGGTCTCGTCCGGCTTCCATGGCGCTGCCCGCAAAGATGCACAGGATCGCCACGGGGTGGATGCACGCTTGGCTGGCCCGACGTCACGCACGGTCAGGGCGCCGCCCGTGCGTCCCCCTCGTCACAGGTGCAGCGCCCCGCCGTCCTCCACATGCCCCCGGGGCTCCAGCTGGAGCGTCGAGTGCGCCACGTCGAAGTGGCCGGCGACGCACCGCTGGAGCCGGGTGAGCAGCGCGCCGTAGTCGGCCGCGAGGGCGGTGTCCGTGACCACCACGTGCGCGGTGAGCACCGGCATGCCCGACGTCACCGTCCAGCCGTGCAGGTCGTGTACGGCGACGACGCCCGGCTCCGCCAGGAGATGGCGCCGGACCTCGCCGAGGTCGACGTCCTGGGGGGTCGCCTCCAACAGGACGTGGACGGAGTCCCGCAGGAGCCCGTACGCGCGCGGCACGATCAGCAGGCCGATGACGATGGAGGCGATCGGGTCGGCGGCCTGCCACCCCGTCAGCAGAATGATCAGGCCGCCCACGATCACGGCGACCGAGCCGAGCGCGTCCCCGAGGGCCTCCAGATAGGCGCCGCGCAGGTTGAGGCTCTTCTCCTTGGCGTCCCGCAGCAGCCACAGGCCCACGAGGTTGGCGATCAGTCCGCCGACCGCGACCGCCAACATCAGGCCGCCCTTGACCTCCACCGGCTCACTGAGGCGGCCGATCGCCGACCACAGGACCCAGACGAAGATGGCGACGAGGAGCAGCGCGTTGAGGACCGCCGAGAAGATCTCCACCCGGTAGAAGCCGAACGTGCGCCGCGGCGTCGGCGCGCGCTGGGCGAGGGTGATGGCACCGAGGGCGAGGGAGACGCCGACCGCGTCCGTCAGACTGTGCGCGGCGTCGGCGAGGAGCGCGAGGCTGCCCGACAGGAGCGCGCCGACCACCTGGATGACGGTGATCGACGCGCTGATGCCGATGGTCCACAGCAGGCGTCCGCGGTACGTCCCGCTGAGCGTGCCGCCCGTCGCCGCGGAGGACGGGCCGTGGTCGTGCCCCATGCCCGCGAGTGGATCATGACCTTCCGCCGGCCGCCACTCGGAGCGTTCATCGGAGCATTCGTACGGCGCTCAGTGGACCCGTGGCGGCGGCGAACTGTCGCGCTGGTGCGGGATGCCGAGCGGCGGCGGCAGCTCGCCCTGCTGCACGGTGACCGTGCGGGCCGGGGCGGGCACCCTGATCCCCTCGGCGCGGTAGCGCTGGTGCAGGCGCTTGATGAACTCGTGCTTGATCCGGTACTGGTCGCTGAACTCTCCGACGCCCAGGATCACCGTGAAGCTGATCCGCGAGTCCCCGAACGTGTGGAAGCGGATCGCCGCCTCGTGATCGGGGACCGCACCGGTGATCTCCTTCATCACCTCGTCCACGACCTCGGCCGTGACCCGCTCGACCTGCTCCAGGTCGCTGTCGTAGCCGACCCCGACCTGCACCGTGATCGACAGTTCCTGCCCGGGGCGGCTGAAGTTGGTCATGTTGGTGCTCGCCAGCTGGGCGTTCGGGATGATCACGAGGTTGTTGGAGAGCGAACGGACAACGGTGTTGCGCCAGTTGATGTCGACCACGTAACCCTCCTCGCCGCTGCTCAGCTGGATATAGTCACCCGGCTGCACGGTCTTCGCCGCGAGGATGTGGACACCCGCGAAGAGGTTGGCGAGGGTGTCCTGGAGCGCGAGGGCGACCGCGAGACCGCCGACGCCGAGCGCGGTGAGCAGCGGCGCGATAGAGATGCCGAGGGTCTGCAGGACGACGAGGAAACCCATGGCGAGCACGACGACCCGCGTGATGTTGACGAAGATGGTGGCCGAGCCCGCCACCCCGGAGCGCGACTGCGCCACGGTTCTGACGAGACCGGTGACGATCCGGGCCGCCGTCAGCGTCGCCGCGAGGATCAGCAGGGCCGTCAGCGTCATCGTGACGTTGCGTCCGGTGCGCGGGGTGAGCGGCAGCGCGCCCGCCGCGGCGGCGAGCCCGGCGGTGATGGCCGCGCACGGCACCAGCGTGCGCAGCGCGTCGACGATGACGTCGTCACCGCTCCACCGGGTCCGGCTCGCCCGCTCGCCCAGCCAGCGCAGCAGGGCACGCAGCAGCAGTCCGGCCGCGATGCCGGCGACCACCGCGATCCCGGCCACCATCCAGTCGTGCAGTGTGAGCGCACGGGTCATCGGATCACCTCCGTCGTACGGGGCGAGTGCGCCTGCACGCGGCATATGTGATGTGTCGTCACCTTGAGATACCTGCTCGATTCCGGGAGTTCGATCGCGCCGGGGACAGAGATCCGGCCGGGCGCGGACGTCATCCTGCCCCATGTGTGCACGGCGGGTGCGCGTACCCCCACCTGGATCTTCACGGACCGGCCACACGGACCGGCCACACGGATCGGCTACGCGGGCCGACTGCGTGTGGCGACCGCCGTGTCGGTGGCATAGATATCGCAAAAGCCGGTACTCGACGCATCGCGGGGACTCTGCCCGCACGGATGCCCGCAGTGCGGACCCGTAGGCACGGCGTACGACGACGGGCGCGCCACCTGTGGTAAAGCGTTGACTTCGGTGAGTCGTTGTTTCCTGCGAGCGGAAGCGGTGAGCATGGGCGTAGCGCAAAGGCCTGGAATTGTGGCGGAGGTGCCCGGCGGTGAACCTCTCGTGTCGCCGGTCAATTCGCACAATGAGTGGGACCCGCTGGAGGAAGTGATCGTGGGGCGTCTCGACGGCGCGACGATTCCCTCCAGCCACGCCGTGGTGGCCTGCAACATTCCGCCCTGGGCGGCGCGGCTGCAAGGGCTGGCCGCCGGTTTCGAGTACCCGCGCAGGCTGATCGAGCCCGCGCGAGAGGAACTCGACCAGTTCGTCACCCTCCTGGAGTCCCTCGGCATCACGGTCACGCGGCCGGACGCGGTGGACTACAAGCAGCGCTTCGCCACCCCCGACTGGTCCTCGCGCGGCTTCTGCAATTCCTGTCCGCGCGACGCCATGCTCGTCATCGGCGACGAGATCATCGAGACGCCGATGGCGTGGCCGTGCCGGTATTTCGAGACGCACTCCTATCGCGCGCTCCTCAAGGACTACTTCCGGCGCGGCGCCCGCTGGGCGGCGGCGCCGAAACCGCAGCTCACCGAAGAGCTGTACGAGAAGGACTTCCGGCCGCCGCGGGACGGCGAGCCGATGCGCTACGTCCTCACCGAATTCGAGCCGGTATTCGACGCGGCGGATTTCGTGCGCGCGGGCCGCGATCTGTTCGTGACGCGGAGCAACGTCACCAACCAGCTGGGCATCGACTGGCTGCGCCGCCATCTCGGGCCCGGTTATCGCATCCACGAGATCGAGAGCCGCTGCCGTACACCCATGCACATCGACACGACGTTCGTCCTGCTCGCTCCCGGCAAGGTCCTGGTCAATCCCGAGTACATCGACGTCGACCGGCTGCCCGACGTGCTGCGTTCGTGGGACGTCCTGGTCGCCCCCGAACCCGACCCGATCGACGAGCGCCTGCTCAAGATGACCTCGATGTGCGGCAAGTGGCTGAGCATGAACGTGCTGATGATCGACGAGAAGCGGGTGATCGCCGAGCGACACCACACCGGCATGCTGCGGGCACTCGAATCCTGGGGCTTCGAGCCGATCCCGTGCGGCCTGCTGCACTACGCGCCGTTCGGCGGCTCGTTCCACTGCGCGACGCTCGACGTGCGACGCCGCGGCACGCTGGAGACGTACTTCGACTAGACCCGCGTCTTCGCCGCCGGGAGCCGCCGCCGGGAGCCGCCGTCGTGCGGCCCGTCACCGGCAGGTGCCGTCGAAGGGGTTCCCCGGGCCCGGGCGGACATGAAAGTGTCCTACCCGATTCAGAGCGGGCCGGTAGTCCATCAGCCCCGCGAACCGGGCTGTTCCGGCGCGGGTTCGAGGTGAAGCACTGGTGCGGGATTCGGCACGAGAGCACGGGCACGATCCGGTCGCGCCGCGGCGGCTCGACACCACCGTCGTTCCGCGCGCCCTGCACCGCCGAGACCTCCCTCCCCGTGCCGGGCTCCCCGTGGACGAACTCGACATCGGGCCGCACAAGATCGGCATGGGGCCGCACAAGATGGTGCTGCTCCTCGGCGGCACCGTCTCCGCCTTGTTGCGCCATGTCGCCGTTGCTCGGTATGAGCACCGCGCCGGAGCCCTGCGTCGGCCGGAGGCCCCGCGCCGACTGGAGGCCCTCGCGCTCGCCGTCGACCCGGAACTGATCGTGCTCACCGGCGGGGTGGCCCCCGTCGGTGAGCGTCCGGTGCCGCTGCCCGATGAGCGGTTGCACCCCGGGGCCATCGGAGTCGTACGCGAGGCGCTCGACCAGGTGGAGGAGAATCTGCTCGCGGACACGGCGCCGCCGGCGCCCGACGGTTTCCTGGGAGGCGAAGGCAGGTATGCGCAGAAGGACTCTCCTCGGCGGGGCGCTCGCCGCCCCTTGGCTCGCCGCCTGTTCCGGCGGGGACGGCGGCGGGGACGGCGGGGGCGGGACGACGCTCTCGTACGGCATGTGGGACCCGGCGCAGGTGCCGGGCATGGAGAAGATCATCGCGGCGTTCGAGAAGAAGCATCCGCGCATATCCGTGCGGATCGCGCTCACGCCCTGGGCGAGCTACTGGACCACCCTCAAGACGTCGATGCGCGGCGGCACCGCCCCCGACGTCTTCTGGATGAACGCCGTCAACTTCCAGCTGTACGCGGCCAACGGCGTCCTCGAACCGCTCTCCGGGCACATCGAGGCCGACGCCACACCCGTGGAGCGCCACCCCGACGCCCTGGTGAAGCTGTACGCCTACCGCGGTACGCAGTACGGCCTTCCGAAGGACTTCGACACCATCGGCCTCTGGTACAACAAGGCGCTCTTCGACAAGGCGGGCATCAAGTACCCCGACGCGAGCTGGACGTGGGACGACGTGCGCGACGCGGCGGCCGAACTCACCGACCCCCACGAGCGCGTGCACGGCTTCGCCGCCGAGATGGAGCGGCAGTTCAAGATCTACCCGGCCGTCTGCGGCGCCGGCGGCTACGTCCTGGAGGGCGGCCGCTCCGGCTTCGGCGACGAGCGGTCCATCGAGGGCCTGCGCTTCCTCACCGACATGGTCGACCGGGGCTGGTCGCCGCCGCAGAGCGCGATGGTCGAGTCCATCGGCCGCGTGCGCTACTGGTCGGAGAAGGTCGCCATGAACTACGACCTGTCGGCGATGTCCGGCCAGATGTACGCCGTGCCCGCGATCAAGGACCACGGCGGCATCGCCGTCCTGCCCCGAGGGCGCCGCAGGGCCACCATCATCCACGGCCTGGCGAACGTCATCTCCGCCAAGAGCCGCAAGAAGGAAGCCGCCTGGAGATTCGTGCACTTCATGGCGGGGCGCGAGGCCGCCGAGATCCAGGCGAAGGCGGGCGTCACGATCTCCAGTTACGAGGGGACACAGGACGCCTGGCTCACGTCGATGCCCGAATTCGACCTGAAGCACTTCATCGACATGCAGAAGTACGCCGTTCCGTACCCGAGTTCCAAGAACACCCCGGTCTGGGAGAACCTCCAGTACCCGCTGCTCGGCGCCGCGTTCAGCGGAAAGGGCGGCATCGAGAACGCTGCCCGCACGCTGGGCGAACAGATGGACCGGGTCCTGAAGGAGGAACGCGCCTCATGAGTGTCTTTCCCGCCACGGCGGCCGCGAAAGCGAGAGGGCGAGGCGCCACGGCGTCCGCGAAGTCCCGAGGCGGGCGCGCCGCCTACCTCTTCATCGCGCCGCTCGGCCTCGGCTTCGCCTTCTTCTACTTCTGGCCGCTGCTCCAGACCTTCTACTTCAGCTTCACCGAATTCGGCGCCTTCGGCGGCCACACGTTCATCGGCACGGACAATTACGTCCGTGTCGTGCAGGACGTCACCGTGTGGCAGGCGCTCGGCAACACGCTGATCTACAGCCTCATCGGGCTCACCGCGCTGCCGGTCGCGATCGTCGTCGCGGCGCTCCTGAACCGGCGCGGACTGCGGGGCGTCGCGCTCTACCGCGCCCTGTACTTCCTGCCGTTCGTGACGCTGCCCGTCGCCGTCGGACTGGTCTGGAACTGGCTCTACAACGGCGACTTCGGGCTTCTCAACGAACTGCTGAGCCGATTCGGTGTCGACCGGCACTACTGGGTCTCCGACCCGTCCACGGCCGTCTTCGCCATCGGCACGGTGATGGTCTGGTCGACCACCGGCTACTACCTGATCATTTTCATGGCGGGCATCAAGGGAATTCCGCAGGACTACTACGAGGCCGCGGAACTCGACGGCGCCGGAGCGCTGCGCAGGTTTTTCACGATCACGCTCCCGCTCCTCAGCCCGACCATCTTCTTCGCCTCCGTGATCTGCATGATCAATTCTCTGCAGACCTTCGACCTGATCTACATCATGATGGGCGAGAAGAATCCGGCGATCGGCGATACGCAGTCCGTCGTCGGCCTCTTCTACAAATGGGCCTTCGTCGAGAACGCGCAGGGCGCCGCGGCCGCGCTCGCCTTCCTGCTCATGCTCCTCATCGCCGCGCTGACCTACCTTCAGTTCCGGCTCCAGAAGAGGTGGGTGCACTATGCCTGACACCCGGACACGCGGGCGCGCCGGATCCATCGCCACCCACGCCGCCCTCTCGCTGGGCGCGCTCGTGATGGTCTTCCCGTTCCTGTGGCAACTGCTCACCGCGCTCAAGACCCTCGCCGAGACTTCACGCGTCCCGCCCACCTTCCTGCCCGACGACTGGAACCGGGCGAGCTTCGAAAAGGTCTTCACGGCGCTGCCGTTCCGCGAAATGCTGGCCAACAGCCTGCTCAATACCGTCGGCCGTACCCTCGGCCAACTGGTGTTCTGCTCCCTGGCCGCCTACGCGTTCGCCCGCATGCGTTTCCGGGGGCGCAACGTCCTCTTCGCGCTCTTCCTCTCCGTCCTGATGGTGCCGAGCTCCCTGCTCGTGCTTCCGCAGTACGACATCATCCAGGCGCTCGGCCTGCTGAACTCCGCCCCCGCGCTGTTCCTGCCCGGCATGTTCAGCGCCTTCGGCACCTTCATGCTGCGCCAGTTCTTCCTCACGCTCCCCGCGGAGTTGGAGGAAGCCGCCCGCATCGACGGCGCGGGCCCCTTCCGTATCTTCTGGTCCATCATGCTGCCGCTGCTCAGGCCCGCCCTCGCCGCGCTCGCCGTCATCACCGCCATGTGGTCCTGGAACGACCTGCTGTGGCCCCTGGTCGTCAACACCGACCCGTCGACGATGCCGATCAGCGCCGGACTGACCTCCCTGGAGGGCCAGTTCGAGACGAACTACCCGATCATGATGGCCGGTTCGCTCATCGCGAGCCTGCCCATGCTGCTGGTCTACGTCTTCCTCCAGCGTCACTTCGTCCAGAGCGTCGCCCTCTCCGGCTCCAAGAGCTGACTTTGCTGCCCGCCGTCCTCGGGAGGAGACAGACAGCCCCCATCCATGCCACCGCTCCACATCGGTCTGCTCGGCGCCGGCGGCATCGCCTGTGCCCACCTGCCCACCTGCCCACCTGACATCCTGTCCACCTGCCCGGCCGGCTCGCGATCGGCACCCGGGTGAGTGTTCCCGCGTCCGGGCCGTCGCCGCCCTGGACGGGCCTCCTCGCGGACGCCACGGCCGTCGACGGTCTGCACCCCCACCCCCACCCGCAAAGCGCTCACCCTCGCGGCCCTCGCCGCCGGTCGCCACGTCGTGTGCGAGAAAGCCCCTCGCCCTCACCACCCGCGATGCCGAGCGGCTCGCCATCGCCGCCGACGCGGCAGGCGTACGGCTCCGCCCCGCCCACGATGGTCCGCGTCATCGACCTCACCTGCCGGCTCGCCGTCGTCCCGCGGCGGCACCTCGGTGGTGATCGCCGAAGGCCGAGACGCGCGACCGGCACACGGCGCCGAACCGCACCGCGTCACATCGGCCGGCATCGCGTCGCCCGGCTCCCGCCGACCCGGCACCACCGGCACCACATCGTGCCGCTTCGTGCCCGAACCGCGGGCGCCTGTGCTGCACTTGGCGGACCCGGCGTTGGATCGTCCGGGCCGTGGAGGACAGCCTGCGGCGGCTGGGGACGGACTGGATCGACCTGTACCAGGTGCACCGGCCCGACCGCACGACCGACGTCGAGGAGACGCTCGCCGCCCTCACCGACCTCGTGCGCCAGGGCAAGATCAGGGCGTTCGGCTGCTCCACGTTCCCCGCGGACGAGATCGTCGAGGCGTACCACGTCGCCGACCGGCGCGGGCTCCAGCGGTTCCGCACCGAGCAGCCGCCCTACTCCCTGCTGGCCCGGGGTGTGGAGAAGCATGTGCTGCCCGTCACACAGCGCCTCGGCATGGGCACGCTGACCTGGAGTCCGCTGGCCTCGGGGTTCCTCACCGGCCGCTACCGCAAGGGCCGCGCCATGGATCTCAGCAGCGGGCGCCCCACCCTGCACCCGGGCCGCTTCGACCCGGCGGCGCCGCTCACCGCCGCGAAGCTGGAGGCCGTCGAACAGCTCGTCGCCGTGGCCGGGGACATGGGCTGCACGCTTCCCGAGCTGGCGATCTCCTTCCCGCTCGCACACCCCGCCGTCACGTCCGTGATCATCGGCCCGCGCACGATGGAGCAGCTGCGGGCCACGCTCAAGGGCGCGTCCGTGGCGCTGGACGACGCGGCGCTCGACCGGATCGACGCCATCGTGCCGCCCGGCACCGACGTCTACCCGCCGGACGGGGTGTGGACCCCGCCGGCCCTGACCAGGCCGGCGCTGCGGCGCCGTGCGGCCGGGGAGAGGTCAGCTGCCTGACCGCTCGCCGTGCCCCGCTCTCCCTGCCTGCGGCTCCGCCCGGGAGGGGCGGTACGCGAGAGGGCGCACCACCTGGAGCCTAGACCTGCGGCGGACACGTCCTGAGACCGGAGTCGGATACGGAGCGGATCGGGAGCGTATTAGCGTGGACGGGACAGATCGATCAACAGGATCCGAGGTGCCCGGTCCATGCCAAGCCGCAGCGAGAGCCGTACCGAACTCGTCGAGTCGCTCATGGAGCGGTTCCCGCACGTGCCGCGGGAAGCCGTGATCAAGGAGGACCTGCTGCGCGGCGGCATCGCCTTCGACGAGTCGGCGCTCAGCGACAATGAGGGCGGCGAGGTCAAGCCGAAGTCGTACTTCATCTTCTCCTTCGACCACGGCACGCTCCCCGAGCTGGGCGCCGCCGCCCTGCGCCGCCCGCCGGAGGAGATCGTCCTCACCGGCGGCCCCTACGAGCTGCGCCGCACCGTCGTCTCGGTCCGCGTGAACCCGTCCTCGCCCTACCGCATCGCCGCCGACGACCACGGCGTGCTCGGCCTCTACCTGGACGGCGTGCGGATCTCCGACGTCGGCCTGCCGCCGATGCCGGACTACTACCGGCACACGCTGGAGAACGGCAAGTCCGTCATGGAGGTGGCGCCCACCATCCAGTGGGGCTACCTCATCTACCTCACGGTTTTTCGGGTCTGCCAGTACTTCGGGGCCAAGGAGGAGTGCCAGTACTGCGACATCAACCACAACTGGCGCCAGCACAAGGCGGCGGGCCGCCCCTACACGGGCGTGAAGCCGGTGGAGGAGGTCCTTGAGGCCCTTGCCATCATCGACAAGTACGACACGAACAAGTCCTCCACCGCGTACACGCTCACCGGCGGCGCCATCACCTCGCAGATCGGTGGCAAGGACGAGGCCGACTTCTACGGGCAGTACGCGAAGGCCATCGAGGAGCGGTTCCCCGGCCGCTGGATCGGCAAGGTCGTCGCCCAGGCCCTGCCCAAGGCGGACGTCCAGCGCTTCCACGACTACGGCGTACGGATCTACCACCCCAATTACGAGGTGTGGGACCCGTACCTCTTCGAGCGGTACTGCCCCGGCAAGGAGCGCTACGTCGGCCGCGACGAGTGGCACCGCCGCATCCTGGACTCCGCCGAGGTGTTCGGGCCGCGCAATGTGATCCCGAACTTCGTGGCGGGCGTGGAGATGGCGGAGCCGTTCGGCTTCAAGACGGTCGACGAGGCCATCGACTCGACCGTGGAGGGGTTGCAGTACTTCATGTCGCGCGGCATCACGCCGCGGTTCACCACGTGGTGCCCGGAGCCCACGACGCCGCTCGGCAAGGCGAACCCGCAGGGTGCTCCGCTGGAGTACCACGTGCGGCTCCTGGAGGCCTACCGCGCGACGATGGAGGCCAACGGTCTGTCCTCGCCGCCCGGTTATGGCCCTGCGGGCCCCGGCAACGCGGTCTTCTCTGTCAGCTCCTTCATGGACAGCCTGCCGGCGGAGGCGGCCGCCGCGGAGGACGCCGTCGCTCCTGTGGCGGGGCGGTAAGCCGGGCGGGGCTCTGGGGGGGTGCGCTTGCCCGGGGGTCTCACCTGCCCGCCGCTGCGCGGCGAGATCTCCCACCCACCCGCCCGGCACCCGGCATCAAGATGCGGGCCACCCCAGGCCGTGGCTGGGTGCCGCCCGCTGCGGGGAACGGTCGGGTGGGTGGGAAAGCATCGCCGCGCAGCGGCGGCCGGGTGAGCCCCCCGGCGTCCGCAGCAGGACCGCGCGTCGGCGGCTCGGAGCAGCCTGGCATACCCTCCCCGCAGCAGGACCGCGCTCCCGGCGTCCGCAGCAGGACCGCGCGTCGGCGGCTCGGAGCAGCCTGGCATACCCTCCCCGCAGCAGGACCGCGCCCCCGGCGCCCGCAGCAGGACCGCGCGCCGGCGGCCCGGAGCAGCCTGGCATACCCGCCCCGCAGCAGGACCGCGCCCCGGCGTCCGCAGCAGGACCGCCACCCCGGCGGCGGGAGCCGCCCCGCACGCGCTCGCCCCGCCGCAGGACCCCGCCGCGCACGTCAGTCACACCGTGCCGCGCGAGTAAGCCACCCGAACCGAACCGGAGGACCCCATGCAGCACCACCCCGTCACCGTCATCACCGGCGGCAGCCGCGGCATCGGTGCCGCCGTCGGCGCGCGTCTCGCCGAGGACGGCCATGACGTCGCGATCGGCTACCGCTCGGACGAGGCCGCCGCCGAGAAGGCCGCGGCGGCGGTCCACGCCGCCGGGCGGCGTTGTGTCATCGTGCGGGTCGACACCGCCGACGAGACGGACGTCGACCGCCTCTTCGACACGGCCGCGGCGGAACTGGGCCCGATCACCGGATTGGTCAACAACGCCGGGGTGAGCGGCCCCGTGGGCCCCCTCGCCGAGGCCGACGCGGAGGGGATGCGCCGGGCGTTGGAGGTGAACGTCCTCGGGTACCTGCTCTGCGCCCGGCGCGCCGTGCGGGACCTGAAGGCGAACGGCGGCGGGGCCGTCGTGAACATCTCGTCCGCCGCCGCGACCCTCGGCGCGCCCGGCGAGTACGTCCACTACGCGGCGGCCAAGGGCGCCGTCGACACCTTGACCGTCGGCCTGGCCAAGGAGGTCGCCGCGGACGGCATCCGCGTCAACGCCGTGGCTCCCGGCGTCATCTGGACCGAGTTCCACGCCGATCCCGAGCGTCCCGCGAAGCTCGCCCCCGGCATCCCGATGGGACGCTCCGGCCGGCCCGAGGAGATCGCCGCGGCCGTCTCGTGGCTGCTCTCGGACGACGCCTCGTACACGACGGGCACGGTTCTGCGGGTGGCGGGCGGCCGCTGACCGGCCACCACCGGTCTCTCGTACGCTGGTTCGCATGATCGGTGGACAGACAGCACTCACGGCGGATGTCTCGATGAGGCCCGTCACGTTCGACGACGCGGAGGCGCTCGCCCGCGCGTACCGGCGCAACCGCGCCCATCTCGCCCCATGGGACCCCGACCGGCCCGAGGCCTTCTACACCACCGAGGGCCAGGCGGTCCGGGTCCGGGGGCAACTGGACGAGATGGGGGCGGGCCGGAGCGCGCAGTGGGTGCTCGTCGAGGGCGACGAGATCGTCGGTCACGCCGCCCTGGTGAACATCGTGCTCGGCCCCGCCCGCAGCGCGGTCCTCGGATACTGGATCGACGCGGGCCAGGTCGGCCGGGGCCTCGCGTCCGCCGCCACCCGGCACGTCTGCGAGGTCGCCGACACCCGGCTCGGCCTGCACCGCGTCGAGGCCGGCACGCTGCTCCACAACACCGCCTCGCAGCGCGTGCTCGTCAAGTGCGGCTTCCACGAGTACGGTATCGCGCCGAAGTCCCTCTACATCAACGGCGCCTGGCGCGACCACCGGCTCTTCCAGCGCATCCTCAACGACCGCCCCGCGTTCTAGACGATGCCCTCCGCGACCTCGGCCTGTTCGCGGTCCGAGCCGTACGCCTGCGGGGTGCTGTACGAGCGGCGTGCCACGAACCACCACACCGTGGCCAGGGCCAGCACCACGGCCAGCGCGATCGACGCGTAGTTCATCGAGCCGACCGTCACCGGCGAGGCCTGCGGCAGGCAGAACAGGACCGTCACGAACGCCACCCACACCACCGCGATCCAGCCGATGGGCCTGCTCCAGCGCCCCAGGTTCCACGGGCCCGGCCGGAAGCGGTCGCCCGCGCGAAGGCGCAGGAGGATCGGGATGGCGTAGGCGGGCGTGATGCCGATGACGTTGATGGCGGTCACGGCGGTGTACGCGGTCGCCGAGTACAGCGACGGCAGGGCGATCACGGCCGCCAGGCCCACCGACAGCCACACCGCGGGCACCGGCACCTGCGTGCGGGAGCTGACCTTGCGCCACAGCGCGGAGCCGGGCAGCGCGTTGTCACGGGAGAACGCGAAGACCATGCGGCTCGCGGCGGCCGTCTCTGCGTTGCCGCAGAACAGCTGCGCCACGATGACGATGACCAGCAGCGCCGTCGCCCCGGACTCGCCGAGCGCGTCGATCATGATCTGGGCGGGCGGCACCTCGGTGTCCGTGGCCAGCGTGCCCGCGTAGTCCTGGATCGCGAAGGTGAGCCCGGCGAGCAGCACGAAACCGGCGATCCACGACGCCCAGATGGCGCGCACGATGCCGCGCGCGGCGGTCACCGACGCGTTGGAGGTCTCCTCGGAGAGGTGGGCGGAGGCGTCGTATCCGGAGAAGGTGTACTGCGCCAGGAGCAGGCCGATCGCCGTGACGTAGAGAGGGTTGTCCCAGCCGGTGCCGTCGAAGAACTCGCCGAAGACGAACGACGGCGACTGGTGGTGGTCCGGCACGATCGCCAGGGCCCCGACGATCACGGCCACACCTGCCAGGTGCCACCACACGCTGATGGAGTTGAGCAGGCTCACCAGGCGTACGTTGAACAGGTTCAGCAGGGCGTGCACGAGCACGATGCACAGGAAGATCAGGAAGGTCTTCCCCGGGGTCGGCTCGAAGCCGAACCGGAGGTTCAGGAACGCCCCGGTGAACAGCGCCGCGCCGTAGTCGATGCCCGCGATGGCGCCGAGCAGCCCGAGCAGGTTCAGCCAGCCGGTGTACCAGCCCCAGCGGCGCCCGCCGAGCCGGTCCGCCATGTAGTAGAGCGCACCTGACGTGGGGTACGCGCTCGTGACCTCGGCGAGCGCGAGGCCCACGCAGAGCACGAAGAGCCCGACGCCAGCCCAGCCCCAGAGCATCACGGCGGGGCCGCCGGTGTTCATGCCGAAGCCGTACAGCGTCATGCAGCCGGAGAGGATGGAGATCACGGAGAAGCTGATGGCGAAGTTGCCGAATCCGCCCATGCGGCGGGCCAGGACGGGCTGGTAGCCGAGCTCTCTGAGCTTCTGCTCCTCGTCCTGGCGCGGTGCTGGGACGGTGCTCGACGACCAGGTGGTGCGGGACACGGGGGTACCTCCAAAGGGTGAGCGGTGGTGGGGAGCGGGGAGGGGCCTGCCAGGCCTAGCGGGTGCCGCGGAAGGCGGTGAAGCAGCGGGAGCGGGCCTGGGCGAAGACCTCGGCGGCCGCGTCCGCGTCACCGGGGGAGTGGGTGCGGTACGTCCACGGCACGACCGTGTAGAAGGGGTCGAGGGCCTCGAACACCCGTGACGCGTCGTGGAATTGATGTGCGCCCCAGAGCGCGTGCGCCAAGTGGTTGAGGTCCAGGAGCGAGGTCACTGCGGGCAGCGTGTGGTCGAACCACAGATGGAGGGCGCGCAGCGCGCCGCGCGTCGCGTCCTCCGAGATCCAGTGCAGGTCCAGCGCGCGTTCGTTGCCCGCCTCCCTGCGGTACCGCTCGACGCGCACGTACAGCGGCAACAGGTGCAGCGCCGAACCGGCGGGTGCGGAGGCCGCCGCCCACCGCACGAAGTTGTACGCCTCGGTGAGCGGGCCACCGCAGCGGCGCCCGTACACGAACTGGAGCATCCGGTGGTACGCCTCGCGGTTGCCCGGGTCACGCTTGTCGGCCTCGGCCAGCAGCTGCCAGGGGCCGGGGAAGAGCATCGGCTCGGGAGGCGCCACCCGGTGCTCGTCCCAGCGCTGGCCCTCGTCCAGCTGGGCCAGGGAGAGCAGACAGATCCACGGCACCGGGTCCTCCGGAGACAGGGAGGACGCGGCGGCGCACGCGGAGACGGCGTCGCGCCACAGGTCGTTGGTCCGCCGGTGTCCCGCCCGGTGCGCGCGCAGGGCCCGCTCCACGAGGACCCGGGTGTGCAGGACGGCCGCCGAGGTGCTGTGCGGCTCCTCGGCACGCCAGGTGTGCACCACGTCGGAGCCGGCGACGGCCGCCGCCAAGATCTGCGTACGCTGCGTCCACAGCCCCCAGTCGGGCGTCTCGGTCAGCAGATTGCGCGTGGAGACCCAGCGACCCGCCTTGAGGTCCTGGAGCACCGCGCGCAGCGGTTCGTCGTGGCCCGCCGGGTGATACACGGGGCGGCCTGACGGCATGAGCATGAGTCCTCTGTTGGGGGAAGAGGCGGAGAGTGCGTGGACTGGGCGGGCACGGCGTGGGCCGGGCGGGGAGCGTGTGAACCGGGCGGGCCGGTAAGGGCGTTGTCGGCGTTGCTCGGCGGTCAGTGTAGATCCGGCCCTTCCGGTTCCAGGGCACTTCTGGATCTTTTGTGACCGGCTTTTGTCAACGCGGCGCGTCAAGCGGCCATTTGATGTTCTGCCATGACAGCTCGCGGACGTATCGCGGCCGTATCGCGCCCGCACCCCGGCCGATTCGGGACATCTCCTCGCGGCCCGTCCCGTTCCCTTGACGCCCTCCACCCCCCTGTAGCAGTCTTCCGCGGTGATCAGCTATGAGCGGCCCCCGGCGCACCGGCCCGTGCTCGCCGTCGACCAGGGCACCTCCGGGACGAAGGCCCTCGTGGTCTGCCCGGAGCGCGGCGTGATCGGCTCGGGCGCGGCCGCCGTGCGGCCCCGCTTCCTGCCCGGCGGCCTGGTGGAGGCCGACCCCGCCGAACTGCTCTCCTCCGTCCTCGACGCCGGCCGGCGGGCCCTGGTCGACGCGGGCGAACCGGTCGCCGCCGTCGGCCTCGCCAACCAGGGCGAGACGGTCCTGGCCTGGGACCCGGACTCCGGCGAACCGCTCACCCGGGCCCTCGTCTGGCAGGACCGCCGAGCCGCCACGATCTGTGACGAACTGGCAGCACACGCCGAGGAGTTGAAACAACTCACCGGCCTTCCGCTCGACCCCTACTTCGCCGCGCCCAAGATGGCGTGGATACGCCGCCACCTCACCCGGCGTGGCGTGGTCACGACCAGCGACGCCTGGCTCGTCCACCAACTCACCGGCGCCTACGTCACCGACGCCGCGACGGCGGGCCGCACCCAGCTCCTCGACCTCGACGACGTCACGTGGTCACCGCGCGCCCTGGACCTCTACGGACTCGCCGGGGAGCATGTGCCCGCCGTCGTCGACGCCGCGGGCCCCGTCGGCACCACCACCGCGTTCGGCGCCGAGATCCCGCTCACCGGGCTCCTCGTCGACCAGCAGGCCGCGCTGCTCGCCCAGGACGTGACGGAGCCCGGCAGTGCCAAGTGCACCTACGGCACCGGGGCGTTCCTGCTCGCCCAGACCGGCGCGCGGCCCCGCCGCGGTGACTCGGGACTGGTCAGCTGCGTCGCCTGGCGGCTCGACGGGAAGAGCAGCTACTGCCTCGACGGGCAGGTCTACACCGTCGCCTCCGCCGTCCGCTGGCTCACCGATCTCGGCGTGATCGGCGGCGCCGAGGACATCGACCCCGTGGGCTCCGCCGTCCCGGACGCGGGCGGCGTCACCTTCGTCCCCGCGCTCGCCGGCCTCGCGGCCCCCTGGTGGCGCGGCGACGTGCGCGGTTCGCTGTCCGGGCTCGGCCTGGACACCACCGCCGGGCACCTGGTCCGCGCCCTGTGCGAGGGCATCGCCGCCCAGGTCGCCTCCCTCGCCGACGCGGTGGCGGCCGACCTGGGCGAGCCCTTGACGAGCCTGCGCGTCGACGGGGGCCTCACGCGCTCGGCGCTCCTCATGCAGACCCAGGCCGACCTGCTCCAACTGCCCGTCGAGGTCTCCGCGTTGCCCGACGTCACCGCGCTCGGCGCCGCCGCCGTCGCCCGCGTAGGGCTGGACCCCGGCCTCGCGCTCGCCGACGCGATCCCCGCGTGGCGGCCCGCCGCCGTCTACGAACCGCGGATCGGCGCCGACGAGGCGGCCGAACGCCTCGCGGGGTTCCGGTCGGCCGTGACGGCACTCCTGGAACGTACGCCCTCATGACCCCCAGCGAGAGGCCAGGGAGGGTCACGAGGCGCGGGGCGACGCCGGACACGACGTACGACGTCACCGTGGTCGGCGCCGGAGTCGTGGGCACGGCCATCGCGCGCGAGCTGGCCCGCCGGCCCGGCCTGCGCATCGCCCTCGTGGACGCCGCGAACGACGTCGGCGAGGGCACCTCCAAGGCCAACACGGCGATCCTGCACACCGGTTTCGACGCCGTGCCCGGCTCCCTGGAGTCCCGCCTCGTCCGCGAGGGGCAGCGGCACCTCACCGCGTACGCCGCCGAGTCCGGCATCCCCGTGGAACCGGTCGGCGCGCTCCTCATCGCCTGGGACGAGGAACAACTCGCGGCCCTCCCACGGCTGTTGGACAAGGCCTCGCGCAACGGCTACGACCAGGCGCGGATCATCGGCCCCGAGGAGGTCAGGGCCCGCGAGCCGCACCTCGGCACCGGCGCGCGCGGCGCCCTCGACGTGCCCGGGGAAAGCATCATCTGCCCCTGGACGACGACCCTCGCGTATGCCACGCAGGCGGTACGCGCGGGTGTCGACCTGCACCTCAACTGCCGTGCGACCGTGGTGAGTCAGAGCGGCGGGCGACATGAGTTGACCACGGACCGAGGCATCGTACGCACCCGCTACCTCGTCAACGCCGCCGGTCTGCACGCCGACACGGTCGACCGCCTGCTCGGCCACGAGGACTTCACCGTCACTCCGCGCCGCGGTCAGCTCATCGTCTTCGACAAGTTCGCCCGCGGTCTGCTCACCCACATCCTGCTGCCCGTCCCCACCGCGCTCGGCAAGGGCGTCCTGGTCGCCCCGACCGTCTACGGCAACGTCCTCCTCGGCCCCACCGCCGAGGACCTGGACGACAAGACGGCCACCGGGTCGAGCGCCGAAGGCATCGCCGCGCTGCGCGAGAGGGGCCGACGCGTCCTGCCCGAACTGCTCGACGAAGAGGTCACCGCCGTCTACGCCGGACTGCGCGCCGCCACCGAGCACGACGACTACCGCATCAGCGCCCACAAGGAACAGCGGTACGTCACGGTCGGCGGCATCCGCTCGACCGGGCTCACCGCGTCCCTGGCCATCGCCGCGCACGTCGCCGAACTCCTCGCCACCACGGGCCTGGACCTGGCCGAACCCGGCGATCTGGCGCCCGTACGCATGCCCAACCTCGGTGAGGCCTTCCCCCGCCCGTACCAGCGCGCGGACCTCGTCGCCGCCGATCCCGCGTACGGCGCCGTGGTCTGCCACTGCGAGCGGGTGACGCGCGGCGAGATCCGCGACGCGCTCGCGGGAACCGTCCCGCCCGGCTCACTGGACGGGCTCCGGCGCCGCACACGGGCGCGCGGCGGACACTGTCAGGGCTTCCACTGCGGGGCCGCGGTACGGGAACTCTTCGAACAGGGTGAACAGTCGACCAAGGTGAGCAGTCCGAGCAGAGCGGGGAGTCGGTGTCCGGATGAGGCGTGAGCGCATCGTCGACGTGCTGGTCGTGGGCGCCGGTCCGGCGGGCCTCGCCACTGCCGCGGGGCTCGCGGCGGCGGGCACGGGCGAGGTCGAGGTGGTCGACCGGGACCAGCAGGCGGGCGGCGCCGCACGGCACTGCGCGCACGGCGGCTTCGGCCGCCTCGGGCTGACCGGGCCGCAGTACGCGGAGCGCTGCGTGGCGGCGGCCGTCGGCGCCGGAGCGGTGCTGCGGACCGGCGTCACCGTCACCGGCTGGTCGGGCGCGCTCACCCTGGACACCACGAGCCCCCGCGGCCTGGAGCGGATCACCGCCCGCGCCGTCGTCCTCGCCACGGGCGCGCGCGAACGGCCGCGCGGCGCACGCCTGGTGCCGGGCACGCGGCCCGCGGGCGTCTTGACCACGGGGGAGGTGCAGCGGGCGGTCCACGGCCACCGGCAGCGGATCGGCACCCGGGCCGTCGTCGTCGGCGCGGAGCCGGTTGGCTTCGCCGCCCTCGACCTGTTGCGGAGCGCCGGGGTCGAGGTCGCGGCGCTGGTCACGGAGCACCCCCACCACCAGGCACCGCGTGGCCGCGTGGCCGGGGCCCGGCTGCTGCGCGGCGTCCCCCTGCTCACGGACGCCACCGTCATCGAACTCATCGGGCGCGGACGGCTGTCGGGCGTCCGGCTGCGGCACCGTGACGGCAGGGCGGCGCACATCGCCTGCGACACGGTGGTCTTCACCGGCGACTTCGTGCCCGACCACGAACTGGCGCGGCTCGGTGGCCTGCCGCTCGACCCCGGAACCCGCGGCCCCGCTGTCGACAGTGCCTTCCGCACCGCCGAGCGCGGCGTCTTCGCGGTCGGCAACGTCCTGCACGCCGCGGAACCGGCCCGCGTGGTCGCCTGGGAGGGCGCGGCCGCCTCCGCGGCGGTGCGGCGCTACCTCTCCGACGGCGACTGGCCCTCGGCGTCGGTCCCGCTGCAAGTCACCGCGCCCCTGGCCTGGATCGCACCCAACCGTCTGACGCCGGACGAACCGGGTGACGGGGGCGACGGGTTCACGCTGCGGACGGCGGAGTTCGTCGCGCGCCCGACGCTGGTGATCACCCAGGACGGCAGGACCCTGTACCGGGCGCGGCGCCGGCGGCAGGCGATTCCGAACCGGCCGCTGCGTATCCCCGGGGACTGGGCCGGGCGGGTCGACGCGCGCGGCGGTGCCGTGCGCGTCGCTCTCGGCACCGCGAGCGCGTAGCGCGCCCTCCGCGCGCCCCGCTTACTGCCGCACGCTCCTCCCTTCGAGGGATCGCGGCACGCCGAACGGCTCGGCAGGCTTTGGAGAGAGTCCCCGGGTGTACGGCGTGTCAGCCGATGAGTGAAGGAGCGTCAATGAGGCAGAAGTTCTGCGCACTGCTCGTGGCGGTGACCGCCGTGGCCGCCGCCGCGCTGCCGGTCTCCACGGCACGCGCGGCCGACGGGTACGACCGATGCCCCGAGGGCTACTACTGCATGTTCTCGGGCCTGGACGGGACCGGCGACATGATCAGGCTCAGGGGGAACACCCCGATCTCGCGGCACTCGGCATGAACGACCGGGCCAAGTCGGACTGGAACCGCACGGCCTCCACCATCTACCTCTGGTCCGACGCCCACTACACCGGCTGCACGGCTGTGACCTCCTCCGGCCCCACGGGCAAGGGCAACTTCTACCCCACCTACCAGGACTTCTTCAGCTCGGTGCAGTTCGACGGGCCGGGTGGCCCGAGCTGCGGGACACCGCCCGGCGAGGGGAAGTGAGGAGCACACTGCCCACGGCCGACCGCGGGAACCCGTGCACGATCGTCTGTTCCCATGTCTGCCCGTTCCAGTGCGACATGGCCGCGCCCGAGTGGGTCTCGCCCGCCGCCCAGACGTCGTCCACCGCCTTGATGCGCAGGCCGTACACGGCACCCGGCGGCACCGGCACGTCCTGCCAGCCCCGCCCGTCCCGGCGCAGCAGCACCTGCGCGCTGTCCCGCGAGCCGATCAGCCAGGTCTCACCGCCACCGGCGACGACCTCGGTCAGCGCGACCCCGCCCGGCGGCCGGGCCTCGTGCCAGGCGCCGCCGTCGAAGCGGAGCAGACGCGCGCCGCCCGCGGAGTCGCGGCCGACCGCCCAGGCCGCGCTCGGCGAGGTCGCGGCGACGGAGAGCAGCTCTCCCTGCCGGCTGGCGCCGGGCAGGCTCTGGCGCTGCCACGCGGTGCCGTCCCAGCGCAGCATCAGCGGGAAGCCAGGCGCCTCGCGTCCGACGGCGTCGGTGCCCACGGCCCACGCCCGGTCCGGCCCGAACGCCACGGCGTCGTTCAGCCCCGCCTGAGGGCGTACCTGCGCCGGAACCGGCACGTGCTGCCAGGACTCGGACTCGGTCTCCGCCGCGGCCGACGTCATGGCGGTGACGAGGGCCAGGGCGACGGCGAGGTCGCGGCGACGAGTCTGCGTGCCATGGTTCAGCCGCCCAGCCGTTCGCTCATCAGGTTCGGTTTCGAGCCGTAGCTCTCGACGGTGCCGAAGGACAGCAGTGCGGCCCCGGCCCTCGCCGGCGCACGCGGTGTGACGTCGATCGCGTTCGGGCGCTCCGGGCCGTACGAGAAGGTGGTGCGGCGGCGCCGTTCACCCGGGCGTACTTCGACTGGAACGCGCGGTCACTGCGCACCGGCAGCCACAGCGCTCCGTCCGGTCCGCGCACCATGGCCTCGGTCGGGGCGTCCCCCAGCGATGGGTAGGTGGTGCGCCAGGTGCGTCCGTTCCAGGTCATCGGATAGGCGCGGGCCACGCCCTCGGTGTAGTGGCTGCCGCCGATGGTGACCCGGCCCGACGGTTCGGCAAGCGGCGTGTGGATGTTGCTGTTCGGCGGCAGCGACACCTTCGCGTCCCGCCAGGCGGTGGTGCCGTCCCACCGCAGGACGGCGGTCCCCGTACGGGTATCCCCCCAAGGCCCAGGTGTCGGTGGCGGTACGCGCGGTGATCCCCATCAGGAAGCGCACGCCCACCGGGGCGGACTGCGTGGTCCAGCGGGAGCCGTCGTACTGCAACACCTTCAGCCCGTTGTCGTCCTCACCGATCACCCACGCGGCACCCGGTACCGCGGTGAAGTCCTGGTACGTCCGCAGCGTCTGCGGCAGCGGGACGGAGCTCCACTTGCCCGCCGACCGGAGCAGGATCTCCCCGCCCCCCCCGCGCGGTGGTGGAAGATCCACACTTCCTCGCCGACGAACCGCACCTTGCCGAGCCCGCCCGGCTCATGGGCACCGGGGAAGGGCGTGTCCCGGCTCCACGCCCCGCCGTCCCAGCGGTACAGCATCGGCCGCAGGCCATCGGCGGCGTGCTCGTACCCCGTCGCCCACGCCTCGCCCGGTCCGTGCGCGGCCACGTCGGACACGGTGACCGGCGGGGCCGCGGCCGGCACCGGCAGCGTGGATCAGCCCCGCGTCACGGCGCCGGCGGGTGTCACCCCCGTGGCCGGTGACAGCACGGCGGCACACGCGATCACAAGGCAGACGACGACCGTACGGAGACCGTTCATGAGGACCTCCAGAACGCGAAGGCCGCTCAGCTCATGGGGGTTCACGGGAAGTGAACAGAGGTCGCACAGCCGATCGAGGTGACGCCCCCACGGACTACAAAGGAAGCTTAAATAAGCTGGGAGACATGCCGAACGACAACGAACCGCACACCGCCTTGCCGCGGGACGACCTGAACGGCGACCCGGCCGCCGATCTCGACGTCGAGGCCTTCACCGCGGCGATCGAGAACTTCAACCGCTTCTACATCCGCCTCCCCGTCCTCGAAAAGCTGCCGTTCACGACCCTGTCGGTGCTCGACACCCTCGCGTTCGGCGGCAGCCCGCGGCGCCTGACCGAGCTGACGAAGACCGAGCAGGTCAGCCAGCCCGGCATCACCCAGCTGGTGACGCGTCTGGAGCGGGACGGCCTGGTGGAGCGGCGCCCCGACCCCAGTGACCGCCGCGCCGTCCTGGTGCACATCACCGACGCGGGCCGCGAGATCGGCCGCTCCCGCCGCGCCGACCGCTCACACCACCTGCGTCCGCTCGTCGAGCAGCTGACCCCGGAGGAGCGCCGGTCCCTCACGGACGCGCTGCCCGCCCTCGCCCGCCTCGTGGAGCTGGGGCGCGGCCAGTAGGAGGAGGCGGGGACGCGGGGCCCGGCGGCGGAGCCCCTTCCCACAGCCCCCACCTCCCGCATAGACTCCAAAACTAGCAGCGCTAATTTACGTCCAGCGAAACCGCAACCCACGCAGCGAGACCCGCAAATCGATCCGGAGTCGTATCGTGCGCACCGTCCACTTCGCCGCCGCCCGCCGCACCCCCATCGGCAAGCTCCGCGGCGCCCTCTCCACCGTCCGTCCCGACGACCTCGCCGCGGGTGTCGTACGCGGACTCCTCGCCGACTTCCCGCAGCTGGACCCCGCGCGGATCGACGACATCTACTGGGGCGCCGCCAACCAGGCGGGCGAGGACAACCGCAACGTCGCCCGCATGGCCGCCCTCCTCGCGGGGCTGCCGGAATCCGTGCCCGGCGCGACCGTCAACCGGCTCTGCGCCTCCGGACTCGAAGCCGTCACCACCGCCGCACGCACCATCGCCGCGGGGGAGGCCGACATCGTCCTCGCGGGCGGCTCCGAGTCGATGAGCCGCGCGCCCTTCGTCCTGCCTCGCCCGGACGAGGCGCTGCCGCACCGCATGGAGACCGCCGACACCCGCCTCGGCTGGCGGCTGACCAACCCGAGGATGAAGGACCTGCACGGCGTCCTCGCGATGGGGGAGACCGCGGAGGAGGTCGCCGAACGTCACGGTGTCTCCCGCGAGCGCCAGGACGCCTTCGCGCTCCGCAGCCACCAGCGCGCCGCCGCCGCGCGCAAGAACGGCCACTTCGACGACGAGCTGCTGCCGGTCACCCGTCCCGACGGCGTCCGCGTCGACGCGGACGAATGCGTGCGCGAGGACACCTCGTACGAGAAGCTGAGCGGTCTGAAGCCGGTCTTCCGCAAGGGCGGGTCCGTCACCGCGGGCAACGCGTCGCCGATGAACGACGGCGCCGCCGGGCTGCTGCTCGTCAGCGAAGAGGCCCTCGACGACCTCGGCCTGGAATCCCTCGGGCGGTACGCCGCCGGCGCGTCGGCGGGCGTGCACCCGGACGTCATGGGCCTCGGGCCCGTCCCCGCCACCCGCAAGGCGCTCGACCGCGTCGGCTGGAGTGTCGCCGACGTCCAGGAGGCGGAGTTCAACGAGGCGTTCGCCGCCCAGGCCCTCGCCTGCGTCGACGCCCTCGGCTTCGACCCGGAGCTGGTCAACCCCTCCGGTGGCGCCATCGCGCTGGGCCACCCCCTCGGCTGCTCCGGCGCCCGGATCCTCACCACGCTTCTGCACCGCATGCGCCGCACCGGGGCCACGCGGGGCCTCGCCACGATGTGCGTGGGCGTCGGCCAGGGCAGCGCGCTCCTCGTCGAGCGCGACTGACCCTCGCCCCTTGGGGGGCACCCCGCCGCCCGATGCGCCCCCGCCGAGCAGCAGTCCGAACCACCGCAAGGCCGCACGGAACGGAGCACCACCCCCCATGGCAACGCTGTCCCTCGCCGCGATCCTCGCCGAACCCGCCCGCCGCCACCCGGACCGCACCGCCCTCGTCGAGGGCGAACTGCGGCTCTCCTTCAAGGAGTTGTGGCGCGAGGCGCGCGCCCAGGGCGCCGCCCTCGCGGAGCTCGGCGTGCGGCCGGGAGACCGCGTCGCCCTGATGGCGCCGAACACCGCCGAGTTCCCGAGGGCCTACTACGCGATCCTCGCCGCCGGGGGCGTGGTCGTCCCCGTCCACCTGCTGCTCTCCGCCGAGGAGGTCGAGCACGTCCTGCGGGACAGCGGCGCGGGCCTCCTCCTGTGCCACCCCGCGCAGGCCCCGACGGGCCGGGCCGCCGCCGAGGCCACCGGCGTACGCATGCTGGAACTGGGCGCCGAGGGAGAGCTGGCGGCCCTGGCCCGCGCCACCGAGCCCCTCATCTCGTACGTCACCCGCGACGCCGACGACCCGGCCGTCGTCTTCTACACCAGCGGCACCACCGGCGTCCCCAAGGGCGCCGTCCTCAGCCACTTCAACCTCGTCATGAACGCGACCGTCAACGCCTTCGACGCCAACGACGTCCGCCCCGACGACGTCGCGCTGGGCGCGCTGCCCCTCTTCCACGCCTTCGGCCAGACCGTCTCCATGAACTCCACCTGGCGGGCGGGCGCCACCCTCGTCCTGCTGCCCCGTTTCGACGCCGCGCGGGCCATCGAGCTGATGGTGGCGGAAGGCGCGAACACCTTCCACGGGGTGCCCACCATGTTCGTCGGCCTGGTGGCCGCCGCCGCGTCCGCCCCCGAGCTGCCGAAGCTGCGCCTGTGCGTCTCCGGCGGCGCCTCGCTGCCCGTCGCCGTACTCGAACGTTTCGAGGAGGCCTTCGGTACGCCCGTGTACGAGGGGTACGGCCTCTCCGAGACGTCCCCGGCGGCTTCCGTCAACCAGCCCGACTTCGGCACCAAGGCGGGCACCATCGGCCACCCCCTGTGGGGCGTCGACGTCGAGATCGCCCGCGCCGACATCGACGACCGCGTCGAACTCCTGCCGACGGGAGAGCTCGGCGAGGTCGTCATCCGCGGCCACAACGTCTTCTCCGGCTACCTGGGGCGCCCCGAGGCCACCGCCGAGGCGCTGGTCGACGGCTGGTTCCGCAGCGGCGACCTCGGCACCAAGGACGCCGAGGGCTTCCTGACCATCGTCGACCGCAAGAAGGACGTCATCATCCGCGGCGGCTTCAACGTCTACCCGCGCGAGGTCGAGGAGGTCCTGATGCGCCACCCCGACATCGCGCAGGCCGCCGTGATCGGCCTGGCCCACCCCGTCCACGGCGAGGAGGTCTGCGCCGTCGTCGTCGCGGCGCCCGGCGCGGCCAAGGACCCCGAAGCGGTCATCACATGGTCGAAGGAGCACCTCGGCCGCCACAAGTACCCGCGCCGCGTGGAGTTCACCGACGCGCTCCCGCTCGGCCCCAGCATGAAGGTCCTCAAGCGGGAGCTGCGCGCCCAGTACGCCGCGGGGCAGGCCGTGTAGCCCCGTGGTCGCGGAGAACTCGTACGTCGGTCGGGGCGGTCCCGCTCCCGGTGGCCGCGGTCACCCTCGCTGAGCCCACCTGCCTCAGCGCGAGGCCATCGAAGCGCCCGCCGTCTCGGAGGCCAGCCCCTGCTCCAGGTCCTCCGCGAGCAGCCGCTTGGCGATCGTGTCCACGGCCGCCGTCAGCTCCTCGTCCGCGGGCCGCCCGAGGTTCTTCTCGATCTCCTCGCCCAGCCAGGCCGACCACGCCGCGCCGATGATCTCCGCCTCGCGCTCCCCGGCGGGCGTCAGCGAGAAGTACGTGCCCGTGCGGGTCACATACCCCTCGTCCTCCATCCGGTCGAAGACCGGCACGAGCACCTCGGGCGGGATCCTGCGCCGCGCCGCGATCAGGCCGAGGCCGGCGTATCCGACCATCCGGGTGAAGAGCGCGACCTGCATGACCGCCCAGGCACCCGCGACGTCCAGGCGGGTGTCGGAGCCCCGGATGATGTCGCGCGCGGTGTTCATGCCGACGTTGCGGACGATCCCGGCGACGCTGCGCTCCAGCACGTGCCCCGAGTTCGCCGGGGCCGGCTGCGCGAAGCCCTCGCCCATGTCGGGCGCGCCCATCCGCGCGCTGTCCCGCAGCGGCACCTGCTTGAGGAAGAGCGCCACCAGGAAGCCGAGGAGCGCCACGGGCACGGTCCACAGGAAGACGGTCTGCAGGGTGTCCGCGTACGCCTCGACGACCGGCGCCGCCGCCGGGGCCGGCAGCTCGTGCACGCCCTGCGGACTCTGCGCCGCCTTCGCGATCGTCGCCGGGGCCGCGGCACCGGTGTCCGCGGCCGCCGCGACGCCGTCCCTGAGGTTCGGCGCGAGGGTGTTGGCGTAGATGGTCCCGAACACCGCCGTGCCGAACGAGCTGCCCAGCGTACGGAAGAAGGTCACGCCGGACGTGGCGGTGCCGAGATCCGCGTACGCGACGGTGTTCTGCACGGCGATCGTCAGGACCTGCATGCACAGGCCGATGCCGGCGCCGAGCACGAACATGTACACCGACTCCAGCCACGCGCTCATGGCGCTCCCCATGAGGGAGAGCAGATAGAGCCCGAGCGCCATCACCAGCGCGCCGACGATCGGGAAGACGCGATACGTCCCTGTCTTGCTGACGACGTTGCCGCTGAAGACGGACGCGATGAGCAGCCCGATGACCATGGGCAGCGTCCGCACGCCCGAGACGGTGGCCGAGTCGCCGTCGACGTACTGGAGGTAGGTCGGCAGGAACGTCAGCGCGCCGAGCATGGCGAAGCCCACGATGAAGCTGAGGATCGAACAGACCGTGAAGACGGGATCGGCGAAGAGCCGCATCGGCAGCATCGGTTCGGCCGCGCGTGTCTCGACGACGCAGAACAGCGCGAGCGCGACGAGCCCGCCGACGAACAGACCGATGATGGTGGGCGACCCCCACGCGTACTGGTTGCCGCCCCAACTCGTCGCCAGGATCAGCGCGCTCGCCCCGATCGCGACGAGCGCGATGCCCAGATAGTCGATGACGGGCCGCGCCGCCGACTTCACCACCGGGATGGTGCGGGCGGCGGCGATGACCACGACGATCGCGATCGGCACGTTCACATAGAACGCCCAGCGCCAGCTGAGATGGTCCGTGAAGAACCCGCCGAGCAGCGGCCCGATGACGGTGGACACCCCGAACACGGCGCCGATGGCACCCTGGTACTTGCCGCGCTCGCGCAACGGGATGACATCGGCGATCAGCGCCATGGACGTGACCATCAGCCCGCCGGCGCCGATGCCCTGCATCGCCCGCCAGGCGATGAGCAACGTCATGTTCGTCGACAGGCCGCACAGGAACGACCCGGTGATGAAGATGACCGCCGAGACCTGGAAGACGACCTTACGTCCGAACAGATCACCGAACTTGCCGACGAGTACCGTGGCGACGGTCTCCGCGAGGAGGTACGACGTCACCACCCACGACATGTGCTCCGCCCCGCCCAGATCCGACACGATCGTCGGCAGCGCGGTGCCGACGATGGTCTGGTCGAGGGCGGCCAGCAGCATCCCCAGCATGATCGTCACGAAGACGACGTTGCGGCGGCGCCGGTCGAGGACGGGGGGTGCCTGCGTGGCGGCGGGGGCCGGTTGATCGGTCATCGTCACACGGCCCACCTTCACATCGGGCCCGGCCCGCTGCATGCGGGACGAGGCCGGTCCGGTGACGGCGGGGCGTGCCCCTTTCGGCCACCGGGCGTGGCCCCCACGCGGCGGCCGCCCACCACGGCGCTCTCATGCCCGGCCATGCTGGCCAAGGCTTCGGCTACGGGGGGTGGTGCATGGGTTGCCGCGTCCACGGCGGCGCTCACGCGCTCGGGCCGGCCCGCCGACGACGCCTCGGCCCGGCTCCGGGGGGCCGGGTTGGTGGCGGTGTGCTGGGGGTGTTCCGGCTAGGTGGTGGCGTTTCCGCGCAGCTGTGGGGGTGTGGGTGGCCGCGTCTACGGCGGCCCGCTCCTCCTCCAGCCGGTCCGCCAACGACGCCTCGGCCCGGCGGCCCGGCTCCGGGGGGGGGGGGGCGGTCCGGTGGCGGTGTGCTGGGGTGTACCGGCTAGGTGGTGGCGTTTCCGCGCAGCTGTGGGGCTTGGGCTGCCGCGTCTACGGTGGTCTGCTCGTGCTTCAGCCCGTCTGCCAAGGCCTCGGCCCAGCGGATCAACTCCGCGAGGTCGATCCCGTGCGGGCGCTTCTGGCCGTTCGGCCCCGCCTGCCAGCCTCCGACGGCCCCCGCGCCCCTGAGCAGCAGCCGCGCCCCGCCCTTGGTGTTGCCGCGGGCCGCGTGGGTCAGGCCGACGGCCAGCTGGGCCAGTCCCTTCCACAGGTCCCGTTCCGCCGGTGGGCCCGACTTCCACGCGTCCTCGAAGACCTCGTGCGCGTGAAACGGCCGCCCCGCGTCGAGCAGGGCCTGCGCCTCGGCGACGGACTCCTCAGGCGTGCGCACGACGCCCTCGGGCTGCCGGGCCACGCCGTCCGTGCCGTAGGGCAGCGGCCGCCCGAGCCCGTCGCGCGGCCGCTGGTTGCGGGCCCGTCCCTCCTCGTCACGGTCGCGCTCACGGCCACTTTCGTACGGTCCAGGTGCAGTGCTCATACGTGGATTGTCGCGCGTGCCTGACGGTGGTCACCGGGAACGGAGCACCCTCGCAGGTGGGGTAGAGTTCTACCTGTGATCACGCGGGACACCGCACCGAACACACCGGGACGTGGCGCAGCTTGGTAGCGCACTTGACTGGGGGTCAAGGGGTCGCAGGTTCAAATCCTGTCGTCCCGACTCGTAAGAGTCGCAGATCAGGGGCCGTTTCAGAGCAATCTGAAACGGCCCTTTGATCATTGTGGGGACCAGTTGCAGACCAGTTGCGGAGCAACCGCGGACCAGCAAGGAACACCCCCCTTTTTCGGCTTCCGCGAGGGCCGGTCCTGGAGCTGTTCCGGCGGCGGTCTCAGATGCTGAATTCCCTCGCTGCGAAGATCGAGCCCCTCTACGATGACGGCGCCGAAGCGACGACCGACCGGGGGAAGGCCACGTGGTTGACACGCCTGTCAGAGATCGCGGCGAGTCCGAGGAGGACCACACGCTCGCGCTCTACCAAGCCCTGCGGACGCGGGGCGCCGCCGGCGTCGACGCCACCCTCACCCACGTGGACCTGACGGACGACGAGCGTGAGCGGTGCCGCCGCGAACTGCTCGCCCTGGGGCTCATCGTGGAGACAGGCAGCAAGCACGACGACCGCACAGCCCTCAAAGCCGGCGGCAGACCGCAGACCTCAGGCCGAGGCCGAGGACGTCGCCGTCGTCGACCCAGAAATCGCGGTGCTCCGGCTTCTGGAGCGCGAACGCACCCGCCTGGGCGAACATCTGCGCCAAGCGCATGAGGCGTACGACTTGCTGGAGGCACTGGCGGGCCGCTTCCTCAAGGCCGGTGTACTCGCCGGTTCGGACTGCGAGTTCGAGCTGATCACCGACTACCGACGCATTCAACAGGCTCTGGAGGACATCACCGAAGTCGTGCGGCACGACGTGTGCTCCATGCATCCGACGTCACTGTTCCGGGAGATACCCGAGCGTTCGCTGAGCCGCGACCGGCGCAGGATCGAACGCGGCGTCCGGGTCCGAGCCATCTACCGCCAGAACCTCGCCGCGTCACCGACGTTCGCCGACTATCTGCGCCGCAAGGTCGAAGCCGGGGTGGAGATACGCCTGTCAGCGGTGGTTCCGATCAACATGGTCGTCGGGGACCACCGCTTCGCCGTACTGCCCATCGACCCCGACGACAGGACCGCGGGAACAGTCCTTGCCCGTGGACCGGCGCTGGTACGCGCCACCGTGGTCTGTACGAGTACTGCTGGCAGACGGCGACCCCGTACGGTGCCCAACAGGAGTGCCCGTCGGGCACCGACGGTCTGACGGACCAGCAGCGGGCCGCGCTCCAGATGCTCGGAAACGCCGGCGGACGTGTTCCGGAGCGTGCGCGTTCACGCAGTGACGTGATGACGCCAGCGATGTGCGCGGAAATCACGGGGGAGAGGTCGCGGAGCCGAGGGGCGGACCGGTTCGAGGATCTGTTCGCGGACCGGTTCGTCCGCCCCTCGGCCGTGCGACACGGCGTGTTACGTGGTGACGGGCTGGGTTTCGGGAGTGGCCGGTGTCAGTCGTCCGCCGCGGTGCAGGCCGTCGAGGGCCGCGGCGCAGGCGAGGCCGAGCGCGAGGAGCACGAGCCAGGGCAGCGCGGGGAGCCCCGCTTCCCGGGCCGCGTCGAGTGCGGCGCCGGTCAGCAGGTTCCCGACGGTGATGCCGACACCGCAGATGGTGTTGTAGAGCCCGTAGTGAGTGGCGACGAGGCGGTCCCCGGAGAGGCGGACGATGGTGTCCATCTCGAAGGGGTAGGCGATCATCGTGCCCACGGCAAGGAGCAGGGCCGACAGCGCCGGCGGCACGGCCGCCAGCAGCCAACGACCTGGGCCGCCCTCGGGCACGGGCAACGGCATCACGGCCAGGAGCGGCACGAAGGCCACGCCCATGGTGACGAGTCCCCACGTCAGCGCCCGCCCAGGTTCCATGCGCTCCTTGCACCACGCTGTCACGCGCGTCTGGCACACGATGGTGGTGAGCCCGGAGACGGCGAAGAGCAGTGCCGTCGCCGCTGTACCGGCGTCTCCGGAGCCTCCCAGCCGCCGCACTTCCAGCGGTAGTGCGAGGTAGACCTGGAAGGAGAGGACGTACGAACCGATCATGGCGACGGAGAAGAGCAGGAAGGGCCGGTTGGCCACGACCGAGCGCCACTGCGCCAGTACGCCCTGCCGCTCCGTGCCTTCCCCGGTGCTCTTGTCCGTGGCCCGGCGCGCGGGAAGCGCACGGATCTGGACCACACTGAGGAGGGCGAAGATGCCCGCGGACACCAGGCAGGTGGTGCGGAAGTCTACGGCGGTCAGCAGCATGCCGACCAAGGGGCCGAGCAGGATGCCGGCCTGGTAGAAGACGTTGAACAGCGCGAAGGCTTCGACCCTCCGATCGCCGGCGTCCGCCGCGAGGTAGGCGCGGACCGCCGGATTGAACAGTGCTCCGGCCAGACCGGTCGCCGCCGAGGCGGCCAGCAGCGCGGGCAGCGAATCGACCAGCCCGAGCGTCGCGAACCCGGCGGTGCGCAGGACACATCCGGCAATGATCAGCGGCTTGTACCCGAACCGGTCGGCGAGCGTCCCGCCCACGAGGAACATGCCCTGTTGCGTGAAGTTCCGTACGCCCAGGACGAGCCCGACCACCCATCCGGCGAGGCCGAGCGAACCCGACAGATGCGCGGCCAGGAACGGCATCAGCATGTAGAAGCCCAGATTGATGGTGAACTGATTCACCATCAGCAACTGCACGCTGCGCTCGTACGTCGTGACCTGCCGCAGAGTCGTCTTCATCGGACGTCCTCGATCCCGGCGGCAAGGGTCAGCGGGTCGACGACGTCCGCGCACCGTGTCCAGCGGGTGACTTCCTTGTCGTCGGGCCGCGCGATCTCATCGGGTTCGGCAGCCGGGGGCCGGCCCAGCAGGCCGTGGGCCGCGCAGTACTCGTCGTCGTACACCGTCCCGAGGTAGCGCTGCGGCCCGTCGGGGAAGACGGCCGCGACCCGGGTGCCGGCGGGCAGGGTCCCGGCGATCCAGCCGGCCGTGAGGGCGACCGCGCCGACGCTCCAGCCGCCCGTCGCGTAGTGCGACGAGGCGAGTCGGCGGCAGGCCCACACCGCTTCGGCGGGGGCGACCCAGTGCACCTCGTCGAAGTTCTCGTACGCCACGTTACGGGGGTAGATGCTGGAGCCGAGGCCGCGCATGAGACGTGGCCGCGCGGGCTGGCCGAAGATCGTCGAGCCGATGGTGTCGACACCGACGACGCGCAGGTCGGGATAGAGCTGCCGCAGCACGCGCGAGACACCCGCGGAGTGTCCGCCGGTGCCGACGCTGCACACCAGTACGTCGATGTGGCCCAGCTGGGCGGCGAGTTCAAGGGCAAGCGGGGTGTACGCGGCGGTGTTGTCCGGGTTGTTGTACTGATCCGGACACCAGGATCCGGGGTGCTCGGAGAGCAGCTCGGTGACGCGATCGCGGCGGGCCTGCTGCCAGCCGCCCTCGGGGTGGGGCTCGCCGACCACATCGACCCGGGCGCCGTAGGCAGTGAGGAGCCGGGTCATGGACGGCTCAAGCCCGGGGTCGGTGACCAGGGTGACGGGATGCCCGTACACCATGCCGGCGAGCGCCAGGCCGAGCCCCAGGGTGCCGCTGGTCGACTCGATGATCCGGCCGCCGGGCGCCAAGTCGCCCCGGCTCCGGGCGCGTTCGACCATGTGCAGACCGGGGCGGTCCTTGATGCCGCCGGGGTTGCAGCCCTCCAGTTTGGCCCAGAAGCCGCGGCCCTCGGAAGCGGGTGGCCCGGAGATGTGCAGGACCGGTGTGTTGCCGACCAGCCCGGAGATGGCTGTTCGCGTGGGGGTCGCATCGGTGGTGATCAGGGAATGCATCGTCTCGCTCTCGTCGAAGTGTCGGCGTATCAGGCGCGGGTTCGACGCGTGCACCGCGGCAGTCGAACGGGCCACCGGTGCGCGCGGGGGCCGTGTGATCACGGCTGCGGAGGCGACCCCTATACGCGCCACCGACAGACGGTGATGAGCGTTGTTCTTGAGGTCACGGCGCAGACCGCTCCGACCTGCCGAGACCCGCGGGAAGGACGCGACGTCGCAGCAGTGGGCCCAGTGCCGGCAGGGGTGTCACGGGGCGCGGGCCCGTGCATGCCGCGCGGAGCGGTACCGCTCTCTCCACTGCGCTCAGACGTGCACGTGAGCGGATCTTCCAGCGTCAGCGTCAGCGTCTGTTGTCGGGGTTCGGCCCCAGGTGTGAGCGACGCGTCCACGGCGCTGACGGACCCCATAGCGGGACCGTGCCCGTCGCTCGACGCGGTGAGCTGATGTGGACAGGCGAGGACGCCCGCGAGCAGTACGGCGCAGACGACGGCGACGAAGTGCCGAGTCCAGGGCGGTGCGTGGTGGACCGGATGGCGCGTGAGGGATGACAGCACGACGGCTCCGCACGGCTGCCCGAGCCCGCGCGGCTGACGCGACGGAGCGGAGGGCAGCGATCAGGGGTCGGTGAGAGGGCAGGCGGGGGCCGTCACGTGGGGAACACGTACAGAGCGGCGTGATGAGGAGCGTTCCGCGCGCCGACGGCCGGCTGAGACCACCGGCCTAGGTCCGAAGGACCGCTGCCAGTCGGGATGGTGGCGGAGCATGGGCCTCACGCGCATGGCCGCCGGTGGCGGCGATGCCGCCGCCCGGGCCGCCGTACTCGAAGGCCGAATCCAATCCCGAGGCGCAGGGCGCCGCGAGGGACGGGCCGTCCTGAGGCTGTCCGGAGAGACACTCGCCCGCAGCGTGGGAAGAGCCTTCGTCGTGGCTGTCGGAACCGCCACCGGCGGGCTCCGGAGCACCGGCGTGACCCTCGGCCGCTGCGGGGGCGCGGTCCACGGCGATCGACGAGGTCACCATCGCCGGGGACGTGTGCGCCGACGCGCCTTCCACTCCGATGCCATGTGCGTAGAGCACGGCGAAGAGGAGGACACCCAGCCACCACCGGCGCGACGTACGCGGCGCAGAGCCGGTACGTCGTACGCCGAAAGGCGACCACGTCGTCATCATGACGGGATGTTAACCGCTGTGGCGGGAGGCTTTGGGCCTGGTTCGTGGAACTGGGCGTGAACAAGCCAACGGTCCAGCGGGAAACCGCCGGGGCTGATCGGCGGAGTATGGCGGCCCGCGGTGTCTCATGCCGCCTCAGACAGCGCGGGCCGGTCCGTGACGGGCGCGTGCCGGGCGGGTGTGACGGGGCTGGTCGCCATTCCCCGTCCGTCGTGGCGCGGCCAGAGGAGGAGGGCGCCGCATGCTCCCGCTGCGGCAAGGACCGCGAGGACGGACCAGGCCGGCGTGAAGCCGACGCCCGTGCCGAGCCGGCCCGCGATGGGGTACGTGATCAGCCAGGTCAGGTGCGACAGGGAGAACTGGGCCGCGAATGCCTCGGGGATCGCGTTCCGTCCGACGGAGGCGCGCGGGACCTTGCCGGTCGGCGTGATGATCAGCGCCATGCCGATGCCGATCACGGTCCAGATGATCGCCGTACCGGCCCACGTGGTGAGGCCGGCCGAGATGAGCGTCACCGCGGCGGCCGTGCCGGCGACGAGGGCCGCGGCGCCGGTCATCATGACGGTGCGGGCGGCGATCCGGTCGAGGACCCGGGGCAGTACGAGGGCGGCCAGGAGGGTTCCGGTGCCGGAGGCGGCGAGCCTCCAGGCGACGTGCGACTGCGAGCCGCCGAGCGTGTCCCGGATGTAGTTGACGGTGTTGACGACGACGATCGAACCCGCCGCCGCGACCACGAGGTTGAGAGCCATGACCCCGCGCAGCCGTGGAGTCCTGAGGAAGGTCCTGATGCCCGACGCCGCTCTGTCCCAGGCGCTGCTGTGGGTGCTGGGACGGGCGTCGGGGATACGCGTCGACAGGACGAGCACGGCGGAGACGAGGAATCCGGCGGAGGTGCCCAGGAACAGCCGGTCGAAGCTCATGAACGTCAGGGCGACGGCCGCGAGCACGGGGCTGAGCAGGCTCTCCATGGTGGCAGCCACCTGGGAGGCGGACAGGGCCCGCGTGTAGTCGGACTCGCCGGTGACGATGTCGGGGATGACGGCTTGGAACGTCGGGGTGAACGCTGCGGACCCGGCCTGGAGCAGCCCGATCAGGACGTAGATGTGCCAGACCTCGGTGACCACAGGCAGGGCGAGGACCACCGTGAGAGTCGCAGATCAGGGGCTGTTCCGGAGCAATCTGAAACAACCCCTGATTGTTGATGGGGCCGCTGGGGCCCGCTTACTGTTCCCTGAGCTCCGCGCTGCGCGGTCGGGGTACTTCTGCTTTCAGGGGAGCGGCGGCCGCCGTCTCGTGGGCCGGTCCCTCGGTGGACAGCGGCATCCGGGGACGCAGGAGTCGGTGGCGGGGTACGGGGCGCTTGGGAGGCCGCGTGAGAGTGACCTGCCGTACCAGTTGCTGGAAACAGGCCAGCGAGGCGAGGCTGGGCAAGGCGGCGACGGTGATGTCGATGACGTTCATGGGCGCCCGGGCGACGCACAGGAGCATCGTGATGAGGGAGAAGACGACGGCCACGCACCATGAGTGGACGGCGCGGCGTTGATGCAGGGCGGCTCGTAGTACGGACAGGGACGCCACCAGCCAGGGGCCGAAGATGAGGACGGGCCACCAGGCGACCGAGCTGTTCTCCGTGTGGCTGAGCGCGATGAGCCTGAGCGGGTCATAGGCAACCGCCGTGCTGAAGAGACTCACCGCCGACGCCGTGAGCGCCACGAGTGTCGTGATGGCGCAACTCGCGGTCCGGACGAGATGCACGCGCCGCTGTTCACGTGTCTTGCGGTGGCTCTGCGGGTTCTTCCTCAGCGGCGGCAGCTCCGTCGTGATGTCCTGGAGGGCTTGGAGCGGGGAACCGACCGCGGTGTGAGTCGCCGGGACATCTTCGCCTGCCGGAGCGGTCGAAGGCGTCTGATCCGCGATCGCGTCCTGGAGCAGGTACGCCAGTTCCTCGGCCGGGTCCCAGCCCGGATCAGGCGGTTCCGTCAGGGGTGAGTAACGGTCGTCGGAGCGGCCGTACTGCCCGCGGTGTTCGCTGAAGTACCCGGACGCATGATCGCCTGAGTATCCCGGATGATAGTAGACAGGATCATTTTGCATGGTGTGATCAGATCATTCCGACATGGCGACATCAGGCCTGGCGACCGAATCGCTCCATCGCCGGGCGAGGCCCGTTTCCAGCGCATTCATATGGTCCAAGAAATCCAACAGGAGAGACTCTGTTGAAGGTGCGCCAGGAGCCCGGTTTAGCCCCTCACCTGCGGTCGCAGATGCCGCCGAGGCCCCCGGGGCCGCGTTGTGCGCGTGGGAGACTGTCTTGACTTTCCGGCGCACGGGCAGAGGGGCTTTGTCGTGGTGTGCGTGGGGACCGTGATCGTGATTGGGAAGTTCCGTCGTCATATTCGAGATAACGCGTGCCCATTCCTGCGGATACGTGGCATTCGAGTGACGCAATTCCCCAAATGGGGGACCCGTTAACTGCATAAGTGTTTGTGCGAAGAATGGTGCCGCCCGGGTCGGTGAGCACCGTCAGGTCCGGCCGACGGACGCGGGTGCCGCCCGGCGACCCCGCTCCGGCGGTGATCCTCCCGGAGGCGAGCTGGTCCTTGGCGGTCTCGATGCCGAGGGCCGCGCGCGGTCGGAAGCCATAGCGAGCTCGCTCAGGGCGGGCGCCCGGCCGAACCGAAACAGAAACAGAAACCGAAACCGGAGCCGGAACCGGAGCCGAAACCGGAACCGGAACCGGAGCCGACGGGCCGCCCCACTGCTCCCCAGCTCACCGCCCCCCACCCCCGCAGCGGTTCAGCCGTTCACCGCGCGGGCGGCGCCCCGACCGAGGAGCGCACGACCAGCCGTGCGTGCAACGTGTGCGTCTCGCGGCGCGCTTCCGCTCCTTCGAGCGAGTCGAGCAGTACGTCCGCCGCCTTCGCGCCGAGTTGGTGCACCGGCTGTTCGATCATCGTGAGGGGCGGGTCCATGACCGCCGCCCACGCGCTGTCGTCGAAGCCGATCAGGGACAGGTCGCCGGGGTAGGTCAACTTCCGCGCCCGCATGGCCCGCAGCGCGCCCGTCATCGCGTCGGTCTCCGTGCAGAACAGCGCGGTGGCGCGGTCGGGCAGGGCGAGCATGCGGCCGGCCTCCTCGGTCGCGTGCTCCTCGGTCTTGGGCCCGACCATCACCAGCTCCGGGTCGAAGGGGATGCCCGCGTCGTCCAGCGCGTCGAGGTAGCCACGCAGCCGCTCCCCGTCCGTCCACACATTGCGGGCCGCCGCGGCGAGCAGCGCGCGCCGGGTCGCCGGCGCCTGCGGCACCGGAGGCCCCCAGACGAAACCGATGCGGCGGTGTCCGGCCTCGATGAGCGTCTCGACGGCCTCCCGCGCCACGTCCCTGTTGTCGATGACGACGGTGTCGAGGTCGAGGGAACCGACCGCCCGGTCGACCAGCACGACCGGGACACCCTGCTTCAGGGCCGTGCGGATGTGCGTGACCTCGCCGCGGCCGACGGCGGCCGACGCGATGATGACGCCGTCCACGCGCTTGTCTATCAGTACGTTGGTCGCCGCGATCTCCTCGTCGAGGTCCTCGTAGGTGCTCAGCACGATGGTGTCGAAGCCCCGTGCGCGGGAGGCGTCGGAGATCCCGCGCACCATGCCCGCGAAGAAGGGGTTGCCGATGTCCGCGACGACGACCCCCAGGGTGTGGCTCACTCCGGTCGACATGCTTCGCGCCAGCGCGTTCGCGCGGTAACCGAGCTTCTCGGCCGCCGCGAGCACGCGTTCCTTCAACTGAGGGCTGACGTACCCGTAGCCGCCGAGGGTGCGCGCCGCGGTCGCGCGGCCGACGCCGGCCTCGGCGGCCACCTCGGAGATCGTCGGTGGCGTCTGAGGCTGCGTCTGCATCTGCGTTTGCGTCCTCGGCGTCCTCGGTGGGTCGCCCCGGTCTGCTGGCATCGGCTTCCGTACCTCACTTCTCCTGGTCGAGGGCTCGCCACATGCTAGACACCGCCCAGCCGGTCACCCGACGGGCCGGCCGTGACCGAAGGCTCCCTCGACGAAGCACTGCTCGTACGCGGCGTCGGCTCCTTTCCGCAGCGCGTGTTCGATCACCTTCGGGTGGAGCGGAGTGCCTGTGGACCATCCCTCGCGCACGAGGGAGATCGCGAAGCCGGCGAGGAACGCGTCGCCGCAGCCCATGGTGTCGACGAGCGGCTTCGCGTGCCCCGCCTCCCGCGCGGGCGCTGTGACGGTGCAGCGGTCCGTGCGGACGATGGCTCCGTCGACGCCGCGCGTGGCGAGCGCCGTTCCGGCACCCCGGTCCACGGCTTCGGCCAGGAGGGCATGCGTCGCGGCCTCGTCGAGGTGCGAGCAGGACAGCAGGACGAGGTCCGCGTACGGGCAGACGCGGTCGAGGTAGGAGGGGGTGCGGTATTCGTCCTCGCTGGACAGGTCGAACATCACGAGCGGGCCGGACGCGGCGAGCCGGGGCAGTTCGCTCTCGCTCCGCGAGAACACGCTGGAGTGCACGAGGTCGAACGACGTTATGTACGCGACCAGTTCGGGGTCGAGCCGGAGCGGTTCCCGTACCGTGACGCCGCCGCCGTTCCAGCCGAGGAACACGCGCTCGCCGTCGTCGACGCGCAGGGTGGACAGGCCGGATTCGCCCGCGCGTACGACACAGTGGTCCATGGCCACGTTCTGAGCGCCGATGGACTTCCGCAGAAAGCCCCCGAGGTCGTCGTCGCCGAAGACTCCGAGGTAGGCGGCCTCGACGCCCAACCGCCGGGCGTACACAGCCACGTTGACGCTGTTGCCACCCGGGTAGTCGATACCGCGGTCGACGAAACGGTCGACGATGTTGTCGCCGAAGCCGAGGACTCTCATGTGGGTTCTCCTGTGCGAGGGGCGGCGTGGGGCCGGGGCGGCCGGCGTTGCGAGGGGCGGCGTGGCGCCCGGGCGGTCCATCGCCCCGAACGGCAGATCGACCCGCCCTCCCCGCCTAAGGAGCAAGGCCCGGGGAGGGCGGGGTCCCGTCGGATCGGTCAGTAGTCCAGGACGCGGTAGTACCGGCGCAGGTCCAGTGAGTGATCCCGCACCCGCTCCAGGTGCTTGCTCGCCCTGCCCATCACCGTGTCGAGCACGAGCGGCGCGAGGAGACCGCGGAACTCGGGGCTGATGCCTTCCAGCGCGTAGTCACGCGTGTCGAAGACGGTCACGTCGCGCGAGATGCGCTTGGCGAAGGCCTCGACACGGTCGGTCAGCGCCCGCGTCTCGTCCTCCCCCTGAAAGACGATCACGCTCGTGTCCTCTTCGAGCAGTTCGAGCGAGCCGTGGAAGAACTCGGCGCTGTGCACACGGGTGGTGCGCAGCCACTGCATCTCCTCAAGGATGCACATGGAGTACAGGTACGTGAAACCCCACAGGTTTCCGCCGCCGACGAGGAAGTGGTAGTCGGTGTCCTTGTGGGCCTCGGCGAAGGCGCTCGCGGACGGATCGGCCTGCTTGGCCACGTCGACCATGAGGCGCGGGATACCGGCGAGCTCGTCGGCGAGCTTCTCGTAGCCCGCGAACTCGCCCCGCCGTGAGAGCAACCGGCCCATGAGCAGCAGCATTTGGGGGTCGAACGGCCACGCCTTCGGCTCCGAGACCAGGGCGACGTCGACGGCCTTGGCGATGGGGGAGTCGGCGTACCCCGTGAAGCCGATCGTGTGGACGCCCTTGGACCGGCAGAACTCGATGGCGCTGAGGCTGTCCTCCGTCGTGCCCGACACGGACGTGAAGACGGCCACCGAACGCTCGCCGAGCATGGCATCACCGGAGGCGACCAACTCCGCGGCGATCACGGCGCGTACGGGGAGGGTCGAACTGCGCCGGGCGAGGTGCTCGTACGGCCACATCTGGGCGTAGGTGCCGCCGGCGCCGACGAGGAAAAGATGGTCGAACCCCTCGTCCACGAGGCGGTCGGCGAGCTCTTCGATGCGGGGGCGCAGGGCCACCGTGCTCGCCAGCTGGGAGAGAAGTTCCGGCTCGTTGAAACCGAGCATCTTCGGGTCCTTTCGGGGAGGGTGCGGCCGGTGGCGCTGAGCGACCTGATACCGGTATCACGCGGGCCTCACGCTGGCACAAGAGGTCATGAGCGTCAATACCGTTCCTCTGCCAGGGGGCCATGGACCTCGCAACTGCCTTTGTTGAGCTGCGTGTTCTCGGGCCCTCGTGGTCCTGTCGCCGGAGGCCCCGCGGCGGCCGAAGCCGTGCCCGCGGAACTTCTCCGTCTCCACCCTGGTACCGGTATCAGATTCTCTGTACAGTCGCCGCACACAAAGCGGTCCACGTCACGGATTCCGCGGCGGATCCGAGGTGCCCGGCGGCACCGGCGGTCCCATTCCGAGCGAAAGGAAGCCCATGCGCGCTCGTGCGACGACGAGGTACGCGGCACTCTTCGGGGCCTCGGTTCTCGCCCTCACCGGCTGCTTCGCCGGGCCGGCGCCGGCGCCGGCGGCCGATGTCGGGGCCGAGCCGGAGTTCTCCGGCACCCTGAGCATCCTGACCAAGTTCGCGGGTGACCCGCTCAGCCCCTACTTCGAGGACCTCGCCGCCGCCTACGAGCGGAAGCACCCGGGGGTGACGGTGGAGCTCATCCAGGAGACCGACCAGAGCATCAAGGACAAGGCCAAGACGCTCACGGCCTCCAACGCCCTGCCCGACGTCTACTTCACCTGGACCGGGAACTGGGCCGACAACTTCGTCCGCGGCGGCCGGGCGGCGGACCTCACCGAGGTCATCGGCCCTGACACCGCGTGGGGGAAGACCTTCAGCAAGTCGTCCCTGTCCGCCTTCGCCCGCAAGGGCAAGTACTACGGCATACCCCTCTACAACAACGGCAAGTTCATGGGCTACAACAAGGCGGCGTTCGCCAAGGCCGGTGTCGAGGTCCCGACGACCTTCGACGAGCTGATCGACAGCTGCTCCGACCTACGCGCGGCCGGATACGAACCCATCGCCTTCGGCAACAAGGACGGCTGGCCCGCGCTGCACTACCTCCAGCAGCTCTTCGCGTACAACGTGCCCGCCACCGTCCGTGAGGCGGACAACCATCCCGAGACGGCGGCCTTCGACGACCCGGGCTACCTCACCGCTCTCCGGCAGTTCAAGACCCTCGTCGACTCGTGCACCGACACCCGGGGCGGCACCAACGGCGTCCTCTACACCTCGGCGCAGGAGGCGTTCGCCCGCGGCAAGGCGGCGATGTACTACCAGGAGATCCTCGAATTCGACAGCGCGACCTCGGGCGGGCCCCTCAAGCCGAAGGACCTGGGGATCCTCCCTCTGCCCGCCCCGCGGGGCGCGAAGGGGGACCCGAAGGTGATCGAGGGGGCGCCGGAGGGATACTTCGTCAACGCGCGGTCGCCGCGCGCGGCCCTCGCCGTCGACTTCATGAAGTTCGTGACCGGACCGAAGAACGCCGCGACCCTCTCCTCACCGCCGTACGGCCAGCCCAGCACGGTGGTCGGAGCCGTCACCCCCAAGACGTCGAGCAAGGCCGTCTTCGAGGGCATCGAGAAGGTCAACGAGGCCCCGGACCTGGTCGGATGGCTCGACATGGTCACCGCCCCCGAGGTCGCCGACGCCTGGCTGGCCGGCGGCGAGGCGCTGATCAGCGGCGGCATGTCTGCCGAGAAAGTACTTGAGAGCGTCCGCCGAACCTCCGAGTCCGCCAAGTAGCCCGCCGCGCTGCCGAAGGGAACAAGCTGGTGCGCACCATGTGCCGACGGGCACTCGGGCTGGCCTGGGTCGTTCCGGCCCTCGTCGTGCTCGGAGTCTTCGTCTACCTCCCGCTCATGCAGAACTTCGGGTTCTCCACGCTCACGTGGGACATCTACAGCGGTGACCAGGAGTACGTCGGCCTGGAAAACTACCGCAGGCTCTTCGGCGACCCGGTCTTCTGGTCGTCGTTCGCCAACAACCTCTGGTACGCGGTCATCTCCATCGTGTTCCAGGTCTTCGGCGCCCTGCTGCTCGCCGCGCTCGTCGAGAGCGTACGCAGCGAGCGGTGGCAACGCGCCCTCCGCGGCGTCTACTTCATCCCCTCGGCGATCTCTCTGACCGTCGCGGGACTGCTCTTCTACTTCGTCTACGAGCCCAACATCGGCCTGCTCAACCACGTGCTCGACGAGGTCGGGCTGCGGGAGTTCGCCCAGCCGTGGCTGGGGCAGGAGAGCACAGCGATGTTCGCGATCATCGCCATGAGCCAGTGGCAGGGCTTCGGGTACTGCACCCTGCTCTTCGCCATCGCGATCCAGCGCATCCCCTCCGAGCTCTACGAGGCGGCCGCCCTCGACGGCGTCGGAGCCGTCCGCCGCTTCTTCCAGGTGACGCTGCCCCTGGTGCGCGAGATGACGGGACTCATGATGATGGTGACCGTCTCCGGCGCGTTCCAGGTGTTCAACGAGGTCATGGTGATGACCAGCGGAGGCCCCAACAACTCGACCCAGGTCCTCGGCACCTGGCTGTACCGCAACGGTTTTGTACGCAACGACTTCGGCTCGGCCGCGGCGATCGGCACCGTGCTCTTCGTGATCACGCTCACCATCGCCATGGCGCAGCTGTGGATCACCCGTAGGAAAAGGGTGGAATGGTGACTCGTCTCGGCTTCCTCGGCGTGATCGCACGCCTGTTCCTGTGGGCCTTCCTGCTCGGCCTGGCGGTGGTCGTGCTCTATCCGCTGCTGTGGATGGTCCTCAACGGCTTCAAGACCAACGCCGAACTCTTCGACAACCCCTTCGCGCTGCCGGGCTCCTGGAGTTTCGACAACTACCAGAAGGCGTGGAACCGCGGGGTCAGCGACTACCTCATGGCCAGTGTGCTCGTCACGGTGACCTCGACGATCGCGACCGTCTTCATCAGCGCCTGGGCGGCGTACGGCCTCACCCGGGTGAACCTCCCGCTCAACAAGGTACTCACGGCCGTCATCCTCGGCGGGCTCATGCTCACCCCCACCGTGGCGCTGGTGCCACTCGTGCAGATGTTCCAGAGGATGGGTCTGTACAACAGCTTCTGGGCGCTGCTCATCCTGTACACGGCCTTCCGGGTGCCGTTCACCACCTTCCTCATCCGCGCCTACATGATCGACCTCCCGCGCGAGGTCGACGAGGCGGCCGAGATCGACGGCGCGGGACGCGGGACCGCTTTCTGGCGGATCATCCTGCCGATGTGCAAGCCGATCATCACCTCCACCGTCCTGCTGCACGTCCTGTTCGCCTGGAACGAGTACCTCTTCGCGATGGTGTTCACCAACGGCAGCGACGCCCAGACCCTGCCGGTCGGGCTGACCAGCCTCATGAGCAAGCACGGCACGGACTTTCCCGTCGTCTTCGCGGGGATGGCGATCGCCGCGGTGCCGGTGGTGCTGCTGTTCTTCTTCGGCCAGCGCTACATCGTCAAGGGCCTCGCCGACGGCATCGGGAAGTGACGGGCACGTGGGTCAGAGGTCGCGCGTCCGTACGTGCACGTGACCGGCAAGGGGGTAGGCGGGCGGTGCCGGGGGCAGGAGCGTGGCCAGTGCGTACCGGCTCTTCTGCGACGCGGCATGACGCTGTGTCGTCCACTTGATGCAGGAGTTCACGGCGCGTTGGTTCGTTGCCGGGGAAGGCGGTGAAGGCCCAGTCCGTCAGTGCCTGTAGTGCGCGGGGTGTCCTCCCCGGCCGCGCGCGTGCGCTGCCGTCCAGTAGCCGACCTCGGCGGACGCAGTGCCCCAATGAGCCGCGCTCGCCGCGTCGTTCACCGATGAGCTCGTCCACCGGCGCAGGGCGTCATCCCGATGCAGTGCAACCAGGTCGGCAGCGTCCGCCGGGCTCCGGGGACGCAGTACGAGAGCAGGGGCCCACGGTGTGGCGTCTGCCTCGACCCGTGCGACGATCTTCGTCATCGGGCTGCCCGTATCCGCAGAGCTGTGACGGACCAGTCGATCACCGGGGTGAGGCGTTCCGGCGTCGGCCAGCCGTTGATCAGCGCGAGCAGCCGGAAGTACTCGTCCCTGCGCGGATCGCTCGCGGCTTCCAGGCGGTGCAGCAGCCACCGGTGCGGCTCGGCGTCATCGGGGCGGCCGTGGGCGAGCGCGCAGTGGGCGGTGAGGGCCGCGACGACGGGATCGGCCCGGGGCGAGTCGGGGCTGATGCCGCGTGCCACGGCCGGCCCGACGAGATCTCGGACCATGGCGATCATGTCTGGGCGCGGCGGCGCAGGGGCGTCGTCGGGCAGGTCGGCCGCGTGGTCTTCGGCCAGGCGCCGCTCAGTGGCGCGGAAATCGGGGTCCATAGACAGTTCGGCCAGCTCCACCCATGCTCTGACCTGTTCGTCTGTGGCGCTGTCGGGAAGCTCGGGTGTCATGGAACGCCGGGCTGCGGCGTGGTAAGAGCCACGGTGGAGGCCTTCGAAGACGCTGTTGAGGAAGTCGTCGACCAGGCGTCGGCGTTCCGTTTCGGACAGCGTGGCCAGCTGGTGCATGAGTTGCATCTCCTCGGGAGTGGGTTCGCGTGTGGCGGCGGCTGCCAGAACCACCCGCCGCAGACGCAGGATGCTGATCTGCGCGTCAAGTGCGGCAGCGTGTTCCGCGGCGACCTCGCTGAGTGTGAGTTCCTGGTCCACGACCCGCCGGATCATGGCGAGGCCGAGTCCCAGTTCTCGCAGTGTTCGCACGAGGGCAAGGCGAGCGACGGTGTCCAGGGCGTAGAGCCGGTAGCCGGCGTGGGTGCGGTCGGCGGGCTCGACGATGCCCCGATCGGAGTAGAACCGGATCGTCTTGACCGTCAGTCCGGTGCGCTGGGCCAGTTCGCCGATCGAGTAGAGGGTGCCGTCGTTCATGAGCTCACCTTCTTGTCTCCCCCTGCGGGAGACTCAAGTGTGCGGCCCAGGTCTCCACCCTTGCCGCGTTCGAGACGGGCGCCGGGGCGTTCGGCTGTACGTCTCCAGCTCGCGGCGGGCAAGCGTCTTGACTGCGCAGGCGCCACTGTGCGGGATGTGCCCGGCCAGTAGCCGGTCCTTCTCTGCGGGTGAGGCGCGAGGCCGGCCAGGCATCTCCGGTCGCTGCGGCGAGCTCGGCGGCCTGCCGGTCGTGGCCGCCCACCAGCTTCCGACTCCAGGTACCACCCCTTCATGCGCGGCTTCGGCTGCCGCAGACGCGTAAGCGAGTCCTGGGCCACAGCGCGTACGCCCGCCACGAACGCGGCGACGGGCCCCACTCGGCGGCAGTCGAAGTGCACCAACACGTGGCGGGACCATACGTCCGCTGCACGACCCTCATCACCCGCTGACCCCCGGACGCGTACCACTGGAGTCGAACCTGGTCAACGACTCCCGCGCCCTCGCGGCCTTGCTCGACGAGATCGGCGACCGCGTCCGGCACGTCCACCTCGTCGACGGACGGCCCGCCGGACACCTCGCGTGGGGCGACGGCGAACTGCCGCGTGCCGACCGACCTGTCGGCCCCCGACAGCCGAGGGTACGACCGCCGGATGACGTTCGAGCTGTTCGGCGACGGCAGCTACGCCCGGGACCCGCGGGCGGCGGTCGAACAGTGCCCTGCGCGGGTCGGCCTCGCCTGACGCGAAGCCTCTCGGTTGCGTGCCCCGCGCGCGGTGCGCCGGGCGGCGCCCCCGCCCGTCGCGTGCGCGGTCCGGCCGCCACCTCGGCCGGTGCGCCGACGGCACGGTGCAGGTCGGACGGTGTCCGCCGCCTCAAACGCCTCCCTGCGCCACCCCCCTTCGGCAACCGCGAAGTCGACATGCAGACCGAATGGCACCCACGCCGCCCCCTTGAAAGTCTGTTGATATGACTTATCTCGTGCGTCTTGCTCGTACCGCGTTCCGCCCCGCTAGCTGGTGAGACCGCCGCCGGCCACACGGAAGGCCGACGGCACCGCTCACAGCGAGGTGATGGGAATGAAGAAGACGTACGAGGCTCCGACGCTCGTCCGACTGGGGTCGTTCCGTGAGAAGACCGGCCTGCTGCAGCGCAGCGGCAACGACCGCCTGGTCCTCAGCAAGAACTGACGGCGGCCGACACGTAACGCGACTCCATGTCAGACACGCATGAGAGTGCGGAACCGGGCCGCGGCGACGCCCACTTCGCGGTCTTTCCCGACCGCGAGGAGGCGGCCGTCGCGGCCCGCTTCTTCCGTCACCCCGGTACCCGCGTCCTGCCGCACGCCTCCGGCCGCCCCTGGCTGATCGGCCGCTGGTCGGGTACGGAAATCACCGTGGCCCGGGCCGGCAACACGGCCCTGGCCGCCGTCGGGTGGTGTCCGGCCGACCCGCGGCAGCTCGAACGCCGGGCCGCCCGCATGCGCGACCTCACCGAACTCGACGTCCTGGCCCGGTCCCTGCCCGGCAGCTTCCACCTGGTGGCCACCCACGACGGGCAGCTCAGGGTGCAGGGCAGCGCCTCCGGGCTGCGGCTGGTCTTCCACGCGCGGATCGGCGGCGTCCACGTGGCCGCGACGAGCGCGGACCTGCTCGCCACGGCCCTCGGGAGCAAGCCGGACACCGGCCGACTGGCCACCCGGCTCCTGTGGCCCGTGCCCCATCCGCTGTACGAGACCTCGCTCTGGCAGGAAGTCGACGCGGTCTCCCCGGAGGACGCCCTGATCGTCTCCGCGGACGGACGCCGGGTCCGCACGTCACGCTGGTGGCGGCCCCCGGAGCCGACCCGCACCATCCAACAGGGCGCGCCCGCCGTCCGCGAGGCGCTGGCCGAGGCCGTGGCGGTGCGGACCCGGCCGGGCGGCGTGGTCAGCTGCGACCTCTCCGGCGGCCTGGACTCCACCTCCGTCTGCTTCCTCGCCGCCCGCTCCACCGCTTCCGTAGTGGCGGCGACCTGGCCGGGACGGGACCCCGCAGACACCGATCTGGCCTGGGCCCGGCAGGCGGCGGAGCACCTGCCGAAGGTCGACCACGTCGTCTGGGACGCGGACGCGTCGGCCCTGGTCTACTCGGACCTGCTCGGCATCGACGACCTCCTCGACGAGCCGACCATCGGGGTCATGGACCGCTCACGCGTCCTGCAACACCTGCCGTGGCTGGCCGGACGCGGCAGCCAGGTGCACCTCACCGGCATCGGCGGCGACCACGTCGCCTGGTGCTCGGAGGCGTACTACCACCGGCTGCTGCGCACCCGCCCGTTGTACGCGCTGCGTCAACTGCGGGGCTTCCGCGCCCTGTGGACCTGGCCGCTGGGCGCCACGGCGCGTGCCCTCGCCGACTCCCGTACGTACCCCCGCTGGCTGGCCGACTCCGTGCGCCGGCTGCGCGCTCCGATGCCGGATTCCTCCGTCACGGGAAGCCTCGGCTGGGGGATGTCGCCCCGCCTGTTCCCCTGGATGACCTCCGAGACGGAACGGCTCGTCCGGCGGGCCCTGCTGGACTCGGCCGCGCGGGCCGAGCCGCTGCACGCGGACCGTGGCCTGCACACCGACCTGGAACTGATCCGCACCTGTACGCGCATCATCCGCCAGTGGGAGCGCATGGCGACCCGGGCGGGACTTCCGATGGCGTCGCCGTACCTGGACGACCGCGTGATCGAGGCGTGCCTGGCGGTACGGCCGGACGACCGCGTCACGCCGTGGCAGTACAAACCGCTGCTCACCGAGGCGATGCGCGGAATCGTCCCGGAGGAGTGCCTGCGGCGTGCCAACAAGGCCGAGGCGTCGATGGACGCGTCGGACGGACTGCGCCGCCACCGGGGCGACCTGCTGACTCTGTGGACCGACTCCCGGCTGGAAAGCCTCGGCCTGGTGGACGGCGGCGAACTGCGCCGGCTCGCCCAGCGGCCCTCCGCGCCGGGCCTGCGCGACGCGATCCTCTACTCGACCATCGCGTGCGAGGTGTGGCTGCGCACCCGGGACCACGCCCCGCACCAGAAAGGCCTGATCCCATGACGCTCCGATTCGGCACCGACGTCTCCACCGCGGAGACGCAGTACGGAACGGTGCTCCTCGACCAGCGCACCGGTGACTACTGGGAACTCAACCCCACGGGCGCCCTGGTGGTGCGAACACTCATGGAAGACGGCGACGAGGCGGCCGCCGTCACGGCCCTCGTCGCCCAGTTCGCCATCGACCCCGACCGCGCGCAGCAAGACGTGACGGCACTGGTACGCGACCTCCGGAACGCGGGACTGGTCTCATGACCACGCCCAGTGCCCTGGACCGGCCCACCGGCGTCCCCCTCGCCCGCCGACTGACGGCCCGCCTGGTCCTCGTCCCCGCGCTGGCCCTGTCGTTCCTGCCGCCGCGGCACATCCGCGCCGTACTGGAGCGCGTACGCCGTGGCGCGCGGCCCGCCACCCCCGCGCAGGCCGCCGCGGCCCGCGAGGCGCTGTGCGCGGTCAGCCTGCGCTGCGCGGGTCCGCGCGGCTGCCTCCCACGCTCGCTCGGGGCCGCCCTGCTGTGCCGGGTGCACGGCACCTGGCCCACCTGGTGCACCGGGGTGCGCAAGGTACCGCCGTTCTCCGCCCATGCCTGGATCGAGGCAGGGGGCCGTCCCGTCGGGGAGGGCGTCCCGGACGACTACTTCGCGCGCCTTGTGACGGTGGCCCCGGCGCGGCGGGCGGGGACGTGAGCGACACCGCCGTCGCGGACGACGCCCCGGCCGGCACCGGCCCGGACGACCGCGGAACGGGACGGTCGAAGCCGTCCACGGACCGTACGACGGGAGGTTCGGTCGCCTCGCTGTTCCGTCTGACGTCCGGACACCGGCCCAGTATCGCCCTGGCGGCCGGGCTGACCCTGGCCGCGTCCGCCCTCGGCCTCGCCCAGCCCCTCATCGCCAAGCACGTCGTGGACTCCAGCGCCCGCGGCGAGATGCTGTGGCCGTTCCTGCTGCTCCTGTCCGGCCTCTTCGTCGCCGAGGCCGCCACGGGAGCGATGGGGCGCTTCCTGCTGGACCGCATGGGCGAGGGCGTGGTCCGCATGGTGCGCCACGGGCTCGTCTCGCGGCTGCTGCGGCTGGAGATGCGGGAGATGGACCGGCACCGCCGCGGCGACCTGGTCTCCCGCGTCACCGCCGACACCACCCTGCTGCGGGACGTCGTCTCCCAGGCCCTGGTCGACCTCCTCACCGGCTGCCTCGTCTCGGCGGGGGCGCTGCTGCTGATGCTGTGGCTCGACCCGCTGCTGCTGCTCCTGGTCGTGGCGACGGTGGCCCTGGCCGCGGCCGTCGTCGCCACGCTCCTGAAGGGCATGCGGGTGGCGTCCGAGCAGATGCAGACCTCCGTGGGCGCCGTCGCCGCCGAACTGGAGCGGGCCCTCGCCGCCCTGCCGGTGGTCCGGGTGTACCGGGCCGAGGAACGCGAGGCGCACCGCATCGGCGAGCGGGTGGACTCGGCCCACCGGTCGGGCGTACGGACGGCGAAGCTGGCCGCCGTGATGAGCAGCGCCGTCGAACTCGCCGTCCAGGGCTCCTTCTTGCTGGTCCTGGTCGTCGGCGGCATGCGGGTCGGCGGCCGGGGAGCGGACTCCCTCGGGGACCTGGTCGCCTTCCTGCTGTACGCCTCGTACCTGGTCATGCCCCTGTCGTCGGTGTTCCGCGCCATCGGCCTGATCCAGCGCGGCACGGGCGCGTACCTGAGGATCGACGAAGTCCTCGCCCTCCCGGAGGAACCCGCGGAGCAGCCCGCCCACGTCTCCGGCACGCTGCCGGGCACCACCCCGTGCGCCCCGGCCCCCGCGCTCGAACTGACCGACATCCACTTCGCCTACGTACCGGGCCGACCGGTCCTGCGCGGAGCGACCTTCGCCGTGCCGCATCACGGACTCGTGGCGCTCGTCGGCCGCTCGGGAGCCGGCAAGAGCACCCTCTTCTCCCTGATCGCACGGCTCTACGACCCCGACACCGGGACCATCCGCTTCGACGGCCGCCCCGCGACGTCCCTGAGCCGCCGGCAGTGCCGCGCGGGCATCGCCCTCGTCGACCAGAACACCCACGTACTGGAGGGCACACTCCGCGAGAACATCACCTACGCCGCCCTCGACGCCACGGACGACGAGATCCTCCGCGTCGTACGGCTGACCCGGCTCGACCACGTGGTGCGGCGGTTGCCCGGCGGCCTGGACGGCAGACTCGGCGACCACGGCGGCACCCTCTCGGCGGGAGAACGCCAACGCGTCGCCTTGGCCCGCGCCCTGCTCGCCCGCCCACGACTGCTCCTGCTCGACGAACACACCTCACACCTGGACGCCGTCAACGAGAGGGCGCTCACCCGGGCGTTGAGCGACATCAGCCGGGACTGCGCGGTCCTCGTCATCGCCCACCGCCTCTCCACCGTGCGGCACGCCGACCGGATCGTCGTCCTCGAAGACGGCCACACGGTGGCCTCGGGCCACCACGACCACCTCCTCGCCCACAGCCGGGCGTACCGCGAGCTGGCCGCCACGCACGTCCTGCACGGTCCTGGTCCGGAGGACGGCGAGCGGTGAACCACGTCAGGGGTTCGACGGCTTCTTCTTGTCGAAGAGCCAGGTCTTGAACACGCCGGAGAGATCGGCCCCTGACCTGTTCTCGCACAGGGAGATGAAGTCCTGGGTGTCTGCGTTCTTGTGCCGGTACTTCTTGGTCCACTCCTGGAGGATGCCGAAGAAGACCTCGTCGCCGACCTCCTCGCGCACCTTGTGCAGCGTCATGGCGCCGCGGCCGTACACCGGCGGATCCGACACCTGGCCGCTCCTGGGCGGATCGCCCGGAGGGAAGTCCCAGATGTGTTTGCTCTCGCGGTGACTGCCGTCGTAGAAGGAGTCGAAGGTCTGCTGGGCGGTCCGGCCGCCGTGATCCTCCTGCCAGAGCCACTCCGCGTAGGTGGCGAAGCCTTCGTTCAGCCACATGTCCTTCCACTCGCGCGGCGTGACCGAGTTGCCGAACCACTGGTGCGCCAGCTCGTGCACCAACAGCGTGTCCTCGGGCGCGGAGTCGAAGTACGGCTTGGTCTGGGTCTCCAAGGCGTAACCGAGGTCGGGGAGATGGTCCACGACGGCGCCCACGGAAGAGAAGGGGTACGGGCCGAAGCGCTCGCTCGCCCAGTCGGTGATCTCCGGTACCAGGTCCCGTACGTCGTCGGAGCCCGCGGGCTCGTCCTCGTCCGGGTCGACGGCGACGTAAACGGGCAGGTCGTCGGAGGTCCACCTCTTGTAGATGTCGAAGTAGCCGACGACCACGCTCGCGAGGTAGCTCGCCATGGGTTCCTCGCTGCGCCAGTGCCTGACGACGCGGTCCCCGGTGTCCTCCTCCTTCTTCAACTCGCCGTTGGCGACCACGTCGTAGGGGTCGCCGTCCTCGTCCTTGGGCACGGAGACCGTGATGTCGTAGGCGGCTTTGTCGGAAGGATGGTGGTTGCCCGGGAACCAGGCCATGGAACCGGTGGGTTCACCGAGGGCGGTCGAGCCGTCGTCCGTCTCGATCCAGCCCTCGACCGCTCCATCGGCGTCTTCGATCATCCGGGGCGTGCCGTCGTACTCGACGGTCGTTTTGAACGTCCGGCCCTTCCGCAGTGGCCGGACGGGCGTCACCGTCAACTCGTCCTTCTGGCGCGAGAATCGGGCATCCGCGCCGTTCACCGCGGTGCCGCGCACTTTCAGGCCGGTGAAGTCGAGGTTGAGGCGGCTCAGATCCTGGGTGGCGCGGGCGGTGATGACCGCGGTGCCCTTGAGGTGGTTGGTCTCCGGGGTGTAGGCGATGGTCAAGTCGTAGTGCGAGACGTCGTAGCCGCCGTTCCCCAATGAGGGGAACAGCGCGTCGCCGACGCCGGGCGCGCCCGCTCGGCCCGATACCGCTCGGCCTGATGAGGAGCCGCCGCCGCCCGTGCAGCCGACTCCCGCCATGAGCACCATGCTCAGGAGTAACGCGTACGGGCGTGCCGACCGGGCCGACCACGTCGTGCTCCGCGGTCCACCTGCCGTGGCGTGGATCATGCTGCCTTCCCCCTGTCTCCCGGTCATCCGGTCATCCGATCATGTCGCATGGGGCGCAGCCACGTCGGGGAGGCGCATCCTCAGGCTTTCAGCCCGCTGCACGGTGTTCACGTATATGGCACGTAATCATATACGTGTCTATTGACGTGCCCACGGCAAGCGCCTACGGTCCTGGGAAAGCGCAGAGAAAGCGCTTTCCCCTCGACTCGAAACCTGGAGACGAACGGTGAAATCGAGACCAGTCATCGCGTCCGTCGGCCTCCTCGCCGGCTCACTCGTCGCTCTGTCCGCCACCACGGCGCAGGCCGCGCCCACCCGTCATGAGGCGGAGAGCACTCCCGCGGTCTGCACCGGCGCCATCGACTCCGACTGGGGCGGCTACTCGGGCAGCGGCTTCTGCAACGCCGACAACGCGGTCGGTGCCCACGTGCAGGTCACGGTGAACGCGCCCGCCTCGGGCACGGCGACCTTGCAGATCCGTTTCGCCAACGGCTCCGGCGCCGCGCGGCCCGCCAACATCACGGTGAACGGCTCGACGGCCGCGTCGGCGTCGGCGTCGGCGTCGGCGTCGTTCGAGAGCACCGGCACGTGGGACACGTGGGTGACGAAGACGCTGACCGTGCCGGTCAGTTCGGGCAGCAACACCATCCGGATCGTTCCCACCACCTCAGCCGGTCTGCCCAACATCGATTACGTCGACGCCGAAGCGGCCGGCACCACCCCGCCGCCGTCCGCGGCCGCGCTGTACGTGGCGCCGAACGGCACCGACGGCGCCGCCGGAACCCAGGCCGACCCGACCACGCTCACCTCGGCGATCTCCCGCGTCACTCCGGGCGGCACGATCCACCTGCGGGGCGGGACGTACCGCCACACGAAGACGGTCACCATCCCCGCGGGCAGCAACGGCACCCCCGCCGCCCGCACGCAGCTCTCCGCCTACCCGGGCGAGACGCCCGTGCTCGACTTCTCGGCGATGACCGAGGACCCCGCGAACCGGGGGCTCGCCGTGAACGGCGCGTACTGGCACGTCAAGGGCATCATCGTCGAACGGGCCGGTGACAACGGCATCTTCGTCGGTGGCAGCGGCAACGTCATCGAGCGCACCGTGACCCGCTTCAACCGCGACTCGGGGCTGCAACTCTCGCGGATGGCCTCCAGCACCCCGCGCGACCAGTGGCCGTCCCACAACCTCATCCTGAGCGCCGAGTCGCACGACAACGCCGACTCGGACGGTGAGGACGCCGACGGCTTCGCCTCGAAGCTCACCACCGGCCCGGGCAACGTTTTCCGCTACGCCGTCGCCCACCACAACATCGACGACGGCTGGGACCTCTACACCAAGACGGACACCGGGCCCATCGGCCCGGTGACCATCGAGGACTCGCTCTCCCACACCAACGGCACCCTGTCCGACGGCACCGTGAACTCCAACGGCGACCGCAACGGCTACAAACTCGGCGGCGAGGACATCGCGGTCGACCACGTGATCAAGCGCAGCATCGCCCACAACAACGGCAAGCACGGGTTCACCTACAACAGGAACCCCGGCAGGATGACGATGTCGGGCAACATCGGCGTCGGCAACGCCCAGCGCAACTTCTCGTTCGACGCCGGCACCACGGTCTTCCGGGACAACGTCTCGTGCCGCGGCGGCAGCGGGGCGAACGACAAGGTCGTCGGCGACGTCGACGGCTCGAACCAGTTCTGGTCCGGTGCGAACGGCTCCCGGTGCTCCGCGTACACCGGCGCGCTGAAGTGGTCCTTCGCCGCGGACGGCCGGCTGGTGGTGTCCTTCGGCGGTAACCGGGTGACGCCGTGACCGTGCTGCCGATGCTGCCCTGAGGTCGCGTCAGGCGGTGACGTCCGCCTTCGCGGGCTCGGCGGTCACCGTTCCGGCCGCCGCGCTGTCCGCCGCCTTCGATGTACGCAACTGGGTACGGCCCCTGCTCAGGCCGACCAGCGCCACCGCCACGATCAGGACGAACGCGACACCGGCGAGGGCGAAGCTGAGCGTGAACTGGCTCTCGGCGGGCAGCGCGGGTGCACCCGCCGGCAGGTTCTCCAGCGTCTTGGAGGCCAGCAGGGAGGTGATGATCGCGCTGGCGATCGCGCTGCCGACGGACCGGGAGATGGAGTTGAGGCCGTTGGCGATGCCCGTCTGGTGGTGCGGGACACTGGCCACGATGAGCGCGGGCATGGCGGCGTAACCGAAGCTGATGGCCACGCCGATCAGCATCCCGGCGAGGATGACCGACGCCGACGTGTCATGCGCGGCGGTCAGCCAGGCGAAGCCGGCGACGCCGAAGACGGCGCCCGTGGCGAGGGTGAACCGCGGCCCGATCCGTCCGACGAGCATGCCGCCGAACTGCGCGGCGACCAGCGAGATCACCGTCGTCGGCAGCAGGTACTCGACGGAGGACCGCAGGACCGAGGCCCCGAAGCCGTAGCCCGTGAGGTCCTTCGGCATCTGCACCAGGTACGCGACGCCGATGAACTGCGAGAACATCGCGAAGCCGAGGAAGAGCCCGGCGAGGTTGGTGAAGAGCACCGGCCGGTGGGCGAACATCCGCATGTCCACCATGGGCTCGCGGACCGTGCGCTCCACCAGCGTCCAGACGGCCGCCATCACGACGGCGCCGGCGAACAGGCCGAGGGTGCGGCCGGAGGTCCAGCCCCACTCGTGCCCTTGCGAGATCGGCAGCAGGAGCAGGACGAGGAGCGCCGCCAGGGTCGCCGCCCCGAGCCAGTCGGTCCGACCGCCCGCCGTGGACCGCGCCCCGGGAACGCGCATCAGAACGCCCACGAGGGCCACCACCGCGAGACCGGCCGCGAGCCAGAACACCCGGTGGTAGTCGGGGTCGGAACCCTGGGTGAGCAGGCCCGCCGCGACGAGCGCGAGACCGCTGCCGACCGCGAGCGTGCCGCTGACCATCGCCATCGCGCCGTGCAGCTTCGCCGGAGGCATCTGCTCCCGCAGGACCGAAAGGGCCAGCGGGAAGATCGCGGTGGCCGCGCCCTGGAGCACGCGGCCGACGATGAGCCACAGCAGCGAACTGGTGGTGGCGGCCAGGACCGATCCGGCGATCATCAGCAGCAGCACGCCGACCAGCGTGGGCTTCTTGCCGTGCATGTCGCCGAAGCGGCCGAGGAGAGGGGTGAAGACCGCGGCGGACAGCAGGGTCGCCGTGGTGACCCAGCTGACGTTCGCGGTGGAGGTGCCGAGGTCGCCCTGGATGATGCTCATGATCGGCACGACGAGGGTCTGCATCATCGAGACGATCATGGCGGCAAGGCCGAGGACCAGGACGAGCGAGGTGTCTCCTACGGGGCGTCTGTGCGCCGCGCGAGGTGTGGATGTCACGGGGTTACTTCCGTTGATCGAGCGCGTGGGGATGGCGGCCCCGGCGAGGCGGGGCGGGAACTTGAGGCATGCGAAGGTAAAGAACCAAGAAGGTTGACCTCCTCAAGCAACTCGATAGAGGTAAACACCGAAAGTTGAAGTCGTCAAGTTTCGAGTTACGCTGGTTCCATGCCCCAGACACCTGACGTGCGCCCCGGTTCGTCCCATGCCACGCTGCTCGACGCCCTGTGGGCCTCCATGGCGGGCCTCTACGGAGACCTGACCGCGGCCGCCGCGGCGCAGGGCCTCACCTACAGCCAGGCCAAGGCGCTGAACGTGCTGCGGCAGGGCGGCCCTGCCCCTATGCGGGTCCTGGCCGCCTCGTTCCGCTGTGACGCCTCGAACATGACCGGGATCGTCGACCGCCTGGAGAGCCGCGGCCTGGTCCGCCGCGAACCGAGCTCCACCGACCGGCGGGTGAAGAACGTCGTCCTCTCCGAGGAGGGCGCGGCCGCGGTCGAAAGCATCCGTGCCGGCATGCACGCCACCCACCAGGCGCTCGACGCGCTCAGCGAGGAGGAGCGGGCGACCCTCCAAGACCTCCTGGCCCGCCTGGCACCACCGGCGAGCACCGCCCCACGGGCACCGAAGGCACCTTGAGGTTCCCCAGGCACCCAGGGCACCTTGAGATCCCCCGGGCACCCAAACCCCTGCCGGTCGGGATCGAGGCCGCCGCGGTCCTCGGCCGAGCGGCAGGACCGGCGGCCGCCGCGGCCGGGGTCACCCGCCCGCGGCGTCCTCGGCCTCCCAGCGCAGCAATTCCCCCGGCTGGCACTCCAGCACCTCGCAGAGCGCGGCGAGCGTCGTGAAGCGCACCGCTTTGGCCCGGCCGTTCTTGAGCACCGCCAGATTGGCCGGGGTGATCCCGACGCGCTCGGCGAGCTCGCCCACGGACATTTTCCGCCGGGCCAGCATCACGTCGATGTCGACGGCGATCGGCATCAGATCACCTCGTCCAGCTCGGCCCGCATCCGGTGCGCCTCGACGTCGCGCGCGACGGCCTGCGCGAGCAGCATCCGCAGGACGAGCACGATGAGCGCCACCCCCAGGACCGCCACGCCGACCCCGCCCACCAGCAGGACCACGCCCGGCGCGACGGCCTCGCCGGGTGCCAGGAGCGCCCCGAGCGTGAACACCAGCAGGGCGGCCGCCACGAAGGCGCCGGTCACGGCATCCACGTACCGGAAGGAGGCATACGAGAACACGGTGCCGCGCCGCATCATCGTCACGAGCCGCCAGACGCAGACCATGACGACCTGGGCCGCCACGAAGCCGAGCAGCACGATGACGACGACAGGGACGCGGCGGGACGCGAGGTCACCGTCCGACCCCTCCAGGTCGATGGCCAGAAGCGGCACCAGCACCGCCTGGACGAACACCGAGCCGGCCGGCAGCGCCGCCAGTACACCGCGCAAGGCGCCCACCGTCAGCTTCCCCATTGCCGCTCCTTCGATTGATACACGATGGGAATGTATCGAAATTCGATAGGCTCGGCAATCGTCACGTCGGCGACCGCGTCACGCCGCCTGGGTCCGGCGGGCGCACTCCGCGACCATCGCGCCCAGGCTGCCCGTGCGTTCCAGCAGCTCCCGCTGTACGCGGGCTCCGGTGCCGTGCTCCAGCAGGCTTGTCGCCGTCTTGCGTGCCAGGTCGAGGTCGCCCGACTCCTCCAGGGCGTCCCGCACGTGATCCAGGAGTGCGGTCACCGCTTCCTCGCAGGGGACGGGTCGCATGGTCACCGGGTGCAGCAGGGCGTCGTCAAGCCCGGACCGCGCCGCCCGCCACCCGGCGAGACGCAGCACACTCACGCCGTGCCCCAGCGGTGGGCGCCCCGCCTTCCACTCGCGCGCGGCCGTCTCGACCAGGGCCCGCGCGAGGGTCGCGATCAGGACGGTGGTGGACGCGTCCAGGCACACATCGGCGACACGGATCTCGACGGTGGGGTAGCGGTGGGACAGCCGGGCGTCGAAATAGACCATTCCCCGGTCGCGCAGGACGCCGGTGGCGACCATGGCGCTCACCCGCTCCTCGTACCGCTCGGCGGAACCGAAGAGGTCGGTCGGCCCCGACATCGGCCAGCGCCCCCACACCCGGCTGCGGTAGCTGCTGTACAGGGTGTCGTTCCCTTGCCAGAAGGGAGAGTTGGCGCTCAGCGCCACCAGGACCGGCAGCCACGGGCCGATCCGGTCGAGCACCGCCACGCCTTCCTCGTCCGACTCGACCGAGACGTGGACGTGGCAGCCGCAGGTCAGCTGCTCCTGCGTGGTGAGGCCGAACTGTTCCTCCATCCACTGGTAGCGCTTGCTCACGTTGATCGAGGGGCTGACCGGCAGGGGAGAGGTGGCGAGGGCGGCGATCCCCGCTCCCAGGTCACCCGCGTGCCGCGCCGCCTCGGAACGCCACCGGACGATTTCCTGCATGAGGTCGTCCATGCTGGTCCTGGGCTGTGTCGCGAACTCCAGCTGCTGGCCGGTCAGCTCCTTCTCGAACGTCTCTTCCTCAGGGTCGCGGTAGTCGTCCGCGTGCCGCTCGGCGCCCCCGGACGTCTCGGCGATGTCCTTGGCCGCTCGTGCCAGAACCGCCGAGGACAGGGCCCGGGGCTCGCCACTCTCGCGATCGACGAGGAGGAGCTCCTCCTCCACTCCTACGGTGCGCAAGCGACGCCGCCTCTCTTCCATGGCTTCTTCCGTGGCTTCTCGGACGGCGGATGCCGCCGTGGTCACCCCCCTACCCGCATGTCGCGTTCGCAGCGCCTTCCGTGGCGGGGAACTGCCGGAGGTTTCAGCGGAGCCATTTCGGCAAAACGATGGATTATGGTGCAAATCGGCTACACAATGATGACTGAGCAAGCCGGGCCCCGCGCCCTGGTCGACGATGTGGTCGCCGCCGAGCAGGCGGGCTTCGACTTCTCCGTCACCTCGGACCACTACTTCCCGTGGCTGGAGTCCCAGGGGCACTCACCGTACGCCTGGAGCGTGCTCGGCGCCGCGGCCCAGGCCACCTCGCGGATCCCGCTCATGACGTACGTGACCTGTCCGACAGTGCGCTACCACCCGGCCGTGGTCGCGCAGAAGGCCGCGACGATGCAGCTGCTCTCCGAAGGCCGCTTCCGGCTCGGCCTCGGCTCGGGCGAGAACCTCAACGAGCACGTCGTCGGCGCCGGTTGGCCCTCCCCGCAGACCCGCCTTGAGATGCTGGAGGAGGCGATCGAGATCATCCGCGCCCTCTTCTCCGGGGACAACGTGAACCACCAGGGCACCCACTTCGACGTGGCGAACGCCCGCCTGTGGGACCTGCCGGACGAGCTGCCGCCCATCGGCGTCGCGGTCTCCGGCAAGCGGTCCTGCACCCTCGCCGGACGCCTCGCCGACCTCGTCATCGCGACCGAGCCCAAGGCCGAGCTGCTCGACTCCTTCGACCGGCACGGCGGCAGCGGCAAGCCCCGCGTGGGGCAGCTGCCCGTCTGTTACGACCCCGACAAGGACGCGGCGGTGGCCCGCGCCCACGACCAGTTCCGCTGGTCCATGGGCGGCTGGCCCGTCAACTCCGAGCTGCCGGGACCCTCGGGCTTCGCGGGCGCCACGCAGTTCGTCACCGAGCGGGACATCGCGGAGCAGATCCCCTGCGGCGACAATGTCGACGACTTCGTCGAGGCCGTACGCCCCTTCGCCGAGGCCGGCTTCACGGAGATCGCCCTCGTCCAGGTGGGCGGCGACCATCAGCGTCCCTTCATCGAGTGGGCCGAGAAGAGCCTGCTGCCCGCCCTGCGCGACCTGTGACCCGCCGGGTACCCGCCCCTGCACCGGGTACCCGTGCCCCTGTCAGGCATCAGCGACCCCACCGGAGAGAGTCAGCGTGAACGAGACACCTAACCCCGCTTCCCCCACCCAGCACCCCGACTCCGACCTGGTGCAAGTCGCGCTCGACGACTGCTCCCCGGCCGACGCGGACACCGTCTTCGCCGTGCTGAACGAGCACTTCCCGTCCGACCGCGGCTACGACGCGCCCCACCAGACGGCCGAGACGCGGCCCGCCGTCTGGACCGGCGTCTTCTGCGCCTCGCACACCCCGGAATCCATCCCCGGCGTTCTCCTCGCGGGCTCCGTCACCGCCGACCTGCAAGGCGGCCCCGTCGCGGTGAACCGGCTGCGCGCGGCGCTCGAATCGGCCTTCGACGCGAAGGTCACCGGCACCGTCTCCGGCGACCAGGAGGTCCAGACGCAGCTGCGCCTGAGGGGCGCGGAACGCGGGGAGCCGCGCGAGAAGGCGTGAGAGGGCGGGCGGGACGGCCCGCTTGAGGCGCGCTCGACAGGGTGGGCCCAGGGGCGCGCGGCGGGTGCCGGGAGCCTGGGCCGGGGCCCTGCGACGCCGGAAAGCCCCGCGAGGGCGGGCGCCCCTTGATGGGGGAGCCCCGCGTGTCGGGCGCCCTGCGACCGGTTCGTCCCGGGCCTGCTGGTGCCCCTGGACGGGGAACCTCGCGCGCGGGGCGCACCACGATCCGTATCCGTCCGCCTCGGGAGCGCCGGGGGCCCTGGATCGAGAGCCCCGCGTGTCGGGCGCACTGCGATCGGTCCGGCCTGCGGGCGCCGGGCAGCCCCCGGGCCGGGGTCCCGCGGGTGCCGGGAGTGCCGGGGCCGGGGACCGTGCGCGTTGGACGCATCACCTGGTTCCCCCCGTTCGGACAGCCCCCGGAGGTTCGTGCCTCTGGGGGCTCCGGCGTGCCTGGAGCATGAGTCTCCCGGCCACGTGGACCACCTGCCGCAACCGGCGGCCGCCTCCGCCCGGCGCACCTCGATCGGGCGCACCACGCGTGTCGGGCGCATACCTTCCGCTCCGGTCGGTGGCGTGCGGGCACCGTGGCGGAAGGCGGTCGCCCCCACGCGGATCGCTGCCGGGTGCGGCAGTCGATGGAGCGGCCGCCCCGAAGGGGAGCAGAAGTGGTGCGCGCAGTGAGGTCGGCAGTGCTCGCGGCGGCACTGGTCGGCGCGCTGACCGGCTGCGGCAACGCCGACGCACGTGAGGACGCCGCCGCGAAGGTGGCGTCCCGCTTCGAGGCGAGTCTGCGCGCGGACGACGCGGTACGCGGCTGCGCGGCGCTCGCCCCAGGGACCCGCGACGAACTGGAGCAGTCCTGCGAACCGCCCTGCCGCACGGGCCCTGCCCGAGGCGGGTCTGCCCCGCGCGATCCGCATCCGGGGTGTCGACGTGTACGAACGGCAGGCACACGTCGTCACCGACCGCGACACACTCTTCCTGCCGTCCTTCCCCGGCGGCTGGAAGGTCACCGCGGCCGGATGCACCCCGCGCCCGGAGAAGCCGTATCCGTATCTGCTCATGGTGGTCGGCGGGCTCGCCTACTGCGTGGCGCTGGGAGTGATGCAGCGATGATCCCGGTCCGGAGCCATGACCGGAACTTCGTACGTGTCGCCGTGGGGCCGATGGCCATCTTCTCCGTTTACCTGCGCCAGCGCGGCTGCCCGGAGTCGAAATCGGTGGGCTCAGCCCACGGCGCGACCGGCGCCGAGGGCTGAGCGGACGGACGTACGGCTCACTTCGCCGGGGCTTCCGGACCGAGCGCCCCGGGCAGCGGCGCACGCAGCGCACTGTCTCCCCGCCGCCAGCGGTCCAGGAGGCGCGCGCCGAGGCGGTCCTCCAGGAAGCCGGTGGCCCGGACGCCGAAGGCCACATCGGCGTCGAGCGCCGGTTCCGCGGCCAGCAGCCCGCCGACGACGTCACGGCGTACCACCTGCTCGTGCACGGCGTCCGCCTCCACGTGCTCGTCGTAGAACCGCTGGGCGGCCGGCCCCGCGCCGGCCCGGCGCAAGGCGTTGGCCAGCCGCCGCGAACCGGGCGACGAGGTCACCTCGACGGACGCGAAGTGCCCGACCAGCGCACCGCGGAGGGCGCGGTGCAGACCGAAGAGCGACATGAGGTTGACCGGGGCGAGGGCCTCTGCGGGGGCCGCGTCGGCGTAGTGGCCGTACGCCGTGTCCAGGCCCAGATCGGCCATGAGGTCGGCGAAGAGCCGGGCGTGGATCTCCTCCGGCCGCCCGGCACCGAACTCGTCGAACTCGATGGCCACCATGGCCGCCTTGGCCCGGCCGTGCAGCCGGGGGATGACCCAGGCGTGCGGATCGGCCTCCTTCAGGTGGTAGAGGGAGCGCAGTGCCGCGTACTCCCTGAGCTGCCACAGCTCCCCGTCGCGCTGGAGATGGTGGCTGACGCTCGACTCGTCGTGCCCGACGGGCTCCACCAGCAGCGCCGCCAGGGCCTCTTCGGCGCTCTGGTCCGACGGCACATCGGCCCGCAGAGCCGTCAGGAAACGCTGCTCCAACGTGTGCCGCAGTGCCAGCAATCCGGGATCCCACTCCCGCTCGTCGGGCACACCCTGGAAGCCCTGGTAGTGGAGTTCGTACAGGATGTAGAGGGCGAGCTGAAGGTCGTCCCCGTACGGGTCGGCGCGCGCCGCCTGTTGCTGTCGCGGCGGCGCGACGGGCCCGTCGTACAGCAGCGCGGCGGCGACGGCGTCGGACAGTTCGCCGCGCGCGGCCGGGATTTCGGGGCTGTGGAGGCGGGACTCGACGAAGACCGTCATGACGCGGTGTCCGTTTCCTGGTGGCCCGCCGTACGCGTCCGCCCGCCGTCCGGTTTCGCCCGGCGGCGGTGGCTGGTGTCGCACCAGGGATACGCGCGGCTGCGGCGGCACGTGCAGATCGCGACGGCGAAGCGCCGCGAGGCGTGGACGGTGCCGTCGTCGCCGACCACCTCGACCGGGCCCTCCACCAGGAGCGGCCCCTCGGGGTCGATCGTGACGCGGCGCGGCTGTTCAGCGGAGTTCGGCACGGATGACCACCAGCTCCTCCCGGTTCTCGTCGTCGCGCAGGAGACCGCGTCGCCGCAGCCAGGCCCGCCGGGACCGCAGCACGGGCCCGAACGGGATGAACTCCCGGTCGGTGACCTCGGCCTCCATGCCGAGCCCTGAGAGGCGGTCGAGCGTCGCGTCCGCGTCGCACAGCGCGGAGTGCACCATCAGCAGGACGCCGCCGGGGCGCAGGGCGCGGGGCGCGGCGTCACAGACGCGGTCCACGAGGGCCCGCCCGGCGGGGCCGCCGTCCCAGGCCCGCGCCGCGCCACGCCGGGGCAGTGGTGAAGGGGAGGGCACGTAGGGCGGGTTGCTGACCACGAGGTCGTAGGGGCCCTTCGGCAGCGCGGTCCGCAGGTCGCCGTGGCGCACGGTGACCGCCTGTCCGGACAGGCGCGCGTTGAGCCGTGCCGTCAGCACCGCTCGCCAGGAGATGTCGACGGCCGTGACCCGCGCGCCCCGTCGGGCCGCCGCGACGGCGAGCGCTCCGGTGCCGGTTCCCAGGTCCAGGACGGAGGTGCCCTCGTCGATACCTTCGCGGTGCAGGGCGCGGGTCAGGAGTTCGGTGTCGTACTGAGGTGCGTACACCCCCGGCGGGGCGAGCAGGTGTGCCGGACGGACCGGCGGCGGCATCGACGTCCGCGTGTGCGTGGTCATGCGGCATCTCCCGTCTGTGGGAACTCCACTAGGGGCGTTCCTCCCTCCACATTCCGCCGGTTCGGCATCGGTCACCACTTGAGACCTCACAGGTAGGGACACGTCACGAACAGTGCGGATCGCTTCATGCGTCTGTCCCGACCCAGGGTGCCCGCCCGGCCGTGATCCACACCTGTGCGGCCGTGACCCGGTCCTGCCTGGCTTCCTGGAGGAGTGGGCGGTACGCGCCCGGGAACGGCGCGGACGCGCCGACCGCGGCGACATCCGGTTCGGCGTACGCGATGTCGCTCTGCACGGCATGGACACCGACCGGCCCGCGGTGCCGTACACGGACCCCGCGGCCGGCGAACGCGTGCGGATCGACTGCGGGGCCAGTCGCTCGTCGAGGGGCGGCTCAGCGAGAAGCGTGTCCTCGACATGCACGACCGACGCGCTCGTCGTGTACGTCGGGGAACGGGACGAGCGAGGGCTGCGGGGCTGGTCGGCGGCAGCCTTGCGGCGGGTGGGGGAGTACCAGGAGTTTCTCCGAGTGGTTCGCGGGCCTCCTGTACGGAGCCTCGTCCGGTGACCCCTTTGGCTGCGAGCGGCGCGGCGCGCGTACGCGGGTCAGTTCGCCGACGTGTGGCGGTGCCGCGCCCAGGCGGGCAGCACGAACCAGCACAGCAGGTACCAGGCGACGACACCGGTCACCAGCCACGGCACGACCGTGTCGTCGGTGGCGACGCGCAGCACCAGCAGCAGCGCCGCCGTCAACGTGCCGAGCAGCAGGATCAGGCCGGCGAAGGTCAGCCGCGACGCCCACACCACCGCCTGCGGTTTGATCTGGCGGCCGGAGACGATGCGGTGGAAGGAGACAGGGCCGATGAGCGCTCCCGTCGCGGTCGAACCGAGGATCACGGTCACGACGTAGATCTTCTGATCGGTGTCGCCCAGCTCCGCGTAGCGCGGCGTGAAGACCACGGTGAGCAGGAAGCCGAACAGGATCTGCACCCCGGTCTGGGCCACCCGCACTTCCTGGATCAGCTCGGTCCAGCGGCGGTCGGCGCGCTCGCTCTCCGTCTCGCGGCGGTCGTCGTCCGTAGGTCCTGTTCCTGTCCCGTCCCGGGGCTGCCCGTTCGACGTGCTCACGCCACCGAGTCTGCCCACGAACCACAGAAACAACAATTCGGCGCGGTCACCAGCCAGGCCAATTGATCGGCACAGCACTGATTCGACCGTGTGAGGCGGGGCAGGCGGGTCGTGAGTGAACGTTGAACCCGAACCGCAGGAGGCCCTCGTGCTGCTGGCACACCCCGCCGTGCTGGAAGACCTGGTGGAACGCTACAAGGCCCTGGCGGTGCTCCGTGCCGATCAGGGGAGTGGTGCGGCGCGGCAGGAGTTCGAGGACGTCGCGTACAGCCTGTGCCTGGCCACCGGCACCAGCGACGTCGACGCGGCGCTCGTGGCCGCCAGCCACCGGCTGCCGGGGGCCAGGACGACGGACGATTCGCTGCTGTCCGGCTCCTCCTGACCCTGGTCGGCCACGGCGTGGCCTACTCAGCAGGGCCGTGCCAGACCGTCGTGGCGTTGCAGAACTCGCGGATGCCGTGGCCCGAGAGCTCCCGCCCGTAGCCGGAGCGCTTGACGCCGCCGAACGGCAGGCCGGGGTGGGAGGCGGTCATGCCGTTGAAGAAGACGCCGCCCGCCTGGAGGTCCCGTACGCAGCGCGCGATGTCCGTTTCGTCGCGGGTCCACACGTTTGAACTGAGCCCGAACGGTGTGTCGTTGGCGAGCGCCACCGCCTCGTCCAGGCCCGCCACGCGGTAGAGCGTGGCCACCGGGCCGAACGCCTCCTCGCGGTGGATGCGCATCCGCGGGGTGATGTCCGCGAGGACGGTGGGGGCGTAGAACCAGCCCCGCTCCTGCTCCTTGGGGCGCTGCCCGCCGCAGAGCGCGGTCGCGCCGTGGGACACCGCGTCGTCGACGAGTTCCTCCAGGTCGGCGCGGCCCTGCTCGCTGGAGAGGGGGCCGACGTCGGTCTCCTCGCTCAGCGGGTCGCCGACCGCCAACTCCCGCATTCCGGCGACGAATCGGTCCCGGAAGGCGTCGTAGACGTCGGCGTGGACGATGAAGCGCTTGGCGGCGATGCAGGACTGGCCGTTGTTCTGCACCCGCGCGGTCACCGCCGTCTTCGCGGCGCGTTCGATGTCGGCGCTCGGCAGCACCAGATAGGGGTCGCTGCCGCCCAGCTCCAGGACGGTCTTCTTGATCTCGTCGCCCGCCACGGACGCCACCGCGCGGCCGGCGGGCTCGCTGCCGGTCAGCGTCGCGGCGGCCACCCGCTCGTCCCGCAGGATGTCCTCGATGGCGTCCGAGCCGACGAGCAGCGTCTGGAAGCAGCCCTCGGGGTAACCGGCCCGGCGGAAGAGGTCCTCCAGGTACAGGGCTGTCCGCGGCACGTTCGAGGCGTGCTTGAGCAGGCCGACGTTGCCCGCCATGAGCGCGGGCGCGGCGAACCGCACAACCTGCCAGAGCGGGAAGTTCCACGGCATCACGGCGAGTACGACTCCGAGCGGGCGGTAGTGGACGACTGCCCGGGACGCCCCGGAGTCCTTCACGTCGGCCTGCGCGGGGTGCTCGTCCGCGAGGAGGCCCGCGGCGTGGTCGGCGTACCAGCGCATGGCCTTGACGCACTTCGCCGCCTCGGCCCTGGCGGCCTTGACCGGCTTGCCCATCTCCGTGGTCATGGTGCGGGCGACGCTCTCGGTGTCCTCCTCCAGCAGGTCGGCGGCCCGGCGGAGCAGGCGTGAGCGTTCCTCGAAACCGGTGGTGCGATGGCGGCCGTACGCGGCGTGGGCCGCCGCCAGGCGGCGTTCGATCTCCGCGGGCGCGATCGGCTCGAAGGTTTCGAGCGTCTCACCGGTGGCGGGGTTGACCGTGGCGATGGGCATGCCGTTCCTCCTCGGGACGCCTGGCGCGGCCGGGCTGGTGCGGTGGGGGCGGGGGCGGCGGCCTGCCGCCGTTCCACCCTAGGTCGGCGCATGCGCGGGGGCATGCGGAGAGGCGGAGCGCGCCGCCCGGAGGTGGGGCCGCGCGGCTCCGCCCCCGGGCGGTGCGCGCCGTCAGTCGGTGGAGAGGGCCTCCAGGAGCTGTCCGGCCTTGGGGTCGGAGAGCGCGCGGGCCGCGTCGGCGAGCGCCACCATGCCCACGAGCGTGTGGCCGTCGATGACGGGCAGTCGGCGGACCTTGTGGCTGGTCATGGTCGCGAAGACCTCGTCGACGCTGTCGTCCGCGCCGATCGTCACGGCCTCGCTCTGCGCGAGCTCCTTCACGAGGACCTTGGCGGGGTCCTTCCCCTTGCCCAGCACCTTGACGACGATGTCCCGGTCGGTGATGACGCCCTTGAGACGGTCGTCGGTGCCGCAGATGGGCAGGGCGCCGACGCCGAGTTCGGTGAGCTTCGTGGCCGCCTGGGTGACGGTCTCCTCGGCTCCGGCGCAGTCGGCGCCCGGCGTCATGATGTCGCGTGCGGTGGTCACGTGGACCTCCTTGGCGGTCGATGGGCGGTCGGGCCTGGTGACCCGGGCCGTTGTCGCCCACCGGGTGCCCCATGCGGCGGGGGATGACACACGGCCGACCGGTCCGTTCCGGCTGACCGGTCCGTTCCGGCCTATCGGGCCGGGCCCCGGTTCACAGCCCGAGCTCGGTGAGGCCGGGATGGCCGTCGGGGCGGCGGCCGAGCGGCCAGTGGTACAGCCGGTCGGGCTCCCGGATGGGGAGGTCGTTGATGGAGGCGTGGCGGGCGCGCATCAGGCCGTGCGCGTCGAACTCCCAGTTCTCGTTGCCGTAGGAGCGGTACCACTGGCCGGAGTCGTCGTGCCACTCGTACGCGAAGCGCACCGCGATGCGGTCGTCGGAGTGGGCCCAGAGCTCCTTGAGGAGGCGGTAGTCGAGCTCGCGGGCCCACTTGCGGGAGAGGAAGGCGACGATGGCTTCGCGCCCCGTGACGAACTCGGCGCGATTGCGCCAGCGGGAGTCCTCGCTGTAGGCGAGGGCCACCTTCTCGGGGTCGCGGCTGTTCCACCCGTCCTCGGCGAGACGGACCTTCTCGGCGGCCGACTGGGGAGTGAAGGGCGGGACAGGGGGACGGGCGGCGGGCTCGGTCATGGCTTCCTCCATGCGGCGGCAGGGAGAACGGTCGTTCTCCCGCGGTTGTGTGCCACCCTAACGAGAACGGCCGTTCTCGCGCAACGGTGCCGAGTGTGTGAGAGGGGTGCGGTAAGGTCAGAGAACGTACGTTCTCGACGTTCTTCGGAGGCGCTATGGATCACGCGGAAGCCGAGGTCAGGCTCCTCGACGCCGCGGAGGAGCTGTTCTACGCGCGCGGTGTCCAGGCGGTCGGCATGGACCAGGTCCGCGCGGCCTCGGGCGTCTCCCTCAAACGGCTCTACCAGGTCTTCCCGGCCAAGGCGGAGCTGGTTCGGGCTTGTCTCGACCGCCGGGACCGACGCTGGCGGGCACGGCTCGCCGCCCATGTCGAGGGATGCCCGGCGGGCCGGGAGCGGGTCCTCGCGGTCTATGACTGGCTGTACGAGTGGTTCACCGAACCGGGCTTCAGGGGCTGCGCCTTCATCAACGCCTACGGGGAACTGGGCGCCGTCGACCCGGCGGTCGCCGACACCGTCAGGGCGCACAAGAGCGCGTTCCACGACTACCTCGCCGGTCTTGTGGCATCGGCGGGCGGGCCCGAACGTGTCGTCGCCCCGCTCGTCCTCCTCGCGGAGGGGGCCATGACGGCCGCCGCGATCTCCGGCTCCCCCGAACCGGCACGCCAAGCCCGCCTCGGTGCCGCCCAGTTGCTGGCCGCGTCATAAGCTCCGTGCTTTCGGCATACGGAGGGGTGATGGCGAAGACGTATCGCACGAACGCCGGCACACGTGTGATCAATCGTGTGTTCCACACGATGACCCGGCTCGGCCTCGGCAAGGGCTACCGCTACAACCTGACGGTGCGCGGCAGGAAGACCGGCCGTTCCTACTCCACGCCGGTCGACGTGATGTCGGACGGTGACGAGCGCTGGCTCGTCGCTGCCTACGGGGTGAGCGACTGGGTGCGCAACGCCCGCGCGGCCGGGCAGGTGGGGCTCAGCCGGGGCGGCAGGTCGCGGATGCTCAAGGTGGTCGAGCTCGGGCCCGGGGAGAGTGTGCCGGTGCTGCGGCAGTACTGGCGCGAAGTGCCGGTCACCAGGGCCTACTTCGAGGTGACCGGTGAGTCGTCGGACGAGGAGTTCGCCGCCGAGGCGGCGCGCCACCCGGTGTTCCGGCTGGAGCCGCTGACGTGAGGCTGTCGCCGGTGGCGTGACGTACCGGGCGGACCCGGCCCGCGGGCCCGCCCGGAGCGTCAGTGGCTGAAGCCCGCCCGGACGCGTATCAGCAGCTCAGGTTCGAGCCGGGCGTGGTGCCCAGGATCTGCGTGAACGCCTTGTACTTGTCGATGCGGCTCTGGACCTGGGCGGGGTTGCCGCCGTTGCACTCCAGGGTGCCGTTGATCGCGCGGATGGTCTCACCGAAACCGACGCCGTTGACCATGGCGTTGTGCGGGGTCATGGTGCCCGGCCCGCTCTGGGTGTTCCAGTACCAAAGCCCCGTCTGCCAGGCGATCGCCGGGTTCTGTTCGACCAGGTAGGGGTTGTTGAGCAGGTCGATGCCGAGCGCGTCGCCCGCCGCCTTGTAGTTGAAGTTCCAGCTGAGCTGGATCGGCCCGCGGCCGTAGTAGGCGGCCTGTCCGGCGGGGCAGCCGTAGGGCTGGGTCTTGTCGCAGTAGTGGGGGTAGTTGTTCTGGTTCTGCTCGACCACGTGGACCAGGCCGCCCGTCTCGTGGCTGACGTTGGCGAGGAACGCCGCGGCCTCCTGGCGCTTGACGGTGTCGCTGCCGGTGTTGGCGAAGCCCGGGTAGGCCTTGAGCGCGTCGGTCAGGCCCTTGTACGTGTAGAACGAATTCCGGTTCGGGAACATCTGGTTGAACTGGGCCTCGCTGACGACGAAGCCGGACGGATCGGGGTTGCCCGGCCCCGTGCCGCCACCGCAGGTGCCCTGGTCCGCCCAGACGCCGGAGCGGCCCGGAGTCTCGTTCTGGGTCCACCACTTGGCGGTCCAGTTGTGTCCGTTGTACGAGGCCGATTTACCGCCGGTGTAGACGGTCGAGGAGCTCCAGGGCGAGGCGCACTCGGCGGCGGACGCCGTGGTGGCGGCCGGGCCGAGGACGATCAGCGCGCCGACCGCGGCCAGTGCGGCCGCGAGGCTGGTGAGGCGTTTGATCATGCGACATCTCCTAACGGGCGGAGCGGGGACGGGCCCCACCGCCATGGGGGTGTCGGTGACTCAAGCGAAAATGGTCTGTACCTGTCAAGGTCTAGACCAGATCGGGAAGGTAAAACCTTGAACTGAACCGGGCGGGGCGTGCTTCTCGCGTGCGACGGGGGAGGGGCGCCCGCCTTTGACACGCGAAACATGGGATGTTCCCATGTCTGAGTTCTCTGGGCTCCCATGTGAAAGAGAAGGTGCCGACCCATGCCCTTGCGCAGTACCGCCAGGACCAACCTCGTCGACCTGGTCATCGCCCAGATGGAGAGCCTCATCTCCGACGGCGAGTGGCAGGTCGGCGAGAAGATCCCGGCCGAGCCGCTCCTCGTCGAGCAGCTCGCCGTGGGCCGCAACACCGTGCGGGAGGCGGTCCGCGCGCTCGTGCACACCGGCATGCTCGAACCCCGCCAGGGCGACGGCACGTATGTGCGTGCCAACAGCGACTTCGGGGCGGCCGTGCAGCGCAGACTGCGCAGAGCGGGAGTCCTCGAAGCGTACGAAGTGCGCGCCTGCCTGGAGCGGGACGCCGCCCGCCATGCCGCGGAGCGCCGTACGGAGGAGGACCTCGCGGCGTTGCGGGCCGCCCTCGCCGAGCGCGGGCGGGCCTGGGAGAGCGGCGACACGGCGGCGTTCATCGACGCGGACATGGCCTTTCACCGCACGGTCGCCGAGGCCTCGCACAACAGCATCCTCGCCGAGCTGTACGGACACCTCAGCGACGTCCTGCGCGAGACGCTCCAGTCGGTCGTCGCCGCCCCCGTGCCGGACGCGGTCCGTCACCAGTTCGACGCCCACCAGGCGATCGTCGACGCCATCGAGGCGCGCGACCCCGAGGCCGCCGAGGCCGCCGTACTCGCCCACCTCGCCGAGGGCATGGCCGCACTGCGCGATCAGCCGCTGGACGACCCGGACGCCGAGAAGAACGACTCAGGAGCAGCGCATGAGTGACACGGCACCGGCCGCCCGGGCCGCACACGAAAAGGCCACGCCCACGTCCACGACAACGCCCACGGCGGACCAGGGGCCGCCCCGCCCGCGCCGCGCGCTCCCGCTCGCCCTCGGCGTCGTGCTCCTCGCGCTGAACCTTCGCCCCGCCCTCGTCGCCGTCTCCCCGCTCGCCGACACCATCCGTGACGAGAGCGGCATGTCGGCCGCCGCCACCAGCCTGCTCACCGCCCTGCCGCTGTTCTGCTTCGGCCTCCTCGCGCCGATCGCGCCCCGGCTCGGCCGCCGCTTCGGCATGGAGCGCTCGCTGCTCGGCACCATGGTGCTGATCTGCGGGGGCACGGCCCTGCGCCTGCTCGACCCGGTCGTCGCGCTCTTCGCCGGCACCGTCGTCATCGGCGCGGGCATCGCCGTCGCCAACGTCCTGCTGCCCGGCCTGATCAAGCGCGACTTCCCCGCGAAGGCCGGACTGATGACCGGCCTGTACTCGATGTCGCTGTTCGGCGGTGCCGCGCTCGCGGCCGGCGTCACCCTGCCCGTGCAGCAGGCCGGCGGCATGAACTGGCGTACCACCCTGGCCTGTTGGGGTGCCCTCGCGGTCGTCGCGCTGCTCGTGTGGCTGCCGCAGATCCGCTCGCGCACCCGGATCGGCGCGGCGGCGGCCCGGCAGGCCGCGCATCCCGTACGCGGCCTGTGGCGCTCCCCGCTGGCCTGGCAGGTCACCGCGTACATGGGTTTGCAGTCCCTCAACTACTACGCGGCGGCCGCGTGGTTGCCGACCGTCTTCCAGGACGCCGGCATGGCACCGGGCGACGCCGGCTGGATGCTCTCCTTCTCCTCGCTGCTCGGCATCACGGGCTCCTTCCTCGCCCCGGTGATCGTCGGCCGGCGGCTGCGCTCGGGCACGCTCTCCGCGCTCGCCGCCGTGCTGTGCGCGCTCGGCTTCGCGGGGCTGCTCGCCGCGCCGGTCGGCGGCGCCTACTTGTGGATGACGCTGCTCGGCCTCGGCCAGGGCGCGGCCATCAGCCTGGCGCTGCTGTTCATCGTGCAGCGGGCGCCCGACGCACGGCACGCCTCGCAGCTCTCCAGCATGGCCCAGTGCTTCGGCTACGTCCTCGCCGCCACCGGGCCGACCGTCCTCGGGGCCGTCCACGACGCCTCGCACAGCTGGACCGTGCCGCTCGTCCTCCTGCTCGTCCTGCTCGTGCCGCAGGTCGTCGCGGGATTCGGCGCCGCCAGGGACCGCCACGTGGCGGGCGTCGGCTGAGGCAGGCGCCGGGACCGGCACACGGCGGGCATCGGCCGAGGCGGGCTCGGGCAGGATGCACCCGGTGTGCCGTGCGCTTCCGCATGGCAGACCGTGTCGGATCGAGAAGGGTGCAGCGATGACGGATTCGGCCCCCGGGCGGCTCGTGGTCTCACGGGCGACGCTCGACGACTGGCGTGTGGTGACCGGATGGGCGGCGGACGAGGGCTGGAACCCCGGACTCGGCGACGCCCCCTCCTTCTTCGCGCAGGACCCCGAGGGGTTCTTCGTGGGGAGGCTCGACGGCGAGCCCGTGTCCGCGGTCTCCGTCGTCACCTACGGGCCGGAGTACGCCTTCCTCGGCTTCTATCTCGTCCGCCCCGACCAGCGCGGCCGCGGCTTCGGCCTCGCCACGTGGCGGGCGGGCCTGGAGCACGCCGGGAACCGGACGGTGGGCCTGGACGGCGTCCCCGACCAACAGGACAACTACCGCCGCTCCGGCTTCGCCCGGGAGCACGGCACGCTGCGCTACATCGGCCCCCTGCCCGCGGTGGACAAGCCCGACCGGCATGTACGCCCCGTCGAGGCGGCGGGCCTGCGGGCGCTCCTGGCGTACGACGGCGCGTGCCTGCCCGCCGACCGGCCGCGCTTCCTGGAGTCCTGGCTCGCCGCCCCCGGCCACCGCGCCCTCGCCCGCGTCGTCGACGGCAGGCTGACGGGGTACGGCGTGCTGCGGCCGGGCCGGGACGCCCTGCGCGCAGGGCCGCTGTTCGCGGACACGCGTGCCGATGCCGAGGTGCTGCTGGACGCGCTGGCCGCCGAGGCGGACGGCGGACCGGTCGCGATGGACGTGCCCGAGTCCAACGCGCAGGCCGTGGCGCTGGCCGAGGCGCGCGGCATGAAGCCCACCTTCGACACGGCCCGCATGTACACCGGCCCCATCAGGGACTTCGCGCGGGAGCGGGTGTTCGGGGTCACGTCCCTCGAACTGGGCTAGCGCTCATGAACGACGCCGCGGGCCAGGGGAAGGGCAATCCCTGGCCCGCGGCGCTCCGGCGCTCGCGTCACTACCGCGGAGGCTCCTGGCCCTGATCGCCGCCGAACCGGTTCTTGAGCTGGTCCTGCGCGGTGTCGACCTGACCGCTGTACTTGCCCTGGGTCTTGCCGTCGACGAAGTCGCCGGCCTTGTCGATGCCCTGGCCGGCCTTGTCCTCGTGGCCCTTGAGCATCTGCTTGAGCTTGTCCATCACAGACATCGTCGGCCTCCTAGGTGTGAGCCGTCCTTCTCAGCATGGGGGCTCGTCCGGCTCACCGCATCTCGTCCCTGTCGGGTGCTCGTCCTCTCCGTCAGGTGATCGTCAGCCTCCGCTTGGCCGTGGCCCGCGAGCTGCTGCCCACGTACAGATCCACCGCGCCCTCCTCGACGCGGAACTCGCCGTCCTGCGCGTTCGTCCAGAAGCCGAGATCGTCGGCACCGATCCGGAAGCTGACGGTCCGGGACGTGCCGGGCCTCAGCGTGACCCGGCGGAAGCCCCGCAGCTTGCGCACCGGTTGCGTGATGCTCGCGGTGACGTCATGGACGTACAACTGCACGACCTCGTCGCCCGCTCGGTCTCCGGTGTTCGTGACGCTCACCGAGACCTCCACGCTGTCGCCCTCGCGCAACGCGCGCGCCGCGATCCGCTCGCGGCTCAGCTTCGGCCCGCCCATCGCGAACGTCGTGTAGCTCAGGCCGTGGCCGAACGGGAACTGCGGGTCCGGGGGCAGGTCCAGATACTTCGACGAGTACTTGTTGTCCGCGGCGTAGGGGCGGCCCGTCGACTCGTGGTTGTAGTGGACCGGGATCTGGCCGACCGCGCGCGGGAACGACACGGGCAGCTTGCCGCCGGGCACGACCTCGCCGAACAGCACGTCGGCGATGGCGTTCCCCGCCTCCAGGCCCGGATGCCAGGCCTCAAGGACGGCGGGGGCCGCGTCCAGCCAGCCGCCCATGGTCAGCGGGCGGCCGTTGACGAGGACGACCACGAACGGCTTCCCGATCGCGGCGACGGCCGCCACCAGCTTCTCCTGCCCGCCGGGCAGGCCGATGTCGCTGCGCGCCGCCGCCTCGCCGCTCATCGCGGGCGGCTCCCCGACCACCACCACCGTCACGTCGGCGGCCTCCGCCGCGGCCACCGCCTTCGAAATGCCACCGGTGTCCTCGCCCTCGGCGTCCACACCTCGCGCGTACGTCACCTCCGCGCCCGGAGCCGCACGCCGGACGGCGTCCAGGACCGTCACCGAGGGGTACTTCTCCACGGCCGCCGGGAACGACCAGGTGCCGAGGAGGTCGGCGGAGTCACCGAACGGGCCGACGACCGCGAGGGACCGGACGGACGGCTTCAGCGGGAGCACCTTGCCCTTGCCTCCCGGGAGACCCTTGCGCTTCGGGAGATCGTCGTTCTTCAGGAGGACCATCGAGCGTGCTGCGGTCTTGCGGGCCGCCTCGCGCGTGGCGGCGGTCGGCCCGGAGATGGCGTCGCCTTCATCGACGTACGGATCGTCGAACAGCCCGAGGTCGAACTTGAGGCGCAGGACGCGGGCGACCGCGTCGTCGAGCCGATGACCGCTGATCTTCCCCTCGCGCAGCAGCTTCTTGCCGTAGGTGAGCAGGTGCGTGCTCGTCATCTCCATGTCGATGCCCGCGTCGAGGGCGAGACGGGCCGCCGCCGCGCCGTCCTCGGCGAAGCCGTGCGGGATCAGCTCCTGGACGCCGCTCCAGTCGCTGACGACGACGCCGTCGAAGCCCCACTCCTTCTTCAGGATGCCGGTCAGGGTGTGGGAGTTGCCGTGCGCGGGGACGCCGCTGATGGTGTTGAAGGAGGCCATCACCGTGGCCGCGCCCGCCTCCAGCGCCGCCTTGAACGGTGGCAGGTAGAGGTTGCGCAGGCGCGACTCCGAGACGTCCACGGTGTTGTAGTCGCGGCCGCCCTCCGCACCGCCGTAGGCGACGAAGTGCTTGGCGCAGGCGGCGACGCGGTCCTTCGCGCGGTACCCCGCGGCGCCGTCCTCTCCCGGCTCTCCCTGATAACCCTTCACCTTCGCCGCGGCGAAGGCCGCCGTCAGGTAGGGGTCCTCGCCGTTGCCCTCGGCGACGCGGCCCCAGCGCGGCTCGTGCGTGACGTCCATCATCGGCGAGAACGTCCAGTGCACGCCGTTCGACCGCGCTTCCTCGGCCGAGACCTCGCCGTCCGTCCGCGCCACGTCCGGGTCGAAGCTCGCGGCCTGCGCCAGCGGGATCGGGAACGTCGTCCAGCAGCCGTGGATGACGTCGAGCCCGAAGACCAGCGGAATCCCGAGCCGGGACTCCTCGACGGCGACGCGCTGGAGGGCGTTGGTGGTCTTCGCGCCGAAGATGCTCAGGACGGACCCGAGCGGCCCGCCCGGGCCGCGTCCTCGGCCTTCTGCACGGCCTCGGACGCGCCGCCGCCGGGTCCCGTGTCCCAGCCCCACGGCAGCTGCTGGAGCTGCCCCAGCTTCTCTTCGACAGTCATACGGTCCAGCAGCTGCCGGACGCGGTGATCGTGGCGGCCGGTGGCGGGCCCCGGGAGGCCGGGCGCGGCGTGCGCGGTGCCCGTCCCCGCTGTTCCGGCGGCGCCCACCGCGCCCCCGGCGGCCGCCGTAGCGCCGATCGCGGACAGCAGAGTACGCCTTCGTACATCACGCATGCGTTCGCCTTCTCACCTCGGGGCGGGGGTAACTTCTGTGGGGGCCACAAGAGTTGAAGCGAAAGTACGTTCCTGATACACACGGGTCAATAGACACGGCAGGGGCCGGAGCGACGAGAATCGCGCGTGCGGGTGAACCCTTGACCTCAAGTTTGGTCGAGGTCCTAACGTTCCCCTCATGAGCATGGAAGTCACCGCCTGGAGTCAGCTGCACAGCGTCATGAACGCACAGCAGGACCGCCGTCCCTTCGCCCGCGCCACACTGCGCCGCATCGGCGCCTTCGCGCGGCCCCACCGCCGCCGCATCTGGTACTTCGTGTTGCTGAGCGTCGTCACCGCGCTCCTGGCCGTCGCCACACCCGTCCTGGCCGGCGGCGTCGTCAACGCCATCGTCTCCGGCGCCGACTCCTCGACCGTCGTGCGCTACGCCCTGCTGATCGCCGCCATCGCGCTCGCCGAGGCCGGACTCGGCCTGCTGAGCCGCTGGCTGTCGGCGAACCTCGGTGAAGGTCTCATCCTGGACCTGCGCACCGCCGTCTTCGACCACGTCCAGCGCATGCCCGTCGCCTTCTTCACCCGCACCCGCACGGGCGCGCTGGTCAGCCGCCTGAACAACGACGTGATCGGCGCCCAGCGCGCCTTCAGCAACACGCTCTCCGGCGTCGTCGGCAACATCGTCACCCTGCTGCTCACGCTCGCCGTCATGCTCACGCTCTCGTGGCAGATCACCCTGCTCGCGCTGGTGCTGCTGCCCGTGTTCGTCGTGCCCGCCCGCCGCATGGGCGCCCGCATGGCCAAGCTCCAGCGGGAGGCCGCGCACCACAACGCCGCCATGGGCACGCGCATGACCGAGCGCTTCTCGGCGCCCGGCGCCACCCTGATCAAGCTCTTCGGCCGGCCCGGCGACGAGTCCGCCGAGTTCGCGGCGCGGGCCCGCCGGGTGCGTGACATCGGCGTACGCACCGCCATGGCGCAGTCCGCGTTCATCACCGCGCTCACGCTGGTCTCGGCGCTCGCTCTCGCCCTCGTCTACGGCCTCGGCGGGTACTTCGCCCTGGAAGGCACCCTGGAGGCCGGCGCCATCGTCTCGCTCGCCCTGCTGCTGACCCGGCTCTACGCGCCGCTGACCTCCCTGGCGGGAGCGCGCGTCGAGGTGATGAGCGCCCTCGTCAGCTTCGAGCGGGTCTTCGAAGTCCTCGACCTGAAGCCGCTCATCGAGGAGAAGCCGGACGCCGTACCGGTCCCCGACGGGCCCGTGGCCGTCGAGTTCGACGACGTCCGCTTCGGCTACCCGGCGGCGGACAAGGTCTCCCTCGCCTCCCTCGAAGAGGTCGCCGCACTCGACACCCGCGGCGGCGACGAGGTCCTGCACGGGCTGTCCTTCCGCGCCGAACCCGGCCGGACCGTCGCCCTCGTCGGCTCCTCCGGAGCGGGCAAGTCGACCATCGCCCAACTGCTGCCGCGGCTGTACGACGCCGACGAGGGGACCGTGCGGATCGGCGGCGTCGACGTACGGGACCTGTCCGCCGCGTCCCTGCGGGCCACCCTCGGCATGGTCACCCAGGACGGCCACCTCTTCCACGAGTCCGTCCGCGACAACCTCCTCCTCGCCCGGCCCGGCGCGAGCGAGGACGAACTGTGGGACGTGCTGCGCCGCGCCCGGCTCGAAGACCTCGTACGGTCCCTGCCCGACGGCCTCGACACGGTGGTCGGCGAGCGCGGCTACCGGCTCTCCGGCGGCGAGCGGCAGCGGATGACCATCGCGCGGCTGCTCCTCGCCCGCCAGCGGGTCGTCATCCTGGACGAGGCGACGGCCCACCTCGACAACACCTCCGAGGCCGCCCTCCAAGAGGCCCTCGGCGAAGCCCTCGCCGGACGCACCGCCGTGGTCATCGCCCACCGGCTGTCGACCGTGCGCTCCGCCGACCTCATCCTCGTCGTCGAGGCGGGACGGATCGTGGAGCGCGGCACGCACGAGGAACTGCTCGCACTGGGCGGGCGGTACGCCGAGCTGTACCGGACGCAGTTCGCCAAGGGGACGGAAGAGATGGAAGGGACGGAAGGGGCGGCCGGGGCGCGGACCGCGGACGCCGCGGCGCTCTGAGGCGCGTGCCGTCGGGCCGTCCGTGGCCAGACGTCCACCAGGAGTTCATCGATTCCCCACCAACCCCACGCCCCGCCGTGAGAGAAACCCCCCATGTGCGACGACGAGTTGATACCGCCGAGCGCGGACATGACGGAGGAGCAGTGGCTGCGGGCGGACCCGGCCCTCGCCGAAGGACCGGTGGGGGAGCGGGTCCGCGCCATGCGCGCGCCCCGGCGGCGGGCCGTGCTCGGCGGCGTGGTCGCGGGGGCCGCGGCGCTGACGGTCCTGCCGGGCGGCGGAACGCGGGCCGCCGCGGCCGCACGCGACGCGAAGTTCCCGCTGCCGACCGCGCCGAACCGGTCCGGGGAGTACGCGGTGCTCCTCACCGGCGACGCCGGCACGGGCGAGGAGGCGCAGCACGCGGTGGCCGCCGCGGCGCGTGAGGTCTGCCGCGCCGAGAAGGTCTCCCTGGCGGTCGGCCTCGGCGACAACATCTACGAGAACGGCCCCGAGTCCGACCACGACTCGGAGTTCCGCACCAAGTTCGAGGACCCCAACTCCGGTCTGGACATGCCGTGGTTGATGGTCCTCGGCAACCACGACTGCTCCGGCCTGATCCCGGGCAGCGGCGGCGACCCCTCGCGCGGCGACCGCGAGGTCTCGTACGCCAAGGGCTCCCCTCGCTGGTACATGCCGAGCCGCTACTACAACGTCGCGCTGCCCGCGGCCGACGGCGACGACCCGCTGGTGGAGTTCTTCGCGCTCGACACCAACCCCGTCTCCTCTTACGTCGCCCAACTCGACCCGCGTTACCGGTGGAACGGCCCCTACATGCGCGAGCAGCGCGGCTGGCTGGACGGCGCGCTCACGGCGTCACGGGCGCGCTGGAAGATCGTCCTCGGACACCATCCCTACCTGAACAACGGCAAGCACGGCAGCGCCGGTTCGTACGACGGCTTCGTGATCGGCCACTACACCAGCGGCATCCACCTCAAGGAGCTGTACGAGGAGGTGGTGTGCGGGCGCGCGGACCTGATCCTGTCCGGGCACGACCACACGCTGCAGATCCTGGAGCCCACCACCCGCACCGGCGGCACCCGGCAGATCGTGTGCGGGGCCGCCGCCAAGGCCGGTGACGGCAGAGCCCACTTCGGCCACCCGGCCACCTGGCAGAACTTCTCCGACCACGGCTTCATGGTGCTGAAGGTGTCCGGGCGGGCGATGACCGTGGACGCGTACACCGTCGATGTCGCCACTCGTACCGCCCGCCTCGCCCACAGTGTGCGCACGGCGGCCGGCACCCGGCGCCCCGAGGCGGCCCTCAGCCGAGGGTGATGACGACCTTGATGTCGTCGTCCCGCGGGGCGAAGGCCTCGGCGGCACGCTCCAGCGGCACGCGCCTGGTGATCATCCGCTCCAGCCAGGCGCGGTCCGCCTTGGCCAGGGCCTCGGCTCCCTGGCGGTAGTGGCGGAGGTTCGCGTTGACCGAGCCCACGACCACGTCGTTCTCCAGGACCAGGTCCCGGTTGATCGAGCCGGCGTCCACCGACAGCTTCCGCCCCGCGGGCGAGACGCCGGTCAGGCACACGATCCCGTACGTCGCGGTGCCCGCCATCGACGCGAAGACCAGGGAGCCCACGCCGGTGGCCTCGATCACCACGTCGGGGCGGATCGCCGAGGTCACCTCGCCGATGTCCGCGCTGTGGTACGTCGCGCCGAGGTCCTTGACCAGCTCCGGCTTCGGCCCCTCGGTGACCCGGTCGAGCACGTGTACGTCCAGGCCGCGCTGCACGCCGAGCAGCGCCGCGAGCAGGCCGATCGGGCCCGCCCCGGTGACCAGCGCCCGCCGCGGCTCGAACCAGGCCCGGCCGCCGACCCGCTCCACCTGCTCCCACGCCTTGGCCACCACCGTGGTCGGCTCCAGCAGCATCCCGACCGGCTCCAGGCCGGGGTCGAGGCGCACGGCGTAGTCGCTCTCCACCGTCCAGGCCTGACTGGCGTAACCGTGGCGCTCCTTGATGCCGCGCTCGGTGTAGCGGCCGTTGCGGCACATGTCGAACTCGCCGCGCGCACAGGCCCCGCACGGCTCCGGGTCCGGCCGGCGCACCACCCCGACCACCAGGTCACCGGCCGCGAACCCGCTGTCCCGCGGTGCCTCGCGCACCCGGCCCAGCGACTCATGGCCGAGGACCAGCCGGTCCTCGCCGGGCGGCGCCCACCCGTAGTCGCCCGCGACGATCTCCTTGTCGGTGCCGCACACCCCGACCGCGAGCCCGTCCACCAGCAGCTCACCGTCGCCGGGGACGGGATCGGGTACGTCGCGTACGTCGAGGGAATCGGCGGACGACGGACGGACGGTGACGGCGCGCATAGGCATCTCCCGGTAGTTCTGTTGCCCCCCTGTGCTGTCGTTTCTCGCTTTTCACCGGATCAGCGGTCGAAACCGGACGAGGCGGGTTTTGGGTCCACCAACAACCCGGAACAATCACCACATAAATAGCTCAGCATGACAAAAGAGCTCAGGATGACGAAAGCGATGGGAGGAGAAGGCGGCCGTGGACCTGGAGACCGTCGCCGACGAGCTGTACGGGCTGCGGCCGGACGAGTTCACCGCCGCCCGCGACCAGCGCGCGGCACAGGCCCGCGAGGACGGTGACAGCCCGCTGGCCGAGCGGATCAAGGCCCTGCGCCGCCCCGGCCTCGCCGCCTGGGCCTGCAATCTCCTCGTACGCGAGCAGCCCGACGAAGTGGAACCGCTCGTCCAACTGGGTGAAGGGCTCCGCCAGGCACATCGCGGCCTGGACGGGGAGCGGCTGCGCGAGCTGTCCCGTCAGCGGCACGCCCTGATCCACGCCCTGGCGAGCCAGGCCGCACGGCTCGCCGAGGAGGCCGGTCACCCGATCGGCGAAGGCGCCCGGCGCGAGATCGAACAGACCCTGCACGCGGTCCTCGCCGACGAGCGGGCCGCCCGGGCCTGGGCCTCGGGACGCCTCACCAAGGCGCTCAGCGAGACCACCGGATTCGACGTCGTCGCGGTCGCCGCCGACGCCGCCCCACCGCGCCGGGCCACCACCCCACGGACCCCGGCGAAGCCTCCGCGCGGCGACCGCGACACGCGGGCTGACGAGCGGGCCGAGGAGCGGCGGCGGCAGAAGCTCGCCGAGGCCCGCCGGGACGCGGAGGAGGCCGGGCGCCGGCTCCGGGACCGCGAGAAGGAGGCCGCGGCGGCCGACCGCGACGCGGAGCAGGCCGGAAAGCTCACGGGAGAGCTGGAGCGGCGCCTCGAAGAACTCGCCCAGGAGCGCGAGAGAACCGAGGAGCGGCACCGCGGCGCCCGCGCGGAGGAGCGCGAGGCGCACGACCGGGCGCGGGCGGCCCAGCGCGCGGTGCGCGAGGCCTCCGGCCGCGCCGAGACCGCAGCCGCCCTCGTCGAGCGGCTGACCGGCGAGAGACGTGACCACCGGGGGACCGAAGGAGGCGATGGGTGATGGCGAGATCGATCTGGAGCGGCGTACTGACCTTCGGGCTGGTCACGGTCCCCGTCGGCCTGTTCACGGCCACGGAGGACCACACCGTCCACTTCCACCAGCTCGAACGCGGCACCGGCGACCGCATCCGCTACAAGCGGATCAACGAACGCACCGGCGAAGAGGTCGACAGCCGCGACATCGTCAAGGGATACGACCTCGGGGACGGCGAGTACGTCGTCATCGAACCGGAAGAGCTGGACGACATCGCCCCGGGCAAGTCGAAGGTGGTCGACATGACCGGCTTCGTCGACCTCGACCGGATCGAGCCCGTCTACTTCGACCGGACCTATTACGTCGCGCCGCGCGGCAAGGAGTACCTCAAGGTGTACGAACTGCTGCGCGCCGCCCTGGAGGAAGCGAACAAGGCGGGCATCGCCACCATCACGATGCGGGGCAAGCAGTACCTGACCGCGCTGCGCGCCCAGGAGAACGCCCTGGTCATGCACACCATGCGCTGGGCCGACGAGGTGCGGGACCCGCGCGAGGAGGTCGAGGCCCTGCCCGGCCGGCGCCAGAAGGTCACGTCCCGGGAGCTCAAGACCGCGCGGCAGCTGATCGACGCGCTCACCGTCGACTGGCATCCGGAGGACTACCACGACACCTTCGAGGAGCGCGTCAAGGAACTCGTCGAGGCCAAGCGCGAAGGCAAGGAGATCGTCGGCGAGGCGGGCCCGCCGGAGGCCACCAACGTCATCGACCTGATGTCGGCGCTGAAGCAGAGCGTCGAACGCAATCGCGCGAAGGGCGGTACCGGGCAGCCCCAGGAGCGGGAGCAGCGGGAGGACGTCTCCGGGCTCACCAAGAGCGAGCTGTACCGGCGCGCGACCGAGGCGAAGATCCCGGGCCGCTCGAAGATGACCCGCGAGCAGCTGATCAAGGCCCTCGGCGAGGGGCGGGCCGCGGCCTGAACGCGGCGGCGGGTGTCCACGGCGGTCGACACCCGCCGTGGACACCCGTGAACACCTGCGGCCGGCCCTTCGCTCAGCGGCCGAGCGCCTTCTTCAGCTCCTGCTTGTTCATCGAGGAACGGCCGTCGATGTTCTTCTTCTTGGCCTCCTCGTAGAGCTGGTCCTTCGTGGGGCCCTGCGAGCCGCTGTGCGAGCGCTCCCCGCCCCGCTGCGACGCGGACTTCGGGTCCTTCAGCGATGTCTTGCTCGCGGTCTTGGACTCTCCGGAGCGGGCCCGCTCCTTGTTGACCGTGCGGGCCGCCATCTCCTTGGCCCGGCCCTTGGAGGCTCCGCGTTCCTCGGCGCTCTCCTTGATGTGCTCGTACTGGCGTTCACGCTTGTTGCTGGATCCAGCCGGCATGGTGACCTCGCTCTCTCATGGCCACGGGAGTCAGTCGCGGACTCCGCGTGGCCTCCTTTCGGGCATGTCGCCCAGCTTTTCCGGCCCCCCTGCGACGAGTGCCGGGCTCACCTGTTCCGGGTGTCCCGGCCCCGTTCGTTGTATGCGTCGGCGGCACGTTCGTTCAGCGCGCTCCCGGCCCGCTGGACGGTTCGCGTCACCGTTCCCTGCGGCGGGTCGATGTCCTTGCCCTCGCGCATGCCGCGGGAGCGGACCGGCGCGCGGGGCAGCAGGCGTGCCGCGATGCCGCTCAGCCGGGTGGTGGTCGCGGGGGCGATCCCGTGCGCCAGATCGGCGGCGCGCGCCGCGGGCGTGAGGACCAGGCGGGCCCGGCGCCGGACGGTGGCGCGCACGATCCGCTCCGCGGCGTGCCGCGCGCTCATCGACACCAGCGGGGTGCTCGCCACCGTGGAGAACCACCCGTACTCCTGCCGCTGCGCGCCGCCGAACATGGCGTGCAGATGGGATCCCGTACGCATCAGACCGGGGTACACGGCCGTCACGCTCACCTCGGTCCCCGAGGTCTCGGCCCGCAGCCCCTCGGCCAGGGTGCCGACCGCGGACTTGGCGCACGCGTACGGCAGCAGATGCGGGACGCCGAGGAGGCCGCCCACGGAGGAGATGAGCGTGAGACGCCCGCCGCTCGCGCTCTCCCTGAGGTAGGGGAGGGCTTCGAGCGAGGTGTGCAGGGCCGCGTGGAAGATCGACCTCATCGCGTCGTCGAAGTCCGCCGCGGCCAGGGACTCCAGCGGGGCCACTTGGATGATGCCGGCGTTCGCGATGACGAGGTCGACGCCGCCGCAGGCCTCCTGGGTGGCGGCGAAGAGGTCCCGTACGTCCGCCTGTTCGCGCAGGTCGCAGAGTGCCGTACGGACCGTCGCCTGCGGCTGCCGCTGGAGGAGCTTGGCGCGCGCCCGGTCGAGTTCCGCGCCGTCGCGCGCGGCGAGCGTGACGGCGCAGCCCCGGGCGGCCAGCCGGTCGGCCAGGAGGAGCCCCAGCCCCCGGGAGCCGCCGGCCACGACGGCCGACTGGCCGTGCAGGTCGTCGACGCCCCGGCCGTCGGCGCCCCGGCCGGGGAAAGGTGATGCCTGGCCCACTGCGGCCTCCTAGGATCGCTCGGTTCGTGCAAGCCGGTCATCGGTTCGTGCAGGCCGGCCATCGGTTCGTGCAGACGTGCGGCCCGTCACGGCTGGAGGAGCGTCTTGATCATGTTGTCCTCCTTCGCCTGGAACGTCGCGTACGCCTTCGGGCCCTCCTCCAGGGGGAGGCGGTGGGTGGCGAAGTCGTCGACGCCGAGGGGGTCGTCGTCGGTCAGCAGCGGGAGGATGTCGTCGACCCAGCGCTTGACGTTGGCCTGGCCCATGCGCAGCTGTAGCTGCTTGTCGAACATCGTCAGGAGCGGCATCGGGTCGGCCGCCCCGCCGTACACGCCGGAGAGGGAGATCGTGCCGCCCCGGCGCACGATGTCGATCGCCGCGTACAGGGCGCCGAGACGGTCCACGCCGACCTTCTCCATGACCTTCGCGCCGACGGCGTCGGGCAGCATGCCCACGCCCCACTGCGCGGCCTTGACCAGCGGCGCGCCATGGGCCTCCATGCCGACGGCATCGATGACGGCGTCCGTGCCGCGCCCCTTCGTCAGGTCGCGCACCGCCTCGCCGATGTCCTTGCCGTGGCGGCGCAGATCCAGGGCCTTGACGCCGTCCCGCGCCGCCCGGCTCAGCCGCTCGGGAACCAGGTCGACGCCCACCACCAGGCTCGCCCCGCGGTGCAGGGCGATACGGGCGGCCATCGCGCCGATCGGCCCCAGACCGAGCACGGTCACGGTGCCGCCGGGCGGGATCGCGGCGTACTCCACGGCCTGCCAGGCGGTGGGCAGGACGTCGGACAGGTAGACGAACCGGTCGTCGGGCGGACCCTCGGGGACCTTGATCGGAAGGGTGTTGCCGAACGGCACGCGCAGCAGCTCCGCCTGGCCGCCGGGCACCTGCCCGTACAGCTTGGTGTAGCCGAAGAGCGAGCCGCCCGTGCCCTGCTCGCGGTTCTGCGTCGTCTCGCACTGGGAGTGCAGCCCGGCGTCGCACATGAAGCAGTCGCCGCACGACACGTTGAACGGCACGACGACCCGGTCGCCCACGGCCAGCTCCGTCACCCCCGGACCGATCTCCTCGACGATGCCCATGGGCTCGTGGCCGAGGATGTCACCGGCGTCCAGATAGGGGCCCATCACCTCGTACAGGTGCAGGTCAGATCCGCAGATACCGGTGGAGGTGACGCGGATGACGATGTCGGTCGGTTCCTTCAGCACGGGATCCGGTACGGTCTCGACCCGTACGTCGCGCCTGCCGTGCCACGTCAGTGCCCGCATGACTCTCTCCTCGCGCCGGCTGGTGATGCAGGTATGTGGACCAAGAGGTTCCGGTGCGCGGGTTCCCCGGGCCGGTGGCGTCATGCGAGAACGACTGCGGCGATACGACGCGCTTACCTCGTCGTCCAGCAAACCCACAGCCGCGCCCCCCTGCCAACAGCAGGGGGGCGTTCGGGTGCCGTGAGCTCAGCGCCGTCCTCGTTGCTCGGCGGGAGACCGCCGTGCCGAGGCGGATGAGTGCGCGGGCGGGGCGCTCCGTGCAGAGGCCCTCCACCGCGCCGGCGAGACGGACACACCCGGCCCACTCGCCGGTGCAGGCGTTGATCCGCCCGTGTTCGTAGGCCAGGGCCATAGTGAGGGAGCGGCCCTGGGCCTGGAAGCCGGCGGCGCGGGCCTCGTCGGCGATCCGGGCGGCGTCGGCGAGGAAGGCGCGGGCGTCGGCCAGGCCGTCGGGGCCCTGCCGCTGGGCCTGGAGGCGGGCGAGTTCGCGCAGGCAGTTGCTGAGCCTCTCGTGGCGCGGGCCTCGCGCGTGCGCGGCGAGCGCCCGTTCGCGACCTCGCGGGCGCGGCCGAACTCGCCGGACTCGCCGAGGAGTACGGCCGTCTCCCCGGCGATCATGGCGTGGCTGCCAGGGGCGTCGTCCCAGTCGGCCGACTCGGCCGCGAGGGCGACGAACTCGGCCGTGGCGGCATTGAGGTCCCGGCCGCCGCCATGGCCTCGGCCGCTTTCTCATCGCTCGGTTCATCCACGACGGTCATGCTCGCTCCAGCGCCTCCTTGACCGGCCATGTCCACGCTCGGCCCGCCAGCGACATCATCCACACGGACCTGCCCGCGTCTTACTGGTACCGAGGATTTCGACACCTTGCAGTCGCACGACCACGCATGACGTCAGATGACGCTGCGGATCGCCGCCTCGAACCCCTCCACGTGGCTCGCCGCGAGAGCCCTGGCCTTCTCCGCGTCGCGATCGATGACGGCGCGCAGCAGCGGTCCGTGCTCGTGCACGTGCCCCGCCAGCCCCGGCAGCCGGTCGAGGAAGAGGCACCAGATCCGCGTCGCCAGGTTGTCGTATCTGATCAACGTGTCCTGGAGGTACGGATTGCGGGTCGCGGCATAGATCGCCCGGTGCAGGGTCATGTCCAGCCGGATCAGGTCACCCCCGCCCCCGCCCTCACCGTCGGACGACTTCGCGAGTCGCTCCAGCAACCGGTTGAGCCCGGCGCGGTCACCCTCACCGGCCCGCTCGGCGGCCAGCGCCGCGGCGAGGGGCTCCAGTTGGAGACGTACTTCCGAGAGGTGACGGAGATCGGCGATCTGCACCTCGGTGGCGAACGTTCCCCGCCGGGGGTAGGAGACGACGAGGCGTTCGTGCTCCAGCCTCTTGAGCGCCTCGCGGACCGGCGTGCGCCCGAAGCCGAGCTCTGCGGCGATGCGGTCGTCGTTGAGGGGCTCTCCAGGGCGGATCTGAAGGGTCACGAGACGGTCCGCGACAGAGCGGTAGGCCTGGTCGGCCAGCGTTCCACCTCCCTGACCGGCTGAGTCCTTACCGGCAGAGTCCCGGCCGGCAGAGGCCGAAGAAGTCACCGCACTTCCCTCCCTTGACGCGGCCCGATCCGCCCTCCTAGCGTATCGCGACAGAACATTGATATATCAGTCGTCTATCAGACTCCGGTCCGGAGGACGCAGGTATGCACCCGTACGACAACGCTCCCGCCACGTCCGGCGACGTCCTGCCCGACCATCCCGACTTCCTGTGGCGCGACCCCGACCCCAAGCCGTCCTACGACGTCGTCATCGTCGGCGGCGGCGGGCACGGCCTGGCCACCGCCTACTACCTGGCCAAGAACCACGGCATCACCGACATCGCGGTCCTGGAGAAGGGCTGGCTCGCGGGCGGCAACATGGCCCGCAACACCACCATCATCCGCTCCAACTACCTGTGGGACGAGAGCTCAGGCATCTACGAGCACGCGCTGAAACTGTGGGAGACCCTCGAAGAGGACCTCGGCCACCCCGTCCTCTTCAGCCAACGCGGCGTCCTCAACCTCGCCCACGGCCCGCAGGACATCCGCGACAGCAAGCGCCGCGTCCACGCCAACCAGCTCAACGGCATCGACGCCGAGTGGCTGGAGCCCGCCGAGGTCGCCGAGGTCTGCCCCATCGTCAACACCTCGCCCGACGTGCGCCATCCGGTGCTCGGCGCCACCTACCAGCCCCGCGCGGGCATCGCCAAGCACGACTACGTGGCCTGGGGGTTCGCCCGCAGGGCCGACGCGTACGGAATCGACCTGATCCAGGACTGCGAGGTCACCGGACTCGACATCCGGGGCGGGCGCGTGACCGGGGTGCGCACCACCCGCGGCCGTATCGCCGCCGGAAAGGTCGCCCTCGCCGCCGCGGGACACTCCTCCGTACTCGCCGCCATGGCGGGCCTGCGACTGCCCCTGCGGAGCCACCCGCTGCAGGCGCTGGTCTCGGAACTCCTCGAACCGGCGCACCCGACCGTGGTGATGTCGAACGCCGTACACGTATACGTCTCCCAGGCCCACAAGGGCGAGCTCGTCATGGGCGCGGGCATCGACAGCTACAACGGCTACGGGCAGCGCGGCGCCTTCCACATCCTCGAACGCCAGATGGCCGCGGCGCTGGAGCTCTTCCCCGTCTTCGCCCGCGCCCACATGCTGCGCACCTGGGCCGGCATCGTCGACGTCACCCCGGACGCCTCGCCCATCGTCGGACTCACCCCCGTCGAGAACCTCTACCTCAACTGCGGCTGGGGAACGGGCGGTTTCAAGGCCACGCCGGGCGTCGGCTGGTGTTACGCGCACACCATCGCCACCGGCGAACCCCACCCCTACAACGCGCCCTTCACCCTCGACCGCTTCACCACCGGCGCCCTGGTCGACGAGCACGGCGCCGCCGCCGTCGCCCACTGAACGCCCGTCCCGGCCAAGGAGACACCCATGCAGCTCATAGCCTGCCCCTGGTGCGGCGAGCGCGAGGAGACCGAATTCCACTACGGCGGGCAGGCCCACGTCGCCTACCCCGACGACCCGCACGCACTCGACGACGAGCAGTGGGCCCAGTACGTCTTCTTCCGCGACAACCCCAAGGGGCCGTTCGCCGAGCGCTGGGTGCACGCGGCCGGCTGCCGACGCTGGTTCAACGCCGTACGCGACACCGCCACCCACGAGTTCCTCGCGGTGTACGACATCCGCGACCGGCGACCTCGCACGGAGACCAGCTGATGAACACCCCGTTCCGCGCCCACGGCCACGGTCACATCGACCGCACCACCACGCTCTCCTTCGTCTTCGACGGCACCGCCTACACCGGGCACCCCGGCGACACCCTCGCCTCCGCCCTGCTCGCCAACGGCGTGCACCACGTGGCCAGCAGCATCAAGTACGGACGGCCACGCGGTGTGCTGGCCGCCGGAACCGAAGAGCCCAACGCGCTCGTGCAGATCGAGGCCCCCTTCCCCGAGCCCATGCTCACGGCCACCACCGTGGAGCTGTACGACGGCCTGGTCGCCCGGGGCCTGTCCGGCCGGGGCCGCCTCAGCGGCCGCCCCGACCCGGCCCGGTACGACACCCTGCACGCCCACTGCGACGTCCTGGTCGTCGGCGCCGGCCCGGCCGGACTCACCGCCACGCTGACTGCCGCCCGGTCCGGTGCCCGCGTCATCCTCGTCGACGAACTCCCGCGGCCCGGGGGGACGTTGCTCGGCACTCAGGAACTGCTCGACGGCAGGCCCGCGACCGAGTGGGCCGACGAGGTCGTCGCGGAACTCGACGCCCGCGCCGACGTACAGGTCCTTCCACGCACCACAGCGTTCGGCCACTACGACGACGGACTCGTCCTGGCGCTGGAGAAGCGCACCGACCACCTCGGCGCGGCGGCGCCCGCCCACGTCTCGCGGCAGCGGATCTGGCGCATCCGCGCCCGCCAGGTCGTGTACGCCACCGGCGCCCACGAACGTCCGGTCGCCTTCGACGACAACGACCGCCCCGGCATCATGCTGGCCGGCTCGGCGCGCACCTACCTCAACCGCTTCGGCGTACTGCCCGGACAGCGGGCCGTCGTCTTCACCACGAACGACAGCGCCTACCCGGCGGCGCTCGAACTCGCCGACGCGGGCGTGCGGATCGCCGCGTTGATCGACGCCCGCGAGGACGTACCGACGCACTGGCGCACCGCGTGCGACGAACGGGACATCAAGATACGCGCGGGGCACGTCGTCACCGGAACCAGCGGCATCGAGCGCGTCTCCCGCGCCCACGTCGCGCCCTTCGGCCAGGGCCGTCCCGGCGAGCGGCGGGGCATCGACTGCGACCTGCTGCTGGTCTCCGGCGGCTGGAACCCCGTGGTGTCCCTGTTCAGCCAGGCCCGCGGCCCCCTGCGCTACCACGCCGGGAACGGAGCCTTCGTACCCGGGCAAGCGCTGGACAGCGTCCGTACGGCGGGGTCGGCGAGCGGCACTTTCACCCTGGCCGGCTGTCTCGCCGACGGCGCCGACGCCGCCGGGCAGGCCCTGGCGGCCCTCGGCAGGACCGGCCGGACGATCACTCTGCCGAGCCCCGGCCCGCTGCCGAAGGGGACGCCGGGCCGGGTGCTGTGGCAGGTCCCGAGCCCGCGGGACGAACGGGACGGTTCCCACCAGTTCGTCGACCTCCAGCGCGATGCCCTGGTTTCCGACGTGCTGCGGGCGATCGGGGCGGGCCTGCGCTCGGTGGAACACATCAAGCGCTACACCACGATCGGTACCGCCCACGACCAGGGCCGCACGTCGGGGGTGATGACGTCGGGCATCGCCGCCGGGGCGCTCGGGGTGGACGTCGCCGACCTCGGCACACCGGGCCCGCGTCCGCCCGCCGTGCCGGTGGCCTTCGCCGCCCTCGCGGGCCGCGACCGCGGTGAACTGTTCGACCCGGTACGCGCCACCGCGCTGCACCCCTGGCATGTCGAGCACGGCGCCCTGTTCGAGGACGTCGGCCAGTGGAAGCGCCCCTGGTACTACCCGCGGGCGGGCGAGACGATGGAGGAGGCGGTGCCGCGCGAGTGCCGGGCCGCCCGCACGGGCGTCGCCATGATGGACGGCTCCACCCTCGGCAAGATCAACGTTCAGGGCCCGGACGCCGGCGTACTCCTTGACCGGCTCTACACGAACATGATGAGCACCCTCAAGGTCGGCCGTATCCGGTACGGCGTGCTGTGCGGCGTCGACGGCATGGTGCTCGACGACGGCACCGTGATCCGCGTCGCCGAGCAGGAATTCGTCCTGACCACGACCACCGGCAACGCCGCCAAGGTCCTGGAGTGGATGGAGGAGTGGCTCCAGACGGAGTGGCCCCACCTGCGCGTCCACCTCACCTCCGTCACCGAGCACTGGGCGACCGTCCCCCTGGTCGGCCCCCGCTCCCGCGACGTGCTGGCCCTGGTCGCTCCCGGCCTGGACGTCGACAACGACGCCTTCCCGTTCATGGCCTGGCGCGACACAGAGGTCGCCGGCGTCCCGGCGCGCGTGTGCCGCATCAGCTTCTCCGGTGAACTCGCCTACGAGATCAACGTCCCCTCCTGGTACGGCATCACCGTATGGCAGGCCCTGTACGAGGCGGGCAGTCCCTTCGGCATCACCCCGTACGGCACCGAGACGATGCACGTGCTGCGCGCGGAGAAGGCGTACCCGATCATCGGGCAGGACACCGACGGCACCGTCACCCCGCAGGACCTCGGAATGTCATGGGCCGTGTCCAGGAAGAAGCCGGACTTCATCGGCAAGCGGTCCTTCTCCCGCGAGGAGAACCAGCGCGGCGACCGCAAGCAACTGGTGGGCCTGCTCCCGGCCGACGAGGGGGTCCTGCTGCCCGAAGGCGCCCAGATCATCGCCACCAGCCGTCTCCCGGAGCCGCCGGTCCCCATGCTCGGCCACGTCACCTCCAGCTACCGCAGCGACGCCTTGGGGCGGACGTTCGCACTGGCCCTGGTGCGTGCCGGAACCGAACGCATCGGCGAAACGCTCTACGTCCCGCTGGACGGCCGCACCGTCCCGGTGACCGTCACCGACCCCGTGCTCTTCGACAAGGAGGGAACCCGCCGTGACGGTTGACACGCCCGCCTCGCCCACCTCACCCGCTCGCTTCGGCCCGCTCGCCGCCTGGCAGCACCGCCTGACGCTCCTGCCCACCGGAATACGTGTGAGGGAACTGCCCTTCCTGACCCATCTCACCCTGCGGGCACAGCCCGGCAGCCCCGCGGCGCAGGCCGTCGAGGCGGTCCTGGACACCCCCCTGCCGGGCCCCGTGAGCGCCGAGCTGTCCGGCGACGTCACAGTGTTGTGGATGGGCCCGGACGAATGGCTGCTGGTCGCTCCCGACGGCGCGCGGCACGACCTCCTCGCCCGGCTGCGGTGGGCCGTCGGCGAGGAGTTCGCCACCGTCACCGACGTCTCGGCGCAGCGCACCACGCTGGCGCTGTCCGGGCCGCTGGTGCGCACGGTGCTGGCCCAGGGCTGCGCCATCGACCTGGACGCGCGGGTCACGCCCGTCGGCTCAAGCCTGAACACGCTGCTGGCGCAGGCCCCGGTCACGCTGGTGGTGCGGGGTGAAGCCGCCTGTCGTGTCTGGCTGCTGGTCCGCTCCTCGTTCGCGCCCTACCTGGCCGCCTGGCTCGTCGACGCCTGCACGGAGTACGGCGGAGGCGGCGGGTGACGGCGTGGCGCGCCCCCCAGGAGGGACCGCTCCACCGGCGGGAGCAGCCCGCTGGTCGCGTCGGCCGACGGGCGGGTGAACCGGACACGGGTACGTCGGCTCAAGCGGTGTCCGTGCCGACGGCCTCCGGCTCGGGCTGGCGCGGCCGGTCGGGGGATTCGGCGGCCAGGGTGGCGGTGAGGTCCCGGCCGCGGGTCTCCCTGGCGAGGGCGACGGTGACGGTGGTGACGAGCGCGGCCAGGCAGAGGTACAGGGCGACGGGGGTGGAGGAGTCGTACTCCTTGAGGAGTTCGACCGCGATGATCGGTGCCAGCGCGCCGGCGACGATCGAGGCGAGCTGGGAGCCCATCGACGCGCCGGAGTAGCGGACCTTGGTGTCGAACATCTCCGAGATGAAGGCGGCTTGCGGGCCGTACATCGCGCCGTGCAGCAGCAGGCCGACCGTCACCGCGAGGGTGATCACGGCGAACGACTTGGAGTCGAGCAGGGTGAAGAAGGCGAAGGCCCACAGCGCCATGCCGACCGAGCCGATCAAGGTGACCGGCCTGCGGCCGACGCGGTCGGAGAGCGCGCCCCACAGGGGGATGGTGACGAAGTGGACCGCCGAGGCGATCAGTACGGCGTTCAGCGCCGTGCTCTTGGGCAGTTCGAGGTGGTTGGTGACGTAGACGAGGAGGAAGGCGGTGAGGACGTAGTAGGAGATGTTCTCGCCGAACCGGGTGCCGATGGCGGTGAGCACCTCCCGCCAGCTGCGCCGGAACACCTCGATCACCGGGGCCTCCTCCTTGACACCGCGGGCGGCGTCGGCTTGGGCCTTGGCCTGGGCGGCGAGGAAGACGGGCGACTCGGAGACGGAGACGCGGATCCACAGGCCGAGCAGCACCAGGACACCGGAGAGCAGGAACGGGATGCGCCAGCCCCACGCCATGAACGCCTCCTCCGACTGGACGGCGGCGAGCAGCGCGAGGACACCGGTGGCCAGGAGGTTGCCGCCCGGGGCCCCGGCCTGCGGCCACGACGCCCAGAAGCCACGCTGCTTGTCGCCGCCGTGCTCGGAGACGATGAGCACCGCGCCGCCCCATTCGCCGCCCAGCGCGAAGCCTTGGACGAGACGCAGCACGGTCAGCAGGATCGGCGCGCCCACGCCGAGCGTTTCGTACGTGGGCAGCAGCCCCATGGCGAAGGTGGCACCGCCCATCAGGAGCAGGCTGATGACGAGCAGCTTCTTACGGCCGATCTTGTCGCCGAAGTGCCCGAAGACCACACCGCCCAGGGGCCTCGCGGCGAATCCGATCGCATACGTGATGAAGGCGATCAGGGTGCCCACGAGCGGGTCGGCGGTGGGGAAGAAGAGGGTGTTGAACACCAGGGCGGCGGCGGAGCCGTAGAGGAAGAAGTCGTACCACTCAATGGTGGTGCCGATGAGGCTCGCGCTGACGATGCGGGCGATCCCGGTGGAGCGGCCGGGAGCGGTGGCCGGTGCGTCGGACATGTGTCACCAGTTTCGTGTACGGGGAGGGACGGGGGGCGGAAGGGAACGGCGGAAAGGGAGCGAACGGCGGGGGCTCAGTTCGCCCCCCAGCCGCCGTCCAGAGGCAGGGAGGTGCCGGTGATGTAGCTGGTGTGCGGACCGCACAGCCACAGGGCGGCGGCGGCGACCTCCTCGGCTTCCAGGAGCCGCTTGACCGGGGCGCGGGAGAGCAGGACGTCGGAGAGGACGTCGCCGGCGCTGATGCCGTGGACCGCGGCCTGATCGTGGATCTGGCTCTCGACCAGAGGGGTGCGGACGTAGCCGGGGCTCACGCAGTTGCTGGTCACGCCGTGCGGGGCGCCCTCGACGGCCGTGACCTTGCTCAGGCCCTCCAGGGCGTGCTTGGCCGTGACATACGCGGATTTGTACGCGCTGGCCCGCAGTCCGTGGACGCTGGAGATGTTGACCACCCGGCCCCAGCCGCCGGCGTACATGTGCGGCAGCGCGCGGCGGATCAGCAGGAACGGGGCGGTGACCATCACCTGCTGCATGAGGGCGAAGCGCTCCGGCGGGAACTCGGGGAGCGGGGCGACGTGCTGGAGTCCGGCGTTGTTGACGAGGATGTCGACGTCCTCGGGCAGGGTGTCGATCACGGCGGGGTCGGCCAGGTCGGCGACATGTGCCTTCCCGCCGATGGCTTCGGCGACCGCCACGGCCTTCTCGGCGTCCAGGTCGACCACGTGGACCTCGGCGCCGGCCGCCGCGAGGGCGGCGGCGCACGCGAGGCCGATGCCGCTGCCGCCGCCGGTCACCAGTGCGGCGCGGCCCGCCAGGTCCACGCCGTGCGCGGCCGAGCGGGGCGAGGCGGCCGGCCTCGGCGTGTGCGGGGAGGTGAATTCGCTGGTCATGGCCGGAAACAGTAGGGACACCGCGCCGACTCTCCTATGGGGACGACCACCACAATGACCCGCTCGCGGGTGGCGGAGTCGCCCACGCCCGGCGGGCCGTGGCGCGTCAGCGCCCGAAGCGCCTGAAGCGTCCGAAGCCCCCGAAGCGCCTGAAGCGCCTGAAGCGCCTGAAGCGTCCGAAGCGTCCGAAGCACCCGAAGCGCCCGAGCGGACAGGTCGTCAGGAGCGTGGCCGCGTCGGCGGTGGGCGGACGCGGCACGGGGCGACTGGCCGGCGGCACGTGGGAGCGGGCCAGCCACCCCTCCAGGGCGATGAACGCCGAGCGGTGGCAGGGGACGAGCGGCCGCAGCCGGTCGGGGAAGGTGTCCACCAGGGAGTCGGTGTGGGTGCCGTCCTCGACGCGGTAGTAGCGGTGCAGCGCGCCGCGGCCCGCCCGGTGCACCATCCGGGCGTACACGTCGGAGTCCTGGCCGATGGGCAGCAGTACGTCCAGCGTGCCGTGGACAGTGATCAGGGGTTTGCCGATGCGGCCGGTCAGGGCGATCCGCTCCACGGCCCGGCGGACTTCGGGGGGCCGTGAGGCGTAGTCGTAATCCGCGTCGCAGGCCGTGCTTCCCGGGGCGCAGTACGGAGTGCCGGCTTCCCTCGGTCCGTCGACGCCGGGGTCCAGCTCCTCGCGGTGGATGCGCTGGGTGAGATCCCAGTACACCTTGTGGTGGTACGACCACAGGAACTCCGACCCGGCCAGATACCCGGCGGCGTGCATCGCCCTGCGCGCCCGTTCGACGCCGGGTCCGCCTGCCTCGTACGCGGGGTAGTGGCGCAGCGCGGGCGGCAGGAACGCGAGCGGGTTCGGCCCGTCCGCGTGCCACAAGGTGCCCTCCCAGTCCACCCCGCCGTCGTACAGCTCGGGATGGTTCTCCAACTGCCAGCGCACCAGGTAGCCGCCGTTGGACATGCCGGTCGCCAAGGTCCGGGCAGGCGGGCGGTGGTAGCGCTGGGCGACCACGGCGCGGGCCGCGCCGGTGAGCTGGGTCAGGCGTGTGTTCCACTCGGCGACGGCGTCGCCCGGCCGGTCACCGGCGCGGTGGAAGGCGGGCCCGGTGTTCCCCCTCCAGGCCATGACCGTCAACCCCGCCCACGCAGCGGGCGAAGAAGGCCAGGCCGGCCGCCTCGCCGTCGGCCAACGCGCCGACCTGACCGTCCTCGCCGAGAACCCGCTCACCACCCCCGCCACCGACCTGGCCGACCTCCCCGTCCTCCTCACCGTCCTCGACGGCCACCCGACCCACCACGACCCGAGCCTCTGACACGTCACACCGCCGCTGCCCCGCTCCGGCCTCCCCGTCTGGCCCACCGCACCACACAGCAGGTGCTGTGACCGACAGGGCGACCTTCGGCCCGGGCGCCCCCGACGGTCACCCGGATCGATGCCTTGAACGCCGCGGCCCTCTCTCGACCGGGCACCCGTCCGGGGCATCGGCCACGGATTCAATGACGGCGAGGGCTCCCGCATGTACTCATCGGGCAGGCCCGCCGGGTCAAACCTCGGGAATGCTGCCCGGGCATACGACTCGTTGTACGGTAGGCAAACCGCCCTTGACCTGCAAAATCGCAGGCAGGGAGCCTTAAGTCCAGGAGTGCCTCAATGCTGCGCACCATGTTCAAGTCCAAGATTCATCGCGCCACGGTGACCCAGGCCGACCTGCACTACGTGGGATCCGTCACCATCGACGCGGACCTGCTCGATGCCGCCGATCTGCTGCCCGGTGAGCTCGTTCACATCGTGGACGTCACCAATGGCGCCCGCCTGGAGACGTACACCATCGAGGGGCGGCGGGGGAGCGGTGTCATCGGGATCAACGGTGCGGCCGCGCACTTGGTCCACCCCGGCGATAAAGTGATCATTATCAGCTATGCCCAGGTCGAGGACGCCGAGGCGCGGGCGCTGCGGCCGCGGGTCGTGCACGTCGACGAGGCCAATCGGATGGTGGCCCTCGGGGATGATCCCGCCGAGGCCGTGCCGGGGGACCCGCAGACGTCGCGGAGTCCGCTGAGCGTCTGAGCGGGCTCGCGCCCCGCGCCGTTCCCGCCCCGCGTTCCCGGCCGGCGTCTACCGCGAGGAGAGTCGATGAGCGTGGAGATCCGTGACGATCGGGCCCGAGGAGTGCTCGAAGCGGTCGACGGGGGTGAGGTCGTCGGGCACATCGCGTACTTCACGCTGGACGTGCCCGGCACCGAGTCCGACGAAGTGCCCGGCGGTGCGGCGGAGACCGCGCTCGTGCCCGTGCACACGGAAGTGGCGTCCGCCCGCGAGGGCCAGGGCGTCGCGGGGAAGCTCACCGCGGAGCTGTACGCCATCGCCGGACGGGAGGGTGCCTCGGTCGCGCCGCTGTGCTCGTACGTCGTGAAGTGGGCCGAGCGTCACCCTGAGCAGGCCCCCGCGGCCTCCGGCGCGTTGATGCGGGCCGCGCTGGACAAGGTCCGCACGGACCCGTCGGCGTGGTGACGCTGGGGCTGCTGCATACGTCGTCCGCGCATGTGCCGGTCTTCGACGGCCTGCGGGACGCCCACCACCCGGGGCTCGCGCTGCGGCACCACGTCGCGGAATCCCTGTTGGAGCGGGCCGGGCGGGAGGGGCCGGAGGCAGTCGCTCCCGCGGTGCGCGACGCCCTGGTGAGGGCCCTGGGCGAGGGCGCGGAGGCCGTTCTGTGCACCTGCTCCAGCATCGGGGCGGTCGCCGAGGCACTCGGCGCGCAGGTGGGCGTTCCCGTCCTGCGGGTCGACAGGCCCATGGCGGCCGCGGCGGTCTCCGCCGGGTCGCGTGTCGTCGTCCTGGCCACCGTCGAGTCGACTCTGGAGCCGACCGTGGCGCTGGTCGAGGAGGAGGCGCGCGCGGCCGGGCGCGAGGTCGTGGTGCGGGCCGTCGTGGTCGACGGGGCGTGGGCGCGGTTCCGGGCCGGGGATGCGCAGGGATACGCGGAGGCCGTGGCGGAGGCGATCTCCGGTGTGCGGGACGCCGACGCGGTCGTGCTGGCGCAGGCCTCCATGGCGGCGGCGTCGGAGCTCGTCCCCGCCGGTTCGGTGCCGGTGTTCGCGAGCCCCCGGGTGGGGCTCGCGGCGGCTGCGGCCGTCGTTGCGGACGGAGGTGGTGAGGCGGCGTCGGTGGCGGAGCTGGGCGGTGTGGTCCGGTGACGGTGCCGCACCGTCGATGCTCTCGGCAAGGCCCCACCGGCCCCACCGGCCCCCCGGAGCCCTCGCACGCCTGACCCGTCGGCCGGGCGACCGGCGGGGAATGGTGTCAGGCTTGGGGCCGGGGGTGTCGGGTAGGCGGGGGAGAAGCCGACGTACCACTGGCTGGAGGAGCGCAATGACCCATCCGTTCCCTGATCCCGTACCGCCGGGGCCGCCGGCTCCGGGGCCGGACAGGCCCTTCCCGGAGCCGGACCCCGTGCCCCGGCCGGAGCCCCGGCCCGCACCGGAGCCCTCGCCGTCCCCGATCCCCACCCCGCCGGGACCCGACCCGGTGCCACCGGAACCTCAGCCGGGGCCGCTGCGCTGACGTACGCGCACGCCCACACCTGACGTAGGCGCACGCCCACAGGGGCGGGACCGGCGAGTCCCGCCCCCGCGGCACGCCGCCGGCACTGCCCGGCTCGGCCCGACTGGCATAGCGTGAGGCTCCCGCGCCGCGTGCCGAGGAGGAGCCGCCCGTGCCTCAGTTCGACCTGCGCCTCGACGAACTGCGCCGCTACCGCCCCGAGTTGCCCGAGCCCGAGGACTTCGACACCTTCTGGGAGAAGACGCTGCTGGAAGCCCGGCAGCACGACCTGGACGCGCGGTTCGAGGCGGTGGAGCTGCCGTTGGAGGGCGTGCGGGTCTTCGACGTCACGTACGCCGGGTTCGGCGGGCACCCCGTGAAGGGCTGGCTGGTTCTGCCCGCCGGCGCGAAGGGACCGCTGCCCGCCGTCGTCGAGTACATCGGGTACGGCGGCGGCCGCGGCCTGCCGCACATGCATCTGCTGTGGGCCACCGCCGGGTACGCGCACTTCGTCATGGACACCCGCGGGCAGGGCAGCGGAGGATGGGCTCAGGGCGACACCCCGGACCCCGTGGGCAGCGGGCCCGCGTACCCCGGATACATGACGCGCGGCATCGAGGACCCCCACGAGTACTACTACCGCCGGCTGTACGTCGACGCGGTCCGCGCCGTGGAGGCCGTCCGCGCCCACCCTCTCGTCAACCCCTCGCGGGTCGCCGCGCTCGGTGTCAGCCAGGGCGGCGGCCTCGCCCTCGCCGTCGGCGGTCTCGTGCCTGACCTGGCCGCCATCGCACCCGACCTGCCGTTCCTGTGCGACTTCCCGCGCGCCACGGCCCTCACCGACCGGCTGCCGTACAACGAGATCGGGCTGTATTTGAAGGCCCGGCGGGGTGGCCAGGAGCGTGTGTTTCAGACGCTTTCCTATTTCGACTGCGTGCACTTCGCCGGTCGCGGGCGGGCGCCCGGCCTCTTCTCCGTCGCTCTGGAGGACCAGACGTGCCCGCCCTCGACCGTGTTCGCCGCCTTCAACGCGTATGCGGGCAGCGAGCGTGCGATGGAGGTGTACTCCTTCAACGATCACGAGGGAGGCGGGCCCTACCAGCAAGGAGTCCAACTACGGTGGCTGGGCGCGTACTTGAAGGGGTGAATGCGTCAACGTCCCCTCCTGGAGCGGCCCTTGTCAGGGATTGGTTCGACCGGCTAGCTTGCGGGCTTGTCGTGTGTCCTATGTGTGCAATCCGTGATGACGTGTGTCCGAGGGGGCTCGCCATGGCCGTACGGGGTCGGCACCGCAGGTATCAGCCGAACCGCATCAACCGCGCGTCGCTCACGGTGACCGCGGGCGGCGCGGGTATGGCGCTCCCGCTGACCATGGCGGGCGACGCCGGTGCCGCCGACGTCGGCACCTGGAACAAGGTGGCGGCCTGCGAGTCCGGCAACAACTGGAGCATCAACACCGGCAACGGCTACTTCGGCGGCCTCCAGTTCAAGCAGTCCACCTGGGAGGCGTACGGCGGTACGGCCTACGCGTCGCGTGCCGACCGCGCGACCAAGGACCAGCAGATCGCCGTGGCCGAGAAGGTCCTCGACGCGCAGGGGCCCGGTGCCTGGCCGGTGTGCTCCGGGAAGGCGGGCCTCACCAAGGGTGGCGGCTCTCCCGACATCGCCCCGGCCCGCGCCCCGAGCAAGCCGACGACGCCCAAGCGCGACGTGAAGGACGTCAAGCCGGAGGTGACCCCGCAGTCCACCGCGGGCACCGCCGAGATGTACACCGTGGTGCGTGGCGACACGCTCTCCGGGATCGCCGACGAGCGCCGGGTCCGAGGCGGTTGGCAGCGGTTGTACGAAGCCAACCGGCGGGTCGTCGGCGCCGACCCCGACCTGATCACGCCGGGGCAGCGGCTCTCCTTGCACGGTCAGGGCCGGCGCGTCCCCGACGGCACGGACAAGGCCGATCGGCGCGTCGAGGACAGGGCCGAGAACCGGGCCAAGGAGCGCGCGAAGGAGCGCGCCGGGGACCGCGCCGAGGACCGAGCGCGACAGAAGGCCGCAGAGAAGAAGGCCGCCGAGCGGAAAGCCGCCGAGCGGAAAGCTGCCGAGCGGAAAGCTGCCGAGAAGAAGGCCGCCGCGAGGACGCGGGAGAAGCCGCGCCCCTCCGAAGCCTCCTCTTCGCCCACCGAACAGGCCAGGCCCACCACCTCGTCCGCCGCCTCCGCCCCGGTCGCCGCGTCCCCCAGCACGCCCTACCGCGCGGCGGGCGGCTCCTGGTCGAAGGGCTATCACACCGGCGTCGACTTCGCCGTGCCCACCGGTACGTCCGTGAAGGCCGTCACCGCCGGGCAGGTCGTGTCCGCGGGATGGGGCGGCAGCTACGGCTACCAGGTCGTCATACGGCACACCGACGGCAAGTACAGCCAGTACGGACATCTGTCGGCCCTCTCGGTGAAGGCCGGGCAGAAGGTCGGCGCGGGCCAGCGCATCGGACGGTCGGGGTCCACCGGCAACAGCACGGGCCCGCATCTGCACTTCGAGGTGCGCACGGGGCCCGGCTTCGGTGCCGACATCGATCCGCTCGCCTACCTGCGGGCCCGAGGCGTACGCATCTGAGGCGGTCGGCGTCCGGCGGTCGGGGTCCGGCGCTCGGCGTCCGGCCGCGGGGAAGCCGCTCAGGACCCGACGCGTTCCCTGCGCCGCGGGCGCCGGTGGGACGCGAGGCGGTGTCCCGGCGCCGGAATGAACTGGGACGGCACGGCGGGAAGCACCTCGGGCCTGAACCGCGGCTCGACCGGGGCCGCTGGTGCAGGCACCGGTGACGCCAACCCTGCCGACGGCACCTTCGACCCGGGCGCCACCTCCAAGACCGACGGCACCTTCGACCCGGGCGCCACCTCCAAGACCGACGGCACCTTCGACCCGGGCGCCACCTCCGAGACCGACGGCACCTTCGACCCGGGCGCCACCTCCGAGACCCACGGCACCTTCGACCCGGGCGCCACCTCCAAGACCGACGGCACCTTCGACCCCGATGCCGGTGTCGACGGCAGCCGCCCGCCGCCCTCAGAAGCCGTCGGCGTCTCCCGGGCGATCCGCTCCGTGGTCAGCAGGATCAGACCCCCCGTGGCGACAACACCACAGCCGAGCGCCAGCACGGTGCCCGTGATGCCGTAGCGGAAGGTTTCTCCGAAGAGGGTCAGGCCGACCGCCGCCGCGACCACCGGGTTCAAGACCGTCACCGTCGCGAGCGGCGTCGCGAGGCCCGCGCCCCGGTACGAGGCCTGCGAGATCAGCACCCCGGCCGCCGCCAGCACGGCGATGACGCCGAGGCTCGGCAGCTGCCGGACGAGCGTCGTGCCCGCCTCCCAGTCCACCGCCACCGTCTTGGTGAAGACCGAGGCGATCCCGAAGGCGGCACCGGCCGCGCAGGCGAGCAGCACGCTGCGCACCACGGGGTGCCGGTGCACCGCGTGCGCCGCCACCGTCAGGGCGAGGACGCCGCCGCCCGTGGCCAGGGCCAGTACGACGCGCTCGGCGCCGTCCAGGGACTGCGCGCCGGACGCCGACGTGAGCGAGAGGAGCCCGGCGAGCCCCACCGTCGCCATGATCGCGCCGCGCCAGGCGGTGGCCCCTGCCCGGCGGCGCACGAACATCGCGGCCATCGGCAGGGCGAAGACGATGGTCAGCGCGCCCAGCGGCTGGACCAGGCTGAGCGGGCCGTAGGCGAGCGCCACGACGTGCAGGATCGCGCCCAGGCCGTTCAGGGCGATCGCGGCCCACCAGGCACCGCGGCGCAGCGGTGCGTACCGCTGCTCCGGCGTGGTCGCCGCCACGCGCTCTTGAAGGATCGCCCCGCCGGCGTACGCCACGGCGGAGACGAGCGAGAGCAGCACGGACAGCGCGAGGGCACTCATGGGGTGCTCCTCGGCGTGCGGTGCGTCCGGTGGTCCCGGCGAGGCGAACGGTCGGCTTCCATGGGTACAACGATGCCGCGTGGATCGCTCCGCGTCGTCGTACCTGAGCAGGCAATCGGTCCTACTGCCGATGGAGTACGGCCCCGCCCGTGTCCTCCCCAAGGCGTGCGCCCCCTACGGGCAGAGGAGGAGACCGGAAGTGCGGAGAGGGCGACCCCGCGCGGCGCGGACGGCGCGAGGCTTGCTGTACTGCTCTCGTGACCACCCCCATCGACCTGGCAGAACTCCGGAGCGTCGGCGGTTTCTTCGCCCTGCGCCCGGCCCCCGCGCCCGGCGGCGCCGTCCCCCTCGGACAGGTGTACGACACGCCGACCGGCACCGACCCGCTGGCCTTCCGCGTCGGGAAGGTGGCGCGGCGGCTCGGCGCCCCCGAGGAGCGGATCGCGGTGTCCGTGGCGCAGTTGGGGCTCGCCGCCCGCCTCTGGTCCGTCGCGCTCGGCTCCGCGGCGCTGTACGGCGCGGTGCCCGACCTGGACCCCGCCTTGCTGTGCTGGGACGCCGACGGCACCTCGCCCGACGACCTGTGGCTCGGCGGCACCCGCACCCTGCCCGCCGACGCCGGGACCGTACGGGAGGTCGTGCAGCACGGCCATCTCGCCCCGCTCGCCGACGCGTTGCGGTCCCGGTACCGGATCTCGGCCGGGCTGCTGTGGGGCAACGCGGGCTCCGCGCTCGCGGGAGCCGCGCGGGAACTGCACGGCTGGGCGGTGCGGCAGGGCCGCGAGGACGTGGGGGAGCGGGCGCTCGGCCTGGCCTCGGCGCTCTTCGACCATCCTGACCTGCGCGGCAGCGGAACCCTCGACGGCACCGCCTTCCGGCGCCGCAGCTGCTGCCTCTACTACCGGTGCCCCGGCGGCGGCGTGTGCGGTGACTGCTGCTTCGAACGGCCGCCGCGGCGCTCTTCCCCCGGGGCCGCGTCTGGGTGACCATGAGGGGGCGCGGCCGGCATCAGGCGGACGACGGAGGGTTCTACGTGCGAGTGGGACTGCTCACCCGGGAGTACCCGCCCGATGTGTACGGCGGGGCGGGCGTCCATGTCGAGTTCCTCGCAAGGGAGTTACGCCCTCTCGTCGACCTCGACGTGCACTGCTGGGGCGACGGCGCGTCCGACGGCCTGGTGCGCCACCGGCCCTGGCCCGCGCTCGACGGCGCCAACGACGCGCTGCGCACCTTCTCCGTGGACCTGGTGATGGCCGCCGCGCTCACCGGGCGCGAACTCGTCCACTCCCACACCTGGTACGCGAACCTCGCGGGCCACCTCGGCAAGCTCCTGCACGGCATCCCGCACGTGATGACCGCGCACTCCCTGGAACCCCTGCGCCCCTGGAAGGCCGAGCAACTGGGCGGCGGCTACGCGCTGTCGGGCTGGGCCGAGCGCACGGCCGCCGAGTCGGCCGACGCGCTGATCGCGGTGTCCGGCGCGATGCGCGAGGACATCCTCGCCTGCTATCCGGCCGTCGACCCGGCGAAGGTCCACGTCGTGCACAACGGCATCGACACCGGCCTGTACCACCCCGACCCCGCCACGGACGTCCTGGAGCGCCTCGGCATCGACCCCGGACGCCCCTACGTCCTGTTCGTCGGGCGCATCACCCGGCAGAAGGGTGTCCCCCATCTCCTGCGCGCGGCACGGCGGTTGGATCCTGGCGTCCAGCTGGTCCTGTGCGCCGGAGCCCCCGACACCCCGCGGATCGACGCCGAGTTCCGCGTGCTCTTCGAGGAGCTGAGCCGCGGCCGCGCGGGCGTCCAGTGGATACCCGAGATGCTGCCGCGCCCCGAGATCGTGCAACTCCTCACGCACGCCGCCGTGTTCGTCTGCCCTTCGGTGTACGAGCCGCTGGGCATCGTCAACCTGGAGGCGATGGCCTGCGGCACGGCGGTCGTCGCCTCGCGCGTCGGCGGAATCCCGGAGGTCGTACAGGACGGCGTGACGGGACTGCTCGTCCCGTACGAGCCGAAGGACCCCGAAGCCTTCGAGCGTGACCTCGGGTTGGTCATGAACGAACTGGCCACCGACCCCGGGCGGGCCGCGGCGCTGGGCGCGGCCGGACGGCGGCGCACCGTCGACGAGTTCGGCTGGGACGCGGTCGCCCGGCACACGGTCCAGGTGTACGAGGAGATCCTGCACGCCGACAGACAGCCGGATGGCATGGCCGACAGGTAGGAGGCTGGGATGCGCGGTGGACCTTCGGTGCTCGGAATCGTGCTCGCCGGCGGGGAGGGGAAGCGGATGATGCCGCTCACCGCCGACCGGGCCAAGCCTGCGGTCACGTTCGGCGGGACGTACCGCCTCGTGGACTTCGTCCTCTCCAACCTCGTCAACGGCGACATCCTGCGCATCTGCGTCCTGACGCAGTACAAGTCGCACTCCCTGGACCGGCATGTGACGACGACCTGGCGGATGTCGAGCCTGCTCGGCAACTACGTCACACCCGTGCCCGCGCAGCAGCGCCTCGGCCCGCGCTGGTACTCGGGCAGCGCCGACGCGATCCTCCAGTCGCTCAACCTCGTCCACGACGAACAGCCCGACTACATCGCGGTGTTCGGCGCCGACCACGTCTACCGCATGGACCCGCGGCAGATGCTCCAGCAGCACATCGACAACGGCGCCGCGGTGACCGTCGCCGGGATCAGGGTGCCGCGCGCCGACGCGTCGTCGTTCGGCGTCATCACGCCCGCGCGCGACGGGACGCGCGTCGAGAGCTTCCTGGAGAAACCCGCCGATCCGCCCGGCCTGCCGGACGCCCCGAACCAGGTCTTCGCCTCGATGGGCAACTACCTCTTCACCACCAAGACCCTCGTCGACACCCTCCAGCAGGACGCCGAGAACGCCGAGTCGGCGCACGACATGGGCGGTTCGATCCTGCCCATGCTCACCGAGCGCGGCCTGGCCCAGGTGTACGACTTCGACGGCAACCACGTGCCCGGCGAGACCCCGCGCGACCACGGCTACTGGCGTGACGTCGGCACCCTGGACTCGTACTACGAGGCCCACATGGACCTGATCTCCGACCACCCGGTCTTCAACCTGGACAACCGGCGCTGGCCGATCTACACGCACTCCGGCGGACTGCCGCCCGCCAAGTTCTGCGCGGGCGGCATCGCGGGCGAGTCGATCGTGAGCCCCGGCTGCGTCATCCGCGGCCAGGTCACCCGCTCCGTCCTCTCGCCCGGCGTGACCATCGAGGAGGGGGCGGTCGTCCAGGGCGCGGTGCTGCACGACAACGTACGGGTGGGGCGGGGCGCGGTGGTGCGCGGCGCCGTCCTCGACAAGAACGTCGACGTCCCGCCCGGCGCGACCATCGGGGTCAACCCCGAACGGGACGAGGAGCTGTACACGGTCTCGAAGGGCGGGGTGATCGCGCTGGGCAAGGGGCAGCGGGTCGAGTGAGCGGGCGATGACTGCGCCCGCACGGTCCGGTGGCGTTTTCTCCTGTTTGTCCTCGGGGGCGGCGGGAACCCGACGGGGCGTCACGATCTTGGACGGTCGTGCGCGACGCGGTCGGCCGTCCATGCCCGACTTCCGCAGGAGGCCTTCCCATGGCACAGGGCCAGCACGACACCCGCGCCGGCGAACCGAACGACACTCCGCAGGTGACGTCAGAGCCGACGCCTCCGTTCCCCGGCGAGAAGCACGACCCGCCCGGCATCGAGGCCCAGATGACGCCCCGGCCCCGCTACGAGGCGGCGAAGTACAAGGCCGCGGGCAAGCTGCTCGACAAGGTCGCGCTGATCACCGGCGGCGACTCCGGCATCGGCAGGGCCGTCGCCGTGCTCTACGCGCGCGAAGGCGCCGACGTCGCCATCGTGCACCTGCCCGAGGAGCAGCGGGACGCGGAGGAGACCCGCAAGGCCGTCGAGAACGCGGGCCGCGCCTGCCTCCTGCTGCCCGGCGACGTACGCGACGCCGAGTTCTGCCGCGACGTCGTGGCCCGCACGGTGGCCGAGTTCGGCAAGCTGAACATCCTGGTGAACAATGCCGCCTATCTGAACAGCAAGCTGGAGCTCGACCAGCTGACGGCCGAGGACTGGGACCGGACGTTCAAGACGAACGTCTACGCCTACTTCCACCTGGTCATGGCCTGTCTGCCGCATCTCAAGGGCGGCGACGCGATCATCGCCACGGCCACGGAGGAAGCCCTCAAGGGCAGCACCACCATGATCGACTACGCGGCTTCCAAGGCGGCGCTGATCACGTTCACCAAGTCGATCGCGCCGCACCTGGCCAAGCAGGGCGTTCGCGCGAACGTCGTCGCGCCCGGCCCGGTGTGGACGGTCCTCAACACCGCCGACCCGCACATGCCGAGGGACGGCCTGTCCCAGGTCGGCAGCGAGACCCCGCTGGGGCGGCCGGCCCAGCCCGAGGAACTCGCACCCGCGTACGTCTATCTGGCCTCCGACGCCGACTCCAGCTTCACGGTGGGCGAGGTCATCGCCGTCACGGGCGGCGAGACGGACACGCGCTGAGCCGCCCGGCTCCGACTCCGGGGGAGCTGCCTGCTTCCGGCCGAGTCGCTCGCTTCCGGGCCACACACGTCACACAGGGCCCGTCTCTCACGCGGAGGCGGGCCCTCGCGTGGCGCGCGCGGGACGAGACCGAGACCCTCGTGGCGATGTGTGCCGGGACACAGGACGGTGTGCGCGAGGGCACGGGTTTGGTGGCGGGGCCTGGAGCTACGTAAAGTTCCGCTTTTGAGAGCTTCCGCGGACGACCGGACGGACCGCGGCACGAATGACACGAGGACAGCGGCGATGACGGTGACAGACGAAAGCCACGAGGGGACCGTCGCGTACGGCCCCGGCATCGACCCGGACCGCCTCGCCGTCTGCCTCAGCGTGCTCGACGAGCTGGACAAGCTGGACGTGGACCACCCCGACGCGATCGCGGTGCGCCGCGCGACGGCCGGGATCTACCGCACGGTCAAGCAGCGCCGCCGCCAGGAGCGCCGCGCCGCCAAGACCGCCCACGACCGCGCGGTCACCGAGGCCACCGCCACCGGCTCCGCCGACCGCATCGACGACGAGACGGCGGGCGTGCTGCCCTCCTCCTCGGTGCAGGGAGAGATCGCGGGGATACTCCAGCGCCCGCGCTCCTGCTACACCTGCAAGACGCGGTACGTCGAGGTCGACGCGTTCTACCACCAGCTCTGCCAGGCCTGCGCCGCCGAGAACCGCGCGCGCCGCGACGCCCGTACCGACCTGACCGGCAAGCGCGCCCTGCTCACCGGCGGCCGCGCCAAGATCGGCATGTACATCGCGTTGCGGCTGCTGCGGGACGGCGCGCACACCACCATCACCACGCGTTTCCCGAGCGACGCGATCCGTCGCTTCAAGGCCATGCCCGACAGCGACGAGTGGATCCACCGGCTGAAGATCGTCGGCATCGACCTGCGCGACCCGGCCCAGGTCGTCGCCCTCGCCGAGTCGGTCGCCGCCGAGGGCCCCCTCGACGTACTGATCAACAACGCCGCGCAGACCGTACGCCGTTCCCCGCAGGCCTACAGCGAGCTGGTCGCCGCCGAGTCCGCCCCGCTGCCCGCCGGTGAGCTGCCCGCCTCCGAGGTGATCGGCACCTTCGGTTCCGGCGCCGTGGCCGCGCTGCCGGTCGCCGGGGGCGGCGCGCTGACCGCCGACGACGTCACCGGCCTCGCGCTGGTCACGGGCTCGGCGTCCCTGGAACGCATCGCCGCAGGTACGGCGATCGACGCGGGCGGCCTGGTGCCCGACCTGCACGACACCAACAGCTGGATCCAGACCGTCGAGGAGGTCGGGCCGATCGAGCTGCTCGAAGTCCAGCTGTGCAACTCGACGGCGCCGTTCATCCTCATCAGCCACCTGCGTTCCGCGATGGCCGCCGCCGCCGCGGCGCACGAGGACGGCCGCGCGTACGTCGTGAACGTCTCCGCCATGGAGGGCGTCTTCGGCCGCGGCTACAAGGGCGCGGGCCACCCGCACACCAACATGGCCAAGGCCGCCCTGAACATGCTGACGCGCACCAGCGCGCAGGAGATGTTCGAGAAGGACCGCATCCTGATGACCGCGGTCGACACGGGCTGGATCACCGACGAGCGCCCGCACCCCGACAAGATGCGCCTGGCCGAGGAGGGCTTCCACGCCCCTCTGGACCTCGTCGACGGCGCGGCGCGCGTCTACGACCCGATCGTGCGCGGCCAGGCCGGCGAGGATCTGTTCGGCGTCTTCATGAAGGACTACGCGCCCGGCAAGTGGTAGTACGCCTCGGTGCTCGGTGCTCGGTGCTCGGTGCTCGGTGCTCGTGCTCGGCCCGCGGAACGCCCGCGTCCGCTCCGGCACCGTCGTCCGGAATTTACCCGGTTTTGATATTCCATCGAGCGCGGGCGCGCTCATTTGGTTAATCTGGGGTGAGCGGGTGGCCACGAGAGATCCACGAACGTCTCTCGGCCGCCCCGGGGACAAGCCGGCAATCACGGCTGCGGTCCCGCCATATACCGGCGCCACCGCGACCGAATTGCCCTTGTCCTTCCGTTACGCGACACCAAAGGAGTGCGCGGTGACACCAGAACTGACGAAGCACGAGAAGCGACCGGCGGAACGCGGCGGCGAGCGGGCCGGCAGGCCCCCCAAGCTCCGCAACCTGGAGGCGTGGGCCAAGGCGGCCCCCATCCGGCTGGCGGGTTACGAGGACGACCTCGCCGAGCCGCACATCCTCCCGGGCATCGACTGACAGGCGCCGCCGGTCGTCCGCTTCGCCCCGTGCCCCCGCCCTGTGGCGGGGGCACAGGTGTGTCCGCTGCGGCGCGGACGACCGTCCCCTCCACGGCCGTCCGCTCCCCGTCGCCGTCTCACGTAAGTACCCCTGTGGGACCGGGCAATTCACCGGGGCGACACCTCGGCGCGGGCGGCGCGGGCGGCGCGTGACGAAGTGTCGAGGAGGCCGCGGAGCGACGTGCGCGCCTGTTGCAGGTCGGCGATGCGCGTGTCCAGTTCGGACAGGTGCGTCTGGAGGTGTTCCAGGACGCAGGTGTCGAGCTCCGGTCCCTCGCCGAGGAAGCACGGCATGAGGTCGCGGATGATCCGGGTGGGGAGCCCCGCGGCCAGTAGTGTCCGGATCCGCGTGACGGTCGTCAACGCGCCCTCGGCGTAGTGCCGGTGACCGCCGTCCGTCCGGGACGGGACGAGCAGGCCCTGTTCCTCGTAGTAGCGCAGCAGGCGCACGCTCACGCCTGTCGCACGGGCCAGTTCGCCGATCTTCATGTGGCACACCTCACGCGTCATGCACTTGAACCTCACATGGATGTGAGATCGTAGCGTCGTCCTCATGACGACGACACAAGCACCCATCTCCCTCTACGGTTTCCTGCGCCCCCGGCCCGAACGGGCCGACGAGGTCCGGCAGTTCCTCACCTCCCTCGTGGAGCCGACCCGGCGGGAAGAGGGCAACCTGGAGTACCACCTGCACGCGCAGGACGACGGCCGGCTCTTCCTGTACGAGGTCTGGCGCTCCCAGGAGGACCTGGACCGGCACAACGCCACACCGCCGCTGCGCCACTTCCTGGACCATCTGCTGGACTTCCTCGAAGAAGCCCCTGACGGCTACTTCGACACCATGATCAGCCCGTATCCGGGCGAGCCGTCCGCAGGTTCGAACATCAGTGGATCGGTGCCGCTGGACGCCACTACCGTGCTGCCGGACCGAGTCGCCTGACCAAGGATGTGCCGTTGTACACCCTGTGAGACCTCCCGAGCGCTGAATCGTCGCGCGTCGCGCATGCGCGCCGCGCTCCTTTTCGCTGCGGACTTCTCACTGAAACCGGTGCACTTCTGTGCGCTGAAAAACTGGGTGGTCATGCCCACCTGCCTGCCTCTCGTCCTCCGCCGTTGCGACACCTGCGCCTCGGAACGCTTCCGGGCGGACGGCAAGTTCCGTGTCAACGCCAACCACAAGCTGATCGACGCCTGGCTCCTCGTGCTCTGTACCGCTTGCGGGGCCACGGCCAAGCTCGCGGTCCTGGAGCGGGTGAACGTGCGCTCCGTACGACCCGAGCTGTTGGACCGGATGTACGACAACGACCCCGGCCTGGCAGCCGCGTTGCTCCAGGACCCGGTCGTGCGGCGCCGCAACCGCATCGCTCTCGACCGGGGCGACGCCTGGCGCCTCGACACCGGCGGATCGGATCACCTGGACCGCGAGGTGATCGACATAGCGGTCCGCTGCTGAGCCCTCCCGGCCCCGGGGCCTGTCCGGCACGATCCGCTGGGCAGGCCCCGGGTCCCGGGCGGCCACCCCCAGGTCATGAAGTGGCTGTCTGCTGCCCCTCCACGAACTCCGTGACGGTACGGGCGAACAGCTCGGGCTGCTCGAAGGGCAGCGCGTGGCCGCAGTCCAGCTCCAGGAACCGGGCGCCGGCGATGGCGGCCCCCAACTCCCTTTGGTGGTGCGGCGGGACGATCAGGTCCTGGGTGCCCGACACGACCAGGGTGGGGGCGGTGATCCTGCCCAGTTCCTCGGTGATGTCCACCCGGAGGTTCAGCTCGGACTGCCGGGCCATGCCGTCCGCGTCGAACAGCGCGTTGCACGCGGCCACGTTCTCCTCGAAGTCCTCGATCCGGCGCCCGGCCAGCGTCTTGGCGCCGAACGCCGTGACCTGGAGCGCCCGTGAGAACAGGTCCTTGTCGACGCGCAGCAGCCGCTGCCACAGGTCGAACTGGAACTCCTGCCACGGGTCGGTCACCGCCCAGCCCGCGTGCAGGAAGAGGGAACGTATCCGCTCGGGACGGGCCCCGGCGGTCGCGGCCGCGACCGTGGCCCCCAGGGAGTGCCCCGCCAGGTGGAAGGTGTCGAGCCCCGCCGCGTCCACGGCCCCCAAGACCTGGGCGACCAGGTCGTCGACCGTCAAGGAGCCGCCGGCGTCGGTGGTGGAGCCCGAACCGGACAGGGTGGGGGCGACGAGGGTGTAGCGGTCCTTGAGGGCGTCGATGACCGGGCCCCAGTTGCCCTCGGGGGTGGCGCCGGTGCCGTGCACCAGCACCAGGGCCGGACCCGAGCCGGTGACCAGGCAGTCGACTGCGCTGTCGCCACCGGAGATCGGGACGTGAACGGTCGTGTACGTCATGGAGGTCGCGGCCTTTCGGGGGTGGACGGATCGGGCGTCGGCGGCCACGGCCCGGAAGGGGTGCGGCGTACGTCGACTGTTGCATACGTAGACGGTTGCATGCGCTGCCATTGTGCGCATGCAAGTATATCGGTTCGTGATCATGAACCCGGGCCTGCGTTGTACCGGCCGATTCGGTACCGAACGTCAAGGACTTCGGCAACGGCAGCGTCGACTACGCCCTGACGTACGACGCGCCCGACCAGGGCAGCCGCGAGGCGAACAACAGCCCAAGAGTGTCGAGCAGTTGACGGACATCTGGTTCCGGTCCATCGGGCGCAACTCCGTCCTGCTCCTCAACATCCCGCCCGACAAGCGCGGTGGCTGCCCGAAGCGGACGTGACCCGGCTGCGCGAGTTCCGCGAGCGGATCCGGCGCGAACTGCCGCGGGACCTCACGCGCGGTGCCCGCGTCCGCCGCGACCGCGAGGAGGGCACCGCCACCGTCGACCTCGGCCGGGCCCGCGAGGCCGACCGGATCCGCCTGGCCGAGGACATCCGGCACGGCCGGCAGCTGGAGCACGCGGTCATCGAGGCCCGCACCAGGGGCGGCTGGCGGACCGTGACCGAGGTCGACACCGTCGGCGCGAGCCGTGTGCTGCTCCTGGCGGCCCCGGTGACCGCGCGGCGGTGGCGGTTGCGGGTGACACGGTCGCGGCGCACCGTGCGGATGGCCGAGTTCGGTCTCTACCGCTCGGATCTCCATCGCTCACAGGTGTGAGGCAGCGGGCCGCGTTGACAGACGGGGGAGCGGGTGACTGTAATGGTGCTCGTGCCGCGTGGCGCCGACCAAAGAGCAGTGGGCAGGTCGGCGATCGGGCGAGCACCTTCACTCAAGGACGTCGCCGATGGACACGTCGTGAGTTCACCCGGTTCACACTCCCAGGCTTCTGCCTGACCGCGCGCCTCTGCGCGCCCCGGTCACGCCTCTCGCGCGTGGCTCTCCCGCACCTTTCACCGCGCACGACGCGGTATCGAGCACCCTGTACGGAGACCTGACACCGTCATGCCCACATCCTTCAACCAATCCGTCATCGAGGAGTTCCGCGCCAACGGCGGCAAGGTCGGCGGCCCCTTCGAGGGCGGTGACCTCCTCCTGCTCACGACCACCGGAGCGAAGTCCGGCAAGGAACACACCACCCCGCTCGGCTTCGTCCGCGAGGGGGGCCTGCTCCTGCTCGTCGGGTCGGACCTCGGCGGGCCGCGCCACCCCGACTGGTACCACAACGTCCTCGCCCACCCCACGGTCGGCGTGGAGCTCGGCACCGAGGAGTTCCAGGCGATCGCCGTCCCCGCGGAGGGGGAGCGGCGTGAGCGGCTCTTCACGCGGATCACGGCGGCCGAACCCGGATACGGCGACTATCAGGCGCGGACCAGCCGGATCCTGCCCGTCGTCGTCCTGGAGCGGCCCGCGCACGAGGCCGCCATCGCCGAAGACGTCGGGAACTTCGCGGAGAAGATGCTCCAGGTCCACCTCTGGCTGCGCGGCCAGCTCAAGCACGTACGCGACGAGACCGACGCCTACTTCATCGCGCTCGCCGCGCACCAGGGGCCGGGAGCACCCCCGAAGCCGGGGCTGGGACTACAGATACGCCAGCACTGCCTGGCGTTCTGTGACGCCCTGACGTTCCACCACACCAGCGAGGACGCCCACCTCTTCCCGACGATGGCCGATTACCACCCCGAGCTGCGCGAGACCTTCGACCGGCTCGCGGAGGAACACCGGTCGATCGCCCGCATCCAGAACGAACTTGCCGCGCACCTCTCGGACGCGGACGCCGGGAGCGCGGACCCGGAGCGATTCCGTGCGGAACTGACGCGCATGTCCGCTGAGTTGACCCGCCATCTCGACCACGAGGAGGAGACGCTCCTGCCGATTCTGGCCGCACTGCCGTGGCCGCCCGGCCCGCCCGGGGGTGTCAGGTAGCCGCGGTCTGTTCGGTGCCGGGCAGCCGTGGCCTCCGCGCGGGGCCCGGGGTCCGGCTCGCGGCCGTGCGGGCGGCCAGGTCGTCGACGACGTCGAGCAGGCTGCCCGCGCGGGCGTGGACGAAGCGCTGACGTTCGGCGCCGCCGCCGTGCGTGACGAGATGCCGCAGGACCGCCGTGACCCGCGGGAGTTCACGGTGCTCGGCCAGAGCCGGCCGGGCGTGCGCCAGAAGGCGGCGGACCTGGAGGGTGGTCGGCACCAGCCGGTGGGTCCGCGGATCGAGGCTGTGGCCGGTCAGACCGTCGCGGGCGCACCGCCAGTACGCCGCGCGCAGCAGCGCGTCGTCCATGGCGGGCCCGGGGTCGCCGCGGCGCACTCGTTCCAACGCCCGGGCGACCAGCGCCCGCACGAGGACGGCGAAGACCGCCGCTTCCTCGATGCTCGTGGGGACGTCCATCGCCCTGATCTCCACCGTGGGCAGGTGTGCGCACGGACGCACGTCCCAGTACAGCGAGCGTTCGCCCCGGGTCGCACCGGTCTCCTGGAGGGAGGCCGCCAGCGCGTCGTAGTGCGCGGCCGACGAGAAGTACGGCGGCGGACCGGCCACGGGCCACCGCGTGGCTCCCATGGTCCGCCAACTGCAGTAACCGCTGTCCCGTTCCTCCCAGAAGGGGGAGTTCGCCGCCAGCGCCACCAGGACGGGCAGCCACGGCCGCAGATGGTTGCTGACCAGGACGGCATGTTCCCGGTCCGGGACCTGGACGTGTACGTGGAGCCCGCAGAAGACGAAGGTGTCGTACAGGGACCTGAACATCTCGAACTGGGGAAGGTAGTGCGGGTCGCCGTTGAGCGGCATCGGCGTCCGCATGCCCAGGAGCGGTGTCCCGGAGGCGAGGGGACGCAGGCCCTCCTCCGCCGCGGCCGCGACGACGGCGGAGCGCACCCGCCGCAGTGCGTGCCGGAGCGCGCCCAGGGTCCCGCAGGGCGGCGTCTTGCCCTCCACCTGATACTGGGACGCCTCACCCGTCACCAGGTCCGCGAGCACCGGCTTGGCGCGCGCCAGGACCCGGGGTGCCGCCGCGACCACCGTGCGCTGCGAGGCGTCGACGAGGAAGTACTCCTCCTCGACACCGACGGTGGGCAAATGGTCCGCCATGCGTCGTGTCCTTCCGCCGACGTGCGCGAGGCATGCCTGTACCCCCCCGTTCACCTTCCTCGCCCGCAGGTCCGACGGCGAGCCCGGTGCGCCCGGGCGCATGACGCGCCCCGGCCGAGGGGCACTCCAGGATGCCAGCGCCGGGCCGCGTTCACACGTCCGGTACCGGCCCCGTGCTCTCCCGCTCGATGAGCCGCGGCAGCGGCACCTGGACCGTCGCCGCGGGCCCGTCGTCGAGGAGGGCGAGCAGCTCGCGGGCAGCCGTGCGGCCGAACGCCACCGTGTCCCGCGACAAGGCCGTCAGCCACGGGTGCACCATGCGGCACAGCGCCGAGTCCTCCCAGGCCACGACCGATACATCGTCCGGAACGACGAAGCCGAGGGAGGACGCGGCGGCGACCCCGGCCACGGCCATCACGTCGTTGTCGTACACCAGGGCCGTCGGCGGTTCGGCCGACTCCAGCACGCGGCGGGTCGCGGCGGCGCCCTCCGCGTCGGAGTAGTCGGTCGTCACCGAACGCACCCCGGACAGGCCACGGCTCGCCGCCTCGGCGCGCAGGGTGCGCATGCGGCGCTCGGTGTGCGCGAGCCCTTCCATGCCCGCGATGTGCACGATGCGGCGGTGGCCGAGGGCGTGCAGATGGCCGACGACCGACGCCATCGCCCCCGCGTCGTCCGCCCACACTGTGGACAGACCCGGCGGACCCGCCTGCGGATCGGGTACGCCGCCCGTCACCACGGCGGGCAGCCCCAGCTCGTCCAGGAGCGCGGGCCGGGGATCGTCCGTGCGCGGGTCGACCACCAGTACGCCGTCCACCCGGTGCTCGGCCCACCAGCGGCGGTAGACCGCGCACTCGGCGGCCACGTCCTCCACCACCTGGAAGAGCAGCCCCAAGTGGCGCTCGGCCAGCACCTCCTGGACGCCGGAGATGAGCTGGAGGAAGAACGAGTCGACGCCCAGCGTCGCCGCGGGCCGCGCCACGACCAGGCCGACCGTGGCCGAGCCCTCGCCCGACAGGGCGCGCGCCGCCGTGCTGGGCCGCCAGCCGAGCTGCTCCGCGACCCTGCGCACCCGGTCGCGGGTGATCGCGGAGACGCCGGGCCGGTCGTTGAGCGCGAAGGAGACGGCGCTCTCGGAGACCCCGGCGCGGCGCGCGATGTCCTTCATGGTCGGCCGGCGTGCCGGTGACCGCTTGCCTTGCACCCGTAGCCCCTTTCCTTGCGCCGCACACTAAAGCGCTTGAGCGCGTTGACTCTAAAGCGCATTAGTCATCGGCCGCAAGAGTCGTAACACACCCTCCTGACCTGCGTGTTGGTGGGCGGAGCGAGCGATCTTCGCTCTTGATTCCCCGAATCCATTGACTTTCCGCCACAGTTGGATGCAGGGTCGGCCTCGGCGTGGATTGCCCGGCTCGGACGGCCGCAGTCACCGCCGTCTCACGCTGGGCCGAGCAAAGGAGCCGTTTCACCGTGCGTATCTCCCGTATTCCCCGCAGAGCGGTCGCCGCGGGCGCCGTCCTCGCTGTCCTGCTGCCGCTGAGCGCCTGTGGCGACGGAGGTGACGGCGGCGGTTCCACGGACGCTTCGGGCAAGATCGAAGGCAAGATCACCTTCCAGACCTGGAATCTGAAGGCGAACTTCAAGCCCTACTTCGAAGGTCTCGTCGCGGAGTTCGAGGACAAGTACCCCGGCACCGACGTCAAGTGGGTCGACCAGCCCGGCGAGGGCTACGCCGACAAGATCAGCGCCGATGCCGCCGCGGGCACACTGCCCGACGTCGTGAACGTCTCGCCCGACCTGGTCGCCCCGCTCGCCAAGGCCGGCCTCGCGCTCGACCTCGACAAGGCCGCGGGCAAGTACGAGAAGGAGTACCTCCCCGGGGCCTGGAAGAGCCACCGGATACCGGGCACGGAAGGGACGTACGCCTTCCCCTGGTACCTGAACACCGGGCCCCTCTTCTACAACAAGCGCCTCTTCAAGGACGCGGGCCTCGACGAGAACAAGCCCCCGAAGACGTACGACCAGCTCTTCGACCACGCGCTGCAGCTGGCCGAGAAGAGCGACGGAAGGATCGCCACACTCGCCAACGTCCCCACCATCGAGGACTTCGGGCGCTACGGCGTGCCGCTGATGAACAAGGAAGGCACCGGCTTCACCTTCAACGACGCCAAGGGCGTCGAACTCCTCACCAAGTACAAGAAGTTGTACGACGCCAAGGCGCTGGACGGGCAGGCCCTGACCGCGACGCCGGAGTCCACCGGCAAGAAATTCCTCACCGAGGCCGTCGCCATGAACCCCGGCAGCGCGCTGGACCTGGAGAAGTTCAAGAAGGACGCGCCGAAGCTCTACAAGAACATCGGCATCACCCCGCAGATCAGCAACACCGGCAAGGACAACATGTACGTGATGGGCGTGATGGTGAACGCCCGCACCAAGCAGACGCCGGCCGCCGTCGCCTTCGCGCACTTCGTCACCGACGCCAAGCACCAGATGGAGTTCGCCAAGCAGGTCGCGATCTTCCCGAGCACCCAGGGCTCCCTCGACGACCCGTACTTCACCGAGCAGGACGGCAAGGAGGAGACCCGGGTCCGCGTCGCCGCCGCCAAGTCCATCAAGACCGCCGTGAATTACACGCCCGTGCTGTTCAGCGAGCAGATGAAGGTCGAGCTGCGCAACTCCGTCGCCAAGGCGCTGCAAGGCAAGGAGAGCCCCGAGGAAGCCCTTGACAACGCTGTCAAGGGCTGCGACCGGCTGCTGAAGCAGAGCTGAGCGCCGTTCTGTGCCGAGCCGCGTCGCTACCATGCCGCGCCGTGCCGTGCCGAGCCGTGAAGCCATGACCAGGGAACGCCAGCCATGAAGACCAGTACCGCCACCAGCACCCCGGGCGCGGGCCGCGCCGCCGCCTCTCCGGGCGACGGCCGGTCCGCCGCCCGGAGATCCGCCAAAATCAGGCGTCAACTGCCCGCCAGTCCTTGGCTGTTCGCCGCCCCGGGGCTCGCGGTCGTCGCCGTCTTCATCCTCTATCCGTTCGTCAGCACACTCGACAACTCCTTCACCGACAAAAGGACGTTGATCCCCGGCGAGTACGTGGGGCTCGCCAACTTCCGGGAGTTGCTGCACGACGACATGTTCTGGATCGGCCTGCGCAACAGCACGCTGTACGTCCTCGTGGTCGTCCCCGCGCTCGTCCTGCTGCCGCTGCTCCTCGCGATGCTCGTCCAGAAGCACATCCCCGGCATCACCTTCTTCCGGTCCGCCTTCTACACCCCGGTGGTCGCCTCCATCGTCGTGGTCGGCCTGATCTGGGTGTGGATGCTGGACGAACGCGGCCTGGTCAACGCGGTGTTGGAGGCGGTCGGTGTCGGCAAGGTCGGCTTCCTCAGCGACCAGTGGCTGCTGCTGTTCAGCGCCATGGCCGTCACGGTCTGGAAGGGCCTCGGCTACTACATGATCATCTACCTCGCGGCCCTCGCCAACGTGCCGCGCGAGCTCCACGAGGCCGCGGCGGTCGACGGCGCCGGAGCGGTGCGCCGCTTCTTCAGCGTCACCGTGCCCGCCGTGCGCTCCACCATGGTGCTCGTCGGCGCGCTCTCCTCGGTCGCCGCCTTCAAGGTGTTCTCCGAGGTCTACCTGATGGCGGGGCCCACCGGCGGGCCCGCGGGCGAGGACACCACGCTGGTGATGCTGGTGCAGCGCACGGGCACCGGCCTGACCGGACGCGTCGGCTACGCCTCGGCCATCTCCGTCGTCGTCTTCGCCGTCACCGTCGCACTCATGCTGCTCGTGCTGCGGGCGGACCGGAAGGAGGACGCGTGAGCACCGCGAAGAGCACCGTGCGTGAGCGCCGTCGGCCACGGATCACCGACGAGAACGGCCGCCGGATGCCGGTGTGGGAGATCGTCCTGCGCTACGGACTCCTGCTCGCCGTACTGGCGTTGATGATCGGCCCGTTCCTCTGGCAGCTGTCCACGTCCCTGAAAGGGCCGCACGAGGACATCTTCAGCTCCCCGCCGAAGTTCCTGCCCTCCGACCCGACCTTCCACAACTACGAGCGGGTCGCCGACACCATCCCCGTCTGGGACTACGCCCTCAACTCCCTGAAGGTGGCCGCCGCCAACGTCGTCACCAACTGCGTGGGCGCCGCCCTCGCCGGCTACGCCCTGGCGCGCCTGCGCTACCGCGGCCGCAAGGCGGCCACCCTCGTCTTCATCCTGGCCATGCTGGTGCCCGTCGAGGGCATCATCATCGCCCAGTTCACGACGATGCGGGAACTGGGCCTGAACAACACCCTCATCGGTGTGCTGCTGCCCGGCTGTGTCTCCGCGCTCAACGTCCTGCTGATGCGCAACGCCTTCCTGAACGTGCCCTACGAGATCGAGGAAGCCGCGTTCGTGGACGGCGCGAACGTCTGGCAGCGCTTCGTCCGGATCGCGCTGCCCGCCGTCAAGGGCACCCTCGCCGTCGTCGCGATCTTCGCCTTCATGGGCGCCTGGGACGACTTCCTGTGGCCGCTGATCGTGCTCAGCGACCCCGAGCGCTTCACCCTCACCATCGGCCTGAACTACCTGCACGGCACCTTCGCCAACGACGAACGCCTCGTCGCCGCGGGCACGGTCATCGCCGTGCTCCCGCTGATCGTCCTCTTCGCCTGCCTCCAGCGGTACTTCTTCCGCGGCGTCGGCGAAGGCGCGGTGAAGGGCTGAACGGCACCCCCCGAACCCACGAGGAACCAGGACCCGCATTGCCTCTCGCATCGCCCCCCGCACCGCCTTCGGGCGCGCCCCGCTTCGGCGCCAACTACACGCCCGCCCAAGGGTGGTTCCACCACTGGCTCGACTTCGACCTCGACGCCGTGCGCACCGACCTCGACGCGCTCGCCGCACTCGGCCTCGACCACATCCGGGTCTTCCCCATCTGGCCGTACTTCCAGCCCAACCGCTCCTTCATCCGTCCGCGCGCCGTCGAGCAGCTCGTCCAGCTCGCCGACGCCGCCGCCGAGCGCGGCCTCGACGTCAACGTCGACGGGCTCCAGGGCCACCTGTCCAGCTTCGACTTCCTGCCCGCCTGGACGCAGACCTGGCACCGGCGGAACCTCTTCACCGACCCGGACGTCGTCGCCGGGCAGAGCGCCTACCTGCGGACGCTCGCCGCCGCGCTCGCCGACCGGCCCAACTTCATCGGCATGACCATCGGCAACGAGATCAACCAGTTCTCCGCCGGGCCGCACCCCGACCCCGACCGCGTCACCGAGGAGCAGGCCGAGACCTGGCTGCGCACGGTACTGGCGGCCTGCGAGGAGGGTGCCCCGGCAAGCTCCACCTGCACGCCGAGTACGACGCCGCCTGGTACCAGCCCGACCAGCCCTTCACCCCCGGGCAGGCCGCCCGGCTCGGCGCCGTGACCGCCGTGCACTCCTGGGTCTTCAACGGCACCGCCCAGCGCCACGGACGCACCGGCACCGCCACCCGCACCCACGCCGCGTACCTTATCGAGCTCTCCAAGGCCTGGGCGCTCGACCCGCGCCGGCCCGTCTGGCTCCAGGAGGTCGGCGCGCCCGCACCGCTGATCCCCGCCGAGCACGCGGCCGCGTTCACGCAGGAGACGATCGAGGCCGCGCTCGACTGCCAGGACGTCTGGGGCGTGACGTGGTGGTGCTCTCACGACGTCTCGCGCGACCTCGCGGATTTCCCCGAACTGGAGTACAGCCTCGGTCTGTTGACCAACGATGGGCAGGTCAAGCCCGCGGGTGCGGCCGTCGCCCGTACCGCCAAGGAGTGGCGCGGCCGTACGTACGCGCCGGTGCCCCGGACCACCGCGGTGGTCGTGGACGACGCCATGGAGCGGCGCGCGGAGTGCGCGCCCGGGGGCGCCGTCTTCGAAGCGTTCGCCCGCCTCACGCAGGACGGTGTCCGGCCGGCGGCCGTCCTCGCGAGCCGGAGCGCCGACGCGGAGCATCTCGCCGCGCGGGGCATCACGGAAGTGGTGACGCCGGAGGAGGTCCACTAGGCCGGTAGGACTTCCGCAGATCGCGCTGCGCGCTCGTCCTCCATCGCCGGACGGGCTCACATTTTTCCACCCCCGGGAGATTCTCATGCATGACGACCGCACCCTGGTCGAAGCCCGCCTCAAGCGCGTTCTGGACGAGCGCATCAGACCCGCCGTGTATCCGGCCTCCGTGCCGCTCGATGTCGCGGTGTGGAACGCGCCGGGCGAGCCCGTGCCGGTGGCCGAAGGGCTCGCCGCCGAGCCGTCGCCGACCGCCGTCGGCGAGCGGTGGGGCGCGCCGTGGGGAACCAGCTGGTTCCGGGTGACCGGGACGGTGCCGAAGGAATGGGCGGGCCGGACCGTCGAGGCGATCCTCGACCTCGGCTTCGACGAGAACATGCCGGGCTTCCAGTGCGAGGGCCTCGTCCACCGCCCCGACGGCACCCCGTTGAAGGGCCTGAACCCCCGCAACCAGTGGGTGCGGATCGCCGCGCCCGCCGAGGGCGGCGAAGAGGTGCGCCTGCACATCGAGGCGGCGTCCAACCCGGTGATCCTCGACTACCATCCCTTCCTGCCCACCCAGTTGGGCGACAAGGAGACCGCGGGCAGCGAACCCCAGTACAAGCTGGAGCGCATGGACCTCGCCGTCTTCGACGAGACGGTGTGGCAGCTCGTCATCGACCTCGAAGTCCTCGACGAACTGATGCGGGAGCTGCCTGAGGACTCCGGGCGGCGCTACGACATCGTGCGCGCCGTCGGCCGCGCCCTTGACGCCGTCGACCTCCAGGACGTGAACGGTTCGGCCGCCGCGGCCCGGGCCCTGCTCGAAGGGGTCCTGTCGACGCCCGCCGAGCCCTCCGCGCACCGCATCAGCGCCGTCGGCCACGCCCACATCGATTCCGCCTGGCTGTGGCCGCTGCGCGAGACGGTGCGCAAGGTGGCGCGTACGACGTCGAACATGACGGCGCTCATCGAGGACGAGCCGGACTTCGTCTTCGCCATGTCCCAGGCGCAGCAGTGGGCCTGGATCAAGGAGCACCGGCCCGAGGTGTGGGCCAAGGTCAAGAAGGCGGTCGCCGACGGGCGGTTCGTGCCCGCGGGCGGCATGTGGGTGGAGTCGGACACGAACATGCCGGGCTCGGAGGCGATGGCCCGTCAGTTCGTGCACGGCAAGCGGTTCTTCCTCGACGAGTTCGGTGTCGAGAACGACGAGGCGTGGCTGCCCGACACCTTCGGCTTCGCCGCCGGACTGCCGCAGATCATCAAGGCGGCCGGCTCCAAGCGGCTGCTCACGCAGAAGATCTCGTGGTCGCAGACCAACCGCTTCCCGCACCACACCTTCAACTGGGAGGGCATCGACGGCACGCGGATCTTCACGCACTTCCCGCCCGTCGACACCTACAACTGCTCGATGAAGGGCAGCGAGATCGCCCACGCGGCGAAGAACTTCAAGGACAAGGGCGTCGCCCGGCACTCGCTGGCGCCCACCGGCTGGGGCGACGGAGGCGGCGGCACCACGCGCGAGATGATCGCGAAGGCCGCCCGCCTGCGTGACCTCGAAGGTTCGGCGACCGTCCAGTGGGAGACGCCGGAGCAGTTCTTCGAGAAGGCGGAGGCGGAGTACCCGAACGCCCCTGTCTGGGTCGGCGAGCTCTACCTGGAGCTGCACCGCGCGACCCTCACCAGTCAGGCGGGCACCAAGCAGGGCAACCGCCGCAGCGAGCACCTGTTGCGGGAGGCGGAGCTGTGGGCCGCGACGGCGGCCGTCCGGTGCGCTGAATTTGCGTACCCCTACGAGGAGTTGGACCGCATCTGGAAGACGGTGCTGCTCCACCAGTTCCACGACATCCTGCCCGGTTCGTCCATCGCCTGGGTGCACCGCGAGGCCCGCGCGACGTACGCGGCGCTCGCCGCGGAGCTGAACGGCATCATCGACGCGGCGCAGCGCGCCCTCGCCGGGGAGGGCGGTGGCGAACTGGTCTTCAACTCCACGCCGCACACGTGTGACGGCGTGCCCGCGGGCGGCGCGCGGCCCGCGGTGCTCGACGGGCGGTCCGCGATCGCCACACGCGCCGATGGCGGCTTCGTCCTCGACAACGGCCTGCTGCGGGTCGAGATCGACGCACAGGGCCTGGTCGTGTCGGCGTACGACATCACGGCCGACCGCGAGACGGTCGCGCCGGGCACGGCGGCGAACCTGCCGCAGATCCACGCCGACTTCCCGAACATGTGGGACGCCTGGGACGTGGACGAGTTCTACCGCAACACCGTCACGGACCTCACAAAGGCCGATGAGGTCGTGGCGGGGGAGGGAGCCTCGGTCAAAATCGTGCGTACCTTCGGTGACTCGCGCATGACGCAGGTCCTGTCGCTGGCGCCCGGGGCCCGGCGGCTCGACATCGACACCGAGGTCGACTGGCACGAGACGGAGAAGTTCCTCAAACTGGCCTTCCCGCTGGACATCCACGCGGAGCGGTACGCGTCGGAGACGCAGTTCGGCCACTTCTACCGGCCCACGCACACCAACACGAGCTGGGAGGCCGCCAAGTTCGAGGCGTGCAACCACCGTTTCGTGCACATGGAGGAGCCGGGCTGGGGCGTCGCGCTGGTCAACGACTCGACGTACGGCCATGACGTGACCCGCGCGGTCCGCGCCGAGGACGCGGGCACGACCACGACCGTACGTGTCTCGCTGCTGCGCGCCCCGCGCTTCCCCGACCCCGAGACGGACCAGGGCGTGCACCGCTTCCGGCACGCGCTGGTGCCGGGCGCGGCGATCGGCGACGCGGTGCGCGAGGGCTACCGCGTCAACCTGCCCGAGCGGCGGGTGCGCGGCGGCGCGGAGGTGGCCCCGCTGGTGACCGTCGACAACGACGCGGTCGTCGTCACGGCCGTCAAGCTCGCCGACGACGGCAGCGGGGACGTGGTCGTCCGCTTCCACGAGGCGTACGGCGGCCGGGCGCGGGCCACGCTGACCGCGGGCTTCGAGGTCGGCTCGGTCACGGTGACCGACCTCCTGGAGCGGCCGCTGGCCGACGCGTCCGCCCCGGAGCGGACGGGCGGTGCGATCGCGGTGACGCTGCGGCCGTTCGAACTGGTGACGCTGCGGTTGACGAGGGGCTGAGCCCGACCGTCCGGCGTGTGTGTGGGCTACGGCTGGTCCGCCGCCAGTTCGTAGCCCGCCTCCTCGACCGCGGCCCGTACGTCCGCGAGGTCGAGGGCGCCTTCGCTGGTCACCGCGACCGTGCCGCGGTCGACGTCGACCGCCACGGAGGTGACGCCGGCGACCAGCCTCAGCTCATCGCTGACGAACCGCGCGCAGTGACCGCAGGCCATGCCGGTCACGGCGTACACGCGCTCGGTCATGCGGCCTCCTCCAGCGTGCGGGTGAGCATGTGCGACCGGCGCATGCGGCCGTCGGCGGCGAACCGGCCGAAGAAGTACACCTCGATGGCGAGCGACTTCTTGCGGGTCTCGACGTGCAACGTGTACCTGGCGGCGAGACGGTCGCCGTCGGCCTGCGCCTCGTGCACCTCCACCCGGTTGCCGGGCCGTGTCTTGCGCACGGGGCGGGTGTGCGCGATGAGCTTGGCCCGGTCCATGCGGTGCCCGTCGGCGGTCTGCACGATGTCCGGCGTGTGGAAACGGTCGAAGACGCGCTCCGGGTCCTCTGCCGCGTCGTCGCGCAGGAGCGCCTCGTGGAACGACGTGATGAAGTCGGCGATGAACTTCTTGGGGTCGTCGCCGAAGGGGGGCTTGGCGGAGGCGGAACTGTCGTCACTGCCGCTGCCGCTGCTGCCGCCGGTGTTCGCCGTGGTCATCGTGCTCCTGTCACTTCGCGCCCGGTTAACTCTTACGCGCTGTAAGATATGTGCGTCCGGGAAGTCTGCCAAGGTGTAAGGCTTTGCGGCGCCGGGCGTGTGCACGTCTCGCCGTGGGGCCGCCGATCCCGCCCGCCCGGCCAGGACGAGGGAGCAGCCCGCATGACCGACTTCGAGGGGCTCAAGGCGCTGGTCACCGGCGGCGCGTCCGGGATCGGCCGCGCCACAGCCGACCTGCTCGCCGCACGCGGCGCCGAGGTCGCCGTCCTCGACCTCGATCCCGGCGGCGTGGAGAAACCGCTGCGCGCGTACGCCGCCGACGTCCGCGACGACGCCTCGGTACGGGAGGCGGTCGCCTCGGCCGCCGCCGACCTCGGAGGCCTCGACGTGCTCGTCGACAACGCGGGCATCGGCGCCCGGGGGACCGTCGAGGACAACGACGACGCCCAGTGGCACACCGTCCTGGACGTGGCTGTTGACGTGGGGCCTCTCCGCGCATGAGCGCGGCGAAGTCTTCGGCGGGACGGCGCGCCGCGTCTACGGCCTCCGAGCGGGCGGGGCGAGCTTCGTCGGTGCCAGGAAATCGCGGACGTACGTACGCTCCCAGCAGGCGCCCGTCTCGCGCAGCTCGCGCCAGGTGGTGTAGCGGTAGCGGTACAGCCGGGCGCGGATGTGCGTCGGCGGGGAACCGGGCGGGAACGGCGAGTGGCGCAGCAGCCGCAGCGTGTCGCGGTCCTCGTCCAGGAGGCGCTCCACCAGCGGACCGAACCACGTGCGCGCGTACGCGGGGGAGAGCGCGGCGAACCACATCAGCCAGTCCAGCCGCAGGTGATAGGGCGCGAACTGGCGCGGCCAGCGCCGCACATCGCCGGGCTTGCCCTTGAACTCGTAGGCGAGCCACTCGGAGTCCTCGCGCGGCCGCGGATCCGCCGTACCCTCGATGACGATCTCCTGGCGGACCCGGCTGACGCTGCCGAACGCGCCGTACGCGTTGACGAGGTGCAGCGGGTCGAAGGAGCAGTTCATCACCTGCCGCCGGGACAACAGGTTCCGCACGGGGCGGTAGCTGAGCGCCAGGAGGCCCGAGGTGACGGCGATGACCAGCACCTCGTACCAGAGCGGGGCCGGTGCGTACCGCGTCGGAGTGTGCCAGGGGGAGAAGTCCACGGCGGACACCGCGAGCACGATGGTGATCCAGTTCAGCCAGGCGAAGTTGCCGGACAGGACCAGCCACAGCTGGGTCACGATCATCAGGCAGGCCGCGCCCGTCGCCACCGGCTGCGGGGCGAACAGCAGGAACGGCACGAAGAGTTGCGTGACGTGGTTGGCCGCGACCTCCACCCGGTGCAGGGGCTTCGGCAGATGGTGGAAGAACCAGCTCAGCGGGCCCGGCATCGGCTGCGTCTCGTGGTGGAAGTACAGGCAGGTGAGCTCGCGCCAGCACGCGTCGCCGCGCATCTTGATCAGCCCGGCGCCGAACTCCACGCGGAAGAGCACCCAGCGGAGCAGGAAGAGCACGAGGATCGGCGGCGCGACGTCGTCGTTGCCGAGGAAGACCGCGAGGAAGCCCACTTCCAGGAGCAGGGACTCCCAGCCGAAGCCGTACCAGGTCTGCCCGACGTTGACGATGGAGAGATAGAGCGCCCAAGGGAGCAGCCACAGCAGCATCGCGCCCCACAGCGGGAGCAGGCCGTCGGCGCCCGCGAGCAGCGCCACCGCGACCGCGCAGCCCGTCCACGCGCAGCACGCGAAGAACCGGTCCGAGTAGTGGAGCTGGAAGAGGCTCGGCGCCCGCCGGAACGGCACCCGCTCCACGTACCTCGGCACGGGCAGCATCCCGCGCTCGCCGATGAGCGCACGGAACTGGAGGGCGGCGCCCAGAAAGGCCACGAGATAGAGCGCGGCCAGGCCCCGCTGGAAGACCAGCCGGCTCGTGCCGTACGCGTCCGCGGTGAACCATTCCACGCCCCCATTGTGCCGCCGGGTGATCTTCTCGGCTTGCGAGGCGCCGCACGCCCCCGCAGACAATGACGGAAGCCCTCACCCGGCGAAGCAGGAAGAAGCGGGGCGAAGGAACCGGCAACCTCAATGACCCATGGCGGGAGTGCCCGTGCGCGCATCGACCAGGACCTACGCGACGACCTTCGCGATATCCGCGGCCCTCGCGGCGGCGGGCTGCTCCGGCGACGGCGGCAAAGACGCCGCGGACAGCGGGCGGGAACTGTTCATGCAGCCCGTCGCCGCGCAGGGCCCCGACCCGTTCACCGACTCCACCGCGAGGACCGCCGCGAGCCCGCCGCCCGTCACCCGTTCGCCGCAACCCCCGCCCACCGGTTCCGCCACCCCGCAGGGCACCCGCTCCGTCCCGGGCGGCACGCCGGGCCTGTACGGCGGCACACGCGCCGTCGGCAGCTGCGACGTCGACCGGCAGGTGCGTCTCCTCACCGCCGACCGGGCCAGGGCCCGGGCCTTCGCGCGGGTCTCCGGCATCGAACAAGCGGCGATCCCGGACTTCCTGCGGGGCCTGACCCCCGTCGTCCTGCGGGCCGACACGCGCGTGACCAACCACGGCTTCCGCGGTGGCTCCGCGACGGGCTACCAGTCCGTCCTCCAGGCGGGCACAGCCGTCCTGGTCGACGCGCGGGGACTGCCGCGGGTCCGCTGCGCGTGCGGGAACCCGCTGAAGCCGCCCGTCGCCCTCAAGGGCACGCCCCGCCACAACGGCCGCCCCTGGAGCGGTTACGAGCCGACGCGCGTGATCGTGGTGACGCCGGCGCCGCGGCCCGTCATCAACATCGTCATCGTGAACATCGTCGACAACACCTGGATCGAACGGAAGACCGGCGACGAGCACGGGGACCGGGACCGCGTGACCAAGCCGCCGGTGCCGCCCACCCCGACCCCGAAGCCGCCCCGGACCCCCACGCCCACCGACTCCGGCGAGACGCCCTCGGACGAGCCGTCCGAGCCCACGGAACCCGGCCAGGACCGCGACCGCAGCCAGGACCCCGATGAGGACCGGCCGGACGAGGACGTCGTCCCCGGCGACCCGGACACGGCCCCGACCGACTGCCCGAGCCCGCCCGGGCCCTCGGACACCCCGCAGGAAGCCCCCTCGGCGCTCCCGCCCGGCTGCCCGTCGCCTCCGTCGCCGCCGACCCCGCCCGACGGGCCCTCGGAGCAGGAGCCCGACACCGGAGGCCTCGTGCCGGACGACCCCGAGCTGTCCGAGAACCCCCTCTCCGACAGCGACCCGGGCACCTTCGACAGCTGACCGGGCGCGGACGCGAGCCACACGATCAGCGTCCCTGGGCCGGCCGAGCGCAGTCCCCGGCCGCCCGGCCGTACCCGCCCGGAGCCCCGCGCGCCGCTTCCCCCACGTGCGCGCACCCGGGGCTCCGCCTAGCGTGGCCCCATGGACGCGGGTACCGGTTGGCACCACCCGACGGGGCACTGCCGCTGTGCACAGCCGGCCGCGGAGCCGCTCGGCTGCTTCATGGAGCTGTACGGCGCCGCGCTGCGCATGGGCTGCTTCGACTGGGACCTCGACACGGGCCTCATGTGCATGGACGCCACCGCCCACGAGGTCTTCGACGTACGCCCCGACGAATACGACGGCCGCCCCGAGACCCTCGCCGCCCGCGTCCCGCCCGTGGAGGCGCACCGCCTGGACCAGATCGTCGCGCACGCCCTGAAGGACGGCAGCCAGACCTACGGCGCCTACTTCCGGGTGCGCTGCCGCGGCGGGGCGATGCGCTGGACCCACACCCACGGGTGCATCCTGCGCGACGCCACCGGCCGCCCCGGCCGCATCGTGGGCATCGTCAGGGACGCCACCCGCGAGCTCGGCGACACCCCGCCCGCGGCGCGGGAACCCGTCAACGAGGACGCAGAGCGGCGGCGCACCACCAGCATCGTCCAGGGCACCACGGCGGCGCTGGCCCACGCCCGCACGGTGGGCGACGTCATCGACGTACTGAAGGACACCCACGGCCTCGCCCACCTCGGGGCGTCGAACCTCGTCATGGGCCTGGTCGAGGCCGGGCGGATCCGGTTGGTCGCCGAGGGCCCCGCGGGCAGCTTCGTGCCGGGCACACGGGTGACCCGCATCGACGAGCCGTATCCGATGAGCGAGGTCGTGCGCACCCTCGCGCCGCGCTACATCGAGAGCGCCGAGGACTTCGCGCGGTCCTACCCGTTGCTGTGGCCGCACATCGCCGGTCTCGGCATCACCTCGGCCGCCTACCTGCCCCTGATCGCGCAGGCCCGGCCCATCGGCGCCCTCGGCCTGCTCTACCAGCACAAGAGCGGCTTCACCGTGGAGGAGCGCAACGTCCTGCTCGCGCTCGGCAGCAGCATCGCGCAGAGCCTCCAGCGCGCCATGTTCTACGAACAGGAGAAGGACCTCGCCCAAGGCCTCCAGCAGGCGATGCTGCCGCGCACCATCCCCGGGGTGCCGGGCGCGGAGATCGCCGTGCGGTACCGCTCGGCGGCGCTCGGCCGGGACATCGGCGGCGACTGGTACGACGTGATCCCGCTGCCCGGCAGCCGGGTCGGGGCCGTCATCGGCGACGTCCAGGGCCACGACACCCACGCGGCGGCCGTCATGGGCCAGCTCCGCATCGTGCTGCGCGCCTACGCCGCCGAAGGGCACATGCCCGCCACCGTCATGGCCCGCGCCTCCGGCTTCCTGCACGAACTCGACACCGACCGCTTCGCGACCTGCCTGTACGCGGAGGCCGACCTGACGACCGGCGTGGTGCAGTTCGTACGGGCCGGGCACATCGACCCGCTCCTCCAGCTCGCCGACGGCTCCTGCCGCAGGGTGCCCGTCGACGGCGGCCTGCCGCTCGGCCTGTCCGCCGAGTTCGGGCGGCTCGACTACCCCGTCACCACCCTCGAACTCGACCCCGGGCAGACCCTGTTGCTCTGCACCGACGGCCTCGTGGAAGTGCCGGGGGCCGATCTCGACGACGGCATGCAGGCCCTCGCCGAACTCGCCGCGGACGGCCCCCGCGACCTGTCCCAACTCGCCGACCGGCTCTGCGGCATCGTCGACGGCCGGGGCGGGGACGACGACGCCGCACTGCTCCTGCTGCGCCGCCGCATGCGCGACGCGCCCCGCTCGGGCGGCCGCCTCCAGCAGCACGTGGCGCCGAGCGACCCGGAGGCGCTCGCCGAGGCCCGGCACATGATCAGGGCCGCGGTGCGGGCCTGGGGCGCGGGCGAGCGGACCGACGAGATCGAACTGGTCGCCGACGAGCTGATCACCAACGCGCTGATGCACACCGACGGAGCCGCGGTAGTCACCCTGCGCGTCCTGACCGGCGCCGACCGGCGGCTGCGCGTCGACGTGGAGGACTCCTCCAGCGCCCTGCCGCGCCGCCGCGAGGCGGGCGAGGAAGGGGTGTCCGGCCGCGGCCTGCTCCTGGTGGACCTGCTCGCGGACGTGTGGGGAGTGGACGCGCGCGGCGGCGGCAAGTGCGTGTGGTGCGAGTTCATCGTCCCCGCGAGGAGCGACCGGGTGTGAGGAAGAGCGGGTGTGAGGGAGAGCCATGCCGGAACTGCCCGAAGTCGAGGCCCTGAAGGACTTTCTGACGGGTCGGCTGATCGGCCGCGAGATCGTCCGCGTACTGCCCGTCGCGATCAGCGTCCTCAAGACGTACGACCCTGCGCTCACCGCCCTCGAAGGCCGCGCGGTCACGTCCGTGGCACGGCACGGCAAGTTCCTGGACATCGACGCCGGCGGGCTGCACCTCGTCACGCACCTCGCCCGCGCCGGCTGGCTCCAGTGGAAGGACCGGCTCCCCGACGGCACCCCGCGCCCCGGCAAGGGCCCGCTCGCCCTGCGCGTCGCCCTGGACACGGGGGAGGGCTTCGACCTCACGGAGGCCGGCACGCAAAAGCGCCTCGCGGTGTACGTGGCCGAGGCGCCGCACGAGATCCCGGGCATCGCCCGCCTCGGGCCCGATCCGCTCGCCCCGGACTTCGACGAGGAGCGCTTGGCGCGGCTCCTGACGGGTGAACGACGTCAGATCAAGGGCGCGTTGCGCGACCAGAGCCTGATCGCCGGCATCGGCAACGCGTACAGCGACGAGATCCTGCACGCGGCCCGCATGTCCCCGTTCAAGCTGACGTCAAGTCTTACCGAACAGGAGGTACGCGGGCTGCACCAGGCACTGCGGACCACGCTGACCGAGGCGGTGGAGCGCTCGCACGGGGTGGCGGCGGGCCGTCTCAAGGCCGAGAAGAAGAGCGGGCTGCGCGTGCACGGCCGCACCGGCGAGCCGTGTCCCGTGTGCGGCGACACGATCAGGGAGGTGTCCTTCGCCGACTCCTCCCTCCAGTACTGCCCCACGTGCCAGACGGGCGGGAAACCGCTGGCGGACCGGAGGTTGTCGCGGTTGCTGAAGTGAGCGGCCCTGTATGACCGTACGCATCCCTATGGTCGTAGCGTCAGCAATCGTTCCCCGCCTGCCGTCCGTACTTCGTACCGGTCCGTCTGCCCCTGCCGCAGCGCCGCGGCGGCCGGGATCTCCACGGTCCGCGCCGCGCGGGTGCGCCAGGTGGTGACCGTGTGCTCCGCACCGTCCTCGCCGACGGCGACCAACTCGCACACCTCCGCCCCCGGTGCCGGGTCCCGGACCGCGAGCACGAGCTCCGTTCCCCAAGCGCGCTCACGGGCCGTCAGCGTGCCGCGGACCCCGCTGCGGTCGTCCCGCGCGCTGATCCGCTCCGGGCCACGCCCGCCACCGGCGGCCGTCATCAGCGCCACGGCGGGCGCGCCGAGGACGAGGACGGCGGCGAGGGCGAGCGCGCACCACCGCACCCCGCGCCGGGCCGAGCGCACCCGGCCGACCTCGCTCAGGGCCCGTTCCACGAGCTCCGCGCCGGGGGCCGCGCACGGCGCCACGGCGGCGGCGTGCGTCGCCCGGCCATAGGCTGCCAACTGCCGTGCAGGCGGCTCCAGTTCGTCGAGCGCGAGAACGCACGCGGGGCACCCCGCGAGGTGCTCCTCGAACCGGAACGTGTCCGCCTCGTCGAGCACGCCGAGCGCGTAGGCACCGGCGTCACGGTGCCGCTCCAGGGACCTCATGGCGTTCCTCACGGTGAGTGGTGCTGATTGCCCTCCGGTACGCAAGGGGCCACCGAATCACTCAGCCGCGCCACTCGGCCACGTCACTCACCCGCGTCAATCGGCCCGCGGCGTCAGAACAGGTGGATCGCGAGGTGCCCTAGGGGCAGCCCGAGCCGCCAGGCGGGCGTCCACACCTTCGGCCCGTCCTCCTCGCCGCCCGGCAGAGCTCCGCCGCCCGGCACCGCGTCCAGGTCCGGTGCGAGCAGTTCGGTCTCCTCCAGCCACCGCCAGGCCAGCTCGGCGAGCTCCAGGTCCGGCCCGGCCTGCCCCGCGGCCTCCTCCAGGAGCAGTTCCATCCGCTCACGCACCCATTCCTGCCACGCCTGGTCGTACTCCGTCAGGGAGAGCCAGGTCTCCAGCTGGGTGATCACCCGGATGCCGGAGAGCTCGCCCCGGCTGTCCGACAGGAAGATCGTCAGCGCGAGCGCGTCACGCCCCGCGCGGTACTCGAACGACGTGGGCGGCATCAGATCGCCCGTGCGCAACAGCTCGTCGGCGATGTACTCGGCGTACAACCACGCCATGGGCACGGCCAGTTCGCCGCCCCGGGGGCCTTCCGTGTTGCCTCTGCTCTCGTGCAGCATCCCGCTCCGCCTTCCTCCGGTCCGTGCGCGTCACCGGCCTCTGGCCCCCCAACTCCGGAACACGGATGAGGACAGCCGATTACTCAACGGGGGTGCCGAGCAAGGCGTTTTGCCGACCCTTGACCCGGTCGACGGTTTCCTCGCAGGTGAGCAGCCCCGTGTTGTTCGCGTCACAGGGCCTAAGGGTTTGACTCCCTTTCGGGGACTGCGGCGGCATTGCTGCATGATTCACCGGTAGCTCCGCACATTTATTCATATAAACAGACATCAACCCTTTCGCGGAGCCTCATCGATGACGCACCACGTACGGAACGCACAGCTCACAGGGGTCACAGACACCCCACGGCCCACCCCACGGCCCCGGCCGGGACCAGCAGTCCGGGCCGCACGACGACGGCCACGGCGACCGCGACGGCGACCGGTGACCACCGCGGTGACGGGCGCGGCGGCGGCCTTCCTCATCGCGGGCGTCTCGTCCTGCGCGGCGGGGCCGGACCCCCGGACCGCCGAGCCCGCCATCCCCCGGGGCACGGCGCACCGCACCGCCGCCTCCGACCCCGGCCCGGCCCACTCCCCGGCGAGCGGCGGCGCGGCCGAGCGGCGCGGCTTCACCCTCGTCGCCTCCGGGGACGTCCTCCCGCACTCCTCGGTCATCCGCCAGGCCGCCGCCGACGCGCAGGGCGATGGCTACGACTTCGAACCGATGCTCAAGGGCGCCCAGCGGGTCGTCTCCCGGGCCGACCTGGCGATCTGCCACATGGAGACGGTGTACGGCGCGCAGGGCGACTACAGCGGCTACCCCAGCTTCAAGTCCCCGCCGCAGATCGCCCGCGGCCTCAAGGCCACCGGGTACGACTCGTGCTCCACCGCCTCCAACCACTCCCTGGACGACGGCGCGGCAGGCGTGCGCCGCACCCTGGACGCGCTCGACAAGGCGGGCGTCAAGCACGCCGGAACGGCCCGCTCCGCCGCCGAGGACAAGAAACCGGCGTGGCTGCGGGCCGGCGGCGCCAAGGTCGCGCAGCTGGCGTACACGTACGGCACCAACGGCTACCCGATGCCGAAGGGCAAGCCCTGGTCGGTCGACCTGATCGACCGCGGCAAGATCGTCGCGGATGCCCGGGTGGCGCGCAAGGCGGGCGCGGACGTGGTCGTCGTCAGCCTGCACTGGGGCACGGAGTGGCAGACCGCCCCCGACGGGAAACAGCTGCGCCTCGGCAAGCAGCTCACGAAGTCCCGCACGGGCGGCCGCCCGGACATCGACCTGATCATCGGCACCCACGCCCACGTCCCCCAGGCGTACGAGAAGGTGAACGGCACCTGGATCATCTACGGCATGGGCGACCAGATCGCCGGCAGCATGATCAACCACGAGGGCGCCCATGACCCGCGCGGCAACCAGAACTCCATCGGCCGCTTCACCTTCGCGCGGCCGACCGAGCCGGGTGGGCGGTGGAAGGTGCGCAAGGCCGAGTTCCTCCCGATGTGGTTCGACACGGCCGCGGGCCGCGTCGTCGACCTCAACGCCGCGCTCGACCGCGGGGCGGACGTCCGCGACGTACGCGACCGGATCCGCCGCGTGGTGCTGAGCAGGGGAGCGGGCAAGGACGGCCTGGCGATGGGCGAGTGACCGCGAGGGCTACTCGCCGGTGTCCCGCTCCGCCTCGGCCAGCTCCGACTTGCGGTAGGAGTAGCCGAAGTACACGACGAGTCCGAGGCCGAACCACACGGCGAACCGCGCCCAGGTCTGCCACTGGAGGAACGTGATCAGCCAGAGGGAGAAGACGACGCCGAGCGCGGGCACGAACGGCATACCCGGGGTGCGGAAGGTGCGCGGCAGGTCGGGGCGCTTGTAGCGCAGCACGATCACCGCGACGCACACCACGACGAACGCCAGCAGGATGCCGATGTTGGTGAGTTCGGCCGCCTCGCCGATCGGCAGGAAACCGGCGATGGCGGCCGACGCGATGCCGACGATCCACGTCACACGGGTCGGCACGTGCCGCGTCTCGTGCGTCTTCGCGAACCACTTGGGCAGGAGGCCGTCCCGGCTCATCGAGAACCACACGCGCGTGCAGCCGAGCATGAACGTGAACATCACCGTGAGGATGCCGATGATCGCACCGACCGCGATGATGTCCGCGAGCCCGCCGAGCCCCACCGACTTGAAGGCCGTGGAGAACCCGCTCTCCGGGTCGACCTCCGTGTAGCTCTGCATCCCGGTCAGGACCAGGCAGGCGAGCACGTACAGCACCATCGAGATGGCGAGGGAGTACAGGATCGCCTTGGGCATGTGCCGCTGCGCGTCCTTGGACTCCTCCGCGGCCGTGCTCATGGCGTCGTACCCGAAGACGGCGAAGAACACCGTCGCGGCCCCGGTGAACGCGCCGCCGACCCCGTAGGGGAAGAAGGGGTTGTAGTTGCCGGTGTCGAGGTGGAAGAAGCCGACCGCGATCACCAGCAGCACCACGAGCACCTTCAGCACGACCACGACCATCTCGAAGCGCGCGGCGTTCTTGATGCCGAGAGTGAGCAGGTACGCGATGAGCAGGCAGAGCCCGGCGGCGAAGAGGTCGACCTTGTGGCCGCTGCCGGTGCCGGGCGCCCCCATCATCCACGCGGGCAGCTCGGCGCCCATCTCCTCGACGAGGAAGCCGAAGTAGCCGGAGATGCCGATCGCGACGACCGCGACGATCGCCGTGTACTCCAGGAGCAGGTCCCAGCCGATGAACCAGCCGGTCAGCTCGCCGAGCACCACATAGCCGTAGGTGTACGCGGAACCGGCCTTCGGGATCATGCCGGCGAACTCGGCGTACGAGAACGCGGCGGCCGCGCTCGCGACCCCCGCGATCAGGAAGGAGATCAGCACGGCGGGCCCCGCCGTGCCGTTGGCCACGGCTCCCGCGAGGCTGAAGATGCCGGCGCCGATGATGCCGCCGACGCCGATGGCGGTGAGCTGCCAGAGGCCGAGGGTGCGTGAGAGGCCCCCGCCCTCCTCCGTCTCCTCGATGTGCTCGATGGGCTTGCGGCGCAGCACGCCCTGCCCCATACGGAGTCCCGCCATGAGCTCCACCTCTTCGCGGACGGCGATCGGCTGATGGCGGATCATGATGGCCCAGCGGGCGCCGCGACGGAAGACGCCACACCTCTTGCGCCTGAGGCGTTCATCCGGGGCGGTCCGACCACCGGGGGAGACGGCTCAGGACGTCCGGGCGCCGGCCGGAACGGGGGCTGCCCGGCACGGTCGTCGCCCGGCACGGTCGTCGCCCGGAACAGGAGCCGCCCGGCCCGGGGCCGCCGGTCCGGGCTCGGTCACGGCTCGGTCAGGGCACCACCGTGACTGGCCAGCGACCCGCCTTCACGAGGCGGACGGCGACCGACCCGACGATGCGGTGGCCCGCCTGCTCGGAGGCGCCGACGACCACGGCGTCGGCCTTCAGGTCGTCGGCGGCGGAGACGAGACCGCTGTAGGGGTCGCCGTGGAAGGTGTGGAACTCCCATCTGACGTCGAATATGTCCTTCACCCGCTCGGCCGCGGCCCTGATCTCCGCGATGAGCCCCTCGGCGATCTCGTCCGTCGTCTCGGCCACCGGCACACCGAGGGCGGCGCCCGCCGCGAGGACCGGCTGGATGTAGACGACGGCGAGCAGGGCCCGCTGGCGCCGCGCGAGGCCGCCGGCATAGGCCGCGGCCCGCAGCGATGAATCGGAGCCATCGACGCCGACGACGATCACCTTGGGCCCGTCGGTGCCGCGTTCGAACTGGTGGGACTGGTCTTCGCTCACGTCGAGAGGCTAACGGAGGCCCGCCGACCGGTTGTGGGCAGGCGTGGCGCGCGGCGCACACCGAAGCAGCGCGGTACGCGCCGAGGAAGCGCTGCCCCCTCCGCCACCGCCCGCGATCTGTCGGCGTGACCGCGCGCCCGGCGTGTGCCGTGTTTGTCCGCTGTGTGCCGCGCTGCCTCGGCCCGTGCCGCGCCTCTCCGCCGCGTGCCGCGCTGCTGTGCCCTGTACCGCGCTTTTCCGCTGCATGCGGTGCTTCTTCCGCGCGTGCCGCGCTGCCTCGGCCCGTGCCGCGCCGCCTCAGCCTCTCCGCCGCGTGCCGCGCTTCCCCCGCTTCCCTGCCGCGCGCCGCGCTTCCTCGGCACGCGCCACGCTTCCCCGCCGCGCGCCGCGCCACTGGTCTTCCTAGAGTCGTGCCATGAGTGCCAGCGAGGAGAACCCCGGGGCAGCGGGGTCCGCAGGGCCGACACGACGCTGGGACGGCGTCCTCGGCCGCGTACCCGAAGGCTTCGCCGCCTTCTTCGGCGTCCTCGGCGTGTTCTGCGCGGTCCTCGCGGTCGTCCCCCCGCTGCGCCGGCTGCTCATGCCCGTCGTCCGGGCCCTGGACCTCGTCACGGTCCCGGTCAGCGCGAACCTCGCGTACGCCGTCTTCCTCTTCCTCCTCGCCGCCGCCACCGGCGCCCGCAAGAAGGTCGCGTGGTGGCTCGTCGTCATCTATCTGGGGCTGCTGCTCGCCTTCGATGTGCTCGGCGCGGCGCTCGGCTTCTGGGCCGAGTCCCTGCCGTCGTTCGTCGTCTGCGGCGCCGCCTTCGTCCTGCTGCTCCTGGCCCGCGGCGAGTTCTCCGCGGACTCGCGCCGCGGCGCCGTCCGGCGGGCCGTCGCCGTGCTGGTCGCGGGCCTCGGCGCCGCCGTCCTGGCCGGCTGGGGCCTCGTCGCCCTCTTCCCCGGCACACTGCCCCGCCACGAGCGCCTGCTGTGGGCGGCGAACCGCGTCCTCGGCGGCCTCATCCACGGCCACGAGTACTTCCAGGGCGCACCGCCGCGCCCGCTGTTCTTCTGGCTCGGCCTGTTCGGCGCGCTCGCCCTGCTGAGCGCCGCCGCCACGCTCTTCCGCTCCCAGCGCATGGAAGCGGCCCTGCACGGCGACGAGGAGCCCCGCATCCGCGCACTCCTCGGGGCGTACGGCGATCAGGACTCGCTCGGCTACTTCGCCACCCGGCGCGACAAGGCCGTCGTCTTCTCGCCCAGCGGCAAAGCCGCCGTCACCTACCGCGTCGAGGCGGGCGTCTGCCTGGCCAGCGGCGACCCGGTCGGCGACCGCGAGGCCTGGCCGCACGCCATCGGCGCCTGGCTGGACGTCGCCCGGCGGTACGCCTGGGCGCCCGCCGTGATGGGTGCCTCCGAGGACGGCGCCACCGCGTACGCCCGGAGCGGGCTCGGCGCGCTACAACTGGGCGACGAGGCGATCCTGCACGTCGCGGACTTCGACCTGCACGGCCGGGACATGCGCGTGACCCGGCAGGCCGTGAACCGCGTGCGCCGCGGCGGTGCCACCGCCCGGATCCGCCGCCACTCCACCCTCACCGACGAGGAGATGGAGGAGATCATCGACAGGGCCGACGCCTGGCGGGACACCGAGACCGAGCGCGGTTTCTCCATGGCGCTCGACCGCCTCGGCGACCCCGAGGACGGCGACTGCCTCCTCGTCGAAGCCCTCGACGCCGACGGCAGGCTCCTCGCCCTGCTCTCCCTCGTCCCCTGGGGCAAGGACGGCATCTCCCTGGACCTGATGCGCCGCGACCGCGCCGCGCCGAACGGCGTCATGGAGTTCATGGTCGCCGAACTGTGCGCGGCGGCACCCAAGTTCGGCGTACGCCGTATCTCCCTCAACTTCGCCGTGTTCCGCTCCGTCTTCGAGGAGGGTGCCCGGATCGGTGCGGGGCCCGTCCTGCGGCTCTGGCGCAGGCTGCTGCTCTTCCTCTCCAAGTGGTGGCAGCTCGAAGCGCTCTACCGCTCCAACGCCAAATACCACCCCGAGTGGTACCCGCGCTTCATCTGCTACGGCGACAGTGGCGCCCTCGCCCGCATCAGCCTGGCCTCCGGCATCGCCGAGGGCTTCGTCTCCGTGCCGTCGCTGCGCAAGCTGTGGGGCAAGGGGCACGGGACACCGCGTGGCGTCGCCCGGCCCGCGACCACCGAAGGCCTGCCCTCCATCGCCGCCCTCGGTCTCGCGGGGCGGGGCGGCGCCACCGGGGCCGGCCCGGCCTCGAAGCCGCCGGAACAGATCCGCGTCCGGCACCGCACACTCGACCGGCTGCGGGCCGAGGGCACGGACCCCTACCCGGTGGGCCTACCGCCCCGCACCCACGAACTGGTATCCATCACCCGCGACCTGATCGGCCGTCAGGTCACGGTCGCGGGCCGCGTCATGCTCGTACGCGACTTCGGCGGGATCGTCTTCGTCGTGCTGCGCGACTGGTCGGGCGACCGGCAGCTCGCCCTCACCCGGGACGTGTCGGGCGCGGATGTGCTCGGCCGCTTCACCGCCGACGCCGACATCGGGGACCACATCACGGCCACGGGCACGGTCGGCGTCAGCGACAAGGGCGAGCTCACCGTCTTCGTCACCGACTGGCGGCTCGCCGGCAAGTGCCTGCGCCCCCTGCCCGACAAGCGGCGCGGCCTGACCGACCCCGAGGCCAAGGTCCGCCGCCGCTACCTCGACCTGGTCGCGAGCCCCGCCGCCCGCGACGTGGTCCGGGCCCGCTCCACCGCCGTACAGGCCCTGCGCCAGGGGCTCCTGGACCGCGGCTACCTGGAGGTCGAGACACCGATGCTCCAGCAGATCCACGGCGGCGCCAACGCCCGCCCCTTCACCACCCACATCAACGCCTACGACCTCGACCTCCACCTGCGCATCGCCCCGGAGCTGTACCTCAAACGGCTCTGCGTCGGCGGTATGGAGAAGGTCTTCGAGATGGGCCGCACCTTCCGCAACGAAGGCGTCTCCTACAAGCACAACCCCGAATTCACGATGCTGGAGGCCTACCAGGCCTTCGCCGACTACGACGTGATGCTCGACCTCACCCGCGAACTCATCCAGGGCGCGGCCACCGCCGCCTTCGGCAGCCCGGTAGCGTACAAGGACGGCACCGAACACGACATCTCCGGGCCCTGGCCGGTCAGGACCGTGTACGGCGCGCTCTCCGAGGCGCTCGGCGACGAGATCGACGCGGACACCCCGCTGCCGGAGCTGCACCGGCACTGCGACCGGGCCGCCGTCCCGTACAAGGCCGACCACGGCCGCGGCGACGTCGTCCTGGAGATGTACGAGCGCCTCGTCGAGGAGAGGACACAGCTGCCCACCTTCTACAAGGACTTCCCGACCGACGTCTCCCCGCTCACCCGGCAGCACCGGAGCGACCCGCGCCTCGCCGAACGCTGGGATCTCGTCGCCTTCGGCACCGAACTCGGCACCGCCTACTCCGAGTTGACCGACCCCGTGGAACAGCGCCGCCGCCTCACCGCGCAGTCGCTCCGCGCCGCCGGGGGAGACCCCGAAGCCATGGAGCTCGACGAGGACTTCCTCGACGCGCTGGAGTACGCGATGCCGCCCACCGGCGGACTCGGCATCGGCGTGGACCGGCTCGTCATGTTCCTCACCGGCCTGACCATCCGGGAGACCCTGCCCTTCCCCCTGGTCCGCCGCGTCTGATCGGGTGCCGCCGCGTCTGATCGGGTGCTTTCGGGGGCCGCCCCGGTGTTGTTGTCCCGTACGGGCCTTCGGCCGTGCGACGGATTAGTCATGAAAGACGATCAGCTGACACCGGGGCGCCGGACGGTGCTCCGCGCCGCCGCGGCACTCGGCATCGCCGCCACCGCCGGCTGCGCGGGCACGGACCCCTCGGCCGCCCCGGGGCCCACCGCGCCGAGCGGCGCCGCCGCCGCGGGCCCACCGGCCGCCCGCGCCCTCAAGCCCTCCGCGTACCGCCTCCAGCCCATGGCCGGCCACGGGCCGCCCCGCGCCGCGCGCGCTGTGCCGCGCGTCCGCAAGGCCCCGATCCTGCGCCTGGACCGGCACGACCGCTCGATGGTGCTGACCTTCGACGACGGCCCCGACCCCCGCTACACCCCGGCCATCCTGCGGATCTTGCGCGAGTACGACGTGCGCGCCATGTTCTTCGTGTGCGGGGAGATGGCCGCCGACAATCCGGACCTGCTGCGCGAGATGGCCGACGACGGGCACCTCGTCGGCAACCACACCTGGAGCCACCCGCTGCTGCCCAGGCTCGGCCGGGCGGCGACGCGCCGCCAGATCGAGAGCACCTGCGACGTCATCGAGCACGTGACCGGCGAACCCCCCGCGTGGTTCCGGGCCCCTTACGGTGCGTGGGACCGCAACGCCTTCCAACTGGGCGCCGAGTACGGCATGGAACCACTCGCCTGGACCGTCGACACCCTCGACTGGACCGAGCCGGGCGCGAGGGCCATCGTGCGCCGTGTCCGCGCGGGCGCGGGGCCGGGCGTCGTCGTCCTCTCGCACGACGCGGGCGGCGACCGTTCCGGCAGCGTCGAGGCCCTGCGCACCTACCTCCCCGACCTGCTGGCGTCGGGCTACCGCCTCACGGTGCCGAACCGCTACATGACATGACATGACAGGACCTGGAACGGCGTGCCGTTCGCCCGCCCGGTCCGCGTGACGGCGCGCAGCCCGGCAGGCTGTCAGCGCACCGCGGTCAGGCGGGCGAAGGCGACGACGTTCCCGTCGTATCCGGACTGCTCGGAGAAACCCCCGCCGCAGGTGATGACCCGCAATTCGGGAGTTCCGCTGTTTCCGTAGACCCGCTTTCCCGGGAAGTTGTCCTTCTCGAACACCTCGATGCCGTAGATCTCGAAAATCGCGGTCTTCTTGTCCTTGCGCCTGACCTCGACGTGGTTTCCCTTCTCCAGGGAACCCAGGCCGTAGAAGACGGCGGGGCCCTGCTGATTGTCCACATGGCCGACGACCACCGCCGTGCCCTTCTCGCCCGGCGAGACGGCCCCCGTGAACCAGCCCGCGAGGTTCGGGTCCTCGGGCGGCGGCGCGTCCACCCAGCCCTCCGGGTCCAGGCCCACCGGGATGACCGGGGCGTCCACCTGGATGCCCTTGATGCGGATGCGCTCGGCGGGCGAGAAGATCAGCGGCGCCGGGGCGTCGGCGTCCACCTCGGGCGTACGGTCCGCCGCCGCGGCGGAAGCGGGCTGCGGCGGCCCCACGTCGAATTCTCCCGCGCCGTTGCGGATCAGCGCGAGGCCGGTCAGCAGGACAAGCGCCATCACACCCCAGGGGGCGCGCTTCTTCTGCTTTTCGTCCTCCTGGGCATCCTGGAATCGGAACTCGTCGGCCGGATGGGACGAAGGCATTCTCTATCCCCTCTCAACGCGGCGGGCGCGCCGCGTCCGTAGCGCGTACGAGAACGCTAAACGCGGGGCGCGCGGGGTGCGAAAGGGCGGGAGCGAACGGGTGGCGGCCCCCGGCGAGTGCGCCATCCGGGGCGGCCACCGGCAGGAAATTTCTGACGGTCCGTGACCTGCGGTGATGTCCACTGGTGCGCGCGCGTCCCGGCGTGTCGTCTCACCAGGACGGCCGATCCCCGAAATGCGGGGCCGCGTGCCGCATCTGAGGGTCTGTCTGGGAGGCGCTCTCACCGATCGACCGGGGACGGTACCCCCGGGGCGCCTTTCGCGGAGGATTGCCATGCGTACTTCTCGTATGCGTACCACTCGCGCCCTCGCGGTCGCCGCCGCGGCGGGCGCGGTCGTCGGGCTCGCCGCCCCGGCCGCGTCCGCGTGGGCCGACCCGACCAACATCGTGGCCATGCCGAGCGTGATCCCGAGGGGCGGGCACCTGACGGTCACGGTCGACGGCTCGTCCTGCCAGCACGGCGGCAAGGTCACCTCGCCCGCCTTCTCGGACGCGCACCTGCACGCCATCCACGGCGGCACCACGTCGAGCGCCACCGCCGTCATCCACAAGCACGTCACCCCGGGCGCGTACGACATCACGGCCCACTGCGGCGGCAAGACGCTCATGCGCCCGGCCGCGTTCACCGTCATCCACGGCGGTGTGCGCGGTGGCTTCGGTGGCAGCTCGCAGTCGGGGGCGAGCGGCACCGACATCGCGATCGGCGGCGCGCTGGTGACCGCGGCCGTCGTCGGCGGCGGGGTGTTCTGGATGCGCCGCCGGTCCGAGAACCGGACCTGAGCCGACGGGCGACCCGGCGCGCCCCCCTTCCGCGCCGCGGTCGGTCCGCGCCCCTCGCGCCCGCGCCCCCACCGCACGTGACGCCGCCGCACCGCACGAGACACCGCTTCGCCCCCGGGGTTTGGAGACGTCCCAGGGGCGAAGCGGTGTCGGCGGCGAAGCGGGCCAGGGGTGGCCCTCGCCGGTGCGGCGCGGGTCAGGAGTTGTTCTCACCCGTGCGGCGGCGGGACTTGTAGTACGCGGCGCCGACGGCGCCGAGGATCAGCGCGCTGCCGAGGGCGATCTCGTGCAGGTCGAGCCCGCCGAGGCTGCCGCCGATACCGGCCTTGACCCCCTTGTTGTGGGTGGGGTCCCGGTGGCCGTTGTTGTCGGGGCGGCCGGTGGCGATGGTGAGGTCCGTCTTGCCGATCTCACCCTTGCAGTCGAACGTCACCTCGTACATCGCCCCTGGCTTGGCGTCCCTAAACACCTGGGCCGTGGTGGTGGTCTGCCCCTTGGGGATGTGGGCGTCGTCGAAGATCCCGGAGGTGACCTTGGTGTCGCCCTCGCAGCCGTCGACGCTGAGGGTGACCTGTCCGCCCGCCGCGATGGTCGAGGGGGTCACGCGGAAGCCGAACGAGGTGATGTTGTTGTTGTTCTCGTCACCCGTGACGGCCGCCGACGCGGGCGGGATGGTGAGGGTCAGGACGGTGGCGGTGAGCAGAGCGGCCGAAGCGACGCGTATCGCGTGCATGGGTGGATCCTCCGGGTCCCCGAGGAGCAGCCGCGGACCTTCTTCCGCTGACGCCTGGAATGCACCTCGATGCCGGAAACGCTAGGTATGCCCCCGCACGGCCGCGAACGGTGTGGTGCGAACGGGGCAATCCGGTACGCCGGGCGGGGGAACGGCCCGGCGCGGCGCATAGGAGAGGGCCGGACGGTATGGGAAGGGATGCGCCTCTACGGGGAGCCGACGGGTCCTGGTCAGAGCCACTGGTGGGGCCCGCCGCGCCACTCGACGAGGCAAGGGTCGTCGAGCGCGATGTCGGCCTCGCCGAGCCCCGCGCGCCGCAGGAACTCCTCCAGGTCACGGTCGCTGCGCGCGACGCCCACGTCCTGTCCGCGCACGGTGACCCGCCGCCCGCCGTCGGCGGCGGGCGGATGGACGACGATCGGTGTCTGCCAGGCCATGGCACCAGAATGCGCCGGACCGACGCCCGGCGCAGCACGGTTCACGGCCATCGAGGGCCGGGGCAGGGAGGGGATGCGTTCATGAGTGTGGGTCTCGGTGAGCACCCGGGACACCGCCCGCCCGGGCGACACCCCCGTCCACCTCAGCCTCCGCGGCGCACGGAAGCGGGCCCGCCATGAGGAGCGGCGTCAGCCGCCGAGGTGGGGGAAGAGCGCCCTGAACGGTTCCGCCGTCGCCGAGACTCCCCGGCTGTACGGGGCGTCGAAGTCCCAGATCAGGAAGAGCAGGAAGGCGAACAGGGCGGAGAAGAGGCCGGCGAGGAGCAGCTCGCGTGGTGTGCGGCGGATCTGGAGCGCGAAGATCATGCCGATCGTGACGAGACCCCCGATGATCAGGCCGAACCACACCACACCCGGCATGGTCGCCCCCGCGCTGTCCCCCCGTGAGCTGCGCGCGTCGTCCGCGGCCGCCACCTCGTCCACCAGTGGCTGGTACGCCTGCGCCTCGAAGTCCGACTTCGGTTCGTAGTCGGTCACGTCGTGGCGGACGCGGGCCAGCAGATCCGCGCCGCGGTCGGTGAGTTCGCCCTTGGCCGCCATGGTGTCCCACTCCTTGGTGACGACATGGCTGACATATGTGTGGACATCGGCGCGAATACGTTCCCGGACGTCCTCCGGATAGACCCGGGCGCGCTCCGAGATCTCGTGCAGGGCCTGGGCCTCGACACGGACGTGTTCCTGGGCGGCGCCGCGCGCCTCCCAGACGCCCGCGATGGCCAGACCGAGGACAATGGCGTAGACGACGCCGATCATCATGGTCATGTACTCGATGACGTCCGGTGTCTCCGACGCGTCGTAGTCGGCGCCGGTCCTGCGGTGCCGCAGCAGGGTCACGAGGAGTACGACACCGCAAGCGGCCACCATCGCGAGGGTGAGAACAAGCCATTCCGACATGGAAACCTCCGGCGGGTCAGCGCGGGCGCAGCGCGGCGACGGCGAGCACCGCGGGCGCGGTGATGAGCAGGGTGAGCGAGACGAGGGACGGGCCGCTGCGACGCGGCTGCTTGCGGGTCGGGGAGTGGTACGCCGGATAGGTCACGGGCGGCGGTGGTTTGGACGTGCTGGGGCGGGCGGGAGGAGGCTTCGGCTTGGCCGTCGGCTTCGGATCGGGTGCGGGCGGTGGAGGCGGAGGCGGGGTGAGGGATGGCACCGGCTCGGGCGCCGGCCTCGCCGCGGGCGGCGGTGGCTTCGGAGCCGGCGGTGGCTCAGGCGGCGGGGGAGGCGGCGGTGGAGGCGGGGGAGGAGGTGGCGGCGGTGGGGGCGGTGGGGGAGGCGGCGGAGGCGGTGGCGGTTTCGGGCGGTGCGTGGGCCCCGCCCAGCAGTCGGCGCCGTCACCGGACACGGCCACCGTGCCGCCGCCCGAGGAAGAACCGCCCTTGCCGATCGACGCGTACGCGCAGTCGCCGGCCACGGCCGCACCGGTGGTGGCGGAGGCGCCGAGCAGCAACCCCAGTGCCAGGAGCGTCAGTACGCGTGAGACGACGGACGACAGGACCCGCGAAGTTCCATGCACGACGGAGATCATGGGCGGCGTCCACCCCATACATGCCGGACGGCGGCCGAATACCCCGAAGGGAGGAGGCGTCGCCGCCTCGGATTGACGCCCCGCCCGCCCGCCGCCCGTCCCGTACCTCCGACGCGTACTGCCGGGCGCGTACCTCCGACGCGCGCGAAGAATTTCGCGGACCCGTTGAACGCGACGGCCGTCCCCGCCCGTACCTAGGGCCATGTGTGACGCAAAAAGGCGCCACAACACCCAAGCGAACAGCGGGAGTTACAGATGCGGCATCCAAGTGGGCGAGCCCCTCGGGCCAGGCGGAGCGCCTCGCTCGTAGCGACGGCCGCAGCCCTGCTGGCGCTGACGACGGCGTGTGGCCAGGAAAAGGGCGACCAGTCTCCGAACGGCCAGAACGTGGGCAACGAAGCACCCGCCAAGGCCGACGGCTACGGCGCGGGCGACGGATACGGAGCCGACTCCGGCGCCGCGGACGAGGGCGCGGGCGCCAAGGCGAAACCGGCCGGGCAACTCGCCGTGTGGGACAGCAAGAAGCTCGGGAAGGTCGTCACCGACAGCGCGGGCTTCACGCTCTACCGCTTCGACAAGGACACCGCCCAGCCGCCCAAGTCCAACTGCGACGCCGCCTGTCTGAAGCTCTGGCCCGCCGCGCCCGCCGACGGGGCGAAGGCCGCGCCGGGCGTCGACGGGTCCCTGCTCGGCGAGGTCACCGGCGTCGGCGGCACCAAGCAGCTCACGATCGACGGCTGGCCGATGTACCGGTACGCGAAGGACACCAAACCCGGCGACGCCAAGGGTCAGGGCGTCGGCGGCGCCTGGTACGCCGCGGCCCCCGACGGCAAGAAGGCCGCCCCCGCGGCGGCCGGAACCGCCCCCACCGAGACCGACCCCACCCGGACCGCCCCGGCCGAGGCCACCCCCGCCGACCCCGCGGGCCTGTCCACCCGCAAGGACCCGAAGCTCGGCGAGATCGTCGTCGACAAGAACGGCATGACCGTCTACCGCTTCACCAAGGACACCGCCTGGCCCATCAAGTCCAACTGCGTGGGCGCCTGCGCCGATAAGTGGCCCGCCGTCGCCCCTGTCGACAAGGCCGACACCAAGGGCATCACCAAGAAGGGCTACATGACCTACGACCGCCCGGACGGCGGAAAGCAGCAGACGATCGACTGCTGGCCGCTGTACACCTTCACCGGGGACAAAAAGCCCGGCGACACCAACGGCCAGGGCGTGGGCGGCACTTGGTATGCCGTGAGCCCCGACGGCAAGACGGTGGGCGCCCCCCGGTAACCCTCTGGTAACCCCCACGAACCCCCCACGGGCACGGCCGGCCGGTCCGTTCCCCCCTCCCGTCACAAAAGGGAAGGGGAACGGACCGGCCTTCTGTGTGGCGTACGGCACTTGCCGCAGGCAGTGACCGAGAACGGACGGCCAATTTCCGGTTCGACTCGCTCCCTTGGCGGACGATCAGTAGCCTCACCCTCGAACATTCGGATCGCCCGCGTCACCCCCTATGCCTTGGAGTCCTGATGGAGCGTCCCGCCTGGGCCCCGCTCGGCATCGACATCTCGATGCCCAGCGTGTCCCGCATCTACGACTATTACCTGGGCGGTTCGCACAACTTCGAGGTGGACCGGGAGGCCGGCCGCAGAGCCATGGAGTTCATGCCGGGCCTGCCGAAGATCATGCAGGCCAACCGTGCCTTCATGCGGCGAGCGGTGCGGTACGCCGTCGACCAGGGCGTCACCCAGTTCCTCGACATCGGTTCCGGCATCCCCACCTTCGGCAACGTCCACGAAGTGGCGCAGCAGGCCAGCGGCGAGGCGCGCGTCGTGTACGTCGACCACGACCCGGTCGCCGTCGCGCACAGCGAGGCGGTCCTCGACGGCGACGAACGGGCCGCGGCCGTCGCCGCGGATCTCCGTAAACCCCAGGACATACTCGGCAGTTCGCAGGTCGACGCGCTCCTCGACCTGGAGCGCCCGGTGGCCCTGCTCCTCGTGGCCGTCCTGCACTTCGTCGAGGACGCGTGCGATCCCTACGCGGCGGTCGCCGAACTGCGGGACGCCCTCGCGCCCGGCAGCCTGATCGTCGTCACCCATGCCTCGTACGAAGGGATTCCGGTTCCCCCCGAGCAGGCCGACGGCACGGTCGGTGTATACAAGGACATCCGCAATCCACTGATCATGCGCACGCGCGACGAGATCGCGCGGTTCTTCGAGGGATACGACATGGTGGAACCCGGCCTGGTGCCGATGCCGCACTGGCGGCCCGACACGGCGCCCGACGAGGAGGACCCGTACTCCTTCTCGGGGTTCGCGGGTGTGGGGCAGAAGCGTTGAGCGCCGAGCCGGACGGGCCGGAGGGAAGACTCCGCAGGTTCGCCACCATCTGGAGCCGCGCCATCTTCCCGGTGACGGCGACCTCGCTGACCCGTCCCGAGTTCGAGGAGCAACTGGTGCCGCTCGCCCGGCGGTTGCGCGACGCGCTCCAGGAGCGGTTCTTCGACGCGGCGCAGGGCCACGCGGTCGGCGCCGCCCTCATCGACACGCACTGCACCGACCCCGAGGCGCTGAGCCGCACCCTCGACTGCGTCGATGCCTACCTGGTCCTGTACTGCGGCGGCGACGGGCCCCAGGAGGAGCTGCGGGCCCGCAGCTCGCGGATCCAGCACGCGGTCGCGGCCGGCTTCGCGCAGGCGCTGCGCGAGCGCACCCTCGCCGAGCAGGAGGCGATCTCCCGCGCCGCGCTGAGCGCCCGCAGCGCCGTCGCCGAAGCCCTGCACGCGAGCGAGGCACGCTTCAGGGCCGTCTTCCACGGGGCGGCGATCGGCATCGGCATCGCGGGCCTGGACGGCACGATCCTGGAGGTCAACGATGCGCTGGTCCGCATGTTCGGCGGCCTGGAGAGCAACCTGCGCGGACGCAACGCGGTGGAGTGGACGCACCCCGACGACTCACCCCACGTATGGAAGCTGTACGAGGAGCTGGTGCGCGGCGAGCGCGAGCACTACCGCGTGGAGAAGGCCTTCTACCGCCCCGACGGCACCGTCCTGTGGACGAACCTGACCGTCTCACTGCTGCGGGACGCGGACGGACTGCCGCAGTACCAGCTGGCCTTGATGGAGGACACCACCGAGCGGCGGCTGCTCAACCTCCGCCTGCGCTACGAGGCCACTCACGACGCGCTCACCGGGCTGCCCAACCGCACCCTGTTCTTCGAGCGCCTGGAGAAGGCCCTCGCGGCGGGCGGGAACGCCCGGTTCGGGCTCTGCTATCTCGACCTGGACGGCTTCAAGACCGTCAACGACAGCCTCGGGCACGCGGCGGGCGACCGGCTGCTCGTCGAGGTCGCCGACCGGCTCCAGTCCTGCGCGACCGCGCCCGGCGAGATGGTCGCCCGGCTCGGCGGCGACGAGTTCGTGGCGCTCACCACGGGCCCCGACACCGAGACCGAGGTCGACGAGCTCGCCGGGCGCATCATGAACGCCCTGGCCGCCCCGATCCGTGTCGACGGCCGCGAGCTGACCGTGCGCGGCAGCATCGGCATCGTGGAGGGCCCGGCGGGGGAGCGTGGCGCGGCGGAGGTGCTGCGCAGCGCCGACATCACGATGTACCGCGCGAAGTCCGCGGGCGGCAACCGCTACGAGATCGCCGACCCGGAGGCCGACGCCCGCGCCATCACCCGGCACGGCCTGACCACCGCGCTGCCCGCCGCCCTGGAGCGCGGCGAGTTCTTCATCGAGTACCAGCCGCTGGTGCACCTGGGCGACGGCAGTGTGCGCGGCGCCGAGGCGCTGGTGCGGTGGCTGCACCCGCAGCACGGGATCATCGGCCCCGACCGGTTCATCCCGCTCGCCGAGCACACCGGCCTGATCGTGCCCCTTGGCCGCTGGGTTTTGGAGGAGTCCGTACGGCAGGCCCGCCTCTGGGAGGCGCGTACGCGGGACGGGGCGGACACCGCGCCGCTACGGGTCAACGTCAATCTCTCGCCCATGCAGCTCACCCATCCGGGTCTTGTCTCCGACACGGTCGACATCCTGGAGCGCGAGGGCCTCGCGCCGGGCGCGCTCTGCCTGGAGGTCACCGAGTCCGCGTTGATAGGAGCCGACGACGACCTGCTCAAGCCGTTGCGCAGGCTCGCGGAGATGGGCGTCGACATCGCGCTCGACGACTTCGGCACGGGTTACTCCAACCTCGCCAATCTGCGCAGGCTGCCGGTGAGCGTGCTGAAGCTCGACCGCTCCTTCACCCAGGGCATGCAGCACTTCCCGGCCGATCCCGTCGACCTGAAGATCGTCGAGGGCATCGTCTCGCTCGCCCACAGCCTGGACCTCGCGGTGACGGTCGAGGGCGTCGAGACGGGCCACCAGGCGGACCAGCTCCGGCAACTGGGCTGCGACACGGCTCAGGGCTGGTACTACGCGCGTCCCGGTCCGCCGGACCGGTTGCATGAACTGGCGCTGGCGGACGCGGTGGGCTGACCGCCGGGGGAGCGGGTGCGGATCGGAGCTCGGGGGGTGCCGCTGAGCTGCCGGGTGCGGGTCTTCGTTGGTTGCGCGCGCAGTTCCCCGCGCCCCTGACGGGGCTCGGATGCGCGCCCCTTAAGGGGCGCGGGGAACTGCGCGACCAGCCCCCACACACCCGCACCCGCAACACGACACGCACCCCCCGAGCTCTCACCGCCCAGCCAGCAGCATCCGCTGAAGCTCCCGCGCGGCCCGTGGCGGCGCCACGTCACTGCGGTGCGCCAGCGCGATCGTCCGATGCAGGCTGGGCCCGGCCAGCGGCGTCACCCGCAGATCGGACCCCGACCGCTCGGCCACCATGCGCGGCACGACCGCCACCCCGAGCCCCGCCCGTACGAACCCCAGCACCGCGTCCATCTCACCGCCCTCCACCGCGAACTCCGGTTCGAACCCCGCGGCGCGGCACGCGGCGACGGTGAGCTCCCGCAGGTCGTATCCGTGCCGGAACATCACCAGGCGCTCCCCCTGGAGGTCGGCGATCCGCACGGACTTACCGAGTCGGCGCCGCGCCCGCGGGGACGACACCACGACCAGGTCCTCACGCAGCAGCTCCACCGTGGTCAGCGCGGGCGACGGGCTCGGCAGCGGCAGCACCACCAGCGCCAGGTCCAGCGCCCCGCGCGCCAGTTCCCGTACGAGATCGTGGGAGCCGCTCTCCTCGATGAGCAGCTGGATGCCCGGATGCCGGTCGTGGAAGGCGCGAAGCACCTCCGGGAGCAGCCCCGTGCACACGCTCGGGGTCGCGCCGAGCCGGATCCGGCCGCGCCGCAGCTGCGCCAACTCCTGCACCTCGATCCGCGCGGTGTCCGCGTCCGCCAGGATGCGGCGGGCCAGCGGTAGCAGCGCCTCGCCCGCGTCGGTCAGCGCGATGTTGCCCCGGGCCCGGCTGAACAGCTCCGCGCCGAGCTCCTTCTCCAGGGCCCGGATCTGCTGGGACAGGGACGGCTGGGAGACATGGACCTCCTCGGCAGCCCGCGTGAAGTGCCGCGTCTCGGCGACCGCCACGAAGTAGAGGAGCTGCTGGAACTGCATACAGGCCACCCTACGGCGCCCGATAGGCTCAGGCTATCGAGTTGAGCCGAATCATCTCTTGGACCGATCGGGACTTTCGGCCGTAGCGTCGCTGCCATGGCTCTGGCAACGCGGACGGACAAACGGCCGTCCATGACCCGCACGCTCTGGGACTCCACCCTCGGCAAGAAGACCGTGATGGCGGTGAGCGGTCTGATCATGCTGCTCTACCTGGTCGCGCACATGGTCGGAAACCTGAAGATCTTCTTCGGCCCCGAGGAGATCAACCACTACGCGCACTGGCTGCGCACCGTCGGCGAGCCGTTCATGCACGACGAGTGGACGCTCTGGCTCGTCCGCGTGGTCCTCGTCGCCGCCGTCGTCGCGCACGCCACGTCCGCCTACCAGCTGAGCCGCCGCGACATCAGGGCGCGCCCCACCAAGTACGTCCACAAGAAGGCCCGGGCGAGCTTCGCCACCCGCACCATGCGCTGGGGCGGCGTCATCCTCGGCCTCTTCATCGTCTGGCACATCCTCGACCTGACGACCGGCACCGTGCACCCAGGCGGCTACCAGCACCTGCATCCGTACCAGAACATCATCGACACCTTCTCGACCTGGTACGGCAACGTCATCTACATCGTCGCCGTCGCCGCCCTCGGCCTCCACGTCCGGCACGGACTGTGGAGCGCCGCGCAGACCCTGGGCGTCGGCACCGCCACCCGCGACCGCGTCCTCAAGCCGCTGGCCAACGGGCTCGCGCTGGTGCTGACCGTCGGCTTCGTCTCCGTACCCGTGGCCGTCATGACCGGACTGGTGAGCTGAACCATGAATCACTCCAGTGAGTACTCCGCGTACGCGACCGGCGAGCCGCTCGTCGACACCAAGGCCCCCAGCGGCCCCATCGCCGACCGCTGGGACACCCGCCGCTTCCAGGCCAAGCTGGTCAACCCCGCCAACCGGCGCAAGCACACCGTGATCGTCGTCGGCACCGGCCTGGCCGGCGGCTCCGCCGGGGCCACGCTCGCCGAACAGGGCTACCACGTCGTGCAGTTCTGCTACCAGGACTCGCCGCGCCGCGCCCACTCCATCGCCGCGCAGGGCGGCATCAACGCCGCGAAGAACTACCGCAACGACGGCGACTCGGTCCACCGCCTCTTCTACGACACCGTCAAGGGCGGCGACTTCCGCGCCCGCGAGTCCAACGTGCACCGCCTCGCGCAGATCTCCGTCGAGATCATCGACCAGTGTGTGGCGCAGGGCGTGCCGTTCGCCCGCGAGTACGGCGGCCTGCTCGACACGCGCTCCTTCGGCGGCGTCCAGGTCTCCCGTACGTTCTACGCGCGCGGGCAGACGGGCCAGCAGCTGCTCCTCGGCGCCTACCAGGCGCTGAGCCGGCAGATCGCCGCCGGGAACGTCGAGATGCACCCGCGTACCGAGATGCTCGACGTGATCGTGGTCGACGGGCGGGCGCGCGGGATCGTCGCCCGCGATCTGATCACCGGCAAGATCGACACGTACTTCGCGGACGCCGTGGTCCTCGCCTCCGGCGGCTACGGCAACGTCTTCTACCTGTCGACCAACGCCATGAACTCCAATGCCACCGCCGTCTGGCGGGCCCACCGGCGCGGCGCGTACTTCGCCAACCCCTGCTTCACGCAGATCCACCCCACCTGCATCCCGCGCACCGGCGACCACCAGTCCAAGCTCACGCTGATGAGCGAGTCGCTGCGCAACGACGGCCGCATCTGGGTGCCGAAGGCGAAGGGCGACCAGCGGCCGCCGAACGAGATCCCCGAGGACGAGCGCGACTACTACCTGGAGCGCGTCTACCCCTCCTTCGGCAACCTCGTGCCCCGCGACATCGCCTCCCGCGCCGCCAAGAACGTGTGCGACGAGGGCAGGGGCGTGGGCCCCGGCGGCCAGGGTGTCTACCTCGACTTCGCCGACGCCATCCGGCGGATGGGCAAGAAGAAGGTGGAGGAGAAGTACGGCAACCTCTTCGACATGTACGAGCGGATCACCGCCGAGAACCCGTACGAGGTGCCGATGCGGATCTACCCCGCCGTGCACTACACGATGGGCGGCCTGTGGGTCGACTACGACCTCCAGACCACCGTCCCCGGCCTCTTCGCCATCGGCGAGGCCAACTTCTCCGACCACGGCGCGAACCGGCTCGGCGCGAGCGCGCTCATGCAGGGCCTCGCCGACGGCTACTTCGTCCTGCCGTCCACCATCAACGACTACCTCGCGCGCAACCCGCACAAGGACGAGATCGATACCGAACACCCCGTCGTGCAAGAGGCGTTGGCCGAGACCGAGGACCGGCTGAACCTCCTGCTGTCCGTCGACGGCGACCGCACCCCCGACTCCTTCCACCGCGAACTCGGCGAAGTGATGTGGGAGTTCTGCGGCATGGCCCGCACCGAGAGCGGCCTGCGCAAGGCCCTGGAACGCATCCCGCAGATCCGCGAGGAGTTCTGGCGCCGCATCAAGGTCCCCGGCATCGGTGAGGAGTTCAACCAGTCCCTGGAGAAGGCCAACCGCATCGTCGACTACCTGGAGCTCGCCGAGCTGATGTGCCTCGACGCCCTGCACCGCGCCGAGTCCTGCGGCGGCCACTTCCGGGAGGAGTCCCAGACCCCGGACGGTGAGGCCGCCCGCCGCGACGAGGAGTTCTCCTACGCCGCCGCCTGGGAGTTCACCGACACCGGCGAAGCCCCCGTCCTGCACAAGGAAGACCTCGTCTTCGAGTACGTCCACCCCACTCAGCGGAGCTACGCATGAAGCTCACCCTGCGCGTCTGGCGCCAGAAGAACGCCGACGCCGACGGCGCGATGTCCACGTACGAGGTGGACAACATCTCCTCGGACATGTCCTTCCTGGAGATGCTCGACACCCTCAACGAAGAACTCATCGTCCAGGGCGAGGACCCCGTCGCCTTCGACCACGACTGCCGCGAGGGCATCTGCGGCGCCTGCTCGCTCGTCATCAACGGCGACGCGCACGGCCCCGAGCGCACCACCACCTGCCAGCTCCACATGCGGTCCTTCAAGGACGGCGACACCATCGACATCGAGCCGTGGCGTGCCGCCGCCTTCCCGGTGGTCAAGGACCTCGTGGTGGACCGCTCGGCCTTCGACCGGATCATCCAGTCCGGCGGCTACATCAGCGCCCCCACGGGCTCCGCGCCCGACGCGCACGCCACGCCCGTGCCGAAGCCGGACGCCGACTCCGCCTTCGAACACGCCGAGTGCATCGGCTGCGGGGCCTGCGTGGCCGCCTGCCCCAACGGCTCGGCGATGCTGTTCACCTCGGCCAAGGTCAACCACCTGAACGTGCTGCCGCAGGGTGCGCCCGAGCGCGAGACCCGCGTGCTGGACATGGTGGCGCAGATGGACGAGGAGGGTTTTGGGGGCTGCACGCTGACCGGCGAGTGCGCCTCCGCTTGTCCTAAGGGGATTCCGTTGCCGTCCATCTCGGCGATGAACAAGGAGTGGCTGAGGGCGACGAGGAAGGCAGGCCGCTAGCAGGGCGTCCGCGTGCGCGCCAGGTACGGGGCGGTGCGGCTGCCCTCGGCCCGGGCCACCTCCGCCGGGGTGCCCGCCGCCACGATCAGCCCGCCCTGGTCGCCGCCGCCGGGCCCCAGGTCGATCACCCAGTCCGCGCCCGCGACCACCGCCATATCGTGCTCGACGACGACCACCGAGTTCCCGGCGTCGACCAGTTCGTGCAGGCGGTGCGTGAGCACCTCCACGTCGGCGGGGTGCAGCCCCGTCGTCGGCTCGTCGAGCAGGTAGAGCGTGTGACCGCGCCGGACGCGCTGCAACTCGCTCGCCAGCTTGATCCGTTGGGCCTCGCCGCCGGACAGTTCCGTGGCCGGCTGCCCGAGCCGCAGATAGCCGAGGCCGACGTCGAGGAGCGTGCGCAGGCTGCGTACGACGGACGGTGTGTCCGCGAAGAACTCCGCGGCCGCCTCCACCGTCAGGTCGAGCACCTGGGCGATGTTCTTCCCGTGGTACGTCACATCCAGCGTCGCCGGGTTGTAGCGCGCGCCCGCGCAGTCCGGGCACGGCGCGTACGTGCTCGGCAGGAAGAGCAGCTCGACGGAGACGAAGCCCTCGCCCTGGCAGGTCTCGCACCGCCCGCCCGCCACGTTGAAGGAGAACCGCCCGACGCCGTAACCCCGCTCCTTCGCCGCCTCCGTGCCCGCGAAGACCTTGCGTACGACGTCGAAGAGGCCCGTGTAGGTGGCGAGGTTGGAGCGCGGTGTGCGGCCGATCGGCTTCTGGTCGACACAGACCAGCCGGCCGACCCCCGCGAGCTCCTCGGTGATCTCGCCGACGAGCGTGGACTTGCCCGAGCCGGAGACGCCCGTGACCGCCGTGAAGGCGCCGAGAGGGATCTCCGCCGTCACCGCGCGCAGGTTGTGCCGGGTGACCGGGCCGAGCTTCAACCAGCCCCGGGGGGCGCGCACGTCCCGTACGGGGGCGGGCTCGCGGCCGAAGAGGAAGCGGGCGGTCGCGGACTCCCTGACGCCTTCGAGCGCGGCGACGGGGCCGCTGTGCAGCACCCGGCCGCCGTGCTCGCCCGCATGGGGGCCGACGTCGACGAGCCAGTCCGCGTGACGCACGACGTCGAGATGGTGCTCCACTACGAAGACGGAGTTGCCCGCGGCCTTGAGGCGGTCGAGCACCGTCAACAAGGCTTCCGTGTCCGCCGGATGGAGCCCCGCTGACGGCTCGTCCAGCACGTACACCACCCCGAAGAGGCCCGAACGGAGCTGCGTCGCGAGCCGCAGGCGCTGGAGCTCTCCCGCCGACAGGGTGGGCGTGGCCCGGTCCGGACTGAGATAGCCGAGCCCCAGCTCGGTGACGGTCGCGATGCGGGCCAGCAGATCCTCGGTCAGCACGCGCGCCGTCTGTGACGTGTCCGCGGCCCCGGCGAGGACGTCCGCGAGCTCGGACAGCGGGAGCGCGGCCAGCTCGGCGATCGTCCGGCCCGCGAACGTCACCGCCATCGCCTCGGGACGCAGCCTGCTCCCGCCGCACGCCGGGCAGGGCGCGCTCGCCAGGAACCGTTCCGCCTTGGTGCGCAGCGTCTGGCTCTTGGAGTCCGAGAAGGTCTTCATGACGTAGCGCCGGGCGCTCATGTACGTGCCCTGGTACGGGCGTTGGATGCGGCCCGCCTCGCGCACCGGGTGCACGGTCACCACCGGCTGCTCGTCCGTGAAGAGGATCCACTCGCGGTCGGCGGCGTCCAGCTCCCGCCACGGACGGTCCACGTCGTAGCCGAGGGTGTCCAGGACGTCCCGGAGGTTCTTGCCCTGCCAGGCGCCGGGCCAGGCGGCGATCGCGCCCTCCCGGATGGACAGCGAGGGGTCGGGGACGAGCAGCTCCTCCGTGGTCCGGTGGACACGGCCGAGGCCATGGCACTGCGGACACGCGCCGGCCGCCGTGTTCGGCGAGAAGGCGTCCGAGTCGAGCCGCTCGGCACCCTTCGGGTAGCTGCCCGCGCGGGAGAAGAGCATCCGCAGGGAGTTGGACAGGGTGGTCACCGTGCCGACGGAGGAGCGCGAGGTCGGCGACGAGCGGCGCTGCTGGAGCGAGACGGCGGGCGGCAGGCCCGTGATCTCACCGACCTTCGGGGCACCCACCTGGTGGATGAGCCGCCGGGCGTACGGGGCGACGGACTCGAAGTAGCGCCGCTGGGCCTCGGCATAGATCGTCCCGAAGGCGAGCGAGGACTTCCCGGAGCCGGAGACACCGGTGAAGACCGCGAGCACGTCACGTGGGATGTCCACGTCGACGCCCCGGAGGTTGTGCTCCCGGGCGCCCCGGACGCGTACGAACGGATCGTGAGGGCTGTGCATGGTGGGCTCCGTACGCGGCTCGGGGACAAACCCCACGATTCTAGGCCGTGGGCCGGAGCTCAGGGGTACCTGGGATATGTGTCCAGGGCTGGCCGTCCCTGGTCCCGTTCTGGGCGATGGCGGGCGGGGCGGTCGCCACCCTCGTCATCGGCGGCCTCGCCGGGTCCTGTCCGGCCGTGCGAGCCGCGCGCCTGCCCCCGGCCGGGGTACTGGCCGCCACCTGAGGTCCGTAGCCACCGCTTGCCACCGCCTCTGAGACCGCGGTGTCCCCGCCGGGACCATCCCCCGTGCCACGGGGGCACCGCCCCCCGCCCCGCGCCACCCCTCCGCCCGCGGCGCGGGGCGGGTCCTCAGTCCGTCGTCACCGCGTCAGCCCCGCCACCTGGGCCAGGCGCCGGAAGGAGTCCAGGAGGCCCGCGCGGTCGTACGTGCTGGTCGTCACCAGCACCTCCGGCGCGCCGCTCTCCTTGATCAGCCGCTCCAGCTCGTCGGCGACCTGCTCCTGCGTGCCGTACAGCTGGCCGCTCAGCCCCGACTCGTAGAAGCCGCGTTCCTTCTCCGTCATCGTCAGCGCCTCCACCCGCTCGGCAGGCGGCAGCGGCGGAAACGTGCCGTGCGTACGGGAGTACGCCATCGACCAGGCCTCCGGGATCAGCAGCCGGCGGGCCTCCTCCTCGCTCCCGGCGACGGCGATCGTGCCCGCGATCATGACGTACGGCTCGGCCAGCCAGGGCGAGGGCCGGAACGCGCCGCGGTACGTGTCGATGCCGCGGAGCATCTTCTCGCGCCCCTTGATGTCCCCGATGACCAGCGGAAGCCCCGCCCGGGCCGCGATCGTGGCGCCCTCCCCGACCGCGAGGACGTACGGCGGCACGGTGAGCCCCTCCGCCGGACGCGCGCGTACGCCCGTGTCCGACGTGCCGCGGAACCAGCCCAGCAGCTCCGTCAGTTGCGCGGCGAAGTCCTCCGCGTCGTCCTTGTCGCGCCCCAGCGCCTTGCGCACCCCGTCCGTGAATCCGACGGAACGGCCGAGCCCCATGTCGATCCGGCCGGGAAAAAGCGACTCAAGCACCCCGAACTGCTCCGCCACCACCAGCGACTGGTGGTTCGGCAGCATCACACCGCCGGTGCCGACCCGGATGGTGCGGGTGGCCGCCGCGACGGCCGCGGCGAGGACGGTGGGCGCCGAGCCCGCGACGCCTGGCACCCCGTGGTGTTCGGAGACCCAGAAGCGGTGGTAGCCGAGCGCCTCCACCTCCTGGGCCAGGCGCACGGTGTCGCGCAGGGCGCCCGGACCGTCGTGCCCCTCACGGGTGCGCGAGCGGTCGAGGACGGAGAACCGGGTTGCCGCGATCACTGAGCTCACGCCAGGTTCAACACCGGGGAGCCGCCAGGATTCCCGTCAGCTGTCAGTCGCCCTGATTACGCTGATGACGTGACCGACGACAGCAGACCTCTGGCCGTGTTCGACCTGGACGGCACCCTCGCGGACACCGCGCACCGGCAGCGGTACCTGGAGCGAAGGCCCCGCGACTGGGACGCGTTCTTCGCCGCGGCGCCCCATGACCCGCCGCTGGCGCAGGGCGTCGACCTGGCCCGCCGGAGCGCGCAGGAGTGCGAGGTCGTCTACCTGACCGGACGCCCCGAGCGCTGCCGGGCGGACACCGAGGCCTGGCTCGCCCGCCAGGGCCTGCCGCCCGGCCGGATCTGGATGCGCCGCAACGACGACCGGCGGCCCGCCCGCCGCACGAAACTGGACACCCTGCGCAGCCTGGCCCGCAAGCGCGAGGTCCGTATGCTCGTGGACGACGACGAACTGGTCTGCGACGAGGCGGTACGGGCGGGTTTCACGGTGCTCCGAGCCGACTGGGCCCACACATCCGAGTCCCTGAAATCAGCCCAGGAGCAAGAGGGCCGAACCTAAAAGGCCGCGGCCCGCCAACCGAAGAAAGCCCCCTGTCAGGGGCGCGGGGAACTGCGCAAAACGAGCCCAGCCCCACCACCCCGGAGCCAAAACCACCCGCACCCCCCGCCCGCTCACACGCCGCCGTCACCGTCCTCCAGTCGGAACCCCACCTTCAGCCCCACCTGATAGTGCTTGATCTGCCCGTCCTCGATATGCCCCCGCACCTGCGTCACCTCGAACCAGTCCAGTGAACGCAGCGTCTGCGAGGCCCGGGCGATGCCGTTGCGGATCGCCTGGTCGACGCCCTCGTGCGAGGTGCCGACGATCTCGGTCACGCGGTAGGTGTGGTTCGACATGCGGGGGTTCCTCCCAGCCGTGGTGCGACGTCGCGAAGTGCGTCACTCCACCGTGCACCAGGCCGCGCGGACGCGCGAGACGGCGTATCGGATCCCGTACCCCCTTGACCGGGCGATTGGTACATACCAAAATCCAGCGAGCACCCGTTCGAGCCAGCTGCTCACCCCCCGCGTCGGGCTGACCTTCCCCTGTCCGCAGGCAGAAAGTGACCCACGTGAGACCGCACCGCCGCGCCGCCACACCCCTGGCCCTCGCCCTCTCCTCCGCCGTCCTGCTCGCCGGCTGCGGCGTGCTGCCCGGCGGGGACGAGCGCAGAACCGTCACCGTCTGGCTGATGCGGGGCAGCGCCTCGCCCGAGTTCGTCGAGCGCTTCACCGAGGAGTTCGAGGAGGAGCACGACGACATCGACCTGGACGTCCGCGTCCAGGAGTGGACGGGCATCGGCACCAAGGTCAAGAAGGCGCTCAAGGAGAAGGACGGCGACGGGCCCGACGTCATCGAGGTCGGCAACACCCAGGTCGCCCAGTACGTCGACGAGGGCGGCCTGTACGACCTGACCCTGGAGTCGGCGCGCGACCTCGGCATGGACGACTGGCTGCCGGGCCTCGCCGAGCCGGGCCGCTACAACGGCGCCCAGTACGGCATCCCCTGGTACGCCGCCAACCGCGTCGTCATCTACCACAAGGGCCTCTTCGCGAAGGCGGGCATCACCCGGCCGCCGCGCACCCGCGAGGAGTGGATCGCGGACACGCAGAAGCTCAACACCGGGGGAAACCAGGGCATCTACCTCGCGGGCCAGGACTGGTACACGCTCGCCGGGTTCATCTGGGACGAGGGCGGCGACCTCGCCAAGGAGACCAAGGAGTCCTCCGGCGACTGGCGCGGCAGCCTGCACACACCCGCGGCCCTGCGCGGCATGGCGTTCTACCAGCGCCTCCAGGCGCTCGGCCGGGGCCCGCGCGACGCCGACGAGGAACACCCGGCACAGGCCGGGGTATTCGCGCGGGGCGACGTCGCCCAGATCATCGCCGTGCCCGGCGCGGCGCGGGCCATCGAGGAGAAGAATCCCGAATTGAAGGGGAAACTCGGCTACTTCCCGATCCCCGGCAAGAAGGCGGGCAAGCCCGGCGCGGTCTTCACCGGCGGCTCCGATCTCGTCGTGCCCGAGCGCAGCGACGACCACACGGCTGCCGTCGAGGTGATCGCGGCGCTGGCGGGCAGGAAGTGGCAGACCGACCTGGCCCGCACCATGAACTACGTGCCCAACAAGGCGAAACTGGCCCCCGCCGTCGCGGGGGAGGCGGGCGTCGCGGCGATGGCCGTCGGCGCGGCGAACGGCCGGGCAACCCCCAACTCCCCGCGCTGGGCGGCCGTCGAGGCCGACAACCCCATCAAGGGCTACATGACCGCCGTCCTGACGGGCGGCGACCCGGCGACGCACGCCCGCGAGGCCTCACGCGAGATCACCAGGGCACTGCGCCTCGGCGGCCTCTGACGGGGCCGGGCCCCGGTGCCGTACGCGTGGTGCGTACGGCACCGGGATCGGGCCGCCCCCTACACCGGCGAGCTCAGCGTCAGCGCGAAGCGGCCGCGCTCGTCCGTCCACCAGTGCGTCAGGTCGAGCCCGGCGGCGGCCAGTTCGGCCCGCACTCCCTCCTTCCTGAACTTCGCCGAGACCTCCGTACGCATCTCCTCACCGGCCGCGAAGTCGACGGCCAGGCCGAGCGCGGGGATCTTCACCGTCTGCGCGGCCGTGGAGCGCAGCCGCATCTCGATCCATTCGTACTCGCGGTCCCAGACGGCGACGTGGTCGAAGGCGTCCGGGTCGAAGTCCGCCTCCAGTTCGCGGTTCATCACCGACAGGACATTCTTGTTGAACGAGGCCGTGACGCCCGCCGGGTCGTCGTACGCCGCTACGAGCACCGACTCGTCCTTCACCAGGTCCGTGCCGAGAAGCAGCGCGTCCCCGGGGGAGAGCAGCCCCCGCACCGACGAGAGGAACGCCGCGCGCTCGGCGGGCAGCAGGTTGCCGAGTGTGCCGCCGAGGAACGCGACCAGGCGCGGCCCCGGTGTGCCCGGCAGTGCGAGGCCGCGGGTGAAGTCGGCGATCAGGGCGTGCACGTCGAGGTCCGGCCGCTGTGCGAGCAGCGCGTTCGCCGCGCCGGTCAGCGCGCTCTCACTGACGTCCACGGGGACGTAGGTGCGCAGGGAGGTCATCGCGTCGATCAGATGACGGGTCTTCTCCGAGGAGCCCGAACCCAGCTCGATCAGGGTGCGTACGCCGGTGGCCCCCGCGATCTCGGCGGCGCGGGCGAGGAGGATCTCGCGCTCCGCGCGGGTCGGGTAGTACTCGGGCAGGGCGGTGATCTCCTCGAAAAGGGCGCTGCCGCGGGCGTCGTAGAACCACTTGGGCGGCAGCGACTTCGGGGTGCGGGTCAGGCCGTGCAGGACGTCGGCCCGCAGCGCGGCTCCGGTGGCGTCCTCGGGCAGGGTGCGGGTCAGCAGGAACGGGCTCACGCGGGGGGCTCCTTGAGCGGGGTCAGCAGTACGTCGGTGCGGCTTGCGGCGAGCAGGGTGCGGTCGGGCACCTCACGCCAGTGCGGGTCGTCGTCGTAGGGCTCGGAGGCGACCACGGTGCGGCGGCCGGGCTCCGCGAGGTACCAGAGGGTGTCGCCCCAGGCGGTCGCGGTGATCGTGTCGCCGTCGGTCATCAGGAGGTTCAGGCGCGACGCGGGGGCCGCTCCCGCGACGTCCAGGACGGTGTCGGCCAGGGCCTGCCCGGCCTCGTCGCCCCGCCGCAGCCGGTGCAGGACGAGCGCCCACACCAGCGCTGAGTCGCAGCGCGCCTCCATCGACAGCAGCTCGGCGGGCGGCAGCCCCTCGGCCAGGGAGGCGAGCGAGCCGGGCCAGCCCGCCACCGCGCCGTTGTGGCTGAACAGCCAGGGCCCGGCCGCGAACGGGGCTGCCGCGGCCTCCCCGTCCGCGCCCGCCAACGTGGCGTCGCGCACCGCCGCGAGCAGCGCCCCGGAGCGCACCACCCGGACCAGGTCGGCGAAGGACTGGTCAGCCCAGATCGGCCCGGTGCGCCGGTAGCGGGCGGGCACCGGATCTCCGTCCGCGTACCAGCCCACGCCGAAGCCGTCGGCGTTGACCGTGCCGTACCGCTGTCTTCGCGGTGCCCATGACTGGCGGTACAGGCCGTGCGCGGGCTCGACGAGGAGGCTTCCCAGCGGCACCGGCGGGCCGAGGAAAGCGATGTGACGGCACATCAGGACACCTCGGGTTCGGGGGCGTCGGCCGGCCCGGCGTCCCGCGCCGTGCGGAACCCGGAGAAGATCTGCCGCCGCACCGGATGGTCCCAGTTGCGGAACGTGCCCCGGCAGGCCACCGCGTCCACGGAGAACGCCCCGCCGCGCAGCACCTTGTAGTCACCGCCGAAGAACACGTCCGAGTACTCGCGGTAGGGGAAGGCGGCGAAGCCCGGGTAGGGCAGGAAGTCACTGGACGTCCACTCCCACACGTCACCGATCAACTGCCTTATGCCGAGCGGGGATTCACCCGCCGGATAGCTGCCCGCCGGGGCCGGGCGCAGGTGCCGCTGGCCGAGGTTCGCGTGCTCGGGGGTCGGGTCCGCGTCGCCCCACGGGTAGCGCAGGGAGCGGTCGGTGACCGGGTCGTGCCGGGCGGCCTTCTCCCACTCCTCCTCGCTGGGCAGGCGTCGGCCCGCCCAGCGCGCGTACGCGTCGGCCTCGTACCAGCTCACGTGCAGCACCGGTTCATCGGCGGGCACCGGCTCCACCGTCCCGAAGTGGCGCCGCAGCCACTGCCCTCCCTCACGGCGCCAGAACAGCGGCGCGCGCAGCCCGTTCCGCCGGACCATCGCCCAGCCCGCCGGCGTCCACCAGCGGATCTCCTCATAGCCGCCGTCGTCGATGAAACGCTGGTACGCGGCGTTCGTCACCGGCGTGGTGTCGATGAAGAACGGCGGGACCAGACGACGGTGCGCAGGGCGTTCGTTGTCCAGGGCCCACGGCTCGGTGGAGGTGCCCATCGTGAACGGGCCGCCGGGGACGAGGACTTCGGCCGGGCCGGTGAAGGGCGGCCCCGGCTCCGGGTTCGGCGCGGTGAGCGCGGTGGGGCCCGACCGCAGCTGGTGTGTGATGAGCATCGTCTCGTCGTGCTGCTGCTCGTGCTGCGCGATCATTCCGAACGCGAAGCCCGCGTCGGTGAGCGGAGTGCCGTGCAGCGGTGTCTTCTCCAGCACGTCGAGCGCCCGGCCGCGCACCTGTGCCGCGTACCCCCTGGCCTCGGCGGGCGCGAGCAGCGGCAGGCTCGGCCGCGCGGCGCGGGGATGCTCGAAGGCGTCGTAGAGCGAGTCGATCTCGGGCCGCATGGCGTCGCGGCCCGCGACCGCGCGCAACAGCCACTGCTCCTCCTGGTTGCCTATGTGCGCGAGGTCCCAGACCAGCGGCGACATCAACGGCGAGTGCTGCGCGGTCAGTTCACTGTCCTCGACACACGAGGTGAGGAGGGTGGTGCGGTCCCGGGCGGTCAGGAGCGCGGCGAGCGCGCGCTCGCGCAGGGTCCCCGGGTCCGTGGTGGAGCCGTTCATCGTCGGGCGTCCTTCCCCGAGGCGTCATGGTGTCGATGGGCGTCGCCGAGGCCGTCCAGCAGGTCGTCGGCGGGGCAGCGGCCCCGCGCGACATACCGGTCGGCGTACGTGGCGACGGCGTCCCGCGTCGAGGCGTCCGCGCCCATCCGGGGCAGCGCGTCGACCGCGGCGGCGAAGCAGACGGCGGCCGCCTCGCGCAGCTCGGCGTCGGCGAGACCGTGACGCGCCGCGTCCAGCCACAGCGGGCTGTGCGGCGCGGCGGGCGAGCCCGGCGGTCCGTCCCGCTCGGCCAGCGGCTTGACGGCGCGGTAGGCGGTCTCGGCCGCCTCCGGGTCGTCGAAGAGCGCGCTGGTCACGGCGAGCGGCACGATCCAACCGTCGTCGCCCGGCTGGGCGTCCACCATGCGCAGCTCCAGGTGGCCGCGCGGGCGTACCGGCGGGAACAGCGTGGTCAGGTGGTAGCCGACGTCGTCACGGGTGGGCGGCCGCGGCAGACCCGAGCGGGTCCAGGCGCGGAACGTGAGGCCCTCCGGTACGTGCCAAGGGCCGCCGCCCGGCGCTTCCTTGACGCACATGACCGGCGCGTCCAGGGCATGCCGCGTCCAGGCCTCGCGCGGCTCCCCGTCCAGCGGCGGGGCACCGGATCTGCCGGGTTCGATGCCCGCCCACACGGCCTGCCGGGTGGAGAGCCAGCCGGTGGCACGGCCGTCCTGGAGCGGCGAGTTGGCGAACGCGGCGACCAGGACGGGACCGAGCAGATGCGCGAGGCGCCAGCGGCGCGCGTAACCGAGCGGGCCCGGCTCCTCGTACCCGGCGTCCAGGCAGATCTGCACGGACGCTGTCGAGCACATCATGCGGCGCCCGGCGGGCCCGCCGCGGTCGAGGCTGGACTCCAGAGCGTCGTAGCGGGGCTCGCGCAGGAACCGTGACGGGGGCCGCCACGGGTCGGCACCGATCCCGCTGAGGGTGAGGCGGTGGGAGCGTAACGCGTCACGGACGAGGCCGAGATCGGCCCGCATGGCCGCGACACACTCCGTCAGGGAAGCGGCGGGCAGCGAGCTGAGCTCCAGCTGGCCGCCGGGTTCGACGGTGAGGGACGCGTTCAGGGGCAGGGCCCGCAGTGCGGCGTAGGCCGCTTCGAGGCGGGCGGCGGGGACGGGCACGTGGGCCAGCCCCGGTTCGTGGACGAGCCATTCCAGTTCGACCCCGGTGGTGCGAGGCGGCCCCGTCTTGAAGCAGATGCCGCGGACCAGGGCCTCCACTTCCGCCTCGGTCACCGGGTCCGGCGCCTTCGTGCGAGGCGGAGGGCGGCGCTTCGTACAGTCTCCCTCGTGCATGGGGGACTCCTTTCCGGTCGAGAGTGCTCGTCACACCCAAAACCCTTGAGGCCGATCGCACAAGAGTGCCCCTGAGGCCGCCGCCGCACCAGGAATCCTGTTGCGCCGCCCGACGTGCCCGGATCACCATGCGTTCATGAACGACACGGGGGAGCGGGCGTAAGCGCCCGGCTGCGCGCGGTGGCGCAGGAGACGGAGCGGATCGTCGCGGCGGGCGTGTACGGCGCGCCGGGTGGCCGGCGGGCGGACATCGCCGACCTGGTGGCGACGGCCCGCACCGGCACCCGGATGTACGGGCCACAGCCGGTGGACGCCGACGCGCCCCGGCGCGAGCCCGTCCCGACCGTCTTCGAGGTCACCGGCGAGAGCAGCCTGGAAGCGGCGCGCAGACTCACCGAGAGCTCCGCCGCGGCCTCGCCAGGGGGCTCCGGCGGCGTGGCGGTCCTCAACTTCTCGTCCGCGCGCAACCCCGGCGGCGGCTATCTGAACGGCGCGCAGGCGCAGGAGGAAGCGCTGTGCCGCGCCTCCGCGCTCTACACCTGCCTGCTGGAGGCACGCGCGTTCTACGACCACCACCGCGCCCACCGCGACCCCTTCTACACCGACCGCGTGATACACAGCCCAGGCGTTCCCGTCTTCCGCGACGACCGCGGGCAGCTGCTGGAGTCGCCCTACGTCGTCGGCTTCCTCACCTCGGCGGCGCCGAACGCCGGGGTCATCCGCCGCAGCGCCCCCGAGCGCGCCGCCGGCATCCCGCACGCCGTGGCGGAGCGCGCCGCCCGCGTCCTGGAGACGGCCCTCGCGTGCGGCTACCGCCGCCTGGTCCTCGGCGCGTGGGGCTGCGGCGTCTTCATGAACGACCCGGCGCACGTCGCGGGCGCCTTCCGGGCGCTGCTCGGCGAAGGCGGCCGGTTCGCCGGGCAGTTCGACCACGTCGTGTTCGGGGTCCTCGACCGCACCAAGGGCGGCGTGACGCGCGCGGCTTTCGAGCGGGTGTTCGCCAAGGACGTCAGCGCCAGCCGTAGCGCTCCCTGAGACGCAGTACGACGAGGCCGAACCGCACGCGGTCGAGCGCGCACGCCTCGCGCCGCATGCCGCGCTCGTGCACCCGCAGCACCCGGTCGATGTCCACCCAGGACTCGCGCCCCTCGCGGTCCCACGGGCCGCTGCCGATCGGCACCCACTCCCTGTCACGGTCGTGCCGCTTGCTGGACAGCCGCACGGCCAGCAGCGTGCCCGCCGCCTCGCGGGCGACGACGAGGACGGGCCGGTCCTTGCCGCGTCCGTCGTTCTCCTCGTAGGGCACCCACGTCCAGACGATCTCCCCCGGGTCGGGGTCGCCATCGCGGTCCGGCGCGTACGCGGTGCGGACCCGGCCCACCTCACGGGGCATCACCTCCGTGGTGGCGGTGGCTCCGTGGCGTCCGGGGGAGGCGGAGTGGTGCGGGTCGTCGATGAAGGCAGTCACAAGGGTCACCGTAGAACCTGTCCGGCCCAATCCGCGGGGCGGGCTTCCCGCAGGGCCCGCAGGCTCGGTGCATGGTGCTTCGACTCCCGCGCAGGACCCGCGCTCTCACCGTCCTCGCCTCCCTCGCCGTCGCGGCCGCGGCGCTCGCCCCGCTCCCGGCCGCCTCCGACCCGGCCCCGCCGCCCGCCGCCGCCCCACCGCCTCGCACCGTCTCCGCCTGGCTCCCGTACTGGGACCAGGACAACGCGTACGAGACCGCCCTGCGCCACGCCGGCCAACTGCACACCGTCAGCCCCTTCTGGTACGAGGCGAAACCGGACGGACGGGTCGCCAAGCACTTCAGCGCCGAGGAGCAGCGCGTCATCGACGGGCTGCACGGCGCGGGCATCCAGGTCGTGCCCACCGTCATGGAGAAGATGCCGCGCGGCGCCCTGGCCGCCCTGGTGACCGACCCCGGCCGCCGCGCGGCCCACATCAAGAACCTGCTCACCACCGTGAACAGCCACGCCTACGACGGCCTCGACCTCGACTACGAGACCATCGCGCCGACCGGCGACGCCGACTACCCGAAGGTCCGCGACGGCTACGCCACGCTGGTCACCGACCTCTGCCGCGAACTGCGCGCCCTGCGCAAGCAGTGCGTCATCACCGTCTCCCCGAAGACGGCGGGCACCGGCCGCGTCTGGGACTACACGCGCCTGGGCGCCGCCGCCGACCGGCTGCGCATCATGGCCTACAACCTGCACTGGGCCGAGGGCAGGCCAGGACCGCTCTCCACCCCCGCCTGGTACGACGACATCCTGACCCGCGCCACCGCCGAAGTGCCGCGCGCCAAACTGGAGATGGGGCTGCCCGCCTACGGCTGGGACTGGGCCGTCGGCAGACCCGGCCGCGCCCGGCACGTGACGTCCAAGAGCGCCGAGGTGCTGCGCCGCGAAGTGGGCGCGCCCTACCGCATCGACCCCGCCTCCAGCACACCCCACTTCACGTACAAGGAGGGTGCCACGACCCGCGAGGTCTGGTACCAGGACGCCCGCGGCACCGCCGCCCACCTGCCCGTGCTGCGACGGCACGGCGTGGACCGGACCGTGCTGTGGGCGCTCGGCTTCGAGGACCCGGAACTGTGGCGCACGCTGGCGACGCCGTGACGCGGGAGCCACCTGACGCCGACGCCGACGCCGACGCCGACGCCGACGTCGCGTCCGGAACCGGCATCGGAACCGGCACCGGCACCGGCCACCGCTCGTGCCACCGTTGGTCCGCTTCCAGCTGTGCGGCCAGGGAGATCAGGAGTGGTTCGCTGCCTGGGGGATCGAGCAGTTGGGCGTCGGCGGGGAGGCCGTCGGCGACGTGGCCGGCGGGGACGTAGCTGTGGCGCCCGCTGGTGGCCCGGTGCGTGCTCGGCTGTGGTCAGGTGCGTGGGGGAGCGGGTTCTGTCTCGGGCGTGGGCCATCGCTCGTGCCACCGTTGGTCCGCCGCCAGCTGTGCGGCCAGGGAGATCAGGAGTGGTTCGCTGCCCGCGGGTCCGAGCAGTTGGGCGCCGACCGGGAGGCCGCCCGCGACGTGTCCGGCGGGGACGTTGACGCCCGGCCAGCCGAGGACGTTCCACGGCCAGGCGTAGGGGCAGGCGGCGATCATCGCCCGGTCGGTGCGCCAGCCGCTCAGGGCCGCCAGCGTGCCGATCCTCGGCGGGGGAGTGGCGGTCGTCGGCGTGAGCACGACGTCGTACGTCGAGAAGACCGCGCCCACCCGGCGGTGCAGCACGGCCTCCGCACGGCGCGCCAGCCGCAGCGGCGGGCCGCCCAACAGTCGCCCCATTCGGGCCGCTTCGCGCGTACGCCGGTCCAGGAGCGCCACGTCCGGCACGTGCCGCGTCCACTCGGCGATGCCCGCCGTGGCCCGCGGCACGAACGCCAGGCCTATCCGCCCGTAGGGCGGGTCCGCCTCCTCGACGTCGTGCCCGAGCGCGGCGAGCCGGTCCGCCAGTGCGACGACCCGCCGCCGCACCGCCGGGTCCAGCCGCTTGGGTGTCGCCGTGAACGGCATGCGCAGGGACAGCGCGATCCGCAGCCGCCCCGGGTCGCGCGTCGCGGCCTCGGCGGCGCGCACGGCGGGCGGCCGGTGCGGATCGCCCGGGTGGTTGCCGCTCGCCGCGTCGAGGAGCAGCGCGGCGTCGGCGACGGTCCTGGCGAGCGGGCCGTTGACGGTGATGCCCTGGAACGCCTCGGGCCACGGCCACGTCGAGACCCGCCCGCGCTGCGGCTTGATGCCGACCAGATGTGTCCAGGCGGCGGGTATGCGCACCGAGCCCGCGCCGTCCGAGCCCAGCGCGGCTGGCACCAGACCCGCGGCGACCGCGGCCGCCGAGCCGCCCGACGACCCGCCCGGCGTATGGCCGGTGTGCCACGGGTTGCGTGTGTCGCCAAAACCGGGGCCCTCCGTGAAGGGCCACTGGCCCAGCTCACACGTATTCGTCTTGCCGACGATCACGGCACCGGACGCGCGCAGCCGCCGCACCGCCTCGCAGTCCTGCGACTTCGGCGGGAAGTCGCCCCGGCATCCGAACGCGGTCGGCTCGCCCGCCACATCCATGTCGTCCTTGACCGCGAGGGGCACACCCAGCAGCGGCCGGTCCGCCAGTGGCCCGCCCGCCGCCAACTCCCGGTCGGCGGCGTCCGCCTCGGCGAGCGCGGCCTCTGCCCGCACCCGCTTGAACGCGTTCAGCGAGGGCTGCGCCGCCTCGATCCTGGCCAGCGTCCGCTCGGTCAGCGCACGCGAGGACACCTCTCCCTCGGCCAGCGCGCGAGCGGTGCGCGCCAGCCCATCGGCTCGGTCACGGTCGGCAGTCATGTGGGGGCACCTTCGGTCGACGACGGTTGCCCGCACGTTAACCGGCGAGTAGCCCAACACGGAACGCCGCCAAGGGACTTCACGCCGACCGCCGCGCGGCACACGGCGTGCGCAGAGGTCGCGCGCGGGTCGGCGCCCGCCCGCCCTCGCCCCGCAGCCGTCTGCGAGGATGCCCGTGTCATGGTGCAGATACCGAACCAGCAGCCCGCCCAGCGCTCCGTGCCGACGAGCGCCGACGTCGCCCGCCTGGCGGGAGTCTCCCGCGCGACCGTCAGCTACGTCCTCAACAACACCAGCGCCGTACGCATCAGCGAGCCCACGCGCCGCCGCGTCCACGACGCCGCCAGGGAACTCGGATACGTCCCGCACGCCGCCGCCCGCAGCCTGCGCGCCGGACACAGCCGTATGGTCCTCATGCCCACCCCGGAGATCCCGATGGGCCCCCTCTTCAGCAAGTTCTTCAACGAACTCCAGTGGGCGCTCAGCGGCCTCGACTACACCGTCGTGCAGTACGCCAGCCTCGGCATGACCGGCGAGGACGCCGCCCGCGCCTGGGCGGAGCTGCGCCCGGTGGCCGTCCTCGCGCCCGACGCCTCCGCGCTCGGGCCGCGCGGCGTGACGGTCCTGAAGCGGTCGGGCGCCAAGGCCGTCTTCACCCTCGGACCGCACCGCGTCGAGGGCGCCCACGCGCTCCTCATGGACGGCCGCCGGGTGGGGGAGGCCGCGGCCCTGCACCTGCTGGCCCGCGGGCGGCGCCGGATCGGCGCGATCGTGCCCACGGAAACCGGCCTGGAGATCTTCTCCCGGCCCCGCGTCGAAGGGCTCCGCCAAGCGGTCGAGGCCGCACCCACCACCGGCGCCTCGGTCACGGAACTGCCCCTCGCCCACACGGAGGAGTCCGCCGCCGCGCTCGCCGCGCGCTGGCGCTCCCTGGGCCTGGAGGCCGTCTTCGCGTACAACGACGAGTACGCGATGCTGCTCATGCGGGCCCTTCAGGACGAAGGCATCGCCATCCCCGAGGAGGCGGCCGTCATCGGCTCCGACGACCTGATGTTCGGCAGACTCCTCAGGCCCCGGCTCAGCACCGTCCGCATCGAGCTGCCCTCGGGCCGCGGCCTCGCGGAACTTGTCGACCGCGTGGTGCGCGACCCGGGCACCGAACCCGAGGTGCACGACGTGCTCGGAGCGGACGTCGTGCACCGCGAGTCCAGCTGACCCGGCCCCCACCTGTGGCTTACTGCTGCTGGCCCTGCTCGCCCTGCTGCTTGGCCTGCTCCTCGGCGACCTGCCGGCGGACCTCGTCCATGTCCAGGTTCCTGGCCTGGCCGATGACGTCCGTGAGCGCCGCCTCGGGCAGGGCGCCCGGCTGGGCGAAGACCGCGACCTGATCACGGACGATCATCAGGGTCGGGATCGACTGGATGTTGAAGGCGGCGGCCAGCTCCGGCTGCGCCTCCGTGTCGACCTTGGCGAAGACCAGGTCGGGGTTGGCCTCGGCGGCCTTCTCGTAGACCGGGGCGAACTGCTTGCAAGGACCGCACCACGAAGCCCAGAAGTCGATCAGAACGAACTCGTTGTCCGTGACCGTCCGGTCGAAGTTCTCCTTGGTGAGCTCCAGTGTCGCGTTGCTCATGGTGTCCCTGCTTCCTGATGTGGGGCATGGCCGCTGTCGACAACGGCCGATGGTACGAACGTATTCCGCCTGTCGCGCGCACACAGATGTTCCGTGCGGGCACAGGCGCGTCTCGCGCGCTTACCCATGTGGCCGCGGCGCACACCTGGCGACAGACTGTCCCCATGACGGACATGACGGATGCCAAGACGTACGACGTAGTAGTCATCGGAGCCGGACCCGTGGGGGAGAACGTCGCGGACCGGGCCCGTGCGGCGGGCCTCAGCGCCGCGATCGTGGAGAGCGAACTCGTCGGAGGCGAGTGTTCCTATTGGGCGTGCATGCCCAGCAAGGCCCTGCTCCGTCCCGTCATCGCCCGCGCCGACGCCCGCCGCGTCCCCGGGCTGCGGCAGTCCGTCGCGGGCCCCCTGGACGCGGCGGCCGTCCTCGCGCACCGCGACGACTACACCTCGCACTGGAAGGACGACGGCCAGGTCGGCTGGCTGGAGGGCATCGGCGTCGACCTGTACCGCGGCCACGGCCGCCTCGCCGGCCCCGCACGGTCACGGTCACCGCAACGGACGGCACCGAGCACCGGCTCCGGGCCCGCCACGCGGTGGCCGTCTGCACCGGCACCCGCGCCGCCCTGCCCGACCTGCCGGGCCTCGCCGACGTCAAGCCGTGGACCAGCCGCGAGGCGACCGCCGCGGACCACGTGCCGGGCCGCCTGCTGGTGGTGGGCGGCGGCGTCGTCGCCGTGGAGATGGCCACGGCCTGGCGGGCGCTCGGCTCGGAGGTGACGGTGCTGGTGCGCGGCGGCGGCCTGCTGCCCCGGATGGAGCCGTTCGCGGGCGAGCTGGTCCAGGAGGCCCTGACCGAGGCGGGCGCCGAGGTCCGCTGCGGAGTCTCGGTCACCGCCGTCAAGCGTGAGAACGGCACCGTCACGGCGACCCTGGACGACGGCTCCACCCTCCGGGCCGACGAGATCCTCTTCGCCACCGGCCGCGCCCCGCGCACCGACGACATCGGCCTGGAGACAGTCGGCCTGGAGCCCGGCGCGTGGCTGCCGGTCGACGAGAGCCTGCGCGTGGACGGCAGCGACTGGCTGTACGCGGTGGGCGACGCGAACCACCGCGCGCTCCTCACCCACCAGGGCAAGTACCAGGCCCGTATCGCGGGCGCCGCCATCGCCGCGCGCGCCCAGGGCGTCCCCCTCCTGGAGACCGACCGCTGGGGCGCCCACTCCGCCACCGCCGACCACGCCGCCGTCCCGCAGGTGGTCTTCACCGACCCCGAGGCGGCCTCGGCGGGGCTGACCCTCACGGAGGCCGAGGCCGCCGGGCACCGGGTCCGCGCCGTCGACTACGACATGTCGGGCGTCGCGGGCGCGGGGCTGTACGCCGACGGCTACCGCGGCAAGGCCCGCATGATCGTCGACCTGGACCGCGAGATCCTCCTCGGCGTCACCTTCGTCGGCCCCGGCGTCGGCGAACTCATCCACTCGGCGACCGTGGCGGTCGCGGGCGAGGTCCCCCTGGACCGCCTGTGGCACGCGGTTCCCTCCTACCCGACGATCAGTGAGGTGTGGCTGCGCCTCCTGGAGACGTACCGCGGCTGAGAGGGACGGGAGCGGCCGAGCCCCGGGGAGCCCGCGTGGGCTGTCGTGGTGTCGGCCGCTCTCAGCCGTGGCCTGGGCGAGAACCCTTTCCGGCGGTTCCTCAGGTGTCCTGGCGCCCCCGCAGCTCCTCCACGGCGACCCGGGCCGCCGCGCCGATCACCGCGTCGGCGCGCGGCAGCTTGGTGTCGGACCGGGCGGCCTGCGTGAAGACCACGGCGGTGTAGGCGCCGCCGTCGGCGAGTTCGACGACGCCCGCCTCGTGGCGCAGGGAGCCGAAGGTGCCGGTCTTGCCGTAGACCGTGACGTCGTCGTAGGGGAACCCGGAGGCGAGCCGGTGGGCCCACGCCTGCCTGCGCATCACGTCGCGCATGAACGCGCAGCGTTCGTCGGAGGCGGCCTCTCCGGTCCAGATCGCCCGCAGCAGCCGTGCCATGTCCGCCGCCGTGCTGGACGCCTTGAACGCGGGGTCGTACACGCCCGGGGGCACGACGGTGTCGTTGTCCGCCACGTGTGCCAGGGCCGCGTCCAGCGAGCGTGCGCCTGTCTCGGCGACCAGCCGGCTGAAGTTGCTGACCACGCCCGCGTGGATGTGGGTGTCGGGCATGTCCAGGTCGCGGCAGAGGGCGTCGACCGCTTCCGGGCCGACGGCCTTGAGCACGGCGTCGGCCGAGGAGTTGTCGGAGATGGTCATCATCAGCACCACCAGGTCGCGCAGCGACATGGTGACGGGGTCGCTCAGGATGGAGATGCCGGTCGGCCCCGGCACACGCTCGCCGGGCTCCAGCGTCACCCTGCGGCGCGGGTCGATGAGCCCCGCGTCCGCGAGCCGGCAGAAGGCGGCCATCAGAGGCACCTTGTAGACCGAGCCGATGGGCAGCCGTTCGCCGGGGTCGATGGTCACCCGCGCCGACGGGCGGCGCAGCTCCGCCACGTGCAGCCAGCCGCGGACGCCCGCGTCGTCGAACATGCCGCGGATCTCGCGCTCCACACCGCTGCCCGGCCTCCGCCCGCTCACCGCGCCACCTTTCGGGCCAGGGCGTCCTCAAGGAGCCGTGCCGTCTCCGCCGTCCGCTCCGCGTCCGGCCGCCGCGGGTCCCAGGCCACCCGCAGCCGCAGCGGAAGCGGGGGGTCCGCCGCCTCCCGCCGCTCGACCCCGGTGGCCGTCAGCGTCTCGTCGGCCGTGACCAGCACGGCCTGCCCGGCGGCCACCAGGGCCAGGCCGGCGCGCTCGTCGGAGACCACCACCGTCTCCACCCTGCGGCCGCGGCTCGCCAGGGTGTCGACGAACAGGTCGTGGGCCGCCGGGGCCTCGGCACGCGGACGTACGGCGACGGGCAGGCGCGTCGGCGTACCACCGGCATCGGTGAGCCCGGCCGGGGCGAGGATCCAGGTCGGCAGGAGGATCACGCGCCCGGCGGCGAGGCCGTGCAGCACGGAGGGGTGCCGGATCACGGCGATGTCGAGGCGCCCGGCGGCCACGTCACCGAGCAGCGCGGCGGTGGACGCCGTCACCATGCCGATGCGGGCCCGCTCACCCGCCCGTACCGGCGCCGCCGCCACGCCGGCCGCGAGCGACGCCGGTACCTCGGGGGCAAGGCCGAGGCGCAGGCGCCGGCCGCCGGCGTGTTCGCGGGCGCCGGTCTCGCGGAGTTCCCTGAGCGCGGTCAGCGCTCTGCGTGCGTGCGGAAGCAGCAGAGTGCCCTCATCGGTGAGGGAGACTCCTCGCTCGCGGTCGAAGAGGCGCACGCCGAGCAGCGCCTCCAGTCGGCGCAGGCCTTGCGACAGGGGTGGCTGAGTGATGCCCACCCGCTGCGCGGCGGTCCCGAAGTGCTCCTCCTCGGCGAGCGCGACGAAGATTTCCAGATGCCGTTCCGTGAGCACTCCGCTCCTCCTGACATGCGGCGATACGGGTTATGAATCGCGGCGATGGCGAGATCGTATTCGACATGCGGGACGGGTGCGGGCTTGACTCCCGAACGCGGTCCCGAGGCGCCAGGCCCGGCAACGACCGCGCGGCCGGCCGCGTCGGCTCGGCAGGGACCGCGCGGCCGGCCGCCCCGGCTCGGCGAGGACCGCGCTGTTCAGGCCCGATTCGAAACGGAGAGCACCTTGACGCTTACCGACATCCCTCACCGCCCCGACTCCTACGGGCGGTCACGGCGTGAGCGGCGGCGACTGCTCGGCATCTTCGTCAGCCTTCTTCTGCTCGCGGGAGGCGGATACGGCGTGTACGCGGCGCTCGGCGACGACGCGCGGGACGAAGACCCGCAAGTGGCCGCCGCCCGCGAGCAGTTGACGGTGTTCCTCGACGCGTGGGCTGCGAAGGACGCGCGGAAGGCGGCGCGCTACACCGACACCCCCGACGGCGCCGCCTCCCTGCTCACGTCGGTGCTGACCAACCTCAAACCCTCCAAGACCACGATCCTCGGCGGCGAAGGACGGCTGACGGGGGAGCGGAAGGCGGAGTTCCCCTTCACGGTGACCATGGCGCTCCCCGGCGCGGGCAAGGTCTCCTGGGAGTCGCAGGCACGCGTGAAGCGCACGTCGGGGAAGTGGAAGGTGGTGTTCACTTCGCCGATGATCCATCCGGAGCTGAAGCCGGGCCAGACGCTCGCCCTCAAGGGCGGCAACCCGCGCGCGAAGGTGCTCGACAGCAACGGCGACCCGCTGCGGGCCGGCAGCCTCGTCGGCACCGTCGACCCGGTCAGCGGCAAGGGTACCTCCGGCCTGGAGGCCCGCTACGACGACGTCCTGTCCGGCGGCAAGGAAGCGAACAGATCCCTGGTGGTCGCGGACCGGCGAAGCGGGCGCGCCGTCAAGGAACTGACCGAGGCGGAGAAGGCCGAGGGCCGCCCGGTGCGCACCACCATCGACCCGCGCGTCCAAGAGGCGGCGGCCAAGGCCCTGGACGGCGTCGACGACAAGGCGGCCATCGTCGCCATCGACCCGGCCAACGGCCACATACGCGCCGCCGCGAACCGCCCCGGCGGCCTCAACCGCGCCCTCGAAGGGCGCTATCCGCCCGGCTCCGTCTTCAAGGTCGTCACCGCGGCGGCACTCCTCAAGGGCGGCCTGCGCCCCCAAGACCGCGCGGCCTGCCCGAAGTTCGCACACGTCGACGGGCAGCGCTTCGAGAACCAGGACCAGTTCGACCTCCCACCCGGTTCCGCCTTCGCGGACGTGTTCGCCCACTCCTGCAACACGTATTTCGTCAACGCCCGCAGCCGTCTGTCCGACACCGACCTGCGCGACGCGTCGCGCGCGTTCGGCATCGGCGGCCACTGGGATGTGGGCACCACGACGTACGACGGCAGCGTCCCCGTCAACAACAGCGACAACGACAAGGCCGCCGCGACCATCGGCCAGGCGCGCGTCCAGGCCTCACCGCTGGTGATGGCGTCCGTGGCGGCCACCGTCAAGAGCGGCGGGTTCAAGCAGCCGGTGCTGGTACCGGACGCCGTGCGGAAGAAGTACGAGGCTCCGGTCCCCCTGGACACCGAAGTCAACGCCCACCTGCGCGAGTTGATGCGTGCCACCGTGACCTCCGGCTCGGCCCACGCGCTGAAGGACCTGCCCGGCCGGCCCCACGCCAAGACGGGAACCGCCGAGTTCGGGACCGCGAAGCCGCCGCGCACCCACGCCTGGATGATCGGCTACCAGGGGGATTCCGATCTCGCGTGGGCGGTGCTCCTGGAGGACGGCGGCTCCGGTGGCGCCGACGCGGGCCCCGTCGCGGCGCGGTTCCTGCGCAACCTGGCCGACTGAGCGGGAGGTGGCGCGGCCCGGCGGGCGCGGGGCGAGACGCAGGTCACATCTGCCCATGTCACAGGGGGGGCGGGCCACCTCGTCCCAGGGGGTGTAAGCCACTGACGAGCACCGAGGGAGCACACCATGGACGCGCGACTGAACCTCTTCGCCGACGCCACCGGCGGCAAGGTCTTCAAGCACCTCCAGGGCCGCCCGGGCGCGGAGATCATTCGGTACGTGCTGGACCAGGGCGTGGCCCAAGTAAACAAGCCGGGCCGCGCCGAGGGTGTCCCCACGCGACCCAAGAGCCGCCGGTCCAAGGCGCGTCGGGGGGAAACGCCGCAGCCGCCGCCTGACGGACGAAGCCGTCCTGGGGTCCTCGTCGCCGGTACGGACACAGCGCCCCGCATGGCACGCACAGGCCAGGAGCAGGGCGCGGACAGGCAAAGCCCCCGGTCGTTCGTCCTCAATACTCCTTACGTCCCCGGGGTGTGCGAGTCAGGCGCAGCCCAACACCCTCTAGCCAACGGAGTCACCCATGCCCGAAACCGAGAAGCCCACCATCGTCCTGGTCCACGGCGCCTTCGCCGACGCGTCCAGCTACGCCCGGGTCATCCCCGCCCTGATCGCCCGCGGCCCGGACGTCGTGGCGCCCGCCGTGCCCAATCGCAGCCTCATCGGCGACGCGCTTACGTCGCCTCGGCCGTCCGGCAGATACCCGGCCCCGTCGTCCTGGTGGGGCACTCCTACGGCGGCGCCGTCATCACCGTCGCGGGCGCGGAGGACAACGTCCGGGCCCTCGTCCACCTCGCCGGCTACGCCCTGGAGAAGGGGGAGAGCCTCGGTGAACTCCAGGGCCGCTTCCCGGACTCCGACCTTGCCGCCGCGCTCGTTCAGACGCCCTTCCCCGTCGAGAGGTCGAACACCCCGGGCATCGACGTGTCGGTGCGCGTCGGCACGTTCCCGGCCGTCTTCGCCGCGGACATCGACCCCGGCCTCGCCTCCGCCCTGCCTCCGTCCTCGCCGCCTCCCAATGTCCTCTGGCGGCCCAGGCGTTCAGTGAGGCGGCGCCGGTCGCGGCCTGGCGGACGAAGCCCTCCTGGGGCCTGGTCTCCACCTCCGACCGCACCATCAACCCCGACGTCGAGCGCTACGGCTACCAGCGGGCCGGCATGACCACCGTCGAGGTCGACTCCTCTCACCTGGTGATGCTCTCCCACCCCGGGCGCGTCGTCGACCTGATCGAGAGAAGAGCACAGAGTATGCCGAGTCCCACCCTGGTGCCGCGGCGACGGCACCTTCTCCCCAGGACGGTCGTCACCGCCGTCGCCCTGACCGCCGTCGTCGGCCACGCCCACGCGGCGAGTCCCCCGGTGTCACACGTACGCGTCGTATCGCACCTGGACATGGCCGCCGGACAGCGCCCGGAGAACATCACCCTCGGACCGGGCGGCGCCGCCTACGTCACCTTCGCCTTCAGCCGCCGGATCGCCCGCATCGGCCCCGACGGCCGGGTGCGCGTCCTCGCGACCCTGCCGAAGCCCCCGGCCGGCAGCAGCAGCCCCGTCCTCGCCTCGCCGTTCCTCGGCGGGATCGTCCGCGCGGACGACGGAACGCTGTACTTCCTGTACGCCACCGCAGCGGCGACCTGACCGGCGTATGGCGCCTGCGCCCGGGCGGCGCCCCGCAGCGCATCGCCGCCCTTCCGCCCGAGGGCCTCCCCAACGGCCTGGCTCTCGACGAGCGCAACGGACAGTTGTACGCCGCCGACTCCGTCCTGGGCACGGTCCGGCGCGTGCCCGCCCGCGGCGGCACCCCCACCAAGTGGGCCACCGCCCCCGAGCCGGCGCGCACCGGCTTCCTGGGGGCCAACGGCGTGAAGATCCACCACGGCGCGGCCTGGGTCACCAACCTGGACAAGGGCACCGTCCTGCGCATCCCGATCGCGCGGCACGGCGCCGCGGGCCCTGTGGAGGTTCGGGCCACCGGACTCGGCGACATCGACGACTTCGCGTTCACCGGCCGCGGCGACACCCTGCCGGCCGCGATCAACGCGGCCAACGAGGTCGCGCTGGTGCGGCCGGACGGCCGGCACACCATCGTGCTGACCGCCGCCGACGGCCTCCAGAACCCGACGTCCCTCGCCGTGCGCGGCACCAAGGCGTACGTCGCCAGCGGCGCCTACTTCACCGACGAGGACCCGAACCTCCTGACCGCCAGGGTCACCTCGGCACGGCACCGACCGGAGCGCTCGCGTACACGTCCTCGACGTAGCGGCCCGCGGCGACCAGGCCCTGCCACCAGGCCTCGGCCGCCGCGGCGTCGCCACCCGCGTACTTCGTACGAATGCGCTGGAACGCCTCGCGCACGCCGGGGGCCATCCGGGAACCGTCACCGCACACACGCACCGTCGCTCCGGCCTCCAGCAGGCGCCAGATCTCCTCGGCCTCGGCCGCGATCCGGTGCTGGACGTAGCGCAGGTCACCCTCGGGGGTCTTGGAGAACGTGGGACGCATGGACACCGCGCCCGCGCGCTCCGCGTCCTCCAGCTCCGCGCGGTGCAGATAGTCGGTGTCAGGATGGTCGCAGCCGAAGTAGCAGAGCGCGGGGGCCGGTTGAGCGCCCGCGCGCAGCCGGTCCAGGCGGTCGGCGATCGCCCCCCGGAAGGGGGCGAGGCCGGTGCCCGCGCCGACCATGATGACCGGCGTGCGCCCGTCGTCGGGCAGGCGGAAGGCGTCCCGGCAGGGCTGCACGCGCGCGTGGAGCGTGTCACCGGCCCGCAGGCCGTGCAGGTACGAGGAGCCCGTGCCGCGGAAGGTGCCGCGACCGGCGCGGTCCGGGGCCGACAGGAGGGAGACCATCAGGTCGGCGTGGCCCGGTGAGGCGGCGGGTGACGACGAGATCGAGTAGTGGCGGGTCCTGACCGGCGGCAGCAGTTCGAGCAGCACGGGCCAGGGCAGCAGCCCCCGCAGCGCCGGGTGGTCCTCGACCAGATCGAGCAGACTGCCCTGCCGGGCCGCCAACGCCTCGGGATCGGCGGCCAGTTGCTCCAGGGCGATCCGCTCGGGCGGGCACGGGTTGTGCTCGGCGAGCAGCGCGGCCTGCGCCGGGGTCGGCGCGTCTCCCAACTCCACGTAGCGGGACAGGAGTTCACGGGCGGCAATCGGCCGGTCGAGCGGCAGGGTGGCCCGGCCCGGCCTGTGCGCCCGTACGTTCAGGACCGCGTCCAGATCGACGCCCAGTACGGCCGCCGCGCGCTCGACCGCCTCCGGACGGTTGGCGGGGAGCACGGTCAGATGGTCGCCGGTGCGGTAGGTCACGCCGTCCGGGAGCGCGACGCGCAGGAACCGCTTCGGGCGGGCGAGCGGGTGCGTCACATCGACGAGGTCGGCGCTCGCCACGACCGTCATCGCCACCGCGCCGTGCCGGGCGGCCAGCGCGTCCAGCGGCCCGCCGGTGACCTCCACGACGTCGTACGTCCTGGCCGGGACGGCGGCGGTGCCGGCGGCTGTGACGCTTTCCGGGGCGCCGTACCGCCGCAGCAGCGTGTCCCGCAGCGTCGAGGCGAAGTGCCGTACCGCACCGGACAGGTCCCCGGAGGCGTCGGCCTCGGCACGCTCCAGGAGCCGGGTCGCGCCCGACGCGGCGAGCGCGTCGTCGATGAGGGTGGGCACCCGCTGGTAGGTCGCCGCCCAGTTGCGGTCCCCGACGCCGAGGACCGCATACCGCAGGCCGGCGGCCGCGTCCGGCGCCGCGTCCGCCAGCCAGGACACGAACGCGCGGGCGTCGTCGGTCGGTTGGCCGTTGTAGGAGGCGGCGACGATCACCACCGGCGTATCGGTGGGCAGTGCGCCGGCGGCTTCGTCCAAGGGCGCGACGCGCACGTCGAAGCCGAGGTCGGCGGCCTGCTCGCCGAGCTGTTCCGCGTACGTACGGCAGGTCCCGAAGTTGGAACCGTGCAGCACGGTCAGCGCGGTGCCCGCCGGGACGCGGGTCGGCAGCCCGTCCACCGGGCGGTCGGCCGCGCCCGCCGAGCCGTCCGCGCCGGTGAGGCAGACCAGCTCACGCAGGGCGGACCGGCTCCGCTCGCGGTCCTCGCAGGTGCGTGCGGCGAGGGTCATCGTGAAACCGTCGGGCTTGAGGGTGAGGGTCTCCTTGACCTTCAGCTGGTAGCCGGAGTGGTCGATGAACCGGTAGCGGTGGATGAGCATGCCGAGCAGCATGGTGGCCTCGTGCAGCGCGAACTGCCGCCCGATGCAGGCGCGTTCACCGGTCCCGAACGGCTTGTACGCGTGCGGGGAGCGGGCCGCCTCGGCCTCGGGGGCGAAGCGCTCCGGGTCGAACTCCTCGACGTTGTCGCCCCACACCGGGTCGCGGTGCAGCATCGGCGTGAGCACCACCACGAACTCGCCTGCCCGCATCCGGTGGCGCCCACCGAGCGTCGTGTCGGTGAGGGCCCGGCGCTGGAACGCGGGGGCGGTGGGCCACAGCCGCAGCGCCTCGTTGAGTACCTGCCGCACGTAACGCAGCCGGCCCACGTCCTCGTACGACGGCTCGGGATCGGGGGCGCTGCCCCACAGCGCGTCCACCTCGGCCTGCGCGCGGTGCAGGGCCGCCGGGCTCTTCAGAAGGTGGTAGAGGGCGAAGGAGAGCGTGCCCGAGGTCGTCTCGTGCCCGGCGATCAGGAAGGTGATGACCTGGTTGCGGATGTTGGCCTCGTCCAGGACCTCCCCGCTGCCCGGATGCGGGGAGCCCAGCATCAGACCGAGCAGGTCGTCGGTGGCGGTGTCGCCCGCGGCCTTGCGGGCCTCGATGACCTCGTCGACGACCTCGGCCAGGAAGGCGGCGTCGGCGGCGAGCTCCGCGTCCTCGGCGGAGTAGTCCCCGCCGGGCGTCCGGGCCAGCTTCGCCTGACTGTGCCCGAGCGAGCGTACGAGTGCCTCGACGAAGGGGTGGGGATCGGTACGGGCGAAGGACTCGAAGTCGTAGCCGAAGCCGGACAGGCCGATGGTGTCCAGGGTCATCCTGGTCATGTCCTCCGACACCTCCACCGGAGCGGACCGCGCCGCACCCGGCGCGAACCGGCCGTCCCAGGAGGCGATGAGGCGCCGGGCGACCCGCAGCATGTGCGGGTGGTACGTACGCATCGAGTTCATGGCGAACGCGGGGAGCAGGATGTCGTGCGCCTTCGCCCAGTTGGGCTCGTCGTCGTACGCCGTGAACAGGCCGTCACCCGCGATGCCCCGGACGTTCTCCAGGGCGGGACCGACCCCCTTGGCGAAGCGCGTCTCGTCGGAGAGCTCCTCGACCAGCTCCAGGGAGGAGGCCCAGACGCTGTCGCGTCCGTGGTAGCGGCGGACGTAGAGCGGGCCGTACCGGCGCGCCAGCTCCACGGCCTGCTGAACGGGCGTGGTGCTCAGCCCCGTTGCCGTGACATCGACGATGGGCGGTCCGGGGTCCGGGTCGTTCCGAAGACCGTGGACCTCGACAGTGGGGGATTCGCTCATGGCAAGTGCCTCTTCCCAAGGACGTGGGGGAGTCGAGCGCCCGACGTGCTGGGCGCGCACTCCACCGTCCCGTGACCCGGGCGGCCGCCCGCCGCGAGAACTACATAATCTTGTAGGGGGCTTTTCCGCGCAGTCGCTTGCGCGGACCGGAATGACATGTGTGACGGGGCGGAGAGGAGGCGGGGACGTGTCCCGAACAGCCGGTGGACCGCGCGGCGGTGACGCGCCGGAACCGGGCAGGCCCAAGGTGGCGGACGCCGCGGTGTGGCGGGGCAGGTTCCTGAGCCTGCTCGACCGCTCCCCGGCGCCGACCGCCATCAGCAGCGGCGAAGGGCTGGTCGCGGTCGCCAACCCGGCCTTCGCCGGGGCACTCGGCCTCCAGCCGGGCCGGGTCGCGAACCGCATGTTGCTGGATCTGCTCACGCCCACCAACAGGAAGCAGCTCCGCAAGCTCGACGAGGCCATGCGCTCCGGCCGCAGGTCCCGCTACCCGGTCGAGGTGAGCTGGACGGCCGGGGACGCGGTTCGCCACGGCCAGGTGACCGTGGAGCCGGTCACCGACCCGCTGGAGGAGACGCCGCCCCTGCTGGTGACGTTGCGCGTCGCACAGGAGCGGGCGCCGCGGCCGTCCGGGCCGGGGCGCGCGCCGCGTCCCGGCGAGGCGGGGGAGGAGTACGCGCACCCGGCGCTCAGCGCGCAGGAGGCGCGGGTGCTGCGGCTCGTCGCGGGCGGCGCCACGACGGCGGTCGTGGCGCGCGCCGTCGGCATCGGCGTCGACGGCGTCAACTACCACCTGACCCGGCTGTGCCGTCGGCTGCGGGTCCAGAACCGGACGGCACTGGTGGCCCGCGCCTACGTACTGGGTCTCCTCGACGTGACAGCGTGGCCGCCCGAGGTGTCGACACCCACCGCGCGACAGAGCCCACGCTCCGGCGATCACGGGGTCGGCCCTACGCAGGGCGGGAGTTGACCCTCTCCGCATGCGACACCGGACGGCACACGGCCTCACGCCCCCCGCCGCTCCATGCCAGCTGCGGGCAGTTCCCCGGCGCCTCGTCCCGGCGGGGACGCCGGCGCCGCCGGGCTTCGTCCACGACACCACGCCTCTCGCCGGGCAGCACGATGCGCACGGCGTTGGGTATGGCCCTGCGGTCGGCACCGCTGCGCTCACGCGGATCAGGCTCTTCGCCCCCAGCGAGTCGAGCATCCCGGTCATGGCCCCACGCCCACCTCACCGACCACCGCGATACCGCCGACCACACGGTCCTCGCCCAACTCGCCCAACTCGCCGACGAGGGCACGGCTGTCACCTCCGGGCGGTCAGACGTCCGCGCCGCTACCGGCCGCAAGCCACTGTGCCGCCGCCGCGAGCAGCGACTTCACGCCCGCCTCGATGGCCGGGCCCGGGACCGGCGCGAAGAGAGGGGAGTGGTTGGCGGGGACGGTGGGCGGGATGCCGTTCTCCAGGAGGGCATCGGGGTCGAGGCCCTCGAACTGGGCGGGGTCGGCCCCGCCGAAGTGCCAGAAGACCGAGGGGACGTCGAGCGCGCTGCCGAACGTGCCGAAGTCCTCGCTGCCCATCAGCACCTCCGGCAGGGTGAAGACGTGCCCTTCGCCGAGCGCGGCGGACAGCGCGGACCGCACCGTGGCGGTGGCGGCGTGGTCGTTCACGGTGACCGGGAAGGAGTTCAGCGCCGTGATCTCGGGCTCCTTGGGGGCGCCGGAAGCGGCCGCCTCGGCGCGGACGATCCGCTCGACCGCCGCGAGGATCTGCTCCCGTACGGCCGGGGTGGTGGAGCGGATGTTGACCTTCAGTTCGACCGAGTCCGGGATGATGTTCTCCTTGGTGCCGCCGTGGATCGCCCCGACCGTCACCACGGCCGTCCGGGCAGCCGCCACCTCGCGCGAGACCACCGTCTGCAAGCGCATCACGACCGCGGCGGCCATCACCACCGGGTCCACCGTGCTCTCGGGCATCGAACCGTGCCCGCCACGCCCGAACAGGCGTACCCGCAGGCCGTCCGAGGCCGCCATCACCGGCCCCGGCCGGGTGCCGACGAAGCCGACGGGCAGGGGCGCCACATGCTGGCCGAGGCACACCTCGGGGTGCGGAAAGCGCTCGCGGAAACCGTCCTCGATCATCGCCGGGGCCCCGCCCACCTCCTCGGCCGGCTGGAACACCGCCACGACCGTGCCGCGCCACTCCCGCCGGTTGGCGGCCAGTTGCGCGGTGGCGCCCAGCAGGCAGGTGACGTGCATGTCGTGGCCGCAGGCATGCATCACCGGCACCTCGTGGCCGTCGCCGTCGACAGCGGTGCGCTCGGACGCGTAGGGCAGGCCGGTCTCCTCCTTCACGGGCAGGCCGTCCATGTCGGCGCGGAGCAGCACCACGGGCCCCTCACCCGCCGTGAGGACGTCCGCCGTGGCGGTGCCATCCGTGCGGACGCGCTCCGCGGGGGCGCCCGCCGTGAGAACGCCGACCACACCCGTGCCGGCCACGCCTTCGGTGACCTCCCAGCCCTGTTCCCGCAGGCGCGCGGCGACGATGCCCGCCGTACGCACCTCCTGGAAGGACAGCTCGGGGTGGGCGTGCAGATCCTCGTAGAGCGTGCGCAGCGCGGGCAGCCGGCCGTCGAGACCCGACAGGAGCGGGGTAAAAGGGGCGGGGGCGCGGTGGTCGTCACGAGAGGTCATGAGTGCTCCTAGGTGAGAGGGACGAGGCGGGCCACGGTGGCCCGCAGGGTGGCGCTGTTCTGAGAGTGGCGTCGGCCATGATGGCCACAAGGGACGCCCCCGACGCCAGGGAGGCGAAGTCCACTCAACTCAAGGCGACGTCGGGCCCCGCCACGCGCCCCGTCCCGTCGGCCCTGCCCGGCAGGGGCCTTCCGGGGCCTGGTGGCGCGGCGTCCCGTCCGGGCGGTTAGCCTGGTGTCAGCGGCGATCTTCCCGGGGCACGGGCCCGCCCGGCCTCCCGGGCGCCGCGCGGCGGTGGGGCCCGCCGTACCCGAACCGCGGCGAAGGACGCCGACAACGGTCCCTACTTGCGAGCGAGTGCGCCCGGAGACGGGCGACGCGAGTAGGAGGCGCATGCCCATGGAAGCCCAGCCGTCCGGAGCGGTCGACGAACCCGCGGATCCCGACCTCGACCTGTCCCCGCCCGCACGACGGCGACGGAGTGGACCGCTGCACGGGCAGGGGCCGGTCCTCGCCGTGGTGGCGGCGGGCGGCGCCATCGGGGCATCGGCGCGCTACGGCGTGTCCCTGGCCTGGCCCGTCGCAGCCGACGGCTTCCCCTGGCCGACGCTCGCGGTGAACGCGGTGGGATGCGCGGTGATCGGTGTCTTCATGGTGCTGATCACCGAGGTGTGGGCGGCGCACCGCCTGGTGCGGCCGTTCTTCGGCACGGGCGTGCTCGGCGGCTTCACCACCTTCTCGACGTACGCGGTGGACATCCAGCGACTCGTGAGCGGCGGCCACGCCCGCACGGGGCTGGCCTATCTGGCACTGACGCTGCTCGCGGCCCTCGCGGCGGTGTGGAGCGCGGCGTGCACCACGCGCCGCCTGGTGGCGCGGAGGCGGTCATGACGAGGCTCACGGGCACGGCGCTGCGGGTGACGATCTTCATCGGGGAGTCCGACCTCTGGCACCACAAGCCGCTCTACACCGAGATCGTGCACCGCGCGCACCGCGCCGGGCTCGCCGGCGCGAGCGTCTTCCGGGGCATCGAGGGGTTCGGCGCCTCATCGCTGGTCCACACGCACCGGCTGCTCTCCCTCAGCGAGGACCTGCCGGTCGCCGTGGTGATCGTGGACGCGGGGGACAAGATCCGCGCGTTCCTGCCGCAGCTCGACGAACTCGTCGCCGAGGGCCTGGCGATTCTGGACGACTGCGAGGTCATCCGCTACGTGGGACGGGAGAAGGACCGGTGAACTGGCTGTCCGTGATCGCCGGGGCGATGATCGGCGCCCCGCTGCGCCACCTCACCGACCGCGCCGTGCAGAGCCGCCACGACACCGTCTTCCCGTGGGGCACCTTCACCGTCAACGTCGTGGGCTGCCTGGTCCTCGGCGTGCTCGCCGGGGCCGTCACGGCGGGCGCCGCCTCCGCCTCCACGCAGCTGTTCCTCGGCACCGGCCTGTGCGGGGCCCTCACCACGTACTCGACCTTCTCGTACGAGACGCTGCGGCTCACCGAGAACGGGGCGAGGTTCTACGCGGCGGCGAACGTGCTCGGCAGCGTCGTCGCGGGCCTCGGCGCGGCCTTTTTGGGGGTGGCCGTCGCCGAGGCCCTGTGGCTGTGACGCGCGACTCGACTGCCGGGGGCGGGGCAGCCCGCGCGACCCAGCCGGTCAGCGGCGGATCTTCAGCAGCGCACGGTCAGCGGCGGACCTTCAGCGCCGAGGAGACCTCGGCCGCCCACCTCCAGGGCGCGGCGGTGCCACCGGGCCGGGAGTTGAAGTACTCCCAGCCGGCCACCCCACCGAAGCCCGGATGCTTCGAGACGAGCGAGCCGATCGTGGACCTCAGCGCCGTCATGCCGACGTAACCGCTGCCGCCGTTGGCCGGTGACGTGAGGGCTCCCGCGACCACCTTCGAGGCGGGAATCAGACCGCGGGCGATGATGTCGTCGTAATCGGCCGTGGAGTTCATGTCGCCCCAGCCGTTGTAGAACTGCGCGTTGAACCACGCGATGTCACCACCCCGGCTGCGGTAAAGCGCGTCGTAGTCGAAGCCGGAGAGATTTCCGCCGCCGCTGAGCGCGCTGGCCACCGGCGCGAGCGTAATGATGAAATCGGCGCCGAAGTCGGCGCGCAGCGCGCTGATGACGCGCTCGATACCGGCCAGCGACATCCGCTCCTCCACGTCGAGGTCGACGCCGTCGAGCTCGTACCGCCGGATGAAGTCCCGCAGCAGCGGGTAATACGTGTCGAATTCCTCGTCGAGCCGGGTGAAGCTGCCGGGCGCCGCGCCACCGACCATCGCCAGCACGTGCACGCCGTGTCGGCGCAGGGTTTTCAGATCGCGCCACATCCGGTCGTACTTGGCGGCGTTCGGCGGATCGTCGTTCAAGTGCACCGGTGTGTAAGGGCCGTTGAGATCGTTGAGGTGCACCGCGGCCACCAGCACGTCGGTGACGCCGGTGCGGCGCTCGGTGAGCGCGAGCGGTGACACGTACGTGCCGTTCGCGTACTGCGTCTGGTAATAGACGACCACGCGTTTCCCCGCCGCGGACGGTTTTCTCGCCGCCATCGCCGTACCGCCCGACGCGGCAGTGAGAGCCACTGCCGCGAGCAGGACGCTGCGCCTCTTCATGCTCATCTCTCCCCTGGATCGAAGTCGCCGCAATTCTTACGGGGAGCCACGGCGAATGGCTAGGGAGAGACAGAGCTAATGCGCATTAGTTGATGCCCTCATGCCCCCATGCCCTCATGCCCTCAGGACCTCATGACGGAGCTGTACGACTCCGTTGCCGAAGGCGTGGGTCCCGGCGAGCCGGAGGTCGGCCCGCACGTCCCGCGCCTGGAACATGGCCTTGCCGCGGCCGAGCACGACGGGGTGGACGTAGGTGTGGATCTCGTCGATCAGGCCCAGGCGCAGGAAGGACGCGGCGAGATCGGCGCCGCCGACGACGAGGTCCCCCGCCGCCCTCTCCTTGATGGCCCGGATTTCCTCGGGCGCCACCTCGCGCAGGATGGTGGTGTTCCAGCCGGCCTCGCGCAGGGTGCGCGAGAACACGTACTTGGGCATGTCACGCCAGATCCCGGCGAAGTCCACCTCGACGTCGCCGCTCGCCGGGTCCTGGTCGGCGGTGGGCCAGTACTCGGCCATGAGCTCCCACGTGGCGCGGCCGTGCAGGATGCCGCCCATCACACGGACCTTGTCATTGAAGTGGCGGTGCAGTTCGTCATCGACGGTATGCCAGTCGATCTCGCGGTCCGGCCCCTCCATGAAGCCGTCCAGGGACGCCGACATCATCCAGATGATCTTTCGCATCGCGGTCGCGCTCCTCGCGGTCCTCGTCGCCGCGGTCCTGGCGGCCGTGGCGCCTGCCGCGACGATACGCCGGGGTCCGGGCGCGGGACGGGTGTGACGCGACGGGCGGCGGCTTCGGCCTCCGCCCGCCGCACGTCACCTCACTCGCTCCGCCGCACCTGCCCGAAGTCACCGCTCAGCGCCGCGGCCAACCGCAGGTGCGGGACCGCGTCGGCCGCCCGGCCCTGCCGCTCCAGCGTGCGCCCCAGCATCAGCCGGGCATAGCCCTCGACCGGGTCCAGTTCGAGGACCTTCAGCAACTCGGCCTCGGAGCGCAGCAGTTGGGCCGAGTGGTAGTAGGCGCGGGCGAGCAGCAGACGCGGGGCGACCTGCTCGGGCACCTCGTCGGCCAGGGTGCGAAGGATGCCCGCGGCCGTCGTGTACTCCTTGGCCTCGAAGAACCGCTGCGCACGCGCCCAGCGCTCCGTCCCGGTCCCGTGGTCGTAATAGGCCATTTCCATCGTCTGCTCCATCGTCTGCCTCCTTCGGACGCTGCAACGAAGCTTGGTGGTTGAATATTCCACTAATGTGTGGCGGCTCCGGACAGGTGACTGACGTGCGGCGCCCACGGGACTAGGTTGTGCGGCATGAGCAATCTTGATCGCGAGGCGGTGCCGAGCAGGTGCGGCGGCCGGGGCTTCGTCGTCGCGGAACCGGTACGGGAACTCCTCAGTCCCCGCCACGTCAAGCTCGGCGAGTCCACCGAGGTCCGCCGCCTGCTGCCCAACCTGGGGCGCCGCATGGTCGGCGCATGGTGCTTCGTCGATCACTACGGCCCCGACGACATCGCGGACGAGCCCGGCATGCAAGTGCCGCCGCATCCGCACATGGGGCTGCAGACCGTCAGCTGGCTGCACGACGGCGAGGTCCTGCACCGCGACTCCACCGGCAGCCTCCAGACCATCCGCCCCCGCGAGCTCGGCCTGATGACCTCGGGCCGCGCCATCTCGCACTCCGAGGAGAGCCCGCGGGCCCACGCCCGCTTCCTGCACGGCGCACAGCTGTGGGTCGCGCTCCCCGACACCGACCGCCACACGGCCCCGCGCTTCGAGCACCACGCGGAGCTGCCGCGGATCACGGCCCCCGGCCTGACCGCGACGCTGATCCTCGGCAGCCTCGACGGGGCGAGCTCACCCGGCACGACGTACACCCCGATCGTCGGCGTGGACCTGACACTGGCCCGCGGCGCGGACGTACGCCTCCCCCTGGAACCGGACTTCGAGTACGCGGTCCTGTCCATGTCCGGCGAATCCCACGTCGACGGCGTCCCCGTGCTCCCCGGCTCCATGCTCTACCTGGGCTGCGGCCGCACGGAACTCCCGCTGCGCGCCGAGTCGGAGGCGTCCTTGATGCTCCTGGGCGGCGAGCCGTTCGAGGAGGAGCTGGTGATGTGGTGGAACTTCGTCGGCCGCACCCAGGAGGACATCGAACAGGCCCGCGCCGACTGGACGACGGGCGACCGCTTCGGCGAGGTGAAGGGTTACGAGGGCGCCCCGCTCCGCGCCCCCGAACTGCCCCCGGTGACGCTGAAACCGCGGGGACGGGTGCGCTGAGCAGGGGTTTCACGCCTGGCGCGGACAGCCGAGGATACTCTCGGCGGGTGATCTGTGCCCGAACGAGCCCGCAGGTCCGATCATCCCGGTCCTGAGCCACGGTGTGACTGTGCGGCCGGAACGGCGTAAGAGCTTCCGAGAGTGTTGTGTTGGGCGGTGCTCGGTCGGGTTGTTCGATGGCCGCCGCTTGTGCATGGTGGTCATACTGCCGCGATGGATCCGGTGACGCTTGAGACCGACCGTCTGGTGCTGCGGGCCTTCACACCTGCCGACATGGACGCGGTGCACGAAGCCTGTCGTACTGCCTGACCCTCGTCAGCCGCGGCGTCTGGGAGCTCGGTCACTGGGCGGTGGAGGAAGGCCATCACGGCCTCGCGGCATCGCCAACGACGGCGAACCGCACGACTGGTGGGTGGGCGGACTGCTGAGGCCCTGATGCCCGGACCGGTGCTGCGCCGGCCGCGTTCCCTCGTGCGCAGGGAAGTTCCCGGCCCGGACGGTTCCCGCAGCCGAGCCACCCTTGGTCATCGGCGGGCAGCCGTGACGCGGCAGTGGGCCGCACGGGTTGCCCCGGCCGCGCAGGACCTGGCCCTCTCCAAGGGCCCCCGCCGTAGCGTCCGCGCCGACGCCATCTCGTGCGGATGTGCGAATCGGCGTGATCGTCGATACTCGTATGTGGTGTCGTCGGTGGCTGCCCATGCCCCCAGCGGCACGCGGAACAGCGGCGTGTCGTCGCACCGGCCGAAATCCCCTACGTTGGAGGTGGACCATGGCACGACTGTCCCCTCGCGGAACTGCCCTCCTCGTCGCCGGCCTGATGGCCGCGTCCATGACTCCCGCCATCGCGGCGGTTCCAGCCGTGGCCGGACAGCCCGGTCCGTGCAAGACCAGTGCCCTGGCGCCGTCCTGGGCCCCTGGAGGGTCGGCCAAACCCGAAGGCGTTCCCGGTGAGCAGGTGACCGCCGTGGTGGCGCTGAAGAACACCGGATCCCACGCATGCGCCCTCCGCGGCTATCCGGAGGTGACCCTGAAGATGGGCACGGAGACGGAAGGAGTACAGACCGAAACCCTCCGCGATCAGACGTCGGTCCGGCCCAAGCCGCTCACCCTCGCACCGGGTGCTTCCGCCCACTTCACGCTCACCTTCCTCTCGTCGAAGGTGAGCGAGGACAATGTCATCGTCCCGGGGGTCGCTGAGATCACTCCCCCCAACGGCAAGACGTCGAAGGAACTGAAGTGGCGTTGGGGCCCGGTCACGCGCCAGGAAGCAGCCACACACCCGGGCAACTTCGTCAGCCCGGTAACGAAGTGACACACGACGCCACTGCGCCGTCGGGCCTGACGACGTGAGGAGAGCACGCAGGGGGCGGTGGCCGGTCTGTCCCTTCTGAGGGGCACGCACCGGTCAGCCGCCGCACGGCACCGACACTCCGTGCCCCGACCGTGATGTGTGGTGAGGCCTCCGCTCACGTCGCTTCGGCTTCGCGGTCGGCGAGTGCGGCCCAGATGGTGTCCGGGCGTAGTGGCAGAGCGGTGAAGCGGATGCCGGTGGCGTCGCGAAGGGCGTTGGCCAGGGCGGGGGCCACCGGGCCGATGGTCAACTCGGCTAGGGGTTTGGCAGCCGTGGGGCCCCGCACGTCGGAGCGGCCGACGAAGGTGATGTGCGTGGGGGGTACGTCGGTGAGCTGGGGGATGGGGTAGTCGCGCAGGGTGGTGACCACGGGGTGTGCGTCGGCGTCGAGAGGCAGCTCCTCCAGCAGGGTGGTGCCGATGCCCTGGGCGATGCCGCCTTCGATCTGGCCGCGGCTCTGCGCCGGGTTGAGGACGGCGCCGGCGTCGGCGACGTGGGCGCTGTCGAGGATGCGGGTCTCACCGGTGCGGGGGTCGACGGCGAGGCGGAAATACTGGGCGTTGAAAGCGGCCTGCCCGCACGCGCCGTTGGCCTCGCCGCTCGCGCTCAGCTCCCGCCCGGCCGAGCAGAGCCAGGAGGCCAGCTCGTGCAGTGGCAACCGCCGGTTGCCCGGGGCGAGTACGGCCTGGGCCGTCAGACGGCAGTCCGCGGCGGCAGTGCCGGTGCGCTCGCCGGCCGCGGCCAGAATCTGCCGCCGCAGGGCGTGGGCGGCGCGCCGTACGGCGTGGGCGGCGACCGTGGTGGCGGTGGAGGCGAAGACGCCGGTGTCGTGGTCGACCAGATCGGTGTCGGCCTGGCGTACCAGCACGGCGGCCGGTCGGGTGTGCAGCACGTCAGCGGCGATCTGCCGGTGCACGGTGGTGGCGCCGCTGCCGAACTCCGGGCCGCCGATGGCCAGTTCATAGCTGCCGTCACGGCCCAGGCGCAGCCGGGCCTGAGCCTGGTGGCTGCCCGCGAGCACGGTGGGCTGCATGGCGGCGGCCACCCCCTCACCCGTCAGCCAGCCTTCCGGCGGGCGGGCGGTGGGCCGCTCGGGCCGCCGGCGGAGGGTTTCCATCAGGTTCAGGCAGGCGGTGAGGCCGCCGTCGGCACGGGCGAGGACGGTGCCGTCCAGCGCGGTGATGTCCTCACCCGCAGGGACGGCGTTACGCCGGCGCAAGGCCACCGGGTCGATACCAAGCCGGCGGGCGAGTTCGTCGAGGGCCGATTCCATGGCGAAGGTGACCTGCGCGCGTCCGTAACCGCGAAATGCCCCGGACGGCACAGTGTGGGTGTAGACGGCGTAGCCGTCAACGGCCACCGCACCCCAGCGGTACATGCCCGCCACGTCTTGGCAGGCGCGTTCCAGAACGCTGGGGGAGTGGTTTCCGTACGCCCCGGCGTCACAGACGACGCGCATCCTCAGTCCGCTCAGGGTGCCGTCCCGGCGGGCCGCGGCCTGAAGGCGGATGTCGAAGGGATGACGGGTGGTGGCGGTGAACTCCTCACCGCGGGTGTACTCCAGCCGCACCGGGCGGCGCAGCCGCCAGGCGGCCAGCGCGACGATGTCCTCGCAGAGCATCTCCTGCTTGCCGCCGAAGCCCCTCCTACCCGCCCGGCCACCACCCGCACCTGCCGCGACGGCAGGTCCAGCAGACGGCACAGGGCCCGGCGCACCAGGTGCGGGGTCTGGGTCGCGGTGCGCACCACCAGCCGGCCCTCCTCGTCCACCCGGGCCAGGGCGGCGTGTGTCTCCAGCGCGGCGTGCTGCACCCGCTGGGTGCGGAAGGTCTCCTCGTACACGCAGTCGGCCCGCGCGAACGCGCTGTTCACATCACCGACCGTCTGGTGGACCTCGTGCACCACGTTGCCGCCCTGATGGACGCGCGGCGCCGTCCCGGTGAGGGCGGTGTGCGGGTCGGTGACCGCCGGCAGTACCGCGTAGTCGACGCGCAGCTGACGGCAGCCCTCTTCCGCGGCGGCCTCGCTGTCGGCGACGATCGCCGCCACCCGCTGACCGGCGTAGCGGACCACGTCGTCGAGGACGCGGGTGTCGAAGGGTTCGGCATCGGCCTGCTCGTGCATGCCGGTGGAGAACCGGAGGGCCGGAACATCGTGGTGGGTGAGGACCAGACGTACGCCGGGAACGTTCAGCGCGTCACCGGTATCGATGGCGGTGATGCGGGCGTGGGCGTGTGGGGAGCGCAGCAACCTCAGGTGCAGTACGCCCGGCATGTCGACGTCGAGGGTGTAGCGGGCCGCGCCGGTGACCACCGCGTGGCCGGCTGGATCAGGCGCGCTGCCGCCGAGCACCGCCGCGCCGCACGGCGGCTCCTCCGCGACGCGACCGGCGCCACCGCCACGGCCGGCCGCGGTGCGAATGGCGGCGACGACGGCACGGTAGCCGGTGCAGCGGCACAGGTTCCCACGCAAGGCATCCGGCAGGTCCTGGCGCTGTTCGTCCGTCAGGGCGGTCGCGGTCATCACCATGCCCGGCGTGCAGAACCCGCACTGGAAACCGTGCCCGTCCACAAAGGCTTGCTGCACCGGATGCGGCTGCTCACCCGTGGCCAGGCCCTCGATGGTGGTGACCTCGTGGCCGTCGGCGCGCAGTGCCGGATACAGGCAGGAGTGCACGGCCTGCCCGTCGACGTGCACGGTGCACGCCCCGCAGTCCCCGCTGTCGCAGCCCTTCTTCACCCCATACCAGCCGCTCGCCCGCAGGTAGGTCCGCAAGCACTGTCCCGCAGCGGGCCGACGGGTCTGAAGCCGTCCATTGACGGTGATTCGGTACGTCACGCCCGCTCCTCGTCGGCGGTGAGCTCGGTGCGCAGCTCCTCGGCGAGCAGCAGCGTCATGTGGCGCCGCCATGCGGGATGACCGTGCACATCGTCCACCCAGCCGTCCGGGCCAACTGCCTGTTCCACGGCCTCCCGTAGAGATCGCTCGGTAGGCGGCCGGTCGAACGACATCACCACCGGCCGCTGTGTCGAAGCGGTGATCGTCATCCGCCACGTCCCGTCCTTGAGGTCGATCGTGCCGATCAGCAACACGGCCGAACGGCCCTGGGGGCGCAGCGCCGCCCGGCGCACCGCCGCTCGCCGCGACAGGGCCTTCGCGGGCAGCCGCACCGACCGTAGCAGCTCACCCTCCGTCAGCGCGGTACGTCCGGCGCCGGTGATCAACTGCGTTACCGGAAGCCGTCGTTCACTGCCGTCCTGTGCCAGCAGCAGGCACTCGCCCTCCAGCGCCGCTGCCAGGGCGACGAGGGGAGCGGCCGGCAGCGCCAGGCAGATGTTGCCGCCGACGGTGGCGGCGTTCCACACCTTGAACGAGGAGGAGAAGGCACGGCAGCAGGGCGCGAACAGCGCCTCGGCCGCAGGCCATGTCACCGCCTCGGGTGGGACGAAGGCGTTCAGCTGAGTGACCGTGCACGTCGCGGCGATCTCCAGTCCGCCGGGCGTGACCCGCAACGCGTCCCAGCCCATCCGCCCCAGGTCCAGCAGCCTGCGCAGGCGGGGCTGCGGCTCGGAGAACAGGTACGTCCCTCCGGCCAGCCAGGCGTCACCCGCCTCCCACCGCCCCCGGTGCCGCGCGTCGCATACCTCCCGCACGGTCGTCAGGTCCACCGCGTCACACTCCTCGGGTCGGGCGCGGACCCGCTGATCGGTGATGGGGCGGGCTGCCTTTGTCACCCGGCCTCAACGAGCGGACACAGATGGCGTCACCCGGTGATCATCTGAGCGGCTGGTCGCCTGGGGGCCGGGCCGGGGGGCTCAGAGACGTGTATCTGCGGGAGTTGGACGCTGACGGCGGCGTGTGCCGGTGACTCGTTCGGGGAACGACCGCCGTGAACCTTCCCCGAACACTTCCACAGAGCCGCGGGGCGGACGGGGTGAGGTCGTGTCAGGTGGTCGGGCGTAGCCGTGTGCCGTCGCTGGCGCAGGGGAGCCGGTCCTTGCCGTAAGCGTTGGTGTAGTCGTCGGTGATGTCGGTTTCGACTGCGGTCATGGCCGTCGGCGGAATCTTGATGACGCCGCTGAAGGGGCGCTCGACGTCCCGGATCACGAGCAGGACGGAGGTCAGCAGCGCGGTGAGGATGACGAGACCGACGGTGACCAGGGCGGTGTTCTTCCGGGGCAGGCACAGCCCCAGGGTCACCACGAGGAAGGCGAGGGCGGCGAGCATCAGCCAGTACACGGCGCCGGGGATGGCGGGGGTCGACTCGGCGATACGGGTCTGCCGGGCTTCGGAGCGGTTCCGGTCGGCGGAGACCAGCATGCCGAAGGTGGCGGAATCCTGCATCTGCTTCAGGGCCACGCGCAGGTCAGTGGTCCAGACGCTGGGATCGGACGCACCGTGCCCGTGCGCCATGGCAGCCCATTCATGCGCGCGCACGGCCCGGGCGTAGCACACGGTGTCGGCCTGGAGCCGCTGGCGCTGGGCGCCAGGCGCGTACTCGGCGACCTCGTAGAGGTGGTCCACCACGCCGGCCTCATCCCGTGCCGCCTGGTCGGCCTTGCCGTTCGACGTCGATGCGGTGACCAGGACGAACGCCAGTACGAAGACGGTCAGAGTCTGCAACGGCAAAATGAAGTCGCGCACCGTCAGCGAAGGCGTTTCCCCGGCCTCAAGGCGGCCACGGAGCACCCAGTGCCCGATCACGCCCGCGACGAGTGCCAGAGCTGCTACGACGATGGTGATGGTCACGAGAACTCCGCCTGTGAGTCGGTCCGGCAGAGATCATGACCCGACCCGGCCGGTGCGGAAGGGCAACGGCTCCGACGCGCCCGGCAGCCTCACCGAATGGGGGGCGAGTGAGGGACGAATGGGGGACGCCAGCGCTCAAAGGGCGTCGGCAGGCCGATCACAAGGCATTCGGTGAGCGCGACCTGTCGGTCACGGACTACGTCTACGTGTGTGCCGACGGTATCCAACTGCGGATCCGCCTGGCCCAGGCGAAGTCCTGCGTGATCGTCGTCATGGGCGTACTTGCGGACGCCAGCAAGGAGTTGATCGCAATGCGTACGGCTACTGCCAGTCTGATGAGTCCCGCGCCGACCCTCACGCCGGGGCCCCCGTGTCCATGCGGTGACCGACTGTTAAGATCCCGTGGCTGCTGATCATGGACATGCGGTCAACGGCAGCACAACACATAAGTGAATCGGAAGTTGGCAGTCGGCGCGCTTACCGCTGGGCTCTTCTTCGCCGGAGTAGGGGCCGCATTCGCGGAGGCGAGTGGTGACGTCGAGGCGGCCGCGTCGTGGCACAAGATCCCGACACGCAAGAGTGCCGGCGTCTCGTTCCACTCGGGCAAGTACAAGTGGGAGCCCGCCGGGCCCAGGACGCATGGCGCCTTCCACTACAAGGGCTGGCTCAAGGACACCAGTGCCGGTGATGGTCACAACGTCTATGTCCAGGTGAAGGCGGAAGGCCACGACTGGAACCGTTTCAACGGCAAGCAGCGGAAGTCGGTGTGGAAGGACTATCTCGTGTGGGCCCCGGCCGACCGTTACACGGACGACGCTCGGATACGCGCGTGCCGTGACCGAGGCTCGTTCCACCCGGACAACTGCTCGCCGACCAAGCGGTACCGGCGATAAGCGCTACCGGCGACAGTGTCACCACCTTGTGGGCCCCGGTCCTTCGGCCGGGGCCCACCCGGCCCGTTGGGGGAAAACAGTGAGTACGTCGGAAGTCCTGGTTGCCGAAGGAGTTGACCTCTCCTACGGCTCCACTGCCGCCGTGCGTGACGCGCATCTGAGCCTCGCCCGCGGCGAGGTCGTGGCGATCACCGGGGCCAGCGGTTCCGGCAAGTCGTCGCTTCTGTACTGCTTGGCGGGGGTATTGCCGGTCACCCGGGGGCAGGTGCGCTTCGAGGGACGGGCATTCGGAGACCTCGGCGACGAGGAGATCAGCACGCTGCGGCGTGAGCGATTCGGATTCGTGTTCCAGTACGGCGAGTTGCTGCCCGAGCTGACCATCGAGGAGAACACGGCACTGCCACTGCGGCTGGCGGGCGTTCGCAAGCGTCCCGCGCTGAAGGCCGCTGCCGAGGTCCTTGACCGCCTCGGCATCGCCGAGCTGCGCGAGCGGCGCCCGTCGCAGGTGTCCGGCGGGCAGAGCCAGCGCGTGGCCGTCGCCCGTGCGCTGGTGCACCGGCCTGCCGTCGTGTTCGCGGACGAACCCACCGGCTCGCTCGACAGCGCGAACGCGGACGCCGTGCTGAAGGAGTTCTTGTCCCTGGCCCGCTCCCAGGGCACCGCTGTGCTCCTGGTGACGCATGACCGGACGGTTGCCGCGCAGGCGGACCGCCGCTGCACGATGGCCGACGGTGTCCTCGCCCTCAAGGGGGCCTCGGAATGAAGGAGTTCCTGCTCGGGCTGCGGCTGCTCCTCGGCTCCGGGCGCGGCACACGGGTGCGCTTTCTGCTCATGACCGTGGGCGGGTCGCTCGGGGTGTGCTGCCTCGCGCTCGTCCTGACGATTCCGGCGATCCTCGACGCGCGGGACGGCCGGGCCGCCGACCGCGCCACCGTCGTCTTCCCCGGCGAGCCCAAGCGTGACCGGACCCTGGTACTGGAGCGGTCCGACCCGCACGGCTCGAAGCCCTTTCACCGTGTCTTCCTCGCCCGCGGCACAAGCGACACTCCGAAGCCGCCGCCGGGTCTGAGCGAACTCCCGTCGCCGGGCGAGGTGTTCGTCTCCCCGGCTTTGCGCGACCAGCTCAAGCGTGAGCCCGCCTTGAGGGGGCTGCTGCCCGGCCGGCAGAAGGGGACCATCTCGCCGGCGGGACTCACGGACCCCAACGAGCTGTACGCGTACGTGGGCACCGACCGCTCCAAGCTCACCGGGTTCGGTGCGACCCGCGCCCTCAAGAGCTTCGGTACCGGCTACGCGCCTGTGCCCGCCATCGAGCCTTCTACCCTCGACATTCTGCGCTTCACGCTCGGCACGCTGGTTCTCCTGCCGCTCGCGGTCTTCCTTTCCGTATGCGCCAAGCTCTCCGCCGCCAGCCGCAACCGCCGTCTTGCCGCGCTGCGCCTGCTCGGCCTGAGCGCCAAGGGCACCCAGCGAGTCAACGCCGCGGAGACCGTCGCCGCCGCACTGCTCGGCGCGCTCCTCGGCCTCGGTGAGTTCTGGCTGCTGAACCAGGTCATGGCCAGGACCGGGCTGCCCGGTCTCAAGTGGTACCCGGCCGATGGCGCGCTGTCCGCCTCCACCCTCGCCGTCTGCCTGCTCGGCTGCCCGGCCCTGGCCTGGTTCGTCGGCCGCGCGAGCGCCCGCGCGGCTGCCACGAGCCCGCTCAGCACGCGCCGCACGGCAGCCCCTCGCGCGCCCCGCGTCTGGGGCGGCCTGCTGCTCGTCACCGGTCTCGGCATCGTCACCGGCTACTGTCTGACCGGCCTCACCGACCGCCCGGCTCAGACGACGGGCATCAACACGCTGCTGGTCCCGCTCGGTGTGCTCCTCACCGGCCTCGGCCTCGTCCTGACGATGCCGCTCCTGTCGTACCTCCTCGCCAAGCGCGTGGCCCGCTCTTCCTCACTCACCCTGAACCTGGCCATGCGCCGCAACGAGGTCGAGCCCGGCAGCGCCATGCGCGTCGTCACCGGGCTGGTCCTCCTGGTCTTCTCCGCGTCCCTGGCCCAAGGCGTGCTCGTCGAGGAGGACCAGATCCTGCGGCCCAGTTCACCCACCCAGGAGTACGGCCTGTCCCTGTCGGGCCTCAGCGCGGACCAGCAGAACAGGCTCCGCGACATCCCGGAGTTGCGCGCACACGCGATGGTGATGGAACCGCCCTTCGACCCCAAGGCAGAGGGCCCGCGCATTCCCGCACGTGCCCTGGTCGCGACCTGCGGCCAGCTCGCGAAGATGGTGCGCCGTCTGGAGGGCTGCGTGGACGGCACGCCGCTCCGCCTCACCGACCCCGCGGTCACCGAGGAGCCCGTCGCCCCCTCCACCGTCCACCTGCGGCAGGGCGACCGCCGCACGTCCGTGAAGGTCTACGTGCCGCGTCGACAGGCCCTGTACTCCGGCTACGACATCACCTCTGTCGACGCGCCCGTCCTTTACCCGCCGTCCAAGCTGCCGCCCGGTGCCCTCCCGGCGGCCGGCAGTCTGATCCTCGCCAGCGCGTCCGACCCCGAGACCGTCAGAACGGTGCTCGACCGCATCGGCGCCATCGTGCCCACCGCCGACGTCGACCCCGTCGGCATCAACATCGACGCGCTTCAGCAGATCACCGTCATCGAGACCCTGCTCGCCGTCGGCATGATCATGGGCCTGATGATCGGCGTCGCCGCTTTCCTGGTCTCAGCCACCGACCGCGCGGTAGAGCGCCGTGCGCAGGTCACCGCCCTCTCCCTCATCGGGGCCAAGCCACGTACGCTGCGGCTCGTCCAGTGCGCCCAGGTGGTTCTGCCCCTGGCCCTCGGCCTGGTCCTCGCGCTGGTCGCGGGAAAGCTGGCCGAGTCCTCCTACCTCGTCACAGGCGGCGGAGAGGTCTTCTGGGACGGCGCGGGCATCCCCCTGCTCGCCCTGGCCGCGCTCGCCGTCCTGATCGCGGCGGTGCTCGGCACGCTGCCCCTGGTCGGACGCCACATCAATCCCGAACTGATCCGACGCGACTGAAGGCTGTTGCAGGAGGCGGTGTTTGGGCAGGTCGGAGTGGACTTGCGGGGCTTTCTGATCACGCAGCCAGGGCGAGGTTGTGCAGGTGGGCGACGGCTCGTACCGCGTGGAGGAGGCCGTCGCCGCACTGGCGGCAGTCGCGGAGGATTTTGTAGTTCTTCACGCGGGCGAAGGTGTGCTCGACTCAAGCGCGGACCTTGCGGTGCTCAGCGTTGTCGGCCTCTTCGCCGGGTAAACGGGGCCGGCGCTGGCGTGTGCGGTGCGGGACGATCAAGCCGGTGTTGAAGTAGGCGCCGTCGCCCAGCACGCTGACGCCGGCCACGACCAAGCGCGTGTCGGCATCGATGATGACCAATTTCGTGATGCTGCTGGTTGGCTTTCCTGAGTGGATCGTGTCAAGGCAACCGATGTAAACAAGACGCGGCCAGATCCTCTTGCGTACGTCGATGGCATCGGCGCCCGTGAAGGTCTCCCGTTTGCCCCGCAGTCGATGGTCGTGGCGATCAGGCGGCGCGGGTCGAAGTCACACCTGGCCGGATCGCTGATAATCCCGGCGACCGCGCCGTCCGCCTTGTCGCACGCCTTGACCGCAGCCCGGGACGCCGCGGCACTCTCAGGGGCGTGCGATAAGTTGGCCGCCATGCCTGGACTCGGACCCGTCGCCTGGCCACCCGCCCCGATACGGACCTAACGGCTCGTGCTCCGCGAGTCCGAGGCCCGAGACCGAGCGGCGTTCATCGAACTGTTCGCATCGCCAGAGGTGGGCGCCTTCATCGGTGGCCCTCGATCGCGCGAGGATCTCGAACGCGCAGTTCCTGAACTGCCCGGCCGACGCCCCGGCTTCTTCGTGATTGATCTTGACGGAGCGATGATCGGCATGATCACGCTCGGTCGGCGTGACGCAGAGCGCCCAGGATACGTCCGTCCGGATGCCGACGAGGTCGAGCTCGGCTACATGTTCCTGCCGCAAGCGTGGGGGCGCGGATACGCCGCCGAGGCATGCGCGGCGGCACTCGGTTGGTTCGCGGACGTACTCCCCGGCGTGCCGGTGGTGCTCTGTACCCAGACCGCCAACGACCGCGCGATGCGCCTCGCGGCGAAGCTGGGGTTCACCGAGGTGGAGCGGTTCGAAGAGTACGGCGCCGAGCAGTGGTTCGGCGTGTGGTCCTCGGTCACGCCGCCTGGTTGAGCCAGTCGCTCCTTCTTCGGCTTCCGATGACCTGCTACGACAGGACCGCCACCAGCTGCCTGGCTGCACTCCACACCGCAGGCGCCCGCAAGGCGATCGAGGCCTGACCAGCCGACGAGCCAGGCGCCGGGCCGGAGGCCACCTGCTGTTGACGCCTAAGTGCATCTGCGGATCTGCGGATCACCCCGGGAGTAGGTGTTCGCGGCCGAACATGGCAGCTGCCGCGCGTGCCGTCGGCGTACCGGCATCGAGATCCGCGCCGACTTCCAGCAGGACGGCGACCACGTCGTCCGCTCTCTTGAGCAACGCGCCCCCGCGTCCGTCACATCCACCGGCAGGCCGTGCTCCATGAACTCCCGCAACTGCCCCCTTTCTCCGGGGCGCGCCAGGTCCATGGCGACAGCGACGATGCGCTCTGTCTGTTCTGATGTCAGTGTGCCGCCGCTCATACGGTGTCTCCTCCTGGTCACGCGGTCATCCCCCCCCCCGCACACGCGTCGTGTGCGACTGGGGCATGACCGCACGCTGGGTTCCTTCGTGCTGCCGGATCAGAGGATGCCGGCGGCCAGGGCCTCGATCGCCTTGCGGACGCCTTCGCCGTAGGCCGGGCCCGCCTGGGGGCAGCAGTTGACGATGTGGCGTTGATCGCCCGCGCGCCGTGTTCTCGCAGAGCACGGGCCGTCGGCGGGAGTGGTGCGCCATGCGGACCTGCGGCAACCGGGTCAAGGCCGCCAGCTACCGGGCACGGCAGCACAGCTCTCAGGGCTGACCGAGCAGGCACTTCCCAGGGTCAGAGGCCTCCGCACCCCTCTCGGCCGGATGCCCGTGCGGCCTCGTACTCGGCCACGGCCACGGCCGTGAGGATCTCGGGCCTGCCTCGGGGAAGTAGTGGAACAGTTGATTCTTACTGGTAGCCGCGCCGCCCGCGCGTCGTCGAGCGTCGTGGCCGCGGCTCCCTTTTCCCTGATGAGAAGCGCCGCGGCGACGATGATGCGCTCCTCGGGCAGGACGGACGGCAGGGGAGGCGAGCCCACGCGCCACGGCCAAGGGGGCAGTGAGCTGTGCCCCACCGGGCCGGCAACAGCCACAACCCACCAGTGGTGACAGGCGTCGCCAGGGCGCTGGGGTGCTTGTTTGCCTGCTAGGCGGCGAACTCCTCGCAGGGACGCCACGACCGACAGGCTATGGTCGGGGCGCCTCTGCGAGGCGTCCCCGCGGGGCGGCCCTGCGCGACTGAATCGGTCCGGCTCCGGACCACCAGGCTTCGCCGAGCGGCCGACAGCCGGCACGCTCCGCCTGAGCGGCCCCGTGGCTTCACGCCGATATTCACGCCTCCGTACTGCGCGCTCACGCGCTCCGGCATCCAGGTGGAAGAAACTTTTCTCCCTTCACTCGACCGGGTGGTGGCGTCAACGGTGAGCCGTAGCGTCCGGGTCACCTGGGCAGACAGTGGCCGTTGTCGCCCGCTCCCATCAAGGCCTCTCGTCAGGCTCAGCCGGAGCCGACGGACGCGGAGCCCAAGCCCCCGGCGTCCTGACCGGGGGTTCCTCTTTCTCTGCTTGCTCAGTTCTCTCTGTTTCTTCCGCTTCGGAGGTCGCGAGTGCTGCCCGTCATGCCGATCGGTCAACGCGAGGCGTTCCTCGCCCAGTTGCACGTAGGAGTCCTTGGGGTGACGGACACCCGGACGGAACCCGCGGCTCCCATACTCGTGCCCGTCTGGTACGCGTACGAGCCGGGCGGCCAAGTGGTGGTGCAGACCGGGCGGGACACCCTGAAGGCCCGGCTCATCGGTGCGGCCGGGCGGTTCAGCATCTGCGTACAGGATGAGCGTCCGCCCTACCGCTACGTGAGCGTGTCCGGCCCCGTCGTCCGGATGACCGACCCCGTGGATCCGGCGGGACGTGCGGCGATGGCCCACCGGTATCTGCCGCCCGTGGAGGCAGCGGCCTACCTGCGCGCCACCGAGGAACAGCTGACCGACGACATCACCTTCCACATGCGGCCGGAACGCTGGCGAACGGCCGATTTCTCCACCTTCGCCGCAGAGTTCGCCTGACCCTCCGGCATCGCCCATGCCTCTCCCGGCTCACCTCGCGTGCGCCAGAAAGGTGTCTGACTGGTGACCACGACAGACCTTTCTCCGGAGCCGGTACCGCTCCCCCTCTCCTACACGCGCGCACGCGGCCTGACGCTCCACGAGCTCTTCGAACGCCAGGCACGCGCCCGACCGCACGCCGTCGCCGTCCGGCACCACGGTGTTGAGCTGTCCTACGGTGACCTGAACGCCCGCGCCGACGCCTTGGCGGCCAGACTGATCGAGGCCGGGAGCCGCTCAGGTAACCACGTAGGGGTCTGCGGCCGCCGCTCACCCGAAGCACTTGTGGCCTTCCTCGGCATTCTCAAAGCGGGCGCGGCCTACGTTCCGCTCGACGACGACCTGCCGCCCGCGCGGCTGCGCGCGATGGCGGAGGACGCGGAGGTCCGTACCGTCGTGGTGATGCCCGGCAGCACCTGCCGGGTGCGTGGTGTCAAGGCACGGGTGGACCTCGGGGCCGGTGGCACCCGGCCGGTGCCCCGCGCCAGGGGCGCCGCCACGTGCGCCCGCACGCTCGGTGGCCCCACCGACTGCGCGTACGTGATGTTCACCTCGGGTTCGACCGGCCGCCCCAAGCCGGTGATGGTCCCGCATCGCGGGGTCGTGCGTCTGGGCCTGTCCGGGCCCCCTACGTCCACGCCCGGCCCGCAGGACACGGTGCTGCACGCCTACGGCCTGTCCTCGGACGCCTCGACCATCGAGATCTGGGCCGCCCTGCTGAACGGCGCCCGCATCGAGATCGCCGACCGCGAGGAACTGCTCTCGGCCCCCGGCCTTGAACGGCGCATCCATCAGGGCGGTGTGACCATCGCCTACCTGACGACCAGCGTCTTCCACCACATGGCCCGCGCCAAGCCACGGGCGTTGAGCAGTCTGCGGTTCGTGTCGGCCGGCGGGGAGGCCATGGACGCCGACCTGGCGCGGTTGGTCCTGCGCGACTGCCCCCGCACCACCGTCGTCAACTTCTACGGGCCGACCGAGAACTCGGTGGTCTCCACCTTCCAGCAGGTGCGCGCGGCCGACTGCGACAGCGGGCACGTGCCCGTCGGCCGCCCCTATGGCGCCTCCACCTGCTATGTGCTGCGCCCGGACGGCAGCGAGGCGGACGCGGGCGAAGAGGGCGAACTGGCCGTGGGCGGCGACGGGCTCGCCCTCGGATACTTCGGCGATCCCGAACTGACCGCACAGCGTTTCGTCCGGCCACCGTGCGCCGCGGGGGAGCGGGTCTACCGAACCGGCGACCGAGTGGTGCGCGACCGCGCGGGTGCACTGGCCTACCTGGGCCGGATGGACCGGCAAGTGAAGCTGCGCGGCCACCGGGTCGAGCCGGACGAAGTGGAGACCCGGCTGCGGGCACACCCTCAGGTGGGGGAGGCGGTCGTCGAACTCGCCCCGGCGCGCGACACACTCATCGCCTGGGTCACACCGGCGCGTGCCGGTGCGCCCCTGGCCGTGGACGAGCTGTGGCAGTACTGCGCCCAATGGCTGCCCGCCCCGGCCGTACCGCGCCTGATCGCCGCGGAACGGCTGCCCGTCACCGCCGCGGGCAAGGTCGACCGGCACGCTCTGCTGCGCACCGCCCAGACGCTCGACGCTCCACCGCCGCACGGTGACGCGAGCACGGAGGTCTCCACCGCGGCCGGTGCCGGTGGCCTCGGCGACGTACTCGCCGAGATCTGGCACACGGTACTGCGAGTTCGCCCGGCCCCCTCGGACAGCTTCTTCGGGCTCGGCGGTGATTCGCTCCTGGCGGCCGAAGCGGTCACCCGGACCATCGCGGCACTGGGCCTGGACGCCGAGCACAGCAGCAGCCTCATCCGTGCCCTGCTCACCGACCCCACCCTGGCCGCCTTCACCGCAGCGGTACGCACCGCCCGCGACGGGGCGCCGTCGGCACCGGGCGGCGCGGCCGGGAGCCATTTCGTACGAGAGGCGGAACTCGGCTTCACCCTGCCGACGCCGACCGGACCCGCCCCTTGCCCAGCCGGCCACGCCAGGTGCTGCTGACCGGCGCCAGCGGTTTCATCGGCGCCTTCCTGCTGGACAGGGTGGTGCGTGACACCGAAGCCGTGGTCCACTGCCCGGTGCGGGCCCGTTCCCCTGAGCACGCCAGGCGTCGGATCCGCGCGGCGTTCGACCGCTACGGCCTCGGCGCGCGGGGGCCCGACGAGACGCGGGTGCGCTGCTTCCCGTACGAGCTGACGGCGACCGGCCTCGGCCTGGACCCCGCCCACGCGGCCGAGTTGAGCGGCAGCCTCGACCTGGTACTGCACAGTGCGGCGCACGTCAGTTTCCTCTACCCCTACGAGGCGCTGCGTGCCGCGAACGTGGAGGGCACCCGCGAGATCATCCGCCTCGCCGCTCCCCGCCGTGTCCCCGTCCACTTCCTCTCCACCGTGGCGGTGCTGGCCGGGTTCGGCACCGCCGGCGTCCGCACCGTCGGGGAGGACGAGCCGCTGGCTCACGCCGAGCGGCTGACCATGGGCTATGCCGAATCCAAGTGGGTCGCCGAGCAACTCCTGCGCAACGCCGCGGACCAGGGGCTGCCGGTGTCGGTCTACCGGCCCTACGAAGTGACCGGCGACCGCCGCAGCGGTGCCTGCAACACCGAGACAGCCATCTGCTCGCTGTTCAAGACCATCGCCGAGACCGGCCTGGCCCCCGATATCCCCCTCCCCATGGACTTCGTGCCCGTCGATCACCTCGCTGAGACCGTCGTGCACATCGCCACCCGGCACGGAGCGGACAACCGTACGTACCATCTGACCAACCCCGCCCCGGCACTGCTGCACGACGTGCTCGGGCGCATGCGGGCCGCGGGATTCAGCCTGCGGATGCTTCCCTACGGTGACTGGGTACGGGAACTGGTCCGCCATGTCGCGCGCCATCCCACCAGCGCCACGGCCCCCTTCGTCTCCCTGTGCGTCGACCGCAGCCATAAGGCCGACATGTCGGTCAAGGAGATGTACCTCCAGGGCATTTTCCCGCAGTTGGGCCGGGACAACACCGAGCGCGCTCTGGAGGGCACCGGGTTGGTGTGTCCGCCGGTCGATAATCACCTGCTGGACCGGTATCTGGAGTACTTCCTCACCTCCGGCTACCTCCCTCGGCCGGGCGAGGTCGCGCACACCGCGATGCCTTCCGCCTGACACGTGTGCTCGGCCTGTCTGACACGTGTGCTCGACATCAACACGTGCGTGGTGCGGCCCGACGCCGCCGTTCGCGCGCCGAATCCGCACGCCCGCAAACCTCCCCCCCCCGCGACCCAGGAGTACCGAGATGAGCGACGCCGAACTCACCGCCACCCTTCCGCACTACCCGTTCAGCTTCCGCGGCGACGCCCTGGCCCCGGCCCTGAAACAGTTCCTGGTGCACGAGCCCGTCACCCGGGTCGTGACCAACGCCGGCCACCCCGGCTGGCTGGTCACCGGTTACGAACTCGCCCGCGACGCGCTCAAGGACCCGCGGCTGAGCCGCAGCGCGCTCAGTGACCCCGAGATGCCGCAGGAGGACAGCGGGGCCCCGCCACTCGCGGTGGTGGGCACGATGATCATGCTCCGGCGCGCCGGTCTGCGGGAGGAGGCGGTCAAGGGCATGAGCCCGCGCCAGCAGTACGTGCCGCTCTCGCGAGTGCGGGCCATCGCGGAGGAACTCCTCGACGAGATGACCGGCCGCGGTACCTCGGGCGACCTGGTCGAGGACTTCGCCCTGCCCTGGGCCGCCCGGGTGACCTGCGAACTACTGGGGCTGCGCCCGGCCGTGGCGAGCGAAGTGAGTGCCTGGTTCGGGCTCATGGCGACGGGGCCGATCGCCGACAGGCGGCTGCCCACGGAGTGGCCCGCGTCCCTCGACCGCCTGGCGACCTGGATGGACGACCTCGCGGAAACCGGCCTCCTGCCTCGGCTGATGCAGCTCAACGACGTCTCTCCCCACCCGCTCCCGCCCGTGGACATGCTGGAGGTCGCCCATATGCTCACCTTCTCCGGGCTGGGCAACCCCGCCGCCTTCCTCGCCGCCTGCGTCCTGGCCCTCGCGCGCGACCCCAAGTTGGCGAACCGCCTGCGCGAACAGCCGGACCTGATGCCGCTCATGGTGAAAGAGGTATACCGATGGGCGCCGCTGCTGGGTGACTCCATCACCCGCATCGCCATGGAGGACCTCGTCATCGGCGACGTTCACGTCCACGCGGGCGAGTTGGTGATGATCTCCACGGACGCCGCCAACCACGACCCCGCCGTCTTCGCGGAACCGGAGCGTCTCGACATCGACCGTGACGCTGCCCCGCACCTGCGCTTCGGGCACGGGCGGCACTACTGTCCGGCAGCCGCCCTCAACCAGCTCCAGACCGAGGCGGCCCTCGACGTGCTCCTGGCGAGGCTGCCGAATCTGCGGCTTGCCGCGGAACCGCCCGTCACGTGGCGGGACCACCACTCCGTACTCATGCCCGTCGAGGTCCCCGTGCACTGGTAGCGCACGGGCCGGCCTCGGCTGCCCCGCCACCGCAGCCACCGACTCCTCGCCACCGCGTCCACCAACTCCCCCCACGGGTCCACCAACTCCCACCAGAAGGAGCGACCATGCCCCCTTCCCCGACGTCCTCGCAGCGCGTCTGCGTCTTCTGCGGCACCCGGCCCGGGACCGCCCCCCACCATGTGCAGCTCGCACGCGATTTCGGTACGGCGCTGGCGCTGCATGGCCGCGGCCTCGTCTACGGCGCCGGCAGCACGGGCATCATGGGTGCCGTGGCGGAAGCCGTGCTCGCGGCGGGGGCGCCGGTCACGGGGGTGATCCCCCGTCAGCTGTTCGAGCGCGAGCGGCCGGATCCGACCCGTGCGGAGGTGCGGGTCGTGGAGTCGATGCACGAACGCAAGGCGCTGATGTACCGCCTCTCCACGGGGTTCGCCGTACTGCCCGGCGGACTGGGCACGCTTGAGGAAATGCTGGAAGTGGCGACCTGGAACCAGTTGGGCTTCCACCGCAAACCGCTTGTCCTGGTCAACCACGGCGGCTTCTTCGACCCGTTGCTGACCATGTTGGACACCATGGTCGGCAACGGGTTCCTGGAACCGGCCGACCGCGCCCTCATCCAGGACTCGTCGGACGTGGACGACGCGCTGCGCCGCCTGACCCACGGCGGGGACCGGGCGGCTGGGCCGGTCCCCATGGCCAGCACCGTCTCCGCGCCTCGGTGACGAAGCGCGTCGCGCGGGTGACGAACGGCCGCCACATCACGACATCACCACGTCACCACGTCACCGGGAGAGTGAGCGGTGACCGGACGGGCGAGTGGTTCTCCCAGGCCGGGCGCTGCCCGGTCAGACGCAGCCCGGGCAGGCGGTCCAGCAGTGCTTCCAGGGCCACGGTCATCTGGGCGCGCGCCAGGTGCGCGCCGATGCAGTTGTGCGGGCCACGGCCAAAGGCCAGGTGGGCGTTGTCCGGCCGGTCAAGCACCAGCCGGTCCGCCTCCGGGAAGACACGTTCGTCACGGTTGGCCGCGGCCAGCACGGGCAGCAGGGCCTCCCCGGTGCGAACGGTGTGCCCGTGCACAGTGACGTCCTGCCGTGCCTGCAGAACGACGACGCCGTTCTGCACGGGCAGGAAGCGCAGGAGTTCCTCGACCGCGGTGGACACCATCGCGCGGTCACGCACGAGCCGGGCGTAATGGTCCCGTTCGGTCAGCAGGGCCAGCGCGGCGTTGGCCAGGAACATGGTGGTGGTGCGGTAACCGGCCACGAGCATGGACAGGCCGAAGGCCAGGACGCTCTCCTCGTCCACCTCACCGCGGTCGCAGGCGCGGACCAGGGAGGTGAGGACGGCATCGCCCGGAGCGCTGCGGTGGTGGTCGAGCAGCGTCGTCATGTAGCCACGCAACTGGTGGGTGGCCTCGCGGCCCTCCGGCAGGGTGACCAGGGCACCGAGTGCGGCGTCGGCCGGGGCGAGGAAGGAGGCGCGGTCTTCGTAGGGGATGCCCACCAGTTCACACATCGCGAGCAGCGGGAAGGGTTCGAAGAAGCCGCTCACAAGGTCGCTGGGGGGCCCAGCGGCGGTGAACTGCGTCAGCAGACGGTCGGCGGTGGCTCGGAGGACCGGCCGGCGTCGCCGCGTGGCACGGACGCCGAACGGCTCCGCGAGGGCTTGGCGCAGGGCTGTGTGCCGCGGCCCTTCGAGCTCCATCATGGTGACCAGGCCGGGGCCGCGTGAGGCATCGCCCGTATCGGGCGGCCAGTCGTTGATGGTGGGCCGGATGAACCGGTCGTCGGCGAGCAGTTTCCGTACGTCGTCGTAGCGGGTGACGCACCACGCGGGAGCGCCGAAAGGGGTGGCAACCCTGGCGAGAGGGCAACTGCCGCGCAGCGACCGGTACTGCGGTGGCGGCCCCATGCTGTCCGGCCGGGGCATGGGAAACGGCTGGAGCTTTTCCTCGGGGGCGCTTGTGGTCGTGTCAGGTGAGTCCGGCATCGATTCATCGCCTCGCGAAGGGGGCAGCCCGACCGCGTCACCGGTGGCTGCTTCGAGTCGTTGCTACTCCGCCCTGAGCGTCGGCGGATCGTCGGCTGCTGGAACGATGCCCGTGAAGCCGACACGTAACCGGCGGCGCGGGAAAGCTCATCAGTGTGGGGGACGAACGCGCCCGCACTCGACGTGACGGGCCGCGGCCTCAGACATGGTCCTCAGAGATCGCCCGCGGGGCGCTCCGTGCGGGCCGACGGGCGGTCGCCCGGGAGAGGAGTTGGAGTGCGGCCTGCGACGGTGAGTCTGGTTCGGCGATGGCGAGCACGATGTGCCGTTTCTCGTCCTGCGGGGGACGCAGGCTCTGCTGCGTCACGGTGAGGCTGCCGACCAGCGGGTGGTGCATCTCGTACGCGGCGGAGCCACAAGGGCTGACCCGGTGGTCGGCCCACATGGCGGCGAACTCCGGGCTTTGCATGGTCAACTCGCCGACGAGTGAGGTGAGCAGCGTGTCGTCAGGGTGCCGACCGGCCGTCATACGGAGGTTCTCGACGACGGCCCTTGCCTTGCTCGGCCAGTCGGCGTACAGCGCGCGGGTGTGGGGGTCGAGGAAGATCAGGCGGGCGGGGTTGGGGCGGTTGCCGGGGTCCGCCGGGCCCGCCGGGTGGATGTGGGAGGCGAACAGCGCGTGTCCCATGCGGGGCGACGCGCTGTTCGGCGCGGGCAGTCGGGCCCTGGCCGACGCACACGCCGACCGGTCCGGGGCCGCCACCTACCGCTACGAGTTCGCGTGGCGCTCCCTCGCCCTGGACGGGGAACTCGGCGCCGCCGATGCGGTGGAGCTGCCCTTCGTCTTCGACCTCACGCACCTGCCGCGACTGCACGGTCGCCACGCCCTGCTCGGCCCCGCAAGGCCGCCCGCCGATCTCGCCGCCCGGGTGCACGCGACGCGACGTGGATCCGGTTCGCCGCGACGGGTGATCCCGGCTGGGACCCGTACGCCCCCGAGCGCCGGACCACCATGCGTATCGACGCCGACTTGACCCAGGTCGACGACCCTCGCGGCCAGGAACGACAGGCGTGGAGCTGAACCGCCACCAGCCGCTCGGAGTCGCTGCGCGGCTGCCGGGATGCCGGTGGTCACGTCACGGCGCGGCCTCCGAGCGCGGCAGGCCTTCAGCGGGCCGATGCGGCTTCCTCGGCGTAGCGGGCCAGCCCTTCCGCCATGCCCCGCATGAACTTCTGGAGGTAACGCGGCATGACCCAGCGCAGCAACCAGCTCGTCTCGTACTCGCCGGACCAGTGGATGACCGTGCCGGCGCTGGACGCCGGCTCCAGTTCGATGCGCGCGCGGTAGTTGTGCATCGAGGGGTTGAAAGCGTCTTCGTAGGCCAAGAGGCGGCACTCGACCTTCTCGGTGATCCGTTCCCCGGTGATGTTGCGTCCTGTCCGGAAAGCCCGGACGGCACCGACGCCGTCGTCGCCGCCGGGGTCGAGGCCGACCGACCGCGTCGTGTCCAGGCTGTCGACCTTTGACCACAGCGGCCAACTCGCGGCGTCGACCAGCAACTTCCAGACGACCTCCGGCGAGGCGCCGGTGGTCACCGTGACGTGATACGCGTGCATGGTCATGGGCTCCTACGAGGTGTGAGCGGGGGGCAGGACCGTAGGACGAGCGTCACGAACCGCGAGCCACCAGGCCGGCCTCATGCGTCGCGATGGCGGCTTCCACGCGGTTGCGTGCGCCGAGCTTCGCCGGCACGGTGCGGACATGGGGCTTCACGGGGCCTTCCACGAGGTGCAGTTCTGCCGCGATCTCCGCGTTCGACAGGCCTGCGCCGAGGCCGGCCAGCACGTCGTGTTCCCGGCCCGTCAGGTGCTGGAGGGGACGTCGGGGCCGGGCGGCCCGGTGCGCGCGCAGACCGGCGATGACACGGGCGGCGACCCTCGGCGACAGGTAGGCCCCGCCGGAGGCCACCGCCTGCACTCCGTTCAGCAACTCCCGCGGATCGTCCGCCTTGAGTGGGCAGGGGAGAGCTGCTGGCCGCACCTCCATGGCGGACTTCCTCGCGAGCAGCTCCCGCGCGACCGTACGGGTGCGCGTGCCGGACCCCGAGGGACGGGCCGTCCTGGTGCGCCGCCTCGCGGTGGACGACGCCGTGCCTCGGCGCGGGCAGCGTCACCGGCGTCCCCTAGCCGTCGCCGGTCCGGGACAGGCGATGAGAGTGAGTGGCGGCGACCGGGTGAATGCCCGTCGCCTCGCGCAACCTTTGCCGCGGTGGGCCGGTTGGGTCCGGCGTCGGCACCCGGGCGGGTGCCGTGTCTCACCGGACAGGAGCGCTGGGCATATGAACTCTACGAACAAGAAGGTACTGGCCGGGTCGGCGCTGACCTTGATCGCGACCGGTATGGCAGTCACGCCGGCCACGGCCGACGAAGAGGTCCACGGCCACAAGTCGCAGAACATCGAAGTCATCCGGGACGTGTGTCCGACCGTTCAGGACATCGACGCCGTCATCACCATCGAGGTGCTGGACCAGGCGCGCGCTTTCCAGTGCAACGAGATCCGTCAGAAGTCCCACGTCCGGGACGAGTCCGCCGCCCCCGCGCTGCCGATCCTGGGCAAGGTCATCAACTGACACCGCGGGCGCCGACGACGTCGGTCGGCATGGGGAACGACGCGGGCCTCGGGCGGCTGCCCCGAGGCCCGCGCGCGCGTCGTCACGGCTGCGCGGGGCCCACCGCCCGCTCGTCCCTCGACGTGGTCAGCACCAGCTTCCATCGTTGGGGAGGCGGGAGAACGCCTTCCAGGCGGCCTTGGTCTTGGTCCCGGCCACGCCGTCGATGCCGCCGGTGTCGTAGCCGATGTCGACGAGGAACCTCTGGAGGCCCCGGATGGTGTTGGGGCCTACGGCGCCGTCGACGGTTCCGGCGTTGTAGTTGCGGTCGTTGAGGAAGAGCTGCCAGGCCTTCCAGCTGCTGGTGCCGAGCCGGCCGTCGATGGCGCCGGGGTTGTACCGGCCGCGGGGCGCGGCGTCGCGGACGTAGCACTGCACGCTCTTGCCCTCGGAGGTGGAAAGACCGAGGTTGTTGACGGCTTGGACGCCGATGATCCTGCTGGGCACCTGCTGGGCGGGCGCGGCGGTGGCCGCTGTCGCGCCGGCGAGGGCGCCGACGCCGAGGGCGGCAGCCGTGATGGTCGTCACGAGCGCCTTCGTAAACCTGTTCGATGCCATGAGTGTCCCCCTTGGTGTGCGGACGGTCGGAGCCGGCTGTGGTCCCGGCGGCGCAATGTCTAGCAGTGTGGCCGCGGCGGAGCGAGAGGCTGCCGGAGCAGTGCCGTGTGAACCGGACAGGCTTGTTCCGAGCGACAATCTGAGAACGGAGTGAACAACGCGGGCGGTTGGTGCGCCGGGCGTCGTCGCTCAGCGGCTCTTGCCGGCCAGGTCGTACGGCCCCGCGGACCATGGGATACGTGTGAATGACGGGAAACCGGGCGGTGTGGGCGACCGGCACCGCGGCCACGCACCCGCCTGCCCGCCGGATGCGCTCTAGTCGGGGATCGCGTTCGCCGACGGGGCGTCGCTGCGTCCATAGTGGTGCGTGGTGAACATGTACAGGAGCCCCACGGCCACCACGACGCCGCCGCCGAGCAGCACGATCCAGTTGTCGTACCAGGCGGCCTCCGGTGTTCGGGGCCACGCGATGGTGACGATGGCGAAGATCCCGTAGGCCAGCGCCCCGATGTTGACGAGCAGGCCCCACCGGCCCAGCCGGTACTCGCCGCTCGGCTTCCAGCCCTTGAGACGGGCGCGCAGCGCGGCCAGGACCACCATCTGGAACGAGGCGTAGATGCCGAGGATCGCGAAGGACACGATCTTGGTCAGGGCGTCCGTCGAGATCAGGGAGCCGACGGCGATCAGCGTCGGGATCACCGCGGCGACCAGCAGCGCGTACTCGGGCACCGCACGGGTCGGGGAGAACTTCCGCAGGAACCGGTGGCCGATGATCATCTCGTCGCGTGCGTACGAGTAGATCAGCCAGGCCGCGGCCTGGAGGCTGATGGTGCAGGAGAGGAAGGAGATCAGTACGACGGCCATCACGATCCGCGCGCCGGCCTCGCCGAGAGCGTCGAAAAGGATTCTGACGGCCGGGTCGGCGTCCTTCCCCGAGATCACCGCCTGGTAGTCGACGACGGCGAGTAGCAGCGTCAGGCAGGTGAACGTCGCCGCCGCCCCGCCCACATAGATGGTGCGGCGCATCGCCTTGGGGATCACCTTGCCGGGGTTCTTCACCTCCTCGGCGACGTCGCCGCAGGCCTCGAAGCCGTAGTACTGGTAGAAGCCGATGATCGCCGCTCCGAGGAAGACGGGAAGGTAGGAGCCGTCACCGGCGGCGCCGTAGTCGTCGAAGAGCACGCCGAGGCCGTGGAAGCGGTGCGTGACCAAGAGGATGACGCCGACGACGATGGCGCCGATCAGCTCCGCGCCGAAGCCGATCAGCGCCGCCCACGAAAGCGACTTCGTACCGGCGTAGTTGATGAGCACGGCGACGAGGATCAGCCCGATCGTGCACAGGACGGTGGTGTGCACGGTGGCGTCGAAGCCGAGCAGGATGGCGATGTAGGGCCCGGCTCCGTACGCGACACTGGTGATCGTGATGAGTAGCGCCCACATGTAGACCCACCCGGTCATCCAGGCCCAGCGTGTGCCCCACAGCCGTCGCGCCCACGGGTAGACCCCGCCCGCGACCGGGTACTGCGCGACGACCTCGCCGAAGACCAGCGCGACGAGGAACTGCCCGCAGCCCGCCATGACGAAGGCCCAGATCATCGGCGGGCCGCCGTCGGCGAGGGCCGTGCCGAAGAGCGTGTACGTGCTGACCACGGGGGAGAGGTAGGTGAATCCGAGGGCGAAGTTCGCCCACGGTCCCATGTCCTTGCGGAACTCCGATTTCTCTTCCCCGTGCTCCGCGCCCGCGGTGCCCGGGGCGCCGTCCGGCGATGTGGGAACGGTCATCGGCCATGCCCTTCCCTTGCCGTGCTCATCGGCTGCGGGGCCTGGCCGCCGCTGATGAGGTCCGCCGCGCGTTCGGCGGCGAGGAGCACGGTGACCATGGGGTTGATGGTCGGCATGGTGGGGAAGATGGACGCGTCCACGATGCGCAGCCCGTCGTGGCCGCGCAGCCGCAGCTGCGGATCGAGCACCGCCATCGGATCGTCCTCGGCGCCCATCCGGCAGGTCCCCGCCGGGTGGTAGACGGTGTGCGCGGCGCGGCGCCCGTACTCGGAGAGATCCGCGTCCGACCGCACCTCCGGGCCCGGAGCCACCTCGCGCAGCAGCCAGTCGCTGAGCGGTGCGGCGGCGGCCACCTCGCGGGCGATGCGCAGGCCGTCGACGATCGTCCGCTCGTCGTGCCCGTCTGGATCGGTGAAGTAGCGGAAGTCCAGGGCGGGCTTGACGGTCGGGTCGGCGCTGCGCAGCCACATGCGGCCGACCGAGTGGGCACGCGGCACGTTCGGGGTCATGCAGACGCCGTGCTCGGGCACGGGATAGCCGAGCCGCTCCGTGTTGACGGTGAACGGCACCTGGTAGAAGTGGAACATCAGGTCGGGGCGCGGCCCGCTCGCCGGATCGCGGCGCAGGAAGAGCCCGGCGTCGGAGTCCATGGCCGAGTTGGGCGGCAGCGGGCCACGGGTCTCCCACACCATCACCGACTCGGGGTGGTCCAGGAGGTTCTCCCCGACCCCGGGCAGGTCCGCGCGCACCTCGATGCCCAGATCGCGCAGCTGGTCGGCAGGTCCGATGCCGGAGAGCAGGAGCAGCCGCGGCGTGTCGATCGCCCCGGCGCACAGCAGCACCTCCGCCTCGGCCTCCAGCGTCGACACGGAACCGTCGGGGTTGCGCACCTGGACGCGGGTGAAACGGCCTTCGCCGTCGCGCAGGAGCCGGTACGCCCACGTCTCCAGCCGCAGCGTCAGATTCGGGCGGTCCATCACCGGGTGCAGATACGCCACCGACGCCGACGAACGCGTGTTGGTCCGCGCGTCGTAGGCGAGGGAGAAGAAGCCGGTGCCGTCGGTGAAGGGACGGGCGTTGAAGTCGTCGATGACCGGGACACCCAGCCGGGTCGACGCCGCCGTGACGAAGTCCTCGGCGATCGCGTTGCGGTCGGCGGCACCGACGGGCACGATCGTGTTCTGCAACCGGGACCGGTACGGCAGGATCGTCTCCGGCCCCCAGCCCTCGCAGCCGCGCTCCACCCACTCGTCGAGGTCCTGCGGGAACGGCAGGAAGCTGATCAGTGTGTTGTGCGAGGAGCAGCCGCCCAGGACGCGGGCCCGCGAGTGCAGGATGTGCGAATTGCCGCGCGGCTGCTCCTCGGTGGTGTAGCCGTAGTCGAACTCGGAGCCGAGCAGATTGATCCAGTTGCGCAGCTTCAGGATGCGCTCGTCGCCGACATCGCTGGGCCCGCCCTCCACCACGCACACACGGCAGGCCGGGTCCTCGCTCAGCCGGGCGGCCAGCACGGAGCCGGCCGTACCGCCGCCGATGATGAGGTAGTCGTAGGTCGTCGTCTCGTCGTCCATGCCGTCGCCTTTCCTTCCCGCCCTGCCCGCTCAGCCCTTGAACCAGCCGGAGGGGCCCGGCCGCAGGTTCTGGTAGATGTGCTTGGCCTCCTGGTACTCGCGCAGACCGGTGGGCCCGAGCTCCCTGCCGAAACCGGAACGGCCGAAGCCGCCCCACTCGGCCTGCGGCACGTAGGGGTGGAAGTCGTTGATCCAGACCGTGCCGTGCCGCAACCGGGCCGCGACCCGCTGGGCGCGGCTCGCGTCGTTCGTCCAGACGCCGCCGGCGAGACCGTAACGGGTGTCGTTGGCCAGCTCCACGGCCTCCTCCTCGGTCCGGAAACGCTCCACGGTGACGACCGGCCCGAAGACCTCCTCCTGCACGATCCGCATGGAACGGTCGCAGTCGGCGTAGATGGTGGGCAGCAGGAAGTAGCCGCGGGACAATTCGGCGTCGTCCGGGCGGCGGCCACCGCAGACCAGCCGGGCGCCCTCGGCGCGGGCGATCTCCAAGTAGCCCTCGACCTTCTCGCGGTGCTGCGCCGAGCTGAGCGGGCCGCTCTCGGTCGCCGGGTCGAGACCGCTGCCGAGCCGGATGGCCTTCGCGCGCTCGGCGAGGCGCTCCACGAACCGGTCGTGCAGGCCGTCCTCCACGAGGAGCCGGGAACCGGCCGAGCACACCTGACCCGAGTGCAGGAACGACGCCTCCAGCGCGTGGTCGACCGCGGCCTCGAAGTCGCAGTCGGCGAAGACCACGTTGGGGTTCTTGCCGCCCAGCTCCAGCGCGAGGTTCTTCACGCCCGGCGCGCACGCTTCCATGATGTGGCGCCCGGTGGCCAGACCGCCGGTGAAGGAGACCAGGTCCACGTCGGGGTGGGCGGACATGGCCGCGCCGACGGTGGCGCCGGGGCCGAGCACGAGGTTCGCGACGCCCGCCGGGGCTCCCGCCTCGGCGATCAGCCGCATCATGTGGATCGTGGAGAGCGGCGTCGTCTCACTGGGCTTCAGCACGAAGGTGTTGCCCGCGGCGAGGGCCGGGGCGACCTTCCACGAGGCCTGAAGCAGCGGGTAGTTCCACGGCGCGATGAGCGCGCACACCCCGATGGGGTGGTAGGTGACCCGGCTGAGCACGTCGGGGCCGACGTCCACGACCCGCCCGCCGTCCTTGTCGGCGATCTCCGCGAAGTAGCGGAACGCGTTCGAGACGTCCTCCACGTCGATCCGCGCCTCGGCGAGCGTCTTGCCGGTGTCCAGGGTCTCGACGTGGGCGATCTCCTCCTGGTCACGCAGGAGGAACCGCGCCACCCGGAGCAGTACGTCGGCCCGCTCCCGGGTGGGCGCCGACGACCAGTCACCGCGGTCGAAGGCCCGTCGGGCGGCCCGTACGGCGAGGTCGACGTCCCGCTCGTCCGCGTCGTCGACGTCCTGGACGACCGACGCGTCGAACGGGTTGATCACGTCCCGCCGCGCGCCCCCGGCGGCACTGGCCCACTCCCCGTCGATGAACAGTTCCGGCATCGCGGCCTCCCTGGCTCTCGTATCCGTCCGGCGCCGAACGCGACCACGGCACGGCACACCAAGGACCAACATCGTCCGCCCGGCCCGCACCGGCCGTGCGGACGCGCCGGGCGGGGGCGGGTTGGGCGGAGATGTGACCTGGTTGGGCTAGGTCGTTTCCCCGGGTCCTCGAACGGGGTCGTGGGGCGCGGGGCCGGATGGCGATCGCGGTGACGTCGGGACCAGGGGCCGCTGGCCCGTCCGGGGTGTACCTGCGCGCTCCGTGTGCGCCGTCCGGGCGTCGCTCCAGCTCAAGGGACGGGACATGGGAACGTGCATCACATGACTTCTTCCCCGCACCCCCACCCGGACGACCCGGACCCGGACCCGGATCGGGAACCGCGTAACACCTCAGGACGCGAGCCGGGCGGCGGCGTGCCACCGGGCGAGTCCCCGCCCGCGGAGGGCGGCATGTCGGGAGCCGGGCCCGCCCACAATCCGCCGAAGGGGTGGTCGAAGGGCCCGCTGGCCCTGATCCTCGGCCTCGCTGTGCTGATCGCCGCGTTCTTCCTCGTGTACGCGCTGGTCCTGCTGCTCTGACGCGGGCGTGCGCCTGTGGCGTACAGATGAAGGGGCCGTGCCGCGTCACTGATAACCTCGCACGAGAATTCGAACTGTTCGAAATCGACTGACGGGCTGGCATGTGAGGAAGCGGTTCTTCGTGTTCGGCGGCACAGTGATGGCCGTGCTCACAGCGGTTCCCGCGGCGGCGGCCCCGCTACCCCAGCCACCGCTGGTGAGCCTGAACGTCTCGGGCGACCACTACGCACTGACCGAGAAGACCAACCCGTACCAGACCCCGCCGACTGCCGAGTACGCGCCTGTGGGGATCAACGGAGCGCTGTTTGGCGCCGATCGCACCGCGATGCTGGACAGCGGCGATCCGCAGTGCGCGGCACGTGCCGACGCGCTGCCGCGACCGACCGTGCCGACCAGCGAGGCGTACTGCTGGGACACCGTGATGCAGGGCAAGCAGGGCGCGGAGAACGCGCACCTGATGCCCTGGGTGCCGCAGGGCCTCGCCACCTCCGGCGAAGCACAGCTGAGCGGCATCCCTGTCACCGGCGACAACCGTGCCGCGATAGTCAGTTGGACGTGGCAGAACACCAAGCAGGACCCGGTGACGGACCCGGAGAACCCGCCGCCGCCCAAGAAGGACTACCGCCACAACTCGGTGAAGCTCGCCTTCGTCAACCTGGACGACATGAAGTACCGCTTCGTGCTCCCTGTGTGGGTCGACGAAGCGGGCGTGCAGCGGCGGATCTACGGGCACGGCGGCGGACTGGCCTGGTACGGCCCCTACTTGTTCATGTCCAGCACCTCCAACTGGGAGGGCCGGCCGGGCCCTGACGCGGGCAAGGCCGGCGTGCGCGTGTTCGACACCCGCAAGATCTACAAGAAGAAGGACGGAGGAGGCGGCGACTACCAGTACGTCCTGCCGGAGGTACGGCACTACGTCTCCGGCGGCGCCTCCTTCGACTACGTCTCGCTGGACCGCAACAGCGCGGGCGGCGCCAGCCTGGTCGGCGGCAACTACAGGTCCTCGTCGACCACGGGCAGTCATGCCGGCACCGAGGTCTACCGTTACCGGTTCGGCGACGACTACCGGCTGAACCGGACGGCCGTACAGGGCTGGAAGTCCACCGTCCCCCAGAACGCCGGCGACGCGATCAGCGATGTCCAGGGCGTCCAGGCCAACGGCGACACACTGCACTTCAACATGTCCAAGGGGACCGTGGCCAACCGCCGCTTCTCCACGGCCGCTGTCGGCGGGGCCGCGGCGGGCTGGACGCTCAAGGCACGCAAGGACTGGTCGTACCGCCCGCAGGACCTCTCCCTCTGGTACGCCACCAACGAACTCTGGAGCCTCACCGAGGGCGAGGAGGACAGAGTGCTGTACTCGGTGAAGCTGGACGCCTTGAACTAGGAACGAGCGGACGACCGGATCCTCTCGGAAGCAGAGCCAGCACGATCCGTGTGGGGGCCGCCGGGGTCAGACCTGCGGCACCTCGCAGCGCGTCAGCGTGCCAACGCCGCCCGCATACGGGAGTTTGATACCGGATCGCGGCGTTCGCTACCGATGTGAGGAAACTGATGACTGCTCAAGCGGATCCGGTCACGCTGGTACCGACCGAAGGACGTCGCAGCAAGGGCCGGGTGATCATCTCCTGGATCACCACGACCGACCACAAGAAGATCGGTCATCTGTACCTGATCACGTCGTTCGCGTTCTTCCTGATCGGCGGAGCGCTGGCCATGGCCATCCGGGCCGAACTCGCCCGCCCCGGGATGCAGTTGCTCTCGGCCGAGCAGTACAACCAGTCGTTCACCATGCACGGCACGATCATGCTGCTGCTCTTCGCCACCCCCACCTTCGCCGGCTTCGCCAACGCGATCATGCCGCTCCAGATCGGCTCCCCGGACGTCGCCTTCCCTCGCCTGAACATGCTCTCCTACTGGCTGTTCCTCTTCGGCGGGCTGATCGTGCTCGGCAGCTTCCTCACCCCCCAGGGCGCCGCCGACTTCGGCTGGACCGCGTACACGCCGCTCAGCGGCGGCGAGCGCACCCCGTACATCGGCGGCGACCTGTGGATCATGGGACTGGCGCTGGCCGGCTTCGGCACCATCCTCGGCGCGGTCAACTTCACCACCACCATCATCGGCATGCGCGCCCCCGGAATGACCATGTTCCGCATGCCGATCTTCACCTGGAACGTGCTGCTCACCTCGGTGCTCGTGCTGTTCGCCTTCCCCGTCCTGGCGGCGGCGCTGCTCGTCCTGGAGGCCGACCGGCGGTTCGGCGCCCAGGTCTTCAACCCCGAGAACGGCGGTGCCCTCCTGTGGCAACACCTGTTCTGGTTCTTCGGCCACCCCGAGGTCTACATCCTCGCGCTGCCGTTCTTCGGCGTGATCACCGAGATCCTCCCCGTCTTCTCCCGCAAGCCGATCTTCGGGTACATCGGGCTGGTCGGCGCCACCATCGCCATCACCGGTCTCTCGGTCACCGTGTGGGCGCACCACATGTTCGCCACCGGCGGGGTGCTGCTGCCGTTCTTCTCCTTCCTGACCTATCTGATCGCGGTCCCTACCGGCGTGAAGTTCTTCAACTGGATCGGCACCCTGTGGAAGGGCTCGCTGTCCTTCGAGCCGCCGATGCTGTGGGCGGTCGGTTTCCTGGTCACGTTCCTCTTCGGCGGCCTGACCGGCATCATCCTCGGCTCGCCGCCCCTCGACTGGCACGTCACGGACACCTACTTCGTCGTCGCGCACTTCCACTACGTACTCTTCGGCACCATCGTGTTCGCGATGTTCGGCGGCTTCAGCTTCTGGTGGCCGAAGATGACGGGCACCATGCTCGACATGCGCCTTGAGAAGATCCACTTCTGGACGCTGTTCGTCGGCTTCCACACCACCTTCCTCGTCCAGCACTGGCTCGGGGCGGAAGGCATGCCGCGCCGCTACGCCGACTACCTGGACGCGGACGGCTTCACCGCCCTCAACACCGTCTCCTCCCTCGGGGCGTTCCTGCTCGGCCTGTCGACGCTGCCGTTCCTCTACAACGTGTGGAAGACCGCGAAGTACGGCGAACGCGTCACGGTCGACGACCCCTGGGGCTTCGGGCGTTCCCTGGAGTGGGCCACCTCCTGCCCGCCGCCCCGCCACAACTTCGTCACCCTGCCCCGCGTCCGCTCCGAGTCCCCGGCCTTCGACCTGCACCACCCCGACGTCGTCCAGCTCGACCAGAAGGAGAACACCGGCCAGCGGGACGTCTTCGACGCCAGTGGCCACGAAGGCGACCGATCCTGACCGCTGCCCGTCATGCTGCCGGTCCCTCCTGTGGCGCACCGTTACAGGCAACAGTCGGGCATATCGCTTAAAGTCACTTTATGATCACAAAAAGGAATGGCTCTGCCTCCAGGCAGAGGCGTCTGCCGGTCTCGCGAGGCACCGGTCTGCTCTGTGCCGCGGTCGCGGCGGGAGCCCTGCTCACGGGCTGTGGCGACGACAACGGCAACGGCAACGACGGCGCCGCGAAGACGGGGACGGCGGAGGCGGCCCCCGTACCCACCGCGACGCCCACCACTTCGCCGGGAGGCCTCACCGAGGACCAGGCCGAGCGGAAGGCCCTCGTCCCGAAGGCCAAGGTCGACTACGAGGACGCGCTGCGCACCGCGGTGGCGGCGGTGCCGAAGTCGAAGCCGGTCTCGATCGAACTCAAGGGGCCCGCCGACAAGCCCACTTGGGAGACCGAGGTGGCGACGACCGACGGCGCCGCCCACACGGTGCGCGTCGACGCGGTCTCCGGCAAGGCCGACGGGGCGCAGGCCAAGAAGGACCAGGACGCCGACGACAAGCGTGAACTGGCGGACCGGCTGGGCAAGGCCACCGTGACCGCGCAACAGGCCGCCGAGACCGCCACGGGCAAGACCAAGGGGACCGTCACGTCCATCGAACTCGACGACTCCGACTCCAACGGCGGCGCGCCGAAGTGGTCCGTAGACGTCGTGACGACCGACGACTGGAACAAGACGACCTTCGACATTGACGCGGCCAACCGCAAGATTCTCCGGGAGCACGTCGACAAGGACTGACCCAGCTATCCGGTCGGTCGGCGGCACCGAACTCGCCAGGCAGTCAGACGCGCCGCCTCCTCGGTGCACATGACGTCGTACCAGCCCTGGCGGCGTCCGGCGACGGTGGCGAGGCGGGCCCGCGGCGGGGGACCTCCGTCGCGCTCTTCGCGTACGGAGGCTCCGCCGCCGTCGGTTCCGGAGCGGCCGCGGGCCCAGGGGCTCCTTCGCTGAGGCCGAACCGCGCGTGGAAGTTCCGCAGAAGGGCGGGGGCGTACCACGCCGAGCCGCCCAGCAGCCGCATCGCGGCCGGCAGCAGGATGCCGCGTACGGCGAGGGCGTCGATGAGGATGGCGAGCCCGCTGCCCAGGCCGAACAGTTGCAGGAAGCTGATCTCGGCCGTCCCGAAGGCGAAGAAGCTCACCGCGAGCAGGAAGGCCGCCGCGCTGACGATGCGTCCGGTGTGCCCGAGGCCGTCGGCCACGGCGGTTTCGTTGTCCTCGCCCAGCTCGTGGAGTTCCTTGATGCGGCTGGTGACGAACACCTCGTAGTCCATCGAGAGGCCGAACGCGACGCAGAACATCAGTACGGTCATCGACGTCTCCATCGGCTGCGGAGTGAAGCCGAGCAGCGAGGAGAGATGGCCGTCCTGGAAGATCCAGGTCATGACGCCGAGCGTCGCCCCCAGGCTGATCATGTTGAGCACCAGCGCGCGCAGCGGCTGCACGACGCTGCCGGTGAAGAGGAAGAGGAGGAGGAAGGTGGTGACGGCGATCAGGCCCACGGCGAGCGGGAGTCTCCCGCCGATGGAGTCGTTGGAGTCGACCAGTTCGGCGTCGGCTCCGCCCACCAGCGGGTGTGTCCCGGCGGGCGCGGCGGCCGTCCTGACCTCCGCGACCAGGTCCTTGGCCGCGTCCGACTTCGGTGTCAGGGAGCTCACCACGTTGAGCTGTTGCGCCGTGGGGCGGCCGAGCGTCTCGTTGCCGGGGCCGGTCGCCTCGGTCCGCCCGCCGGAGTAGACCCCCGCGCTGGTCTCGACGCGGGCGACGCCCTTGAGCCGGGACAGTTCGGCCGCGTACGCACGCAGCGGGGCCTCGGCCAGCGGCTCGTCGATGACGACGCGGAGGGCCGCGGCGTCGTTGCCGTGGAAGTTCTCCCGCAGCGACGCCGACACCTGACGGCTCTCGGAGCCCTCCGGCAGTACGCGTTCGTCCGCCGTGCCGAAGCTGATGCCAAGGAGCGGGCTCGCCGCCGCCAGCAGCACCGCGAGCACCGGCAGCGCGGTGAGGGCGGGCCGCCGCATGACGGTACGGGCGAGCCGGCCCCACCCGGCCGCCCCGGGCCCGGAGCGCTTCCGCCTCGCCCACGGCATCCGCCCGCTGTTGACCCGGTGCCCGAGGACGGTGAGCAGGGCCGGCATCACGAACAGGATGGCGAGGGCCGCGATGACGACGACGCCGACCCCGGAGTAGCCGAACGAGCGGAGGAAGTACTGCGGGAACACCATGAGCGCCGCGAGCGCGGCCGCCACGGTCGCGGCGGAGAACGCGACCGTACGGCCCGCGGTGCTCATCGTCGTGCGGACGGCGTCCTCCACGCTCGCCCCCGACGCGAGCTGCTCCCGGAACCGGCTGATCATCAACAGGCCGTAGTCGACGCCGAGTCCGAGGCCGAGGGCGGTGGTCAGGTTGATCGCGAAGACGGAGACATCGGTGACTCCGCCGAGCAGGAAGAGCTGCGCGAAGACGCCCACGATCGCGATGAGCGCGATGGCCAGCGGCAGCAGCGCGGAGACCACGGTGCCGAAGACGACCAGGAGCAGCAGGAGGATCAGCGGTACGGCGATGGTCTCCGCCAGGACGAGATCCTCCCCGGTCTGCGGCCCCATCTCATGGCTCACGCCGGTGCTGCCGCCGGCCTTGACCGTGAGCGCGCCCTCGTACGTTCCGGCGTAGTCGTCGATGACGCTCTTGGCGTTCTCCTGCCGCTCCGTCTCGTCGCCCTTCACCCGGGCGAGCACCAGGGCCTCGCGGCCGTCCTTGGAGCGGAGGCCGGGGCTTTTCGTGTCCCAGTACGAGACGACGTTCTCAAGGTCCGGTTCCTTCTTGAGGTCGGAGACCAGGGCCCGGCCGCGCCGGTCGGCGGCCGAGGCGTCGACGCGGCCCTCGGCGGCGCGGACCAGCAGCACCAGGTTCGTCTCCCCGCCGAACTTCTCGTCGATGACGTGCCTGGCCCGGGAGGACGGGGAGGCCGGGTCGTCGAAACCGCCGCCCAGCAGCTTCCCGAAGGCGCCGGCGCCCAAGGCGCCCATGAGGGCCACCACCACGACGGTGACGACGAGTACCAGCCGGGACCGGCGGATCGCCAGTTCGGCTATGCGTTCAAACACGCACGATCTCCTTTGCGTTCTTACGGTGCGTTTGTCCGGCCGGACGGCGAAAACGGCACCGTGCGGCGGCAGTTGGCCCAGGGGAAACGGTGCGGGGCCGCGCCCCTCGTCACCGCGGACGACGCTAGCGAGGCGGCAGAGGATTTGGCAGTGTTAGATTTTCCTCACAGAGGACAACTTCTGGATGACGGGCGGGAGTTGACCGGCGTACGGTCGCCGCATGCCCGCAGACGAACCCGCGGCCGTCCCGCCCACCCTGCGCCAGCGGCGTCGGGCCACCGCCACCCGGGAGATCCTGGACACCGCCGAAGCCCACATCGCCGAGCACGGTGCCGCCGCCCTGTCCCTGCGCGCGGTCGCCCGGAGCCTCGGCATGACCGTGCAGGCGCTCTACCACTACTTCCCGAGCCGGGACGACCTCGTGACGGCCCTCGTCACCAAGGCGTACGACGACTTGGCGGACGCGGTGCGGGCCGCCGTGGACGCCGAGACGGACGACCCTGCCCTGCCGCGCCTGGTGGCCGCGGCCGAGGGGTACCGCCACTGGGCCATCACCCATCGCGAACGGTTCCAGCTCCTGTACGGAACGCCGCTGCGGTACTACACGGCGCCCGTCGAGGGTCCGACCACCCGGGCGATGCGTCGGATGAGCGCGATCTTCGAGCGCGAGTTGTTCGACGGGTTCACCGCTGCGCAACTGGCCGCGGCCGACACCCCCGCCCTCTCCGCACCGCTTCGGGGCCACCTGGCCCAGCTGCCGCCGAGCGGCCTGGGAGGCCTGCCCCCGCCGGCGACCGCCCTGCTCATGAGCGCGTGGGGGCACATGCACGGCCTGGTGGTCCTGGAGGTGTTCGGCCACACCTCTTTCCTCGGCGACCACCAGGCCGAAATCTTCCGCATGGCGATGCGCACCCTCTTCGAGGATGTACGCGGCCGGATCCCCACCGGGAAGTGAGGCCCCGCCGGCTCCGGTTCCCCTCCAGCGCGAGGGCGCCCGGAGCGCAGCTCTTCAGCAGGGCGTCGAGCTCGGTGGGCGTCAGTTGCTTGCGGGCGGAGCCACGGGGGCCGGTGTCCAGCAGTTCCGGTGCCTCCCGCTACGCCCGCCAGACTGTCATGTCCGCGCGGAGGAAGCTGACCCCGCTGTCCGGCAGCGCCGTCGATTTCGTCTGGACGACGAGCAGCGCGATGTCCCCGGAGGGGTTCTTGACGCAGATCTCACTGCCCGCCGCAGCCGCGGCCAGGGGGAAGCTGCGGCTGGTGGCGCCGGTCAGGGCGCTGCGGCACGCGTCGAGGTCGGCGCCCGGCTTGCTGTACAGCATGGTGATCACGCTGGTGTCGCTCTCCAGGGCGCAGTCGGTCGCGTTGCAGACGAAACGGAGGTCTCCCTTGCGGTCCTTGCGCGAGACCGGGTCCTTGAGGCGCAGGGAGTTCTTTTCGTCCAGCCACTGGCCGGGGTAGGGGACGGCCTGCGGCCGGTCGGGTGTCGTGGCGGGGGAGCCGTCCGACTTCGTATCGGACGCGGACGACGACTCCTTCGATCCCGACGACTCCTTGGACCCCTTCGCCTCCGACGCCCCCTTCGCCCCCTCCGACTCCGTCAACTCCCTTGACTCCTTCGAACGAGCGGACGCGTCGGAGCCGGAACCAGCTGATGACGAGTCGCCGCCCTTCCCCAGGATGTCCCGGGCGTCGATCCTCTCCCTCGCCTGCACCACCGTCCACGCCAGGCCCGTCACGACCAGCGCGCCCGCCGCCACCGCCGTGGCCGCGATCAGCGCGATACGCCGCTTGCGGGCCCGCCGCCGCTCGGGATCCACGGGCCGCGGCGGCGCGATCAACGGCAGCGTGTGCACAGGCGTGGGCTCCGGCACCGGAGACGGAATCGCCACCTCCGGACCGGTGATCTCCTGCCAGGCCGGGCCCGGGACCGTGCCGGGGCCCAGCCGCTGCCGGCACCAGTGGACGACCTCCGCCGGGGTGGCCCGCTCCTTGGGGTCGGCGGCCAGGCACCTGGCCATCAACGGACGGAGCTGCTCGGGGAGCAGCGACAGATCGGGTTCCGTGTGCACGATCCGGTACAGCACGCTGAACGAAGGACCGTCCCCGTACAGCGGCTCGCCCAGCGCCGCGAACGCCGCCGTCTGGCCCAGCGCGAAGATGTCCGTCGCCGCCGTGACCTCCCCCGCGGACGCCTGTTCGGGAGCCATGTACGACGGCGTGCCGACGGTGGCGCCCGTGGCGGTGTGCGAGGTGATGTCGGAGGCCAGCGAGATGCCGAAGTCGATCACACGCGGGCCGTCGGCGGCCAGCAGTACGTTCGACGGCTTCAGGTCGCGGTGCACGATTCCGGTGTCGTGGATGGCCTGTAGCGCCTCGGCCACCCCCGCCACCAGCCACAGCACGGCGGACACCGGCAGCGGACCGCGCCGGGCGACGGCGTCCGTGAGGGAGGGCCCGGGGACGTACAGCGTGGCGAGCCAGGGCGGAACGCCGTCCGCGTCCGCGTCGATCAGTTCCGCGGTGTACGCGCCCCGGACGCGCCGCGCCGCCTCCACCTCCCGGCGGAACCGCCGCCGGAAGGCCGGATCGTCGGCCAGCTCCGGCCGCACCACCTTGATCGCCACCGGTCGCCCGCCCTGCGTGTGCGACAGGTAGACCCGGCCCATGCCACCCGCGCCCAGCCGCGCGGCCAGCCGGTAACCGGCCACCGAGGACGGGTCGTCCGCCTGTAGCGGCTGAAACACCGAGACTGCCTCCGCCATCGCCCCTCTTCCCCCCCTGAACCCCTGGTCGGACGTGGTCCGACCACCCCGCCCCGCATCCTAAGCGGCACGCCGGCGGCGGCCTCACTTGACCTTGACACGGTGACAACGTCTTCACTGCGTGGCGAGGAGGTGGTCCCGATGACCCAGCACATACCGGACACACACACGCTTCGCGCTCGCCAAGGGCTGCTCCAAGGCCTGGAGGACGACCGCTCGTCCGTGCGGCTGCGGGCGGCGCTTGCGGTCGGCACGAATCCCGACCCGCAGTTCATCGACACGTTCATCGACAAGCTCATCGAACGATGCGCGGTCGAGCCCGACTTCTCCGTGCGGGAAACGCTCACGTGGGCGCTCACCCGCCATCCGGCGTCACTGACGGTCCCGGTGCTCGTCCGCGAAGTCCGTTCGCAGTGCGCACAGGCGCGCGGCCAGGCGTTGCACACACTGTCCAAGATCGGGGATCGCAGGGCGTGGCCGGCGATCACGAGGGCGCTTCTGGCCGACGCCGACGACGAGGTGGCGCGGAGCGCCTGGCGGGCGGCGGTCGTGCTCGTACCCGAAGGCGAGGAAGGTGAGCTGGCGGCCGTATTGTCGACACAGTTCGGGCGCGGTGACCGTCAGACGCACCTGAGCCTCAGCCGGGCGCTGGTCGCGCTCGGTGACGTGATCTCGCCGGTTCTGCGGGCCGCGACGACGGATCCCGACCCGGGCGTACGCGCGCACGCGCTCGCCACGGAACGGCTGTCGCGCGACCCGGACGCCGGATTCGAGTTCGCGATCGAGGAGGCGAAGCGTGTCGTCGCCCTCGGCGGTGCGGGCACGGAGGGGCGATAGGCAGTGTTGATCGGCGATGTGGCACGGCGGTCCGGGGTCAGCGCCCGCATGCTCAGGCACTACGAGTCGCTCGGCCTGGTGCGGCCGACGGGCCGTACCGGCGCCGGCTACCGGGAGTACTCCGACGACGACATCCGGCGGATCTTCCACATCGAGAGCCTGCGGTCGCTCGGGCTCTCGCTGCGTGACGTCGGGCGCGCGCTCGACGACCCGGGCTTCACGCCCTCGGGGCTCGTCGACGACCTCATCCGACGGACGCGCGAACGCATCGCGGTTGAGACGGAGTTGCTCACCCGGCTCCGCCGGATCGGTGCCGCGGAACCGGATGGCTGGGAGGATGTCCTCCAGACCGTCGCACTCCTCCAGGCGCTGGCGTCGAAGAGCCCCGAACAGCGCCAGCGCGCGGCCCTGTCCTCGGTCGGCGAAGTCCCGGTGCCGGTGGAAGCACTGGTCGAGGCGGTGCTGAGCGAGACGGATCCGAACGTCGCAGGGGCCCTTCGATGGGCTCTGGCGCAGTCCGGCGACGACGGATGGCCTCTGCTGGCGAAGGGCCTCGTGGCGTCGGCGGCCGAGGTGCGCGAACGCGCCGTCCAGGCCATCGCCGAGATCCCGGGCGACGAGGCGACCGCACTGCTGCGGGACGCCCTCGCCCACTCCGACGCCGTGGTCCGCAGGTGCGCGGCGCCGGCGCTCGGGGCCCGTGGGGTGGCCGAGGCGGCCCCCGTACTCATCGACATGGTCGTCGAGGAGGTGAACGACGTCGACGCCGCGGACGCCCTGAGCGCGCTGGCGGGCGGCAGCCCCGCGTTGGCGGAAGAGATCGCCACCGGGCTCGTCGACCGCCTCGCCGACAACGCCCCTGGCTCGTCCGCGCGTCGGCGACGGCTGGCAGAGGCGCTCGCGGAGATCCCGGGCAGCACGGCGGCGCGCGCCCTCGCGGATCTCTCCCATGACGAAGACCGCGCCGTTGCCGTGACGGCGACGTACGTCCTCGGGATACGTGACGACCGGTAGCGCGTCGTCCCCTTGCGAGCCGCCCTTACAGTGGCACTCGCGTCAAGGGGGTAGGGATGGACGGGAACGGACTCGGTGTGCGGCTCATGGCGGCGGTCCGGGCGGGGGACGCCGACGCGGTGCGGGCGCTGCTGGACGCCGGCGCGGACCCGGACACGGAGGTGGACGGGCTGTCCGCGCTGTGCGTCGCGCTGGCCGCGTACGACGAGGCGGTCACCGAAGCGCTGGTGCGCGCCGGAGCCGATCCCGACCGGGTGCTGCCGGACGGGACCACGCTTCTGTGGCGGGCCGTTGACGGCGGCTCACCGGCGGTCTTCGTCGACCTTCTGGGTTCGGACGCGCGGGAGCGGTTGCCGGAAGCCGCCCGTGAGCGGCTGCTCGCCCTGGCCCGGGGCTGGTACGAGACAGGGGCGGCCGAGGAGTTGCGGCGCCGGACCGGCGCGAGGGGTCCCGCCGTGATGGCCCGGGTGCAGGAGGACGCGTATCACTGGGTCGAGGAGATTTCGCTCGGCGGACGCGTCGTACGGGCCGGGCACGGCGCCGTCCTCACCTGGCTCGAATGGGCCTTCCGCGTCCTGACACCCGTCGACGAACTGGTCGCCCGTGCCGTTCGGCAGCGGGACGAGGACCATGTCGACTGGACGACGGCGCGCTGGATTCTCGTCCAGCGCCGGAGCGACGAGACCTGGTCGGCCGTGGTCGCCCACCGTCACCATCCCGACCCGTGGTACCGCCGGTTCGTGACGGACTACGTGCGGATGCGGTCGCTGGTGGACCCCGGGCATCGCTACTACCGGAAGAGAGAGGGCGAACTGCTGGCCGCCTGGGCCGCCGAAGAGACGGACGTCGACATGCTCGCCGAGGTTCTCACTGCGCTCGCCGAGTACGAACACCCGGGGCAGGAAGCCGTCGGGCTCCGACATGCCGGCCACCCGGACCCCCGCGTACGCCGCGAAGTGCCCTGCCTTCTCTCCGACGATGACGGCGACCCGCGCTCGCCGACTGCCAAGGACGCGATGCTCGCCCTGATGAGTGACCCGGACGCGGAAGTACGGCTCTACGCGTCCTCGGCGGCGATGGACGGCGATGAGCTCCGCGCACAGGCCACGGATGCTCTGCTCCTGCTGACCAGGAGCCCGGTCGTCCCCGCGCGCCACGGGGCCGCGGTGAAGCTGGCCGCTTCCCGTGACCGCACGCCCGCCGTCGCGGACGCCTTGTTCGCGCTGCTGGACGAGGACGAACAGCTCGTACGCCTTGAGGCCGCCTGGGGACTGGCCCGGCGCGACGACCCGCGTACCGAAGAGGCGTACGAGCGTGTGGGCCCCCTCGGTCCCGGTTTCGAGCACGACCACCGGGCCCACGCGCTGGGGGAGTGGCGGCAGCGGAGGAGTGAGGAGGCCGCCGGGTGTGGGCCTCCTCCGGTCAGGCGTTGACGTCGAAGGGGACACCGGCGGGCAGCGCCGCGGTCAGGTGGCCGGGAAAGCTCGCGTCCTTCAGGCCGAAGGTGGCGCTGCCGAAGTCGTGGGCGCTCAACTTCTCCCGCACGCCCGCCGGATAGCCGTTCCAGCCGACGAGAGACGGGAACTGCCAGGCGCCCCGGTGGTTCTCGGGCGGCTCGTCGGCCGCGTTCGCGGGGCGGAAGCAGTGCGTGCCGATGCCGTCCTTGTGGTAGACGACCTTCGGGTGGGTGCCGTCCCAGCGGAGCTGGTCGCGGCGGTGGATGTCGAAGCGGCCGTGGGCGGACGTGGCGACGTACTCGGCGCGGCCGTCCTTGACCCACACCACCACGTGCTCCCAGTCCGTGCCGGTGACCGCCGAGTCCGCTGCCGGGCACGGCCTGGTCCTTCTCGAAGTAGAGGCCGTAGAGGATGGCGCACCAGCCGTTGTCGCACTTGGCGCGGGCGTAGCCGTTGGTGTGGGCAAGGTCGCTCGCGTCGTGGCACTGGCCGTTGACCGCGCCGCCCGGCTTGAGACCGCCGTTGACCGTGCCGTCGGGGGCGATGGCGGGGGTCGGGTAACAGCCGTCGCCGTCATAGTCGTATGCGGGCTGGAACGTCTGCTCGATGCCGTCGGCGTTCGCGGGCAGGGCCTGTGGCGGGGCGGCGACGGCCGCGCTCACGGAGGCGACCGCCAGGGCGAGAGCGCCGATAACGGACACGGATGTTCTGCGGATGGCTCTGCTCGGCTTCACTGCGGTCTCCTGCGTCACGGTGGGGGCACGACAGAGTTGTCATGCCCCCACCATCAGCAGGTGACGCGTGTGTGCAACAGCTGTGAACAGTCGTGGAATTGAGCGGTGGCGGAGCCCGGCCGTCAGGGGCGGCTGGTGAGGTAGCCGCCCATGGACCTGAAGTACTCCGTCGCGGGCAGCTCGCGGCCGTCCTCGGTCCGGACGCGGGTGATGGCGAGGCCGTGGTTGCGGCCGGTGCGGGCGTCGGCGCCGGCGACGATCACCACACCCTCCCCCTCGCGGTAGAAGATGCGGCCCGGAGTGCCGCCGTAGCGGTTCTCGGAGACGACCGCGGAGACGACTTCGAGCCGCTTGCCCTTGTGGAAGGTGAAGGCGCTCGGGTAGGGGGCGGACTGGGCGCGGACGAGGCGTTCGAGGTCCTCGGCGGGCCAGTCCCAGTTGATGCGGATGTCTTCCTCGGCCCGCTTGTGGAAGAAGCTCGCCTGCGACCGGTCCTGCTTGGTGAACTCGGTCTGCCCCGAGGCGATCAGGTCCAGGGCGCCGATCGTCACCGGGGCGATGAGGTCGACCGTCTTGTGGAACAGGTCGGTGGCCGTGTCCGTCGGCTCGACCTTCACCGCGCGCTGCGTCACGATGTCGCCGGCGTCGAGCTCCTCGTCCATCATGTGGCCCGTGACGCCGACCTCGCTCTCGCCGTTGATGAGCGCCCAGATCAGCGGGGAGAAGCCGGCGTACTTCGGCAGCAGGGAGTCGTGGACGTTCAGCGTGCCGTGCCTCGGCAGCGTGTAGATGCGCGGCGGGATCCACGTACGCCAGTTGTTGGCGACGATGATGTCCGGGTCGGCCTCCTTGAGGCGGTCGAACAGCTCCTCGTCGTCGGGGCGGTTGCGGATGACCACCGGGACGCCGTGCTCCTCGGCGAGGTCGGCGACAGAATCGCTCCAGATCTTCTCGTACGCGTGCTCGCTCTTGGGGTGGGTCACCACCATCACGACGTCGTGCTCGGAGTCCAGGAGAGCTTGCAGGGTCCGGTGGCCCCAGGTCTGGTAACCGAACATGACGACCCGCATGTGTTTCCTCCTTGAAGAGCAAAATGAACCGCGCTTAGTAAAGCAAGCCTTACCTAACGGTGCAACAAGTGCCCTTCTGTGGTGAGTTCAGCGGCCCTCGGCACCCCTCTGTCCGATTTGTCGGGTCGACAGGTTGGCCGGATCAGGTTAGCTTTACCTAAGTTCCGCTGGTCGCCGCCTTTCGGTGTGCCCGGTCCTGTTGATTTTCATCCACGCCTGACAGGCGGCTGTCCCGCACGATGGGAGTGACATGTCTCAGGTTCTTCCTGGCGACGCACCTTTGATTCACGACCTCATTGGCATCGGCTTCGGGCCGTCCAATGTGGCCATGGCGCTTGCGCTCAGCGAGCACAACGCACGGGTCGGCAGGCAGGAGACCGTCACCGCTCACTTCTTCGAGCGCCAACCGAACTTCGGCTGGCACCGAGGCATGCTCATCGACGACGCGACGATGCAGGTCTCCTTCCTCAAGGACCTGGTGACGCTCCGCAACCCGTCGAGCGAGTACACCTTCCTGCGCTACCTGCAGAGCAAGGGCCGCCTGGTCGACTTCGTCAACCACAAGAACCTCTTCCCGCTGCGCGTGGAGTTCCACGACTACCTGGAGTGGGCAGCGGCGAAGGTCGACGACATGGTCTCCTACGGCCACGAGGTCATATCCGTCGAGCCCGTCGTGCGCGACGGACTGGTGGAGTACGTCGACGTGACGGCCCGCTCCGGGGCGGAGACGGTGGTCCACCGCGCCCGGAACCTCGTCATCGGCACGGGACTTCGCCCCGTCGTCCCGGAGGGCGTCGAGCGAACCGACCGCGTCTGGCACAACTCCGACCTGCTCGCCAAGGTGGACGGCCTGGAGGGCACCGACCCCACCCGCTTCATCGTGGTCGGCGCCGGCCAGAGCGCCGCCGAGAACGTGGCGTATCTGCACCGCCGCTTCCCCCGGGCCGAGGTCTGCGCCGTCTTCTCCCGCTACGGCTACAGCCCCGCCGACGACAGCAGCTTCGCCAACCGCATATTCGACCCCCAGGCGGTCGACGAGTACTTCACCGCCCCCGACGACATCAAGCGGCAGCTGATGGACTACCACGGCAACACCAACTACTCCGTGGTGGACATCGACCTCATCGACGACCTGTACCGCCAGGCGTACCAGGAGAAGGTCCTCGGCACCGAGCGGCTGCGGTTCATCAACGTCTCGCGGCTGACCGGCGTCAAGGAGGGCGACGGCAAGGTCCGCGCCACGATCAAGTCGCTCGTCACCGGCGAGGAGAGCGACCTCGACGCCGACGTCGTCGTGCTCGCCACCGGATACAGCCCCGCCGAGCCGCTCGGCGTCCTCGGCGAGGTCGGGAACCACTGCCACCGCGACGAGCGGGGCCGGGTGCGCGTCGAGCGCGACTACCGCCTCACGACCGACCCGGAACTGCGCTGCGGCATCTACCTCCAGGGCGGTACCGAGCACACCCACGGCATCACCTCGTCGCTGCTCTCCAACACCGCGATCCGGGTCGGTGAGATCCTCGACTCGATCGTCGACCGGGGCCTGAAGTCCGCTCTGGACGATGAGTCCGCTCTGGACGAGTCCCGGCCGGTCGCCGACGGCGTCGGTTCCGGGCGCTAGACCTCCGCTCGCCCCGACTCCCCACGGGGCACCGCGCCCGAACCACCCCCCACACGCCTTGCCCGCCGCGGCACCGTCGTACGCCGTTACGTCGCGGGCGTCGGCACGCACATTGTGAAAACCCCGTGAAAGGAACAACCGTGTCCACTGGAACACGCCCCGCGCTGACGAGGCTCGTCAGAAACGTCCCCCGCGTGGCCGTCGCAGCGGTCGCCGCGCTCACCCTGGCCGCCTGTGGGGGCGGCGACGGGAACTCCGAGACGAAGTCCTCGGGCGAGAGCGGCACCAAGTCCGGCGCCTTCCCCGTCAAGGTCGAGCACAAGTACGGCACCACGACGATCGACTCGGAGCCGAAGAAGGTCGTCACCCTCGGCCTGTCGGACCAGGACGCGGTGCTCGCGCTCGGCGTGAAGCCGGTCGGCGCGGTCGACTGGTTCAAGGAGAAGCCGTACGGCAAGTGGCCGTGGGCCAAGGACAAGTGGGGCTCCACGAAGCCCACGATCGTCGGTGAGCGCGACGAGTACAACATGGAGAAGATCGCCGCGCTGAAGCCGGACCTCGTCATCGCCCAGTACTCGGGGATGAAGAAGGAGCAGTACGAGACGCTCTCCAAGTTCACCAAGGTCGTCGCCCAGCCCAAGGGCTCTCCCGACTACGGCGCGTCCTGGCAGGTCATGACCCGCCAGATCGGCAAGGCGCTCGGCAAGGAGGCCGAGACCAAGAAGCTGATCTCCGGCATCGACGCCCGCTTCAAGGCCGTCCGCGACAAGCACCCCGAGTTCGCGAAGAAGACCCTCTCCGTCGCCGACAGCTTCGAGGCGGGCAAGTACTCGGCGTTCACGAAGACGGACCCCAAGTCCATCTTCTTCTCCGAGCTCGGCTTCAAGCTCAAGCCCGAGATCGACAAGCTGGCCAAGCCGGGCGCGAACGTCGCCGACCTCAGCGCCGAGAAGCTGAACGTCCTGGACGTCGACCGGCTGGTGTGGGTGACCTCCAGCACGGAGGCGAACGACCGGATCAAGGCAGAGCCGCTGTACAAGAAGCTGAAGGTCCACCAGGACAAGCGCGACCTGTTCGTCCCGTACCAGGACCCGGACGTCGGTGCCGCGTTCTCCTTCAACACGGTCCTCTCCATCCCGTACGCGATCGACGAGATCGAACCGATGCTGGCGGACATCAAGTAACACCCCTCCGCCGAGGCGGGGCCGGCTGACGAGGGACCAGGAGAGACGACCACTCGACGGCGCGCCGGACGGCGCGCCGTCGACGACGCGGCTCCTGGTCCCTTCTCGCTCCGCGCGCGGACCCGCTTCGGGCGCGGGACCACCTTCACCGACGTACCACCAGGGAAAGGCCATTTCGTACGATGTTTGACGTCGAGTCGGACCGGACATCCGCTTCCGGGATACCCGTGACCGGCGGGCAATCCGGCATCTGGCTTGCCCAGCAGATCGAGCCGGACAGCTCCGCCTACAACATCGTCTTCGCCCTGGACCTGCACGGCGACATCGACCTCGACCGTCTCGGCGGCGCCGTCCGGCAAGCCGTGGAGGAGGCCGGGTGCCTCCACGTGAGCGTCGTCGGAGAGAACGGCAGGGCCCTCCAGCGGTCCAAGGCCGTCTCCGTGGACGTTCCCGTCGTCGACCTGCGCGACGCGGCCGCCCCCGAGGACGCCGCCGCCGCGTGGATGGCCGCCGACCGCGACCGGCCCGCCGACCTCGCCCACGGCCCGCTCTTCGCCCAGGCGCTGCTGCGCCTCGCCGACGACCGCGTCTGGTGGTACCAGCGCTACCACCACATCCTCATCGACGGCATGGGCGTCGCCCTCGTCACCCGCCGCGCCGGTGAGCTGTACACCCTCGGCGAGAAGGCCCCCGCGCCCAAGGAGTGGACGCCGGATCGCCTCGTCGCCGCCGACGAGGCCTACCGCGCCTGCGAGCAGCACGCCGAGGACCGCGCCTGGTGGCGCGAGCGGATGGCCGACCGGCCCGAGCCCGTACGTCTCGTCGAGCGCGCCCCCTCGCTCATGGCGCGCCGCCTGCGGCGCACCGTCGAACTGCCCGCCGCCGACGTCGAGGCGCTGCACACCGCCGCCCGCGGCGCGGGCGTCCGCACGTCCCGCCTCCTGATCGCGTCCGTCGCCGCCTACCTGCACCGCGTCACCGGCGAGCAGGACCTCGTCATCGGCCTGCCGATCGCCGCCCGCGGCGACGCCGTCACGGCGGACATCCCCGGCATGGTCTCCAACATCGTCCCGCTGCGCGTCGCCGTCCGCCCCGGCACGACCGGCACGGACCTCGTGGCCGAGGTGCGCCACGCGGTCTCCGAGGCACTCGCGCACGGGCGCTACCGCGCCGAGGACCTGGCCAGGGACCTCGGCCTCGTCGACGGCGTGACCGAACTCGTCGGCCCCACCGTCAACATCCTGCCCCGCGGCGACGACCTGCGCTTCGCCGACCACGACGCCGAACTCCTCCCGGTGTGGCTGGGCCCGGTCAGCGACCTCGGCATCAGCTTCGGCGAGGCCCGCGGCGGCAGCGGCATCCACCTGCACCTCGACGCGGACGCCGACGTCTGCGACGAGGCGACGCTCCGCTCCCACGAGCACCGCTTCCTCGCCCTGCTGCGCGCCTTCGCCGAGAATCTCGACCGCCCCCTCGGCCACCTCGAACTCACCACCGACGACGAACGCGCCCGCCTCCTCGAAGAGTTCGGCACCGCGCCGCGCGAGGTCACCGACCTGTCCTGGCCCGCCGCCTTCGAGGCACAGGTCCGCCGCGCACCCGACGCCGTGGCGCTCGTCTGCGAGGACGAGGAGCTGACGTACGCGGAACTCGACGCCGAGACCAACCGGCTCGCCCGCCTCCTCGTCTCGCGCGGCGTCGGCGCCGAGGACGTCGTCGCCGTCGCCCTGCCGCGCTCCCCGCAGCTCGTGGTCGCCCTGCTCGCCGTGATGAAGGCCGGCGCGGCCTACCTGCCCCTGGACGCCGACCACCCGCAGGACCGCATCGCCTACATGCTGTCCGACGCCGGGGCGCGCACCGTGCTCACCGTGCGGGAACTCGCGGCCCAGCTCCCGCAGTCGCCGGACGTCACCCCCGTCCTGCTCGACGACCCCGCCACCGCCGAGGCCCGCGCCGCCCTGCCCGGCACCGCGCTCGGGGTGCCGGTCGCGCTCGACCAAGCCGCGTACGTCATCTACACCTCCGGCTCCACCGGCCGCCCCAAGGGCGTCGTCGTCCCCCACGACGGCGTCGGCAGCCTCATCGCCACGGCCACCGACCGCATCGGCATCGACGCGACGAGCCGTGTCGTGCAGTTCGCCTCCGTCGGCTTCGACGTGACGGTGTGGGACCTCATCATGTCGCTGTGCGTGGGCGGCCGCGTCATCGTCGTCCCCGCCGAGCGCCGCGTCGCGGGCCCGGCCCTGACCGACTACATCGCCCGGCACCGCGCCACCCACATGATCCTGCCGCCGTCGCTGGTCTCCGCGCTGCCGCAGGAGTGCGAACTGCCCGAGGGCGCCGTCCTGGTGGTCGGCACCGAAGCGGTGCCGAGCGAACTCATCGCCCGCTGGTCCGGGCGCGTCCAGGTCGTCGTTGCGTACGGCCTCACCGAGGCGAGCGTCAACTCCACCCTGTGGCGCGCCGAGCCCGACAGGACCGGCGCGACCCCCATCGGCGAACCCGACCCGAACACCCGCGCCTACGTCCTCGACGCGGCGCTGCGCCCCGTCCCCGTCGGCGTCGAGGGCGAGCTGTACGTCGCCGGACGCGGCCTCGCCCGCGGCTACCTGGGACGGCCCGCGCTGACCTCGGAACGGTTCGTCGCCGACCCGTACGGCGACCCGGGCACCCGCATGTACCGCACCGGCGACCGCGTCCGCTGGGCCGCCGACGGCAACCTCGAATTCCTCGGCCGCTCCGACGGCCAGGTCAAGATCCGCGGCCACCGCATCGAACCCGGCGAGACCGAGAGCGCGTTCATGGCGTGCCCCGGCATCGCGCAGGCCGCCGTCCTCGTCCGCGACGACCACCGGGGTGTCAAGCGGCTCGTCGCCTACCTCGTCGGCGACGGCCGCACGGCCGCCGAGAACGAGGCCGCCGTGACCGCCGCCCGCGCCCGGGTCGCCGAGACCCTGCCGGACCACATGGTGCCGTCCGCCGTCGTCGTCCTCGACGGCCCGCTGCCGCTGACCCCCAACGGCAAGCTCGACCGCCGCGCCCTGCCCGAGCCCCACTGGACGGCCGTGAGCGGCACCGACGCGCCCGCCACCGAGGCCGAGACGACGCTCGCCGCGTTCTTCGCGGACGTGCTCGGCCTGCCGTCGGTCGGCGTCCACGACAGCTTCTTCGAGCTGGGCGGCGACAGCATCGTCGCCGTCCAGCTGGTCAACCGTGCCCGCGAGGCCGGTCTGCGGATCAGCCCGCGTGACGTGTTCCGGCTGCGTACGGTGGCGGCGCTCGCCCGGGCCGGGGAAGCGGTGCCGGCTGTGTCGGCGCCGGAGGTCGAGCTGAACGCCGACGCCCTGCCCGTCTCCCCGCTCCAGGAAGGCTTCTTCTTCCACGCCGAGTTCGACGCCGGGGCCCAGGACCTCTACGTGGTCCAGGAACTCCTCGACCTGGCCGGGCCCGTCGACCCGGAGCGGCTGCGCCAGGCGCTGCAACTGCTCCTCGACCGGCATCCGCTGCTGCGCGCCGCCTTCCGGCAGCTGCCCGGCGGCCAGGTCGTCCAGCGCCTCGCCGACCACGTCACGCTGCCGTGGCGGCACGCCGACCTCGCCGGCACCGGCCTCGACGACCTGCTCGAAGCCGACCGCGCCGAGGGCTTCGACCTCACCCGGCCGCCGCTGCTGCGCGCCACCCTGATCCGGGACGGCGCACGCCACCGGCTGCTGCTCACCCTGCACCACATCGTCGCCGACGGCTGGTCCGTCTCCGTCCTGCTGCGCGAACTGACCGCCGCCTACCGGGGCGAGGAGCTGCCCGAGCCGGTCGCCCCGCACGCGTACCTGGCGTGGCTGGCGGCCCGGGACCAGGACGCGGCGCGCGACGCCTGGCGCCAGGCGCTGGCCGGCCTGGACGAGCCGACCCGCCTGCCGGACCTCGCGGCCGCCGGTGACCCCGCCACCGGCGGCGACGCGACCGGGCAGGCCAGGACCGCGCACGTCGACACCCGTCTCCCCGAGGACCTCACCACCGAACTGGCGTCCTACGCCCGCACGCACGGCCTCACCCTGAGCACCGTCGTCCACGGCACCTGGGGCCTGCTGCTCGGCGCCCTCACCGGCAAGCGGGACGTCGTCTTCGGCACCACCGTGTCCGGCCGCACGACCGAGGTCACGGGCCTGGACTCCGCCGTCGGCCTGTTCATCAACACCGTGCCCGCACGCGTGGACCTGCGCCCCGACGAGTCCCTCACCGACCTGCTGCGGCGCGTCCAGGACGAACACTCGGCGCTCCTCGACCACCAGCACCTCGGCCTCGCCGACATCCAGAAGACCGCGGGCGGCGGCGAACTCTTCGACACCCTCGTCGTGTTCGAGAACTACCCGACCGGCGACGTGTCCGCCCCCGAAGAGCCGGACGCACCGCGCATCACGGCCGCCGAGGTGTACGACGCCGTCCACTACCCCCTCGCGCTCGTCGTCGAGCCGGGCGAGAACCTGCTGCTGCGGTTCAAGCACGACGCGGGCCGCCTCGACCGGGCGACCGTCACCGTGCTCGCCGACCGGTTCGCGGCGCTGCTGCGCACCCTGGTCGCCGAGCCCGCCCGCACGGTCGCCCGCACCGGCCTGCTCTCCGGCCGGGAGCGCGAGCGGCTCGGCGAACTGAACGCCACCGCGCGGCCGGTCCCCGACGCCACGCTCACCTCGCTCTTCGCCGCGCAGGTCGCCCGCACCCCGCAGGCCCCGGCCGTCGTCTTCGAGGACACCACCCTCACGTACGAGCAGCTGGACGGGCGCGCCGAAGCCCTCGCCCGGCGGCTGCGGGCGCGCGGCGCCGGTCCGGAGAGTCACGTCGCGGTCGCCGTGCCCCGCTCGGCGGAGCTGATGGTCGCCCTCCTCGGCGTCCTCAAGTCGGGCGCCGCGTACCTGCCCGTCGACCTGGACTACCCCGCGGACCGCGTGGCGTTCATGCTCGGCGACTCGGGCGCGCGCACCGTCGTGACCACGGCGGAGTCGGCCGGACGGCTGCCCGCCGTACCGGGACTGGAACCCCTGGTCATCGAAGAGGCCGAAGAGACCGACGCGGCCGGTGGGGTCGCCGAAGCGCCGCCGGTCCGGCAGGCGGAGCCCGACCACCCCGCCTACCTCATCTACACCTCCGGTTCCACCGGCCGCCCCAAGGGCGTCCCGGTCACCCACCGCGCCATCGTCAACCGGCTCGCCTGGATGCAGGGGGAGTACGGCCTCACCGCCGACGACCGGGTGCTCCAGAAGACCCCGGCCAGCTTCGACGTATCCGTGTGGGAGTTCTTCTGGGCCCTGATCGAGGGCGCCACCGTCGTCCTCGCCCGCCCCGAAGGCCACCGCGACCCGGCGTACCTGGCCGACCTGATCCGGGCCCGGCGGATCACGACCCTGCACTTCGTGCCGTCCATGCTGGCCGCGTTCACCCAGGTCATGGAGGCCACCGCCGACCACCGTGACTGGGCGGCGAGCCTGCGGCGCGTCTTCTGCAGCGGCGAGGCGCTCACCGGCGCGGACGCCCGGCGCTGGAGCGAGCTGACGTCCCGCTCCGGGCAGGCCCCCGTTCCGCTGCACAACCTCTACGGGCCCACCGAGGCCGCCGTCGACGTGACGTACTTCCCCTACGAGGGCGCCGCCGGACTCGCCGTGCCCATCGGGCGTCCCGTCTGGAACACCCGGCTGCACGTCCTCGACGCCTTCCTGCGCCCGGTGCCGGACGGTGTGCCCGGTGAGCTGTACCTCGCGGGTGTGCAGCTGGCGCGCGGCTACCACGACCGGCCAGGCCTGACCGCCGAGCGGTTCGTCGCCGATCCGTTCGGCGCGCCCGGTGAGCGCATGTACCGCACCGGTGACCTGGTGCGCCGCCGCGCCGACGGCACCGTCGAGTACCTCGGCCGCACCGACCGCCAGGTCAAGATCCGCGGCAACCGCGTCGAACTCGGCGAGATCGAGACGGCTCTGGCGGGCCTGCCGGGCGTCGCCCGCGCCGCCGTGGTCGTCCGCGACGGTGCCCTCGTCGGCTATGTGGTCCCGTGCCCCGGCACCACCGCCCCCGACACCGAAGCCCTGCACGCCGCGCTCGCCGACGTGCTGCCCGCGACCATGGTGCCCAGCGCCGTCGTGGCCCTCGACGAACTGCCCCTGACCCCCAGCGGCAAGCTCGACCAGAACGCCCTGCCGGCACCCGACGTGACGGCGCGGGCCGGTGGCCGCGCGCCCCGCGACGATCGCGAGCGCGCCCTGTGCGACATCTTCACCGCCGTGCTCGGCCTTGAGGGCATCGGCGTTGACGACGACTTCTTCGTCCTCGGCGGCGACAGCCTCACCTCCATCGCCGTCGCCACCCGCGCCCGTGAGCGGGGGCTGACGCTCAGCCCCCGCGACGTCTTCGAGCACCGCACTCCCGCCGCGCTCGCCACCGCCGCCGCCGACGCGGCCCCGGCCCCCACCCCCGAGGCACCCGTGCCCAGCGACAACGTGACCGTCTCCGCCACCGACGCCGGACAGGCCGCCGCCGCCCTCCAGGCCATGCTGGCCCAGCAGGACCAGTCCGGCGCGGCCGTCGACCCCGCCCTGCGGGCCCTGCTCGACCAGCTGACCTCCGCCGCCGGCACTCCCCAGGAGGCCCCGGCCCCAACACCACGCCCTCTGGGCGGACTTGAGCTCTCCCCCGAGGAGATGGCCCGCGTCGAAGCCGTCGCCGGGCATCCGGTCGCCGACGTCTGGCCGCTCTCCCCGCTCCAGGAAGGCATGTACTTCCATGCCACCTACGACGCGGGCGACGCGCTCGACGTCTACCTCTCCCAGGAGACCCTCGACCTCGACCGGCGCGTCGACGCCGACCGGCTGCGCGCCGCCTGCCGCACGCTGCTGGAGCGCAACGTCAGCCTGCGCGCCGGTTTCACCAGCGACGGCCTGCCGAGCCCGGTCCAGTTCATCGTGGACGGCGCGGAGATCCCCCTCGTCGAGGTGGACCTCTCCGAGCTGCCCGCCGGCGAACAGCGCACCCGTAGCGAGGAGTTGCTCGCGGCCGACCGGCGCCGACGCTTCGACCTGTCCTCCGCCCCGCTGTGCCGCCTGCTCCTGATCCGCCTCGGCGACGGCCGGGACCGGCTCGTCGTCACCCACCACCTCATCCTCTGGGACGGTTGGTCGGCGTGGCTGTTCCTTGAGGAACTCTTCACGCTGTACGAGTGCTCCGGCGACGCCACCGGCCTGCCCGCCCCCGGCTCCTACCGCGACTACCTCGCCTGGCTCGACGAGCAGGACACCACGGCCGCCCTCGACGCCTGGCGCACGGCCCTGTCCGGCTTCGACGAGCCGACCCTGCTCGCCCCCTCGGGCCGCGACGCGGGACCGGTCATCCCGGCCGACTTCGACGCCGTGCTGACCCCGGAGACGAGCGAGCGGCTGCGCGCCCTCGCCCGCCGCCACGGGCTCACCCTCAACACCGTGCTGAACGCCGCCTGGGGCCTGGTGCTCTCCGCGATGACCGGCCGTGCCGACGTCACCTTCGGCACCGCGGTCTCCGGACGGCCCGCCGACGTGACGAACGTCGCCGGCATCATCGGCATGTTCCTCAACACCGTCCCCGCCCGCGCCGCCTTCTCGCCGGACGAGCCCCTGCTCGACCTGTTGCGCCGCATGCAGTCCGAGCGCGCCGCCGTCATGCCGTACGAGTACGTGGGGCTCGGCACCCTCCAGCAGGAGACCGGCCACCGGAAGCTCTTCGACACCCTGTTCGTGCTGCGCTCCGCCGACGGCGAGGACCGCGCGGCGGCCCTGCGCCGGCGACACGGCATCACCGGCGTCACCAACGTGGACGGCACGCACTTCCCGCTCACGCTGATCGTCACGCCCGGCGCCCGGATGCGGGTCACCCTGGCGGCCCGGCCCGACCTGTTCGACGCGGCGGAGGCGCAGACGATCCTCACCCGCTTCACCGCCGTGCTCGACCGGCTGGCGGCGGCACTCGACAGCGGCACCCCCGGCTCCGCCCGGACCGTCGGCGTCGACCTGCTCCTGCCCGGGGAGCGCTCCTCGCTGGCCCGCGAGTGGGAGGCCAGCCGCGAGCCGGTACCGGACGAGACCGTCGCCGACATGCTCGCCGCCCAGGTCGCCCGCACCCCCGACGCGGTCGCCCTCGTCTTCGGCGAGCGCTCCCTCACGTACGCCGAACTCGACGCGCACATCAACCGGCTCGCCCGGCTGCTGCTTGCCCGCGGCGCGGGACCGGAGAAGGTCGTCGCGCTCGCGCTGCCGCGCTCCATCGAGATGGTCGCCGCGCTCTTCGCCGTCCTGCGCACCGGCGCCGCGTATCTGCCGCTCGACCTCGACCACCCCGCCGACCGGCTGCGCCTGATGGTCGAGGACACCGGCCCCCTGTGCCTGGTGTCCACGGCCGCCGTCGCCCCGACCCTGCGCGGCACCGAGGGCCCCGTCGCCCCCGAACTCCTCCTGGACGACGAGACCGTGGCCGCCGAGCTGGCGGCCCTGCCCGGCGGCGAGATCTCCGACGCCGAGCGCCCCGCCTTCGCGCACGGCGCGCCGGGCCGCCTGGAGCACCCGGCGTACGTTATCTACACGTCCGGCTCGACCGGCCGCCCCAAGGGCGTCGTCACCCCCTACCGGGGCCTGACGAACATGCAGCTCAACCACCAGAAGGAGATCTTCGACCCGGCCATCGCCTCGGCGGGTGGACGGCGGCTGCGTATCGCGCACACCGTCTCCTTCGCCTTCGACATGTCCTGGGAAGAGCTGCTCTGGCTCGTCGAGGGCCACGAGGTCCACGTCTGCGACGAGGAGTTGCGCCGCGACGCCGAGGCGCTCGTCGCCTACTGCGACGAGCACCGCGTCGACGTCGTCAACGTGACGCCCACCTACGCCCAGCTCCTCATCGAAGAGGGCCTGCTCGATCAGGACGAGACGGCGGGCAAGCACCGTCCCGCGCTGGTCCTGCTCGGCGGCGAGGCCGTCCCCGACACGGTGTGGACGAAGCTGCGCCGCACCGAGGGCTGTTACGGCTACAACCTGTACGGCCCCACCGAGTACACGATCAACACGCTCGGCGGCTCCACCACCGACAGCGCGACCTCCACCGTCGGCGTGCCGATCCGCAACACCCGCGCCTACGTCCTCGACACGATGCTGCGCCCCGTCCCGCCGGGCTGCCCCGGCGAGCTGTACATCGCCGGCACCGGCCTGGCCCGCGGCTACCACGACCGGCCGGCGCTGACCGCCGAGCGGTTCGTCGCCGACCCGTTCGGCGCGCCCGGTGAGCGCATGTACCGCACCGGCGACCTCGTACGGCAGCGCCCCGACGGACTGCTCGACTTCCTCGGCCGCACCGACGACCAGGTCAAGATACGCGGCTACCGCATCGAGCTGGGCGAGATCTCCACGGCCCTGTCCGCCCACCCGGAGATCGCGCACGCCGCGGTCGTCGTCACCGAGACCGCGGGCACCAAGCGCCTCGTCGGCTACGTCGTACCGGAGGAGGGCGCGGGCCGGGGCGAGGACCTGGTCCAGCGGCTGCGCGAGCACCTGAAGGCCGGACTGCCGGACTACATGGTGCCCTCCGCGCTCGTCACCGTGGGCACCCTGCCGCTGACCGTCAACGGCAAGCTGGACGTCAAGGCCCTGCCCGCCCCCGACCTCGGCGCCACCGGCCCGAGCCGCGTGCCCCGCACCCCGCGGGAGGAGACGCTCTGCGCGCTCTTCGCCGAGGTGCTCGGGCTGCCCGAGGGAAGCGTCGGCATCGACAGCGACTTCTTCGAGCTCGGCGGCCACTCGCTGCTCGCCACCCGGCTCGTCAGCCGGGCCCGCACCGCGCTCGACACCGAGCTGGCGATCCGGGACCTGTTCGAGGCGCCCACCGTCGCCGAACTGGTGGAGCGCGTCCAGCGCGCCGACGGTCCCGCACGCCCGGCGCTCACCGCGGGCGAGCGCCCCGACGAACTGCCGCTCTCGCACGCCCAGCAGCGCCTGTGGGTCATCCAGCAGATCGAGTGCACCTCGGCCGCGTACAACTTCCCGCTGGTCATGCGGTTGCGCGGCGCCCTCGACACCGAGGCGTGGCGTGCCGCGCTCGCCGACGTGACGGCGCGCCACGAGGCGCTGCGCACGGTCTTCGTCACCACCACCGACGGCCGTACGTTCCAGCGCGTGCTGCCCGCCGAGCAGGCGCACCCCGTGGTGGAGTGCCTGCGCGCCGACGAGGCGGAGGTGCCCGGCATCATCGACACGGCCGTCAACCGGCCGTTCGCCCTCGCCGCCGAACTGCCCCTGCGCGCCACCATCGTGGAGCTGGCGTCCGAGGACCACGTCGTCGTGCTGCTGCTGCACCACATCACCACCGACGAGTGGTCGGACCGCCCGTTCCTGCGCGATCTGGCCACCGCCTACGCCGCCCGCCTCGCCGGCACGGCCCCCGACTGGGAGCCGCTGCCCGTCCAGTACGCCGACTACGCGCTGTGGCAGCAGCGGCTGCTCGGCGACCCCGAGGACGAAGGCAGCCTGGCCGCACGGCAGCTGGAGTACTGGCGCACGACGCTCGCCGGGGCCCCGGAGGAGCTGGAGCTGCCCACCGACCGGCCGCGCCCCGCGCGCCCCGCGTTCTCCGGCGCCGAGCTCGACATCGCGTTCGACGCCGAGCTCCACGAGGGGCTGCGGCGGCTCGCCCGCGAGAGTGGCGCCAGCATGTTCATGGTGGTGCACGCCGCCGTGGCCGCCCTGCTCCACCGCATGGGCGCCGGGACGGACATCCCTCTCGGCTCACCCATCGCCGGGCGCGGCGACGAGGCGCTCGACGAACTCGTCGGCTTCTTCGTCAACACGCTGGTGCTGCGCACCGACGTGAGCGGCGACCCCAGCTTCACCGAACTCCTGGCCCGGGTCCGGGAGACCGACCTGGCCGCGTTCTCCCACGCCGACGTGCCTTTCGAGGCCGTCGTCGAGAAGCTGAACCCGACGCGCTCGCTCTCCCGCAACCCGCTCTTCCAGGTGATGGTCGGCTACCACGCCCGCACCGGCGACGAGCTGGAACTGCCCGGCGTGCGGCCGGAGTACGTGCCGTTCCGCGCCCGCTCGGCCAAGTTCGACCTGGTCTTCAGCTTCACCGAGCACACCTCCGCCGACGGCGGCGCCGACGCGCTGAACTGCCGCCTGGAGTTCGCCACCGAGCTGTTCGACCAGGGGACCGCCGAGCGGATCGGTGACCGTCTGCGCAGGCTCGTCGCCGCGCTCGTCTCCGCCCCGGAGCGGCCCCTGTCACAGGCGGAGATCCTCGCCGCCGACGAGCGGCAGCTGGTCCTCGAAGGCTTCAACGGCGCGCCGCGCGAGGTCGACGAGGAGACCTTCCCCGCGCTGTTCGCGCGGCGGCTCGCCGAGCGGCCCGACGCGGTCGCCGTCGTGGACCGATCCCGGTCGGTCAGCTACGCGCAGCTCGACGCCCGCGCCAACCGCATCGCTCGGCTGCTGGCCGCGCGCGGTGTGGGCGCCGAGAGCGTGGTCGGTGTGGCAGTGCCCCGCTCCGTGGACATGGTCGCCGCCGTGCTCGCCGCGCTGAGGCTCGGCGCCGCGTTCCTGCCGCTCGACCTGGTCCACCCCGGCGACCGCCTCACGTACATGATCGAGGACTCGGGGGCGGCCCTCGTGGTCGGCACCGAACCGGTCGCGGGCAAGATCCCCGACGTGACAGGCGTCCCCGTGGTGCTGCTCGACGCGCCGGACACCGCCGCCGAGCTGGCGACGCTGTCCGACGCACCTGTCGACGGCGGGCCCATCGGCCTGGACCAGGCCGCGTACGTGATCTACACGTCCGGCTCGACCGGCCGCCCCAAGGGCGTCCTCGTACCGCACGAGGGCATCTCCAGCCTCGTCGCCACCGCCGTCGACCGGATGGGCCTGCGGCACGACAGCCGGGTGCTCCAGTTCGCGTCGATCGGCTTCGACGTCTTCGTCTTCGAACTCGCCATGGCCCTGTGCCACGGCGGGCGGCTCGTCCTCATCACCGACGAGGCGCGCGTCGCGGGCCCCGCGCTCACCGACTTCCTCGCCGACCAGCGGATCACCCACATGATCCTGCCGCCGTCCCTGGTCTCCGCGCTGCCGCCCGGCTGCCAACTGCCCGAAGGGTCGACCGTCCTGGTCGGCACCGAGACCGTGCCGCCGGACCTCTTCGAGCGGTTCGGTACGACGGCCCACCTGATCTGCGCGTACGGACTCACCGAGGCGACGGTCAACTCCACCCTGTGGCCCGCCCGCGAGCACGGCGGCCCCACCGGCGGCCGGGTGCCGATCGGCCGCCCCGACCCCAACACGCGCTGCTACGTCCTCGACGAGCACCTGCGGCCGGTCCCGCCGGGCGTGGTGGGGGAGCTGTACGTCTCCGGGCGCGGCCTCGCGCGCGGCTACCTCGGCAAGGCGGCCCTGACGTCGGAGCGGTTCGTCGCCGACCCGTTCGGCGCGCCCGGCAGCCGCATGTACCGCACCGGTGACCGCGCCCGCTGGTGGGCGGACGGCAACCTCGACTTCCTCGGCCGGGTCGACACCCAGGTCAAGGTGCGGGGCTTCCGCATCGAGCTGGGGGAGATCGAGGCCGCCCTCGCCGGGCACCCCTCGGTCGCCCAGGCCGCCGTGGTGCCCGACCGGGACGGCGACATCGTCCGCATCGTCGGCTACGTCGTACCGGAGCGGGAGGACGACGCCGTACCGGAGCGTGGACTTGACGCTCAGGAGGTCCGTGCCCATGTCGCCGGGCTGCTGCCCGAGTACATGGTGCCCGCGATCGTCGTGCCGCTGGACGGCCCGCTGCCCCTGACGCCCAACGGCAAGCTGGACCGCAAGGCGCTGCCCGCGCCGGACTGGTCCGCGATGACCGGCGAGGCCCGCCCCGCCACCGAGACGCAGGCCCGGCTCGCGGCCCTGTTCTGCGAGATCCTGAAGCTGGACAGCGTCGGCGTGCACGACAACTTCTTCGCGCTCGGCGGCCACTCCATGGCCTCGATGCGGCTCCTGAGCCGTATCCGCGCCGAGTTCGGCGCCGAGCTGAGCATCAGGGACGTCTTCGACGCGCTGACCGTCGCCGGGATCGCCGGCAAGCTCGACGGTGCCGCGGCCGCCCGCCCGGCCCTGCGCCGCGCCGACAGCCGCACCGACGGCCACGACGGGCCACGGGAAGCCGCTCCCGTCCAGCGCCCCCAGTGGGAGACGTACCGCCGAGGTCCCGGCTTCGACCACGCGCTCGTGCTCCGCTCCCCGGGAGGCCTCGACACGGACGCGCTGCGCGCGGCGCTCGCCGACGTGGTGACCCGCCACGAGCCGCTGCGCACGGCGTTCGTCGAGCACGACGGCACGTTGCTCCAGCGGCCGGCCGAGGCTCCCGCGCTGACCGTGGAGCGGTGCGCCGACCTGGACGGCCGCCTGACCGAACTCGCCGCGCACGCACCCGACCTGAAGGCGGAGGCACCGCTGCGGGCCTACCTGCTCAACGGCCCCGACGACCGCCAGGCCGTGCTGCTGACCATGCACTACCTCGCGGTGGACGAATGGTCGGTGGTCCCGCTCTTCCGCGACCTCACCTCGGCCTACGCGGCCCGTACGCAGGGCGCGGCGCCCGCGTGGGAGCCGCTGCCGGTCACGTACGGCGACTACGCCGACTGGGCCCGCGAGGTCCTCGGCGACCTCGCGGACCCCGGCAGCCGGGGCGGGCGGCAGCTCGCGTACTGGCGTCAGGCGCTCAGCGACGTACCGAAGGAGCTGGCGCTCCCGGCGGACGGCCCGCGCGCCTCCCTCACGGACGGCACCGGGCGGCCCGGCGGCCACGTGGGCTTCGTCCTCGACGAGGAGCTGCACGCGGCCGTGGACCGGCTCGCCCGCGCCACCGGCACCAGCATGTTCATGGTGCTGCACTCGGCGCTCGCGGCCCTGCTCACCGCCCATGGCGCGGGCACCGACCTGCCCATCGGCACGATGGTCGCGGGCCGCACCGACGACCAGCTCGCCGACTTGGTGGGCTGCTTCCTCAACACGGTCGTCCTGCGCACCGACACGGCGGGCGACCCGACCTTCGCGGAGTTGCTGACCCGGGTGCGGGAGACCACGCTGAGCGCCCTGGACCGCCAGGAAGTACCGTTCGACGAGGTCGTGCGCGCGACCGGTCTGCCTGCGTCGGGGCCGCAGGTCATGGTGATCCACCATGAGCAGGCCGACCTGGAGCAACTGGAGGGCGGCATCGGCTCGCTGGAGGCGGTGCCGACCGGCACGGCCCGGGCCGACCTGACCTTGAGCTTCTACGAACCCCGCGGCGACGGCCCCGTGCACTGCGGGCTGATCCACGCGACCGACCGGCTCGGCACCGCCAAGGCGCGGCAGCTGGCCGACGAACTTCAGAGGCTGCTGCGTACCGTGGCAGCCCAGCCCGAACAGCCGCTCTCCGAGCTGTTCACCGTACCGTCCACGAGGAGTGACAACGCATGAGCACCAACCCGTTCGAGGACCCGCAGGGCACCTTCCTGGTCCTGGTCAACGACGAGAACCAGCACTCGCTGTGGCCGTCCTTCGCCGAGGTGCCCGCCGGCTGGCGGGTCGTCTTCGGCGAGGACACCCGCGAGGCCTGCCTGGCGCATGTGGAGGCCAACTGGACCGACCTGCGCCCCGCGAGCCTGGCCGCCGCCCAGGGCTGACCGCCGACCGGCAGAACTGACCGCCGCCCCGGAGGAATCCTCTCCGGGGCGGCGGTTTCGCCTTCTACGTCACGGGACGAGCACCATACGCGCAGCCCACCTGAGTACGTGTACTCATGCCAGCCGGGTCCCCGCGCCCATCTGCCATGCCGCCGCGCCTGCCTAGGGTGCTCGTATGCCCGATGAGAACGTGCCCAGCCCCGCCACCACCCCCGACGCGCCCGAGCCGGGGGCCTCCCCTCGGGCCCGCCCCACTCCGGGATGCGGCGGCGCCGCGCTCCTCGGCGTATTGCTGCTCGCCGGCACGCTCGCCTGGGGCTCCTGGGCGTCGACGGACTTCCCCCGCGTCGCACCCGAGGACATGGCGGACCGCGCCCTCCAGCGTTCCCAGAAGGCCTACACCGTCCTGGGCTTCAAGCGCACCATCGCCCCCGGAGTCGAGGACATCGGCGTCAGCACGGAGAACACGCTCGGCTCCTCCTTCTGCCACGACGGCGGGCTGCTGGGACTTGAGGACAAGACCGTCGACGGCGCCTACGCGATGAGCCACAGTTGGGCCCTCGACCATGTGCCGGCGAGCCAGGCGGTCCCCGGTCTCCGCCGCCTCCACCGATTCCTCCAGGACGAGGGCTGGAACGTCACGTCGTACCGCGAAGGCAAAAGAGGCACGTCCTGGGACCTGTTCGTCCAGCGGGACGACGGCGAGGAGCGGATGTCCTTCACCTGGTACCCGGACCGCGAGTACTTCACCGGCGGCGCCACCGTGCCCTGCGCCTACGACCCGGAATGGAAAAACGGCGACGTCGGCCCTGCCGGGGACCAGCAGAGGCCGCCCGCCTTCGGAGCCGCACAGCGGAACCAGTGAGCGAGGCAGCGGAAAGGGGCTCGGCCCGGCGAGCGGGTCGAGCCCCTTTCCTGTTGGCGGAAGGCGTGTGTTCAGGCCCCTTCGGGAACCTCCCGGCGGCTGTCGGACCAGGCCGCCCACAGCGCGGCGTAGCGGCCACCGGCCGCCACGAGTTCGTCGTGGGTGCCGGTCTCGACGACGCGGCCCTGGTCGAGGACGACGACGCGGTCCGCGGTCGCGGCCTGGGGGAGGCGGTGCGCCACCATCAGGCCCGTACGCCCCTCCAGCGCCCGTACGGCCGCCGTCTCCAGGACGCGTGCGCCCGCGCTGCCCGCGTCGGCCGTGGCCTCGTCGAGGATGGCGATGGGCGGGTCCGCGAGCACCAGGCGGGCCAGGGCGAGATGCTGCGCCTGGGTCACCGTGAGCCGGTGCCCACCCTCGCCGACGACGGTGGCGAGGCCCTCGGGCAGGGCCTCGGCCCACTCCAAGGCGCCCACATGGGTCAGGGCCGCGCGCAGTTCGTCATCGGTGGCCTCGGGCCGCGCCAGGCGCAGGTCCTCCGCGAGCGGCCCGGCGAACACATGGACCTCCTGGCTGATGAGCGTCACCGCGCGGCGCACCCCGGCCGGTCCCAGCTCCCGCGTGTCGACGCCGCCCAGGGCGATGGCCCCCTTGGACGGTTCGTGGACCCCGGCGATGAGCTTGGCGAGCGTGGTCTTCCCGGCCCCGCTCGCACCGACCAGCGCCACCCGCTCGCCGCTGCGGATCTCCAGGTCGACGTCGGCGAGCACGGGCTGACCCGAGGCGTACGCGTGGCCGAGCGAGGTCACCTTGACCGAGCCGTCCACCGGGGCACCGCTGTTGCCCGCCGCGCGCTCGGCGGGGAGGTTCGAGACCCCGATCAGGCGGGTGAAGCTCGCGCCCGCGGACTGCGCGTCGTCGAGCAGGAACAGCGCGGCGTTGACCGGGTTGAAGAGGCTGTAGAAGTACAGCGCGGCCGCGGTGGCCGTGCCGATGCTCACCGAGCCGTTGTCGACCAGCGCGAAGCCGGCGGCGAGCACGGCGGCGAGACCGAGGTACTCGGCGAGGTTCAGCCGGGAGAAGAACCCGGTGGCGATGTGGATGCCGCGCAGCGCCAGGTCACGCGCCGATGCCGACCGCTGCTCCAGGAGGCCGGCGTGCGTGGTGTTGAGCCGGAAGGCGCGCACGGTCCGCACCCCGCCGATGCTGTCGAGCAGCTGGTGCTGCAAGGCCCCGGTGGCGACGCGGTGTTCGGCGTACACGGGGGAGGAGCGGCGCAGGTACCAGCGTACGGAGAGCACCTGGACGGGCATGGCCACGAGCGCCGCCAGCAGGAAGCGCCAGTCGAGGACGGCGAGTCCGCCGAGGGTCAGCACGATGGTGAGCGCGGAGCGGGTGAACTCCGGCAGCGCCTGGCGCACCGACTTCGCGATCACGGAGACGTCGCTGGTGACCCTGGAGACCAGGTCGCCCGATCCGGCGGCCTCGACGCGTTCGAGCGGCAGCCGCAGCGCCCGCTCGATGAACTGCTCGCGCACGGCCGCGAGAACGGTCTCGCCGAGCCGGGCGACCAGGGCGCTGCCGATCGCCGTCGCGGCGCCGCGCACCAGCGCCACCGCGACCAGCAGGATCAGCGGCACCGTCAACGCGTCGGAGCCGCGCTTGTCCACCACCAGGTCGACGATGTGCCCGAGCAGGGGAGCGGTCAGCAGACCGATTGCGGTGCCCGCGGCCAGGACCACGAAGGCGACCGTCGCCAGGAGCCGGTGGCCGCGCAGCATGGTGCGCAGCGCGGCCAGGCTCTCGGAGGCGGATGCGGTCGGCAGGAGGACGCGGTCCGTGCTGGTAGGGCTCATGGTGTCGGGGGTCTCTTCTGTCTCTCCCGGCTTCGCGGTCTCCGCCGGCTTCTGTGTCTCGCTTGCGTACGCGGATGTCATGCGAGCACCGCCGCTCGGTACGCCTCGTCGGCGGCGACGAGTTCGGCGTGCCGGCCCTCGGCCGACACGGTGCCCTCGTCGAGGACGATCACGCGGTCGGTGACCGCGAGGAGGGCCGGGCTCGTGGTGATGAGAACGGTGGTGCGGCCCTGGCGGGCGTCGCGCAGCCGGGCGGCGATCCGCGACTCGGTGACGGTGTCCACGGCGGTGGTCGGGTCGTGCAGGACCAGGACGGGTCGGTCGGCGGCGAGCGCCCGGGCGAGCGCCACGCGCTGGCGCTGGCCGCCGGAGAGCGACCGGCCGCGTTCGGCGAGCACCGTGTCCGCGCCGTCGGGCAGCAGCCGGGCGACCTCGTCCGCCGCCGAGGCGGTGAGGGCGGTGTCGACCACCGCGGCCCCGGCCTGGTCGTCCGCGCCTGCCCGCACGTTGTCCAGGAGGCTGCTCTCGAACAGGTCGGCGTCGTGGTGGGCGACCAGGACGGCGCGGCGCAGCCCGTCCGGATCGAGTGCGGTCAGGGGTACGCCGTCCAGCTCGACGAGGCCGTCGGCGGGGTCGGTCTCCCTGGCCAGGCAGTGCAGCAGGTCGTTGGCGACGGCCGGGTCCTTGGTGACGACGCCGGTCAGGCTGCCCGCCTCGATGTCGAGGTCCACCGCGCGCAGCGTGCCGAGCGACACCCCGCGCAGCCGGATGTGCCCCGCGGCCCGGTCGGACGGCATGTCCTGCCCACCCTCCACGGCGGCGGGCGCGGCCAGCACCTCGGCGATCCGCCGTGCGGACGCGCGGCCCTGGGCGAACTCGGCGTTGACGTAGGTGAGCAGCTGGAACGGGCCGAGCAGGAACTGCGCGAGACCGACCGCCGCCACCAGTTCGCCGACGCTGATGCTGCCGCGCATGGCGAGATAGGCGCCCACGACACCGATGACCGCGATGAAGACGCCGGTCAGGGCGAGGACGGCGCCCTCGTGGCCGGACCGGCTGCGGGCGGCCCTGAGCGCGGCGGCCAGGGAGTCCTGGCTCGTCGTGCGGTAGCGGGCCACGGCGGCCGACTCGGCGCCCATGCCCTTGAGGACCCGCAGCCCCGAGACCAGGTCGGCGGCGACGCCGGAGGCGTGCGCGGCCTGCTCCTGCTCGGTCTCGCTGCGGCGCTCCAGCGGCAGGCTGATGCGGTGTCCGAGCCACAGCAGTGGCGGGATGCCGAGCAGGACGAGGAGGCCGAGCGGGACGGAGATCCTGAGCAGCGCCACCGCGCTGATCACCAGGGCGGCGACCGCCGCGATGCCGTAGGTGAGGACCGTCGCCACGGAGCCCACCCGGCGGGCGTCGTTGGTGGCGATGCTGGTGAGCGCGCCCGGCAGCCGGTTCGCGTCGGAGCCGCCGCGCGGGTCGAGGACCCGGGCGCCGAGTTCGAGCCGCAGCTCGTGTGCGGCCTGCTCGCCCGCGCCCTCAGTGATCCGCGCGCTGTTGCGATAGCACGTGGACAGCACGAAGAAGAGGACAGCGAGCACCAGGAGCCAGCGCCACAGGGCCCCGGAGTCGCCGGTCGCGACGGCCGTGTCGATGGCGACGCCGATGACCACAGGGACCAGGGCCTCGCATCCCTGATGGGTCATGCCGAGCAGGGAGGCGGCGACGATACGGCGTCGTTGCCCCCTGATCGCCCTGCGGAGGACGTGCCCCCCGGTTGGTGCTCCAGCTGGCATGCGGCCCTCCGCGAAGACGTTCAGATGGTTAGGTAAGGCTACTCTAAACAGACGGTGCGCCTCTGTCGTCACCCCGGCGTCGTCTGCATACTCGGCTTCCCCATCGTGGCCGCACGTCCATCTTGAGGTCACCACCCGCGCGTTGACCCGGCCGGATACATTCGGTTAGCCTCACCTAAGTCTCAACTTGCCGTTCGCGCCGTGTTCTTTGCGTTCTTGACTTCTTTGCGTGCTTGACGCGGTGCGACGCCTGAACTGCCGCCAGGGGGAGTTGTCGTTGTCGGTCGAAACCCGGGCGGTGTCCGAAGAGCCGACCGCCGTCGCGGCCCCGCCCGCAGCGGGCCGGTCCGTGAACGCCCTGCGGGGCGTGGGCCTGCTCGTGGCGCTCGGCGCGCTGGTCCTCGTCGCGTTGCTCAGCGTTTGGGTGGGTACGAGGGGAATTCCCTTCACCGCGACCTGGAGTGCGCTGTGGAACCCCGACGGGTCCGAGACGTCGATCATCATCCACGACTACCGCATCCCCAGAACCCTCCTCGGGCTCCTCGTCGGCATGGCGCTCGGCCTCTCCGGAGCGCTGATGCAGGCCCTGACGCGCAACCCGCTCGCCGACCCGGGCCTGCTCGGGATCAGCCTGGGAAGCGCCGCCGGAGTCGTGGTGGCCATCGCCTTCCTCGGCGTGGGCTCCGTCCTCGGCTACGTGTGGTTCGCCTTCATCGGCGCCGCCGTCGCCTCGGTCGTCGTCTACCTCCTGGGCACCTCCGGACGCAAGGTGGCCACCCCTGACCGCCTGGTCGTCGCGGGAGCGGCCGTGACCGCGGTCCTGTACGCCTTCAACTCCGCGGTCCTGCTGCTCGACCCGGAGGCCTTCGACCAGTTCCGCTTCTGGAACGTGGGCTCGCTCTCCGGCCGGTACTTCGAAGTCGTCTACGCCATCCTCCCGTTCGTCGCCGTCGGCCTGGCGATCGCGCTCTGCCTCGCCCCGTCCCTCAACGCCCTCGCGATGGGCGACCAGCTCGGCCGGGCCCTCGGGCTGAACGTCGGCCGGACCCGGCTGCTCGGCGCCCTCGCGGTCATGCTGCTGTGCGGCGCCGCCACCGCGGCGGCGGGACCGATCGCGTTCGTCGGCCTCGCCGTGCCCCACGTCGCCCGGTTCATCGTCGGCCCCGACCAGCGCTGGGTCCTCGCGTACTCGATGCTGCTCGCGCCGATCCTGCTCATCGGGTCGGACGTGCTCGGCCGGGTGCTCGGCTCGCCGGGCGAGGTCCAGGTCGGCATCATCACCGCGTTCATCGGCGCACCGCTGTTCATCGCGCTGTGCCGTCGTCGAAAGCTGGCCATGCTGTGAGTCCTGTACGTGAGGCGGGCGCTCCCGCCGAGGAGAAGTCCCCGGGCGCGGGCGGCGAGAACGCCGGGCGGCCGCGTCCCGTCATCAGCGGGACGGTGCTCCGCGCCGGACGGCGCGGCCCCTCCGTACGCGTCCAGGGACGGGTGCTCGCCGTGACGTCCGCGATGTTCGCGGCGCTGATCGCCGTCATGCTCGTCACGCTCACCACCGGCGACTTCGAACTGTCCGTCGGCGAAGTGCTCAAGGCCGTGACGGGCAACGGATCGCCCGGCGCCGACTTCATCGTCAACACCCTGCGCATGCCCCGCCTCCTGACCGCGATCTGCGTCGGCGCGGCCCTCGCGGTCAGCGGCGCCATTCTGCAGAGCCTGACGGGCAACTCCCTGGGCAGCCCGGACATCATCGGCTTCACCAACGGCTCGGCCGTCGGCGCGCTCGTCGTCATCACCGTGCTGCACGGCAGCATGGCGCAGATCGCGTTCGGCGCGCTGATCGGCGGGTTCCTCACCGCCGGCGCCGTCTACCTGCTCCTGCTCGGCCGAGGACTCCAGGGCTTCCGGCTGGTCGTCGTCGGCATCGGCGTCAGCTCCCTGCTGCTCTCCGTCAACTCGTACCTCATCACCCGGGCGACCTGGCAGGAGGCCCTGGAGGCGCAGGCCTGGCTGATCGGGAGTCTCAACAGCCGCGGCTGGCAGCACGCGAACGCCATCGGTCTGGCGGTGCTCGTCCTGCTCCCGCTCGCCTTCCTGCTCTCCCGCCGCCTGTCCATGGTGGAGATGGGCGACGTCACCGCCATGGCCCTCGGGGTCAACGTGCCGCGCACGCGCACGGCGCTGCTCGTCATCAGCGTCGCGCTCGCCGCGTTCGCCACGGCGGTCACCGGCCCCATCTGGTTCATCGCCCTGGCGGCGCCGCAGCTGGCCCGCCGGCTGACCAGGTCCTCGGGACCGTCGCTGATGCCCGCCGCCCTCATGGGCGCGCTGCTGCTGGCCGGCAGCGATCTCTTCGCCCAGCGTGTCTTCGCCCCCACGCTGCTGCCGGTGGGCACGGCGACCGGCACCATCGGCGGGCTCTACCTCATCTGGCTGCTGATCACCGAGTCGCGAAAGAGCCGCGCATGACTGCAACGACCGAGCCCACACTCCGGCCCACGCCCCGCCTGCGGGCCGAGGACCTCACGCTCTCCTACGACCAGCGGACCGTCGCGACCTCGCTGGGCGTCGACATACCCGACCACTCCTTCACCGTGATCATCGGGCCGAACGCCTGCGGCAAGTCCACTCTCCTCAAGGCCCTCGCGCGGATGCTCAAGCCCCGCTCCGGCCAGGTCTATCTCGACGGCGCCGCCATCGCGTCGTACCGCTCGCGCGAGGTCGCACGCCGCCTCGGACTGCTCCCGCAGTCCTCGACCGCGCCCGGCGGCATCACGGTCGGCGACCTCGTCGCCCGCGGCCGCTACCCGCACCAGCGCCTCCTCAAGCAGTGGTCCGCCGAGGACGAGGCGGCCGTCACCGAGGCGCTGCGCCAGACCGGCGTACTCGAACTCGCCGACCGCCCCGTCGACGACCTCTCGGGCGGGCAGCGCCAGCGCGTGTGGCTCTCCATGGTCCTCGCCCAGCAGACGTCCATCCTGCTCCTCGACGAACCCACCACCTACCTCGACATCGCCCACCAGGTCGAGGTCCTCGACCTCTGCGCCGAACTGCACGCGCGCAAGAAGAACACGGTCGTGGCCGTCCTGCACGACCTCAACCAGGCCTGCCGCTACGCCACTCACCTCATCGTGATGCGGGCCGGCGGAACAGTCGCCGCCGAAGGCGACCCGGCCACCGTCGTCACCGCCGACCTCATCGAGGACGTGTTCGGCCTGCCCTGCCGCATCATCGACGACCCCGAGACCGGCACCCCGCTGGTGGTGCCCGCCGCGCCCCGCCGCCACCTGCCCGATGACCCCCGGGACGACGTGCCCACCGTCGCCGCGATGGCCGAGACCAGCTAGGACGGACCGCCCCCGATGCTCTCCACGCGACTGACGAACGCCCGCTTCCTCACCATGGACCCGGCCCGCCCCGTCGCCCATGACGTGGGGATCTGGCGGGGGAGGATCGTGGGCCTGGACGACGCCGTCACCTCGCTGCCCGCCCGCGAGGTCGTCGACCTCCAAGGCGCCACCGTGCTGCCCGGCTTCATCGACAGCCACGTTCATCTCGCGTGGACGGGACTGAAGGCGCGTACGCCGAGTGTGGCGCCCTGCGAACGGGTCGAGGACGTGCTCGCGGTCGTGGCGGCGGCCGTCTCGCGGCAGGCGCCGCCGGACGCCTGGGTGGCCCTCGCCGGGTACGACCAGCGGGCCCTCGGACGCCATCTGACCGCCGCCGAGCTGGACCGGGTCAGCCAGGGGCGCAAGGTCTTCATGCTGCACGACTCCGGACACGGATGCGTGGTCAACAGCGCCGTCCTGGACCTGCTCCCGGCCGACGTGCCCCACGAGAACGGCTTCCTCGCCGAGGGCGCCATGGGCGCCGCACGCGCGCTCCGTCCGCCGCACACGCAGCAGGAACTCGCGGACGCCATCGCGCACGCCGCCCGGACCTGCCGAGCGGAAGGCGTGACGGCCTGCGCCGAGGCGGGCATCGGCGGCTCCCTGTTCGGCCACAGCCCGGCCGAGCTCGCGGCCTACCAACTGGCAAGGGAACAGGGCCAACTGCCCCTGCGCGTCCAGCTCATGGTGGCCGCGGACGCCCTGCATCCCGTCGCCCTCCCTGATGCCGACCACACCCCCCGCGCCCTCGACCTCGGTCTGCGCACCGGGTTCGGCGACGACTGGCTCTCCATCGGCGCGCTGAAGGTCTACACCGACGGGGGCATGATGGCGCGCACCGCCGCGCTCACCGCCCCGTACCACGGCACGGACCACGGCTCGGACCACACAGGGCAGTTGCAGGACGACCCGGAGGCGCTCGCCGACACCATCGTGGCCGGCCACCTCGCCGGGTGGCAGCTGGCCGTCCACGCGATCGGCGACCGTGCCGCCGACGTCGCCCTCGACGCACTGGAACGGGCCCAGCGGACGCACCCGCGCCCCGCCGCGCGCCACCGGATCGAACACGCCGGGCTGATCCGCCCGGACCAGCTCGCCCGCTTCGCCCGGCTCGGCGTGAGCGCCGTGGTGCAGCCCAACTTCCTGCGCTACTTCGGCGACGACTACGCGGCGATCATGGGCGAGGAGCGGGCCCCGTGGCTCTACCGGGGCCGGGGCTTCCTGGACCACGGCGTCACCCTGGTGGGCAGCTCCGACCGGCCCGTGACGGACGGAGCGCCGCTGCGGGCCATCCAGTTCATGGTCGAGCGCGCCTCGGAGACCGGCCAGTTGATCGGCCCCCACGAGGGCATCACCGTGGACGAGGCCCTGCGCGCGTACACCGTCGGCGGTGCCTTCGCCTGCCACTGGGACGACAGCGCGGGCACCCTCGCTCCGGGCAAGCGCGCCGACCTCGTGGTGCTGGGCGACGACCCGCGGCGCGTCAGTACGTCGCGCATCGGTGACATCGAAGTCGTGACGACGTACGTCGACGGCCGCGCCGAATCTTCCTGACACCCTGTGGTGTGACGGTGGCTCAGGTGGCCCGGGCTGGCTTTTGAGGTTTCACTTAGGGCAGGCTAACCTTAGTTGATCCGGAGGAAGGGAACCTGTTGTCCACGGCCGCCCCGCGCCTCGGTGCCCCGTCGCCGTGCGCCGCCCCGCCTGTTCTGCTCGCCGTGCGTTCCGCGCGCCCGGGGGACGCCGCCGCTCTGGAGGCGCTGTCCCGGCCGTTCGTCCGCTCGGGAGCGCTGCGCGAGCGCCCCCTGTCGCTCTACGCCTCGGACGCGACCGACTTCCTGGTCGTGGAGGCCCATGACGGCACCCTGGAGGGCTGTCTGGGGGTGGGTGTCCACGCCGCCGACCCGGCCGAGGACCGCGGACCGGCCGGCGTCCTGTACAACTTCTGCGTCGCGCCGCGCAGTCAGGGGCGCGGGGTGGGGGACGCACTGCTGCGCGCGGCGCTGACCGAAGCCGACGCCCGGTCCCTTCAAACCCTGTTCACCGCGACGACCGGCGGCGGCGAGCTCTTCCTCCGGCACGGCTTCGCGCCCGCCGCGGTGGAACTGGCGCCGCGCGCCTGGGCGGACTCGCTGGACCCCACCCGCAATTCGCGGGTCCTCGCCCGAACGCTCTGACGTTCCTATGGTCTTGTGCACGTGAACCCCGGCCCATCGGTCCGGGGTTCACGTACACAAGGCGTCTCTCAGCGCTCCCTGTCGCCGCTCGGTTCCGGCTCAGGAACCACGACCGTGCCGTGGCGGACGTCGGAGAAGACCCTGCGCGACACGGCGTGAGGCGCCCGGCCGTCGAGTACGTGTGCCATGCGTACGCCCGCCCGGGCGGCCCGCAGGCACGCCTCCATCTTGGGGAGCATGCCGCTCGCCAGCTCGGGCAGGAGCTTTTCCAGCTCGTCCGCCGTCAGGTGCTCGATCACCTCGGTGCTGTGCGGCCAATTCGCGTACAGGCCCTCGACGTCGGTGAGCATCACCAGCTTCTCCGCGTCGAGCGCCACCGCGAGCGCGGCCGCCGCGAGGTCGGCGTTGATGTTGTAGACCTGCCCGTCCGTCCCCCGGGCGACGGGGGAGACCACCGGGATGCGGCCCTCGTCCAGCAGGGTGGTCAGGGTCTCCGCGTTCACGTCGACGATGTCGCCGACGAGCCCGATGTCGACCTGCTCGCCGTCCACCCAGGCGGGGCGGCGCACGGCGGTCATGGTGTGCGCGTCCTCGCCGGTCATCCCCACGGCGAACGGCCCGTGACGGTTGATGAGCCCCACCAGCTCCCGCTGGACGCGGCCGGTGAGCACCATCCGGGCCACGTCCATGACCTCGGGGGTGGTCACCCGCAGCCCCGCCTCGAAGCGGACCTCCAGGTCCAGCCGGTCGAGCAGGGCACTGATCTGCGGTCCGCCGCCGTGCACCACGACCGGGCGCAGGCCCGCGCGCCGCAGTTCCACCACGTCCTCGGCGAACGTCCGCTTGAGGTCGTCGTCCACCATGGCGTTGCCGCCGAACTTGATCACCACCGTGCGGCCCCGGAACTCCTTGAGCCGGGGCGTCTCCAGCGCCTCCCCGCTGTCGGGGAAAGGGGTGGAGGGGGTGAACGGGGTGGAGGGGGCGTGGGCGCCGAGGGGGGCGGGGCGCGGTGTTCGAAGGGCATCGGTCACTTAGCTGAGCCTAACCTAAGCATCCGATGGCTGGGAAGCCGCCCACGGCGGACAGAGGGGCGCTATCGCTGCGGCCCGCGTGGGCCGACATCCTTGACGAACACCATGCCGTCAACATCCGCCAAGTGCGCCGGATCGAGCGCGGAGTAGCCGAACCACGGCGACACGCGGGGCGTGAGCCGCGTCTCGCCGAGGGCCGCGGCCAGCCGCGGGGCGTCGACGACACAGCGGTCGACCGGAAGTGTGTACAGGAGCCCTTCCACGGTGTCCGGCGGCGGCGCGTCCACGCCCTGGTGCCGGATCGTCCCCAGCGCGGTGGCCACGAAGGCGTACTGCTCGCCGAGCCGGGCGCTCACCAGCGCGCCGGCGCTCCACCACTCCACCGGGCCCTGCCACATGCGCATCGTGCTCTTCTCCCGCTGCAGATGGGAGTTGTGGGCGTGGATGAGCGCCGGACCACGGTCCGCGACGGCGAGGAGGTTGTGGGACATCATCTGGTCCCGTGTACTGAGCAGCTGGTCCATACGGGCGGGTGAAGTGTCCGCCATCCAGTGGTGGTAGCGCAGCAGCCCCGTCGCGGTACGCCCGTACAGGCGCGCCCGGTCCCAGTCGTCCCGGGAGGCCGCCGCGAGCAAGTGCGGCGTCCGCGCGTCGAGCAGCGCCGCCAAGTCATCGGCGATCAGCCGGAGTTGGCGCGCCTCGGCCGACTGTCCCATGGACTGGGCCGGGTCCGTCATCGCCGCCGGATCGGTCCACCGGCCGTCGGCGCCGAGCAGGCGGTCGAGCGTCTCCGCGGTGCAGGGCAGCAGGTCCGCGTCCACGTGGGAGGAGAGGTAGCCGTGCAGGGCGGCGAGGGCCTCGCGGGGGCTCGCGGCGCCGGTGATCTCCAGCGGGCCGTCGAAACCGGCGAAGCGGAGCCGGTCGGCCGCGGGCCGGCCCTCGTTGAACGCGCGCATCCAGCGCACGAGTTCGCGGTTGCCCGCGAACTCGCCCCAGCCGTGGCTGATTCCGTGCTCCATGGCCTCGTCGAGGGTGCCCGTGCCCGAGGTGACGTACGCGTCCACGACCAGGCCCCGCAGGCAGTCGCTCTCGATGGCTATCGTCCGGTAGCCCTCCTCCTCGACGAGTTGCCGGAAGAGCTCATTGCGCAGGTCGAGCAGAGTGCCCTCGCCGTGGGTGGGCTCGCCCAGGGCGAGCAGCCTCGGCCGGGCCGGAAGCACCCTCATGACGGCGGCGCCGTCGACGGCATGGATGGTGTCCTTGATGTCGGCCTTCTTGATGCCCGCGTTTTCGATGTCAGCCATGACCTCAACGGTATCGTTGAACTCTCGGTTGAAACTCTTACGCGACATCGGCAGGGACATGGGGCAGAACCTTCAAAGCGGTGATCGGCTCAGGCCGGTCGACCTGGCACGCGGGCACGGCCTGTCCACGCAGGCCGTCAGGAACTACGAGGAGGCCGGCATCCTTCCGGCCGCCGACCGCACACCCCACGGCTACCGCACCTATACGCCGCTGCACGCGCGCGCCCTGCGTGCCTTTCTCGCCCTGGTGCCCGGCCACGGGCACCGGACGGCCGCCTCGGTCATGCGGGCGGTGAACGAGGGATCGCCCGACGAGGCGTTCCGCCTCGTCGACGAGAGCCATGCCCAACTCCTCGACGACCGCCGGACACTCCAGGCCGTGGAGAGCGCCCTGCGCGATCTGGACCCCACCGCTGTGTCCGAACCTGCGGTCACCGAGCCCGGCGGCACGTTCATCGGGCCGCTGGCGAGCGGACTCGGCATCCGCCCCGCGACGCTGCGCAAATGGGAGCGCGCCGGGCTGGTCCGCCCGAGCCGTGACCCGCAGACCGGCTACCGCGTCTACGACGAGGCCGACGTACGGGACGCCCGACTCGCCCACCAGCTGCGGCGGGGCGGCTACCTGCTGGAGCAGATCGCCCCGCTGATCGCCCAAGTGCGGGCGGCCGGAGGCCTGGAGCCGCTGGAGGCCGCGCTGCGCGACTGGCACGGCCGGCTGTCCGCCCGCGGTCGGGCGATGCTGACCGGGGCCGCGGAGCTGGAGGCGTACCTCCGCGCACACGAACGCGAACGCGAACGCGAACGCGGCTGAGCCTTGTGGTGCGTTGTCTCCTACCTGGGGAGGAGAGGCCCACCCCACTCCGTGGACACCGCCATGCGAAGGCGTCGGCGGCCGCCGGTGACAGGAAGGAGTCTTCGAGGCCGGAGAGAGGCATCCAGCGCGCGGCGTCCGTCGAACCGTCCGTCTCGGCCACCGCAGGCGCCCCGCCCTTGAGGTCGACGGCGTAGAAGAGCCCGGTGAGGTTCCAGTCAACCCCGCGCCGCCGCACGGCGTACGACCGCGCGTCGACCAGTCGCGCGGAGGCGAGGTCGAGCCCCGTTTCCTCCCGCAGCTCACGGGCCAGCGCCTCGACGGGCTGCTCGCCCGGGTCGATACCGCCACCCGGCAGATGCCACAGGCCGGGCAGGAAGACCGGCGACGCGTCCGACAAGCGGGTCAGCAGCAGCCGGTCGTCGTCCACGGCGATGGCGTACGCCGAAACACGGGTCCGCACGTGAGCGTCGACGGCTCCCGCCTCCTTGCTTGTGTCGAAGCCAGAACGGCATAACTCTACGGGAGGCGCGACCAGTTGGCCTCCGGCGCCGAGGCCGCGCGCGGCTCCGCGCACCTCAGGCGTGGCCGCCGATCTTCACTTCGACCTCGTCTCCCACCCGCGTGAACTCCCGGACCAGCCAAGCGCGTTCACCGATGCGGGTGCCCGCACCCGTGGTGTGGGGCGGCACGGTGAGCACGGGGCCCTGCGGCCCCCCGGTGCGCAGCTCCGCGTCGGCGACCGCGTCGTCGGAGAAGCGCAGATCCACGCCGATGGACCACGGGTCGGCGGCGAACGCGTGCGGGTCGGGCAGCCCCTGGAGGCGGCAGCGGGCGCCGGGGAACAGGTGCGTGTGCGTACACAGCGCGGGGAAGGTGTTCGCGTCGGTCGCTCCGGTGGCGGCGGACTGGGGCATGAGGGCTCCGGGTGTACGGCTGCGGCGGGCTCCGCCCAGTCTGGCGGCCGGGTCGGGTCCGGCCGCGGCGTGCCACGACCGGGCCGACCGCGGTCACCCGGTCGGAGCTGAGGTCCGGGCAGGGCTTACGGCCTGCGACGTGCCGCGATGACGTTGTCGTCCACGGTCGCGGTCGCCCCGTCGGGTCCGGTCGCCTCCCGCTGCCGGGCCTCCGCGCCCTCGACCGTCCACTCCCCTTCCTCCAGGGCGAGCCCGGCCAGCGTCCCGGCGGCCGTCGGCAGCTCCACGTCCGGGTGGGCCGCGCGGCCCCAGGGCGGGATCGAGGCGTGCTCGACGATCAGCAGCAGGCCGCCGGGGGCGACCGCCTCGGCGGCCTGCCGCAGGACACGCTGCCGAGGGAAGGCGAGAGGCGACTGGAGGAACTGGGCCGAGACCAGATCGAACCGGCCCCTCGGGAAGGACACGCTCAGATCGTGGTGCTCGGTGCGGACCCGGCCCCCCAGCCCGGCGGCGTCCGCGTCGGCCCGCACGCCCGCCAGCGCGGTGGGCGAGATGTCGACGGCGGTCACCGTCCAGCCCCGCCCCGCCAGCCACAAGGTGTCACCGCCGGGGCCGGAGCCCAGATCGAGGGCGCTGCCAGCCAGCAGGCCGGCGACGAGACCGGCGAAGACGGCGTTGGGCCGGCCGCGGCCGGGCTGCGTGCCGCCGCGGTAGCGCTCGTCCCAGAATTGCTGCGCGTCTTCGGGCGGTTCGGTGCCGATTCCGGCCCCGGGTGCGGTGTCGGAGCTTCGTGAGGTGGTCATGCGCCCACTGTGCGCAGGCCCTCGCCGTACGGAAAGATTTCTTGCCGAAAGGGCAAGCTGGTCGCGTCGGCGTCGCGCGTCTGAGCGCTCAGCGGCCCCGGCGGACCATGGCCGCCTTGCGGGCCTCGGCGAGTTTGCGGGCCTCGCCCGCCTTGCGGGACTTGCCGCCCGTACCGCGAGAGGCGTCCTTGCTGGTGCCGAGACCGCGGAAGGGGGCGTTGACGTTCTTGGGCCGGGGCGCCGCGGGCCCGCCGTCGAGCGGCGTGCCGGAAGGGGCCCTGGCCCCGGTGATGCGGCTCAGCTCCGCCTCGCCCGAGCGCACCTTGGTGACCGTCGCCTCGATGCCGGCCTCCGACATCACCTGGCTCATCTCGCGGCGCTGACCGGACAGGACGAGCGTGACGACGCTGCCGGACTCGCCGGCCCGGGCGGTGCGGCCCGCGCGGTGCAGATAGTCCTTGGGGTCGGTGGGCGGATCGACGTTCACCACGAGGTCGAGGTCGTCGATGTGCAGGCCGCGGGCCGCGACGTTGGTCGCGACCAGGACGGTGACCTGGCCGTTCTTGAACTGCGCGAGGGTCCGGGTGCGCTGCGGCTGCGACTTGCCGCTGTGCAGCGCCGCGGCGTGCACCCCGCTGGCCCGCAGGTGCCGGGTGAGCAGGTCGACGGAGTGCTTGGTGTCCAGGAACAGCAGGACGCGGCCTTCGCGGCCGGCGATCTCCGTGGTGACGGCGTACCGGTCGGGGCCGTGGACGACCAGGACATGGTGGTCCATCGTCGTGACCGCGCCCGCGGACGGGTCGACGGAGTGGACGACGGGCTCATGGAGGTAGCTCTGGACGAGCTGGTCGACGTCGCGGTCCAAGGTGGCCGAGAACAGCATCCGCTGACCGTCGGCGTGGACCTGGTCGAGTACGTCGGTGACCTGCGGAAGGAATCCCATGTCGCACATCTGGTCGGCCTCGTCGAGGACCGTGATCCGGACCCGGGCCAGGCGGCAGGCCTTGCGCTCGATGAGGTCGTGGAGACGGCCGGGGGTGGCGACGACGACCTCGGCGCCCTCACGGAGCGCGGCGATCTGCCGGCCGATCGACATGCCGCCGACGACCGCGGCCATACGCAACCGGAGCGCGTCGGCGTACGGCGTGAGCGCCTCGGTGACCTGCTGGGCCAGCTCACGGGTCGGCACCAGGATCAGAGCCAGCGGCTGCTTCGGCTCGGCGCGGCGCCCGGCGGTGCGCGCGAGCAGCGGCAGACCGAAGGCGAGCGTCTTGCCGGAACCGGTGCGGCCGCGCCCCAGGACGTCACGTCCCGCGAGGCCGCTGGGCAGGGTGGCCGCCTGGATCGGGAAGGGCTCGCGAACGCCCTGCTCGGTGAGGGTGCGCAGGACCGGGGCGGGCAGTTCCAGCTCGGCGAAGGAGGTGATCGCGGGCGCGGCCGGAGTGGGGCCGTCGAGTCCGTCGCCAGGGGCAGGGGCGGTGCCGGGGTGGTCCGTACGCTTCATGAAGAGCCTTCCGCAGGCGAACATACCGAGGAAGGCCCGGCAGGATGGTGGTTGCTGGTCGCAGGACGAGCGGTCGACGGACGACGCCGCCCCGAGGGCGAGAGCGTCGGCCATCACGCGCGCGCAAAGATCCGAGAGTAACACGAAGTGACATCCCGGCGCGGGGGCCGTGGCGCTGATCAGGGCGGTTCCGCCGCGCGAGAAAGAGGTGTCGCCGCGCGGTGCCGGGATCCAGCAGAACTTCGAACGGGCCGAGTCCACCAACCCCGCCAGCCGGCCCGGCCGCCCGCCCGCCAGCCCGACAAAAGGCAACCCCGGCTATCGTCACCGGATGTCTGAAGCCGCCGAGAAGTTCGAGACCGCCATGACCAGGTGGCAGGAGTGGCAGGACGCCCCCTGGGGCCGTCTGCGCTACGTGATCGCCGAGGCCAACCTGCTCCGTCACCTGGGCGACGACGGCCCGCCGTCGCGCGTACTCGACCTGGCCGGCGGCGACGGCGGTGACGCCGTGCGTCTCGCCGCGCGCGGGCACCGCGTCACCGTCGTCGACCACGCCCCCGCCATGCTCGCCGCCGCGACCGAACGAGCCGCCGCGGCAGGCCTGTCGGAGCTGATCACCTGCGTGCGCGCCGACGTGGCCGCGCTGCCCCACGACCTGGCCGAGGGGGAGTTCGACGTGGTGCTGTGCCACAACCTCCTCCAGTACGTGGACGACGTCCCGGGCACTCTCGCCGCGGCCCTCGCTCCGTTGCGGCGCGGTGGGTTGTTCTCCGTCATGGCGATCAACCGGCACTCGGCCGCCCTGACCGCCGCCGTCCGCGCGATGGACCCCGCCGCCGCGCTGGCCGCGCTGGACACCGACCAGGCCCGCACGCAGACGTTCGACACGGCACTGCGGCTCCACGCGGCCGAGGAGATCATCACCGTCCTGCGGACCCTTGGCTGCCGGGACGTGCGGCACTACGGCATCCGCAGCTTCTGCGACTACATCACCGACGACGCACGAAAGTACGACCCTGCGTTCTACGCCCACTTGGAACAGCTCGAACTCGCCGCGACCGCACGCCCGCCCTACATGCACACCGCCCGCCTCTTCCAACTGGCGGCGCGGAAGTGAAGCGGCTGGCTGGCCAACTCGCCTTCACCCCAAGGCAGTTGGAAATGCGCACAGGCATGGCGGCCCGGGGCGCGCTCTGGATGCTGGTGGCGTGCCGAACGAAGAGGAAGGGTGGCGGCCCCGTGGCTACACCGGGCCGGGGTGGGAACCGCCCAAGGTTCCCCCCTGGAGGGCTTCCCCCGGAGGTCGGACCCCGCCCATTTGACTCACTTCGCATCTCTTGCCATGGTTACGCCCCGTACTCACATGAATTCAGACAGTGATGGCCCGGGGTGTCGGTATGACGGTGGCTTTGTCCAAGACAGACGTGTTCGCCATCGTGGGCCTGGGGTGCCGGTTGCCCGGCGGGATCACGGATCTGGCCGGATTGTGGGAGGCGCTGGAAGCCGGGCGGGACTTGGTCGGGACGGTGCCGCAGGACCGGTTCGAGGCCGGACGGTTCGTCGATACGGCGATGGCGCGGCCCGGCAAGTCGTACACCGCCCGGGGCGGTTTCCTCCCCGACATCGCCGGGTTCGACGCGGCCTACTTCGGGATCTCGCCGCGGGAAGCGGCCCAAATGGACCCGCAGCACCGCCTGTTGCTGGAGACGACCGTCGAGGCACTGGACGACGCGGGGATCGACCCCGGCACGCTGACGGGCTCCGACACCTGCGTGTTCATCGGTGTCTCGGACTTCTCCTACGGCGGTCTGCAGATGATCAGGGCCCGGCAGATGAACGCCTACTCCATGGCCGGTGCCGCGCACGCGATCGCGGCGAACAGGCTTTCGCACTTCTTCGACCTGCGCGGGCCGAGCATGGCGATCGACACCGCCTGTTCCTCGTCGCTGGTCGCCGTGGAGCGTGCCTGCCGCGAACTGGCCTCGGGCGGCAGCCGCGTGGCACTGGCGGGCGGAGTCAACGTCCTGCTGAACCCGAGCGGATTCGTAGGGTTCAGCCAGGCGTCCATGCTCTCCAAGCGGGGCCGCTGCGCGGCGTTCTCGGCGGACGCCGACGGGTTCGTCAGGGCCGAGGGCGCGGGCGTGGTCGTACTGAAGCCCCTGGCCGACGCGGTGGCCGGCGGGGACCGGGTCCATGGCGTGATCGCCGCGGCCGGCAGCAACTGCGACGGGCGCACCGCCGGACTGGCACTGCCCAGCGCGCAGGCGCAGGAGGACTTGCTGCGACAGGTGTACGAGCGGGCCGGTATCGCCCCCGACGAGGTGGCGTACGTGGAGGCGCACGGCACGGGCACGCAGGCGGGAGACCCGGCCGAGTGCCTGGCACTGGGCCGGGCGTTGGGCGCCGCGCGGACCAGGGGTCCGCTGCCCATCGGGTCGGTGAAGTCCAACCTCGGGCACCTGGAGCCCGCCTCGGGCATGGCGGGGCTGTTCAAGGCCCTGGCAGTGCTGCGCCACGGCACGATCCCGGCCTCGCTCCACCTGGATCCGCTCAACGCGGACATCGACTTCGCCGGCCTTGGCCTGGATCCGGTCGGGCGGACGCGCCCCCTGGCGTCGGGTGAGGGCCGGTGCTTCGTGAGCGTCAACTCCTTCGGGTTCGGCGGCGCGAACGCCCATGTGGTCCTCGGCCGGCCGCCGACCGCCGCTCCTGGCCCCGACGCCGAGGAGCGGGGCGAGGTTCCGGTGATCGCTTCGGGGCGCACCCCGCAGGCGGCCGAGGAGGCGGCGCGGCGCCTGGCCGCACGGTTGACGGGCGCCACAGCACGGGAGTTCTACGACATCGCGGCCACCGCGGGTGTGCGACGGGCCAGGCACCGCCACCGTCGGGTGGCGCTCGCCTCGACGCCGCACGAGGCGGCGCGGCTCCTGTCCGGCGAGGCCGCGACGGGCGAGGCGGTGCGGCGCGGCGAGGTCTGCCTGGTCTTCGCGGGCAACGGCTCGCAGTGGGCCGGGATGGCGGCCGACCTCCTGGACGTCGACGCGGTGTTCCGCGCCGAGGTGGAGGCGGTCGACACCGAGCTGGCGCCCCGGCTCGGTTGGTCCGTCGCCGAGCAGCTGCGCCAGGCGGACGAATGGGGGCTGGCCGCCACGGAGGTGGCGCAGCCGCTGCTGTTCGCGGTGCAGGCCGGGATCACGGCGGTGCTGCGCGAGGGGGGTGTGCGGTGGGAACTCGCCCTCGGGCACAGCGTCGGCGAGGTGGCCGCCGCGTACGCCGTCGGCGCGCTGACGCTTCGCGAAGCGGCGTGGGTGGTCGCCGAGCGCGGCCGGGCCCAGGCGGCCACGGCCGGACGCGGCCGGATGGCCGCGGTGGGACTGTCGTCGTCCGAGGCAGAGGGGGTGGTGGAGGCGTACCCCGGCTTGGTCGTCGCGGCGGTGAACAGCGCCAGGGACGTGACGGTCGCCGGGCCGCAGGCGCGGCTGAAGTCGCTGGGGGAGGACCTGGCGGCCCGGGACGTGTTCTTCCGGCTCATGGACCTCGACTACGCCTTCCACAGCCCGGCCATGGAAGCGGCCCGCACACCGCTGGCCGCAGGCCTCGCCGGACTGGCCCCCACGGGAAGCACCGAGAAGCTCATCTCCACCGTGACCGGCGGACCCGTTCCCGCGACCGGTCTGGACGCCGACTACTGGTGGCGCAACGTGCGCGAACCGGTCCGGTTCGCCGACGCCGTCGACCACGCCATGGACACGGGCGTCGATGTCCTGCTGGAGGTCGGTCCCCATCCGGTCCTGCGCACGTATCTGCGACGGATCACCGGCGGACGCGAGCAGGTGGCCGTTCTCCCCACCTTGTGCCGTGATGTCGCCGGGCCGGTCGCGCTGCGCCGGTCGGCCGAGGCGCTGCTCGCCGCCGGGCCGGAGCTGGACCGGGCGCGTTGGTTCCCCCGTCCCGCGCGGGTGGCGGACCTTCCCGCGTACCCGTGGCAGCGGGAGCGGTACTGGAGCGGCGTCCCGCAGCAGTGGATCCGCAGCAGTGGGGCGGGACGGCTGGACCACGCGCTCCTGGGGGAGCGGTTGCCGACGGCGGAGCCCTCCTGGCAGGGAGCCGTCGAACCGGCCCTGGTGCCCTGGCTGATCGACCACAAGGTGGCCGGCTCCGTGGTGTTTCCCGCGGCCGGTTACGCCGAGATGGCTCTGTCCGCGGGCCGACGGGTGCTGGACGGCCCGGTGGAGCTGTCCTGGCTGGAGGTGAGCCGCCCACTGGTCGTCCCCTGGGACCGGGCCGGTGACGTGCGCGTACAACTGGCGTTCTCACCTGAGGACGGCATGGTCACCATCACCAGCACCGAGGCCGTCGACGGCGTCGAGGACGACGGCACACAGCCCCGCCCGCACGCCCGGTGCCGGGTACGTGAGCTGATCGGCCGACCGCCCGCGCGGATCGACCTGGCGGGGGTGCGGGCCCGCTGCACCCGCCGGGGTGACACCAACGCCCTCTATCCCGAACTGGCCGCGGGCGGGCTGGACTACGGGCCGGCGTTCCGGCAACTGGTGCGGCTGCACGCCGGGGACGGGGAGGCGCTGGCCGCCTACCGGCACACCACGGACACCGCCGACACCGCGCAGTACGTGGTGCATCCCGCGCTGCTGGACGGCGCGCTCCAGGCGTGTGTGCCGCTCGTGCTCGCCCGGACGGGCGGCGGCCAGGCGTGGCTTCCGGCCTCGATCGGGGGCGTACGCGTCTGGCGCGGCCCCTCGCCGACCGGCATGCTGCACGTCCGCGACCGCACGCGCGGCACCGCCGAACTCTGCTTCGACGTGACCGTCACCGACCCTGACGGCAGTGTCACCGCCGAACTGGACGGCGTACGCATGCGGCGCATGCCGACACCCACCGAGCGGGCGACGCAGCGGTACGAGACGGTGCTGCGCGCCGCCCCGCGGCCGCACCTGCCCTGCCCACCCTCACCGCTGCCGGGCAACCAGGACCTGGTGGGAGCCGTCGCGGCCACCGTCGACGGGGCACGGGCCGACGCGCGTTCCGTGCGCGCCGCGGAATTCTTCGACCGGCTGAAGCAGGCGACCGCCCATGTGGCCGCCACCGCGTTCGCGGATCTGCTCGGCGCGGGCGCGGGCGAGTTCTCCTGCGACGACCTGGTCCACCACGGCATGCTCCGGCAGCACGGCCGACTGGCGCGGGCCCTGCTCACCTTGATGTCCCGGCACGGTCTGGCCGCGCGGGGCGAGGACGGGCGGTGGCGGCTGACCGGGGCCCCGGCGCCCGGGCCTCTCCTGGCACGACTGCCGTTCGACTTCCCGGCCGCATCCGCCGAAGTTCAGCTGGCCGTACGCCAGTTGTCGCACATGCCGAAGGTACTGCGCGGCGAAGAGGACGCGCTGCACCTGCTCACCGGCCAGGGCTCACGGGAGGCTCTGGAGCAGTTCTACGACGTGGCGCCGACCTGCCGGCCCGCCAACAGGGTCCTGGCCGCGCTGGCGGCGCGGATCGCGGGGGAGTGGCCCGAGGACCGGCCCCTGCGCGTCCTGGAGGTCGGCGCGGGCACGGGCGGTGCCACCGCCGCACTGCTTCCCCTGCTGCCGCCGGAACGCACCGTCTACCACTTCACCGACGTATCCGCGGGCTTCTTCGCCCGCGCCCGCCATCGGTTCGGCGGCCACCCCTTCGTCGACTACCGGCCCCTCGACCTGAATACCGACCCGAGCCGACAGGGCTTCGCCGACGGCACCTACGACCTGGTCGTCGCGGCCAACTCCCTGCACACCACCGCCGATCCGCGGGCGACTCTGCGCCGGGTGCGTGCTCTGCTGGCACCCGGTGGCAGGCTGCTGGCCGCCGAGACGCACGACACCGACTATCTGTTGCCGTTCTTCGGCACGCTGGACAGCTTCTGGGGGCACGACGACCAAGCGCGGCCCGACACCCCCCTGTTGAGCCGCGACCAGTGGTGCGACGCGCTGCGTGCGGGGGGTTTCGGCGACATCGCCTGCCTCGGCGACATCACCGGAATGGACGAGGAACCCACTTCGGTGCTGATGGCCTCGTCGCCCGCGTACGAGACGGCTCGGCCCGCGCTGGTCGGGCCGGACGGAGCCATCCGCTGGATCGTGTCCACCGAGAGCGCGGCCGAGACGCCGCTCGCCGAGCAGTTGGCGGCACTGCTGACCGGCGACGGCACAGGGCCCGTGCCGCTGATGACGGCACCCGTCGACACAGCGCTCTGGACCGAATCCCTTACGGGTGACGGCAGTCCGGCCGTGGTGCTCGTGCTGGGCGAGGCTCCCACCGGCCCGCAAGCGATGCTCGATCAGGCCGTACGCCGTACGGCCGTGCTGCGCGCCCTGGCCACGGCCTGCCGGGACCTTCCCGACGGCGCCCGGCCCGCCCTGTGGCTGGTGACCCGGCCCAGCGGCGCGCTGCCCGCACCCGAGCGCGCCGACCATCCGCAGGACGCCGTCGCCTGGGGCGTGGCCCGCACCCTGGCCAACGAACACCCCGGACTGCGGGTGAACCGGCTGTCGCTGGAACGCCTCGGCGACCCGGCCGCCGACGCGTACCGGCTGGCCCAAGAACTCCTGGCGCCCCTCGCGTCACCCGGGGACACCGAAGACGCGCAGGGGCGCGAGGACGAGATCGTGCTCACCGCGGGCGGCCGCTTCGTGCCCCGGGAACGCACGGCCCCCTTCGGCGAGCACGTCGAGGCGAGCGGCGAGCATCCCTTCACCTTGGAGATCCGTGCGCCCGGACTGTCGTACGAGCCCGTCTGGACACAGAGCGTGCCCCTCACGCCGGGGCCCGGCGAGGTGGTGATCGCGGTGCGTGCCGCCGCGCTCAACTACCGCGACATCATGCTGGCGACCGGGCTGCTGCCGCCCGAGGAGACCGAGAGCACCGCAGGTGAGGTCGGACCCGGCCTGGAATGCGCCGGAATCGTCACGGCGGCGGGTGACGGCGTCGACGGCCTGAGCGTCGGGGACCGGGTGTGCGCGGCCGCCCCGGCCTGCCTGGCCTCGCACACGGTCGTTCCCGCCCCCTTGGTGGTGAAGCTCCCCGACCGTCTCGGATTCACGGAAGCCGCGACCCTGCCCGTGGCCTTCCTGACGGTCCATTACGCCCTGCACGACCTGGCACACCTGGTGGCCGGGGAGACCGTACTGGTGCACGGTGCCGCCGGCGGGGTGGGGCTGGCCGCCGTCCAGTACGCCCATCAGGTGGGCGCCACCGTCATCGCCACCGCGGGGACCCCGGCCAAACGCGATCTGCTGCACGCTCTGGGCGTCGCACACGTCCTGGACTCCCGCACCCTGGACTTCGCCGACCAGGCCCGGCGCATCACCGGTGGGCGCGGGGTCGACGTAGTGGTCAACTCGCTGGCCGGGCAGGCCATCGACCGGGGCCTGGAGACGCTCAGGCCGGGCGGCCGGTTCATCGAACTCGGCAAGCGCGACATCTACGCCAACAAACCGCTGCTCATGCGGCCCTTCAGCCGCAACATCGCCTTCTTCGGTGTCAACGTCACCACCCTGCTGTCCGACGGAGGCGACTCCGGGACCGGCGGTCGGCGTCTGCTGACCGAGGTGGCCGCACGGGTCGCGGACGGGCGGTACCGGCCGCTGCCGCACACGGTGTACCCGGCCGCCCGGGTCAAGGAGGCATTCGAGCTGCTACAGCACTCGCGGCACATCGGCAAGGTCGTGGTCGGGTTCGATCCGCAGGACGGCCCGGTGCCCGTCCGTATGCGGCCCGAGCCGCTCCGGCTCGACCCCGACGGCAGCTATCTGGTCACCGGCGGGCTGAGCGGGTTCGGCGCCGCCACCGCCCGTTGGCTCGCCGATCACGGCGCCCGTCACCTGGCCCTGGTCTCCCGGCGGGGCGCCGAAGCCCCTGAAGCGCCCGGGGTACTGGCCGACCTCGCCGCGCGGGGCGTGACGGCCACTCCGTACGCCGCCGACGTCACCGATGCCACCGCCATGGCCGATGTGATCAGCGGCATCGACGCGACCGGGCACCGGCTCGCGGGTGTCGTCCATGCGGCCATGACGCTGGACGACGGCCCGCTCGTCGAACTGACCGACGAACGCGTCCGTGCGGTGCTCGCCCCCAAGACGGCCGGGGCGGCGACCCTCGACGCCGTGACACACCAGCATGACCTGGACCTGTTCTGGCTGTACTCCTCCTTCACCACGACGTTGGGCAACATCACGCAGTCCGCGTATGTCGGCGGAAACCTGTTCACCGAAGCTCTGGCCCGGCAACGACGCGGCAGCAAGCCGACGCTCGCCGTCGCCTGGGGACCGATCGGGGACTGCGGCTATGTGGCACGCGAAGGCCTGGGCCCGGCCCTGGAGGCGCTGGGCGGCGCTCCGTGCGGCTCCCGCGAGGCACTGGACGCCCTGGAGACACTGACGGCGTCCGGCAGCGTCGTCGCCGGTATCGGCCGGTTCGACTGGGCCCGGGCGCGCACCTTCATGCCGGCCGTGGCCGCACCCCGTTTCGCGGCGCTGCTGCCCGCCGCCGGCGACCTCCGCGGCCACAGCCGCCAGGACCTCCTGGCCGCGCTGGCCGGACTCACCCCGGATGAGGCGCTGGAGACCGTCAACGGCACGCTCGCCGAGCTGCTGGCCCGCATCCTGCAGACCGACGCCGCCCGCCTCGACGCGCGGCTGCCGCTCCAGGACTACGGAGTCGACTCCCTGATGGCCGCCGAGCTGCTGACGACCCTGAAGCAGCACCTCGACGTCGAGATCCCGCCCCTGGAACTGCTCCAGGGCGGCATCACCCTCACCGACATCTCCCGCCACGTCCTGCTGCGCCTGGGCGCCCGCACCACCGACACCGCCAACGGCTGAAAGGGAGGAACCCCATGGTGACCTGTCAGGAACCACACGGCCCCGCGGCCGAGGCCGCCGAAGGCCTGCTCAGTTTCGGTCCGCTCGTCGGTGGTGTCACCGTCCCCGACGCCACCGACTGGGTCTACACGCTCCGCGCGAGTGCCCTGGTCGACGATCCCATCGGTGCCACCTGCTACCGCAACGCGCTCAACGCCGGGCGCATGACCCCCGACGCCCACCCCGGCACGGTCCTGGGCCGCTGCGCCCTCGCCGGCCCCGACCACATGGACGCGGCACTGCGCGCCGCCCGTCGGGCGGCCACCGAATGGGGCGGCAGCCCGCTCGCCCGGCGCGCCGCGCTGGCCGAAGCGTTCCGCGCCCGGCTGCACGACCACGCCGCCACGCTGACCGGCCTCCTCGTCGAGGAAGGGCACCCGGTCCGCATGGCCCGCATGGAGGTCGACAACCTCCTCACGTTCTTCGGTCCGCAGACCACCGAGTGGTGTCTGCGGCAGCTGGAGACCCGCCACAGTGTCGACGGCCGGACGGTGGTGATGCGCCGCGTACCGGACGGTGTGGTGTGCGTGCAGCCGCCGCAGAACACTCCGGCGCTGAGTGTCGGCGCGGCCTTCCAGTGCGTACTGGCGGGCAACGCGCTGGTGGTGCGGCTCTCCCGGCAGGCACCGATCGCCGCGATGCACCTGCTTGAGCAGGTGGGCGTGCCGGCGCTGGCCGAGGCCGGCGCCCCGCCCGGCGTCCTGTCGGCGCTGTGCACCGACCCCGCCCAGGCGCTGGACACCTGGCTGGCCAGTGAGCTGGTGGACGACGTGCTGTACTTCGGCGACTCCATCCGCGGCGAGCAGCTGGAGAAGGCCTGCCTGGCGGCGGGCAAGAAGCCGGTCCTGGAACTCGGCGGCAACGACATGGTGGTGGTGTGGCGGGACGCGCCGCTGGACCAGGCCGTCGAGACGCTGATGGAGTCCTTCCACGGCAGCGGCCAGATCTGCTGCGCTCCCAACATCGCACTCGTCCACCCCGATGTCGCCGACCCGCTCGCCGACCTGCTGACCGACCGGGTCCGGGCGCTGCGCCCCGGCTTTCCCGACGACCCGGACGTGGTGCTCGCCGCCTCGCCCAACACCGCCGGGTACGACGCCACGCTCGCCGACGCCCGGCGGGCGGGCGCCCGCGTGCTGACCGGGGGACGCCACCTGGACGTCCACGGCCGGGAGAGCGACATCGGCGTCTTCGCCGAGCCGGCGATCGTCCGGGCCGACGGACTCGCCCGGGCACGGGAACTGCGATCGGTGCGGCACGAGACGTTCTTCCCCGTGCTGACCCTGGCCGTCCCCGACCCGGCCGCCGACGCCGACCTCCTCACCGAGATTCTCTCGTTCGTCTCATCCAGTGCCTACGGCCTGCGCAACTCCCTTCTCGCACAAGCCCCCGAGGTCATCGACCGGTTTGTCCGGGACATCCGCTCCTGCGGCCAGCTGCGCGTCAACGACTCCCACCTCGCGGGCGTGCCGTACCTGTCCAACCACGGTGGCCCGGGGCTGAGCGGCGACCGGTACGGCGAGCTCAACTACCCGATGCTGCGCACCAGCCGTCTCCAGGGCGTGTCCGTGGCCAAGGCCCCGCCGCCTTCCCCGGCCACTGTCCCGTACGTCCCCGCGCAGCCCAGGCACCGGGTCGAGGCAGTCCGCGAGTACCCGCCCGGCTGGCCGCCCGCGGACCTGCCCGGTGGGCTGCCGGCGCCGTTCACCGAGGCCTTCCAGCACGATCCGTACCCCACCCTGCACTGGCTGCGCGAGCGCCGGCCGGTGAGCCGGATCGTGAGCCCGGACGGTCCGGGCTGGCTGCTGACCCGCTACCAGGACGTCCGGCAGGCCCACACCGACCCGCGGGTGACCTGCGACAGCACACGCGTCACCGCGGGCCGCATGTGGCTCCGGCACTGGCCGGACGAACTGCGCGAGCGGCTCTTCGTCCACCTGCTGGACAGCGACGACCCGCGCCACGCCGACCTGCGCGCGATCATGCGGCCCTTCTTCACGCCCGCCCGGCAGGAGCAGTGGCGCGCCCGGGTGCAGCGCCTCGTCGACACCCGGATCGACCAGATCGCCTGCCGGGGCCGCGCCGACCTCATGGCGACTGTCGCCTATCCCCTCGGCGGCAACGTCCTGTTCTCCGTCCTCGGCGCCGCTCCGCCCCACATGGACCATCTGCGGGCGATGATCTGGCGTACCGCCGAGTGGAACAACGACGTCCCCTACGTCGCGGCGCTCGCCCACGAGATCGACGCGTTCGTACGCAAGGCCGTCACCGAGAAGCGCCGCTCGCCGGGCGACGACCTGATCTCCCTGCTGGTGACGGCCTGCGACCAGGACGGCCTGCTCAGCGAGGACGAACTGCACGGCCAGGTCATGATGATGCTCGTGGCGGGCCAGGACCCCAGCATCAACAGCGTCGGCAACAGCCTGCACGCCCTGCTCACCCACCCCGGCCAACTCGCCGCGCTGCGCGAGGACCCCGCCCTGACGGCGACGGGCATCGGCGAACTGCTGCGCTTCGAAAGCCCGCTGCCGTTCACCAGCTGGCGCGGCACCCTCGAACCCGTCGAGTTCGGCGAGGTGACCGTCCCGGCGAACGAGTCCCTGTTCCTGTGTCTGGGCGCGGCCAACCGGGACCCCTCGCGCTTCCCCGACCCCGACCGCCTCGACCTGCACCGTCCCACCCAGGGGCATCTGGCCTTCGGCCACGGCGCCCACTACTGCCTGGGCGCTCACATCGGCCGGATGACGGCCGAGACGGCCGTCACCACCGTCCTGCGCCGACTGCCCGGCCTGCGCCTGGACGGCACACCGTGGTGGCGGCCCAGCATGTTCGAACGCGGTCTCAGCGTCCTGCCCGTCGCCTGGGACGCGGACGCGCCACAGAAGGGAACCTCCCGGTGAACCGGTCCGAGATCCTGGCGGAGGTGAAGGCACTGCTCGCCGAGTGCGGTGACGTCGACCCCGAACAGGTCGACGAACAGACCGCGTTCATCGCCGACCTGGCACTCGACTCGCTCGTCCTGGTGCGCATGACCGTCCTCGCCGAGGAACGCTTCGGCGTGCGCATCCCCGACGAGGCCGCGTGGGAACTGCACACGGTCGGCGCCGTGGTCAACCACGTCGAGGAGACACTGGCCGCGCGGATCGGAGCCGGCGGTGAGTGAGCTCGTCCGGTTCCTGCGCGAGAAGGTGTGGCTCCTGGGCGACACCCGCTGGTACGCGCGGGTGGACAGCGTCCGCGGTGAACTCGTCGAGGTGGAACGTCTGGGCCTCGCGCAACTCGACGCCCGCGCCCGCACGGTGGGGGCATGGCTGGCCGCCCGGACACCGCCGGGCGAACGGGTCATGCTGATGTATCCGGCGGGCCTGGAGTTCCTCACCGCCTTCCTCGGCTGCCTGTACTCGGGGCGGATCGCGGTCCCCGCCCCACTGCCGGACACCGACCGGCGAGCCCTCCACCGGGCCGAGAACATCATCCGCGACGCCGGCATCGGCCTGGTCCTCACCGACACCGCGCACCGGCCCGCACTCAGCTCCTGGCTCGCCGGCCTGACCACCGCGCCGCGACCCGAGTCCGTCGCGACCGACGCACTCGGCCCGCAAGGCCCGGACGCCTGGTCCCCCCTCGCCCAGGATCTCTCGGCGACCGCCTACATCCAGTACACCTCCGGGTCGACCAGCGAGCCGCGCGGTGTCGTCATCACCCACCGCAACCTCCTGCACAACCTGCTGTCGATCAGGGAGAAGATCCTCCCCGAAGAGGTCCTGGACGAGGTGCGCCACAGCCCGTCGGAGACCGGCGCCGGGTGGCTCCCGCACTACCACGACATGGGCCTGGTCGGCATGCTGCTCAGCCCGCTCGCCAACTACGGCAACCTCGTCTTCTCCTCCCCGGTCGCCTTCATCGCCCACCCGCTGCTGTGGCTCCAGATGATCAGCCGGTACCGGGCCTTCTACACCTTCGCCCCGAATTTCGGCTACGACTGGCTGCTCAGATCCCTCAGGAACAGCCGGCTCGCGGACCTGGACCCGGACCTGGCACTCGACTGCCTGCGGTTCGCGCTGAGCGGCGCCGAGCCGGTGCGCCCGGATGTGCTGGACGCGGTCGCCCGCCGCCTCGCACCCATCGGCTTCCGCCCGGACATCTGGGCACCCAGCTACGGACTGGCCGAGGCCACCCTCATGGTCACCGGAACGCGCTGCGGCAGCGGCCCGACCGTGCGGCGTTTCGCCCGCGACGCGCTGGAGTCCGGCCGCGCCGTGCCCGTCCCGGACGGTGCGGAGCTCGTCGGTTGCGGCCGCCCCGCCGGCGCCGACGTCCGCATCGTCGACTCCACCACCGCACGCCTGCTGGACGACGGCCACATCGGGGAGATCTGGGTGGGCGGTGACAGCGTCGCCGCCGGGTACCTCGGTGACCCCCGGGCGACCGCCGAGCACTTCGGCGCCACCACGGCCGACGGCGAGGGCCCCTTCCTGCGCACAGGCGACCTCGGCTTCCTGCTCGACGGGGAGTTGTACGTCACCGGCCGCGCCAAGGACCTGATCATCCTCAACGGCCGCAACGTCCACCCCCAGGACATCGAGCGCGTCAGCGAAACCACCGACCCCGCCACGGGCCCCTGCGCCGCCTTCGCCCTGCCCGACCCCTCCGGCACCGAGCGCGTGGTCCTGGTACAGGAGGTCCGCCCCCTGCACCTCAACGGCCGTACTCCCGCGGCCCTGGCGGACCTCATCAAGAAGCGCCTGGCCCAAGAGCTGCGGCTGGCCGCTCACGTGGTCATCGTCGGGCCGATGAGTGTGCCCCGGACCACCAGTGGGAAGGTCCAGCGCACACGCACCCGGGACGAACTGTGCTCCCGCGGCTTCACGCCGCTGCACTCCGACCTTCCCGCGCCGGGCTGAACGCCGCCGAAGCCGGCCGCCCGCGTCATCACACCGGGGTCGGCCCGCCCGCCCCGGTCGTACTCCGCGACGCGGTGACGACCCAGACGGATCCGGGGATCCGGACACCGTCGGCCGACTCGAACTCCCGGAGCGCCTCCCGTACTTCGGCACGCACGCTGGCCACGGTCGTGGGCTCGGCATCGCGCAGGTTGTGACGCGTCGAGCCCATCGCGAAGAGGAAGTCGGCGGCGTCGTCCGCGTCGGAGCCGAAGGTCATGGGGGCCACGGCGGAGGCCACGTCGGCCTCGGCGAAACCGGCGGCGGCCAGCACTTCGAGGATACGGGCCGGGTCGAGGAGCGACCCCATGCCGCGGGCCGCGGGGGAGGGCTCGCGCAGATGGGATGAGAGCGCGGCGGTCGCACGGGCGTAGGCGCTGTGCGGACCCTCCGGCTGCGGGCTGAGGAAGGCGAGTCGGCCGGCCGGCGCCAGCGCGTTCCTCAGGTGGGTGAAGGCCGCGACGAGGTCGGCGAAGAACATCACACCGCCACGGCTGAGAACGACGTCGAACCCGGCCTCGGGGAAGGGGTGCACCTGGGCGTCGCCCTGCTCGAAGGTGACGTTGCCCAGGCCCTCCGCGAGCGCGTCACGGCGGGCGCGCTCCAGCATCGGCACGGACAGGTCGATGCCGACGACGCAGCCGTCGTACGCCTGTTGCGCGGCAAGGCGCGTCGTGCGGCCGGTGCCGCAGCCGACGTCGAGGACCCGGTGGCCGGCCTTGATGCCCGCGGCGGCGAAAAGTGGTGCGTTGAACGCGTCCAGCATCGCGTTGTACCGCTCCGGATGGTCGGCCCAGTGGACGCCCTCCCAGCCGTTCCATGCCTCTGCTTGCTGCCGGTTTGCGATGGTGTGCATGGCTTGCCCTCCCCGCACTAGAGTCCATCTCTAGAGCTCAACTCTAGATATAGACTCCAATCATGCGAGAAGGCAAGGGAACGCGGGGTGACAGAGCCCTGAAGACACGGCGGCGGATCGTCGAGGCCGCCGGTGAACTGTTCGTCGAGAAGGGCTACGGCGCGACGAAACTGCAGGAGATCGCCGACCGGGCGGGCGTGGCGGTGCAGACGATCTACTTCGTCTTCCGGAACAAGCCCTCCCTGCTCAAGGAACTCATGGACGTCGCGATCGCGGGCGACGACGAGCCCGTGCCGACGATGGAGCGTCCGTGGTTCGCGGAGGTCACGTCCGCGCCCACCGCCGAAACCGCACTGGCCGCACTGGTCGCAGGCGTCCGCGACACCCTCGAACGCGTCGCGGCCCTTACCGAGATGGTCCGTGCCGCCGCGGCCACCAACCCGGAGATCCGGGAGCTGTGGCCGGACCGCACGGACCCCCGGTACACGGTGATGTCGGCGGCGGCGCAGTCCCTGACGGCGAAGCCGGACGCCCGGTCCGGCGTTCCCGCCGATGAGGCGGCGGACATCATCTACGGGCTCCTCAGCCCCGAGCTCTTCCTGGTCCTGACCCGCGACCGTGCCTGGTCACCGGCCAGGTGGGAGCAGTGGGCGTACGACACCCTCCGCTCCCAACTGGTGGCAGGGGCCGGGCGCTGAGTCACCGGTCGGGCCGGGGGCGATGACATGCCCGAGCAGGTGTAGTGGCGCCGCCGTGATGCCGGCGTCTTCCACGGCCCGCGCGTAGGCGCGGGCCACATCCGGCCCCACGAGGCCGTGCACCGGCGGGAGTTGCGGCATCGAGGCATGGAGCAGGGACTCCGTGCGGCAGGAGGCGAGGGTGCCCTGGATCCAGGGCTGGGCGAGGTAGCCCGAGGCTGCCGCGTCGGGGAGCCCGTCGGCCACCTGCCGCCGAGTGTCCCCGACGTGCAGCAGGCCGCCGCCCAGCATCAGTACGTCCCGCCGCTCCCGCATCCGGGTGAGCGCCCGGCCGGTGTCGAAGCAGTGCGGGAAGGAGTCGTCGACCACCGTGGTGCCCGGCCGCAGCCGGTCGACGTCGAGCACCGCCGTGGCTCCGCTGACCGCGGTGACGAGCAGATCAGCCCCGTACACCGCGTCCGGCAAGGCCCCACGGGACTCCGCCGTCTCCACGCTCTCCACTTCGCCCGCAAGTCCGCGTTCCTGGAGGCGGCGCGCCAGCCGTGCGAGACGTGGTCCCGTACTCCGCACGTCGCACAGCAGCAGTCGGCGTGGCGGGCGGGCGGCCAGGGAGAGCAGCAGCTCCAGCGAGCCGGCGCCGATCGAACCCAGCCCGACGAGCGCGACATCGAGGTCCGCGAGGTCCTGACCGGTGGCGTCGAGCGCCGCGTGCACCGTCCGGACCACCGAGACGACGGTCGCCGCATGCCCGGTCGTCACGGTCGCCGCGTCCTCGACGGAGCGCAGGACGTCGAAACCGTAACCGGTCAGCGAAGGGATCATGCCCGCCAGTGAGACGCACCGCGCCCCGAGCGACGAGGCCAGCGACACCGCGCGGGCGGTATGCCCGGCGAGGCCCGGCTCCCGGCCGAGTTCGTCGGCGAAGAGCGGCACGCAGACGAAGCCCGAGCGGCCCAGCGGGGTCTCCACCGTCTCCAGATGACGCGGAGCGCCGTCCGGGAACAGCATCGCGCGCAGCTCGGCCCGGGGCAGGGCCCCCGCGGGAAGGCCCGTGAGCCGCGCCAGATGGTCGGGTGCGGGCAGGTATCCGACCAGCGCCGCGTCCATCGTCGCGCCCGTGGCCTTCCGCCGGACCGGGCTGCCGCCGGGGCTCGTGGCGCGGGTGAGCCGGTCCCGGAGCGAGCGTACGAAGCCGGTCAGTTCCGGCGGGGAGAACGCCGCCGCGGATCCTCTCACCGTCACCCGCAGCCCGTCCCCCTCCGGCCGTACCGCCATGAACACGTCCGTCGTGGACGACGGCGGCGCGAACGTACTGTCCACGTCGTCCCAGGACACGGTCAGCGCGGAGCGGTACGGTGCCGAGACGTCCGGTGCCGAGACGTCCAGTGCGGAGAAGTCCAGTGCCGAGAAGTCCAGGAACGTGAAGAAGAACTGGGACGTCGACGGCAGCCCGTCGGCGCGCCGGGGCGCGACGACCTCTTCGTGGGCGCGCGCCGCCTGCACCTCGGCCACGATCCGGCGCAGGAGGGCACCGAAATCCCCCGTTCGGGGTTCGGCAGCCGGGCGGAGAGGCACGGCGGCGGCGAACGGGCCGAAGATCCGATGCGCGTCGGGCAGTGCGCGGTCCCGGCCGCTCACCGCCAGGCCGAGGATCAGATCCGCTCGGCCGGTCGCCTCCGCCAACTGCTGGTGGTACGCGGTGAGCAGGGGCGCGTACAACGTCGCCCCGGCCTCCGCCGCCAGCGCCCGCAGCGCCGCCGTTCGCTCGGCGTCGAGCATGAACTGTGCCGAGTGGTAGGAGGGCGCTTCGTCCGCCGGGGCGCCCTCGCCTTCGGTGGTGCGCGGCACCGGTTCAGTGGTGCGCAGCACCGGAGGCCGGTAGGGGGCACCGACCCGCGCCCGGCGTTCGGCCTCGCCCGGCGTGGTGTCGCGCTCCGGGCCCGTCGACGGCAGCAGGGCGCGGTCCCTGAAATCGGCGCGCAGGGGCGGCAGTTCGGGCGTGCGGCCGGTGGCCAGACGGTCGTACACCGTCGTGAGTTCCCCGATGAGCAGCGCGGCGCTGTATCCGTCGCCGATGAGGTGATGCGCGTGCACGAGCAGGACATGCTCGTCCGGGGCCAGGGTGAGCACGCGGAGCCGCAGCAGGGGCCACGCCCACGGTTCCAGATGCCGCTCCTTCTCGCCCGCCACCCGCTTGTCCACCGCGTCGCGGTCCGCGACCGTCTCGAAGACGACCGGCAGACGCAGGGAGCGCGGCAGTTCCTGCTGGACGGGCGGCCGGGCCCCGGAAGGGAAGACGGTGCGCAGCATGCCGTGGCGCTCCACCAGCAGATCCACCGCCGCCTGGAAGACTTCCGGGTCCAGCGGCCCGGACAGCCGCAGCCGGGCGAGCCAGGACCCGTGGCCCGCAGCGAGCGCGTCGGCGAGGAGGAAGCCGCGCTGGCCCGGGGTGAGAGGGAAGGGCGTCGTGCGGTCCGCAGCCGCCGTGGCTGCGGCGGCTGCGGTGGCGGTGGCGGTGGTGGCAGTGGCCGGAGCAGCGGGGGCCGGGATATCGACCGCCGCGTCCACCGCCGCCGCGAGGGCCGCCAGGGTGCGGTGTTCGTAGATCACGGTCGGGCGCGGCAGGGAACCGAACTCCTCCCCGAGCCGGGCGAACACCTGGAGGATCAGCAGCGAATCGCCGCCGAGGTCGAAGAAGTCGTCCTCCCGGCCGACCGCGCCGACGCCGAGCAACTCTTCCCAGATGGCCGCCAATCGTCGCTCGGTGGGCGACGTCACCGGCCCGGGTTCGGAACGACGTGGCGTCGCCGGGACGACCGCTCCCGGCAGCGCGCGACGGTCGACCTTGCCGGTGTCGCTCAGCGGCAGCGCGTCGACGACCGCGATGCGGGCCGGGAGCATGTACGGGGGCAGTACGCGCGCGAGATGGCGGCGCACCTCCCGGGGGCCCGGCCGCCCGGCACCGGCCCGGACGGTGATGAACGCCAGCAGCCTGCCCTCCCGCGCGGTCACGGCGGCCCGTGCGACGGCGGGATGCGTCTGGAGGGCGGCCTCCACCTCGCCCGGCTCCACCCGGTTCCCGCGGATCTTCACCTGGTCGTCGAGGCGCCCCAGGAACTCCAGGTCGCCGTCGGCGGCGCGCAGCACCCGGTCTCCACTGCGGTACCAGCGGCGCCCGTCCCGTACGACGAAGGCCCGCGCCGTCAGCTCCGGCTCGCCGAGGTAACCGGGCGTCAGGCCGACGCCCGCGATGAGCAGTTCCCCGGGCTCACCCGGTCCGCACGGGCTTCCGTCGGCGGCGACCACCTCCAGGTCGGTACCGGCCACGGGCAGGCCGATCGGCAGCCGCTGCACGCCGTCGCCGGGGCGTACGTCGATGACGTGGCAGGTGGCGTTGATGGTCGCCTCGGTCGGGCCGTACAGGTTGGCGATGCGCCCTTCGCCCCCGAACAGGTCGAACCACCGGCGCACGTGCTCGGCGGGCAGCGCCTCGCCGCCGACATGCACCCACCGCAGCGCCGCCAGGTCCGGCAGCCCGGCCCCCTGCCGCACCCGCTCCTCGGCGGCCGACAGTAGTTGCTCCCACAGCGTCGGCACGGAACTCCACACGGTGATCCGCGCCCGTTCCATGTACGCCAGCAGCAGTTCGGGGTCGCGCAGCAGGTCCCGCTCCACACTCACCACGGTGGCGCCCACCATGAGCGGCGCCAGCAACTGCCGTACGGAGGCGTCGAAGCAGGGGGACGCCGTCTGCGCCAGGCGGTCCCCGGCGTCGTAGCCGAAGGTGTCGAGGGCCCAGCCGAGATAGTTCTCCATCGCCCGGTGGGTCACGGGAACGGCCTTGGGGCGGCCCGTGGACCCGGAGGTGAAGATGACGTAGGCGACGGCCTCTGGATCCGGATCCAGGTCCAGGTCCAGGTCCAGGTTCTCCGGTGTCGCGTTCGCCGGATCGTCGGCAGAATCGACGACGGGTACAGGTACAGGTACGGTGCGCACGCCGCTGAGTGCGTCGGCGGTCCGCAGCGTCGCGGCATGGCAGACCACGGCTGTGGCGCCCGTGCGGCTCAGCTGATCCGACAGGCGTGCGGTGGGGTGGGCCGGGTCCAGGGGAACCCAGCCGGCCCCGGCCCGCAGGATGCCGACCACGCCGATCACGGTGTCCGGGCCCGGCTCGGTGAGCAGCCCGACCAAGTGGCCCGGACGTACGCCGAGCGCGCGCAGCCGCGCGGCGAGTCGACCGGAGGCGCGGGCGAGGGCCTCGTAGGTGAGCTCCGCCCCGTCGGTGTCGACGGCGGTCGCGTGCGGCGTGGCGCGGAACTGGCCGAGGAGCCGGGCGACCAGGCCACGGCCATGGTGACGGCCCCGGCCCCGGCCACTGGTTGTCGAGGCGCACAGCGCGGCCAACTCCTCGCGGTACTCCCGGTCCAGACGCGCCACGGTCGTGCGGCGGAACAACCGTGCCGGGAAGTTCCACGACAGGCGCAGCAGGGGCCCGTCGGCCCAGGACAGCAGGCTGAGGCGGGTCGCGGCCGAACCGGTCCCCGCCCCGGTCGCCCGTACCGCCACCGGGCAGTCTCCGGCAGGGCGGACGGGGAAGCGGGCGAAGCTGAAACCCGCCGGGCTCGCCGTACGGAGGCCTCCGTCGGCACCCGGCAGCAGACCGGCCAGCTCAAGGCTGCTCAGCCCGGCGTGACGCTCGCTCTCCCGCCACGCCTCGCGCAGCCGCCGCGCGAGCGCCGTCAGCGGCTCGTCGCGGTCTGCCCCGCCTGTCCTGCCTGTCCTACCCGTATCGCCCGTCTCGCAGAGCAGGGGGAGGGTGTCGGCGAGTGGACCGACGAGCCGGTCCAAGCCGTCGATCCGGTCCTCGCGCCGGGCGCGGGCCACGTTCACGGTGACGTTCGCGCGGCCCGCCCACCGGCCCAGGCAGCGTACGTACGCGGCCAACAGGAGGTGAAAGAGGGAGACGTCGTGCGCCGCGGCCACCCGTTCCAGCGTGGCGGTGAGCGTCGCGTCGAGCTCGCCGTAGTGCTGCGCGAGCGGCCCTCGCGCGGGGGCGTCGGGATCACCGTCGTAGGGCAGCGTCAGCGGCTCGCCGCGCGCGGCCAGGCGCTCGGCCCAGTAGCGCCGGTCGTTGTCAGGCAGGGCGGAATCCGACGGCGCGGAACCCAGCGGCCCGGGATCCGGCGTCGCGGAATCCGACGGACGGGCGTGTGCCGAGACGTAGGCGGCGAAGTCCAGGGCAGGCCCGGCGAGCACCGGCGGCTCCCCTCGCCACAGCGCGGTGTAGAGCGTCCACAGATCCTCGGCCAGGACGTTCAGGCTGTACCCGTCCGCCGCCGCGTGGTGGACCACCAGCAGCAGATGCGCGAAGTCCGGGCCCTCCCGGAAGACGACGGCCCGCACCGGCGGTTCCGCCGCCAGATCGAAGGGCCGGTTGCACAGGTCCGCCTCGGCGTCGACCAGACGCTCGGCCGCGCCCTCGCGCACCTCGTACCAGGCCGATACAGGAACAGACGGTACGACGTGCTGCGTCGGCCGCGCCCCCGAGTCGTCGACCCGCACTCGCAGCATCCCGTGCCGCTCGGCCAGGGCGGCCAGGGCCCGGCCGAGCACATGTGTGTCCAGTGGACCGGTGACGGTCAGCCGCAGGTGCCCGCGCGCGGGGATGTCCGGGTGCAGCCGACTGCTGGTGTACAGGGCCTGTTGTACGGAGGTGAGAGCGAAGGGCGTGCCCTCGGCCCCGGCAGGGGAAGTGGGCGCGGTCGAAGGACCGGCCTCGGGTGTCAGTGCCCCGCTGTGCTGCCGACCGTGCGCGTCCAGATGGGCCGCCAGCTCACGCACCGTCCGGAACTCGAAGAACAGGGTGGTGGGCAGGGACCGCCCCACCCGGCGTTCGAGCCGCTTGACGAGGTCGACGGCGCCCAGCGAGTCGAGGCCCAGCGACAGGAAGGGCGCGTCGTCGTCCACGGCCGAGACCGGGATGCCCAGTGACTGCGCCAGAAGCTCCCGCAGTACGGCGACGGTTCGGTGCGGGGGGCGGCGTGCGGTGCGGGGCGGGGTGGCGGCTGCGGGGCCGGCCCGGCCTCGCCCGAGGGCGAACTCCGTGGCGGCGGGGGGAGGGTGGACGCGGACGCCGCGGGGAGGCCGCTCGAAGCGGGGGGCCTGGTCTCCGGGGGCGTCAGGTCGGCGAGGACCAGTTGCGCCGCGTCCGTGCCGCCGCACGCCGAACGCAGGGCCGCCAGCGCGGGCACGATCGCCAGTGGACGGCCCCCGGCACCCGCCGGCGCGTCGGTGCCGAACGCCGTGGCGAGCCCCGTCCGTGCGACCGGCCCGAAGTTCACCGACAGCCACGGCCGGCCCGCCCGGCGCTCGGCCGCGGCGAAGGAGTCGAGGAAGGCGTTGGCGGCGGCGTACACACCGAGCGCTCCGGCCGACCCGGGCAGGACCGACGACACGGAGGAGAACGCGACGCACACTCCGGGGTGCTGCCCGTGCCGGCGCAGCGTCTCGGACAGCAGTACGGTGCCGAGCGTCTTCGCCGCCAGGCCGTCCATCGCCTCCTGTACGTCCGTCGCGCGCAGGCTGCCGGGCCGCACGACCCCGGCCGCGTGGAAGACGGCATGCAGGCGGGGCAGCGTGGCGACGAGCCGCTCCACGTCGTCCGCCACCGCGAGGTCGGCCGGGTGGTAGCGCGTGTCAGCGCCGAGCGCCGTGAGGTCCGCCACGAGACCCTCGGGCGGGTGCGGGGAGCGGCCGGTGAGGATGAGCGTCGGCCGCCCGTGGCCGGCAAGTTCCCGGGCCAGAGCGGAACCGATGCCTCCGCCGCCGCCGGTGATCAAAAAGGTGCCGTCGGCGGGCAGCGGCGATCGGCCGTCGAGCGCTGCGTCCGGTTCCGCCGCTTCCGGAGATCCCGTTGCCTGCGCAGGCTCCGCCGGTACGACGGTCCGGATCAGCCGCCGTCCGTTCCGCCAGGCGACCACTCCAGGGGCCTGCGGTGCCGATGTCTCGGCGACTATGGCCCGGAGACGTTGCTCCGTATCGTCGGGGGAGGCGAGATCGACCCAGTTCGCGATCGTCCCGGGGGTCTCTGGCGGCACAGCCAGGGCCAGCGCCCCGGGCACGGCCTGCGCGGGGTCCGGCCGTTCGGAGCCGTATCCGGTGACGTGCGCGTCCTCCGTCACGACCAGCAGACGCCCGGCTCCGGTCGCGTCGAGCAGCGCAAGGGCTTCGACGAACGCCGAGACGGAGCGCCGCTGGAGCCGGTCGAAGTCCTCGGCGGTGCCCCGCCCGGCCGGACCTGCCAGCAGCACGACCGTTCGGGGGCGGTAGGAGGCGCCGGGGTCGGTGGCCGCCTCCACGCCCTGTTCCGCGAGCTGTCGCGCGAGCTCACGCACCGCGGTCGCGTCCGCGCCGGTCACGAGTACGGGCCCTTGGGCCGCGTGCCCCTCCTCCGAGGGGGCCTCCCGCCACGTCACGCGGTGCAGCAGCCGGGTGGCCGGGGGATCGGGCCAGTGCCGACGCCGCTGGTAGGGGTAGGGCGGCAGGGACACCCGCCGCCGACCGGCGTCCAGTTCCGTGCGGTCCAGCGGTATGCCCCGCACCCACAGCCGGGCCACCGTCTCCAGCAACTCCCGCGCACCGCCCGCCGCACCGCCCGGCTCGGCCCCGCCACGGGACGGCTCCGCGGGCGCGGAAACGACGAGCACGTCGCCGTCGGCGCTCCTCGCCGCGCCGCGCACCGCTCCCGCGAGGCTGCCGCCGGAGCCGAGTTCCACGAACGTGTCGTAGCCCTCCTCGGCCAGCCGGGCCACCGCACGCCCGAACAGCACCGGACGCAGCGCGTGTTCACGCAGGTGGTCCGGGTCGAGACACGGCTGCCACCCGGCGGTGAGCGTGCTCATCACGGGCACGGCGTACGGCCTGGCATCCAGAGTCCGCGCCGCATCGGCGAGCGCCTGCGCGACCGGTTCCATCAGCGGTGAGTGGAAGGCATGTGACACCCGCAGCGGGCGCACGGCGGCGCCCTGCCCGGCGAGCTTCTCCGCCGCCCTCCCGACCGCTTCTGGGCTGCCGGAGAGCACGAGCTGTCCGGGGCCGTTGTACGCGGCGACCGCGAGCTCGGCGGGTGCCGTGTCGACCAGGGCGACGACGTCCCGCTCGTCGGCTCCCCGCACGGCCAGCATGGCGCCCGGCGCGGTCGCCGTGCCCATGAGCCGCCCGCGTTCGGCCGCGAACGCCACCGCGTCGGACAGCGGCAGGGCCCCGGCGACGCAGGCCGCCGTGATCTCCCCGAGGCTGTGCCCGACCAGGGCGTCGGGCCGTACGCCCCACGCCATCAGCTGCCGGGCGAGTGCCACGCCGTGCGCGACCAGCAGCGGCTGCGCCACCTCCGTCGCCGCCTGCGCCAGGGCGTCCACGTCCGCGTCCACGCACCAAGCCCTGAGGTCCCGCCCGTGGATGGCGCCGACGCGGGCCGACGCCTCGTCGAGCGTGTCGCGGTAGACCGGCGCCGTCGCGTACAGCGCCCGGCCCTGCCCCGGCCGCAGTGAGCCCTGGCCGGCAAGGACGAAGACCGTGCGCGGCCGGTTCGCCGCCGTCCCGGTGAACACCCCCGGCGCCCGGTCGCCGCCCGGAGCGGCCGCCACGGCGGCCAGGCGTTCCCGGAGGTCGCCTTCGGCCACGACGGCGAGGCGGTGCGGTGCCTCGTCCCGTGCCGTGGCCGCCGTCAGACAGACGTCTCCTTCGGCCAACTCCGGGCGCGCGCGCAGGTGTTCGGCGAGGCGTGCCGTCCAGGCGTCCAGGCCGGCCGCGCCGCGGGCGGACAGGGTGAGCAGGACGGGTGCCGGTTCCAGAGGCGACACCGAGGCCGGGACCGAGGCCGAGGCCGAGGTCGGGGCCTGGGCGGGCGGTGCCTGTTCCAGGACCGCGTGCGCGTTGGTGCCGCCGAAGCCGAAGGAGTTGACGCCGGCCCTGCGCGGCCCGACGGAGTCCCACGGGGTCAACTCGCCGACCAGGGCGAACCCGCAGCCTTCGACCGCGGGCGACGGCGGCGCGTGGTGCAGCGAGGCGGGCAGGCGCCCGTGGCCGAGGGAGAGCACCACCTTGACCAGGGAGGGCAGGGCCGCCGCGTTGAGGAGGTGCCCGATGTTCGTCTTCACCGAGCCGAGCAGCCGAGGCCGGCCGTCCGGGCGGGGCGGGAAGGCCCGGGCGAGGGACCGCAGTTCGCTCGGGTCGCCCACGGCCGTGCCCGTGCCGTGCGCCTCCACGTACGTCACCGACGCCGGGTCGACGCCGCAGGCCTCGTACGCCCGGCCGATCACCTCGTGCTGCCGCAGCGGATTGGGTGCCATCAGGCTCAGCGAGGTGCCGTCGTTGTTGACGGCGGTGCCGCGTACGACGGCCAGGACGTCGTCGTCCCGCCGGGCCTCCTCCAGACGCCGCAGGACGAGGGCGGCGCCGCCCTCACCGGGCACGAACCCGTCGGCCGCCGTGCTGAAGGCACGGCTGCGCCCGGTCGGCGACAACGCCTGGGCGGACGCCAGTGCTTCGTGCGCGGCCGGCGTGAGGTGCAGATTGACGCCGCCGACCACGGCGACGTCGCACTCGCCGTCCGCGAGACCGCGCCGCGCCATGTGCAGCGCCACCAGGCCCGAGGAGCACGCGGTGTCGACGGCCAGTGCCGGGCCGTCGAGGTCCAGGCAGTGCGCGACGCGGGCGGCCACCAGGTTGGGCAGGTTCCCCGTCAGGGCCGTGGCGGCCGGTGGGGTGCCCGGCGGGGCGGCGTCGGCGAGGACGCGCCGGTAACCGCTGTCCCCGACGGCGGCGAAGACACCGACGCGCAGGCCGCGTCGGCGGGGGCCCGCGTAACCGGCCCGTTCCAGTGCCTCGTGGGCGAGTTCGAGGAAGATCCGTGCCTGCGGGTCGAGGGTCCGGGCCTCCTCGTCACCGATGCCGAAGTGGTCGGCGTCGAAGGCGGCGGGGCCGTCGAGGAAGGCCCCCCAATGGCTGCCGGCCCACCGGTCCGCGGGCACCGTGGTGACGGCGTCCCGTCCGTCGGCCAGCAACTCCCAGAACTCCTCGGGCGTGTTCGCGCCGGGAAACCGGCACGCCATGCCGACGATCGCCGTCTCGGGCATCGCGGCCGTGGTGGGCGTCGCGGGCGTCGCGGCTGAGGCGGGCACCCGTACGCTCCCGTGGGTTGTTTCCGGCTCCTCCCCGACTGCCTGGCCTGCCTCGCCTGCCGCCTCGGCCAGCAGGCGGTCGGTCAGCGCGGCGACGGTGTCCGCACGGATGACGGCCGGGGCCAAGGTGACATCGAGGACCTGCTCCAGTTCGGCGAGCACCTCCATGGCCTTGAGCGAGGTGCCGCCCAGGTCGGCGAAGTGTTCCCGGTCGCCGAAGGACTCTTCCGCCCGCCCCAGCGCCCGCGCCCAGGCGTCGCGTACGACGCGCCGTACGTCCCCGCGAGTGAGGGGCGACGCGGAGGGGAGGGCAGCGCGTCGCGGAGCGGAGGGGACGGCGGCGGGCGGCGACGTGTCGGACGAGACCGCGGAGCGGTACGCGCCCGACTCGAACCGGGCCCGCATCCGCTGCCGCCGCAACTTCCCGCTCGTGGTACGGGGAAAGGCCGACGGCGGCAGAGCGAACACCGACACGTCGTCATGGCCCAGCGCGCCGCGGACCCGCCTCGCGACCTCGTCGAGTACGTCGGTCGCGCCGCGCGGCGGCCGGGCCCAGGCCACGAACACCACGACCCGTTCCGCGCCGGTCACCGGGTCGGTGGAGCCGACCACCGCGGCGGTGCCCCGAGGCAGCCCGGGCGTCGCCGCCGCCACGTCCTCCATGTCCGGCGCGTGGAAGGTACGGCCGTTCAGGAAGAGGACGTCCTTGTGTCGGCCGCTGACGCACAGCCTGCCCTCCCGCAGGAACCCGAGGTCCCCCGTGCGCAACCAGCCGTCGGCGAAGGCCTCGGCCGTCGCCCCGGGCAGACCGTGGTAGCCGCGCGCGATCTGTGGACCGCTGACCTCGATGTGGCCGACCCGCCGCTCGGGCAGGGGCCTGCCGGTGTCATCGGTGATCCTCACCGAGCAACCGGGCACCGGCACCCCGACGTCCATCACCTCCACCGCGTCGCCGTCCGCCGCTCTGTCCGCCACGTCCACGGCACGCCCGCGGCTGAGGGCCCCCCGGTCCAGCACCACGGGTTCGGCGACCTCGCCGAGCGGCGGAAACGTGACCGCGAGCGTCGCCTCGGCCAGCCCGTACACGGGCGTCGCCGCCCGCGGGTCCAGGCGCGCGGGGCGCAGCTTGGCGGCGAAGTCCCGCCACACCGCCGCCGAGATCGGCTCGGCGCCCACGAGCATCAGTCGTACGCCGCTCAAGTCCAGCCCGGTGACGACCTCGTCGGGCACCCGGCGGACGGCGAGCGCGAGGGCGAAGTTGGCCGCGGACAGCACCGTGGCCCGGTGCGCGGCGGCCACGTCGAACCACAGGCGCGGGGACTTCGCGAACGACAGGGGGCCGATCCGCACCTGCTTCGCCCGCGCGGCGAGCGGCGCCAAGTGGGTCCCGATGAGGCCCATGTCATGGAAGTAGGGCATCCAGCTGACCACCACGTCCTGGTCGCCGAGCGCGGCGGCGGCGGTGATCTGCCGCAGGTTCGCCACCACGGCGGCGTGCGTCAGCTCGACGCCCTTGGGCGCACCGGTGCTGCCGGACGAGAACTGGAGGAAGGCCACGTCGTCCGGCGCCACCGACGTGACGGGGACCGCGGGTACGGCACACTCGCGCAGCGCGTCGAGGCGCAGCACCCGCGCCGCGCCGTGGAGTTCCCCGGCCACCGCCGCGCACGCCGCGTCCGTGACGACGGCAGGACGGCCGAGGTGCTCCCACACCGGGCGGACCCGCCGCACGTCGGGTGCGAGCGGCACCGGCACCAGACCGGCCGCGAGCGCGCCCCAGAACATGGGCTGGAAGTCCTCGCCGTGCTCCGCGAGCAGCGGCACACATGTGCCGGGCTCGATCCCGGCGTCGCGGTAACCGCCCGCGACGCGCAGGGACTCGTCGAGGAGCTCCTTGAAGGTGACAGCTACCTCGCTGCCGTCCCCGCGCACATGGACGACGACCTGGCCGGGGGCTTCGCGGACCGCGCCGAGCAGGACGTCCAGCAGCGTCGCAGTGTTCATGGATCCGTTCGTTCGCACATGGATGAGGAGTCCCTGGAGCCGCGGCGGGTTGAGTCGATGCGCCTGCCGTCACGCTACGACACCTCCACAACAGGCCGGGACCAGGGCGAGTCGCCCTCGTCCTGGTCCCGGCCCTGTAGCTCGTGCGGCGCGTCGCTCAGGGATGTAGCGCGCCCCAGGTGGCGGCGTCGACGACGCCCGTGACGGGCAGGGCGAACTGCCGTTGCAGGTGTTCGACCGATGCCTTGGTGACCTCTTCGAAGACGCCGTTCATGGGGACGTTCACGTAGCGGTAGACCTCGTTGAGGATGCACTGGAGGTGCCGTACGCCCTCTCCAGTGCTGCCCATCTGGAGGGTGGTGTGTCCGCCCAGGTACATGCACAGACGCCACTCGGTGCCCGCCGAGCTGAGCGGCGCGCGGGCGGTGGCGGGGCCTGTGGCGGACATCGCCAGAGCGGCGGCGGCCACGGCCACCGCGGCGGCCGTACGGATCGTGCGTCCGGTCTTCATCGGGTCTCCTCCTCGCGCCCGGGGGGCGCCTGCTGGGACTGGACTGGACTGGCTCGGGCGGGCCGTGCCGGGCGGTGCGGCGGTGCGGCGGTGCCTGTCAGGCCGGGGGGCGGCTGTTGGCGCCAGGGGCGGCTAGTACCAGGGGCAGCGCGGCAGTCCGGCGACGGGGTGCGACATGGTGGAGGGGATCTTGACGACCTCCGCCGGAACGTTGCCCCAGCCCTTGATGCGGGGCAGCTCGCCCACCTGGTCGCCCTGGGTGTAGTACCAGACGTTGTTGCCCTGGGTGTCCCTCGGCCCGATGGTGTAGCAGGTGAACCAGGACGGCGTCAGACGCAGCCATCCGGTGATCGGGGCGTCGAAGGAGGGCCTGCCGTACACGTCCGACGGAAGGTTGTCGCAGTACAGCGCCTTGGTGAACGCGTTGCCGATGGTGTCGCGCAGATCGAGGCCTTCCTGAAGGGAACAGGTGGCCCGCTCACCTGCGCTCGCGGGAGCGGCCGACAACGGCAGGCACAGCAGCGCGCCGAGGGCCGCGGCGACGGCGGCCGCGCGGGGCGAGATGCGAGGGAGGAACGGTCTCCTGTTCACGACGTACTCCTGATGGCTCGTCATGTGCCGGAAGGGGCGAAAGAGGGAGGAGAGAAGCAGGAGGGGGAGGGAGATGGGGAGGAGCGGGGTGGAGCGGCGATGGGACGGCGGCCATCACGACCAGGGGCACTGGGTGAGGCCCGGGAACGGGTGCTGAGGTGCCTTGACCGCGACCGCCGGCATGTAGCCCCACGCCTTGACGGTGGGGGAGGAAACGACCTGGTCGCCCTGGGTGTAGTACCAGATGTTGTTGCCCATGTAGTCGGAGCCCTCCTTCCAGCACACGAACCAGCGGGGACTGAAGAGCATCTTGCCCACCACCGGGCTGGTCGAGCGTGACTGGATGCGCACCGAGCCGGGGGTGAGGTCGCACCACATGTCCCCGGTGAAGTTCATCCCGGTCCAGTCCACGTGCGGCTCGCTGGGGCGCAGCCAGCACGCCGGATCCGCGGTGGACGCCGCGGAGGCGGGCGCGGTGAGCGCTCCGCACACCAGCACGGCGGCGGCCAGTGGGCCCACTGCCGCGCGAAGCCGACGCAGCCGGCCCCTGGGTCTTCCACTCATGGCGCGTCCACCCCTCGTCTCGGTCGACCGATCCGGCTGTCTCCGGCTGTCTCCGGCGGTACGGGGCCGATGGTGACCGCGCCGACTGACATGTTGCTGACAAACGATTACTCGTCAGGTCCACGTCAGCCCGCCGTGCGAGGCTCCGGCCCATGCGAAGACCAGGTCACACCCATGCGAAGACCAGGTCACAGACGTCCGCGCTCCCGCTCCGCCGCCCTGCTCGCCGCCTTCGCCCTCCCCCTCACCCTGATGGGCGCGCGGGAACGGCGAGCGCGGCCTCGACCGCGGAGCAGAACATCAACATCGTCTCCACCCACAGCGGCATGTGCCTCGAAGTGGGCACCGCCACCGAGGGCGAGGTGATCACACAGCGCCGCTGCGCGGGGCGCGAGAACGCGCTGTGGACGCTGAAGTCGTCGCCCCTGGGCGGCGGTTCGTACCAGATCCTGAATGTCTACAGCGGCAAGTGCGTGGCGGTGGAGAACTCCAGCCCCTCCGCCGGCGCCCTCCCCAGCGCCGTCGCCGTGCAGCGTGCGTGCGCCCAGGCCGTCCCGCCGCGCACCTACCTCGAAGAGGTCGGCACCGGCCGCTACCGCATCCAGTGGCACCACCCCGAATTCGGCGTCGGCTGTCTGACCGTCATGAACGGGGGTCCGGTCCCCGGCATGCCCGAACCGTGGGACGCCTGCGGCTCCGCCGGCGTGTTCCTGGTCGAACCGGTCGAGACCCCGGCGCCGGGCGGCTTCCGCATCCGGGAGGCGGCGACGGGCCAGTGTCTGGGCATGGTGGGCGGCGGCACGGCGGAGGGCATCGAGGCCATGCGTCAGTCGTGTACGGCGGCCCTGTCCCAGGAGTTCTTCATCGACCCGGAGTGAGACGGGGGCCCCTCCTGGCCTGCGCCACAGATGGCGGCCGCCGATGACACCCTTGAGTCCGCGGGCGGCGCGTGACAGCGTCGTGCCCCATGATCGATGACCTCGTGAAAGAGTACGTGCACGGCGACCTGCGAGAGATGCGCAAGGCGATGCTGTGGAAACTCGACGGGCTCGGCGAGTACGACATACGCCGCCCCCTGACCGTGACGGGGACCAACCTCCTCGGCCTCGTCAAGCATCTGTCGACCTGGGAGGCGAGATACCTCGGCGAGGTCTTCGACCGGCCGTTCCCCGAACCCCTGCCCCGCTGGGACGACGTCGGGGAACGCGGCGCCGACCTGTGGGTGACCGAGCACGAGGCGAGGGAGGAGATCATCGGCCGCTACCGTCGCGTCTGGGAACACTCGGATGCGACGATCGCCGCCCTGACCCTCGACTCTCCCGGCCATGTGCCCTGGTGGCCGCGGACCGACGTGAGGCTGTTCAACGTCCTGGTCCACGTGCTCACCGAGACCGGCCGGCACGTCGGACACGCCGACATCCTGCGCGAACAGCTCGACGGCTCGACAGGGACGAGCGCCGACTACGCCACCCCGCAGCACGACGCCGCGTTCCGGGAGGCCCACCACGCGAGGATCGAGCGAGCGGCGACAGCGGCGGCCGCCGCGTTCGGCCGCGGGGACGCGGCGCCGGCACAGTAGGCTCACCGCGCTGGATCAGTGAGCGGGGGGGGCGACGCGGCAGGGACCGTCGTCGTCGGTGAGCCCTCCGGTCCACCCGCGTGTCGCCCGAACGGCGGTGAGCGGTCGCGGGAACGGGCTGTGGGCTATCTGCTGGACAGCGATCGCTTTTCCTACACCGAGGAGATCACGCCATGCGTGTCCGTACCCTCAGCGTCGCCTTCCTGATAGCCGCCAGTGCCGTGGTCGGCGGTGCGGGCCACGCCCTCGCCGACGACGGCCCCTCCGCCACGGGGCATGTCCACGACAGCCCGGGCATCGTCTCCGGCAACGCCGTTCAGGTGCCGGTCGACGCCGATCTCAACGTCTGCGGCAACACCATCGACATCATCGCGCTCCTCAACCCGGCCAGCGACAACAAGTGTAAGAACCACTGAACAGGCGGCGGTCCGGCCCCGGGGAAGCCCCGGGGCCGGACCCCGGCCTTGGACCGGCTGAGCGCCGTTCGGCGCTTCCAGCGGTCCGCCGCGATCGAACGGGACCCGCTTCGGCGAAGGTCCCGTTTCGTCGTTCGCTCCCTTCGCGTCCCATCACGGGCGGCCGGCTGTCTCCCGCGAGCGGCACACCCGACGTGTCCCAGTGAGCCAAGTGTCCCACTGGGACAGTTTGTGGAGTACGGTCGTAGACATGAGCGCGACAGGGGACCGGCAGACAGCGGACCGGCAGACAGCGGGCCGACGGACCCGCAAGGTCCAGGAGAGCCGGGCGGCCATGGCCAACGCCGCCGTGGACCTCGTGCTCGACCGCGGACTCGACCAGGTGACCGTCGAGACGATCAGTGAACGCGCCGACGTCTCCCGCCGCACCTTCTCCCGGTACTTCTCCGGCAAGGAGGACGCCGTCGTCGACGCCTTGCGCGCCGACTACGCGCGGATCAACACCGCACTCACCGCCCGCCCCGCGGCGGAGAACCCCCTCACGGCCTACCACCGGGCCCTGCGCCGCTGGCTGGACGACGAGCCGACCGCCTGGCAGCGCCTACCGCGCTCGCGCGACCTGCTGCGGCTGCTCCACGCGGAGCCCTCGCTGCTCCCCGCGTATCTGCGCGTACAGGACGAGGCCCAGAGCGAGTCCGTGGCCATCGTCGCCCGGCGGCTCGGTCTGGACGCCGAACGCGATCTGCGGCCCGCGCTGGCCGTCTCGCTGGCGGTGGGGGCGTTCGGCACGGCCGTGCGGTTCTGGATCGCGCCCGGCGAGCCCGCCCCCCTCCCGCACCTCATCGACGCGGCGTTCACGGCCCTGGCCGACGAGCCCGCACCCAGCACACCCGGCACCACCACCAAGTGAAACCAGGCACCACCATGACCACCAGCCTCAGCACCCACGCCGACACCGACACTGACGCCCACACCCACGTCGACACCGGCACCGGTCACCCCGCCCCGCAGGAGTTCGCCGGCAGGACCGCCCTCGTCACCGGCGCCGCCTCCGGCATCGGCCTGGAGATCGCCCGCCGCCTCGCCGAGGCCGGGGCCGCGGTCGTCGTCGCCGACCACAACGAGCAAGGGGCGAGCGACGCCGCCCGGGCGCTCACCGACGCCGGCGGCCGGGCCGCCGCCGTGCACGTCGACGTCACCGACCCCGACTCCGTGCGCCGCGCCGTCGACTTCGGCGCAGAGACCTTCGGCGCGCTGCACTTGGCCGTCAACAACGCCGGGATCGCCGGAGCCTCCGCCCCGACCGGCGAGTACGGGGTCACCGACTGGCAGCGGGTGATCGACACGAACCTCAACGGCGTCTTCTACTCCCTGCGCTTCGAGCTGCCGCAGATCCTCGCCGCGGGCGGCGGCGCGGTCGTCAACATGTCCTCGATCCTCGGTACGAACGGCTTCGGAGGCTCGTCCGCCTACGCCGCCGCCAAGCACGCGGTCGTCGGCCTGACCAAGACCACCGCCGTGGAGTACGCGGCGCGGGGCGTACGGGTCAACGCCGTCGCCCCCGGTTTCATCGACACCCCGCTGCTCAAGGGCGACACCATCCAACGGGAGCGGCTGGTCGCGCTCCACCCGCAGGGCCGCCTCGGCACCGCCGAAGAGGTCGCGGAGCTGACACTCTTCCTGCTCTCCGACCGCGCGTCGTTCATCAACGGCAGCTACCACCTGGTCGACGGCGGATACGCCGCCCGCTGAAGACACCCGCTGAAGACACCCGCCGAAGACAGGAGGCACACACGTGTCAGCGCAACAACAACTCCCCTCGCTGCCCGCCGGGATGAGGGCTCTGCAGTACGCCGGTTCCGGCACCGCGCCCGAGGTGGTCACCCTCCCGCGCCCCGAGCCCGGCCCGGGCCAGGTCCTCCTCAAGATCACGGCGGCGGGCGTCTGCCACTCCGACATCGCGGTGATGAGCCGGCCGGACGAGGCACTGGGCTTCCCCCTGCCGGTGACCCTCGGCCACGAGGGCGCGGGCACCGTCGCCGCGCTGGGCGAGGGCGTCACCGGTCTCGCGCTCGGTGACTCCGTCGCCGTCTACGGCCCGTGGGGCTGCGGGACCTGCCTGATGTGCGCGCAGGGCAAGGAGAACTACTGCACGCGCGCCGCCGGGCTGGGCATCCGCCCGCCCGGCCTCGGAGCGCCCGGCGCCATCGCCGAGTACATGATCGTGGACGACCCCCGGCACCTCGTCCCCCTCGGCGCCCTCGATCCCGTCACCGCCGTGCCGCTCACCGACGCCGGCCTCACGCCGTACCACGCCATCAAGACGTCGCTGCCCAAGCTGACCCCGGGCAGCACGGCCGTGGTCATCGGCACGGGCGGCCTCGGTCACGTCGCCATCCAACTGCTGCGCGCGCTCACCCCGGCGCGGGTCATCGCACTGGACGTCACCGACGAGAAGCTGCGGCTGGCCCACGAGGTCGGCGCCCATGACGCCGTCCTGTCGGACCGGCACGCGGCGGCAGCGGTCCGCGAACTGACCGGCGGTCTCGGCGCCCAGGCGGTGTTCGACTTCGTCGGCGCACCGCCCACCGTCACCACGGCGACCGCCTGCGCCGCGGTGGAGGCGGACGTCACGATCGTCGGCATCGGCGGCGGCGCCGCGTCCGTGGGCTTCGGCACGACCGCCTACAACGTGGCGGTCCGCTCCCCGTACTGGGGCAGCCGGGCGGAGCTGACGGAGGTCCTGGACCTCGCCCGCGCCGGCGCCATCGACGTACACGTCCAGACGTACGCCATGGACGACGCCCCCACGGCGTACGAGCACCTGCACGAAGGCCGCGTCCACGGCCGCGCGGTCATCCTCCCCAACGGCTGAGCGACAACGGAGCCCCAGTCCACGGCAGTTCAACCAGTACCCCGGGTCGGCAACGAAGATCACCGGGTGCAGAATGACCCGTATGCCAATGTCGCACACGCCGAAGACGGCGACACCCGACGATGCCTCCGAGGTCGGCACCACCCTCGCCCGCGCCTTCGACGACGACCCGATGATGCGCTGGCTCTTCCCCGACGAGGCCACCCGGGAAGCGTCGCTCGGCCGTTACTTCGCCACGATCTTCACCCGCCAGTACGTGCGGCACGGCGTGTGCGAACGCACCGACGCCGCCGCCGCGTTCTGGGTGCCCGCTCAGGCGCAGGAGAAGGCTGTCCCCGACGAGGAGACCATCCAGGAGCTCACCAACCTCCTCGGCGACCGGGCGGAGCTGTTCGCAGGCGCCGTCGAGACGGCAGCCAAGCACACGCCCGAGGAGGCGCACTGGTCGCTGGCGCTCATCGGCGCCGACCCGGCCGTGCGGGGCCAGGGGCAGGGAGCCGCCCTGCTGCGTTCGGGGCTCGCCCAGGCGGACGTGGCCGGCATGCCCGTCCACCTGGAGTCCTCCAAGCCGGAGAACCTCCCGGTCTACGAGCACTTCGGCTTCGCCGTGCGCGACGAGCTGCGGCTGCCGGGCGGCGGACCGCAGCTGTGGACGATGTGGCGCGAGCCGCGCCGCCCGGCCGACGCGTAGCAACGGCCGGGGTCAGCTGTAGGGGCGCGGGTACGGGCCGGGCCGGTACGACGTGTAGCGGGCCGGTGTGGTCGGATCCGCGTCCCGCGCACGGGAGTTGAGGGCGTCCGGTGACGTGTCGCCCCAGCTTCCCGTACCGACCCGCCCCTCGACCGTGTGCAGTGCGCCGAGCCGCTCCGCCGGGCTGAACGTGCAGTGACCGGCGTTGTCGGTGTACGCCTGGCGCAGGAGAGGAGCGCGGCCCGCTCGATTCACCGCACGGCGGTAGGCGCTCTCGACCTCGGCGGGCACGAGCGCGTCACCGGTCGTGTGCACGTCGAGCTGCGGCTTGCGGAGCCGGCCGGAGGGCGCGGCGTGGTCCACCATGTAGCGCACCGCGCCCGGGTCGGCGCCGACCCTGGGTTCCTCGGCGAGCGCGCGCAGGTCGGCGCCGAGCGACAGCCCCGCCGACTTGTAGAGGGACTTGACCTCCTTGTAGGCGGCGGAGCGGGCGAGCATCGCCGTGTAGTCGACACCCGTGTTCCACGACATGTTGCCGCCCGCGCGGCGCTCGGCCTCCGCCCGCCAGACGAAGCCGGGCTGTGCCACCAGGCCGCGCAGCGCCGTGTACTGGTTCGCCTGCCGGGAAGCGTGGTCGTCGGGGGCGGGCCGAGGGGTGGCCGGGTCGTTCCAGCCGGGGATGGCGTGCAGCGCGGCGGCGAGCGCGATCCGGGCCCGCCCGGGAGCCGTGCGCTGCGCCGCCTTGAGGGAGGCGCCGAGCCGTTCGCCGGAGGCCGTGGCGTCGGCGGTGTCCTCGAAGCCGGTCAGCCGGATGCCGGAGCCGGGCCCGAGCAGCGTGCGGAGCGCGAACGTGGCGTCCAGCGTGGAGTTCCAGTTGGCGACGCCGCCGTGCACGAGGCCGCACAGGGACAGTGAGCCGTCGATACGCCGCGGGTGGCGCTCGGCGATCGCCGTGGTGACGAGCCCGCCCAGCGACTGGCCCCAGGCGAGGGTCCGCCGCGCCTCGCCGATCTTCCCCGTGAAGGTGTCCAGGGCGGCCAGCTGATCGGGCACCGCCTGCTCCACCGCCCAGCCGTCCTTCGCGTAGGAGGAGCCGACGAGCGCGTACCCCTCCTTCAGGAGCAGCTTCTTGGTGGGCTCGTCGGGGGCGTTGACGGCCGGGTTCGGGGTGCCTTCGGGGCGGTAGCCGTGGCTGAAGAGCAGCACGGTGCCGTTCCAGTGGGCCGGGGTGTCGATCACGTACGTGGCGCCGGACGGCAGGGTGCCTTCCAGATGGCGGGGAGCGGGTTCGGCGGCGGAGGCCGGGGCCGGGGCCAGGAGGAGGAGCAGCGCGGCGAGTGCGGTCACGGGGCGGCGGGCGGTGCGGGTCACGGGGATTCTCCTTGGGCGGCGAGGTTCCGGTCGCTGGTCTCCTTGACCCGCCAGACGGCGAGCGCGGTGATCGCGCTCCCGGCCGTGAGCAACAGGGCGACGGAGTCACTGGAGTGGTGCGCGGCCAGCAGCGCGCCGGCGATCAGCGGCGAGAGGCCGGCGCCGAGCAGCGTCGCGGTCTGGTAGCCGAGCGAGGCGCCGGTGTAGCGCACCCGGGTCGGGAACATCTCGCTGAACAGGGCGCCCAGCGGCCCGTACATCACGGATTGGGCGATGCCGTGCCCGATCACGCAGGCCAGGATCAGCAGCCCGGGCCGGTGGCTGTCCACGAGCGCGAAGACCGGGAAGGCGGTGGCCGCCGAGAGCAGCGCCCCGGCCAGGACGACGGGCCGGCGCCGAACCGGTCCGAGAGATGGTTCGCGCAGGGCAGCACCACGAGAGCCACGCACGAGGCGACGGTGACGCCGATGAGCACCTGCTGGCGGCCGTACCCCTCATCGACGGCGTACGAGATCATGAAGCTGGTCATCAGCGCCTGCGCGGTGAACGGGCCGATGCCGACCGCCGAGGCGAGCAGCACCGGCCGCGGCGCGCGCAGCACGTCGAGCAGCGGCACCCGCGCCCGCTCCCGCCGCTCGGACAGCGAGGCGAAGAGCGGACTTTCGGCGACCTTCAGGCGTACGTAGAGTCCGGCGCCGAGCAGCACGAGCGAGAGCAGGAACGGCACCCGCCAGCCCCAGGCGCGGAAGTCGTCGTCGGGCAGCGTGCTCACGAGCGCGACGACCCCGGTGGAGAGCACCGTGCCGAGCGGGGCGCCGAGCTGGGTGAAGCTGGTCCACAGGCCGCGCGGCCGATCACCGGCGTGCTCGGCGACCATGAGTGTCGCGCCGCCCCACTCGCCGCCGATCGCGATGCCCTGCACGATGCGGAGCAGGACGAGCAGGACGGGGGCCCAGACACCGATCGCGTCGTAGGTGGGCAGCAGTCCGATGAGGAAGCTGCCGGTGCCCATCAGGACCATCGTCAGGAGCATCATCGACTTGCGGCCGAGCCGGTCGCCGAAATGGCCGAAGACGATGCCGCCGAGCGGGCGGGCGAGATAGCCCGCGGCGAAGGTGCCGAAGGCGGCCACGGTGCCCACCGCCGGTTCGGCCTCGGGGAAGAAGAGGTCGCCGAAGACGAGCGCGGCGACGGTGCCGTAGACCAGGAAGTCGTAGAACTCCACGGCCGTGCCGAGCAGTCCGGACAGCGCGACGCGGCGCAGCTGTCCGGGCGCCGCGTCGGCTCTGGTCCCGGGGTTCGCCGTCGTGCCGGGTGGGTGCGACATGGCGGGCTCCTTACGCGTAGAAGCGGGACAGGCTCCGCAGGACGCACGCGGGCTTGTCGCCGCCCTCGATCTCGATCGTGCCGTCCACGGCGATCTGCGCCCCGCCCCGCACCTCGTCGACGGAGGCCAGCGTGGCGCGCAGCCGTATCCGGGAACCGGCCTTCACGGGGGCGGGGAAACGCACCTTGTCCAGGCCGTAGTTGACCTTCGTGGTGACGCCCTGGACGTCGAGGAGGTCGGTGAAGAGCGGGATGAAGAGGGAGAGGGTGAGGTAGCCGTGCGCGATCGGCGCCCCGAACGGCCCCCGCGCGGCCTTCTCGGGGTCGGTGTGGATCCACTGGTGGTCGTCGGTCGCGTCGGCGAAGGTGTCGATGCGGTCCTGCCCGGCCTCCAGCCATCCGGTGACGCCCAGTTCGCTTCCGGCGAGGGCGAACAGTTCGTCAAGTCCCTGGACAGTACGGCTCATTGGGGCACTCCTTGGTCGGTGGGCGCGCCGCCGTGCTCGCGGCGCAGGCTGGGCTTGTGGAGCTTCCCCGAGGCGGTGCGCGGCAGTTCGCGTACGAACACCAGCGACGCGGGGATCTTGTACTTGGCGAGACGGCCGGCCAGGAAGCCGAGCACCTCCTCGGCGGTGGCCGTCGCGCCCTCGCGGCGCACGGCGACGGCGCGCGGCGCCTCGCCCCACCGCGCGTCGGGCACGCCGATGACGGCGCACTCCAGGATGTCGGGGTGGCCGAGCAGGGCGCTCTCGACCTCGGCGGGATACACGTTCTCGCCGCCGGAGATGATCATGTCCTTGAGGCGGTCGGCGATGGTGACGAAACCGTCCGCGTCCACCCGCGCCGCGTCACCCGTGCGGAACCAGCCGTCGGCGAACGCGGCGGCCGTCTCGTCCGGCAACTGCCAGTACCCGGCCATGACATGGGGCCCGCGCACGAGCACTTCGCCGGTCTCCCCGGCCGCTGCCGGGGTGAGGTCGGGGCGTACGACACGGACGTCGGTGAAGAAGTGCGGCACCCCGGCCGTGCCCGCCTTGCGCGCCGCGTGCTCGGCGTCGAGGTAGAGGGCGCCGGGGGAGGTCTCCGTCATGCCGTAGCCCTGCTGGAAGGCCAGGCCGCGCCGCGCGTACACCTCGATGAGGGGCGTCGGCACGGGCGCGCCGCCGCACATCAGGATGCGCAGCGAGGACAGGTCGGCCGCGTCCCAGCGGGCCTCCCGGGTGAGGCGTTCGTACATCGTGGGCACCCCGAACATGACGCTCACACCGTGCTCTTCCACGAGGTCGAGGGTCTGAGCCGGGTCGAACGACTCCACGAGGACGCAGGTGCCGCCCTTGAGGAACACGGGCAGGGCGAGCATGCCGAGCGCCGCCGCATGGAACAGCGGGGCGCAGACCAGCGCGACTGTGCCGGCGGCGAGGTCGGCGTCGACCAGGACGTTGACGGCGTTCCAGGTGAGGTTGGCGTGGGTGAGCATGGCGCCCTTGGGCCGACCCGTTGTGCCGGAGGTGTACATCAGCAGGCAGACGTCGTCCGGGCCGACCGCCTCGTCCAGCGGCTCCTCGACGGATTCCGCGATCAACGCCTCGTACTCCGGCCCCACTTCGACGACGCATCCCGGCGAAGGAGTCTGTCCCGCCTCTCGCAGTGCGGTGACCAGGGCGGTGTGCGCGGGGGAGTGGATCAGGGTGCCGGCGCCCGCGTCGGCCAGCTGGTAGGCGATCTCGGGACCGCTCAGCCGGGTGTTGAGCGGGACGAACACCGCGCCGAGCGCACCCGCGGCGAAGAAGGTCTCCAGGAAGGCCGGGTGGTTCGGCCCGAGGTGGGCGACCCGGTCCCCGCGCCGGACACCGCGGGCGCGCAGCGCGTGCGCGAGGCGCAGCGTGCGGGAGTGCAGGCCGGCGTAGGTGACGGCTTGGCCCTTGTGGGCCAGGGCGGTGCGGTGCGGGGTCTTGCGGGCCCGGCGCGCGGGCCAGGAACCGAGTCCTTCGTTGCGCATGGCGCCCCCTCTATTCGAGCCCGAGCAGGCGGGCGGCGTTCTCCTTGAGGATCTTGGGGCGGACCTCGTCCTTGATCGGGAGCTGCTCGAAGTCGGCGAGCCAGCGGTCGGGTGTGAGGACGGGGAAGTCGGAGCCGAAGAGCACCTTGTCCTTCAGCAACGTGTTGGCGTAGTGCACGAGTTGGGGCGGGAAGTACTTCGGTGACCAGCCGGAGAGGTCGATGTGCACGCCCGGTTTGTGCGTGGCCACGGCGAGCGCCTCGTCCTGCCAGGGGAACGACGGGTGCGCGAGGATGATCTTCAGATGGGGGAAGTCGGCGGCCACGTCGTCGACGTGCAGGGGGTTCGAGTACTTCAGCCGGATCCCGCCGCCCCCGGGCACGCCCGCGCCGATGCCGGTCTGCCCGGTGTGGAAGAGGGCGACGCAGCCGGTCTCCTCGACCACCTCGTACAACTCGTAGGCGGTCGCACGGTCGTTGGGGAAGAATCCCTGGATGCTCGGGTGGAACTTGAAGCCCTTGACGCCGTACTCCTCCACGAGCCTGCGCGCCTGGCGCACACCCGCCTTGCCGCGGAACGGATCGACGGAGGCGAACGGGATGAACACGTCCGGGTGCGCGGCGGCGGCCTCGGCCACCTCCTCGTTGGGTACGGGGGGCGTGCCGGTGGCGGACTCGGCGTCCACGGTGAAGACGACGGCGGCCATCTTGCGCTCGCGGTAGTAGGCGGCCATCTCCTCCAGGGTCGGTTTGCGCGTACGTCCCTCGACCTTGAAGTACGCGCTGGAGGCGGCGTCGAGATCCGCGGCGAGCGAGGTGTGGCCCCGCGAGGAGACCTCCGCGTGGGTGTGGACGTCGATCGCGGTCAGCTCGGAGAGGTCCAACGCGCTCACGCCTCGTGCGACTTGGGCGCGGGGACGCCGACCGTCTCCGGGGCGCTGCCCACGGAGGTGTGCCAGACGGCGGCGATGGACTCCGGAGTCCAGCCGCCGTCGGCGTACGCGACGGAGACCTCGTGGGGGTGCGACCACAGGGTGAGGCGGTCGCCGCCGATGCCCACGCACTGCCCGGTCACGTCGGCTGCCGCCTCGGAGGCCAGGAAGGGGACGAGCGCGGCGCAGTCCTCCGCCGTGCCGAACCCCTCGCCCTTGCGGAGGAAGTCCGGCAGCGGCCGGCCTTCCCGCATCGCCTCGACGTAGGGCGCGAAGGCGGGGATCGTCTCGGTCATCGCGGTCGCGGCGACCGGCACGATCGCGTTGACGGTGATGCCCGCCCGGGCCAGCTCCATGGACCAGGTGCGGGCCATGGCGGCGATGCCGGCCTTGGCGGCGGCGTAGTTGGTCTGCCCGAAGTTGCCGCGCTGCCCGGCGGGCGAGCCGACCAGGATCAGCCGGCCGCCCTCGCCCTGCTCCCGCATCCGCACGGCGGCCGCGCGGGCGCAGGTGAACGTGCCGCGCAGATGCGTCGTGACGACCGTGTCGAAGTCCTCGTCGGACATCTTCCACAGCACCCGGTCGCGGAGGATCCCGGCGTTGGTCACCATCACATCCAGGCGCCCGAACTCCTCGACCGCGCGGCCGACCAGCCGGTCGGCGGCCTCGCTCGTCCCGACGGCGACGCACTCCGCGACGGCGCGGCCACCGGCCTCGGTGATGCTCTTGACGGCACGCTCGGCGGCCGCCTCGTCGACGTCGTTGACGACCACGGCGGCCCCGGCGCGAGCGAGAGCGGAGGCATAGGCGAGGCCGAGGCCGCGCCCTGACCCGGTGACGACGGCGACCTTGCCGCTGATGTCCACAGGGGATGTTTCGGGCATGGCGGTATCCCTTCGATGGGCGGGAGAGGCTGGAGACGTCACGCAGGGGGGAGGTTGGAGGACGTCTTGGAAGGAAGCTAAGACAAACCATTGTTGTCGTCAATGGTTGTTGTCGACACCGGTGTTACGGCATGCTGGGGCGGCGGGCCACCATCGCCGCACGTACCCGCGAAGCACCGAACCGCGAAGCACCGAACCGCGAAGCACCGAACCGCGAAGCACCGAACCGCGAAGCACCGAACAGGGAGAGCGCCCCTCATGACCAGCCGCAAGACGACCGCCGAACCCGTGGAGGAAGGCTCCGTCGACGAGGGCGCCCCCTGGATGCGGGGACTGCACGCCGACGCGGGCTACCTGCTCTACCGGCTCGGCCTGCGCTCGGGACAGCTCTTCAACGCGGCGCTCGAAAGGTCGGGCCTGCGCCTGCGCCATTACGCGCTGCTGCGCTACCTGGCCACCGTCGAGGGCGCCGCCCAGCGCGAGTTGAGCCGGCGGCTCGGTTATGACCCGAGCGCGATCGTCGGCCTGGTCGACGACCTGGAACGCCTCGGCTTCGTGGAGCGCCGCCCCGCTCCCGACGACCGCCGCCGCCGCATCGTCGCCCTCGCCCCGGCGGGCCGCGACTTCCTGCGCGACTCCGACGAGGTGGCGCGCGGCGTGACCGCCGAACTCCTTGCCCCACTCGCCCCGCGGGAGCGGGACACCCTGCACGCGCTGCTGTCCCGTATGGCGCGCACGGACGGGGAGTGAAACGGGGTGCCGGGGCCGGGCGTGGCGGCGGCCGGCGGGCCGCCCGCCCGGCCCGGACTCAGCGGTGGGTTCCCGAGGCGAACGGCCCGCCCGAGCCGAAGGCCAGGGCCGCGAAGCGCTCGCCCATGAGGCGGTGGGTCGCGGCGTCGGGGTGGAGCTCGTCCGGCAGCGGCAGCTCGGCGTAGTCAGCCTGGCCGTAGAGGTCGCGGCCGTCGAGGTAGTGGAGATGCGCGTCGTCGGCGGCGCGCTGCTTCACGATGCGGGACAGCTCGTCCCTGATCACGTTCAGCGTCAGCTTCCCTGCGGCGCGCTCGGCGGGGTCGCCCATGGCCACGAACCGGAGCCGTCCCTCGCTCATGTTGCCGAAGTCCGGGGCGCAGGGGCCGGGGGTGTCCTCGTGGATGGGGCACAGGATGGGCGAGACGACCAGCAGCGGGGTGGTCGGGTGCCCCTCGCGGATCGTGTCGAGGAAGCCGTGCACCGCGGGACCGAAGGCGCGCAGACGCATCAGGTCGGCGTTGACGATGTTGATGCCGATCTTGACGCTGATCAGGTCGGCGGCGGTGTCACGCAGGGCGCGCGCGGTGAACGGGTCGAGCAGGGCGCTGCCGCCCAGGCCGAGGTTGACCAGGTCCACACCGCCGAGGGACGCGGCGCGCGCGGGCCAGATGGCCGTGGGGCTCGCCGCGTCGGAGCCGTGGCTGATGGAACTGCCGTGGTGCAGCCACACCTTGCGGCCCCGGTCGGGGACCGGCTCCACGGGGGCGTCGGTACGCAGGGTGACCAGCTCGGTGATCTCGTTGTGCGGCAGCCAGATCTCGACGTCCTTCACCCGGTCGGGCAGGCCGGCGAAACGGACGGTGCCGACCGGCCCGGGCACGGTCTCCGTCGTACCGGTGGTCATGTCCATCATCAGGACATTGCCGCCGTGCACACCGGCCTGCCGGGTGAGGACGCCGTCGACGAGCAGGTCGTACACACCGTCGGGGCGCGGCGGTGCGCCCCGATAGCCCATCTTCGTACGGAGCGCGTCCAGTTCGACGGTGGTGGCGCCCGTACGGAAGGCCAGCCGTACGCCGGAGGGCTGGGACTCGGCCCTGGCCAACTGCTCGTCGCCGCACTGGGCGCGGGCCCGTGCGGGCAGCCGGTGCGGCAGGACGCCGTGCTCGGTGCGCTCCACGTCGAGCGCGCCGCGCAGCAGGTCCTTCGCGAGGGCAGGCGTGATGGGCGTGGTGACCCAGTCCCCTCCCCGGGGAGTGACGGAGGAGCCGGGGGCGGGATCGTGCGGAGAGTTCATGACGCCAGCGTGTCAAGCGGAATGCCGATTCGCACATGATTTTCCGGGGATTCAGGGTGTGCCGCTGGTGCCGCTGGTGCCGCTTGAGGGCGAGGCCCGCCGCGTCCCCGGGCAGGGCCCCGGTGACGTGGGAGTTGCAGCGTCTGTCCGGCGGGGGCCACGAAGAAGGCGACGGACGCGCCGACCGGGCGGCCGTCGGCGAAGGCCGCCCGTGACGTGGCCCCCGGCGTGCGAGAGCGCCCGCACCTGGTCGGTCCGTACCGGCGAGGCGCAGGGCGCGGTGGCCGATGGGGGTGGCGAGTCGCCGGGCGTGGTGGCCGCCTAAGACCCGCCCGAACGGCGTGTCCACTGGCGGCCGGTTCGTCCGGTGCGTGCACCTTGCGGACCGCTTGGGGGCTCACCGGGCGGTTTCTGCGACGATGGGGGCGGCGAGGCGTAGGGAGCGGTGGCCGATGGGGGTGGCGAGTCGCCGGGCGTGGTGGCCGCCTAAGACCCGCCCGAACGGCGTGTCCACTGGCGGCCGGTTCGTCCGGTGCGTGCACCTTGCGGACCGCTTGGGGGCTCACCGGGCGGTTTCTGCGACGATGGGGGCGGCGAGGCGTAGGGAGCGGTGGCCGATGGGGGCGGCGAGTCGCCGGGCGTGGTGGCCGCCTAAGACCCGCCCGAACGGCGCGTCCACCGGCGGTCGGTTCGCCCAGTTCGTTTACCTGCGGACCGAAAGAGCGGGCTCACCGGGCGGTCTCCTCGACGAGGGCGGCGAGCAGCCGGGACCGGGGGACCATCTCGGCGACGATCACATGCTCGTGATCGGCGTGCGCCCCGCCGCCGACGGCGCCCAGCCCGTCCAGCGTCGGACAGCCGACACCACCGGTGAAGTTCCCGTCGGACGCTCCGCCGACCGCCGCCGATCCCAGCGTCCCCCAGCCCTGACGCCCGGCGATCTCGCGTGCCCGCTCGAACAGCGCGGCGGACGACGTCTCCTCAAGGGGCGGCCTGCTGGGCCCGCCGCGCACCTCCAGGCGCGCCCCCGGCACCGTCACCTTCAGCGCCCGGATCGCGGCGTCCACCCGCTGCTGCGCGGCGAGCGTCGGGACACGCACGTCGACACAGACCGTCGCCTCGGCGGGCACCGTGTTGGTCGTCGAACCGGCCCACGTCATCGTCGGCGTCACCGTGGTCCGCCACCCCTCGGGGGCGCCGGTGTCCGCCTCCGCTCCCAGCCTCTCCAGGGCGAGGACGAGATGCGCGGCCTCGATCGCGGCGTTGACGCCCTTCTCCGGCTCCAGGCCGGAGTGGGCCGCCTTGCCGTGCACCACCAACTCGTAGGCCGACGTGCCCTTGCGCGCCGTTTTCACCGCGCCTCCGTCCGCCGAGGCCTCCAGTACGAAGGTCGCCGCGCACTTCCGCGCCGTCTCCTCGATGAGCGTCCGCGAGGTGTCCGAGCCGACCTCCTCGTCCCCGGTGATCAGAACGCACACGCCCTCCAGGGAGGGCAGCGAGGCCAGGGCGTGGAAGATCTGCACGAGCCCCGCCTTCATGTCGAAGATGCCGGGCCCGCGCGCGACACCGTCCACGAGCGACCACGGGTGAGTGGCGAGCGAACCCATCGGCCACACGGTGTCGTGGTGGCCGAGGAGCAGGACCCGAGGCGTGCCGAACGCCCACCGCAGATGCGTCACCCCGTCGACGACGAGGCGCTCCGGAGGGGCGCCGAGGTGGCGGGTCCCCTGCGCCGCCACGACGTCCGCGCTGCGCGCCACGGCCTCCAGGTCCGAGGAGAACGACTCGCACTCCACCAGTTCCCTCAGGTCCGCGACCATCGCGGCGAGCCGGTCCGCCGCTTCTTCCGGCTCCGCCCCCGCCTCGGACGTGCCACTGAGCAGATGTTCGGTCACCGTCGACTCCTCCTCGAAAGCATCCGGCGATAGTAAGCCCGAGCGTCGAGTCAGCCGGTGGATTCGACGGCGGCCAGGATGTGCGGAACCGCCTCGCGCAGCTCGACGAAGTGGCGGTGCACTCCCTCCACCGCGGTAGCGGTGTTCACGCCCCACACCGTCATCCCGGCGCTCAGCCCGGACCGCACTCCGGACGGCGCGTCCTCGATGACCAGGCAGTTCTCAGCCTCGGCGCCCAGCCGCGCGGCGGCCCGCGCATACGGCACAGGGGAGGGCTTGCCCTCGTCCACCGCGGCCGCGTCCACGATCACGTCCGGCGTGGGCAGGCCCGTCCGCAGGAAGCGGCCGCGGACCCGGTGCTCGTAGTTGGAGGTCACCAGCGCCCAGCTCCCCGGCGCCAGATCGCGCAGCAGCTCCGACGCCCCGTCGAAAGCCGTGTAGACGCCGCAGCAGACGTCCTCGTCCTCCAGCTCGTGCAGCACGGCCAGGCACTCGCGCGGATCGCGGTCCGCGGCGACCTGGGCGAACGTCTCCATCGGCCGTGTCCGCAGGGCCACCCGGTACACCTCGTCAGCGTCCAGGCCGTACCGCTCCGCCCACGTCGCCCACACCCGGCGCTGGTTGCTCACCGCGTCGATCAACGTGCCGTCGACGTCGAACAAGACGTACCTCTTGCGGCCCGGCCGCCCAGGTTCACTGATCACGCGGTGATCATGCCAGGCGGCCGGCAGAGACCTGCGGAGACCGGTGCGGACACACAGCCGCTCAAGGCCGCCAGAAGAGCGCGGGGTCCGGGTGGTCGACGAAGCCCAGGGCGCGGTAGAGCGGTTCGCCCTCCGGTGAGGCGTACAGGTCCACGCGGGACGCCTCCCGCTCGCGGAACCAGTCGAGCAGCTCCCGCATGATCGCGCGGCTGTACCCGCGCCGCCGGTAGGGCACGTCGGTGACCACGCCGATCACATGACCGACCCGGCCGTTGACGTTGTGCGGCCCGGGGAACCACTGGTCGACGGTGCCCATGCCGCAGGCGGCCAGGCCGGAACCGCCGTCCACGACGAGGATCCGCGCGGTGGCGGTGTCCGAGGTCAGCTGCTCCTTCATGACCGCGGCGAGGTGGTGACGCCAGTCGTCGCCCGCGGCGGCGGGGTTGAAATAGTCGCCGCCCAGGTCCTCGAACAATGACGCGCGCAGGCGCAGGAGTTCGGGTAGGTCGTCCGCCACGGCCTGTCGCACGGCGGGGCGGCGGTCAGGGCGGGAAGTGGTGTGTCCGGCCCGGCCCGTGGCGGGCCGTCCGTCGGGGTGTCTCATGTGGATCACCTTGATGTAATGGGCTTATGCACCTCAACCCTTACGGCGGAGATGCCGTCGACCTGGCCGCGGACCTCTGCAACCGGCGCCCGACCAGCGCCGAGGAGCTGGCGGACCGCTGCCGCGCGGTCGGACTGTCCCTGGAACGCCCCGTCGGGCCGGCGGACTTGGCACACGCCCTGGCCGCCCTGGACGCGTGGGAGAAGGTCGTCGACGCCACCGACGAGCGGGAGCGCGCCGCGCTGGCCAACCGGATGCTGGCCGCGTCCACCGCCCACCCCCGGCTCACCGATCACGCGGGCGACGGCTGGCACCTGCACTACCGCGACGACCAACTGCCGCTGGGCGCACTCCTGTTCTCGTTGATCTCGGTCGGCACCGCGCTGCACCTGGTGGGACGCGGCATGCACCGGTTGCGGCGGTGCGAGGTCACCGAGTGCGCCACCATCTTCGCCGACACCTCCCGCACCGGCCGCAGGCGCTACTGCTCCCACCCGTGCGCCAACCGCGACGCGGTACGCCGCCACCGCGCACGCGCCGCCGCGCGGTGAAGGGTCGAGCGTGCGCGAAGGGTTGACCTGGCGTTTGAAGCCGCTTACGGTCCCGATCGCAAGTTCTTGCAGATTCAACCGGCAAGTTTTCTGCAAGCACCCTCCGAGCGAGCCCGGCTCGCCCCCCGCTCCGCCCGTTCCCCCCGTTCCGCCGTCCCCCCACTGGAGGCCCCGTGAAAGGCCCGACGCACATAGCCCGCAGATCCCTTGCCGTCACACTCGCCCTGACGGCCGGTGTGCTCGGGAGCCTCTTCGCGACGGCGGCACCCGAGGCCGAGGCGTCCCCGCCCGGCGGCAAGGACGTCACCGCCGTCCTCTTCGAGTGGCGCTTCGACTCGGTCGCCACGGCGTGCGAGAACCAACTCGGCCCGGCCGGTTACGGGTTCGTGCAGGTGTCACCGCCTCAGGAGCACATCCAGGGCGGCCAGTGGTGGACCTCGTACCAGCCCGTCAGCTACAAGATCGCCGGGCGCCTCGGTGACCGGGCGGCCTTCAAGCGCATGGTCGGCACCTGTCACGCCGCGGGCGTCAAGGTGGTCGCGGACGCCGTGATCAACCACATGTCGGCGGGCTCCGGCACCGGCACGGGCGGCTCGGCCTACACGAAGTACGACTACCCCGGCACCTACTCGGGCGCCGACATGGACGACTGCCGGTCGCCGATCAACGACTACGGCAACCGGGGCAACGTACAGAACTGCGAACTCGTCGGCCTCGCCGACCTGGACACCGGCGAGGGCTACGTGCGCGGCCGCGTCGCCGCCTACCTCGACGACCTCCGCTCGCTCGGCGTCGACGGCTTCCGCATCGACGCCGCCAAGCACATGCCGGCGGCCGACCTCGCCGCCATCAAGGCACGGCTCGGCGACCCGGGCGTGTACTGGAAGCAGGAGGCCATCTACGGCGGGGGCGAGGCGGTCTCCCCGAGCGAGTACGTCGGCACCGGAGACGTCCAGGAGTTCCGCTACGCCCGCGACCTCAAGCGTGTCTTCACCGCCGAGAAGCTCGCCTACCTCAAGAACTACGGCGAGGGCTGGGGCTATCTGCCCTCCGGGAAGTCCGCCGTCTTCGTCGACAACCACGACACCGAGCGCGGCGGCGACACCCTCAGCTACAAGGACGGCGCCAACTACACCCTGGCCAACGTCTTCATGCTCGCCTGGCCCTACGGCGCGCCCGACGTCCACTCCGGTTACGAGTTCTCCGACCGCGACGCCGGACCGCCCAACGGCGGTACGGTGAAGGCCTGTTACTCCGACGGCTGGAAGTGCCAGCACGCCTGGCGTGAGATCTCGGGCATGGTCGCCCTCCGCAACACCGCGCGCGGCCAGGCCGTCACGGACTGGTGGGACAACGGCGGCAACCAGATCGCCTTCGGCCGCGGCGACAAGGCGTACGTCGCGATCAACCATGAGGGCTCCGCGCTGACCCGCACCTTCCAGACCTCGCTGCCCGCGGGCGGCTACTGCGACGTCCAGTCCGGCAGGCGCGTCACGGTCGACTCCTCCGGACGGTTCACCGCCACGCTCGGCCACAACACGGCGGTCGCCCTGCACGTGGGAGCGAGGACCTGCAAGGCCTGACCGGTCCGCCCCCGTGTGGAGGTGGACCACCACGGGTGCGGCTGCTCCGGGCGCCCCGCCGCCTTAGGCTCACCCGTATGGGAAAGTCAGAGGCCGGCGGGGCAGAGGCGGCCGCACCGCAGCACGGGGCCGCGTCGCTGGATCTCAACCAGCTGCGCACCTTCCTCGCCGTCTACCGCTCGGGGTCCTTCACGGCCGCCGCCCGCATCCTGGGCCTGTCGCAGCCCACGGTCACCGCGCAGATCCGCTCCCTGGAGCGGCAGCTGGACCGGGAGCTGTTCGAGCGGCTGCCGCGCGGCGCCGCCCCCGCGCCCTTCGCGGACGAACTGGCGTCGCGGATCGTCGAGCCCTTGGACGCCCTGGCCGAGGTCGCGGGCCACGGCGGCCACGGCGCGACGGAGCCCGTCCACCTGGCGGGCCCCGCGGAGTTCCTCTCCCACTGCGTGCTGCCCGGCCTCGCGCCGCTCGTGGAGCGGGGTGTGCGGCTGCGGATCACCACGGGCCTGACGGACGACCTCCTGGACGAGCTGCGCACCGGCCGCCACGACCTGGTGGTCGCCACGGCCCGCCCCCGTGGCCGGGCGCTGACCTGGGTGCCTCTCGCCGACGAGGAGTTCGTGCTGGTCACGGCGGCTTCATGGGCGGAGCGCATCGGCGGGGCCGAGCGGCTCACCGAACTCGGTCCCGCCGCGCTGCGGGGCGTGCCCCTGGTGGCGTACGCCGAGGACGTGCCGATCGTCCGCCGCTACTGGCGCCACGTCTTCGGCAAGCGTCTGGTGTGCGAGCCCGCCGTCACCATGCCCGACCTGCGCGCGGTCAAGGCGGCCGTGGCGGGCGGCGCCGGATTCAGCGTGCTGCCCCGCTACCTGTGCCTGGACGAGCTGGCCTCGGGGACCCTGGTCCTGCTGAACGACCCGGAGGACCCGCCCATCAACACCGGCTACCTCGTGCAGCGGCCCGGCTCCTCGGACAACCCGCACGTCGCCCTGGTCCGGGACCACCTGCTGGCGGCCTCGCGGGACTGCTAGGACCCTTCGGTCATCCGCTCGGGGCGCTCGGGGTCCGTGAGCCGCAGACCGTTCTCCCAGATCTTGTTGAGCGTCGTGACCAGCCGCTCGTACGGGATGCGCTGGCCCAGCACGAACACCATGTAGGCCATGCGGCTCACCATCACGGACAGGGCGTGCGCGGTCACCAGCGGATCGAGGCTCGTGTCGGCCTCGCCGTTCTCCTGGAGGGCGCGGATCAGCTTGGCGTTGCGCCGCGCGAAGGCGTTGCCGCGCTCGATGCGCAGCGCCATGAACTGCTCGTCGATCTGCGCGACCTGCTCGAACAGCGCCATCAGGCGCGCGTTCTTCTTGTACGCGCGCAGGTACTCGCGGTTGGAGGCGTCGATGAGTTCGCGGGTGTCGGTGATGCCGGTGCGCTCGCGCAGATGCGGGTGGAGCATCTCCTCCTGTACCTGCTCGACGAGCGCCTGGAAGATCTCTTCCTTGCTGTTGAAGTACGTGTAGAACGACCCCGAGGCGACCTGAGCCGCCTTGGAGATGTCCGTGATCCGGGCGTCCAGATAGCCGTCGCGTTCGAAGACCGCACGGGCGGCGGCGATCAGCGCGTTGCGGGTACGGACACCGCGCGCGCTGCGTGGCGTGATCGGTTGCTTCTGGCCGCCGTCCGCGGCCGGGGCCTGGGCAGCCACTGCGATCCATTCACTGTCGTTCGAACGTGTCATAACCGGTGGCAGCGGATGCTATCAGCCGACCGCGGAGAGGAAGCCGAGCAGAGCGGCGTTCACGTCCTCGGCCCGCTCCTGCTGGATCCAGTGACCACCGCCGTCGAGGACGACGTGCCCGCGCTGGTCGGTGAGCATCCGGCCGAGGCCGTCCGCCGGCATGAACCGTGCGACAGGGTCCTTGGAGCCGGTGACGAAGAGCGAGGGCTGCGCGATGACGCGGCCCTCCAGGTGCTCGGTGAGCGCCCAGTTGCGGTCCAGGTTGCGGTAGTAGTTGAGGCCGCCGGTGAACCCGGTCTCCTCGAACATGTGGACGTAGTAGGCGAGTTCCTCTTCACTCAGCCACCGCGGGGGCGGCAACTGCTCGTCGGGGCGGGCCGCCCACTCGGCGGAGTAGATCTCCCTGGTCACCAGGGTCCTGCGCACATTGCGGCTCAGCGCGCGGTCCGCGACGCCCGGCTCCTGGAACCACACCATGTAGAAGTCGTCCCCCAGGCGTGAGCGCAGGATCGGCAGGGGCGGCGCGGGCGCCCGCGGCGTCACGGGCACGCTCATCCCCGCCACCGCCCGCACCCGCTCGGGGTGCTCCAGCGCCATGTTCCACACCACGTTCGCGCCCCAGTCGTGCCCCACGAAGACGGCGTCGTCCGCGCCCACGTGGTCGAGCACCCCGGCGAGGTCCGCGCAGAGCGTCAGGATGTCGTACGCCTCGATGCCGGCGGGGCGTGCACTCCCTCCGTAGCCACGCATGTCGGGCACCAGGACCCGGTGGCCGGCGCCCGCCAGCGCGAAGACCTGGTGCCGCCAGGAGAACGCCAGCTCCGGGAAGCCGTGACAGAGCACGACCGGGGGCCTGCCCGGCCGCTCGTCACCGTGGTCGAAAACGCGCAGCGTGACACCGCCCGTCGAGATCCGGCGCGCCTCGACGCGCTCCCACTCGCTGACCGGCACATGTGTCGTCATGGGCAGAACTCCTGGGATCCGCAGGCACCTTCGCGAGGAACTCGCGCAGGCAGAGGGCGTGTTCAAAGTATTGAACTTGACGTTGGGTTCAAATATACAGGGTGGCTCCGACGACGAGGAGCGATCACGTGACATCGTCCACGGCAGAACCGCACGAGGAACTCGGCACGCGAGAAGGGCGGGCCTCCCCGGGCCGTGGCGACAACCGCGCCTCCGGCAGACTGCTGGCGGCGGGCCTCATCGGCAGCTCCATCGAGTGGTACGACTTCTTTCTCTACGGGACCGCCGCCGCGCTCGTGTTCCCGCACGTCTTCTTCCCCGACTCCACCGCGCTGACCGGCACGCTGCTGTCGTTCAGCACCTTCTGGGCGGGCTTCCTGGCCCGTCCGATCGGCGGCGTGGTCGCGGGCCACCTCGGTGACCGGTACGGACGCAAGGCCATGGTCGTCGCCTCCCTGTCGCTGATGGGGGCGGGCACCTTCCTGATCGGCTGCCTGCCGGGGGCGGGCGTCATGGGGGCCCTCGCCCCGGTGCTCCTGGTGCTGCTGCGCTTCGTCCAGGGCCTCGCGTGCGGGGCGCAGTGGGGCGGCATCGTCCTGCTGCTCACGGAGTCGGCGTCGCCGAAACGCAAGGGGTACGTCGGCACGTACGGCCAGATGGGCGTCTCGCTCGGCGTCTTCCTCGGCAACGGCGCCTTCCTGCTCGCGAGCCGCCTCGCCTCCGACGACGCGTTCCTGAGCTGGGGCTGGCGCATACCGTTCCTCGCCAGCGGCGTGCTGCTGCCCGTCGTCATGTACGTCCAGCGGCGCGTCGAGGACTCGCCGGACTTCCGCCGCCTGGCCGCGCGGACGGCGGAGAGCGAGGGGGCGAAGGTCGCCAAGGCGCCGGTGGTCGAGGTGATCCGCTCGGCCTGGCGCACCGTCCTGCTCGCCGCGGGGATGCTGGCCGGCACGAACTGCCTCTTCTACATCAGCATCGCGGGCGTCGTCAGCTACGCCGCCGACGACCTCGGCCTCGACCGTGACTCCATCCTCCTGGTCACGCTGCCGGTCACCGCGCTCGGCGCCGTCTTCGTGCTGGCGTCCGGCTGGATCTCCGACCGGGTGGGCCGCCGCCCCATGATCCTGATCGGCGCCGCGCTGATCGTGGTGTGGGCGTTCCCCTACTTCTGGCTGGTGAACACCGGGTCGCTGGCGCTGCTCGGCGTCGCCGTGATCATCGGCGGCATCGGGCAGTCGCTGACGTACGGGCCGATCGCCGCGTACATCGGTGAGCTGTTCGAGCCGCACGTGCGCTACTCCGGTGCCTCGCTCGCCTACCAGCTCTCCGCCCTGACCCTCAGCGGTGGCACCCCGCTGATCATGACCGCGATCATCGGCGGCACCGGCGGGACGACCTGGGTCTCGGTGTTCGTCGCCGCCATGGGCCTGCTCACCTTCGGCTGCGCGTGGGCGCTGCGCGAGACGAACCCGGCGTCGGTGCGGCAGGATCCGCACGCGGTGCCGGGGCTCGTGCGCGACCCCGCGCGACGGCGACGCGGCCGAACCGCCTCTTGAACCTGAATCCGGATTCAAATACGGTGACGGTGCCGAGTGGAGTGAGTGGAGGGGGCGGTGCGATGAGCCGGGAACGTACCCGCAGCGCGGTCCTGTTCGACTTCGGCGGAGTGCTGACCACCAGCGTGGTCGCGGCCTTCGACGGACTCGGCGCGGAGCTGGGCGAGGACCCGCGGCTGCCGCTGCGGCTCCTCTCCGGGGACGCGGAGAGCGACGCGCTGCTCGTCGCCCACGAAGAAGGGCGCATCGGCGAGCGGGAGTTCGAGGACGGCTTCGCGGCGCGACTCCTCGCGCCCACCGCCGGGCGGGACGCCCGGGACGTTCGGAGCTCATGACCAGCACCAGCACCAGCACCAGGATCAGGACCAGGACCAGGACCGTGGGAGGACTCATGTTCTACGTCACCGACAGGGGCAAGGAGTACCAGGAGCAACTGCTCGCCTTCATGGACGAGCACATCTACCCCGCCGAGGCGGTGTACGAGAGGCAGATGACGGAGTCCGGTGATCCGCACTTCCATCCGCCGGTCCTCGAAGAGCTCAAGGCCGAGGCGAGGAAACAGGGCCTGTGGAACCTCTTCCACCCGCACCCCGAGTGGGGCCCGGGCCTTACCAACCTGGAGTACGCGCCGCTCGCCGAGATCATGGGCCGCAGCGCGCACCTCGCGCCCGAGGCCACCAACTGCAACGCCCCGGACACCGGCAACATGGAGGTCCTCACCCTCTTCGGCACCGAGGAGCACAAGGAGAAGTGGCTGAAGCCGCTGCTCGCCGGGGAGATCGCCTCCGCGTTCGCGATGACCGAACCGGCCGTCGCCAGCTCCGACGCCCGCAACATCGAGATGCGGATGGTGCGCGACGGCGACGACTACGTCCTGAACGGCCGCAAGTGGTGGACCTCAAACGCCCTGCACAAGAACTGCCGGGTGCTCATTGTCATGGGCAAGACCGACCCGGACGGGCCGAGCCACCGTCAGCAGAGCATGATGGTGGTCCCTCTCGACACCCCGGGCGTCACCGTCCTGCGCGGCCTGCCCGTCTTCGGCTATCAGGACCGCGAGGGCCACGCGGAGGTGCTCTTCGAGGACGTACGTGTCCCACGCACCGCCCTGCTCGCGGGCGAGGGCGACGGTTTCATGATCAGCCAGGCCCGCCTCGGCCCCGGCCGCATCCACCACTGCATGCGCTCGATCGGCATGGCCGAGCGCGCCCTGGACCTGATGATCGACCGGGCCCAGTCCCGCACGACGTTCGGCATGCCCCTGTCCGACCGCGCCAACATCCAGGACTGGATCGCCGAGGCGCGCATCGAGATCGACATGGCGAGGCTCCTGACCCTCAAGGCCGCCCACCTCATGGATACCGTCGGCAACAAGCAGGCCCGCACGGAGATCGCCGCCATCAAGGTCGCCGCGCCCGAGGTGGCCCTCAAGGTCATCGACCGGGCGATCCAGGTCCATGGCGGCGCCGGTGTCTCCGACGACTTCCCGCTCGCGAGCATGTACGCCCACCTGCGCACCCTGCGCCTCGCGGACGGCCCCGACGAGGTGCACAAGCGCACCATCGCGCTGCGGGAGCTGCGCCGCCGCGAGGCCGAGCGGACCGCGCGGTGAGCGGTCCGCTCGACGGCAGGGTCGCCGTCGTCACGGGCGCCTCGCGCGGCATCGGCCTCGCGGCCGCGGCCGCCCTGCGCGACCGTGGCGCACGCGTGGTGGTCACCTCGCGCAGCCAGGAGCGCGCCGACGAGGCGGCGGCCCGACTGGGCGACGGGGTCACCGGATTCGGCGCCCACGCCACGGACGAGGACGCGGCCCGCGCCTGTGTGGACTTCACCCTGGACACGCACGGACGGCTCGACGTCCTCGTCAACAACGCCGGTACGAACCCCGCGTACGGCCCCGTCATCGACCAGGACCACGCCCGGTTCGCCAAGACCATGGACGTCAACCTGTGGGCGCCGATCCTGTGGACCTCCCTCGCGGTGAAGGCGTGGATGGGGGAGCACGGCGGGTCGGTCGTCAACACCGCCTCGATCGGCGGCTTCACGGTCGCCCAGGACGTCGGCGTCTACCACGTCTCCAAGGCCGCGCTCATCCACCTCACCAAGCAACTCGCCCTGGAACTGGGCCCGAAGGTCCGCGTCAACGCCATCGCCCCCGGCGTCGTACGGACCCGCCTCGCCGAGGCGCTCTGGCAGGAGAACGAGGCGCGGGTCGCCGCGGCCACCCCGCTGGGCCGCATCGGGGAGCCCGAGGACCTGGGGGAGGCCGTGGCGTTTCTCGCCGGGGACGGCGCTCGCTGGATCACCGGGGAGACCCTCGTCATCGACGGAGGCCAACTCCTCGGCTCCGGCCCCCTGTGACAGCAGCCACCCGCGCGGCCGCCCCCTGCCGCCAGACGGTGAGCGGGGTGACGGCCGGCACTGCGGTGCCGAACCCACCGCGCCGCGCACGCACCCACGGCACCTGCCACCCGAATCAATCGAACCAGTCGAACCGCCGAACCAACCGAACCGGTGTCAGTCCGTGCCGGACTCCATCGCGGCGCGGTCCAGCATCGATTCTTCCTCCGTGGTCTCGCCGCGGGAGGCGATCGCCTGGGCGCCGCCCGCGTCCATGGCGCCGATCAGGCCCGTCGAGGCCGCCTGCGCGGCGCCGATCGGCGTCGGGTGGGCGGTGCCGACCAGGCCGAGACCCACGTACTGCTCAAGGCGTGCGCGCGAGTCCGCGATGTCGAGGTTGCGCATGGTGAGCTGGCCGATCCGGTCCACCGGGCCGAACGCCGAGTCCTCGGTCCGCTCCATGGAGAGCTTGTCCGGGTGGTAGCTGAGCGCCGGGCCCCGCGTGTCGAGGACGGAGTAGTCCTCGCCGCGCCGCAACCGCAGCGTCACCTCGCCGGTGATCGCCGCGCCGACCCAGCGCTGGAGCGACTCGCGCACCATCAGGGCCTGGGGGTCCAGCCAGCGGCCCTCGTAGAGGAGGCGGCCCAGCCGCCGGCCCTCGTTGTGGTACGCGGCCACCGTGTCCTCGTTGTGGATGGCGTTGACCAGGCGTTCGTAGGTGATGTGCAGGAGGGCCATGCCGGGCGCCTCGTAGATCCCGCGGCTCTTGGCCTCGATGACCCGGTTCTCGATCTGGTCGGACATGCCGAGGCCGTGCCGGCCGCCGATCGCGTTGGCCTCCATGACGAGGTCGACCGCGGAGGCGAACTCCTTGCCGTTGATCGTCACGGGACGGCCCTGGTCGAAGCCGACCGTCACGTCCTCGGTGTCGATCTCCACCGACGGGTCCCAGAACCGCACGCCCATGATCGGGTCGACGGTCTCGACGCCGGTGTCGAGGTGCTCCAGGGTCTTCGCCTCGTGCGTGGCACCCCAGATGTTGGCGTCCGTGGAGTACGCCTTCTCCGTCGAGTCCCGGTAGGGCAGCCCGTGCGCCAGCAGCCACTCGGACATCTCCTTGCGGCCGCCGAGCTCCGTCACGAAGTCCGCGTCCAGCCAGGGCTTGTAGATCCGCAGGTGCGGGTTGGCGAGGAGGCCGTAGCGGTAGAACCGCTCGATGTCGTTGCCCTTGAACGTGGAGCCGTCGCCCCAGATCTGCACGCCGTCCTCAAGCATCGCCCGGACCAGGAGGGTGCCGGTCACGGCACGCCCCAGCGGCGTGGTGTTGAAGTACGGACGGCCGCCCGACTTGATGTGGAACGCGCCGCAGGCCAGCGCCGCGAGCCCTTCCTCGACCAGCGCGGCACGGCAGTCGACGAGACGGGTGATCTCGGCGCCGTACGCGGAGGCACGGCCGGGCACGGACGCGATGTCGGGCTCGTCGTACTGGCCGATGTCGGCGGTGTACGTGCAGGGGACGGCGCCCTTGTCGCGCATCCAGGCGACGGCGACGGAGGTGTCGAGGCCGCCGGAGAAGGCGATGCCGACGCGCTCGCCGGTGGGGAGGGAGGTGAGGACCTTGGACATAGGAAGAGTATGCATGATGACGCATGACCATGCAAGCCGCCCCGCAGGCCGTATCACCCCGTGTACTAGTCGTCAATGTTCTTCGCACCCGCCCTGATCGCCTCCCGGATCCGGTTGTAGGTACCGCAGCGGCAGATGTTGCGGATCTCGTCCAGGTCGCGTTCCGCTATCTCACGGCCCTCGGCGGCGGCCCGCCGGGCCTTGGCGACGGCGGTCATGATCTGGCCCGGCCTGGCAGTAACCGCACTGCGCGACGTCCAGCTCCAGCCAGGCCTCCTGCATCGGGTGCAGGTCCTTGCCGACGGTGGCGGGCAGCCCCTCGATCGTCGTGATCTCGTCGCACCGCCTTCACCGTGCCGTTGATCGTCGGCGGGCGGCGCACCATGGTGGGCTTCGCGTCGGGTATGTCGTGGTCCATACCGAACTTCTTGCGACCGGTGACGATCTCCAGGGCGTCGACGCGGTTGCGGGGCGTGCCGAGCACCGTGAAGTCCTGGCGGGACTTCAGCCGCGCGCCGGCCACCCTGACCTTCGTACGGGCGGCCTTCTCGGCGAGCGAGCCGTACGTGGCGCTGCGCGCCCCGTGCCGGATCACCCCGTCCTCGACGGTGAGCCGGGAGGCGTCGACACCCCACTGCCCGGCGGCGGTCGCGACCAGCTGCTGCCGGGCGACGGCGGCGGCCGTGCGAACCGGGAGGTACATACTGCGCATCGAGTTGGAACCGCCGGTGAACTGGTTCATCAGCAACTCCGGCCGCGCGTCGGCGAGGGAGACCCGCACGTTCTCCAACGGCAGGTCCATCTCCTCGGCGATCATCATGGCGATCGCGGTGGTCATGCCCTGGCCCACCTCGGCGCGGGGCACCGCGAACGAGGCGGTGCCGTCCGTGTGGACCCGCACCGTGATCAGGCCGGACGTGGGCGCTGCCGCCAGGTTCTGCAGATCGCCGAGGTCGAAGAGGTTCTCGGGCTGGGGAGGGGACGGCATGGCCGCCACGGCCTCCTGCCCGCCGGCCGCGTCGGCGCCGAAGCGGACACCGACGGCGAGGGTGGGGGCGGCGAGCAGATACGCGAGCACTCTCCGTCCGGCCGGGATCGGGACCGCGGTGGTCGGCGCCGCGGTCGGGACCGCGGTCTGGGCCAGGGGCGCCGGAGGGTGCCGGTGGTTCCGGTTGTTCGACCGAGGGACTGGGCTCCGCCATGTGTGGGTCCTTCCAGAACCGGGACGGGGGAGACCAATGACGGGGAGACCAATGACGGGGGAGACCAGTGTGGCGTGCCGGATGCGCTGGGGCGGGCACGAAGCCGCACACGAAGGCGTAAACGCCCTTGCGTGACCGGAAGTCGGTGTGCGGTCGCCGGAGCCCGCCGCCGAGGGAGCCGATCACGGGAGATGAGCGACGCCGACGCCGTTCATCTCCGGTGTACCCGCCCCTCGGCAGCGGTCGAAGCGAAGGTACGGTGCCGCCGTACGCCGGGGCGCTCCGCACCGCGCGGCGCTGTCCACAAAACGCGGGAATCCGCCCGACGCCGCGTGGCGTGCGCTCATCGGGCCCGCAGTGTCTGCGACGGGGATTCGCCGAACCGGGCGCGATAGCGCCGAGCGAACCGGCCCAGGTGCGCGAACCCCCACTGGTAGGCCACTTCCGTGACGGTGACCGTGCCGGGATCCGCGACGCGCAGGTGCTGCCGCACCCGTTGCAGCCTGACCTCCTGGACGTACGCCATGGGGGACATGCCGAGATTCTTGCGGAACGCCTCCTGCAGGGTGCGCAGGCCGACCTGGGCGATCTCGGCGAGCCGGGCCGCGTCGTAGGGCTCGGCGGGGCGCTCCTGCACGACGTCCATGACCCGCTTCACCGCGGCGGGCCGCGTCATGGGCGCGGGCTCGTCCAGCAACGCCCGGTAGGGGTGGTCGGTGGCGAGCAACAGCCCCTCCAGGAGCGTCTGTTCGAACTGCCTCGCGAAGATCGGCTGCCGTAACAGCCCGTGCGCCACGTCCTTCTCCCGCAGGACCCACTGGGCCAGCTGCGCCCAGCTGCGGCCCGGCCCGCGCGAGACGTCGAGCGTCGGGGCCAGTCGCAGGGGCCGGTGCACGGGCCGGCCGAGGAGGGCCTCCAACTGGCGGTGAAGAGCCATCATGTCGATGTTCACGGAGATGATGCGGCACTCGGCCGACCGGATGTCGACGAAGTTGTCGGCCGTGGGGTCGTACACGGCGGCCCGCTGGGGAGTGACGTGGGTCCTCACCGACCGGCCCTGGCGCAGGTCGAAGCTGCCGGTGCGGGTCCAGGCGACGAGATACGAACCCAGCTCGGCCGCGCGGAAGTTCACGGCGGTGCCGAGCCCCGTCTCGCCGACCGCCAGCGTTCCCAGCTCGGCCAAGTTCATGCTGGTGCGGAAGTCCCGCGGCGGTCCCGTCACACTGAGGCGCAGATCGCAGAACGCCTGCGAGAGCGCGGTGCGTGCCTCGTCCAGGTCCCGCGTGACAAAGCGACTGAACTCCGCCCGCCCCGCCCGTTCTGCAGCCACGGTCCTGCTCCCTCTCGTGCCAACCCGGCGGCCGCCGACTGGAGCCGCCATTCATGATGGCACCGCCTTGCGCGCGTGTCCGGGACGTTTGGGCGGGCGATGAGCGGTCACACGAAGATCAGAACATGATGTCGTCGATGCCAAGGGAGCGTGAGCGGACATGACCGCCGACGAGAAGGCCAAGGCGAAGACCGAGCAGGCCAAGGGCGCTGCCAAGGAAGCCGCGGGCCGCGCCACGGGCAATGAGCGCCTGACCGCCGAAGGCCGCACCGACCGGATGAAGGGCGACGCGCGCCAGGCCAAGGAGAAGACCAAGGACATCGGCAAGCGCTAGCGCATCGGGCGGTGTGCGAGGGCCCCGGGGACGTCTGCCGCGACGTCGCCGGGGCCCTGCCCGTGCACCGGCGCAAGCCGCGTGCGAGGCCAACCGTCCAGCGCCTGGTCACCGTATGCCGCCAGGCGGCTACCACTTGATCTCCGTACGGAAGTACGTCGCCCGATGTTCGCCCCGACGTCACCCGCCGTCGGCGTCGATCGACGAGCATCTGAGGTCCGATCGCGGTATCCCGAGGGGTCAACGTTGCAACGCCGACGTCCAGGACGTACGTACCAAGCCAGGAGAACATTCGCGGCGGGCTCACTGGCGGCCGTGCTGTCGCTGGCCCTGGCGGGATGCGGGTTCGCGGGTCTCGGGGAGGGGGACGGGGACGACCACGCCTCCGTCGCGCCCGCCGCCCTCCCCGGGATCGACTGCGCGAAGAGCGGCAAGGTTCCCGGCACGGGATCGAGCGCCCAGCAGAACGCGATGAAGTACTGGATCAAGCAGTACCAACGCGCCTGCCCCGGCGTTCGGATCGCGTACAACCCGATCGGTTCCGGGGCCGGTGGTGCGCAGTTCCTCCGGGGCGCCACCGCGTTCGGCGGTTCCGACAGCGCGTTGAAGCCCGATGAGGTCGCCCGGTCCAAGGACGTCTGCGAGGGTGGCCGCGCCATCGACCTGCCCATGGTCGGCGGACCCATCGCGATCGGCTACGACCTGCCCGGCGTCGAGGACCTGGTGCTCGACGCCCCGACCCTCGCCAAGATCTTCGACCGGCGGATCACGTCCTGGGACGACCGGGAGATCCAGCGGCTCAACCCCGGGGCCGAACTGCCCTCCATGCCCGTCCGCCCCGTCCACCGCTCCGACGACTCCGGCACCACACAGAACTTCCAGGCGTATCTCGCGGGCGCGGCCCCCGAGGTCTGGCAGCACCCGGTGGGCAAGGCGTGGCAGGGCAGGGGCGGCGCGTCCGCGAGCGGCTCCAGCGGTGTCGCCTCGGAGGTCACCTCGGGCTTCGGCGCGATCGGCTACTTCGAGCTGTCCTTCGCGCGGGCCCGGCACATAAAGACCGTCAGCGTCGACACGGGCGCGTCGGCCCCGGTCGAGCCGACGCCCACGACGGCGTCGGCCGGCATCGCGGCGGCGCGGGTCGTGGGCCGGGGCAAGGACATGACGCTGAAGTTCCGCTACGGCGCCTCGACGCCGGGCGCGTACCCGATCGTCCAGGTCACCTACGAGATCGTGTGCGACAAGGGCAACCAGAAGGCGACCCTGCCCGCGCTCAAGTCGTTCCTGGCCTACACCGCGAGCAAGGCGGGACAGGAGCCGCTGTCCCGGCTGAGCTACGCGCCGCTGCCGGAATCCGTCGCCGGTCAGGTGCGCGAGGTGATCCGCACGCTGTCCTGACCGGTGCCCGACATACCGCTCCCGGCCGGGGAGCGGCACGCTGCGGCGTCTCCTACCAGGCGACGGGCAGCGAGTGCACCCCGTAGATGTTCATGCCGGTCCGCAGCGGAATGTCCTCGGGCGCGGCGGCGAGCCGCAGCGTCGGGAAGCGGCTGACCAGCGCGGGCAGCGCGACCCGAAGTTCGATGCGGGCCAGTTGCTGGCCGAGGCACTGGTGGATGCCGTGGCCGAACCCGAGGTGGCCGGTGGCCTTGCGGCGCACGTCGAGGGTGTCGGGGTCGGGGAAGCGCGCCGGGTCGCGGTCGGCGGCCTCCATGGAGACGACGACCGTCTCGCCCGCCTTGACCGACTGGCCGGCCAGCTCGACGTCCTCCAGCGCCGTCCGCGCCCCCGTCTGCGCGATGGTCAGATAGCGCATCAGCTCCTCGACGGCCGACTCGGCGAGGCCCGGATCGTCCCGCAGGGCGGCGAGCTGGTCCGGGTGGCTCAGCAGCGCGAAGGTGCCGTACGCGATCATGTTGGCGGTGGTGTCCAGGCCCGCGCCCAGCAGGAAGTGGCCGATCCCGGCGAGTTCCTCGTCGCTCAGGTCGGTACCGGTGAGGTCGCTCAGCAGATCGTCGGTGGGCTCGGCCCGCTTGGCGAGGACCAGCTGGTGCAGGTACTCCTGGCCGGCCGTCATGGCGGCCAGGAGCTCCGCCTCGCTCGTGCCCTGCGTCATGAGCGTCTCGGTCTGCCGCCGGAAGAACTCCCGGTCGGCGTACGGCACTCCGAGCAGCTCACAGATCATCAGCGTCGGGATGGGCTGCGCGTACGCCTTGACCAGGTCGAGCGTCGGCCCCCGGCGCTCCATGGCGTCGAGGTGGTCGGCGGTGATCTGCTCGACGCGTTCGGTGAGCAGCCGCATGCGGCGCACGGTGAACTTGCCGGTGAGCAGCCGCCGGTAGCGGGTGTGCTCGGGGGCGTCGAGCCCGGTGAGATCGCCGACCGGCGCGGGCCCGAGCTGTCCTGAGAACTCGGACTCGTACGGCAGGTGCATCAGTTCGTAGCGCGAGCTGAAGCGAGGGTCGCCCAGGACCGCGCGGACCACGGAATGGCTGGTGGCCAGCCACCCGAGGTGCCCGTCGGGGAAGCGCAGCCGGGTGAGCGGCTGTTCCTCGCGCAGCCGCGCCAACTCCTTGGGCGGGTCGAAGGGACAGCCCTCCTGGCGGGCGGTGGGCAGGCGTAACGGGTCGTTCGACAGATCGTGCGGCATGGCGTGTCCTCCGATGCGGGAAGCCGACGGACGCCAGCATGGCACACCCGTGGCGCCAGTGCGAGCCACTCTGGCTCAAGATGGCGCTGAGTGGCACCATGGGGGCTCAGGGGGTGCCAGGTGGTGGCAGGTGGTGCCAGGAGGTCCAGGTGGTGCAGGTCACAGGGGGCGGCGGGAACTCGGCCGGGGCGCGGGCCGACTCCTGGACCGGTCCGGTCGCAGCCGGGCAACGGTCCATCGAACCTGGAGTACGCCTCATGTCCGCCGAACCCACCGTCCTCGCCGAAGGCGAAGGGCGGGAGCCAGCCGAACCTTCGAAGCCGCCGCACGCCTCGGAGACCCGGCCCGCCGCCAAGCGGCCCGGCTGGGCGTCGCTCCGTCCGCTGGTCCTGCGGCTGCACTTCTACGCCGGGCTGTTGATCGCGCCGTTCCTCCTGGTCGCCGCCACGACGGGCCTGCTGTACGCGTGCTCGTACCAGGTGGAGAGGTTCGTGTACGCCGATGAACTCCGCGTGCCCGTGGCGGCGGCCGGCCAGAGCGAACTGCCGCTGAAGCGGCAGGTCGCCGCGGCCCGCAAGGCGCACCCGGAGGGGACGGTCAGCGCGGTCCGGCCCGCACCGGAGGAGGGCGCCACCACCCGGGTCCTGCTGTCCGGGGTGCCGGGCGCCGACCCCGACCGCACGCTCGCCGTCTTCGTGAACCCGTACACGGCCGAGGTGCGCGGCGCCCTGGAGCAGTACGGCGCGTCCGGCGCGCTGCCGCTGCGCACCTGGATCAGCGAACTCCACCGCGATCTGCACCTCGGCGAGCCGGGCCGCCTCTACAGCGAACTGGCGGGCAGCTGGCTGTGGGTGATCGCGGGCGGCGGCCTCGTCCTGTGGTTCGGGCGCCGGAGGTCGCGGCGGAAGCGGCGGAACACGACAGGCCGGAGCCGCACGCTGTCCCTGCACGGCGCGGTGGGAGCCTGGACGGCGGCCGGGCTGTTCTTCCTGTCCGCGACGGGGCTGACCTGGTCGACGTACGCGGGCCAGAGCGTCGCCGACCTGCGCGAGGCCATCGGCCAGACCACGCCCGCGGTGACGGCGGGCGTCGAGCCGGGAGCGGGGCCGGGCGCGGCCGGCGCGGACGAGCACTCCGGGCACGGCGCGGCGGGCGGTGCGGCCGGCGGCCCGGGCGGCTCGGCGGATGCCGTAAGCGGGGAGCGCGCGGCCGACGTGGGTCTCGACGCGGTCCTGAAGTCCGCCCGCGGCCAGGGGCTTTCGGATCCGGTGGAGATCGTCCCGCCCGCCGACGCGTCGTCGGCGTATGTCGTCAAGCAGGTCCAGCGCAGCTGGCCCGAGAAGCAGGACTCGGTCGCGGTTCATCCGGCGAACGGCCAGGTGACCGAAGTCCTGCGGTTCGACGACTACCCCGTGCTGGCGAAGCTGACGCGCTGGGGCATCGACGCGCACGCCGGTTCGCTGTTCGGCCTCGTCAACCAGATCGCGCTCGCCGCGCTCGCCCTCGGCCTGATCCTGCTGATCGTGTGGGGGTACCGCATGTGGTGGCAGCGCGGCCGGGGCTCCTCGTTCGGCCGTCCCATGGCGCGCGGCGCCTGGCAGGACGTACCGGCGTACGTCCTGGTCCCGCTGATGGCGGCGATCGCGGTCCTCGGCTACTTCGTGCCGCTGCTCGGCATTCCGCTGGCGGCGTTCCTCGCGGTGGACGTCGTGCTGGGGGAGGTCGCGTACCGGCGGGGGAGGCGTACGTACGCCTGAGGAGTCCGGGCGGGGACGGCCGACCGGCCACCCGCCCGGACTCGCCGCGATGAGATTCCGCTCCACGTGTATGACCGGCTTCGGAGGGGGCACTCGAAGGACGGGCCCCGCCGTGTCTCCCCCGTCGCGGCGGGGCTCCCCTCATGCCGCCGGGACCCCCGGCTCGGTTCGGCCCGCCGGGCCCCGGCTACTCGCCAGGCGGCGCGCACCCCGCCCCGGCGCCCCCGAGCGAGCCGCAGGAGCGCAGCCACCAAGAGCTCGGGCGGTACCTGGAGGACCGCTTCGCCCGCGCGCAGGCCTGGGACGCGACCTCGCGTCTCCGGAGGCCCGTCGGCGCTGCGCGAAGGCGTGCGACGCCTTCCTCACGAACAGGGCTGACAGAACCGACGCCGACCCGTCGGGCGGCGTTCGCGCGCGTCACCGGCATTCCCTATTTCTGCAACGCGTTCTACTGTGTGCGCCGTCAAGTCCGGGGCCGAGCGAGCCAGTCAGAGCCTGGAGGGGCCGTGCACCTCGAATACACGCCTGAGCAGCAGCAGTTGCGTACCGAACTGCGTGCGTACTTCGCCGAATTGGTGCCGGACAACGTACACGGGCGCTACGCCGACCCCGCCGCCCAGAAGCGGTTCTACCGCGAGACCGTCCGGCGCCTGGGCGCGGACGGCTGGCTCGGCGTGGGCTGGCCCAAGGAGTACGGCGGGCGGGGGCTCACGCCCATGGAGCAGTTCATCTTCTTCGACGAGGCCGCGCAGGCCGGCGTCCCGCTGCCCCTCATGGCCCTGAACACCGTCGGCCCCACGATCATGCGGTTCGGCACGGAGGAACAGAAGAGCTACTTCCTGCCGAAGATCCTCTCCGGTGAGCTGGACTTCGCCATCGGCTACAGCGAACCCGACGCCGGCACCGACCTCGCCGCGCTCAAGACCAAGGCGGTCAGGGAGGGCGACGAGTATGTCGTCAACGGTCAGAAGATCTGGACGACCAACGGCGACACCGCCGACTGGGTCTGGCTCGCCGTCCGCACCGCCACCGCCGAGGAAGGTGTCCCGCTCCACAAGGGCATCACCATGCTCCTCGTCCCCACCAGCGACCCCGGCTACTCCTGCACCCTCATCAACACCCTCGCCTCCCACGACACCACCGCCAGCTATTACGAGAACATCCGCGTCCCCGTCTCCCGCCGCGTCGGTGAGGAGAACAAGGGCTGGCGCCTGATCACCAACCAGCTCAACCACGAACGCGTCACCCTCGCCGCCCACGGCACCATGGCCATCCGCGCCCTGCACGACGTACAGCGCTGGGCGATGGACACCAAGCTCACCGACGGCCGCCGCGTCATCGACCTCGCCTGGGTCCGCCGGTGCCTGGCGAAGACGCACACCCGGCTCGACGCGATGAAGCTCCTCAACTGGCGGATGGTGAACGCCGTCCAGGACGGCACCCTCACCCCCCAGGACGCCTCCGCCGTCAAGGTCTACGGCTCCGAGGCGCGCCGGGACGCGTACGCCTGGCTCATGGAGGTCGTCGGCGCGGCGGGCGCCCTGAAGGAGGGCTCGGCGGGCGCGGTCCTCCACGGTGAACTGGAGCGTGGCTACCGCTCCGCCGTGATCTTCACCTTCGGCGGTGGCAACAACGAGATCCAGCGCGAGATCATCTCCTGGATCGGCCTGGGAATGCCTCGCGTCCGCCGCTGATCCGCCGCTGATCCGTGGCGACCGCGGCCCGCCTCCGGGCCCGGACGGTCAGGACAGGATCTCGACGTACCCCTCGGCTCCGTGCACGCGGATCCGCTGCCCGTCCCGGATGAGCCGCGTGGCCCGCTCCACCCCCACGACGGCCGGCAAGCCGTACTCACGGGCGATCACCGCGCCATGGGTCATCGGACCGCCGACCTCCGTCACCAGGCCCTTGATCGCGACGAACAGGGGCGACCAGCTGGGGTCGGTGTAGGCCGTGACCAGGATGTCGCCCGCCTCCAGGTCGGCGTCCGCCATGTCGAGGATGACGCGGGCCCTGCCCTCGATGGTCCCGACGGAGACCGGCAGGCCGACCAGGGCACCGGCCGGCACGTCCGCACGCCGGTACGCCCCGGAGACGGCCTCGCCGTCCGATGTGAGCACCCGGGGCGGTGTGAGCGCCTGATACGCCTGGAAGGCGTCCTTGCGCTCCTGGATGATCCGCTCGATCCGCTCGTCCGCCCGTCCCGAGCACACGACCTCGTGCAGCTCCTGGAACGTGAGGTAGAAGGAGTCCTCCTTCTCGGCGAGCACACCGGCCCCCACCAGGCGCTCGGCCTCCGCGAGCAGCGCCTGCCTGTAGAAGAAGGTGCGGCTGACGATGTCGTACTTCGGGTACTCCCGGTACCCGATGAAGGTCCGGACCCGGTCGATCATCCGTTTGGTCTCGTCGGCCTTCCGTTCCCCGTCCGGCAGCGCCCGCAAGCGTGTCAGGACGTCTTCTTCCTTCCTCAGGGCCTCCTGACGCCCGCGCTCGAAGCGCCGCTCGGCAGCGCCCGGCTCGAAGTTCCTGACGTTGTCGAGGATCACCGGCACGAGCGCCGTGGGGTGCTCGCGCCACCGCGGCCTCGTGATGTCGATCTCGCCGACGCAGCGCATGCCGTACCGGTCGAGGTAGGCCTCGATGGCGTCGCGTGCCGCGCTGCCGCCCGGCAGCTCCGCCAGGTCGTCCAGGAAGTCGTCGTCCTCGACCCCCTGGAGGAACGCCACCACCGCTGGATGCGGACGGACCACATCCGCGACGTCGAGCAGCGCCAGTCCCATCTCCGACGTGACGTTGCCGGGGGCGGACAGCGTGAGCGTGTCGGCGGCGTTCTTCTCGCCCAGCCACTCCCGCAGCTTGTCGTTGAGCCACCACGTGGCGTCCATCCCCGCCATGACCACCCGCATGTTCAGCGGGTCGCCGAGCACGCGCTTGTGCTCCTCGAAGGCCTCCAGCAGGAAGTCGAAGAGCGCCGGTCCGGTCCGGGCCCGGATGTCGCGCTCCAGGGCGGCGAGGGAGGTCCGGCTGCGCTCGATCAGTTCGGTGACGAGGGCCGGATCGGTGGCGACCGGGGCGGGGGCGCCACCGGCGGGCGGACCGGCGGGGCCCTCGTCCGGGAGGGACGGCACGAAGTCCTCGCGGTCGAGGACGGTCTCCAGCGCGTCCCTGATCAGCGGATCGCCTTTCCCTATGACGTCCAGGAGGGCGGCGCGGCTTGCGGGGAGGCCAGGCGCCGGGTGACGTCGACGAACAGCCTGCCGCCTGCGGCGTGCATCGGCACCATGGCCGTCAGCTGCCACATGGAGAGCCCCAGCGGCTTCATGGGGTCGGTCATCATCTGCTGGTGGCCGACGGAGACGTAGACGTGATTCTCCTCGTCATCGGCCTCGGGGACGGGGAACAGCGTCGTGATCGGCCGGCTCTGGACGATGCGGAAGCCGTCGTCGGCCAGGCACCATTCGATGTCCTGCGGGCGGCCGAAGTGCGCCTCGATCCGCCGCCCGAGCCGTACGAGCTCCACGACCTGGGCATCCGTCAGAGCCGGCTGCTCCCGGCGCCGCGAGTCGATGGCCACTTCGCGCGTACCGCCGCCCGGCAGGGCCTGCACGGCGAGCCGCTTGGCGGCGATCGTCCTGGCGACGACTTCGCCGTGCCGCACCTTGTACACGTCCGGGTTCACCACACCCGAGACGAGGGCCTCGCCCAGGCCGAAGCCGGCGTCCACGGTGGCGACTCTCCGGTCACCCGTGACGGGGTCGGCCGTGAACAGGATGCCGGCCGCTTGCGGAAAGACCATCCGCTGCACGACCACCGCCATGTGGACGGCACGGTGATCGATGCCGCCCTGCCGACGGTAGGTCACGGCCCGCTCGGTGAACAGCGAGGCCCAGCACCGGCTGATGTGCCGCAGGATCTCCGTCGGCCCCACGATGTTCAGATAGGTGTCCTGCTGGCCGGCGAAGGAGGCCGTCGGCAGGTCCTCCGCCGTCGCGCTGGACCGTACGGCGTAGGCCTCTTGCTCGCCGAGCCGGGCGAGGGCGCGGGTGACGGCCGCCGCGAGATCGTCCGGGACGGGGTCTCTTCGATGCTCCTGCGGATCTCCGCGCTGAGCGCGCGGATCGCCTCCTGGTCGTCCAGGTCGAGGCGCGCCAACACGTCGAGCCGTTCTTCGAGCGACGGTACGTCCGCCATGGTCCGCCGGAAGGCGTCCGTCGTCACGCAGAAGCCGTCCGGCACGTGGATGCCCTCGATACGTGACAGCCCGCCCAGGTGCGCGCCCTTGCCGCCGACCACCGCGATCCGCGTCTCGTCGGCCTCCAGGAGGTCCATCACGTACCGCTCGCTCATCGCGACGCCTCTCGGGCCGACTGCCGTGTTCCCTCGCGCTGGCACTGCACTAGGCACGTCGTGTCCTCATTTCCGCAGGTGGTGGCTTCGGCCGATGATTCTGCGGCACGACAGGGGCCTTGCCGCAAGCCCCCTGGTGCGCTATAAGTTGAGAGTGGCGAGGAGAGGATTCTCCTTGCCACTGTCTTTTTCGCCGCTGTCTTTTTCCGCCCGTCCGCCGTGGCCTCCCAGTGTGGGACGGATGAGAGAAGTCGACCTTGACGGCGTGTGGTCAGATGCATCGCCGAGGCCGGGTTGCTCGCCCTGACGTTCGTGCCGCCGCTGCTGTCGCAGCCGTACGTGGACACGTCGGCACCGGCATGGACGTCACTGATGGGGTACGAGACGGTGGCCGCGGCCGCGCTGTCGCTGCGGCTGCCGGTCACCGCCTTCGTGGTCGGCTTCGCCGCGCTGGTGGCGGCGTTGGTGGGCAGCGCGGGCGCGGGGGCCAAGGTCACCCCTCTGGTCTTCTTGCCGCTCGCCGTGCTCCTGTACAACGTCGGCAGCCGGCGCGTGAGTTGGGCCCGTACCGTGCCGGCGCTGCTCGGCGGCGGTGCGCTGGCTCTGGCCGGTCTGTGGGTGAACCGGATGACGGTCGGCGCCGGTGAGTTCCGGGGCGGCCTGGACGTTCTCGCCGCTCTCGCCCCGATGCCGCTGGCGTGGGCGATGGGCTCCGCCGCACGCACCCGGCGGGCGCTGCTCGTCGCGGCCGAGCAGCGGGCCGCCGAAGCCGGTCGCGCCCGGCGCGCGGAGGCGGCGCGGGCCACTCAGGAGGAGCGGGCGCGGATCGCACGGGAGATGCACGACGTGGTCGCGCACTCGCTCACGCTGCTCGTCGTGCACGCGGAGACCCCGCGCGCACGCGGCGACGAACTGTCCGACTGGGCCCGCGCACAGGTCGACGGACCGGCGGCGGCGGGCCGGCAGAGCGGTGGCGAACTGCGGGAGCTGCTGCGGATGCTGCGCGATCCCGCGGACGCGGCGCCGCTGCATCCGGTGCCCGGGCTCGGCGAGCTGGACGCGTTGCCGGGGCGGCCACCGCGCCGCGGGAGGAACGGTGGAGGCGCGCGTGGGGACCGGCCTGGAGTCGTTGCCCGGTGCCGTGCAGTCGGCCGGTTACCGCGTCGTGCGGGAGGCGCTGGCCAACGCCCGGCGTCACGCGCCCGGGGCGCCCGTGCGGCTCACCGTCGACGGCACCGCCGGGCGACTGAGGTGCGAAGTGGTGAACAGCCGCGGGGCGCGGCGAGCCACCGCCGGCGCGGGTGTCGGCCTCGGCCTTGTCAGCATGCGCGAACGGGTGGACGTGCTCGGCGGGGCTCACCGCCGGGCCGACCGGCGACGGCGGCTTCCACGTCGTTGCCACGATGCCGTGGGAGAACGCCGGCGTCTGAATGGACCAGCGTGCTCGTGGTGGACGACGAGCCGGTCATCCGCGCCGGCCTGAGCGCGATCCGAGACCCTTGTCGACGAGGCGGCCTGTCACATGCTCGGCACGCCGCTGCCCGCGAAGGACCCGGCTGAGTGAGGGCGTTCCATGTGTTCATGCTTCCTCCCCCATGTATTCATGCTTCCTCCATGCATACGTCCCCCCGCACGTGGGAAGGAGGGAACCCGTTCCCGCGCCCAGGAGAGGGACACACCATGTCCGAGCCAGTGCGTGAGCCCGACCCCGGTCTCTTCGGGCCGGCGTCCGTGACCTGGCAGGTGCACTCCGACCCCATGATGTGGGTCGCCGGAATCCGCGCCCTCTACCTCCAGGCCCTGCACCCCCGGGTCGTCCGTGGCGTGATGCAGAATTCCGAATTCCGCCAGGACGCCTGGGGGCGCCTGATGCGCACCGCCCACTTCGTCGGCACCACCACCTACGGCACCACCGAAGCCGCCGAGAAGGCGGGCGCCCGCGTCCGCAAGATCCATACGATGCTCGGTGCCACCGACCCGGACACGGGGGAGCGGTACGGCGTCGACGAGCCGGCGCTGCTGCTCTGGGTGCACTGCGCCGAGATCGACTCCTACCTCCATGTCGTACGCCGTTCCGGGATCCGGATGACGGACGCGCTCGCCGACCGGTACGTCGACGAGCACCGGCGAAGCGCCCGGCTGGTCGGCCTCGACCCCGGCGCGGTCCCCGGCTCGACGGCCGGACTCGCCGCGTACTTCGAGAAGGTACGCCCCGAACTCGCCGCCGGACCCGACGCCCGCGCCGTCGACGACTTCCTCCGCAGGCCGCCCACGCACCCCCTGCTCACCCCGGCGCGCGCCCTGCTGTGGCGGCGCGTGGCCGACCTGGCGTACGCCTCCCTGCCGCCGTACGCCCACCGGCTGTACGGCAGAACCGCCCCGTCGGCCGCCACGGTGACCCGCCGCCTGGTCCGCACCGGCACCATCCTGCGCACCGTCCCCGCGCGTGTGCGCTGGCAACTTCCGCCGAAGCACATCCTTGGCGCCATGGCCCGCCTCGGGCCCGGCAGCCGCCCGGCCCCGTACAAACTCGACAGAGGGGACGCCATACTGGACGGGCCGGGGAGGGCGCAGCGAGGCAACGGGGGCGACAGCGCGACATGGCGGACACCAGGCTGATCCAGAGCCGCTACCGGCTCCTGGATCTGATCGGGCGCGGCGGCATGGGCGAGGTGTGGCGGGCGCGCGACGAGTCGCTCGGGCGGCACGTCGCCGTCAAGTGCCTCAAGCCGATGGGGCCCCAGCACGACCAGTCCTTCACGCGCGTGCTGCGCGAGCGCTTCCGGCGCGAGGCGCGCGTCGCGGCGGCGCTCCAGCACCGCGGCGTCACCGTCGTCCACGACTTCGGCGAGCACGACGGCGTGCTGTACCTCGTGATGGAACTCCTCGAAGGCCGCAACCTGAGCCAGCTCCTGGAGGACAACAAACAGCACCCGCTGCCCGTCGCCGACGTCGTCGAGATCGCCGACCAGGTCGCCGCGGCCCTCGCGTACACCCATGAACAGGGCATCGTGCACCGGGACCTGAAGCCCGCCAACATCATGCTGATCGGTGACGGCACCGTGAAGATATGCGACTTCGGCATAGCCCGGCTCGGCGCCGACATCGGCTTCACCTCCCGCCTCACCGGCACCGGCATCGCCATGGGCACCCCGCACTACATGTCGCCCGAGCAGATCAGCGGCGAACCCGTCGACCAGCGCAGCGACTTGTACTCCTTCGGCTGCGTGCTCTACGAGATCGCCACCGGCGCCCCGCCCTTCGACCTGGAGGACGCCTGGGCCGTCCTCGTCGGACACCGGGACACCACACCCGCGCCGCCGCGCGGCCACCGCGGTGAACTGCCCGCCTACTTCGAACACATCGTCCTGGACCTGCTCGCCAAAGACCCCGCCGGCCTGCCGCCGGACGCGCGGGAAGTGCGCCGCCGCATCGCCGAGGGCCGCGCCACACCCTCGTACGTCCCGACCGTCGCCACGCCTCCGCTGCGCCGCCCCGAAGGGCTGGCCTCCGGTGAGCCGCGCCTGCCCTCCTGGACCCGCGGCATGACCACCGGCCACAAGGCGACCGGCGCCTCCGTGCTGCGCGCCACACCGCCCGACGCGGCGGCCGGTCTGACCGGTGAGTGGATCCCGCGCACCGACGCGCGCCGAGCGGCGGTGCCTCGCAGGCCCGAGCGGCCCGCGCCGCCGCCGGAGCTGATCGCCACCCTCACCAGCCGCCACAACGCGGGCCTCAGCCTCGGCCGGCTCGGGCGCTGGGAGGAGGCGGGCGAGGTGCACCGCGCGGTCGCCGCCGAGCGTGAGCACGCCCTTGGCCCCGACCACCCCGACACGCTCGCCAGCCGGTACGAGGTCGGGTTCACCCTCAGCCGCACCGGTCGCGCCGCGGACGCGCTGCGGGAGTACGGCCGGGTCGCCCAGGGCCGGGAGCGCTCGCTCGGCGCCGAGCACCCGCAGACGCTCGCCGCCCGTCAGGAGATGGCGTACGTACTCGGCCAGCTCGGGCGGCACTTCGAGGCCCACCAGGCGTACACCTCGGTGCTCGCCGCCCGAGAACGCACGGCGGGCCCCGACCATCCGGACACCCTGCGCTGCCGCCACAACCTCGCCTACAACCTCAGCCGCCTCGGCCGCCTGGAGGACTCCTACCGGCTGGCGGAACACGTGGCGGCCGCCCGCGCGCGGGTGCTCGGCCCGAACCACCCCGACACCCTCGTCACGCGGTACGAAGTGGCTTACGCACTCGGCCAGTTGGGGCGCTGGCCGGAGGCGCTGCAGACCTACCGGGAAGTCGCCGACGCGCGGGTGCGGGCGCTCGGCCCCGACCACCCCGACACGCTCGCCGCCCGCTACGAGGTCGGCATCAGCCTCGGCAGGCTCGGCCGCAGCGCGGAGGCCCTGGAGCTGTACCGCGACCTGATCGACGACCGCACGCGCGTCAACGGCCCCGCCGACCCCGAGACGCTGCGGGCCCGGCACGGCCTCGGCGTGAACCTCGGCCGGCAGGGCCGCTGGGAGGAGGCCCTCGCGGAGGCGCGGGACGTGTGCGCCCTGCGGAAGCGGGTCCTTGGCCCCGACCACCCCGACACCCTGGTGAGCCGCCGCGAGATCGCCGTCGGCCTCGGCTGGCTCGGCCGCTGGTCCGACGCCCTCACCGAGTACCGCAAGGTGGCGGCCGCCAGGGAGCGGGTCCTCGGCCCCGACCACCCCGACACCCTCGCCAGCCGCAACGACGAAGCCCACTGCCTGGAACAACTGGGCCGCGGCACAGAGGCGGTCGCGCTCTACCGCCGAGTGGCGGCACTCCGCCAGCAGCGGGCCTCAAGGGGGCTCTGACTCTGTGGTGGTGGGGGGCAGGGCGACGCCGAAAACAGCAGGCGCCCCTCCGACGAACGCGCCCCTCCGACGAACGCGCCACAAGTTTCCGGACTCCCTGGCGCGGAGCGCTGACGGACGAGGACGACGACGGCTGCTCGCGCGGCGCGTCTTTCACGTCCGTCCCGCCCCCGCTGAGTAGCGCCGGCACGAGCGGCGGGTTCAACAGCGCGCCGCCGCCCCCTGCCGCCGCGGCGGGAGCGCTGATCCCGCGCTCATGAGGCCGCACGTACACGCCGTCGCGGTAATGGCCCCGCACGCGCACGGCCGGACCTGTCGGGGTCGGGGCGGCTGGAGGGCACCGCGCTTCGGGCGTTCGGGCCGGACACGTAAGGCCTCTGTCCCGGGCATCCGTGCTAGGAAGAGCCATGCCTGATCGTGATGCGTACGACGCCGTCATCGTCGGCGGCGGTCACAACGGTCTCGTCGCCGCCGCCTACCTCGCCCGCGCCGGACAGTCCGTGCTGCTTCTGGAGCGGCTCGGCGGGACCGGGGGTGCCGCCGTGTCCAGTCGGCCGTTCGCCGGGGTCGACGCGCGGTTGTCCCGGTACTCGTACCTCGTGAGCCTTCTGCCGAAGAAGATCGTCCGGGATCTCGACCTGGACTTCAGGGTGCGGACGCGCACCATCTCCTCGTACACCCCGACCGAGCGCGCGGGCCGCCCCACCGGTCTGCTCGTCGGCGGCGGCGAGGCCCGCACCCGGCGGGCCTTCGCGCGGCTCACCGGGGACAGCCGGGAGTACGACGCCTGGCGCGGCTTCTACGCCATGACCGGGCAGGTCGCCCGCCGCGTCTTCCCCACGCTCACCGAGCCCCTGCCGAGCCGCGACGAACTGCGCGACCGCGTCGACGACGCCACCGCCTGGCGCACCCTCTTCGAGGAGCCCATCGGCACGGCGATCGAGGAGCGCTTCGCCGACGACCTCGTACGCGGAGTCGTCCTCACCGACGGCCTCATCGGCACCTTCGCCGACGCCCACGACCCGGCCCTGCGGCAGAACCGCTGCTTCCTCTACCACGTCATCGGCGGCGGCACCGGCGACTGGAACGTGCCCGTCGGCGGCATGGGCGCCCTCACCGGCGCCATCGCCGACTCAGCACGCGTGGCGGGAGCACGGCTGCGCACCGGATGCGAGGTGACGCGGATCGACACCGACGGGCGGCGCGGCGAGGTCACGTACCGGGAAGGCGACAGCGGTGAGCGGACCGTCGCCGTCCGGCACGTCCTCGTCAACGCCTCCCCGCAGGCCCTCGCCGCCCTCCTCGGTGAGGAGCCGCCCGCGCCCGCCGAAGGCGCCCAGCTCAAGGTGAACATGCTGCTCAAGCGGCTGCCGAGGCTGCGCGACACGTCCGTCGACCCGCGTGAGGCCTTCGCCGGGACCTTCCATATCGCCGAGGGGTACGAAGAGTTGGCGGCGGCGTACGCCCAGGCCGCCGGCGGCGCCGTGCCCACCGCGCCGCCCTCCGAGATCTACTGCCACTCGCTCACCGACCCGACGATCCTCGGCCCCGACCTCGTCGAGCGCGGCTACCAGACCCTCACCCTCTTCGGCCTGCACACGCCGGCCCGGCTCTTCGAGCGGGACAACGACGCCGTACGAGCCGACCTCCTGAAGGCGACGCTCGCCCGGCTCGACGCGCATCTCGCCGAGCCGATCGCCGACTGCCTCGCGCTCGACGCGGAGGGCCGCCCCTGCGTCGAGGCGAAGACCCCGCTCGACCTGGAACGGGACCTGCGGCTGCCCGGCGGCCACATCTTCCACGGCGACCTCGCCTTCCCCTACGCCGAGGAGGGCACCGGGCGTTGGGGCGTGGAGACCCGGCATGCGAACGTCCTGCTGTGCGGGGCGGGCGCCGTGCGCGGCGGCGGGGTCAGCGGCATCCCGGGGCACAACGCCGCCATGGCCGCTCTGGGCCAGTAGCCGCTGGTGTACGGTCGGGTGTCGATCACCGGCGACGCGAGCGAGGAGAGGGGCGCCACGATGGCTTCCCGCCGAGGGGACGGCACACCGACCTTCATCGAACAGGCCCGCCGCGGTCAGCTCATCGAGTGCACGATCGACCTGATCTCCTCCAAGGGCTACCCGGCGACGTCCCTCGCGGCGATCGCCGAGCGGGCGGGCCTGTCCAAGGCCGCGGTCCTCTACCACTTCGCGTCCAAGGACAACCTCGCCCGCGCCACCCTCACGTACGTCATCGAACGTTTCACCGCGTACGTGAACGAGAGGGTGGCCGCCGCGCCGGACCCGCGCGCGGCCGTCGTCGCCTACGTCCGGGCGATGATCGGCTACCAGCGGGACAACCGCCGTCACGTCCGCGTGATCACCGAGACGCTCCTCGACGACGCCGACGGCACCCGGCTCAAGAATCCCGGCGGCCATGACACGGCGGGCCGCTGGAACGCCCTGGCCGATCTCCTGACCGCCGGTCAACAAGCCGGGCTGCTGCGGGAGTTCCACTCGCCGACGGTCGCCCTCGCCATCGGCGGGTCGATCGACGGGGTGATCGGGCAGTGGCTCGCCCACCCCGAACTCGACCTCGACGCCGCCGCGGACGAACTGGTCACGTTCACGCTGTACGCCATCGAGAAGCGCGGCTGAGGCCTTCGCCGCGCACCGCGTACGGCGGTCCTGTCACTTCTTTCCCATCCTGATCGCGGCAGGGACCGGCGGGACATACCGGTTGCCCGGACTGTCCGGGTTCGGTTCGCCTTTCACCTCTCATTCGCCGGGGGCGAGGAAGAGGCTCACCTCGTTCACCGCCCACGGGTTGTTGTCGTCGGTGTCCTTCATGGAGTGCCGTTCCCGAGCGGCGAGCCACGGCTGCCGCGAGCTGAGCAGCGGGCAGTGGTACTTGGCCTTGCCGTCGGGGGCGGCCACGATGACCCACTGGAGCAGCCACGCGTCCGTTCCCGTCGACTTGAAGGCGATGCGTTCGGGCGTGGGGAAGTGCCAGGGTGTCTTGACCACATATCTGTCGTCGTCGCCCTTCTCGAAGTCGTTGCATCGCTTCCTCCAGCGCCTGCTTCGGAGTGAGTTTCGGATGGGCCCGCAGCAGCGCCGGCGCCGCCTTGATGATGAGTTCCGACACGGTCGGCTTGCCGGGAGGTTTCTCGGTCATGCGGAGATCACTGCCCGGGACGGCGACGCCGCCGCCCCGGAGACCTGTCCATCATCCGTTCGGGATGCGAAAACGTTTCCGCATCTCACCGGAGTCCGGCCGGGATTTGGTCGGGATCCGGTCGGGATCTGATCAGGTCTGGCCGGGTCTGGCGGGAGTCCGGGCTGGATCACCCTCCGGTGGCCCCCTCCGGTCCCCCTCCGCAGCGGTCAGCGCCGCGCGAACCCCGGCGCGTGCTCCGGTCGTACGCCCACCCCGCCCAGGTACCCCGTCACCGTCCGCAACGCGGGAACCCACCGCAGCGCCTTGAGGGGCATCGGAAGCCGGTCCCCGCGGAGGGTCCCGGCGAGGGCGGGCGTCAACAGCATGTCGTGCTCGGCCAGTTGCTGCTTCTGCGTGAGGACCGTCGGCAGCGTCCGGCGCTTCTGGACGCGGGCGAGATCGCGTACGCCGACCCGGCCCCGCCGCAGCGGTCCGGCCAGGATGCGGGCCGCGGCGACAGCGTCCTGCACCGCGAGATTGACGCCGACGCCACCGACCGGCGACATGGTGTGCGCGGCGTCACCGATGCAGAGCAGACCTTCCGTGTACCAGCGGGGCAGGCGGCCCATGGTGACCTCCAGGAGTTTCACGTCGTCCCAGGAGCGGATCGCCGCCGTCGTGGCGCGGTCCCAGCCGAGCAGCGCGCCGAGGCGGTCCCGGAACCAGTCGATCCCGTGGGACCGCAGCTCGGCGTCGGTGCCCTTCTTGATGAGGTAGGAGGTCTGGTAGTAGTCCCCGCGGTCCATGGTGGCGGCGATCTGGCCGTCGCGGACGGAGAGGAAGACGCGGCCGCTCTTGGACGCGTCGGGCGGCGCGGGCACGCCGACCTGCCAGACGTCGATCGGCACGTCGTACGCGACCGGGGTGAGCCCCGCGGCGGCGCGGACCAGGGAGTGGCGGCCGTCGCACGCCACGGTCAGGTCGGCGGCGAGCTCGCCGGATGTGCCGTCCTCGCTCAGGTACCGCACACCGGTGACCCTGCCCGAGGAGTCGGTGAGCAGACCGGTCGCCGTCGTCCGTATCCGCAGCGTGAACGACGGCTCGGTGGCGGCCTCGCCCGCCAGCAGATCGAGGAAGTCCCACTGCGGGACCATCGCGATGTACTTGTGCCTGCCGGGGATGTGCCGCAGATCCCCGGCGACGACCGTGGTGTCGTCGATGCGCATCCGCATGTCCCGCAGCTTGCGGGAGGGGAGGCGGGCGAAGCGCTCGCCGAGGCCGAGTTCATCGAGCAGGCGCAGGGTCGACGGATGCACGGTGTCGCCGCGGAAGTCGCGCAGGAAGTCGCCGTGTTTCTCCAGGACCGTCACCTGGACGCCGGCCCGCGCCAGCAGCAGACCGAGCATCAGGCCGGCCGGGCCGCCGCCCACCACGCAGCACGTCGTGCGTTCCATGTCGCTGTCCTCCCTCAGTTCTTTCTTTCGGACGCGACCACACTAACCGATGGGTCAGAAATCTGACCGAGTGGTTAGCCATGCGGCAGGGGCCGGTCGGGCGGAGGGTCGCGAAAGGAACTGACACAGCATCAGAAAACCCCTTCCCTCGTCCGGGCCGCTGCGGCATCCTGCGCCCATGCAGACGGAGTTGAGCAAGGAACTGGGCGTCGAGCACGCCATCTTCGGCTTCACGCCCTTCCCCGCGGTGGCCGCCGCCATCAGCAGGGCGGGCGGGTTCGGGGTGCTCGGCGCGGTCCGCTACACGGCACCGGACGAACTGGCCAAGGACCTCGACTGGATGCAGGAACACGTCGACGGCCGGCCCTACGGCCTCGATGTCGTCATGCCCGCCAAGAAGGTCGAAGGCGTCACGGAGGCCGACGTCGAGGCGATGATCCCCGAAGGGCACCGGCAGTTCGTCAAGGACACCCTCGCCGAGCACGGCGTGCCCGAACTCGCCGAGGGCGAGGCGTCCGGCTGGCGCATCACCGGCTGGATGGAGCAGGTCGCCCGCGATCAGCTCGACGTCGCCTTCGACTACCCGATCAAACTCCTCGCCAACGCGCTCGGTTCACCCCCGGCCGACGTGATCGAACGTGCCCACGCCCAGGGCGTCCTCGTCGCCGCCCTCGCCGGAAGCGCCCGCCACGCCCGCAAACACGCGGACGCCGGCATCGACGTCGTCGTCGCCCAAGGGTACGAGGCGGGCGGCCACACCGGCGAGATCGCCTCCATGGTGCTCACCCCCGAGGCCGTCGAGGCGGTCGCGCCGCTGCCGGTCCTCGCCGCCGGCGGCATCGGCAGCGGCGAGCAGATCGCGGCCGCGCTCGCACTCGGCGCGCAGGGCGTCTGGCTCGGCTCCCTGTGGCTCACCACCACCGAGGCCGACCTGCACTCGCCCGCCCTCACCCGGAAACTGCTGGCCGCGGGCTCCGGGGACACGGTTCGCTCCCGCGCCCTGACCGGCAAACCGGCACGGCAGCTGCGTACGCGATGGACCGACGCCTGGGACGACCCGCGGGGCCCGGGGCCGCTGCCGATGCCGCTCCAAGGGCTCCTGGTCGCCGAGGCCGTGTCCCGTATCCAGAAGTACGAGGTGCGGGAACTGCTCGGCACCCCGGTCGGACAGATCGTCGGCCGGATGAACAGCGAACGCGGTGTCCAGGCCGTCTTCGACGATCTGACGCGCGGCTTCGAGCGGGCCGTCGACCGAGTCAACCGCATCGCGGGAAGGAGCAGTCAGTCGTGAGCACATCCGCCGGCACACCTCCCAACGGCTTCTGGGCGCAGGCCACCGCCGACCCCGGCCGCACCGTCCTCGTCGCCCCCGACGGCGCCGAGTGGACGGCGGGCCGACTGCACGGCGCCGTCAACCAGTTGGTGCACGGGCTGCGGGCGGCGGGCCTGGAGCGCGGGGACGCGTTCGCCGTCGTCCTGCCCAACGGCGTGGAGTTCCTCACCGCCTACCTGGCCGCCGCCCAGGCCGGGCTCTACCTCGTCCCCGTCAACCACCACCTGGTCGGCCCCGAGATCGCCTGGATCGTCGCCGACTCCGGGGCCAAGGTGCTCATCGCGCACGAGAGGTTCGCCGACGCGGCCGTCGCCGCGGCCGACGAGGCGGGCCTGCCCACGACCCACCGCTACGCCGTCGGACACGTGCCCGGTTTCCGCCCGTACTCCCAACTTCTCGACGGGCAACCGGAGTCCGCACCCGCCGACCGCTCCCTCGGCTGGGTCATGAACTACACCTCGGGCACCACGGGCCGCCCGCGCGGCATCCGCCGCCCCCTGTCCGGCAAGCTCCCCGAGGAGTCCTACCTCGGCGGCTTCCTCGGCATCTTCGGGATCAAGCCCTTCGACGGCAACGTCCACCTGGTCTGCTCACCGCTCTACCACACCGCCGTCCTCCAATTCGCGGGCGCCGCCCTGCACATCGGCCACCCGCTGGTCGTGATGGACAAGTGGACGCCCGAGGAGATGCTCCGCCTCATCGACGCGCACAAGTGCACGCACACCCACATGGTGCCGACCCAGTTCCACCGCCTGCTCGCCCTGCCCGCCGCGACGAAAGCCGCGTACGACGTGTCGTCCATGCGGCACGCCATCCACGGCGCCGCACCCTGCCCCGACCACGTGAAACGGGCGATGATCGAGTGGTGGGGCGAGTGCGTGGAGGAGTACTACGCGGCCAGTGAGGGCGGCGGCTCCTTCGCCACCGCGCAGGACTGGCTGAAGAAGCCCGGCACGGTCGGAAAGGCCTGGCCCATCAGCGAGCTGGCCGTCTTCGACGACGACGGGAACAGGCTGCCGCCCGGCGAGCTGGGCACCGTCTACATGAAGATGTCCACCGGCGGCTTCTCGTACCACAAGGACGAGACGAAGACGAAGAAGAACCGCGTCGGCGACTTCTTCACCGTCGGCGACCTCGGCCTCCTCGACGAGGACGGCTACCTCTTCCTGCGCGACCGCAAGATCGACATGATCATCTCGGGCGGGGTGAACATCTACCCCGCGGAGATCGAATCCGCGCTGCTCACCCACCCGGCGGTCGCCGACGCCGCGGCCTTCGGGATCCCGCACGACGACTGGGGCGAGGAGGTCAAGGCGGTCGTCGAGGTCGCCGAGGGCAGGGCCGCCGACGACGCGCTCGCCGCCGAGATCCTCGCCCACTGCGAGCGCAGGCTCGCCGGCTACAAGCGGCCCAAGAGCGTCGACTTCATCGAGACGATGCCCCGCGACCCCAACGGCAAGCTCTACAAGCGGCGGCTGCGCGACCCCTACTGGGAGGGGCGCGAGCGCGCCGTGTGAGAGGGGAGCGGGCCGGGCGGCGCAGCACGCCCGGCCCACGGCCTCAGCGGCGCTCGCGCACCCGCACCACCTCCAGCGCGGGATCGCGGTAGATGTCCTTCTCACAGAAGCGTGACGTCACCCAGCGTTCCTTCGCGTACAGCCGCGTCTGATCGCTGTAGTGGGGCGAATCCGGGTTGGACGACTGGGAGTACGTCAGCAGCGTCCGGGCCTTCGGGCAGCGGTCCTCGCCCCAGCCGACGGCCTGGATGTGGCTCGAACCGTGCGCGACCTCGGTGTAGCCGCCGGCCTTCGTGTCCCAGGTGGGCTCGATCTTGTTCCAGACGCCGAGGGACTCCGTGCCGCCGTGGACCGGCAGGCGCTTGCCGCCGCGTACGACGTACTGGTTCTCGCCCAGCGGCGCGTCCAGGGCGATCCCGGCCGCCTCCAGCTCGGCCACCGCGTCGGCCAACGCGGTCGCGAAGCCCGGCGCCGACGTGTCCAGGGTATGCGGGGTGCGCACCGGGTCGGCCGCGGAGAACGGCACCTTCCACCGCCGCTCGTTCGCCACCACCTTCGTCAGCTTGCGCCAGAAGCGGTCGAAGAGGAGCGCGCCACGGCTGCCGGTGTCCATCCGGTGGTCCCAGCGTGCCAGCACCTCACAGGCCCTGCGTACGTCGACGGCCTCGCCGTCACTGCCGGTCGCGGTGGAGCCGGGCAGCGCCGCACAGGCCTTCGCCGTGTCGTCGGCCGCGAGATCCGCCGCGGGCACGCGGTTCGCGAACTGCTGGCGTTGCAGGTCGGCAACTGTCAGACGGCCCCTCTCCGCCATCGCCGCCACATCCTCGACGGCGCCGCGCGTACGCAGGGAACGCTGCGTGCCGATCGTCCCGAAGATCCGCTCGTAGCCGGTGAGCGGCCGGTCGGCGTTGGTCAGCCAGGCGCTGTCGTTGGAGTTCTCCACGTACGGGGCGTTCTTCAGCGTCGGCATCCTCGACGGCCCGAAGATGCCGGGCTGCACCGCGTCCTTGTCGGAGCCCAGCGCGCACGCGCCCCGCGAGCCGTCGAGCACGGCCACGCCCGACGCCGGGTAGGTGACCTTGCCGAGGGCGGTGCTGCAACGCTGCGCCAGCTCGTCGGTGACGCGGGGCAGCACCTGCGACTGGGTGAGCAGCGAGTGACCGTGCCGGTCCGCCGCCACGGTGTTGACCCAGGGCAGCCCCTGCGTGTCGCGCAGCGCCTTGAGGATGCCGGCCGTGGAACGGGCCTTGCCGAAGCCGAGGCCCGTGTCGCTGCCGCGCAGGTTGCTCGCGTTGGGGTCGTTGAGCGCGTACGCCGTCGTGGCGGACCAGGGCAGGGGGAGCTGCGGGCCGAGGTCGGTGACGACGGGGCCGTAGCGGGTCCACCACTGGGTGCGGGTGACCGGGGCGCCGCCCTTCACCGGCACGGTGACGGTCCGCTTCGTCATTCTGTGCGGCTTGCCGTCCACCAGGTAGGTGGTCGGGTCGGCCGGGTCCAGCGTGAGCTGGTGCAGGTTCAGCGGGACGCCCGTGGCGACGGTGTGGCTCCACGCGACGTGGCCGTTGAAACCGATGTTGACCGCGGTGGTGCCGAGCAACGAGCCGCCGGAGACGTTCAGTTCGCCGGGGATCGTCTGCTGCGACTGCCAGAAGCGGCGCCCGCCCTGCCAAGGGTAGTGCGGGTTGCCGAGCAGCAACCCCTTGCCGTTCGCGGTGGTCCTGCCGTGAAACGCCACGGCGTTGGACCCCATGTCGGCGTCCTGCGCGGAGAACAGCTCCCGGGCGGCCTCGGCCGTCTTCCGCGGATCGGCCGTGCGGTCTTGGCCCGTGGCGCCCGGCGGACGGGCCGCTGTGATGCCGTCGACGCCGCGCCCCTGTCCGCCGAGCACCTGCACGGCGAAGCCGTGCCGGGCCACGTCCAGGGCGGTGATCGGGCGGACCCAGTCGGCCTTCGCGCAAGCCGGGTCGGTGACGCGGTTCTGCTTCAGCCAGGCGTTGTAACCCGCCGCGAAGCCGCGCATCAGCTCCTTGGCCCGGCGGCTGGGACCCGCCGGGGCGGGCTGCCGCAACAGCTTCTCCACGGTCCCCGCCTCCCGTACGCCACGGAAGTACAGGTCACTGCCGAGGTTCGTGGACGCCGACGACAGGGCGGAGCCGGGCGAGGCGTCGGGCCCGAAGTGGCGCGAGCGTTCCCCGCGTACGGTCACATAGCCGTCGGCGAGCGTGCACACCTGGTCGGAGGCCTGCGCCCAGCCGGTGCCGAAGCCGAGGTTCGCGTAGTCCTTGGCGAGGATGTGCGGGATGCCGTACTGCGTGTAGCGGACGGTGGCGTGCAGGCCACCGCCGGAGGGGCCGGTGTCGCGCGGCGCGGCCGCCGCGCCGGCCGGCAGCAGGGCCGCGGCGGTCAGCAGGGTGACCGCCGCGGCGGCCAGTCGTCTCGTGCGGGTACGCATGGTGCCTCCCAACTGCGGTGAGGGAAAGGGCGGTTGAGCGTACCAAGCGGTATGTCATCTGCGCCTGCCCTTGACCGGTCCGTCCCGGGGGACCCACGATCACGCCATGACGGGTGTACGCGACAGCACGGTCGACGCAGTTCTCAGCCGCAGTGCCCGCCGCACACCGCGGCGCACGGCACTTCACTACGGCGAGCGGTCCTGGACGTACGAGGAGCTCGACGGCGCCGTCTCGCGTGCGGCCCGGGTGCTGCGCGACCAGGGCCTCGCCCCAGGCGATCGGGTCGGTGCCTACGCCCACAACTCCGACGCCTACCTGATCGGCTTCCTCGCCTGCGCCAGGGCGGGCCTGGTGCATGTGCCGGTCAACCAGAACCTGACCGGAGAGGACCTCGCGTACATCCTCCGCCAGTCGGGAAGCTCCCTCATCCTCGCCGACCCCGGCCTCGCCGGACGCCTCCCCGACGGGGTGGCGACCCTGCCCCTGCGCGACACGGACGACTCGCTCCTCACACGGCTCGCCACGTCAAAGGCGTACGAAGGTGAGGGCCCCGGCGGCGACGACCTGGCGCAGCTGCTCTACACCTCCGGGACGACCGCGCAGCCCAAGGGAGCGATGATGTCGCACCGCGCCCTCGTCCACGCGTACGCGAGCGCGATCACCGCCCTGGACCTCAAGGCGAGCGACAAGCCCCTGCACTCGCTGCCGCTCTACCACTCGGCGCAGATGCACGTCTTCCTCCTGCCGTACCTCGCGGTCGGCGCCGAGAACGCGATCCTCGACGCACCCGACGCCGAACGGATCTTCGACCTCGTCGAGGCGGGTCGCGCCGACAGCCTCTTCGCGCCGCCCACCGTCTGGATCGGCCTCTCGCACCACCCCGGGTTCGCCACCCGAGACCTGAGCGCGCTGCGCAAGGCGTACTACGGCGCGTCGATCATGCCGGTGCCGGTCCTGGAGGCGCTGCGGGCCCGGCTGCCGGGGCTCGGCTTCTACAACTGCTTCGGGCAGAGCGAGATCGGGCCGCTCGCCACTGTCCTCGGGCCCGACGAGCACGAGGGGCGCATGGACTCCTGCGGGCGGCCCGTCCTGTTCGTCGAGGCGCGCGTCGTCGACGAACACGGGCACGAGGTCCCGGACGGCACGCGCGGCGAAGTCGTCTACCGCTCACCGCAGTTGTGCGACGGCTACTGGGACAAGCCCGAGGAGACCGCGGAGGCGTTCCGCGACGGCTGGTTCCACTCCGGGGACCTCGCCGTGCGCGACACCGACGGCTATTTCACCGTCGTCGACCGCGTCAAGGACGTCATCAACTCCGGTGGCGTACTGGTCGCCTCGCGCCAGGTCGAGGACGTGCTCTACCGGCACGACGGCGTCGCGGAGGCCGCGGTGATCGGACTGCCGGACGACCGCTGGATCGAGGCGGTCACCGCCGTCGTCGTCCGTGAGGACGAACAGCTCACGGAGGCCCGGCTCATCGCCCACGCACGCGAGCATCTCGCCCCCTTCAAGGCCCCGAAAAGGGTCCTCTTCGTGGACGAGCTGCCACGCAACGCGAGCGGCAAGATCCTGAAGAGGGAGTTGCGGGACCGCTTCGGTACGACCTGAAGGTCCGCCTGTCTTTCACCCTGTACGCAGGTCCACGATCCGCTTGAACTTCCCCACCGAGCGCTCGATCGTCTCCGGGTCCACGATGTCCACGCCCACCGAGACACCGATGCCGTCCTTCACCGCCGACGCGATCTCCACGGCCGCCGCCTCGCGCCGCTCGGGCGGGGTGTCCGCGCGTGCCTCCGCCCGGACCGTGAGGGCGTCCATGCGGCCCTCGCGGGTCAGGCGCAGCTGGAAGTGCGGGGCGACACCCGCCGTGCGCAGGACGATCTCCTCGATCTGCGTCGGGAAGAGATTGACGCCCCGCAGGATCACCATGTCGTCGCTGCGGCCGGTCACCTTCTCCATACGCCGGAAGGTGCGCGCGGTGCCGGGCAGCAGACGCGTCAAGTCCCTTGTCCGGTAACGGATCACGGGCATCGCCTCCTTGGTGAGCGAGGTGAACACCAGCTCCCCGCGCTCACCGTCCGGCAGCACCTCGCCCGTGATCGGGTCCACGACCTCCGGATAGAAGTGGTCCTCCCAGATGTGCAGCCCGTCCTTGGTCTCCACACACTCCTGCGCGACACCTGGACCGATCACCTCCGAGAGCCCGTATATGTCGACCGCGTCGATCGCGAAGCGCTCCTCGATCTCGCGCCGCATCTCCTCCGTCCACGGTTCCGCGCCGAAGACGCCGACCCGCAGGGACGTCGTACGGGGATCGACGCCCTGCCGCTCGAACTCCTCCAGGAGCGTGAGCATGTACGAGGGGGTGACCATGATGATCTCGGGGCGGAAGTCCTGGATCAGCCGCACCTGCCGCGCCGTCATCCCGCCGGACGCCGGGATCACCGTGCAGCCGAGCCGCTCGGCGCCGTAGTGCGCGCCGAGGCCGCCGGTGAACAGGCCGTACCCGTACGCCACATGGACCTTGTCGCCCGGTCTGCCGCCCGCCGCGCGGATCGAACGCGCCACCATGTCCGCCCACATGGACAGGTCACGCTCGGTGTAACCGACGACCGTGGGGAGCCCCGTCGTGCCGCTGGAGGCGTGCAGCCGGCGTACCTCCGTCTGCTCCACCGCGAACATGCCGAACGGATAGTTGGACCGTAGATCGTCCTTGGCGGTGAAGGGGAAGCGCGCCAGGTCGGCGAGCGAACGGCAGTCGTCGGGGCGCAGGCCCGCCTTGTCGAACGCCGCCCGGTAGAACGGGACGTTCTCGTACGCGTGCAGCAGGGTGTCCTGGAGGCGTTCCAACTGGAGCGCCCCGAGCTCGCGGGGGCCGAGCCGTTCCCCGCGTCCAGCTGTAGCGGCATACGCGTCATAAGGAGTTCTCCCGTCCCGAACGGGCGACCGATCATTCGGTCGTCGATCTTCTGTCGAGGTCAGTAATCCAGGCCCGGCGACGGGCGTCAAGGGACCGCGGGTGTCCGGCGTGGAGATACCGTCGTCGACCGGGCTGGTCGCGGGCGTGCCTTTCCGGCGGTGCCGGGAGCACCGGCCTCCTGCTCGTGCTCGATGATCGCCAGTCGATCACGTCTGCGGCCACCGGATGGCCGGCTGGGCCAGGAGTTCCGTCAGGCGTTCCAGGTCGCCGCGCACCGACTCCCTTTGCTCTTCCGTGAGGGAGACCGAAGCGGCCTTGTCCCGCATGCGCTCCGCCGTGGTGTCGTCTCCCAGGCGGTACGCCGCTTCGGCGCGCAGAAGCAGGAGTTGGGCCTCCTGGAGAGGGGTCGGGCGTTCTTCCTCCAGGTCGAGCACCCGGTCGATGACCTGCGCGGCGCCGGCCGGGTCCTCGCGCGAGTGGGTGAAGACGGCGGCGTAGTGCAAGGCGCGTGCGAAGGTCTCCTTCGGGGCGGGCCGGTGGTGCTGGTTCTCGCTGATCTTCTCGGTGATCCGGACGCAGTTGCCGCCCGGGTCGCTCATCAGGAACTGCCGCACGCCGTACGACATGTCCTTGACGGGCCCGATCCGCGGCAGGCCCCGGCTCGGGACTTTGCCGTACGTGGCCTTGAGTCCGCTGCGGAACGCGGCGTGGAGGGTGTCCACGTCGTCCGTGACGACGAAGCAGCCGCTGTACGACTCGGCGGGGTCGTACCGCTTCATGCCGAAGAAGTGCAGTTCGATGTCGCCGTACGCGACCACCGCGTAGGGATGGGGGCTCTTCTGTTGGAAGGTCACCTCGAAGCCGAGGGCGGTGTAGAAGTCGCGGACCGGTTGCAGATTCTGACAGGGGAGCAGGGGGATCATCTTCTCGGCCATGCCGAGCAGTCACTCAAACTTGAATACTCGCCAGGAGGAACGTCTCGTGCAACTCACCTCGGCCGCGGGCCGTGTTCTGATCGTCGCCGTCACGGCCGTCACGGCCGCCGCCCTGTGCGCGGGGAGCCCCGCGGCGGTCGCCACCCCCGTACGGACGAGCGCCGATGTCACCGCCACATCCCACGGGCCGTACGCCCGCCTGCAGCCGCTCGCCGAACTGTCCGCGCGGCGCCTGGCCACGGCCGACCTCGTCGCCGCCGCCAAGTACGGTACGGGCGGCCCCATCGATGACCCGGCCCGTGAGAAGCAGGTCCTGGACGCGGTGGCCCGAGCGGCGCGGGAGGCCGACGCCGACCCACGGGACACGGTGCGGGTCTTCCGGGATCAGATCGAGGCCAACAAGGCCGTGCAACGGGAGCTGTTCAGACGCTGGGACGCCGACCCGGCCAAGGCCCCGCAGGAGCGGCCCGACCTCGCCGAGGTCCGCGAGGAGATCAACCGGGTCAACGGGGAGCTGGTGCGGGCCATCGCCGCCTCAGCGGGCGCGCGGACGGCGCCGTACTGCGGGGGAGCTCTGGCCGCCGCCACCGCGCACGTCCGGCACACCGACCACCTCGACGCCCTCCATTCGCTCGCCCTGGAGCGGGCGTTGCGATCCGTCTGCACCGAAGCCGCATGACCCGCGCGCATAGGCGAACCAAGGCACGAAGAGCTGCGTGAGCGGGCCCACCGCGAGCGCGTAGAGGACGGTCCCGACACCGACGGTGCCGCCCAGCAGCCAGCCCACCGCCAGCACCGCGACCTCGATGAGCGTACGAACCTGGCGCAGAGAGCGCCCCGTGGCGGCGGACAAGCCGGTCATCAGGCCGTCCCTGGGGCCGGGGCCGAGACGCGCGCCGACGTAGACGGCGACGGCCAGCCCGTTCAGGAGCACCCCGCCCACAAGCAGACCGATCCGGGCGGGCAGACCGAGACGATCGGGGAGGAGCGCGAGACCCAGGTCGGAGGAGACGGCCAGGACGAAGATGTTGGCGACGGTGCCGAACGTCGGCCGCTGCGCCAGCGGGATCCACGCCAGCAGGACGAGGACCCCCACGACGGCGCTGATCGTGCCGAAACTGAGCGGCGCGCGCTGCTCAAGCCCCTCGTACAGGACGCCCCAGGGATTGACGCCCAGCGCCGCCCGGACCAGGAGCGACAGGCTGAAGCCGTAGAGGGCGAGGCCGAGGAAGAGCTGCGGGAGGCGTCTCGTGGGACGCTCCCGCAGGGGGACGTACGTGATGTCCTGCGGCATGGTCGGTTGCCTCCGGGGCGGTGGTGAGGGCGTAGGGACGGGTCAGTGGCAGACCACTCGCGTGCATCAGGGCCACCGGCGCCACTCTGTGGTCTGATTGGCCCGGAAAACACGGCCAATCAGAGGAGAATGGTGTGGTCGACGCCCTGGGCGGCCGACAGCTCGCCGCCCTGCTGCCCGACCCGGCCGGCGCCCGCCCCGCCTACCGCCACCTCGCCCGGGCGATCAGCGGCCTCATCCTGGACGGCCGTATCGCCCTGCACGTCAGACTGCCCGCCGAGCGGGACCTGGCCGTCGCGCTCCGGACCAGCCGGACGACCGTCACGGCCGTCTACGACCTTCTGCGGGAGGGCGGTTACGCGCGCAGCCGCCAGGGCGCCGGTACCTGGACGGCCCTGCCCGAGGGCCGCACCCCGAACGGAGTGCGGCGCCTGCTCACCGCGGCCGAGGACACCGCGATCGACCTGGCGAGGGCCGCGCCCACGCTCCCGCCGGGGACGCTCGCCGACGCCCTCGCCCGCGCCACCCCGCAGCTCGCCGACCACGAGGGCACCCCCGGCTACCACCCGTACGGCCTGCCCGGCCTGCGCGCCGCCCTCGCCGAACGCTTCACCCGGCGGGGTCTGCCCACCGTGCCGGAACAGATCCTGGTGACCTCCGGCGCCCAGCACGCGCTCAGCCTCGTCCTGGCGCTGCTCTGCCGTCCCGGCGACCGCGTCCTGACCGAGAACCCCTCGTACCCGAACGCCCTGGAGGCCATGCGGCGCGCCCGGCTGCGTACGGCCACGGTTCCGGTGACCGACGACGGCTGGGACGTCGAGATCGTCGAGTCCGCCTTCCGGCAGATGCCCCAACTCGCCTACCTGGTGCCCGACTTCCACAACCCGACCGGCCACCTCATGCCCGAGGGGGACCGGCCCCGCGCCCTGCGGGCGGCCCAGCGCTCCGGTGCCTGGCTCGTCGTCGACGAGACGCTCGCCGAACTCGCCCTCGATGTCCCCGCGCCCGCGCCCTTCGCCTCCCACGCGGCTCCCGGCGGGGCGGGCCAGGTCATCACCGTCGGCTCGATGAGCAAGACGCACTGGGCGGGTCTGCGGGTCGGCTGGCTGCGCGCGCCCGCGCGGCTCGTCACCGAACTGGCGGGGCAGCGCGTCGCCACCGACATGGGCGGCTCCGTACTCGATCAGCTCCTCGCCCTCGACCTCCTCGACCGCGCCGCTGAATTGACGGCGGACCGACTGGAGAGGCTGCGCGGTCAGCGGGACGCCCTGGCCGCCGCCCTCGCCGAGAAGCTGCCGCGCTGGACCTGGAGACTCCCGCCCGGCGGACTGTCGTTCTGGGTCGACCTCGGGGAGCCGGTCGCCGCCGCGCTGGCGGAGCGGGCGCTCGGCCACGGGGTGCGCATCGAGGGCGGCGGACACTTCGCCACCGAACCGGGCCTCTTCGAACAGCGGCTCCGCATCCCGTACACCCTGCCCGGCGACACCCTGCGCGAGGCCGTGTGCCGCCTGGCGGCCGTGCTCGCCGCGGGCCTCCCGCAGACGGCCGCCGCCCGGCGATCGCATTGGGTGGCCTGAACGCCGCGCCTATCCTCCGGCCGCGACGGCCTTCGCCCACCGGTAGTCCGCCTTGCCGCTCGGCGAGCGCTGGATGTGGTCGGTGAAGACCACCGCGCGCGGGATCTTGTAACCGGCGAGCAGGGCGCGGCAGTGTGCCTGGACGCCCTCCAGGTCCAACGCGGGCGCGTCGGCGCGGAGTTGGACGACCGCCGCGACCCGGGCACCCCACCGCTCGTCGGGCACTCCGGCGACCAGCGCGTCGTACACGTCCGGATGGGACTTGAGGGCCTGCTCGACCTCCTCCGGATACACCTTCTCGCCACCGGTGTTGATGCACTGCGAGCCGCGGCCGAGGACGGTGACGATGCCGTCCTCGTCGACGGTCGCCATGTCACCGAGCAGCACCCAGCGCTCGTCGCCCTTCTGGAAGAAGGTCTCGGCGGTTTTCACCGGGTCGTTGTAGTAACCGAGGGGGACGTGCCCGCGCTGGGCGAGACGGCCCGGTTCGCCCACCGGGACCGGTTCGTGGGTGGCGGGGTCCACGACCTGGGTGCGTTCGTTGACCTCCAGGCGGAAGCCCTTGTCCGGGCCGGAGTCGTCGGTGGCCTTGCCGTTGGAGCCCGATTCGGAGGAGCCGAAGTTGTTGAGGAGCAGGACGTTCGGCACCAGTTCCTGGAACTGGGCACGCACCGTCTCCGACATGATCGCACCGGACGAGGAGACGCTGAACAGGGAGGACAGATCGGTCCCCGTGAGCGGTCCGCGCAGCGCGTCGATGAGCGGCCTGAGCATCGCGTCGCCCACCAGCGACACGCTCGACACCTTCTCCCGCTCGATGGTGCGGAGCACCTCCTCGGGCACGTACTTGCGGTGCAGGGCCACGCGCTGGCCGTAGTTGAAGGCGATGAACGACGTGAGGGTGGACGTGCCGTGCATCAGCGGGGGCGCGGGGAAGAAGGTGAGGCCCGGGCCGCCCGCCGCGACGCGCTCGGCCAGCTCCTCGGGGCGCTTCACCGGCTCGCCCGCCGGTTCGCCGCCGAAGAGCCCCGCGAAGAACAGGTCCTCCTGGCGCCACATCACGCCCTTCGGCATGCCGGTCGTGCCGCCGGTGTAGATGATGAACAGGTCGTCGGCCGAGCGTGGCCCGAACCCGCGCTCCGGGAGCCGGCTGCCTCCGCCTCCCGGAACGCCACCGCGTCGAGCTCCGGGGCGTCGGCCGGCGGCGTCCCCACCCGTATCAGGTGCCGCAGCCGTTCCGTGCGGGGCAGCGCCGCCGCGACCCGCTCGGTGAACTCGGCGTCGAAGACGAGCGCCGCGAGATCCGCGTCGCGGTAGAGGTAGACCAACTCCTCTTTTACGTAACGGTAGTTGACGTTGACCGGGACGAGGCGGGCCTTGAGGCAGGCAAGGACCGTCTGGAGGTACTCGACGCCGTTGTACAGGTGCAGGCCCAGGTGCTCGCCGGGCTTCAGGCCGCCGCCTTCGGTCAGGTGGTGAGCGATGCGGTTCGCGGCCGCGTCCAGCTCGGCGTAGGTCAGTCGGCGCTCCGCGCCCGTGCCGGGGTGGTCGATGTAGACGAGTGCCTCGCGGTCGGGGACCACGTCGACGACCGACTCGAAAAGGTCGGCAAGGTTGTACTCCACCGCACTCCTCCTGACCCTGGCGTTCCCGGCGACGTCGCGTACGTGCGTACGTGCGTACGTACGTCTGGCTTGGCGGTCATCAGAGCAGAGGCGCCGGTAAGTGGGAAGGGCCGCCGCGGAGGAAAACTGACTGAGTGTCAGAAAACTATTGAACTGACTCACCGCCTGCTGCAACCTGTTCCAGGTCCGGGTCCGGAGCGACAGGCCGGCCGTTCGCCGGCCGTCGATGGAGGGAGCACGGCACATGGGCGGGACGGAACACCTCTGCGTGCGGCGCGCGGGCGCCACACTGATCCTCACGCTGAACAGGCCCGAAGCGAAGAACGCGCTGTCGTTGGCGATGCTCGTGGGCCTCTACGACGGGTGGCGCGCCGCCGATGAGGACGACGAGGTCCGCTCGATCGTCCTCACCGGCGCGGGGGGCGCGTTCTGCGCGGGCATGGACCTCAAGGCTCTGGCGGGCGAAGGGATGGCGGGTGAGCAGTACCGGGACCGGCTGAAAGCCGACCCCGACCTGCACTGGAAGGCGATGCTGCGCCACCATCGCCCCCGCAAGCCCGTCATCGCCGCCGTCGAGGGGTACTGCGTGGCCGGCGGCACGGAGATCCTTCAGGGCACCGACATCCGGGTCGCGGGAGAGTCGGCGACGTTCGGCCTCTTCGAGGTCCGCCGGGGGCTGTTCCCCATCGGCGGGTCGACCGTGCGGCTGCCGCGGCAGATTCCTCGTACGCACGCCCTGGAAATGCTGCTCACCGGGCGGGCCTACACGGCCGCCGAGGCCGCGGCCGTCGGCCTCATCGGACATGTCGTGCCGGACGGCACCGCCCTGGAGAAGGCCCTTGCCCTCGCCGAGCAGATCAACGCGTGTGGGCCGCTGGCGGTCGAGGCGGTCAAGGCGTCGGTGTACGAGACCGCGGAGATGGCGGAGGCGGAGGGGTTGGCGGCCGAACTGAAGCGGGGGTGGCCGGTCTTTGGCACTGCCGATGCGGAGGAGGGAGCGAGGGCGTTCGCGGAGAAGCGGGTGCCGGTGTTTCGGCGGGCCTAGGGGTGGAGGTGGGTTGGTCGGGTCTTTTGGGTGCGGCTTGGTTGTGGCTGGTCGCGCAGTTCCCCGCGCCCCTATGGGAGGGGGTGGGTTGGTCGGGTCTTTTGGGTGCGGGCCCGTTGTGGCTGGTCGCGCCGTTCCTCGCGCCCCAAAAGGGGCGGCCGGCCCGTGTCCCTGGCCAGGGCGTCCCTGAATGGGGCGTCGTTGCGTCTTTCGGTTCTGGAGGAGAAGGAGTTCCGTCGATGGCATCCGTTCCCGCCCCGGAGGTGCTGCGTGCGCCTTTGGTCGTTGAGTTTCCGTTCACCCGTTCGCTCGGGCCCGTGCAGAGCGCCTTTCTCACCGGGCTGCGGGAGCGCACCGTCCTCGGTGTGGAGACCGGCGACGGTCGCACCCTCGTTCCGCCCGTCGAGTACGACCCCGTGACCGCCGAGGAGATACGCGACCTCGTCGAGGTCGCCGCCACAGGGACCGTCACCACCTGGGCCTGGAACCACGAGCCGCGCCGCGGCCAGCCCCTCGGCACCCCCTTCGCCTGGGTCCTGGTCAAGCTGGACGGCGCCGACACCGCGCTGCTCCACGCCCTCGACGCCCCCGGCCCGGACGCCGTGCGCACCGGAATGCGCGTCCGGATCCGCTGGGCCGCCGAGCGCGTCGGCGCCATCACGGACATCGCCTGCTTCGAGCCGTACGACGGGGTGCGCGACGACCGCCGGCCAAGTGCTCACACGGGGGAATTCGACGAGCCCGTCACCGGCATCGTCGCTGCCGCGCGGCTCGACTACACGTACTCGCCCGGCCGCGCCCAGTCCGCCTACATCCACGCCCTCTGCGAGCGCAAGACCGTCGGCGAACGCTGCCCGTCCTGCCGCAAGGTGTATGTCCCGCCCCGGGGCGCCTGCCCCACCTGCGGCCTCGCCACTCAGGAGCGGGTGGAGGTCGGGCCGCGCGGCACCGTCACGACGTACTGCATCGTCAACATCAAGGCGAAGAACGCAATGAACGACGCCATCGAAGTCCCTTACGTCTACGCGCACATCGCCCTCGACGGCGCCGACCTCGCGCTGCACGCACGCATCGCCGGGATTCCCTACGACGAGGTGCGGATGGGCCTGCGCGTGGAGCCCGTGTGGACCGACGGCGGCCGCTACCCCGACCACTACCGGCCCACGGGCGAGCCCGACGCCGACTACGACACGTACAAGGAGCTGGTCTAGATGGCGCCCCGCAAGCCGTCCGCGCAACCGCCCGTGCGGCCGTCCGCGCAACCGTCCGTACAGCCGCCCGTGATGCGGCCCGTCCGTGACGTCGCCGTCGTCGCCTTCGCGCAGACCGACCACCTGCGCTCCACCGACGAGCTCTCCGAGGTGGAGATGCTCATGCCGGTCCTGCACGAGGTCCTTGCCGCCACCGGCCTGAGGACCAGCGACATCGGCTTCACCTGCTCCGGTTCATCGGACTACCTCGCGGGCCGCGCCTTCTCCTTCACCATGGCGCTCGACGGCGTCGGCGCCTGGCCCCCGATCTCCGAGTCGCACGTCGAGATGGACGGCGCCTGGGCGCTCTACGAGGCGTGGACGAAGCTCCAGAGCGGCGAGGCGGACACCGCGCTCGTCTACTCCTACGGCAAGACCTCACCCGGTTCCGTGCGTGACGTGCTGACCCGCCAGCTCGACCCGTACTACGTGGCCCCCCTGTGGCCCGACTCCGTGGCGCTCGCCGCGCTCCAGGCGCAGGCGCTCATCGACGCGGGTGAGACCGACGAGCCCGCGCTGGCCGGGGTCGCCCACCGCAGCCGCACCGACGCAGCCGCCAACTCTCATGCGCAGGTGCGCGGTTCGGTCGCGCAGGGTGAGTACGTCGTACGTCCGCTGCGTACCGGCGACTGCCCGCCGGTCGGCGACGGGGCCGCCGCCGTGATCCTCGCGGCCGGGGAGCGCGCGCGGGACCTGTGCGAGCGGCCCGCGTGGATCCGCGGCATCGACCACCGCATCGAAGCGCACGGCCTGGGCGTGCGCGACCTCACCGACTCGCCGTCCACACGCCTGGCCGCCGCACGCGCGGGCGTCTACGAACGGCCCGTGGACACCGCGGAGTTGCACGCCCCCTTCACCTCCCAGGAGGTCGTCCTGCGCAAGGCACTCGACCTGGGCGACGACGTCACGGTCAACCCCTCCGGGGGCGCGCTCGCCGCCAACCCCATGATGGCCGCCGGGCTCATCCGGATCGGTGAGGCCGCCGCCCGTATCCACCGGGGCGCCTCCGACCGTGCCGTCGCGCACGCCACCTCGGGCCCCTGCCTCCAGCAGAACCTGGTCGCCGTCCTGGAAGGAGACCCCCGATGAGCAACGCGCGGAGCGACACGGTGGGCAAAGAACCCGTGGCCGTCGTCGGGATCGGGCAGACCAAGCACGTGGCCGCCCGGCGTGACGTGTCGATCGCGGGCCTGGTGCGCGAAGCGGCACAACGCGCTCTCGACGACGCGGAGTTGACCTGGGCCGACATCGACGCCGTCGTCATCGGCAAGGCCCCCGACTTCTTCGAGGGCGTCATGATGCCGGAGCTTTACCTCGCCGACGCCCTCGGCGCCGTCGGCAAACCCATGCTCCGCGTCCACACGGCGGGCTCCGTCGGCGGCTCCACGGCACTCGTCGCCGCGAACCTCGTCGCGGGCCGCGTCCACGGCACGGTCCTGACCCTCGCCTTCGAAAAACAGTCGGAATCCAACGCGATGTGGGGTCTCTCGCTGCCCATCCCGTTCCAGCAGCCGCTGCTCGCCGGGGCGGGCGGCTTCTTCGCCCCGCACGTGCGCGCGTACATGCGGCGCACCGGCGCACCCGACGCCGTCGGCTCCCTCGTCGCGTACAAGGACCGCCGCAACGCCCTGAAGAACCCCTACGCGCACCTCCACGAGCACGACATCACCCTGGAGAAGGTCCAGGCCTCACCGATGCTCTGGGACCCGATCCGCTACTCGGAGACCTGCCCGTCCTCCGACGGCGCCTGCGCCATGATCCTCACCGATCGCGCGGGCGCGGCCCGCTCGCCCCGGCCGGCCGCCTGGGTGCACGGCGGCGCGATGCGCAGCGAGCCGACGCTCTTCGCCGGCAAGGACTTCGTCTCCCCGCAGGCCGGCAAGGACTGCGCGGCCGACGTCTACCGGCAGGCGGGCATCGCCGAGCCGCGCCGCGAGATCGACGCCGTCGAGCTGTACGTGCCGTTCTCCTGGTACGAGCCGATGTGGCTGGAGAACCTCGGCTTCGCGGCGGAGGGTGAGGGCTGGAAGCTGACCGAGTCCGGCGTGACGGAACTCGACGGCGACCTCCCGGTGAACATGTCCGGCGGCGTCCTGTCGACCAACCCCATCGGCGCCTCCGGCATGATCCGCTTCGCCGAGGCGGCACTCCAGGTGCGCGGCCAGGCGGGGGAGCACCAAGTCGAGGGGGCGCGCAAGGCGCTGGGGCACGCCTACGGAGGCGGCGCGCAGTTCTTCTCCATGTGGCTCGTCGGAGCCGAACCACCCACCACCTGACGGTACTTCCGCACACCGGGCGGACCGAGGTCCTTCCGCCGCGGCCTGTCCGGCGCCCGGGGCGAAAGCTAGGCTGGCGCCGGACGACGCATCGGGAGGAGCACGGACGTGGCCGACAGCACCATTCAGCAGCAGCATCCATTCGCGCAGCAGCACCAGCTCGCGCAACAGCATCCGCTCGCGGGCTGGAACAAGCCGGAGCTCGACCTCAGCACAGCCGACTGGCGATCGAGCAGCGAAGGGCGAGGGGACGTCGAGATCGCCTTCGTCGAAGGCTTCGTCGCCATGCGCAACGCCGCCGGCCCGAGAGCCCGTCCCTCATCTTCACACCGGCGGAGTGGGGAGCCTTCGTCCACGGCGCGCGTAAGGGCGAGTTCGACCTGACCTAGCGCCGCTCCGGGCGCGACAGGCCCTAGCGGAGTACGACGCAGCCCTGGTCCTCCAGGGTCCGGAGGAAATCCTCAGGGGCGTGGGTGTCGTTCCAGCGCAGGTCCAGCTTCTCCAGTGAGGGCAACTCGGCCAGCCAGCGAGGGAGTTGACGCACCCGGTTGCCGCGCAGGTCGACGCGGCGCAGCGACGGCAGGCCGCGCAGGGCCTCGGGCACGGCCGTGAAGGCGTTCTCCCGCAGCTCGATCTCGCGCAGGGCGGTCAGCGCCCCCACGCCTGCGGGAAGGTCGCTGAGCCGGTTCCCGCGCAGCCACAGCTCACGCAGGGCGGCGAGGGAGCCGATCGTGTCGGGCAGCCGGGTCAGCCGGTTGTGCTGGGCGCGCAGTTCGACGAGGCCGGACATCGCGCCGAGGGTGTCGGGGAGCGCCGTCAGGCGGTTCTCGCCGACGTTGAGGTAGCCGAGCCGGGTGAGGCGGCCGAGGGAGGCGGGCAGCTCGGCGAGTTCGTTGTCGTGGAGGTAGAGGAAGCGGCTCAGTGCCGCGAGGTCGCCGAGCTCGTCGGGGACCGCGCGCAGACGGTTGTGACCGAGGTCGAGGGTGTGCAGGGCCGCGAGTGTGCCGACGCGGGCGGGGACGTGCGTGAGCGCGTTGTCGGGCAGGAGCAGCACCTCCAGGCGCGGGTGGCGCCAGACCTCGTCCGGCACCTGGCTGAGACCGCCGTGCCAGTAGTTGAGGACGACGGCGCGGTCACCGGCGGCGGTGGTGGTGATGTTGTCCGTGGCAGTGGTGCCGCCGTGTGCGGCGCCGGTGCCGCCGTGTGCCCTGGCGCTGTCGTCCGCCGCGGTGTGGTCGCCGGGCGTCGCACAGGTGTCCCCTGTACGGCCACCTGCTCCTGCTCCCGTGCCCACACCTGTCGTACCGCCACTGCCGCTGCTCGTCGCCACGCCCTCGCCCGCCACTCCCGCCCCCTTCGCCGGTGCCCCGGCTCGTGATCCCCGGCCGCGACCCTACTCGGCTGACGGCGACCGGCGACCGGCGACCGGCGACCGGCGACCGGGCATCGGGCACCGGCCACGGGCCACCGGCCCCTGAATCCTCCGCCACCCCCGCCAACCGCCGCGCCCCCGCCTCCGACCACCGGCGCCCCCGCTCCGACCAGCCGCGTCCCGCCTCCGACCAGCCGCGCCCCCGCGTCGGCGAACACCGGCGGCCACGTACCATGGGCGCATGTCCTTCCTCCGCCGCCGCAGCTCCGCCACCCCCGCGGGCCCGGACTTCGACGTCCTGGCCATGGATCCCGGTGACTGGCCCGGCAATCTCGGCGCGGGCCTGCTGCCCGCCCCCGACGGCAGCTGCCAGGGCGTCTTCCTGCGCTACGACCTGTTCGGTGGCCGCGGCCCCGCAATGATCATCGGTAACCTCCCCGAGGGTTCGCCCGCGCGCGAGACCGCCGAGGGCGAGGTCCCCTTCGAGGTGGCCCAGCTGCTCCTCGCCCTGGAGAACGAGGAGGACATCACGGTCGTCTCCACGGAAGACATGCCGGTGATGCAGGGCGACAACCTCCTCATCGTGCGCCGCCTGAAGCTGTCGGAGAGCCGCATCTCGTGCGTGCAGTTCGACCGCAGTGACAATGTCCTGGTGACCATCGCCGCCTGGGACCGGCCGATCACCGACGATCTGTACGCGCTCCTGAAGCCGCTGCCCGCGGAGCTCTTCCAGCAGGGTTGACCAGCCCCGGAAGGCCCCCAGCGCGCCCCACCCCGCACTTTCCGTCCAAGCGCCGCCCCGTTCCGTCCAAGGAGCGGGGCGGTTTTCCGTCTTGCCAGGCCAGTCATCGGACTTTTAACGTGACCGGTCATGACTCAGGGGATCTCGAAAAGGACCACGGTGAAGTCCGCCCTCGGCGGTGTTGCCGCCCTGGCAGCCGGTGACGGTGGGCTCGCCGACGCCGTGGCAGCCCAGGAGTCGCGCAGCGACACCTCGGATGAATCGCTGCTCTGGTACGCCGCTCCCGCCGAGGACTGGGAGCGTGAGGCCCTGCCCATCGGCAACGGCGCCCTCGGCGCCATGGTCTTCGGCACCCTCACCTGCGAACGCCTCCAGTTCAACGAGAAGACCCTGTGGACCGGCGGCCCCGGTTCGAGCGAGGGGTACGACTTCGGCAACTGGCGGACCCCGAGGTCCGGCGCCCTCGACGCCGTGCGCGAGGAACTCGCGGGGAAAGGCAGGCTCGGCCCCGACGCCGTCGCGACGGAACTCGGGCAGCCCCGCCGCGGCTACGGCGCCCACCAGACCTTCGGCGACCTGCACATCGACGTGCCCGGCGCCCCGGCCGCGCCGGACGCCGCCTACCGCCGTGCCCTCGACCTCGGCCAGGGCCTCGCGACCGTCACGTACCGCCGCGAACAGGTGCGCCACCAGCGGGAGTTCTTCGCCTCGTACCCCCACAAGGTGATCGTCGGCCGGCTCTCCGCCGACCGCGCCGCCCAGGTCACCTGCACCCTGCGCTACAGCTCGCCCCGCGCCGACTTCACCGCGGAGGCGGACGGCGACCGGATCACCGTACGCGGTGAACTCGCCGACAACGCCCTGAAGTTCGAGGCCCAGCTGCGCGTCAGGCACCAGGGCGGTACACGCGTCGCGCACGGCGACGGCAGTGTCACGGTGACCGGTGCCGACCACGTCTGGTTCGTCCTCGCCGCGGGCACCGACTACGCGGACACCTACCCCCGCTACCGGGGCGAGGACCCGCACCGGGCCGTCACCCGCGCCGTCGACCAGGCGGTCGAGGCGGGCCACCGCACCCTGCGGGCCCGCCATCTGCGCGACCACGGTGCCCTGTTCGGCCGCGTCGCCCTCCACCTGGGCCAGTCGCTCCCCGCCGACGACCCCGCCGACGTCCCCACCGACCGGCTGCTCAAGCGGTACGGGGGAGCGGGAAGCGCCGCCGGCGACCGCGCCCTGGAAGCCCTCTACTTCCAGTACGGGCGCTATCTCCTCATCGCCTCCTCGCGCGCGGGCTCGTTACCCGCGAACCTGCAAGGCGTGTGGAACAAGAGCACCATGCCGCCCTGGTCGGCGGACTACCACACCAACATCAACCTCCAGATGAACTACTGGCCCGCCGAGGCCGCCAACCTGGCCGAGACCACCGTCCCGTACGACCGTTTCGTACAGGCCCTGCGCGCGCCCGGGCGCCGGACGGCCAAGGAGATGTTCGGCAGCCGCGGCTGGGTGGCGCACAACGAGGCCAACCCCTACGGCTTCACCGGGGTCCACGACTGGGCGACCGCCTTCTGGTTCCCCGAGGCCGCCGCCTGGCTCACCGCGCAGCTCTACGAGCACTACCGCTTCGGCGGCTCCACGGCCTACCTGCGCTCCACCGCCTACCCGGCGATGAAGGAAGCCGCCGAGTTCTGGCTCGACAACCTCCGCGCCGATCCGCGCGACGGCACGCTGATCGCCACGCCCAGCTACTCGCCCGAGCACGGGGACTTCACCGCCGGTGGCGCCATGGCCCAGCAGATCGTCCACGACCTGCTCACCAACACCCTCGAAGCCGCGCGCGTACTCGGCGACTCGGCGAGCTTCCGCGCCGAACTGGAGAAGGCCCTCGGCAAGCTCGACCCCGGCCTGCGAATCGGCTCCTGGGGCCAGCTCCAGGAGTGGAAGGCGGACCTCGACGACAGGACCGACGAACACCGGCACGTCTCCCACCTCTACGCCCTGCACCCCGGCCGGCAGATCGAGCCCGGCGGCAAGTGGGCCGAGGCGGCGAAAGTCTCGCTCACCGCGCGCGGCGACGGCGGCACCGGCTGGTCCAAGGCCTGGAAGATCAACTTCTGGGCGCGGCTGCGGGACGGCGACCACGCGCACAAGATGCTCGGCGAGCAGCTGAAGTCCTCCACGCTGCCCAACCTCTGGGACACCCACCCGCCCTTCCAGATCGACGGCAACTTCGGCGCGACCTCCGGCATCGTCGAGATGCTCCTCCAAAGCCAGCACGACACGATCGAGATCCTGCCCGCCCTGCCCGCGAGCTGGCCCGACGGCTCGGTGCGCGGACTGCGGGCCCGCGGCGGCACGACCGTAGACATCACCTGGGCGTCGGGCCGCGCCGTCCGCGTCGTCCTCAAGGCGACGCGCACCCGCGAGCTCACCGTGTGCAGCACGCTGTTCGAGACCGGCACGCGTACCGGCACGCGCACCGGCACGAAGACGTTCAGGGCGAGGGCCGGGGCGCGTTACGTCTTCGACTAGCGTCGGCATCAAGAACGCGGAAACGGGATCCGGCATCGGGCCGGAGTCGCCGAGTCGCCGGGCCGCGACCACGCGGCGCCCGCCGCCCGCCCCGGACACACGCCGGGACCGGAACCGCACCCAGGCGGCCCCGGTCCCGACCCCGCTCATGGCGTCGTCACGACGCCGAGCGCACCACCTGTACGTCCGCCGCCCGCACATACCCGATGCGGTGCCCGTACTGGATGACGTAGTACATGTCCTTGCCGCGCACCACCTTGTGCCCGGCGGTGTCGAACGTCGAGGCGTAGTAGTACTCGCCCGGCACCTTGTCGCCGATCACGTACTTCTGGCCCGCCAGGATCTTGTACGGCAGCGGCGAGACCGCCTGGACGGGCACGCCCGCCGGGTAGGCCTCCTTCTCCGGATACGCCCGCCCGTACACCGGTACCTCCGTCGCGCCCTTCTTCGGCGTCACCACGAACCCCTTCGCGTCGAGGGCCGTGGGCTGCTTCCCCGGGTTCTTGAACCAGGCCTTCTGGCCGAGGTACCAGACGGCGGTCCAGTCGCCCTGACGGCCGGCGACCGCGTACTGCTGACCGGTGGAGAGCCGCGCCCCGACGTCGTTCACGTCGATGGTGGAGTCCTGCCCGCCCGGCCGCTTGCCGATGTCCTTGATCAGCGGCGCGTCGTCACGCGGCTCGGTGTGGACGCGTACCGCCGCCGAACCGTGCGGCACACACGTGTCGGCGGGCTTGCCGCAGCCCGTGTACTGCGGCCGGTTCTTCGCGTACTCGGGCGCCACCGTCACCAGGCCGCCCTTCGGGCCCGCCGTGCGGTGGAACGGCTTGCCGAGCAGCGTGAAGTAGTGCTGCCAGTCCCAGTACGGGCCCGGGTCCGTGTGCATCCCCCGGATCGTGGACGAGACCGTGCCCTGGACGTTGTCGTGGCCGAGGATGTGCTGGCGGTCCAGGGGGATGTCGTACTTCTTGGCGAGGTACTTCACCAGCCGCGCCGACGCGCGGTACATCGCCTCCGTGTACCAGGTGTCGGGAGCGGTGAGGAAACCTTCATGCTCCAGGCCGATCGACTTGGCGTTGACGTACCAGTTGCCCGCGTGCCAGGCGACGTCCTTGGCCTTCACGTGCTGGGCGATATGGCCGTCCGTGGAGCGCAGGGTGTACTGCCACGACACGTAGGTCGGGTCCTGCACCATGTTCAGGACGCCCTCCCACCGGCCCTCGGTGTCATGGACGATGATCGAGTCGATGCTCTGGCTCTTGGGCCGGTCCGCCAGGTCGTGGTTGCCGTAGTCGGGGTTGCCGGCCGGGTCCTTGAACTCCTCGTACGGCGCCGGGATCCACTCGCAGGACACCGTCTTCGGGCACTCCGTGTCACCGGGGGCCGCCTTGCGCAGCCCCATGCTCCTCAGCTGCGCCGCGTCGGTCCGCAGGCCGGGCTCCGGCGCCAGCACCACACGCTGACCCGCGTCCGTCGTCCGCCGCGCACCGTCGCGGATCACCGCGAACACGTCATTGGCGTACGTCGCCGCCGTCGCCTCGTCGTCCGCCCCGGAGAAACGGGCGATCGCGCCGTACCAGTCGGCGGGGTCCGCGCTCAGTGGCTTGCCGAGCCTCTTCTGGGCGGCGGCGAGCAGGGCGGCGCCGCCCTGCACGTTCGCGGCGGCGTCGGTGCGCAGCTCCTCGGCGGGCAGACCGGTCAGCCCGGCCGCGCGCGGCAGCGTCTTGAGCCGTGCGGGAAGCTCGGACTCCGAAGGCACGGCGGGCGCCTTCGCCTTGGGCGGCGGCATCGGGCGTGAGGTGTCGCCGCGCGGATCCTCCTCGCCCTCGCTGTGGTGCGGGGCCGAGGCCAGGGCGGTGCGCGCGTCGGTGAGGTGCATGGGGCCGTAGCCGCCGGTGACGCTGGCCGCGCCGCCGTGCGCGTCCCAGCGGGACTGGAGATACGAGACGCCGAGCAGCACGCTCTGCGGTACGCGGTACTCCTCGGAGGCGGACGCGAAGGCGTCCTGCAACTGGATGTCGTCGGATGCCTGTCGCTGAGCGCCGGACGACGGGGCCGCGCCGAGCAGCGGCACCAGCAGACCGGCCGACGCGAGGGCGCCCGCCGTCCTGATGGTGCGTCTGCGCGCCGACGAGGTACGGGCGGCGGATCCTCGCAATGCAGCCTCCTGGGGCTCCTTGGCCGATGAAGCGTGGCGGGGCGTGCGGGGCCGGGCGTGCGTCAGTGGTACCGGCTCTCCGACGATCCGTCAATCATGCCCAGGAGAACGGACTTCGCATGTCAGTGACGGTCCCGGCGGGTCACGCCCGTACTTTCGCCGGGGCAGGCCCCACCGCCTGCGACGCGTCAGTGGCGTGGACCAATGGGGGGCACGGGATACACCTGTTCGGGGGAGTGGGGTTCGGGGGGAGCGGAACCGGCACGGGCATAGGCCGGTGTGGCTTTCCCGAGGGCATAGACCAGAGGCATACGAAGGTCCGCGGTACGCCACTGTTCTCGGCGCACCGCGGACCTTGTTCCCCTCAGCGAGTACCGACCGCCGCTCGCACGGCCCGGCGGGCCAGCTGACAGTCGTCGTGCAGCCGCCTGAGCAGCAGCCGCTGTTCCTCGCCGGTCGGCGCGGCACCGGTCGGGGCCGGGCCCGGTGCCGCCGGGGCCGATTCGTGCATCGAACGCTGCACGGCCGTCTCGTAGTGCCGGATCTCGCGGGTCAGGACCAGCATGAGATTGACCAGGAACGCGTCGCGTGCCGCGGGGCCCGCGAGCTGAGCCTGCTGACTGATCTCGCGCCGCGCCACCGGGTCGTCCCCGAGGACCGCCCACAGCGTCGCCAGGTCGTACCCCGGCAGATACCACCCCGCGTGCTCCCAGTCGACCAGGACGGGCCCGGCAGGCGAGAGCAGGATGTTGGACAGCAGTGCGTCGCCGTGACAGAACTGCCACATCGCCTCGGGACCCTCGCCGTGGTGAACCGCCGAGTGCGCGATGCCGTGCAGCAGCTTCTGCAGGTCGCCCATGTCACGGTCCGTCAGCAGGCCCAGCTCATGGAAGCGGGAGATCCGCCTGCCGTACTCCAGCGGCCTGCCGAACATCTCCGCGGGCGGCCGCCACTGGTTCAGGCGCAGGACGGAGCCGAGCGCCGCCCGGATGTCCGCCCGCGGCGGGGCCTCGACGGGATGCCGTTGCAGTGCCGCCGCCCGCCCGGGCATCCGCTCGATCACCAGCGTGCAGTCCTCGGGATCGGCGGCGATCAGCCGGGGCGCCCGGACCGGCGGCCGGTGCCGGACGAACGAGCGGTATGCCGCTATTTCGTGCCGGAGCCGATCGGCCCACAGCGGGGAGTGGTCCAGTAAACACTTGGCGACGGCCGCGCCGCGCCCCGCCGTACCGACCAGCAGGACGGTACGGCCGCTTCGGCGGAGCACCTGCACGGGGTTGAACTCGGGGCAGATGCGGTGCACCGAAGCGATCGCGGTGCGCAGTTGCGCCCCTTGGGGGCCGGAGAGGTCGAGTCTCCCGCTGAGCGGTTGCGCGCCGGGTCCCGGCGCGCGACGCGTCCGTCCGGCGCCGAGCTGCGCGGCAGCGGGCCGCACCGGCTCCAGATAGGGGCCGCTCCCCGCGGTGGGGGGCACCTCGCGGCCCCGGGGAACCGGGGGGCGCGGGCGGAGCGGCCGGGGCGGGGCGGACACGGAGGACGATGCTGCGTACATGGGCGATACAGATCCCTTCGTGTGCCTGTGGATTCGCGTGCGCCCTCCCGCCCCGATCGCGTCGGGATCACCCTGGGGAGTGCCTTGCGGCGACCGGGTCGGGGTGGCGCACTCCTACCTGACACCCGGCGTCCCCTGGCACACCATGTGGCGCACCCTGGCGAACCCTGGCGAATAGTCGCTCAGCAACTGACAGCCGGTTACTGTCAACTCAGCCGAGAACCTGGGGGCTTGACGTGAACGGACAACCCAACACCCGCCTGGCGGATCTGTTCGGCCTCGCCGGCTGGTCCAAGGGCGAGCTCGCGAGACTGGTGAACCGGCAGGCGGCGGCCATGGGCCACCCCCAGCTGGCCACCGACACCTCGCGGGTGCGGCGGTGGATCGACATGGGGGAGATCCCGCGCGATCCGGTGCCCCGGGTGCTGGCTGTTCTGTTCACCGAGCGTCTCGGCCGTGTCGTGACCACTGAGGATCTGGGTCTGGTCCGGCACGGGCGCACCGGGAAGCGGCGTGGCGACGGGAGTGCGGAGCACCCCGACGGCGTGCCGTGGGCGCCCGAGCGGACAGCCGCGGTCCTCACCGAATTCACGGGAATGGACCTCATGCTCAACCGACGCGGCTTGGTGGGCGCGGGCGCCGCGCTTGCCGCAGGCTCCGCACTCAGCAGCGCCATGCACGACTGGCTGCACACCGATCCGGCCCTCGCGGCCGACGCCCCCCGTATCCACGACCCCCTGCACGCCGACCCCGCCGGGTTCGACCGCTATGAGGCCGCCCCCATCGGGTCCCAGGAGATCGAGGAACTGGAGCGCTCCGTCGAAGTGTTCCGCGCCTGGGACGCGGCCCGCGGCGGGGGACTCCAGCGCAAGGCCGTGGTGGGCCAGCTCAACGAAGTGGGCGGCATCCTCGCCTATCGTCACCCCGACCATCTCCAGCGGCGCCTGTGGGGCGTCGCCGCCAACCTCGCCGTCCTCGCGGGCTGGATGTCGCACGATGTCGGCCTTGAGCCCACGGCCCAGAAGTACTTCGTCATCGCCGCCCACGCGGCCCGCGAGGGCGGTGACCGTCCCCGCGCGGGCGAGGCCCTCTCCCGCGCCGCCCGCCAGATGGTCCACCTGGGCAAGCCGGACGACGCCCTGGACCTGATGAAGCTCGCCAAGTCGGGAGCGGGCGAGGAGGCCCTGCCCCGCACCAAGGCGATGCTGTACACCATCGAGGCCTGGGCGCAGGCATCGATGGGACGCGGCCAGGCCATGCGGCGCACGCTCGGCCTGGCCGAGGACCTCTTCGTCTCGGACAAGGGGGACGTGCCGCCGCCGAGCTGGATGCAGATGTTCGACGAGGCGGACCTGCACGGCATGCAGGCCCTCGCCTACCGCACCCTCGCCGACCACGAACCGGCCGCGGCCACCATCGCGCAGCGGCACGCCAAGGAGGCCATCGAGCTGCGGACCAAAGGCCACGACCGGTCGCAGATCTTCGACTACCTCTCGCTGGCGTCGGCGTGCTTCATCGCAGATGACCCCGAACAGGCCGACCGTTACGCGCGCCTTGCGCTGGTGTCGATGGGGTCCAACTCCTCGCACCGCACCTGGGACCGGCTGCGCGAGATGTACCGGCTGACGGGGCAGTACGCCGGCTATCCGAAGATCCAGGACCTGCGCGAGGAGATCAAGCTCGCGCTGCCGAAGGGGACGAAGGGGGCGAGGGGGGCGGGCAGAACGGCCAGGGCGTAACGCACGACACGCAATTCCGGAGGGTCAACACCGGGCGATCAACAGGCAGGCGTCGTCCTCGCGCGGACTCCCGCCGAACTCCTCGACGACCGTCCGCACACAGTCCTCGGCCGTGCGCGCCTCGGTGAGGCGGGGGGCGAGGGAGAGCAGCAGGTCCGCCGCCGCGTCCCTGTCATGGCGTGGCACGAGACCATCGGTGTGCAGTAACAACAGGTCTCCGGGACGGAGTTGCTCCTCGGCCTGCTCGTACGCCGCTTCGGGCGCGGCTCCGAGGAGCGCGCCGGCCGGTGGCCTGAGCGAGCGCCCTGTCCCGTCGCGGAACAGCAGCGGGGCGGGGTGTCCGGCCTGCGCCCAGGTGAGCAGCCGGGTGGTGGGGTCGTAGCGGCAGCAGATCGCGCTGCCGAGGGCGGACCGGACCGTGGTGTCGAGGAGGCCGTTGAGCCGGCCCATCAGCCGGCCGGGCATGGCTCCCGCGACCGCCATGCCGCGCACCGCGCCGAGCAGCATCGCCATGCCGGTGGTGGCGGCGACGCCGTTCCCGGTGAGGTCGCCCACGCTCAGCAAAGCGTGGCCGTCGGGCAGTTCCATCGCGTCGTACCAGTCGCCGCCTATGAGCGCGCCGACCGAGGAGGGGAGGTAATGGGCGGCGAGGTCGAGCCGGGCGGGGCCGCCGTGCGCGAAGCGCAGCGAGCCGCGCCAGGGCGGCAGGACCGCCTCCTGGAGTTCGACGGCGAGCCGGTGCTCGGCCTGCTCGATCTCGCGGCGGCGGCGCAGCGACTCGTGGGTCTCGCGCAGCACGCGCCGGCTGCGGCGCAGTTCGCTGACGTCCCGCAGGACCGCCCACATGGAGGCGGTGGAGCCGTCGGCGGCGAGCACGGGCTCGCCCATCATGTGCACGTGGCGCACGTCCCCGCCGGGGCGCACGATGCGGAACTCGCCGTCGATGGGCTTCCCGTCGACCAGGCAGTCCGTGACCATCGCGGTCAGCAGGGGCTGGTCGTCGGTGTGTACGAGGGAGGGTAGTTCGTCGAGGGAGAGCGGGGGAGCCGCGGGATCGCGGCCGAGGATCTGGTAGAGCTCGCAGGACCAGCTGGCCTCGTCGGTGAGGAGGTTCCACTCGGCGCTGCCCACCCGGCTCAGGAGTGAACCCCGGCGCGGGTCGGTGGCTCCGGGCGCGGGCGGCAGCCCGGGCTCGCCGCCCGCCCGAGGCGGCCCCTCCCTCAGCTGGGCCAGGTGGTCGTCGACGTCGTCGAGCTGGTGCACGGCCAGCTCGCACAGGGCTCTCTGCCAGCGCCCCGCCGGGTCTGACCGGTCGGCAACGGCTTCACGCCGTACGGCGTCCACCTCGCCGCGGAGTCGGCGCGTCTGCGAGATCAGCGCGTCGACCGTGCCGCGCTCGGGCGGCTGGGCGGCGGCGTGGTCCGCGAAGACATGGGAGGGCATGGGTTGCTCCGGTGAGGGTGCGGTGCGACCAGCTTGACGGGTGGTGGACCGCTCATGACTTTCGCACAGCAGAGGGGGGCTCGTAAGGGATTTGGCAACACCCGACGCGGTGGTGCTTATGGCATATGCCTTTGTCCTGCGGATATGCGGACCCAGGGGCGCGAGTCTATGGGTGAACGGTGAAAAGCGCGTAGGCGAAGCGGGCGGAACATGGCGCTCCTGTGGGGGAGTTGAGGTCGTGAGGTGTCCGGTCCGGCTACGACGGCTGAATTGCCCCGGCCGACTCGGTGCCTCAAGGACGCAGATACCGAATGACCGCGAGTACCCGCCGATTGTGATCGTGAGACGCGGGCAGCCCGAGTTTCTCGAAGACCGCCGCCACGTGTTTCTCCACCGTGCCCGCCGACACGAAGGGCCTGGGCGATCGCCGCGTTGGAGCGGCCCTGAGCCACCAAGGAGAGCACCTCGCGCTCCCGGTCGGTGAGCGGCGCCAGTTCGGCCGCGCGGTGGCCCGCGCCCGCCAGCTGCATGACGACCTCGGGGTCGAGCGCGGTGCCGCCCGCCGCGACCCGCTCCAGCGCGTCCGTGAACTCCGCGACGTTCGCCACCCGGTCCTTGAGCAGATGGCCGACGCCCGCCGAGCCCGCCGCGAGCAGGCGCCTGGCGTACTTCGTCTCCCCTCACGCGTCCCGGGGCCGGCAGCCGCCCGCCCACCGCGAGCACCGCGGCCGTGTACAGGCACAGCACCGCGAACCCGGCCCACGGGGTGAGCATGTCCGGCACCGGCTCGGCGACCGCGAGGGAGTTGGCGGCGATCACGGTCGGGAAGTACCGCCCGACCGCCGGCCCCAGACGCCCCCGATCACCGCGGGCAGCACGAACGTGACGCCGACGAGCACCGCGACGGCGCTCGCGGTGTGCCCCGTGATGGCAACTACACCGATCCCGATGGGCCCGGTCATCGCCAGGTACGCGCCGGACATCAGCACCGCCGGCAACACTCCGGGGTCTCCGAGCGAGGAGCTCGGCACCCCGTCGGCCATCGCCGCGCGCCCCGCGAAGAACGTCACGAACCCGGCGGACTCGCCGAGCGCCAGGGCGAGCCCGCCGTACACAGGCGGGGGCTTCCGTCCGGGTGCCGGGCGTCAGTGGGCGATCCCGTCGATCAGTTCCCGGGCGCCCTGGCGCAGCAGCGCGACGGCCACGGACGTGCCGAGGGTCGCCGGGTCGAGCGGCCCCGCCCACTCGTGGGCGTTGAGCACCGTCTTGCCGTCGGGCGTGAACACGCAGGCGCGCAGCGACAGGTCACCGCCGCGCTCCGAGCGTGCGTACCCGGCGATGGGTGAATTGCAGTGCCCCTGGAGCACATGCAGGAACATGCGCTCGGCGGTCGCCTCCCGCCAGGCGTCCTTGTCGCCGAGGCCCGTGACCGCGTCGATGGTCGTGGTGTCGTCCTCGCGGCACTGGAGGGCGAGAATCCCGGCGCCGATCGGCGGGCACATCGTCTCCACCGACAGGACCTCACTGGCCAGGTCGGGGCGGCCGATGCGCTCAAGGCCGGACTGGGCGAGCAGCAGGGCGTCGGCGTCGCCCGCGGCGAGCTTCTCCAGGCGGCGTCCCGCGTTGCCGCGCATCGGCACGCACTCCAACTCCGGGCGCGAGGCGGCGAGTTGGGCGCGGCGGCGCACCGAGGAGGTGCCGATGCGGGTCCCCGCGGGCAGCTCGTCGAGGGTGAGTCCGTCCGGGTGGATGAGTGCGTCCCGGATGTCGTCCCGCTTGAGGAACGCGGCGAACGTCGTCCCGGCGGGCAGTGGCCGGTCCGCCGGCACGTCCTTGACGCAGTGCACCGCGAGGTCCGCCTCGCCCGCGAGCAGCGCGGCGTCCACCTCCTTGGTGAAGGCCCCCTTGCCGCCGAGGCGGGCCAGGTCGCCCATCCAGCGGTCGCCGGAGGTCGTGACCGGCACGACCTCGGTACGGATGCCGGGGTGCAGCGTCGCGAGCTCGGCGCGGACGCGCTCCACCTGGGCCAGGGCCATGGGGGAGGAGCGGGAGACGATGCGGATCAGCTCAGGAACGGACATGCGCCCCACGATAGGGGCTCGGCGGCGACGGCTCTGACGGACGTCCAACTGATCAAAGGACAGTGTGTGCGGGGCAGTTGCCACGTGAGTCGGATCGGCGGCCAGGGAGCATGGCGAGTGACTGCGGGCTGCCGCGCACGCTGGAGGCAGGTCAAGGGCGCCGCCTCGGGCGCGGCCCGAGGCCCCACTCCGTATACGAGTCCCCCCGCTCTCCGCATGCGTGGCCCCGGCCCGCCTCATAGCGTGAAGTGGACGAAGCCGCGGCCGAGCGCCGCCCCCGCCCCTGGGAGGCCCCATGTCCACCCCCGCCGCGCCGGAGCACCGGGCGATCGGTCTCGCGCCGATGACGGCCACCCATCTGGCCGACGTTTTGGCCCTCGGCCGCCACGTCTACGACACGTCCGTGAAGCCCTACACGTCCTGGTCGCTCTCGGCTATCGCGAGGCACCTGGACAGCGAGGCGGCCGCCTGCTGGGTGGCGCTGGACGGGGAGCGGCTCGCCGGGTTCGTGCTCGGCTCGATGGGGTTCGACCAGCGCGGCGACTGGGGCAACCTGGAGTGGATCGCGAGCGCCCCCGAGTACCAGGGGCAGGGCGTCGCGAGCCGCCTGGTGAAGGCCTGCTGCGCGACGCTCACCGAAGCGGGCGCGAGCGCCGTGGTGACCGACGTCGAGTCCCAAAACACCGCGTCGGCCGCGTTGATGCGGAGCAACGGCTTCGAGGCGAGCGTGTCGGTGACCTTGTTCGTACGCGAGACGCCCCCGTAGCCGGGGCGGCCCCGCACGTCGGCCGCGCCGCGATTGCTTGGCCCGTGTGCGAGGTGACAGCCCGGGTGCGTGAGTGGGCTCGGCTGCCCCTGCGCGTACCGCGATGTGGTTGCGTCCGTAGGGGGTGCCCTGGCATACGGGTGAGCGGGCCGGTGCACTCTGCCCCCGGCCGGCGCCCGCGCGGAGCGCGCTGGAGGCGACGGCGGGGCGGCGTCGGACGGGGCGGTCACCCCGAGGTTGCTCGCCGTGCCGAGGTGACCGGCCGGCGCTGGGGGGGGATGGCCCTGCGCGGCACGGAGTGAGCGGGCCGGGGCCCGCCCCCGCCGGCGTCCGCACGGAGTGCACCGGACGGCGGCGGGGGCGGGCGTGGCCGTCAGGCCGCGTGGTCCGCCGCGACGAGCAGCGCGCCCATGCGTTCCCGTGCGCGCGCCACCCGCGAACGTACGGTGCCGATCGGACAGCCGACGGCGGCCGCCGCGTCCGCGTAAGGAAGCCCCGCGAGCTGAGTGAGCACGAACGCCTCACGGCGCGGCCCGTCGAGCGTCTCCAGGAGGTCGAGCAGCGCCACGCCCTCCTCGAAACCGGGCAGACCGCGCGGCTGCGCGCGCTCCGCGGCCGCCTGCCAGTCGGAGGTGTCGGCGATCCGCGGCCGGGCCGCCGCCGAGCGGAAGCGGTCGGCGACGGTGCGGCGCGCGATGGCCAGCAGCCACGTACGGGCACAGGAGCGGGCGGCGTACCCGCGCAGCGCGGTCAGGGCGCGCAGATACGTCTCCTGCGTCAGGTCGTCGGCGGCGTGCAGGTCGCCGCTGAGGTGGGCCACGAAGCGCCAGACGTCACGCCGGGTGGCACGCGCGAACCGTTCGAACGCCGCGGTGTCGCCGTCACGGGCCGCGAGCGCCCACTCGGTGATCAGATCGTCACGGTCCGGCTCGGCCACACGGGTGGGCCCGGGGCGCAAGAGGGCAGGAGTCATCGCAGAAGGTCCTTCGGTGAAGGGAGTTCGAGGAGCGGCGCGAACGCCGAAGATCCGCCCGGCACCTTGAGGTGCGGGCGGTGTCAGGAACTGACCGGAAGGACCGGCGGACCTCTGCGCGAGACGGCGTACTGCAGCAGGACCCCGCGCAGCCGTGGCACGGGCGCCGGCGCGCCGACGTGTGGCGGCGCCGGAGGCAGCGCGGCGACGAGGAGCGTCAGGGCGAGCCGCAGCGGGACGAACACGGCCGCGGCGAGGGCGCGTCCGGTGCGGAACGCGGCGGCCTCGCCGCGCCACAGCCACAGAGCGCAGATCAGCGCGGCGGCCAGGTGGGCGAGGAACATGCCGAAGCCGCTGTGCCCGAAGACGGACATCACCCAACGGGACAGGGCCTCGTCGGACAGGGCGGCCGAGGCGGCGTCGGAGGACGGCATCCCCGTCGGCGTCGGCACCGGCATCGGTGGCGGCATCGCATGGTGCATGTGGTTCATGCCGTCGCCCCCGCCGGGCGGCGCCCCGTGCGTGCCCGGTGCGCCGCGCCCGCTGGGGCCCGCGCCCGCCCGCTGCGCCAGGCCGAACAGTTCGTGCAGGGCCAGCTGCGCCGCGACCGTCGCGCCAGTGACCGCCGACGCGCCGCGCTCGCGCCCGGTCAGCCACCACGCGGCGGCTGTCGTGGCGGCGAAGGCGTAGCCCACCGCCCCCCAGGGCAGCGTGGCGCCGGACATGAGGACGTGTCCGAAGGCCGTCGTCACCACGCACAGGGCCGCGAACACGGCGGCTCGTGCGAGGCGGAACGCGGGCCCGGACGTCATGGGGAGCATGGTGCCAGGCGCGCGGGCACCGCCGGGCGGCGAGTCCCGGACTTGGCCCGAGCGCACTTCACCGTACCGGGAGCGCAAGCCCCGAGGGGTGTGACGAATACGGACTGTAAATCGCTTGACGCGCTACGTGTCCGCGGAAAACGATCTCTCCCAGTGGTCGGCATTGCCGAACTGTGTTCGCACGCCGACTGCTGTGTCAAGCGACTGCTGTGTCAAGCACCACCCGTGTCAAGCACCACCCGTGTCAAGCACCACCTGTGTCAAGCACCACCGAACGATGGGAACCGCCATGCATCTGCGTCACGCCGTCCGGTCCTTGATGACCGCCGCGGCCGCCCTCGCCCTCGGCGTCGCGTGCCTCACCGCCCCGGCGTCCGCTACCGCCCCCTCCACCACGCGGGCCTCGCTCCTCGACATACCACCCCGCGGTGCCAACGACTGGTCCTGCAAGCCCGACCGGGCCCACCCGCAGCCGGTCGTACTGGTCAACGGCACGTTCAAGCTGATGGCGGAGAACTGGGCCGTCCTCTCGCCGAAGCTGAAGCGGGCGGGCTACTGCGTCTTCGCGTTCAACTACGGGAACATGGCGACCGACCCGGTCGCGAGCTCCGCCGTCGAGCTGAAGGACTTCGTCGAGGCCGTGCGCGGCGCGACGGGCGCGGCGAAGGTCGACCTCGTCGGCCACAGCCAGGGCGGCATGATGCCGCGCTACTACGTGAAGTTCCTCGGCGGGGCGGACACGGTGGACGACCTGATCGGCATCGTGCCGTCCAACCACGGCACGACCAACCCGCTGGCCAAGCCCCTCGGCGACACCGTCTGCCCGGCCTGCACCGACCAGATCACGGGATCCGACCTGCTGACGAGACTCAACGCGGGGACGCAGACCCCGCCCGGCCCCGACTACACGGTCGTGACCACGCGCTACGACGAGGTCGTGGTCCCGTACACGAACGCCTTGTTGAGCGGACCGAAGGAGCACGTCACCAACGTCGTCCTCCAGGACCGCTGCCCGCTCGACCCGTTCCTGCACGACCAGGCCACCAAGGACCCGGTCGTCGCCCAGTGGGTGCTCGACGCGCTGGGCCGCAAGGGCCCGGCCGACGCGGCCTTCCAGCCCAGATGCGTCTAGCGCGGGGAGCGCACGCCTGATGGCGCCCGGCCCGGACCGTACGGGCGAAGGTCCGCTTGCGGCCCGGGCCGGGTGGTCGTTCTCATGCCGCGGCTCCTAGGACCGGTCGCCCGCCCCCGCGTCCTGCCCGTCGAGCGACTCGGCCGCTTCCCGGGGCCCGGGAACCCGCGCGGCCCCGGCGGCGGCGCTCTCCCGCCGCCGCGCGAGGACACCGCCCACGAAGCCCGCCATCGGCTGTGTGTACCGCGCGGTCAGCGGCCCGACGATCACCAGGATCAGGACGTACGCCGTGGCCAGCGGGCCGAGCGACGGCTCGATGCCGGCGGCGACCGCGAGCCCCGCGATGACGATGGAGAACTCGCCCCGCGCCACCAGCGCGCCGCCCGCCCGCCAGCGGCCCCTGACGGAGATGCCCGCGCGGCGGGCCGCCCAGTAACCGGTCGCGATCTTCGTCAGGGCGGTGACGACGGCGAGCGCGAGAGCCGGAAGCAGCACCGGCGGGATGCTCGCCGGATCGGTGTGCAGCCCGAAGAAGACGAAGAAGACGGCGGCGAACAGGTCCCGCAGCGGCGCGAGCAGCGCGTGCGCGCCCTCGGCGACCTCACCGGAGAGCGCGATGCCGACGAGGAACGCGCCGACGGCGGCGGACACCTGGAGCTGCTGCGCGATCCCCGCGACGAGGATGGTCAGACCGAGCACGACGAGGAGCAGCTTCTCGGGGTCGTCGCTCGATACGAAGCGGGAGATGAGCCGTCCGTAGCGCACCGCGAGGAAGAGCACGAGTCCGGCCGCGCCGAGCGCGATGGCGAGGGTCAGACTGCCCGCGGCCCAGCCGACGCCCGCCAGCAGGGCGGTGATGATGGGCAGATAGACGGCCATCGCCAGGTCTTCGAGGACGAGGATGCTGAGGATGACCGGGGTCTCGCGGTTGCCGAGCCGGCCGAGGTCGCCGAGGACCTTGGCGATGACGCCGGACGACGAGATCCATGTGACGCCGGCGAGTACGACGGCGGCGACCGGACCCCAGCCCATGAGCAGCGCGGCGATCGCGCCGGGCAGGGCGTTCAGCGTGCAGTCGACCAGGCCGGCCGGATACTGCGTCTTGAGATTGCTGACGAGGTCGCTGGCGGTGTATTCGAGCCCCAGCATCAACAGCAGCAGAATGACGCCGATCTCGGCGCCGATGGCGACGAACTCCTCGCTCGCGCCGAGCGGCAGCAGTCCGCCCTCGCCGAACGCGAGGCCCGCGAGCAGATACAGCGGTATCGGCGAGAACTGGAAACGCCCCGCGAACCGGCCGAGCAGGCCGAGAGCGAGGATGATCGCGCCGAACTCGATGAGGAAGACAGCGGAGTGCACGCGATCACTCCCGACCGAGTATCGCCGCGGCGCTCTCCACGCCTTCGCGCGTGCCGATCACGATGAGCGTGTCCCCGCCCGCCAGCCGGAAGTCGGGGGCGGGCGACGGGATGGCGTCGGCCCGCCGCAGCACCGCCACGATCGAGACCCCGGTCTCGGTCCGCATCCGGGTCTCCCCGAGCAGCCGCCCGTTCCAGTGCGAGGTGGCCGACAGGAGCACCCGCTCCGCGACCAGCCCCAGATCGGTGGTGTGCAGCAGATTGGGGCTGTGGTGCGAGGGCATCAGCGCGTCGATCAGCGCGTCCGCCTCCCCCGAACTCAGCCGCAGGGACAGCGCGCACTCGTCCGGATCGTCGGAACGGTACGCGCTCAGCGTCCGCGCACCGTCCCGGTGCGCGACGACCGACAGGCGCCGCTGTTCTCGGGTCGTCAGGTCGTACCGGATGCCGATGCCTGGCAGCGGCGTACGGCTGAGACGTGATGCGGGCACAGCTTTCCCCTCGTGCGATAGGTGATCATCCCGGGGTGTCACCCTATCGGGGTCAAGTCATGGCAAAATCACACAGACGTACGGCGGGCAAGGACCGTCTCCACGGTGTCCGCCTGCTCCGGCGGTTTGTCCTCGCGGTAGCGCACGACTCGGGCGAAGCGGAGTGTGACGCCGGCCGGGTAGCGGGTGGATCGTTGCAGGCCGTCGTAGGCGATCTCGACGACGAGTTCGGGACGCACCTCCACGACGTTGCCGTTGTCGCTGACCGCCAGCTCCTGAAGGCGCTTGGTCTGCCAGGCGAGCATCGCGTCCGTCATGCCCTTGAACGTCTTGCCCAGCATCGCGTACGTCCCGTCCGGCCGCCGCGCGCCCAGGTGGAGGTTGGAGAGCTTGCCGGTGCGGCGGCCGTGACCCCACTCGGCGGCGAGCACCACCAGGTCAAGGGTGTGCACCGGCTTGACCTTCAGCCAGGACGCGCCCCGCCGCCCCGCGTTGTACGGGGCGTCGAGCGACTTCAGCACGACCCCCTCGTGACCGCGTGCGAGCGTCGCCTCGAAGAATTCCCGGGCCGCGCCGCGCGCCTCCTCGTCAGCGGGGTCGTCCACCACCGCGCGCCGTACGCGCATCGGCTCGGGCACCAGTGCGGCGAGCTCCGCGTGCCGCTCGGTGAACGGCAGGTCGAGCAGGTCCCGTCCCTCCACGGACAGGGCGTCGAAGAAGACGGGCGACAGGGGCAGCCCGGCCGCCGCCGCCTCGACGTCGACGCGTGACCCGACGCGTCCGGCGATGTCCTGGAACGGCCGGGGGCGCCCGGTGCCGTCGAGGGCGATGACCTCCCCGTCCAGGATGAAGTGCTCCCCTTCGAGCCCGCGCGCGGCGGCCGTCAGCTCGGGCAGCCGGTCGGTGATGTCGTCCAGGGTCCGGGTGTAGACGCGTACGTCGCCCCCGCTGCGATGGACCTGTACCCGGATGCCGTCCAGCTTCTCCTCGACCGCGCACGCACCCAGCTTGTCGATGCCCTCGGCGACCGACGCGGCGCCGTGCGCGAGCATCGGAAGCAGGGGCCGCCCCACGGTCAGCCGGAACTCGTCCAGCGCCTGAGGGCCACGCTCCAGCAGCGCTTCGGCGACCGGGCTGATGGCGCCGGCGAGCATCACCGAGCGCCGTACCGCGTCCGCCGGGATGTCCGTGGCCACCGCGAGGCCCTCCACGGCGACCGCGTCCAGGGCGCCCTGCCGGACCTCACCGGTGAGCAGTCCGAACAGGAACCGTTGCTCGTCCTCGGTGGCGGACCCCATCAAATCGCCGATCAGGCGCTTGCGTTCCGCCTGGGAACCGGTGCCGGAGACCGCGCCGATCGCCGTGAGCGCCGCGTCCACGCCGCGTACCGTCAGCGACGGTTCGGCGGCGGGCGGCCCCGCGTCCCTGAGGGTGCTCCAGCCGATGCCGAGCCGCCCCTGCGGCAGCCGTCCCGCCAGATAGGGGATGACGATCGGTACGTCCTCCGGCTCCGCCGCCCGGAACAACTCGGCGAGCAGGGCGATCTTCCGCGACCGCGCGGAGGTGGCGGCCACTTCCTTGGACACGTGGGCGAGCCGAGCCAGCAGCATGGGCCCATCCTGCAACGGGGCGGGGCGGGGCGCACGGTCGGCGGGGCCGCGACGCGGGCCACGTGACCGCTGTTGCGCGAAGACACGTGTGTACTCCGCTGTGACGGGCACATGAACCGACACATGGACGCATACATGGACGGGCTCATCGACAGACGTGACGGCCGCACCGCCGCCGGGGGCCGGATGCGGGGAGAGTGGCACAGGTCACACAGATCCCTTGACGCGATGCCGTAATGGCACCCCCCGCCACGGGGTCGTAAGGGCACAGGGGTCCGCGGGAGCGAGCGGGGCCCCGAGAACTGGAAGAAACGCAGAAGTGGAGCTCGATCATGGCCGTCACCCTCCAGCAGCCCACCCGCGCCCGCCTCATCACCCCGGAAGGCCAGGAGCGCAACCTCCCCGTGGTCCTGCGGTATATGGCCGAGGACCCGCTGGCGGTTCAGATCACGTTCCCCTCCTCCGCCTCGCTCGACGGCGCGGAGGTCACCTGGGTCTTCGCCCGCCAGCTCCTGGAGGACGGTCTCGGCGCCCCCGCGGGCAGCGGTGACGTGCACATCTGGCCGTGCGGGCGGGCGCGGACGGTGCTGGAGTTCCACTCGCACCAGGGTTTGGCCCTGGTGCAGTTCGACAAGATCGCCCTGCGCCGCTTCCTGACACGGTCCTACGCCATGGTGCCCGCGGGCGGCGAGGAGACCAGCCTCGACCTCGACCAAGGCCTCTCGCGGCTGCTGGGGGGCGTGTGACGGCGGCGTGTGACGGCGGCGTGTGACGGTGTGCAGCGGCAGCCCTCAGGCGTCGTCGCCGCTCTCGCCGTACAGCGCCGGGCGCCCGGCCAAGTCGACGGTGACGCGTCCCCCGGCCCGCAGCGACGCCACCCCGGCCTCGGCGACGGCCGCCGCCGCGTACCCGTCCCACGCGCTCGGCCCCACGGCCCCGCCCCCGCGGGCGGCGGCCACCCACGCCCGCACCTCACGGTCGTACGCGTCGGCGAACCGCACCACATAATCCTGGGCCACGTCCTCATGCGCCCGGCCCGCCGCGCGGACGACCATCGCGCGCGCGTCGCCGATCCGCGCACTGCCGCGCTCGCAGACCGCCTCGCACCGCACCTCGTACCCGAAGCCGCAGTTGACGAAGACCTCCACGTCGACGACGGCGCCGCCGGCCGTCTCCAAGAGCACCAGCTGCGGGTCGAGCAGTCCCGCGGGCGCGTCTCGCGACGGCGTCGGCCGGACCACCGTCACCGCGGTGATCTCCCGGCCGAGCAGCCAGCGCGCCGCGTCGATCTCGTGCGACATCGAGCTGCTGATCAGCATCGAGGAGGTGAAGTGCGGCGGGGACGACACGTTCCGGTGGACGCAGCGCAGCAGAAGGGGGCGGCCGAGGTCGCCGGAGTCGAGCAGGGCCTTCAGGGCCGCGTACTCGGCGTCGTACCGGCGCATGAACCCCACCTGGATCAGCCTGCGCCCGAGCCGGGCCTCGGCCTCGACGACTCCGAGGGCGGCGGCCGGGTCGAGAGGCTTCTCGCAGAAGACCGGAAGGCCCCGCGCGCACGCCGCGAGCAGCGCCTCCTCATGCGCCGCATCCGGTGACGCCACCAGCACCGCCTCCACACCGGGGGCGCCCAGCGCCGCGAGCGTCTCGCCGTACACGGCCACCCCCTCCCGCCCCGCCACCGCCGCCTCCGCCCGCGCCGTGTCGGGGTCCGCCACCGCCACCACGCGGGCCCCGCCCACCGTCTCGCCCAGCCGCCGCACATGGTCGGCCCCCATGCGGCCGGCGCCCAGCACCGCCACCCCCAGCGGTTCACTCATCCGATGGCCTCCTCGCCGGTTCCCGCTCGACGTACTCTCCCCTGAAGCGCCCGCGCCGCGCCACCGTGGCCGCCCGCCGCCGGACCGCCATGACCACGCCCGCGAGGACGGCGGCCATACCCGCGATCACCAGCAGCACCGCGGGCCAGTCCGAGCGCTGTGGCTCCGTCCGCAGGGCCTCGCCCTCGGCAGCGACGGCGTGCACGGGACCCTGGGCGGTGCGGCTCGCCTGGGCCTGCGGCAGCAGCGAGCCCACGGGCCGCACCTTCCCGGCCGCCGCGAACCCCCAGTCGAGCAGCGACCGCGCCTCCTCGTACACCGCCCGCGCCCCGCTCACCTGAGGGTTCATCACCGTCACGATCAGGGTGCGCCCGCCGCGCTGGGCCGCGCTGATCAGGGTGGAGCCCGCGTGGCTGGTGTAGCCGTTCTTGACGCCGAGCAGCCCCGGGTAGGGTGCGACGCCGTCGGCTCCGGTCAGCAGACGGTTGGTGTTCTGGATGGGATACGACCAGCCGCCGGCGGGGAACTTGGCGACCGGGGTCGAGCAGTAGCGGGTGAACTCCGGGTCGGCGAGTCCTGCCTTGCCGAAGACCGCCAGGTCGTACGCCGACGAGACCTGTCCGGCGGCGTCGTAGCCGTCGGGCGACACCACGTGCGTGTCCCGGGCGCCCAGCTCGCGGGCCTTCGCGCGCATCTGCTCCACGGTCCTGCGCATCCCACCGTTGAGCCTCGCGAGGACGTGCACGGCGTCGTTGCCGGAGCTGAGGAAGACCCCGCGCCACAGGTCGGCGACGCGGTAGGCGCGGCCCGGCGCCACGCCGACCAGACTGCTGCCGTCGCCGACGCGGTCCAGCTCGTCCTGCGTGACGATGTGGCGCCGGTGCGGGTCGAGATGGGGGAGCGCCGCGAGGGCGAAGAGGGACTTCAGCGTGGAGGCGGGCGGCAGCGGACGGTGCGCGTCCTTGGCGGCGAGCACCTCACCCGTATGGGCGTCCGCCACCAGCCAGGCGAGGGCGGAGACGTCACCGGGCAGCCCGGGCGCGGCGGGCCCGGGCCGGACCTGGACGCCCGGCCGGTCCAGGAGGGCGGAGGAGTACGCGGGAACCGGCCGGGGCGGCGCGGGCTCGGCGGACACGCCGGCCGCCGCGGCGGGTGTGGGCAGGAGGACCAGAGTCCCGAGCGCGAGGGCCGCGGTCCGTACGGAGCAGGAGCGCGAAAGGTACCTGATGACCATTCAGCCACCGTAGGATCGCGCCCGCGAGTCCGCAGATCGGCTTCGTCCGCCTGGAGGTATCACCCCGTCCCCCTCGCCTCCGGCCCCCTGGCCGGGCCCGGCGAAGGGTCAGGCCGAGAGGTGCTTCTCGATCGCGGCGACGACCTCGGGGGCGTCCGGCTCGACACGCGGGCCGAAGCGGGCGACGACCTTGCCGGAGCCGTCGACCAGGAACTTCTCGAAGTTCCAGCGGATGTCCCCGGTGTGCCCCTCGGCGTCCGCCGTGTCGACGAGGCGCGCGTACAGCGGGTGCCTGCCCGCGCCGTTCACGTCGACCTTCTCCGTCATCGGGAACGTCACGCCGTACGTCGCCGAGCAGAACTCGGCGATCTCCTCGGAGGTGCCGGGCTCCTGGCCCATGAACTGGTTGCAGGGCACGCCGAGCACGCTGAAGCCGCGCCCCGCGTACTGCTCGTGGAGCCGCTCCAGACCCGCGTACTGCGGGGTGAGGCCGCACTTGGAGGCGACGTTGACGACGAGAACGGTCTTGCCCTCGAACTGGCGCAGGTAGGCGGGGCCGCCCCGCAGGGCGTCGATCTCGACTTCGTGGACAGACTCTTCGTAGACAGACATAGTGACCGAGCCTACGCCCACCCCGGACGCCCGGCAGAAGCACCCGGCTCCTCGCGGTGCAGCCGCCCCCGGGAGACCAGCTCGACCGTCAGGGCCACCGCCACCGCCTGGACCGCCATCAGGGCGACCAGCACGAAGAGCTGCACGGCGCCCGCGAGCACCGGGGACGCGCCGCCCAGGAGCATGCCGACGAAGGCGCCGGGGAGGGTGACGAGCCCGACCGTGCGGGTCTGGTCGAGGCCCGGCAGCAGAGCGTCCGAGGCGGCCGGGCGGACCAGCTCCAGGCGGGCGTCGCGGTCGGCGAGGCCAAGGGCGAGGCCCGCCTCGAACTCGCCGTGGCGGGTGCGCAGTTCGTCCAGGCCGCGGCGGCCGGCGAGCACCGTCGCGGTCAGCGCGCCGCCGATGAGGATGCCCGTGACGGGGATCATCGCCATGCCCCGCACGGGCAGCAGCCCGGCCAGGGTCAGACCGGTCACCACCGGGACGACGGGGACCGCGATCGGCAGCGCCGCCCACCACCACGTGCCGTTCGGCGTGATGCGCCGCCCGGCGGTGCGCGCGGCCACGGAGAACATGAGCAGCAGGAAGGCGAAGAGCGCCGCCGTGTGGTGCACCACCCACCCGATGGCCAGGGAGACCACGGCCAGTTGGGCCGTGGCGCGGGCCCCGGCGATCAGGATCTCGCGCGCCCTGCCGCGCGAGCCGTCGGGGAGAGCCGGCAGACGGCCGCCGCCGCCGCGGCGGCGAGCAGCAGCACGAGCAGGACCACGGCGAGCGCGGTGTTGACCGGCAGGAGAGCTTGGGCAGCGAGATCACGCACGCGATCACCCTAGGCCGCGCGGCGGCGCGCCGCGCCCGTGCGCGATCCGGTGCCGCCCGGGACATGAGGGGGGCGACCTGCAACGATGGGCCGGGCAGTCGGAGATGGAAAGACGTGGACGGAAGAAGGGCTGAAGTCATGGCGCAGCAGGTGCGGGGCGTGATCGCCCGCGCGAAGGGCGAGCCGGTACGGATCGAGACGATCACCGTCCCGGATCCGGGGCCGGGAGAGGCCGTGGTGAAGGTCCAGGCGTGCGGGGTCTGCCACACCGACCTGCACTACCGCGAGGGCGGCATCAACGACGACTTCCCCTTCCTGCTGGGGCACGAGGCGGCGGGCGTCGTCGAGTCGGTCGGCGCCGGGGTGACCGAGGTCGCGCCCGGCGACTTCGTGATCCTCAACTGGCGTGCCGTGTGCGGCCAGTGCCGCGCCTGTCTGCGCGGTCGCCCCCAGTACTGCTTCGACACGCACAACGCGAAGCAGAAGATGACCCTGGCCGACGGCACCGAGCTGTCGCCCGCCCTCGGCATCGGAGCCTTCGCGGAGAAGACCCTCGTCGCCGCCGGGCAGTGCACCAAGGTCGACCCGGAGGCGTCCCCGGCCGCGGCGGGTCTCCTCGGCTGCGGTGTGATGGCCGGGATCGGCGCCGCGATCAACACCGGGGGTGTCGGCCGCGGCGACTCGGTCGCCGTCATCGGCTGCGGCGGCGTCGGCAACGCCGCCGTCGTGGGCGCCCGTCTCGCGGGCGCCGCGAAGATCATCGCCGTGGACATCGACGACAAGAAGCTTCGGACGGCGCAGGGCCTCGGCGCCACCCACACCGTCAACTCCCGCGCCACCGAACCGGTCGAGGCCATCCGCGAGCTGACCGGGGGCAACGGCGCCGACGTCGTCATCGAGGCGGTCGGCCGCCCGGAGACGTACGAACAGGCCTTCTACGCCCGTGACCTCGCGGGCACGGTCGTCCTGGTCGGCGTGCCGACCCCGGACATGAGGATCGAGCTGCCGCTCCTCGACGTCTTCGGGCGCGGCGGCGCGCTGAAGTCGAGCTGGTACGGGGACTGTCTGCCCTCGCGTGACTTCCCGATGCTCATCGACCTCTACCGGCAGGGCCGCCTGGACCTGGACGCGTTCGTCACGGAGACCATCGCCCTGGAGGACGTGGAGAAGGCCTTCGAGCGGATGCACCACGGCGACGTCCTGCGTTCGGTGGTGATGTTCTGATGGCGGCCGAGCCGGTGGGCGGCGCCTCGGGCGCCCGCGTGGACCACCTCGTCACGTCCGGGACGTTCTCCCTGGACGGCGGCACCTGGGAGGTCGACAACAACGTATGGATCGTGGGTGACGACAGCGAGTGCGTCGTCATCGACGCCGCGCACGACGCGGACGCCATCGCGCGGGCGGTGGGGGAGCGGCGTCTCGTGGCGATCATCTGCACGCACGCGCACGACGACCACATCGACGCGGCCCCGGCGCTCGCCGCCCGCACCGGCGCGCCCATCCTGCTGCACCCGGCCGACACGGAGCTGTGGAAGCTCACCCACCCCGACCGGGCCCCCGACGGCGACCTCGTCGACGGGCAGGAACTGGCCGTCGCGGGCACGGCCTTGCGGGTGCTGCACACGCCGGGCCACTGCCACGGCGCGGTCAGCCTCTACGCCCCGGACCTCGGCACCGTCTTCACCGGCGACACGCTCTTCGCGGGCGGGCCGGGTGCGACGGGCCGCTCCTTCAGTGACTTCCCGACGATCGTGGAGTCCATCAGGGAGCGGCTGCTGACGCTGCCGTGCGACACGGTGGTGCGCACCGGCCACGGCGACAGCACGACGGTCGGCGCCGAGGCGCCGCATTTGGAGGAGTGGATCGCCAGGGGGCACTGACACCCCGACGCCGGTACGGCATCGGTACGGCCCCGCGCGATCGACAGCGCGGGGCCGTACGCGTGCTGGCCCTCCTCTTCGATCTCCGATAAGTTAGGCAAGGCTTACCTAATGGAGGTTGAGAATGGGTGTCCGTCACAGCAGCACGATCGTGCCCACAGCGGCGGCACGCGCTCGTTCCTTGCTCGCCACCGCGTGGTCCTGCGCGGTGACCACGGAGATCGGCAAGGACGAACTTGTGGGCGCGCACAGCTTCACCGAGGACGGAAGGCTGCGGCTGCGACCGCCCGAGGACAGCGCCCTCGCCGCCGCCGTCATCTGCGCGCCGCGCGGCGAGCCGTCCACCCTGGTCGAGTTCGTCGACGTCGCGCCCGTACCGCTGAGGGACCGCATCCGAGCGCGCCTGTGGCTGTCCGGCTCGCTGGCGTACGACGGGGAGGAACTGTTCCTCGACCCGACGTGCGCGGTGCTGCACGAGTCGAACGGCGAACGCCAGGGCGTCGAACTGGACGAACTCGCCCTGACCGTGCCGGACCCGCTCGCCGAGGCCGAGTCACGGCTGCTCACCCACCTCGCCGACGCCCACCCGGATGCCGTCGAACAACTGACCCGCCTCATCAGCCCCGACAGCCTCCAGGGCGTGGTGCGGGTCCGGCCCCTCGCCATCGACCGGCACGGCATCTCCCTGCGCCTGGAGCGGGCCCGCAGCCAGGCCGACGTACGCCTGCCCTTCCATGAGACCGTCGCGGACGTCTCCCAGGTGACGGAGTGCATGCACGCCTTGCTGACGAAGGCCCGGCTCTCAGCGACCCGGCGCGGGCGGCCCGTCGGCGGCGGCTGACCGCATCGACCGCAGCGCGAGGAGCAGCGCCCCGATGTCGTCCAGATAGACGGGGTCGGGGAGCAGATCCGCGGGCAGCAGAAGATAGGCGACCGCGCCCCAGAAGACCCACCGCCGCTCGACGGGGAGCCCGGCTCTGCGCAGGGCACGGCGGGTGCGGACGAGACGTATGAGCAGCATGACCGCGACGCCGAGCGTCGCGACGGCCAGAACGGCTGCGCCGACGAGGAGGATGGTCAGTTCCGTGCTCATACGCATGTACGTTACCGAGGGCGGCCCTCGTCGTCGCGGTCCTGCGGCAGGTGTTCCGGGGCAGGCGTTCTGGGGCGAGTGTTTTCGCGGCGAGTTCTCGGCGGCGGCATGATGGCCGTGTGAATGAGCAGCCGCACCCCCGCACGGTGACTGACACCCGCAGGGTGACCGATACCCGCGAGGCGTGACGGGGCAGCCGGCTCTCTCGTCGAACCCGGGACGCCCGCCGGGCGCCTCCGGCTGCCCGTCGACGCCGACCGCGCCGAAACCGTCGCCCGGGCCCGCGACGTCTGCTTCACGCGGCCGTGACGGGCAGCGCGCACACCGCGACCGGTGCCCGGAACGGCTTGCCCGCGAGGCGGAGTTCACCACTGCGCCGGTCGACGTGGAACACGCTCACCGAGTCCGACTTCTGGTTCGCGGTGAACAGCAGCCGCTCGGAGGGGGAGAGCGCGAGGTGCCGGGGAACTCGCCGTGGACCGGCACCGTGCCCAGGAGCCGCAGCCGGGCACCGCCGGCCTCGATCGCGTACCGGGCGAGGCTGTCGTGCCCCCGGTTGGCGAGGAAGGCGAAGCGCCCTTCGCGCGTCACGGCGAACTGCGCCGGGTAGTTGGTGGCACCGCCACCGCCACCGCCACCGCCCGAGCCCGTCGACTGCGGCTTGCCCGGCCTGAGGCGGCCGGTGGCCGGGTCGTACGCGCAGACCACGACCGTGTCGTCCAGCTCGTTGGCGAGGTAGGCGAAGCGCCCCGAGGGGTGGAAGGTGAGGTGGCGCGGCCCCGCGCCGGGGCGCAGCGTCGCGTAGGAGACCTGCCGGAGCGTGCCCGCGTCGCCGTCGAGCCGGTACGTGTAGACCGTGTCGTTGCCCAGGTCGACGGCGAGGACGTGCCGCTTGTCGGGAGACGTGATGATCTGGTGGGCGTGCGGACCCTCCTGGCCAGGCCCCGGTGGCGGAGCGGAGTGCGTGATGACGTCCGTCCGCTCGCCCAGCGCACCTGACTCGCCGATGGGATGGACGGTCACGCTGCCCGAGAGGTAGTTCGCGCTGAGCAGCCAACGGCCGCTCGGGTGCACAGAGAGGTGGCAGGGACCCGCCCGGCCCGTCCCACGCGTCCCCAGCACCTCATGCTTGCCTTCGGGCGAGAGCGCGACGGCGGTCACGCCGCCCTTCTCCCGCTCGTCGACGGCGTAGAGCGTGCGGCCCGAAGGGTGCAGCGCCAGATAGGAGGGGTCGGGCACGCCGGTGAGCGTGCCGGTCCCGGTGACGCGGCCCGTCGTCTCGTCGTACGTCGCCAGCCCGATGCCCGAACCGCCGCCCTCCTGAGACGTGTACGTCCCGAGGAACAACTGCCCCTCGCGGCGCGGACGGTGAGCCGCGGACGAGGCGGGTCCCTTGCGGGTGCGCTCCGGGCGTGCGCGCTCCGGCGGCTCTGAGGAGGCGCAGGCCGCGGCGGACGACACCGCCGCGGCCGCCCCGGCCAGCGCCCCGATGAACCGCCGCCGCCCCGGACCGCTCCCGGAAGCCTCGGCCGACCCTGCTCCGCTGTTCATTGCTGCACCTCGTGCGTCGGTGGTGACGGATGTGCCAGCCACAGTGCCCGCTGGGTGATCGCGCGGACAAGAGGCGCACCGTTCGCGCGACCCGGCCTGGCCGGGGGCGGCCTGCGGCGGCCTGCTACGCCGACCGGCCTGCGGCCGCGGCTGCCGACGGGGCTTCCGCCTCACATGCGTCGACGCCGTGCGTGTCCCACGCCGGGAAGGGGTCGTGCCCCGGCGCCTCCGCTCCGGCGTCGATAAGGCAACGCGTCAGCGCGGCCTTGAGGGGCTCGGCACGCAGTTCCGTACCGATGAACACCAGCTCCTGGCCCTGCGCGTCGTCCGCCGTGCGCGCCCCCGAGGGTTCGAAGCGCGCCACCGAACCGGCCTGCGACCACAGGCCCGTGACCCGGGGGCGGCTCGCCAGCCAGAAGAAGCCCTTGGAGCGCAGGATCCGGCCGTAGGCCCCGCTGTCCATCTCCTCCGTGACGAAGGACCACAACCGCCCCGGGTGGAAGGGCCGTTCGGCGCGGAAGACCGTGCTCGAAATGCCGTACTCCTCGGTCTCCGGGACATGATCGCCGTTCAGCTCCCGCACCCACCCCGGAGCCTGCTGGGCGCGCTCCAGGTCGAACAGGCCGGTGTCGAGGACCTGGGCGAGGTCCACCCGGCCCCGGGTCGCGGGCACCACGCGGGCCAGCGGGTTGAGGCGCGCGAGGGTGGCCGCGAGCCGCTCGGCGGTGGCGGTGTCGACGAGGTCGAGCTTGTTGAGGACGATGACGTCGGCGAACTCCACCTGGTCCATCAGGAGGTCGCTCACGGTGCGTTCGTCGTCCTCGTACTGATCGAGCCCGCGCTCCACGAGGCCGTCCCCGCCGGACAGTTCCGGCAGGAAGTTGGCGGCGTCCACCACCGTCACCATGGTGTCGAGGCGGGCGAGATCGTCGAGCGTCGCGCCGTCGTCACGGGGGAAGGCGAAGGTCGCGGCCACCGGCATCGGTTCGGAGATGCCGCTGGACTCGATGAGCAGATGGTCGAAGCGGCCCTCGCGGGCCAGCCGGTCGACCTCTTCCAGCAGGTCGTCACGGAGGGTGCAGCAGATGCAGCCGTTGGTCAGCTCGACCAGGCGTTCCTCGGTGCGTGAGAGGGCGGCCTCGCCGCCGCGCACCAGCGCGGCGTCGATGTTGACCTCGCTCATGTCATTGACGATCACCGCGACGCGCAGGCCGTCGCGGTTGCCGAGGACGTGGTTGAGCAGCGTGGTCTTGCCCGCGCCGAGGAAGCCGGACAGGACGGTCACGGGCAGCCGGTCGGGGGCCGCGGTCGATGGGTGCGTCATGCGGTTCGGCGCTCAGCTCTCCGGGCGCAGCAGGCCGCGCTCGTAGGCCTTGAGCAGCCGCTGCGGGACCATGTGCCGCGCGCCGTCGACCGTGACGGGCACCAGCTGCGGGGTGCTGGCCTTCCACTGGGCGCGGCGGTGCCGGGTGTTGCTGCGCGACATCTTCCGCTTGGGTACGGCCATGACGTCCTCCTGGGTCGTGGGGGCGAGGGTGATGCCCCGACGCTATATGAAAATGGATCCCATTAACAACTGACCCTCGCGACGGCGACGGCCCAGGCGAGATACGCGGCGTTCGCGACGAGCCGCGCCGCCACCCCGGGCCACGTGTCGAGGAACCGGTCGGCGGAGCGCGTGTGCCGTGCGGCGTCCAGGTGGGAGACCTGGAAGGCGGCGAGCAGCGCGACCGCGCACCACCCGCCGGCCGTGCGCGTGGTGGGCGCGAACAGCAGGCCCGCGACGGCCAGTTCGGCGGCAGCGCTCCCGGCGACGATGATGGAGGGAGACGGCAGCCAGGCCGGGACCAGGGTGCGGAAATACGCGGGGAAGACGACGTGGGCGAGGGCCGTGCAGGACAAGAAGGCCGCGAGGGCCAGGGTGGCGAAGGTGGACATGCGGCGATGATCGAGCCGCCCCTCACGCTCGGTCTTGAACGGAACGCTTCCCTCGCTCTCGGTCTTGAACGGAACGCTTCTCCCGCGCTCCGTCCTGAACGGAACGCTCGCCCGGCGCGGACCTCCACCGGACGGGAAGCGGGAAGCGTGCCCACCTCCTTGGTCGTCGCGCGGGACATCGCTGTCTTGGCCGAAGCCCGTGCACTGGTCGCCTTCGACGCCAGGGAGCCGCCGCGCGGTGAGCGGGCGCGGGAGCCGGCCGAGGCGCACCGGCTGCACATCGGCCGCTGGTCCCAGCAGCGGCCGGGGGGCGCCGCGTATCTCCGGACGGCCGAGCGGGCCGGCGCCGAGTCGGCCGGTTCTCGCGGGCGCCATGACGGCGACACGACTTCGAGCCGGAGTCTCACCCTAAACCTGAGGTTGAGGCGAGTGGGACGGGTGCCGCTGCTCCCGATCGCGGTGGCGGCGCTGCGCGCGGCCGGTTTGCGGGGCGTGCCGCGAGCCGGGCGCGCGGGGCTCGCGGCGTACGGAGACGACGTCCGCACGGTCGGCGAGGTGCCGCACGCCCGCACGCCCTCCTCTTCCCCGAGGTGCCGCACGCCCTCCTCTTCCCCGAGGTGGCCGCGGTGGCGCACCACGCGGGGGCGGGCACCACGGCGGCGGCGCTGCGCGCGGGCGCCCCGGCCGTCCCCGTGCCGGTCATGGCGGACCTGCCCTTCTGGGCGGCCCGCCTCGCGTCACTGGGCGCGGCGACCGCGCCGCTGCCCTACGAGGCCCTCACTCCCCGTCTCACCGAGGCGCTTCGCCGTCTGACGAGCGAGGGTGCGTACGCGCGGTCGGCCGCGGGGGATCGCCCGCCGCACGGCGCGGAGGACGGCGCGGGCCACGTGCTCAAGGCGATCGGACGGCTGCGCTGGCGGCTGCTCGGACGGCTGCTCCAACGCCCCGGTGGCGGCCGGCGGTGGTGGTCGGCCGGGCGTGTGGTCCTTGCGCGGCGGCCGCCCTCAGCACCCCCGGTCGACGACCGCCTCACCGCCCACCACGACGACGTCCGCCCGCGTCCCCGGGATCTCCTCCGGGCGTACGCGCAGGATGTCACGGGACAGCACGACGAAATCGGCCAGCTTGCCCACCGTCAGCGAACCGCGTTCGTTCTCAAGGAAGTTGGCGTAGGCCGAGCCCATCGTGTAACCGTGGACCGCGGTCGCCACGTCCAGGGTCTCCGCGGGTTGCCAGGCGGCGCCGCCGGTGAGCGGGCGGCGGGTGACCGCGGTGTAGATGCCCGCCATCGGGTCCATCTCCGCGACGTTCCAGTCGCTGGACAGGGCGAGCACCGCGCCCGCCTCGTGCAGGCTGCGCATCGGCCAGGCCTTGTGCCAGCGGCCGGGCCCGACGTTCTCGGCCCAGTCCTTGCCGGGCCCGGCGATCTCGGGCGCGCAGTGGCGGGGCTGCATGCAGGCCACGACGCCAAGCTCCGCGAAGCGCGGGGTGTCGCGCGGGTCCAGGCACTCGACGTGCACGACCTGGTGACGCGCGTCGCGCGGCCCGTTCACGGAGCGGGCGTGCGCCACGGCGTCCAGGACGGTGCGGATGCCGCGGTCGCCCGTGGCGTGCACGAAGCACTGGAAGCCGCGCGCGTCCAGCTTCGCCAGCAGCTCCGCGAACTCCTGCGCAGGGTAGAAGGTCTCGCCGCGGTGCCGCCCGCACCCCGCGTACGGCTCCAGGAGGGCGGCCGTGCGCGGCTCCACGACATCGTCGATGTACAGCTTCAGCGGGCCCACGCGGAACCGGTCGTCGGCGAAGCGCTCCGCCGCCGCGGCGAAGTCGTCCAGGTCCGCGTCGCCGGTGCCGCGCGGGTGGAAGAGGGCGGCGACGATCCGCGAGCGCAGCCGCCCCTCGGCGCGGGCGCGCTCGAACAGCGCGAGGTCGTCGAGGGAGTTCTGCGGTTCGACGACCGTGGTGATGCCGTAGCCGATCGCGTCGTCCAGGCTCTTGGCGAGCCGCCCGTACTGCCGGTCGGGCGACGCCCACGGGACGCCGAGCGCGCGCAGCGCCCGGTGGCCGTCGCGACTCAGCCCCTTGACGGCGAAGTCCTTGATGAAGCCGGTGGGTTCGCCGGTCTCCGGGTCGGTCTCGGCGCGGCCGAACGGCAGGGACGTATGGTCGCGGTCGATCCCGAGGCGGCGCAGGGCGGCCGTGTTGAGCCAGGCGGTGTGGACGTCGTAGCTGAGGACGAAGGCGGGGGTGTCGGCGGTGACCGGGTCGAGGTCGGCGGCGCTCGGCATGCGGCCGCCGGGGATCGCGGAGTAGTCGAAGGCCTCCGCCTCGATCCACTCGGCGTCCGGGTGCGCGCCGCGCCAGACGCGGATCCGGTCGTGGATCTCCCCGAGGGTGCGGGCGCCGGCCAGTTGCACGCAGGCGTCGTCCGAGCCGAGCCGGACGTGGTTGTGCGCGTCGATGAAGCCGGGCAGGACGAGCCGCCCGCGCCCCTCGATGATCCGGGTGCCCGGCCCTGTCCACCGGTCGGCTTCCGCGTCGGGCCCGAGCCAGAGGATCCGGCCGTCGCGGACGGCGAGCGCCTCGGCGGCCGGCAGGCCGGGGTCGACAGTGTGGACGCGGGCGTTCCGCAGCACCAGGTCGGCGGGGGAGGGGGCGAAATCGGTCGTGCGGGTCATGAGAGGTGAACTCCAGAGGTGGTGCGGGCGGTGGTTGTCCATGCGTACGAGGGAGGGCCCGGGTCAGACAGGGAGCGCGGCCCGGACGGTGCGGCGGGCCGGCGCCCAGTACGTGAGCCCGGAGACTACGGAGCCGAGCAGGGTGAGGTCACCGCCGCCGAGCGGCGCCACCAGCGGCCCCGTCCACAGCTCGGAGTCGCAGGTCAGCGCGGCGAAGGCCATGCCGGTGAGGAGCGCCGCCATCCCGGCGGGGTGGAAACCGGCGCGATACCAGTACGCGCCCGTGCGCCCCGTCGCGTGCAGGGCGTCGGTGTCGTAACGGCAGCGGCGCAGCAGCATGTCGGCGAGGAACACCCCGCCCCACGGCGCGAAGACGATGATCAGTAGCGAAAGGAAGCTGAGCAGCGACTCGGTGAAGTCCGTCAGGAACAGGGCGCCGAGCGAACCGAGTGCCGTGACGACGACGCTGATCACGATGGCCTTGGCGCGGCTCCACGGAATGCCGAGAACTTGGAGGTTCAGGCTGGAGGAGTAGAGCGTGAGGATCGAGTTCGTCACACAGCCGCCGAGCACCAGGAGCAGGAACACGGGCCGGAACCAGCCCGGAAGAAGGCCCTCCACACCGGCGACCGCGTCCGTCATGTCCGTCTGGCTCGCGGCGGCCACCCCTGCGACGCCGAGCGCCACGGAGGAGACCAGCCCGCCGAGTGCCCCGGAGAGGGTGATCGAGCGCAACGAGGTCTGCGGCGGCAGATAGCGGGTGTAGTCGGCGGGCATCGGCAGGTACGAGAAGGGGCCCGCCAGCATCACGACGAAGGCGAGCGTCCAGCCGGAGAACCCCGCGCCACCCGCCGCCCCGGCCCCGCCGAACTCCGCGCCCGGCAACAGGAGAAGCAGCAGCACACCGAAACCGGCCGCCAGGACGTACGCCAGCCATCGCTCGGCCAGCTGCACCGTCGCGTGCCCCCACATGGCGACCGCGAAGGTCATGGCGAGCGTCACCGCGAGGGCGAGCGCGCGTGCCGTGTGCCCGGCGGCCAGGCCGAGGTCGGTGAGGAGCACCTCCAGGGCGAGCGTGCCGACCACCGTGTTGACGACGGTGTAGCCGATGGACACGACCCAGTTGAGCAGTCCGGCGGGGAAGTTCCCGAGGACACCGAAGGCGGCCCGGGAGATGACGAGGGTCGCGGTGCCGGTGCGGATGCCGCTCAGGCCCGCGGCGCTGATGACGAAGAACGACAGGCCGCCGATGACGACGACCGTCACGGCCTGCCAGAAGCTGAGGCCGAAGGAGACCGCGAGGGCGCCGTTGATGACGTAGGTGAAGGTCAGATTGGAGCCGAACCAGAGCCAGAACAGGTCCTTGGCGCTGCCGTGCCGGTCCGCTTCGGGGATGGGATCGATGCCGTGGGTCTCGACCCGGAACACCTCGTCGCTGGTGACTCCCGTGCCGATCCCGGCGGACACCGGGGCATGCTGCGCCATGCGGGACCTCGCTCCCCGGCACCCAGACTTTGAATGCCGTTCTAAGTGTTTGAATGGCATTCAAAGTGAGGCACCGGCCTTGGCCACGTCAAGACCTCGGCGGAAAACGCAGGCAGGCCGGGCGGGGATAGGGTCGCCAGGGAAGTCGGCGCACGCGACGGGTCGATGAGAAAGAGCGGGAGCGCACGTGGCACGACGGCGGGACGGGCAGGTCGCGCGGGACCGGATGCTGGAGGAGGCGATGACGGCCATCGCGACGGACGGTCTCGCCGCGCTCACCATGTCCGCGCTCGCCGACCGCCTCGGCACGAGCGGCGGCCACATCCTGTACTACTTCGGCAGCAAGGACCGGCTCTTCCTGGAGGCGCTGCGCTGGAGCGAGGCGGCACTCACCGAGGAGCGCCGCGTCCTGCTCTCGGGCCGGACCGCGCCTGCCCGCAAGCTCGACCGCTTCCTCCAGCTGTACCTGCCGAAGGGGCCGCGCGACCCGCGCTGGATGCTGTGGATCGAGCTATGGGCGCGCGCCGGGGCGAACGAACCGCTCCGCACCGCCCAGGAGGAACTGGACCAGGGCTGGCACGAGGACCTCGCCACGCTCCTCGCCCAGGGCGCGGCGGCCGGCGTCTTCGCGGCCGACGACAGCGCGGGCCGCGCCGGTGAACTCCTCGCGCTCCTGGACGGGTTGAGTACGCGCGTGGTGCTCGGGCAGCGGGGCGCGGACCGCAGGAGCGCGCTCGCGGCGGCCCGCTCGGCGGCGCGGCGGCTGGTCGGGCGGGCGGGGGAGTAGCCCGAGCGGCCGACTGGCGAGGCGGTCCGTCGGCTCGCCGTGGAAGAGTTCCCGGCATGAGCGACTACCCGTACACGGCGAACCCTCGGATCACGGTCCTCGGTGTCCAGCCCGGCAGCCCGCCGTTCCGCATCGTGGAGATCGACGGGGAGGTGGTCGGCACGGCGAAGACCGTCACGGACGTCCTGGACGCGGCCTCCATGGCCGGCATCACCGTGCATGACCTCGACGACCCGGACACCGTGCGCTGGGTCGGGGGCGACAAGTTCACCTGGCGGCCGCACTGACCCCCCACGGTGGGCCGCACTGACCTCCCCACGGCGGGCCGCACTGACCTCTCCACGGCCGGGGAGCCGTGGAGGGGCGCCGGTCAGGGCCGCCCGGTGGCCGGCACCTCCTCCCCGGCGGGCACAGGGCCCGGCGGTGTGCCGTCGCCGAACGGCCGCCCGCCCAGCTCCTCACGGTGGTGCGGCGTCAGCCACCCGCCGAGGTCGGGGCCGAGCGGCACGACGCCGGTCGGATTGATGCCCGCGTGCACCTGGTAGTAGTGCCGCTTGATGTGGTCGAAGTCGATGGTGTCCCCGAACCCCGGCGTCTGGAACAGATCCCTGGCGTACGCCCACAGCACCGGGTCCTCGGCCAGCTTCCAGCGGTTGCACTTGAAGTGGCCGTGGTACACCGCGTCGAACCGCACCAGCGTGCTGAACAGCCGGATGTCCGCCTCCGTGATGGTCTCCCCGACGAGATAACGCCGCCTCGCCAGCCGCTCCGAGGTCAGCTCCAGGCGGCGGAACACATCGCGGCACGCCGCTTCGTACGCGCTCTGCTCCGTGGCGAAACCCGCGCGGTACACGCCGTTGTTGACGTCGCGGTAGATGCCGTCCATCACCGCGTCGATCTCGTCCCGCAGCGGTTCGGGATAGAGGTCCGGCGCCCCTTCGCGGTGCAGCGCCGTCCACTCGGTGGTGAAGTCCAGGGTGATCTGCTGGTAGTCGTTCGTCACCAGCTTGCCGCTCGGCACGTCCACGAGGGCGGGCACGCTGACACCGCCCGGATAGCCGCTCTCCCGCGCGTCGTACGCCTCGCTCAGGAAACCGATGCCGAGGACCGGGTCGCGGCCGCCGGGATCCAGCGTGAACCGCCAGCTCCGGTCGTCCTGGATCGGGTCGGTGATCCCGAGGGACAGGGCGCTCTCCAGGCCGAGCAGCCGCCGGGCCACCAGCGCCCGCCCCGCCCACGGGCACGCGCGGCTCACCACCAGGCGGTACCTGCCCGCCTCCACCGGCCAGCCGTCGCGGCCGTCGGCGGTGACACGGTCCGCGAAGTGGCTCTTGGACCGCTTGAACTCCTTGTGGCCGTACGAGGCATTGCCCTCCGCCGGGCTTCCCGCCGAGCCGCTCATGACCAGTCGCCCTCGCGCGCACAGGAACGGGACACCGGAGCGTGCCCGGCGGCGGCCGGCGGTTCCGGCGAGCGCGGGGGCGGCGCCAGGTCGTAGATCCGGTCGAGGAGCACCGCCTCGTTCCCCGCGAGGCCGGCGCGGCGCAGCGCGTCGTCCGCCTCCGCGATCGGGCCCGCCAGCAGCGTCGCCGCGGCGGCCGGTGAGACCGTCGCCGTGTCGGACAGCGCGGCGCGCGCGGTGTGCAGCAGACGCAAGCAGGCCTGGGCGGCGAGCAGCTCCTCGGACGTCGTGCCGGTCATGTCGAGCGACTCCTCTGCGCTGGATGGCGTGGGCGGCATCGCGGCGATGCCCACCTTCACTCTCGCGCACGGGTCTGACAATGGCGCTCCTACGCGGCCGGTGAGCGCCGGGTGAGCCGCAAAGTGAGGCCGTCCGGCATGAGGGTCAGGCGCTCGGCGACGCGCAGTCGGTAGCCGGGGGCGGCGTGCAGGTCGTAGCGGCGCAGCAGCAGACCGAGGACCAACGTGGCCTCGTGCAGCGCGAACTGACGTCCGATACAGGCCCGCGCGCCGGTGCCGAACGGCTTGAAGACATGGGCGGGCCGCGCGCGTACCGCCGAAGGGGCGAACCGGTCGGGATCGAACTCCTCGGGGCGCTCGCCCCACGCGGCCGGATCACGGTGCAGCATCGTGGCGAGGACCAGCGCCCACGCACCCCGGCGCATCGGGTGCTCACCCCCGAGCGTGGTGTCCTCGCGCGCCTCCCGGGCGAACCCGGGAGCGGTCGGCCACAGTCGCAGCGACTCGTCGAGCACCCGGCGTACGTACCGCAACTTGGCCACTTGTTCGTAAGCGGGCTCCCCATCGGCGCCCCACACCTCGTCGACCTCCGTCCGCGCGCGGGCGAGTACCTCCGGAGAACGCGACAGATAGTGCAGCGCGAAGGACAGCGCTCCGGAGGTCGTCTCATGGCCGGCGACAAGGAAGGTGATGACTTGGCGGCGGATGTTCTCCGGAGACAGCCGCTCCCCGGTCTCCGGGTGGGCCACCTCCAGCATGCGGTCGAGCAGATCGCCGTGGCCACCCGAACCGGACGAGGCGCGGCGGGCGGCGACCACCGCGTCCACGGTGTGGTTGAGGTACGCCATGTCGGCGTCGTTGCGCCGGTCGGCGCCGCGCAGCACCAGCGGGGCCAGCAGCGGAGGGACGACGTTGCGGCGCTGGGCGAAGGACAGCGTGCCGACCATGGCCCGCACGAAGGGGTGCGGCGCCGACCGCTCGAACGAGCCGAAGTCGTGCCCGAAGCCCGTGCGGGCGATCGTCTCCAGCGTCAACTTCGTCATGTCGCCCGGCACGTCCACCGCCCGGCCCGCCGACTCCCGCTCGTCCCAGCGCGCCGTCAGCTGCCGGGCGACGTCCAGCATCAGCGGGTGGTACCCCGCCATCGCCTCGCGGCTGAACCCCGGGGCGAGGATGTCGTGCGCCCGTTGCCAGTTGGGTTCGTGGTTGTACGCCGTGAACAGCCCGTCGCCCGCGACCGGACGGAGGTTGGCCACCCCGAGGCCCACGTGCTTGGCGAAGCGCGACTCGTCGGCCAGGTCGGCGACGAGGCCGGCGCCCCACACGAAGACGAACTCCTTGCCGAACGCCTTGCGCCGGAATATGGGCCCGAGCCGCTGTCCCAGCCGCATCGAGTCCTGCAACGGCGTCCGCGCGTCGGCACCCAGGACGTCGCCGAGAAAAGGCAGACGGCGCGGTGGATGCGGTATTCGGTGCAGCTCGGGCCAGCCCAGCTCCGCGCTGCGAAAGCCCTTGGGAGGAGGTGGCGGGGGTGACGGGGGAGCCGCCGGCCCCGGCTGGCCGGCCGCGGACCGCGTCGTCTGCGCCATGTGCCCATCTCCCTTGCCTGGAGGGCCGGTTGGGACCACAGGCGGACCCCGTAGCGGCCTGTTATACGCGGATTCAATAAGCGTCCCCAGTCTGGTCCCGCTATTGAATTCACGTCAAGTAAGTCGAGTAAAGTGCCCGCATGGCCGCGAACCCACAGGAGCGCACGCGCCGCAGGATGAGCACTCAGGAGCGGCGTGAGCAGCTGCTTTCCGTCGGGGCGCGCCTCTTCGCGCAGAAGCCCTACGACGATGTGTGGATCGAGCGGGTCGCGGAGATCGCGGGCGTCTCCCGTGGACTCCTGTACCACTACTTCCCGACGAAGAGGGACTTCTTCGCCGCCGTCGTGCAGCGCGAGAGCGAACGCATGCTGCGCCTGACGGCGGCGGTGCCGGGTCTGCCGGTGCGGGAGCAGATCAGCGCCGGACTCGACGCGTTCCTCGGCTATGCGGAGAGCCACGCGCAGGGATTTCGCGCCTTCCACCGGGCCGAGGCGGCGGGCGACCCGCTGGTCCGCGAGGTCTACGGCCAGGGTCTCGCGGCCCAGGAGCGGCAGATCCTCGCGGCCCTCGCCGCGGACCCGGAGGTCACGGACATCGTCCGCGACCCGCCCGCGCTGCGCCTCGCGGTGCGGGGCTGGCTCGCCTTCATGGTGGCCGTCTGCCTGGAGTGGCTGGCCGAACAGGACCTGACACGCGAACAGGTGCGCGACCTGTGCGCCAAGGCGCTGCTGGGCGCGATCACGCGCTGAGCCGCAGCGTCCTCCGCAGGGCGGCCGGGGTGGTGAAGAGATGACCGCGCAGGCCGCAGGCCTCGGCGGCCCGGATGTTCTCCTCGCGGTCGTCGACGAACAGCACCCGGTTCGCCTCGGTGGACAGGGCGTCCAGACACCAGCGGTAGGCACCCGGCTCGGGCTTGGCGTGGCCGATGCGGCAGGAGAACGCGCGCAGTTGGAAGTGCTTGAGCCAGGCGTGCCGCTCTTCGTAGTGGACGGCCAGCTCTTCGGGGATGTTGGACAGCAGCGCGATCCGCTCGCCCGCCGCCGCGAGCTCCTCGATCAACGTCACCATCGTGTCGTCGACGCCGCTCCAGCTCACGATGTCGGCCTCGATGAGCCGCGCGACCCGCTCGTGCCCGAAGCCGGTGCCGAGGGCGTCGGCCACCTGGCGCCAGTAGCCGCGGCCGGTCACGTCACCGCGGTCGTACGGCTGACGCAGCCCCCAGTAGGCCTCCCAGAAGGGCACCTCCGGCACGCCCGCGGTGGCGATCAGGCGGGCCCTGCCGTCCTTGGACTGGTGGCGCGCTATGACGCCGAACATGTCGAAGAGGAGGATGCTGTGGCTGTGGCTGGCGCCGGAACTGTGGCTGTCGCCGGGGCTGTCCGTCGGAGGGTTCATATGGCGCGTCGTGTCGGTCACCGGGGTCACACCTTTCACCGGGGTCATACCTTTCGTACGGTCACGCCCGCCGCGGCCAGCGCGTCGGTCTCCTCGTCCGGCGCGGCGCCGTCGGTGACGATGGCGTGCAGGGCGGTGGCGGGCGCGACGAAGGCGAGGGCGGTGCGGGAGAGCTTGCCGGCGTCCGCGACGGCGATGACGCGGCGGGACGAGGCGATCGCGGCCCGTTTGACCGCGGCGTCGTCCAGGTCGTAGGCGGTCAGGCCGTCCGCCGCGGTCAGGCCGCAGCATCCGATGACGGCGGTGTCGAAGCGCAGCGCGGCCAGCGAGGCGGTGGTGAGCGGGCCGGTCAGGGCCAGCTCGCCGGGGCGCGGCCGCCCGCCGGGCACGAGCAGCGTCAGGCGGGGGGCGCCGCTGAGCGCGTTCACCGCCTGGAGGGAGAGCGGCATCACGGTCAGCCGCCGGGTTTCCAGCGCGCGAGCGACCTCCAGGCAGGTGGTGCCGCTGTCCACGACGACGGACTCCCCGTCGGCGATCAGCCCGGCCACCTCGGCGGCGATGCGCCGCTTCACCTCCGGGCCGTCCTGCTCCCGCAGTGCGAACGGCGGTTCCTCCCCGCGCAGCAGCAGGCTCCGCGCGCCGCCGCGATAGCGCTCCAGTACGCCCTGCTCGGCCAGGGCCTCCAGGTCGCGCCGGATGGTCATCTCGGAAGCGCCGGTGAGTTCCGCGAGCTCCGCGACGCCGAGCCGGCCCGCCTCCCGCACGGCCTCGGTGATCTGCCGCAGCCGGTCTCTGCTCGCACTGCTCCCACTGCTCGCACTGGTTGTACCGCTTGTACTGCTCGTCTTGGTCACCTCGTGATTCAAACACTCGATATGTTCGTAAGGCAACCTTCCGAACATGCATCATGTTCGTTATGTTCGAGGCCATGGAACGAACAACACTGCGGGCCGGGCGGCTGGCCACCTTCGCGTACTTCGCCCTGAACGGCTTCCTCCTGGGGATGTGGATCGTCCACATCCCCACCGTCGAGGACCGTGCGGGGATCAGCCACGCCGTGCTCGGCTGGCTCCTGCTGCTGCTCGGCGCGGGAGCCTTCGCCGGCATGCAGGTCGTCGGTCCCCTCACCGACCGTCTCGGTGCCCGCGTCGTCGTGCCGGTCAGCGCCGCGCTGTGCAGCGCGGCCGTCGTCCTCCCCGGCCTCGCCACGAACGTGTGGGCACTGGGCGCGGCCCTGCTCGCCCTCGGGCTCGGCAACGGCTGCCTGGACGTCAGCATGAACGCCCACGCGGTCCAGGTGGAGCGCGGCTACCGACGGCCCGTCATGTCCGCCTTCCACGCCACGTTCTCGATCGGCGGTGTCATCGCCGCGCTGGCCGGCGCCCGTACGCTCAGCTGGGGCTGGAGTCCCGCGGCGACCCTCGGCGGAGTGGCGCTGCTCGGCCTGGTGGCCGCCGCGCTGTCCGCGCCCGCGCTGCTGCGGCCGGGACCGGACGCTGGTACGAGGGCCGCGGGCGATGCGACCTCGGGCAGCGCGACCTCGGGTGACGCGACCTCGGGTGACGCGACCTCGGGTGACGCGACCTCGGGCGACGGTGCCGAAGCCGGCGGCGGCGGTACGACGTCACGCCGCCGGACTCCCCGGCGTGTCTGGGCCCTTGCCGCCCTCGCCTTCATGCTGATGCTCTGCGAAGGCGTGGCCAACGACTGGAGCGTGCTGCACCTCCGTGACGTCCTGGACGCACCCGCCGCCACCGCCGCCCTCGCCTACGGCGTCTTCTCCACCGCCATGACCGTCGGCCGCCTGCTCGCCGACCGGGTGGCGGCCCGCGTCGGCCCCGTGGCGATCCTCCGCTACGGCGCGGCGCTGGCGGCGGTCGGACTGACGGTGGCGGCGCTGTCGCCCTGGATCCCGTCGGCGCTCCTCGGCTGGACCTTGTTCGGCGCGGGACTCTCCGGCTGCGTACCCCAGCTCTTCAGCGCCGCGGGCCACGCGGAGGAGGACGCCGCCGGGGTCAACGTCTCCCGCGTCGCGGGACTCGGCTACCTCGGCATGCTGGCCGGCCCCGCCGTCATCGGGCCGCTGACCCACCTCGTGCCGCTCAACCTCACGTTCTTCCTGCCGGTGGCGTTCTGTGCCGTCGCCGTGTGCGCGGCGGGCATCCTTGATCAGGGTGGCGGGAGCCCCGCGAGGAAGTGGCGCCGGAGCGCGTCCCGGGAGGCGGGGGTGGCGACGCGGTCCGCCACCCGGGCGAAGAAGTCGTCGGCAGGGCCGGATGAGGGGGAGAGCAGCCCCGTGGGGGGTTGAGTCCGTCGTATCCCTGTACGGGTACGGGTACGGGTACGCCTACGACGTGTGCGCGCCGCGAGTCAGGTGGATCACGCGCGGCTGCGTCTTGCCGGACGTGACCGACGCAGCTTCCGCCTCCGCCGAGAAGACCCCCGATCCCGCCGATCCCGCCGATCCCGCCGATTTCGCCGATTCCGCCGCTGAACCCGAGCGGCTCCCGGCCGGGGAGACCTGGCGTGCCCTGTACCGCCACTTCCGCCCGCACCGCGCCGCCGTGGCCCTCGGCGCGTTCCTGACGCTGATCGGTGCGGCGTCCGGCCTCGCGCAGCCGCTCGCGGCCAAGGCGCTCGTGGACCGGCTCGGCGCCGACGACTCGATCGCCGGCATCCTGGTGCTCCTCACCGCGCTCGTGGTCCTCGGTACCGCGATCGAGTCGGTCGGCGCGTACGTCCTGGAGCGCACCGCCGAATCCGTGGTGTTCGCCGCCCGGCGCACGCTGATCGGTCGGCTGCTGCGGCTGCGCCTCCCGGAGGTGGAGCGCACCCAACCCGGCGACCTGATGTCCCGGGTCACCTCCGACACCACGCTGCTGCGGGCCGTGACCACGCAGTCCGTGGTGTCCGCGGCGTCCGGCGGACTGACCTTCATCGCGACAATCGTGCTGATGGCGTTGATGGACCCGGTGCTGCTGGGTGTCACCCTCGGCGTGATCGTACTGATCGGGGGCGCGGTCTCCCTCGTCATGCCGAAGATCGCGCAGGCGACGCGGCGCGCCCAGGAGGCGGTGGGCACGATCTCGACCGCGCTCGAACGCGCCTTCGGAGCTTTCCGCACGCTCAAGGCGTCCGGTGCCGAGGGGCGGGAGGCGGAGGCGGTGCAGGAGGCCGCGCAGGAGGCGTGGCGGCACGGCGTGCGGGCGGCGAAGTGGCAGTCGGTGGCGTGGAGTTCGGTCGGGCTCTCCGTGCAGGTGTCATTCCTCGCGGTGCTCGGGATCGGCGGCGCGCGGGTCGCGTCCGGCGCGATATCCATTTCGACGCTGGTGGCCTTCCTGCTCTTCCTCTTCTACTTGATCGACCCGGTGTCGCGGCTGGTCGAGGCGGCCTCGCAGTATCAGGTGGGCTCGGCGGCGATCGCACGGATCGTGCAGGCGGAGCGACTCGAAACAGAGGAGACGGACCCGGATGCGGACCCGGACACGGGCCCGAAGACGCACCCGAAGACGCACCCGGAGACGGAGCGGGCGGCGGGGCACGCCGGCGGCGGTCCGGCTGCCGTGGCCTTCGAGAACGTGACCTTTCGCTACCGCGACGACCTCCCATACGTCCACCACGGCGTGAGCTTCGACGTGCCGGGGCCCGGCATGACCGCTTTCGTGGGCCCGTCCGGTGCGGGCAAGACGACGGTGTTCGGCCTGATCGAACGGTTCTACGAGGCGACGGGCGGGCGGATACTCGTCGACGGCAAGGACGTGCGGCAGTGGCCGCTGGCCCAGCTCCGGTCGGCCATCGGCTACGTGGAGCAGGACGCGCCCGTCCTCGCGGGCACCCTCCGCGAGAACCTCCTCTTCGCCGCGCCCGACGCCACCGACGCCGAGGTCCGCGAGGTCCTCGTGCGCGCCCGCCTCGACGGCGTCGTCGAACGGCTGCCGGAAGGCCTGGAGACGGTGGTCGGCCACCGGGGCTCCAAGCTGTCCGGCGGGGAGCGGCAGCGGGTGGCGATCGCCAGGGCGCTGCTCAGAAAACCCCGCCTGCTCCTGCTCGACGAGGCGACCTCACAACTGGACGCGGTCAACGAACTGGCGCTGCGGGACGTCGTGACAGAGGTGTCGCGCGAGGTGACGGTCCTGGTGGTGGCCCACCGTCTGTCCACGGTGATGCTGGCGGACCGGATCGTGGTGATGGACGCGGGGAAGGTCCGGGCGACAGGAACGCACGCCGAACTGGTGGCGGCGGACCCGCTGTACGGCGAACTGGCGGCGACCCAGTTCCTGGCCGCGTCGACCTCGGCTCCGGCGTGAGCGGCCACGGCGAGCCGGACGGCGAATTCCCCGGCGGCCGAAGCGCCCCGCCGGCTGTCCTGATCACCCCCTGGTTCGTGCCCGCCACGGTGGGGCCCTTGGTCTACCGTGGCGCCATGACGCGTCCGAACCCCCGTGCGGTGTACGACCGCTTTGTCACTCGCATCTCCGACCAGAGCGCCCAGTTGGTCTCGGCCGTCGAGGGCGCCGACACCACCGCGCCCGTGCCGGGCTGCCCCGGATGGACCCTCGCCCACCTGCTGCGCCACGTCGGCGGCACGCACGGCTGGGCCGAGACCGTCGTGCGGACGCGGGCCACCGGGCCCGTCCCGGACCACGAGGTCAACGACGTCACGCCCGGCGCGGACGACGACATCACCACGCTGACCGCCCGGCTCACCGAGAGCGCCGCCCGGCTCGTGGGCACGCTGCGCGAGGCGGGCCCGGACGCCACGGTGTGGACGCCGGCCCCGGGCGGCACGCCGCTGTTCTGGGCGCGGCGCATGACGTACGAGACGGTCGTGCACCGCTTCGACGCGACCGCCGCGGTCGGCGGGACCTTCACCCTGGACGCCGATGTCGCGCTCGACGGCCTCGACGAGTGGCTGGAGTTCAGCACGCTGCCGCAGGCCTACGAGTCGCAGGCCGCACACCGCGCGCTGCTCGGCCCCGGCCGCAGCATCCACTTCCACGCCACCGACGTGCCGGGAGGCGCGGGGGAAGGCGCGGGCGAAGGCACAGTAGCGGGCGCGGGGGAGTGGTTCATCGACCTGACCGATGCGCCCATCACCGTGAGCCACGTCCACGAGAAGGCGGGCGCAGCCGTGCGCGGCCCTCTCACCGACCTCCTGCTCCTCCTCTACCAGCGCCGCTCCCCGACTCCCGCCGACGGTATCGAAGTCCTGGGCGACGAGGCCCTTTTCGCCACCTGGCTGGAGGGCGCGGGCCACTGGCTGCGGAGGTGAGGAGGCGGAGAAGGCGCTGCTCGACGGTATTGTTACCGTCGACCGCATGCCTTCCGTACTTGTCATCGGTTACGACCCTCAGGCCCTGCCCGGCGTCGACGCGGAAGCCATCGGCGCCGCGCTCGACAAGGAACTGGCCGTCTTCGCGGAGCGCGGCATGGAAGCCGCGGTGTCGGCGATCGTGTTCGACGAGACCGCCGAGCCGACCCTCGTCGCCTCGCTCACCGAACGCCCCTGGGACGTGGTGCTCGTCGGCGCGGGCATCCGCAAGGTCGAGCAACTCCTCCCGTTCTTCGAACGCATCGTGAACCTGATCCACCGCCACGCGCCGCAAGCGGCCATAGCGTTCAACACGGGCGTCGACGACACCGTCGAGTCGGCGGAACGCTGGCTCTGACGGACAGGTCGGCGAGTATGCCTGCCGGGGCACAGGCTGCGCGGCGGAAGCCATGGTGGTGCCGGCTCAGTGCCTCCAGGCAAGGCCGGCGCATTCGGTGGGGCGCGCGGCGCGAGCCTGACGCGCGCATCGGTTCGGGGCGGGCTCGCGCGCCCCTCTCCGTGTACGCCGGTGCGCGCCCGGGCAGGAAGCACCGGACGGCCACGGCGGAACAGGCAGGCGGCGGAACAGGCCACGGCAGGGGAGGGCCACGTCGTGGCACCGGACCAGGAGGAGTCGGACGACATGACACACCACATGGGCCAGGACTGGGAGTTCACCGACGACCGGGACCAGCTGGTGAGGGCTCCACGCCGCCCGGCCCGGCTGGTCGCGTACCTGCCGACGGCCGCCGCGCTGCACGACCACGGCATACGCCCCGCCGGCGTCTTCGGCTCCGCGCACGACGACCCCGCCGTACCGGATCCGGCCAAGTCGGGCCGCCTGCCCCTGGAGGACGTCACCTACTTCGGCGCGGGCTCCGCGCTCGACCTGGACGCCCTCCTCGCCGCACGGCCCGAGTTGGTCGTCGCGCTCACCTACGGCGGCGGTCAGGTCTACGGCATCGACCCGGAAGCCGCCAAGCACCTGGAGGAGCGGGTCCCCCTCGCCGTGCTCGACGTCGGCCGCGGCCGCAGCCTCGCCGGGATCAGGAGCCGCCTCACCGCCCTCGCGCGCAGCCTCGGAGCCCCCGAGCAGTCCGACGCGGAAGCCGAACTTGACGCCGCCGAACGCCGGTTGAGCGGCGTGGCGGCCGGTGTCGTACGGCCGCGTGTGCTCGCCCTCTCGCCGGCGGGGCCCGACTCCGTCCACCTGGCGAGGCCCTACGCCTGGCCCGACCTCGCCGCGCTCGCCGGGCTCGGCGTCGCTCTCGTGGACCCCGCGTCCGGGCAGGGCACCAACTGGTCCACGACCGGCTGGGCCGAAGCGGCCGCGCTGGAGCCCGACCTCGTACTCACCGACGTACGGTCCAACGCGGCCCGGCTCGGCGACGCCCTGGGGCCCACCATGCGCACCCTGCCCTGGAACCCCGAACTGCCGCCCAGCGCCCGGGAACACGCCCGCTTCTGCACCGCACTCGCCGACGCGCTGGAGGACGTGCGGCCCTGAGGGGCCGGCAGAGCAGAGCGTCAGGCAGCGTCGCCGCGACGCGGTGGCTCACTCCTCCCGCGCGGAGCCCGCCGTGGCTCACTCCTCCCACCCAGAGTCCTGGATCACCTGGACGAAGTCGCCGCGGGTGAAGCCCGGCACGAAGTGCTCCAGGACGTCGGCCTTCACATTGCCGAACGTGGTCTCCGGCTTCGGCGCGATCCCGTCGGTGAACGCCTTGAGGATGCGCCGCTTGAAGTCGGGGCGCGGGTGCAGGGCCGTGATCTGCGCGCGGTCGCTCGCGCTGACGCTGTCGTAGCCGACGCCGAGTACGTCGTACTCCACCCCGGCGGTCACGAGCGCCACCTCCGGTTCCATGAACTCGGGGATGCCCGGGGTCGTGTGCAGGGCGATGGCCGTCCACACGCGCCGCACGGCGTCCTCGGGCACACCCCGGCTCCGCAGGAAGCGGCTCGCCTCGTCGGCGCCGTCGACCTCGAAGCGGCGCCCGCTGTCGTGGAAGTGGGCGCCGAGGCCCAAGTCGTGGAACATGGCGCCGATATAGAGCAGTTCGGCGTCGAAGCTCAGCCCGCGGGCCCGGCCCTGGAGGCTCCCGAACCAGTAGACGCGGCGGGAGTGGTGGTAGATCAGGTCGTCGGTGATGTCCCGGACCAGCTCGGTGGCCTCGGCGGCGAGCTTGGAGTCCGGGACGAAGACCCCCGCGACGGAGGAAGAGGTGAGCGGGGCGGCGGAGGAAGAGGCGGCGGAAGACGGGGTGGTCATGGAGGGCTCCTGTGTCGGTCGGGCTCTGTAGGTCCAAGACTGGGCCTCGGGCCCCTGCCTCGGCCATGTCCCCACGGACACGACTCCCACAGATCCGGACACCGCCACCGGCTACGTTGGAGCCATGCCCACCTCACCCGCCGCCGCCCACCCGCGCGCCGCCCACGCCGCCCCCGATGACCACGACGGCCACGAGGGCCACGATGTCGTCGTTCTTGCCTTCGACGGCGCGCGGCTCCTGGACGTCGCCGCCCCGCTGGAGGTCTTCCACACCGCGGCCGGCCGCACCGGCGCCTACCGGGTGCGGGTCTGCACCCCCGACGGCCGGGACGTCACGACCTCCACCGGGCTGCGCATCGCCGCCGACGTGGCCACGGCCGACGTCACCGGAACCGGCACCCTCGTCGTCCCCGGCCCGGCCGACCTGCGCATCCTCGCCGAACGCCCGGCACTGGTCGCGGACGTGGCCCGACTGGCCGCCGGCGCGGGGCGCGTGGCCGCGGTGTGCACCGGCGCGTTCGCGCTCGCGGCGGCCGGTCTGCTGGTCGGCCGCAGGGCGACGACGCACTGGGAGTACGCCGACGACCTGGCCCGCGCCCACCCCGACGTCACCGTCACGCCGGACGCCATCTATGTGCAGGACGGCCCGATCCTGACCTCGGCGGGCGTCACCGCGGGCATCGACGTGTGCCTGGCCCTCGTCGAGGAGGACCACGGCCCCGAGGAGGCCCGCCGGGTCGCCCGCGACCTCGTCGTCTTCCTCCAGCGGCCCGGCGGCCAGTCCCAGTTCTCCGCCGCCTCCCGCACCGCGACGACCCGCCACCCGGTGCTGCGCCCGCTCCTGGACGCCATCGCCGCCGACCCGGCGGCCGACCACAGCCTGCGCTCCCTGGCCCAGCGGGCGAACATCAGCGGCCGTCACGTCTCGCGGCTCTTCGCCCAGCAGATCGGCAGCACACCGGCCGCCCACGTGGAGACCATGCGGGTGGAGGCCGCCCGCATCCTCCTGGAGCACGGCGCGAACGTCACCGAGGCAGCGCGACGCAGCGGACTCGGCAGCGACGAGACGCTCCGCAGGACCTTCGCCCGCCACCTCGGCACGACACCGTCCGCGTACGCGGCGCGCTTCCGCACGACGAGGGCGACGAGGGCGACGTGGGAGAGCTGACCGCCGCCCACCGAGACCTGGATCCGAGCCGCACGGCCGCCTGTTACCCCGAGGCAGGCACTACCGGGCGCTGCTGTCGGGGACGCAGTCCGCGCCGAACGGGCCGCGCGAGGCGTGGTCGAGGTAGTGGTGCAGGTGGCCCGCGCCCTCCAGCATCGCCCGCGTCCGTGCGTCGAGCGCGGTGTCCCGCTCGGCCAGGGCCGCCCGCAGCGCCTCGACGCCGCCGCTGCGGCGCAGGTCGTCGAGGACCGGCTGGATCTGCGCGAAGAGGTAGTGGCTCTGCCGCAGCAGGTGGATCACGCGGGCGTCGCGCACATCGGCAGGGAGGTACACGCGGTAGCGCGTGCCCGGATCGCGTGCGGGTGCGAGCAGCCCGGCGGACTCCCACACCCGCAGGGCGGAGGTGCGCACGCCCAGATGGGCGGCCACCTCTCCGATGCGCAACCGAGAGCGCGGCAGTGCGGGGGCATCGGGCCCGCCCTCGGCCACGGCCTCCAGCGCCTGGCCGGTCGCCCGCAGGGAGCGCCGCTGCTCGTGCAGGGCGGCGTGCCCCGCGTCGATGAGGGCGAGCGCCTTCCGTACGTCCCCTTCGTGCACCGCCCGCATGACCGCCCCAGCGGCGCCCGGACCGTGCCCGCGGGCCAGGACCCGGTAGGTGAGCAGGGCCTGCCGGTGACTGTCGTCGAACCTGCGGTACCCGGCGGGGGAGCGCGGGGCGGGCGGCAGGATCCCCGCGTCCGCGTAATTCCGGATCTGCTGCGTGGAGATGCCGGCCGCACGCGCGAGGTCGACCGGGCGGAGCCGCGCGGCGCCGTCTTCTTCGCGCCCCACGCCCTCGGCCTCGCGCCCGGCGCCTTCCGCCATCTCTCGCGCAGTGTCGGCCGGGGCGCGCGGGCCCGCTTTTTGACGCCTCATCAACGACCTCTCGGTGGTGTCACTCCGCACCGATGCGCAGGTTACCGGGGGAGCCGTGGTGCGCGGGCCGAGAGCCACCGACGGGAGGGAACACTCGAACACCCGCCGTGTGGATGCGTGTGGATGATCGTGACTTGAAGATCGCTACTGGTCCGTAAGTGTGACCGGCCACGTCACCCGTCCGCCCGTCCGTACGCATCCGCCGTCCAGCTCGCCAGGACGGCGAGTTTCTCGGCGGTCGGGGAGCCGGGCGAGGCGGGTGTAGACGACCAGGGACTGGTCGGGGTCGCCGGGGAGAGGGGATCATCTCGTAGCCGAGGTCGAGGTCGCCGACCACCGGGTGCCGCAGGAGCTTGACGCCGTGCCGCAACCCCGGGCGCAGCCGTTCGGCACCCGGCGGGCGGGCCGCTTTCCGGTGCGGACGGGACAGGTCGCGCAGGTGACCGTGTTCGACCTCGTCCAGGCGGAGGACCCGGGCGATGGCGTCGAGCACGGCGTCGGACACGCTCGGAGTACGGCCTTGGTCGAGGCGGGTGCAGTAGTCGACGCTCACCCCGGCGAGCTGGGCGACTTCCGCCCGGCGCAGGCCGGGCACGCGTCGCCGCCCGGCCCCCGGCAGCCCCATGTCCTGCGGCTGGAGCCGGGCCCGGCTCCAGCCGCAGGACATCACCCAGGTCACCCAGGTCAGTGCCCATACAGCCCAGCCCAGGCCGGTCGCAGGAACCCAGCTTGGCCCTGCCGGACCCCGGAAACCGTGGCCCTGGCTGCGACGCGGCGGGGGTCGCACGGTGGTTCCCGTAACCCCGTTTCCCTCGCATCGCGGAGCGCCTCCCATGTCTGACCACGAGCACTTCTTCATCGACGGCCGCCGGCACGAACCGGCCGGTGACCGGACCATCACCGTGGTGTCTCCCGCCACCCATGGCGGTCCGTACCGGCTCGTTCGGCCTGAACAGCTACCTGCCCGACTTCGGTGCCCCGTCGGGCGGCTTGAAGGCGTCGGGCCTCGGGCGGGAGCTGGGCGCGGAGGGCTTCGGCGCCTACCGCGAGACCAAGACCAACTACGGAGTCGCCCCGCAGGCCGCCTGGAAGACGTGCCGGCAGCACGGACCTCCGGAGCAGCCACCGCCCGCCCCCTCCACGGCCGACGTACGCGGCCTCCGCACCGGTGGGCGCGGTCCGCTCGTGCCGGGTCGCTGTACGGGGCGGTCGACGCCGCCCGCCCCGTACAGCGCCCCAGCGGTTTCAACCGTCCCGCTCGTCCGCCGCGCGGCGCGCGCGCAGCGTCCGTACTTTGTGGAGGTTGCCGCAGTGCTCCATCGAGCACCAGCGGCGGCGGCCGGGGCGGGAGGTGTCGACGTAGATCAGGAAGCAGTTGTCGGACGCGCAGACGCGGACGCGGTGCGCGAACGGTCCCGTCAGAAGATCGACGGCGTCCCGCGCCACGGTGGAGAGCAGCCCGGCCCCGTGGGAGCCCCGCGCCCACCGGCGCCCCCCGTCCGGTCCGACGGCGGGGACCAGCGGCGGGTGGGCGGCCGCTTCGTTGAGGGTGTCGAGGTCGGCAGGGGTGGCGCCCGCGCCCTCGGCCAAGGCGGTCGTCACCCGGAACAGCGCGTCCCGCAGCCGCCGCGCGTGTGCGACGTCGTCCTCGGACACCTCAAGGACGGGCGTCGGCGTCAGCCGTGAACGTTCCGCCCAGGCGGCCAGGTCCTCGGGTGCGTGCAGCGTCTCGTAGCGGCGGAACTCGCCGGGGCCGCCGGTGGTCAGCAGCTCCAGGCAGAGCGCGCCCGGATCGAAGCGGTAGGTGGCGCCGCTGTGGGCGCGCATCAGGAGGCCGGGGGACGCGGACGGTTCCATGTAACTACCATAAGCGGTTACGGCGGCCGCCCCCGGCGCTTAGACTCCCCCGCATGGACGACACTCCGCGGGCACAGCTCGGCGCCGGAAAGTACCTGCTGGTCAGCAGTTACCGAAAGGACGGCGCCCTTGTGCCGAGCCCCGTCTGGGTCGTCCCGGACGGTGACGCGCTCGGGATCTGGACCGCCGCCGACTCCTGGAAAGTGAAGCGCATCCGCCGGCGGGCGGACGTCATGGTCGGGCCGTGCGATCTGCGGGGCAACCCGACGGGCAAGCAGGTCCCCGCGACCGCCGAGATCTGCCCGCCCGAGGTCACCGCGCGCTACCGCCGCCTCATCGGCCGCAAGTACGGCGTGATCGGCTTCCTCACCCTGCTCGGCAGTAGGCTGCGGCGCGGCCTTGACGGCACGGTCGGCATCCGCATCACGCTCGCGCCGCCGCGCCGATGAGCTGAGCCGGGGCGGCCCCGCTTCCCTGCCTCCTGCCTCAGGAAGCGCTCGGCCGCGCCGTCGCCGCCTGGAGGGCCGAGATGCACGCGCCGATGGCTTGCTGGAGGTCTTCGAGACGGCGCACCATGTCGTCCTCGTAGATGTCCTGGAAGTCCTCGGCGTTCTGGATGTCGTCGAACGTCAGCTCCTCGAAGACCTTCGTCGCCTTCTGCAAGCTGCTGTAGAACTTCGCGCGCCGCTCCTGCACCCGCAGCTCCGGGTCGCTCTGGACGGTCTGCGCCACCAGGTCGCGCACCGTGTCGTACGCCTCGCGCGCCCACTCGCCGGACTCCTCGCCGTCGTCCAGCTCGTCGATCAGGGACAGGTGTCGCTCGGCCTCCTCGCGCAGCTCGGCGGGGGCGTCGATCAGCTGGCCCGCGGGAGTCTTGACCTGGCCCTTCTGCACGATCTGGCGGACATACTCAACGCGGTCGCCCGCCTTGGCCTCGGCGGCCACGGCCTTCTTGAGGTCGTCGGCGCGCACGATGTCGCGGACCAGCTCGGTGCGGAGCGCCGAGTCGTCCCCGAGGCGGTCCATCAGCGCCTTCCTCGCGGCCTCCGCGGTGCCGGGGTCGGCGAGGATCGCGGCGCGCAGCGCGGTCGGGTTCTCCGCGACCTCCAGGGCCTTGGTCGGGCGGATACCCTCGGCCTCCGCGGCCTCCGTGATCGCGTTGCCGCGCGGGGTCAGGGCGCTGGAGCGGGAGGTGTAGTACGACAGCCACACGTCGGCGTCGGGCAGCTCCACGTCCATGCCGGGGGCGAGCGCCTCGAAGTGCGGCACCATCCCGTCGTCGGCGGCCTTGTCCCAGGCCTTGTAGTACCGCATGACCCGCTCCGCCGAGCAGCCCGCGAGCTCGGCGAACTCCTTGGCCGAGATCTTCGGCGTCTCGCCCGCGCCCTGCCCGCCCGGGCGCACGCTGCGGGCCACCTTCAGGCCGAAGGCCCAGCCGCCGGTGCGCGCGTACGCCCCGAAGGCGCGGGCGTCCTCGGCCACCAGGAGTGCCGCGTCGGCGTCGGCGTCGGCGGCGGTCTCGGACGCGGCGGTTGCGGACGGGGCGATGGCTGCGGTCACAGAAGCTCTCCTGGTGGGACAGATACGCGGAGGTGGACGGGATACTTTATCGCTCCTATTGGGATGGTTTGCACGCGAGTTGGCGTCGCGCTCCCCTGCGCCCGGCATCCGTTGGTGCCGCACCTTCTTCCCGGGGTGACGGCTCGCATAGGGTGCGTGGATGAGCATTCTGGATGACGCCCGCCCGGGCATGAACGCCGAGATCCGCCCGCAGGACGACCTGTTCGGACACGTGAACGGCCACTGGCTGGACACCGAGAAGATCCCCGAGGACCGCTCCAGCTGGGGCCCCTTCGTGCAGCTGGCCGACACGGCCGAGCAGCAGGTCAAGGAGATCATCCAGGAACTGGCGGCGGAGGCCTCCGGCGCCCCGTCCGAGGACGCCCGCAAGATCGCCGCGCTGTACGCCTCCTTCATGGACGAGGAGACCATCGCCGCCCGCGGCCTCGCCCCCGCCCAGCCCCTGATCGACGAGGTCGGCCGCCTGCGGGACGTGCGGGAGCTCGCCGTGTTCCTCGGCCGCTTCGAGCGCGTCGGCGGCTCGGGGCTCTTCGGCTCGTACATCGACTCCGACGACCGCGACTCCGACCGGTACCTCTTCAACATCCTCCAGGGCGGCCTCGGCCTGCCCGACGAGTCGTACTACCGCGACGAGAAGTTCGCCGAGATCCGCGAGAAGTACGTCGCCCACCTCACCCGGCTCCTCGCGCTCGGCGGGCACACCGCCCCCGAGGCCGCCGCGAAGACCGTGCTCACGCTGGAAACGAGGCTCGCCGCCGGGCACTGGGAGCGCGCCGAGACCCGTGACGTACTGAAGACCTACAACCTCACGTCCCTTGACGAACTCCTCGCGCTGGCACCCGAGTTCGACTGGCGCGGCTACGTCAAGGGGCTCGGCGGTTCGGACGCCACCATCGCCGAGACGTGCGTGCGCCAGCCCTCCTACCTCGCGCACCTCTCCGCGGTCCTCGCCGAGGTGCCGATCGAGCAGTGGCGCGACTGGGCGCTGACGCGGGTCCTGCGGGCCTGCTCGCCGTACCTCACCGACGACTTCGTGCAGAACAACTTCGAGTTCTACGGCCGCACCCTCAACGGCACCCCCGAGCTGCGCGCCCGCTGGAAGCGTGCCGTGGCCTTCGTCGAGGACGCCATCGGCGAGGCCGTCGGCAAGGAGTACGTCGCGCGGCACTTCCCGCCGTCGTCCAAGGCGAAGATGGACGACCTCGTCGCCAACCTCCTGGAGGCCTACCGCCAGTCGATCGCCCGCCTGGACTGGATGACCGACGAGACGAAGGAACGGGCGTACGAGAAGCTCGCCACGTTCCGCCCCAAGATCGGCTACCCGGAGACCTTCCGCGACTACTCGGCGCTCCAGGTCAGCGCCGACGACCTGCTCGGCAACGCGCAGGCGGCGGCGGCGTTCGAGTCGGACCGGCAGCTCGCCAAGATCGGTTCGCCGGTCGACCGCGACGAGTGGTTCATGCTGCCGCAGACAGTCAACGCGTACTACAACCCGGGCACCAACGAGATCTGCTTCCCCGCGGGCATCCTGCAGAAGCCGTTCTTCTCGCCCGACGCCGACCCGGCGGAGAACTACGGCGGCATCGGCGCGGTCATCGGCCACGAGATCGGCCACGGCTTCGACGACCAGGGCGCGCAGTACGACGGCGCGGGCAACCTCAACGACTGGTGGACCGCCGCCGACAAGGCCGCGTTCGAGGCCAAGTCGAAGGCGCTGATCAAGCAGTACGACGGCTTCTCGCCCCGCAACCTCCCCGGCGAGTCCGTCAACGGCTCGCTGACGGTCGGCGAGAACATCGGCGACCTCGGCGGCCTCACCATCGGGCACACCGCCTATCTCATCTCGCTCGCCGGGGCGCCGATGCCCGAGAGTGACGGCCTGACCGGTTCGCAGCGGCTCTTCACGAACTGGGCGTACTGCTGGCGCACCAAGCGCCGCAAGGAGCAGGAGCAGCAGTACCTCACGATCGACCCGCACTCGCCGCCGGAGTTCCGCGCCAACATCGTCCGCAACCTCGACGAGTTCCACGAGGCGTTCGGCACGGTGGAGGGCGACGGCCTGTGGCTGGACCCGGCGGAGCGTGTACGGATCTGGTGAGCCGGCTCCTCCTGGCTCAGGCGAGGAGAACGGCCGTGGCCGTCGTGAACCGCGCGGCGTCGTCCAGCCACGGGAAGTGGGCGGCGCCGGGCTGCACGACGAGCTCGGCGACCTCGGCCATGGCGGACGGCGGCGAGTCGAGGCCGGCCTCCCCGGCGAGGACCAGCACCGGCGCCCGGAGGCGGGCGAGCGCGGCGCGGGTGCTGTCGGGGTCGTAGGCCCCTCGCCGCCGAACGCCGCCGCGGCCTCGTCGTCTCGCTGCGCGTCCTCGGCCGCCTGGTGGGCCCGCGCGGTCTCGTCCAGGCGGCCGTACGCGAACGGCGGGATCGCCTGCCAGGACTCTGCCGTGCCCCGCCCGGCCACGATCGCCTCCAGGGCCGTGAACGCTGTCGGGAACCACGGCTCGTCCCGGCGCAGCAGCGCCGTCGCACACCGTACGTCACCGGTGACCGTGATGCCGAGGGCCATCACGCCCGGCGTGATCAGCGCGAGCCGCGCGACGCGTTCGGGGTGGCGGGCGGCGTACAGCACCGCGAGGTTCGCGCCGCCGGAGTGCGCGAGCAGGTCCATCGTGTCGCGGCCCAGGTGCTCGCGCAGGGCCTCCACGTCGTCGACGAGGCGGTCACAGCGGTAGGACGCGGTGTCCTCGGACGCGCCGGTGCCCCGCAGGTCCAGCATGGCCAGCGGTCGGTGGGCGCTCAGGCCGCCGAGGTCGCCGAGGTACGCGGAAGCCTGCACGGGCCCGCCGGGCAGACACACCACGGGGGCGCCGCCGCGCCCCCGCGCACCGCTCGGGGCCGGGCAGGCATGGGCGTGACCTTCTCAGGGCCGGGGTCAAGATCAACCGGGTTCTTCGCAGGGTTTCCCGCCGTGGACGTGCCGTGGGCGGCCGGTTCTTCGAAGGGCCCTTCCCCGTGTGGATCGGTTTCTTGCGGGGGCCCACGCCTGGGTCGGCCGGGTTGTTCGCTAGCGCGAGCCCTGCCGCCCGGAGCAGAAGGGTTCTTCGCCGGGCCCCGGCCCGGGGGGGAAAACCGCGTCTCTTCTTGCGGGCCCGCGCGGCCCGGACCGACCGCGTTCCCGTGGGGCGCCCGGCGGTCACCCGCTCGTGCGCGGTCAGTCGTCGGCGGTGAGTTCGGTCTGTTGCCCGGCCACCGGGGAAACGTGGTGAGGGATGTACCACTCGGTGAGAGCAGCCGCGCGCGGACCTCCGGTGCGAGGGCGGCGATCAGGGCGGGCACGGCGCCCCGTTGCACCTCGCTGGGGTGCGCGAGCACGGCGGCGACCTTCTGGTCCAGCCAGGGGCCGACGTCCACGGTCGCGGTGACCCACGCGTCCGGCACGCTGTGCGCCGCCTTGCGCTCGCCGACCACCTCGCTCAGGGCCGCCACGGCCGCGTGCGGGTGCGTGGCCAGGCAGAGCGCGCGGGGCTGCCAGGGCGCGCCGGCCCGCGGGTAGAGCTGTTCGAGCCCGGCGGCCTGCGTGGCGAGCACGGTCACCCAGTGGGTGTGGACGTGGTCCGGTGTCCCGTCAGCCCGCCGTAGGCGTCATGGGTGATCACGATGTCCGGGCGGACGTCCCGGATGCGGGCCACCAGACGCCGCACCGCCTCGTCCAGCGGCGCGTCGAGGAACCGTGGCTCTCCCGGGGCGGAATCCGGTACACGCGCGTCGGCGAAGCCGAGCAGGCGGGGCTCCCCGGCGCCCAGGACGCGCGTCGCCTCCGCCGGCTCCGCGGCGCGCCCGGTGCCCGGGGCCCAGGTCGCGGTTACCACGGCGGTGCGAGCGCCCGCCGCCGCGTGCCGGGCGAGCACGCCGCCGGACATCAGGGACTCGTCGTCGGGGTGAGTGAAGACCGCGAGCCGGCTCGGTGCCGTCATCGAAGCACCGCCTTCCGGTAGGGGTACGGGAGGTCATGGGCAGGCGGGGCCGGCAGCATAGGCCCTTCCTCCCCCGTGCCTAGGCGCGTGGGGCGTCGGGCGTGAGCGTGGCGCGGACGAGGGCGGCCACTCCGTCGTGGATGCGCCGCACCGGGGTGCCGTTCGCGCGGAGGTGCTCGATCAAGTCGCTGCGTACGGCGGCCAGGAGCGCGTGCGCGAGGAACTCGGCGTTCCGTTCGCCGCGGGCCGCGGTGAGCAGGGCGGTCAGCTCGGCGTGCCACAGCGCGTAGGTGCCGTTGCGGTAGGGGCTGCCGCTGCCCGCGCTCTCCAGGGCGAGCATGAGGGGGCGCGTGTCCAGCTTCAGGCGCAGCAGGGCGTCCAGGAGGGCGAGGGCGCGTTCCTCCGCGGGCGCGCCGGGGCCGAGCGGCGGGGGGCCGGTCGCGACATCGGCCCGCAGCTGCTCGGTGCGCTGCTCGACGAGCGCCTTGATCAGCCCGACCCGGTCGCCGAACCGGCGGAAGAGCGTGCCCTTGCCCACCCCGGCGGCGGCCGCGATGTCGTCCATGGACACGCGGTCGGGGTCTTCGCGCTCGCGGAACAGCCGCTCGGCTGCGGCCAGTACGGCCTCGCGGTTGCGCCGGGCGTCGGCCCGCTCCTTGCGCGGGGGTGGTGTCACGGTGCCTCCACTGGAAATACGGACCGCCAGTCCGTATCGTATATCCGGACCGCTGGTCCGTATTTTAGCGCGGGCCTCGCCCTACCTGACGCGGGTCACACCCTGCGGAGAGGCGCAGCCATGCAGCACGAAACGATGAGCGGCCGTACGGCACCGGTTCTGGTGACCGGCGGTACCGGCAACACCGGACGCCGGATCGCGGACCTCCTGGCCGGGGCCGGCCACCGCGTCCGCGCGGCCAGCCGTCGCCCGGGACCGGGACCGGGGCCGGCCACACGTGGGCGCGCTTCGACTGGGGTGACGAGGCGACCCACGGCCCGGCCCTGGAAGGCGTACGCCGCGTCTACCTCGTCCCGCCCACCGGTGAGCCGGATCCCGCCGCGTACTTGCTGCCGTTCCTCGACCGGGCGCGCCGGGCAGGGGCCGACCGCGTGGTGCTGCTCAGCTCCTCCGCCATCGTGGAGACGGACGGCGGCCTCGGCGAGGTCCACCGCGCGGTCCCGGCGTGGTTCCCGCAGTGGACCGTGCTGCGGCCCTCCTGGTTCATGCAGAACTTCACCGGTGATCACCCGCACGCCCGCGGCATGCGCGAGCGCGGCGAGATCGTGACGGCCACCGGGGACGGCAAGGTCGCGTTCGTGGACGCCGAGGACATCGCGGCCGTCGGCGCCCGAGCCCTGACGGACGAGCGACCGCACAACACCGCCCACCTCATCACCGGCCCCGAGGCGCTGAGTTACGAGCAGGTCGCCGCGACGCTCTCCCGCGTCACGGGCACGGCTGTGCGCCATCGCGCCGTCTCTCGCGCGACGATGCGGGACCGGCTGGCCGCTGACGGCATCCCGGAGCGCTTCGCCGATCTCCTCGCCGGGATGGACGAGGCGATCGCCGGGGGAGCGGAGGACCGTACGAGCCCCGCCGTGGAGCAGGTCACGGGCCGCGCCCCACGCTCCTTCGCCGACTTCGCCGCGGCGCACGCGGCCGTCCGGCGACGGTGAGGGCGCGTTCGCAGCGGCGGCGCGCCACGCCTTCCTCAGTCGGCGGCAGCCCCGACGCACCTGCCGGAGCGGCTCGGCTCACCCCACGCCCCGCGCCCCCGCCGCCTTCTCCTCCCGCGCCGAGAGCGGCACCCCCAACGGCCGCGCGAGGCCCACGATCCCCTCGTCGAGGCGCTGGAGGTGACGCAGCACCCGGAAGGCGACCGACCCGGTGCGCAGCACCTCGTGACGGCCGCTGTCCAGCATCGAGGCGATGCTCGCCCCCGACTCGATCTCGCCGCCGGTCTCCTCGTCCCGTACGTGCGCGGCGATCAGGTCGATGTTGTGCGTGATGCGCCGCCCCGCCAGGGCCAGGCGCGCGTCGGCCGCCACGCTCTTGCTGGACGGCACCAACTCGGCCGTCGCCGCCAGCGAACGCGCGTGGTAGGCGCAGGTCTCCAGAAGCGCCACCACATAGCGGGCGTTCTGCCGCCGCGCCCGCAGCGGGGCGATCGGGTGCGTCAACGGCTTCGTGGAGCTGCGCAGATCGTCCAGCGCGGTGTCCAAGTCACGCGCCAGGTCCACCAAGTCGACCGCGGGCCCGCCGCTGAGCTGCGCCACCGCCGCCGAGACGACGTCCCGCAGGCGTGCGAGGACGGTGCCGAGTTCCTCGTCGGTGCGGTGCGACGTACGCACCGGCAGGACGAGGACCGCCGCGATGATCCCGCAGGCCGCGCCGAGCGCCGTCTCCTCGACGCGCAGCACCAGGACATCGAGGCTGTAGGTGTTGAGCAGCGTATAGAGCAGTCCCAGCATCGCCGTGACGAAGAAGGACATCAGCGCGTACGACAGCGGCGCGGTGAAGAACATTCCGAAGACGCAGAGCAGGACCAGGGCGAACGCGATCCACGTGTGGTTCCCGACGGCCCCGGCCAGCGCCACCCCCGCCACCACGCCGAGCACCGTGCCGACCAGCCTGCGGTACCCCTTGACCAGGATCTCCCCGGTGGAGGCGGTGTTGAGGAAGACCACCCAGCAGGTCAGCACGGCCCAGTACCAGCGCTGCGTGGACAGGAACTCGCCCCCGACGATGGCCAGCGCCGACCCCACCGACACCTGCACGGCCGCCCTGGTGGTGGGGCGCCGCAGCCCGGTCGGCTCCTCCTCGGCGGCGGCCGCGGCCTCACCGGAGATCGATATCTCCTCCGCCTCGAACTCCTCCCGGGAGCGGGCCGCTTCCGGAGTGTCGTACTCCTCGTCCTGGGCGGCGTGCACCGCGAGCCGCAGACCCACGATGGCGCGCGCCGCCTCACCGACCGCGCGGAAGCAGTCCTGCACGGCGGGCGAACCCTGCGGAAGGCCCTGCTCCTCGCGGTAACCGAGAAGCCGGTTGCGTACGTGAGGCAGTGCCGTGCCGCGGTCGTCGGGGACCAGGCGCACCACGAGGAGGTGCAGGGCCCGCAGATCCCGGCGCAGCGCGGAGCCCGCGTCCTGCGCGATCCGGGCGCGCGCCGGCATGGCCGCCGACGCGTTCGGCAGATGCAGCGTCAGCGTCTCCACGCGCTCGGCGCTGCGGGCGTTGAGGAGCAGGACACCGAGGCGCTCCGCGGCGATCTCCGCGTCGGCGACCCGCCGCTGGAGCAGCGCCGCCGCGGACGCGTCGCGGGTGCCCTCCTCCAGGCGGCCCTGGATCATCAAGGCGGCCTCGTGCAGGCGGGCCGTGCTGCGCCGCAGGTCGGCCAGGACCGCGTCGACGTCCCCGGCGTCGGCGTCGAGGAGTTCGATCTGGTGCGCCACGAGCTGGGCGAGGCGGGCACGGAACGCCTCACGCAACCGCGCCAGGGTGCGTTCGGGCGTCTCCGGCACCAGGGCGAACCGCGCCACCGCGCTGCATACGAAGGCGATAGTGAGCGTCAGGAACAGCTCGGGCAGGGCCGACACGGACGCGCTCACGAAGAGCGAGACGAAGTAGACCTGGAAGCCGATCAGGCCGAGCGCGGTGCCCCGGTCGCCGAACCGGCGCGAGTACACCGCACCGAAGATCAGCATGACGAAGAAGAGGTCGCCCGCGATGACACGGGAGTTGAGCAGCGCGCCCAGGGATATCGCCGCGAGCGCCACGGGCAGGCCGAGCGCCAGCGTGATCGCCTGGCCGCGCACCTCCTTCTCCTGGATCGCGAACGTGGCGACCATCGCCGTCATCGCGCCCGCCACGAGATGCGTCACCGAGGTACCGACGAGGGCGAGCACGGCCAGCGCGAGGAGGATCGCCCCGACCGTGCGCAACCCCGCCATCAGACGCAGAAGTCCCGGGTCCGACGCCGAGAACCGGTCCCAGACGCTCTTCGCTGTCCTTCGTGCCACTGCCATCGCGATGCCGTGCTCCCCGCTCTTCTCTCGGTACCTCTCGGCTCGTGCCCAGCATCGCACGAGCACATTCGCGGAGATCAAGGCTGGTGGGAGGCGTGTACACCGGGGCCGGCGCGGCGACTCGCGACAGCCCCGGCCCTCCTGTCGCGTAGGCTCTGGCTCCCGTCACTCGGCACTTGAGGAGGCAGCGTGTCGCCGATGGACCGTACGTCACAGAGGGACCGGACATGACGGCGCGCGTGACCGTCGGGGACACCGTCGAGGACTTCACGCTGCCGGACGAGACCGGCACCCCGCGCACACTCTCCGAACTCCTCGCGGACGGCCCCGTCGTGCTGTTCTTCTACCCGGCGGCCCTCACCCCCGGCTGCACGGCCGAGGCCTGCCACTTCCGCGACCTGGCCGCGGAGTTCGCCGCGGCCGGCGCGCGGCCGGTGGGCATCAGCGCCGACGCGGTCGAACGCCAGCGGGAGTTCAACGAGCGGCACACCCTCGGCTTCCCCCTCCTCTCGGACACCGAGGGCCAGGTGCGTGACCGGTTCGGTGTGACGCGTGGCTTCTCACTGGCGCCCACCAAGCGCGCCACGTTCGTGATCGACCAGGGCCGTTCCGTCGCCGAAGTCGTCCGCAGCGAACTGCGCATGAGCGCACACGCCGACCGTGCCCTGGCCGCCGTCCGACGCCTCAAGGAGAGCCAGGTCTGAGCACGTCCGGGGTGGCCGCGAGCCCCAGCTCGCGGGCGACCCGGGTGAGGGAGAGCTGCCGCTGCCGCTCGTACAGGGCGAAGGGGTCGAGCACCTCCCGGCCCATGGCGGCGGAGAGCCGCCCGGCGTCGTACGCGTCGGCCTCCTGGGCGCTGTCCCGGGACCCCGTGTCGACGCTCAGGTTGGACCGGAAGATGCCCGCGGCGGAGCGGGGCAGGAAGTCCTCGTAGACGATCGGCTCGGCCCGCACCCAGCCGTCCCGCAGGAGCGCGCCGACCTCCGAGGGCGGCGGACGGCCGTCCTCGGGCCGCCCGGGAGCCACGTGATAGGTGAAGAATCCGAGCCCCCGCTCGGCCAGCCCCTCTTCCGTCACCGGCAGATGTTCCGCCCACACGGCGCGGGCGACGTCACCGCGGTCGCCCGGCGCCCGGTGCGCGGCCCGTTCGTCGACGAGGGCGAGCATCCGGTCGTACAGGGCGCGGCCCTCGCGGGTCAGGGCGATGCCGCGCGCCTCGACCTCGCCGAAGCGCACCCGCAGCGCGCCGCGGGTCACCGTGCCGTCCGCCGCGCGCATCGCCCTCGGCTCGGCGAGCGCCCGGAAGGACGTCTGGCGCAGCAGGATGTCCGGGCCCTCCCAGCGGGGCGGCCCCTGGATCGTGTCGATCATCTCGACGCCGCGCTCGGTCATCCGCCGGTAGAGCTCGTCGATGTCCAGGACGCGCGGGGTCAGGTGGTTGATGTGCGTGGCGCGTACGCCGCCGATGTCCGCGGCGACGGCGGAGACCCGCTCCAGCGTGGCGTACCAGTCCCTGTCGATGGGCTCCGCCGACAGCTCGAAGCTGCGCACGGCCAGGTCGAGGAAGCGCTCGGCGTCGGCCTCGGGCAGTTCCCGCTCGGCCTCGGCCCGGTCGGCCAGGGCGAGCAGTTCCGGTGCGAACAGCTCACGCGCGGCGAGGAACGCGGTCAGCCGGGCGCGCAGGTCCGCGTCGAAGAAGCGCGGGTCCGAGACCGTGAGCATGGAGGTGAAGACCCGGAACGGATTGCGTTCGAGCTCCTCCTCCGCCACCGGCCGGAACGCGGTCGATACGACGGGCAGCGCGCTGCCGGCGGTGTCGCGCAGGTCGTAGAAGCCGACCGGACGCATGCCGAGGGCGCCGAAGACGCGGGCGACCTGCCGCAGTTCCCCGTGGGTGCCGACGCGGATGGCGCCGTGCCGCTCGGCGGTGACCCGGCGGATCGAGCCGAGGCGCTCGGCGTCGGCCCCGCGGGCGCGCAGAACGTCCTCGTTGACCTCGTGGGAGACGTCCACGAGCGTGGTGTAGGCGGGGACTTCACGTCCGTACATCCGGGAGAGCCGCGCGGCGAAGGCGGCGCGCAGCTGCCACTGGCCGATCGTCATCGGCGGTCGTCCTTTCGGCTTGCGGTCAGGGCGCGTCCCGGCCGGTGGGAGGTGTCACACCACATGGGCTTCCGGCCGGCTCGCGTACCCCGTGCGGAAGCGGCCCGCGCCGAATGGGGTGACGTCCACGCACGGGCGTCGCCCCAGGTGCAGATCGCGGACGACCTCGCCCACGGCGGGGGCCTGGAGGAAGCCGTGCCCGGAGAACCCGGTGGCGTACAGGAAGTTGGGCACGGCGGCACAGCGGCCGATCAGCGCGTTGTGGTCCGGCGTGACCTCGTACAGGCCCGCCCAGCCTCGGCACGTCTCCATGCGGGCCACGGCGGGTGCCCGCCGGCGCGCGGCCGCGCGGAACAGGTCGAGCCACTGCGGCGTCCACGTCGTGTCGAAGCCCTCCGGCTGCCGGGGGTCGGCGAGGCCGAGGAGCAGCCCGTCGTCGCTGTTGTGGAAGTACGCCGACGAGGCGAAGTCGATCGTGAACGGGATGCGGGGCGCGGCGGGCACCAGCGGGACCGTGAAGGCGAGTTGACGCTTCAGCGGGCACACCGGCAGGTCGACACCCGCCATGGACCCGATCCCGGCCGACCAGGCTCCCGCGGCGCACACGACCGTGGCGCAGGAGACCCGCCCGCGGTCGGTGTGCACGGCGGTGACACCATCACCGGCCATGTCCATGCCGGTGACCGTGGTGTGCGAGGCGAAGACGGCTCCGGAGAGGGCGGCGGCGCGCGCGTACCCCTGGACGACGAGGGCGGGCCGGGCGTGGCCGTCGGCGGGGGAGTGGGCGGCGGCGAGCAGCCCGTCGGTGCTGAGGTAGGGGCAGAGCGCCCGGGCCTCTTCGGCGCCGATCATGCGGCTGGGGACGCCGAGCTCGTTCTGGATCCGCACGCCGTCCTCGAAGTCCGCCACCTGTCGCGGGTCGGTCAGCAGGAAGAGGTACCCGACGGTGTCGAGGCCGATGCGGGCACCGGGGCGGCGCGGGAAGTCCCGGAAGGCCCGCAGACTCCGCCGGCCCAGCTCGATGTTGAGGGGATCGGAGAACTGCGCCCGCACACCGCCGATCGGCTTGCCCGAGCTGCCGCCGCCGAGCGCGCCGCGCTCGACGACGACGATGTCACGTACGCCGGCCTCGGCGAGATGGAAGGCGATGCTCGTCCCCATCACCCCGCCGCCGATGATCACGACCTCGGCGGTGGGAGGGAGGGTCCGGAAGGTGCTCGGGGGGCGCGGCGGGGGCTGCGGCGGAGGTTTCGGCGGGGGCGTTGAGGGGGTCAAGGGGCCGCTCCCTTCCAGGCGTCGGCCTGAGCTGACGTGGCGTGACGGGCGACGCCGAGCCGCTCTGCCCGCCATGGTGCGCCACCGCGGACCCCGCCGTCCATGAGCGGTCCCGGCGGTCGGCCTCCGGGACGCCACAATGGCCGAAGCTCTTCCCTGACGGTTCGGCGCCTGACGGTTCGGTGCCGCGCCGCCGCGCCGCCACGCCACGAAGTCGCGCCACCAGCCGCCACACCGCGAAGCCCGTGGTAGCCACCAACAGGTAGACGGGCACGAGGAGTTGGACGTCCGGCGACGACACGTCCGCGTGCCAGCCCGCGCCGCGCCGATCCCCCTCGTACACGACCCGGTTGACGGTCAGGAACGCCAGATGGGCGCCGATGGAGACGCACAACGGGGCACGCCGGACGGCCGTGCGGGCCACCACCAGCATAAAACCGAACACGGTCAGCAGCATCAGATAGCCGACCGGATCCTGCCCGCCGGGTGCCGCTGCGACGGGTCCCGCCTCCCGGCCGAGAAGGCGCGCGGTCGCCGCGCCCACCACCGTCGAGACGCCCGGCACGACCAGGAACACGGCCGTGGTGCCGAGCGCCGACGCCGCGCCGCCGAACCGCTCGCGCAGCGACGTCCAGACGTAACCGCGCAGGGTCGTCTCCTCGGGGAGGGCCTCCAGGAGGAGGGCGACCACGCCGTTCGCCACCACGTACGCGGCGAGGGTCCCGAGGTCGGGGCGGGACCAGCGGAGCAGCCCGGCGGCGGTCCCCGTGCCCAGCACGAGCGCAGCCGCCGCGAGGACCACTCCCGCGCCGATGAGCAGCGCCCGCAGGTTCGCGCCCGTCCCGTCGAAGCCGAGGTCCCTGAGCGAGCCGCCGCGGCGGCGCAGCGCGAGGACGACGAGCGGCACGGCCGGCGCGCTGACCGCCGCGGCGGGAATCAGCTGTGCCACGAACCCGCCCGCCCCCACGGCATCCGCGACGACCGGCCCCACCTCGGTGCCGACGCCCAGCGCCGCGCCCATACCGAGCCCGCCGCCCAAGGCGCGCCGCAGTGTCCCGAGGAGCGGGGCCGATGGCCCGGAGCGATGGCCGGTCATGGGGCGCATCTCGGTGTCACCTCTGTCTCTCTCGCCGGACACCCCCGCCGTGGCGCCGGACCACCGTACGGTCGCGTACCGCCGTACCAGGTGCTGTCCTCACCATGGTCGGCGCCGCAGCGATCAAGGGGGTCGTAGGCGCGGATGAAATGCGGGTACATCCTTCGATGCAGGAGCGGTGCCTCACATGGGGGGCGTGGCGGGCGCCGGGCCCAGCGTCGTCGTGCCGGGCGCGGCACGGTGCCCGAGGCCCGTGCGGTACGCGTCCATGGCCGCCTCCACCCGACCGGTACGGCGCAGCAGATCCCCCAGCAGGCGGCACAGGTCCGCCAAGTCGCCCGCCGCGCTGGACCGTTCGAGCAGGGACAGTGCCGCGCAGTAGTGCTCCTCGGCGGCCTCCGTGTCGCCCCGCTCCTCGGCGATCAGCCCGAGCAGCCGGTGCGCGCCGCCCGCGTGCACCGCGCCCCGTCCCGCCCCGAGCGCCCCCATGCCCTCGCCCGCGCCGTGCCGCTCGTCGCCGGAGGTCAGCAGCGGCCGGAGCAGTGCCTCGGCCTCCGCGGTCCTGCCGCGCCGCCGCAGCACGTCCGCCAGCTCCACCTCGACCTGCTCGGTGAAGAGCGCGGCCCGCTTCGAGGCGAGGATGGAGCGCGCCGTGCGCAGCTCGCTCTCGGCCTGCTCCAGGTCACCGTCCTGGGCGTGCACATAGCCCCGCATCCAGTGGCAGTGCGCGAGTTCGGTACGGATGTGCAGCTGGCGGTAGAGCTCCTGGGCCTTGGCGAGCGACGCGTCGGCCTCGGCGATGCGTCCCTCGGTGATGAGCGTGCGGGCCACTCCGCGGTGCATGCCGGCGACCAGCGCCGGATCGCTGACCCGCGGGGCGAGTGCGAGGGCCAGCTCGGCGGCGTGCGCGGCACGGGCGTGCGCGCCCATGTCCATGTAGGGCGCGATCGACGCCGTGTAGAGGAGCAGCAGCGCCTCCGGGTCGTGCAACCCGGCGGCGTCCAGCTCGTCGAGAGTGCTCTCCAGGAGGTAACAGGCGTACCGCAGCTCGCCGGTGAGCAGATGGGCGGTGGCGCGGCCCCGGATGGCCGGGACCCGGCGCGGCAGCGGCTCGTCGGCGAGCAGCCGCTCGACGGCGGCGAAACAATCCCGGGCCTCGGACAGTTCGCCCGACTCCAGCAGGCAGTCGCCGAGGCCGAGCAGCGCCGCCGCCTGCTCCTCGGCGAGCGCGTGCGTGACGGCTTCCTCGTGCAGGGCGCGGAACAGGGTGGCCGCGTCCTCGGGGGCCCCGGTGGCGAGGGCGCGCCGGGCGTCGGTGAGCCGCAGGCGCAGCCCGGCGGCGAGTTCGGCGGGGCGGCCGGTCGCCAGCTCCTCGTAACTCACGCCGAGGCGTCCGGCGAGATGCCGCAACGCGGCCTCCGAGGGGCGCACCTTGCCCGATTCGAGCGTGGAGACGTACGCGGGAGTGTAGGAGGGCTGCGCCAACTGCCGTTGTGTGAGTCCCCGTTCGCCGCGCAGTCGCTGCACGCGCCGCCCGATCTCTGCCGGATCGTCGGGTCGTACGCCTTCGGAACTGTCCTGCGCCACTGTGGCCTCCCCGTGCATCGCTCTTTCGGTCGCGGCGCCGCGCCGTCTTGAGTCCCGGGGGCGCAGATCCAGGCTCTCGGAACGGGATCAGGGGCGGCGCGGGCGGGAACACGCTTGCATCACAAGGGGCTTGTGGCACACCCATTGCCTGGAACCCCAGGAGCCTCTACGTTGAACCGCGCATTAACCCCGCTTAACTCTCCATTTATATCGCGGACTTCGGAAGGACGCCCATGCCCCCCACGCACCGAATATCCGGCCGGCCCAGACGCACACCGCTGCGCGCCGCCCTCGCCACCGCCATCGTCCTCACCGCGGCGTTCGCCGCCACCGCACCGGCCGGCACGGCCTCGGCCGCCGGCCCGGACCGGGACCCGGGCCCGGAGCGGCGGCAGACGCAACGCGTCGAGTACTTCACCGGGCCCGGCGCCCACCCCCGGCACACCGAGGTCCCCGCGGCCGAGCCGCTCTCCGCGAAGGAGCGTGCCACGATCAAGGGAGACGGCGACGGTGACGTCGTGCCGATCGTGCAGACGGGGCCGCCGGGCTCCAAGCTCGACGTCGTCTTCATCGGCGACGGCTACACGGCCTCCCAGCAGGAGGACTTCCACGCCGACGTGCGCGCCAATTGGGCGAAGGTCGCCGCCGTCCAGCCGTACGCCTCGTACAAGAGCCTCTTCAACGTCTGGGCCGTAAACGCGGTCTCCCGACAGTCCGGCGTCTCCGGCGACCCGACGAGCGGCACCGTCAAGGACACCGCCCTCGGCTCCGCCTTCTACTGCGACGGCATCGAGCGGCTGCTGTGCGTCGACACCAACAAGGTCGAGTCGTACGCGAAGAAGGCCGCGGACCCCGACCTCGTGATCGTCCTCGCCAACTCCACCAAGTACGGCGGCGCGGGCTACAACGACATCACCTCACCGTCCGGCTACGACGGCATCGCCACCGCCTCCTCCGACCACGCCCGGTCCGACCAGGTCCTCGTCCACGAGACGGGCCACTCGCTGGGCAAGCTGGCCGACGAGTACTGGTACGACGAGTACGGCACCTACACCGGCGCCGAGCCGTGGGAGTCGAACTCCAGCAAGCTCACGGCCGACCGGCTCACCGCGCAGAAGAAGAAGTGGTACCGGTGGATCGGGCAGACCTCACCGGACGGCGGGACCGTCGGCGCGTACGAGGGCGGCGGCTACTACCCGCGCGGCCTGTACCGGCCCACGACCGACTCGATCATGCGGACGCTCGGCCGCCAGTTCAATCTGCCCGGCCGCGAGGCGATGATCGCCGGCTTTCACCGGCACGCGTCGGTCGTCACCCCTGTCACGTCCACGGAACGCGTGGTGCGCCGCGACGCGAAGGTCGCCGTGGAAGCGCCGGACGGCATCCGGCTGCGCTGGTCCGTCGACGGCCGCGAGGCCGGGCGGGCCAGGGGCGACACCGTGGTCAGCCCCCGCGCGCTCGGCGTCCCCGCCGACGGCCGTACGCACACGCTCTCCGTCCGCGCCACGGATGTCACGGACGCGGTCCGTGACCCGAAACTGAAGCCGTTGCTGAGCGACACGCTGACGTGGCGGGTAACGCGCTGATGGGCGTGCGCGTCGGGTGGCTGGGGACTGGGGACTGGGGACTGGCGGGGTGGCTGGTGGCCGGTGGCTTGAGCCCCGGAGCGCCGGTCACCGGGTCTCCGGGGCGTGTGGGCGACGCGACCCCGTGTGGGCGACGCGACCCCGGGGAGTGGTCGCGGGGCCCCGGCCCGCCCCGGGCCCTGCGTCCGCTCCTGACGCGCTGTTCCCTCCGGGTCCCGTGCGCCCCCGCACGCCGCCCCCCGGCCGCCCCACCCTCAGCCGCTCCTACGTAACCGGTGTGGTGTCCCGCTCCGCCCTGCGTGGTTCCGCCAAGCGGATCGGGGCGCTGGAGGCGCGTATGACCAGGGTGGGTGCCAGCCGTATCGATCGCTGGGGGCCGTCGGCGTCGCCGGACAGGCGCAGGGCCAGGAGGTGTGCCGCCTCGGCGGCCAGTTCGGCCACCGGCTGGCGGACCGTCGTGACGCCCGGCGCGGACAGCGCCGCCATCGGGATGTCGTCGAAGCCGGTGACGGCGACCTCGCCGGGGACCGCCACGCCGAGCTGCTGGAGCCGCTGGAGCGCCCCGATCGCGATGAGGTCGTTGGCGCAGACCAGGGCGTCGGGGCGGGCGGGCCACACCTCGTCGACGGCGGCCCGCCCCCACTCCACGGAGAAGTCACCGAGAACCACCCGTTCCGGAGCGCCGGCGTCGAGTGCGCCCGCCCCGGCCGCGTAGGCGCCGCGCCGCTCGGCGGCCGCCGACGCCGTCCCCGCCGCCCCGAGGAAACAGACGCGGCGGCGCCCCGTGGCGGCCAGGTGATCGAGGACGAGGGCCATGCCCGCGCTGTTGTCGACCGCGACGGAGTCCGCGACGCCGGGCCCGCAGCCGCGGTCCATCAGGACCAGGGGCACCCGCGCCGCCGCCGCGGCCACCGCCGCCCGGCTGCGGTCCTCGTCCGCCGGGATCACCAGGAGCGCGTCGACCTGCCGGCTCAGCAGGTCCGCCACGTACTCCGCCTCGGCCACCGGGTCGTCGTCGCAGTCGGCGAGGAGCACGGCCCGGCCGTCGGCGTGCAGGGCGTGCGTCAACTCGCGCACCAGCGCGGGGTAGAAGGGGTTCGTGATCTGCGGCAGGACGAGACCGACCGTGCCCGTGGAGCGGCCGCGCAGCGCCCGCGCCGCGTGATTGGGGCGGTAGCCGAGCGCTTCGGCGGCCTCGCGGACCCTGCGGGCGGTCTCGGCGCCGACGGGCCGCGTACCGGCCAGGACCCGGGAGACCGTGGCGACGGAGCAACCGGAGGCCCGGGCCACGTCCCTCAGCGTCACGTCGGCCACGCCGTGCCCGTCCCTTCGACCAGCCGCCAAATTTCGGCAAACGTTATCAGCGGGCGTTCCTCACAACCAGACCCTCCAATCAGAGCCTCGGAGACCCTCGGAGAGCCTCGGAGAGTCTTGGTTTGGGGCGTATTACGGCAGTTAGTTCCTTGCTGGAGTCAGCCCAGGGTCTGCCGGACCGTGTCCGTTCCGGGCGCGTTTGCCGGAGTGTGGTTTCGGCCATTGACATAATTCGCCCCTGTGCACACAGTCTTCGGAGAACGTTTTCCCGAGCCCCCGCCCCGCCCCCCGGCGGGCGACGGCGGCGGCTCAGCCGAACAAAGAGGTTCCGCGATGCCCCGAAAGATCATCCTGGACTGCGACCCGGGACATGACGACGCGATCGCCATGCTCCTGGCGCACGGCAATCCGGATGTGGAGCTGGTCGCCGTCACCACCGTGGTGGGCAACCAGACCCTGGAGAAGGTCACCCGCAACGCCCTCTCGGTGGCCCGCATCGCGAACATCACCGGCGTCCCCTTCGCGGCGGGCTGCTCGCGCCCGCTGGTGCGCACCGTCGAGACCGCGCCCGAGATCCACGGCGAGAGCGGCATCGACGGCCCCGTCATGCCCGAGCCCACCCTCGCCCTGGACGAGCGCCACGCCGTCGACCTGATCATCGACACGGTCATGGCCCACGAGCCCGGCGAGATCACTCTCGTCCCCACCGCGGGCCTGACCAACATCGCCATGGCGGCCCGCAAGGAGCCCCGCATCGTCGAGCGCGTCCGCGAGGTCGTCCTGATGGGCGGCGGCTACCACACGGGCAACTGGAGTCCCGTCGCCGAGTTCAACATCAAGATCGACCCCGAGGCCGCGCACATCGTCTTCAACGAACCGTGGCCCGTCACCATGGTCGGCCTCGACCTGACCCACCAGGCGCTCGCCACCCCCGAGGTCGTCGAGCGGATCGCGAAGGTCGGCACCGAGCCCGCCGTCTTCGTCACCGAACTCCTGGACTTCTTCGGCGCCATGTACCTGGAGGCCCAGGGCTTCGCGGCGCCCCCGGTGCACGACCCGTGCGCGGTCGCGTACGTCATCGACCCCGACGTCATGACGGTCCGCAAGGCCCCCGTCGACATCGAGCTGACCGGCACCCTCACCCTCGGCATGACCGTGACGGACCTCCGCGCGCCCGCCCCCGAGGACTGCCACACGCAGGTCGCCGTCGACCTCGACCACCAGCGCTTCTGGGACCTCGTCGTGGACGCGCTCCAGCGGATCGGTGACGTCCGGATCGGTGACGTCGGGACCGGTGGCGTTGGGACCGGTGGCGTCCGGATCGGTGACGTCCCCGCATGAACGCCTCCTTCACCGAACCGTCCGCCGCGGCCCCCGGCGGCGCCCGCGGCTCCCGCCCCGTGCGCATCGGCGTCCTGGTCACCGCGCTCCTCGCGGCCTGCTTCGCCTTCCAGCTCAACGCGAGCATGCTCAGCCCCGCCCTGAAGAACATCGAGGACTCCCTCGGGGCGACCTCCGCGGAGGTCGGCCTGACCCAGACGGCCTTCTTCACCTCCGCCGCGCTGTTCTCGCTCTTCCTGCCACGCCTCGGCGACCTTGTCGGCCGCCGCAAGGTGCTCGCCGGGATGCTCGCGCTCATGGTCGTCGGCTGCGTGGTCGCCGCGCTCGCCGAAAGCGTCCCCATGCTCTTCGCGGGCCGCGTCATTCAGGGCGTCTCCGGCCCCACCGTGCCGCTCTGCCTGATCATGCTGCGTCACGAGGTCCACGAGCCGAAGAAGTACGGCACGCTGCTGGGCGTCATCACCGCAGTCAACGGCGGCATCGCGGGCGTCGACTCCCTGGCGGGCGGCTACCTCGCCGACCACCACGGCTTCCAGTCGGTGTTCTGGTCCATGGCCGGCGTGGCCGCCGTCGCCGCGCTCCTGGTCGCCACCCTCACCCCGGAGTCCAAGGCGGCCGCCACGGCCGACAGCCGCATGGACTGGCCCGGCGTCACGCTCCTGGTCGTCTCGGTCGGCGCCGCCCTCATCGCCCTCAACGAAGCGGGCAAACTGGCCGCCGCGAACTGGCCGCTGGTCGCCGGCCTCTTCGTCGTCTCGGCCCTGGCCTTCGCCCTGTTCTGGCGCACCGAGGACCGCAGTAGCCACCCTCTGGTCGCCACCCGGCACCTGCGTCAACGCTCCACGTGGGCGCTGCTGCTCACCACCGTCCTCACCATGACGGGCGTCTTCGCCGTGATGAACGGCATGATCCCCGCCTTCGCGCAGGACGCCCAGGCCGGCTTCGGCATGAGCGCCGAGCAGTCCGCCTGGTGGACCCTGACGCCGTACGCCCTCGCGGGCCTCGCCATGGGCCCGATCGCCGGGCGCCTGGCCGCCACGTACGGATACGGCCGCATCCTGCGCCTCGGCCTCATCGGCTCGGCCGTGACGGTGGCCCTGATGCTGTTCACGCTGCACGCCGACTCGCGGCTGCTGCTCCTGGGCGCGTCGATCCTCATCGGCGTGACCTACGCGGGCGTCGGCAACATCGTCCTCAACGGCCTCGGCATCGTGCTCTCCCCGAAGGAGAACCCGGGCTTCCTGCCGGGTCTCAACGCGGGCGCCTTCAACCTCGGCGCCGGTCTCAGCTTCGCGGTCCTGTACGCCGTGCAGACCGCCGCCGAGCCGGCCGACAAGACCTCGCCCGCCGGGTACACGGCAGGCATGCTCGCCGGGGTCGCGCTCATCGCGGCCGCCTTCGCGACGTCCTTCCTCATCCCGAAGCCGGTGGAGGCGGAAGCCACCGACTGACCGGTACCGGCACCAGTCAGTCGGTGGTTCAGCCGTCTTCGGGCGCCGCGACCCGTACCGAGAGCCCGTAGTCCAGCTCTGCCCCGTCCACGAGCAGGGCCTCGACAGAGCGCGTCACGGGGTCGATGTCGGCCTCCATGCCGTCCCCCACGTACCGGGGATAGCCGGAGGCGCCGGTCTCGCCGGTGGCCACCACGACGGCCGAACGCAGGGCCCCGCGGGTGTCGCCGGTGGCCCTGCCGTCCCCGTCGAACTCAGGAACCAGCAGAATCTCGTAGCGCTGCGGATGAGTCTCCATGCGACGACGCTAGACAGGAGTGGCGTCCGCCGCATGTTCTCGGCGCCCCCCGCGCGGACCGCCGTGTCCGCACCCGGAGGTCACCAGCGCACGGCCGTGAAGTCCACCGGACGGGGCCGCAGCGTCGCCGTCCGAGCGGTCAACGACCGCATGCGGTCGGCCATTTCGGCGGCGGGCAGGTGCGTGCGGTCGCCGTGTCCGGGCAGCAGCCACTCGAAGCGGAACCGTTCGGCCGTGCGGGCCAACGAGGCCGCCAGCTCCTCGATGGAGTACCAGGTGACGCTCTCGGCGACCTCGATGTCGCCGGTCGAACGCGACCAGTAGAAGCTGTCGCCGCTGAAGCAGTACCGCTCGTCGGCGACGTACAGCACGCTGCCCCGCGTGTGGCCGGGCAGCGGATGGGCGAGGACTCCCTCGCCGATCTCGACGCTCCCGGTGCCGCGCAGGATGCGGTCGGCGTCGGGCGCCGCGTCCAGATCCCCCTCGTGGATCCAGAGCCGGGCCTCGAAGCGGTCGGCGTAGCGGCGGCCGTGGGCGGCGTGGTCGCGGTGGGTGAGCAGGACGTCGGTGACTCGGCCGATCCGCTCGTACCGGGCGGCCAGCGCCTCGCTCCAGCGCGGGGTGTCCACCATCATCAGGTTCCCCGAAGGGCGGCGCAGGAGGTAGGAGTTGGCGCCCGCGGTGCGGGTGGAGTTGTGTCCGCAGAACAGGACGCTGTCGTCGGCGTGGTCGGCACCCTCACGTTCGCCGATGGGGAGGGGATACGGGTCCCACCGCTCGTCCAGCCGGCCGGTGGTGGGCCGGATGGAGCGGGTGTGGCAGGCGAACGCGGCGGCATGGACCTGGCGTTCCTCGGCCGCGTCGCGCGGCTGGCGGAGGAGTTCGGAGCGGCCGTCGACCTCATGGAAGAGGTCGGGCGCGAGCTGCCGGGCGACGTCGCAGTTCGTGCAGCGATCATCCACGTACCAACCGGAGGCCAGGGGCTGGGCGGCGAGGGCGTCGTTCACGGTGTGACTCGCTTCCTGCGGGGGAGTGGACCAGGTCTGTCCCACCAGGGGTATCCCGGGCCGGGAGCGAAGTGGAAGGGGGGCGCGGCCTTGTTTCCCCGGCCCGGAGCAGATCTCACCGAACCTGGCCGGCAGCACAGAAGTGGCGTGAACATGCCACATCATGCCGGGGCCTGGCGGGCGGCCCGGCCTCAGCGATCCGAAGTCGTTCATGAGGGGGGTGAGCGCGGCCATGGCAGGGTATGCGGCGACACCGAATCCGGGCACGGCGCCGGTCCCGTCGCTCGTGCACGCCGGCAGGCTCTGCTGAGGACGGGCCCGTCGCGGACCGACACGGCTCACCACGACCACAGCGCACCATGGGCACGGAGGGGAACAGAGTGAAGCCGACCAGCGTACGGCAGACCGGAGCGAAGCGGATCGGAGTCATCGGAGTCGGCGAGATCGGGCGAGCCATCGTGACGGGTCTGCACGCCGGAGGTGACGAGGCACCCGAGGTGTTCCTCTCACCCCGCGGAGCCCGCACGGCCGCGGAACTCTCCTCGCGCTTTCAAGGCGTACAGGTCTGCGCCGACAACCAGGAGGTCGTGGACCGCTCCGAGGTGGTGCTCGTCGCCGTGCGCCGCCAGGACCGGCACGAAGCCCTGGCGGGGCTGACGGTGGACCGCGACAAACTGGTGGTCAACGTGATGGCCGGCGTGGCCAATGACGACCTGCGCCGGACACTGGCCACCGACGCCCCGCTGGTGCGGGCCATCCCGCTGCCGTCGATACGCGAACGCCGTTCCGTCACGGTGACGTTCCCGTCCCATCCGGTGACCGACGCGCTCTTCGAGCGGCTGGGCGGGGCGCTCCCCGTCGGGGACGAGGCGGCCTTCGACGTCTTCTCCGCGCTGACAGGGACGTTGACCACCCATTACGCGTATCTCGCCACGCTCACGTCATGGGCTTCGGAGCAGGGCATCACCTCCGACGACGCCGACCGCTACATCCGTGGACTCTTCCAGGGCGTCGGCCGCGCCCTGAGCGACGAGAGCCGTTCCCTGGACCGGCTCGCCGCCGACCACGAGACCCCCAACGGCAACAACGAACGCATCCGCACCACGTGGTTCGACCATGCCAACTCCGAAGCCCTCCACAAGGCTCTCGACGACCTCCTCGCCCACCTGCGGCAGCCGGGGTGAAGTGGAGCGTGAGCCGCGGCGTCAGGCCTGTCAGGCACGTCAGCACGTCAGACATGCCGGGACGGCGCGGCCTCACCGTCCCACAACTCCGCCCGGCGCGCCCCGACCAGCGCCTCGGCGCGCGCCAGGACCTCGTCGACCGGCGGCGCGTCGACGCGACGTGTGCGACGGCCCTCCCCACGCTGCCGATGATGCTGCGGTCGACCATGACCGGTCGGTGCTTCGCGCCGTCCGCGCCGACGTAGTGCGGGTCGAACCGCTCGGGCCGGTGGAAGTCGACCTGAACGGTGGAGAGGGTCGACTCCCGGCCCGCCCCGTCGGCGACCTGGACGTCGATCCTGGACCCGTAGAACGCGGTCTCGCCCTCGACGGCCTCGTACGCCAGACCGGAACCGTCGAGAACCGCGCTCAGCAAGGCGGTGGTGACCGTCGACGCGACCGGCCACGACGCCTGCCTCGCCAACGAAAACCGCCTGCGGCGACCGGACCGTCTCGCGCCACCTCGCCGCGGGGGAGCGCCCCGACCAGGACGTCCGATGCTCCTGACCGGCACCTTTCGTCCTGTGAAAGTGGTCACAAGCCCCGAACTCATGATCGGGGCCGGGTGCCCATCACGCACCGAGTTCGCGTAAGGTCGCGGGTCGGCCACCCACGGCCGACCCGAACCACGCAGTCACCGAACAAGGAGTCGCAGGTCATGCCGGCCAATGACGCCGCCCAGGCGCCGATCTATGAAACCCTCGTCCAGGAGCACGGCGACGTCCTCGCCACGGCTCGCAAGGCCGCGGAGGAGACCCAGCAGACGGCCCAGGACGTTCTCGACTTCAGCACCCCGCCCCGCGTGAGCGCGCCCGCGGAGCCCGCGTCCTGACCCGGCCCCGGGGCGGCACCGCCTCGCGCCGGGGCCGGCCGATCGGCCAGGATGACGCCATGGACTACGAGTTCTGGAAAGAGATCCACGACCGCGGCGGCATCCCCGCGGTCAAGAGCGCGCTGGCGGACCTCCCCGCGGACCTGCCCCCACCGGAGGCGGGGGCCGCGGCCGAGCTGGCCCTGAGGGTCATCGAGGAGGACATCGCCCGCATCAACGCCCGTGCCGACGAGGCCGAGGCGAGGGCCCGCGACCTGGCCGAACAGACCCGCGAGGTGAACCGCCAACTGGCGGAGAACGCCACGCGCGGCTCGCAAGAGGCCTGACCGAAGCGCGCCCCGTTGCTCGCTCGGCACACCCGGGCCCCCGTGCAGACCCCGCGACCGGCGGCACCGCCCATCGCGGGGCCGGGCCCGCGCCGGCACGGCGGCGCACCCGTGGAGCAGCACGTGCGGGCAGGTCGGGCGAGCGGCGAGCCGTCATGTGCGGGCAGGTCGGGCGAGCGGCGAGCCGTCATGTGCGGGACATCAGCCGGACCATCGCCATGTCGTGGCGTGCCTGGAGCCCCGCGTCCGCCGAGACGCGGAGCAGGGCGCCGAGGGCCCGGACCGCGCCGTCGTCGTAGCCGCACGTCTCCGCCTCCAGCGCCGCGTTCTCCAGACGGCGGATTCCCTCCGTCTCGTCGCCCATCCCCAGCAGGGCCTCGCCGATCGCGGTGAGCAGCAGCACCCTGGCCGCCGCCGACGCCTCCGAAGGGGCTTCGAGGTCCAGCGCGGCGATAGCCGTCTCGTGGGCCGCCTGCCACTCCCTGGCGTCCAGCCGGTGCCGGGCGAGGTGGCACAGGGCGAGGCGTTCGGTGTGCCGGTCGCCGATGCTGTGCGCGAGCTCCGCCGCGAGCGCGCACCCCTCGGCCGCCTCGTCCGGACCGCCGAGCGCCGCCTGAGCGAGCGACAGATTGATGAGCGCCGTCGCCTCGCCGCGCGTGTCCCGCGCCCGCGCCGCGAGCACCGGCGCGGCCTCCAGGTGGGCGAGCGCCTCGTCGATTCGGCCCTCCTCGGTCAGCACCCACCCCAGCAGCGCCAGGACCCGCGACTCCGCGCGAGGATCACCGTCGGCCCGCGCCGCCTCCAACGCCGTCCGGAGCAGGGGAGTCCACCCGTCCCGCACCCGCCACACGATCTGCGGCCACATGCCGAGGATGATCCGCCACGTCCTGCCGTGCAGTCCCGCGGAGTCCGCCGCGGCGGCCGCCAGCGTCAGGTCGTCGCGCTCGGCCGCGTACCAGGCCATGGCCTGCTCACGGTCGGTGAACTCCCGCGTGTCCCGCGGCGGACGGAAATCCGCGGGCAGCGTGAAGCACGGCTCGTCGCCGGGTTCGGCCGCGTCGGCGGCGGCCAGCGCGGTCGCCACCATCTGGTCGAGCACGCGCGGCAGGGCCTCCGCCCCCGCGTCCAGGTCACGTGCGTACAGCCGTACGAGATCGTGCAGCGTCCAGCGGTCCGGCCCGGCCCGCACGACGAGGTGCGCGGCGGTGAGTTTGTCGAGCGCGGCCTCGGCGGTCGCCGGGTCGGTGCCGGCGAGGGCGGCCGCCGCGTACCGGTCGACGTACATGCCCGGATGGCGCCCGAGGTGGGCGAAGTGCCGCGCGGCGTCCGCCGGGAGACGGCGCACCGTGAGCCGCAGCGCCGCGCGTACGCTCGTGTCCTCCACGTCGAGGAGGGCCAACCGGCGCGATTCGTCGGACAGTTCGGCGCACATCGCGCTCAACGGTGACTCCGGCTGGTCCGCGAGCCGCGCGGCGGCCACCCGCAGCGCGAGCGGCAGCCCACCGCACAGCTCGGCGAGGCGCCGCGCGGCCACCTCCTCCGCGAGCACCCGCTCCGTGCCGAGCACCGCGGCGAGCAGGGCGGTGCTGTCCTCCGGTTCGAGGACGTCGACGGGTACGGGACGCGCGGCGTCGGAGGCGATCAGACCGCGCAGCCGGTAGCGGCTCGTGACGACGGTGACGCAGCGGGCGCCGCCCGGCAGCAACTCCCTGACCTGCTCGGACGCGCGTGCGTTGTCGAGGACGACCAGCAACTGCCGGTCGCCGCACAAAGAGCGGAACAGCGCGGACGGGGCGCCCGTCGACTCCGGTATCCGGCGCGGCGCGACCCCCAGCGCCAACAGGAACTCCCGCAGCACCTCCAGCAGGGCAGGCTCGCCGGTCTCGCTGAAGCCGCGCAGGTCGGCGTAGAGGAGGCCGCCGGGAAACTGCTCGCGGTTGCGGTGCGCCCAGTGCGTCACCAGCGCCGTCTTGCCGACGCCCGCGGGCCCGGTGACCAGACAGACGGGCGCCTCACCGGCGGCGGCCCTGGACAGCGCGGTCAGCTCCCCGGCCCGCCCGTGGAAACCGCGAGGCATACGCGGCAGCAGGTCGACCGTGCCGGGCGTACCGGCACCGGCGCCCGCACCCGTACCTGCACCCGCGACCGTACCTGCCCCCGTACCCGCCCCCATATCCGCTCCTGTACCCGGACCCGTACCCGTAATCGCGTCCGCGTCCTCGCCCGCCCCGCGCAACGCGACCGCGTAGGCGTCGGCCAGCTCCCGGCCGGGGTCGACCCCCAGTTCGTCGGCGAGCAGCCGCCGGGTGCGGTGGAACCAGTCGAGCGCCTCGGTCCGCCGCCCCGCCCGCTGAAGCGCCCCCATCAACGCGGCCGACAGCGATTCACGCAGCGGATGAACGCCGGCTTCCGCCCGCAGCACGGCGGCGGCCCGCGCGTGCTCGCCCATGCGCGTGTAGGCCCCGGCCAACGACTCCACCGACGCCAGCCGCAGCTCCTCCAGCGCCTGGGCGGCGGCCTGCAACGGCTGACTCGGGTACGCCCCCGTCAGCGCGGGCCCCTGCCACAGCGACAACGCCTCCTGATACATGGCCACGGCGTCGGCGGGCGCCCGCCGACCGCGGGCCAGCGTCACCAGTTCCTCGAAGCGATGGGCGTCCAGCAGCGACTCCGGCATCCGCAGGACGTACGCCGTGCCCTGGGTGATCAGCTCGACGCCGAACATGTCGGCCTCGGCGTCGGCGAGCAGCGCCCGCAGCCGCGACACGTGCCCCTGGATGACGCCACGAGCCCGCGCGGGCGGCTCCTGGTCCCACAGCGCGGCCGTCAACTGATCCACCGGAACGGGATGGTTGGGCCGCAGCAACAGCGCGGCGAGCAGGCTGCGCCGCTTGGCGGGACCGAGCGGCAACACGCCGACCTCCGTGGCCACGGAAACCGCTCCGAGCAGCCGGAACTCCACTGACGCAACCCCTCCCGCGGGAAAAGATCAGATTACCGGAGTCGTACACCTGTCCCAGAGACGGCGGAGATGCGTACAGAAAGGGCAGATTTGTCATGATGGCCCCGGGGCACACGATCACCGTGATCCGCTGATCACCGGGAGGCGAGCGGCGGATCACGCGACCGAGTCGTGCGCCGGCCGGGGAAATGCGGGCGGGCCCTGATCCGGTGAGGATCGTCAGAGGGCCACCACCTCCGCATGCCGACGGCCCGCGCCTTTTCCATCAGGAGGACCTCATGCTGGACCACACGCTGCCGCTCCTCGCCCAGGGCTACGCGTGGCTCCCCGACCTCACCCGCCGCAAGGGACCGGGGCCTGTGCGCACCCGCCTGATGGGCAGGCCCGCCATCGCGCTGCGCGGTCCGGAGGCCGTCTCCTTCTTCTACGACGAGAACCACGTGCGCCGTCGCACGGCGCTGCCCGAACCCGTCCTGAGCACGCTCTTCGGCAAGGGCGCGGTGCACACCCTCGACGGGGAGGAGCACCGCGAGCGCAAGGCCATGTTCGTCTCGGCGCTCAAGGACGCGACCGCGGTCACCGCGTTGGCGGAGCGGGTCGCCGAAGAATGGGAGCGCACCGTCAAGGAGTGGGCCGACAAGGAGTGGGCCGACGACTCCCACGTGACGCTTTTCGACGAAGTGAGCCTCCTGATCACCCGCGCCGTCTGCGCCTGGGCGGGCGTCCCTCTGACGCGGCATCCGAACAGCGGGCACCCGGACGACGAAGCCCGGCAGACCGCACACGACCTGGTGGCCATGGTCGACGGATTCGCCACCGCGGGCCCCCGCCACTGGAAGGCGCGGCGCGCCCGCAAGCGGCAGGAGGAGCGGATCGCCCGCCTGATCGAGGAGACCCGGTCGGCGGGCCACGAGGCCTTGGACCCGCCGACCGTGGTCGAGGCCGTGGCGGCCCACCGCGAGGCCGACGGGCGGCTGCTCGACCCCCGCACGGCCGCCGTCGAGGTCCTCAACGTCCTGCGCCCGACCGTCGCCGTCACGTGGTTCGCCGTCTTCGGCGCGCACGCGCTGCACCGGCACCCGGCACTGCGCGAGCGACTGGCCACCGAGGGCGAAGGCTACGCCCGGGCGTTCGCCCACGAGGTGCGGCGCTTCTACCCGTTCGCGCCGTTCGTCGCCGGTCTCGCCCCGAGCGACCTGGACTGGCACGGCGAGCGCATCGCCGAAGGCTCCATGATCCTGCTCGACCTCTACGGGCAGAACCACGACCCGGGGCTGTGGGAGGCGCCGTACACCTTCGACCCCGAACGGTTCGACGGCCGGGAACCGGGCCGCGACGAACTCGTCCCCCAGGGCGGCGGCGAGGCCTCCGCGGGGCACCGCTGCCCGGGCGAGGACGTCACCATGGCGGTACTGACCACGCTGCTCCCGCGCCTCGCCCGGCTCGACTACCGCGTACCCGAACAGGATCTGCGGATCCCACTGCACCGCGTGCCGACCAGGCCCCGCAGCGGCTTCGTCATCACGGACGTACGCTGACCCCTCGAAGAGAACGGTGGGAAAACCATGGCGCGTGCCGCGCTGTTCGACGTCGACGGAACCCTCGCCGACACCAACCACCTGCATGTGACCACATGGTGGGAGGCGTTCCGCCAAGCCGGTGAGAACGTCGCGATGCACGACATCCACCACGCCATCGGCCTCGGTTCGACCGACCTCATCGCCCACCTCCTCGGCGACGAACGCGACCGAGGCCTCGACGACGAGATCAGCGCCGCGCACAGCACCCTGTACGCCACGTACTTCGACCGGCTGCCCGCGCTGGAGGGCGCCCGTGACCTGCTGCACGCCTTCGACGGGCGCGGGTGGCGCATCGTCCTCGCGACCTCGGCGGGCGGCGGGGAACTGGGCGCGCTGCGCCGGGCCATCGACGCGGACGACGTGATCGCCGGCATCGCGAGCGCCGACGACGTGTCCGCGGGCAAGCCGGCTCCCGACCCCGTGCACCACGCCCTGGACATCGCGGGCTGCGGCCCGGACGAGGCCCTGTTCATCGGTGACACCGTATGGGACATGCGGGCGGCGTCCCGCGCGGGCGTACGGAGCATCGCGCTGCTCTCGGGTGGCATTCCCCGCAGCGATCTGGAGGAGGCCGGTGCCTCGGCCGTGTACGCGAACCCGGCGGATCTGCTGAACCAGTTGGACGCCGAGGTGCCCGTCGGCAAGGCGTGAGCCGAGGGAGGAGAGGAGACCGACCGGCCGCACCCCAATGCGGCCGGTCGGCGAGGCCTGCGTCCGCGTGCCGTTCCGACGCTTCGCTCCCCGCCGGTCGTCTTCCCGGCAAGCGCGGAGACATGTCCGCGCCGCTTTGGAGGAAAGGCTGTTTGGCCCCAGCTTCGAAGGGCAGGCGGAAAACGTGCTTCGGACCGGAGGCGCGTTCGCGGGAGCGGTGTGTTGCTTCCCGGTGGATGCCTGTCACCGGGGTGCCTCCGTTTCTCGCGGTCCCTGTTGGCGGCACCGTTGAGGAGCGATTTTCTGATGCTTACCGACCTGACTGCATACTCCGCCCGTCGTCGTACGGCGACCCGGCACCCCCACAACGACGCACCGGACACCGCCTCGGACTTCGCCCGCCTCGCCGCCCTTGAGGACGGCCCCGAGCGCGAACTCCTCTGCGAGCAGATCGTCGAGGCGTGGCTGCCCATGGCGCACCGCATCGCCGGTCGCTTCCGCAACAAGGGCGAGAGCCTTGAGGACCTCCAGCAGGTCGCCGCGATGGGCCTGGTCAAGGCGGTCAACCGGTACGAGCCCGGACGCGGCGCCTTCGAGAGCTACGCCGTCCCCACCATCACCGGTGAACTGCGGCGGCACTTCCGCGACCGCATGTGGGACGTGCGTGTGCCCCGGCGCGTCCAGGAACTGCGGAACAAGGTCCGTGTCGCGCGCCGCGAGCTGCTCGACCGGCCCGGCAGCGGCCCCGAGCCCGGCATCACCGAGATCGCCGAGCACGCGGGGCTCACCGAGGACGAGGTCAAGGACGGCATGGAGGCCATGGAGGGGTACAGCGCCCTGTCGCTGGACGCCGAGATCTCCTCCGCCGACCCCGACGGCTTCAGCCTCGCCGACACCCTGGGGGCGCCCGACCCCGCGTACGACTGCATCACCGACCGCGAAGCGGCCAAGGCGGGCCTGCGGCAGCTGCCGGAACGCGAGCGGACCATCCTCTACCTGCGCTTCTTCGAGGACATGACGCAGAGCCGGATCGCCGAGGAGCTCGGCATCTCGCAGATGCACGTCTCGCGCCTGATCAGCCGCAGCTGCGCCCGCGTGCGCGCGGAGGCCGGCGCCGGGTACGACGGCGCCGAGCACGCCCGCGCCGCGTGACCCTCCTGGTCGGCGGGCGTTACGCCCGGTTGACGGACGCCCGGATTGGGCGGCACGACTCCAGGGAACGCGTGACCCATGCCGCCTGACCACACCCAGTGCCCTCGTCCTGGAAGCCCTCGCCGCATACCGCGAGAAGGACCGGCTCGGCTTCGCGCCACCCGGCCACAAACAAGCCCGCGGCGCCGACCCGGCCGTACGCGAAGTGCGGTGACGCGGTGTTCCACGGCGACCTGCTGGGCTCGGGAGGCCTCGACGACCGGCGCACCCGAGGCCGCGTCCTGGAGCGTGCCGAGGATCTGATGGCGGACGCCGTGCACGCCGACCCCGTGGCCCAGGTGCGCGCGGAGTCGAGCAGATCGACGGCCTGCACGTCAACGACCGCGTCGATTTCTGGGGTCCCGGCCTCGCCGCGGAGATGATGCCCCCCTACCCGCCCGGCATCCCCACCGCACTGCCCGGTGAGCGGCTCACCGAGCCTGTCCTGCGCTGTCTCCGCACCGGTGTGGCGGCAGGGACGAACCTCCCCGACGCCAAGGACAGCGAACTGGACACGGTGCGGGTCGTCGTCGAGTAGGCAGGCCCCGCCGCACGCACCGGGGCGCACCCGGGCACAGAGAACACACAGAACACAGAGAACGCACAGAGAACACGAGGAAACGGAGCACCACCCATGGACCCCATGGACGAGCGGAACCCCCCGTCGCCGGGCCAGGACGGCCCACCCGTGCCCAGGGACCTGCCGGACCAGCAGGCCTCGGACGAGCCCGACCCCTGGGAGGTGGACGAGAAGGCGTCCACCACGGGCAACGGCCCCGACGACGCGGACGACGACGTGCCCGACACGGACGAGGCGGGCACCGGCCGACGCGGCTCGGCCGAAGCCGACGCCTCGCCCACCGACGACCCGCAGCCGGACGAGCCCACTGCCTGAGGGCGACCTTTCCGGCGTACGCGCTTCCCCCGGCGCCAGGCCGCGCGGCCGGCTCGCCGTGCCGCGCGGCCCGTCATGGGTGACGCTGGTAGGACGCGTACGCCGTCGATGGAGACCGGCGGCCGGAGGTGCCGATGGAGCCCGTGGAGGCGCTGGAACGGATCGCCTTTCTGCTGGAGCGCGGCCGCGCCCCGACCTACCGGGTGCGAGCCTTCCGCACCGCGGCCGCGGTGATCGGAGCCCTGCCCGACGGCGAGGCCGCGCGGCGCGCCGCCGACGGCACGCTGGAGTCCCTCAAGGGGATCGGACCGAAGACCGCCGGCGTCATCCGCGAGGCGCTCGCCGGTGACGTGCCCGGCTATCTCGAACGGCTCGAAGGCGAGGCGGGGGACCCGCTCGCCGAAGGCGGCGCCGAGCTGCGGGCGCTGCTGCGCGGCGACTGCCACCTGCACTCGGACTGGTCCGACGGCGGCAGCCCCATCGAGGAGATGGGTCGGGCCGCACAGGCGCTCGGCCACGAATGGGCGGTGCTCACCGACCACTCACCGAGGCTCACCATCGCCCGCGGCCTCTCCCCGGAGCGGCTGCGCGAGCAACTGGAGGTGGTGGCCGACCTCAACGCCCGCTGGGCGCCCTTCCGGCTGCTCACCGGCATCGAGTGCGACATCCTCGACGACGGCTCCCTCGACCAGGAACCCGAACTGCTCGACCGGCTCGACGTGGTTGTCGTGTCGGTGCACTCCAAACTGCGCATGGAAGCCGCCGCGATGACCCGCCGCATGGTCGCCGCCGTCAGCAACCCCCGGGCCGACATCCTCGGCCATTGCACCGGCCGGCTCGTCACCGGACGCGGCAGACCCGAGTCGACGTTCGATGCCGACGAGGTGTTCGCCGCGTGCGCGGCGGCAGGCACGGCGGTGGAGATCAACAGCCGTCCCGAGCGCCTCGACCCACCGCGCGGGCTGCTGCGCCGCGCCGTGGACGCGGGGGTCCTGTTCTCCGTGGACACCGACGCGCACGCCCCCGGCCAGCTGGACTGGCAGATCTTCGGATGCGCGCGGGCCGAGGAGTGCGGTGTCCCCGCCGAGCGCGTCGTGACGACCTGGACGGCGGAGGAACTGCTGGCCTGGACCCGTCAGAGCCGGGCCGGAGCCGCCGCCTGACGACACGCCGGCCCGGTGGCTGTCACAGGACGCCTTCGGCGGCCGCGAGCACCCGGTCCGGCGTGAGCGGCAGCTCGCGCAGCCGTACGCCCGTCGCTTGATGCACCGCGTTGCCGATGGCCGCGGCCGTCCCGACGATGCCGATCTCCCCGATCCCCTTGCTGCCCATGGGGTTCAGGTGGGGGTCGTCCTCCTGGATCCAGTGCGCCTCGATGGCGGGCACGTCCGCGTGGGCCGGTACGTGGTAGGAGGCGAGGTCGGACTCCGCGAAGTCACCGAAGGCCTTGTCCATGGTGCTGTGTTCGGTGAGTGCCATCCCAAGACCCATGGTCATCCCGCCGACGAACTGCGAGCGCGCCGTACGGGCGTTGAGGATGCGCCCGGCCGCGTAGACACCCAGTAGGCGGCGCACACGTACCTCGCCGGTCACCATGTCGACACCTACCTCGGCGAAGTGCGCGCCGAACGCGTGGCGCGCGTACTCGCTGTCCGCGTCCGCCGTGCCCGCCGTGTCGGCCGTGGCGCCCACACCCTCCGGCGGCAACTGCTGCCCGTACTGCCCCGAGAGGCGCTCGGCCAGCCGTGTACAGGCCTCGTGGACGGCCCATCCCCAAGAGGCCGTGCCGGAGGAGCCGCCGGCCAGCGGCGCGTTCGGCAGGTCGCTACTGCCGACGTCGGCCCGTACCCGCTCCACCGGAACGCCGAGCGCGTCCGCGGCGACCTGCGCGAGCACGGTGCGGGCGCCCGTGCCGATGTCGGTGGCGTTGACACGGACCACGAAGCTGCCGTCCGGGTAGGCGTGCGCGCTCGCCCGGGACGGCGAGGCGAGCACGGGATACGTCGCGGAGGCGACACCGCTGCCGATCAGGACGGGTCCTTCGGCGCGCGAGCGGGGCCGCGGGTCACGCGTCGACCAGCCGAAACGGCGGGCCCCTTCCCGCAGGCACTCGGCGAGGTGACGGCTGCTGAAGGGCTTGGAGCTGTCGGGTTCCGTACGGGTGTCGTTGCGCAGCCGCAGCTCGACGGGGTCGATGTCGAGGCGGACGGCGAGCTCGTCCATCGCCGACTCCAGGGCGTACATGCCGGGCGCCTCACCCGGCGCCCGCATCCAGGAGGGGCTCGGCACGTCGAGCGGTACGACGCGGTGCGTGGTGCGGGCGTGCGGCGAGGGGTACACGACGCGTGTGACGGCGGCCGCCGTCTCCACGAACTCCTTGACGCGCGAGGTGTGCGAGGCCACCTCGTGGATCACGGAGACCAGCGTGCCGTCCGGCCGCGCGCCCAGCCGCACCCGCTGGAGCGTCGGCGAGCGATGGCCCACGACGGTCGCCAACTGCCGCCTGGGCAGGGCGAGTTTGACGGGCCGCCCGGTCACGCGGGCGGCCATGGAGGCGAGCACGACATGCGGCCGGGGTGTGCCCTTGGAACCGAAGCCGCCGCCGACGTGTTCGGAGACGACCGTGATCCGCTCCTTGGGCAGCGCGAACATGCCGGCGAGGACGTCGCGCACGGTGGTCGCGCCCTGACTGGAGTCGTACACCGTCAGCCGCCCGTCCTCCCAGGAGGCGGTCGCCGCGTGCGGCTCCATGGGGTGGTTGTGCAACGGCGGTACGCGGTAGACGACGTCGACCTGGGCGGGCGCGGAGGAGAACGCCTCGTCGGCGTCACCGCGGACGTGCTCGCCCGAGGTGCCGTCGGTGTCCTCGGGCACGTACGCGTCGGAGTGGTCGGCGGTCAGGGTGACGTCGTGGGGTTCCTCGGCGTAGGTGACCTCGACGGCTGCGGCGCCTTCACGGGCGGCCTCCAGCGTCGTGGCGACCACCAGGGCGACGTACCAGCCGCGATGGGGCACATGTGTGTCCTGGAGCACGGCCAGCGTCGCGTCCTCCGGCTCGACCAGGCGCGGCGCGTTGAGATGGCTGAGCACGTCGACGACTCCGGGCAGGGCGAGAGCCGCCGTGTCGTCGAGGGCGGTGATCTCACCGCGCGCCACCGTGGCGGGGACCGGCCAGGCGTACGCGCACCCGTCGGGCGTGTGTTCGGCGGCGTACCGGGCGGCCCCGGTGACCTTGGCGGGGCCTTCCCTGCGCTCGGCGGGCGCCCCGAGAGCGCTGACGCTGGTGGTGTCCGGCATGAGGTGTTCTCCCTGGGAGGGCGGAGGAGGGGCGGGACGACGGGGACCGAGTCAGACAGCCGGGGGTCTGCCCGCCAGGCGGCGCAGGACGTCACACGCGAGATTGCGGGCCAGCGGCACCTTGAACGCGTTGTCCCGCAGCGGCTCGGCCGCGTCGAGCTCGGCCTCGACGGCCCGCCGGAACGCCTCGTCGCTCGGCGCGCCGCCCAGCAGCGCCCGCTCGGCCCGCCGCGCACGCCAGGGCCGGTGCGCGAGGCCGCCGAACGCGATCCGCACCTCGCGTACGACGGAGCCCTCGACGTCCAGGACCACGGCCACGGAGGCGAGCGCGAACGCGTACGACGCGCGGTCGCGGGCCTTGCGATAGGCGCAGGGCAGGCCGGCGGTCTCCGGCGGGAGCACGACGCCGGTGATGAGTTCGCCGTGCCTGATCTCGGTGTCCAGGTCGGGGCGGTCGCCCGGCAGCCGGTGGAACTCCGCCGCGGGCACGGTCCGCCGGCCGCCCGGCCCGTACAACTCCACCTCGGCGTCGAGCGCGGCGAGCGCGACCGCCATGTCGGAGGGGTGCGTGGCGATGCACTGCGGCGACTGACCGAGGACCGCGTGGTCGCGGTGGACACCGTCCCGGGCCCCGCAGCCGGTGCCCGGCGCACGCTTGTTGCACGGCTTGCCCGGATCCTGGAAGTAGGGGCAGCGGGTGCGCTGGAGGAGGTTGCCGCCCGTGGTCGCCATGTTGCGCAGCTGACCCGACGCGCCCGCGAGCAGCGCCTGGGACAGCACCGGATAGCGCTCGCGCACCAGCGGATGAGCGGCGAGGTCGCTGTTGCGCACCGTCGCCCCGACGCGCACGGAGCCGTCGCGCAGTTCCTCGACCGCGTCCAGGGGCAGGGCGCTGACGTCGATCAGCGTCCGGGGGCTCTCCACGCCGAGCTTCATCAGGTCGACGAGATTTGTGCCGCCGCCCAGATAGCGGGAGGTGGGGCGGCCCGCGTGCGCCGCGGTCGCCTCCTCGACGCTGTGCGCGCGTACGTACATGAAGGGCTTCACCGGGTCACGTCCTCCACGGCCTCGACGATGTGCGGATAGGCGCCGCAGCGGCACAGGTTGCCGCTGAGCCGCTCCCGGATCTCGTCCCTGGTCAGCTCCACGGCCAAGTCCGCGGGCGTCTGCGGGTCCGTGACGTGCGAGGGGTGGCCCGCCTCGGCCTCCGCGATGGCGCCGACGGCCGAACAGATCTGCCCCGGCGTGCAGTAGCCGCACTGGAAGGCGTCGCGCTCCACGAAGGCCCGCTGAAGGGGGTGCGGCCCCTCACCGTCGGCCGCGCGCAGACCTTCGACGGTGGTCAGGTCGCACCCCTCCTGCGCCACGGCGAGCAGCAGGCAGCTGTTCGCCCGGCGCCCGTCGACGAGGACGGTGCAGGCACCGCACTGGCCGTGGTCGCAGCCCTTCTTGGCGCCGGTCAGCCCCAGCTGCTCGCGCAGGACGTCCAGCAGCGTCGAGCGGTGGTCGACGGAGATACGGCAGGGCTTGCCGTTCACCGTCAGGGGTACTTCCGAGTGGAACGCTTCGGTTCCCATGAGGCTCTGCTCCCTCGTCCTGCGTGGTCCGTGCGATGACCGCGTATCCAGCCTGTGCCAGGACACACGTTCCGGCATGCCGGGAGAGCCGGATGCCCCGATCCGGCACCGCCTGGTAAGACGGCACCAGCACGGCCCCAACCGCTGGAGAACAGGAGAACCGCATGCCCCTCAGCGTCGCAGAGCGCGAGCAGTTCCTGGCCGAACCCCACATCGGGGCCCTGGCCGTGGCCTCGGACCAAGGGCGGGCACCGCTCACCCTCCCGATCTGGTACCAGTACGCTCCCGGCGGCGAGCTGTGGGTGATGACCGGACGCGACTCCAAGAAGGGCCGCCTGATCGCCGCCGCCGGCCGCTTCTCCCTGATGGTCGACCGCGTGGAGCCCACCGTCCGCTACGTCTCCGTCGAGGGCCCCGTGGTCCGCACCGAGGACGCCACCGTGGACCGACTACGGGAGATCGCCGCCCGCTACCTCCCGGCCGACAAGGTCGACGCGTACGTGGAGCTCGCCTCCAAGGAGCACGGCGAACAGGCGGTCTACCACCTGCGCCCGGAGCACTGGTACTCCTCGGACCTCGGCTCGGTCTGACGGCAGTGGCAGGCCGCCCGCGACGGCCTGCGCTCAGCCGCCCTGTCCGGTGATGTCGACCATCCAGGTGATGCCGTAGCGGTCCGTGCACATGCCGAAGACGTCACCCCACATCTGCTTCTCCAGCGGCACGGTCACCGAGGCGCCGGCGGAAAGCTTCTCCCAGTACCCCCGCAGTTCGGCGTCGTCGTCACCGCTGAGGCTCACCGAGATGTTGTTGCCCGGCCTGTGGTCGTCCGAGGGGGTGTCGGCGCCCATCAGGGTGAAGCCCCGGGGTGTTTCGAGCATGCCGTGCATGATGTTGTCGGCCAGGGGGGAGTCCGTCTGGCCGAACTCGGCATAGGTGTGGAGCACCAGGGTGCCGCCGAAGACTTCCTTGTAGAACTCCATCGCCTGCCGGGCGTCACCGGCGAAGGAGATGTAGGGGTTGAGACGCGAGGTCATGGATCCTCCCGGAATAGGGCCACAGACCGGACTGGCTGGAAGCTAACCCAGACCACGGACCATGGCTCGCCCACGAACCCGCTGGCGGCGCTCCCCTGCGAGGTGGTCCGGGCGACGACCAGGATGGCCGACGCGAACGAGTGCGTCGCGCCCCGCATCGGGCTGCCGCGGCTGAGAGTGGTGGTCCGGCCGGAGCACGTGGCTGGCGGAGGAGAACGCTCGGCACCAGGTGTGAGCGTCCCCGAGGTGGGCACACGTGCAGTGCAGGGGTGACAACCTGGCAGGTGCCGCCGATGGTCAGTGGGCGGTGCCACATGTGAGCTGAGCGGCCGCGCCTTCGTGGGACAGGGACGCGGCCGCTCAGACGGTTTCAGGAGGGGCAGCGGGCTACACGGCGCCGCATGTGAGGTCGCGTGCGGGCAGCTTGCCCGTGGCCAGGTAGTCGTTCACCCGCCGGTCCACACAGGCGTTGCCGTAGTCACCGTAGACACCGTGCTGGTTGGCTCTGGGCACGGTGATCAGCCGGGAGCGCGACCACTGCTCGCGCACCTGCCGTGCCCCGGAGTAGGTGGTGCGGGTGTCACCCGTGGCGTTGACCAGCAGCGCGGGCACGTCGTTGTCGACCACGGTCGGTGACTCGACGGGGCGGTCCCAGAACTCGCACGCCGTGATGTTGTGCGTCAGCGGACTCGCGAAGGGAGCCGACTCCCGGTCGCCCTGAATGGCACGCCAGTAGCTTTCGGCCCCGCGCCGGGTCGCGACGTCCCCGCAGAGAATGGCCGCCTGCGCACTGCCCTGGTGCGACCCCGCCTTGGTCGCCATGGCCGTCAGCATCTCCGTCAGCCAGGGCCCCGGCTGCACCCGCTCACCCTCGGCGGCCCGCGCGAGCGTCCGGGTCGCGGTGGCCAGCTCGCCCCGGGCCGCGTCGAGATCGCTGCCGAGACCTCCGAAGAAGACGATCGGCAGGAAGTGTTCGTCGACGCGGAACCTCCCGACCCGCAGCGGCTGCTCGGCCGCGGCCTCCTCGATGCGGTCCACCGTGGCCAGCACGGCCTTCGGGGTGCCGCCGAGGCCGTACGTCCCGTGGCGCGCGGAGGCCCAGGCGGCCCAGGCGCGCAGCGCCCGTTCATTGGCCGAGGTGGAGTCCGCAAGGAGCGTCTGGCTGTATCTCGCGGGGTCGATGACTCCGTCGAGGACCATGCGGTCGGTGCGGCCGGGGAACAGCTCGGTGAAGACCTCGCCGAGGTAACTGCCGTAGGAGTAACCGAAGTACGAGATCCGCTTCTCGCCCAGCGCGGCCCTGACGACATCCATGTCACGGGCCGTGTTGCGGGTGGTGACGTACGGCAGCACGTCGCCGTTGGTGCGCCGGCACCGCTCGGCCAAGTCCCTCCCACGGCTGACGGACCGCTCGAACCCGGACCGGTCACGGCCGGCCGAGAAGATCATCGAGCCGACGTCCCAGCCGCAGTCCAGCGGCGTGGAACGCCCGACGAACCGCGGGTCCATGCCGATCAGGTCGAACTTCCCGGCCGTCTTTCCCATGAACTCGGCCATGCCGGGCGGCATTGCGAGGCCCGGCGCCGCGGGGCCGCCGTTGTTGAGCAGCATCGCGCCGACGCGGTGCGCGGGATCGGTGGCGCGCAGCCGGGAGACGGCGACGGTGAGGGTCCGCCCGCCCGGGTCGGAGTAGTCGAGGGGCACGGTGATGTCGGCGCACCGGGCGCCCGCGGCGTCGAGTTTCCGCCCGGTGGCGTCATCGGGGCCAAGGGTGCACCCGTGCCAGTCGACGGCCTGGTCGTAGTACCGCTTGAGCGGCTCGGCCGGCGACGAGGCGGCGGCGGGCAGCGTCCCCGCCCCGACGGCCAGCATCGCCGCGGCGGCGACGGCGACCCGTGAACACGCGTTGATTCTCATGAGCCGCACGCTAGGCGCGACACCACCCGCGCCTCACTGCGGTCCGCCCCCGAATTCGGCCTGGGGCCAGCCCCACCCCAGGAGAGCTACCTCGCCAGTTCCGCGCGGATGGTCTTGCCGGTGGCACCGAGCGTGACACTGACGTCCGTGGCCATACTGCGCACCATGGGCCAGCCGAACCCGCCCGTTCCCCCGAGAGATCGGGGGTCCGCTCCCGAGGCGGCCGCGGGTCCGCGTCGGACACCGTGACCGTGAGGGCGTCGGGCAGCGCCTGGAGCCGCAGCGCGCACAAGGTGCCGCGGGCATGGCGCACCACGTTCGTGATGAGCTCGGAGACGATGAGTTCGACGCTCGCGGCGGTCTGCTCGCCCACGGCCGGACTCAGCCCGGCGACGAAATCCCGCGTCAGGTCCCGTGCCTCGGTGACCGCGCTGGGCTCCTTGTCGAAGGTGACTGTCCCAGGCGGCCCCTCACTCAGCCGTGTCTGTTGCGCCGGCATGAGCCTCCCCCCTCTGGTTCCTCCCGCGCGATGCCTGTCCGAGGGGAACCCCTGCCCGAAACCAGCAGGTTTAATTCCCTCGAAGTGGCCGGGAAGTGTCGGTTGCCGAACTGTTGCGGAAACCCGGCGGCTCAGTCGCCGGCATCCCGGCATTCCACGTGGCCCCAGCCGTGCGCGTTCTTCGCGATCTTCTCCCCGGCGGCGTAGGGCTTCTGGCAGTGGCAGCGGCCGGAGAACTTGGCCTTGATCACGGGGCCCGGGCCGGTCTTCTTCGCGCGGGCGGCACTCTTCTTGGGGGCGCGGCTCGCGGGCGCGGCGGTCATCCGTTCCGCGCGCGGCTCGGGGATCTCCAGCGCGCCGTGGGCGGTGCCGGCGGGCTGCTGGGTCGTCGCGGCGTCGCTGGCCGCGACGTCGGCGATCGCGTTGAGGTGGTCGCCGCCCACCTGGTGGGCGGCCACGTGCCGGAACGTCACCGCACGCCCCTGGAGCAGCGCGTCGATGCGTACGACGATGTCCTTGTTGGCGACCGGCTTCTTCGCGGCGGTCAGCCAGCCGTTGCGCTTCCAGGAGGCGATCCACTTGGTGACCGCGTTCATCGCGTACTGACTGTCCATCCGCACCTCGATCGGCACCGCCGGGTCGGTGGACTCCAACAGCTCGGCCAGCGCGGTCAGTTCGGCCACGTTGTTCGTCGAGTGGCCCAGCGGCCCGGCCTCCCAGCGCTGCGGGCGGCCCTCGGCGTCGGCGACGACCCAGGCCCAGGCCGCGGGCCCGGGATTCTTCTTGGCCGCTCCGTCACAGGCGGCGATGATCACGTCAGACATCCCCCGATGATTTCATCCGCCGTCCCGAGCCGGGACGGCGGACACCCCTCGGCGCGCACGCCGCCCGGGACCGGCTAACTCTCCCGGTGGACGATGCCGTGCTGGGCCAGCGCCCACAGCTCAAGGTACGCCCGCTGGATGAAGCCGCCGGACAGCGACGGGCTCGTGTTCGCCAGCGCGGCGAAGGCGACCCGCGTCTGGGGACTGAACCCCGCGAAGCAGGTGAAGCCCCGGGTGCCGCCGGAGTGGTGGTAGAGGTCGTGGCTGGGGCGGGGCCGGATGTTCCAGACCAGCGCGATCCGTGTACCGGCGGTCGGCAGCGCGATGCGGGGCACGGTGACATCGAGGAGCGCGGCCCGCAGCGTGCCGGGAACCGCCGGCGGTACGGCGCCGGGGGCACAGAGGGCGTCCAGGACCGTCAGCAGGTCCCGGGCACTGGACCGCCCGGCCCCGGCGCCCGCCATGGTGGCCATCTGCCAGCGGGGGCGCGCCCGGCCGTGCCAGTAGCCGGTGGCCTGCGGCTGGTCGGCGGCGCAGCTGGTGCGGGCCAGACCCAGCGGATCCAGTACGCGCTCGGCGAGCAGCGGGGCGATGTCGCCGCCGGGGCCGTGGGCGGCGCGGACCAGCAGCTCACCGAGGAGGCCGACGCCGTAGTTGGAGTAGCGCACGCGCGTGCCGGGGGCGGCCCGCGGTCGCGTGCGGGCGAGGGCGCCGAGCAGCGCGTCGGGGGAGAAACCGGCGTAGGGATTGCTGAACCAGGCGGGCGCGCCGCTGCGCAGAAGGCCCGGAGGAAGCCGGGGCAGGCCCGAGGTGTGGGTGGCGAGGTGGAGGAGGGTGATGGGCGAGCCCCGCAGCTGCGGCCTCGCGGTGCGGGGCAGGAAACGGCTGATGGGATCGTCGTACGCGACCTCGCCGCGCGCGACCATCTCCGCCAGGAGCAGGCCGGTGAACGTCTTGGTGAGCGAACCGATCTCGAAACGGGTGTCGGCGTCGGCGGGCGTGCCGCCGCGCCACGCGGTCTCGCCGGTGGCGAGGAGGGCGCGCTCGGGGCCGTGCCGGACGGCGAGCGCCACGGTGCTCGCACCGGGTGCGGCACCGCGCAGGGACCTGAGCAGACCGGCCGCCCAGGCGGGGCTGCCCGGTGCCGCCACGAACTCCTCGGGGCGCCCCTCGCGCCGGCGACCGCGGAACCTCACCGCGCACCCGCCGCCCCGCCCAGCGTGCGGGAGACCGCGAGGGTTCCGGCGACCGCGGCCACCACGGCGGTGTGCTGGTGGTCCTGGAACCGCCGCTCGGGGTCCTCGGCGACGGGGTCGCCGTCACGGGGCAGGAGACCGTCCGCGTGCTGCACCCGGGCCAGCCGCTCCCAGTCCGCCGGGTCGCAGTACGGCTCCTTGAGGCAGCAGCCGACGATCATCAGCTCGGCGACGAGGTCCCACTGCTCGATCTCCGCCCAGATGTCGATCCACACGGGCAGCCACGCCGACACGTACGCGGCGAGGTCTTCGGGCAGGCCGTCGGGGCGGGCGGCCCAGTCGGTGAGGTGGAAGACGGCGTGGGTGACGCAGTAACCGGCCATCCAGTCGATGAGCCAGGGTTCGGGAGTGCCGCCGAGCCAGGTGGCGCGGGTGAGCGCCGCCCAGTCGTAGTCCCGGTTTCCCGGGTCGAGCCCCACGACGCGGGCCGCGTTGGCGACGGCGAGCCTGCGGTTGGGCAGGATCTCGACGCCCCGGAACGAACGCAGGGCGCTGGTGTGGGCGAGCAGCCGCTCCAGGGGTTCGTGCCGGAAGCCGCAGCGGGCGAAGGGCGCGTACGTCTCCAGGGGGTCGGTCGTCATCGAGTGCCGCAGCAGCCGTTCGTAGAGCATGTCGCCGTCGCCGAGCTGTCGCCAGCAGAAGGCCATCAGCTCGTGGGCCATGCCCAGCGTGGTACTGCCCGCCGCCGACTCGCGCAGCACGAGTGAGGCGGCGAGGGCGGCCTCGCCGAGCGGTTTGTAGACACTGTCGGGGTCGCCGAGGTCGGCGGTGGTGTCGGGGGGCAGCGCGCCGAGCTCGCGGTGGGTGTGGAGCCAGGCCAGGGCCTGTGTGCTCACCTGGTGCGCGGTCTGCGTCACGGACGCCGTCATGGTGTCTCCTGATCCTTCCGCGGCGGCAGGGCGAGCACCCGCTCGGCGATCGCGACGTCGAGCGCGAGCCGCGGACCACCGCCGTGCAGGCGCAGGTGTTCGACCAGTGGGGCGGGGTCGAAGGGGACGGGCACGCCCTCGGCGCTCAGCAGGGCCAGCCAGCGCACGATCCGGGCGGCGGTCGGGAAGTCGCGGCGCAGCACGGTGCGGGTGGCGCCACGCGCGAGGGCCAGCGGGGCGGCACGGGCGGCGTCCCGGACCGGTCCTTCGAGCCCCGGCAGGGCGAGGGGGAGAGCTGTCCCATCCGGACGGACCAGCGCTGCCAGCCGGCCCCTGTGTCGGGGCCTGCGCTCGTCCCGGTGCCTGTGGCCGTGGCGTGGGCGGTTGCGGTGGCCGGGCTGTGGTGGTCCGGTTCGGAGAGTGCCGGGGCCTCGGCGGGCCGCGGAGCGAGAACGCCCTCGCTTGGCTCGGTTCCGGAGCCGTCGAACGTGCCGGGCGTGCCGGGCGCGTCGACCGGCTCTGCGCTCGCGGTGGCGGCCGGGCCGGTGAAGCGGGCGAGCAGGGTGGCGGTGGCCCAGTCACGCCAGGCGACGAGCCACGGCTCGGGGGCCCCTGCCGGGGGCGGGGGAGGCGTGCTCACCGCGGCCGGGAACACCGTGAAGGACTGCGCGACCGCCGCCGCGTCCTGCGGAGAGAACACCGCGTCCCCCAGCAGGCAGGGGGCGAAGAGGTCGGCGCCGATGACGCGGATCGCGGCGAGGGCCGCCTTGGGATCGTCGGCGCCTTCGACGTGCTCGGCGACCATGGCCGTGCCCTCGATGCCATGGAGGGCATCGAGGGCACGAAGAGCCAGGTCAGCCGCTGACGCAGCGTAAGCGGCCTGCGACTGATCGGAGCTCACTTGTTCTTCGGCTCCTTCGGCTGCTTCGGCGAAAGAAGTGCCAGCAGGAGGAGCTGGGCCTGCGCCTGCGGGCTGTACACCGGCGCGTCGCTCAGGTCGGCCTCCGGCTCCACCATCGTCGTGCCGAGTGCCGTGGCATCCGTCGGAGTGACGAGAATCGCTGTGTGCTGAGCAAGCATTATGCCTCCTCAATAGATTAAGACTTCGTCACTATGACCAGTGACGCCCACCCTCGGACTAGTTTAAGGCAATTCGCCAGTGTTGTCTGTTTAGTTCGAATCGTGCGTGACGGGATGAGGGTGTCCGTACGGGTGGCCGGTCTTCGCCCGGCACGTGTGGTGCGCCCCTCCTCCATCCGGGGCAGGGACCGCCCGTAGGTGTCTTTCGGGGTGAGAGGGCGGGTGTCTCGGCCGGGCTCAAGTGGGCGTGAGGCGCGGTGCGTTGGAGTCGCGTACGTAATTCTCAGGCGCCCGGCCGGCGGGGGAGGGGGCCCGCAACGCCTGTGCCTCTGGCCGGAGTTGCCCCAGGGACGCGGGGCCTCGATCCGGCCACGCACAGCCGAACGGCGCGGCGGCGAAAAATCCCTGCGGTGGCGCCGGAAAGGGCGGAGACTCACGGGCATGACTGACGTGGGGGTGTTCCGTGAGGCGATCATCGCGTGGGCGGCCGGCGGACCCGGCGCCCGGGCGCGCGAGTTGGCCGCGCGACTGTCCGTGCGGGCGGTGGTCCTGCTCGAAGGGCCGAGCGACGCGGCGGCCGTCGACGCGCTGGCCGCGAGCCGCGGCCGGGACCTGGCGGCCGAAGGGGTCTGCGTCCTGCCGATGGGCGGTGCGATGAGCGTCGGCCGCTTCGCCGGTCTCCTCGGGCCGACCGGCTTGGGCCTGCGCCTCGCGGGCCTGTGCGACGAGGCGGAGCGCCGCTACTACGTCCGCGGCCTGGAGCCGGCCGGTGCGGCACAGGAAACCGGTGAGTTCTTCGTCTGCGCGGCGGACCTGGAGGACGAGCTGATCCGCGCGCTGGGCACGGCACGGGTGCGGGAGCTCGTCGAGGCGGAGGGCGACCTGCGTGCTCTGCGGACCTTCCTGAACCAGCCCGCACAGCGGAACCGCACGCCCCGGCAACAGCTGCGGCGCTTCCTCGGCACGAAGAGCGGACGCAAGATCCACTACGGCCGCGTCCTCGTCGAGGCCCTCGCGTCCGACCGCGTCCCCGCCCCGCTCGATGACCTGCTGACCAGCCTCTGACCGCCTCGTCGGCGTCAGGTACGGGTCAGACACGGTCACGTGTCAGGTATGGGTCAGGTGCCTGTCAGAGACCCGGCGCACACTCGGGGGCCGCAACCATCCGGCCGTCCCGGAAGGCCACGTTGTCCGGCCTTCCCGCCTTCTTGGAGGAGATCGCGGATGCCCTCTGCGTTAGAGCGATACGAAGCGCGCGCCGAGGCGGGGAGGAAGGCGTTCGCCGACCACCCCGCCGTCCTGGAACTGAGCTCACCGCACATCGACGCCGCGCTGTTCCTTCAGTGGCTACCGCTACTGCCTGCACGGCGTCCACGTCACCCGTGACATGCGGCGCGTCATCGAGACCGCCGGTACCCGTGCCCAGGACGCGGGCCACGACTCCGTCGGCGAAGGTCTCGTCAAGCACGCCCGCGGCGAGACGGGCCACGATCTGCTGATGGTCGACGACGCCCGCTCCACCGCCTCGTTCCTGGGCGCCAGGGGCGGGGCCGTGCTGGACACCGAGGACATCCTGAAGAACACGCCCGCGCTCGCCTCGGCCGCACGTTACAACGCGCTGTTCGAGCGCCTCAGCGCGGGCGACGAGCCGGTGTGCACCGTCGCCGCGCTCTACGAGATGGAGCAGCTCTCGGCGGGCTTCGCCGTCGACCTGGTCGTCAATTGCCGACGCACCATGGACGACGACCCCACACGGTTCACCTTCCTGGACGAGCACGTCGTCGTGGACGTCGGCCACATCGCGCTGGACGCAGAATGCTGGAGACGGCCCTCACCGACCGTCCCCAGCTGCTCGACGCCATGGTGGAGGCGGGCACCGAAGTGCTCGCCTCCTACGCGGAATTCGTGGGTGAGTGCCTCGAATCGGCCCGCGCCGATCTGGCCGCGGACACGGGTCACTGAGTCATCTCACACCGCGGTCCGCGGTGGGACCGCCGGCTCTCGAGCCGGCGGTCGACCCGTTTCGGCTTTGCCGGCTTGCTACCAGTAGTGCCGTCGGCCACCCACGGCGTGGCCGACGGAGCCGAGAACCCACAGGGCCGCGCCGATGACGACCAGGATGAGACCGATGGTCCACAGGATGGAGATACCGGCTACGAGGCCGATGACGAGCAGAATGATTCCGAGTGCGATCATTGGATCCTCCGACCCTCTGAATGAATTCAAGTATGCGCCTTATGGCTGCTCGGCGACAGCGGTGCGGCAAGGCAGGTGAAACCGGCACGTGGAGTCAGCGGATGACCTCGTGCCGAAGGGCGCTCAGTGGTGACCGTGGGCGGTGTCGGAAGCTCCGCCGAAGAGCCGCGCGATGGCGCGGAACGGAAGCGTCACCACGGTGGCGATGGCACCGCCGACAGCGCGGAGAACGTCTGCAATGGCCTTCAGCATGTCTGACCTCCATGACGTCGCATCTCGGCTCGCAATTGATGAATTGCTGCGCGGTGCTTAACGGCTGTTGTCTACCGGTTGCCCCGCGACCGCCGACAGAAACTCGCCGGTAGTCCCCAATCGCTCTGCGGCGCAGTCGGCCGAAATTCTGTGATTACCGTCCGACCGAGGGGGCACAAGGGGCAGCCGAACGGCGATTCCCGCACCAGAACAGCGATTCCTCGCACCGGATGGAAGGACCACGACGTGCTCAAGCCGCACCCCTCTTTTGTGCACGACCTGCTCAAGACCCACGCGACGCTGCGAGCCCGGCAGGCCCAGGAGGACTCCACAGAGGTCCGCCGCCGGCTGGACGACGTCACGTACACGCTCTGCGTGTCCACCGGGACGCGGACTCTCGACGCGGCCCTCGCCTCCGCCCGCGCCCAGCTCACGGGCGCGGCCTCCCCGGCGTACGCCGGCCTGGCCGCCTGATCGGCTGAGGAGTCTCTCGCTGCGGAGAAGCCTTCTTCCGTCATGGGAAAGAGTTCTTCCGCTACAGAGAAGACTTCTTCCGTTTCGCCCCGTGGCCTTCGGGCACACGGGGCGGCAGGCCCACCGGACCACCCCTGGACGGGCGTATGCCTGTTTGGGCCCGCCCTCCCGAGGCCATGGCTGTGACACCCCCCTCCCTCACCACTGGAGCGCCCATGAGTGACGAGAACCGCAACGACATCCCGGGAGCGCCGACCCCGCAGCCGCCGTCGGTCGACGAGCCGACCACGCCGCACGAGCCCCTGCCTCCCAAGCCCGACCAGGAGTCCCCGGAAGCGGTCTCCCCGACGGGCAAGCCCACCGGTGCTCCGGCCCACGCGCGCGCCCAGAGCGGCGCCTACCTCACCACGGCGCAGGGCGCCCGCCTGTACGAGACCGACCACTCGCTCAAGGCCGGCGCGCGCGGTCCGGTGCTGCTCCAGGACCACCACCTGCGCGAGAAGATCACGCATTTCGATCACGAACGCATTCCCGAGCGGGTGGTGCACGCACGCGGGGCCGCGGCGCACGGCGTCTTCAAGGGGTATGGGACGGCGGCGAACGTCACCAAGGCGGCGTTCCTGGCCAAGGACACCGAGACACCCGTCTTTGTACGGTTCTCCACGGTCCTGGGCTCTCGCGGCTCCGCGGACACGGTGCGCGACACACGGGGATTCGCCACCAAGTTCTACACCGAAGAGGGCACCTTCGACCTCGTCGGGAACAACATCCCGGTCTTCTTCATCCAGGACGCCATCAAGTTCCCCGACATCATCCACGCGGGGAAGCCGCACCCCGACCGGGAGATCCCGCAGGCCCAGAGCGCGCACGACACCTTCTGGGACTTCGTGACCCTGCATACGGAAGCGGCACACCACACCCTGTGGAACATGTCGGACCGGGGCATCCCGCGCTCCTACCGCATGATGGAGGGCTTCGGGGTCCACACCTTCCGGCTCGTCAACAGCGAGGGCGCCACCACCCTCGTCAAGTTCCACTGGAAGCCGAAGCTCGGCGTGCACTCCCTGACCTGGGAGGAAGCCCAGATCACCAACGGCATGGACCCCGACTTCCACCGCCGTGACCTCGCCGACGCCATCGAGGCCGGCGCCTTCCCGCAGTGGGAACTCGGCATCCAGGCCTTCCCCGACACCCCCGAGCAGACCTTCCAGGGCATCGACCTGCTGGACCCCACCAACATCGTGCCCGAGGAACTGGCGCCCGTGCAGCCCATCGGGCTGCTCACCCTGAACGCCAACCCCACCAACTTCTTCGCCGAGACGGAACAGGTCGCCTTCCACCCCGGCCACCTCGTCCCCGGCATCGACATCACCGACGACCCGCTGCTCACCGGCCGCCTCTTCTCCTACCTGGACACGCAGATCAGCCGGCTCGGCGGCCCCAACTTCGCGCAGCTCCCCATCAACCGCACCCACGCGCCGGTCAACGACATGTTCCGCGACGGGATGCACCAGACCGCCGTGCACGCGGGGACCGCGCCCTACCGGCCGAACTCCCTCGACGGCGGCTGCCCGTTCCTCGCGGGAGCGGAGAACGGCGCGTATGTCGAGGTGCCCGTCGACGTACCCGCCGCGAAGAAGGTCAGGGAAGCCCCGGCGTCCTTCGCGGACCACTTCAGTCAGCCCCGGCTCTTCTGGCGCTCCATGACGCCCGTCGAGCAGGAACACATCATCGCCGCCTACACCTTCGAACTGAGTAAGTGCTACGAGCAGGCCATCAAGGAGCGGGCGCTGCAAGTCCTGGCCAACATCGACCCCGAACTGTGCCGACAGGTCGCGACCGGGCTCGGCCTGCCCGCGCCGCAGCCGACCGAGAACCTCCCGGACCCCGAGCCGAGCCCCGCGCTGTCCCAGATCGGCAGGACCTGGCCCGTGGAGGGCCGCATCGTCGGCATCGTCACCGACGGGGAGAGCGACCTCGACGGACTCGGCTCCGTACGCCGCTCGGTGCTCGCCGCGGGCATGGTCCCGCTGATCATCGCCCCCACCGGCGGCCGCCTCGGCACCGGGCAGGACGCGCTCGACGTGCAGCGCACGTTCGCCAACGCGCGCTCCGTCGAATTCGACGTCCTGCTGCTCGCGGGCGCTCCGGTGCCGGGAGCCGACGCCTATGGGGCCAGGGACGCCAAGGCGGGCGAGCCGTCGGGCCCCGGGGCCGCCATCGACCCGCGGGTCCTGCTGATGGTGTCGGAGGCGTTCCGCCACGGCAAGGCGATCGGCGGCTGGGGAGGCGCGCAGACGGCACTCGAAGCGGCCGGGATCACGGACACGGCACCGGGTGTGGTGCTCGCGGGCGACGGAGCGAGCGTGCTGGAACAGGTGGCGCGGCTGCTGGGCGAGCACCGCGTATGGGACCGCTTCCCGGCCGCGGTCTGAACCTGGCGCCGGGTGGGGCGGCCGACGCTCACGGCCGCCCCGCCCGGCGCGTTCGACGGGCCGTTGGGCAGGGCCGTCGACCGGCTCGGCGGTGGCCAGTTCGAGGGTGGCGACAGCTCCTTGGCCGGGAGCGTTGGCGAGGGTCAGGTGTGCGCCGAGCACCGCGGCCTGCCCGAGGGCGATGGTCAGGCCGAGTCCGTGGCCGTGCCCGCGTTCCGCGGCCGCGACGTGGAAGCGCTGAGGGCCGTGCGTCAGAAGATCGGCGGGGAAGCCGGGGCCGTGGTCGCGGACCGTGATACGTGTGCCGGTCACGGTGACCCGCACCGGGGGCACGCCGTGGCGGTGGGCGTTGGCGACGAGGTTGGTCACGATGCGTTCGACCCGGCGCGGGTCGGTGCGCACGGTGTGCGGGGCGTCGGTGTCCTCAAGGTGTACGTGGGTGCTGGTTCCGCCGCGGCGGACCACGTCGGTGACCAGTTCGCCGAGGGGGACGTCGTCGAACCTCGCCTGTTCGGCCCCGGCGTCGAGGCGGGAGATCTCCAGGAGGTCCTCGGTCAGGGCGCGCAGGGTATGGATCTGCGCACGGACCAGGTCGGCGACCTCATCGCCTTGAGGAAGGAGCCCGCCGGCGGTGACCAGGCCCATCAGCGGCGTCCGCAGTTCATGGGCGACGTCGGCGGTGAAGCGCTTCTCCGTCCCCAGTCGCTGATGAAGCGCGGCGGCCATGCTGTCCACGGCGGCGGACATCTCGGTGATCTCGTCACGGGCCCGGCCGCGTCGGCCGATACGGGCGTCCAGGTCGCCTCCGGCGATCTCACGGGCGGTACGGGCGCCGTGGCGCAGTCGGCGGTTCATCGGTTCCGTGGCGAGCGCGGCGAGGGGGACGACCACGGCAAGAGCGGCGAGGACGGCCTTGATGATGCTGCGGTCAAGGAGTTGCAGGCCGCGCACTTCGCCGCTCATATCGGTGCGGACGGCCAGGACACGGTCGCCGGTGGTGACGGCCGCCCACATCCAGTACCAGTTCGGGTCCTTCTTGTCGTACCAGTCGGCGTAGGCGCCGGACGCGTCGCGGGCGGCGAGGCCGCGGGCGAGCGGTTCGGGCACGTCGTCGGGGGCCATGAGCTCCGCGGCGGCCGGGCGTTCGCCGGTGCGGGCGTACTCCTTCTCGGCGTCGCGCAGTTGGTCGTACGCCCGATCGCGTCCCGTCCGCAGATTGCGCTCGGCGGTCGCGTCGTGGACGAGCAGGCCGATCACGGCGGCGACCGCGCAGCAGGCGGCCGCCGTCAGGGCGGCGATCTTCCAGCGCAGAGCACGGGGGTTGAGGAGTTTCATGGCCAACTGCCGGCGTCCCGACGGGCGAGCAGCCGGGCCACGTTGTTCGCGGACGGCAGCAGCATCAGTTCCAGCAGCTTCCGCTGGGAGAGGCGCCGCCCCGCATCGAGCGGCGCGGTGGACTCGCTCGACGAGTGCGCCTCCGCCGCGGCCCGCTCGTCGACCTTGATCAAGGGACCGTCCTCGCCGGCGTCGAGCGGGTGCCCCTTGAGGACCACGTACGCGGTCATCACCTTCGTCACGCTCGCGATCGGCACCGGACGACTCGTCCCCTCGGCCCCCAGGACACCGACCTTCTCCACCGCCACGGCCGCCTGGCCCTCCTTCGGCCACGGCAGGTCGAGCCCGTCCCTGACGCGCTCAGGCGCCCGAGGCAGCCGCACGACGCCGCCACGTTCACCCCCGCCGCCCTCCGGGAACACCAGTCGGCCGCCGGTCCCACCCGCCACGAGCGCCGCGGCGAGGGCCCATACGACTGCCGGGCGCCCCGGCAGGGGTCTCCTCAGCGCGACACGGACAGAATGCACGGCACGTGTGAACACGGCGACCGCCTCCCTGAGCCACATACACGTACGCCGGACATCGGGTACGTCCACACACTCGGGGGGCGCCGCTTCCGGCCGGTCAGGGCCGTGCTTCCGCGGTGACGCGGCTGTGTATCGGCTACGTATCAGCCTTCGAGCCGGCGCTCGTCCCTGCCGATCTCGACATCGACCACGACCCCGTAGTGGTCACTGGGCCAGACCCCGTCGACAGGCCGGTCGAAGGCGAGGCGCGCGGCACGGATCTCGCAGCGTGCCCTGGGATGCGCGTGCCAGGAACCGGTGAACACGTAGTCGAGCCGGCGCCGGTGCCCGGGCTGGCGCACGATCTGGTCGAACAGGGCGGCGGCGTTCTCGTTCTCCACGCTCCAGGTGTGTCCCGGCCCCTCACCCGCGACCTCCCAGGCATCGTGGTAGTGCACGCTGCGCCCCGCGAGCGACTGACGCCCCGTGAGATAGCGGATGCTGGCCGCGTCGGGGCCCGCGTTGAAGTCACCGGCGATGATCGTGGGAAGGTCGGTGCGGTGCCGGGCGTCCAGATCGCCGAGCGCTACGGCCTGCTGTTCACGGACGGCTTCGGCGTCCAACCGCCATGACGCGGTGGCGGAGATGAACAGCAGCTCGCCCTCGCCGGGCAGCGGAACCTTGACCGCGAGCGTGCACCAGGGCACGTCACCCGCACCGGCCAGGCGCAGATCGAGGACTTCCACGACCTTGTGCGGCCAGCGCGTGGCGACCGCGTTGCCGCCGTAGCGATCGACGAACGGCGGTGCGTAGGACATCGCTTCGGACTGATGGGTGCAGTGCAGGCCGGTGCCCGCCACCAGCGCGTCGAGGTGCCGTGGGCTGCCTCCGTCGACGACTTCCTGCAGTGCGACCAGGTCGGGGGCCAGCCGGCGCAACTCCTGGTTGAGCAGCCCCAGGCGCCGGGGGTCACCCTCGTTGTTCTGGACGTTGATCGTGACGATCCGCAGACGCATGTACTTCGCTCCAAAGCCATCGGGTCAGGTGTGAGATGAGGGGGACGTCGTTGTCGTCCATGGACGGAGTTTGTCGGGGTTGCGTACCGCCCAGATGCGCTTGATCCGGTCGCCCACGACATCGAACGCGATCACCGAGATGGTCACGCCGTCCTGCTGGGCCACCAGCCCGGGCTGTCCGTTGACCGTGCGTTCCAGGAACGTCACCTCCGACGCCGCCGTGTCGAAGATCTCGACCAAGGCCTGCGCGATCCGGACGCCGCCCTCAACCGGACGGAGCGCCGCACTGACCAGGCCGCCGCCGTCACCGACCGCCGTGGCATCCGGATCGAGGAGTCCGACAAGAGCCCGGACGTCCTTGGCCTCCCAGGCCACCTTGAAGTCCCTGACGATGTCCGCCTGCCGAGCCTTGGGCGTCGCGAGCCCCTGCGAGGCGTGAACGCGGCGGCGAGCGGAAGAAGCCAGCTGCCGGCATGCCGCGGGTGTACGACCCACGACCTCCGCCACGTCGGCGAAGGGATACCGGAAGACATCGTGAAGAATGAACGCCACCCGCTCGGCAGGACTCATCGACTCCAGCACGACGAGAAACGCCATCGCGATCGACTCGTCGAGCGTGACCCGGTCGGCCGGATCAGCGCTCGCGGCGCCGGACCGCCCGCTGATCCACTCCGTACGGTCCGGCAGCGGCTCGGGGACCCACTCACCCACGTAACTCTCCCGTCTGGCACGTGCCGAACCGAGCATGTCGAGGCAGATACGACCGGCGACCTTCGTCAGCCAGGCACCGGGAGACTCGATCCCCTCCCGCTGCCGCGGGGACATGGCGTACCAGCGCGCGTACGTCTCCTGCACGACGTCCTCCGCGTCGGCCAGGGAGCCCAGGAGCCGGTACGCGAGATTGATCAGCTGACGCCGCTCGCTCGTGATCGCGGCCAGGTCGTGCCTCGCCTCAAACGGGGTGCTGTTGGTTCGGGTGGTCATGGTGCCGCCGACTCCCATGGTCGCGTCTGCCTTCACTCGTACGACTGCTCGTACGACTGCTTTCACCAGTACGACGAGACAGCGCCCCGGAATGTGAGACCTACGGCTGCATCGGCACGCCCATGAGAGAGAGACGCACGTCACACGCAGAAGGCCCTCACATCCCACGGGGCTGCGTCGTCGAGGAGGTGTCACACCGGACGCAGTGAAGGAGACCAGAGTGGAAGCCCGTTTCGACTATCTCGGCAACCCCTCGGCGGGGAAGTTCCTGAAACACCTCATCTCCGCCGGCAGAACCCTGTTGGATTCGTCTCTCCCCGCCACCACGCAGGAGTTGGTGCGGATCCGCGCGAGCCAGATCAACGGCTGTGGTTCCTGTCTCGACATTCACACCAAGGAAGCCGCCGCGGCGGGGGAGAGCGCGGTACGCATCAACCTGGTCGCCACCTGGCGGGAAGCGACGGTGTTCACCGATGCCGAGCGCGCCGCCCTGGAACTGGCCGAACAGGGCACCCGCGTCGCCGACACGCCCGGCGGCGTCACCGACGAGGCCTGGGCGGACGCCGCGAAGCACTACGACGAAGACCAGCTCGCGGACCTGATCTCCGTCATCACCGTCATCAACGCCTTCAACCGCCTCAACGTCATCGTGCGGCGCCCCGGCGGCGACTACGAGGCCGGCCAGCTGTCCTGACAGCACCGCACCGCAGCAGGGCGGGCGGGACACAGCAGGGCGGGCGGGACGCATCAGACATCCGCGTCCCGCCCGACCACCGCCCTGCTCGGCCTTACTCGGCGGCGGCGAGGAACCAGGCCAGGAGTGCGAGACCGAAGGACACGGGGGCCAGTACGAATACGCTCAGCAGCGGCAGGAATCCGATGAGCCCTTCGCGGATCTTGCGGCCTGCCCGGAGCCGGCCGTGCGGGCGGGCCACTTCCGCCCGCAGGTCCAGACGCTCGGCCGCGCGGTCGGAGACGACCACTCCCGCGCCCTGGCGCCGCCTCATGAGCGCGCGGCGGACCAGCGCGTCGACGGTCTCGTCGCCGCCCCGCAGCTTGTGCGCGATGAGCCGCACGCCGTGCGCGTCCGTCAGGATCAACCGGTCGTCGTTCCGGGTCTGGCCCGGTACTTCGAGGCGGCCGACCTTGGTGAGCTGGGCGAGGTCGACGGTGCGCCGACCGGTGAGGGTGCGGGCGGAGAGCAGGTCGTCGTCGTACGGGCGGACGTGCCAGCCCATATGGGCATAGGCGGCCACCGTCGCGCAGACCACCAGCGAGACGATGTTGAGGAAGAGGAATCCCTCGCCGATCAGTCCGGCCCGCACCAGTATCACGGGGACGGCGAAGGTGAGGAGAGGTATCAGCAGGACCACGAAGTCGACGACCCGCCGAGCGACGCGTCCCTGACCCGTTGATGCCTGGGCGCCCTCGGCGGAACCCGGGGCGGCGGTAGGAGAGTTGATCGGCACGGCCGTGACGCTATCGCACACGGCAGAGTGCGCCACTGCGTGTATCCCACACGCCCCACGGCGGTTGCGGCGGCTGAGCTTCCACCGCGTTTCCCGAACGTGCCCGCTGCCCTCTCCGGCGAGAAACGTATGCAGGCACGCCGAACCGTCTTCAGCCGGCGTCGGCCGACTCCGCGACGGTGTACATGACCGAACGCTGCTGCTTGTGGCGCTGGACGCGCCCCTTGGCGACCAGGGACTCAAGGGTATTCCGCACCACCTGCGGTGTCGGATTACGGCTCGGGTGTTTCTCCAGGAGCTCGTCCCGCAGTTCCTTCGCCAGTCGCGGGTCCTCATGACCGGCGAGCAGATCCATCAGCAGGTCCCCGAGCAGAGGCTCGCGCGACTTCCCCTTCGCGCCATCCTTCGCCTTGCCCCCCGCGGGAGCCGGCTTGCTCTTGCGCGACGTCGACCGCTGTGCGGACGCACCGGTCTTGTCGCGGTGCTTCGCTTTCGCGATGACTGGCTCATCCTGTGCCTGCTCCGGCAGACGCAGGGCATCGGCGAATCCCTCGTACCGCTCGGCGAGGTTGAGGATGTCCGACAGAAGGGCTTCCTCCTGCTTCAACAGCTCCAGTTTCCGTGCCAGTTCCTCCTGACGCCTGCGGTTCGCCTCCAGATCCGACGCGGCTTGTTGCACGTACCGAGACCGGAGGGTGGCGGCTGACTGGCTGCTCACAACCGTTCACTCCTTTGCTGCGAGTGTGGACGCCCGATGGTTCACCGAGCGTGTTCACTCCTCACCCTAAGCGCAAAGGTGCTCAGGCATGTAGGCACTGACGGCTCTCTCACTCCTTGGGGGACAGAGATGTCGTTCAGCCAGTCACATGTGTCGCGCCCGGGCCGGTTCCCAGGGCTTCCTCCAGTTCAGGCTCCCGCTCGGCGCGCTTCTCGCCGAGGCAGGCGCTGAGTTGCCGCCGTAGCGGACTGGCTGGCGGCCACCGAACGCGCGCTCGTGGCCGAGCGCACCGAGGCCGAGCCCGTCGAGGACCGCAGCAGGGGGGACTTGCCGACGCCGTTCTCCCCACGGCCGCGGCGCGGGCCACTTCACACGTCGACGGTTCACACCACGAAGGCTCCGGTCTCCTTGAGCTCTCCGCCGGCCAGCCGCAGCCAGCGGTTCACCCCGATCGCGGTGAGGAACCGCTCGTCGTGGCTGACCACCATGAACGCGCCCTGGTACGAGTTGAGGGCGCTCTCCAACTGGCCCGCGCTGACCAGGTCGAGGTTGTTCGTCGGCTCGTCGAGCAGTAGTACGTCGGGGCGCTTGAGCAACTGGGCGGCGAGGCCGAGGGAGACGGCCCGGCCGCCGCTGAGCGTGCTCGGGCCGCGGTCCAGGGCGAGGTCGGCCAGGCCGAGACGGTCGAGCTGGGCGCGCGTGCGCACAAGTGTGAGTCGCAGGGCGGATCCGACTGAACCGCTTGCAGGGCAAGGGCCGATCGGTGTCAGGCGACGCGGTAGCGCACCGGGAGCGACAGTACGCCGCGGATGATGCCGGAACCGATCCAGTCGAGCGAGTCCAGCGGAGCGGCCGGTTCCAGGTCGCGGACGCGGGACAGCAGGACACGCAGGGCGATGGATGTCTCCAGGCGGGCGAGTGGCGCGCCCAGGCAGTAGTGGATGCCGTGTCCGAAGGCCAGGTGGCGGGCGTTCGGCCGGGTCACGTCGAGTGCCGCCGGGGCGTCGCCGTCCGCCTGTGGGGCGTCCTGCCCGGCCGAACCGAGAGCAACGACGATCATGCTTCCGCGGGGGATCGGCACCCCGCCCAGTTCGAGGTCCTGCGACGCGTAGCGACTCGTCGAGCGCTCGACGGAGGTGTCGTACCGTAGGAACTCCTCCACCGCGCCGGGCAGTAGTTCGGGCTTCTCCCGCAACAGCCGGAACTGGTCCGGGTGTCGGAGCAGAGCCAGCACAGAGTTGCCCAGGAGGTTCACCGTGCTCTCGTGGCCCGCGACCACCAGCATCATGGCCGTGCCGACCAGCTCCTCCTCGGAAAGCCGGCCGTTGTCCTGGTCGCGCACGGCGACCAGAGCGGACAGCAGGTCGTCCTGCGGTCGGCGGCGCTTGTCCGCGATCAGCTCGGCCAGCAGCCCGTGCAGACCGGCCAGTGCAGGTCGGTGCTCGGCGGAGGCCACCCGGAGCGCCTGGCCCGACCAGCGACGGAAGTCCCGATGGTGTTGCTCCGGGATGCCGAGGAGTTCGGCGATGACCGTGGCGGGCAGCGGGGCGTTGAACGCCTCGACGAGGTCGAGCTCACCCGACGGCGGCATCGCGTCGATCAGGTCGTGGGCGATCTGCTCGACGCGCGGTGCCATGTCGGCCGTACGACGCGGGGTGAAGGCGGCCGACGCCAGGTGGCGCAGGCGGGTGTGCTCGGGTGGGTCGGCCTCCATCATCTGCGCGCCGAGTCCGACCGAGGGCCGGTTCAGGACGTAGCCGGCGGCGGCCAGCGCCTCGGCGGCCGGCGTGGCGTCCTTCAGCAGGGCGGGATGCGTCAACGCCTCCCGGGCCAGGTCGTATCCGACGACCACCCAGCCCTTCAGCCCGAGGTGGAACTCAGCCGGGTGGAGGGGGCCGAGCTCCCGGAGCCGGGCGTACCGCGCGGGCGCGTCAGCCTTGAAGGCGGGGTCCATGACCACCCTGCCGTCCTGGTAAGGGCACTGCTCGTGCGGGCTCATGGCGAGTCTCCCGGTTCGGCATGGGGCATGCATGCTGTGCATGCCCCTCCAACGCCGAAGCATTCAGTCGCCTCCGCTTGAGAACGGGTCACCGGGCTGCGTGCGTAACCGCCTGGCTGGTGACTGAGGGAGGCGCAGGCAGGTCGTACAACCCCGAAGGCCCGTGGAAGTTCTATCCGTGCCTGGCCCCGGCCCTGGGGCTGTAGGCGAATCGCAAGACCAACTGACCGGCGGCCGGGCGCGCCTGTCCGCCGGCCGTGGCCGTGCCGCCGCGCCCGTGTCAGCGCTGTGCCTCCGCCGGGATCACTCGGCGGAAAGCTTGTGGACGGTGGTGTCATCGGGGTCCAGCCGTCGTCCGTCCGCGGACAGCACTTCCAGGGGGCGCAGACGCTGTCCCTGCCGGCGGTCGACCAACTCCGAGTGCGGTTCGCCGGGGGAGAAGAAGTTCTGCTCGCCCCACTGCCGCAGTGCCACGATGACGGGGAAGAGTGCCTTGCCCTTCGCGGTGAGTACGTACTCGCGGTAGGCGCTCCCGTCCGAGGCGGGGACGGATTCGAGGACTCCTCCGGCGACCAGGGTGCGCAGGCGCGCGGTGAGGATGTTCTTCGCCACGCCAAGGCCGCGCTGGAACTCCCCGAAGCGCCGGCTTCCGTCGAAGGCGTCCCGCGCGATCAGCAGGGACCACCAGTCGCCGATCGCGTCCACCGACCGGGCGACGGGGCACTCACTGTCATCGAAGCGCGTCCTGGTCACCATGGCTTCCCTCACTCCTCCCCATGCTGGTTGCAACATGCTACCAACCTGGCTACCGTCACCCTCATCGGCCATTGGTGGCAAGATGAAACCAGTATGCGGAGGGGTGCGGATGTCCTGCAACGGTGAGGCTGTGACAGGACGGACCGACGCCCGAAGTGAGGAGAGTCCCCCGTCGGCTCTGTCCCGTGGCGTCGTCATGCTGTTCGCCGTCGCCTGCGGGGCCGCGGTGGCCAACGTCTACTTCTCCCAGCCGCTCCTGGTGACCATGGGCCGCGACCTCGCCATGAGCCCGGCACTTGTCGGCAGCGTGGTCACCCTCACCCATGTCGGATACGGGCTGGGCCTCTTCTTCCTCGTGCCGCTGGGCGACGTGGCCGACCGCAGGCTGCTCATAGGGGCCCAGTTGCTGCTTCTGATGGTCGCGCTGATCGTCGTGGCCACCGCTCGCACGGCGGCGATCCTGCTCGTGGGCATGGCCGCGACGGGGCTTCTCGCGGTCGTCACGCAGACGTTGGTGGCCTTCGCGGCCTCACTGGCCCCTCCCGCCGGGCGCGGCCGGGTCGTTGGTGTGGTCACCAGCGGCGTGGTCACCGGAATCCTGCTCGCCCGCACCGCATCCGGGCTCATGGCCGATCTCGCGGGCTGGCGTTCGGTCTACCTCGCCTCGGCGTCGCTCACCGCTCTGCTCGCCCTGGTCCTGTACCGCGTACTGCCACGCCGCCACGGCGACGCTTCCCCGACCGCCCCCTTGCGCTATGGACAGCTCCTGCGGTCCACGATCACGCTCTTCGCGCAAGAGCGGCTGCTGCGACTGCGGGCCCTGTTCGGGCTCCTGATCTTCGCTGCCTTCAGCACTCTGTGGAGCAGCGTTGCGCTGCCGCTCAGCGAGGCCCCGTACTCCCTGTCGCACAGCGCGATCGGAGCGCTGGGGCTGATCGGCGTCGTCGGCGCGCTGGCCGCGACCGTGGCGGGCCGCCTGAACGACCGCGGGCTTTCCCGGCGGACCACCGGCATCGCCCTGGCGCTGCTCGCCGCCTCGTGGTTGCCCTTGGCCTTCACTCGCGGCTCGCTCTGGGCCCTGTTCCTCGGGGTGGTTCTCCTCGACCTCGCCGTGCAGGCGGTCCATGTCACCAACCAGACCTTGATCTACGCACTGCACCCGGACGCGGGCAGCCGGCTGATCGGCGGATACATGGTCTTCTACTCGATCGGCAGCGCCACCGGCGCCATCGCCGCGACCTCCCTGTACACGGCAGCCGGTTGGGGGGCCGTCTGCGCGCTGGGCGCCGCGTTCAGTTGCCTCGGACTGGCGCTGTGGGTGTTCACACGACACGACACCTCGAACCCGGACCCGGACCTGGCCGCCAACGTGACCCCCTAAGCGGGTGTTGACCGCCCGCTGCTGAAGTCGCCGCCGGGCCAGGTGCGTTGGGGTGTGGTCAGTAGGTACGGATCGTCCAGGCGTGTGTCGTCGACGCGTCCTTCGACCGGGAGGGGCTCGGTGGGGCGTCCTCAGGGGGCGGCCGGTCATGAGGGGGGTCCCGGGTGCGTAGGGCGGCGAGGGGCACGCCGTTTCGGCGATGTCCTGGTATCAGCGTCGGCGTCAACCGGTCGGCCGCTGGAGAGCGGTGATTCCGGTCAGGATGAGGTCGATGCCGGCCACGAACTCTTCCCGGTCGTCGTGCTCTCGCAGCTGACCGGCGACGTTTCGGGTGAACGCGTACTCGTCGGGGTCGAGTTGCGCCCATGCGGCCGCCACGGTGTCGAGGAACTCGGTCCGGTCCGTGTCCGGCCGCACCGCTCTCGTGTTGGCGGCGTTCTGGCCCGCCACTCCGAGGATGTAGCTCATCAGGGCGGACGCGGCGGTGAACTGGGCGGCTTCGGGCACGCGGAGCGCCTGGACCTGGCGGCCGATGCGCTCGAAGACCCGCAGCATCGGTGAGTGCGAAGGGGCGTGGGTGAGCTGCGTGCCGACCCACGGGTGGGCGTCCATGGCGTCGAACACGCCGAGCGCGAGGGCGCGGATCGCTTCCTGCGGCGTCGCGTCGGCGTCGTCGTCGGTGATGGTGGTGGCGATGACGGAGTCGATGGCGGCGCCGAGGAGTTGGGTCCTGCCCGTGACGTGCCAGTAGATCGCCCCCGGGCCGGTGGCGAGGCGCTTGGCCAGGGCGCGGAAGGTGAGTCCGCCCTCGCCCACCGTGTCGAGGATTTCCACGGCAGCGCTGACGATGCGCTCCCGCGAGAGCGGTTCCTGTCGTTGTTCCGGACGGCGCGGATTGGTTGCCATGTCTCCACTTTAGCCGCCCTGGAACGGCGTTCCAGCTTGACAAGGCCTGGAACGCCGTTCCACAGTGGAGTGGCTGGAACGGTGTTCCAGAATGTTTCAGTGGTGTTCCGTCGGGCGTCCGCCCACCGGTCCGCGATCAGGAAGGAAGCAAGCACCATGGCCACTCCGGTCACGATCATCGGCGCGGGGCTCGCGGGGCTGACGCTCGCCCGCGTCCTTCACGTGCACGGCATTCCGGCGACGGTCCATGAAGCCGATGCGTCGCCGTCGGCCCGCGCCCAGGGCGGTCTGCTCGACATCCACGACCACAACGGTCAGGGGGCGCTCCGGGCGGCCGGGCTGTTCGAGGAGTTCCTCGGCATCATTCACCAGGGCGCCGAGGTGTCGCGCGTCCTCGACAAGAACGGAAAGGTCCTGCTGGACGAGCGTGACGACGACGGTACCGGCGGGCGCCCTGAGGTGCCCCGCGCGGCCCTCCGGCAGATCCTGCTCGACTCGCTGCCCGCCGGCACGGTCCAATGGGGGCACAAGGTCACCGGGGCCCGCATTCTCGGGGGCGGTCGGCACGAGGTGGCGTTCGCGGACGGGACGAGCGTGCGGACCGGCCTGCTGGTCGGCGCGGACGGCGCGTGGTCGCGGATCCGCCCGCTGCTGTCCGCCGCCGAGCCCCAGTACGTCGGCACGACCCTGATCGAGACCTACCTGTTCGACGCGGACACCCGCCATCCGGCCTCCGCCCGGGCCGTCGGCGCCGGCTCGCTCTTCGCGCTCGCCCCCGGCCAGGGGATATCCGCCCACCGGGAGCCGAATGGCGTCCTGCATGCCTACGTGTCGCTCAAGAAGCCCCGGGAGTGGGTGGGCGCCATCGATTTCAACGACGCCGAGTCGGCCAAGGCCGGCATCGCCGCGGAGTTCCACGACTGGGCCCCGGAACTCACCGCCTTGATCACGGACAGCGACACCGCGCCGGTTCCACGCCTCGTCAATTCACTTCCCGCCGGGCATAGTTGGGGCCGCGTGCCCGGCGTGACGCTGCTCGGCGACGCCGCCCACCTGATGGCCCCGTCCGGAGAGGGGGCCAACCTCGCCATGTACGACGGCGCGGAACTCGGCGAGGCCCTCGCCGCACACCCGGACGACATCGAAGCGGCACTCACCGCGTACGAGAAGGCTCTCTTCCCGCGCAGTGCCGCCGCTGCCGCCGAGGCCTCCCGCGTCCACGAGATGTGCCTCGACGACGGCGCCCCGCACAGCCTCGTCAGCTTCTTCACCGCCCACGGGCAGCCGGACTGACGGACACCGGGGGTGGGGGTGAAGTATCACAGCGCTGTTATATTAGTCCTGTTATATTAGCGCTGTGACATTCTCCGATCCCACCGCACTGCCCGACCCCTGGCAGTCCCTGCACGAACTGCTGGCCACCATGGACGCCGAGATCGAGCAGGTCTACATCGAGCGTGGCATCAAGGGTGTACGGCCACGGTTCGCGTACCCGCTGATCCGGCTCGCGCATACCGGACCGCTGACCATCCGCGAACTGGCCGAATCCCTGAACCGCTCGCACTCCGCGATCAGCCAGACGATCGCAGCCATGCGCAAGGAGGGCCTGGTCACCTCGGAGCCGGGGCCCGACGCCCGTACGCGCCGGATCGACCTGAGCGAGCGCGGCCGAGCGCTGGTGCCGTTCCTGGCGGCCGAGTGGCGCGCCACCCACGCGGCCGTGGCCGAGCTGGACGCGGAGATCCCGTACGCGATGACGGCCGTCGTCCAGGAGCTGCGGCGGGCCCTGGAAAGCCGTTCGATGCGGCAGCGGGTCCTCCACCACCTCGTCGAACCACCGGGATGAGGGTGCGCGGCTGGTTCGTCGACGTCCGTCCGCTGCGGGGCAGTCGGCCGTTCCGTGAGCTGTGGATCGGCTCGGCGGCCTCCCAACTCGGCGGGCAGATAGCCACGGTGGCGGTGCTGGCCCAGGTCTGGGACCTGACCGGCAGCCCGGTGGGCACCGGCGCCATCGGGCTCGCCACCGGCCTGCCGATGGTGCTCTTCGGGTTGCTCGGCGGCACGTTGGCCGACGCCGTCGACCGCCGTGCGCTGGTGCGAGCCACCACCACCGGCCAACTGGCCGCCGCGGCGGGGCTGTGCGGCCAGGCGCTGGCCGGCAGTCGCAACGTACTGCTGCTGCTCACCCTGGTCGCCCTGGGCGCCGCCTGCAACGCGCTCGGCGCCCCGGCCCGGCGCACCTTCCCGGTCCGGCTGCTGCCGCCCGACCAGGTCGCCGCCGGGCTCGCGCTGACCAACGTCTCCTTCCAGGCGGCGATGCTGGCCGGGCCCGCCCTGGCCGGACTGATCATCGCCCGCTGGGGCCTGCCCGCCGCCTACGCCGCACAGGTCGCAGCCGCCGGGATCTCGGTCCTCACGGCGATCCGCCTGCCGGTCATGAGGCCGGACGGCACCGACGCGACGGGTGGCGCACGACGGTGCCGGCCGGAGCGCGCCGGCGAGGGCTGGTCGCGGCGCCTCGGCCGGCGCCCGCCGAAACGCGGCGGCCAGTGGCTCGTCCTGCGTCGCCCGACCCTGTGGGGCTCGATGGCCACCGACTTGTCCGCGACGCTGCTCGCCATGCCCATCGCCCTCTTCCCGCTGGTCAACGAGGCCCGCTTCGACGGCAATCCGCAGAATCTGGGCCTGTTTCTCTCGGCCGTCGCGGTCGGTGGCATCACGGCCGGCCTCCTCTCCGGAGCGGTGACACGTCGGCGCCGCAGCGGCCTCGTCCAGCTGGCCGCCGCCGGCGCATGGGGGCTGGCGCTGGCCGCTTTCGGGCTGGCGGGACAGCTGTGGACGGCACTCGCCTGCCTGGCGCTGGCGGGCGCCGCCGACACCGTGTCCGTGGTCACCCGCAGTGCCCTGGTCCAGTTGGAGACCCCGGAGGCGTACCGGGGGAGGATCTCCTCGGTGGAACATGTCATCGGCGTCGCGGGCCCCGAACTCGGCAACTTCCGCGGGGGCCTGCTGGCGTCGGCCACCTCGGCCTCCTTCGCCCTGGTCACCGGTGGCCTCTCCGCCGTCCTGGCGATCACCGCCGTGGCCGCGACCAACAGACCCCTACGGACCTACCGCACACCGCCCGCCTTGAGAGAACCGTCCGCCGCTCGGGGGGTACCGAAGTAGCCGCTGGCCACCGCGAGTTGGGCAACCCCTTGCCTAGGCCTAGAGACCCGTCTAAAATTAGGGTGCTCTCTAAGTTCTCGCGAGGGGATGTGCGCGAATGCAGGCGATCGACGGGGGACTACGCGAGCACCACAAGGCCCAGCGGCGGGCGCGGATCCTCGACGCGACGCGGGAACTTCTGCGGGAGAGTCCGGAGTCGGTGATCAGTACCGAGCGGATCGCCGAGCGGGCGGCGGTCGCCCCGGCCACCGTGTACAACCTGATCGGGCCGCGCGAGAAGGTCTGGGAGGCGCTTGCCGCCGGGTTCATGGACGAGCTTGAGCGCCGGCTGGTGGTGCTGGGGCCGGCGATCCGCGGGACGTCGTGCGGTTGACCGTACGTCTGTTCGTAGAGGACCCGGTGGTGTCGCGGCGCATGGTGCGTGAGTGGGAGGCGAGCGGTCTCGTGCTCGACCGCAGTCCGCTCATCCAGCTCCGCCGGGCGATGGCCGAGGCACAGACGCGGGGCATCCTGCGCGCCGACATCCATACCGATGCCCTGGCGGCCGTGGTCGGCACCTCGTGCGTGGGCGCCCTGCATCAGTGGGTCGCGGCCCTCATCGACGACGACCAGTTCCTCGCGCGCGCTCTGTTCGCACTGGACGTCGCGCTCGCCGCGTCGGCCGAGGACGCCCACCGCGACCGACTGCTGGCACCGCTGCGGACCCGAGGGACGGCAACGGCATGACGGCCGACGCACCCTCACGGCCCCGGAACTTCGTGGGCCGGGACGGGACCCGGCTCGCGGCGGACATGTGGGGCGAAGCGTCCGCGCCGCCCCTGGTGCTGCTGCACGGCGGCGGCCAGACACGGCACGCCTGGGATCGGACCGGCCCTCGACTGGCCGGGCTGGGGTGGCGGGTCGTCGCTCCCGACCTGCGCGGGCATGGCACCAGTCAGTGGTCGGCCGACGGTGTCTACGACCTCGACCTGTTCGCCGAGGACGTGCGGGCACTCGTCGCCGACCTCGGCGACCGCCCGGTACTCGTCGGAGCCTCGCTCGGCGGCCTGAGTTCGCTGCTCGCCGCCGGAGAGGCGCCCAGGGCGGCGATTCGCGCTCTGGTGCTTGTCGATGTCGCCCATCGACCCGACCCCCGCGGGGTCCGCCGGATCGTCGAGTTCATGCGCCGCCGGCCGGACGGCTTCACGAGCGTCGAGGAAGCGGCCGCCGTGGTCTCCGCCCACCTGCCGCACCGCAGGCGCCCGTACGACCCCGAGAGGTTGCGCAACAATCTGCGACGCCTCGGCGATCGCTGGGTCTGGCACTGGGACCCCCGGATGCTGAGAAGTTTCGAGGACCGGACGGACCCGCCCGGCATGGCGGAGCGTCTTCTTGACGCCGCCCGCCACGCCGACGTGCCGATCCTGCTCATCCGCGGCGGCCTCAGCGACGTGGTGCGCGAGGACATCGCCGAGGAGTTCTGCGACAGGGTTCCCCACGCACGGTACGTCGATGTGGGCGACGCGGGGCACATGGTGGTCGGTGACCGGAACGAACCCTTCATCGACGCGCTCATCCCGTTCCTGGACGGCATTCAGTGAGCGGCATCGGTGACCCTTCAGCCTTGGGACTCAGCGGGGGCCCGGGGCGCTGAAGGCGATCCAGGTGTCCGGCGGCAGTTCCGGACGGCCTGGGACCGGCCTGCGTTCCTCACTCCACACGTCACCGGCGATCTCGGTGGCAACGCGACGCCAGAACGCCACCGCGGCGATGTTGCGCTCCTGGAAGGCGACTTCCCATGGCCCCGGGTGTCTCGCCACGACCTCTTGGACGGCGCGCAGCCCGATCCCCGCCCGGCGTGCGCCACGGACCACGAAGAAGCTGTTCAGAACGCGCGTCGGAGCCGACAGGCCGCGCACGACAGCGAGACCGACCGGGCACGCGCCACTGGTCAGGAGATAGGGCGCCCAGTCGGCCTGCGTGAAGGCGGCTTGGAGCCGTTCACTCCGGAAGGTTCCGTCGGGGTTGGGCAGAGCACCGCTGAACTCCGACATGTCATGTTGGAACAGCAACCAGAGGCGCTCCGCTATCGGTTGGTCGCTCGCGTCGGCCAGGCGCGCGGATACGGCGGATGCATCCGATACGGCGGATGCATCGGATACGGCTGATACAGCGGATACGTCGGTCATCGATCTCCCTCGCATGGCGTGAGTCTCGCGGTGCTCGGGCACTTCGGGGTGGGCTCGACCGTGTCAGGAACGCGGTGCCGCCCGCGAGTGCCCGGCGCGTCCGGGGCGGGCCCGGACATGAGAAAAGCCTCCGCGGCGGAGGCTGAGGCCCGGCCGGGGAGGCTTGAGTACTGGCAGGCAACATATCAGGTGCACCGCTGGGTGCTTGTTGAGGCGTGGGCGGTCTGCGCGGCCGAGCCACGTCATCTCGTACACCCATGAGGAGGAACAACCGGCAATGCGCGCGGTGTTCGCCGCGCGCTACGCCGCCGGGGAACTGATGCTCTACGACAGCCAGGCGGAGCAGACCACCGGGAGGGGCGCCGTCATCGCGTGTGTGGACACCTCGCACTCCACGTACGTGGAAGGACCCGGGGGAGATGACGAGTGCGACGTCACCGAGGAATGGATGCGTGGCTGGAACGACGCCAAGCACCGGCTGGGTCTCCGGGTCTTCGGCGTGGCCGTCGGTGCTCCGTGCGCCGCCGACTCGGTCCTTGAGGCCCTGTGCGACAACCTCCGCTGCGTCGAGGACTTCACCGACGTTCACGCCGCCGCCGACATGTTCCGCGTGATCTGACATCACCCGGCAACCGCTGGGGGCACGCACGCACCACCGTGCCCCCGCAGGCGCAGCGGCAGCGCTGTGACCGGCCGCCTCATTCGGCGCTGTCCGCCGAGCGGCCGGTCACTGCTCGCCGACCGGAGGCTGCCGATCCAGGAATTCCTGGAATGTTGCTGACTGCTCGGGGTCCATGTACCCCTGGCGCGCGTACATGGCTTTGCTCTCGAACCACACCGCCTCGTCGGCGGCCAACTGCACGGCCACCACCATGCCGTCCCGGGCGAAGCTCACACGTCGGCCATCGGCGCGCACGTACCGGCTGTAGGGGCCGTACTCCCGCGGCCTGGCCAACGGCTCGACTCGAAGCCGGCCGACATCCCACGCCGTCTCGTCCGCGTCCGCGTTCTCTTCCTCCGGATCCCGCGGCATCGGTACCGGGACGGGCCCCGGTGCGGGCGCGGGGCAGTCGGCGCGGGCCCAGTGCTCCAGCTCGGCAACCACCCTCGCGGGAAGCAGCACGCTCACCGGCACGTCGGCCTCAGTGAGCACGACGCGTTCACCGGTGGACTCGACCAGCGAGACGAGACGTTCGTAGTCGACCGGGTCCGGAGCGTACCGACGCTCGACGACTATCTTCACTTCATCCATAGCGCCGCACGCTGTACGCCTCGCCGGTGGGGGAGTCTCGCCCCTGTCGCTCCGTCACGCGGCGGCTGAGCCGACGCAGAACTCGTTGCCCTCCGGGTCGGCCATGACGACATGGTGTCCGTCGAACTCCTCCAGGACGGTCCCACCGGCACGCACCAGGCGTTCGGACTTCGACCTGATCCGTGCCCACCGCTCGTCAGGGCTGCCGCGTCCTGGCACCCGGACGTCGATGTGGAGCCGGTTCTTCGCCGTCTTGGGCTCGCGGACCTTGGGGATGCACAGGAGGGGGCAGAAGACGGCAAGAGCCTGCGCGTCCGCGCGATCGAGCGGCAGGCCGATTCTGGCTGCCGTGCGGGGGACCATACCGCGCTCCGCGCCCCTCTGAGCTCGGCTTTCAGCTTCGGCCTGAGGTGCCGGGTGCCCAGTGGGCGGCCTGGACCGTTCCCTCGTAGGCGAGGCCTTCCAGGCACTCGCACCCTTGCGCCGGATGGTGCCCGTGTAGTCCGCTGACACTCATGGGGAAGAAGAGCATGGCCGCAATGACCGCCGCGCTTGTCGCGGGGTCCCTTCTGACGGGCGTACCGAACGCCGGTGCGCAAGCCGCCGAGCATGGCAGCGACGACTCGCCGCGGCCGACCGGCGGGTCATCCCCCGTTCCGGGGGTCGACCTGGACACTGTGACGATTCCGGAATTACAGGCGCGTATGGCGGATGGTTCCCTGACGTCGTCGACGCTGACCCGGGCCTACCTGCGGCGGATTCAGGACATTGATCCCAGGATTCACTCGGTGCTGCGTACCAGCCCGACGGCCCTGCGCCAGGCGGCCGCCAGCGATGCCAGGCACCGGCGTGGCAAGACCCTTGGGCCGCTGGACGGGATTCCCGTTCTGGTCAAGGACAACGTCAACACCCGGGACATGCCGACGACGGCCGGATCGCTCGCGCTCGCCGGGAGCCCGCCCACCACAGATGCCGTGCTGGTGACCCGGCTACGGAAGGCGGGGGCGGTGATCCTCGGCAAGACCAACCTGTCCGAATGGGCCAACTTCCGCGCCGCGAAGCCGACATCGGGGTGGTCGGCGGTAGGCGGGCAGACCAACAACCCGTACGTCCTCGACCGGAATCCGTGCGGATCGTCGTCCGGATCCGCCGCCGCGCTCGCCGCGTCATTGGCGCAGGTGGCGATCGGCACCGAGACGGACGGCTCCATCGTGTGCCCGGCCGGGATGAACGGCGTCGTCGGCCATAAGCCCAGTCTCGGCCTGGTCAGCCAGTCCGGCGTGGTGCCGATCTCCGCCGAGCAGGACGCGGCCGGGCCCATGGCGCGCAACGTGACCGACACCGCGCTCACGCTCGCGGTGCTGAGCGAGCACACGGACGCGCCTGCCAATGGCGCCCGCACCGGCGGCCTCCAAGGTCTCCCGAGCCTCCAGCGCCTCCCGGGCCTCCAGCACCTCAAGGGCCTCCAGAGCCGCCTCGGCCCGTCGAGCCGCCCCGGCCCGTCAAACCTCCAAGACGCGGTGGCGGGCCCAGCCGGCCCCGGCCTGCACGGCAAGCGGATCGGTCTGTGGCGCCTGCCCTCCCTCGGACCCGACGTCGATGCGGTGATGACGCGTACGGCGAAGAAGCTGCGCAAGGCCGGAGCGGTGGTCGTCGAGGTGACACCCCCGTACCAGGAGCGGCTCGCCGAGCTCGAATTCCCGGCGCTGCTCAGCGAGTTCCACCGCGACCTCGATGCCTACCTCGGCACCCGCGAAGGACCCCGGAACCTCGCCGAACTGATCGAGTTCAACCGCGCCCATCCCGAGGAACAGACCTGCTTCTCAGGCCAGGAGCTGTTCGAACGGGCCCTCGCCGCGCCGCCCACCACCGACCCCACGTACAAGGCGATGCGCGCCGAATTGAAGAACCTCTCCCGCCGCTCCATCGACGAGACCATGGCCGCCCACCACCTGGACGCCATCGCCGCGCCCACGAACCCGCCCGCCTGGACAACCGACTGCGCGCGCGGCGACAACGACGTCATCCCCTCTTCCACGCCCGCGGCCGTCGCCGGATACCCGTCCCTCTCGGTGCCCGCCGGGTTCGTGAACGAACTGCCGGTCGGACTGCTCCTGATGGCCGGTGACCACCAGGACACCGAAGTCCTGTCCCTGGGTGCCGCGGTGGAGCACCGCCTCAAGGCGTGGCGAGCACCCCGCTACCTGCCGACGGTCGGGTCGGGCGCGCCGCGGTGAACACAGGGGGCGGTATCTTCCCCGCACGGTTGATCACCGCTTGACCGACGGCGGAGGGGTCCGGCTGGCTGATCAGGTCTCGGGCCGGCCGGACACCCCGCCGCTCGTCATGTCGCACGCGCTGGACGAGAACGCCACCGACTGGGACAACGTGGCCCCGGCCCTCGCGCGCGTCCGGCGCCTCCACGCTCTCGATTCCCACCAGACCGGACGGCGGGCTGACGTCCAACGAACCGGCTACTCGACCGGGTCTTCCTCGGCGCGTCGCGCGGCCTTCTTCGCCGCCTGTTCGACCTCGTTGCGGGACTGCCCGGTCGCCGCAGCGTGCGCCGTGACGGCTGCCCGGAAGCGCTCTGTCGCGTCGTTCCAGTGGCGCCACTGCGCCGCATACTCCTCGTCCTCAAGGCCCGCGAGCTTGGCGCGTTCTGTCTCGGCGGAATGTTCCAGCTTGACCAGTTCATCGGAGATGTCTGCCACGAGCGGATCCTAAGCGGGCGCCCCGGCGTCATCGCCTCGACCCGCGCGACGGGGGGACGGGCTCAGCACAGTCGAGGGTGGCAGTGACGTTTCTGTGGTGAAAGTGCTGCACCGGAAGGGTGAGACGGGTGTGGGCCGGAGGGTTCCGCCCGATCGGCGAAACCATCCTGTCTCGGGAAACGCATGCGTTCCCCCATGCCCGCCCCCCACACCACCAGGAGCCAGGCGTTGAAGCACGGAACGAAGTTGCGGGACCGGATCGCCGCGCCCGGCACGACTCCTCTGATCGGCGTGTACGACATGTACTCCGCGTCCGTCGCCGCCGGCCACTACGACGGGATGTTCGTCTCCGGGTTCGGCTTCGCCGCCTCGTACTACGGGCTCCCCGACATCGGGTTCATCGCCTGGCCGGACATGGTGGCGTTCACGCAGCGGTTGCGGGGCGCGTTTCCGCGGCACCACCTGCTCGTGGACATCGACGACGGTTACGCCGATCCCGAAGTGGCCTGTCATGTGGTGGAGAGCCTGGAACGGATCGGGGCCTCCGGAGTGATCCTGGAGGACCAGAAGCGGCCCCGCCGGTGCGGACACGCGGACGGCAAGCAGGTGCTGCCCCTCGACGAGTACCTGACCAAGCTGGAGATGGTGCTGCGGACCCGGACGGACATGGTCGTGGTGGCCCGGACGGACGCGACGGACGAGGCGGACATCATGGAGCGCGCCAGGTGCCTGGCGGCCACCGACGCGGACGTGGTCCTGGTGGACGGCGTACGCGACGTGGCGGGTATCCGCCGGCTCCGCGAGGTGGTCGGCGGCAAGCCCCTGCTGTTCAACCAGATCGCCGGGGGCAAGTCCCCGCGGTCTCGCTCGCCGAACTCGCCGATGTGGGCGTGGACGTCGCCGTCTACAGCACGCCCTGTCTCTTCTGCCGCGCACGAGGCGATGGAGGCCGCGCTCGCCGACCTGAAGCGTACCGACGGCAGACTGCCGTTCGTCGACCCCGCCCACGGCATCGGCGTCACCGCCTCGACCCGCCTCCTGGAACGGAACATCGCCCGCCATCACCCCAAGGATCCGGAAACCATGTGAGTCAGGCCGGATTCCGTCTTGCGAGACGAACACGGCACCCCCATTTCACGGACTAGTTAGGCTAAGCTAACCTCTGCGGCGTGCATGTAGGTGAAGAGACCGCCGAGGCCACGCGCCCCCAGGGTCATGAACTGTCGGCCACGGGTGTCACCGTGGCGTACGAAGGCGTCGACGTAGTCCACGACGCCGCGATGACGCTGTGCCCGGGCGAAGTGACGGTCCTGGTCGGCCCGAACGGCAGCGGGAAGTCGACGCTGCTGCGCACCCTCGCGCGCCTCCAAAGGCCCCGGACCGCCACGCTCGTCATCGACGGCGCCACCGACGGCCTCGCCCTGAGCCCCCGTGAGTTCTCCCGGCACGTCGCCCTGCTCACGCAAGGCCGCCCCACGCCCAGCGGACTGACCGTACGGGACGTCGTCGAATTCGGCCGCTACCCGCACCGGGGCCGCTGGGGCAAGGCCGACCCGGGCGGTCGGGCGGCGGTCGACCGCGCGCTCGCCATGACCGGCGTCGCGGACCTGGCCGAACGCGGGGCCGAGCACCTGTCCGGCGGCCAGCTCCAGCGCGTATGGCTCGCCGGCTGTCTCGCCCAGGAGACGGGCGTGCTCCTGCTCGACGAGCCGACGAACCATCTCGACCTGCGCTACCAGGTCGAACTCCTCGACCTCATGCGGGACTTGGCGGACGCGCACGGGATCGCCGTCGGAGCCGTCCTGCACGACCTCGACCAGGCGGCCGCCATCGCCGACCGCGTCCTGCTGCTGGACGCGGGGCGGATCGTCGCGGACGGCGACCCCGAAGACGTACTGACGCCGGAGCGGTTGACCGAGACATACGGCATCCGCATCGAAGTCGACTCCGACCCCCTCACCGGTCACCTGCGTACCCGCGCCATAGGCCGCCACCACTCGCGAAGCGAAAGGCTCAGCACCACCTCATGAGACGCCTCCTGTACACCGCGGCGGCCGCCACCGCTGCGGCCCTCGCCCTGTCCTCCTGCGGCACCACCGAGCCCGCCGCCGACGACGCCGAGAAGAACGCCCGGTCCCTCACCCTCACCGATGGCACCGGCACGAAGGTGCAGCTGGACGGCCCGGCGAAGAAGGTCGTCGGCACCGAGTGGAACGCCGTGGAGAGCCTGATATCGCTCGGCGTCGACCCGACCGGCGTCGCCGACGTCAAGGGCTACAAGACCTGGGACACCGCCGCCCCGCTGAAGAACGACCCCAAGGACGTCGGTACACGCGGCGAGCCGAGCATGGACACCATCGCGTCCCTGAAGCCCGACCTCATCATCGCCACCACCGACCTGCCCGCCGCCGCCGTGAAGCAGATGCGAGAGATCGCACCGGTCCTGAACCTGCGCCCCGCCGACGCCGCGGACCCGATCGGCCAGATGACCGAGAACCTCGACCTCCTCGCCAAGGCCACCGGCACCACCGAGCGGGCCACCGAGCTCAAGAAGGACTTCCGGGCGAAGCTCGCCGAGGGCAAGAAGAAGCTCGCCGCCGCCGGTCACGGCGGCGCGAAGTACGCCTTCGCCGACGGCTACGTCACCGGCAACCAGACCTCGATCCGCCCGTACACCGGCGGCTCGCTCATCGGAGCCGTCAACGAGAAGCTCGGCCTGAAGAACGACTGGACGGTCAAGGGCGACAAGATCTACGGCCTCGGCGCCACCGACGTCGAAGGCCTCACCCAACTCGACAAGGACGTGCAGTTCGTCTACATCGGCAACGACGGCGACAAGAGCAGCAACCCGTTCACCGGCGTCCTGAAGAAGGACAAGGTGTGGACGTCGCTCTCGTTCGTGAAGAAGGGCAACGTGCACCGGCTGCCCGACGGCACCTGGATGTTCGGCGCCACCGCGTCCATGAGCCAGTACGTCGACGCCGTCGTCGAGGCGCTGAAGAAGTAACACCATGGCCGTCACCGCAACCACCCCCGCCGCCCGCCCCTCGACAGCCGCCTCCCGCACGGGCGCGGCCGCGGTGACGGCCGCACTGGTCCTCCTCGTCGCCGCACTCGCGCTCGTCGACCTCACCCAGGGCACGGCCGCCGTCGGCCCCACCGAGGTGTGGAAGGCGTTCACCGGCCGCGCCGACACCGCCGACGCGTCCGTCGTCGTCGCCTCCCGGCTGCCGAGAATGACCGCGGGCCTGCTCGTCGGCGCCGTCCTCGGCATGGCGGGCGCCGCCCTCCAGGCGATCAGCCGCAACGTCCTCGCCTCGCCCGACACCCTCGCCGTCAACGCGGGCTCCTACCTCGCCCTCGGCGTGGCCGCCGCCACCGGTGTCTCGCTCCCGCTCCTCGCCTCCTCCGGCGTAGCGTTCGTCGGCGGACTCGCCGCGGCGGCCGTCGTCCTCGGCCTGTCCGGGCTCGGCGCGGGCACGATCCGCCTCGTCCTCGCGGGCAGTGCCCTCACCCTCGGCCTCACCGCCGTCACCGAGGGCCTGCTCCTGCTGTTCCCCCACGAGACCGAGGGCCTCTACAAGTGGAACCAGGGCAGCATCGCGCAGAACGGTTTTGACGGCGTCCTACAGATGCTGCCCATCGCCGCCGTCGGACTCGTCGGTCTCCTCCTCCTCGCCCGCAGGGTCGACGCGCTGGCCCTCGGTGACGACGCCGCGCACGGCGTCGGTGTGCCCGTGCGCTCCACCCGCGTCGTCACCGTCGTGCTCGCCGCACTGCTCTCCACCGCCGCTGTCACCCTCGCCGGGCCCGTCGGGTTCGTCGGCCTGTGCGCGCCCGCCCTCGTACGCCCGCTCGCCCGCAGGTTCCGGGCGTTCACCCGCTCGCGCGCGCGGCTGCCGTTCGCCGGTCTCACCGGCGCCGCCCTGGTGCTCGGCTCCGACGTGCTGTTGCGCGCCGTCGTGCCGTCGGACACCGCGGTCGCCGTACCCACGGGCGTCGTCACCAGTCTGGTCGGCGCGCTCTTTCTGATCGTCATGGCCGCGCGGGCCAGGGACACCGCGGGCGCCGCTCCCGCCGACCGGCTGCGCATCCGCGGCAGAACCGTCTTCGCCGTCACGACGGTCACCCTGGTGGCCGTGCTGATCGGCCTGGTGATCGCCGCCGTGCTCATCGGGGACAGCAAACTGCTGATGGGTGACGTGGTCAACTGGGCCCAGGGCCGAGCCGGTCGGACCGTTTCCTTCGTCCTGGACACCCGGGTGCCGCGCGTCCTCGCCGCCCTCCTGGCGGGAGCGGCACTCGCGCTCGCCGGGACGCTCATCCAGGCCGTGACGCGCAACCCTCTCGCCGAACCAGGCGTCCTGGGTGTGACCAACGGCGCCGCGGTGGGTGCCGTCCTGCTCGTCACGACGGTGCCGGCGGCCGGTTCGTGGAGCATCGCCGTGAGCGCTTTCGCGGGCGCCGCGATCAGCTCGCTCCTCGTCTTCGGTCTCGCGGCGCGGGGTGGTTTCCAGCAGAACCGGCTCGTCCTCGTCGGGTTCGGGTTCGCCACGGGAGCGACGGCCGTCATCAGCATGCTCATCATCCTCACCGACCCGTTCAACGCGACGAAGGCACTGACCTGGCTGGCGGGTTCCACCTACGGGCGGACCCTGCCCGACGTGGTGCCTCTCGCGGTCGTCCTCGCCGTGGGCCTGGTCGTCGCGGTCGTACGGCGCACCGAACTCGACCTGGTCTCACTCGACGAGGACACCCCGAGGCTGCTCGGTCTCGCCCTGGGCCGCGGACGCCTGGCCTTCCTCGTCGTCGGCGTCCTGCTGAGCGCCACCGCCGTGTCGGCCGCCGGCACGATCGGCTTCGTCGGCCTCGTCGCGCCGCACGCCGCCCGGGCCCTGGTGGGCCGCAGGCACGTCCGGGTGGTGCCGGTCGCCGTCCTCCTCGGAGCCATCCTCGTGTGCGCCGCCGACCTGGTGGGCCGGACGGTCATCGCTCCGGCCCAGCTCGGCGCCGGGCTCATGACGGCCGTGATCGGGACGCCGTACTTCCTCTATCTACTCGTACGCAGCCGCCGCTAGAGGAGGTACGGGCCGCAGATGAGCGCAGGGCCCGGCGAAGCCTTGCGGCATACGCATGCGGTGCGCGAGGTCACGAGCCAGGCGCCGGGTGAGGCGGCTGTACCAAGCGACATCCGGGTAACAGGCCCGCAAATGGGACACGGCACGCGTCCCCAGCCCGCTGTCCTGGAGGGGGCCGGTCACTTGGGCGTGCGTCACCACACCGCTCCCGCACTCTTCGCACACCTCGTAGTCGAGGCGGCCGACGATGCGGCGCCCGTACACCAGGAGCAGACAGCGCCCTCCGGCACCGCTCGGTGCGGGCGAGTGGAGGATCTCCACGTCGCGGTAGGCGAGCAGACGCCGGTGCAGCCGGCCACGGCGACGATTGCGGCGCGCGTGGCGGGGCTCTCTGCGGAGCCGGGCGCCGGGCAGAGAGGCAATGGGCGCAAGAAGGTGTGTCCCAAGCATTCCCTGCGTCTACCCCTGCCCGGCGCAAGCACTCAGGCTTCCTCCGGAGGCGGCGTCAGCCGCGTGGTTCAGGCGTGGGACAGCGCGAACGACACGAGGAACCCGCACACCGTGATCAGCCCTATGGCCAGGTGCGCGTTCTCGAACGCCTCCGGGATCATCGTGTCGGCGATCATGGCGAGGATCGCGCCGGCCGCCACCGCGGTCACCGCCGCCACCACCGCCGTGGACATGCCGCCCACCACGGCGTACCCGAGCACCGCCGCCACCGTACTGGCCAGCACGATCACGCCCCACACACCGAAGACGTACGCCTTGCCGCGCCCCGCCCGCCGCATCCCGGCGGAACTGGACAGGCCCTCGGGTACGTTGCTGATGAACACCGCGGCCACCGTCGCCGCACTGACCGCACCACCCTTCAGCAGGCTCACCCCGATGACCGCCGACTCCGGCACGCCGTCCAGCAGGGCGCCCAGCGCCAGCGCCAGCCCCGAGCCGCCCTGTTCGGACTCGGAGGGCTGCCTGCCCTGCCCGCTGCGCTTGCGGTGGCGCGCGCCACGACCTGCCAGCCAGGCGTTCCCGCCCGTATAGGCGAGCGCTCCGCCCACCGTGCCGATCGCCGCAGGGGCGAGGCCGGCCTCGTCGTACGCCTCCGCCGCCAGCTCGAAGGACACGGCCGACAGCAGGACTCCCGCGCCGAACGCCATCACGGACGCCACCAGCCACTGGGGCACCCGGACCCCGTAGCCGACCACCGCCCCCAGCAGGAGGGCGGAACCGGCCACAAGGCCCCATACACCGGCTTCGAAGATTTCAGGCATGCGATCTTCCCTACCCGCCCCGCACCACATGCCATCAGGAGACCACCGAGAGGTTCAGGTCTCCTCGCCGTGGTGGCAGCAGGACCCCCGCCGCATGCTGAGGGCGGTTTCCAGCCAGGTGGTGCCCGGGGGCGGAGCAGCGGCGGCTGCCCGGTGGAGGGCGGTGAGGTCGGCCTGCCGGTGGGGGAGGCCCTCGCGGATGACCAGGGAGGTGTTGACGAGGGTGGCGAAGTCGGTGAACGGGTCGCCGTCGACGACGACGAGGTCGGCGATCTTGCCTGCCTCGACGGTGCCCACGTCACCGAGGCCGAAGAGCCGGGCCGGGACCGTGGTCGCGCAGCGCAGTGCCTCCGCGGGGGAGAAACCGTGGGCGTGCAGGGCGCGCAGGGCCAGGTGCATGGACAGGCCGACCGGCACGAGGGGCGCGTCGCTGCCGAGCGCGAGGCGCGCACCCTGAGAGCGCAGCTGCCGGTAGTTGGCCATCTCGGTGGCCAGTTGCCGCCGCTGTGCGGCTGTGGGCGGGGTCTTCGCGCGCTCGTCGACGTCGGCGATGTCCCAGGGAGGCATGAGGGCCCGCACCCGCGGGTCGTCGGCCAGCGCGGTGTCGGTGCCCAGCAGGGACTGCGCGGCGAACGGGGTGATGATCAGGCCGAAGGACCCGTCGGCGTACTGCTCGACCAGGTCCTGGTGGATGTGGCCCTGCGGGGTGGTGGCGTGCCCGTGGGGCAGGCGCTGGGTGGCCTGAAGGTGGGTGGTGAGGTCCTGGCCGGCCGCGCGGCCGGGGGAGCACAGGTGGCTGCCGCAGGGCACGCCCAGCCGGTGCGCGGCGGTGGCGGCCCGGGCCATGACGTCACCGGAGGCACGGACGTACGTCTTGATGAAATCGACGTCCAGGGCGGTGGCCCGCCGCAGGGTGCGCTCGACACCGGCCGAGGTGCGGTGCGCCCGTCCCATGCTGTACGCGGTGCGGGAGCCGTCGATGAGCTCCGCGCACGCCAACTGCCGTGGCCCCAGGCTGTGTCCGGTCGCGGCTGATTCACGCAGCCGGACGGCCTCGTACAGGGGGCCGCCCAGGCAGGCGGTGGTGGTGATGCCGTAGGCGAGTGCGGTGAGGTTCTGCCGGGCGCCGTAGGTGGCGGTGTAGGGGTGGGTGTGGCTGTCGAAGAGGCCGGGGACGACGGTCTGAGCGGAGGCGTCGATGGTGCGGTGGCCGGCGCGGCGCGGCCGATGGGGTTCGACGGCGGTGATCCGGTCGCCGTGGACGAGGATGTCGACGTCCTGGCGCACGCTGTCGCCGGTGGCGTCCCACAACTGCCCGGCATGGATCCGCAGCCTGTCGTGCGGGTCCTTGGCGGTGCCCCGGCGGGGCGTCAAATAGGGCGCGCGCAGGGTGCGTGTCCGCTTGGGGGCGCCGCTCTCGTCGAGGGTGAGCAGGCGCAGATGTCCGCAGGACAGGTAGAGCAGGTGGCGTGCGTCCCCGGCCCAGCTGGGGTGGTCGGCGGGCTCGTCGGTCAGGCGCCGGGGCGGTCCCGCGGGGGCGCCCGCGGCGGTGACGGGCAGGGCCCACAGGACCGACTCGGCGACGACGGCTATCCACCGGCCGTCGGGCGACCACACCGGTCCGGCGGCGGCGCGGTCGGACAGCGACTGGTGGTCGGCGGGCAGATGGCGCCGCTCACCGCCGGTGAGGGTGTCGATGACGCGGATGAGGTGGTAGCCCTCGCGGAAGCGGTGGTTGAGCCGGTTGCGGTCGCAGAAGGCGAGGTACCGCCCGTCCGGGGACCACGTCGGGGTCCCCGGCGGTCCGTCGGTGGCCAGGGGCCGGGCGATCACCCGCTCCGAACCCGAGGAGAGGTCCCGCACCAGCAGCGTGCCGGTGACGTCGTGGCAGGCCAGGCGGGAGCCGTCGGGGGAGAGCGCGGGCTGCGTCCGCCCGCCGCCGGCCACCAACTCGTCCCGGTCGCCGGTCAGGTGCAGACGGCGCACCGCGATCAGCCCGCCCCGGTCGGAGCAGTACAGGAGGCTGTCGCCGTCCGGGGCCCAGGCGGGCATCTGGAGGTGGTGCTCCGGCGCGGCCTGGAGCAGCCTGCGGGGCGCGCCACCGCCGGTGGGCAGCGACCACAGTGCGTTCAGGGCGACGAACGCGGCCCTCCGGCCGTCCGGTGACAGGACGGGCCGGTGGATGCCTTTGACGGGAGTACGTCCGGCGGTGTCCGGGCGGCGCTTGGGCCGCCCGTCGGAGCGGGGGGCGGACAGCCGGGCGGTGAACGGGAGGTCGCTCACCGCATGGGTGGCGAGGGTACGCGTGCGGATCCGGCCGTCGGCCACGTACAGCAGCCGGTCGTCGTCGAGCCAGCACGGCGGGGCGGCGGCGAAGTCCTCGTCCCGCGACACCGCCTGCCCGTCGACCAGCAATGTCGTGCGTGCCGCGGGCAGTGAGGGTGAGTCGCCCGCGCTCGACAGGTGCAGGCAGGCGATACGGCCTGACGGTGACACAGAGGGCGCCAGCAGCCTGCCCTCCGGGACCGAGTGGAGCACGGTCGCCTCACCGCTTGCCACCGATACGCGGACCAGCGCCCGGCCGCCGTCGCCTTCGGACCCATGGGCGGCGCGTACGCAGACCAGCGACCCTCCGTCCGGCCACCACGCGGGGTCGATGTCGTCGAACGCTCCACCGGTCACCCGGTTCAGGTGGCCGGTGTCGAGGGCCAGGGTCCACAGGCCGTAGGCACTGCCGTGCACGGCGCTGCCCCCGCGCTCGGAGGAGAGGACCAGCCGGCGTCCGTCCGGCGACCACGCGACCGACCGGTCGTCCCACGGCCCGCCGGTCAGCCGGCGCAGGCCGCCGCCGTCGCCGCGCAGCGTCCAGATGTGGAAGGTGCCGCCGCGATAACCGCACACGGCGATCGTCTCGCCGTCCGGCGACAGGGCCGGCCGCGTCGCCTCCAGCGACCAGTCCGTCAACTGCCGGGCCGCACCACCCCCGCGCGGGACGCTCCACAGGACGCCCTGGATCTCGGCGACCATCGCCCGGCCGCCGCGGTCGGCGGTGACCGAGCCCCCGGTCATCTCACGGTAGGTCAACACCGATGCCGTGGCCCGCTCCTGATGGGGGCTCAGCGACGCGGCGGCGCCGGTGTGCGGAACCAGCCCTGCGGTCAGGCCCGCCGACGAGTTGAGGAACGTGCGACGGCTGACGAAGCCTGAACTCATGGCAGTGGTCCTCGTCCTTCGGGCGGGGCGTGCATGCGGCAATGCGCTCAGCGGACGGTGACCAGAGCCTCGTACATGGGGGAGGTGCCGTCGCTGACGAAGGCGCGGATCGCGCTCAGATACGCGTCGCGGTCGATGCGGCCGTCGCCGTCGGTGTCCAGGGCGTCGAACGCCTCCGCGGCGTTGTCGGCCCGGTTGCCCAGGACCTCACGCAGCCGTGCGAACTCCACCCGGTCGAGCATGCCGTCGGCATCGGTGTCGGCGAGGTCGAAGAGGGAACCCAGCGCATCGCGGCAGACCTCGTCGAAGGTCTGGGCGCCGGCCCAGGCCGCGTACTCCCCGAAGGCCACCTTTCCGTCCCCGTCCGCGTCCATCGAGGAGAAGACGCGTTCGTGCGAGGAACGGGCCACCGCCACGAGGGGGTCGCTCGCGTCACGGCCCAGCCTTTCCGCCGCCCGCTCGGGACGGGCGAGGTACTCCTCGCGGGAGATCACGCCGTCGCCGTCCACATCAAGCATGCGGAAGACGTCTTTCCGAGCGGCCATGACGTCCATCGGATTCCTTTCGGTGGGTTCACCCCGTGGCAGATGCCGCGAGACATACCCGGACGAAAGTGCGAGGTAACCACTCGATGGACTGGGCGCGCGAAGCCGCTGTTGACGGGCGGCCGGTGGGTGTACTCGCTCACCCCATGGCCGGAATACGGCCTTGACCGCGACGGGCCGAAGTCTATGGTCTGGATTACTGAATTCTGTGGTCTGGACTAATCGCCCCAGGAGAACACTTCACGCCGCACACCCCCACGAAGCACCGCCCGTGAAGGAGCCACGCATGGACAAGAAGCGGAAAATAGCCGCGGCGATCGGTGCCGGCATGGCGCCCGTGCTCGCTCTCACCTTGCCGACCGGTTCGGCCAGGCGCCACGGATACGTCAACGCCCCCGCGAGCCGGCAGGCGCAGTGCGCCGCGCGCACGGTGCCCTGCGGCGACATCAAGTACGAGCCGCAGAGCGTCGAGGGCCCCAAGGGCCTGCGCAGTTGCAGCGGCGGCAACACCCGGTTCGCGGAACTGGACAACGACGCCAAGGGCTGGAAGGTCAGCGACGTCAGCAGGACACAGACCTTCACCTGGACGTTCACCGCCCGGCACCGCACCGCGAACTACGAATACTTCGTCGACGGAACCAAGGTCGCCACCATCGACGGCGGCAATCAGCAGCCACCGGCGACCGTCTCGCACCAGGTCAGCCTCGGCAACTTCACCGGCCGGCACAAGGTCCTCGCCGTGTGGAACATCGGCGACACGGCCAATGCCTTCTACGCGTGCATCGACGTCAACATCCGCTGACCCCTCAGACGGTGCTGAGCGGATGGGCCGCCGTGGCGGAACGCGGTGGCCAGGCACACGGGGCCAGGATGCCGAGGACGTAGGCGCGGGCGACCAGAGCCGGGCGGGTCGCCGCGCCCAAGAGCTGCCGCAGGCGGCTGAGGTGGTAGTCGACCGTCTGGCGGGACAGTTTCAGCGAGGCGGCGATGTCGCTGTTGCTGCTGCCCTTCGCCAGAAGGGAGAGGATGCGGAGCTGCGCGGCGGTGAGCGGCGGACGGGCCTCATGCGCGAGGCTCTGCTGGGTGACGACGGCCCAGACGTGCCGGGCCCGGGTGGCGCAGTGGCCGACCGTCGTCAGGTGGAACTGCGCGCGACGTTGCAGTCCCTGGGCGTCCACGAGCACGGCGGAGGTCTCCACTCGTCTGGTGCGACGGGCTATCAGACCGTTCCAGCGCCGGTGCAGCCGGTCGAGGCCGGGCTCCGGAGCGAGCAGCGTGTGCGCGCGGCGGCCCACCAAGTCGTGCGGGCTGAGCCGGAACAGCTCGGCGGCCGCCGCGTTCGCCTCGACCACGCGCCCGTTCGCCGAGAGCAGCGCGCACGGCAGGCCACTGTGGTCGCGCAGGGCCTGGAGGTTCTCCTCGGCCTCCTGCCGCTGGACGGTGGCGCGCACGTGGTCCGTGACATCGACGTAGATCCCGGCGACGCAGGTCCGCGCGTTCTCCCGCACGGGGAAACGGTGGCCCACCGCCCGGCCCGCGCTGCCGTCCCGGCGTCGGTAGCCGAGGGTGTGGCGCACCGGCGTACCCCGCCTGAGGATCTCCTGGTCGAGGGCGCGGAACCGGCAGGCGTCGGCGGGCGCGTCGAGATCCTCGATGCACTTGCCGGCGATCTGCTCCGGGACCAGGCCGTAAAGGTGCGCGTAGGCGTGATTGGTCCACAGATAGCGTCCGTCGCTGTCCCGTATGAAGGCGGCGGCCGGAGCGAGGTCCACGAGGTCCGCGAACGCCGCGCGCTCCAGCAGTGGTTCAAGAGTGGAATCGTCCACAGCGGTCTCCGTCCGTATACGACCGGCTGACGCTCAGTCACATCGCTTCGGTTATCCCGCCCTCACGCCGTACACGCCCGGTTCTCAGCCGAACTGCCGCGGCACCGGAAGCGGAAGCGGAATCAGAAGCGGAAGCGGCTCGCGACTCAGGCAAATGCCTGAGTCGCGAGCCGCTTCGCAGGCCTCATGGGTGCCCATGGCCTGGTCCCCTGGAGTGTGCGGGTCCGTCGAAACGGGGCGATTGGAGACGAATCTCAGTGAGCAAGGTGCTGTTAGTGCATGCCAAGGGTGGTCCACCGCTCGGTCACGTCCTGTCCCGGACGGCCGCGAAAGCGGAAACGCACCTGCTGGCCCTCAGCGCTCTTCCTCCCGCCGTGGCAGGCTCCGCCCACAGACTGTGCGCCTCGGTGGTGACGCCCACCGACGCGCACCGCCGCGACCTGGTGTCGCTCATCGTCGCCCGGGCCGAGGCCGTGGGCGCGGACGCGGTGCTCACCTTCTCCGAGTACGCGGTCGTGGCCGTCGCCGAGGCGTGCGAGGCACTCGGCCTCGCCGGGGCGGGCCATGCCGCCGCACTCGCCCGCGACAAGCGGCTGATGCGCCACACCTGGCGGCAACAGCGCCTGCCCCAGCCCGAGTTCCGCCCCGTCGCCACGGAGGCGGACCTGCTCGCGGCGGCGCACACCCTGCCCGGTCCGCTGCTCCTCAAGGCCGCCTGGAGCGCCGGGTCCACCGCCCACCAGATCATCCGCTCCCCGCACGAGGCGCCGGCCGCCTGGGCCTGCTCCCGTGACGTCATGGCCGCATCGGCCCGACTGGGCTACGCGGAGCTGCATGTGGCCGAGGCCGACGCGCACTACGTGGTCGAGCGGATCGTCACCGGCACCGCCTCCGACTGGTTCGACGAACCCGGCTGGGGCGACTACGTCAGCGTCGAGGGCGTCGTCGCCGACGGCGTCTTCCACCCGGTCTGCCTCAGCGGCCGCATGCCCACGGTCGAGCCGTTCACCGAACGCGCGAGCATCACTCCCGCCCCGCTGGCCTGGGACGCCCAGGACCGGGTCGTGGACCTCGCCCGGCGTGCCGTCGACGCCCTCGGCCTGCGTGACTGCGGGACTCACACCGAGATCAAACTCGGCGCCGACGGCGGCATGTGGCTGATCGAGACGGCCGCCCGGTTCGGTGGCGCGATGACCGTGCCGCAGATCGAGGAGGTCTTCGGACTCGACCTCGTCGGCATGCTCGTCGACCACCTCCTCGGACGCCCGGTCCACTGGCCCGAACGGGCCCTCACCCCGGCACAGGCCCGCGGCGCGGCGGGCTCCCTCGTCGTCCTCGCGGTCGACGGCCGCGGCCACGCCTGGCCGGGCCGCAGGGTCTGGGACTTCCCCGCCGTCTCGGCGGACGTCCCCCTCAGCCGAGGCAGCGACCTCTCGGTCGTCGCGGAGAGTTCGCTCGCCGACGGCAGCGTCGTGCCGGTGTACGACCCGGCCGCCGGCGCCAACACCATGGCCGCCCTGTGCCTGCTCTCCGCCACCGACGCGCACACCGTGCTCCGCGACTTCTGGCACTTGGTGGACGCCTTGCCGCGCGTACTGCCCGCCGCCCAGCCCGAGGAGGTCTCGGCATGACCGCCCCGCTGCTCACCGACGCCGCCGCCGAACGGGCCACAGACCGCACGGTCGTCGGCGGGAACCTCTCCCTGCCGCTGTTCCGCACTCTCTCCGGGGTCCTCGCCGGACACCCGTACCTCAAGGTCGTCGTCGACCGCGCCGAGAACACCTGGCACCTTCTCGACACCGCCGCACACCCCTTCCACGTCGACTACATCGCCACCCGCGTCCTCGGCATGGACATCGCCCGCCTTGACGCGGAGCTGGACGCGTTCAACGCCTCCGTCTACATGGACCCCGGCCGCCGCTTCCTGCTCGGTGTGCTGTCCCTGCACACCGACGAGGAGAGCGATGGCCGCGAACGCACCTTCCTCGTCCTGGAGACGACCGAGGCCGACACCATGCACGGCGAACTGCTGCGATTCTTCTACGAGTTCATACGTGTCCGGGTCGACGACAGGCTGCCGCTGCTCCTCAAACCCGCCAACCACGGGCAGGAGGAGGAGCTGGCGGCGATCAGCGAACTGCGCGTGCCCCGCATCCTCAGCCACGAGCTCTTCGGCTCCCGGGCCCGGACACCGCTCAACCCCGGCGAGGCCACCGGGCGCCTGCGGTTCTTCCGTACGCACGAGCAGTACGCGGCCGCGGAGCCCGGCCTCGGCTGGGCGGACATCGTGGCCATGCCGTGCCTGCCGGACGACATACCCAGGGTGGCCGGGTTCCTCAACACCGCGCCGATCACGCCGCTCTCCCACACCAACGTCCTCGCCTCCGGCTGGGGCATCCCCAACGCGATCGTGCGCGACCTGGAACAGCTCGTCGAGAAGGACGGCCTGGACGGCGCGTGGGTCCGCTACCGTGTCCGCGAGGACCAGATATCCCTGGAGCGCCTCGACCACGAACCCGCCCTGCGCGCCCCAACCTGGCACCAGCAGCGCATCCGCCTCGAACCGCCGCTGCTCCAGGACGTACCCGTGCTGTCCCTGCACCGCCTGCGCCATGCCGACCGCGACCGCTACGGCACCAAGGCGGCCAACCTCGGCGAACTGCACCACGTCCTCGACAGCCGGACGGCCGACCTGACCGCCTTCTACGGGCGGCCCCGCCCGCCCCGCGAGAACCTCTACCCGCACCTCGCGGCCCGCCTCGGCCTCAGCGGCACCCCTTCCGCCGACGAACTGCGCGCCCGCGCAGCCGAGTTCGTGGCCTGCGCGGTGAGTGCCCCGGAAGGCGTCGCGCTGCCCTTCGCGCTCCAGCAGCGCTTCCTGGCCTCGTCCCCCGCCCTGCAACAGGGCATCGGCAAGCTCAAGATGGCCCTGGAACTCGACGCCACCGACGTCCTGGACGCGCTCTGCCTGCAACTCCAGCACCTGATCCGGCACACCCCCGTCCCCGAACCGGTCACCCGCCGGATCACCCAGGCCTTTCCCGCCCCGGCCACGTCGCGCGGCCGCCTGGTGGTGCGCTCCTCGTCCAACGCCGAGGATCTGCCCGGGTTCTCCGCGGCGGGCGTCTACGACTCCGTCACCGCCGTCCACGGCACCGGCGAACTCCTGGACGCCATACGCCAGGTGTGGGCCTCACTGCTCTCGCCCCGCAGCGTGCGCCTGCGCCACCAGGTCGGCATCTCCCTGGACGACACCTACATGGGCGTCATCATCCAGGAATACGTGCCCGCCCGCCTCGGCGGCGTCCTCGTGACCTGCGACCCGACCCGCCGCGAGGACTTCCGCAACGTCTACCTCAACTGTTCCCCCGGCTCCCCCGAACAGGTCGTCGACGGCTCGGTCCTGCCGCAGCAATACCTGTACAACACCGTGGAGGGCGGCGGCCGCACCGTCGCCCTGGGCTCTTGGGGCGACAGCCTCTCCGCCGCCACCCGCGCCCGCCTCGCCGACCTGTCCCTGACCGGGCGGCTCTTGCAATCCCACTTCAGCGCGCCCGACGTGGACAGGCCGCTGGACATCGAGTGGCTGATGACCGACCGGGGCGACTTCCGGCTGGTCCAGATCCGCCCGTACGCGCTGTGAGGCCGCGTTCCTCCGGCCGGCAGGGGACGGGCAACGGCCTGACGGCGACCGCCCGCCGCGTCATCCGCCTCAACTACGGCTTTCAGTTGCTGTTCAACCTGCTGTGGTGGATGCCGGTGTTCTACGCCTACCAGAAGGCGGCCGGCCTCTCGGACGGCCAGATCTTCGGCATCCAGAGCATCTACTACGTCGCGTTCTGCCTCTTCGAGATCCCGACCGGCCTGATCGCCGACCGCATCGGCACCCGCAACTGCCTGCGGGCCGGGGCGGTGGTCATGACGGCGGCGAACCTCGCCCCGGTGTTCAGCGCCTCGTACACCGGCTTCCTCGTCCACTTCCTGGCCATCGCCGCGGGCCGTTCCCTCACCTCGGGAGCGGCCAGCGCCTACCTGTACGACGGCCTGCGCGCCGAGAAGTGCGACGAGCACTACCTGAAGGCGGAGGGCACCGCGCGGGCGCTCGGACTGGTCGCGAAGGTGGTGTGCTGGCCACTGGTCGGCCCCCTGATGGCCGTGGCACATCCGACGCCGTACGTGCTCAGCGCAGCCGGTGCCGCGGGCTCCCTCATCTGCGCTGTCGCGCTGCCCCGCCTCGCGGGCGCGGGTGCGGGTGCGGGCGCGAGCGCGAGTGGCGGCACGGGGCGGACGAGCGGCGGACGCGGGGGCGGCGCGTTCCTGCGGGACGCGGGCGCCGCGCTGCGCTGCGTCGCCTCCTCGCGGTGGCTGGCCCTGGTGATGGTGCAGGGCGTGGCGGTCTTCACGCTCTCCCGGATCTGCCAGGTCAACCTCTTCCAGCCGATCCTGCTGGACCACGGCATCGCGGAGGCCTCGCACGGCGGTGTGATGGCGGCGATGACGGTGGCGGAGGCGGTGGCCTCGGCCCGCCCGCAGTGGCTGAGCCGCCGCCTGCCACCGGTCGCCTGGGTCTCCGTCCTCAGCCTCGCGCTGGCGGGCACCCTCGCGGCCATGACATTCGGCGGGCCGTGGGCCGTCGTCGCGCTGCTCTGCCTGTTCGCCGCCGCGACCGGCTTCGCGTACCCCGTCCAGCGCAAGCTGGTGAACGACGCGGTGCCCGCGCACGCCCCGCGCGCCACGATGCTCTCGGTCGAGAGCATCGTGGACCGCGGCGTGTGCGCACTGGCCGCGATCGCCGCGGGCGCCTATCTCGCCGCCGGCCGCCTTGACGCACTGCTGTGGCACAGCGCGCTCGCCACGGCGGTGCTGCTCGGCGTCTTCCAACTGCTGCTGCGCAGCGGGGTGGTGACGCGGAGGACCACCGCCCGAGAAGCCCATGTGCCGCCGGTCCGGGCGGCGGGCCGTCACTAGTTGCAGGCCTCACGCTCGTTGCAGGCCTTCACGCTATTGATTGGGGTCCAGTAGTACTCACCGCTGGTGCGGGGCTGGGCGGGGGCGGTGGTATTGGAGGCTTCCAGTACCTGCTGGTGCCCTGGGCGAAGTCCCGTACGGAGAGGCAGATCCGGCCCAGCTCCCAACTACGTCAGACATGGAATTCCCCTTGGTGTTCGGGCCCCTACGAGTTCTCTCGATCGGTGGTTCATCTCCCACAGCCGCAGTCAGGGGTGGCTGGAGGCAGCGCGCGCGTGGTTTTGGCTCCAGGCAAAACGTGGATCGGGCGGCTCCGGGGCGGGTCAGGATGGTGATCAGGACCGGGACCGGGAGGGGGATTGTGCTTGTGCTCGGGATCGCCGCGGGTGGCGGGCGGTGCCGTCCGGGTCCGGGTCCACCCGCTGGATGCGGGCGCGCCGCACGACCTCCGGACCCACCTCGGCGGCCTTGCGGACCAGCGCGGGCCCGTCCCAGTCGGTGGGCCAGCCGTGCCACAGCCGCAGTTTGCCGTCCACGAAGACCGCGGTGATCTGGTCGCGGCCGACCAGCCGGACCAGTTCCCACGACAGGTCGTAGGACGGGGTGAGTTCGGGAGCCCGCAGGTCGACGAGCAGGAAGTCGGCGGCCTTGCCGGCGACGACCTCGCCCGTCACCTCGCCGAGCCCGAGGGCGTCGGCACTCAGGGCGGTGGCGTGGGTGAGCCATGTGCTGCCGGCGCCGCACGAGGAATCGCCGGACAGCAGACCGTAGGTCAAACGTTGGGCGCTCTCCGCGGCATCGACGAGGCGGAAGCCGTCGCCGCGGGTGCCGTCCGTGCCGGTGCCGAAACGTATGCCCATGGCCCGCCACATCAGGGCGTGCGCGACGGCGTTGCCCTTCCAGGCGCTGGCCACCGGGTTGTAGCTCACCGCGGCGCCGGTGTCGGCGAGCATGCGCATCTCGTCGGGAGTGAGCAGAGTGGCGTGGGCACCGAGGGTGTGCGCGTTGAGGGCACCGATGTGGTGCAGGTAGGACACCGGGCGGCGGCCCACGCTCTTGAGGGAGCGTTCCACGGCGGCCAGGTGCTCGTTGACGTGGATCTGGAAGACCGCGCCGGCGTCCGCACACAGGTCGGCGGTCTTCTTCAACACCTCGGCGGTGGCGTTCTCGGGGACGGGTATCGCCAGCGAGGGGTGGATCAGCCGGGAGCCGTGGAAGCGCTCCAGGTGTTCCTTGCCGCCCTTGCCGTCGGAGACGACCTTTGACAGCACGCAGCGCAGCCCGGCCTCCTCGGCGGCCTCGGCGATGACGCCCACGTCGACGGGCGCGCGGGTGCCTGCGTCGGCGGCGGTGGTGAACCCGCCGCGCAGTGCCTCCAGGGCCGCGAGCTTCGCCGAGAGGTGGGCGGTCTCCTCGTCCAGGGCGTGTTCCAGCGGCTCCCAGACGGTCTTGAAGATCTCCGAAGGCTGCCCGAACGCCTGGGCCTTGCCGAAGCTCTGCGTCAGGTGGTGGTGGGCGTCCACGAAGCCGGGCATGAGCAGGTGGCCCTTCAGCCGTACCGTGCGGGCGTCCCGGTGCGTGTCGGTGAGCTTGCGGACCGGCCCGACGGCCCGGAAAGCGCCGTCCTGGACGAGCACCGCGCGGTCCTTGACCGGGCCCTCGGGCAGCAGGACGACGTCCGGTACGAGCAGTAGTCGCTCGGCGCGGAAGTCTTGCCGGCCGAAGGTGCTGTGACCGGCATGGCTGCCGTTTCCGCCATGGCTGTCGTTGTCGCCATGGCTGTTGTGCCCGACGTGACTGCCGTGACTGTCGCTTCCGGTGGCGGCCGCCGGTGCCGCTCCGGCGGCGCCGAACAGGCCGCCGGCTCCGACCAGTCCGGCCCCGACGACGAAGCCACGACGTCCCACGCCGCGCGTTCCGCGGTCCTCGCGGCCGGCCTTCCGACTGCCCTCCCGTGTCCCGGCCCTGGGGTCCCCGGCCCGTGTTCCGGCTCTGGGCTTCCCGGCCCGTGTTCCGGCTCTGGGCTTCCCGGCCCGTTTCCTCGTCCCGTCCGCCGACGCCATACCCGTCGCCCTTGCCCGACGACGACCCGTCCTGCCACGCCTGCTGCACCACCGCACGCTCCTTCGCGTTCGCACAGGGAAGGCCCGGCCACGCGGGGCGGCCGAGCCGGAGCGCCGACCCTAAGCGAGCCCGCCAGGCGGAACAAGAGTTTCGACAGATGGAAATGGAGGGTGAGGTTCGGGCCGAACGGCCGATCGACTTCCCTCGTCGGCGCCGAAGCGGCGGCCGGGTGGCGCAATAGGCCCGCGCCCCCTGCCGCGCCGCACGTCACGAGCATCGCCGCAGGTCAGGCTGGGTGGCGTAACTTCTCGGAAACATGGGCGCCCTAGGTTGACCGATGCCGCACGAGCAGGGCTTCCGGCTGAGGGACGTCCGGTCGGGGGCAGGGTGGTCGGAGCGGTTGGCACGGTTGGCGGCGTTGGCGCGCGGTCGGCGCGGTCGGCGGGTGCCGAGGGGGCCCGGCCCCGGCGTGCGCTCTCGTCCGTCCTGGTCAGTCCTGGTCTGTTCAGTCCTGGTCTGTCCTCGTCCGTTCCCGTTCGCCCTTGGCCCCGATGCGTAGGGAGGTCCCATGAACACCTCGCCCACCGACCCCGCGCCCCCGGGCGCCAATCGAGGTGGACCGTCCGCGCACGGCTCAACAACGGAAAGCCGACGACGGACCCGGGCGGACCGGGCCCGGCAGGTCGCCGAAGTGCTGCGCCGTCAGATCGCCTCGGGGGCGTTCGCCTCGGGCCTGCTGCCGGACGAGCGGATGCTGATCGCCGACTTCGCCGTTTCGCGCAACACCGTCCGCGAGGCGCTGGGCGTGCTGCGCGACGAAGGCGTGATCGAGCGGCGCCAAGGTGTGGGCACGGTGATCGTGCGGCGGCCGTACGAGCACACCTTGCAGCGGCTGACCGGCCTGGCCGAAACACTGCGCGCGCACGGTGAGGTGACCAACCAGGTGCGGTTCGCGGGCCTGGTGCGCGCACCCGGCGAGGTGGCGCGCAAGCTGCTCGTCCCCGAGGGCGGCCGCGTGGTCTACATCGAACGGCTGCGGCTGCTGGACGGTGTGCCGCTGTCCCTGGACCTGACCTACCTGGCCGCGGACATCGGGGAGCCGCTGCTGGCCGCCGATCTGGCCGGGCGGGACCTGTTCGGACTCATCGAGCAGGTCACCGGCGGCCGGCTCGGCTCGGCGAGCGTCACCGTGCACGCGGTGGGCGGGGACCCGCACACCTGCGCGCTGCTGGACATCCCGGCCGGCTCCGCGCTGTTCACCGTCGAACGGCTGACCAGGCTGCCCGACGGGCGCCCGGTGGACCTGGAGTACCTGCGCATCCGCGGCGACCGGCTGGCCTTCCGCGCCGACCTCGTCCGCGCCGAACCGGAGCCGTACAGCGGCCCGCCGCCCCCGGAGTGCGACGGCGTGCGACTGACGGGAGGCGAACGGTGAACCCGGGCGAGGGTGCGGCAGGACCCGCTGTAAATCCCCGAAAGCCCGTCACCCACGCGCCTGGATCCGAGACCCCTGGACCCGAGACCCCTGGACCCGAGGCCCTCAGAACGCATGGCCCCAGAACGCAAGGCCCCAGAACGCAAGGCTCCAGAACCCAAGACCCCGGTCCGCCGACCGTCGCCGTGATGTGTCTGTGCGTCACCTTGGTGGTGGGCATGGTCTCCGCGGTGAACCTCGCCATCCCCGCACTGTCACGCAGCGCGCTGCGCCCGTCGGCAGAGTCGGTGATGTGGGTCGTCGACGGCTACGTGGTGTTCTTCGCGTGCCTGCTCATTCCGGGCGGCGCGCTCGCCGACCGGCTCGGCCGCAAGCCGGTGCTGGCCGCGGGCATGGGCCTGTTCACCGCCGGATGCGTGCTGTGCGCCGTGGCGCCGGGCATCGGCGCGGTGATCGCGGGCCGGGTGGTCAGCGGCGTGGGTGCCGCCGCGGTGCTGCCGACGACGCTGGCCCTGATGGTCGGCGGCGCGCCGACACACCGCCGGCCGCGGCTGGTGGCGGTGTGGGCGTCGATGACGGGCGTGGCGGCCGTGCTGGGCAACGTCGGCGGCGGCGCGGCGGTGCAGACCGGTTCGTGGCGGGCGCTGTTCTGGTGCGTGGTGCCGCTGGCGCTGGTGGCACTCGTCCTGGTGGTGGTGTTCTCCCCGGCGCCGCCGCGGCACGACCGGCCGGTGTCGATGGTGTCCGCGGTCCTGTTCACGGCCGGTTTCCTCGCGTTGCTGTCGGGCATCGTCTCCGGCCCGCAGGCCGGCTGGGGCAGCGCGCGGGTGCTGGGCGGGTTCGGCGCGGCGGCGGTGCTGCTGACGACGTGGGCCTGCTGGGAGCTGCGGCGTGAGCATCCGATGCTGGACCCCCGGCTGTTCACCGTGCCGGTGGTGCGGGCGGGGGCGGCCGGCATGGCGCTGGCGTTCGTCGGGATGTTCGGCCTCTTCTACGTCAACGGGCAGTACCTGCAGTACGCCAAGGGCTACTCGCCGCTGGGGGCGGGGGTGCGGCTGCTGCCGATGGCGGGGGCGCTGCTGCTCGCGCCGCGCTGCACGGTGACCCTGGAGCGGCGCACCGGCGCGCGGGTGACGCTCGGGTTCGGACTGGCGGTGCTGGCCACCGGCCTGGGCATCGTCTCGCTGGTCGGCCCGAGCACCCCGTATTCCCTGTACGCGCTCGGGGCGACGCTCACCGCGGCCGGATGCGGCCTGGCCACGCCGCTGCTGTCGCACGGCATGATGTCCTCGCTGCCGGCACATCAGGCCGGGGTGGGGTCGGGGTTGCAGAGTCTGGCGCGGGAGCTGGGCAGCGCGCTGGGTGTGGCGGTCAGTGGCAGTGTGGTGGCCGGGATGTTCACCGCGGGCCTCCCGGCGCCACTGCGCGGCCCCGACGCGCCGACGACCGTCCCAGCCGCCGAACAGTACCTGGCGGCCCAGGGGTTGACCTCGCCCGACCTGCGGCACGCCGTCGTCACGGACTTCACGAACTCTCTCGACACGGCGATGCGGGTGCTGGCCGTACTGGTGGTGGCGGCCGGGGCGCTGGTGGTCGCTTGGTACCCGCGCCGCGAGCCTCGGGCGGCGGCCGGCGGACAGACCGACTGACGGCCGGCCCACGAAAGCCGGAAACTCGCCCATGTACGCAGCTCACTCCATCCGCCACCCCCCAAGGGCTCGCCTCTGGCAGGCAGGCCCTGGCACAGCTCCCACAAGTCCCGGCAACTCCACCAAGCGGACAACGTGCTGGCGGGCGGTGGTATGCCGGGGCTGCCATGGGGCAGGGACGTACGCTGCGGACGGCAGCCTGTGTTGGGCTGGTTGGTGTGAGTGTCGTGGTTGCCGCGACGGGATGTACGAGCCGCTCGCATGATCCATCAGGTGCCGACATGTCGCCCAGTGCGCGGACCTACTTGTCGAAGGCGCTGAGCATCATGGAGAAGAACTCCCTTCTCCGCCACCAGGTCGACTGGCCGGGCCTGCGGAGTAAAGCATTTTCACAGGCATGCGGTGCGCTGAAGCCGACGGACACCTACGGGGCGATCAACTCGGCGTTGCATTCCCTGAGTGACGGGCACAGCACCTTCTGGGAACCGGAGAAGGCCCAGGACAACCTGGGATCCCCCGAGATCTCTCTCGACGGCCTGCAAGGCCGATCTCTGAAAATGGGATCGGCTTGAGCCGGGGCTCTCCGGGATCGAGATGCCGCTGGTTCTCCCGACTGTCAGACGCGGCATGGTGGCCCGCGCGACAAGGCACTTGGCGCCGATCTTCGTTCTGTTGAGCCGACTGGGGCACCGTCCGGAAACATCCCTGTCGGCCCAGTACTGCTTCGGCAAGCCCTAAGCGCAAGGAATGCCTGTCCGGTAAGGCCGTCACCGGCGGGGCTCGGCCACCATGGGCAGTGGCCCCGTGCCCAAGGTCGTCTCCGGCCTGGGACGCACCGTTGCGCCCGATACGGGACGAAGCCTCCAGTGGGCACTGATGGTGGCGATCGCGAGCATCGCCTCGGTGGTCCCAAAGTGGTCGCCGATGCACTTGCGGTTGCCGGCACCGAAGGGGAGCATCGCGCCGCGTGGCACGTCTTTGGCCCGATGTGGCAGCCAACGGTCGGGGGCGAAGGTGTCTGGGAGCGGGAAGAGACGCGGGTTGCGGTGCAGAGCGTAGGGGCTGTACAGGATCGTGGTACCGGGTGCGAGGCGGTGTCCGGCGAGTTCGGCTTCGGTGGTTGTGGTCCGGGTGAACATCCAGCCGGGCGGGTACAGGCGCAGGACCTCTGTGAATACGCGACGGGTGTACTCAAGTCGAGGGAGCTCACGGACACTGGCGGGTCGGCCCGCGAGAACGCTGTCGATTTCGGCATGCAGCCGCGTCTCCACCTCGGGGTGTGTACCGAGCAGATGGAAGGCCCAGGCCATGGCGTGTCCTGTGGGTTCCGTCCCAGCCACCAGCAGCGTCATGACCTGGTCGCGCAGCTCGCGGTCGGTCAGGGCGCTGTCGTCGGATTCGTGGCGCGCGGTCGCGAGAGACGCGAGTAGGTCGCCCTGGTCGGCCCCAGTACGCACGCAGTCGCGCACGATGCGTGCGATGAGTTCCTGAAGCCGGGTCTGTGCGCGGCGAAACTGCCTATTCCCGGGGGTGGGGAGTTTCTCCCAGAGGCCGAGTGGCGCGGTCATGCGCCGGTAGATGCCCCCGAAGAGCACGGCGAGGCATCGCTGGATGTCGGCGACGTCCTGTTCTGTGATGTCGGCGGAGAACAGGGTCCGGGCGGTGGCGCGAGTGGTGAGGGCCTGCATCGCGGCACCGACGTCGAAGACCTGGCCCGGCTGCCACAAGCCGGTCAGGGCCTTGATCTCGTGGAGCATCTCGTCGGCGTAGGCGTCGATGTGGCCTCGGTGGAAGGCGGGTTGCATCAGTCGACGTTGCCGCCTGTGGGCGTCCCATCCAGATGTGCCCAACCCGTTCCCGAGGAGTGGCCGCACCTTGTCGAAGAACGGGCCCCCCTTGTCGAAGACGCGTGGGTTCGCCAGAACGTGCTGGACAAGGTCGGGATGGCAGGCCAGGTACGCGCGGTGGGGGCCCAGCCGCACCTGGACCAGGTCGCCGTATTCGGGGAGAGATGCAAGGAACCGCAGGGGGTGTCGGCGCAGGGGAAGTGCGTGACCGAGCAGCGGCAGTCCCCCGGGGGCAGCGCCCAGTCTCCAGGAACTGCTCTCGGACGGCATGCCGTTCGCTGTTCCCATGCGCGGACTCACGGCCTCACGACCTCACGGTGAAAACGTTCGTCGGTGCTGTAGGCGGGGCGGATACCCCGCTGCTGTTCACCGGGCAGGTATGCGGCAGATTCGACGTACCGAGGCCGGTCTCGGTGGTAGTCGAAGTTTCCCCGCACCTGTGTCGTGTAGGACTCCAGAACCTGAGCCACTTGCGTGTGGAGATTCTCGTCGGTGCTGATCAGGGAAAGCTGAACCGGCACCTGTTCGACTGCGGCCATGAATTGCTTCATGAGCCCGGTGAGCATGGTGTTGACGATTTCTACGGCTTCCTGTCGGGAGCAACGCCGTTCACGCTGGACGATAAGGACGGAATTGAACGGATAGCCGACGGCGTCCTCCCTGTCGACGGAGAAGACGTCGTTGTAGATCCCGATCCACTCCGCTCCGCGGTACCGGACCTCGACCATCGCGGGAAGCATACGGACCTGGTGCGGAAGGTCCACGCCCACGGCGTACTCGCTCAGGTGCATGAACCAGCCAAGGACCGAGGTGTACCGCCGGTGAGGGAGATATTCCTCCATCGCCATGACGTGACCGAGCCGCACAGCGGCCACCTCGCGCACGAAGGTGGCCAGCCACATCATCACTTCCGCGGTGAACTCCTCGCACCATTGCGCCGACCGACCCGCACACACGAGCGCGTGAACCTGCCGACCGGCACGGGCCACCGGACTCCTCACCTCCCCGGCGCCCTCGATCGCACGGGTCAGTTCTGCGACCGCTTCCGTAACGAAGACCGTATCGCGAGCAGATACTCGTTCATCCAGCCCGTCATCGACCGCCCAAACCCACAGGACGTACTTGCACAGCGCCTCGAACCGTTCGGGACCGGCTTTCGTCAGACAAATGGCCGTGGCGAAGTCGGGCTGTGTGCGCTCCATCTGGCGCATGACCGCCGGATCGGCCGTCAATGAGAATTCTCTCGCCCAGTCGTACATCGGCGCGCCGGACCCGCCCCAGGCAGGATTGAGCCCGCGTTCGTGCAGTGGCATGTAGAACTGAGGGAACTCGTAACTGAGCTTCTCCGACATCTCAGCCTCCACCAAGTCCGCAGAACAGTCGGGAAGTTGCTGGGGCACTGAGTACTCTGCCAGCGCATCAGTTCCGCAAAACCTCCCTGCACGGGCGTGGCCTGGTTCAGCCCCTAAAGGGCTCGTCTGGGTACCCACTGTCATGGACCACGAGTCCGGTTCCTGCTGTGAGAAGGCCGTCCGTCTCACCTCGTTCTTCAGACCGGCACCAAGTCCCTTGTCACACGGAGCAACACGGCAACGGCCTGGGATGCTGTGCGACCGGGTTGGATGAGACAGCGACTGGGTCCGCTGAGAACAGACAACAGAACGTGAGCCAGAGCCGCTGGAAGTGAACAGAGCCAGGCAGCTCTTCGCCTTGGTGGTGGCGGTGAGGCATCACGAGCCCGGTGCCCGGATAGTCGCCGTCGGCGATCGTCATGGTCTTGCCGACGGCGTCCTTCGCGCCGGATTCCAGGATCACTGCTCGGCAACGTACTTCTGGCAATGGGCCTCAACTATGCCGACGCCTACGCCGAGCGGCTCCTGCCCGACGGCACGAGCCGACCGGGCGACCGGCCGACCGAGGAACAGACCCGGTGGCGCCAACGTCTCGCTGCCGGCCACACGCGAGATGGCAGAGTCCGTCGAAGGGCAGGGTGCACGGTGCCCGCGTCGAAGGAGTCCGAAGCAGTCCGCAGCGGCGGCGCGCGCTGGGGACCGCGCGGGCGGGACCGGTACCCCTGTCGGCGGCGTACCGGGCCCCGCCGGAAGGTGTTACGCCGTGGGCCACCACGGCGCACGCGCGTCCCGCAGCGTGTTGGTGCCGCAGTGCACCTCACCCATGCCGAGGTGGTACGTGTACCAGTCGTCGATGTAGGTCGTGCGGAACCCCGCCTTGGCGTATACGGAGTTCACCGCCTCGGTGAAGATGTCCTGGCCACCGATGACCGGCCCCCACTGCTTGGGTGCCAGGTAGCGGGTCGGGCTGAGCAGGACACCGTTGACGGCGCCGGGCACGTAGGCGCTGTTCGGCCGGACGGCGGCGGCGCTGCGCCCCACACCGCCCGCGGAATCCCGGCCGCGGTGCGCCTCGTCGGCGCCGCGCAGCTGGCTGAACTTCTCCAGGGTCTCGGGGCCCATGCGGCGCAGCTTGCGGCTGCCGCTGAGGCCTTCACGCTCGTCGGAGTCCCGCGTGTACAGGCCGGGCACCCTCACTATCTCCGCGTCGGTGACGCCGGTCTCGCGCTTGAGAGTGGCCAGGTTGGCCTCGATGCGTTCGGCCGCCACCTTGTTGTCGGCGTGGAACGAGGCCTTGGCGAACACCTGGTCGATGGTCTCCTTGGGCGCGGGGACGTCGCTGCCGCGCGGTACGGAGAACATCTTCGTGGCGCCGTGCCCCTCCCGCTTGGCCTTGCGCAGGAGCTCCACCCCGGCGGCCGGGTCCGCGACACCGATGCGCCAGCCGCGTTCGGTGTCGGCGGGCAGGAACTGGACGAACTCGTCCACGTGCCCGACCGACAGCCAGGACGTGTCGAGCAGCAGCGGCGCCTGCACTCCCTGCGAGGACAGGAACGTACGCATCGACTTGGCGGGCTTGGAACCGGAGTCGGCCCGGTAGCCCTGGATGATGCGGCCTGCCGGGTAGCTCTTGCCGTTCAGCGTGTACGGCGGAATGGTCTCCAGGTTGCCCATGGAGTTGAGGGTCCACTCCTCGTTCGCCGTCGGCTTGCCGACCTGCACGACGCCCACGTCCGGGCCGCGCAACTTCTCGAACAGCTCACGGCCCGCTTCCCGGTCGGGCTGCGCGGATCGAATCAGGACGCGCATCGTGTGCTGCTTGCCGCCCGGGCCCGGCATGCTCGCGTAGGCCGGCTCGACGAAGTCCTGCGCCCACGGGTCCCCGTACTTGGTGAAGGTCGTCAGTGGCTTGTCGATGCCGGCGTCCTTCACCTGCTTGGCGAGCTCTTTGACGAACCTGCGCTGGTCACGGCCGTAGGTGTCGGCGCCCTTCACCTTGGTGACGAGGACTTCCTCGGCACGCTGTAGGTGATGGTGGGTCAGCACAGGCGCCGTGCGCAGAACGACGTCGTCGGAGCGGGACGTGCCGCCGCCGGTGACCGTGAACCGGACCTTCACCTCTCCGTTCCACTTCTGCGCATCGCGCACCACGTCCGTGGCCTCGACGCCCAGTTCGACTCCGGCGCGCAGTTCCGCGGCGGACAGCCGGTCGGTGGGCCGCAGCAGGGACCAGTGGCCGTCGCGCTTGATGAACAGGCGGGCCTTCTCGGCACCAGCACCGGCACCAGCACCAGCTCCGGCACCGATCGCCTTGACGGTGCCGTGGCTGTCCGCCGGGAACCCGGACAGCGGCACGGTTTTGAGCCGGGCCAGGTCGGCCGCGTCGCGCGCCCCATTGACCTTGGTGTCGGACCCGTCGTTGCACCGGGCCAGCTTCGCGTCCGGCAGAGGCCTGCCATGGGTGTCCTTGACCGGGCAGCGCTTCGCGTCGTCGTCGACGTTCGGCAGTACGATCGCGCCGCGCCGCGCCGTCCAGGTGTTCTCGCCCGCCGAGTCGCTCGTGCCCGCCACGTCGATGCTGCCGTCCCGGTTCACGTCGGCGCGCAGATCGGGCACTTGGGGCGGTGTGTCAGGGGCGCCGGTTTCTGCCATGGCCGTGGCTCCCGTGGCCGCGAGCACCCCGGCCATGCCGGTGGCGACAGCGACACTTCTCCATCTGTGCGTACGCACAGTTCCCCTCCTTGTTCCCGGCCCTCAGGTCAGGTGGTCAGTCAGCGAGGGCCGTTGACCTTAAGGAGGCGCGAGGGACCGCGGAGGTTGTCAGGGCATCGGGAATCGTTCGGTTTTCTTCGGGGGTGACCGCGCGCGGCACGACCCGTCGGCGCACGGCGCGGACGTAACAGAATTCGCCGAAACGCTTCTCCTGGTTCACACGCGGCTGGTGGGCTGACCGCGCTCAACCCAACGATCACAGGAGGCATGCGTGAACCTGGTCGTCAACGGCGACGCGGAGAGCGGCACGGGCGGCACCGCCGACCCCGTCACGAAGGTCAGCGGCTGGCAGGTCGCCCAAGGGGCCCCGGCGCTCATCGCCTACAGCCTCGGCGGCGGCTACCCGACCGCGTCGGACCCCGGCCCGGCCCGGCGCGGCAGCCGCTTCTTCTCGGGCGGCAACAGCCCGCGTACCGCCCTGGTCCAGGACATTCCCCTGCCCAGAACCGGCAGAACCGGCCGCCGGGCCGTCGACACGGGACGGGTGCGTTACACCCTGTCCGCCTGGCTCGGTGGCTACGCCGGTCAGGAGGACGGCGCCCGGCTCTCCGTGGAGTTCCGTGACGCCAAGGGCACGCCGGTCGCCCTGAGCGTGCTCGGCCCCGTCGGCGCCGGGGACCGCGAGGGCCGTACGGGCCTCGTGGAGCGCACCGCCGAGGCCGCGGTGCCGCCCACCGCCCGCTCGGCGCGCCTCCTCCTCGTCTTCACCCGCAGCGGCGGCGGCACCTCCAACGACGGTTACGCGGACGCCCTCTCCCTCACCCTCAGCGCCGACGGAGGCCACCGATGACCGTCAACCGCCGTGATCTGCTGAAGGCCGCCGCGGCTGCCGGTGCGCTGAACCTCGCCTGGCCGCTGACCGCGGGGCTCACTCCCGCGCAGGCCCGCGAGGCGGCCGAGCGCCTGGGCGCCGAGTACGACCCGGCGCCGTTCACCCTGGGTGTGGCCTCCGGCGATCCGCAGCCGCACTCGGTGCTCCTGTGGACCAGACTGGCGCCCGAACCTCTCGCCGCCGAGCAGAGACTCCCCGAGGTCGTGGAGGTCGACTGGGTGGTCGCCAGGGACGCCCGGCTGCGGGACGTCGTCGCCCGCGGCACCGCGCCGGCGTCCGCGACGCTCGGCCACAGCGTGCACGTGCCGGTGAGCGGCCTCGCGCCCGGCCGCCACTACTGGTACGCATTCAAGGCGCTCGGCAGGACCAGCCGCGTCGGCCGTACGAAGACCGCGCCGCGCGGCCAGGTCTCCAAGGTCACCTTCGCCGCCGCCAACTGCCAGGCCTTCCACGACGGTTTCTACGCCGCGCACCGCGGCATCGCCCGCGAGAACGTGGACTTCGTCGTCCACCTCGGCGACTACATCTACGAACACGGCCAGGTCGGCGGCGTACCGGAGAAACACGTACGCGACCACGACGGACCGGAGATCCTCACGCTCGCCGACTACCGCAAGCGGCACGCCCTGTACAAGGGCGACACGTCGCTGCGCGAGGCGCACGCCGCCCATCCGTGGTTCCTGACCTGGGACGACCACGAGGTCGTCAACGACTACAGCGGCACCGGGGGAGGGGCGCCGTTCATGCGCCGCCGCGCGGCCGCCTACCAGGCGTGGTTCGAGCACATGCCGCACCGCGACTCCTTCGGCGGCATGGCCCTGCCCGACCCCGAGATCCACCGCGTACGCCGCTGGGGCGACCTGCTCGAACTGAGCGTCCTCGACCTGCGCTCGTACCGCTCCGCGCAGAACCTGCCCGACGGCACGATCCTCGGCGCCGAGCAGAAGGCCTGGCTCAAGGACACCGTCGACCGCGCCCCGGACTCCTGGCACGTGTGGGCCAACTCGATCATGCTGAGCCAGTTGCGGGGCAGGCCGGGCGGCTCGTACATGTTCACCGATCAGTGGGACGGCTTCCTCGCCGAGCGCGAAGAGGTGCTCGGGCACGTGCACAAGAGCGGCCTGGAGGACCTGGTCGTCATCACCGGTGACTGGCACTCGGCGTTCGTCGACGACGTGCGCACCGACTTCGACCAGCCCGACTCGCCGTTGGTGGGTACGGAGTTCACCGCGCACTCGGTGACCTCCGGCGCCTACTCGCCCGAGTGGAACGCCGCCAACGGCCCCCTCATGGGCAAGGCCAACCCGCACCTGAAGTACTTCGAGGGCAACCGGTACGGCTACGACGTGTACGAGGTGACGCCCGAGCGCTTCACCGCCCACATGCGTGTCATCGGCGACCGCCGCGACCCGAACTCTCCGGTGACCACGCTGACGAAGTTCCACGTGGACCGCGGCAAGGCCGGCTCGTACGAGGACGAGGGGACCAAGGGATCACCCGCGCAGTACCGCAGGGCTCCCACGGCGGGTACAACGGCACCCTGAGGCGAGCAGAGCGTCATCCACCGGGCGCCCCGCCCGGAGCCGGTCCAGCGGATCCGGCTCCGGGCCTCGGTATCCGTCCGTCCGCAGAGCCGTCCCTGTGGATCTACGGCACGGCAGGGGTCGGGGCCGGAGGCACCCAGCGGTGGGTGCGAGACGCCTGCGAACGTACGCCGTACTCGCTCTTGAGCTCCTCCGGGATGGCGTACTGCATGACCCTGCCACGAGTGAGCGAGGCCAGCTCGAAAGTCGTGAGCAGGCTGCCCGCCTTGTCCAGTGCCCACTCGCCGAGGGGGCCGCTGTCCTCCACCGTCTCCAGCAGGCCGAGCACGACAGGCACGGCCTTGGCGGCGGTGTCCCAGACGCTGCGGGGGATCTGGAGCCAGTCGGCGATGGTCGGGCCGACCAGGAAGCGGATGGTGGCGGGGACGATGGGGTCGAAGAGGGTGCCGGGGACCACGTCCTCGTACATCCGCATCAACTGGTTGTTCAGGCGGACCCCGTCCTCGGACGGGCCGAGGTTGCGGGCCAGGTAGAGATCGGCGTACGCGCGGGCCTCGGTGAGGTTGTCCGGGGCGGCCTCCATGTCGCAGCCGAGGATGGATCCGACGACCCGCCAGGCGTAGTAGTACGCCTCCGCGCCCTCGTCACTCATGTGGATGCCGAGCCGGTGCATGGCGTCCAGGACGAGGATCGAGAAGCAGATCTGCCCACCGATCATGTCCTCCTGGCAGAGCGGCAGGCCGTCCTTCGCGGTGTCCCAGCGCCCCGACTCGGTGAGGTGGTGGCGCACCGCCGCGTGCAGCAGCCGGACCTTCTGGGCCGCCGGGATGAATTTGCTGCCCTCCTCGAAGGCGTTGGTCTGCATCAGGTAGGTGACGAACTGGCCGGTGTTCGCCATCCGACGGGACGGGTAGTCCATCGAGTGGGTCGAGGCGAGCAGTTTGGCTACGCGCGGGACCGCGTAGGTGGCGGGCATCGCGGCGAAGGACAGGCCGGTGTTGATGTGTGGGGCGTTGTCCATGAAGAACAGCCGGGCGCGCTCCATGATGTCCCAGTCGACCCACTTCGGCGGCATGCCCGTCGCCTCCAGGAACGAGGCCGCCGACTCCGGCAGGCCGTCGGGGAGTTTGTGGCCGGCGGTGCTGAAGAAACGCATGAGGGTGTTGAAGTCCCGCACCTCCCCGCGCTCGAACATGGCGGCCACGGTCTCGTCCGCGAGGGGGTCGCCTTGGCTGCGCAGCTCGTCGAGCGCGGCGTCGGTGTAGTGCTTCGGTGTCTTCTCGGTTGTCACGGGATGCTCCTGGGTGGTGTGCGGGGCGCGTGTGAGGGCGCGTGTGAGTGTTGCTCGTACGGCGGGACGGCTCCCGGGGCGGAGGCGGGTGGCGGAGTGAGGACGGAGGGCGGCGCGGAGCGGGCTCACCACGCCCGGTCGGCCGCCGAGGTGGCCAACGCGCGAAGTGCCGCGCGTGCTTCGATCGGCAGTGCCAGGCAGTCCAGGGCGCCGCGGGCCGCCGCCATCCGCTCCGAGATCATCTCCTCGACGCGTCCGCGTGCCCCGCACTCGTCCATCAGCCGCCGCACCAGTGCCGCGTCGGACTCGTCCAGCGCGGGATCGCCGAGGATCTTCTCCAGCAGCCGACGGTCAGAAGGGCTGAGCAAGGTGAGGGTCGTGGCGAGCAGCGCGGTGGGTTTGCGGTCCCGTAGATCGTCGAGGTTCGACTTGCCGGTCTCGGCGGGATCGCCGAAGGTCCCGATCAGGTCGTCGCGGAGCTGGAAGGCCTCGCCGAGCGGCAGCCCGTACGCGGTGAAGGCCGCCATCATCTGCCGTGAGGCGCCGCCGAGGGTGGCGCCCATGTGCAGCGGCCGCTCCACCGTGTACTTGGCGGTCTTGTAGCGGGCGACCTCCAGCGATTCCGCGATCTCCGGCGTGTCGTTGCCGGTGCGCAGTACTTCCAGGAATTCGCCCGCGACGGTCTCGCGCAGCAGCGTCGACCACAGGGGCACGGTCCGCGCCACGTAAGCGCCGGGCAGGCCGCAGGTGGCGAAGACCTGCGCCGCGTACCCCATCAGCAGGTCACCGAGCATCATGGCGAGCGCGGCAGGCCGTTGCTGCCGTACGGAGACGTGCCGGACAGATCCGGGATACGGGCTTCTGATGCTCCAGCGCAACGCGCCGCCCTCGGCGAACGCGACGTGAGCGGTGGGCAGTCCGTGCCGCAGGCGGCTGTCGTCGATGATGTCGTCGTGCGTGCAGGCGGCCGCGTGCACCAGTTCCATGGCGGCCGCCGCCCTGATCACCCCCTCGCAGTCCGGCTGGCCCGAGGCGCGCCAGCCCCAGTACAGGAAGGCGGCCCGCACGCGCTTGCCCCGGGTCAGCGAACTGCGCAACTGGGCACAGAGCGGGGCCAGTTCACCGGAGAGCCGCAGCAGCTCGGCCTCCTCCTCGTCGACCAGTCGACACAGGTACGCGTCGATGCGTCGCCGGAACGCCAGATCGTCATGCATGGGGCGGCACCGTCTTGTCGGGCTGCACCGTCTCTTCGGGCTGCACCGTCTTTTCGGGTTGCACCGTCCTTTCGGGCCGTACGGCGCCCGCGGTACGTACGTTCCGCTCGATGGACCGGCGGGCCATCAGTTCCAGGTAGTTGTCGCTGTCGGCGGCGGCCACTCGCTGCGAGGCCAGCTCCCCGCGTGCTTTCAGGTCCTTCATCCCGTCCGCGACCAGCTCACGCACATCGGATCGCCGCACCGCACCCTGACCCCGGTCCGTCGCCTGCCGCACCTGATCGAGCACGAGATCGACGGCCCCCAGCGCGAGGAGACCGACCTGTTCCAAGGTGGCGAGCGGATTCCAAGATGCCTGCTGTGGCCGCTGAGTCTGCTCCGCCTGTTGCGTCTGCTGTGCCTGTTGGGTCTGGTCCTGCGGTTGTCCGGTCATTCCCGGTGCCCCTCTGCCGACAGATCGTCAAGAAGTTCCAGTCAACTGGCCGGGCATGCGGCTCCGTCCTCCATTTGCTGCTCCATCCCTCGTCAGAGCGGTGCAATTGACTCTCACGGGTGAACGGATCCTGTGCGTTCCGTGCGACGACGCCCGGGGTGGGCCCTGTGCCGATTCGAAGCGCGGCGGCGCTGAGGTGGCAGTGATGCGCCGCGGGCTGGACGGCGTGGTTGCCTGACCGTTTCTGCGGTGAATCCGGCACTCGGAGGGGTGAGTTTCCTGCCTCGGACGTTCCCGGCGCCCGGAAGAGGCCGGTACGACTACGACATGTTGAAACCTCTCGTGTCGAGCGTGACCGCTGCCGCACTCGCTTTCGGGTCCTTGCTGTTGGGTTCGACAGCACACGCCGTGGCGAGCCCCACACTCCCCGCAGCGGGCAAGCCCACAGCCGTTCGAGTGGCGTGCGAGATCGGCGGCCCCCACACCGACTTCAAGGGCACCGCCATCCACATGCGCAACCGACCGGGCGGCGACCACGTCGGATGGGCTGCTCAGGGCGACTGCGCGTACTGGTACCAGACCGATTCCGGGCCCACGGTCCGGTGTCCGGACGGCTCCAAGACGGTGGCGTGGCAGCTGGTGCAGAACAAGCGCACCGGTGTGGTCGGCTACGTCTCCGCTTGCTACCTAGGCTGAAAAACAGCACCGCTGGCGCAGTCCTGCCGGTGCCGGTGCCCGTCCACGGCGGCGGGGCACCGCATCGAAAGAAGCTGACCGCCTCCTCCCGCCACCGCGGCCGCCGACCCGCGGCCACCGCGGACGCCTGGTGCGCGTAGCGGCGCATGTCAGCCCGCATTCGGTCTGCCATGCCCCGGCGTTCGCCGAACTCCCGGATGGGCAACGATCGTCTCGGGCGTGCCGCAAGCATCACCGGGCGCGGCATCCACCACGCGGCGCTCCGAGGCCCCCAAGGGCCGCCAACCACGCGCTGACGGCGTAACTGCGCCTGCCGTCGCGGATGTCGGTGCCGGTCGGCTTGCCCATGGTGTCCGCGTCCCTGAACAGGTCCAGATACTCGCAATCCTGCCACCGCAAGCAGTTGTACTACCTTCATTCAGGTGTCGGTCGAACGGGTTACAGCGAAACGTTTTCTCGGATGAGACGTGTGTGATGGCAGCCAGCGGGTGGACAGACTCAGGCGTCCTGTCCTCCCATTCTGAGGAGCCTGCTTCATGCGCTTTCGTCGTTCTGTCGCCGCTGCTTTCGGAGCTCTCACACTTGTTCTGGCGGCCCCCACTTCGGCCAGTGCCGCCGAAGGACAGTTCCGCTACACCTACCTGACCGACGAGGGTTACGAGGCGGTCGGTTTCCTCAACAACCCGCCGAGCGGCGAGTGCATCAACCTCTACGGCGTCGGCTCCGACGACCTGCCCCCCGGGCACTCTCCGAAGAACCGTACGGACGCGACGGCGGTGGTCTTCCTGAACGCCGACTGCGAGGGCGACGCCTTCTTCTCCTTGCGCCCCCACACGGGTGGTGGCTCGGAGCGCTTGAAGGTGCGCTCGGTCGTTTTCTCCTGATTGCCTGGAGGATGCCGCCCGGTGCGAGCTCATCAGTGCGCGTACCGGGCGGAACTCTGCGCACCAGGTACGGCGGATGCCCGTAGCATCAGGGCAGCCGAAGCCGCGGGCGATCCGTGCCGTCCGGGTGGCGTGGGGGAGTGCTCGGAGCACGCTCTGCGTACGCCACCAGGGAGCATCCGGCGCTCCATTGCCTGTTCAGCCACTGAACACTGCCCCTTAGTACCTGGCAGGGAGGGCCGCGCGCCACGTATCCAGGGAGGAACCCGAGTTCGTCTCCCCGGAAGGCCTCCATGCGTACCCGCGAAACCCCCGAACCCGCTGACGGGAAAAGGTCCAGCCGGGCACCGGCCCGCACCCCGGCGCCAGAAGACGCGGTCGCCGGGAGCATGTCTCCGCAGGCGCTCGTGGCATTGCAGCGCACCGCCGGGAACGCCACGGTTGTCCAGTTGCTCCGGGAGGCAGGCCACCTCGGGGCACAGGAACGGCACCAGCACGGCGCGGGCTGCGGACACCGGCAAGCCGTACCGGAGGTACTACCGGAGGTACAGAGGTCTGCCGTTCACGACGTCCTTCGCAGTGGCGGGCAGCCCCTGGACGAGTCCACCCGCACCGACATGGAAGCCCGCCTCGGCGCGGACTTCTCGGACGTCCGCCTGCACACCGACAGTGCCGCGAAGGCGTCGGCCGCGGAGGTCGGCGCCCGCGCCTACACCTCGGGCAACCACGTCGTCATCGGCGACGGCGGCAGTGACAAGCACACCCTCGCTCACGAACTCACCCACGTCATCCAGCAACGTCAAGGCCCCGTGGCCGGCACTGACCACGGCGCGGGACTTCGCGTCTCCGATCCGGGTGACCGGTTCGAGCGAGAGGCCGAGGCCAATGCCACCCGGGCGATGAGCAGGCCCGTACAGCGCAAGTCAGCAGTGAGGGAAGACCGGTCGAGCACGGCACCTGCCGAGGAGGTCAGGGTGCAGCGTGTTGCCACGCGGGGTGCCACCGGGAATCTGCCGCTCCTGGCCTGGGACCGGCACCCGCCGGTGTGGGGCACTCCTGTTTTCGGCCCGGTGAACCCCTACGGGGGGCCGCTGGCTCGCACGGGTGGGTCGAGTGTGGCGGTCACCTTGGGGCCGAGTGTCAACGCGCCTGGGAACACCTACGGGGGCTCTCGCCCAGGAGCTGCTGAATGCACGCTCGTCAACGAGCTCAACCAGAGGGACGGCGACGGCTGGATCAAGGGGCACCTATGGAATGACAACTTGGGCGGCCACGGGGTCTCGACCAACCTGACGCCCATGACCAACAGCACGAACCAGAACTTCAACCGCAGGTTTGAGGAGCCTCTGAAAGCGATGCTGCTCGCGTGCACACGGCACGCTCAGAACAATTCAGGGTCACCCTTCTGGTACGGCGTGACCTTCACTGTCCGTACCTACGGCCAGATGTCGAACAACCCTGCCGACCTGGAGTACTTCGTGCCTGAAGGGGTCGAGTACACGGCGAGCTATGTACAGATGGACAGGGTGACTCAGGCAATCAGCCCTGCAGCAGCACCTGCGGGATTTCCTCCCGTGATCACGTAAAAGCCCGTGGATTAAGGTGCCTGGTGCTTGACCATCACGCGGGCCTGGCCTGGCCAGGCAGGTAGGTAGGTAGGAGCAGCGGTGGGCGGTCAGCGCTTGTCCGTCCGCCATGAGACACCGCGCAGTCGGCCACCCTTGCCTGCCTACGGCACCGGCTGACGTGACGTTGCCGCCACGTCCCCGGGGACACAGAGGGTGTCGCGGTGCTGGTAGACCGTCACCTTGCGCCCCCGTTCGCTGATCTCGGCGCAGCGGACGAAGTGTGCTCCCAGGGTGCGCAGTTTGGCCCGGTCGCGGGGCGTGGCGGCGGAGGCCGCGCCCGCGTCACTGACGACCACTACGCGGCGCGCCGCGAGGAGGACTTCCGTTATCCGGTCGGGAGTTGCTTCCTCTCCGTTCAAGGTGCCGTGTTCCACGGGGCGTTGAAGCAGCGCCGCGTCTTTTGTGCCGGTGAAGGCAGTCGGTGTGACGAGGGCCGTGTCGCGACGTGCCGCAGGGATGAACAGCACCACGTCCCCTGCTCGACGGACAGTGGTGACGTTCTCGGCCGTGGACAGAACGTCGTCGATCCGGCCGGCCGCACCGCGCAGTGACAGATGGAAGGGCAGCAGTCCGAGAAGGGCGAGAGTGAGGAGCACGGCGGTTGTTCGGCCGGGCGGTATGTGTGTGCGCAGGCGCAACGCCAGTGCCTGGCATGCCGCGCCGACGAGCAGGGCGAGCCCGAGGTGGGAGAAGAGGACGTAGCGGTCCAGGTAGACGGGGCGGGCCAGGGAGGCGGTGAGCAGCAGAAGGGGAGGGAGCGTGAGCAGCGGCAGGGCGAGCGCGGCGAGCGGGAACCGTGTGCTCCTGGGCACGTGGGGTCCGCGCAGCGAGGGCCAGGCGCAGAGTGCGCCCGCGAGCAGCGTCAGCGAAAGCCCGAGCAGTGTGCTGCGGCTGACGGGGGGTATCCAGGAGATCTGCTCCGACTGTGCCTTGCTCGCCAGTACGAGGGGCAGCGCGCCGGTGACGGCGGCGGACGCGGCGGCCGTCCACCGGAGGACGCTGGCGCGGGGTGGGCGGATGAGGGCGATCGTCACCGCGTGCGCGCACAGCGCGAGGAGCGAGAACCAGTTGAGCAGCGCGGCCACGAGCAGCGCCGTGCCGTAGGCCGTCCAGCGGCCCGCACTCGGACTGTCGAGCGCCGCGACGAGCAGCCAGCAGGCCAGTGCCACGCAGGCTGTGACCAGCGCGTACGACCGTCCCTCCTGCGCGTACCGCTGGACCGCGGGGATGAGGGCGAAGGCGAGGCCCGCGGCCTGCCCCGCCCACCGGCCGGCCAGCCGGGTGCCCAGCAGGGCGACCAGCGCCGCCGCGCCGGTCATCGCGAGGACGGAGGGCAGCCGCAGCGCGAGGAGGCTGTCTCCGAAGACGGTGAAGACGCCGTGCATGAACAGGTAATAGAGGCCGTGGACGACATCCACCCGGTCCAGCAGGTGCCAGATCTCGGGGACGGTCCTGTGGGCCACCTGCCACGTCGCTGCCTCGTCACGCCACATGCTGTTCTCGCGGGTGATTCCCCACAGGCCGAGAAGCAGGGTTGACGCCACCGGCGCGGCCACACCTAGGGGTGTTCTGGGCATGCCAAATCCAGCCATGTGTGGTCTCCGCGTCGACGTGAAGGAAGCGACCGGAAGGCGGGCCACCGCCGCGCCCAGGGCTGCCGCCGACCCGCTGAACGCGGCGCCGCCACCGGGCGTTCCCGATCACCCGGAACACGCTAGGCGGCGGGCGTCTGGGGGTCGTCACCAGCGATGACGACCCGCAGAGGTCCGCCGTGAGAACGACATCGAACCCGGCCTCAACCGCGGGAAGTAGTCCTCCGGCCAGCGGGGACGATCAGCGTTGAGGGACCTTTCACAGGCCACTGCTGATGTGTCGGCGAAGCGGGCCGGCCCGCTGGAGAGCGGGCGCGAGCCCCGCAGGCGCGAGGGTACGGGGGTATGGGAGTACGAGGGTGTGGGGGTACGAGGGTGTGGGGTCTGCGGGTCGCCGCCGTGCGGGATGGCCAGGCCACACGCACCGGCGCAGCAGCCTGACGCAGCCGTCGTCGCCCCCGGTCGCGCAGGACGCACGGCCCCGGCGACTCATCCAGGTCGCACCCGCAGGTACAAAGACTGAAGAGCAAAGAGCTGGGCCCGTCGGTCAGGCCCTGCCGGAACGGCGATCCGAGACCTCGGGACAGGCGGGCCGGCTCGCGATGACGGCGGAGACGAGGCCGGGAACCGTCAGGTGACCGGCCGCCGACGCCCAGGCATCCGACTGGTCGGGACCGCGCGCGAGACCAGAAGGGCATGCGAAGGCCAGGACAGCCCCCAGGGCCCGTCAGCCGGTACCCGTCCCCGCGCTCCGCCTCCGCCCGCTCGGCGAGGAGTGCCGGGGCGCCGAGTCCGTTGCGATGAGCGAATGTTCTGGCCGAGCCGATGGCAAGTTCCCGCTTCGTCACCTGTAAGGAGCGGCGTCGGAGCGGGTCGTCAGGGGTAGGGAGATGCCATGGCCGAGGTTGTGGACTCAGACGAACTGTTGCGACGCATCCAGCGGGCGAGGGACTGCGCCCGGCAAGAGAAGCGGACGTGGCGAACACGGAGCGAGGAACTGCGGTCCGCAGATCCGGAGGGGGCGAGGGACGCCGCCATGCGGGCTGTGGCCCACGGGGCGGTGCTGACAGCGCTGGAGGAGATCCTCACCCCAGGCAAGCATGTTGGCTGAAGCTGCTGGGGGGCTCAGCCTCCCCGGCACCGAAATGTCCGTCAGCCGTTGCGCTCCCGCTCGGTAAGGCCGGTGGCATTCCCCGCCGGGCCCGTCGCTGTAACCCCGACGGGACTGTTACGCACCCGGGCTGACCGCCAACTGCGGCCAGTCAGCGGCAAGCTGCTTCGTCCCTCACACGCCTCTCAGTCCGGTGCCCACCAACTGCTCCTGCTCAACCGCATAATTCGGGGCATAGAGGCCCACCCCGTCCCCGCCGGGGCCATCAGCGCGTACGCTTCACCACCGCGCAGGGGTCACTGCCGTAGCGAGCAAGGCGAGCCGGCGATCTGGGGCGGTCACAGAGCGCGCCTGGAGCGCGCCTGAGGTGCGCCTGCGGTGAGTACGCAGTCGCGTGCCTGCTCCGCGGCCCGGGATCCGCCTGTACTGACGAAAGGTCACTGTTGCTGCGAACCGCGCTCCGCCGCCGCGATCACCACCGCGCTCGCCCAGGCCCACCCCGATCGCAACATCAAGGCCAACGTCGTACGCACCACGGTAGAGGCCCTGGTCGCCGAGGGCCGGATTGAACGCACCAAACAGAGTTCATCGGTCTTCTGCACCGCAGCCGCTCCGGCAGAGGATTACACCGCGCCACAACCAGAGGGGTCCGCCAACTGAGCATCGGCGGCCGCCCGTTCATGACCCCGGCCAACAGAACCACCGCCGGGCCAGTGCGTGCTGTCCGTGCTGTCCGTGCTGACCGCGCTGCCCGTGGAAGGCGACGCCTTCGTGGACCGGCGGTGACGCCACCGGATGGACCCCGCCCACGCTCTTCCCGGCCGGCTTCCTGCGAAGCCGAACGGTGAAGGCTGGCGGAAGCCGTCAGTGCCCTTGCCCGATCGCTGCAGTTCCGGCGCGGTTGAGCACGCCGATGAGAGTGGCAAGGTCGGCGGCGCCCGCCGGATCATCCGCGTATCGAGTGGTCTGGAGGGGGCCGACCTCAAAAAGGACGATGTCCTCCCGGGCCAGGACGTGGACCAAGGTCAACAGGGCAGCGCGGGCGTTGCCGTCCGTGAAGGGGTGGAAGAACGCCACGTCGAGACAGGCGCGGGCCGCGCGGGCCGCCGGCGGGGTGTTCGGGTCGGTCGCCTCGCGCAGGCAAGAAGCGAAGTCGGCCTGAGTACGCGAGGTCAGGCCGTAACGCTCGCGGCCGGCCTTCGCATAGGCATCGGTCACGCGAAACGGTGCCTCTGTTTCGCCGAGGACCTCGCGCTGCCAGCCGGCCAGCAGGGCGAAGTCCAGCGGGGCGCGGCGTGCGGCATCGGCTCGGGCCAAGGCATGCGCAGCAAGCAGACGCTCGGCGCGAACAGGGTCGCGCCGGCGCACGGGCCCTTCGCACCAGGCCTGGAAGCCGTCGCGCGAAGGCGGAACCTGCCGTAGGACTGGTGCGTGTCGCCAGTCGGCCTCACGACGCACGCGCAGCCAGACCGAAAGGCTGTCAGTGACGGTCATGGAGATCCTCCACAGCTGCCCTCTCGCGGTGATCGCGGTAGGGGGCGGCGTGGCCGGTGAGGCCAACGGCGAGGTCCTCACCGACGGAGTCGGACAATGCCCGTTCAGGGATGACCTGGATGACCCAGCTCGTGAATCGGCCGTCGAACGCGCTCTCCACTGCCCGCCCTGCTTCGGCATGGTCCATGCCGGTGCTGGCCACTCTTTCCTGTCCGACTCTTGTCCGATTCTTGTCCCATGTGGTCGGCCCACCAGCCGCAGCCCGAAGTACCGCGACGCGCCGCGAACGGTTCTCCGGACCGCATCCGGTACGGCCATCCGCGCAAGACCTATAGCCCGTTCTCATCGGCATCGACGGCCGGTTCCCCGCAACGGCCGGTTCCCCGCAACGCCCGGCGCCCGGCCTCGGCCGGGCGGAAGAACGCGTACCGCCCCCCGATTCGACCACGTCAGGCGTGTCTCGTCCTCGCGTTGAAAGTCCTGATCTCGTCGTGCGCGCTCTCGGCCCTGGAGAGCACCGGTTCGGCGATCCGCGAGATCTCACGACAGAGCTCGTCCAGCCGCTCGCCGTTCCGCCTCGGCGTCACCGCGCCTCGGCGCAGAGGTACGGGCGTGCCAGCAGGAGAGCCGTCCCCGTCAGGGCGATGCCGAAGTAGACCGGCGCCAGGTGGATGAAGTCCGTGTAGTGGATCGCGCCGTGCACGACGACGGCGGGCAGGAAGCCCGCGGCGGCGGCCGCGGCCAGCGTCCAGAAAACCCAGGCCTCGCCCCGCCGCCAGCCCCAAGCGCTGAGCAGCACAATGGCCACCGCGGCCGACATCAACGCGCCGCCGAAGCCTGCGCGGTCGTGCGCGATGAAGGGGACCAGGCGGGGGTTCACGCCGTCCAACGACGCGGTGCTGATTCCCATGAAGGTCAGGTCGGACGGCACGAAAACGCCGGTCAGGCCGACCACAGAGATCACCGCTCCACCGACGAACAGACCCGCCCCGGTGACGATCATCAGCAGCTGCCCGACCAGCGCCCTTCGACGCTCCGGCTCCGGCCCCTCGGGCACCGGACGCCACCTCGGTCGGTGCGGGGCGCGGCGGACCGCCGCCACGTACATCGGGAACAGTACGACGCTGGTGGCCGCGTGCAGGGGTTCCACGAACCCGGTGGCCAGAAAGTACAGCAGGGTGGGGAAGCCGATCGCCCCGGAGAGCAGGTACGCCTCGCGGGCCCATGGCCGACCGCGTCTGATGCCACCCAGGGCGAGGCCGGTGTAGAGGGCGCCGATGGCCACCATCGTGCCCGCCATCGTGATGCGGTCATGCTGAAGGAAGTGCACGAGATGGTGGTTGGCGGCGTGCAGTTCGTGCACCGTCATCCCGAGGTAGTCACGGTCGTACCAGAGCAGCACGGGCCCGAGTGTGATGACGGCGGCGCCCAACCCCGCGCCGGTCATGCCGAGTCCGACGAGCATTCCCCACCACCAGGCGGGCCAGCGCCGGGGGCTGCGGCCGACGTCCCGCAACCGTGGGGCGGGCGTGGTGGGTGTGGCCGCCTCGGTGACGCGTGCGAACCAGCCGGGTCCAGCCGCGACGAGCACCTCGGGGCGGGCGAGCACCGCGGCGCCCGGCTCCGCCAGTACGGTCGCCGCCGCAGTGACCGACGGGTCGCACACCCGCACGAGGTGCGCGTCGTCGTCACCGGTGAACCCGTCGACGTGGGAATCCAGGGCAGCCTCGACGTCCCTGTCAAGGGCACGTACCACCACGGGGATGGAGCGGTGGGCGGCGGCCTCGCGCACGGCCTGGACGTCGGCCGCCGACACGGGCCCCACCTCGACGAACCCGGCCCCCAGCGGCGGCATGGCGCGTATCACGTCATGGGCGAGCGCGGGCGTAACGGATATGCCCAGGCGCACGGCCACGGGCACGTCGGCGACCTTTCCGGCGAGCCGCTCGGGAGGATGGCGGTGTCCGAAGCCTCGCGCGATCAGCCGCGCGCCGCCGGGGCGGGAACCGATGGAGGCCAGCAACCGCAGCGCGGTCAGCTGGGAGCGACGCCGACCGAGTACGGCAGCCGCGGCACCGCGCAGCGGGTGGTAAGTCCAATCGGGCATCAGCGACTCTTTCCAGCCGTGGAGGGGCCATGGCCGCCAGGTGGGCTCCAGCCGAACACCGGCGCCATGGAACGCAGAGTGGCCCGCGCCGGGACCAGGCGCGCGGCCGTGTCGCGGAGCAGCGCGGCGGGTGGCCAGGCCAGCTGGCCAACCGTGCCCAGACGGGCGGAGCGACGCGTGATGGCCTGGGTCCGGGGGCGGCGCAGTCGGTCGTACGAGCGAAGCGCCGCGTCCGTATCGGCCGTGGCGTCGAGACAGTGGGCGAGGGTGACGGCATCCTCCAGCGCCTGGCACGCTCCCTGGCCCAGGTTGGGTGTCATGGCGTGTGCCGCGTCGCCCAGCAGCGCGACCCGACCGCGGACGAAGGTGGACAGCGGCGGCAGGTCGTACAGATCGTGTCGCAGTACCGCGTCGGCAGGGACGGCGGCCAACAAGGCGGGGACCGGATCAGGCCAACCTCCGAAACGGCGCAGCAGTTCCGCGTGGTCGGAGGTGCCCAAGGCCGCTGCCTCGGGCAGCGTGGCCGTGGCGAAGCAGTACATACGATCGCCCGGCAGCGCCGTGAAACCGATCCTCTCCCCGCGCCCCCAAGACACCGCGCCCGCAGAAGGCGGCTCGGCGAGGGGCTCCGTCACCGCGCGCCAGGCGGTGTATCCGGCGTAACGCGGTGCGGGGGCGGCAGGCCAAAGGGCCCGGCGGAGCGCACTGCGCAGCCCGTCAGCGGCGACCACGAGGTCGGCCCGGGACTCGCCGCTGCGATGGTCGACGACCAGGCGGCCACCCTCTTCGCGGACCCCCGACACCTCGCTGCCCGGCTTCAGACTCCGGGAGGGCAGAGCCTCCCGAAGCGCCCGCAGCAGCTCTGCCCGATGCAGGACCACCAGCGGGTAACGGAAGCGTCGGGCCAGCTCCGCATTGTCCGTACGAGAAAGCCAGCGGCCCTTGCGGTCCCGCACGCCGCCGGTGGCCTCCTCGGCACCGAGGGATCGTACGGTGTCGGCCAGTCCGAGCGCGTCGAGTGCGCACAGCGCATTGGGCCACAGGGAGATGCCGGCGCCGACCTCGGTGAATTCCGGCGCCTTTTCCAGGACTTCGACGTGCCACCCACGCCGTTGCAGGGCGATGGCCGCGGCCAGACCACCGATCCCGCCGCCGACGATGGTCGCTGCGCGCTGTGGCATGAGGTCCTCGCTCTACGTTCTTCTGAGGGTGCCGCCTCGGACCCGGAACGGCGGCCGTTCGATTCGGTACTCCAGCGCATACACGCTCGGCACGCCCCACCCTCATCTGAGTAACACCGTGAAGCAGCATGGTGACAGACGCCCGTCAGAGGAGCTGGGGCGGGCATGTGTTTCTCGAACGGCGGCGGCTCGCAGCCGCGGCCGAAGCCGCAGCCGAGTCCAAGCCGCAGGTCGTCCGTATGGTGGTGCGCCGGGGCGGGCGAGATCCGATGGCCGGACATCGGGGTTGTGCCGCTCCTGGTCGAGCAGCAGGTCACCGGAATTCAACTTCTCCTTGTTCACGCCGGCCCGCTCGATCCGGTTCCGGTGTGCCGTTCGGTTGCCGGGGCGTGGCTGCGCGCCGTGGCTGCGCGGGTGTCAGCAGCGCGGTTGAGACCACGTTCCCGCTTGTCTTCATGCTGGTACCTGTTTGTAAGCACCTATTTGGGCTCCAGTGCACGGAGTTCTTTTGGCTCCACTGGCCTGCCGGAGGGGGCGTGTATTGGTGTGATTCACGCTCCTGTAGCAAGGTGATTTGGCCCCACTTCGATCGGGTGGTTCCGCGGGCCGGGGTGGGGGGTTTCGATCGGGTGGTTCCGCGGGCCGGGGTGGGGGGTGTTGAGGGTAGTTCTGGAGCCCCGGTGGACCTCCACCAGCGCGCCCCCGACAGGTGCGTGGAGGGTTGCCGACCCGACTCGACTCAGGTCGCGGACCTCCCGGTGGCCGCGTCGGCTGGACGAGAACGGACGAGGGCGCGCGGTCGGCACTGGGACTTGACGACCGGGCCCGGAAATGGCTGCGGCCGGTCTCCCGGCAGGGAGGCCGGCCGCAGTTGTCGGTACAGGTCAGCGGCGGCGTTTCCGCTGGGTCTGGGCGAACCGGTAGGACTGGGTTCCGGTCTCGACGATGTGCGCGTTGAAGGTGACCCGGTCGACGATCGCCGTGCAGAGACGGGGATCGGTGAAGGTCTGCTTCCACTCCGAGAACGGAGCATTCGACGCGATCGCGATGACCCGCCGTTCCTCCCGCTCGGTGAAGATCTGCAACAGCAGCTTGGCCCGGCCTTGTCCAGGTCCAGGTAGCCGAACTCGTCCAGACAGAGCAGGTCAACACGGCCGTAGCGGCGATAGTGCGGGTCAGCTTCTTCTCGTCCGCGGCCTCGGCGAGCTCGTTGACCAGGTTGACCGTGGTCGTGTAGCGGACTCGAAGCCCGGCCTCGCCCATGGCCGTGCCAATCCCAATCAGCAGGTGCGACTTGCCAGTGCCGGAGTCGCCGATCAGGCAGAGCGGCTGTCCCGCTTTGACCCAGGCCGGATCCGACAGGGTGCCGACCAGCTCCGGTGTGACGTTGGGATTCTCGGTGAAGTCGAAGTCCTCCAGGCGCTCGGCCCGGGGGAAGTTGGCGTCCCGGACCAGCCGCTGCTCGCGCCGCTCTTCGCGTTCGGCGCACTCGGCCTCCAGCAGGTCGGCGAGAAAGTCCTTGTAACTGGACCGCTGGCGCATCGCGGCACCGGCCGTTTCCTGGACCCGGCGGCGGATCGTCGGCAGGTGCAGGGCCCGGCATGCCTCGTCGATGGCCGTGTCCACGGCCTCCTCCGGGCCCATGTCGCGTCGGGGCGAGGGGATTTGGGCGGGCGTGGTCTCGTTCGGGCTCATGCGGTGCCTTTCGGTTGGCGTGTCAGCAACTGGTCGTAGTGAGCGACGTCCGGCAGCGGCCGTTTGTCCTCGGGCAGCTGGGCCCGGCGGGCCGTCAGCGAGACCACGCCGCTGGGCTCGGCCCAGGGCGGCGGATCACCCTCGTCGTCCGGGTCCTCGGCCGGGGGCGGTGCCAGCGCGGCGGCCCTGCGTGCCTCGACGGCGACCACGTCCGCGCTGGTGGCGCCCGCCCGGATCGCGGCGGCCATGCCCTGCTCGACGACGGCAGCAGGCATCCGGCGGTGCAGCAGCAGGACCTCGATCAGTGCCCGTGTCCCGGCGGCGTCCCCATGGGCGGTGCGGGCTGCGGCCCAGAACGCTTCGTGGACTTCGGTAAACGGACCGTTCTGGCGGGCGGTGACCAGCGCGGTCGAGCCGGCCATCGCCCCGGGCATGGTCGGCAGGATCTCCAGGTAGTGGTCGAGTTCGTCGCGGAAGTCGCCCCGGCGGGTCAGCCTCGGATGGCGGGCGACGATCTCCCGTCGTTCGAAGACCAGCAGCTCGTTGCCCCGCAGCCGCACGCGCACGTTCTGGCCGATGAAGCGGGCCGGCACGAGTAGTGGCACTGTCGGACGGTGATCCGGCTGCTGCGGTCGACCTTCGGCGTCAGGGTGATGCCGCACTCGAACTCCTCGAACGGCAACGGCGTCAGCTCGTCCGCCTCAGCCACAAAGTTGAAGCCGACCGTGGTCAGCCTGCCCGTGAGATGCGCTCGTCCTCGACCGCATCGATCTCAGCGATCCGAGCGTTCAGCTCCTCCAGCGTGGCGACCTCGGGGACCGGGACCAGATGAGTGCGGCGGAAGCGGCCGCCTCATGCTCGATCCCGCCCTTCTCGTGAGCCCCCTCCTCGCCAGGGACGCAGTAGAAGGCGTCGAAGCCGCAGTGCGCCCGGAAGGACACCCACCGCTCGGACTCAATCCGGCTGCGACCAGTGCAGATGCGGTTGACCGCCGGCTTCAGATTGTCGTAACGGATGTGTCGGCTCGGCACTCCACCCAGGATGTCGAACGCCTCGACGTGCCCTTCCATGAAGGACTCCTGGGCCTGCGAGGCATAGACGCGGTGGACGGCCGGGGACAAGCAGGCCAGGCAGACGCTGGCGGCGCCTCAGTGCTGGATCAGGCCGCCGACCGGGACAGAAGCCACGTGGCCGGTTGCCGGAAGGGCCTGTGCCAGGGCAAGGCCGATGTCGACCAGCGATGACCGGCGCAGGCCGGCCACGTCGGTGAACGCAGTCCAGACCGACTCAGCGATTTCGCCGTTCGGCTCAGGCCGGAGCTGGCCGCCAGTGATACGGACCCGGTAGAAGATGCCGACATTCTGGTGCTCGACTCCCGCACGCGCGGAGGCCGCAGGGATCACCCGCGAGTCCACTCCCAGCAGGCGATCCACCACCGCGGAGCATCCGGTCTCCTCGGCGACCTCCCGGATCACCGCATCGAACGGATCCTCCCCGTGCTCGACCCTGCCGCCCGGAAGAGTCCAGCTACTCCCGCCCTCCGGCGGCACGTGACGGGCGAGCAGTACCCGCCCGTCCTCGACACACACGGCGTACGCCGCCAACCGGAAACTCATCCCCGCACCTCCCGCTGGACCCTATCCAACGTCCAAGATCCGCGCATCGCTAAGCGGAGTGAAGCCAGATCAACTTCTTACGCCTAAAGCCACTTCTCTTCCGTGCACTGGAGCCCAAAGAAGTGCTTACAGACAGCTACCCGCTCTCGGAGCGCTGCTGAGCTGCCGTCGCCGCGGCCCGGACCGGTCGGCGGCGGAGATCCGGCAGCGCTGGGGGGCAGTCGGTGCCCTTGGCATCGGAAGCCTGCGGATCACGATCGCGTTCCTGGCGGTCCCGAAGGGCATGGCCGACACCATCGGCTTCGCCACCTCGCCGTTCCCGTTCGAGATCGCCTTCGCCAACCTCGGCCTTGCCGTGCTGGGCGTCCGCGTCCCGTCCGCGTCGCCCCGCGAGCGCCTCACGAGCGGGCTGGTGGCCGCCGCGTTCCTGTGGGGAGCCGCGATCGGCCACGTCTACCAATGGTTCGCCAACGGCGACCACGCCGCCGGAAACACGGGCGGCATCCTCGCCATCGACGTTCTGATTCCCACCGTCATGATCGCCCTGGACGCCCGGGACATCCACCGCGCCGGCTCGGGCCGCGGCCACACCGCCCGCCCGGCCCCCTGACCACGGTGGCCCACCCTGCCGGCAGCGGAGCCCGCGACGATGCGAACGGCTGGCTTTGATCGACCGCCGTCGACTCGGTGCCGCCTCGCGCCCGCGCCCGCGGGGATGGCCCGTCAGCTAGGCATCCGGCAGGCCCCGACCGGACGGCGCGGCCGCGCCCATTTCGGCCCGCAGCCGGACCCTGACCCCAAGCGGCTGCTGGTGGAAGTCACCGCACAGCGCCCTCCGCTGACCCCAGAAGGGGCGCCCGGTGCACCGGGCGCCCCTCTTAGACTCCCTGACGGTTGTTCCGCGACATTGCTGTGGCGGCACTGTTCGGGACGGTGCTGGCGACGAGAGCCGCGGTCGCGTGCTCGTTCGATCACATCGATGACCTTCCGAGGAGACAAGCCCTCTCAAGTCCATCGACGAAGTCTGCGGCGAGGTCGCTGTCGAACGGGCCGGTTCCCCACGTTCCCATGCTGGCTCCTGGCCGCAGTCTTGTACGAAGGCAGCTCGATTCACTGGTCGGTGCGCGCGAGGTCCCACGCCCTGCACGCGCCGCGGCAACCGCAGCAGATCGTTCAGTCACCGCTCGCAGACGGGCCGGTGGCCTGCCATGCCGCCTCGATCATCGGGAAGATCTCGTCCAGAGCGGCCTGTGGGTCGGCCGCTTCGCGGGCCAGCGAGTAGGCGTCGATCACGAACCTCGCGATGGTGCGGGCGGCGGTTTCGCTCCGGGTCAGGCCGGGATCGGCGGCGATGGCCGTGGCCAAGGCGTCCGCGTGGCGCAGGCGGAGCGACTCGTCGTACTTCCGCAGGGCCGGAGACGCGTCGATCATGCGCCAGATCGGGGCGGCGCTCTCCGCGGTGCAGTGCCGTACCAGGGCCAGGATCTCGCGGCGCAGCGCGGGGATGAGCGGCTCGTGCGGCGCCCGGCCGGTGACCGCCTGCGTGAGGCGCTGCTCGAAGTCCTCGTCCTGCTCGAACACCAGGGCCTCTTTCGAGGCGAAGTGCGAGAAGAGCGTGGTGACGGCCACGTCGGCCTCGGCGGCCACGTCGCGGATGCCCACCGCCTCGTACCCGCGTTCCAAGAAGAGCCGCAGCGCGGTGTCGGCGATCTTCTGGCGGGTCGCGGCCTTCTTGCGCTCACGGCGTCCGGACTGCACGGTCATGCCCGCAGGCTACCAGGTATGAAATCGTAGTTGATATGAAAAGCTATCGGTTAGTGTTACGTTGGGCGGTATGAAGAAGGTGAGCTTCGCCGAGTTCGGCGGTCCGGACGTTCTGCAACTCGTCGACGCCGAGGAGCCCCACGCGGCCTCCGGCCAGATACGAATCGCTGTGCGGGCGGCGGGCGTGAATCCCGTCGACTGGAGAATTCGTGAAGGCCAGGTCCTGGGGGCGCACCCGATCGAGTTGCCCTCCGGGGTCGGGCTGGACGCCGCCGGGGTGGTGGACGAGGTCGGTGAGGGAGTCGTAGGGGTCGAGGTCGGTGACCGGGTGTTCGGCGAGGGCTCCAGCACCTACGCCGAGTTCGCCGTGCTGTCGGCCTGGGCCCAGATGCCCGAGGGGCTGACGTTCGAGGAGGCGGCCGGATACCCCTCCGTGGTGGAGACCGCGCTACGCGTCATCCGCGAGGTCGGTGTGCGGCCCGGACAGACGCTCCTGGTCAGCGGCGCGTCCGGGGGAGTCGGATCGGCAGTGCTGCAGATCGCCCGCGACCGCGGCATCACGGTCATCGGCATGGCCGGCGCCGCGAACCAGGAGTATCTGCGCAGCCTTGGCGCTGTTGCCACGACGTACGGCGAGGGCTGGGTCGAGCGGGTCCGGCGGCTCGGCGACGTCGATGCGGCTCTCGATCTGGCCGGTTCGGGCGTGCTTCGCGAACTGGTGGAGCTGACCGGGAGTCCGGAGAGGGTCGTCTCCATCGCAGATCTCGGTGCGCCGGAGTTCGGTGTCCGGTTCTCCGGCGTGGCCGGAAGCGTGCCGGCGGCGCTCGCCGAGGCCGTCGACCTGATCTCGCGGGGCCGACTCCACATCCCGGTCGAGAAGTCGTACTCGCTGGCCGAGGCGGCGGCGGCCCACATCGACAGCCACGCCGGTCATACGCGCGGGCGCCGAGTCTTGGTCATCTGAGCCGCTCCCGGCGCAGTCACACGGCACGGCAAGTCGCTTCTTCTGCAGCACCTTTGCCGGGGGAAGGGTGCTGCTGAGCTGCTGCCCTGCTGAACTGCTGGGTTGGCAAGTTGCGTCGAGCTGTTTGAGAACCTTGACACTCACCCCGATGGGAACGCGCGACGACATCCACGAAGCCTTCCTCGGCCTCGCCACCTGCCTCATCATCCACCGACACGTCCGACGCCTTTGTTAGGACCTCTTAGAGTCAACCGCGTTTGTCTACTTCGGGGGCGTGGGTGACCACGAGGCACGGGCGGGCGCAGTCGGGGGCAGCACGTCGGGCCGCGAGGGAAGCTTGTACTCGCGCCGGACGCGATCCTGTCCTGACCAGTCCGGTTGCGCCTGTTCCGGTTGGGGCCGTTGGATCCGTGAAAGCCCAACGGGCCCAACCGTCGCACATCAGTCTTCGTCCGCGTCGGACAGAGCTTCGGTGACCATGCGGGTGGCGAAGTCGGGGTCATCGGTGAGGCGGTTGATGTGCTCAGCGAGCAGGAAGGTGGTGGCCTCCAGAGGATTCATCTCCTCCTTGGTCCAGCCTCCGTACTGTTCGCGCCACAGGTTGGGGCTCAAGCCGGTGCCCGCGGCCACGACGAGGCCGATCATGGTGGGGATGGTCTCGGGAGGGATGCTCTTGGGCATCATGCGCATCGTGGCCACAAGGTTGGGCACCACGTACTCGATGACGTCCTTTCCGTGGTTGTCATAGGCCGACCGCAGCCATTTCATGAACAGGTAGACGAGCGTGCACGCGCCCTGCAGCAAGTCGTCGGCTCCCTTGCGGCCCAGGGATGCGAGGTACTGGTCGATCATCGCCTGCTGGTCGGGGTCGACCTCGGTCTTGCCGCCGTGGACCTGTTTGAGCCGAGAGTCGATCATCATGAGCGCTGCGCCGACGTCGCCGACGGGAGCGTACTGGGGGTCGCAGGGCGAGGGCACAGAATTCCTCCTGAGGTGATTGCGCCGACGCGCGGCGTGTCCGCACAGCAGCGCATGGCGTGTCCGCACAGTAGACCGCCGACGAGAGGGGCGTCCGGCGAATCCCAGCTCACCTGGAGTGATCCGAGGCCGCGATCGGTGAGGCGCTGGGGCCGCGCACGAGCCGCTACCGTCAACGCCGGGTGCCGGCCGGTCATGGAGATCACCGGCGGCCGAGGCCGTGCGCGCCGCTGGGGGGTGCCCCACGAGCCGATCCGCTGGACTTCGCGGCGCAGCGACCAAGCCGCCGCCCGCCGTGAGGAGTCGGAGCGCGAGCGCGTCACCGCGCCGTTGCGCGTCGACTGGAAAGAGAGCGCAATTGCCACCGATGGAGTGGACATCGACATCGTCAACTTCCCACTTGAGTACGTCCGTCCGCGGCCGCGGCTGCGGCTGCGGCGATGCGGGCGGGCCCCGGCCGCCACCGTGGTCCGGATAACGCCGGTGGCCGCCGACGTCTCCACGACGGTGCTCGTGATGCACGACGCGGCCACTTCCACCGGCGCCACCTGTTTGCCGAGGCCGGCCGCCACCTCACGCTCGTCCTGCGCGCCCGCCGGCACAGCTGACCGCCGCCCCCGACCTGAACCGGCGCTCCCCGGCCGGCCTGGCGCGCTGGCTGCGCCCACGACCCCGGGTCAGGACGTGGGGGAGTGGCTGCGCACCACTACCGCCACAGCCGTGTGGGCGGCAGTCTGCGAAGTAGTTCGGCTGAGAGAACCGGACGGTTCGCTGATTCTCGCCCGTTGAGGCCGGGCGGCCCTTTACGATCCGGTTTGTGGGTCCCGAGCTGCTCGGACGGATCAGCGCGCGGCGCGCGGAACTGGACGAGCTCCAAGGGCAGCCGGCCAAGCAGCTGGCGAAGACGCGAGCCGAGTTGGACGAACTCGCCCGTCTCCGAGCGGGTTCTTGAGCGGCTGAGCGAGCAGCTCGCCGACGAACGCACCTCAGCCGCACCGGTGCCCGGGCGGGTGGGTGGACGGGTGGTGGTGATGCTGGCCCCGCACGGTACGCCGGACGTGGAGGAGACCGGGCTCCCGCCGGACTACCGCCGCATCCTCGCCGTCGTGCGGCAGGCCGCCGGACCGGTCATGGCCCGATAGGTCGGCGATGCGCCGGGCGTCGATGTCAGCGGGCGGGCCAGGCCGGAACCGCTGCGGGGGAGGCTGGTCAGGCGCGTCGGCCGCGGCTGGCTGCGGAAGTTGCCCGACGGCCGGTTCGCCACCCCGTTTGTAACCGGCGGTGCCCCAGTAACGTAATCCCCAACACAAGCTCCAGCCGGTCAACGCGTCAGACAGTGGTCGGCTGCCTGCTGCCCCATCCGACGGAGTGCCGCCAGCGGGTGGGGAGGTGTCCGGCCCGCCTCCTGGAATTCGCGGTAGAAGTCGCCCATCACGTCGGCGACGGGTGCATAACGGACAGCGGCTGCCGCGACTGACGTGGGAAGCCGTAGCACTGGTCGTAGGTACGGTGCTGGTCGAAGAAGTCGGCCTCGCCCTGTGCGAGCTCGAAGCGGGAGGAGATCGCGAGACCGTAGTCGGCGAAGAAGAGCTGTCGGCCATCGGTCAGGATGTTCTCGAAGTGGGCGTCGAAGTGCAGCAGCCCACATGCGTTCATGAACGAGACCTGCACGACTGGTTGGGCGTCCACATCGGGGCCGGTGACGAGGCAGCCGAGCGGGCCTGCGTCATGGTGGACAACGAGTTGGAAGCCGGCGTCACATCGGCCGGTTCCTCGGGAAGCGGCCGGCCTGAGTCCGGAAGCACTCGCCAGTGATGCATCAAGGGGGAAGCCCTCGTGCTCTCCCGCGACCACCCAGTTAGTCGTCTCCAAGGAGGGGCTGATCTGGTCCGTGCGCGGTGCTTCGCTCCGCGGGCCCCGGGGTGGAACTCGCGCCGAGGCGAGTCGTGTTCACCTGGCGGTCACCTTCGTACAACCTTCGTACAACCCTTCGTACTCCACGTGAGTCACATCCCCGTAAGCCCTTCCCCTCGCGTTCCTTCCGCCTCGTTTCCCCCTTTCACTACGGGAGTTCCACCGTGCGTGTACGTACCCTGGCCGCCACCGCCGTCGTCGCGGCAGTCACCGCCGCCGGTCTGACTCTGCCGCTGGCCGGGAGCGCCGCGGCGGTCACGACCCCGCGGTTCGACTTCAACGGCGACGGATACGCGGACATCGCGGTCGGGATGCCCGACGCCACGGTGGACGGCAAGGCCAAGGCCGGCTACGTCAGCGTGATCTATGGCGGTCCGCAGAGCCCGAGCCAGTCCACCGGCGTCATCAGCCAGGCCGAGGCCGGCATACCCGGCACGCCCGAGGCGGGCGACCGCTTCGGCTCCTCCGTGGCGCCCGTCGACGTGAACGGCGACGGCGTCTTCGAGCTCGTCGTCGGCGCGAGCGGCGAGTCGCTCACCTCCGATCAGCTCAAGGACGAGGGCACCATCACCGTCCTGGACGGCTCGGAGTGGAACGTCAAGGGCACCACCGTGGCCAGGGGCGCGGGCGAGTTCAGCGGCATCGGACGCACCATCGCCACGGGCGACTACGACGGCGACGGCGACACGGACCTGGCGTACGGCGAGAACGGCGAGGAGGGCGGCGCGCTCCGGTTCCGCCCGGGCCCGCTCACCGCCGACCCGGTGGCCGGCACCACCCTGCGCGGCTACGGCATGGGCGGCAGCACCCGCGACCTCGTCACCGGTGACTTCGACGGTGACGGCCGGGACGACCTCGCCACCACCTGGCAGGCCATGGAGGACGCCGGCACCTTCATCACGCGCTGGGACGGTCAGGCCAAGCCCGTCCAGTGGTGGGCCGACACCGACCGCGGCAGCGCGCTCGCCGCTGCCGACTTCGACCGGGACGGCACCGACGATCTCGCGGTCGGCCTCGTACAGCCCAACCCCGAGTCGCAGACCACGCATTGCGAGGACCGGCTCGGCGGCGCGGTGCTGCTGCTCAAGGGCTCGAAGACCGCGTCCTTCGGCACCGAGAACGACTGCGTCACCCAGGCCGGCCCGGAGGTCGGCGGCGCCGCCGAGGAAGGCGACGACTTCGGTGCCGCGCTGTCCGCCGGTGACCTGAACGGCGACGGCCTTCCGGAAGTGGTGGTCGGCGTGCCCGGCGAGGACGTGGGCACCGTGAAGGACGCGGGCGGCTACGTCACCCTGAACGGTACGGAGAACGGCCCCCACGGCGGCCTGGCCCGCAGCCAGAGCACCCCGAACATGCCCGGCACGGCCAAGGCCGGCGACCGCTTCGGCGCCCAGGTGGCCGTCGGCGACTACAACCGCGACGGACTGTGGGACACCGCGGTGAGCGCGCCCGGGGAGAACGCCGGTGAACCCAGGTCGGGCGGCGTCTGGTTCGCGCCGAGCAGCACCGAGGAGACGTACCCGCCGGGCAAGTCGCTGACCCCGTTCGGCTTCGCGCTGCCCGATGGGGCCATCAAGTACGGCGAAGCGCTGGGGCTTTAGTCATCCGTCTGCCTTCCCCCATGTGAACTGATTTTCCCACCTTGAGATGTGGAGTACCTGTGCGCAGTAAGAGATTTCCGGCTGCCCTGCTCGGCGCCGTCGCCGTCCTCGCGTCGGCGGGGCTCGGGCTCGCCCCTACGGCGGGCGCGGCACCGGCGGCCGTCGAGGGGCCTGACTTCAATGGTGACGGGTACGCGGACGCCGTGGTCGGTGTGTATCGAGGCGACATCGACGGCAAGAAGTCCGCGGGCTACCTGCACGTGCTCTACGGCGGATCGGACGGGGCCGGCACCTTCACCGCCTCTGTCAGCCAGGACAGCCCGGGCGTCCCCGGCACCAGCGAGGCGAACGACGGGTTCGGCAGTTCCGTTGTGACGGCCGACGTGGACGGTGACGGCTTGACCGACGTCGTCGTCGGGGCGCCGGGCGAGGATGTCGGCAGCGGCTCGACGGCGGGCCACGGCTCGGTGGTCGTCCTGTACGGCTCGTCCAGTGGCCTCTTCGAGCGAGGCAGGACGATCGCGCAGGGCCAGGCGGGCAGCGGCGCCGGCAGCTCGCTCGCTGTGGGCGACTTCACCCAGGACGGCGCCGTGGACGTGGCGGTGGGCCTGCCCCACGGGGAGTTCGGGGAGGTCACCCTGCGGCCGGGGCCGCTCACCGAGGACAAGCCGCTGACGCATCTGCTCCACACCGGCTACGGCGGCACCTCGGGCAGGTTGGCGGCCGGGGACTTCGACGGGAACGGCAAGACCGAGCTGGCGATCTCCTCGTATTCCAACGACTACTCGCGCACCACCCTGTGGCGCTGGAACGGCTCGGCATTGCAGGAGTACTGGAAGTCGCCGGCCACCGGCTACGACATAGCCGCGGGCGACTTCGACGGCGACAGCGTGGACGACCTGGCCCTTGGGCACTGTCTGATCATCGCCGTGGCCGACCGGCCCACCGGGGCATGCGGCCCCGATGAGCTGGCCAAGGGCGGCAAGGTGCGGGTCTTCTACGGAAGCGAGGGCGCCGAGGGCTTCGGCACCCGCACCCACACTTTCAGCTAGGACACTCCGGGCGTCGCGGGCACGGCCGAGGAAGTGGACAACTTCGGCATCAAGCTGGCCGCGGGCGATCTCACCGGCGACGGCCGGGACGACCTGGTGGCAGGCACGCCCCGTGAGGCCATCGGGGCGGTGGGCGGGGCCGGTTCGGCGACCGTGCTGACCTCGGGCCCGGGCGGTCTGCTCGACGCCTCGGGCACCGCCAAGTCGGCGGCCTGGCACCAGGACTCCGCCGGGGTCCCGGGGGCGCCGGAGGTCAACGACGAGTTCGGCTCGGCGTTGGCCCTGGGGACTACGACGGGGACGGGGACACAGATGTCACGGTCGGCGTCTACAACGAGGACAGCACGGAGTACGAGCAGAACCTCAGCGCTGGTGGTGTCTGGACCCTGCCGAACGGCGCGGGGGCGGGCTCCAAGGCGTTGACGGCACGGCTGTTCGGGCTGCGCGGGGCGCTGGACTACGGGCGGGTACTGGGGCGCTGAGGCCCCGCTGACGCGGGCGGCGTACTGCTGATCCGGGCGGTGTGCCGCCGCGACGCGGGCATGATCACCGTCTTGCGCAAGCATTTCGGACGGTGTCCTACGTGGTGATGCGGACGAGTCTTCTTGTAGCAGCGGAAGGCGGCGGCGAGCCCGTGAAGGGCCAGGAGGTACCGGCACGCGCAAGGTCCAGCAGGACCAGAACACCCTGCATGAGCGCACCAGCATCTGCCGGTTCTACCATCTGCCGGTTCTACGTCTCCAGCCTCCCACCGGGCCTGGAGGCGTTCCCCGTTCACGACGACACCACGGCCGTAGTGGAGACGCAGACGGCGGAGATCAAGGTGGCACGGCCGAACGAACTCGCCAGGCTGCGGCAAGGCGTTCGGCGGCCTCGCGGAGATGCCCGTATACGGAGACGCGGCCCGAGCGACCCGGCAGACCCCAAGGTCTTGCATCGCCTCATCGCCTCATCGTCATGAGCTTCACCCAGGCGCGAGCGGGGGGGGGAGTGCTCCCGCTCAGGTCTCCATGGTTTCGCAGTCGTCCTCTCGGCGGTTCGCGGTCGACCCTTGACCTGCGGCGACGCAGCCACTAGGTTCCGATGCCACTGACCCCTGGCTTCGAAAGGAGGCGACCAGCAGATGTGCACCAGCTCTGACCTCGGTCGTCTCGCCCAGTGCACCGCCTGGGTCCCGGGCCGGATCGCGCACGGCTGCTGAGTACGCCGTTCTGATGTGCCCCGCTGCGGCACTCTCCGGGTTTCCCGTCACCACCACCTTCCGGCACGTCGCTGTCCCGTGCCCTGCTGCGCCCGCCGCTCCGGTGAGGCGCGTCTGATCAGAGAAAGCTGCCTGAAATTGGCGAACATGAACGTGACCGAACACGCACCGGAACGGACGCCTGAACCGATGCCCGGCACGACCGGGGCGCGGATGACCGTGAACGGAACAGAGACACCGATATCACCGTGCGCACCGCACACCACGGCGCTGGACTTTCTGCGCGAGCGCGGTCTCACCGGCACCAAGGAGGGCTGTGCGGAGGGCGAGTGCGGCGCTTGTTCCGTCATGGTGGCCCGCCCCGGGGTGCACAAGCCCACCGACTGGGTGGCGGTCAACGCCTGCCTGGTTCCGGCCGCGGCGCTCGACGGCCAGGAGATCGTCACCGCCGAAGGGCTCGCGACGGCCGGTGAGCCCGGCACGGTGCCCTCCCTGCATCCCGTACAGGAGGAGATGGCGGTCCGCGGCGGTTCCCAGTGCGGCTACTGCACGCCGGGATTCGTCTGCAGCATGGCCGCGGAGTACTACCGTCCGGGCCGCTGCGAGCATTCCGCCACCGATACGGAGACAGCCGAGGGCACGGAGACGGCTGACCGTACGGAGACGGAGACGGCCCTCGGTGCGGAGACAGCCCGGAGCGCCGACGCCGAGCACGGGCCGAACGGCTTCGACCTGCACGCCCTCAGCGGAAACCTGTGCCGATGCACCGGCTACCGCCCCATCCGTGACGCCGCGTTCGCCGTCGGTACGCCCACCGATGACGACCCGCTGGCACGGCGCCGCGAGTTGCACCCGCCCGCGCCCGTCACCACCGAATACGCCCTCGGCGGCAAGGTGTTCCTGCGTAAGAACACCCTTGCCGAGACCCTGAGGGTGCTCCGTGAGCGGCCCGACGCCGTCGTGGTCGCCGGCTCCACCGACTGGGGCGTCGAGGTCAACATCCGCTCCCGCCGCGCGGATTGCGTCATCGCCATCGACCGGCTGCCCGAACTGCGGGAGCTGCGCGTCGAGTCCGACCACATCGAGATCGGCGCGGCACTGACGCTCACGGAGATCGAGCGCCGCCTGGACGGCGACGTCCCGCTGCTCGCCGAACTCTTCCCGCAGTTCGCCTCCCGGCTCATCCGCAACGGTGCGACCCTCGGCGGCAACCTGGGTACCGGATCGCCCATCGGTGACAGCGCGCCGGTCCTGCTCGCGCTCGACGCGTCGCTGGTGCTCTCCGACGCCGGCGGCGAACGCGTGGTCCCGCTGGCTGACTATTTCACCGGTTACCGGCAGAGCGTGCGCCGTCCCGGGGAGCTGATCCGCGCGGTACGCGTCCCGCTGCCGCTGTCACCCGTCACCGCCTTCCACAAGATCGCCAAGCGGCGTTTCGACGACATCTCCAGCGTGGCCGTCGCCTTCGCGCTCGACATCGAGGACGGGATCGTCCGCAAGGCACGCATAGGCCTGGGTGGTGTGGCCGCCACACCGATCCGCTCCTTGGCCACCGAGGCGGCCTTGGAGGGCAAGCCGTGGTCGGCGCGGACCGCCGAAGCCGCGGCCCGGGTGCTGCGCGGGGAGGGCACGCCGATGAGCGATCACCGCGCCAGCGCCCTCTACCGTTCCGCGATGCTCGGCCAGAGCCTGCTGAAACTGCACGCACAGACCACCGAGGCGGTGTCGTCATGAGTCATCTGTCCCAGCGTCCCGAGAAGCCCGTCGTCGGTGTCCCGATGCCGCACGAGAGCGCCGTCCAGCACGTCACCGGAGCCGCTCTCTACACCGACGACCTGGTCCAGCGCACCAAGGGCGTACTGCACGCCTACCCGGTCCAGGTCATGAAGGCCCGCGGCAGGATCACCGCGCTGCGCACCGCTCCCGCGCTCGCCGTGCCCGGCGTGGTCCGCGTGCTGACCGGTGCCGACGTGCCCGGCGTCAACGACGCGGGCATGAAGCACGACGAACCGCTCTTCCCCGACGAGGTCATGTTCCACGGCCACGCGGTCGCCTGGGTGCTCGGAGAGACGTTGGAAGCGGCCCGTCTCGGCGCGGCGGCCGTCGAGGTGGACCTGGAGGAACTGCCCTCCCTGGTCACACTGCGGGAAGCCATCGAGGCGGGCAGCTACCACGGGGCCCGGCCCCTGATGGAGACCGGCGACATCGACGCGGGCTTCGCCGACAGCGCACACGTGCTCAGCGGCGAGTTCCAGTTCGCCGGACAGGAGCACTTCTACCTGGAGACACATGCGGCGCTGGCCCAGATCGACGAGAACGGGCAGGTGTTCATCCAGAGCAGCACCCAGCACCCCTCCGAGACCCAGGAGATCGTCTCGCACGTACTCGGCGTTCCCGCGCACGAAGTGACCGTGCAATGCCTGCGGATGGGCGGCGGCTTCGGCGGCAAGGAGATGCAGCCGCACGGGTTCGCGGCCGTAGCGGCGCTCGGCGCCAAGCTCACCGGCCGACCGGTCCGCTTCCGCCTCAACCGGACCCAGGACCTGACCATGTCCGGCAAGCGGCACGGCTTCCACGCCACCTGGAAGATCGGGTTCGATACCGAGGGCCGCATCCAGGCCCTGGACGCCACCCTGGTCGCCGACGGCGGCTGGAGCCTCGACCTCTCCGAGCCGGTCCTCGCCCGCGCGCTGTGCCACATCGACAACACCTACTGGATCCCCAACGCCCGCGTGGCGGGCCGTATCGCCAGGACCAACACGGTCTCCAACACCGCCTTCCGCGGCTTCGGCGGCCCCCAGGGCATGCTGGTGATCGAGGACATCCTGGGCCGCTGCGCGCCGAAGCTCGGTCTTGACCCCATGGTGCTGCGGGAACGCAACTTCTACCGGCCGGGCCAGGGCCAGACGACGCCGTACGGACAGCCCGTCACGCAGGCCGAGCGGATCTCCGCGGTCTGGCGGCAGGTGCGGGACGACGCCGGTGTCGCCGACCGCCGGCGCGAGATCGCCGCGTTCAACACCGCGCACCCGCACACCAAGCGGGCGCTCGCCGTCACCGGCATCAAGTTCGGCATCTCGTTCAACCTCACCGCCTTCAACCAGGGCGGTGCTCTGGTCCTGATCTACAAGGACGGCTCGGTCCTGATCAATCACGGCGGCACCGAGATGGGCCAGGGCCTGCACACGAAGATGATGCAGGTGGCCGCGACCACGCTGGGTATCCCGCTGCACAAGGTGCGCCTCGCCCCGACACGCACCGACAAGGTGCCCAACACCTCGGCCACCGCCGCCAGCGCGGGCACCGACCTCAACGGCGGGGCGATCAAGAACGCGTGTGAGCAGCTGCGCGAGCGGCTGCTCCAGGTGGCCGCCACCCAACTGGGCGCGAACGCCGCGGACGTACGCATCGTCGAGGGCGTCGCGCGAGCCCTGGGCAGCGACCAGCAGGTGGCCTGGGACGACTTGGTGCGCACCGCTTACTTCCAGCGGGTCCAGCTGTCGGCCGCGGGCTTCTACCGGACCGAGGGCCTGCACTGGGACGCGAAGACGTTCCGGGGCTCGCCGTTCAAGTACTTCGCCCACGGGGCCGCCGCCACCGAGGTGGAGGTCGACGGCTTCACCGGCGCCTACCGCATCCGGCGCGTGGACATCGTGCACGACGTCGGCGACAGCCTCTCCCCGATGATCGACATCGGTCAGGTGGAGGGCGGCTTCGTGCAGGGCGCGGGCTGGCTGACGTTGGAGGACCTGCGCTGGGACACCGGCGACGGCCCCCACCGCGGCCGGCTCCTGACCCAGGCGGCGAGCACCTACAAGCTGCCGAGCTTCTCGGAGATGCCCGAAGAGTTCAACGTGACGCTGCTCGAACACGCCACCGAGGAGGGCGCGGTCTACGGTTCCAAGGCGGTGGGCGAGCCGCCGCTGATGCTGGCGTTCTCGGTGCGCGAGGCGCTGCGCCAGGCCGCCGCCGCGTTCGGGCCGAGCGGAGTCAGCGTAGAACTGGCCTCGCCCGCTACACCGGAGGCCGTGTTCTGGGCGATCGAGGCGGCGCGCAGCGCGCCCGTGGCCGCCCCGAACGGTCACGCGCCCGACGCGCCGGCCGACGCCGGGAACGCCGACGCCGGGAACGCCGACGTCGGGAACGCCGACGCCGGGAACGCCGACGGCCGGGACCGGGCGGCCGGAGCCGCGGCGCTGAACGGTGCCTGACATGACGTGGATCGCCGCGGTCGCGCGGTTGCGGGCACGCCGGGAGCCCGGCGTGCTGGTCACCGTCGCGACCGTGCGCGGCCACGCCCCGCGCGACGCGGGAGCGAAACTCGTGGTGGGGCGCGGCGAGACCTGGGGCTCGATCGGTGGCGGCAATGTGGAGGCCGTCGCGATCGACCGGGCCCGGGACATGCTCACCGCGGCCACGGCGGAGCCGGAGCTGATGGACTTCGCCCTGAACGACAAGGTCACCAACCAGCACGGCGTGCAGTGCTGCGGCGGCACGGTCTCGGTCCTGCTCGAACCCCTGCCGGTGGTACGGGCGGTGGCCGTCTTCGGCATGGGCCACGTCGGCCTCGAACTCGTTCGCATCCTGGCCCGTCAGGACCTCGACCTCCACCTGGTCGACAGCCGCGCGGACATGCTCGCGCCCAAGCGGCTCGACGCACTGGCGGACGCGGTGGCGCAGGTACACGTGCACCACACGCCGTTGCTGCCCGAGGAGGTACTGGAGGCCCTGCCGCACGGCACCCATGTCCTGATCATGACCCATGACCACGCCGAGGACGCGGCTCTGTGCGACGCGGCCCTGCGCACCAGCCACCTCGGCTCCATAGGTCTGATCGGCTCGGCGGCCAAGTGGGCGCGCTTCCGCAAACGCCTCTCCACCGAGGGCGGCCACGACGACGCCACCATCGACAGGATCAAGACCCCGATCGGGCTGGCGGACATCACCGGCAAGGAACCCGCGACGATCGCCGTGAGCGTCGCCGCGGATCTCCTGCGCACTTTCGAGTGCGCACCTTCGAGCGCGCACGGTGACCGATCGGATCAGTGAGGGTTCGTCCCCTTGCCGCGGGCGAGCAAGCGCAGGGCCCGCAGCGAGGCCTCCATGGCGAAGCGGTGGTCGGGGTCGGCCAGGCGCTCGCCCAGGAGGACGTCCAGGTTCCGCAGGCGGTAGCGGACGGTCTGGGCGTGCACGCCCAGCATCTCGCCGACCTGCTCCGCCGGCGCCCGCGTGGAGACGTGCACGCGCAGCGTCTCCACGAGCCGGTCGCGGCGGCTGGCCGGCAGGCGGTCGATCGGGGCCAGTTCCCCGGCCGCGAGATGGGTCACGAGAGCCGGGTCCGACAACAGCCACAGCGTCACCAAGTGGTCCTCGCAGCGAGCCACGGGCGTGTCGGCCACGACACCTTCGTCGATCAGCTGGAGCACACGGCGTGCCCAGCGGATGGAGTCGGCCGCCTGGGCCAGTGGCACGGTCAACCCCACCACGGCGTGCGTCCCCGCAAGCGCCGCGTCGAGCATCGCCAGGCGCTCCGGAGTGAGGGGTCCGGGTATCAGCAGGTGCGGCTGCGGGATGTCCAGGTCGAACAGAACGTCGTCGGCCAGCCCCGCCTCCAGGTGCTCGGGAATCGGCGGGCGCAGGGCGACCATGGTGACATCGGTGGGCAGGTGCCAGGCGGCGGCCTCGCAGAGCCCGGGAAAGGCCTGGGGCAGCGGAGGAGCGGTGAGGATGAGGTGGAGCAGTCGTCTGCGCCGCGCCGGAACCTCCGAGAAGGCCCGCGACTGCACCTCGACGTAGCCCTCGCGGGAGATCTGCTCCAGTTCGTCGACGTAGGCGAACAAGGCGTCGGCGAAGGCGAGGATCAGCGCGGGCGAGAGCCGGTACTGCTGGCCCACGGCCTTGGCGCGGCGCAGCGCGATGCGGGCGCCGAGCCGGTACGCCCCCTGGAGGGTGTCCAGTTCGCGGCCCTCGTAGGCTTCCACCCGGCCGAACTTGCGCAGCAGTTCGTCGCGGAGCGCGGCGTTCTTGCCGGGCTCGGCGACGCGGTCCACGAAGGCGTACAGGGCCTGCTCCAGGCCCTGCCGGATGGGCTCGGCGTTGGGGCCGTTGAGCAGCCGCCCGTACACGGGGTAGGCCCGGGTGACCTCGGCGCCGATCTCCTTCATGAGGCCGGGCAACTCCGGTCTCATGAAGGCGGCGAACTCCTTGGGGAGGGGTTCCAGCGGTTCACCGACTTCAGGCGGTCGCGTGGTTGAAGGCATGAGTGCCGTCCCTTGCTCTTCGGTGCCCACGGTGCGCCGGCCGTGTGCTGTGGATCTTCACAGAGGAGGCACACGACCGGACTTGAGGTGATGCGTGTTCGGGCTGTTGAAGTTAAATCAAGTTCGGTGGGACGTACACAGTCTGTGCACATTTCCGTGGGGTGGGGTGTGGGATGGCTGCCGGGACGGCTGAGAATCGACGCCGCGCGGCCATTAGTCGACGGCGGATGGTCGACGGCGGAACGCCGGTCCCGCTAGTCGACGGCGGAGTGCCAGTTCTGCGCGAGGCGCTTGCCCGCGTCGGGGGCGAAGGTGCCGGGGGCGTTCAGACCGGCGAGGTGGGTCTGGGTGTTGTTGAGCGTCAGGTTGTTGTTCCCGGACGCGGAGGGCAGCCCGGTCTTGGCGTTGACCGCCGCGTCGATCAGGCCGAGCAGGCCGAGACCACAGCCACTGGCGCCGGGCACGGCGAAGGCGTTGTCGTTCTGCGTCGCCCCGGTGAGGTTGACGCGGCTCATCTCGCCGTCGTCGGCGACCGTGCCGTCACCATGGAAGAACGACATGCCGAACTCGGGGAACTGGAGGTTCTTCGGACGCAGCACGATCGGCTTGGCGGCGGTGCCGATGTAGCACTTCTTGCCGAGGAACGGGTTCTCCAGGTGGATACGGACCGGTATGGCGACGATCGGCTTGTCGGTGAGGATGCCGGCGGTCTGGTCGAAGTCGTAAGGGGCGCCGACGGACTCCACCGTCGCCGTGATCTTGTTGAGGGAGCTGTCGCTGAGCTGCTCGCAGATGTCCGTGATCGCGGGGATGTCGCTCGGGCACATCAGCCCCAGCAGTCCGCCGGGGACGGTCGCGGAGTCGGCGATCAGGGCACCGCCGGACGGGGCCACCACGGAGCTGGTGCCGTCGGAGTTCTGGACGACCCCGATCTGGAGGTTGGTCCGGCCCGTGGGCACGGTGGTCCTGCCCAGCTTGATGGAGCCGTTCGGCGAGGTGGAGACCACGCACTGCGGGGTCTTGGCCAGGCCGTCGGCGGTCAGCATCGCCGGGGCGTCCACGGGGCAGCGGGTGAAGGGCGCCCACTCGCCGTTCGGTACGGCGGCGGCCGCGGTGGCGGTGCCCATGGAGGCGAAGACGCCGAGCGCGGTGCCGAGGGCGGTGGCGGTGGCGGTGGTGGCGACTCTGGTGCCGAGGGAGAACCGCATCATGTGGCCTTCCGGGTCAGGAGAGGAGGGGGGAGAGGGGAGGGGGTCATCGTTCGGCTACGGGGATCTTGCGGGGCTGGGCGTCCTCGGTGCACTCGTCGGGGTTGAGCACATCGGCCGAGACGAAGCAGGTCTGGCCCTGGATCTGCTTGACGTAGTTGTCGGAGCCGGAGACCGAGGCCGTGAGCAGGCGGTCGAGGTCCTCACCGTCGGCGGTGCCGCAGCCCGTGAAGGCGGGGATGGTGACCTTGCCCGTCAGCGGGCCGCCGGACAGCAGCAGGTAGCCGGTGGCGGGCTCGCCGGTGGTCTGTTCGCCCCGGCCGTGCAGGACCAGGTGGTCGCCGGGATGCTTCGCCGGGTCCGGCTCCGGGGACGCGAGGGACGTCTTGGTCCGGCACTTCGTCCCGACGTCCAGCGGGGTGCCGTTGACCTTCAGCGACGTCACCCGGAGCACGACCGGTGCCCGGACGTAGGTGTCCGTGCTGGTGAACACGAAGTCGGTGGTGCCGTGCGAGTCGATGGTCATCGGACCGGTCTGCTCCAGCACCATCGTGGCCGTCGTGGGGGTGAAGTCGAAGGTCAGGAAGGTCGCTTCGAAAGGCTGGGTCTGCTTGCGCTGCCGGTAGTAGAGGTCGGCGGTGGAGTGCTGGGTGATGGTGGCGCCGCTGTAGTCCGGGAAGAACACGAACTGGGGCTCGCCCTGGGTGATGAGGGTGCAGAACGGCGGGATCAGCGCGGCGCCGTCGAGCTTGTTCACGTTGGAGTAGCCGGTGATGTAGGCGTTCAGCGACATCGGTCCGGCCGGGTACTTGTCGTCGTACTTGCAGGTCGGCGCAGTCTGTTGGCCGCTACCGCTACCGCCACGGCCCGGACCCGGCTCGCCGACCTTCGGGGCGCGCCCGCCCGGCCGGCCCGCCGGATCCTTCCCCGACGGCCCCGGTGGGCCGGAGGCGGACGGCGCACCGGACGGTGATCCGGACGGCGACCCGGAGGGGGGTCCGCTGGGAGCGTCCGTGCCGCCTTCCTCGTCCGTGCCGACCCGGACGCCGACCAGTCGGCCCCCGCCCGGGGCGTCCTCGGCGAGATCGCAGTCGACGGTCACCGAGGCGGGGTCGGTGACTCCGCCGTCCGCGGTGGTCAGAGCGAGATCCAGGGCGAAGTCCCCAGCCGTCATGGTCAGTTCGCCCGCGCTCTGCCCGGTCACCGAGGGGACGTCCCCCGTCGCGGTCAGCGTCAGCGGCCCGGTCGAGGGCAGGGCCGCGGGCGCGGTGTCGCCGCGCCAGGTCGCCTCGGCGGTGGCCTTGTTCTGGGCGACGCCCACGTCGAGCCGGGTGGCCCCCCGGACGTCGGCCGCGCCCAGCGCCACGAGGTCCGCCACCGCCGGCTCGGGCAGCTCGACCGTCGTGGCCACGTCCGCGGGTTCGATCGGCTCACCGGCCGCCACCCGCTCGGGGAAGACCGCCGAGATCCGTACCGTCGCGGAGTGCTTCCCGGAGGGGAACAGGCATACGTAGGGCAGTGCGGCGTCGACCTTCTGCTCACCGGACGCCCCGGCCGCCGCGGGGACCGTGGCGACCAGCACGACGAACGCGGCGATCGCCGCGCTCCGGGCGCGGACTCGGGCGCGGCTGCGGACCGGCCGTCGGGCGGTGGTGGTACGGGGGCCTGTCATCAGTCGCTCCGCTCGGGTCATCGGTCGCTCCGGCCGTGCGGCCCACACGCCCGGCCGAAAGGACCGGCCGGGCGGCGGCGAGCCGTGCTCGGCCTACGGGTTGGATCCGACGATCTTCGGGATGGTGTTCGTGCCCGTGACCTTGACCGCGTAATTGCCCTTGAAGGTGGGTTTGGTGGAGGTGGTGACCACGGTGCCGCAGCCGGAGGCCGAGGTGACGGCAAGGTCGCCGCTGACGCTGGTGACCGCGAGGATGCCGGTGGAGTTGGTGTAGGTGCCGGTGGCCTTGCCCTGCACGTTGAACACACAGGCGCCGGCGGTCACCTTGGCCTTGACGTCGCCGATGTAGCCCTTGGTCACGCCGGTCGAGGCGTTGTAGTCCTGGGCGACCACGGTCCAGGGAGTGGTCGCGACGGTCGTGACGTTGCCCAGGACGCTGGTGCAGGGCGAGGCGCTGGTGCCGAAGTTGATGGCGTTGATGGTGGCCACTGTCGCCGGGTTGCCGGTGGCGTTGGCCATCGTGCCCGAGGCGCTGGATGTCGTACACGTCATCGGGATGTTGGCCGTCAGTACGATGTTCCCGCTGTTGACCGCGGTGAAGTTGGCCGGGGACGGAGTGACGGTCCAGACCGTGGAGGGGACGGCCGAGGCGGGGGCGACGGCCATGACGAAGGCGGCGGCGCCCGCGCCCGCCACGACGGCGATTCTTGTCAGAGGCTTCTTCATGACTTGGGACTCCCTTGTGGATTGACCGGCAGAGGGGGCCGCGCTCGCCCTTGTGGAGCGGAAGAACGCGTCCTGGTGGAGCGGAGGAACGGGCGGTCCGCGGCTCGGAAATCCTCGACCGCAAGCCACGACGTTACTTGCGGGAAACTTAGGCGAACAATGGCGCAGACCATGATTCTTTCGAGAAGTGGAAATGCCTGTTCCCCAGGTGAGCAGTCCGGCGCCCCGCTTAGTCAGCCGCTGCTAAAAAGGCATCGTGGCCGAAACCTCCCGCTCAAGCCGCGGTAAACCGTCCACGGGCGGTGCGAGTGCCTGCTCCCCGGGCTCCGCCGAGCCCCGTATTGCTCACCGAGTGACAAGAGGAAGGCGGGAGTTTGTCGCCGCGCTGACAAACAAACGGAAGCCGGACTCAAATCTTCGGGAAAATCCGATCCCTCTCTTGCTCGCCCAGGTTACTCGGTCGTAGCGTGCCGGGCACGGCGCTGATCTCCTGGCGGACCCCATCCCGCACTGCGGCCGCACCCACACCCCGCATACAGACTGCGCTGCCTGCCCTCACCCACTTTGGAGGTGATATGGGAATCGAAGTGGTGGTCGAGGGTCTCACCAAATCCTTCGGCACGCAGAAGATCTGGCAGGACGTCAGCCTCACCCTGCCCGCCGGAGAGGTCAGCGTCATGCTCGGTCCTTCCGGTACCGGAAAGACCGTGTTTCTCAAGTCACTCATCGGACTGCTGAAGCCGGAGCGCGGCCGTGTCCTCATCGACGGTGTCGACATGGTGAACAGTCCTGAACGAGATATCTACGAGACCCGCAAGAAATTTGGGCTCATGTTCCAGGACGGCGCCCTTTTCGGCTCCATGTCCCTCTTCGACAACATCGCCTTTCCGCTGCGTGAGCACACCCGGAAGAAGGAGTCGGAGATCCGCCGTATCGTCATGGAGCGGATCGACGTCGTCGGGCTGCTGGGCGCCGAGGGCAAGCTGCCGGGGGAGATCAGCGGCGGTATGCGCAAGCGGGCCGGACTCGCCCGCGCGCTCGTGCTCGACCCGCAGATCATCCTGTGCGACGAACCCGACTCCGGGCTCGACCCCGTCCGCACCGCCTACCTCTCCCAGCTGCTGATCGACCTGAACGCGCAGATCGACGCGACGATGCTGATCGTCACCCACAACCTCGACATCGCCGCCACGGTGCCCGACAACATGGGCATGCTCTTCCGGCGTGAACTGGTCACCTTCGGCCCGCGCGAGGTGCTCCTCACCAGCGAGATGCCCGTCGTGGCGCAGTTCCTGTCCGGCCGCCGCGAGGGCCCGATCGGGATGTCCGAGGAGAAGGACGCCGCGACCCTCGCCGCCGAGGCCGCGGGATCGCGGGGCGCGGGCGCCGACGGGCCGCGGGAGATCGTCCCGCAACTGGAGCCGTCCCCCGGGCTTCCGCCGCGCCGCGCCGTCACCCGCCGCCGGGAGCGGGTCCTGGGCATGCTCGACCGGCTCCCGCCCGCCGCCCGCACCGCTATCGAGCGCACATACGCCGCCCTGCCCACCGCCGGTGACCCACCCGGCAGCCACGGTGCTCCCGGCGCCGACGTGCCTCCCGGCAGTCACGGTGCTCCCGGCACCGACACCGCTCCCGGCACCGACGCGCCTCCTGGTAGCCACGGTGTTCCTGGTAGTCACGGTGCTCCCGGCACCGACACCGCTCCCAGCACCCACGCTGCTCCCGGCAGTCCCGCTACTCCCGGCACCCGCGCTATGCCCGGCGCATCTGGCACATCCGGCGCTGCCGCTGCTCCGGGCGCATCCAGCGCTGCCGCTGCTCCCGGCGTATCCGGCGCACCTGCTACGCCCGGCGCTCTCGCTGCTCCGGGCGTATCCGGCGCTGCCGCTGCTCCCGGCGTATCCGGCGCACCTGCTACGCCCGGCGCTCTCGCTGCTCCGGGCGTATCCGGCGCTGCCGCTGCTCCCGGCGTATCCGGCGCACCTGCTACGCCCGGCGCTCTCGCTGCTCCGGGCGTATCCGGCGCTGCCGCTGCTCCCGGCGTATCCGGCGCACCTGCTACGCCCGGCGCTCTCGCTGCTCCGGGCGTATCCGGCGCTGCCGCTGCTCCGGGCGCATTCAGCGCTCCCGCTACTCCCGGCGCTCCCGCTACTCCCGGCGCTCTCGCCGCTCCGGGTGCGCCCGGCGCTCCCAACACCCCCACCACGCCGTTCCCCCGCCGACCAGCGGGAGCGGCGCATGATCGCCGGTGCCCTGCGGCAGACCGGCCGGCTCTTCGCGCTCGCCGCCGAGGTAGCCCGTGCCATCTTCCGACGGCCGTTCCAATTCCGGGAGTTCGTGGAACAGTTCTGGTTCATCGCCGGCGTCACGATCCTGCCCGCCGCGCTGGTCTCGATCCCGTTCGGCGCCGTGATCGCCCTCCAGGTCGGCTCGCTCACCCAGCAGCTCGGTGCCCAGTCCTTCACCGGCGGCGCCAGCGTGCTGGCCGTCGTACAGCAGGCCAGCCCGCTGATCGTCGCCCTGCTGATCGCGGGCGCGGCCGGCTCCGCCATCTGCGCCGACCTCGGCTCGCGCACCATCCGCGAGGAACTGGACGCGATGGAGGTCATGGGCGTCTCACCCGTGCAGCGCCTGGTCGTGCCCAGGGTCCTGGCCGCCATGGGGGTCGCGGTCCTGCTCAACGGCCTGGTCTCCGTGGTCGGCATCCTCGGCGGCTACGCCTTCAACGTCTTCCTCCAGGACGGCACCCCCGGCGCCTACCTGTCCAGCTTCTCCGCCCTCGCCCAGCTCTCCGACCTCTACATCAGCGAACTCAAGGCCTTGGTCTTCGGGTTCATCGCGGGTGTCGTCGCCGCCTACCGGGGCCTGAACCCGCGCGGCGGCCCCAAGGGCGTCGGCGACGCCGTCAACCAGTCCGTCGTCATCACCTTCATGCTGCTCTTCTTCGTCAACATGGTGATGACGGGCGTCTACCTCCAACTCGTTCCGCCGAAGGGAGGCTGAGGTCCGTGGCCTCCCCGTTCGTCTGGCTCGACCGCTCGGGCGACCAACTCCTTTTCTACGTACGCTCCCTGCTCTGGATCCCGCGCACCCTGCGCCGCTACCTCAAAGAGGTGCAGCGCCTCCTCGCCGAGGTCGCCTTCGGCACCGGCGGCCTCGGGGTCATCGGCGGCACCATCGGCGTGATGATCGCGATGACCCTGTTCACGGGGACCGTCGTGGGACTCCAGGGATACGCGGCCCTCGACCAGATCGGCACCGCCGCCTTCACCGGATTCGTCTCCGCGTACTTCAACACCCGTGAGATCGCCCCGCTCGTCGCCGGACTCGCCCTCTCCGCGACCGTCGGCGCCGGCTTCACCGCCCAGCTCGGCGCCATGCGCATCAACGAGGAAGTCGACGCCCTCGAAGGCATGGGCATCCGCTCTTTGCCGTACCTGGTCACCACCCGCATCATCGCCGGCGTCGTCGCCATCATCCCCCTCTACGCGATCGGGCTGCTCTCCTCCTACCTGGCCTCCCGCTACGTCACGGTCCTCTTCAACGGCCAGTCCCGGGGAACGTACGACCACTACTTCAACCTGTTCCTCTCACCCACGGACGTGCTGCTCTCCGTCCTGAAGGTGCTGATCTTCAGCGTGATGGTGATCGTCGCCCACTGCTACTACGGCTACCGCGCCACCGGCGGCCCGGCCGGGGTCGGCGTCGCCGTCGGCCGGTCGGTGCGCAACGCCATCGTGCTGATCAGCGTCACCGACTTCTTCCTGTCGCTGGCCCTGTGGGGCGCCACCACGACCGTGAAGGTGGCAGGCTGACATGACCGCGGTGAACACAGCACGAGGCGCGACCGTGCGCCGCAGACTCGCCGGAGTGGCCTTCCTGCTGGTCCCCGCACTGCTGGTGTGGCTCGCGGTCGCCGTCTACGACAAACGGTTCACCGACTCCGACCCCGTGGTCGTGGAGACCGGCGGCGTCGGCAACGAAATGCACCTGGGCGCCGAGGTGAAGCTGCGCGGCGTCGTCGTCGGCGAGGTCCGCGAGATCGACGCCACCGGCGACGGCGCCCGGCTCACCCTCGCCCTGCGCCCCGGCACCCTCGACCGGATCCCGGCCGACGTACGCGCCCAGATGCTGCCGACCACCCTGTTCGGCGAACGCTTCGTCGCCCTCGTCCCGCCCACGTCACCCTCCGCGCGGCCACTGGCCCCCGGCGCCGTCATCCCGCAGGACCGCTCCGCGAGCGCCGTGGAACTCCAGCAGGTCCTCGACAATGTGCTGCCGATGCTGACCGCCGTCCAGCCGCAGAAGCTCTCCGCCACCCTCTCCGCCGTCTCCCAGGCCCTGGAGGGGCGCGGCGACCGGCTCGGGGAGACCCTCACCCTCCTCGACTCCCACCTGCGCGAGTTCAACCCCCAACTGCCCACCCTCAACCGTGACTTGAAAGAGCTCGTGAAGGTCAGCCATGTCTACGCCGATGCCGCCCCCGACATCCTCACGGCCCTCACCGACTTCACCACCACCAGCGGCACCCTGGCCGAGAAGGAGAGCGAGCTGGCCGGCACCCTCGGCGCCACCACCAGGACGGCCGAGGACATGACCGCCTTCCTGCGGCAGAACGAGGACAACATCATCCGGCTCTCCGCCGCCTCCCGGCCCACCCTGGAACTGCTCGCCGAGTACTCCTCGGCCTTCCCCTGCACCCTGCGCGCCCTCACCGACTTCATCCCGGCCATGGACAAGGCCCTCGGCAAGGGCACCGACCGGCCCGGTCTGCGCGTCGACGTCACCACCGTGCCCTCGCGCGGCCCCTACCGTCCCGGCCGCGACACCCCTTCCTACGGCGCCGGCGGCGGCCCCCGCTGCTACCCCGTGCCCTACCTCGGCCTCGCCACGAAACCGGCCGTACAGGCCCCCGCGACGGCCGGGCAGAACCTCGGGCCCGCCAACTCCCCGCAGGAGAACGACCTCGTCAACGAACTCCTCGCACCCGCCACCGGCAAAGCCCCCGCCGAACTGCCCGAGTGGAGCAGCCTCCTCGCGGGCCCGGCACTGCGCGGCACGGAGGTGACCCTGCGATGACATCCCGGCGCGCCGCCCACACCCGGCGCCGTCCGCTGACCGGCCCGGTCCTCAAGTCCCTCGCCTTCGTCTTGGTCACCGCACTGGCCACGGCGGTCCTCGGCCTGAGTGTCTCCGGCACCCAAGTCGGCGACGACAGCCTCTCCTACAAGGCACTGTTCACCGACGCCACCGGAGTCGTCGACGGCGACAGCGTACGCATCTCCGGGGTCCAGGTCGGCGAGGTCACCGACGTCCGCGTCGTCGACCGGCGCACCGCCCAGGTCACCTTCACCGTCCGCGACGACCGCGCTCTGCCCGCGTCGACCACCGCCGCCGTGAAGTACCTCAACATGGTCGGCCAGCGCTACATCGCCCTGGGCCGGGGCAGCGGCGACCTGTCCGGCGCCCTGGACGCCGGCGACACCATCCCGCTCGACCGGACCGCCCCCGCCCTCGATCTGACCCTGCTCTTCAACGGCTTCAAGCCGCTCTTCGAGGGCCTCGACCCCAAGGAGGTCAACGAACTCGCCGGGTCCATCGTGCAGATCCTCCAGGGCGAGGGCGGCACCGTCGACAGTCTCCTCCGGCACATCGGCTCCGTCAGTACGACCATCGCCGCCAAGGACAAGATCATCGGCAAGGTGGTGAAGAACCTCAACACGGTCCTGACCACCCTCAACGACCGCGAGGCCGACTTCGACGACCTCGTCGACACCCTCCAGAAACTCGTCACCGGGTTCAACGCGGACCGCAAGCCCTTGGGCAAGGCCGTCGCGGCCATGGGCGACCTGACCACCGTGACCGCCGACCTCCTCGACGAGGGCCGCGCGCCCCTGAAGAAGGACATCCGCCAACTGGGCCGCCTGTCGGACAACCTCGGCGACGCCACCCCGCAGATCGAGGACTTCCTGGAGCGGACTCCCGCCAAGCTGACCGCCCTGGGCCGCCTCTCCTCCTACGGTTCCTGGTTCAACCTCTACCTCTGCGAGGCCCGCGTGGACGGAGTGACCACCTCCACCGGCGCGAAGCCGCCGACCGGCATCGCGGTCACCGAAGCGAGGTGCGGCGCATGACTCTGCTGCTGCGGCCCGAACGCCACGACACTCCCGCTCCCGCCCCCGCGTCCCGCCGCCTTCGCCCACCGCGGCTGAAGCCGGTCAAGGACCGAAACCCCATCACCGTGGCCCTCGTGGGCCTGCTCCTGCTGGCGCTGCTCACCGTCGTCGCGTACAACGCCGACCGGCTGTCCCTCACCGGCGGCGGCACCAGCTACAGCGCCGACTTCACCGAGGCGGCGGGCCTGGAGGAGGGCGACGAGGTGCGCGTCGCCGGGGTCAAGGTCGGCGAGGTCACCGGCGTGGCCCTCGACGGCGGCCGCGTGCGGGTCACCTTCGAGGTCGAGCAGGCCTGGATCGGCGACCGCACCACCGCCGCCATCGCCATCAAGACCCTGCTCGGCGACAAGTACGTGGCCCTCGACCCGCTCGGCACGGCGGAGCAGGACCCCGGCGACCGTATCCCGCGGACCCGGACCACCTCTCCGTACGACGTCACCCAGGCGTTCCAGGACCTCGGCTCCACGGTCGACGCCATCGACACCAAGCAGCTCGCGAAGAGCTTCGAGACGATCTCGAAGACCTTCGAGAACTCGCCGCCGCACGTCCGCAAGGCCGCCGCCGGCCTGTCCGACCTGTCGCGTTCCGTCTCCAAGCGCGACCGTGAGCTGTCCGAACTCCTCGCGGGCAGCGCCAAGTTCACCAAGACGCTGAAGGACAAGAAGTCCAGCTTCGAGACCCTCATCGAGGACGCCGGGCCGCTGCTCGGCGAACTCCAGGACCGGCGCAAGGCCATCACCGCCCTGCTGAAGGGCAGCCGCCTCCTCGGAACCGAGCTGACCGGCCTGGTGGACGACAACGAGAAGCAGCTCGGCCCCACGTTGAAGGCGCTCGGCCGCGTCACCACCGTCCTGAAGGAGAACAACACCCGGCTGGACCGCACACTCGCCCTGGTCGGCCCCTACTACCGGCTCGTCGGCAACACCCTCGGCAACGGCCGCTGGTTCGACAGCTACCTGTGCGGGGTGGTGCCCCGCGACTACCTGCCCGCGCAGTCCCAGCCCAAGACGTCGTGCATGCCGCCCAAGCAGCCGGCGACGGCCCGGGGGAGCGGTGAGCGATGAGCAAGCGCGGAAAACTCCTCAGGGCGTGCGGAAGAGTTTTCGCGGCGCGCGGAGAACCCCTGGCCGCGCGCAGAAGACCCCTGGCCGCGCGCAGAAAGCTCCTCGGGGCCGCGCTCGCCCTCGCCGTGGTCGCCGCCGGACTCGTCACGGTGCGCGCCCTGGACTCCTCCGGCACCCGCGTCACCGCCTACTTCGACCGTGCCGTCGGCATCTACGCCGGTTCCGACCTGCGCGTCCTCGGCGTCCGGGTCGGCGAGGTGGCGTCGGTCCACCCTGAGGGCACCCGGGTGCGGGTCGAACTGACGCTGGACGACGGCGTACGCGTACCGAAGTCGGCGCGGGCCCTGGTGGTCGCGCCCAGCATCGTCGCCGACCGCTACGTCCAGCTCACCCCCGCCTACCGCTCCGGACCCGCCCTCGACGACGGCGCCGTCCTGCCCGCCTCCCGCAACCGCACCCCCGTCGAGATCGACCAGCTGTACGCCTCGATCACCGACCTCGGCAAGGCACTCGGGCCGGACGGGGCCAACTCCGCCGGGGCCCTGTCGAAGCTGCTGAGGACCGGCGCCGCCAACCTCGACGGCAACGGCGAGGCCATCGGCGAGAGCATCGAGGAGTTCGGCAAGGCCACCAAGACCCTCGACGGCTCCAGCGACGACCTGTTCACCACCCTCAGCAACCTCCAGACCTTCACCACCATGCTGAAGGACAAGGACACCGACGTACGCACCGCACAAGAGCGGCTGGACACGGTCGTCGGCTACTTCGCCGACAACAAGGACGACCTCGCGGGCGCGCTGGAGGAACTCGGCAGCGCCCTCGGCCAGGTGAAGACCTTCATCAAGGACAACCGGGGCGAGCTGAAGAAGAACGTCGAACGGCTCGTCCCGATCACCCGGACACTGGCCCGCCAGCGCACCTCGCTGGCCGAAGCCCTGGACGTCGCACCGCTCGCCGCGGACAACCTCGTCGGCGCCTACGACACCGGCACCGGCAGAATCGACGGCCGCGCCAACCTCAACGAGATCAGCATGGGCGGCCCGCTGCTGCCCCTGCCGGCGACGGGCGGCTCCGCGCCTCCCGGTGCTCCCTCACCCTCGTCGTCCCCCTCGTCATCGCCCACGTCGTCGCCCACGGGGGAGGGGGAGCGGTGAAACGTGTCGTACGGCGGCGGGCGCTCACCACCGGAGCCGCCGCGGGCACCGGCCTCGGCGGGCTTCTCGCCCTCGGCCTCGGCTTCGCGCTCGCCCTGGGCGCGTTCTCCCTCCCCGTCCCCCGCTTCGGCGGCATCGAGGACCTGCCCCTGCCGGGCGGTGCCGACCTCGGCTCCCACCCCTACACCGTCACCGCCGAGTTCGACGACGCCCTCAGCCTGGTGCCGCAGGCCGCGGTCAAGGTCAACGACGTCGCCGTCGGCCGGGTCACCGCCATCCGCCTGGACGGCGACGCGTGGTCGGCCCGCGTCACCATGGAGATCAACGGCGACGTCCGGCTGCCCCGCGACGCCGGCGCCCGCCTCGAACAGTCCAGCCTGCTCGGTGAGAAGTACGTCCAGCTGGTCGCGCCCGCCACGTCGCCGGCCACGCCATCCGCCGCGGGCCGACTCGGCGACGGCGGTGTCATCCCGCTCGCCCGCACCGGCCGCAACACCGAGGTCGAGGAGGTGTTCGGCGCCCTGTCCCTGCTGCTCAACGGCGGCGGTGTCAACCAGCTCAAGACCATCACGCGGGAACTCAACAAAGCCCTCGGCGGACGCGAACCCGAGGTCCGCTCCATGCTGAAACGCGTCGAAAAACTCGTGGGGAACCTCGACGACCACCGCGGTGACATCACCGACGCCCTCGACGGCGTCAACCGGCTCGCCACGACTCTCGCCGGCCGCAAGGACGACGTACGCACCGTCCTGACCGGCCTCTCGCCAGGCCTGAACACCCTGCACGAACAGCGCGGCTCACTGCTGGCCATGCTGCGTTCCCTGGACACGCTGTCCGGTGTCGCCGTCTCCACCGTCAACGCGAGCAAGGACGACATGGTCGCCGACCTCAAAGCCATCGCCCCCACCCTCAAGGCCCTCGCCGACGCGGGGAGCGACCTGCCCGACTCCCTCCAGGTGCTGCTCACCTACCCGTTCACCGACGAGGTGCTGACCGGGGTCAAAGGCGACTACCTCAACGTGTACCTGCACATGACGGCCACCCCCGGCACCCGGGTCATCCCGCCCCTCGTGCCGCAGAGCAGGCCGCCCTCACCCACCGCCACACCCCGGGGCGCCGCGGCTCCGAAGCGGTCCGGCACCGGGGCCACGGCGTCCCCGTCGGCGCCGCTGCCCCTGCCCTCCGTACCGACGCAGACGCAGACGTCGACGCCGACGCCGACGCCGATGCCCACGCCCACGTCCGCACCGACGACACCTGCCGAGAGCTCCGGGGACGGAGGCACACGCGGATGATCACGCTCGCCGTACGCCTGAAGAACCTCGCCTTCCTCCTCATCGCCGTCCTCGTCCTCGGCTTCCTCGGCATCCGCTACGCCGACCTAGGCCGGTACGTCGGCATCGCCGACTACTACACGGTGAAGGTCGAACTCCCGCGCACCGGAGGCCTCTTCACTCACTCAGACGTCACCTACCGTGGCGTGTCGGTGGGCCGCGTCGGCCCGATCGACCTGAGCGCGGACGGGGTGGTCGCGGAGCTGCGCATCAAGAAGTCCGCCCCCCGCATCCCCTCCGACACGCGGGCCGTGGTGGCCGGGCTCTCCGCGGTCGGCGAGCAGTACATCGACCTGCGGCCCGAGAGCGACGGCGGGCCCCACCTCGCCGACGGCAACCGGATCGAACAGCCCGACACCGAGGTGCCCGCGCCCGTCACCGATGTACTCACCAGCGTCAACGAGCTCGTCCGGTCCGTGCCGCTGGAGGATCTGCGGACGGTCGTCGACGAGTTCGGCAAGTCCTTCGAGGGGCACGGCGACGACCTTCAGGTGCTGCTGGACAACGGCGGTGCCTTCATCGAGGCCGCCGACCGCAACCTGCCCTCCACCACCCGCCTGCTCGCCGACGGCGAGACCGTGCTGCGTACCCAGGCCGAGGAGGCGAAGGCCATCCGTGGCTTCGCCGACGGCGCCACGGAACTGGCCCGCACCCTCAAGGGTTCCGACGCCGACGTGCGCCGGCTCCTCACCGTCACGCCGGACGCGGCGACCCAGGTCAGCGGGCTGCTCCGGGACCTCGACCCCAGCCTGGGCGTGGTCCTCGCCAACCTGGTCACCACCTCCGAGGTCGCCGTCACCCGCCAGCGCGGCATCGAGGAACTCCTCGTGAAGTACCCGGCGGCCGTCTCGGCCGGCGCCACCGCCGTCGACGGAGGAAAAATGAAGCTCGGCCTGGCCGTCACCTTCTTCAAGCCCCTGCCCTGCACCGACGGCTATGGCGCCACCCGGTACCGCACCGGCCTGGACCTCGGCACCGCCCCAGCCCTCAACACCGGCGCCTCCTGCACGGCACCGGCCGCGAGCGGTGTCAACGTACGAGGGTCCGCCAACGCCCCCCGGGGCGGCGCGTTGCCCGATCCGGCCAGGCCCGGCTCCCTGCCCTCGGGCAGTGCCGGCGCCGCCGCGTCGGCTCCGTCGAAGGCCACCGCACCGCTGCCGGGCGCGCTGGCCCTGCCGGATACGGGCGGCACCGGGGCGGCCGGGCTGCCGGGGCTGCTCGGCGCGGGCACAGGGGCGGGCCGATGAGGGGGCGCGCGTCCTCACCGGGGCGGGGCTGGCACTGGCGCTGGCGTTCTGCGGCACCGGGGTGTGGACGTACGCGCAGGCGCGGGGCGACGACTCGCTCGCGTACGGCCGTGAACGCGACGAGGCGCTGAGCGACGGCCGTGAGCGGCTCGCCGTCCTGAACACCCTCGACGCCTCGTCCCGGCAGCGGGCGCGGGCGGGCATCCAGGACTGGCGTGCCGCCTCGACCGGTCCGCTCCGGGCGGAACTGGGTGACACCGCCCCCAGGAAGGGGGCTTCGGCACGGGGCACGGTCACCGAGGCCGCGCTCACCGCCCTCGACCCACGCGCGGGCACGGCCAAACTCGTCGCCACCGTCCGCGTCGAGGTCACGCCCACCGGAACGAAGCCGCCGACCACGGACCGCAAGCGACTGGAGGCGGTCCTTGCCCGCACGGGCGAGGGCGAGTGGAAGGTCAAGGCACTGAGTGCGGTACCGCTCGCACGGACGGCGAAGGAGGACGAAAGCCGATGACACGGCTGCCGCGTCTCGGACGATCCCGGACCTCGCCCGCCCCGGACGACGCGACGAAGGCCGGGCGGCCCGCCGGATGGGGTGGGGGTGGCCCGGGCGGCGGTGCCGGTCGCGGTTCCGGTACCGACCTGGGGTCCGTCGTCGCGAACCGGTCCGGCACCGAGTCCGGAGCCGACGCGCACCCGGTCACCGACGGCGGACCGAGTACGGACGCGCAGTCCGGCACCGGGGCTGAGCCCCGCACCAGTACCAGTACCAAGCCCGGTGCCGAGTCCCGCCTCAGTACCGAGAACGCCCGTCCCGACCCCCGTACCGAGAACCAGTCCGCCACCGACGCGCACGCCGGATCCGGTCAACGGGCCCCGGACGAAGAACCGGCAAGGCCCCGCCGGAGCGTCCGGCGCCTCGTCCCCGCCATATGCGCCGCGCTGCTCGTCCTCGCCGGGTCCGGGTTCTTCTACGGCGCCCATCAGCTGAGGTCCACCCCGTCCGCCGGGAATCACGCGCTGACCGACGCCGAGGCGACCACGCGCGTCGCCGGTGACATCGGCAACGCCCTCGCCCGCGTGTTCTCGTACGCGCCGGACGGTCTGGAGACCACCGAGCGTGCGGCGCGGTCCGTCCTCGCGGGGCGGGCGGAACGCCAGTACACGGAACTGATGGGCAGGGTCCGTGCGGACCTCGCCGCGCAGCGCGTCACGCTCAGCACGCAGGCCGTACGTACCGGAGTGATCGAACTCGACGGCGACGCCGCACGGTTGCTGGTCTTCCTCGACCAGATCTCGCACCGCGGAAAGGCCGGAACCACCGCCGCGGCGGCCCAGCTCGCGGTGACCGCGCGACGGGAGAACGACCAGTGGCGCATCGTCGACATCAGGACCCGCTGAACGGGCGCGGGGAAAGGGGAACACAGATGGAACGCGGGATACGCGGCCCGGCCCGGCCCGGGCCGCTCGGGGCACTGCCGGTCACGGCGATCGCCCTCGTACTCACCCTGGTCGCGGGCGGTTTCGCCGCGTGGGAGGGCTGGGGCTGGTACGACGCGGCCCACGAGGGCAGCGCGGGTTACGCCGAGCAGCGCGACGCGGCCCTCGCCGCCGGTGAGCAGGCGGTCCAGAACCTCAATACCCTCGACCACCGCAGCCTCGACCGCGGCCTGGACCTGTGGGAGTCCTCCACCACCGGTGAGCTGCACGAGCAACTTGCCTCCGGGCGGAGCGAGTTCGCCACCCAGGTGAAGGCCGCGAAGACCGTGACCACGGCCAAGGTGCTCTCCGGCGCGCTCACCGAACTCGACGACCGGGCCGGCCGGGCCCGGGTGCTGGTCGCCCTGCGGGTGACGGTGAGGGCCCCCGGGGACAAGCGCACCGACAGGAGTGCCGGCAAGCGCGCCGACAAGCGCACCGACAAGGACACCCGCATGCTCGGCGAACTGACCCGCACCGACGGCCACTGGAAACTCAGCGCCCTGGGCCAGGCCCCGGTGGGCGGCACACCGGCCGGCTGACCGGCCGCAGGAGAGGACGACACGCGATGCCGACGACCCGCCACCACCTGAACAACCAACGCCGCCGCCAGGCCCGCGAAGCCCTCCACGCCCCGGTGACGACCGACACCTCCGGGTCCCGTGAGACCCCGCGTATCCCACCGTCCACCAGCGCCCCCCAGGCACGGGGGACCCTGCGTACCGCGGTCACCGCCAACCTCGCCAAACGGCGCGGCGAACCGCGGGATCAGCTCCCACCCGCACCCCGCCGCCGCACACTCGTGGCGCTCTGCCTGCTGACCCTCGTCCTCGGCGGCTTCGCCGGCTGGGCGCACGCCCGCACGGAGGCTCTCCGCGACACCCCGGCCGCACGCAACACCGCCCTCTCCGACACCGCCCGCACCAGCGAGATCAAGGGCCAGTCGACCAAGGCCGTCGCCGGACTCTTCTCGTACGACCACGCCGACCCCCGCGCCCTCGACAGAGCCGCGCGGCAATGGCTGACGGGACGCGCCGTCGCCCAGCACCGGGACCTGCTCGGCGACCTCCGTACGCGGGCGGACAAGCAGAAGGCGGTGATCACCACCACGGTCACCGACAGCGCGGTCGAGCGCATCGACGGGGACCGGGCCCGCGTCCTGGTCTACGCCGATCAGAGCAGCGTCAGCACGGCAGGCGGCAAGAAGGCCGAGGACGACGGCACCTACGCCGGGGCGATGTTCGCCGTCGACGTCCAGCGGCGCGACGGCCGTTGGCTCGTCTCGGGCATCGACACCTTCAGCCGCTGAACCGCGCACGCACCTCACCACCAGGCCACCAGGGAGTTGACAGGTCATGCCCGAACACCGTGCCCGACGCCTGCCCGTCCGGACCCGGCGGGGTCTGCGGGCCACCGCCATCGCCGTGACCGCGGTGGCGGCGCTCACCGCCTCCCAGGCCCCCGGACTCCCGCAGAAGGCGAGCGCCCGTCCGGCCGCCGACGACCGAAGAGCTCCGGCCGCGGCCCTCCCGTACGCCGAACCAGCCCCGCCCGACGACGGTTCGTACCACACCGAACTCCCGCCGCTCGTCACCCCGGACGCCCCGCCACGCACCGAGCGGATCGCCCGGGAGCGTGCCGCGTCCGCGTCCGGCATCCCGAGAACGGTGCTGCGCGCCTACCGCTCCGCGGAGCGCTCCGTCGGCCGGACGGACCCCGGCTGCGCGCTGCCCTGGGAACTGCTCGCCGCCATCGGCAAAGTGGAGTCCGGGCAGGCGCGCGGCGGCGCGGTCGACCGGCACGGGACCACGCTCGGCCGGATCACGGGTCCTGCGCTCGACGGCCGGAACTTCGCGCTGATCCTGGACAGCGACGGCGGCGTCCATGACGGCGACACGGTGTACGACCGGGCGGTGGGGCCGATGCAGTTCCTGCCGTCGACGTGGGCGCGGTGGGCCGCGGACGGCAACGGGGACGGCCGCCGCGACCCCGACAACATCTTCGACGCGGCCCTGGCCGCCGGGCACTACCTGTGCGCCGGAGACCGCGACCTGAGCCAGGCCGCCGATCTCGACCGGGCCGTCCTCAGCTACAACCACTCCCGCGCTTACCTCGAATTGGTCCGCTCCTGGCTGGACTTCTACCGCGGGGGCGTGCGCGCCTTGCCCGACGGCAAGGGCGTCATTCCGCGGTCTCCCGGAGCCGGCGGCGACACTGCGGCGACGAGGCCGGCCGACAAGAGCGGCAGCAGGGGCACCGGCGGCACGGGCGATGACGGCGACGACGACATCATCATCGGTCCCGACCCCAGGCCCACCCCGTCCCCGTCTCCCTCGCACCCGGCGCCGTCCTCGCCGTCACCCCGGCCCTCCCCGTCCCCGACGGAGCCGGGCCCCTCCCCATCACCGAAGCCCTCCCCGTCCGACTCCCAGCCACCGACTCCCTCACCCACGCCGACCCCCGACCCGTCGACCCCGCGGGACTGCCCGGCCGTCCCGCGGAACTGCCCACCCGGCTCGGCGAGCCCCTCACCGGTCACGGGCGCGTCGCCAACCGCCGACGCGTCGGCTGCTCCCGTGCTGTAGGCGGTAGGGGACCGCCGCCTTCGCAGGCTTCGATGCCGCGCTATCCGCTACGGCACATCCGCCACGGCGCGCCCGCTACGGCTCGACGGCGGCGGTCCGACTGCCGTGGATCAGGTGCCCGGTTTGCGGCCGTAGACGAAGACGTCGTCGCCCTTGCGCAGCGTGTTCCAATACTTCACGGCGTCCTTCTTCGTCATGTTGACGCAGCCATGGGAGCCCGGCGGGGACCAGACGCTGATGCCGACCGAGTGGAAGGCCTGGCCGCCGTCGAAGAATTGGCTGTACGGCATCGGTACGTCGTACAGGCTCGATACGTGGTCGATGTCCCGCCAGTAGACCTTCTTGAGGCCCGTGCGGGTCTCGTGGCCGTTGCGGCCGGTGCGCACCGGGACCGGTCCGTACTTGAGGTTCTTGCCGTCCTGGATCCAGCTGAGCTGGAGCGTCAGGTCGACACAGGCGATGCGCCCCTTGTCGGTCGGGCACTTGCCCGCCTTGTTGGGGTTGTCGCCCACCGCCTTCTGCTGGTTCATGAGGGTCATGACGCCCCAGGTGACGCTGCCCGCGTACCCGGCATTCGGGGTGATCTTGTGCTTGGTCTGGAAGGCCTTGATGGCCTTGCAGTCGGCCGCCGACTGCCTGCCGTCCACGGGACGGCCGAGGAACTTCTCGACCTGCTTCTGATACGGCCCGGTCTGTGTCGAGCACGAGGCGGCTTGCGCGCTGCCGGTGCCGAACGCCACCGTGAGTGGGGCCACCAGCACGGTGATCCCCAGGGCCACGGCCCCTCGTCTGCGGATATCCCCCACTGCTGCCTGCCCCTCTTCGTCATTCGTCCACGGGTCGGCTCTCACCTGTTAGACACCGCATACCCGGGGTTCGTTGCAGGACGCATTGAGACAGGTGCGTAACGGTAACGGCGGGCGATCTCTTGCCGGGCGACCGCCTCGGGATCGGGGACTCCACCGCCCGGCCGCGCCATGGGCGGCATCCGAAGGCGAAGTGCCACGTCACCACGGTTCCTCGGCATGACGACCAGGAGCCAACCCGGGCTGGAAGGGCCCGTACGCGCTGGTCCGCAGCCCTGGCCATCGCTCCCGGACGCCGAGGACGGCGGTCGGCCCCGTGATGGGCCGGGCCGCGACTTCGGCGTCGGGAGCACCGTGGACGCGTCGACCGTCATCACCGGTAGTGGCTGGATGATCGCCACGCCCCCGTACACAGCCCCGGAACAGCGGCACGGGGGAGCCGGTCGCCGCCCACTGCGGTCGGCGGCGTCCGCCACCACTCCCGCCTCTGTACGCGCTGGGATGCGCGCTGTACGCCCTGCTCACCGGCGCCCCACCGTTCGGCGCCGACGGTGCGCCACTGGTGATGATGAGGCGGCGTGTGGAGGAGGCTCCGCGGAGCGTGCGCGAGATCCGCCCGAAGGTGCTACCGGTGCTCGACGCGCTGCGCTACGGCTGCCGGCGAAGGATGCGCGGGAGCGGCCGGATTCGGCGGACGAGGTGGCCCGCCCGCTGTGGTCCGCCGCCGGCAGGCCGGACCGGCTTGCCCCGGCGAAAGCCGGCACAGGCGCGGACGGTAACCAGTAGTGCTTCGTCAGGTTCTTCGTCTGCTGGTCGGCAGGGTTGGCCGCAGGTGGTGCGGGTGCCGGTCCAGCACCTGAGCAGGATCAGCCGCGCCACCCGGACCGGGCCGATGTGGGCCGCGATCCAGGCCAGGTCCGAAGCCCGGCCGTCGTCGCTCACGGGATGGCGGTCCCCGCCCCGAACCGCCGCAGCAGGCTCTCGGCGGCTCGGTACGCATCACTACGTCCGTCCGGGGCAACCGTGTTCCACCACCGCTTCCCGGAGGCGAGTGTCGCGAGTGTCAGGCGGGGCATGCCGGACGGACGCTGCGATCGTAGGTGGCCGACAGCCCGACAGCGGGCACACAGAAACAACGCTGGGCAGGTGGACATGGACGACGAGGGCATCACCGCCTTCACCGCGCGCGCGGATCCCGCCGTGTACGTGGTCACGGCCGCGGCCGACGGACGGCGAGCCGGCTGCCTGGTCGGCTTCGCGAGCCAGTGCTCGCTGAACCCCGTGCGCTTCGCCGTGTGGCTCTCCAAGGCCAACCACACCTACCGCCTCGCCCAGGCGGCAAACACCCTGACGGTCCACCTGTTGCCGCGAAACCGGCACGACATCGCCGCACGCTTCGGCTCCGACTGCAGTGCCGAGACCGACAAGTTCGACGGCTTGGCGTGGCACGAAGGTCCGGAGGGAGCCCTCGTCCTGACCGATGCCCTCGCGTGGTTCACCGGGCGCATCCACGACCGGTACGACGGCGGCGATCACGTCGCCTTCGTCCTCGACCCGATCACCGCCCACACCGAAGCGACCGCGGCCGGTCCCGGTGGCCGAGTCGTACTCACGCTGCACGACGCGGGCGACATCGAAGCGGGCCACCCGGCCTGACGCCCGCCTGGAGCCGCTGCCTCAGAAACCCTCCTTGTGGCCGTTCGCGATGATGAGCTGCTCCGCGTTCTCACGAGCGCGGGTGGCCTTCGTATTGCTTTCGTCGTGGAACAACCGGAGGTACTGGATGAGGACGCTCACACATGCGTCTCGCTCGTCGTACTCCGCGTCCTCGACCAGGTGGTAATCCTTCGTGATCTCCCGCAGCTGCCCGTCGGGCGTGGTGTACACCGGGTGCCAGACCAGCTTCACGCCCGGGTTGAGCTGCTGGACCACTCGTAGCTGCGGAATCTCCTGCGAGATGAGGACGCTTTCCGGAGCGTAGGCCCGCATGAAGATGTGCACGGGGCCGGTCGCGCGGGCCACGAAGGCCTTGGACAGGACGTTCCACATGGGCGTCTTCAGCGACCAGTCCGGGTGCAGCCGCAGGACGTTGAGGACGCCGCCGATCCGGGTCCGCTCCAGTGGTGTGTGGCCTTTGCCGTACGCGTAGTCGCTGGTCTCCAGGCCGCCCGACCACAGGGCCATGGTGGGTGTCCTGATCTCCAGGTGCTCGCTCATGAGTTTGACGAATTCCTGATACCAGGTGTTGGACGCCCGGAGGTCGCGCTGCTCCTGGCGGACGTTCGTGCTCGCCATGGCCTTGTCGTTCAGGGCGCCCTGTGAGTCGACCCCGCCGAGCAGCAGTTGCCAGGCGTCATCGGCCTGGGACTGCGGGATGCCGGCGGCTCGCGTCAGCTCCTGGTAGGGCCCCCACTCGGGATGCTCGGTGGCTCGGGTGGCGTATTGCTGGGTCAAGGGGTCCGGTTGGCGCTGGAGCCAGCGCGTCACCGCCGCGTTTCCGGCGCGCTGCTGCAGGGCGGCCACCCCCGTGAGGCGCGCCGCGCCCTGCCCCGCAACGGTGGGCGCCGTGGCCTGCCGGCCCCCGGCCCTGTGTGTCTCGCGCACGCTCATCCCGTCCTTCCGGTCGCTGCGGCCGAGCGTAGACGTGGCCGGGGCGCCCGGGCCAGGTACGCCAGGGCAGAGCGGAGGGCACACTCAGCCTGCGTCCAGCGAACGGAGAGCCGTGCTTGCCGTTGCGGTGCGGCGGGTGCCGGGGGAGGGGGAGGGGAAGGGCGCGCAGAGTAGTTCCCCACTCGCGGCCGTCCGCGCTCTGCCGGTCGCCTGGGACGACGTACTGGACCGCTTCGACGCGCGCGATGTCCGTTCCGGTGAGCAGGAACGCACCCGCACTCGCCGCACACCCACGTCGAGTTGGTCCCCGGCTGGACACCTCACCCCGCGTTGACGGCCGCGCCGCCCCTCACTCTGGAACGCGATGAACGCGATAGGTACCCCTCGTCGGCATGTGTCCCCCAGCGATGCGCGAAGCCCACCACGGCGGAAGGGCGTTCTCACGGGGGAGACGAGGCGTGGGACGACGAGCCCTGACCGCCCTGGGCGCGGTCATGACGAGCACGCCGGGCAGGCTGACGGGCTGCGGGGAAGAGTACGACCCCGGGTTCGTCCTCGACGACGTCGGCTGGGCGCGGACCCATGGCTACGGCAGTGACATCGACCGGAAAACGAAGGTCGTACGGCGCAACGACCCGAACCGCCGGTATGCGCAAGGCCTGCCTCCAGCGCGTCTCACCCGGCACCGGCCCGCTCTCAACGGCGAAGCGCAGAGCGGGAACTCCCCGTCGATCACTGCGCACCGCCGACATCTGGACGTTCGCCCTCCTCGCCCTCCTCGTCCTCACCGGCGGCCCACCGTTCCTCGGGGCGGCCCCGGCCGCGCGCCGGAGCGCGGTGCTGCGCTACGCGAGCGGCGCGAGATGTGCGGCTGTTTCGACTACGAGGACGACTGGTTCGGCGGCGTGGTCACCTGCGACTGGGCGAAGGGCACCGCCCCGAAGCCGTTCTTCAACAACGGCTACAACGGCTAGGTCGCTACCTTCCCAGGCGACGAAGGTCTGCGCGCCCGCACCCACGAGTGGGTGCCCGACTGCTGACCGCTCACACCGCGGCGCCGCCTCCAGGCCACCTCCGCCGAGGGCGCCGCCCGTACCTGCCCTCCGTCGTGACGGTCGACCGGCACCGGTTCATTGGGGAGGCCCCCTGGTCGCGCCGCCACGCCCGGTTCAGGCGGATCTCGATGTGGTCGGACGTCGTCTCCGGCGTCGGGTCGGCGCTGACGCGGACCCTGACGGGGCGGCCGGTGTCGGTCTCCACGAACAACAAGGGCGGGCAGCCGTCCTGCAAGTGTTTGTCGCCCCACTGCATCAGGGACATGAACACGGGCAGCAAGTCCTCGCCTGCCGCGGTCAGCCGGTACTCATCGCGGGCCCTTCTGCCAGGTTCCCGGTAGGGGGTCCGCACGACGATCCCCGCGGCTTCCAGCTGTTTGAGGGCTCGTGACACCGCGGGCGCGGAGGTTCCGATACGGGTCACGAAGTCCTCGAACCTCGTGACGCCGTAAAAGGATTCGCGGACGACCAGGAACACCGTCTTGGTGCTCAGCAGGTCCAGCACGCGCTCCGCCGAACACCCGTCGCCGATCGACCAGGCGTCCCGGTCACACAACCGCTCCTCGAACTTCATCGCCACCCGGACATTGTAACTAACGCTTGCGTTACCCAACAGGATCATGATTCTGTCTAGCTAACGACAACGTTACTTAGGTGGGGAGAGCGCAATGGTTGCGGTAGCGGGCAGGGTGGCCGTGGTGACGGGTGGCCGACGCGGACTCGGCGCGGCGCTCGTCGACGAACTGCTGGCGCGCGGCGCCCGGAAGGTGTACTCCACCGCGCGCTCGGCGCACGTCGATGACCGTCCGGAGGTGGTCACCGCCGAGCTGGAGGTCTGCTCGGCGGAGTCGGTCGCCGCCCTCGCGAAGGTCGCCGACGACGCCGAGATCGTGTTCAACAACGCCGGTGCCCTGCGGCCGGCCCCGCTGCTGACCGGCGACTTGGAGGACGCCGTCGAGACGTTCGACGTCAACGTCTTCGGGCCGCTGCGGATGGTGCGGGAGTTCGCGCCGATCCTGGCCTCCAGCGGCGGCGGCGCGTTCGTGAACATGCACTCCATGCTGTCCTGGCTGGCGGGCAGCGGCGCCTATGGGGCATCGAAAGCCGCGGCGTGGTCGGTCACGAACTCGTTCCGACTCGAACTGGCACCTCAGAACACCGAGGTCGTCGGTGTGCACGCGGGATTCATCGACACCGACATGGTCTCCGCCATCGACCGGCCGAAGGCCGCGCCCGCGCAGATCGCCGCGCGCATCGTCGACGGCCTTGAGGCCGGAGTCGCGGAAGTGCTCGCCGACGAGGTCACCGCCACGGTGAAAGCGGCGCTTTCCGGCCCGGTGGAGCAGCTGACGTTCTCAGCCGCGGGCTGACCGCCGACCCCATCACCCAGGAACACCCACATCACCCGAGGAGTACCGAACCGCCATGCCACTGTGGACCATCCACCACACGCCCGGGATCTTCACCGGCGACGACAAGAACCAGCTCGCTTCCCACATCACCGACCACTACGAAAAGGTCGGGCTGCCCCGGTTCTATGTGGTCACCCTGTTCCAGGAAACCCGGCCCGAAGACTTCTACGTCGGCGGGGAACCCGCCCCCGCCGGGATCCGCATCGCCATCGACCACATCGCCCGGCGCAACCCCGACCAGGAGACCCGCCGCCGGACCGCCCAGTGGATCAGGGGGATGCTGCAGCCCCACATCGAACGGCACACAGGGCTGCACTGGGAGTTCCACGTCGACGAAACCAGCAGGGACCTCTGGATGATCAACGGAATCGTGCCGCCCCCGGAGGGCTCGGACGCCGAGAAGAACTGGGCGCAGCAGAACGCGACGTCGCCCTACTGAGCCGCCGCCGAGCCCGTCGCCGAGCCTGCGGGCCGGCTCATCCGCTGTGGTGGTTGCGTGACCAGCCGGTAGACCTGCCCGCGCGAGAGCCCGATGCCGCGTTCACTCACAGCCCATCTCCTTGATCACCTGCCATGTCTTGTGTCCGCAGAGGCCGTACGCGGATAGCTCCGTGTGGCCGTTGAGCGGGGCGACTGCCGCGGCCGGTTTCGCTTTGGTGGTGAGGGGCGGTGTCGCGATTGCCGAAGGGCCGCAGTGAGGCAGACCACAACCTGCCCTTGCTCCGAGTTGCCTGTTGAAGGCTCGCGGAGGTCAGGATGTCGGTGGGGTGCGGCAGAGTGGTCGTCATGGGAACGAGACTTGAGACTGTGGCGATCACGGGTGCGGCTGGGCGAATCGGATCGGTGGTGCGGGCGGGCTTGCGTGATGAGGTAGCGCGGTTGGTACTCATCGATCGTGCTGAGCTCACAGCGCAGACGCCGACGGAGGACGTTCACCAGCTGGATCTGCGTGATGCCGAAGCGGTGACAGCGGCCCTGAAGGGCGTGGACGCGGTGGTGCATCTGGGCGGGATCCCTGATGAGGCGCCATTGCCGGATCTCCTGGACGGGAATGTCCGAGGGACGCACAACGTGCTGGAGGGCGCGCGTCGGCAGGGAGTGCGGCGGGTCGTGCTGGCCAGCAGCAATCGTGTGAGCGGCTTCTATCCGGTCGCGGAGACCGTGACACCCGAGATGCCCGCGCGTCCGGACGGCCTTTATGGGGTCAGCAAGGTCGCAGTGGAAGCGCTCGGGCGCCTGTATGCGGACAAGTTCGGCCTGTCGGTGGTGTGCCTGCGGATCGGGAGCTTTGAGGACGCGCCGAGCGAGCGACGGCATCTGTCCACGTGGTTGAGCGCTCGCGACGGCTTCGGTTTCGTCCGGGCGGCTCTCACCGCTCCGGACGTGCGCTTCGAGACTGTCTATGCGGTCTCCGCCAACACCCGCCGTTTCTGGGATACCGATGCCGGGGCGAATGTGGGATACGTACCCGTGGACGATGCCGAAGCCTTCGCTTCGTGTCTTCCGGCGGGCCAAGATCCGGCCGAGAGCGATCCGCAGGGCGGCGAGTATGCCAGCGCGGAATACACCCTCCGACACATGTGAAGGCCGGCTCGGCTGCACGCATTGCGCCGCCTGCGCTCAACAGGGGCAGCACGATACGGCCGACATCCGCACACCGGTAGAGCCCGTGGAGAACCCTCCCGCCCGCGGGCTCGCGGATTCGTTTCCCCAGTACGACTGACCCACCCAGGACGGTGACGGCCCGACCATTGCACGCCCAACTCCCTTACGGGGGAGCGCTATCACCACTGCTGCCGCTCGCCACCGAAGCGCGCACCGGCTACACCCCGCGCGAGCTTCAGGCGCTGGGTGGATGACGACCGCGACGACTGCACCACTCGCGCCGAAGTCTAGGATGGCCCGGTGCCGCACTTCGAAATCGTGACAGCCGTCACCGCGCCGCAGGACCGGGTGTTCGAGGCATGCCTTGACGTGGAGGCGCACACGCAGTCCATGGCCGATTCATCGGAGCGGGCGGTCGGCGGCAGGACCCGAGGCGGCCTCTCACTCGGCGACACGGTGACCTTCCAAGCCCGCCACTTCGGCCTGACCTGGCGCCTCACCGCCCGCATTACGTCGTATGACCCGCCCCGGTGCTTCGTGGACGAGCAGGATGCCGGTCCTTTCAAGCGATGGCATCACAGCCACCACTTCGAGCCGGACGGCACCGGCGGCACCGTCATGAGGGACGTCATCGAATTCGCCTCGCCGTTCGGACTTCTCGGACGTGTCGCCGACCGCGCAGTCCTGAGCTGGTACATGCCCCGCCTCATCAGAACCCGCAACGCCTATCTCGCCAGCGTCTTGCGCTGAGCCCAGCTTGACGATCACCATGCCTTCGGGAGTGGTGTCTCAGGTCCGGGCAGCCACCAAAGGGGCTGGTTTCCCCAGTCGGCGCGGCCGCCCAACTCCAGTGACCAGTCCTTCGAGAACGTGGACACGGCCTCCCGGCCGGTGCCCAGCTCGAAGCGGTGCACAACGGCTGTGGGCGCCCCACCGGCGCTCAGCAACCTACGGCTTGGGAACCGTGCAGGCCACGGTCACCTTGGACGCGCCGCAGCGTGCGAATCGAGTGTGCGAATCCAGGGAAGTCCACCCAGTACGGGGCCTGGTCCAGCAGCCGGTACTTGCCCGAGAAGCCTGCGCTGAACACTCCACCCATTGAAGTGGAGTTGACCCAGCCGTACATAGCCGAGCGCCACACTTCTCCTTCCACGTCGGAGCAGCCATGCGGACATCGCCATACAGCGGCGCCATCATCGCGTTCTGCAAGAATCAGCCCCGCAGTAAGCGTCCCAACCGGGTAGGTCAATGACATCCATGCACGACGAACTCGCGGAGCGGCAGGCGAACATCACCCGTCTGCTGCTCCACCATGTCCATGCGCCTGTCACCGGCACACACTTCATGCGGGGTGTCCTCCCCACCTCTGCGCCCTCTGCGGTCATTCGCGTTGTGGTGGGTGACGCGGACGCTTACACGCCGGATGAGTTGATCGCCTACGAGATCCCTCTGCAATGGGGCGAGGAACCGGCCACGGCGCAGGACATTACGGCGGTTCTCCGTACCCTCGTCACTGGTACACATATCTACTCGAGTGATCACATCAGCCAGGTGATGGGCATGCTCCTCGTCCGTGCGGACCCCTCAGCCCTGGACGTACCGGGTCCCACCACGGACGACCGCGCTCTCGTAACCCTGCGCTGTTTCGCTCAGCCGTGCACGGAGGAGAAGCCGAACCCTCTTCTGTGCGGATTCTGCTTTCTGGCCAGGGACCGACTGCGTCTTTACCTCGACGCCGATAACACCTCCAAAGCCCCCGGGTTCATCGCCGTCGACGTGCGTCCGTCACATGCCACTACTGCCTTGCTTGCATCCCTGCCATCGCTGCTCGATGAGGAGCAGTACTGGACAAACGCTGACTCCGATCCGCACTGCACCCGCGTCGTGGACCTCACCGACTGGTAACCCGGAGATCACCACTGATGGCGGGATCGCCGGCGACGAGCCGCCGTACACCCAGGAGTCCGGCGTTCTGGCCGAGGCTCGACGCTCCCCGGGCGGGAGCAGCCCGACGTCCCGGGCCGGGCCCTGATATCAGAGTGAACAGCACCTCATCCGTGCTCCGGGGAGACACTGCATGATCAGCGAGATCGGTGCGCTCTTCAGGTTGAACGGATCAACCACCCATGGGACGGGGCGTCGGTGCGGCCGCCGGTTCTTCGAGCTGGGAGGGCGTCCAGGCCCGGTTCCGGTCGGTTGAGGAACGCGGGCCGGGCAGAGCAGGTAGGTGGCCTAGGCCTGTCCGACATCCGCCCCCATCACCTGGCCGAGGCCCAGGCCATCGCACCGGTGGTCTGCCTCCAGAACATGTACGGCATCGGCACACCACCCGAGCAAGAGAAACGCCTGCGCCTCTCACCCGCTGCGCCTCCTCGGCATCGAGCACAGGTGATCAGGTCGTGCGGCCACGGCACACTCCAGAAGACTCTGCGCCGATCCGAGCAGCCCCTACCCGGTCTGCCCCGCCTACCCGGCCTACCCGGGTAGACCACCCGGAACGCGGCGATCCGTCCGCGTTCCCCGACCTTGGCGCAAACCGCGAGGCAGGCGCACCGCAGCCGCCGACGTGCCCCTTCTCCGGCGGACGGGACGGCCCTACCCTCTGGCGTTGACACGACTGACCGAGCCTCAGTTAAGGCGGGCCTCATGACCGTCATCCCGCACGGAAGCGCCTCCTCGCGGTCCCCCTGGGACTTCGCCGCGGCGCGGACCATCGTCCTGCCCGCCGGACCGCGCGACCGGCTGGTCGAAGACGCCCGCCGCAAGGTGACCGGGCGCCACCTGCCCGGGGAGCCCCCGCAGCGCCGGGCGTTCGGCCTGCTCGCCGGCGCCTGGCCGGAACCCCGGACCTTGAGCGTGACCGCCGTCTATCCGCTGGCCCACAGCGTCCGCACCGACCCGGCCTACGCCGACACCGTCGACGAGATCTACCGCGAGCACGCCCGCCCCACCGCCACGCCCCAGGAGCAGCGCGGCTGGGTGGCCCACCCCGGCGATGTCCTGAAGGCCGAGGAACACGCCGACGCGCACGGGTGGATCCTCTTCGGCAACTACCACACGCACCGGATCGCCTGGCCCGAAGACCCCGTGCGCGACTCCTGCACCGCCTTCGACACGGCCCTGGCGCGCGGCAGCGGCATGTGGGTCCTCATCGTCTCCATGGTCGATCCCGCTGCGCCGCGGATCCGCGCCTTCTACGAGGGCGACCCGGCCCGGGAGGCCGTCGTCGCGGCGTGACGCTTCCGGGGCGCGTCCTCTGCGCGTTGGACCGAACGGGTGGCGGGCCCCGAAGCCCACCTGGCCGGGCGTGCGGCCTCCCTATGGTGGGACACGACCGTCCCTCCCCTTCCTGGAGGCCGTTGTGCGCGTCGTGCGGATCCTCCCCCTGCGTCCGGCCCGTGCCGCCCGGGCGCGGGCGCCGGGCAGAGGGCCGTTCCTCCAGGGTGCGGGGCACGCGCTGGGGGCCGCGGTCGGCTATCTGCCCGTCGCCGTCGCCTTCGGCGCCATCGCCACCCGCGCAGGCCTGCCCCTCTGGCTGTCGGTCCTGACGTCCGCGTGGGTGTACGCGGGCGCGGCGCAGATGGCCGGGCTGCAGGCGCTGACCGTCGGACTGCACCCCCTCCTCGCGGCGGCGAGCATACTGGTCGTCAACCTGCGGCACGTGCCGATGAGTCTGGCGGCAGGCCCGCTCCTGCGCCGGGCCCGCCCCGCGGGCCGGCTGGCGCTGGCCCACACTCTCACCGACGAGTCGTTCGCGCTGGACCTCGGCCGGCCCGACCGGCCCACCGGCTTCCACCACGGTGTGCACGCCGCCTGCTGGACGGCGTGGGTTGCCGGTACGGCGGCCGGGGCGGCGCTGGGGCCGGTCGTCCCGGAAAGCGGCACCGCGTTCGCGCTGCCGGCGCTGTTCGTCGCCCTCGCGGTGGACGCACTCCGGCCGGTGCCCGGGTGGGCGCGGGCCTGGGTGCCGGCCGCGGCGGTCGCGCTGGTCCTCGCCTGCCGTCCGGCGGGCGCCTTGGCCCAACTCGCGGCGATGGCCGCGGTGACGGCGCTGCTGACGGCGACGGCCGGCCACCGGGCCACCGCGCAGCCCGCGAACGGCGGACGAGACACCGCCGCCGGGGGCGGTGAGGCGGCGTGAACACGACCGCGGTGCTGCTGGCCGTCGCCGTCACGGGCGTCGGCACGCTGCTGATGCGGCTCGCGGGTGCGACGGACCTCGGCCACCGCCTCTCGGACGCCCCATGGATGCGGCACGTGCCCCTGGCGGTGTTGCTGGTGCTGGCGGTATCCGCCGTGACGGGAGATGGGACGACGGCCCCGCCCCCGCCGACCGTCCTGGCCACCACCGTGGTGGCCGCGGCGGCGGCCCGGCGCGCGCCCCTGCTGGTAAGCGTGGTGGCGGGGTGCGTGGTGTACGCGGTGGTACGGGAGTGGTGGCCACGCTGGTGAAGCAGGGGCCGGGTGGCCGCTGTTCTCCGCCCCGGCCGCCTCCCTTTCACCGTTTCCTGCGGGACCGCTGCCAGCCCACCGTGGTGACAGGCCTGCGACAAGACGATCGGGCCGTCCAAGAGGAGATCTTCGGCCCCGTCATTACCGTCCAGCCGTCGAGCGTTGACGAACGACGCCCTCCGACTCGCCAACGGTGGGCGGTGTGGACCGGCCTCCTCGGATTGGACGCGAGACCACCGGCGTGCAATCACCACGGCCCGCAACATCGACGCGGGTTGCGTAGGGATCAAGCAGCCCCCGCCCGGTGGTCCGGTGCGGGGGCTGCGGCAACGGGGTTATCCGGAGCAAGGCATCCGGTGTCCCTCCGGGCATGCGGACCGGAGTCGGCACGCCCCTGCGGAGCCATCGGCAAGGAACGGCCCGGCACCGATCACCGTTTCAGTGGGACACGGTTCAGCACCGGCGTCAGTGCCACCAGGGGTGATCAGACGAACTCGATGGACACGCTCTCCACATTGCCCCAGCTGCAGTACGCGTTGGTCCGGGTCGGGCCGGTCACGATGCTGCTCTGCCCGGATCCCCCCAGGGTGCAGTCGACGAGGACACGCCACTTGTAGCTCCCGGGGGTGGTGCACTTGCCCCACCCGTTGGTGAGGTTCTTGCCCTTGGTGCACGAGGCCGCCAGAGAGGCTCCGTCGTGAGAGGCGGCCTGCGCGGGCGCCGACACACCGCCCAGCGCCAGTGCCGCTCCAATTCCCAGTCCTGCCGCAGCCGCACGAAAACGCATAGATGCTCCTTCGGTTCGTTGGGGTGAGGGTCGCCATGGCCGACAACACGCCAGCGGCGTGTTCTCCGCTTCACGGCTTGTCGTGACACCGCATCAGCCCGCTGTGTTGAAAGCGGTTCATCGACGCAACGGACTCTGCTGTGGCGGCCGTTCGGCCAGCCAGACGTCACACAGTCTGCTGACCATCGACAGGCAGAAGCAACGAGAGCCGGCTGTCCCGGACAGTGGCAACTGTCCGTGCTGGTCAAGGCGTTGTGCGGAGTGCGTCCCGGACAGAGCTGCCGCAGTGGATTACCCGGGAGCGGGGGTGCGCCCCCTGCCGCACGCCGGGGGCGCGAAGCCGCCCGTCTTCCCCGTCACCGCGATCGGCGACCCGGCGCTGCCGGAGATACTGGCCGAACTGGCGGCGGCGCGGGCAGACGACATGGACGCCGACACGTCAACCGCGGACTGTCCTGACGGCCGCGAGCTGCGGGTCGTCACCCTGGGTGCCGGGTTCCCTGAGCTGTACCCAGCCCCGCTGCGCATCGCGACCTGGCTGCTCAGCGGCGCCCGGCTGGTCAACGACGTGGTCGGCGCCCGTCACCGGCTCGCGGGCGCCGACCCGCGCGCCACGCACGGCTACCCGCGGTTCGCCGCCGGCGACGTGGTGCTGTCCAGGCGCCGCTGGTACGCGGGGGAGGACCTCGGTAAGGCCCTCACGGCCGGCCCCGGCGACGCCGACCGGCTGCTCGCGCTGACCGCATGGCGGGCCCGGCACGGCGTACCGCCCGAGGTGGGAGCCGAGATCCGCGGAGACCGCCTGGTCCTCACCCTCGGCGCTCGCGGTCTCACCGTCCCGGCAACCATGGCCCCGTTCCTCGCCGGTCTCCTGTCCCGCGATCGCTTCCGCCCGAAGGGCCTCACCCCGCCCCTCGACCCCGCCCAGCGCGAGCACCTCCTGACCCGCCTGCGGTCGGAGGGCGTCCTCACCCCGGCCTCCGGCATCCGCACATGACGGACGCGTGAACCGCCGGTCGTCTGTGTCACCAACAACGCCAGCTCCACCCCGGCCAGGTCAGCGAATGCCCGGGCGCCGTGGCCCGGTGGCCCCGGTCAGCCGCCCGAGGCGGCGAGTTCCTTGAGGTCGACCGTGTCGCCCTTGTCCGGAGCCTTCGGGCTCACGGGCTTGTCGTAATCGGTGAACGTCGCCTCGTTGGGCTTGTCGCCACCCTTCACGGTGGTGCGCAGGATGTACGGCTTGCCCTCCGTGGCCACGTACATCGTGTGGATCTCGCCCCCGGAGGCCTTCTTCGTCAGCGTGATGGCCTCCTTTCCGTCGATGGACGTGGTGTCGCCCTTCTTCATGCCTTTGCGGGTCGACTTGTCCTCGTCCATGGAGGCGATCAGACCCTGCTTGTCGCACAGGCCGGTCGTCGCGGCGTCGTCGGCGGGCGTCTTGACCCACTTGTCGACGACCTTGGACAACACCTTGTCCGAACCAGGCTGGTTCTTCAGGGAGTTCTTCCAGTACTGCTCGTTGCCGCGCACATACAGCGCGGCGTTCGTGTGCCGCAGCTCGGCCTTGGCGCCCTCGGCATCGACAGTCCCCTCGCAGTTCTTCTCCTGGTCGACCGCGAGGTCCACGCTCACCGACTTCCCGCCGGCCTGCCGCATGTCGCCCTTGAGGCGCATCGAGTCCGCCTTCTTGGTGGCCGCCACCGCCTTGGCCGCGATCTGGTCGGCGCTGTCCTTGGCGAACGGCTTGTCGGAGCCGCCCCCGTCGCCGTCCCCGCACCCGGCCAGCAGAACGGCCGAGAGCCCCATGATCCCGATGACGCCCGTAACCTTGCTCGCACGCACGTGTTCACCCCTCCTCATCGCCCGGCCCCGGTGGCCGCAGCTCCTCCCACGTACCCCGTAACCTCGCTGCGACGCAGTGCAGTTGACGGCAAGTGAGAAAACAGAAGGCCGAGTAGCGAACCCGGTCAGAGGGCCAGGGAGGGGCCGACGACGCTGAGCTTCATGAGCGGTGTTCCCTTGCGAGGTCGTGCCCGACTGGGCCGAGCGCGGACCTCGGCCCGAGGGCCGCGCGGGCCTGCTCGACGCCACCGAAGAGCACTGGACCGACCACGCTCGCCGCCCGACCGGCCACCGCGCGCGTCATCGACGGCCGCGGCACCCTGGCGCATCGAGTCCGCGCCCCCCGAGACGGGTGACGGGCTCTCCGCCGCGAGCGCCGCGGGCCACGCCGACGAACTGGCCGCCCGGGGCCGGGCCCACGAGCGGGTTCGCTGCCTGCCGTCCAGGCTCGGCCTGCCTACCGCGTGCTCGACCCGAGCACCCTCGTCCTCGACGATCTGCCGGACGCCTTTGGTATGTTGCTCGTCCCCGATGCCGACCGATCACATCTCTTGAGGCAGCTGACCGACCGCACCGCCGTGGTCGGCCCGGCCGTGGACTCGTGCGTCCGCCTCCTGCGCACGAGCCGTACGCGCGCGCTCCCTCTCCTCCGATATGCGCGACACCGAGGACCACCCGCCCGAGCCCTCGCACCGTTGCGGCGCGGTGCTCGCGGCGGTCGAGGAGAGCGAGTTGTCCCTGCGGCGGCTGGAGAACTGCGGGCCGCGCTTGCGTTCCCTCATGGGACGGCCCAGCGCCTTCTTCCGCTGCCAGCTCCGCAGGATCTTCGCCTGTAACCGGGCCTCGCTCCGGGCGGCGCAGTGCATCCGGCCCGCCCGTCGGCGGACCGGGGCGCCGCCGTCCGCTCCCGGGGCGGCCGTAGGCCGGAACGTCCGGACGGACCGGCTGTCCTCGTACGGCCGAGACGAGGTGCCGTTTCCGTCATCCGGTCACGTCGAGGTGCCCCTGCCCTCCTACGGCACCGTCGCGGTGCCACTGCCTTCGTATGGCCCCGTAGAGGTGCCACCGTCCTCATACGTGTCGAGGTGCCGCGCGTCGTCGAACCGGAGCAGGCGCCACCGTGAGCCGTCGTGGACGAACTCGTTGATCGATGTCGCGGCGGGCGTCGCGTCCGTGAACAGCACGGGCGGGACGACGTCCAGCAGCGCGGACATCACTGCGACGATGAACCCGGAGTGGCACACCACGAGGACCGTTCCGCCCAGGTGGCGAGAGACCAGGTCGTCGACGACACGGCCGGCTCGGGCCCGGAACCGGTTCCAGGTCTCACCGTCGGGGGCGAACGGACGATCAGGATGGGCGGTCATGTCGAACGCCCCGTGCACACGCTGGTATTCGTCGATGGAGAGACCGTCCGCCGCCCCGAAGTCGAGTTCCCGCGCCTCCGTCTCGACGACCGGTGCCCCGAGCTCCAGCCCGCTCGCCAGGATTTCGGCGGTCTCGCGGGCTCTGCGCACCGGGCTGGTCAGCAGCGCGTGCGGCCGCGGGGGTTCGGCCGCCAGCCGTGCCGAGAGCCGGGCGGCCTGTTCCCGCCCCTGCTCCGTGAGACCGGGACAGGTGCGGGACCCGGCGATCAGCTTCTTCACGCTGGCATGTGACTGGGCGTGCCGCACCAGCAGTACCCGGGTGGTGGAGGTCTGTTCCTGTTCGTGCGCCATTCGCGTCATGGTTCCTTGGATCGGCCTGCGCGGGCAGGTCAGTGGAGATCCCAACCGCCGTCGACGGTCAGACTCTGGCCCGTGATGAAACCGGCTCCGGGAGAAGTCAGAAACACAACGGCCGCGGCCACGTCCTCGGGGTGTCCATGCCGTTTGATGCATTGCCGGGCGAATTCCCGTTGCCGCCAGGAAGGGTAATCCGGGTGGGACCTCTGCCCGGTACTCAGTTCGATCGGCCCCGGTCTGACGGAATTCACGGTAATGCCGTGCGGGCCGAGTTCGCGGGCCAACGCGCGAACGAATGCCTCCAGGCCCCCTTTTGCCGCGATGTACGGGGCGAGTTCCACCCGCCCGATCCGCGTGAGCACCGTGGAAACGGCCACGATCCGGCCGGTTCCGCGCGCCACCAAATGGGGTGTGGCGGCACGGACGCAGGCGATGTGCGCCAGGAGATTGACGTCCACGGCCGAGCGCACGTCGTCCCACGTGGTGTCCTGCCAGGGGGTGTACGTGTACGCCCCGGCGTTGCAGACCAGGACGTCCAGTCGCGGCCCGCAGGAGTCCATGGCCTGTCCGAGACGGTCCACGGTCTCCTCGCGTGCGAGGTCCCCGACCACGGTGGCGACGACGTCCGCGCCGGCCGCTGACGCCTGGTCAGCGGTGTCGGCGAGCCCGGTGTCGCGGGTCAGATGGGTCAGCACCAGGTCGTGGGTGGCGGCCAGCCGTACGGCGATGGCGGCCCCGAGGCCCGATCCCGCCCCCGTGACCACGGCGACGGCCCGAGACGACATCACATTCCCCCTCCGCGACGCGCGCCGATCAGCCCGTCCGATACTGCCATCCAAGACAGGCCGATCACCCCCGCGATCCGGCCATTCCGGTAACGACCGCTGACGGGCCCGAAATCCCTGGGGCATTCTGTGATGCCGGATCAGGCCGACGAAGCTGGAGGATTTCAGTGGGTGCCATGGACGCCGAACGTCGGACGAACGCTGATTGTCTGGAGGGCATCAAAGAGGTCATCGCCGGTGGTGTCAGCAGCAGCATGCGTGCGGCGGCCGTCCCCGTGCCACTGGTCGTGCGGCGTGCGGAAGGCTGCCTGATCCGCGATGTCGAGGACCGCGAGATCGTGGACTTCAACATGGGCTACGGTCCGAATCTCTTCGGTTACGCCGACCGCGACGTGGCCGACGCCCTGGCCGACCAGTTCACCAAGGGCCACATGACCGGCCTGCCGCACGAATTGGACGCCGAGGCCGGATCCCTGGTGGCCGAACTGGTGCCGGGCGTGGAACAGGTCAGGTTCGCCAACTCCGGCACGGAGGCGGTCGCCTCCGCGCTGCGGCTGGCGCGCGCCACCACGGGCCGCTCCCTGGTGGTCACCTTCGAAGGCCACTACCACGGCTGGAGCGAGACGGTCCTGCGCGCGGGCAAGACCACGCTCCAGATACAGGGCACCCGGCCGACGGACGTCGTCGCGGGCGCGCTCGGAATGATCCCCGAGGCCCTCGCCCACACCGCGCAGCTGCCGTGGAACGACGCCGAGGCCGTCGAGGAGCTCTTCGCGCGGGACGGTGACCAAATCGCGGCCGTCATCCTGGAGCCGGTTCTGGTCAACGCCGGCGTGATCGCCCCGGTACCCGGCTTCCTCCAGCTGTTGCGCGACCTCACGGCGCGCAGCGGCGCGATGCTGATCTTCGACGAGGTGATCACCGGTTTCCGGGTCGCCCGAGGAGGGGCGCAGGAGCTGTACGGCGTCGAGCCCGACCTCACGATCCTGTCCAAGGTCATGGGCGGGGGGTTCCCGGTCGCCGCCTTCGGCGGGCGGAAGGCCGCGATGCGGATGCTCGCCACGAACGAGGCGCACCACGCAGGCGTCTACGCCGGAAACCACGCGGCCCTGCGTGCGGTCGTCACCGTACTGACCAAGATCCGCGCGCAGTCCGGCCTTTACGAGGAGCTGGAGGCCATCGGCGCCGGCGTGGAGGACGCCGTGCGCGAGGTCTTCGCCGTGGAGAAGCGGCCCGTGCATATCAACCGGGTCGGCACCCTGATGGGCGTGACCCTGCTCAGGAAACCGCTGGAGAAGAGCGACACCCTGCGCGACCTCGCCGAGGCCGTCGACTTCTCCCGGCACCGCCGCTTCCAGACCCTCGCCCAGCGGGAGGGCGTCTACTTCCATCCCAACGCGCTGGAGCCGTGGTTCCTGAGCACCGCGCACACCGGGGACGTCCTCGACAAGGCAGTCGGGGCGCTGCGGCGAGCGCTGACCGGTCTCGGATGACCGCCGCGCGTGCGGAGCTGCTCTCCCTGCTGCGCGCCCAGGGCGCCCGTGCCGGGGGCGCGCCGCTGGTAAGCGACGACTCCGGGACCACCAGCGCGGCGCAGTTGGCCGAGCGCGTCGATGCCAGGGCCCGTACCCTGCGGGAGGCCGGCGTCGGGCCGGGCACCCTGGTGGGAACCGTCGCCTGGCCCGCGGCCGAGTTCATCGGCGACGTGTTCGCGATCATCACCACCGGCGCGGTCGCGGTGCCGCTCCCGCGCCGGCTGACGCCGTGGGAGCTCCAGCGGATCCAGGAACGCTGTCCGCTCGACTTCCTCTCGGCCCCGAGCTCGTCGTCGGCCTTCCCGGCCACAGCCGCGGGCGAGGGGCAAAGGATCCTGAGCGTCGGCCGGGAAGGAGCCCGCCGGCCCGCCTTCGAGGAGGCGGCGACGGCGCAGATCACGTCGGGCACCACCGGATACCCCCGGGTCGCGCTGCGCTCCGCCGCCGCTCTGCTGGCCGAGGCGGAGCACTACCGTACGGCTCTGGCGCTGGGGCCGAAGAGCCGGTTGCTCTGCCCCGTACCCCTCCAGCACGCGTACGGCTTCGGCCTGTGCGCCGTCGCCGCTGCCCTGGCGGGCGCGCCCGTGCGCTGTACGACGCCGGACAAGCCGCGCCTGCTGCTGCGCGAACTCGCCGCCGGGGACGTGACGTTGTTCGTCGGTGTGCCCCCCATGCTGCGGCTGCTCGCCAAGGCCGCCCGCACCCGCCCGCACGACGGCCCCGCGATCGGTTTCCTCTCCGCGGGCATGGCGCTGGACGCGCACACCGCCGAACTGGTCGCGACCCGGCTCGGCGGACACGTCGGCCAGGTCTACGGCACCACGGAGACCGGGCCGATCTGTGTGAGCCGCCCGGCTCCGTGGCAGGCCGGTGTCTCTGGGCCCGGCGCCCCCCTGCCCGGAGTGCGGGTCCAGCTCTCCCCGGTCCCGGGAGCCGGGGACGGCGCCGGCGACGCCGTGACGGGGCTGGTGACCGTCAGGTCGCCGTCGATGATGCTCGGGTACGCCGAGGGCGGGGCCGTCGACGCGACCCCGCTGCGGGACGGGTTCACCACCGGCGACCTGGCCCGCTGGGAAGGACGGGACCTCGTCCTCGCCGGGCGCCTGTCCACCAGCCTCAACGTCGCGGGCGCCAAGGTCAGCCCCGAGGAGATCGAAGCCGTCCTGCTCGCCTTCCCGGATGTCGCCACCTGTCTGGTGTCCGGTGTGGACGACCCTGCCCTGGGACAGCGCATCAGCGCGACCGTGACGCCCGACACGGTCGACCTCGACAAGCTGGAGCGCTTCTGCCGGGAGCGGCTGTCGCCCTCGTGGGTCCCCCACATCTTCGCCTCCAGGACGGAACTGCCGACCACCGAGACCGGGAAGGTCATCAGGCCCCGGACCGGTCAGTGAGGACATGTGAGAGTGAGAACAGAGAACATCTTCCTGGCAGGGACCGGGGCGTTCATTCCGCCCAGGGTGAGCGTGGAGGAAGCGGTCCGGCGCGGCGCGTACGACCGTGAGCGGATGGAGTCCTGCGGGTGGCGGAACATCGCCGTGGCCGACGGCACCTCCGCGCCGGACATGGCGGTGGCGGCCGTCCGGCAGGCGGTGGACCGCTCGGGTCTCGGCCCTGAGGACATCGACATCCTCGTCCACTCCTGTGCGTACCACCAGGGCCCCGACGGCTGGTCGGCACCGCACTACATCCTGCGCTCCACCCTCGGCTCCCCTGTCCCGGCGCTGACGGTGGAGCAGGGGTGCAACGCGTTCCTCGCCGCCCTGGAGATGGCCACCCAGTACCTGCTGTGCGCGCCGTCCCGCACCGGCGCCGTGGTGAGCAGCGCGGACAACTTCGGCGCCCCCTCGGTCGACCGGTGGTACGCCCACCGTGACACGGTGCTCGCCGACGCGGCCACGGCGGTCGTCCTGTCGAAGCGGTCCGGCTGGGCCGCGCTACGCTCCGTCGAGTCGGTGTCGCTGCCCCAGTTCGAGATCCTCAACCGCGGGCACGTGCCGATCTTCCCTCCGGCGGTCACCACCGGGCGCGCACTCGACATGAACGAGCACCTGGAGGCGATGGTCGAGGAACTGGGCCCGAAGGCGTCCGAGATCGTCCAGGAGTACGGTGCGAGCGGCGCCAAGCTGGTCGAGCAGGTGACGGGCGAGGCGGGGATCACTGTCGCGGACCTGTCGAAGGTGCTCCATCTCGGTGCGGGCACCACGGACTTCCTGGACAGCCATCTGCGGCCGATGGGCCTGGACGCGTCGCTGGGTGCGGTCGACTTCTTCCGCGACGTCGGCCACGCGGGCGCCGCCGATGTCGGGTTGCAGCTCAACCACCTCGTCGAGGACGGGCAGGTGAACGTCGGGGACCACCTTCTGCTGCTGAGCGCCGGCCCCGGACTCATGATCACCGCGGCGGTGGTAACGGTGCTGGAACCTCCCGCCTGGCGCGCCACGGGCGCTGAGGGGAGCCCGGTGTGACGAGCCCGGTGGCCCCGCGGGGGCAGACCGGCGGGCCCGGGGAGCCCATCGCGGTCGTCGGGCTGAGCTGCCGGTTCCCCGGTGACGCCGACTCTCCCGACGCCTTCTGGGACCTCCTCGTCCAGGGCCGGGACGGCATCGGCGACGGAGCGGAGCGCTGGGCTCCGTACGCGGACACCGGGCACGAGCACGCGGCCGTCGTACGGGAGACCCCGACCCGTGGCGGCTTCCTCGCCGACATCGCCGGTTTCGACGCGGAGTTCTTCGGGATCGCGCCGCGCGAGGCCGAGCTGATGGACCCCCAGCAACGGCTGCTGCTGGAACTCGCGTGGGAGGCCCTGGAACACGCGGGGCTCCCGCCCCTCGGTCTGGGCGGCACCGACTGCGGAGTCTTCGTGGGCGTCGGTTCGGACGACTACGGGCGCCGGCTGCTGGAGGACCTCGCCCGTATCGAGCCCTGGACCGGTATCGGCGCGGCCCTGTGCGCCACTGCCAACCGCATCTCCCACAGCCTCGACCTGCGCGGCCCCAGCCTCGCCGTGGACACCGCGTGCTCCGCCTCCCTGGTCGGAGTCCACCTGGCGTGCCGGAGCCTGCTCTCCGGGGAGTCCGACGTGGCGCTGGCCGCGGGCGTGAACCTCATGGTCGCGCCCGGCCTCTCGGTCACCCTGGCCCGTGCGGGAGCCACCTCGCCGGACGGCCACAGCAAACCGTTCGACGCCTCGGCGGACGGCTACGGCCGGGGCGAGGGGGCGGGCGTCCTCGTCCTGAAGCGCCTGACGGACGCCGAGCGGGCGGGGGACCGGATCCTGGCGGTGATCCGTGGCAGCGGGGTGAGCCAGGACGGCAGGACCGCCGGCATCATGGCGCCCAACGGCGAGGCGCAGGCGGACCTGCTGCGCAGGACGTACGCGCAGTGCGGCATCGCCCCGGAGACCGTCGACTACGTGGAGGCCCACGGCACCGGAACCGTCGCGGGCGACCCGCTGGAGGCCGGTGCGCTCGCCGCGGTCTTCGGCACGGGCCGGCCGGCGGACAGCCCGTGCCTCATCGGCTCGGTGAAGGGCAACATCGGGCACCTGGAGGCCGGCTCGGGGATCGCCGGGATGATCAAGACGATCCTCGCGCTCGTCCATGAGGAGATCCCGCCCAGCGTGCACTTCTCCACCCCCAACCCGCGCATTCCCTGGGCGAAGTCACGGCTGCGGGTGACGCAGGAGCGCACCCCGTGGCGCCGTGGGGAGCGTGCCCGCCGGGCGGGTGTCTCCAGCTTCGGCTACGGCGGCACCATCGCCCACGTCGTCCTGGAGGAGGCACCGGCAACCTCGCAGGAGGCAACGACGGTTCCGGTGGAGGCACCGGCGGTCCCCGAGGAGGCGCGGACGGTCCTGGAGGGCGCATCGCCGGCCGAGCGGGAGGTGCCCGCACGGCGCGAGCCGTCCGCCGCGTCCGAGGCCGTCCCGGCGCCGCCCCGTCTGTTCCCGCTCTCCGGCCGGTCCGGGGCGGCCGTCCGAGAGGACGCCGCCCGGCTCGCCGACTGGCTGGACGGGCCGGGCGCGGGCGTTCCGCTCGCCGCCCTCGCGCAGCACCTGGGATCCCGGCGCAGCCACCTGGACCGCCGGGTCGCCGTCGTCGCCGCCGACCGCGCGGAGCTGGAGGGCAGGCTGCGCCGCTTCGCCGCCGGTGAAGCGGCGCCCGGCGTCGTCGACGGCACGGTGACGGACGAGGGCCTGGACAAGGTGGTGTGGGTCTTCTCCGGGACCGGTGCCCAGTGGCCGGGCATGGGCCGCGAACTGCTGGCCAAGGACGCTGTCTTCGCCGAGGTGATCGACAGGATCGGGCCGGTCTTCGCCGAGGAGTTCGGCACGACGGCCCGGGATCTGATCGAGGTCGGCGACGTCACCCGCGTGGACGTGGCCCAGACGATGATCTACGCGGTGCAGATGGGCCTGGTCGCCGTCTGGCGGTCGCTCGGGGTCCGGCCCGCGGCCGTCATCGGCCATTCCATGGGGGAGATCGCGGCCGCCGCGACGGCGGGGATCCTGTCGCTGGAGGATGGCGCCCGGCTGGTGTGCCGGCGCAGTGTCCTGCTCCGGCGGGTGGCCGGCGCGGGCGGCATGCTGATGATCGGCCTGCCCGCCGACGAGGCCGCGGCACGGCTCGGCGGTACAACCGGCGTGGCGCCGGCGGTCCTCGCCTCGCCCACCACGACCGTGGTGGCCGGCGCGGTCGCGGAGATCGACGCCCTCGCCCGGGAGCTGGGCGCGGACCCGTCCCTGCTGGTGCGCCGCGTCGACACTGACGTGGCCTTCCACAGTCCGCAGATGGAGCCCCTGATGAAGGAGCTCGCCGAGGCCGCGGACGACCTCACCGTGCACACCCCCCGCATCCCCGTCTACAGCACCGCGCTGGACGACCCCCGCGACGCGGCCGTCCGCGACGGCGCCTACTGGGCGACCAATCTGCGCAGCCCGGTACGGCTGTCCGGCGCCGTGGCCGCGGCGGCCGAGGACGGGCTCCGCACGTTCCTGGAGGTGTCGGCCCATCCGGTGGTCCGGCACTCCGTGCAGGAGACGCTGGACACCGTCGGGGCCGACCGGCACTGTCTCGCCGCCTCCCTGCGCCGCGACACCGGGGAGCGGGAGCACCTGCTGCTGAACGCGGGGCTGTTGTACTGCCACGGCGTCTCCCTCGACTGGCCCTGCGCCCCGGGCGCGCGGCCCCTGTCGCTGCCGGTCCGCAGCTGGCGGCGCCAGCGGTACTGGCGCGACCTGCCGGTCCACCGGGCCGACCGGGGGCGGCATGACCCGGCGAGCCGCACCCTGCTGGGACCGCGTACCACGCTGGCCGGGACCTCGCCGCTGGACCTCTGGCGCACCCGCGTCGACCTGGAGTCCCGGCCGTATCCGGGCAGCCACACCATCCACGGCGTGGAGATCGTCCCGGCGGCGGTCGTCCTCCAGACCTTCCTGGACGCGGCCGGGGGGAGCCGGGGGACGGGCGGTCTCTCCGACGTGTCGTTCGAGCTGCCGCTGACCCTGTCCACGGCCCAGGACGTCGACGTGATCGCGCAAGGCGGCGTGATCCGCCTGCTGTCCCGGACCGCCCACCCGAAGGAGCCGGGTCCCGGCGATCCGGTCGCGGACGGGCCGGACGGGGACGAGCGGTCGTCGCTGACCCACGCGGTGGCGTCCGTGTCCGGCGACGGCTCGCCACCACCTCTTCCGCCGGCCGCGGCCGGGCCGGGGACGGCGCTCCCTCCCGACCGGATCGCCACCGACCTCGCCTCGGTCGGCGTGCCGACCATGGCCTTCCCCTGGCGCGTGGACCGTCTGGAGCGGATCCCGGACGGGCTGCGCGCGGACATCGTCGCGGCCGACGAGCCGGCGTCCACCCCGGCGACATGGGCCCCACTGTTCGACGCCGCGCTGTCCATGGCGGCCGTCTCCTTCCCCGGACCCGCCGCGCTACGGGTGGTGGCCGGCGTCGGCCGCGTGTGGACCACGGGCGAGCCCCCGTCCCGCGCCCGCCTTGAGGCGTACGCCGACGGCAGGGGCGCGGTGGGTGTGCGGATCACGGCGGAGGGCGAACGGACCGTGGCCGTGCTGGCCGGGGTCCGGTACGCGGACGGTGAGGTCGAGGGGCGTTCGGCCCCGCCCGGGGAACTGCTGTTCCGGACGGACTGGAAGTCCCTCCCCCTCGACGGCTCCGACGCCCCCCGCCCGCACCGGTCTCTGGTTCTGGTCGGCGCGGAGGGGGAGCTGACGGCGGCACTGCGGGCCACGGCCGACGAGCGCGGGATCCCGTGCCTGGCGGCGGAGGATCCGGATGGTCTCGACGGCCTGCGCGGGCAGGTCCCCGGTCCCGTGGACGTCCTCCTGCTGCCCCTGACGGACCGTCCGGCCGGGGAGACCGAGGCCGCGGACCGTGCCGTGCGCGAGGCGTGGCAGCTCGCGTCGGCGGCGCGGCGGCTGGGCGCGTGGCCGCCCGGTACGGCGCGGCTCTGGTCACTGACCAGCGGTGTCCGCGAGGCGGACCGGCTGGAGGCGGTGGCTCAGGCGGCCCGGTGGGGTCTCGGCCGGGTCGTCGGGGGCGAGCACCCCGGACTGTGGGGCGGCACGGTCGATCTCGGCCCACGGCCCACCAGGGACGACCTGGTCGTCGCGCTGCGCGTGGTCGCTGCGGACCCGGGCGAGGACGTCGTCGCCGTCCGTGCGGGCGGGGCCTGGGCGAACCGGCTGGTCCGCTCCGTGGGCGCGGGTGCGGACCGCGCCCCGCTGCGGTGCCGGCAGGACGGCACGTATCTCGTCACGGGCGGTCTGGGCAGCCTGGGCGGGGAGATCGCCCGGTGGCTGGTGGAGCGGGGCGCACGCCGCCTCGTGCTCGCCGGACGCGGTGCCCTGCCGCCCCGTTCCGAGTGGGACGCCGTCACCGACGAGGTCCAGGCGCGCCGCGTCGCGACCGTCCGCAGGCTGGAGGCCCTCGGGGCGACCGTACGGGTGCTGTCCCTGGACCTGTCCGACGCCGAGGCGGCGGCCGCCGCCCTGACCCCGGACGCGCTGGGCATGCCCCCGGTCCGTGGGGTGGTGCACGCGGCCGGCGTGCTGCACGACCAGCTGGTCGACCGGCTCGACGCCGACGCCCTGGCGGCGGTGATGCGGCCGAAGGCCGGCGGTGCCCTGACCCTGCACCGGCTGTTCCCGCCGGGCACCCTGGACTTCCTGGTCCACTTCTCGTCGTGCGGACAGTACCTGGGCCTCACCGGCCAGGCCGCCTACGCGTCGGCCAACGCCTTCCTCGACGCCATGGCCGGGTACGACCACACCCTCGGTGCCGTCGGCAGCATGAGCCTGGCGTGGACGTCCTGGCGGGGCATGGGCATGGCGGCCAACGCCGCGGTGGACGCCGAGCTCCGGGCGCACGGTGTCGGCGCGATCACGGCACCCGAGGCCTTCGCCGCCTGGGACCTCGCCGGCCGGACCGGCGCCGCGTCCCTCGCGGTGCTGCGCACCGTGCCGCTCCCGGACGGGGGCCGCCGTACGGGTCTGCTGCGCGACCTCGCCGACGAGGACCCGGGAGGGCAGGCGGGGGAGGGGACCTCGGCCGGGGCCCGGCCGTCCGAGGGGCTGTCGGAGGAGGCGCTGAGGGCTCTGCTGTACGAGCAGACGGTCTCCGTCATCGTCAGCGAGATGAAGCTGGATCCGGCCGAACTCGACCCCGACCGGTCGCTGTTGAAGACCGGCCTGGACTCCGTGATGGCGATCGTCATCCGCCGCCGCCTGGAACGGCTCCTGGAGCGCAAGCTGCCGGCCAACCTGGTCTGGCACCAGCAGACGGTCACGGCCATCGTGGACTACCTCGTGACCAGTTCACGCTCCTGAAGGACAGAAAGACAGAAAGACAGAAAGAGGGAAAGAGGGAAAGACGGAAGGACGGATCGGTCGGCCGGGCCCCCGCTCCTGGCCTCTGTCTGTCACGGCCCGCGGCGGATAGCATCGCGGGGTGCTGCGTGACGTGGATCAGACGCCGGGCCGGGGTGGGACGAGCAAGGCACCGTTGACGCTGAACTGCCGGGTCACCGGTGATCCGGCGGGGAGACCGGCGGTTCTGCTCCACGCGCTGGGGAACACCGGACGGAGCTGGGACCGGCTCGTCTCCGCGCTGCTGCCCCGGGGACGCCGGTTGTTCGTACCGGACCTTCGCGGACACGGGCGCAGCCCCCGGGCGGACGCATACACGTTCGAGCTGATGTACCAGGACGTGCTGTCCCTGCTGGATCGTCACCGCCTGGACGAGGTGGACCTGGTGGGCCACTCCATGGGGGGTCACGTGGCCTGGCTCATCGCCCAGCGTCATCCCGCACGGGTCCGCAGGCTGGTGATCGAGGACACGCCTCCGCCGCCACGGGACGCGGCGGCGGAGCTGCTCGCGCGGTCCGGGCAGGCCGACGGACAGGCGCACGTCATCTCGCTGTACCAGGAGTTCCGCGAGCTGCGCCGGGCCGGGGAGCTGGACAGCGCCGCGGTACGCCCCGTCATCGACGACCTCCGGAGAGCGGACCCCGTGTGGTGGCGGCGGCTCGCCGACGTCACCGCCGAGACGCTGGTGATCAGCGGCGGACTGTCCAGCCCGGTCCCTCGCTCCCTGCTGGCCGAGGTCGCCGAGACGGTGCCCCGGGGACGGCTGCTGGCCATCGACGCGGGCCACTACGTGCATCGCACCGAACCGGAGCGTTTCTGCGCCGAAGTGGCCCGCTTCCTCCGATGACCGTCCGTCACCTGCCCTGCGGCAGGGGCGCCGCCGCGGTCTTGGCGCGCCGGTAGGCCGACTCCACGACGAGCTGGACCTCCAGGGCGTCCTGGGCGGTCACCTTCGGACGCGGGGCGGGAGCCCCCGTCACCAGGTCGAAGTAGGCTGAAATCGCGGCTAGTTCGGGCCCATGTCCGGCCGATTCGACCGCGCCGTCCGCCCGGCGCAGTTCGTTACGGCGCAGATCCAGGATGTGGTCACCGTCCGCGGTGGTGACGCTCACCGAGGTCTCCAGTCTGCGTGCGGCCCGGTCGATGCGCAGCGTCGCTGGCACGCCCTGGAACGACAGGTCCAGCCGGACCCGCTCCTCCACGCCCGGCGCATCCACCTCGCAGGCCTCCACGTCCGGCGGCCCGAAGACCGTCATGAGCAGGTCGATGGCGTGCGGCCCGAGGTCCAGGAGCGCGCCGCCGCCGGCCCGTCGTGCGTCGCCGTACCACGGTGTGCAGGCCCGCCACACCCTGTTGCCGGGGGTGGCGAAGGAGAAGTCGACGCGCTGCGCGCCGGGCCGTGCCGCGTCGGCGAACGCCTCCAGCAGCGGATGGAAACGGAAGGGCATGTTCACCCCCAGTAGCTTCTCGGCCGCCGGATGGGCCGCCATCCGCCGCGCCTCCTCCACCGTGGCGGCGAGGGGCTTTTCGCACAGCACCGCGATGCCGGCGTCCAGCGCCGCCAGCACCGGCTCGGCGTGGGCGTCGTTGGGCGTGCAGACACTGATCAGGTCCGGCCGCGTCTCGTGGATGAGGCGGTCGACGGAGGTGCCGGTCCACACCTGAGGGCGGTCCGCCGTCAGCGACCGGGCCCGTTCGACGTCGGCGTCGACCAGACCCACCAGTTCCATGGCGTCCCGTTCGTCGGCGCAGGGCAGGTGGTAGCGCTGGAACACCCTGCCGCAGCCCACGGCCGCGAACCGGATCCGCTCGCTGGTCATCGCCTCACCCCCTCACCTGGGCGAGGGCGTGCTCGCCGCACGCCTTCGCCGTCTCGACGACGAAGTCCGGGAAGGCGTGGCCGAGGTGTTCGCGGTCGTACGCGGTGATCATGGCGCGCAGTTCGGTCTCCAGCCGGTCGGCGAGTCCGGGTGGGTTCTCGTCCGCGAGCAGCAGCCCCGCGTTGAGGAAGGCGATCAGCAGCCCGGCGAGCCCCTGGTCCCAGTGGCGCAGCCGGCCCAGCAGGGGGCGCAGGGATTCGACGCCGGTGCCGCGTCGGGCCCGGACGGCGTCCGCGATGCTCTGCGCGAGGAACGGGACCTCGTTCTCCTTGCGGTCGTTGATCTCCGAGGAGACCCGGCTCCAGGCCGTCCACAGGTGTTCCACCCGCTCGTCCTCGACGCGGTAGTCGCGGCGGGCGTGCCGCAGCACCTCCCAGGCGGCGCCCTCCACTCCGGGGATGTCGGGCTCCTCGTACCGCGTGGCCTTGTCGTAGATCTCGGTTCCGCGTAGTGCGATGGCCCGGTTGATCAGGAAGAACGGGTTCTCGCTCTCGTGCACCCGGGCGGCCACGATGAACTTCAGGTTCTCCCAGAGCTCGTCGAGGGTCGTGCCCGGTTCGATCATGATCCAGCCGGGTTCGAGCTCGATGCCCTCCTGCTTGAACAGGCGGGCGGCGTCGAAGTTGTACTCGACGGTGGTCCCCTTGCGGAACCGCTTCATCATGCCGGGCGACCCGGTCTCCATGCCAAGGAGGGCCAGGTCCATGCCCGCCCTGCGCAGGGTGCGCAGGGCCTCCCGGTCGATGAGGCCGGTGTCGACGCGGAACTCGCAGTGGAAGGTGATCTTCAGGTCGCGGCGGAGGATCTCCTCGGCGAAGCCGACGGCGTGGTGGTAGCCGTCCTGGAAGGCGCCGCCGAAGTTGTCGTCGTTGAACCACAGGAAGCGGGTGCCGAACTCCCGTTGCAGGTACTCGATCTCGTCGACCGCGTCCTCCACCGGCCGTACCCGCCAGGGCCCGTCCACCACTCCGGGCTGCCGCGGCGCGTAGCAGAAGGTGCACTTGGCGTGGCAGCCGCGGCTGGTGTACGTGGACGCGCGCGGTGTGGGGATGCCGTTCTTGCGGTGGTGCACGAGCAGGTCCCGGGCCGGCCAGGGCTCGTGGCTGAGGTCGGGGAGTTTGGGCGAGCCGCTGCTGCGGACCCGGCCCTCCTGCCAGAACCACAGGCCGGGCACACCGCGCCAGTCGCGCCCCGCCGCCAGACACTCCATCAGGCCTTCCACCGTCAGTTCACCCTCGCCGAAGGCCACACAGTCCGCCTCCGGGATCCGTTCGGCGATGAGCTTGGCGTTGTACGTGCAAAACGCACCGCCGATCGCCACGAACACCGACGGATCGGCCTCACGGACACAGCGCAGCAACCGCACCGCGTCGACGATGTGCAGGTCGTACATGATGCTGATCCCGACGAACTTCGGCCGCTCACGCCGGATCAGGTCGATGATGGCCTCGTCGCTGGGATTGCGCCCGTGCAGGTTCAACGCCCGCACCGAATAGCCGCACGACCTCAGGTGACCGGCGATACAGGCCACCCCCAGGTTCTCCCGGACCCGCTTGTAGAACAGCCGCATCGCCGGGTCCAGGGACAGGTACTCCTCGTCGTTGATCAGGACGTTCTGGTTGTTCAGGCTCGCGGCGCCGGTGGGGATCTCCCGGGGGGTCAGCAGGACCACATCCGCCATGACCGGTCTCCTCTCTCGTCTTCACGTGCGCGTCCCGAAACCGGTCGGGTCAGCCGGCCATGGCCTGCTCTCCGCACAGCCTCTTGGTCTCTTCGACGAACACCTGGTAGGGCTCACCCAGGACCCTGCGGTCATAGGCGTCGACCAGCGTGTGCAGTTCAGCCTCGAGCCGCTCGGCGAGCCGCGGCGGGTTCTCGTCCGCGAGGAGCAGCCCGACGTTGAGGAAGGCCACCAGCAGGTCCGGCAGGCCGTCGGCCCACCCGCGCAGCCGGCTCAGCAGCGGGCGCAGCCCCTGCTCCCCCGAGCCCTGCGCGCCCTGGTGGCATCGACGATGATCTGGGCGACGAAGGGCAGCTCCTCCTTGCGGTCGGCGACCTCCGCGCTCACCTTGCTCCAGCCCGCCCAAACGTCCTCGACCCGCGGGTCCGGAATGCGGTACTCCCGGCGGGCCTCCAGCAGGACGTCCCTGGCCGGCCCCTCGACGCCCGGGAGTTCCGGAGGAGTCGGGTCGGCGATTTTGTCGTACATCTCCGTGCCGCGCAGTGCGATGGCGCGGCTGATGAAGGAGAACGGGTTCTCGCTCACGGCGATGTCGGCGGCCACGATGAACTTCAGGTTCTCCCAGAGCTCGTCGAGGGTCGTGCCCGGTTCGACCATGATCCAGCCGGGTTCGAGCTCGATGCCCTCCTTCTTGAACAGGCGGGCGGCGTCGAAGTTGTACTCCACCATGGTTCCCTTGCGGAACCGCTTGGCCATCGCCGGGGCCCCGGTCTCCATGCCGAGCAGTGCGGAGGCCATACCGGCCCGGCGCAGGGTGTGCAGGGCCTCCCGGTCGACGAGGCCGGTGTCGACGCGGAACTCGCAGTGGAAGGAGATGTCCAGGTCGCGGCGGAGGATCTCCTCGGCGAAGCCGACGGCGTGGTGGTAGCCGTCCTGGAAGGCGCCGCCGAAGTTGTCGTCGTTGAACCACAGGAAGCGGGTGCCGAACTCCCGTTGCAGGTACTCGATCTCGTCCACGACGTCGACAGGCGAGCGGACCCGCCAGGCGTTGCCTGCCACGACACCCGGCGCCCGGGGCACGTAGCAGAAGGTGCACTTGGCGTGGCAGCCGCGGCTCGTGTAGGTCGACGCCACCGGAGTGGGGATGCCGTTCTTGCGATGGTGCACGAGCAGGTCCCGGGCCGGCCAGGGCTCGTGGCTGAGGTCGGGGAGTTTGGGCGAGCCGCTGCTGCGGACCCGGCCCTCCTGCCAGAACCACAGGCCGGGCACACCGCGCCAGTCGCGCCCCGCCGCCAGACACTCCATCAGGCCTTCCACCGTCAGTTCACCCTCGCCGAAGGCCACACAGTCCGCCTCCGGGATCCGTTCGGCGATGAGCTTGGCGTTGTAGGTGCAAAACGCACCGCCGATCGCCACGAACACCGACGGATCGGCCTCACGGACACAGCGCAGCAACCGCACCGCGTCGACGATGTGCAGGTCGTACATGATGCTGATCCCGACGAACTTCGGCCGCTCACGCCGGATCAGGTCGGTGATCACCTCGTCGCTGGGATTGCGCCCGTGCAGGTTCAACGCCCGCACCGAATAGCCGCACGACCTCAGGTGACCGGCGATACAGGCCACCCCCAGGTTCTCCCGGACCTTCTCGTAGAAGAGGCGCATCGCAGGGTCCAGGCGGAGGTACTCCTCGTCGTTGATCAGGACGTTCTGGTTGTTGACACTGGAGAACCCGGTGAGGATCTCCCGTGGTGTCATCAGCACCGCGTCAGCCATCCGTACTCCACTCCATGCGCCCGGCCGCGCCCCCCGTCAGGAGGAACGCGGCGTTGTTGCCGCCGAACCCGAAGTTGTTCACCAGCACGGAACGAATCCCGTCACAGGGCTCCGGATCGCGCAGCACCCGCACATGCCGCGCGTCGAGGGGCTTGCGCAGCCCGGGGGTTCCCGGAAGCACCTGATGACGCAGGGCCCGGACCGCCGCCACGACACCCGGGAAGACCGAGGCGTGCAGCAGATGGCCGGCCGCCCCTTTGTACGAACTGACCGGGATGCCCCGCCAGTCGTGCTCGGCGCCGACCTGGTCCAGCGCCAGCAGTTCGGCCTCGTCGCCCTGCCGGGTGCCGGGAGCGTGACCGTGGACGTAGTCGACGGTGGTGAGGCCGGCCATGGCCAGCGCGTCGCGCATGCACGCGGCGCCGATATGCGCGTTCAGCCGGCTGATGCCCTGCCCCGCCACCCGGCAGGAGATCCCGCTGAGCGTCGCCAGGGGCGGCTGCCCGCGGGCCGCCGCGCGCTCGGCGGTCTCCAGCACGATCACTCCGGCACCCTCCCCCACGGTGACGCCGGAGCGGTCCTCGTCGAACGGGCGGGCGGCGGTCGTACTCGTCGCGCGCAGCACGTCGAGGCAGGCGTAGTCGTAGGTGTTGAGGGACGACACCCCGGTGACGACGGCCGTGTCCGCCAGCCCGCACAGCAGCCATTCGCGTGCCATGGCCAGCCCGAAGGCGCCCGACGCGCAGGCGTGGGCCATCAGCACCGCGTCCGGCGGGGCGACACCCGATCCGTCTCCGTCCCAGTCGGGTTCCACCGCGATCTCGTCGATCCGGGGGGCGTCGCCGACCTGCGGGAGGTGCGGGACCACCCCGGCCGACACCAGCAGGGTCCGGCCCGGCAGCTCGTCGAGTCCTGCCTCCCGCAGCGCCTCCGCGCGCGCCCGGTCGAGCAGCGCACGGCGTGTCGGCCGCCCGGGCGGCGCCTGCACAGGTGTCTGGCACACCGTCCTGCTGCGGAAGCGGGACGCGTCGAACCGGGTCAGCTCGGACAGTTCCCGTCGGCCGTCCAGCAGGCCCTGCCAGAACGCGGCCCCTCCGTCACCGAAGGCGGTGACCAGGCCGGTGCCGGAGACGACCACGGACGATCCGCCGGCCTGGGGGGCGCGGGCGCCGTCGGCGCCGGTCACCGGGACGGCCGCGACCCGGTAGCCGTCGCCGTGCGCGGCCTGTACGACCTCGCACACGATCATCGCCGCGTGCAGCCCCGCGGAGACGGCGCCCCACGCCCAGCGCACCGCCTGCAGGGTGGCCGCGCGCGGGCTGATCAGCACATGGCCCGTCCCGTTCCAGCCACTGGCCTCCGCCAGCTCCTGGAGCAGCTGCGCCGGCTCCGGGGTCATGGCCTCGGACGGCCGCAGCCTGCGGCCCCCCGCCTCCGCCTCCACGCACCGGCCGACGTACTGGGAGGTGGCCGCCACGCAGTAGTCCGTGGCCGCCATGACCACCGGAACACCGCCGCGCAGGGCGGCGGGCAGGCGGTCCAGCGCTGTGGACAGCACGTCGACGAAGGCAGCGGGCAGGGACTCCCGGGCGGCGAGGACGGACAGGTCCCGCCGGGGGCGGAGAGCGTCCAGCGACCGCGGCGCCGTACCGCCCACGATCACCGCGTCTGCCTTCGGGTACGTCATGACACCGCCGTTCCGGGTGCCAGGGCACGGTCCGCGGGACCGAACCGCGCGGCCAGCTCGCCGAGGGAGAGCCGCCGGCGAGGAAGGGACCGACGTCCGCGAGGCGCGCGTCGCCGTGCCGGTCGGCGACCCGCCGCCAGAACCTCGGCAGGAGGTCGCCGGTGTCCCGGCGGGCCGTCGGCAGGTGGTACGCGGTCTCGTCGAGCAGTTCGAAGGTGGCGCCCGCGGCGGCGAGCCGCAGTCCCAGTTCGAGGTCCTCGCCGCCCCACAGCTGTTCGTAGTGCTCGTCGAAGCCACCGACCCCTTCGAACACCGTGCGCCGGACGCTGGTACTGGTGCCGATGCAGCTCAGCCAGCGCAGCGGGGCGTACTCGGACGACCGCGTCACCTGCCGGGCGGTCCTCTCGATGAACGAGCGGCGCGGCCCGAACAGAGGGACGGCGGAGTCGAGGTCGGCGACGGTGGCGGGCTCGATCGTGCGGCCGCGGGCACCGGTCAGAGCCGTGCGCAGGGTCCGGGGTTCGGGCGTCAGCGCGAACGCGGACAGGTCGGTGACGGCGCCGTGCACCACCAAGGCACCGGCCCCCCGCTGGGCCGCGAGATGCGCCTCCAGGAGCCCTGGTGTGGCCATGGTGTCGTCGTCGAGGAAGAGCAGGAGCTCCCCGCGCGCCAGCCGGGCCCCGGTGTTGCGCGCGCAGGCCACCCCGCGCCCGCCCGTGGTCGTCGGCCGGACCGGCGGGCCCGCGGGAAGGACGGACAGCACCTGTTCCACCGCACCGCGCTCCGGTGCGTCGTCGACCAGGACGACCTCGAACCGCTCACGGTCCAGGGTCTGGTGTCCCAGGGCCGTCAGGGTGAGCAGGAGTCGGGTGGTCCGGGCACGGGTCGGAACGACCACGCTGACCGCCACCTCCCCGGGCGCTCCACCCGGCCGCGCGGCCGCCGGTGTCGTGGCCGTCACGTCAGGGAGCGGCTCTCGCCGGCCCTCTGCTGGAGGATGTAGGTGGCGAGGCCCTCGATGGAGAAGAGCGTCTCCTCCGTCAGGTCCTCGTCCTCGAAGACGACATCGAACTTCTCCTCGAGGATCAGCAGGTACTCCAGGGCGTCGAGGGAGCTGAACCCGTACTGGTCCACAAGGCTGGCATCGCCCTCCTGGGGTGCCAGCCGGTGCTCTCCCTTGGTCATGCCCGCTGCGATCTCGTGGAGTTCCCGAATGAGCCCGGCGCGGTCCATCGTCACTTGTCTCCCGTGGTGAAGGATCTCGGTCAAACCTTGGTGAACTGTTCGTCGAGCTGTTGCTCGGTCAGCCCGCGGAAGCGGTCCATGCGGAAGTAGTGCTGGAGGTCACCGCCGAATTCGGTCCGGTAGTAGAAGTCCGCGGTGTGCCGCTCCGGCTCCGTGCTCACGGTCTCTCCGCGCCGCAGCGCGGCGATCAGCCGGGGCACGGGGTGGGTGAATTCCGTGTCGCTGCGCAGATACCAGCTTTCGCCGTACTTGGTGACGACCGGGAGGTCCTCCTCGGGACCCGATCCGTCGGGCAGTTGGCGCACCGGCTGGCACAGCAGGTCGTAGCGGAACACCTCGTCGAGGACCGGCAGCAGGTGCTCGGGCAGAGCGGGACGCATGGCCTCCTCCCACCACTGCCGCAGCAGCCGTTTGGTGAGCAGTCGCCAGACGTTGGGGTCGACGAGTTCACTGGCGGAGTTCGTCGGCCCGGCCACCGCGTGCAGCTCCCTGGCCTCGGGGTCTTCGCTCTTCTCGATCCAGTCGGAGAAGCTGAGGAGCACCTCTGACTGCGGGACGCCGGCGAGCCCGCGCAGCGCGACCCAGATGTTGTGCAGGAACAGACTCCGGGCCAGGACCCGGTTCCAGCAGATGAAGCGGAGCATGCGCTCGTTGTCAGCGAGCGTCATCGTCTTATGGGAGAGCACGTAGTCGAAGTCGTCCTGCTCGCCGCGCACGGTCACCAGTCCGTGCTGTTCGCGCTTGTCGTGGTATTCGGTGTTCGGCAGCAGCATCAGCGGGTGGACCGCGATGAACGGCGTGTGCCGTGCCGCCCGGTCATAACCGTCCAGGAACGAGGTGACCGTCTCGCCCGGCGCCCCCCAGATCAGCTCCAGATACGGTGTGATGCCGTGGTCGGTCAGCCAGGCGACGAGGCTTTCCCAGTCGTTCAGCTTCATGTTCCGCCGACGCATGAGATCCAGCACGGAGTCATCCATCGTCTGCAGGGCGAGAATGAAGGCGCTGTGCATCCCGGACTGCTTCATCTTCTCCATGATGCGGTAGAAACCGGGAGACTTGTTCTTGGCCCAAGATGTTTCGAGTCTCTTCGGGAACCCGTATTTGCGGCGCACCCGGAGCAGATCGTCCAGGAATTCCTCGTCCTCGCGCAGGAGTCCGAAATTGGAGTCGGCGAGCATCAGGATTTCCGCGCCGTGCCGTCCCAGCACCTCAAGTTCCGCACGCAGCCGTTCCCGTGAGAACGCCCGCATCTTCTGCCCGGTGGCGCCACCCCAATAACAGAAGGCACACTTGTACGGACATCCGCGATTCGTCTCCATCAACGCGTAGTCGTAGCGGAAACGGCCCTTTTCGTCGACCAGCGGTACCGCTCCGGTCAGAATAGGGGACGGCAGGATCTCGAGGTCCTGAATGCGCTCACGTTCGGGGGTGGTGACCAGGTTCCCGTCGGCCTCGCGGAAAGAGATGCCGCTGATCTCGTGGAGCTCCCCGCGGTGGGCGCCGTCGAGATAGCCGTTCAGCAGATCCCGGAAGACCAGCTCCCCCTCACCGTTCACCACCACGTCGACCTGGGGGAACTTACGGAAGACCCGCTCGGCCTGGTGGGCGACGTGGTTGCCGCCGAAGATAACCCAGCCCTGCGGGTTCATCTGCTTGAACGTCTCCGCGAGGGTGCCGAAGGCGCGGAAGTTCCAGCCGAGGACGGAGAAGCAGAGGATGTCGGGACAGCCGTCCCGTATCAGGTCCCGGGCCATGGCGTTCAGACCGGCGTCGCCCGGGTAGTTCCTGATGGAGATGTCCATGCGGCGTTGGATGCGGTCGTCCGCCTCGGCGTATGCCTTGAGGTAGCCGATCGCCAGCGGCATGGAGGCCGCGGAATTCCCCCAGACTCCTTGCTGAACAAGCAGTACGCGAGTCTCCATTCCCTGCCTCGTCCTCTAATCGCCCGACAGGTCAAATCGCACTTCGAGGCTACAGCAGAAGATTCCCGCCGCAATGGCGTCTCCGAAACCGGGCCGTCGGCATGGCCTATTCCCTGCGTTTCGCACGTGTTCGGCCATACCGACGGCCTGATGCCGGCCGCCGTCCGGGCCCGGGCCGGCCGCTCGCAGCGCCTCCGGAGACAGAGGTGCTGACATGGGAACTTCGCCGCGCCCGCGCCGGCGCGGCCCCGGCTGTCGCCGCGGTCCGGGGCGGGGCCCCGGAAGTGATCTCCGAAGCGAAATGAATGACCGGAAAGCTATCGTCCCGGTGGTTGCCGGAGAAGACGGTGACCACACGGGCAAGGCGCTTTCGGCCAGCCGTCCCCACATTTTCTGCCTCTTTGGATCGGGCTCTGGGCGCGCCTGGAGGCGATCTGTATGCTCCGTCCATATGGCGTCTGTCATTCGTCACCGCGGGCTCGGAGTTACATGACGAAGATTCCTGACACTTGGTGCCCGACGGCCCTGCCGCACGTGGAAACAGCCGATGGTGAGCTCCGTTTCATGGGGCGTCAGGTCGAGGGGTACGACCACCTGTCGGACCGTGACGCAGCCCTGCTGTCCCACTGCGACGGCAGTCGGCCCCTCGACGGGTTCCCCGCGGCAAACCGTGAGGCCATCGACCTGTGGCGCCGGCACGGGCTGCTGCTCATGGCACCCCCTCTCACACCGGGCCCTCCGGCCACCGAACCCGCGGTGGTCGTATCCCCGCATCCGGACGACGCCGCGCTGGCCCTCGGCGGGACGGTGGCCCGGCAGGGCGCCCGGTTCCTCGACGTCTTCAGCGTCGAGACGTGGACCAAGGACCCGTACTACACCGAACGCCCGGCGCTGACCCAGCGCCTGCTCCTGGACGAGGAGGAGGTCGCCGCCCGTGTGCTGCGCGCCCGGGTGGAGCTGCTGGGATTCGTCGACGCCGCCGACCGCGACCTCAGACGGGACCGGTTCTTCACCGACCCGGCCTGGTCCGACGGGTTCGCACGGGAGGAACCGCAGCTCTTCGACGCCCTCACCGAACGGCTCGCCCCCCTGCTGGACAGCGCCGGCCCGATCTACGCGCCCCTCGGCGTCGGCGGCCACGTCGACCATGTCGCCTGCCGGGAGGCGGTGCTGGAACTGGTCCGGACCGGCCGCCTCGGCACGGCGCGGGTGGCCTTCTACGAGGACCAGCCCTACTCCCTGTTCTCCTCCGCGGAGGAGACCGCGAAGAACCTCGGCGTGCGCCTGGCCGAACAGGGACTCGGCGCACTGCGCCCGGAGCTGCTGCCTGTGGACGACGAGGCGGCGCTCACCAAGTGCGAGGCGCTGGGCGCCTATCGCATCCAGGTACGCAAGGGCATCATCCAGCGCATCCGCCGACACGGCGTGCGCCTCGCGCAGGGCTCCGGGTTCCCGGCCGCCGAGCGGATCTGGCTGATGCGCCTCTGACCCTCTCCCGACCCGACAAGTGACCGCGGCCCCGCCGCTCTGTGAAGGGTTTCCCATGTACGCACTGGCTCAGTCCCTGATACCGGCGGACCTTGAGGTCCTCGCGGAGGCATGCGGCGAGGTGGGTCTCACCCTGCATGTCACGGACCCCGCGACGGGCCACGCCCCACCGCCCGGCGCGCTGCTGGTCTCCTTCCACCGGGTCGCCGCCGCCCGGCCGGACGACCTGTCCGTGGCGGACCTCAAACGCCGGGGCGGTTACGCCGTCGCCGTACTGGACGGCGTTTCCGCCACCGAGGTCCTGGCGGCGGTCACCTCCGGCTACAGCTTCACGCTGGCCAGCCCCCTTCGGCGGTCCCGGCTCGTGGAGACCCTGAGCTACCTCAAGACGGTCACGCCGTCCGAGAACACCCAGGTGCTCACTCTCGCGAACGGCTCGCTGAGCTCCGCCGCGAAGTCGTCGCCCGTGACCGACGCCGAGGCGGAGCTGCTGCGCCTGCTGTCCAACCGGCCGGGCCAGATCGTCTCCCGCGAGGAACTCTCCGAGGCCACCGGCGGGGAGGACGTGAACAAGGTGACCTCGGTCCTGAAGCAGAAGTTCCTGGACATCGACTCCGGTGCGAAGCTCCTGAAGATCCCTCACCTGGGCTTCCGCCTGGTCGGCACGGTCCGCGAGGGGGCCAACTGATGCGCGCCGTGGTGATAACCGGCGCCCCGGGCGTGGGCAAGACCCGGCTGGGGCACCAGTTGGTGACGCGGTACGGCGTCCCGGCCGCCGCGATGGACTGCGATCCCATCGTCCACCCGTGGAACGGCGGCGAGGAGGTGTACAACCTGATGGCCTCGGCCGTGCGCGCGGCCCTGCCCGTCTACCGGGAGTGGGGGGCTCGCGTCGTGATCATCACCGGGGTGGTCCTCGCGGGCCGTGCCTACGAGCGTTTCCAGCACGTGTTCGAGGAACTCGGCGCGGAGGCGGTCTACTACGGCCTGCGGGCGGACGCGGAGGCGCTGGCCACCCGGATCGAGAACGACGCGGGCGGCCGGCTGTTCGTGGAGGGCCGGCTGGCGGAGCGTCACCTCGACGCGGAGGTAGCCGACGTGCCCGGCGTCCGGCTGGTCGACACCACGCACCTGACGCTGATGGAGGCGGCCGACGCGGTCACGGCCCTGGAACGCGCCGAACTCGGGCCGCGGTGGCTCGGGGCGGCCGGTGCTCCGACGGTCACCGGATGACCCGGGGGTGGAGCCGTGGGCCGGCTCCACCCCCGGGTGCCGGGTCACTGGAAGCGGCCCACCGCCAGGCCTTCGTCGTCGCGTCGCACCGAGAGGACGAATCCGTAGTAGTGGGTGGCACCGATCCGAGTGACGTACTCCCGGACCTCGTCGCCGAGTGGTCCGGTGAGTTGCTGCTCCTCGTCGCGGGGCGCGAAGGCCGGCCAGCGCGGGGGAGTGGAGGGCCGCAGCAGCAGCCGCCCGGAGACACCCAGCCGTCGCACCTCGGCCTCCAACTCCGGGACGAAGAACGGCCCGCGCTCGTCCCCGTAGGCCGCGGCCTGGAGCAGCGCCTCACCTTCTTGGGTGAGGAGCCCGGGGACCTGGCGCAGGAGTTCCCAGAAGAACTCTAGGCCGTCCAGCCCCGCCTCGCCGGCCAGCCAGCCGAGCGAGCCACGGCGCAGCGGGAGACAGGGCGGGTTGGAGACCACCAGGTCGAACCGGGAGTCCAGCGACAGGGACATGATGTCCCCCTCGACGGCGGTCAGCCGGTCCGCCAGCCCGTTGATATGGGCGTTGACCGTCGCGGCCGCCGTGCACTCCGGGTTGACGTCGACCGAAAGCACCTCGGCGCCGTTGCGGGCCGCCGACAGTCCGAGGATGCCGGTGCCGCATCCCAGGTCCAGTGCCGACCGGGCACCGCGGCGCGCCGCCACCAGCCGGGAGAGCGTCATCGAGTCGGTGCCGACCCAGGGCGCGTACGAGCCCGCGTCCCGTCCCGCCGCCCGCCAGGCGGCCAGCAGCGACATCCCGTCCCCGCGGACCAGGCAGTAGTCGGCCGACACCTTCCCGGACTCCTCGGAGAGCACCCGGGCGCGGAGCAGAAGGTCGAGCAGGGGTCCGGGGACCTCCGAGCGGACGTCCGACTCCGCCACCCGCTCCCCGAAGACGAACAGGGAGGACAGGACGGACTCGGCGGCCAGGGTGGTGGAGATCGCCGCCAGGGTCTCGGCGTTCCGCCACGGCGCCAGCTCACCGAGCCAGTCCCCGGCGAGCGTGAGCAGATCGTGCTGCGGGAGCGTGAGCAGCCTCTGCAGCCCGGCACCCGCGAAATCGTCGCCGGAAATCCCGTCCACGGAAATCATTTCGTCTCCTCAAGGCGTCGGTATGCTCTGGTCTTCTGGCATTCCGTCGCCCACGGGATCAACGGGGTGACGGATCCCCGGTCGGCTCGGAGACCGAGGTGAACGCCGATTTCAGCTCTCGTAGCCGTTCCAGAGCGCGGGGTCCGGCGTACGGGGCGCAGCGCGCGATTTCCTGCTCGGAGATGCCGCCGAACAGATAGAGGTTGACCACGTCGATCGGTCCGGTGCAGCTCTTGCAATACGGAAAACGCGGCCGGGGCTGCATGAACATATCGTAGTGCTGGTGTTTCCCGAACTGTTCGTGGATGAGTTCGGGATTCTCCTTTATGTTGCCCATGGGTTTGAGCCAGGCGTATGGGCAGCAGGAGACGTCTCCCTGTCCGAAGAGTTGCACCATGGTGGCCGTCGCGTAACACCGCAGGGTGCGGACTCCGGTGCGCAGTTGATTCCCGATGTGTTCCACGAAGGCCCGCGGGGGAAGCACCGCGGACAGTTCGTCGTAACGTTCGAGGAGTGGCGCGAAATGGTCGCCGAGGGGTGGTGCGTGGGTGGTCCTGGTCTCGCCGCGTACCGGGAAGAAGTAGAGCATCACGCCGCGCCCGTACCGTTCGAGCAGGAATTCGGCGAAGTCCGCCTGGCCCGTGGCGTTGAGGTCGCTGATCACCGACTGGATCTCGATGGGGATGCCCAGCTCCACCGCGTGGTCCAGGTGCCGCATGATGACGTCGAAGAGCTTGTGCTGCTTCGGCGGCAGCCGGTGGCCGTTCATCTCCAGCGTGTGGCCGTCGAGGGAGAGGCACAGCTGGACGTTGCCCAGCGCGGCGAGCGCCTCCAGCCGGTGCGGCGTCAGGAAGGCTCCGTTGGTGATGACCTGCACGACCTCGTACTTCTCACTGCACTCCGCGACGAACTCGGTGGAGCCTTTCAGCCAGAAGAACTCACCACCGCTCAAGCGCATGATGGGGCTGTCCACCTGGCGGTGATAGACGTCGAGGATCTCGTGCCAGTCCGCTCGCCGGTCGGTGGTCAGGCGCAGTCGGGCGTCCGGGACTGCCATGAGGAGGTTGAAGTCCTCGGTGAGGCAGTAGGAGCACCGCATCTGGCACAGTTGCTCCTCGATGACCATGTCGTTCATCAGGAGTTTTAGACGGTTCTGCCCATCGCGATGCGCGAACATCGCATCACGATAATGACTTTTCAGGGCCATGCCTTATCACCGCACCCAAGTCGTATTCGCGCATGACTCTTCCGTTGATCGACAATCCTAACTTCACCTGGAAGACAGGGTCAATAAGGGCTACCGGGGGCGCTGTCGGTCGGCTGGAACTCGACTTGATCCGGCCTGAGGATGGCTCATATCCGCCTGCTGACTGACCCGTTGCGACCGGGTAGCGTTATGCCCCACGTACTCGCCAAATCCGCAGACCTGCAACGGGAGTAAGGACGGCAGTATGCTCGCTCTGGGGCTCGGCGGTTCCAACCACGACTTCTCGGCCTGTCTCGTCGAGAACGGTGAGATCACCGTCGGTATTGAAGAAGAGCGGCTGACCCGCCGCAAATACGCGGTCAATGTGAATTCTCTGGTGAACCAGTGCTGGCGGTACTGCCTGACGACACACGGGGTCCGTCTCGCCGAGGTGGACGCGATCGTCGCGGACGACACCCTGCTGCCCAGCTGTTATTTTCCGTTCCGCAGCCGGACGACGCTCATCCGCCATCACATGGCGCACGCCGCCAGCGCCTTCCTGCCCTCGCCCTTCCCCGAGGCCGCGGTCCTCGTGGTCGACGGGGCCGGCAGCCTGTTCGAGGGCCAGGGCGTCGAGACCATGACCATGTCGGTCGGCAATGGCACGGAGATCACCGAGCTCTCCAAGGTGTACGGGACCAACTGGAGCACCGACGGCCTGCGGGAGGCCCGGGTCTACCAAGCCGGTGACAGCGACCACTCGCTGGGCTTCATGTACAAGGCGGTCAGCAGGGCCATCGGCTTCACCCTCTACGAGGAGGGCCCCTGGTACCTGACCGAGGACGGCAAGACCATGGGGCTGGCACCCTACGGGACCGACCGTTACCGGGCGGAGTTCCGGCGCCACCTCGACCTGCTGCCGGAGGGCCGGTTCGAGCTGCACCTGAAGGACGGCGGACTGCTGCACTTCGTCGAGCACGCCCTGGACGGACTTGAGGGGGACGAGCGCTTCGCGCGCGGCGCCGACCTCGCCTGGGCCGCCCAGGATTTGCTGGAGACCGCCGTCCTGCACGCCGCCGACTGGCTGCACCGGGAGACCGGCCTCACTCGCCTGTGCCTGGCCGGCGGCGTCATCCTCAACTCGGTCGCCAACGGCAAGATCCTGCGGAACACGCCGTTCACCGACGTCTTCGCCCAGCCCGCCGCGGGCGACAACGGCTGCGCGGTCGGCTGCGCCTACTACGGCTACCACGTCCTCGGCGAGCAGCCGCGGCCGCGTGGCGCGAAGGCCCCGCACACGGCCCCCCGGCCGCAGCGACACACCTACCTCGGCCGCCCGTACGGCACCGAGGAGATCCAGCGCGCGCTCGACGCCTCGGGCCTGCCCTACCGACGTGTGGACCGGCCGGCCCGGCTGGCCGCCGGCCTGCTGCCGCAGGGCGCGCTCATCGGCTGGTTCACCGGAGGCTCGGAGTTCGGACCGCGCGCCCTCGGCCACCGCAGCATCCTCGCCGACCCCCGCCGAGCGGAGATGAAGGACATCCTCAACAGCAAGGTCAAGCACCGCGAGGCGTTCCGTCCGTTCGCCCCCGCCGTTCTGGCCGACCGGGCCTTCGAGTACTTCGAGCTCGACATCGAGTCGCCGTACATGCTGATCGTCGCGCCGGTGCGGGACGACAAGCGCCGGGAGGTGCCGGCCATCACCCACGTGGACGGAACGGCGCGGGTCCAGACGCTGACGCCGGAGGCGAACGGAGCCTTCTACGAACTGGTGGAACGGTTCGGTGAGCTCACCTCCGTGCCCGTGGTGCTCAACACCTCCTTCAACGACCGCGGTGAGCCGATCGTGGAGACCCCGGAGCAGGCGCTGGCCTTCTTCGGGCCGAGCCAGCTCGACTATCTCTTCCTGGAGGACTTCGTGGTGGCGCACAGCGCGACGGACCTCGACACGGTGACGGAGGCGGGCGCGTGACGGGCGACCCGGGGATGCGGTACGAGACCTGGCGGGCCCTCGCGCTGTGGGGTGAGGAAGAGGAGGCCGCCGCCCTGGAGGTGATCCGGTCACGGTCGCTGTTCCGTTACTACGGGCCGGACCTGCGCCACCGGACCGACCTGTTCGAGGCCGCGTTCTCGGAGGTCGCGGGGGTGCCGCACACCGTCGCCGTGTCGTCGGGCACCGCCGCGCTCACCGCCGCGATGATCGGTCTCGGGATCCCGGCCGGGGCCGAGGTGATCGTGCCCGCCGTGACCTTCATCGGCAGCGTGGGCGCCGTCGTCGCCGCCCGCGGCGTCCCCGTCTTCGCCGAGGTCGACGACTCGCTGACCCTGGACCCCGCGCTGCTGGAAGAGCGGATCACCGAGCGGACCTGGGGTGTCATGCCGGTGCACCTCAACAACGTCGCCGCCGACATGGAGCCGATCCTTGAGGTCGCGCGGCGGCACGGACTGCGGGTGATCGAGGACGCGGCCCAGGCCGCCGGCGTCCGTTACGGGGGGCGGCCCGTCGGCAGCCTCGGCGACGCGGGGGCGTTCAGCTTCCAGCTCGACAAGAACATCACCGCCGGCGAGGGCGGCGCGGTCACCACGACCGATGCCGACGTGTACGACCGGGTGGCCCGGTACCAGGACCAGGGCGGCCAGTTCACCACCTCCAAGGGCGCGACGCGCGGAAGCGGCGACAGCCCGCCGTTCGTCGGCGTCAACCTGCGCATGACCGAGCTGACCGCGGCCGTCCTGTCCGCGCAGCTTCCCCGGCTGGCCCCCATGTGCCGGCGCCTGCGGGACGTGGCACGCCATGTGCGCGGCGAGACCACCGATCTGCCGGTCCGCTGGCGGAGGCTGCCGGACGAGGAGGGATCGGGCGGCGATCTCACGCTGTTCCTCGACTCCCGTCTCCAGGCGCGTGCCTTCGTCGCCGACCTGAACGCCGCCGGCGTCCCGGCACACACCATGTACCAGGGGCAGCCGGTCACGGCCAACCGCGCCGTACGGGAGGGGCGGACACCCTGGGGCGTGGAGTGGGAGCGCCCCCCGCGCTACCGGATCAGCGAGGGACTCCTCGGCCGCTCCGTCACCATCGGTCTGGGCGCCGCCATGACCGACGAGGACGTCGACGCCGTCGTCACCGCCTTCCGCAAGAGCTACCAGGACGTCACCGGGCCCGGCTGAACGATCCCGTCCGACCGACCCGTCATACCGATGTGACCGACCGATGTGACCGAACGATCCGAACGACCGTCACCGACACAAGCGGAGCGACGCACCGACATGTCCCTGTACGACATACCCGTCCGCACACTCGCCGGGGAGCCCGGTGACCTGAGCCCCTACCGGGGCAAGGTCCTTCTCGTGGTGAACGTGGCCTCGCAGTGCGGGCGCACACCGCAGTACGCGGCGCTCGAAGAGCTGCACCGGCGCTACGGACCCCGCGGGTTCGCCGTCCTGGGCTTCCCCTGCAACCAGTTCGGGCAGCAGGAACCGGGCAGCCCCGAGGAGATCCAGGAGTTCTGCTCGACCACGTACGGCGTCACTTTCCCCCTCTTCGAGAAGGTGGACGTGAACGGCGCGCGACGGCACCCGGTCTACGAGATCCTCACCGCCGCCCACGACGAACGCGGGGTGGCCGGGGACGTCGAGTGGAACTTCGAGAAGTTCATCGTCTCGCCCGACGGTGCGGTGGCCCATCGCATCGGGTCACGCGTCAAGCCGGACGCCCCCGACGTCATCGCCCGGATCGAAGCACTGCTGCCGTCCTGATCACCGCCCCGCGTCGGGCCGCGCCACGGGGAGCACAGGGCCCTCCGTCGTACGCCGGGGCCCTTCGTGCAGTGTGGCGCCGGGATCTCGCAGGACTCTCGCAACTGGCCGTGCAGGAGAGTTACCGGGCGTTCGGCCATGGCCGGGGCAGTGCCGACGGCTGGTCCGCAGCGTTAGCCGAAACCGGCCCGGCTGCCGGTTGATGCGCTGGCTGCGGGGTTTGTCGGGCGTGCCGCCACGTTCCTCGACCAGGTCGGCACAGTTCGAACAGGCGGTTTGCCGCGACGGACTTCCCCGCCGCTGACCAGGCTGGCCACCCACGGATGACACCTCGCCATGGCTATACGAGAACGGGCCGATTCCTCACGCGGAGTACCGGCCCGCCTGACCGCGTACCCATGGCTGTTACGGACTCAGCGTGACCCGTAGACGCCCCGACGCCGGAGCCGTCGGCCGGGAGGCCGGGCTCCGGCGTCAGGGTTCGGACGGGGTGGGTCAGTGTTGGCGGAGGGCGATGCGGACCGCTCGCTCCACCCGGACCGCGGTGTTGGCGTGTCCCGCGGTGTTGGGGTGGATCATTGTGGCGTGCTTCTCGATGGGAGCGCAGTCCACCGACGTGCCGGGGAACGTGGTGGGCCAGTAGTCCGCGGCGTCGCCGCAGATTCCTTCCATCCACTTGGTGCCCTCGGGCTGACAGACATCGTGGCCCTGGCTGGAGGAGTAGACGTCGACGTAGCGGTCGCCGTAGGACAACGAGGCCCGCTTGATCGTTTTGTTCAGCGGCTTGAGGACGTCGTCACGGAGCCAGTCGATGTCGGCGTGGGTGGTCGCGCCGAGTTCGGTGAGGGACCCGCGGTCGCAGTCACTTGCCTTGGCCGGCATGATGGCCGGGTAGCCGACGTTGATCACCTTGGCGTTGGGCGCGGCCTTGTGTACCTCGGCCAGCATCTCGATGTACTCGTCCTGGACCCGGGCGAGCCTCTCCCGGATGCTCTCCACTCCCTCGGGGGGGTCGGTGAAGTACTCGCGGCAGGACTTGCCGTTCGTGCCCTGGTCGAGGCACTTGGGGAAGATGTCGCCGAAGGGCAGGCTGTTGCCACCGATGGCGATGGTGACGACGTCGGTCTGGTCGTCGAGCCCGGCCCGCTTGATCTGCGTGTCCACCGCGGGCCAGCCGCCGGGAGGGGTCTCGACCGGGCTGATCGGCGTCTGCTTGACCTTGGCGATGTTCGCGATGACGGCGCTGCTGCAGCCGACGTTGGTCAGACGGACGGACTTGCCCGGCGGGGACTCGGCGAGTTCCCGTTCGACCACGCTGGGGTAGGAGTCGCTGGTCCGGGCGCAGCCGTCCTGCGACGGATCCCCCAGTGGGGGCTGCGGGTCGCCGACGAAGACACCGGCGGTGAACGAGTCGCCGAGCGCGGCCCACTCGTACTGGTCGCTCGCCCCGGCGGAGCCGGAGGGTAAGAGCGTGGCCGCGGCGAGCGCGAGCCCGACAGCCAGGGCTCGCGTGCGCGGGCGGGTGACAGGGTGTCGCATAGATCCTCCAGGATCAGCGGAAGACGTCCGGACGACCGGAACGCGACGTCCGGAGCGGAACGCACCTCATCCAAAATCATCCCCGCCGTCGCCCCGCCCTGTCCGGCGAAACGGTCCGCCATCATCCAATGGGACTACTTGTTCGGATCTTTCACGTCGGCTCCCGGAACAGCCTGCTATTCTCGCGCGCGCGAGAGAAGAAGAAGGCGAGAGAAGAAGAAGGCGTGGGCGGTGGCAACGTCGCTGCCGGTCTCCTGCATTCGGCAAGAAGAAGCAGAACACCATGAACGCCCCCTTCATCCCCGAGCACCAGGGCCGCACCTTATGGGTCGATGTCCTATGGCCCGGGCGGATGCATGATGTGACTGCCGCACACAACGAAGGTGTCGGGATCTGCTTCCAGCACTTTCCTGACGTCGAGGTCCTTCCTCGAAGCACATCACCGTCGAACACGCCCTCGCCGACCACAAACGCTGGAAGCAACTGATGCGCTGGACACACCGACGCGAGAGCCTGCCCACCACCTACCGAGCTGTCGCCAGTCTCGTCCGGGGGTCGCCCCGCCATGATGAGCGTACAGACGAGGGTGGGGTGTGCGGCGGCGGGGAGCATGGCCGTGTGGCCGCCGAGGGACTGGCCGACGAGCACAGCATCGACAGCGTCCACGTCCTGCCGGATTTCTTCCACCAAAAACCACGATGCCGTCCTGTCGGCTACGACCGGCCCTACCGCCGGCATGGAAGGCGAAGGCGTGGAAGCGGCAGGTCGGGGTAGTGGCTGAAGGATGATCAGGGAAGGGCCGCGACAACCTGGGGAGGTCGACGCGGCCCCTTCCTCCTTACTTGCCCGATACGGCGCGCCCGCGCCGCAAGGCGGATACCAGCTCCTGCGCACAGACCGCGGCGGGGTAAACATGACGCGAACCGGCACGATCCGCCCGCCCGCTGACCAGCGTCAAGAGGTCTGCACGCTCAACTCTGCCCGGCCCGCGACGCCCACCGTTCCGCAACACGCGCGCGTGCACTCGGTGTCACCGCGACACCGACCGCGACCCCAGGGCACGCCCCAGCTGTTCGAGGACTGGGAGACCGAGACCATGCACGCCCACGACTGGCCCCGCGGCCTCGGCGAGAACCCCGGCATGCGGTAGGTAGACCACCGCCCGAAGCCAAGACCGCTCAACCTCGAAACGGTCCGCCAGAGCAAGAGTTCCATCGGCGCCCGAGCGGCGGTGGCGGGCCCACACAGCCTCCCAGGATGCGAACCTGGCTGGGAGGCCTCGCCCGGGTATACCGGAGCGGTGCTGGTGGACGATCGCCTCCACCATGCGGAGGTGGTCGCCCACGGCCTGCCACGACGACCGGTTCGGGAGGGCAGCAGAGGTCGGATGCGGTCCCACTGCCGGTCGGTCAGCCGGGCGTGCGGGCGTGACGAGGTGTCAGGATCAGACGGCAGAGGTGCTGCGCACCCGGGCCGGCGGACCGGCCGGGCTCAGTCGATCGTCTTGATCACCCGGGCGGGTACTCCCGCGACCACGGTGCCGGCAGGAACATCTCGAGTGACCACCGCACCGGCAGCGACCACCGCACCGGCACCGATGGTCACCCCTTGAGTGATCACGGCAGCCGTCCCGATCCAGACGTCGTCCTCGATGACGATCGGGGCGAAGGAAAGGAACTCGCGGCGCTCAGCCAGGGGCAGTGGATGGCCTCCGGTGATGAGGCTGACCTTCGGGGCGATCATGACGCCGTCCCCGATACGGATGCCTCCCTTGTCCATGAAGGTGCATCCCTGGTTGACGAAGACGTTCTCCCCGAACGTCGTGTTCAGCCCGTACTCGGTGAAGAACGGCGGGTAGATCATCACCGACTTCGGCAGCGGGCCACCGAACACAACAGAAAGTAGTTTTGCGCGGCCTTCGCTGTCGCTGAACGGAAGCACGTTCAGTCGAGACGTCGCATCGGTGACCTCCACGATCCGCTCCGCATGACGCGCGAACTCAGGCGTATGGACAAACATGACCTGCTCTGTGCGGGTAGACATGTGCTGATCCCACCACCGCGCAGAGCTCTCGTTCAAACAACCGTGCCCCGCACCAGCCACAACCAATGGGTGTAGAAGTAGGGTGCGGGCGTGGATGTTGAAGCACTGCGGACGTTTGTGGCCGTCGCCGAGACCGGGCAGTTCCAGGCTGCGGCCGACGAACTGGGAATCAGCCAGCAGGCGGCCTCCAAGCGGATCGCGGCTCTGGAGAGGCACATCGAGGTCACACTCCTGGTACGGACCTCCCGAGGCTCCCGGCTGAGCCTGGACGGGCAGGTCTTCCTGCCGCACGTCAAGAAGGTCCTGGCGGCCATCGAGCAGGCCGAGCAGGCCGTGCGTCCCGGAAGCCGTCCCTTGCGCGTCGATGTCCTCAATCGGCGCATCTCCCCGGCCCAGGCCGTCTACCGGTTTTACCGCTCCCACCCCGAGACGGACCTGGACGCGGTCACGCTGGGCACGGAGAACGCCGCCCAGGCCGCGCAGGCGGTGCTCGAAGGGACCGTCGACGCGTCATTCCGCGCCCTGCCGGCAGATGAGGTTCCGGCCGGAATCAGCACCGAACGTCTCCTGGACGCACCTCTGGAGCTCCTGGTCGGACCTGGCCACCCGCTGGGTGACGCGCCCTGGGTCAGGCCTGCGGACCTGGCCGGTCACCGCATCTGGGTCCCCGGGATCAGGCCGGGCACGGAGTGGGCGGCGTTCTACCGGGCGCTGACCGAGGCCTTCGGCCTGAGCATCGACGCGCTCGGCCCCAACTTCGGTGACGAGGCCCTGATGGACGCGCTGGCCGACTCGGCCTCACTGTCCACCCTCGTCGGTAGCGGAGACCGGTACATGTGGCCTCAGACCCACGACCTACGGCGCATCCCGTTGCACGACCCGACCCCGGTCTACCCGCACGTGCTGGTGTTCCGCAGCGGAGACCAGCACCCCGTGCTGACCGCGCTGCGCGACCATCTGCGCACCGCACGCCCGCGAACCCCGCACGACCTGTGGGCACCGGACTGGGTCGTCCGCTGACCAGACGCAGGGCCCAGGCCGTAGTCGGTGCAGTGCTGGTCGTCCCACCACTCGGCGCCGGCGAGATGGTCCGCCGGTGACCGGACCGTACGCGGTGGCTTCGCCACCCCTGACCAGGTGTTCGACCAGCGGGGCGAACACCGGCAGACGGGATTCGCCGAAGCCCAGGTGCACGACGGGTGCGCCGGTGGCACGGCGGCGGGCGACCAGCTCGTCAAGGGCCAGGTTGGGAGAGGTGCGCCATGCGGTCATCGTCAGGGCACCTTCCCCTCCGGGCACGGGCGGCGGATATGGGTGGCGAGGGCGGCGGCGATGTCCGCTGGGGTGTCCGGGGCCGGGGTGAGTTCGTCGAGCCAGGTGGCGCGGGTGTCGTAGGGTGCGCGGAACGGGCGGCCGACCAGGGACGGGTCTCGGGCTTGGAGCATCCGCAGTTGGAAGTGCCGGCCCTGGGCGCACTCCTGGACACCATCGACGACGACCTTGCCGGGGGTGGTGGACATGACCGGGCCGCGGACCGTTCGGGCGAGACCGGGCAGCGTGCGGTAGGCGGAGCGGAAGATCTCGGCGGCCTTGGCCAGGGTGACCGCGAAGTACGCGTGAGGGCCGGTGTCGCGCTCGACGAACATGTAGTAGGGGACCGCGCCGGCCGCGAGTTCGGCCCGCCAGAGCTGGGCCCATACGCGGGCGTCGTCGTTGACGTGCCCGATCAGGGGAGCCTGGCAGTAGACGAGGGCGCCGGTGGAGCGGATGCGGGTCAGCGCCTGGCGGGCGAGATCCGTGCCGAGTTCACGGGGATGGCTGAAGTGCGCCATCACGGCGAGATCGCGCCCCGACGAGATGACGTGTTCGAACAGGCGTAGTACGTCGTCGGCGTCCCGGTCGGTGACGAAGCGTTGGCCAGTAGGCGACGGACTTCGTGCCGATGCGAATGGTCCGTACGCTCTCCACGTCCAGTATGGGATCGAGGTGGCCACACAGGCGCTTCGCTCCGTGGACATCACCATCGGGTCGCCGCCGGTGACCAGGACATCCTCGACCTCCGGGTGCGCGGCGAGGTACGCCACCAGCCCACTGGGGTCGGTCGTGGCGAAGCGCAGGTCGGCGTCGCCGATGAACTGAGCCCACCGGAAGCGGTAGGCGCAGTACGCGTGGCAGGTCTGGCCCTGGCCCGGGAAGTAGAGCACCGTCTCGCGGTACTTGTGTTGCAGCCCGGGGATCTCGGCGTCGCCCAGGTGAGGCACGTTGAGCTGCTTCTGCCCGGAGGGATGCGGGTTGAGGCCGTCGCGGATCCGCTGGACGACGGCGTTGGCTCGGCCCTGTCGCGGGGCTCGGCCATCAAGCGGGCCACCCGGCGCTGGTCCTGGGGGTCGAGCATGCCGCGCTGGGGGAAGACCAGGCGGAAGATCGGGTCGTCGGGGATGTCGTCCCAGTCGATGAGGTGGGACAGCACGTACTCGCTGACCCGGAAGGGCAGCACCTGGGAGGTGACGCGGAACGAGTCGCGCAGGTCGTCGGACAGGCCGTACCGATCCGCGATCTCGTCGAGCTGACGCAGCCCCTGGGCCCGGTGGCGGGCGGTGTCCATCAACGTGGTGAGCGTCTTGGGCATGGCGAACTCCTCGGACGGCTGGTGGGCGCGAGGTCCAGGGGCGGCGGGGCGTGGCGAGGAAGCGGCTGGGGCGCCGGCGTTGCCGATCGAGTCAGGCGTGCTGGCGCTCGGTGGTGTCCGCGAGGTGGCGCACCCCGTCGGTGAAGGGATGCCGCCGCTCGTACACCCGGCGTTGACGGCGTGCGCCACAGCCGTCGCGGCGCAACACGGCGGCGGTGTCGGCGACATGGCGAAGGTCGCCGGCGGCCTGGAGGCCGACGTGCAGCTGGTCGAGCAGGGCGTCGACGAGGGACATCGCGGGCACAAGCTCGGCGGTGTACGGGTGGACGGCGTGCCCTTCGAGCCCGTCGTGGGCGGCCCGCCAGCGGGCCAGGGAGAGAATCTCGTCGCGCACGTCGGGGCGTGAGGTTCCTCGCGGACGGCACGCAGTCCGTCGGCGACGAGGGCACGGATGCGGACGGCCTGGAGAACGGCCTCGTCGACACTTGTGGACACGTCAGGCGCCCTGACCTCGAAGGTGGGCCAGCGTGAGGACGGGCGAGCATCCCAGTAGACCATCTTGGCATCCATGATCGCGCCCGAGGAGACCAGGGAGTCCAGGGTGCGCCGGTAGTGCGCCGGCGAGTCCAGACGGGGCGGGACGCCGGCGGCGGGCCACATCGTGCCGTGGGCCGAGCGCCAACCGGCGTGGCCGGTGTCGCGTCCTTGGCGGAAGGGGGAGTTCGCGCTCAGCGCGATCAGAGTGGGCAGCCATGGACGGACGTGGTCCGCGACCCGGAGCGCGCTGGCGACGTCGAGCGAGCCGACGTGGACGTGACAGCCGCAGTAGACCAGAGTCTGGGTGAGCGCGGCGTAGCGGGTTCGCTGTTCAGCAGCACATTCCCCGGCTTGACGTCCCGGTGCAGCACCCCGGCCCGGTGCGCGGCGTCGAACGCGTCCATCAACTCGGCACCGATCGCAGCGACCTCGTGCGACTCCAGCGTGCCGCGCTCCGTCACACGTCGTCGAGCGAGGGCCCAACGACGAGTTCCATGAGATGACCGGCATGCCCTGCTCCTCGGTCACATCAGGCACGGTGACCACGCCCTGTGCGCGTACGGGCAGCGGCCTGCGCCTCCCGCTGCATCCGCGTCCGCGGATCGGCCAGTTCGGCCGCGGAGGCGTCGGGGTAGGCCGGCAAGACCTTGACGGCGACCTCTCGGTTGAGCAGAACGTCCACCGCCCGGGCCACCACGCCCATGCCGCCGCGCCCGACCATCGCGGTCACCCGGTAACACCCTCCGAGTATTTGGCCTATCAGCTCTCCACCGTTCATTTCCCTCGCCGACACCGCACGCTCCGCACCACAACTGGCCATTCATAACGGCCGCCGCTGACTGGTCGTCGATCCCCGACCTGCGGGACCGGAGCAGACGCCCGCGCTCGCGCCAAAGGTCGAGCGGTGCAGCGACTTTGGTCGATGGGCGCGAGCCCTTCGGGTAATGCGCGGCCGAGCGCATTCCATGCAGGCTCACGACATGACATCAGCACCGATCGCCCGCCGGACCATGCTCGCGGGCACCGCGGCCCTGGCCGCCACGGCCACTGTCTTCGCCGCCGACAACGCGGCTGCCCGTACGACGTCCACCGATCCGGCGGCGTCGCCCCCGGCTCCTGGACCGCTCACCTACAAGGGCGTCAACTTCGACACGGACCGCGAGGTCTGGCGGACGGAGTACGTCCGCCAGGAGATCGCCGCCATCAAGAAGCAACTGCACTGCAACGCGGTCCTGCTCCTCGGCCACGACCTCGACCGGCTGACGGAGGCTGCGTCGATCGCGGCCGCACACGGCCTGTTCGTCTGGTTCGAGCCGCGGCAGTTCGACAAGGACGCGGAGCAGACCCTCACCTTCCTCGGCTCGGTGGCGCGCGCCGCCGAGCGGCTGCGCGCCCGGCACCCCGGCGTGGGCATGGCACTCGGCACCGAACTGACCATCTTCATGTCCGGCCTGGTGCCGGGCAAGGACTACATCGAGCGCGGCCAGGCGCTGGGGCGCCCTGAGTCGGCCGGCTACCAGGAGCGGCTGAACGCCTTTCTGGACAGGGCACTGAAAACCGTACGACTGCTGTTCAAGGGGCCGGTCACCTACTGCTCCGGGAGCTGGGAGGAGGTCGACTGGCGCCGCTTCGACGTCGTCGGAGCCAATCTCTACCGGAACGCGGACAACAGGGCCACCTACACCAAGCAGCTACGCGCCCTGCACCGGCACGGCAAGCCCGTCGTCATCACCGAGTTCGGCTGCTGCACCTTCACGGGAGCCAAGCAACACGGTGGGGATGGCTTCAACGTCGCGGACTGGGAGCACAAACCCCCGGTGGTCAAGGACGGCTACCTGCGCGACGAACACGAACAGGCCGACGAGGTCGGTGAACTCCTGGACCTCTACGCGGCCGAGCGCGTGCACGGCGCGTTCGTCTACAACTTCATCGCCCCCGACTCGCCCTACTCCCCACAGCGCCGCCACGACCTGGACATCGCCAGCTTCGCGCTGGCCAAGACCTTCCCCACCGGGACCCGGCGCGGCTACGCGGAAACCGGGCAGTGGGAACCCAAGCGCTCCTTCCACTCAGTGGCCCGCCGGTTCCAGGCCTCATAGCGCTCGCCCAACAGGTGCACGACGAAGAGGCCTTCTCCCTTCAGCCGCAGGGCGCGCGGTATCGATGACGCCGGTGTCTTGAGGTCGCTTACGAGCTTCTGGGCCACTGGAGTCCTACGGTCTGCAGAAGGGGGGCTACGAATGTCGAGTCGACTTCAAGGGTTCGTAGACCATCGGCCTCCACATTCTTGGGCTCCGATGCGGAAGTCGGACGGCCCCGCATTGCACAACGGGCCGAGGCAGGCTGGCCACGGTCGTGAGACTGAGCAGCTTGGCCACGGCGTGAGACACCCCGAGAAGCGCCAGGTCATGGGCGCGCGTTCGGCCTCCGGCGGGGCGACGCTACAACGACCGGCCTAGGAAGTTCCGCCGCCGCTGCCATGCCCGGCCGCGCCGCGGTTGTTTCCGTGCCACCGCATCTTGGCCCGCAGGTGCAGGTGAGCCGGGTTCCTCAGTCCAATACGCCGAACTCGGTGTCGGACCGGCAGTGGATGCAAGCGGCGACGCCCTCGTGCAGGGCCTGGTGCGCTTGGGCCGGGCCGGCACTGCGGCTGCGGGTCCCGGCCATGCGACATCCGCCGACATGCACGCACACCTGAGGCTTCCCCTGGCCGATGCCCAGCTCGATCAGCCAGTCCGGGGCCGGAGGCCGGGCCTGCTGCCCGCGGATCCGTTCCGCCTCTCGCCGTTCCTCATCCGCGATCCACCTGCGGGTGCGTGCCGGGTCCCGCTCCTGGATCCGTTCCCGGAAGCGGAGCACATCGATACGGCGAATGTCGGGCATCGCGCGAGCCGGTAGTCCCTCCAGCTGCCGCTGTCCGCGCGCACAAGTGCGGCGGCCTGCTTCAGGCGGCGCAGTTGGTAGTGGACAGAGGAGCGGGGGAGTAGTTGTTGTGCACCATGCCGCCAGTAGAGCACGTGTTTGAATTTCTGAGCCGGTTGCCACCGGGCCTGTAGCCGGTTGTCCTGTGCCACGCAAAATTGAGCGCGTGCCATCAGACTTTGAGGGATAGGGAAGGCTGCACTGCCAGGTGACACGTGACTGGGGGCTGGTATGCGGTGGGTGTTCCGGTGGATCGTCAGGGGCTCGGGCGAGACGAGACCCCTGGACGTGTATGACGTCGCGTTCCTGGCGGGCGGGGTCCATCATGTGGTGGACAGCGCGGTCACCGCGCTGCACCAGCGGGGGCTGCTCGTGGTGCACAACGCACAGGTCCATTCCGTGGAGGGGAAGCAACCTCTGCATCCGGTCGAGCGCGCGATGGTCGACTTCTGCAGGCACCCGACAAACATCGACATCGTACGAGCCGTCCGCCCTGGACCTCACCGACACCGGCCCTCTCACCCCGCTGACCCGCTACCAGACGCCGGCTGCTCTGCGTCGCCTCGGCGCCAAGCCTGGAAACCTGGCTCCGCAACCGCAGGGTTCGCAACGCCGACCAGCTCGCCGCGACGGCCGTCCGGGCCGCCGAACGCCAGCACACCAGCCTCCCAGGCGAGAACCTGACCGCCCAGATGGTGCACACGCTGGCGAAGGAAGTGATGGCTCTCAACCAGCAGGTCGCCGAGCTCGACAAGCTCATCGAGGCCCGGTTTCGCGAGCACCACCACTTCGACGTCAATCACGAGCATGCTCGGCGTCGGCATCATCCTCGGCACCGAGTTCCTGGCCGCCTTTTACACCTCGGCGCTGTTCAGCATCCGAAGCTGCGAGGACTTCCGACGGTTTTACGACCGCAAGCGAGCCGAGGGCAAGCGCCACACCCAGGCGTCCTCGCCCCGGCCCGTCGTCGCGTCAACGTCCTCTGGACCCTTGCTACGTGACGGACGGCCCTATGAGCCCCTGCCGCCGGCGGCGCTTGCAGCGTGACGCCTCAGTCCTGCCGCCGATCTGCCGGGTCAGCGGTAACACGGTCGACTGACAGGCAGGCTTGCGGGAGTATCCGCTTGCTGGCATCCCACGGTGAGGAGCCCGTTGATCACTCAAGGAGTAAAGGTCCCGGCGCAGTGCGACGCCTGCGGTGGCGTGCTGATACGCGACGTCGGCCAGTACATCGACCAGGGGCAGTTGTGGTGGGGCACCGATGGTGCCTGCACTACCTGCCCCAACGGGTGGTGCGAGCAGGACACAGGCGGAGCGACTCCGGAAGAGATCAGGAATGCCCTGCTGGCAGAGCATGGGCCCGTACGGCTTCGCCTCGCGGACGACGAGTCGAGCCTCGTCCCCGTCCTGCGAGTCCTGCGCGAGATGCTCCGCCTGTCCTTGGGCCAGGCACGGGTGATGGCCAGTGCGCTCCAAGAGACCGGTCTGGTTGGCACGCTGGTCGAGATGGAGTTCATTGCCGACTGGCTGCAACGCCGGTCGGTCGCTACAAAGATCGAGAGGTGCGAGCCATCGGCCGACTGCCCCCCACGCACCCAACCAGAACGTCTTGACAAACGGCATGAGGAATCGATGTCACCAGGACATCAGCGACAGTTGGCCACATGTGTCCTGGGCTGTCGAAGCTGATGCGACTTTTCGCACGAGATGACTCCTGATCGATCCAGCTGTCGCCGCGTGTCGCCATCCCGACGGGCCACGCTTGCTGCTTCGAGCTCACCCCGGCACGCCGGATGAATCCGGTTGCGATGGGCCCAGTGGGCCCGGTGAGGTACCTCCATGGGCGGTGCCACGGAGCAGGAGCAACGGGCGAGGGCAGGAAGAGGCCGCGCGATCATGGGGCCACCAGCTGCATGGCGGAGGCTGGCTGTGCTCTTGGCCCTGATGCTGGCCGCTTTCACCTTCATTACGGCAGAGAACCTCCCGGTCGGTCTCCTCCCGCAGACGGCCTCGCCGACGTTGTTCTGCACGGCGAGCGAGTCGCGTATCCCAATAAGCGGTCGAGTCGTCGCGGGGCTCCAGGCGCCCACGTTCTTTGAGCCATCCAATGGCGACAAGTTCACAGCCATACGCAGGCCTTGAACCCGCTGATCATACGAAGGGCCAGCTCAGACCCATGCCTGGAAGGCAGGACAACTTGACGCTTGCACATCCTGACGAACTCTGCGCCCGACCGCGGCGGGCGGGATCAGTCCATCTTGTGCCGGCTCGCTGTGGCCCGGGCCGGATGTGGCACTGATTCCTCGGCCGACGACAACTCCCGGCGCCGGAAAGCACCTGCGGCCAAGGTCAGCGGGCCGATCAACAACACGAGCGCCGCGACAGCGCTGAGCGCGACCGGCAGGCTGGTCAGCTCGGCGACCCCGCCCACCATCGGAGGGCCGAGCAAGAACCCGCTGTAGGCGATGGTTGTGGCAAACGCCACCTCGCGCTCACCACCGCCCCCATCGGCCCGTCGCCCGGCCGAACCGCTCAACTCCATGACCACAGGGGAGGCGTACGCCAAACCCACACCAGCGACAGCGAAGCCGACGAAGGTGAGCGCCGGTGACGGCGCGATAACCGCGGTGACCAGCCCGAGCCCGCCGATCGCCGCACCGCCGATGAGCATCCGCGGTGCGCCCCAACGACGCTGGATCGCCTCACCGCACAAGCGGGTGGATGCCATGGTGATCGAGAAGCACGAGTAGATCAGGGCGCCGGTGGCCTCGCTGAGACCACGTTCCTGCACACCGAACAGCGCCGACCAGTCCGCGGTCGCTCCTTCGGCTATCGAGGCACACAGTGCTACGCCGCCAAGCAGCCACAGCGCAGGTCGCCTGAACGGCGCCCGCCCGGCGCGCCCGCCCTCTGTGGGCACCCTCAGTCGTTCCTCGACGGGAATCCAGCGGGCGATGCCGACGGTGACGCCGCCGCAGATCACCGCGACGATGATGAAGTGACGGCTGGGTGCCAGCCCTTGTCCGGCTGCGACCGCAGCGCTGACCGAACCGGCCAGCGTGCCGAAACTGAAGGCCGCGTGGAACAGCGGCATGATCGCCCGACCGGTCCGCCGAGTCGCGGTCACGCCGGACACGTTCATTGCCACGTCCATCCCGCCGACCATGGCGCCGAGTGCGACCAACAGCAGGCCGAGCGTCGCGGGCGATCTCGCCAGCCCCAGCGCCGGAAGCAACGCGGAACCGGCAACGCCGGACACCGTCATCACGACGCGCGCGCCGAAGGCCGCGCACAGCCGACCGGCGACAATCGAAGCGACGATCATACCTACGCTGGCACCGAGCAGGGACAGCCCCAGGGCCCCCTCCTGCGCACCGATCTGTGCGGCCAGCGCCGGTACCCGAGGGGCCCACGAGCCAAGCAGCGCGCCGTTGAGCACGAATGCGCCGAGTATCGCGATGATTTCCGGGTCCCTGCCGCTGGCTCGGTCCGGATGGGTAGCGGTCATTGTCAGCTCCGTCCCGGCCGGGTGTGGGCGAGCCACGGTCGCCCCGGCGCCGTGGCACACCTGCGGAGACCCGCGTGGATCCTACATATGGGGCCGAGCGTAGGTTCGCCTGAGCTCCCGTCGGCTGTGGTGGCGGGTTCACGCCAACAGATGGCAGGTTAACGCCCTGCAGGTGCGCGGCCAGCCGACACCCCATCAGACTCTGTACAGGAACGAGGAGATGTTAAGCACAACGCCCCCCACCGAGGAGACGCGATGGTCAAGCGAAATCTGCCCCTGGACTTGAGCGAATCCCGACGGTTGCTGGAAAGGGCGACGCGTGTCGACGCCACCCAGGCCTACTCCGGCTATGTGCTGGCCCGCGACCGCCTGGTGGACGGCGCGTACCCGCTGTACGGGGAGCGGGCAACTGGTGCGTACGTGTGGGACGTTGACGGAAATCGCTATGTGGATTTCATTCTGGCCTACGGCACCGTCATCCTTGGCCACGCCGATCCGGTGGTGTCCGAAGCGGTCATCCGCGAAATCCGCGACGGGTTCGCCATCACCCTCCGAAAGAAAGTTCAGGTGGAACTCGCCGAGTTGCTCATCTCGGTGGTGCCGCACGCCGATCGGGTGTTCCTGCTCAAGAGCGGGTCGGATGCGACGAGTGCGGCGGTGCGGTTGAGCCGGGCACACACCGGGCGCGAGCGGGTGATCCGCTGGGGGTACAACGGCTGGCACGACTGGTGCGCCAACCGCCCGGCGGGTGTGCCCCAGACCGCTCAGCAGACGGTCAGCACGTTCAGGTACAACGACCTGACCAGCCTGGAGCAGGAGTTCCGCCGCTATCCCGGCGAGGTGGCGTGCCTGCTGATGATGCCGTTCGAGGAGGAGCCCCCGGCTGATGGCTTTCTGGCCGCCGCGGCTGAGCTGGCTCGGCAACACGGCGCCTTGTTCGTGCTCGACGAGATGCGATCCGGTTTCCGGGTCGCCCTGGGCGGTGCGCAGGAGCGGTACGAGGTGCAGGCGGACATCGTGACCTTCAGCAAGGCGATGGCCAACGGCTACCCCATCTCGGCGGTGGTGGGGCGCGAGGAGGTCATGCGAGCCGTCGGCGAAGTCCACATCGGGTCGACCTTCCACGTGAACGGTGCGGAAATGGCCGGCGCCGTCGCGACGATCACCCAGCTTCGTGATTCCGACGCGTTGCAACATATTGAGGAACTCGGTGCGCTCCTGCAGCGCGGCCTGGCCGAGCAGATTGACCGGTCCGGGTTGGACGCCCACGTACTGGGTGTCCCGCAGATGCCCTTCATGCGTTTTCGCTACACCGACGACGATACGCAACACCGGATTCAGGACGCTTTCTACGCCGAAACCACGCGTTGTGGGACTTTGTTTCACCCCAACCACCACTGGTACATCAATGCCGCGATGACCCATGACGACATCGAGACCGCTCTCGACGCCACCGCGGCCGGATTCCGGGCGGCGGAGATCGCCGCGGCCCGCGGCTGAGGGAGCGGCGAGGTTGTGCCGACCATAGGGTACCGATCAACGTCGTTTGTCCCGTTCGGCGTGGACGGAACCTTGCTCAGACCCGGTGGGAGGCTGCGGGGGCATATGGCCGCCATGACCGAGGCCATCGCCGCCGTGACCGGGCACGGCGACGCAGTCGTATACCACAACGGCTGCCCGCAGCATCGACAGGTGGGTCTGACGGGTTTCATCGATGCGTGCACGGTCGGGGTGGTGCTCCTCCGCGCCGAGGTGCCAGCGGAGGCCACCGTGTCCTGGTGCCTGCCATCGTGGACAACGGGGGTCGGCGGCTGCGCCCGCCGGTGACCGGGAACTGGCGCCCTCTGGTAGGAGACACGGTCGGTCGCCCGGACCGATGACACGGGTGCCGCGGTGAGGTCTGACACGACAGTAGAGTTATTCACGCAGGTCAGCCTGCCGCGATGGCTTTAAGCAGGGGTCGGAGTACTCGGCTGCGAGTTCTCGGTAGCGGGCTTGTTCGTGGAGGACATGCCGGGCATGGCGATCGGAAGCGAACTGGGTCAGGGCGCCGCCGGTTTCGACAAGGATGATCTGGGTGTCCGGGCGGCCGACCTCCATGGTGGTTCCCGTGGTGGCCCCCAGGTCGGTCCGGTGCCGCTCCCGGCCGGCCAGGAGCGTTGCGATGCGTGCGTGGGTGCCGCGCCGCGTCAGGTTGCGCAGTTCGCGGATGCCCAGGCGGCGGACGAAGCAGGCTGTCACCACGCCCCTAGGCGCTGGCCAGGGCCCGTAAAGGCCGCATCACCGGGATAAGCCTCGCGTTCCAAAGCCTGTCGAACAAGCAGAGTTAACGCGGCCGGGTGCGGACGCGGCACCCCGGATCGCGGAGGGTGCACGGACGCGGACCAGCGGGGCTCGCGTCAGCCCTGCGGCGCGTAAGTGAATCACCCCGCCCTCCATGCCTTCGGGGCGGCACGGACGCTTCCCGGGGCGGCACGTTCTCTTGCCGGGCAGGAGCCCAGGAGGAACAAGGGGGCGGCATCCCTCCGTGTCGTTGCTGGCGAGCATGTCCGTTCGCCAGCAACCTGCCCCCGGACGGGCGCGTCCGGCCGCCGCCGGCCAGGGGAGTCGTAAGCCGACCCTTCGTGCGCGTTGAGGGCGCCGCCTCCCGCCCGCAACATCCTTCACCGGAGTGGCTCATCTGCAACACCTGGTTCCGGACGACCTTGAGGCTGTCGCAGGCGGCGCAGACATCAGTGTCCCCCTGCCCGAACTGGCCCTACGGCCCGGCCGACGGCCCTCAAGGACATCTGTGGCTTCGGCCTGAACTAGGCCGTTAGGGACACGAGTTACTGGAGAGGCGGGCTATTCAGCCTTGGGAGAGTTCTGACAAGGTTTCGTCCCGTTGAGAGCAGGCGCCGGCGCTTCCGGTGCCTATTCGAATCGATGCCGTGCAGGCCATAACCCCTGCCTGGACACCACAGAACCACCGGTGGCATGGCGCGCAGTACTCGGAGAGGCCTCAGTCGGGCCCCAGGCGCGGCGCTCTCGCAGAAGTCAGGCGCCGACAGGCCATCAAAACCCACCCCTACCTATGGCACGGAGGAGTTTATGGCGCATTCTCCCATCAGTATCCTGTCGCAGCTCGACTTCAACGGTCAGCCGCTGCAGGAGGACCTGCTTCAGCGCACATTCCAGCAACTCATGGACGAGCACGGGTACGTGGTCCTGTGCAACGTGACCGAGGAGTTCGAGCCCGTGCGCTTCTGCCGGGGGCTCGGCGAGTTCGTCCCCAACTACACGGGCGCCGTGGTGGGAGACGTACGTCCCGAACCGGGCATGGACGACGTGTACCACGCCGGTAACACGCGCCCACTCACCCCGCACTCCGAGGGCTACGACTTCGCGATCACCCCGCCCCGATACATCGCGCTGTGGTGCGTCACACCTGCCAGCGGCCCGGGCGGCGAGACGACGCTCATGGACACCCGCCCCTTGGTGGAGGGGCTGTCCGACCAGGAGAGGCAGCACTTCCTGACGACGGACTACCAGTGGAAGACCACCGAGGGCGTGCAGCGGCTCGGACTCGACCTGCACACGCGACACCCGATTCTGGAGGACCACCCCAAGGGCACCATCGTCAGGTTCAGTTGCAACAACCTCATACGTGACGACGAGGATCTGGCCGCGGAGCTGCAAACCCGTTGGCACAAGACCTTTGAACGTGACCACGTCGCCGTGGAGTACCGAGAGCGGGACATGCTCGTGTGGGACAACTGGCGCCTCCTGCACGCACGCAACGCCTTCAGCGACCGCAGCCGACACCTGCGCCGCATCCAGATCGCCGACTGACGACTCCTGCAGAGGCCACCATGTTTCGGACCATGCTCCACAGCAAGATCCACCGTGCCACCGTCACCCAGGCCGACCTGCACTACGTCGGGTCGGTGACCATCGACAAGACGCTGATGGAAGCCGCCGACCTGCTTCCCGGCCAGCAGGTCGACATCGTCGACATCAACAACGGCAACCGGCTGACCACCTACGTCATCGAGGGCGAGCGCGACAGCGGGGTCATCGGCATCAACGGCGCAGCGGCCCGGCTGATTGCTCCCGGCGATCTCGTCATCATCATCGGCTACCAGATGGTGAGCGAGGCCGAGGCGCGGTCCGCCCGCCCGCACATCGTCTTCGTCGACCAGCGCAACCGACCCGTCAGCGTCGGGGAGGACCCGGCCGAGGCCCCGATCACGGAACTGACCCGCGGAGACGTGCTGCAAGGAGCCGCCCGATGACCACCACGACGCGTCCCGCCAAGGCCCCGGCCCCCGCGCCCGCAAACGAAGCCGTCTGCCCGGCCGTGCTCACCCGCTACGACCGGGAGCTGAGGCAGATCCTCGCGGCAGCCGCCGCCGGCTCGACCGCCCCGGGGTTCGCGCCCCGCTGGGAACTGCCCGATCCCAGCCCCGCGCTCGAGGACTTCTTCGCCCCCTCCACCATGAGCGCCCATCAGCTCGGACAGTGGGCGGCGACCGACATCAGCCTGTTGAACCTGATGCACAACCCGCGTACCCGCACGACCAAGACCTTCGCGTCCCTGGTCATCGTCGCCCGTGCTGTCGCCCACATCAGGCGCACGGGCGAGCCGATCATGATCATCACGCCGTCCAGCGCCAACAAGGCCACCGCGTTGCGCGATGCCGTGCTGCGGGCGCACGAGACGGGTCTGGCCTCCCCGGAGGAGCTGCGCATCGTTGCCGTGGTGCCCGCCGCCTCCGTCGCCAAAGTCTGGGACTCGCCGCTGGCTCACGAGGAGGACCTGCGTCGCGCCAACCCGGTGGCGGTGCTGCGCACCGGGGCCCCCGGCCAAGTCAAGCAACTCGCACGGGCGGTCGTCGACGAGGAGGCCAACACCTTGCTCGCCGCCCACGGGGTGAGGCTGTGGCACACCCTCGACCTGGGCAACTACATGGTCGCCGACGCGGTACGCGCCCTGTTCGAGCGAGACGTCCTGCCGACCCGGCCGCGCATTCACGCCCACGCGGTCTCCAGCGCGTACGGGCTGCTCGGCCACTTCCACGGGCAGCAGTGGCACACCGGACACGAATGGCCCGCCGAGGGCGCCGGCTACTTCCTCGTCCAGCATCTCGGCACCCCGGACATGGTCGCCGGCCTCTACCACGACCGCTTCGACTACCGGCCCCGCTGGACCGCCCGGGAGGGACTCGTGGTCCAGGACGAGGACCCGCACTTCCCCTCCGCCGCCTACTCTCCCGACGAACAGCTGGACCCAACGTTTTACACCCGGACGCCGGCCACCTCGACTCGGATGAACGAGATCATCCGCCGACAGGGCGGCGGTGGCATCGTCGTGTCGCTGACGGAGTGCCTGCAGCGCTACGCGGCAATCCGCGAGATGCTCGCGCCACACGGCGTGCAACTTCCCGTCGACCTCCGCAACCTGCGCGAATGGTCCCTCGTCATGGCGCTCACCGGCGTACTCAACGCCATCGACCGGGGGCTGCTCACCGCCCCCGACGTCCTGGTGCACGCCTCCGGTTCGTACAGCGCCGGTGACTTCCTGCCCGCCCGGCCCGATGACGTGAGGCCGATCGACTCGCTCGACGACCTGCGCGCCCTGGTACGGACAGCCGCCGCCTCCTGATCCTCGTCCGTTCCTTCCCTCAGGGGGACACCTGTGACTGCCCTCCCCTCGGCATGGCACGCCGCCGTGACGCCTCCGACGCCGCCCGGCGGCCGGGCCCGCCCTCTCGCGGTGGTCCGCTCGCGGCTGGCCTACGCCTGGAACAACAGCCCGCACACCGTGTGGCGCACCGCGCGCCGGCTGGTCGACACCACCGGCCGATCGGTCACAGCAACCATCTCCCACGGCCCGCCGGGGGAACCCGTCATCGCCTATCTCGGCCTTCCACAGGGGGAGGCCAACATCCTTCAACTCCTGGAGCACCAACGGTCCCGGCTCGGCGGCACAAGCGCACCCGCCGCAGAACCAGAGCGCAGGCGAGAGCGCGTCCCATGGGAGCGGCTGGCGGCCGGCAGCTGGCCGCAGGCCGACCTCATGGTGGTCGGCGCCGACAGCAACCGCATAGGTCGGCTGCCGGGCGCCGCGGCAGTCACCGCTCCCTTCCGCGTCCACCTGGTCGTCGACGTGCCTGCCGACGCCGAGGAGCTGCAGGGACAGATCTCCAAGCGTGAACGCTGGGAGTTCAACCGCAACCAGCGTGCGCACCACTGGCATCTGGAGGAGGACCCGTCACCGGAAGCCCTCGCCTTCTTCTACTGGCGAATGCACCGGCCGACCATGCAGCGGCGGCACGGCGACCGGAGCCGCAGCGAGAGCGCCGCGGCAGCGAGGCACGCCATCCTCCCGCACGGCACCCTGCTGTTCGTCACCGCCGCCGACGGGCAGCGGGTGGCCGGCGTGCTGTGCCACTGGTCCGCGGACCGCCGCACGTTGACCACTCGGCTGCTCGGTGTCCTGGGCGGCGACGAACGGCACTACGCGGACGGGGCGTTCAAGGCCGTCTACCACCTGCTGCTGCGGTGGGCACGCGAACGCGGGGTCCCCCAGGTGGACTTCTTCGGTACGGAGGCGTTCATCAGCAAGGGCATCTTCCAGTGGAAGCGCAAGTTCTCCCCTCGCGTGGTGCTGCCTCCCAACCACTTCGCGGACAAGCAGATCCGCCTGTACATCCGTCGGGACACTCCGCGGGTACGGGACCTGCTGGTGGCCAATCCGCTGCTGTGCTGGGAGAACGGCCCGGGCGGCCGGCAACTGGTACCCACGTACTTCACCGACGCTCAGCGGCCGCCGCGTCTGGATCTCAGCGCGCGCTGCCCCGGGCTGCCCGAACCGCGCCTCCTTGACCTCGACGTCCTGAGCCGGGGGTGCGCATGACTCAGCCGAGCATCGCCGTCGCGGGCACCGGGGCCTTCGCCGGAGCACTGGTTCGGGCGCTGGCGCGGCACCCCCAACCGCTGTCCCTGCACGTCCTCAGCTCGGACGCGCGACGCGCCGCGGACCTCGCCGAACTGGGCCGCGACCACGCGGCACTGACCGGCGCGCCCCCTACCTGCACGGCCCACAGGGTGAACATCGGCCACCCCGGCGAGCTGGATCGGCTATTGGCCAAGGTGCGAGCCGACGCCCTGGTCGTCTGCACCTCCGAACACAGCCCGGCCGAGCGCACGACCGCTCCGTCCGCCTGGACCGCCCTGCTGGCGGAGGCCGGCTTCGGTCTGACACTGCCGCTGCAAGCCACCCACGTGCTGCGCTACGGCCAGGCCTGCCGACGGGTCACACCCGACACCATGCTGGTCAACGCTTGCTTCCCGGACGCCGTCAATCCCGTGCTCGCCGCCCTTGGCACCCCGGTGACCTGTGGACTGGGTAACGTGGCGACCCTTGCCGCGGTGCTCGCGGCCCGACTGGACCTCGTTGGCCAGCGTCCCCTCCAACTGCTGGCCCACCACGCCCACCTGCACACGCCGGCGTCTCCCGCCGATGAAGCGCGGGCGTGGCTGGACGGCGAGGGCACCGACCTCACCCGTCACCTCGCGTCGCTCCGTCGCCGCGATCGCGCTCACCTCAACGAGGTCGGCGCCGCGGCGGCCGCCGCGCCGCTGGCCGCCCTGGTGGGCGCCGGCCCCACCCACCACGGCCATCTGCCGGCACCCGCAGGTCTGCCCGGCGGCTATCCCGTGACGGTGCGACACCGGCGCGTCGACCTGCGGCTGCCGCCCGGGGTGACACGCAGCGAGGCGATCGCCTGGAACACCGAACGCGGTCGGCTCGACGGTGCCGCCGTCGACTCCGACGGCACTGTCCGGCTGGAGGAGCCAGCGCTGGCCGCGCTGCGCCGCCACTGGCCGGACGCGCCCGGCCAGTGGTCCGCGACCGACCTGACCTGGCTGCGCGACGACTTGCTGCGGTTGCGGGACCGGCTGCGTTCCCTGCCCGTTCCGGCGCCGGCCGGACCGTCCCCCGAACCCTCACTCCAAGGAGTCGCCCCGTGACCGTGGCAGACAGGTACCTCATGGGTGCCGCCACCAGCGAGCTGGACCGCATGCTCTTCCAGGGCGAGTTGTTCCGCCCGGAGGCGGAGCGACTGCTGGAGCGGTGTGGCCCCGGCTCCGGCGCCCGAGCCCTCGACGTCGGCTGCGGACCGCTGGGCATCGTCGACCTGCTCGCCGAGCGCGTCGGAGCGGACGGGGAGGTCGTCGGGCTCGACGTACAGGCGGAGATGGTGGAGCGTGCCCGGCTGGAGACCGCCGACCGCGGCCTGGACAACGTCCGGCTGGTGCACGGCGACGCCGCGAAGAGCGGGGAGCGGCCGGCCACCTTCGACTTCGTGCACACCCGGCTGGTGCTGATGAACGTGCCCCACTCCGACGCCGTCCTCCAAGAGATGGTCGCGCTGACACGGCCCGGCGGGATCGTCGCCGTGCAGGACGTCGACTGGGTCACCCGGCTGTGCGATCCGCCGCACCCGGCGTGGGAACGGCTGGTCGAGGTCATCTCCGAACTGTGGCGGCTCAACGGCATGGACGTACGCCTGGGCCGCCGACTGCCGCGGCTGCTGCGCGACGCCGGCCTCGTGGACGTGCAGGTGGACGCCTCAGCCCGGGTGTTCCAGCCCGACCACCCCTACCAGACGCTGCTGGTGGAGCGGGCCGAGCTGTGCCGGAACTCCCTCGTGGACCGTGGACTGATCACATCCGGCGAACTCGACCGTTGCGTCGCCGAGCTCCGGCACCACCTGGCGGAACCCGGCACCGTGGTCGTCCATCCGCTGCTCTTCCAGGCCTGGGGTCGACGCCCTCAGGACACCGCCGTCTGATTACTCGCGCCCAGGAGAGGGAAGCCCCGTATGCCCCGAACATCGTTGCGGCCGACCGGAACCCACCTCGTTGCCTCCTCCGCGGAAGGGGTCCGTGAACAGCTGCTCCACGGAATGCGCGACGTGCCCTTCCCGCCCAGGGCCGTCCCCCTGCAGCCGGTATTGCTGCACCGTCCGGTCTACGAGGAGCTGCATACGGCGGCCGCCCGGGTGCTGCGGGTGCTGACGAAAGTGGCGTATCACCTCGGCGGCGACCGTGCCGAACGGCTCGCGGTACTCGGCGTAGACCCCGCCGAATGCCCCCTGTTCACCTCCGACGAGGCGTGGGAGTGGCGCTACGCCGCGTGCATCGCTCGGCCGGATGCCTTCGTCACAGCCGACGGCGTGAAGTTCATCGAGTACAACGCCGGGGGCGGGGTGGGCGCCGCGGTGCAGACCCAACTGTTGGCCGACACCTGGGTGGACGCGATCTACAGCGACCAGCACCTGTTCGCCTACCGCCCGTTCACGGCGCGCGCCGACATGTTCGACAGTATGTGCCGCGCCGAGGGAGTGCCGCACGCGGTCGTCCTGCAGGGCAGTGTGGCCGACCTGGTGCGCGGGGTCAGCAGCACCCGCTATTTCGACGTCGAAGTGGACTACCTGCGCAAGCGGGGTTTCGAGGCGGTCTTCCTAGAGCCGGAGGACCTGGTGGAAGGCGTGATCGGGCCTGGCGGCCGACTGCGCTACCCGGTCGGTCTTCGCCACTTCACCGTTCAGGAGTGGACCGAACTCGGCGTGGACTTCTCGCCGGTGGGCGAGGTCATCAAGGCCGGATGCCAGCTGGTCGCCTCCGAGACGTCGTCCCTGCTGTTCAACAAGAAGCTTCTGGGAATCGCCTCCGAAGGCCACCCCGCCCTGACAGAGGAGGAACGCCGGCTCGTGGACCACTACGTTCCCTGGACCCGCGTCACCGGTGACCGCGACGTGGTCTACGAGGGCAGGACATGGCCGCTGGCGGACCTGCTGCTCGCACGGCCCGAGGAGTTCCTGCTCAAGGGCGCCACCGGCATGAAGGGGGAGCAGGTGATCATGGGCCGCGACAGCGACGCCGCCTCCTGGGCGCAGGCCGTGCGCGAGGCCGTGGTCCGCCAGGACAGCATCGCTCAGCAGCGGGTGGAGTCCCTGCGGTACCCGGTGTCCACCCTGGCCCAGAACGGTGAGGTGTACACGTCCCGCGTGGCGCCCGTGCTGGGACCGTTCGTCATCGGTGACGCGCCGGCCGGCTGCCTGGCGCGGTACTTCGACGACGGCCAGGACGGGGTGATCAGCGTGGAGCGGCACGGAGCCGCGCAGAACGTCGCCGTGGCGGCGTGAGGACCGGGACGAAGGACATGGAGCACCGATGAGCAAGCGCGGCATCGTCCTGCGGCTACTGGCCGGACAGGGCGTCAACGGCTTCGGAGACGGCCTGTGGTTCAGCATCTGGGCGATCTTCTTCACCCGGGTGCAGGACATCCCCGCCGAAAGTATGGGTTTGGCCATCGGTATCGGCGGTGTGGCGGGCTTCCTCGCCGCCGTGCCTGTCGGCACCGCAGCCGACCGGTATGGCCCGCGGGAGGTCCTCGTCGTCGTCATCGCGCTGCGCGGGCTGGCCTCGGTCGCCTACATCTTCGCGGGGGACTTCTGGTCTTTGCTCATCGTGTCGTGCTGCTACTCCGCGGTGCAGAGCTCCGGCGTCGGCGTGCGGGTCAGCCTGGTCTACCAGCTGCTGGACAAGGATGACAGGCTGCGTGTCCTGGCGCAGGGGCGCGTCGTACAGCACATCGCCTATGCCGCGGGTGCTGGTGTCGCCATGCTGGTACTGGCGGACGGCCGCCACTGGGTGTTCATCGCGTCGATCCTGGTCAACGCGTCCACGTTCCTCGTCACCGCCGTGCTGATGCTGACGCTGCCCTCGGTGGCGCCCACCCCCGTCGAACGGCAGCACTCGGGCACCGCGGTGCTGCGCGACCTGCCCTACCTCTCGCTGATGAGCGTCACATCGCTGCTGGCGCTGTGCTGGGCGCTGCTGTCCAGCGGACTGCCGTTGTGGATCATGGAAGGGACCAGCGCCCCGCTGTGGACGGTCGGCTTGGCCGTCGCGGTGAGCTCTCTCGCGATCGCCCTGTTCCAGGTGCGCGTCACCAGGCAGGCGGTGAACATCCCGCGCTCCGTGCGCGCCAGCCGCATCTCCGCCCTGGCCCTCGCCGCCTGCTGCGTGATCTTTGCCATGGCGGCCTGGGCGCACCACCCGCTGCTTGCCACTCTGATCATTCTGACGGGAATGGGAGCCCACATCATCGGCGAGCTGTACTTCGTCTCCTCCCGGTGGGGGCTTTCCCTGGGCTTCATGGTCAAGGAAGCCGAGGGGCAATACCAGGGACTGACGGCGGCCACCGAGTCCGGCACCACCGCACTGGGGCCTGCCCTGGTCACCGCGCTGGTCAGCGGGCTGCGGGAGACCGGCTGGGTGTTGCTGGGGGTGCTGTTCCTGCTCAGCGCGGCGCCGGTCGGCCCCCTGGCTCGGTGGGCCGGGCGCGATCCCCGTCGCGTCGTGTTGTCGGAACAGACGGTCAAGCACGAATCAGTGTCCTGACACCGGTAGCGCACTCACCTGCGGCATTTGAGGAGCCCCATGACTGCCAGCCTTCCCGACACCGCCGCCCGGCCCACGACCGGGCATCCCACCCTGACCTGGCAACCGGCTTCTGTAGCCGTCCTGCGGATGGCGGGCTACCCCTTCTCTTGGCTACAGGCGCTGGACGGCTCCGGCTGCGTCGACCTCGCACGCCACCTCCTGGCCGCGCGGAGCGAGGTCGACGCCTTCGCCCGGGAGGCGGAGGAACTGCGCGGGCAGGCGGCCGGTGCCGCGGATCGCTCCCTGCTGCGCGCACTGCGCCGGGGCCGCCCCTACCCGCCGCGAGAGGAACCCCTGTCCCCGCCATTCGCCCAGACGCATCACCGGTACGCCCAGGCATTACGCCGTCGTGACGACGCCGAGCGCGCCTACCGGGCGGCCCACAGCCACGCGGCCGTGAACGGCGCCACACAGGTCCTGGACCTTTTCCGTAACACCCCCTCCCTGCAGGACATGCTGCTGGTTTCCAACGAGTCGGCACACTCCCGTCTGGTGCGCTGGCTACGGCGGGCCGACCCGGGCTCCGCGACCTGGCGCAAACATGACCGCAACAACCTGACGACCTTGGTGCGTTACCTGCAGCGCGTGTGCGCCAAGAACGACACCACCAGCCACTTCGGCCCCCTCGCACCGGCCCGCCTGGACGCCACCCGCGACGGGGTGGAGTGGAAGCCGTTCCGGCTGCGCCGCCACACAGAGCTGTCCCGCTGGGCAGTGGAGGCTGTCGCCGCCGCCCTCGGCCGCGATCACGAGGATGTGCGGTTGCTCGCGCGGCCCCGCCGGGCCCCTGGAGCCCAGATGAGGGGGGACACCGTGCACCTGGTACGCCTCGACCAGCGGTGCATGAGCACCGCGGTGCGTGAGGCGGTCCGCCCAGTGCCGCCGATAGTCCTCGACCCCGAGCCGGCCCGGCTGTTCGCCCTGTGTGACGGGGACCGGAGCATCGGGCAACTCGCCTCGCTGACGGGGCGGCCGGGCCACGTGGTCGAACGGCACATCACCACCTTGCGGGAGGCGGGTGCCCTGGTCGACGGTCCGGACCTGCCGTACGGAGTGGAGGACGCCCTAGGGGCGCTGCGCACGCGACTGGCGCCCCTGGGCGGTGACCACCCCGCCGTGCGGCAGTGCGCCCGCCTCGCCCAGGCCGTCGCCGACCTGCAGGCGGCCGGCCCCGACGCACGGCCGCGGGCACTGGACGCCCTCAAGCAGCTGTTCACCGAGATCACCGGGGAGCAGTCGCACCGCCCCCGGCACGGCTTCTACAGCGACAACAGCGTGTTCCACGAGCACTGCGTGGGTGTCGCAGGCGACCTGGTGCTGGGGCAGCCGCTGGTCAGCCGCATGAGCGGCGACCTGGGCCTGCTCTATGACCTGTTCCTGCTGCGGCCGCGCCGACGCCTGAGCCTGGAGCGCGAACTGCTGACCCGGTGGTTCGAACGACGTTTCGGCCCGGGGGCCCGGGTAACGGCCGGTGACTACCTCAGCGCCTTCGTCGCCGACCTCGACGCCCTGGAACGGGACTACCGGGACTGCGAGGCACACGTACGCGCCGTCGCCGATGAACTGGAGAGCGCCCTGTTGCCCCCTGCCGGCTCCACGAGCCAGGAACACCGAGTGGACCGGGCCCGCGTCACAGCCCTGCTCGACCGGTATGGACTCGACGAGCCGGCCGTGTGCAACCCCGACCTGATGATCGCCGCGGAGAGCCCGGAACACCTGGCCCGCGGTGAGGCGATGCTCGTCATCGGGGACCTGCACGCGATGGACGACCACCTCAGCCATGGCTCCATCGCTCCCTTCGTGGACGAGGCCTTCCCCGGCTACCGCCATGAGATGGCGCGGCGGTACGCAGCCCTGGTGGAGCCGGATGAGGTGATCGCCGACGTGACGCAGTGCCACCTGAACAAGACGTTCCCCCGCATCACCCCGCTCGGCCTGGACATCGAGGCACACGACCGGTCCGGCGCGGCACCGCCGAACCGGCTGCGGCTGGCGGAGCTCTCGGTGGAGCTGACCGACGGCCGACTACGGCTGACCGCTCCGGACGGCACCCGGCTGCGGCTCGTCCTCCCGCCGCTGGCCTGGCCGATGCTGCGGCACAACCCCTTCGCACCGTTCGGCTTTCCCACGACCACCGACGCGAGCGCCGTCCACGGCTCCGGTCGTACGCACGTGCCGCGGGTCCACGTCGGCGACGTCGTACTCCAGCGCGAACTGTGGCGACTGGACCCGGCCACCGTTGCCGCGGCCACCGTCGCCGAGGAGCCGGATGCCTTCGTCCGCCTGCAGGCACTGCGCGAGCGGCTCCGCCTGCCACGCCACATCTACGTCCGCTGCCCCGGCGAACCCAAGCCCGTCTACTGCGACATGGACAGCCCGCTGCTCGTGGGGCAACTCGCCCGGATGGCGGCGGGCGTGCCCGCGGACGCACTGCTGGAGATCAGCGAGATGCTCCCAGGCCCGCACCAACTGTGGTTCGGCGACGAGTCGGGCAGCCGCACCTGCGAGGTGCGCTACGCCGTATTCACCAGCACCTCGGCCCCCCATCACACCTAGTGACACACGCTCCGGCAAGACCCCTCACTCCGACCCCAATGAGGCCCCATGTCCCTGGATGACACCCTGACCACTCCCGCCCCTACGGCGACCGGCCGCTCCGCCGTGCTCGCCCATCTCCTCGACCACCTGTCCGACCAGGACCGCGCCGCGACGAAGACCACCGCTGATCGCCTGCGGGAGGTGCTGGAGCAGCACGGCTCGGCGACGGACGGGACCGTCCTGGTGGGCTACGGCGGCGGTAAGGACAGCAGTTACACGCTCGCCTTCATACGCGCTGTCCAACTGGTCCTGGCCGAACGGGACGGAATCCTGTTCACTCTTCGCAGTGCGACCAACCGGCACCCGGGCATGCCACGCGCTGTTATGGACAATATCGACCGGGTCTACCACGCACTGGGCATGTACGAGGACCCCTCCTGTGAACTGCTGCTGCTTGACGGCGACCTGATCCACCCCTTCCGCCCCGACCTGCCGCCGGACCCCGCGGTGACGGCTCGCAGCCGCGCCGACATCCTGATGACGGGTCACCGCACCGCTGCCCAGGCCCGTCCTACCTTCTGCAATGCATGCAACCTGTCCATGGTGAACTCCTTCGGCCTCGCCGCCGCCCACGGCCGTGGAGCCGACCTCATCGTCACCGGCGACTCACGGGAGGAACAACGCGACTACGCGGTGTGGATCAACCGCCTGGCCCGCCAGGTCGGCCGTGACCCGCGGGCCCAGCAGCGGTCGGGCTTCCCTCGTGTGCTCGGTGCGCTGGACGCCGTCGGCCGTACCTACGCCCGGACCATCCACGGCGAGGACACGCCCACCGACGACCGTGGTGTCCACGCCGACGTACCCGCCGACTTGTCCTTTTTCTCCATCTTCGACGACACCAGCTACGACTCCGGCAGTCACTGGGCCCTGCTCACGGACTTCCTGGGGTTCCGTTTCGACGACCTCGCCTTCAGCTTCACCGAGTCCGACTGCGCCAACCCCGCTCTCATGGCCCATCTGCGAGGTCTGACCTGTGAGCACGTCTACGGCCGTACCTATGACGACGGCATGGACGAGTACGTGGCCTTCGCGTTGCGGCTGATGCGGCAGAAGGACTTTCCGCAGCGGCTCATCGACCACATGGCCAAACGCTACGAGAGCACAACGGGACGAACAGCCGTACGGCAGGCAGTGGAAAGTTTCGCTCATGAGGCGTACGGGCTCACCGGCACGCATCTGGTCTGCCTCGTCCACGCCCCCTTCACGGCCCGCGGCCAGACGCTGAGCACCTTCCTCCGGTGCGAGCACCCTGCACTGGCCGGTCGGGAGGCCGAGATCCGCGCCCTGCTGTCCGCTCCCACGAGCGGGCCGGATACGGCCGCAGACGAACTGGGCGCGACCCTGGAGGACATCAGTGGTCTGTCGGTTCCCCAGATGCGGCAGCTGTACGCCAGCGATCAGCCGCAAGCCGGTGAACTGCTGGACCTCGTCCTGCAGGACGATCCGCACAAGGAGCGGATACGTACGCAGCACAGCGCGAACGGGCCGATCGTCTACGAACTCCTGTCGGGACGGTGAGGCATGGCCGCCTCCGCTCCGGCCCTTGTGCAGGTGGGTGCCACCCGGGACGGCCTGGACCCCTACCGGGCCGGCGCCGCCGCCCGGGGCATGACCGCCGTGCTCGTGGAGACCCCCGGCTACCTCGCATGGCGCAGGCAGCTGGGACGCGCCTCCTTCGACGAGGAAATCGCCGTCGAACGCCCACACGACCCCCGTCGGCTCCTGGCCGCGCTGCACACCGCCGGCGTGCGCCCCGCGGTCCTGCTCGCGGGCTTCGAACGTTACGCGGCCGCCGCTTTCGACGCGGCCGCGGCCCTGTCCGTGCCTCCCGCCTCCGCAAACCAGCCGCCCTTCCACGCCCCGGACAAGGCCGGCCAACGGACAGCGCTGGCGCGATCGGCACCGGAGGTTAGTCAGCCGCGCCACGCACTCGGCGGACAGGACCCCTCGGAGGCCGCCGTCCCCTACCCGCGGGTGGTGAAGCCCGTGGACGGCGGAGGCGGGCTCGGCGTCTTCCTCGTCCAGGACGCCGAGGAAGAGCGGCGCGCCCGGCGCGTCCTGGCGCGGACCGTCAACTACGGCGGCGGCGCCTTCACCGGCACGCTGATCGAGGAGTACGTGGCCGGCACGGAGTTCTCGGTGCAGGGCGTCGCCCGGCACGGCCAGGCCCACGTACTCAGTGTTTGCGAGAAGCTGGTGCTGCTCGAACCGGCGCCGGATGAAGAATGGTGCGGCTTCCGCGAAGCGGGCCACCTGGTGATGCCACCGGCCACGGCCGACCCGCGATTGCCGGCCCTCGCGCAGACCTGCCTGAAGGCCTTCGGCTACCACGACGGGCCCTTCCACCTCGACGCGATCGCCGCTCGTGACGGCGGCCTGTACTTCGTCGAGATGGGATTCCGGCTGTCGGGAGGAGGGCTGGTGGCCCTCACCGAGCGGGCCCTCGGCGTCCGCTGGGCAGATCTCGCGCTCGGCGTCCACCTCGGCGAGGTATCGCCCCCCGACCTCCAGGCGCCCCCAGAGAACCAGGGGCCCTTCCTCGGCCAACTGGCCTGCACCCGCCCGGCCCAACTCGACCGCGCGGCCCGACTCGCCCGTACCGACGCCTCGGTGGACATACTGCCGGCCGCCCCGGTGCCCGGCGAGGTCTCCCTCGACCCCGCACACGCCGCCGCCCTCGTCTCCGACCGACAGCGTCACGCTGTCGTCCTCGGGCGCGTCATCGTCCAGGCGCAGACGCGAGAGGGCGCCCGGCGACTGCTCACCCACTGTGCCACCGCTCAAGGGGAGGACCCATGTGCCGCTTCATCATCGCGTGCGGCCGCTTCGACCCAGCCGCCATCCTCGACGCCGCGTTCGGCATGAGCACCGGCGTCACAGCCTTGGACGATGTCCCCACACGCGTCCACCCCAACGGCTGGGGCGCGGTCTGGCGAACCGCCCAGGGCACCCTGGCCACGCACCGGGACCACCGGCCACTGGCCGAAAGCCGCAGGGACGCCGGGATGGATGCGCTGCGCACCGACATGCTCGCTCTCCACGTCCGGCACGCCACCCTGCCGGACCGGATCGGTCCGCGCTTCACCCATCCCCTGGAACGCCTGGACGACTCCGGCCCCTGGTACTTCATGCACAACGGCTTCCTGCCCACCGTGTACCAGAGTCTCGGCCTGAGCGCGTCGGCCTTCGACTCGGCCGAGTACTTCGACTACCTGCTGCCACGGGGAGAAGAGGAACTCGACATCGAACGAACTCTGGCGCGTTTACGAGCCATTCCACCCGGCGGTACCAGCGGCAACGCCCTCCTGCTCAACCCCCGACGGGCATACGTCGTGCACTGGACCGCGCCGCAGGCCCCCTACCAGCAGTACTTCACACTCCGCAGGCTCCGCCTGCCGGAGGCCGAGATCATCGCCTCCGAACCCATCCCCGCGCTCGCCGACGTCCATCGCTGGGAAACACTCCCGCCGGCCACCGTCATCGAACTGCCCTTCGCCCTGCACGAGAGGAGCTCGCACCGTGCAGCATGAACCCACGTGGAACCGCGCCACCTACGACATATCGGACGGCACCGTCCTCGGGGCCGAACCACTTCGCCGACTGATCACGGGCGAGACCCCGGTCGTCCGCCTCCGCGGGCTGCTGGGGGAGAAAGAGTTAGACACAGCCCGCCGACAGGCCCACGACCTGCTGAGCCTCGCCTCGACCGTGAACTACACCAACGGTTCCCTGACCACCGTCGGCCCCTACCTGGCCGCCCACCTCGACGATGCCCAGGACTACTTCGACATCGCCTCCCGCGCCAACGAGCGCATGGCCCACGCCGGCTTCGACTTGCCCGCCCGCGTCCGCGCTGCGCTGCGCCAGACATTCGAACTCGCCGCCCTGGAACCGGCGAGCGGGCCGGACGGCCGTTCGTACGGCGAGGCCGTCATCCGCCTGCACGCCGATGGCGTGCGCAACCCCCTGCACAACGACCACATCGCCCGCGACGCGGCAGGCACGGCCTGGAGGGTGGCCGACGTGGTGGGCCAACTCAGCTGCATCGTCTGCCTCCAGGAGTGCGACTGGGGCGGCGAGCTGGTCACCTACAGGAAACCGTGGGAACCGCGCGACGAGCGGTGGAAGGTCCCAGGCGAACTGGGCTACCGCAGCGAGGTCGTCGCCACCGCGCCACGGCACATCTTCCGGCCGCAGACATACGACGTTTACCTCATCAACCCGACCTACTATCACGAGATCGAAGAGGTCCACGGAGCCACCCGTACCACCCTGGGCTTCTTCATCGGCTTCACGGACGGCACCCTGAACCACGCCGTGGCGTGGGGATGACGGAGGCACCCGTCCGCCGTGGCCCACGGCGGGAGCAGAGCAGCGGCCGACGGCAACGCCACCTGTCAGCGCATCTTCGACCTGCTGGACGCCGGGTGGCGCCCACTGGAGCATCATCGAGCACCCGGCGCAAGGACACACCGAGACGGTCAGTGCGCTGCGGGGCAACCGCCTGGACCAAGCGGCCACGGTCAGCGGCGCGACCCCATCATTGTCCTTCGAGCCTTCCCTCGGGCTGCTCGTCGACCTCGGGCTGTTGAAGCAGCCAGAGATGTTCCTCAACGCCGCCCGGCTCGACCTCGCCCCGTGAGGCACGGCTGTGACGGTCAGCTTCGCCAGGTCGGCAGCGTCGGTAGGGGCCCTCGCGGTTCGACGGTCAAGGTGTGCCCGTCGGTCCGCCCGGTGAGCCAGCCCAGCAGCTCAGCCGCCGGGCCGGCCACCCGCGGCCCCGGGCCGTTGCCGATCACCCGTGGGACCTGGTCCTCGTCGGCGCACAGCGTCATGGGCGGGACGGTGGGCTCGGTACGCAGTTGCGCGGTGGTCGTCTCCAGTTCGCGGGCGGTGAACGAGGCGGGCCAGTGGACCGGACGGTGTCCGGCGTCCAGGTCGGTGTGGTGCACCTCGACCTCGCGCAACATGCTGGCGACAGCGCCGCGTACCGGCCGCAGACCGCCCCCGAGCCAGCGCACCGGCACGTCCCAGGCGTCAGACGGGTGGTCTTCCGCCGCGGAGAGGAAGCGGCGCAGCGCGGTGGCCATGTCGTCGAGGAGTGCGTTGGCAGGCCGTCCGGCGCCCTCCTCGATTTCCCGTTCCCGCTGGTTCTCGTCGGCGTATTGCGGCAGGTCGGCTCCCGTACGGGCGGAGGTGAGCAGCCGCGTGCGGGAGTCGGCGCTGCGAGCGAGATGGGTCAGGACGTGGCCGCGGGTCCAGCCGGGCAGCAGGGAGGGGCCCCGTACGTCCTTGTCCGACAGCGCGGCCGCCGTCGCGAGCAACCGGTCGACGCTGGTGCGCAGCAGGGGCAGGAGGGTGGCGGGGTTGTCTTTCTCATCGTGCGGCATGGGCCTCCGATCGGTGACGACGCGTCGCTCTATCCGTGCCCGGTTGGCGATGCCGTGCACTGCGTCGGTGCTGTGATTCTGAGCGCACGGGTGTGTTGAGGACGTTCTGCCGCCATCTCGGGTGGTAGCGGATTCCGCATCCCCTCAGCGACCTCCCGGGTTCAGCCGCTCCTCCCAGATCCGCGGCGTCGCCGTCAGATACAGCCGACGGCGCGAGGGGATCACGCTCTGGTCATGGATATCGGCCCACGCCTTCCCCATCGACCCCGAAGTCCGATGTGCCTCGTCCATTTTACCGACCCTGAAGATGATCGGGATGTTCTTGAGCTGCTCCGATGCGTCGCGGACATGTTTGCGACGCATGGTTTGAGGTGACAGTCACGGGGTCGATGACGTGTATGCCGTTGGTGCCTCGGGCGCAGCTTTGTGGCGTTGAGCGTCGCGTTTACGGAATCAGCGCGGTGGCTCGGCGGACACGTGCGCTGTTGTCGGTACGGAGGCGTTCGGTGACGGTTTCGTACTTCAGGCGCTCGCCTGGGGGGAGCTCAGCGAGAGTACGGGCCAGGTTGTGGCGTACGCCGGTGTTGGAGTCCTCGGCGAAGACGCGTGCCAGGGAAGGATCCCGGTGATCGGCGCGGCCCCAGCAGATTACGGCGGTCTGCCGGATGAGTGGTGAGGGGTGGGTGGCCGTCAGGGACGTTGGCGTGGGGGGCAGGCGGTCGAGTGTGAGCACGGTCTGCGCCTGGAGCCGGCCGTGGTCTGGTTTTTGTTCGGGATGGGTCAGGTGGGGGAGCAGGCGCTGTTCGACGCGTTTGGCTTGTTCGGCGCTGGTGGCCAGGACGGCGGTGGCGTGCAGAATTTCTGTGGGCAGACGCCAGTCTCCTCCAGTGTTGATCTTGTAGCGGCTCAGGGGGTGCTGGGTGTGTCCGTCGAGGGCGTTGGCCAGCTGCTCTGTGAGATCTTGGTATAGGTCCCATGAGCCGTTTGCATGTGCCGTCTCGGACAGGCGCCGACAGGGTTTCAGCGAGGATGGACAGGGCGCGAACGGCCTCGGAGCGTCCGTCGGCAATGTCGTTGCGATCTTCGGCCCACAACAGCAGGTGCGCAGCGACACGTTCGCATAGGAGGCTGGTCGGCTCGCCTGTGCTCACGCTGCCGTGGTCGTTGCAGCACGCTGTGAGGTAAGCCGCGCACTGCCGTGCGGTGGTTTCCATGGAAGAGAAGGGGCGGACGGACCCGTCCGGTCCGGCCAGCACGGTGTCGGCCAGTTCTCGGGCGGTCTCCGCGACAGACGGGCCGCCCACCTGTCAGTCGGCCAGGAGGGCCGTGGCCCCGCGGTGTCCCTGCCGCCTCCGCTGGCGTATTACTGGCACAGCCGACGGCAGGCGTGACGCTCCATCGCCGAGAACACCCCCGACGATGCCACTGCCGACTACCTCCACACCGTCTTCGAACCCACCGCCCAGGCCATCAAAGGACCCGAGCACGCACTGGCCGCCCTCAGCATCCTCGACGAAGCCCGCACCCTCGACCTGCGACGCCCACAGGACTACTTCCACCGCACCTGGAGCACCGCTTTCCGCGCCCGAGACCTCGCAGCACTGCCAGCCCCCGACGACACCACAGGGCAGCCATGAGGACTTCCCGCACCGACGCGGCCGTACGACCCCGCCGCCAAGCCACCCAAGATGCTTCAACGCCTCCAGACCGCCCTGGCGGCTATGGCGCGCGACCATACCCCTGTCACCGTTGCAGCCGTTGCCCCTACCGCCCGCGTCTCACGCACCTTCCTCTACCAAAACCAGCAAGCCAGAACCCTTGTGGAGCAGGCCGTCCGCACAAGCAGCTCTCACCCCGAACCTTCCAACCGCCGCAGCCACACGCAGCCGACACAGCCTGCCTGGAGAGAACGCGCCCTCAATGCCGAAGAGGCACTCGCCCAGACACAGCGCGAAATCCTCACTCAACGCACCCGCATCACAGAACTCCTCGGCAAGCTCCGCGACCTCGAACACGATCTCCCCAAAGGCCCACTTCAGCGGATCGTCACCGAGAACACCAGCCTGAAGCAGCAAGCACGACAGCTCACCCAGGACAACCAACGCCTCCAAGATCGTCTGGCCAACGCCCGCCAGAACAACCGCTTCCTGGACAAGCACGTCGCGGATCTTGAAGCCCAACTCGCGCCCTATCTCGCCGCCCCACCTCCGCCGCCGTGACCCAGCTACAGTGCAACGCCGGCCGAAAACGGCACATTTCCTCGTTCGCCGTCACACCCAGTCGATGCCGAGATTGGCGAGCGCTGCGAGTCTGTCGGTGGTGAGCTTTGCCCGGCGGGTCTTCTGGTTCATGATCCATACCCCAAGTCGGACCTCGGTTCCGTCTCCCAGCCGCTCTGTGTGAGCCCTGGGGACCTTCACAGAACCGGTGCGGGCCTTGTACTGGGCGAGGGCCGCGACGCCCTTCTCGAAGGCCCCTACGGGCGTCTTGGATGGCCTCGCGGGCCCTTCCGGCCCCGCGGGCGGGGTGAGCGGTGTGATGCCGAGTTGATCCAGGCGTTCACGCTGCCCGTCCATCAGTCCCTGCCAGACGCCGGGCTGACGGTTCCTCATGAGCCATCGTCCGATGTCCATTCCGTGGCAGGTCACGCCGGTAACGCTCGGAGGGGGATTTGTTGGTGTATCGCGGGCTTGCTGGCCTGGTGTGTTGTGGGTTCGTTGAGAGTGGCCGGGTGCGCGGTTCCGGGGGGCAGTTGGGGGTGTGAGCTGGGGTTGTGTCGTGTGTGCTGAGTGGGGCCGGGTTCGTTGTGGGTTTCGCTGGCGTGTAAAGGCTCGGTTGGTGTTTTCGCTGGTCAGGGCTGTTTGTCCTGTTCGGTGGGTGGGGGTTAGCGGTTGCGGGTGGGGCGTCTGTGTTGTTCGGCGAGGTGGTCGAGCTGTACCGCGTCGAGGGCGGTTTTGGTGATGCGTTCGGTGCCGTCGTGGATGGCGGTGATGGCTGCTTGGCGGATGAGGCGGGTGAGGGATCCGATGCGGCCGGCGGTGCGCTGGTGGAGGTAGGCGGTGTGGCGGGGGAGGGTGCCGGGTTTGTGGTGGGTGAGGTCGAGGGCGTTCTCGATGTCGGTGATGACGTCGCGGAAGGGTTCGCGGGTGCCGTGGCGGGCGGGGAGGGGGCCGCAGGTGATGAGGGTGGCGCGGCCGGCGAGCTGGGCGCCGCGGGTGCCGCTGAACAGGGGTGTGTCGGTGACGTTGATGCCGGCGTAGACGAACGTGGCGGCCAGGCGTTCGGTGAGGTCTTTGAGTAGGTCAGCGGCCTGGGCGCCGGTGGTGGTGCGGGGGTTGAGGCGGTGGATCTCGTCGATGAGGACGAGTTGGACGCCGGCTTGGGTGTAGGTGTGGCAGACGGCGTCGGTGATCTGGGTCTGGGTCATGCGGGCGGCCACGGGGATGCCGAGGTAGCGGGCGAACTCGGTGATGAGGGTTTTCGCGGTGGCGCCGGGCGGGACGAGGACGTACGCCACGGGTGCCGTGGCGTGGGCTGATCCGGGCGGGGGCGGGTTTTTGCGGGTGTGGGCGAGGTGGCAGGTGCGGCCGACGTTGAGCAGGGCGGTGGTTTTCCCGGCTGCGGCGGGTCCGGTGACGATGAGGGAGGGCCGTGCGGTGGTCTGCTGGTGGCGGCCGAGGATCATCAGGGTGCGGACCTGGGTGGCGAGTTGGCTGATGGCGGGGGTGCGGATGGTGACGAACGCGGAGTGGTAGGCGAGGCGTTCTTCCGTGCTGCGGGGCGGGTCGCCGGGCCGGGGAGGTGCGGGCGGCTCGGTGGTGGCGAAGCGGTGCCAGCCTTGCCAGGTGGTCAGGGGCCAGGACAGCTCGGCCGTGTTGCCACTGCCTGCGTCGGCGGGTGCGCTGGACGGTTGGTGCGCTGCGGGGTGGGGGCGGCTATTCACCACTTGTCGGCTTCCTCGTATGCGTCGTAGAGCCCGAATCCGGCGGCCGCGGCGGGGCGTGTGTCGTCCTCGGGGAGGTCGTCGATGCTGTCGTCCTCGCCGTGGTGCGCCGACTCGCCGGTGATGGGGCCGGTGCCGTATTGCGGGTACCGTGCGGCGGGAACCGGCAGCGTGGTGGCGCGGGCGAGGAGAGCTTGTTCGGTGGTGGTGGCGTGACCGCTGTGGACGCGGCGCATGAGCTGGTCGAGGGCGTCGGCCAGGTCGGCCTCATGCTGCTGGCTGTCGTCGTGGTTGTGGTGGTGGGCGTGGGTGCGGATGTGCTGCCAGGTGTGGTCGTTGAACGGCTGGTGCACGTGGTCGCGGTGGATCCAGGGGATTTCGGTGAGCTCGCCGTCGGGCAGGCGGATCCAGATCTGGCGCAGGTCGTGGGGGGTGTAGTGGATTTCCCATTTCCCGCCCCGGCCCGCGACGGGGGAGGCCTGGCCGCGGTATGGGGCGAGGAGATCGTGGTCGTAGGTGCGGTGGTGGATGGTGATGCCGGCGGGAGTGATGGCCTGCCAGCGCACGGGCAGCAGTTCGAGGTAGTCGCGGCCGGTGAGCGGGACGGGGACGTGTCCGGCGACGGCGACGAGCGCGGCCCACATCTGGTTCGGGGTGAGGGCCTTTCTCGGCATCATCGGGTGACGCAGGCCTTCGTGGGGCCGGTGGTGATAGTGCACCAGCCACTCATCGAGCAGGTCCTGCAGCTGGGCGACGCTGTAGCAGGCGTCTTTCTCGGTGTCGGGGCCGCGGCGGGTGACGTCGGAGCCGGTGTAGCCGGGCAGGTGCTGGCAGTACAGCGCGTTGATGGTGCCGAAGGTCCGCTCCACGATGCCTTTGGCGGTGGGGGCGCGGGGCGGGGCGGGGCGGGCTGGACGCTGATGCCGAGGTGCTCGCAGGCGGCGGTGAACGCGGCGGAGACGAAAACTTTGCCGCGGTCGACGACGATCGTCTCGGGCAGGACGACGGGCCGGGCCGCAGCCCCGGCCAGCCGCTCGTCCAGCGTGGCCAGCCGCTGGTGGGGGAATGCGGGGGCGTGGTCCATGCGCAGGATGTCCGGCCAGGTCGGCCGGGCGGGGTGCGGGACGGCCATCTCCGCCAGCAGCAGCGCCGCGTCCACGGCCTTAGTCGCACTCGGGCACAGCACGGCGGCGAGGATGGCGCGGGTGGCGACGTCGACGGCGATGGTGAGCTCGGGCCGGGCCAGGCGTCCGTCGTCGAAGAGGGCGAGGACGTCCAGGCGGGTGGTGTCGACCTGGACCTGCTCGCCGGGACGCAGCGCCGTGGCGGGGGTGAAGGCCCGCCCGTCCATACTCGCGGGCACCTGCCTCACGGGCCCGGTGGGCAGTTCGCCGGGCCGGGCGAGATTGGTGACGAGCCGGTACAGCGTGGCCTGCGACGGCGCGGGCACCGTGTCGGGGCCGTGCCGGTCCTGAAGGATCTGGTTGATCAGCGGGAACAGGCCGTTGACGGTGCCCTTCGAGCGGCCGCGGCGGCGGCGCAGTGCCTCGCGGACGGCGGCGACGACCCGTTCGTCGGAACGCCCGGTGGGGCTGGAGGCGCGGGTGGTGCGGTGGTCGAGGAGTCCCCACAGGCCTTGTTTGCGGTAGGCGAGCCGCATGCGCTGCACAGTGGTGCGCGACACCCGGCCGAAGCCGAGCGCGGTCAGCTCCTCGGCCTTGGCCTGCTCCCGCTCGGCCAGCGTGTGCCGTTCGGGGGCGTACTGCTCCCGTACCGTCCCTTCGCTGCCGGGCCCGCCAGGCAGGCCGCATTCGACTTCCCGCAACGTGCCGTTGCCAGGCCAGCGCCTTCTCGCGCGCCGCGGCGGGAGCGGTCTCGAACAGGCCCCACTGCGGGGCCGCCTGAGGCGCATCGGCCCCGACGATGGCGAAACCGGGGTCGGCGAACAGATGCCCAGCGAGCACGACCTCACCACCGCCGTCCGGGCCGAGGAGGTGGATGTCCTGTCCCGAAAGGGCGACCACCTGCCACTTCACGTCACGGAAGCGGACGTGAGCACCGACCTTCACGGCCTGCCTGGAATTGCGCCGCGCGCTCACCTGGCACCGCCCTTCTTGCCCTGGTCGCTCCAGCCTCGCGGGCCGACGAGGATGCGTTCGTGCAGCGGCGTGTCCAGACCAGCCGTCAACCGGCCGTGCCACAGAGCGTGGAATACGCACGGGAGGACCTCGATCGGGTCGCCGACCGCTTCGGTGCCCTCGATCAGCGGCCGCGGCCGCGTGAACGCCTCGACGACCGCCGTTATCAGCCCCCGGCGGCCGGCGTTGCGGGGGTGGCGGTAACCGGCCAGCCATTTGAGGTTGGCGGCCAGGACGTCGTCGAGCGGTGGGAGGCGCCGGTAGGTCCAGCCGAGGTGCGCGCACGCCTGCGCCACCGCCTCGGCGGCCTTCACCGCCCGCTCGCCACCGGCCTCCGGATGGCTGGGGCAGTCGGCGAGCAGCGCGGTGCCGTCGGCACGGCGGGCGAAGAGTTGCGGCACCCAGGAACGCACCTGCCCGCGGGGATTACGCCACAGCAGCCGCACGGGCCGCCCCGCCAGCCCCGTCACGTCCGGGTCGCGGTCCAGGACCATCAGCTGGACACGCATCGCGTTCGACCCCGCGGCTACGTGCCGCCTGGTGGTCGCCGACCACCACAGGCCCGGCCCCCAGCGCCGCCCCGGGACCACTGGGAACGCCGACACTGGCGGCAGTTCCTCGAACGCGACGGTCATGGCGGCGTCCGCCCACCGCTGCTGGACCGCCTGCCCCACCGGGTCGAGGAACACCGCCTCGAACCCGCTGCCCTGGTCCACGGCCGCTCGCCCTGCCCGGCTCCGGTGTCGGGCCGCTCCTGTGCTGGTCACCCGCGCCAGCCAAGCCGCTCCCGCCGACACAAGCCCCCGTTTTCAGTATTTCTGCCACGAACGAGTGCCGTATCAGCTAACAGCCGACCTGCCCGTCGACGCATCGCTCTCAGCCGCCGTTCTCCTGCCTGCCCTCCCTCAGCATCTGGCTGAGCACCTCAACGGGCATGTCCACCCACCGGGCCACCTCCTGAAGCGGCACCCCGCCGTTCACCGCCGCCACCGCGGTCCGTTTCCAGGCGTTCTCGATCAGGCCGGCACTGTGACCGAGCCCGTGCAGCAGCCGTCGGGCGACCTCGGCGGTCGGACCGGTCTGCACCCCGCGCAGCTGCAGCAGCGGTTCCTCGGCGCTGGAGATAGCGCTGGTGATCAGCCTGCGCTGCTCGGCGGGCACCGCAGCCCGCCACATCGTCCCCGAGCCGGGCGCCTTCTTCTCCTTGCCCAGCACCCGCAGCTGGCCGGCCATGGTCGCGCTCTGGTGTTCCTGGCGCAGCCACCACGGGTCGTTGTCATACCCGGGCGGCCCGCCGACGCCGCGGCGAACGCGGATGACGCTGCCCATCCACGCGATGAGCGGCCCGCCGTGGTCCGTCGCGGCCAGCGGCCCCAGCCATCCCCGCCCCAGCCGCTCACCGAGCCTGTGGCAGAACATCCCGTCGGCGGGAAGCGCCCGCGGCCGCCCGGCACCGCTGTCGGCCCACACCAGCTCGGCCATGGCCGGGTCCAGAAGTGCGCCGGCCACCGCCACCACCTCCGGGAAGACGACCGCGTCCCGCCCTACGATCCGCCACCGCTCCAGATCACCACCTGCATCCCCGCCCGCGACCTGGTGCAGGCGCCGCGGCCAGATCGTCTCTCGCTCCCACTGCAGGGCCTGCTCCCACCACCGGGCCACCACCGCCTGCGCCAGCGCGAACACCCGCTCCGGCTCCGCTCCGGCCCGCGCCGCCCGCCGCGCCACCGAGGCCCACCGCCGCTGCGCCGCCACTACCTCCGGCAGGCCACGCAGGTCGAGGTGCTCCAGCGGCTGGTTGGCGTCCGCGGCCAGCAGCCACCGCCCATGCCGAACACACGCCCGCTCCCACCGCGGTGCGTATCGCACTGCCCGGAGGGCCGTCCCCGTGCGCCGGGCCGTGCACAGCCGGCAGCTGAACGCCACCGGGCCGGCCACCGCGCCACCGATCCGCCACAGCCCCACCGGATCGCCATCCTCGACGCGCAGCTTGGCGTCCCCTTCTTCCCAGGACGGCAACGCCCGTGCCAGCACGTCTTCCTCGACGCCGCATATGCCTGCCAGGAGCTGGCGTCCGGCTGCGTTCAGCAGCACCTCGGCGTCGGCCCGTGCGCCTCCGCCCTCGTGCCTAAGCGGGTAGTTGCGCCACTTCCAGTACGACCGCAGCACCTTCGCTTCCATCCCGTAGTGGCTGGCGATGCGGCAGATCAGCGACGAGGTTGTCTCCCTCCGCAGAGGAGCGGTCCGCCGCAGGCCGAGGTCAGGGATCACTACGCCACGGTCTCGTGTTCACCGCTGCGGGCGGGCGTTTTCGCAGGAGTCGTCCGGTCTTCGACCCTGTCGTCTGCTTACTTTCCCAGGCCGTGGGCCTCCCCTTCTCGGAGCCGGCGGGCGTCGGTGAGGCGGGGGATTGGCCCGTTCGAGCGCATCGTGATGATCCGATCGCACTAAGCTACGCCTGTGGTGGTTGGCGAAGATGCTCAGGTGAAGGGCTTCTCGGGGGCCCGCAGAGCCAAGCAGTGGCTCGAAGGCACGATGCGTATCTTTGGCGCGTACGCGAACACGGACTCGGAGTCCTGCGGCCGTCGGCTGACTCTGTCCTGGCCGTACGGAGGCCGGACGTTCTCCTTCGACCTGGGGGGCGCCATGCGCGGCGACCCCTACCAGAACGACATGTTCTGCGCGGAGGTCAAGAACTACGCGCAACCCAGCGATCAGGGAACCCAGTTCGACGAGTTCCTCGCCAAGTGCTACGTAGCCGCCCAGGCCCAGCACCACCTCAGCGATCACTTCATGTGGATCACCTGGGCACCCTTCCGCGCGAACTCCTGGTCCACCCTCAACTCACCCGGCCAGGTGGAAGCCGCGGTCCTTCAGCACAGCAGCCGCGTCTTCGGCACCAGCGACACCGAGGAAGCCCGAGAACTTCTGGACACTGAACTTGCCCAGTCGGTCGCCGCACGCCTGTGGCTGATCGTGCTCTCGGACAAGCAGGAGACCCTCCTGCCGCTCAAGGACTGGGCAGCCATCGTCGCCGCCGAACTCACCCGCAGAGAGGGCTCGTGGTGAACATCGTCGAACAGTCGATCTCCCAGGCCATGGACGAGCCCGACGACCGGATGATGTTCACCCGGGTCAAAGACATCGTCGCCCGGCACCTGCGCCGCATGGACCCCGGCGCCACCATCACCAGGACCGAGTTCTTCAACCACACCCATGTCCCCGACATGGTCCTCGAATGGCCCGGCAGACCCCGCACACCGCGCCGGTTCATCTATCTGCGCACCACATCGGACCAGCGCGAACTTGAGGACGACCTCCATCGCCTTCCCCGCGCCGACCGGCCAGTGCTTCTCGCTCTCGGTCAACTGCCCACTGCCCGGCAACAAGGGGATTTTCCCTCGCTGCCTGGCAGCAGCACGGCGCTGCTTCTCGACGCCTCCGCGCTCGGCGCGCTCCAGCCGGCCGACGACTCTCCTGGCATCCCCCATTTGGTGTCCCGCTCCGTTCTCGAAGGCGGCCGCGGCACCCTCGACAAAGCGGCGACCGAGGAGTTCGTGAACACGGTCGTCCAGGGAGCCGAGGCCGCTCGCGCGGGAGAACGCGTTCCCACCCGCGACGCCGTCGAGGCCCTCACCGCGCGGATGACCACCGACGTCGCCGACCGGATGTCAGCCTTCCTCGCTGCGCTCTGGCAGGGCGGCGGATCCACGCTTGCCAGCTTCCCCGCACCCCGGCGAGGTGTCGGCCATCTCGACGAGACGGCCCTGATGTACCTGCTGGAATCCGAGGACATTGCCGACGCCGCGTTCTGGGACCGGGTCGTCCGCATGATCAGTCTTCCCGTCCTGCTGCGCACCCCGGCCGCCGGCACCGGCAATCTCCAGCACCTGATGCGTGAGGCGATTCGGCTCTGGACCAGCCGCGTCTGCATGATCGTGCCCGGTGCGGCAGACGCGGACATCAGCCCGTGGCGCTGGGCGGTGAAGGCTGGACAGCTGATCCTTCAGACTCCGCGTTTCCATGTACTGGTGGCCCAGTCCCGGCGCCAGCTCCCGCAGGGACAGGAGCACGACCTGCCCCGCCTCGACGAGGTGAGGAACAGGGCCGACCGCTTCGGCATTCCGCTGACCTCTCTTCGCATGGTCGTGACGAACCGCCACGTCGGATACGGCGGCCCCGGCGACGACATCTCCCACGACGCCCAACTCGACGGCATCAGCGACGCGCTGGGACAGGCCGAGGGAGTCATCGAGGCTGAAGCCCGCATCCCCTCCGGCGAGACTCTCCAGTGCCTGTTCGGCACCGGAATCGCCAGCGCCCGCGGCGCACGTACCCAGGTACCGCTGGACGCCCTCCTCGGTACAACGACGCGCCTGCTCTCCGATCTCTCAAGCGATGAAGCTGACAAGATCACTCAGCTTCTCGGCGCCCAAGGTCCACCCCCCGACCAGCCATGGAGTCAGCCCAGCTTCGACGACGTATAGGACTTGCGCGGGCTCTGTCAGCGCTGTGGGCGCTGACAGAGCCATGAGGGCAGGCACAACAGTGCTGATTTCCGCCTGCCTGGCTCGGTGCTCGCTCTGCCGATTGTCAGTGCTCCATGGGACTCTTTGAGTACGCCAGTGACGGACCGAGTGGAGAGTGTTGAGGGGCGTGCCATGGCTGTGCGTGTTCGGCATACAGATCCACCCGCGCCGTCCGGGTGCCGGTGGTGCGGTGAGGAAAAGAGCAGACACGGCCGACGGTGGGTGGCTTCTGCGGGAGTGCACTCATGGGAGGCTCCTACCCGTGAGCAACGTCTGAGCAGGATGAAAGCCCGCCGTTCAGCACGGTTGGCTCATTCGTCCTCGGACCAATGACGCAGCCCTGCCTCGCTGGCCACCCTGATTGCGTCATTGAACGACTTCACCAGGGCAGGCGGAACGTCTGAGGGCTGCCGCAGTCGCTGTGCCAGCTCGACGACCATGCTCTCTTTTCTACGCGGAGCCTGTTCGGAGTGCTGGTACAGCAGGCTGTGAAGCGACTTGCTGAACTTGGCGCTGCTGCGCAGGTCTGCGACATCCTTGGGCGTCCACTGCTGCTCGTCCTTGCGAGGCCATTCGGCGTTCATGGTGTCGGCCCACTGTTCGTCGCTGAAGACGTCCTCCAGCTCGTTCGGGTCTCCGAGGAAGAGGCAGTCCTTCTCGGTGAAACCGTACTTCTCCAGACGATTGAGGCTGAACTCCTTCTCCTTGTCGCGGATCGAGTCCCCATCGACCAGGAACAAGACGGTGCGCTTGTGCTTCTTGAGGAATTTGGCGAAGTTGAGGGCGCCGTCGTTGCCACCGCAGTCCCACAGTGCGATGCCCGCGGACTGGATCGGATAACCGAACGCCAGCTTGAACAGTGCCGGCAGCGCCGCGTACTCGGTGGGGCCCTCCACACCGACGAAACACCGCTCGTGCAGGAGGACACTGTTGCGGAAGCCCAGAGAAACCGCCATGTTCGACAGAAAGCGCCGGGTGTCTTCGTCGGTGTCCTCTGCGCCAAGCGACTGTACGTAGGCTCGTCCGTCCCTGCTGTTGAGATGCACGATGTCCTGGATGTCGACACCGTCGATCAGGTTCAGGGAATGGGTGGCAACGATCACGGTGGACTGTGCGGCGGACGCCGACACCTTGATCATGTCCATGATGCGACGCTGGTGCTCGTAGTCGAGATGCGTGTCGGGCTCGTCATAGGCGATGATCACACCGCCTGTGACGCCGTCCTCCGCTGCTTCCGACAGAAGCTGCTGACTGGCCTCCCACAGCGCCAGCGAAATCCGGCGGGACCGGCCCGCCCCGGCCGCAGCCAGTGACACAGCCCGTTGGCCCGGTGCCGCAGCGGTCATCGAGACACCACTCACCGTCGGCCGGAACTGTACGGTCGGCTCCAGCGAGAAGGAGTCGAAGCCGCATCGTTCCTCAACCAATTTCTGCAGCCGGGCGGCATCGTCCTTGAGCAGGCCGGAAAAATCGGTCTCCAGATCGGTGATCTTCTGCCGGGTCTCCTCACGCAGGGTGTACTCGCGCAACTTCGCCGTCAGAATGCTGCGGACCACGGTGTCGGGAGTCTCCGCGGCATCGCCCCGGAAATAGAGGAGCTGCGGCAGGGCGCTGACGACGTGCTCGGGCGCCGGCGCCCAACCGGCAACTGTTGAGGCTGAGGCCGCATGCTCCTCGAGAAGCTCGGTCCAGCTCGCTTTGACGTTCGGCTGGCCCTCACGCAACTTGACGCCTACATCGGAGGCAAGGCTGCGGAGCTCGGACACCTTCAGGGAAGAGATGTTCCGTAGCGCGGGGTTCTGCGGCACCTGCGCCAGCCACTCAAGGCAGACGCCTTCGCCTTCTACGTGCCGACGGCGCACCTGGATGGAAGAGGTGAGACCCAGGGCCTTCTTCTCGGCTTCGGACGGGTCGAACCGACCTTCCACCGTCACTGCGATCGGCTCCGCAGCGTCATCGTCCGATGGCAGGGCAGCGCGCGCGGGTTCACTCTCGGCAAACTGAGAAATGTCACTATCCGCGAGAGGGCGCTCGCCGAGCAGGAAGGCGATGGCGTCCAGGGTCGCTGTCTTCCCGCAGTCGTTGTGGCCCGTCAGGATGGTCTGCTTGTGGATTGGGATGCCCTGGACGTCGCCCAGCGAGCGGAAGTTGGTGACGCTGAGTTCGACGAGTCGCACAATGCTCCCTTGCTGCACGGCACGGACACGAGGGTGGCAGCAGCCGCCAACGCGCCGTTGAAACACACCACTTCGGGACGAGGTGGGAAAACTCTAGCGTCTGATGAGGCGTGGGAGAGCTGGACTGGCTTGTTGGACACTGCGATCTCATTCAGTGATGCCAGTGTGGGTGAGGAGGTGTTGTTGGCGGGGGTGGAGGGTTTGCCAATGGGCGCGTTGCTGGGCAATCCAGTGGTGGAGTGTGTCAGAGAGGGGCTCGTTCCCGCTGATCAGGGTGCGGTATTGCTGCCAGGTGCGGTGCCAGGTGTAGGGCCAGGGTGGGTTCCACCACGGGTCCAGGGCGGTGAGCGCCTCGATGGTGGTGGAGAGGACGCCGGCGCGGGCTTTGCGGCGTTGCTGGCACAGCCATGTGCCGAGGGGGAAGCCGTCTTGTCGGGTGTGCTTGTCCGGGGTGAGGTGGCCGTGTCGGGTGGCGTAGGCGCGTGCGTGGTCGAGTCCGGGGCTGACGGGGTAGGAGCGTGTGGCCGGGGCGGGCCGTTCGCCTACGGCAGCGTGGGGGGTGACGCCGAGGGCGGTCAGGAGGTTCTGCTGGCCGGGGTGGAGATGCTCCCAGGACTCCTGTTGGACACGGGCCCAGCGGCACAGGCCTCGGGGGAGGTTCGTGGTCGGCACGCCGGCGGCGCCCGTGGCTGCTGTGCGGAGGCGGTGGTAGGCCTGCTGCCATGGCAGGGGCCAGGGCGGATTCCACCACGGATCGATCATGGTCAGGGCTTCGGCCCGGGTGGGGGAGAGGCGGCCCTGACGGGCGCGTCGTCGTTGCCAGGCCAGCCACTTCCCCAGCGGGAACCCGTCGAGGACGGTGCTGGTGGGCGCGGCGATATGGCCGTATTCGGCTGCGTAGGCGCGAGCTTGTGCGAGCGCGGTGTCCAGGAGACCGGGCTCGGCGCGGAGAGCCGGTGGTTGGGCGGCTCGGGCTGTTTCGGCGGTAATGCCGATCTTGGCCAGCAGGCGGTGCTGTTCGGGTTGGAGTGTGCCGTAGCCGGTGCACTGACGCCTCAGCCAGTCGGCCAGCTCCTTCTCAAGGCCGGGAATGCCGGTACCGCTGCCGTCGGCTGCGGACGCGGACTCTGACCGCTCGCGTACGCGACTCCAATTGCGTTGCCACTCCAAGGACCAGGTCGGGTTCCACCAGGGGTCGAGCGCTGCGAGGAGCGTGCTGACCGGCCATGTCCCGCCTGTACTGCGATGGTGCTCCCGCACCTGGTGGCGCTGTTCGCTCAGCCACCGGCCCAGCGGAAACCCCTCAGGACAAGCTTTCAGGGGCGTGGCGAGGTGGCCGTGTGCGGCGGCGTACGTGCGCGCGTGGGCCAGCCCGGGGCCCGTACCGCAGAGCTGGGCGATGATCTCGTGGGGGCAAGCAGCGGCGGTCTCGGCGGTGATGCCGATCTGCGCCAGCAGATGCTGCTGCTGCGGATGCAGCTGCTTGTAGCCGGTGCACTGTACGGACAGCCACGTGGCCCAGCCGTCACTGCCCTCCGGCCAGCCCCCTTCTGCCGCCCGTTGGCGCCGGTCTTGGGCATGAGCGCGGATCCGGTGCCAGGTGCGCTGCCACGCCAAGGGCCACGGCGGGTTCCACCACAAGTCGATCGCGTCGAGCACCTGGAGATGCGCGCCGGGTTCGTCCTGGCGGCGGGCGAGGACACGCTGGGCAGTGAGCCACTTCCCGAGCAAAAACCCCTGGTACGAGATGTTCTTGGTGGCCAGGGCCAGGCATCCGTGTTCGGCGACGAAGGCGCGCGCACAGGCAACAGCCTTATCGATGCCCGCTGTCCGGCTCGTTCGGCGCGGGCGTGCGCTGCCGGCGGCCTGGGCCGTGAGGCCGATGTCGGCCAGGAGACGACGCTGTTCGGGGTGGAGTGAGCTGTAGTCCGTGCACTGCAGATACAGCCACTCCCCGGTCAGCACGTGGGTGTCGGGGAAGCCGTCGGCGGCGTTGAGGGGGCCGTGGCGCCTGACGTGGTCGCGGGCGCGGTAGTAGGAGCGCTGCCACTTCACCGACCAGGGGATGTTCCACCACGGATCCACCTCCTTCAGGGCGGCGGCCTTTTCTTCAGGCAGGGCCAGGGCGTGGGCCTGCTGGTTGTGCACCCATTTCCCCAGGGCGAAGGGACCGACTCGCGTGTCGCGTTGGGTGGCGAGGTGGTCGTGCTGGGTGGCGTAGGTGCGCGCGTGGGCCAGGCCGGCGGCGAAGGCCCCGTCGGCGTGCACGCTGTGGCCTCGCAGCCGTTTCTGAGACTGCAGACCCTCTGTGCCTGCAGTCTGCCGATGCTGGTAGCCCGCGAGAATGTCGGCGAGAGGCCAGGGCCGGAGCGCCAAGGGGACCTGCCACAGCCGCTGTTCGGCGTCTCCGCTGACGCCCTTGGTACGGGTGCACTGGTACGTCCAGGCAAACAGCGGTCCGTGGGTGCAGGCGGCCAGATGCTCGGTGAGCCACGGTCGCCGCAAGAGATGGCCCAGCTCGCTGGGCACGCAGGGCACATCAGCCAACCGGTAGGGGAGGTGACCACCACCGTCAGCCGCGACACGGAGCCGCCAGGCCCGGCTGGCCAGAAGCGTGGCGAGGGCGACGGTCTCTGGGTAGGTGACCAGATCCCGCGCCATGATCCGCCACCGCTGCGGATCCTCGCCCGCGGGCATGGCCGCCTCCAGCCGCATCGGCCACAGGCGCTCCTCGGGCCACTTCTGCGCCCACCACGAGGCGGTGACCGCCTCAGCAACCTCGAATGCCGAAGCAGCGATGGGGGAGCGGCGCAGCAGCCTCCGGTGGTCCTCCTGCGCCTGGACCACCTCCGGGCATCCGGCCAGCCCGACGACACGGCCCCCGCTGCCAGGCACGCTCAACAGCCAGCACCGGTGGCGTGGACAGACTCGCTGGTGCGCCGCCCGGTACACCCGGGCTGGTGCCACGCGGCCGGTCCGCGCAGCCACACAGCCAGGGCAGGCCGGACCCCAGGCGGCAACCGTCTCGACCCCGTTGTGGAGCCGCGCCGCCGGCCTCTCCTTCGAGGGGCCCAGCGGCTCCTCCCGCGTCCAGGCCGGCAACGCACGGTGTAAGCCCACCTGCGGCACACGACACAGCGCCGTGACCCGGTCCCGGGCCGAGGCGTTCAAGAACACCTCACTGTCGCCCCGTAGAGCCCCGGCGACGCCCTGCTGGCCGGCCACTTCGGTAACCGCCGACAGCAGACTCGACACCGTCAGGCCGTACCTGTCCGCGATCCGCCCCAGGAACGACAGGGTCATCTCACCCTGCAGGGGAGCCACCCGAAAGGCACCCGCAGTCAGCAACAGTTTCCCCAACCCATCCCGTGGCTTGTGACAACGATCGTGCTTCGGCTCAACGAGCAGGTCCGGTCTCCCGGTCGCTGCCGGGTCAGTAGTCGAGGTCGAGGTAGTCGATGTCGTTGAGGGTGACGTCGGAGAGTCCCAGGGCGCGGGCTCCGCCGTCTTGGAAGTAGATGTCTTTGAATCCTTCGGCGATGATCTGGCGCATCTGCTGGTCGCTGGCTCCGGCGTCACGGGCGTTGAACAGGCGCTGTGCGTAGGTGGGGGGCAGGTGGACGGTGAGCCGTCGGAAGCGTCCGTCGTCGGTGGTGCCGATGGGTGCGGTGTAGCCGAACCTGGCCCTCGTCTCCACCGTGATGCCCGTGGTGGTGGCGGCCTGCTTCCGGCGGCGTCTGCGTACCTGGGGCTGCCAACGCGCCCGTACGGCCGCGTCGATCCGTTCGGCGATGGCCTGGGGCGGGTGCTTGCGTTCGCCCTTGCGGTAGCGCTCCACCGACCGCTGGCTGACCCCGATCTCCTGCGCAACGGCTTTGGTCGTCCTGAGCTGCTTCATCAGGAAGTTGATGCGTGCCTGGAGGGTCTTGGGCGGCTGGCGGGTGAAGCCCTCCCGGTCGGCGCGTTCGATGGCGTCGTCGATCTCTCCCACAGCGCCTACTCGCCTTCGTCCAGGACGGCGTCGCCGCCTTTGATGTGGCGGGCCGGGTTGTAACCCTTCTCCATCAGGTCGACCGCCCACAGCATCGGCTGGACGCCCTCGAGCTTGGCCAGGCCGGGGGTGGGTCCGAGGCGGAAGGCGCCGGGCTGGGGCTTGCCGGAGGCGGCATAGGGGAGGAAGTCGAGCGGGCTGTCGCCCGGTGAGGGGTAGACGACGCAGTCGGAGAGCACGGCGAGCGGGTACAGGCCCGTCATCGTGGCCATGTTGCGCATCTTGCGGTGCATGTTGATGCGGGCCTTGGAGATGACGGCGGCACGGATGTCGGGCCGCCAGGTCGGCCGCTGAAGAGCCGGCCATCGCTCGCCCTCCTTGTACTTCTTGCCCTGGGGGCGTTCACGCAGTTTGCCGATGCCGCCCTTGACGGTGGCCTTGATGGCGGCGAGGACGGCCGCCATCGCCGGGTCGACGTCCTTGTGCCGCTCCATCGCCGCGAGGAACTCGGTGTCGGAGAGCTCCCGGGTGACGCCGAGGTCGGCGAGGGTGTCGACGTAGGCGTTCTTGAGCCGGTCGTGCCACGGGTCCAGGTACGCACCGGTTTCCCGCCGCAGGTACGCCTCGATCGGGTGGACGTCGTAGCCGAGCTCCTGGGCGTAGGCGACGGTGTGCGTCTGGTACCAGGCCGGGCCCGTAGGCCGGGAGCCGTCCGGCGTGAACGGCGAGGGCAGGCGCGGGTCCAGCTCGATGTGGCTCAGGTCGACCAGCCAGCTCCCGGGGATCTTCGGGTTGAACTTCGGGGCGTGGAAGTGGTCCGGGGCGGACAGGCCGACGATCAGGCGGGCCGCGGCGGCGAGGAAGGCGGTGTTCAGGTCCAGGCCGACCGCGAAGGGCAGCGTGCACTCCTCATCGGTGAGCAGGTCCACCGGCCGCACCCACTGGTACGCCTCCTCATCAAGGAAGCCACTGGTCCAGCCGCTGCCCACGACGACGGGGTGCTCAGCGGTGGCCTCCGGCGGCGCCGGGTCCATCGGCTCCGTCCCCAGCGATCCCGGGTTGTAGGCGGACACCCAGTTGCCGGTCTCCTCATCGCGCTCCGGCTTCGTCGGCGGGCGTAGCGCCGTCATCAGCTCCAGCCCGGACACGGCCGTCGATCCGCGCGGGCTGATGACCCGGGTGGCGTACACGCCCAGAACGCGGGCGATGTCGGCCGGCTCCATCTCGCTCACGCCAGGCCAGGACCGCTCATCAAGGGCGTCTCAGGAAAGGACCGCCAGCTGCACGCACTGCCGTTCGCGGCCCTGCGCCTTGCGGTAGATCCTTGCCCACGGGCCGAACCCGCGCTGGGTGAGCCGCCACTTCGCTTTAACCACCTGCTTGACCACGGGATGGTCCTCGGGCAGGCGCAGGGAGCGACGCTGCTCGTGGCCTTCCAGGCGCTCCGGCAGCCCCAGCTTCACGGCAGCCGCGGCGGTGAGCACGATCAGCGGGTCGCTGTCCTTGCCGTACCGGTTGAGCTTCGGCGCTCCGAGGCCGGACTCGCGCAGCGTCCACTCCACCAGCCCCACCACGGTGCTCGCCGGGCAGTCCAGCACGATCCCGTCCACGCCGTACGCGCAGCCGTCACCGTCCAGGACCGCGAGGGGCCCGTGCGGGAAGTGCGGGTCGGCCGCGGGCTGCGACGCCTTCTTCATGGCCGGACGCCGCGATGTCGCAGCGGGCCGGATGGCGGGGCGCGCCGGAGCCGCAGCCGCAACGGCGGGAGCCTGCGGGGCATCTGCCGTCTCCACCCTGGACGCGGCCGGTTCGGTAGACGCCGCGGGAGCCGTTGCGGCAACCGAGGCTGTCGGAGCTGCGCCTGGGGCGGGGTACTTCGCCGCCCATCCGTTCAGCAGCCGCTGGTAGGCGTCCAGGCGCGGCGACTTCGGCTCGCTGCGGCCGTTCTCCCAGTTCTTCACTGACTGAGTCGTGGTCTTCAACGCGGTGGCGAGGCGGGCCTGGGTGATACCGGCGGCCTCACGCAGCCGGGCACGCTCCGCCGGCGGTGGCAGGTGCGGCTCCTCGTTCAACAGAGCGTCGACGGACGCGAACAGCTCTTCCTCAGATGCCATTTCCCTGCACCTTCACGCCAGAACCCGATACTTCTTAACCAACAACTTAACCCACTCTTTAACCCTGCCGTGCCCATTCCAGTCCCAGCGTGGCGAGTGCGGTGAGTTTGTCGTCGGGGAGCTTGGCCCGGCGGGTCTTGGTGTTGGTCAGCCATACTCCGAGCCGGACTTCGGTTCCGTCCGGCAACGCCTCTGCGTGCCCTCGTGGGACGGTCAGGGAGCCCGTGCGGGTCTTGTATTGCGCCAGGGCCGCAACGCCCTTCTCAAAGGCGCTCAAGGCAGTCTGGGGCGCCGTGGCGGGTGCCTTCGGTTCCGCGGGCGGAGCCAGCGGTACGACGCCGATGGCCTCCAGGCGTTGGCGCTGTCCCTCTGTCAGGGTCTGCCAGACCTCGGGCTTGCGCTGCTTGGCGAGCCATTTCCCGATGTCCATGCCGTGGACGGTGACGCCGGACAGGACCTCCACCTGGCCGGCTTGGCCTTCTTCGTCGGCGACCAGTTCGCGCAGTGCGGCGTAGTGCCGTTGCCACTCCGCCGGCCAGTCCGGGTTCCAGTCTTCGTCCACGGCCTCCAGTGCCGTCTTCCATTCAGGGTGACCCTCCAGCGCGCCGGGTCGCCGCAAATTCGCGAGCCACATCCCCAACGGCTTGCCCAGCGCTGTCGCAGTGCGGGGGGCGCAGAGTGTCCAGTGCTGGTCGTAGTAGGCCTTGGCGGCTTCGAGGTTTTCCTGGAAGCGTTCATCGGCCGGCGACCAGACCATGCCGAGCTGTTCGAGCCGTCGGGCGCGCTGGCCGGTCATCTGCCCGGCTGCGTAGGCGCGTCGTTGTTCCGCGACCCATTGTCCAAGTGGTGTCGCGCCCTCGCGGTGTCCGTAGGGCACCCTCGCGTTCCCGACCCGCTCGACGTACGTCTTCAGCTTCGCCCAGCCGCGTGCCCAGTCCTGGCGTTCGGTGTCGATCACGTTGAAGGAGACCCAGTCCGCGACCATCACCGGATCCCTGGGGGCGGCAAAACGGAGCAGGAGACGGGACTCGTCTTCGCCTTCCTCGGGCGCAGAGCCAATGTTCACGGACGGCTGCGCGACGTCCTTCTGCGGCTCCTGTGGAATTGCCAGCAATTCCACGGCCTCTTCATCGTGAGCCCGCAGGCCCTCCAGGACTTTCACCAGAGGCCGGTAGGAGCCGGAAGTGAACATATCTTCCGGCTTTTCTCCGGGCTGGAGGAAGACGGGCACGATCAGGGAAGCGACCTTGCCCTGTCCGGGCTTCTGACGGAGCGCCCGGCCGATGGCCTGGACGATGTCGTGCGGAGC
>NZ_JBMUZT010000001.1:0-68697 GCF_049542075.1 Streptomyces sp. G5(2025) | reverse complement strand
CACACGCCCGGCAAGCGGGGCATAGAGCGCGAATTGCGCAAGCGCAATTCGGATTCCCGCGCAAGCGCGGGAATCGAATTCCGCAAGCGGAATTCTGAATGCGTATCAATTCGCGCAAGCGCGTATTGCGGGCAATCCCGCAAGCGGGATTCCTGGGCTGGCAGTGAAGGGTGGGTGCATCACGTGCGGGGCTGTGTAGGGTTTGGGATTCCTACCTGTCACCTCTGCAAGCGATGTGACAGGCTGTCGGCCTGACGGAGTGCCGGCCTCGTTGTAGTGACGGGTTCCGCTGCGCTCCACCCTGAACCACTCCCCCACCGTCTAGCTGTCCCCAGCATGTTCACCAACGCTCCGTCAGAGTACAGGACAACCGGCCGTTCTTGGTGAGATTGAGTCATTGTGCCACCTTCGGGTGTGAAGTTGGCGGCCCGATGATGCATCATGAGTTATGGCTGTGTAGAGTCTGAGATCAGATGCTACCTCCCTACTGCTGCGCACCTTGCGCCTGAATTCTGTTTGCTATTACGCGCCGCATTCCGCAAAAAAGGAGAACACGGGGCATGGCTGTGAAGCTGCGTGATCACCAGATCGAGGCCGTTTCCGCCATCGTGCGCGGCCTCGATATTCCGCCGGGCGGCATTCCCTGGAATGGTCTGCGCGGGCAGGTGCACGCCGCGTGCGGGACGGGAAAGACCATCATCGCGGCAGCCTCCGCGAAGCGGCTTGTGCCCAAGGGCCGCATTCTCGTGGTGGTGCCGACCCTGGATCTCCTGGCGCAGACCGTGAAGGCGTGGCAGCGGCGCCGGGCACAAGGGGCCGGCGGTCATGGTGTGCTCGCCGCTGGACGATCCGGAGCTGTGGTCGTCTGAGGGTGCGGCTCTACGACGAACCCGATCCAGCTGGCGCTGTGGCACTCCAGGGGCCGGTCACCATCTACGCCACCTACGCGTCGCTTGGGCGTGCTGGTGGAGGCGTTCGAGGGTGCCTACGGGCAGAAGCTCGCCCCGGTGGACCTGGCGGTGGTCGATGAGGCGCACCGGACCAGTGGGTCGATGGGTAAGGCGTGGGCGGACATCCACGACCAGGCCGAGATCCCGGCGTACCGCCGTCTGTACCTGACGGCGACGCCGCGGATCTGGGAGGAGCGGCTGAACCGCGAGGTCGCCGAAGGGGTGCGGGACCCGCTGCCGCGCGAGATGGCGGCCTCCATGGATGACGAGAAGGTCTTCGGGCCCGTCCTGTACAAGCTCTCGTTGGCGTCGGCGGTGTCGCGGAAGCTGCTGGCGCGGTACCAGATCATCGTCCTGGAGCTCCAGGACCCGGTTGTCACGCCTGAGCGGCTGATGGGCGAGGAGCGGCACACCGAGGAGGTTCGCGGGCAGCGCCTCGGGGCGCTCCAGGCCGCGCTGCTGCACACGATGGAGCAGCACAACCTCCAGACCTGCATCACCTTCCACCACCGGACCATAGAGGCCGCGGCGTATGCGGAGGGTCTGGAGCGGGTGGCCAAGCGGCTGCACGCCGACCAGCCGGAGAAGTACCCGGCTCAGATCTGGGCGGACTGGCTGTGCGGCGAGCACGTCCCGGAGCGCCGGCGGGAGGTGCTGGGCAAGTTCGGCTCCACCGCCCGGCGCGCGGTGCTCTCCAACTGCCGCGTCTTGGGCGAGGGCGTGGACATCCGGGCCGTGGACTCCGTGGCGCTCCTGGACCCCAAGGGGGCGCCGCACGACATCGTGCAGGCGATCGGCCGCGCGCTGCGCCAGAAGCCCGGAGAAGGAAAGCTTGCCTCTCTGATCGTGCCGGTATTCCTCCAGCCTGACGAAAGCCCGGAGGATATGTTCACCTCGGGTTCGTACAAGCCGTTGGTGAAGGTATTGGAAGGTCTGCGGGCTCACGATGAAGAGGCCGTGGAATTGCTGGCGATCCCGCAGGAGCCCCAGAAGGACGTCGCTCAGCCCTCCGAATACATCGGTGCCGCACCCGGTGATAACGAGGAAGAAACCCGTCTCCTGCTGCGTTTCGCGGCTCCGCGTGATCCGGTGATGGTCGCCAACTGGGTGTCCTTCAACGTGATCGACACCGAGCGGCAGGACTGGGCGCGCGGCTGGGCGAAGCTCAAGGAGTACGCGGAGCGTGAGGGCCACGCCCGGGTGCCGTACGAGCACAAGGAGGGCACGTTCCCGCTGGGGACCTGGGTCGCGGAGCAGCGACGGGCGTTCGGGGCGGGGCAGATGAACGGCCTGCGCGCGGCGCGGCTGGAGAAGCTGGGCATGGCCTGGTCGGCGGCCGATGCGCGGTTCCAGGAGAACCTGGCGGCGGCCCGGGTGTACTACCAGGAGCACTGGACGCTGTGCGCTCCCCGGTCGGCGGCCGCGCTCGACAAGCCCGTGGGGCAGTGGTTGAGCAACCTGCGCCGTCCGGGTGCGCTGGAGGGTCACCCGGACTGGGAGGCCGCGCTCTTGGCCGTGGACGAGGACTGGAACCCGTCGTGGCCGACCGAGTGGCAGCGGCATTACGCCGCGCTGCGGGAGCTGGTGCGTGACGAGGAAGGGCCGGCGGAGGTCCTGCCCGGCTTCACCGTGCACGGCATGGACATCGGGAAGTGGCTGGCCCGGCAGTGGAAGCCGGAGGTGTGGGCGGCCCTGGCCGACGGGCAGCGCGAGCGCCTGGAGGCCGTCGGCGTCACCCCGCTCGCCCCGGCCCCGGAGCCGGAGGTGTCTGCGGAGCCGTCCACGGCGCCCGTGAGCGCCTTCGAGAGGGGCGTTGCGGCCCTGGCGCAGTACAAGGCCCGTACGGGCTCTGTGACGGTCCCCAGGGGCCACGTAGAGGCGCTGCCGGACGGGACAGAAGTCAAGCTCGGAGTGTTCCTCAGCAACACCAAGACCAGGCGCGCGAAGCTGACCGTTGACAAGCTCACCACACTCGCCGGCCTCGGACTCGAGTGGGCCTCGTAGCCCCGGCCGCGTGGGAGTCGGCTGCCCGGAGTGCGTGGCCGCCCTAATGCGTTTCAGATCGTCCGCTGCGGCACCAATACTCGATCACACATGCGCCATTCGGCGTTCTCTGAGTCCGGAAACCCCGGAGGAATCGACCTCCAAACAGAGCCATCGTCGTCCACCCACAGCAGACCAAGAGCGTGCAGATCGTGCACTGCTGCCAGCGCCTCTTCTTCGTCTAGTTGCTGTGCTTCCATCACTTCAGTAAGGAAGGACGAGGTGCGGACGATCTTGTCGAGGGTGGAGGCGGCACCGGGAATGCCGGAGCGTCCATACGTGTCTGCGTAGCGGATCAACACTTCCAGCATGTGCTCGTTGATCGCGGCTTCACCGGGCTCCATATCGGCGTTTGCCTGGCTTACGAACTGGCGAGCGCCCGAGGCCCCCAGCTTTTTCACCATGGGCCCGGGCCGATGCCAGTTGTCGGGCTTGTACCAAATTCCTGGTGGGTTCAGGTCTCGGAGGCTGGGACGCTTCGGCAACTTCGGCGGCTGGGGCCCGATCCGTTCGGCCGCAGCCTGCCTTCGCCGCGCTTCTGCCTTCGCACGCTGACTGACAACCGTCTTCTTCTTCGTCCTCGACACACCCACTAAACGGCAGGGCAGACACCAGGTGCTGCCCTGTCATGCGTTCGGCGTACTGCATGTGGGCGAGCGCCTAGAGCACCTCGATGCCGTGCCGCTGTCCCCAGGAAGTGAAGCCCTCCGCGAAGTCCTGGACACGGTCACGAGACTCGATGGAGGAGCCGCACTGGGGCCGCACCAGCGAGGGCCGGCCGATCGCGTGGGTGGGCAGCGCACCTGACGACTGGTGAGCAGGGGCGGTGAGACCGGCGACAGGGCCCCGGGGCGCACGAGCGGCCCGGGGCCCTTCGCTGTCTGATGCCAGGGGCACCGACCCCAGGCTCTACACGCACTGGGGTGCGATGCCGGGGCTTCTGGGCCGCGAGCATCGCACTGGTGTGCGTGTAGGCCCTGGGGTCTTCGGGGTGCTCCCCCGGCGAACTGCGGGGCGGCGGGGGCTGGTCGGGGAGTCGGGGGTAGGTCATGGTGCCCGGCGGAGCTGAACCATCTGACTTGGCTCCTGACCGACCTTGAATCTGTGGCTCTCTGTGGCAAGCGGTCTTGGGCTTCCCCGGGTGGGGAAGCCCAACCATCTGACTTGGTCTTCGTGGCGTACTTTGAAGACTTCCAGCGGGAACGAGCGGCGCGTGGGCGGGAACCATCTGACTTGGCTTTCGTGACTCACTTTGAATCCTGCGGCGTGTCCGGCTCTCCCGGATCGGTCGGCTCGGGATGATCAGCCCATGAACGTCGAGTTGCCCGGAGTGCAGTGGGACGAGTTGTGGCTGCCGCTGCGGCCGTACGCCACGAACTGGCTGCAGGAGGGGATCCGGCGTGAGCGGCGGCCGGTGGCGATGACCCGTCGGTACGTGGAGGCGAACCCGTCGGCGATGAGCAATCTCCTCGTCGTGGATGTGGACCACTCGGATGCGGTGCTGCGGGCGGTGTCGTCGGTGGGGTCGCATCCGCTGCCCAACGCGGTCGTGGAGAACCCGGTGAATGGTCACGCTCACGCGGTGTGGGCCCTGGCGGAGGCGGTGACGCGAACCGAGTACGCCAGGCGCAAGCCACTGGCCTACGCCGCCGCCGTCACCGAGGGCCTGCGCCGCGCACTGGACGGCGATGCGGCGTACTCGGGGCTGATGACGAAGAACCCGCTGCACATGGACTGGAGCACCGAGTGGCTCCACGGCGGACTCCACACGCTCGGCGGCCTGGAGGAGGCGCTGAGCGGCCACATGCCGCCCGCGCGCTGGCGGGAGACCAAGCGGTTCCGCACCAACATCACAGGGCTGGGGCGCAACTGCTCGATCTTCGAGACGGCCCGGACCTGGGCGTACCGCGAGGTTCGCCACCACTTCGGCAGCCCCGACACCCTCCACACCGCCATCCACGCCGAAGTCCATACCCGCAACGCCGAATTCGCGGAGCCGCTGCCGGCCGTGGAGGCGCGTGCGATCGCCAACAGCATCCACCGGTGGATCACGACCAGGTCGAGGATGTGGAAGGACGGCGCAGCTGTCTACGAGGCCACCTTCGTCGCCATCCAGTCCGCCCGCGGCAAAAAGGGCGGCGCCAAGGGCGGGAAGGCTTCCGGGCAAGTACGAGCTGCGCGCCGGGACGAGCGCACCGAAGCCATGCTCGAGTACATGAGGGGGACGTCGTGACGCAGGAGCCCAGGCGTGAACGTCGCACCGCGACGGCCCGTGAGCTCGCGGACCGGTTCGGAGTGTCCCCACGGACGGTGGTGCGCATGGTCGCCGAGGAACGCACGGCGTACGAGGGCCGCTCCCGGCAACGACGGGACCAGATCGTCGAACTTCACCGGCAAGGACTGAAGGGCTACGAGATCGCGCGCGAGCTGAGTGTTTCCTCCGGCCTGGTATCCACCCGGCTCAAGGAAGCCCGCTCGGCCGGTGTCGACCTCACCCGCTACGCCGCTGCCGGTGAAGCCCACGAGCAGGGCCAGTCGTAGAGAGCTGGCCGGGTCAGCCCTCGGGGCGCTCCCTCCGGATCTTCTGCATCTTGCGGGCCGTGTCGATCTGCGCGCGGACTACCGTGTCGAACAGGGCTTCCGGGTCGCCGTCGGGGCCGGCGCTCGCAGCCAGCAGTGAGGCGACTTGGGCGGCGAGTACGGTGACCAGGTCGGCCGTCCCCACCGGGCCGCGGACCTCGATCAGCTTGCGCACGGCGTCGTCGATGCGGTCCGTGGCTTCCTCGCCCTGGAGGAACAACCCGAGCCGGTCGGCGAGGAACATGCGAACGACCGCCACGCCGTCGGCCAGGGCGGTGTCCACGTTGAAGTCGGCGCGGGCCTTCTACGACTCCTTGAGCACGGCCGGAATCGTGTACGTCCGCTGCTCCGGGATGAGGCCCTCCTTTCGCCACTGCGCGTACGGGATGGGGCCTACGGCGTCACGGCGTGCACGGTGTTCGTTGGTCGGGCGGCCGCCCGCGGTGCGGCAGGCCCGCCCTGCGGCTGCCTTGCAGGTCGGGCATTCGAGGTGGCGCATCCACGAGCGCACGAGACCCATCTCGGCATCGGAGCGGAGGTGGCGTCGCCACTCGCCGCCCCACGGGATGCTCTGCGATCCGTTCTCCACGCCCATTGGCCCCCCTCAGCGGTCGATCGGGAGAATGCCGTCCAGGCCGCTCTCGGAGAGGATCTGCTGGACCGTGTCATCCAGGGGGCTGGCCGCGTCGATGACGGTCTCCAGGCCGTTGGGGAGCAGGTCCCTCTCTCGGTACCAGTCGCGTAGGTGGCTCTCGTTGACGTGCGCAAGGTACTCGGCATCTGGCTTCGTCGCGTGCCGGAGCACTGTCTCCTCGAACGGCACGTGGAGGTAGTAGCACCGCGTGACGCCCTGGTGGGCGCGCATCAGGTCCTGGAGCATCGTGCCGTAGCGGTCGGCGTACAGGATGCCCTCCAGGACGACGTGGAAGCCGTTGTCGAGGGCGTAGCGGGCGGTGAGCTCGATCAGGCCGATGTTGGCGCCGCCGGACCGGCGCACCGCTGCGGGGCTGCCGGGAGGGTTTCGGTGAGGCGGTCCAGCCGTTCGTAGAGGGCCCGGACCAGCCGAGCGCGGTTCTGGGCGCAGCGTGCGGTGCCCTGTAGCGGTTGGGAGAGGCGTGCAGCGGCTTCGCGGAGGATGACTTCGGCGAGGGCGCCGCGGCCGTCGTTCTTCGGCAGGGCGGCGGCGTGGTGCTGAACGTCGGCGGCGACCGCGCGGGCGTGCCCGGTGAGCTGGAGGGCGATCTGCTCATAGTCGCGGGGCGTGAGGTCCGGGTTCTTCCATGCGAGGACGGCGGTGACGAGGGCCTCGTGCGGTGCGCGGTCCAGGGGGAGTTCGACGTCCATCAGGCCCGTGGGGTCGTGGAGCACGGCGTGGGCCCCGCTCACCGCAGGCCCGCCGCGTCGTCGTCCTGGTCGTCGTCACCGGTGTCGGCGGTTGGGGCCTGGACGGCGAGGAAGCGGGCGTAGCCGCGGTCGGCGCGGGCGATGAGCGCCGGGGAGGGCCGGCCGAAGGCGGGCGGCTGGAGGCCGCGGTCTTCCGGCTGGGGCCGGCGGGTGTGGGTGCGCTCATGGGCACCGCCTCCGTTGTGTGCGTCGGTGTCGTTCGACGCTACGGAGGCCGCCGCGCGGTTCTCAACGAGACTCATCGAGTTTGAGATTTGCTACTCCGCACAGAAGGCTGGCGATCGCGACAAATTGATTGGTAGGCTCGCCAAGCTATTTGAGTCCCTTACGCCGGGACCCGAGGTGTACGACGCAGCTCGGAGCATGCAGGAGGCCTTGACAGCCAAGGGGGCGCACCGCTGCTGTAGCCCCATTGACCTCGTACTCGCGGCCACGGCACATGTGGAAGACCTGACTGTGCTTCACGTCGACAAGGACTACGAGACCGTTGCCCGTTTTTGGCCTTCGTTCAGGCAAGTTCGACTCGACACAGGGCAACCGCTGTAGCGGCCTGTGTCTGCGGAGGGCCTGTAATCATCCTGGCCCGCGAGGGTGCCGCCGCTCAACGGGGTCTCTCGCAGACGGTCATTTGTGTGGAAGCCCGGCCCGCCCGTCGAAGCAACCCCGGCCGAGGTCACCGGCGAACCAATCCGCATCGGATACGCCCACATCTCCACCACCCAGCAGGAACTGCAGAGCCAGCTCGACGCCCTCGAATACGCACAGTGCAAGACCATCTTCTCCGAGAAGATCAGCACCCGCGTCAAGGTCCGCCCCGAGCTGGAGAAAGCCCTGAAACTGGCCCGGGACATCAAGCCGGATTCTTCAGACTTTTCGCCCTCCCAGGTTAAGCGTGCGATGGCTGCCTCGACTCGGTGCCCCACAAGCCGTTACGAAGGCCGCAGCCCGAGCAACCTCACCTGGAGAGCAAGGCGCATTATGAAGATCACCGAGATCGACGTCGTGGACGGGCGGCACCCCCTCGTCCAAGCATTGCGTGACGGCATCCAACTCGACCGGCGGTACAAGGACGGCCGCGTCACCGTGACCATGGACCGCCACGCCATGGACGCTCTCCGCAGCGCGCTGTCAGCACGCCAACGCCACATGCCGCTGCCTGAGGGAATGCTCGAAGAACTCGAGCACTGGTGTAGCTACGCGTGCCACGCCCGACTCGAACGGGGTGGCAACGCACGGTGTGACGAGATCGTGGCCGATGCGTGGGAACGCTGCACGGAGCACGGGGCCATCGACCAGATCCACCCTGAAGCCCGCCCGGTCATCGACGCGCTGAGCCCTCGTGCACGACACGCCTTTGAACTACTCGCCACAGAAGATAACTGGCGACTCGGACTCGCTCTTCCCCTTCAGTGGATCGCCAAGGAGATGCGGACCTCCACGTCGACCCTCTCCAGAGCCATCGATGAACTGAACTCGGTCCACCTTGCTTGGAGGGACGGAAGAAGACACCCCATCACGCTCAATCCGCTGGTGTCCTATCAAGGCGGCGCCAGGGAGCAGCGCGAGGCAATCAAGACCATGCGGCGTGACAGGTACGAGGCATTCGCCCACCTGGGGCATGGAGCTCCAGAGACGACGTTTCAGGATGGCGTGGCGTGACGGCAGGAGCCGCCCGTCTCCGTTCCTGCTGCCGTCTGTGCACGTTGCTACGAAGAGTTACCGCTGAGGCCAGGAAGCCCTGCGCCCGTTTGAACGGTGCGGGTCTTCGCATGGTGAAGGCGGGTGGGAGGTAGGGCACTGCTGAGTGGACAACGGACAAGAGTGGAGGACCCCCATAACCAGGACCACAGGAACGTGAAGAACAACCGGTAGAGCGGGGCATACGCGGCCTGCGTGCCTGGCGACTTGGCCGAGAATGCCGAGCGTCGCAGGCTCTCGCTCAGCCGAGGATCGACCCGGCCAGCCGGCGAGACGAGGATCGGCTGCCGCTCGCGCAGCCCGAGCGCCCGTTCACGCTCCTTCAAGTCCTCCCAGTCAGGAACGGGTCGGCCGGCAACGGGATTGCCCCCGTCACCGACCCAGAACAGCCACCATTCGTAGCGGAGCGCACCGGTCTGCTCGCAGGCGTCATCGAGGACGGCTCAAGACCTCGGGCAAGCTGGTCAGCAGGCAGGCGTTCATGGTGCCGGAAGGCGGTGGCATCGAATGGGACGCACCGCTGGATCGCGTGAAGCCCGTGGAACCCGGAGACAACGCGTAGGCCAGATCACCCAGCGCCCTGTCGGCAACCTGGAGGCGGAGCTGGCAGCTCAGGAAGCAGCGAGCGTCGTGACGGGCCTGGAAGCCGAACGCGGACCCCGGCGCCCCGGCGCTCTTGCCGTCACCGCTGCCCCGCCCTCCAGGGCCTGCTCCCCAGTCTGTGCTCCCTTGCTGCGGCGCAGCACCGCCTGGGCGTACAGGCCCTCCAGTTCGCTGACTTGAGTGCGCAGGCTGTCGGGTGTCGAGTCCGGATGGTCCTGGAGAATCTTCCACCCGCTGTACCAGTGGGCGCTGTCGACGCTCGCGGGAAGGACCAGGGCGGCGGCTTCGAAGGCGGCGAGTTCGGCGAAGCTGCCCCGTCTCTCCTTCGAGAGGGAGGCCAGCCAGATCTTCAGTGCCGCAGCTTTGCGGGGGCGGTCGCTGAAGCGCGCGCTGAGCTTGCGAAGGCGTTTGGCGTGCTGGTGCAGGAGGAACGTGCCGAGCTACGTAGCCAGAGCGCGGGCGCGGGCAGCCTCGCCAGGCGTGAAATAACGGCCCAGTTCGGTGAGTTCCCGATCGCGGAGGTCTTCAGAGGGCTTGGTGTGCACGACCCCGTATTGTGCTCCGCCTGACTTCCGACTGCAGGCAGCGCCACACCCCATAGAGCCGGGCCCCGGGGATGTCATGGCTGATCCCCCGGGGGCCCGTGGTGTGTCCGGCGCTCGGTCAGCTCTGGGTGTCGTCCGGGTCGGTGAGCCAGGTGACGATGTCGGCGTCGGTCATCCAGATCGTCTGCGTCTCGTGAGCCTCGTCCTCCTGGATGACGTGGCTGCGGCCCAAGAGCCTGCTCGGCTTCGGCGCGGGGCCGGCGAGCGGGGCGAGGCGCTGCCAGGTGGTGGTCGTGACCCGGGCAGGATCACCGTGCCGAACATCTCGTGCGGTGCCACCCCGAGGACGCTGAAGGACGGCGTGCCGTCGAGGATGACGTGGACGCGGATCGCGCGCCCGGTGCACAGGGCGGCCTCGAGGGCGGCGACGGCCGGGGACATGTGCGGGTCGCCCTTGTCGCGGAACGTCTCCCAGTAGCGGGTGAGCTGGCGCAGCGCGTGATAGGCGCTGTCCACCGACACGATGAGCCGGGGCGCGGCGTTGAGCTCGGTGTCGGTGAGGTCGAGGCGGCGCGCCAGTTCCTCTCCGAGGCCGACCAGGGCGTCGTGGATGCCGACGACGTTCCCGCGGTGGGTGACGGTCGGCAGGCCCTTCGCCCACAGGTGGGAGATCCGCTTGGGGTCGAGCACCAGGGCGTGGGCGCCCTGGTGGAGGAACTGGGCGGTCAGGGAGCGCAGCACGGTGGTGCTGCCGCCGCCGGTGGCGGTGCAGACCAGGACGTGCGGGCATTCGCCGGTCAGGTCGACGGCGATGGCGCGGCCGTCGGTGCTGATGCCGATGAGGGCGGCCCCCTCGGGCAGGGCCTCTATCTGCTCGCGCAGGTCGGGGGCGGAGAAGCTGAGCATCGTCGGGAGCGCGGTCTTCGTCATGGCGGCGGTGTACCTGTTCTGTGTGGTGCCTGGTGGACCGGGTGTTCTCCAGGGCTGGGGGGATCGTGTCGGTGAAAGCGGACAGGTCCGGATCGGCGGGTGGCGGGTCGGATTTCCGACCCGCGGCTCGCTTGGTGGTCAGTCGAGTTCGGTGGTGCCGGTGGCGGCGCGGGGCCGGTTGCGGGCCCACTTCTTGAGGTCGCCGACGCGGTAGAGGAGTTCGGCGCCGCGCTTGCCTGCCGAGCCGGGGAAGGCCGGGTCGTTGGCGCGGGCGAAGCGCAGCGCGGCCAGGGTGATGCCGGGCAGGTGGTGTTCGGCGGCCTCGCGGAGCCCCACCGCCTGGTCCTCGTCGACCACGACCGGGACCGGGGTCGCCGGCGGCGTCGCCGTGGCGTTGGTCGCGAGCTCGCCGGGCGCGGTAGCCGGGTTCCGGGCGTCGGCGGCCCGGGCTCCGTCCGTGGGCGGCTCGGAGGCGGGCGGGAGTTCGCCGGTGCTGGTGGGCGGGGTGTCCGCGAGGGAGTCAGCGGGCGGCCGCAGCAGCTGCACCGGGACGGAGCCGCCGACGTCGGCGGCCGTCTTGCCGGTGGTGGCCCACTCGCGGGCTTCTGTCTCGGTGAAGAACAGGATCTGCGTCTCCCGCGCGGACCCGCCGGAGACGACCTGGGCGCGGCCGCGGTGCTTGGTGGACTTCGGCGCCGGGTGGACTTCGGGGGCGAGCATGCGCCAGGCGTTGGCGCTGTAGCGGGCGAGGACGCGGGTGGAGAACTGCTCGCGGACCTCCGGGCCTCCCAGGGCGCGGGCGGTGGCGGACTGCGCGACCAAAAGGACGTGCATGCGCAACTGGCGGCCCATGTAGAGGATCTCGTTGAGCGCGTCGATGGCCGGGGAGACCTTCGGGTCGCCGGACTCGCGGATCTTCTCCCAGTAGCGGGCCAGCTGCTTCATCGTCGCGTTGACCTCTTCGAGGAGGATCAGCAGTCGCGGGCCGATGGCCTTGGGGTCGGCGTCGATGCCCAGTTTGTCGGCGACCCGGGTGCGGCGCCGGCCTTCCAGGCCGAGGGCGATGAGCTGGTCGTGGATGTCAGCGATGTCGGCGCAGTAGGTGACGCCGGGCAGGCCGCGCGCCCACGGGTGGGAGATCCGCTTGGTGTCCAGGACGAACACGCGTGAGCCGTGGTGGAGCATCTGGCAGGCGATGCAGCGCAGGGTCACCGACTTGCCGCCGCCCGTGGAGGCGTTGACGAGGATGTGCGGGGATTCGGCATCCAGGTCGACCGAGACGATCTGCCCGCCGGCGCCGAACCCGATGATCGGCGCGGACTCCTTGGCTTTGGCCACCAGCTCCCGCGCCTTGGGGTCCTTGAAGAGGGCCTTGGCCGGGGGCTTGCGGGTCTTCTTCACCAGCACGTACGGCGTGCGGCCCTCGGGGTGCCAGGAGAACGTGACGCCCTGCAGGGCAAGTTTCTGAGTGATGAGGTCGGCGACGACGTCGCGGGAGAAGCCCAGGCGGGTGGGCAGGTCGATGCGGATCTCCGCGTCGTCGTCGGTGAAGTTCTTCGGGACGTGGAGGTAGCGGCGCGGGTCGGTCTGCTCCGCCAGCCCGAGGGGCCGGTGGAGCGCGTCGTGCAGCGGACCGACCCACTCGCGCATCAGCTCGCGGCGCTCGCGCGTGAGCACCATGTACGCCGCGCTGCCCACGGTCAGGACGGAGGCCGCGCCGATCCCGCCGGGCTCCAGCGCGGCGAGCGCCGGGTCCGGGTTGGCCCACACGTCCTGGGCAGTGGCGACGGTGGCGTCCTGGTGGACCCACCCGGCCTGATAGCCGCCGATGCCCAGCGCGGCCAGCGTGCTGATGCGAAAGGTGAGGCGCTGCCACCCGGCCCGGTAAGAGGACCGGGTCACCTTTCCTTCGACCTTCGGCAGGACCTGGGTGCCCTTGTGCCAGAACGTCGCATCGGTCCGCTTCACACCGTCCATGTCACCGCCGGACAGGAACCGGCCGATACCGACCGTCAGCGCCTCGACGGTCTCCTCCACCTGCTTGTCGAGCTCGGTTTGTGGCAAGGCCATGTCCTCTCGTTCTGTGTTCCGGCAGCTCACCACCGGAAGCGGACACCGGCCTTTCTAAGGCGGCTGGCCTGTGGATAGAGGTGGCGGAACCTGCACCGACCGTGCACCACAAATGTCGCCGCGGCGCTTACCACCTCGCTGTCCACCAGTGCCCCTCAGCGATCACGAGGCCGTAACTCCTGTTCACCACGGCGCTCACCAGACGTGGTGAACAGCCCAGGGAGCGTGGTAAGCGAAGGGACATCGTCGGCCGTGGCACCGGTGAGTGGGCGGTGCACAGACTGTTCGGCCTGCCGATCCGACGGGCTGATTCCCCTGCTCAGGGCATCAACGCGCGGGTCCGTTCTCCGGCCAAGACCCCTTCACGGTCCCGATGACCGTTGGGCGAACGCTTCGTTCGTGCTCTGTGGTGTTGGTGTGGCTGCGGTGGCTGGTGCGTCGACGGGCGTTCACCCGATCGTGGTGGTCGCTCCAGGAATCGCGGATCTGGTGGTCTACGCGGCGGGCACAGTTGGGACTCGCGAATTCGAAGGTTCCAGATGTGCGTTCGCTCCCCGGCTGCGTAGTACCTGAGCTGACCGTGCGGGTCGCCCGGGCGTGCAACCCACAGGGCACCACGGCTATGGCCATCCGTGATCTCCTCGACGGTCTGTGGAGCGACGAGGACTTCGAGGAGTGGTACCCCCGGGACGGCAAGCCGGGCCTGTCACCTGCACAGTTGGCCACGGTGTCCGTTTTGCAGTTCCTGCCGGAGCTGTCCGACCGGCAGGCCGCCGAGTCCGTGCGCAACCGCATCGACTTCAAGTACGCGCTGGGCATGGAACTGGAGGACCCCGGCTTCCACCACAGCGTCCTCACCGACTTCCGCGAGCGCCTGGCCGGGGAGGGCCGGGCGGACAAGCTGCTGAACCTCGCGCTGGAGAAGATGCGGACGGCTGGCCTGGCCCGGAACACGGTCGGCAGCGCACCGACTACACCCACGTCCTCGCCGCGGTCCGAGACCTGACCCGCCTGGAACTGGTCACCGAGGCCATGCGCGCCGCCCTCGAAGAACTCGCCCGCCGGGCGCCGGTGCGCGTCGATATACAGGCCGACCTTCTTCACCAGAGCAGCCTCGGCGTCGGCGTCCTTGGTGGAGAAGAACTTCAGCACGTAGCCACCAAGGCCTACGACCAGGACAGCAGGCGCATTGGGTTTCGCCGCCCGGGTGACGTACACCTTCATCTTCTTGAAGGAGGTCGGGCCGCCGTCGCGTTCGCGCTGCTGGACGTCGCCCACGCGATCCGGGAGAACACCGAGGCGCGCGAGCAGCGGAACCGCGGGACCGGCTGCCCCGACTGAACGCGTCCGTGACGAGGCCCATCCTGCTGTTCCCCTGTCGTCGTCCTACAGGTCGAGAACGGCACGGAGTGCTTGGTTCACGCGCTCCATCGCGGCGGTGTCGATGGCGCCGACTCGGGTGCCACCAGTGAACCAGTCGGTGCGGAGCTGCTGGAGGTTGACCGCCACCGCAGTGCAGGGGAGCGGGTCTCCGATGACCACGGACATTGCGGTGTCCGGGTACTTCCCGGAGGGGTGCAGGACGAGGGCGAGAACGGCGCTGAACGCCTGCTCCAGACCGTCCAGGGAGACGATCAGGACATTGCGGCCATCAGCCAAGGTCCAGATCTCTCCACGCTTCACAGGGCGTCGCCTTCGCCCGCCAGGTCCTCGCCCAGACCGAGCGCAGCGAGCTGCTGTGCGGCATCGAGGGTGGCCTGGCGGCGAGCGGCCCGCACGATGTACGCGTTCAGGGAGAGGCCGGCGGCCTCGGCGCCCGCGCGGATTGAGGGATCCAGGTCGTCAGGGATTCGCAGTGTCATCACAGCCATGCCACCACATTAGCCACTGTTACCCGGTGGTCGGGATGGTGATAACCAGTGCTTCGTCGACCGAACCCCGTCGATAAGATCACAGCAGGTCAACGGCCTGGGCGGCGAGGGGGCCTTGGGATCCGTGAGGGCTGCGTCCGCCACGGACCCCAAGGAGTGGTGAAAAGCTACCGGGGCGTGCGGCACACGGTAGGCGGGAGGCCGAAAGCGCTTCTCGTGCGGAATGTTCGGGGTGAGCCTTTGCACCGCTACGAGGCGCTTCGGCTCATGATCGTGTCGAAGATCTGCTCCGTGTCGGATTCCATTCCGACGCCGATCCCCCGGTTCACCTCCCTGAGCGTCTCGTAGGCACGGCGGGCTCCCTCCACGTTGCCCGCCTGGTCCTCGATCAGCATCCAGTCCTGATAGAGCAGTTCGGCGCTGCCGTCGACGTCGAGCCCGATGCGTACTGCGCGACGGGCCGCCTCAAGGTTCGGGCGCGCGGCCGTGCGGTGCCAGGTGGCCAGGGTGTGGGCGACATCGGTGATCCGGGCCAGCATCTCCTGTGTGCGTGCGGCGGCCCAGGTGAGGTCTGCGCCGCCGAACGGGCGGCCGCGGACGAGCGCGAGCGCGGCCTCCAGGTCGCCGGTGCCGCAGGCGGGGCCCTGGGTGAGGCCCCGCTTTGCGAGCTGCTGGAAGCGGTCCCAGTCACAGCGGACCTTGGGTGACAGCCGGTAGATGCCGGTGCGGTTCTTGGGCAGGTAGAGGTTGCCGTCCGCGTCTGCGCCCAGGCGGTTGCGTAGCTCGGAGATACGGACCTGCAGGGTCGGCTTGGACCAGGGGCTGCGCGGGTCCATAGCTTCACGCGCGGTGTCGATGGTGCAGCCGTTGGGCTTGAAGTATAGGAGCGCGGCGAGCAGCGCGAGCTTGAAGCCGTGGCCGCTGGCTTGGACGCCGGTTACAGTCACCGGTCCGAGTACCTGGATTTCCGGAGCGTGCAGGTCCACGGGCTCGTCGGGCTTCTTCTGCCGCGCGCCGGCTTCCATGTCCTCGCCCGCGGGGTCGAGAGGATTCTCTTCCGCGGCATGAGGATGGCGCCCACCATCCCAGGGGCCGACATTGTGCGTGTGGCTGATTGCGGGAGCATCGGATGTGGCAGCCAGCGCGGCGAAGGGAACCTCGGGGACGGCTGACAGGCCGGCGAAGGGGGCTTCGGGTTGGTGCTCTGCCGCGATCGGTTCGTGCAGCGGGGCGGGTGCGGTAAGTGTCCAGGCGCCCTCTGCGGGGTGGGCGGGTTTCTCGGCGGTGTGCAGTACGTCGAGGAAGGCGTTGTAGTCCTCCTGCGTCAGGGACTGCACGACTACCTCGCTGTCCAGGGCGTCCAGGCGCTGCGGGGAGGGGGAGCCGACGTTGAGCACCGCAGCGTCGGGGAAGGCGGCCCGTACGTCGTGGGCGGGCAGGACCAGGGCGACGGGCAGGTTGCGGGCTGCGGTGAGAGTGTCGGCCAGGTGCCGGGCGTCGCTGGTGGTGGCGTGTGCGGAGCAGATCAGCAGCCAGGGAAGGGGAGCAGGTTCGTCGTCGCCCGCGTCGTCTGCGTGCTGGTGGTGTTCGAGGAGGAGCTCGCCGAGTTCGCTCTGGGCGGCGCGCAGGTGCGGCACGACGCGCAGTCGGCCCTGGGGCAGCAAGGCGGGGAGTTCTGTGCCCAGGCCGATGGTGAGGACCTCTGCGTGATCGCTCCACGCGCTGGTCGCCGCTTCCAGGGCGATGACGCGGGCGGTGTCTCGTACGGCGTCCTCGTCTCCGTCGAGCAGCAGGACGCGTGTGGTGGCCAGGTTGAGCAGGAGGTGGCTGCCGTCCGGGTCGGTGCCCAGGGTGACCAGTCCCGGGTAGGGGGCCGGGACCTCGCGGGCCTCGGAAGGAGTGAGGAGGGGGTGCGCCTCGTCCAGGGCCCACCGTCCTTGCCCAGCGGCGGTGAAGGGTGCCAGGGGGGCAGCGGTTGTTGTGGGGTCGTCGAGGAGGAGTTCGACGGTGCGGGAGGCGATGCGGGCACCGCGGAGGGCAGGAACCGTGGCGCCGGTCTGGGCGGCGTGGTCTGCCAGGGTGCGCAGCGCCCGGTCCAGGAGGTCGACGCTGCCCGGTTCGCTGCTCGCTTCCAGGATGTGCTCAAGGCGGGCAGGCTCGGCGGGCATGGCGATCGTCTCACCGGGGCGCCGACGGCGGCGCTGCAGAAGGCGCTTGACGCCCACGGCGGCGATCAGGCATCCCGCGAGGAGCATGCCGATTCCTGCTGCCTCGCGTACGCCGACGGGCGACTCGGCCGTCTCGGCATCGGGTGCCTGGTCCGGTGTGCTCGGCGCAGGGGCCGCAGGCTTTGTGGGCGGCGCGGTCTTCGCCGGCTTGTCGGGCGTGGAGGTGACCGGAGGCGGTGCCGGTTGTCCCCCGCGTGTTCCTCCGGGTCTTCCTTCGGCGGCTTCGGGGACTTTTCCTTCCTGCCGGAGCCCTGCGGGGAGTCGTGGGCAGGCTCGCGGCTGGTGTCGGCGCGGTCCTCGTTGCCGCTGTCTGGCTTCTTCGGGTCGGCCGGCTTACTGGGGGATGCAGGGGCTGCCTGCTGGGGCACCTGCAGCTTGAGGCCCGCCCGGATCTCGTCGGGGTCGGTCAGCGTGGTTCCGTCCGGCTGGGGGGCGCCGCGGTTCGCCTCGAAGAGCTGGCGGTACTTCGCGCCGTCGCCCATCTCCTTCTCCGCGATCTCCCAAAGGGTGTCACCGGCCCCGACCGTCGTCTCGTGCGTGCGCTCATCCCGCGCTGCGGGGGCTTCCTGGTCGGCCGGGGATGCGGGCATGCGCAGCTGCCAGCCGGGTTGCAGAAAGGCGCTGGCGTGGAAGGTGCTTCCGTCGCCCATGGTGCGGCCCTCGTTGAGCTGGGCGATGTCGCGCCAGCGTTCGCCGTCGCCGAGCTGGTCCTCGGCGATGCTCCACAGGCTTTCCGCCGGGCGGACATCGCGCACGGTGTACAGGGGGGCAGTGTCGTCAGCCTCGGTGGCGGCGGGGCGAGCCGCGGCCGCACTGGCCGGTACGGGGTGGGCCTGCTGCGGGTTGAGCGTGGCAGTGGCGGGAGCTGCGGTGGCCGGGCTGGCCATGGCGGTCCCGGTGGGCAGCAGGACCAGGATGCCGCCGATCAGGACCGAGGCCAGGCGCTGGGAGGAGCCGAGGCCGCGTGGTGCCTGCCAGGTCCGGCCGCGCAGCTGTGCGGGGATCTCCCGCAGGACGCAGAGGGTGAACTGTGCCCACCCGATCCAGGCGATGGCGATGAGCAGCAGCAGGAAGGCGCCGCCGGTGTCCTGGCGGTCCAGGAGGTGGGTGAGGTCGTCGCGGCTGGTCGCCCGCACCACGGGGGTGACCTTGGCCAGCAGCAGCGGCAGCCCTGCGACGGCGGCCGCCAGGACGGCGAGGCTGGCCAGGGCGCGCAGGATGGCGGCGAAAGTGCGGCCGTCGGCGGGGGTGTGGGTGGGCATCTACGGTCCTTCGGGGGTGATGACGCCGTGCAGGAGGTTGGCCTCGCCGTGCCCGGTCACGGAAAGGGTGCCGATGCCCATGGCCGCCAGGAATTTCGTGTCATAGGTGCTGCGTGTGGTGACGGTCAGCGTCTTGCCGTCGCCGGACACGGTGGCGGTGCCGGGGGTGCCGGCGGCGTTCAGGTAGGCCTGGGCTGCGGCTTGGGCGGCCTGCGGGTCGACGGTGACGGCCTTTCCGGGGACGGCCTGGGCCGGGTCGATGGCCTGGCCGCCGGCGCGGGCGGCTTCGGTGGCGATGAAGTCGGCGCGCTCGGTGGCGCGCATCTTGCCGCCGCCGTCGACGGCCAGACCGACGATGCCGAGCAGCGCGAGGACGCAGATCGCCACGAAGACGGTGACGCCGCCGCGGTCATCGAGGGGGCGCGGTTCGAGCATCATGGTCAGCCCCTTTGCCGGTACTGGTCGACGACCGAGGTAGCGGTCGCCTGCTGCGTCTTGGCTCCCGGGACGCCGGGGAGCAGGAGGTCGGAGAGGTTGACGGTGCAGCGCACGGTGGCCGAGACGGTGGCCACCTGGCCGATGGGCACAGCCAGGCCGCTGATGTCGACAGACACGCTGGTGTTAGCACACGTGACGCCCTGATCGGAGAGGGACTCTGTCGCGGCGGAGCGGGCGGCGGCCTCGGCGGAGGACACGGTGCGGTGGATGGAGGCCTCGCGGGCCGCGTCCTGCGCCGCTGCGTCGACCTTGGAGCCGGACATGACGAGCCGGCCGCCGGCGATGGCCATGCACAAGAAGACGAGCAGCCCCGGAAGGACGATGGCCGCCTCAATGGCGGCGCTGCCCGCATCCCGCGGTGCGCAACGGACTCTTCGGAACACCGACTTCACTCCCCCGGTACCGTCCAGCGCTCCACCGGGCCGGACGCTGACTGTGTGATGCGCAGGCCGGGCACACCCGGCAGCATCGACTGCGCCGTCCCCGATACCTGGATGCGGATGCGCTCGCCGGTGCTGCCCGCGGTGGAGACGCTGGCACTGCGCAGGCTGTCGCCCGCTGTGCGGCTCAGGACCTCGCGGGCACGTGCCGCGCCGTCGCCGGGCCCGGCCTGGTAGGAGCGGCCCGCGCTCAGGCCCTCGCGGGCGGCGGTAAGCGCGATCTCGCGGGCGTAGTACCACATCGAGGCCTGGATCACGGCGACCGCGACGAGCAGCACGAAAGGGTAGACGATCGCCATCTGAATAGAGGCGTCTCCCCGCTCATCCCGCCAGTCGTGGTGTCTCATCAGATGCCGTTCAGCTTGCCGTTGTACTTGGCGACCACCACGGCGATGGTCCCGGCGATGAGGAGGGCGCCGGTCACCGAGGCCACCCAGATGATGACGGTGGTGATGCTGATGTCCCCCCGGTCGGGGCGCCGGCGGGCCGCCTCCAGGCGCTCTTGAAGGTGGGCGCCGAGGGTGCGCGCGAGGTGGTAGGTGCGGTGGGCGGTGTATCGCATGGGGCGTCAGCTCCTAGGTCGGGTGGGTCGGTTGGTCAGCTGGTCAGCATGCGCACGACGGCGGGAAAGGCCATCAGCAGCATCACCTGGACCGCCAACAGCGCGCCGGGGGCGGTCATCTTCTCGCTGGCGGCGTTCGCTTCGGCGGCCTGCAAGGCGAGCAGTTCCGGGTTGAGGGCGGCGCTGCGCGAGCGCAGTTGCTTGTAGACGGCGGCGCCGTCGGTGGAGGAGCCGCGCATGATCTCGGCGATGTCGCCCAGGACCGGGAGGTCGTATTCGTCGCGCAGGTCGGTCAGGGCCTGCCACGGGGGGATCTTCTCCAGCCGGGCCCGTACGAGGGCGCCCTGGACGTAGACGAAGGGCCAGCCGCGGCCTACTTCTGCGGCCTTTTCCAGGGCGGTGGTGGGGCCGGCATCGCTCGCGCGCTTGAGGGCCACCAGATCGAGGTAGGCGGCCATGGCGTGGGCGAACTCCTCGCGCGCCCGCTTGGCCTTGTCGCGCACCGCCAGGTCCGGGGTGATCCACAGGACTCCGGCGACGAGGAGTCCGAAGAGGGCGGGCACGTAGAAGGGCACGGAGACCCCGGCCACGATCCAGGGGATGGAGATGATGACCGGGCAGAGCAGGCCGAGCGCGGCGAGCGACGTTTTCTGCAGCATGAAGCGGCCCGGCCCCTGGCCGAGCAGGGCCAGGTTCTGGGTCGGCACGCGCACGCCCGGCAGGCGCCCCAGCCGCTCCAGCAGCCAGCGGCCCCATACCTCGTCGCGGTCCAGGACCGGTGCGGCGGGCGCGGCCAGGACGCGTTGGTCGGTGCGCTGCAGGGCGGCGCCCAGGGCGGGCTGGGGCCGCAGCAGTTCACGGACCAGGAGCGCGATGCCGGCGCCGACAGCGCCGCCAGTCAGGACCATGGGCGTGATGTTCATCGGGCGGCCGCCGTTTCGTGCTCAGGTGCCTGGGCCGGGGCGGGCAGGGTTACGGTGCTGCGCTCGTCCGGCACGAGGAAGCGCGGGATGCGCCGGTAGTGGGCCAGGTGCCGCATCAGGGCGAGCGTGGCGATGAACCCGGCCGTCAGCATCGCCAGGACGAGCTGCCCCAGCAGTGTCGAGTAGGGGGCTGTGTAGGAGGGGACGAGGAAGCCCGCGCCGATGACGCCGAGGGTGATGATGACCATCCATCGCATGGTGGTGCGCGGCTTCTCACGGTCGGCTTCGGTGTCGCGTTTACGGGCAACTTCGGCGCGGACGGTGGCGGCCAGGTCTTCCAGGGCCTGGGCGAGGCCGGGGCCGCGGTCGGCGACGGACAGGATCAGCGCGGCCACGATCTTGTCGGCGGTGATGTCGTCGAGGTCATCGCCGAACGCCCGCAGTGCCTCTTCGGGGCGCCATCCCATGGTCAGCCGGTCCGCGAGGGTGCTGATCTGCTCGGCGAGTTCGTCGGGGGCGCCCTTCCGGCTGGTGATCATCGCCTGTTCCAGGCCCATGCCAAGGCGCAGCAGTCCGGCCAGCCGCTGCGTCCATTCGCTTAGGGCCTCCAGCTGCTCAATGCGTGCTTTGGTGGCGTGGGCCGGGGCCAGGAGCCAGGGGACTCCGATGACCGCGACGCCGACAAGGAGGCCCGCGACGAAGTTCCCGGTTGCCAGCCAGAGGCCCAGCCACAGCACGGCGGCGGCCGCGGCCTGGGTGCGGCGGCGCATGCGCAGATCACGCGATCCGGTGTTCCACGCGCGCAGCCCCTGCCCGAAACGGGCGGCGCGGCGCGGCTGCTTGGGGGCGGTGGTGCCCACGATCCCCCACACCAGGGCGGTCAGACCGCCCGTCAGGGCCATGCCGCTGATCAGTGCCCACAGGAGCGTCATGTGCTGCTCACCACCTTCAGCGGCAGCGGCTGCGCCCACGCCCCGTACGGGTTTTGCAGGAGTTCGGAGTTGAAGCCGACGCGGCGCAGGTCGTCGATGCACTCGGGGTGGGTGCCGGTGGGAACGCCCCGCTCCTCCCCTGCCGCCCGGTTGGGGGCGAAGATGTCGTTGGTGGCCGGGCGTCCGGACTCGCCGACGCCGGTGATCTCCACGATGTGGGAGACGAACCGGTGACGGCGGCCGCCGATCTTCGTCTCGTCGATCATGGAGACGAAGACGATGAAGTCCAGGCCGTTGGCGATCTGCCGGTAGGCGAGCTGTTCGGACAGGTTGCCCTGGGCGAGCGCGTACAGCTCGGCGATGCGGTCGAAGACGATGTCGGGGCGGCGTGCGTGGATGGTGCACAGGTTGCCGCCGGCGCCGTTGGTCAGGGCCTGCATCATCGCCACCACTTCGGGGCCGCGGACCTCACCGACGACCATCCGCTCCAACGACATGCGCAGCGCCGGGTGGAGCAGGTCCAGGAGAGTGACCTCGCCCGCGCTGCGTCCGTTGGCGCCGACTTCGCCGTTGCCCTCGCGGGCCACGAGCGAGATCGCCTGCCGGTGGTAGCCGTTGTTGTGGGCGAACAGCTCGTCCTCGGTCTGGATGGTGGCGAACCGCTCATCGGCGTCGAGTTCCTTGAGCATGGCGCGCATCAGGGAGGTCTTGCCGGCCTTCTGCTTGCCCGCGATGATCACGTTCTTCTCGGCCCTGATGCAGGCGCGCAGGAACTCCGCGAGGACCGGGTCGATGGTGCCCAGCGCGACCATGCCCTCCAGATCGGCGCTCTGCACCCGATGACGGCGGATCACCGCATACGTCGTCGGTCCGACATCGGTGATGGCCTGCAGGCGCGAGCCGTCCTTCAACGAGAGCGCGAGCAGCGGGCTGGCGGTGGAGATCGTGCGTTCGCCGTGGCCGGAGTCGCGGGCGAGTTCGCGCAGCAGCTCCAGGAGTTCCTCCTCGGAGTCGGCGACCGGAGCGACCTTGCGCCGCTCGCCGTCGCCGTAGTCCAGCCACACGTCATCGGGCCCGTTGATGAAGATGTCCTCCACCCTCGGGTCGTCGAGGTAGGGCTGCAGGCGGCCCGCACGGAACAGCAGGTCGTACACCAGGCGCCGCAGCGCGTCGTCCTCGGCCGCGGTCGGGCTCACGCCCCGCTCGGCCGCCGCGGCATTCGACCACAGCGCCACCGCCTCATTGATCCAGCCCAGACACCGCTGCTCCTCACTGGCCCGGTCCAGGGTCGGGTCCAACTTGAGCAGTTCCTCGCGCTGCTTGGCCACCTGCGCCTTGATGGCCTGAGCCACCTTGTGATCGGCCACGGCCTGCGGCACGTGCGTGCCGGCAGGGATGCTCGTCGCGGTGCCCGCGTTCGTGCCGCCGTTGACCTGCGCCTGCAGGCGTGCGCTCAAAGGATGGCCGGGCTGCGGGCGCACGACCGGGTCGGCGTGTACCGGCTTACCGCGCATACGTCACCTCCCCGGAGCCGTTGCGGGGGGCGATGCGGGCGCGGCGCAGCGCGGCCCGCTGCTCCAAAACCGTGCTCGCCGAGCGGGCGGCCTTCATCAGCGCGGACCGGGTGAAATGGCGCGGCTGCTCGGCTCCGTCGGAGAGCACCCGGGCTTCCCGGGGCGCATAAGGCAAGGTGGCAACGACCGGAACCTTCAGCAGCCGCTGCACCTCCCCGGCCGGGTAGGGGCCCTCCTCGATGAGGAGGACGCCGACGTTGCCGACCTTCTCCTCCAGCGCTTCTACGCGCGTCTGGGCGGCCTGCACTGAGCGCATGGTGTTGCGCACGACGACGACCAGGGCGTCCGCACGGTGGGCCAGCACCGCCGAGGGGCCAAAAGCACCGCTGCGGCCCAGGTCGATCAGCACATCGTGCGCCTCCATCGGCTGGTTGCCGATACCGGTGAACAGGTGGGAAAGGTGCTCCCAGGCCGGGGCGAGCCCCGCCGACTGGGCGGGGTCGGTCACCCCGGGCAGGACCAGACGATCCCGCGGTGACTCCGCCTTGCCGTCCTCGGCGCTCACATCGATCAGCTGGCGCCAGAACGCCTCCACCAGATCGCCCTTGCGGGAGGCCACCGACAGATTCCGCAGACCGTAGCGGTCACCGACCGTGCCCTGCAGCAGCCCGTACAGGACGGCACTGCCGTCCGGGTCGCACTCGGCCAGCACCATCCTGCGCCCCGGCTTCAGAGGCCAGGACAGCAACAGCGCCAGCGCGCTTGTCGTCACCCCCGGCGCTCCACTGCAGCCGGCCAGCGCGATCACACTCACTTCGTACCGCCCGGAGCATCAAGCACCAGCCGCACGGTGTCGGAGGCGACCCAGGCCGCCAGGCGCGGAGCATCCCCGGCTTTCGCGGCGACGTCCACGACCACCACCCCGGTACCCGGGGCGGCGTCGCCGGCCTTGACCACCCGCGCGGCCACCACGTCCTGCGTCTGCGCGTCCTTCGCCGGGGCCTCCTCGCCCTGAGCCGGTACGTGCACGAGGCGTACTTTCTGGCCCGGCGCCAGCGCCGATGCGGGCACCTCTTCCGGCTTCAGGCCGACCGGCACCACCTGCTCCCCCGCACGCACCAGCGAACGGGACGTCACCTGAGAGGGGGCGAGCAGCGAGCCGGGGCGCAACTCCACCGCCGCGTGCTTGCCGATGACCGCATCACGGTCCCCGACCTTCACGGCCTTGACCGCCGGGTCCAAAGAGATCGAGGCTTCCCCGAGGTCCGCCTCGGTGATCACCTCACCGACCTGGACATCCCGCGTCACCGTCACCACCTGCGTGCGGTGCCCAGTCTGCAGGACCAGCACCACCACCCCGGCGCCGCCGGCCGCGATCAGCGCCAGAGACAGCGCGATCAGGCCCGGCCTGCGCCGACGCGCGGAAACCCGGGGCGGAGCGACCGGCCCCGCCGGCTGCCCCGGCACCGGGACGCCGTTCGCGACGGGCCCGGCAGCACGGTCTTTGGTCTTCACGTTTCCATCCCTTTCGAAAGGGGCTAGCCCACTACCTGCACTTCGCCGACCGCCACCTGGGCCTGACTCTCACGGATCTCGGTGAGCTCACCCGATTCACCGCCATCACCGGTGACCTGCCAGTCGATGGCCCACGTCGAGGTAGCGGTCAGGGCGAACTTGCCGCCAGGAGCCTTCGCCGAGGTCTTGGTGTAGCGGTGGCCACAGGACGGAGAGTCCTGCATGCCGTACGACGCCTTGTACGGCGTGCCCGGCCCGGCGCACGTCTCCGTGCCGCCGTCCCCCATACGCCAAACGATCTTCTTCACCTTCGCTGTCGCCGTGACCGTCACCCCGCCCGCCGTAGCAGTCGCCGTATTCGGCCCGTACGTGGACGGGGACTTGTGCACCCACAGCCACATGGGCACACCGACGACGTACTTTCCCCCGCGGCGCGGGCTCGCGATGTCCGGGCCGACAAGCTTCATCTTGTCGACCGCCTGCTGCGCCAGGACGCCCGGATCGATCGGCGGAGGCGGCTCCTCACCGTCCGCGATCGCGAGGCCGGTGGTTGCCCCGCCTGCGCATGTACGCGTGTAGGCGGTCTTGCCCTCCCCCGGGTACCACGTGGTACCCGGCGGTGGTTGCTCCTCCATGCGTTCCACCACGCAGTCGGACGACTTGGTGGCACGAGCTTTGCTGGGACGGCCGGAACCACCGCCGGAACCGCCGCTCGGCGGTTTGACGTCTGTCTCCGCCTCGCATCGGATGAAAGAGCTCGCGGAGAAGCAACTGCCTCCAGCGAAGGGCTCAGCGTTTGCTGCGGGGGCTGTCATTACCAGTGCAGCCAGACAGCCGACACCAGCGATCAGCAGGCGCGGTCCTGCGGCTTCATGTCGACTACCTTCCACTGCTTCCCCCACTTCTCGGCCTGGATCTTCATCACGTAGCTCTTGAGCCGGTTCTCTGGCATCGGAACGGCTTTGCCCGACTTTCGATAGACGAACTTCCAGTCGGTGGTGTCGATGCAGTCGGTCAACGCCGCCCATGGCACCTGCTTGTCCGGCTTTACGTCGGTCACCTCGACGTCATGGCTCGGCGCGCCTGTGGTGACGATGCCCTTTGCCTTCAAGCCCTTGAGGTCGTTCTTGATCTGCGCCCAGGCCAACGCCGCTGCGTACGTCCTTAGCTTCGTGCCCTTGGGATCGGCCTTGGCGTAAGCCTTGCTCTGCTCGTCCCACATGTGGATGTAGGCGGCTTTCGCCGCCTCCTCCACTACGTCCTCGGGGTCGGACGCGGCCGTGGGCGTGGACAGCGCGCTCGGCTCGGTGGAGCTGGACGTCTTCGGCGAGGGCTTCGAGGCGTCGTCCGACGTGTCACCGCCGTCCGAAGAGCTGCAGGCGGTCAGGGCCGCCAGGGCGGTCAGGGTGACCCCGGCCGCAGTGATGCGGTTTCGGTAGCGAACTGCGGCATAGTCCATTGTTCGTTCGGCGCGCTTCACGATGCCTCCCCGGATGTGTGGTGCTAGCGAGTCGCTTATGTCGGCGTACCGCGTAGCGCTGGCCACTCTGCGCAGTGTGGTCAAGCTGCGAAAACACAGATGTGTAGTCGTGAGATTACGGTTCGGCCAGCTAAATTCCCAGCAGCTATAAGGTTTTAACTCACGACACTTGGGACTTACCGGGTCACAAGTCCCTTCGGTAGGCGGAAAGTTGCTTTGTGCCTCTGCATAGGCCCTAGCCCTCCTCGGCAGAGGCCGCCGCACTCAACTTCTGCGGGGTCATCTCACCGGCATCCAGCTGGTGCCATGGCGGTCGAGGAGGATCTGGGCGAGTCGTCCGTCCTGTTTCTGTCCCGCCGGGCTGATCCCGGCCCAGATAAGACGCACCCGTACGCGGTCGGTGCGGCCGTCGGCGGTGCGGGCGATCCCGGCCTGAATACGCACGTTCCGGTAGGCCGCGCGCAGCGGGGCGCCGTTGAAGTACTTCGGCCACCGTGTGCGTTCGGCGCCGGTGATGTCGGCGCGCCAGATGCGGGAGGCCAGGGCGACGAGCTGCTTCTCGCGGGTGCGGGGAGGGTCGCGGGGTGAGGACCGGTCCAGGAGCGCCTGGACCGCATGGTCTCCTGCTGGTCCCTCGCCGGGGACCGGCATCTCGTGTGCTGCCTGGGACGCGGAAGGAGCGGAGGGCAGCGGCAGCTTGCGGCGCCCGGCGGGATCGAAGCGGGGGGCGCGCTGAGGGGCTGTGTAGTCCATGCGGCTGGGGGTCTGGTTCGCCGGGCCGGCCGAGCCGCGCCGCGGCGCGTCCGGATCGGCGCCGGGGCTCAGGAGGGCAACGCCGAGCAGGATGCAGACCGCGGCTGCCACGAGGGGCCACAGGACGGACGGCCTCTTGGCGGTGGTGGGGTGGTTGGTGTTCACAGGAGGCGGGCTCCCCCCGCATATCCGTGGTCCCAGATCGGTTCGGTGCGGACTTTGCTTCCTGGCCGAGGGGCGTTGATCATCTGTCCGTTGCCGAGGTAGATGCCGACGTGGTAGATCGTGCTGTCGCTGCCGTATCCGAAGAAGACGAGGTCACCGGGCTTGAGGGCGCCGATACCGCGGCTGGCGGGGATGCGCTTGCCGCGCTGGGACTGGGCGGCGGCGGTGCGTGGCAGGCTGATGCCGACCTGGGCGTAGACGTAGGTGGTCAGGCCCGAGCAGTCGTAGCCGGTGATGGATGCGCCGGACTTGCCGCTGGGCGAGCAGCAGGTGCCGCGGCTGGGGCCTTTGGCGTTGCCGCCGCCCCAGGAGTAGGGGGTGCCTGCCTCTTTAAGGGCGGTGGTGATGACGGTGCGGGCGTCGCCTTTGACGTTCTGTCCGATGCGGATGGTGCCGTTGCCCATCTGGCTGTACCGGTCGATCCAGGACAGCACGTCGGAGACGTAGGCGTGGGAACGGTTGTACTGGAAGATGGCGCCTTTGAGCTGGGAGCGGTCGGAGAGGTTGCGGCCGTTGCCGCACAGGTAGACCGCGGCGCCCAGGGCGGCGTCGTCGGCGTTGTGCGGGTCCTTGGTGCCGTCGTCGTTGGCGTCGCGGGCGTTGGCCTGCCAGGTGGAGGGCAGGAACTGGAAGGGGCCCACCGCGCGCTCGCCGCTGCTGGTTCCGTCCCACTTGCCGTTGTCGGTGTCGGGGAAGGTGGTGTGGTTGCCGCCGGCTCCGGAGCCGTTGAGGAGTACGCCGAGGATTTTGGGGCGGATCTCGCCGCTGGCGCTGACTTTGCGCCCGCCGGCATGGTTAGACTCGATCTTGGCGATGCCCGCCAGGATCGGCCAGCGCATGCCCTTGCACTTGGGGGCCTCCTTGGGCAGGCGGGTGGCGGCGTTCTGGTAGGCGGCGAGCATGCGCTGCGGGATGCCGGCGACCTTGCCCACGGTCTGTATCGGCGGCGCGGGGGCGGGTTCGCGTACGGCGACGACCAGGACGAGCAGGACCGGAGCGGCGAGCAGGCCCAAGAGCACGCTCGCGCAGCCAAGGCGCTTCTTCACGCGCCCCCCTCTTCGTCACGGCCTCCTGCACGGCGTCGCAGTTCCGCCTCTTCCTGAGCCATCAACCAGCGCAGGTGGCTGGGGACCTCGAACGGGTCGCGGGCGGGCTCATTGAGGAGCGCGGTGTCTTCCGGTGCGGGGGTGAGCGGCTCCTCTCGTTCCGCGAGGGGCCAGGACGACACCGGAGGGGCGGGCGGTGTGGGCATGGTGGTTGTGTCGCCGTGCCCGGAGCGGCCGGTTTCCGGGAACAGAGGGGCAGTGGCGGCGGCAGGTTCGGTGGGCCGGGTGCGGCTTTCCTCGAACCGGTGCCGGTGAGAGACGGCCTCGTTGCGCCGTAGGGGGGTGGTGAGGTCGTACAGCCCCGTGCGGGAGTCGGCGGCCCAGGTGTGAGCAACGCCCGCATAGTGGCGTCGCTGGCGGCCGAACTCCTGCCCCATCTCTTCGGTGAGCTGACTCGTGGCGCGATGGGCACGTGTCCACGTGGCGGGCAGACCGACGGTGGAGTAGTAGGCCGCTTTGGTCGTGCCGACCAGAATGCGGCCGCCGCGGGTGCGCTTGAGCCCCGCCTCCAGGCGGGTGCCGATCGGCGTGAACTCTGGCTCCGGGCGGCTGAGGATACGTCCGGTGCGGCCGTCGATCACTGTCCGTACTGGCGCACCGGCCCCCGGCGGACCGGGCCGGGGGGCGCGGCGGTGTCGTGGGCCGATGAGCGCGGTGTGGGCGGCGCTTGCCCCGATGGCGAGGGGAGCCAGGGCGCGGCGGCCTTCGGCTCGGGCCTCGGCGAGGAGGGCGCCGGGGTGGCCGGGCAGGCCGGTTGGATCGCCCAGAGCGCGCAGGCCCGAGGTGAGTCCGGTGTGGCGGTTCAGGAAGGACTGGTGGGCGGGCGAGCTGCCGGCGGTGCCGCTGTAGCCGAGGGAGGACATGGCGGCCGCGGTGGCGGCGGCCTGGTCGCCCATGGTGTGGCTGCCGCCGATGCTGGCGTAGCGCATCCGCTCGGCGAAGCGGTGCCCGAGGCCTGCGCTTTTGCGGAGCATAATCCGGTGCCCGGCGAGCGCGGTGATGGCCAGTCCCACCAGTGTGAGCAGCCGCTCCATCATCGGGGTGGAGTTGTCGGCCAGGAGCGCGCGGGCGGCGACGCCGAACAAAGGGATGAAGACGGCAACTCCGAACAGGACGAGGCAGGCGGAGGCGTAGATGCCCACCCACTTCCACAGCGCCTGGCGGTTCGGGCCGGGCAGCATGGCCCAGGTGAAGACGACGATCGCGCCCGCGGCGGCGATGACACAGCCGAACTGCGCGGCGAACAGGGCCAGAACCATCGCCAGGACGACGATGGTGATGATGACGGTGACAACCAGGATGAGCAGCGCGCCCAGGCACCGCTCCCAGGTGGCCTTCTTGGAGAAGGCGACTGCCTGCTTGCCCTCCTCGCCCAGCTCCCCCATCTCGCCGGAGACGTAGTAGTGGGAATGGACGTCTTCGCAGTGGTCCTTGGCGGGCCCGTCGATGACGTCCGCGCACTTTTTGTCCGCCAAGTCCTTGGCGGGGGGCGGGTTGACGTCGTTCTTGTGGGCTTTGTAGAGCGGGCCGTTCTTGTCCAGGATCTGGCCGTACTGCAGCAGCATGTAGGGCTGCACGACGAGGGTGTCGGTGAGGGTGCGGGTGATCGGCTTGGAAACATCCGCGGCAGCCAGCGGCCGCTCACCGCTCAGACAGGTTTCACGGGCGGGGCCGGCGACGGCGGCGCAGGCGTCTTTGCGGGCCTTGTTCTTCGCGGCCTGCGAGGCGCCGGAGTCCTGCGTCGTCTGGCGGCAGTACTTGTTGCCGGGACCGGTGATCAGGTCACACGGGTCGGCGCCTTTGGCCTTGTCGCCGCCGTTGGCGGTCAGGGAGGCGGCTTCCAGGGCGGCACGCTGGGTCTGCTGTACCGGCCCGTCGTAGCCCAGCAGCATCGCGGGACGGATCAGGGTGCTCGCGGCAAGGGCGGCGATCAGCAGGGTCAGCAGGATTTCCCCGGCTCCCCGCGCCACACGCCCCCGCATGATCAGGATCAGACCGAAGGCGAAACTCCAGGCCAGGAACGTGCCCGCCATGCCCAGCGGCCCCAGGATCTCGTTCTCGTAGGCATCGGAGATCGTTTGCGCGGGCCCGGCGAGCTTCTCCAGGACGGGGAAGCGGTACGCCCAGTCGATGATCCAGCAGCAGAACCCGACGAGGGTGCGCGAGAGCGCGAAGCAGCCGGACATCAGGAAACTGCGGACGAGATTGAGGGGCCCTCCGCTTGAAGAGAACAGCTCGTAGCGGGAGATCGGCGCGCCGTCGCTGGTGGTGACGTCGAGCGGGTCGAGCAGACCACCGCTGCCATCAGCAGCGAAGGACGGAGCCGACGCGACGGTCAGGAACACCAGCGTCAGGGCGGCCACCGTGCACCCGCGGCGGCTGGCGGCCTTCATGACGCACACCGGCGGCGGCCGAGCAGAACACCCAGGCTGAAAACAGCAGGAACCATCACGATCACACCGGTGGTGGACAGTCCGGTCTGGGAGGACCGTTCGGCGTCCGGGTCGTGCTTGAGGCAGTAGGCCTTGGCCGGGCCGACGATCAGGTCGCAGGCGTCACTGTCGCTGCGGCTTTCCACCGGGGCCGCGTGGCCAGCGGTTGCGGGGGCAGAGTGGTTGGCGGGTGCGGGGGTGAAGGTGTCGCCGATGCGGGGCAGCAGCAGGCGCGGCGCCAGCAGAACAACGCTCACCACGGCGGCCACGGCCAGGAACAGGAGCCAAACCGAGGCGCGGCGGAGCACGGAGCGGATGAAGGTGTCACTCATGCGAACTCCCGGCGGTCGTCAGCAACGTGGGTCGGCCCGGCCAGCTGCGGGGCGTGCCGGGGTTTTCGGGGGTGGTGGCCACGGTTTCGGGGGTGGTGAAGATTGATTCGAGGAGGCGGTCGACGCCGGGGACCAGGGCTTTGAAGCGGCCGATCTGCATGCGCGGGTCGCGGCCGAGGAACTCACCGGCCCGCTCGCGCTTGCCGAAGGGTGAGAGGTCGGTGGTGACCATGCGCAGGAGGTCTTCGTCGTCGCCGGGCAGGCCGAGCCACTCCAGGCCGCGGGCGGCGAGTTCGGGGTCGGCGGTGCGGGACAAGAAGCGGTAGGCCAGCAGACCGCGGCCGGTGGATGTGCCGAGTTCGCGGACGTCGTGGCAGCCCAGACCGACCCCCGCGCCGTGCTTACGGCCATCGAAAACGATCTCGTCGACCAGGGCCTGCCCCTCGGTGGAAGAGGTGAGCCAGTACGCCTCATCCAGCGGCAGCAGCGTGAACCGCCGGTCGGTGAAGGCCACTTCGCGGGCGATGGCGGCGATCAGGTAGAGCACGGCGCGGCCGATGAGCGCCTCCAGAGGCTGGGTGCGCATCAGCTCCGGATCGGTCACCGCTTCCCTGGGCGGCAGGGTCAGGCCGGTGGTGGTGATGACCACGAAGTCGCTGGAAACGCCGGACTGCAGATCCAGCGGCGGCAGCTCGGGGTCGAAGACGACAGCGGCCAGCGGCTCGTCGGCGGCGACCTGCAGCCACTCCACCAGTGAGGCCGCGCGCAGGGCGCGCGGCCCCTCCCCCTGGGCGATCTCCTCCAGGGCGGCGACGACCTCGGCCATGCACGGCACCGCGGCGGCGGCCGCCTGCTTAACGGCCGCCTTCAGCAGCGCGCCGTGCTCGGTCATCGGCCCCACCCCCAGCTGCACGGTGAGGTAGCTGAGCGCGTAGCGGGCGCCGACAGCCGGGTCGGCGAACACGCGCAGCGGGTCGATGGACAACTCCGCCTTCGCGGCGTCCACGACCTGGCTACGGCCAGGAGCAGCGGAGGTGGCGAAGGAGGCCCATTCGCGGCGCTTGGTGCGGTCGATGGCAATCACCCGGCCGCCGCGGTCAACGATGGCACTGGAGATCATCTTGAGCAGGACACTCTTGCCGCCGCCCAGGTCCCCGGCGATCCCAAAGGACGCGGAGGCGTTCTGGATGGGGGCGTTGGCGATGTCCAGCAAGGTGGGGGTGACGGTGCCGACGTCCTGGCTGAAGCCGACCATGACCCCGGTGGGGTCGCCGAAGCGCGGAACGGTGAGCGCGCCGTGCATCGCCCAGTCCTCACCGAGCTGATGCTGGACGTACTGGCGGGTGGCCGGCGGCGTCGCCGTGGCGGGCAGAGTAAGCGTGAACAGTTCCTCCTGGCCACCCACCGGGCGCACCAGGCGGTAGTTCCCGCCGCGCAGCTGCGCCTGCAAAGCGCCGGCCCGCCGGTCGCACTCCTCGGGCGTGTCGGCCCACACCGTCATGACGGTGACGGACTGCACCTCGACCTCAACGCCGGTACGGGCCGCGCGCGCCCCCAAATCGCCCAGGTCCTCAGCGGCGTCGCGGATGTCCTCCGGCAGACCCGTGGCCCGCTGCGCGGAGTACTGATCGGCCTGGTCGACCAGATCGCGCTTCTTCTTCTTGACCTCGTCGATGACCTTCTCGGTGGGCACCAGCTTGAGGTCGATCACCCAGTCGACACCGAAGGGCATACGGTCCAGCTCGGAGAGGAAGTCTCCGCCGGCGGCGGCGAACTTGCGCGGCATCTCCGCCAGCGCCAGATGCGCCTGGTAGGAGCAGCCCGCGTCCGTCTCCACCTGCAGCCACCTGCGCGCCACCAGGCTCCCGCCGCGCCCCTTGCTGCGCTTGCTTCGCTTGCCGCGACGAGCGGGGTTCTTCACCGCATCAGCGCCGGTGTCTTCCTGGCCTCCTTCCAGCAGCCGCGCCTGGCCCAGGTCGGCGTGGGAGGGCGCGCGCAGAACCCCGCCCACCAGACGGCTGCCGCGCAGCGCGGAGCGTTCGGACTCCGCCAGCAGCGGCTCGTCCAGGCCGCGGGCGAGCGCGTGCTGGTGCATCCACACGATTTCCGCCGGGCTGGCGGGGGTCAGCTCCAGGCCGCCGCCGAGCTCCGCCGTCAGCTGGCGGGCCCGCTGCTGACAGCCCTTCACCTCATGGGCGGCCACCGGAGCCGGCGGCAGGCCGAGCATCGCCGACAGCTCCCCCCAGGCCGAAGCCAAGGCAGCCGACAACTCCGCCCGCGCACCTGCGCTTTCCAGCGGCACGGCCAGCCACAGGGTCCGGCGGTGCATCTCCACCGGCGAGGCGAGGTCCTCCCCCGCCAGCAGCCGCAGCTGCGCATCGGCGACCTCTGCCCAGTGCGGACGCCGGCGGTAATCAACGCCGACAACGGTGTGCGCCACGACCTCGCCCGGATCCACCCGAGCACACAGCCCGTACAGGCGGGCCGCTCCCGGCAGCGAACGCACCAGAGAGGTGATGCGGTGCTGCAGCTCCTCACGGGTGCGCTCAGCCATGTAGCGCGAGCCCTGCGGACTCACGGCCCAGATCGCCCACACGCTGCCGGAGTTGGTCCACACGAGGTTGTCCACAATGTGACGGATCGCGAGCTTCACCGGCGGGCCTCCTGCCGCTCGCGCAGCATCTGCTGCAGCGGCGTGGGCACCGGCCAGGTGGCGGGCGGCACAGCGGAGGCCTTGGCCGTACGGCGCCAGCTCCAGCGGCGGCCCGTCTTCGCACCCTTCGGGGCAGGCGCGGCCACCCGGCTCGCCGGGCGGGGCCCAGCCGCGGTTGAACTCTCGGCCGGTACGGCCTCGGTGGTGTGCTCGATGAGAAAGCCGCCGGACAGAGCTTGCGGGCGCGACGGGCGCACAGTGCGTCCGTTCACCCGGCCCCCGGCAGGCTGCAGAGCGAACACCATCCAGCCGTAGGCGACCCACAGCGGGGAGCGGCCGCCCACACGCGAGGCGCGCGCCAGCCACACGGCCACCCCGAGCACAATCAGCGGCGCAGGGCCCAGGGTCGGCGCCCACCAGGAGAAGGTTTTGATCAGGATGTAGATGCCGACGGCGGCGATGGTCAGCTGCGCCGGGGTGTAGGGGCCCAGCGGCAGAGTCCAGTCACCGATCTTGCCCAGCACCCACGGGTGGCGGCGGGCACCGGTGTAGGTACGGCCGATGCGCATCACGGTGGGGGTGGAGCTCATACACGCTCACCGCCCGCCGCGCCGGCCGGTGCTGCCGGGCCGGTGCCGGGGTACTGCGGGGCGTGCACGGACGGCGCGCCGACGTTGAGGAGCTCGTTCTTGAACGCCTCGGACAAGTCGTTGCGGCCGTTGTAGATGCCGTTGGCGATGACCAGCCCGATCAAGGCACCGATCCCCGCCTTGAGCGAGAACTTCCTGACGATGGTGACCACGACGATCGCCAGCAATCCCAGCTTCAGGCCCTGGGTCGCCCAGCTCGTGCCGACATCGAAAAGGTTGTCGCCGATCTCGCTGAACTCCGCAGCGAGGGTGATCGTGTTCATCGCTGTGCCTCCACGGCGGCCACGTTGGTCAGGGGTCGTGCGCCGGTCTCCGGGTGGGTCCGGGTGCCTGCGGTCGAGGCGGAACCGCTGCGCTTCGCACGCGCCTTGCCGTCCTCGCCGGCGTCCTCAAGTCCGGACTGCAGGGCGAGGACCTCCCACCTCCCGTCGCGGGCGGTGAGCTTGAGGCCGTACGACAGCGGCCACTGGCCGCCGTCCGCATCGCTCGCGGTGACCTGCACCTCCAGGCGGGCCGTCGTACCGTCCGCTCCGGGCTTGCCGTCCGTCTGCTGGTCGGTGCGGACCTCGTCGACGCGGACGGTCTCGAACGGTGCGATCGTCAGCGCCGGGAGCGAGATGCCGGGGGCGAGGTACCGGTCGGCGCCCTCCGCGGTACCGAGGTAGGCGGCCAGGAACTCCCCCGCCGTCTGGGCCAGGGGCGAGCGCGCGGGTACCTCGGCCCCGTACTGGGGGTCGACGTCGAGCGTGCTCGGCGCGGACACCTCCATGGGCGCGGCGGCCGCCGTGAAGCCCTGCGCGGTGCCGGGCCTGCCTGCGTCCTTCACCAGGAGCGGCAGCGCGAAGTAACGGGGCGCCTCGGCTGCTGCACCCTTCTCGCTGTGACCGGCCGAGGCCTTGAAGCGAACGGCGACGGTGACCGACCAGGCGTAGCGGCCCTGGTGCAGGCTGCGAACAGCGGTCAGCCGCTCGGCGGTCGGAGCGTGCTTGCCCCAGGCCGGGGGCTGGACGGAGGGCGCCATCGCGCGCAGCTGCTCGGCTGCTGCGGTTTCCTCGCCGCGGCCGGCACGCAGCCACATATCCATAACCAGCTCGGCGTAGCCGCCCGGATCGGTCATGGGCGTCTTGGCCGCGTCGGTCTGCGTGACCGGCGCCGGCCGGGTGCGCACCGCCGCGTCAGGACGGGCACAGCTCGCGAACAGCGCGAGCGGTCCGGTGGCCACCGCCACCCACACAGCTGCGCGCACCAGCTGCGTGCGGCGTGCCGGAAGTGACCGGGTCCGTCGTGCACCGGGGCTTTCATCGTGCTGAGGGCTGCGCCGTGATCGGCGAGGAACGGTGGCGGGCATGGACGGCTCCTCGGGGTGCTGAGTGCTTGTGCCGTCACTGTTCACCCGTGCTCTTACCGCCTCCCTTTCCACCAGAGGCGCTGAGCTGTCACGAGGTCATAACTCCCGCCATGGGAAGGCGGTGGTAAATGCCCTCACGTCCAGGTGGTAAGCGCCGCAGGAGATGGCTCGCTCTGTGGTAAGCGGGGCGACTGCACGTTCACCACTGCAGGACACGGCCCCGTTCGGAGGTGCTTACCGAGCGCCCGCACCCTTCTCTGCTGGGCGCGTGAGGCTCTGATCCCGACGGCCCTCCAACGTGCCGATTGAGCGTGGGATCGGAGCGAGCGCGCAGCGGGCGGGGCCAGGCCCTCCGCGTTCCAAAATCTTGAAACGCCCCGTCCCCGGGGCATGACCGGACGCAGGTCCGGGACTGGCAGGGGGACGGCAGTAGGTCGGACTGACCGGTCACGCGCCGGTGACCGGTGAGCGTGACCGCTGTTGTGTGGCGAGGGGGGTGAGGGACGGTCAGAGGGTGCGTACGGACCGCAGATGCGTTCCGTGGGGCAGCGCGGCGCGACGGAGCGGACGGCGATTGAGCAGCGTGGCGAGACGCAGCGGGCGCTGATCGCTGCCGAGGTCGAACGGGAGCGGATCCGCCGGCCCCAGCTTCCGGCCGGAGACGGCGACGCCGCTTGAAGCCCCGACGCCACCCACGGCCCGACCGAGGTTGGCCGGGCCGGGGTGCGCTTATTCGGTGGTGTGGTTGGGGTCTGGCAGTTGGGGTGGGAAGTGGCGCTCCAGAATCTCCACCCAGCGGTGCAGGACGACGAAGCCAATGGTGTCGGCCTGCGCTTGGACCAGCTCGGTCAGTGCGTCGACGAACGGCTGCGCGGGCGTGTCCGGTGTCAGCCCAGCTGATCTGCATGACGGTCCACTGCGGTAGCGGCCCACGCTCATCACAATCCGATGGACGAGTTCAGGAACGAACGGAACCGGGAAGCCGAACCGACCGCTTTGTCGCGAGCGCCAGCAGGGCACTGAGCTATGACGCGCACTCACCCAGCCGGGCCTGGTCCGGATCACCGTCCACCTCGCTGACATCGACACGGTCAACGCCGTGGCGTACGCGATCGCCGCGCACCTCAACGCCAACGGCTCCGGCCAGCCCCAGCGGATTCCCGGGGAAACCGCGTACTGCGTCAGTCAGTACGTCCATGCTCAGTCGCCGCACGCGCAAGCTGACGCACGGGCACGAGTCGCATGCGGTGCTCGCGCGGGCCGGGGGCTGCGGCTTGTGCGGTCCCTTACCGGTGTGCTGGGGGCAGCGGCCCGACGTCGGAGTGCCGGCCCGGGCGCAGTGTGGCGTGCCGTTGTCCGGGGCCCGGTCCCTCGCGGGCGGCGAGGGCGTCGGCAACGGCTCCGGTGACGAAGGCGTAGACGGTCTTGTGCATGAGGTCCACCACCAGTTCCTTGCGGGGCCAGGTGGAGGGCGGGGCGCCGACCCCGGTGGCGTTTTCCAGGATCTGGTCGTTGGTCAGCCGCAAGACCGCGAACTGGCCCGAGGCCAGCGGTCCGCGCAGCCCCGCCTGAGCCATGACCGAGCGCACGATTCCCAAGAGAGCTGCTTGACCGAAATGCATGGCACAGTTCACCAGCAGCGGCTGTTTGCCCGGGCGCTCGGACAGGCCGGTCAGGCGCAGCAGTGTGCGGGCCGGCACATGGGAATCCGGGCGTCGGGTGAGCGCCTGTTCGATCTTCTCGCCCAACGTCATCACGAGCCCTCCGGCAGCACCCGCGACAAGGCCCTGCTGTAGTGATCGTTTCATCATGCCGCGGTAACTCGACACGCTGTCACCGCTCCTTGAGCGGCCCGCAGCGCGCGGGCGTTGTGGTGTGAGGCCGCGGAAGGCGGTGCGCCATCCGTAGCCGACGGCCCGGCCCCCGTCCTTGAGGGTGCCGGGCCGCCATGGCGACGCGCGGTCAGCTGTCCTTGCCCATGGCCTTGCGGACGGCGTCCTTGGTGCGATCGATGAGGGCGGCCACCGGGCCGAGGGCCATGTTGGCCGCGCCGGATTCCACGCCCGGGTGCGGCCGGGTGGGCGCCATGGCCTCGGCGGCCTTCACGGCCTTGGCCATGGCCGCCAGGTTGGCGGAGTCGGTGCTGCGCCGGATGTGGGAGAACTCGTAGCGTTCCTCCGCGCGTGCGTGCTCCTGGACGTCCTTGCGCAACTTCAGGAGCTGCGGCATGAACTTCGGGTCGTCGGTGTCCAGGTCGTCCAGGGCGGCGAGTGTCTCCTTGGCCGCACGTTCCTCGGCCAGGCGGTCCTTGATCACCTGCTCGCCGACGGGCAGCGCGCGCCGGGCGAAGGGGTGGACGACCTCCTCCTCCGCGGTCTCGTGTACGGCCAGCAGCCGCACCAAACGGCGGAAGGCCTCCCTTCGCTCCTCGGCCGTGGTCCGCTCAACCTCGTCGAAGAGGTTGCGGATGTCACCGTGCTGACGCATCAGCAGGGAAACCACATTCATGTCCTTGACCCCGTCGTCACCGGCCTGGGGGGGTGTGGAGTGTGGACATATCCGCCTCACTTCTCACGGTGGGAGGGGTCGGGGTGCTCGCCCTCGGTCTGCAGCCGGTACTCGCGGCCGAACATCTCGCCGTGTTCCACCATCACCCGGTCGCTCGGCGGGGCCTCGCCGCCGTGGATGCGCTCCTGCATCGCCTCGAACCGCTCGTGCGCCTCGCGGACGTATCCGGCACCGAGCGTGGTCAGGTCCATCTGGGTGTCGAGCAGCTCGCGCAGGTAGGCCTTGTTCGGCTCGAAGGTGAGCACGTTCGGCAGCTCGGGTGCCAGCACTTCCTGCGGCTCACGGCCATCGTGGCGGCGCATCAGGTCGCAGGCGATGTGCAGGTGCTCCAGCTCCATGTTCAGGTGCAGCTCCCAGATCGCCTTGACCCTGGGGTCGCTCTCCTGCTCCATGAAGGAGTAGTAGAGGTGCGGTGAGACACAATTTTGTGTCTGGTGAACCGTCGAACTTCGGCTGGAACCGCAGCTCCCCGGGCAGCGCGCCGGGCGCGGGCACCGTGTCGCGGGCCTGCGCCAGCATCGGTTCCACCGGCGGCCGAAGGACCATACGTCCGGTCTACGGCCTGGGCGGTGTCCCCGCGACCGGGCGCGGCCAGCGGTGGCGAGGCCCGGCCGACGGCGTGCCGATGGAGCGGATCGCGGACGTCATCATGGTCGGGCAGGGACGAGGCGCTGGCGAAGGGGGCCGTCGTCGCGGCGTGCATGCTCGCCGACGCCGCCGACTCGACGCAGTGAAGCGCCAGCGCGGCGGAGGACACGGCCGCTGCTCTGGAGGTCCTGGCCAGCGCGCTCGCCCAGCTCGATCCGAGTTCGCGGAAATCCTCGCCGTCGTCCCGGTCGCCGCGGCCGCCGTCGTCAAGCATGCCGCGCAGGCTCACGCCGTAAGCACTGGCGCCCTTGGGCCCAAGCTCCTTCAGTGCGGGGCTACGCGGGTGAGTTCCGCGCTGAATTCGCGCAGTTCGGGCGAGGGGCGCGGAGCGGACTTGACGAGCTGCGCTACGGAACGAGCCTGCTTGGATACACAGGAGGGTTCCATCAGACCTCGCCCTCCCGACTGCTTAGGGTTCATGGTCTGTTCTGCCATCGCAAGAAACGCTGTGGCCGTGTCGGTGGGAGCAAGGTAGGTGACTTCCGGCACCGTGACAGTGGAACCGTCGTCCATGTGCAGCGAGATGGTGAAGGTGTAAATCCAGGGCATTGATCCCTCGCCGTACCTCTCGGGTCCGACAGTGAACGCCACCCGTTCCTGAGTGTGGGGCGGGAGGGTGTACTTCATCTTCCGGGGAATGACGGACCTAGCACCCGCCTCGCGCGGGATCTTGATGTCGTACTGGGCTTTGATGTCGGTTAGCCCGGCACCGTAGCGACAGAAGACCTCAGTGGCGGAAGTAAGGCGCACATCAGCGCGGGTGACGAGGACAGGATTTTCTGCGCTGTTCCTCAGTGTCACGCTGACTACGGATGCGGGCACTTCGACCTGTTCGGTGACTTGCCCGTCGAAGACCACATCCGCGGCGACGTTCTGCTCCCGGTCGAGGTCAGAGTCGACCAGCTCGACCCGCGGGGGCGGCTCGGGGGCAGGCTTGGGCTGTACATCCGGCCAGAACAAGAAGACCAGCCCCACGATCCCGGCGACCACCGTAAGGGCAGTGCCGATGATCTCAAGCTTCCTGTGCTGCCTGGACCAGAAGCCTCCCTCATGCTGCCCCTCGTCCGGGGCCGCCGCCGAGTCAGCCCCGCGCGCCGACGGTGTAGAACGCTGGTCGTCACCGTCGACGTTCTGGGCACGTGACTGCGGCGGCACAGGAGCCACTCTGGCCTCTCCTAAGGGTGGACACTGCTCCCCATCACGTAAACCGTCTGTCTCTCCAGAACTCATGACTGTCGCCTCCCCGTCCGCACCATCGTTTACCCCCACGGAGCCGCTGGAGCCGCCGCCCCGTCCCTCCACCGCCGCACCATTAGCTTCGGCTGATTACCGGCGTGTCCACCCGGCGGAGACCTTCTTCTTGCCCACTCCGAAGCCGATCAGCGGCGCGGACTCGAGCGTCTCCGCCAGGATTTCGCGCGGCCCCGGGTTCGAAAAGACGCAGCATTTGGGCGGGGCTTGGCGCTTCTTCACGATGACGTGCGTGTCCTTGCCTGTGACAAAAGGCCCGGGCAGGGCAAGTGTTGGCGTCCAGCCGCAGCCATGGAGAGACGTCCACAGCCTGCACGATCCAACCGTCTGCCGCCCTCGGCAACGGCATCGAGCCCAGCGTGCGACGCAGCCGGGCCACGTCGGTCCGGCCGAGGTTGAGGCCGTCGTACAGGGCCCGTGCCCGCGGACAGCGGACGTTGCCGACCGGGCGGGAGGAGCGGATCTCTGAGGCACCGCGGCCATGCTGCGCTCTGAGCGGTGCACCTCTATTACGGCGTAATAGGGGCTCCTGCAGCCGGACATCGACATCTGCTGCTGGAAACCAGCCTGCCCGATCGAGCCGAGCCAGCCTCGGTGTGCAGGTGGGCGTAGCCTCACCACTGACCTCAAAAGGGGTGGTCCAGCTAGCGAGTTCTACTGAAGCAAAGCACGTCGCCGTCTTCGTCGGGTGTGGCGCCCGCGCACGCTGACTCCCACACCTTAGGAAGTGACGGAGTCGGCTTGGAATCTTCCCAGCCGTATCGCTGCGGCTCTACCGAGTCCTGCCACCACAGAGTGAGCCCGCCTGCGACGGCCATGAGGGCCAGCCACAGTGCCACGGCCCACCGCCATAGTGTGTGCCCGCCCGTCCCGCTCACCGCCTCACCTCAACTTCCTACCTCGGACGATCGCTCGGTGCCAGACGATCAGACACCCGAGCGGGCCTCTGCAGAGGAATTTTCGATCAGTTCGATTTTTCGCTCAGAAGGATCCTGCGCGCAAGGCGGTACACATCGACGATGCAGATGAGGTGCTCAGAGACGCTGCACGTCGGCAGCGTTCCGCAGCGAGCGCAGGCCGGGTTCACCTCGGCCTGCCGGGTTCACCTCGGCCTGAGGATGATGGCAGTGAAGCTCCTGCGCCGACTTCCCGAGCGAGTCGCGCTCGCGTGATCTGCTGGCTGCCTGCAACGCAGTCGATCTTCCCGTGTGTTGCGTCGTAACGGGCATCAAGGGCTGGCTACGTCACCCCGTGCTCCTCAGCAGAACGGTATGTTCTCGATCTCTTCTTCGCTCGCGAGCCGGGACCGCTCAGACGAGGCAGACCTCTGAACGTAAAGCCCCCGCTGGGACCTGTGCCTCGTCGTACATGCTCGCGGCAGCACGAAGCCCCCGGACTTCGATCCGGGGGCTTCACTGGCTGGTGGGCTTCAGCTCGCCTTGGCTGTCTCTGCACGCCGACGCCGCGCTGTCTCATTCACCTCATCGACCATGGCGAAGAACTGGGTGTCGTCCATCCGCTGGTCCAGGTAAAACGCGGCCTCCTTACCGTCGTGGTACGGGAACTTCTTGAGCACGGGACCTCCTTCAGCGGACGCCTGGCGAGGCTCCGGAACGCCCTCGCCCTCTCCCCCGCCGGTGACACGGTTGACACCACGGTTTCGATCCGGTTCGGCGCGCTCGCGGGCCTCGTCGGCCGCGTCGGGCGTGGCCTCGGAGTCTTGCACCAGGTATTTCGTGGGCTTCGGCGTCGGAGGGGGTTGCTGGCCCTTGTTCTTCCTTCGTGCTGCCTTCTCCTGCTGTTCCAGGGCCTGTTGCTGCTTCAACTTGTGTAGCGCCGCTTCCTGCTGCTCGGCTGGCTTGTTACCCACAGCGCGCAGCAGGTCGACCGACTCCTGGCCGATGCGATTCTTCAGCTCAGGTGTGAGCTTCAGCAGTGCCAGGCGCTGGGACACCCAACCCTGGGATTTATGCAGGCGTTTGGCCAGGGCGGTTTGGGTACCGTGAATGGCAAGCAGTCGCTGCAGGGCGTGGGCTTCGTCGAGCGGCTCGAGGGCTTGGCGGTGGATGTTTGCGACGAGCGCCGACTCGAGAATTGCTTCCGGGTCAGTGCCCTGATCGTCGTCGACCATGACTTTCAGGTGGGTGACGCCGGCCTCCCTTGCGGCTGCGAGACGGCTGCTGCCGTCGACGACGACATAAGTCGCGTCCGGCTCCAGCTCCTTCTCCCGCTCCGGGTTGGCTGCCACATAGGCATCCCGGTTCATGACCGTGATGGCCTGCTTCTGGCCGTGCTCTGCCAGGCTTCCTGCGAGCTCGGTCAGGTCTCCGAGGCTGGTCCGCGGGTTGTCAGGGTTGAGGCTGATACGCCCGACGGGGAGGCTGGTTGGCGGGGCGATGCCCTCGGTCGGTACGCCCGTTGCTGCGCCGATCGCGGCGCGTCGGCTGCTGATGCTGCGGGTGGCACTGAAGCGGCCGGCTCCGAGCTGGTCTGCCTTGCTCATGCGATCTCCCGGGCCAGTGCGCGCATGCCGATGGCTTGCTGCGATCTGGGGGCGTATGTCAGCAGGGGCCGCTTCATTCGGACGGCCTCCTTTTGTTCCTTGAGGTCGCCGATGAGGCCGACGACTCGTGGGTCCTTGATGTCGACCCATCCCTGGAGGGAGGACGTGGCGATGTATCCGCGCCGCCCGTCGTAGAGGTTGACCGCGATGCCGAGGTAGTCGATGTCCAGGGCGAGGTCATTGCTCAGGTCGTCGATCTGTGTGGTGAGCAGGCCGTAGGCGTCGGCAGAGCTGTCTTCTGCCTGAACGACGATGAGGACTCCCGAGCGGCCGGGGCGTTCACCGTCACGCCGACGGCCGTAGTAGGCAGCGGCGTCCATGCTGAGGCCAAGGCTGGGGGGGCAGTCGACCAGAATGACGTCGTAGTCGCCCTCGAGCGGAGCCAAGGCCCGTTCCAAGGCGGCTTCTCGGGCACGTACGGCCGACAGCCGCACGTCGAGGAGGAAGGCATCGGTGCAGGCAGGCAGCAGGTGCAGGCGCCCGCCGAAAGACTCTTCCTCAATGGACACAATAAGGTCGCGCAGGTCGCCCTTGGGGTCTCCGGCCATGTGGTTGGTGAGGCTGTCGCCGTTCATGGGCAGAGGGGTGGCGCCCAGCTGGTTGGTGAGGTGTCCCTGGGGGTCGAAGTCAACGAGGAGGACTCGCAGCCCGAGCCCGGGGAGGTTCTCGACGTCCAGCGGATCGTCGGCTGGACGATCGTCCGCAGGTGCGCCGTTGCTCGCGCGGAGGGCCTTGGTGAGCTGCTTGGCGACGCGTACGGGATAGAGGGTGCTGGAGTCTTCTGCGAGCGCTTCACCGGTGCCGGCGGTGATTGCTGTCTTGCCTACTCCTCCCTTCTGGTTGCAGACCACGATGCGCTGTGTAACGGCAGGCCGTTCGACATGCGGTGCGGGGTTGGTGTCGAGCCACAGCTGCACGGACTGCGCGAGCCCCTGGATCAGGGAGACTCCCCGCTCGGCAGCAGTGTCCCGGAACGTTTCCCACTGGCCTTCCGGGAGGAAGGTGGAGAAGGAGTCGGCACCAGAGGTGTCGATTGTGGGCGGACTGGAGGCGAGACGGATCCAGTCCTGGATGCCCTGCTCCACCGCGACTTGGATCTCAACATGGTGCTGGGCCGCTCTGACCTTGAGGGCTTGCCGGAGCCGTGCCGGCAGCTTGGATACGACCTTCTCGCGGTCGCTGGGGGTGGCTGGCGAACTCATGCAAGACACCTTACTAACGTTGGAGATCGTTTTACGCATCGCCGCGCTAGTTAACCGCAGTTGCGTGGCAGTCACCTCAACCGTTTTCAGCTATTACGCCGTAATAGCGGAGGCGCCTCCGCAGTACCGCTCCCCCTCCTGTCAGCTATTACGTCGTAATAGTCCGTGCCCTCCGTCGCGGGCAGTGGAGAGACGCTGGCGGACCGATCATGACTACCGCGAGCCAGGAACGGTTCGAGTTGCACCACTGCGAAGGCCCGCCCTTAGCCACGGCTGACACCACCACATCACCCTCATCGCCCTTCGGTGCCTGCACCCAAGACTCAGACGCCAACCTGCCTCGGTACCAGCCCTAGACACCCTTCACGACCCCATTCAGGTGCCGGACCGGCGCCTGCACCACCGGTGGCACTCCCCTCGCCAGGAGCAGAGCCGGAGCCAGAACTAACGAAGCCCTACGAGTTGCTCCGAGCGCAGAAGCCCACCTGAGGGCGGCGCAGCCGATCGCGAGTACAAGAGGGTGGGTGGTCTGGCTCACAAGACTCGCCGCGGAGACCGTCATCAGGAGACTCCCTTGCAAGCTATTACGCCGTAATAGCTTGCAAGGGGGGAGCTCTCGTTGAAGCAGAGATGAAGGCGGAGAGAAGTCCAGAGGTCGCACCCGTACATCCCGCTCGTGGCGACAGCCGACTCGGCGCTCACAGAGCGCTGGTGACTTATCAGCCCGGTGATGGAGGTCTCCATCTCATGCGGGGTCGGAACGGTCATGCGCTCATCCCCGCGAGAATGGCGTTCAGACGCGCCACGCGGAGCGCTGCGGCCCGTGCTTCATCAGGCTTCTAGGCCTCACTTCGTTCTTGCCCCTGAAGCACAAGAAGGCCCGGCACTCCCGCGATCGTCTGCGGGAGTGCCGGGCCTTCGGCTGTCAGGCCGTCCAAGTCGCGGGCGTGCCGTCTTTGTCGGGGCTGGCGATGCCAGCGGCGGCCACCGCGGCGGCCGGGTGCCGTAGCGCGGTGATCGGAACGGCGCCGGGTTCAGTGGCAGGTGCCCAGACCATGCGCCAGGTGTCGTCCCACTCGCATCCGCAGCTGTCGTCCTGGTGCGGGTGCCGTAAGAAGACGCCGTGGGTTTGGACTGCGTGCGGGATACGGGGGATGAGGACCGCCGGGTCGTCGCCCGGGTCCAGGTAGAGGTTGCGCCAACCGTGGGTCCAGGCCATGGACGCGAGGGCGGCCTCGATGATGTCGGCCCACCGCTGGTGTCCGAGGACCAGGAAGCCGACCGGGTAGAGGTCATCATCAGCCGTGCCGTCAATCCCGGCGACGAACAGGCCCTGGTGGGTGATGAACCCGTGGTCGGCCGCACCGTCGGCGCAGGGTGTCCAGAGCTGTTCGGCGGGGTGCATGGCGTCGTCGCCCGCACTGGTCTCGATCTCGTACAGGGTCGGGGCGGTCATGCGCTCGCCCCCGCAACTGCGGCGTCCAGGAGCGCGACGGCGTCGGCCTCGTAGGGGTCGGCGAACAGCTGGTGGTCGCTGACGTCGAACGGCCCGAACCTCGTGGAGATGCGGAACTCGGGTACGAGGGTGGTCTCGCGTCCGTCCAGCGCGGCGGTGAGCCGGTCGTAGTCCTGCTGGGCGTGCCTGATCTGGGTGTACGGGCCGAGGCGCAGCAGGGTGTAGCCGTCGAGGCTGTCGTCGGACCTCGAGGTAGAGGGCGTAGTGCGCGGGGTCCATGCCGATGTCGTCGGGTAGGGGCAGGTTCGCGGCGGCGTGGGTGAGCGTGGCGTATCCGGGCTGCCAGATGCCGAGGATCGCGCTGGTCTCGCATCGGAGCCAGCCGCGGTCGGTGTAGCCGAGCCGGCGGCCGTGGAGGTAGCCCGCGGCGTACGGGTTGTCGGGGTGGACCAGGGCGACCGCGATCAGGTCGGGGCCGTGGTCGTCGCCGGGCCGGGTGTGCGCGCGTTCCACGAACGGGCCGACGCGTACGGCGATGTCCCGGGCGCTGCCGGGCGTCCGGGGCTCGGGGTGGCGCAGAGCGGTGAGCATCGCGCGGAAGTGGTCGATGACGGTCTGGTCTTCGGGGGTGAGGGCGCCGGGGGTGTGTCTGCGGCGGCGGAGGAAGGGGCGTTTCATCGGGAGGGTTCCTGTTCGCGGGTGGGGTGGGTCCAGGGCAGGGCGAGGCCGTCGCCGGCGGTGCGGGGGAGGAGGTGGCCGTGGAGGTGGTAGACAGTCTGCGTGGCGTCCGGGCCGCAGGAGGTGAGGTAGTTCCACTGGCCGCCGATCTATGCGGCGAGTTCGGCGGCGCGCAGCTGCACAGTGGCGGAGACGACGGGGTCCGTCGTGAAGTCGGCGACGTGGCCGCGGGGCAGGACCAGGAGGTGGCCGTCGGTGCAGCCGCCGCTGCGCGGCACGATTGCGAGGGCGTCGCTCCACTCGTGGACGATCGTTGCCGGTGCGCCATCGTGGATGATCTGGCAGAACGGGCAGTCGGGGCGCGGGTGTTTGCGGGGGACCGGGGGCCGGTTGATGTGGTGGTGGGTGACCTGGACGCGGGCGCCGCTCTGTTGCACCCGGTGGCCGATGGCGTCGGCGATTGCGGGTGCCCTTTTCCGGACTAAGGAAATGATCATGAGGCAGCCGACTTCAGCACCCGGGGGAGGTGGATGTGGAGATGCTCGACTTCGACCTCACGGCCGCGTTCACGAAGGGCTCGCGCAAGGATTTCAGTGAGGCCGCTGGCCCTGTGACGTCCCCCTGCGCATCCGATGGCGATGCGCCGAGGGCCGGCCGGGAGGTTCGCGTAGTCCGTGAGGTTGTCGATCAGCTCACGGGCTCCGGGGGTGTTGAGGACGACCTCCTGGACGCGGGGGTGGAAGCCGTCGAGGTCGAGGATGTCGCGGGCGGCCGCCGGGTCGCGGAGCCGCTCGCGGACGTCCTCGACACGGTCAGCGGTCGGCGGGATCGGGGTGCCATCCGGGCTGGCGGGGAGGTGGAGGTAGCCGAACGAGATCAGGCGTATCGGGTGCAAGGTCGGGTTCTCCTGTTCCTGGCGGGGGTGCGGGGTCGGTGATGACGGGCATGCCGAGGTCGACCAGTTGAGGGCGCCCGTCGGTGGGGGTGTTCTTGAGGCTGTTGAGCTTGGCCATCGCGGCGTCGAAGCTGACCTGGAGTCCCTCGACTTCCCCGAGCCAGCCATTGGCGCGGGCCTCGCGGATGCGTTCGCGGAGGTTCTGGATGATCTCGATGAGGCGCGCCTTCTGGCGGGGGTCCATCTGAAGAACTGGGCAGCGGATGCAGGCATGCTCGTGCTTGCAGGGGGTTCCGTAGGGGCGTCCGCAAGTGCCGAGTGAGACCTTGCGGAGTTCGAAGTGCTGCTGGAAGTCGCGCCACTCCTGGGCGGTGGGCTCCCGGTACTCCTCCGGCGGACGTGCCGCGCGACGACGGTCCAGGAAGCCGCGGTAGGTCCTGATCAAGTCGTCTTGGAAGACGGCGAGATATGCCTGAGTGGTGGTCAGCGTCTTGTGTCCGAGGATGCGGGCGGCGATGTGGACTGGCAGGCCGCCGGTGACGGCCTCGGTCGCGAACATCCTGCGGAAGTCGTGGGGCGTGTAGCGAAGGGGCTCGCCTGCCGCGTCACGTAGGCCGGTGCATTCCAGGGTGCGGTCGAGGAGGCGCTTCACGGCGGCCTCGCTCAGAACCGCTGACTGCCAGTAGGGACGGCGCTGGAAGAGATGCGGGAGCTGTGGGCCGGTGACGCGCTCGTGGGAGTCGTAGCGGGAGACCAGCGGGATCTTCCCGCCGTTCGCGTCGCGCAGGCGCTTGATGATCGTGGCCAGGACGCTCGCCAGCTCGGGGCTGACCAGCAGCAGCCGTTCCTCGTTGCTCTTGGACGGCACGATCTGCAGCAGCGGAACGACCTCGCCCTTGTCCGGGAGTTGGTCGGGGAGCTTGTAGGAGACCAACGCCAAGTGCGTCAGCTCGGTGAGTTCCTCCGCGCGGACGCCGGTGTGCCGCAGGGTCTCGATGACGGCCCAGGCCCAGAAGGCGTCGTCCTCGACGAGGGTCTGGTTGATCCGCCGCGCCGTGCTGCCGACTTCCTTGATGAAGACGTGCGGTGAGCCGTGGTCGGGACGGCTGGGCACCTGGTTGACCGCGGGAAGCACCCGCAGGTAGCGCTTCCCGGCGTGCTCGAAGACGTCGTTGAACGGCGTGGAGCGGGCCGCCTCCAGGAGCTCGGCGGCTTCACGGCGTACTCGCTCAGCGGTCTCGACAAGCACCGGCAGGTGTGGCAGCCGTTCCCGCACCCGCTGGTGCATCCGAGCTGTGGTCTGTTTGATCATCTTGTGGTTGCCAGCGCCGTCGCCCCTGGTGATCGGGCTGGGGACGGCCCACTGGGCCCAGTAGGGGTCCTCGTGCGCCCACTCCTGGATGTCGAGGTAGAAGCCGCGGATGCGCATCATCACGTCGATGCGCGAGCGTCGCTCCCGGACCTGGCCGCTCTTGTCGGTGTAGGTCAGAATCCGCTGCTTCCAGGCGTCAATGACGTCCTCCGGGATCCGAAGGGTCTCGATGCCGGGGTGGTGGGCTTCGATGTCTGCCCAGAAGACGCCGGCCAGTTCGCGTACCAGTCCGCGGAAGGTGCCGTAGTCGACGGCCGGCCGCCGTTCGTCGAGGTAGCGCACCAGCACGTTGCGGATCTGGGTGGACTGGATGTTGTAGGAGTCGACGAGTTCGGCGGTCGGCCGCTGTCCGTGCCGAAGTGCGTCCTTGAGGGTGTCCTTGGTCTGGAGGATTCCGACCCCGCGCAACAGGTCCCAGGCGCTGTGGGTGCCGACGTATGCCTCGCCGCTTGCGCGCCGGTCACGGGCCCGGAGGTAGAAGATGTCCTCCATGGTGAGCTGATCGAGATCACGGCCGGTGTGCAGGATGATCGAGGAGATCAGGCGGAGGCCCTCGTCGATGTGGCGGCCCGTCATGCCGACATCGGCGCCGTAGCGGCGGGTCTCTTCGAGCTTGCCGTCGGGGAAGAGCAACTGGACGTTCTTGAAGAGCCGCATGGCCTTGTAGCCGCGCAGGAAGCCGTAGCCCGGCAGCACGATCCGGTTGATCATCAGCTGGTTCATGCCCGAGATCACGCCGTTGCGCATGGAGTCCCGTTGGTCGTCGCCAAGCACTCCGGCCAGCACGATCTCCTTGCCCTGGTCGGCGCCAGCTGCCCGCCACCGTGCCTGCCAGCCGTCCCCGGGATGCGACTCCAACCACTCCAGGATCCGGCCGGAGAAGGCCAGGAACCTCACGGCAGGATCGACGCTGAGGCGGTCCGACTTTCGTGGCCAGAGCGGTGAGGCGGGAAGCAGCGCCAGAACCTCGTCGCGGGTGCACTTGTCGTGCGGGCCGACGCGGTTCTCGTCGGCCTTCAGGTCGTGTTCGACGAACAGCGGTCGTGCCGGCGTCGTGCCGGTCCCGGCCTGCCGGGTCCGGTTGGCTCGTCGTCCTCCCATGTAGCTCATGCCTGACCACCCCCGAACAGCACCGCCAGGTCGCTCGCCTCGTAGCCCGTGGCGACGGCGGTCGGTGGCGCGGGAGACTTCGCCCGCTCCTCGCGGTCCGCGAGGTACTCCTGGACGCGGGCGATGACCTGCTCTTCCTCCTCGACCAGGTAGATGTCGGCGGTCGTGCTGAGGTGCGCGTGCCCGAGGATGGTCTGCACGTCGCGCAAGGTCAGGCGCTTGTCCCGGGCCATCCTCAGCGCGGCGGTGTGCCGCAGGTCGTGCATCGACCAGTTCGTGCCCAACAGGGCATTGGCCCGGCGGAACACCGCGCGCAGGGCCTCGTAGTTCAGCGGCTGGTAGTTCAGCCCTTCGCCGTGATCGCGTCGGCGCAGGGTCCACCACAGGGGCTCCTGCGGATCGAGCGGCGGCCCTTCACTCTGGTAGAGCCGCAGCCAGATGAACGACTCCGGGCTGGAGGGCAGCCACTGCTCGGCCTGGGAGCCCTTGCGCTCGACGCGTACCAGCTGATCGCCCCAGTCGACGTCGACGCCGCGAACCCCGAGGAGCTCGGAGGCGCGGGCGGCGTTGCTGATGCCGAGCGCAAGGATCGCCCGGTCCCGGTTCGACCGCAGGGCCGAGAACAACTCGTTCCACCGCTCATCCGGCATCTGCCGCGGGAGCCGACGCGGAACCTTGGGGTTGTAGCGCAGCCGCCCCTCGCTCCCGTACGGATCCAGCGGGTTGTGATGGGCATTCGGTCGCCGCCTCACGCTCCGTGCCAGCGGCACCGGGTTGACCAGCGGACCGCTGCCCGACTCGATCCAGAACTCGTAGAAGCTGCGGAGCACGGCGTTGCTGTGCCGGATCGTGCGAGGCTTGTAGAGGTCGTCCAGGTACGGCTTCTTCGTGATCGTGTTGGTCGTCCCCGCAGTCACTGCCGAGTGCGTACGCGCAGACGTCCGAGGCTTCGTCGTGACGCGCAGCCACAGCACAAAGTCGCGTACTTCGGCCGAGGTGGCCCGGTCCCACTCGACCTGGACCACCCGAAGCCACCGCCACCAGCGCAGAAGATCGAAGGCGTAGCTGCGGACGCTGCCCGGCCGGTTGTCCCGAGCGACGAAGTCGATCAGGAACCTGCGAATCGGCTCCACCGCTCTCCCTTCCTCATCGAAGACCAGCCAGGGCACCGCCCCTGCTCCGACCGCCACCCGCCCCCATCGCGGGAGACGGATCGACTGGATGTCACGAGATGCTGCCAACTTCGTTGCGCTCCTTCGTCGTTCGGATGCGCAACGTCTACCGACTAGGCCATGCGAGGGATGCGGTCACACCCGGCGTGTCGTCCGGTAGTCCGGTCAACAGCTCTGTGCCTTCCGTACCAGCAGCTCACCAGGAGCTGGACCGGGCGGCCATGCGCGGCACCGCGCAGTGCAGCCAGTTCATGAACTGCGTCGTTGATGATGCGGGCCGCACCCGGGGTGCCCAGGACGTAGTCGCGTACGCCGGCGTCCCGTCCGGTCTGCTGGGCGACGACGTCGGCCAGGGCCGGGTCGTCCGGCGGGTTCAGGAGCATGTTCGTGAGGTTGATTTGAGGACGGCGGCGCGGTAGCGGGGCGGGGAAGTGTCTTGCCAGCGGGCGCCGAAAGAGTCGATGAACACGTCGGGGGTGGTCACGGAACCTCCAGACTCGGAATCGGGTGGGGACACATCGAGCGCCGCCCCGGCCGGGAAGGTCGGGGCGGCGCTCATGTGTCGGTGGGGGCTACTTGGTGGTGTCGGTGATGACCAGGGACCAGGAGTCGCGTGCGCCTCGGGCGGAGAATCGCTCAAGGGCACGCGCCGGCTCGGTTGCCGGGGTCTTCATGCGTCGCTGCCGTTCACGCGCTCGTGTATTTCGATCAGGGTGGTGATGGTGTCCGGGGTTTCCGCCCAGCCGACCCACCCACTGTCCGCGGGCGGTGAACACGGGAACCGCGTCGGTGTCGGCGTCGAAGACGACGATGTACTCGCCGTACCGGTCCAGCACCATCTCCTGCAGCGCCCGCGCTGGTGCGGTGGCCAGGACCTGGAGGGCATCGACGGTGAATAGGGCAGCCTCACCCGGGATGCCGGGCTGGAGGAGGGTGCCGGTGACCCTCAGCAGGTCGCCGGGCTGGATGCCGGTCAGCAGCTCGTGGGCGATGCGGGGATCGCCGGTGCTGCAGGACCAGATCACGTCGTCCACGAGGTCATCGGTGGGCGAGACGACCAGCTGGAACCGGGCGGTGTACGGCGCGCCGCCGGGTGTGGGAACGGTGTCGAGGTAGCCGTCGACGGTGAGGCGCGTGGTGTCCATTCAACTCGCCTCCGCCAGAGCGGGGGAGCGGTGGGCTGCGTCGTAGGCGTCCATGACCTTCTTCGGCGGGTTTCCCCGGTCAGCGACCTCGTAGCCGTTGGCGCGCGCCCACGTCCGGATTGCCGCCAGTTCCTGCGAGGAGCGCTTGCTCTTGCCGATCACAGCCGACATGGTGCCCGTGCTGACCGCCGGGGTGCGCCCGCCGCCGGTCTTCACCTTGCGCAGCTGGGCTTGCGCGGCCTCGAGTTCGGCCCTGGCTTTGGCAACCCGCTCCTCCGCGTCGCGCTGCGCCTGGTCGGCGCCGCGGCGCTCGGTCAGTTCGCTCAGGTCGGCGCGCACACGAGCGGCGCGGTTGCGGATGCTGGCGGCCGGGTGACTCTCCGCCCGGTCCAGCAGACCCTCGATGCCGTCATGGTCCGCTGCTCCCGGTGCGCCGGTGTCGCTGTCCGGGGTGTGCTGAGCGGCGTGCTGGGTGGCTTCAGCGAGTTCGCTTTCGGTGAGTCCGAGTGTCTCGCGGACGTGGGCGGGGTGGTCGCCGTTGCGGAGCATGGAGGCGGCGGTGGCGGTGAAGGCGGTGGCGGGCATCGAGTCTCCGGTCGGGGTGTTGGGGGCGGGGAGGTGGGGGAGCAGGCGTACGAGGTCGTCTTCGCCGCAGGGCAGGCCAAGCGCCTCCAGCAGGTCGGCGAGGTCGTCCTTGCCGCGGGCGTGGCAGGCGACCACCACCGAGGCGGTGGCGCTCTGATGACTATCGAGCGGGGTGAGTTCGAGGGCCTCGGCTTCGAGGGCCTCTCTCATGTCGGCGAACATGACCGGCCCTCCTCCGCAGCTGTGCGGGGCTTGCGCTGGGCGGCGTCTAGCACCTCACGGTGGTGCCGCCGTTCAACGTCGGTGAGCGGCCGGGCCTGGCCGTGGCGGTGCCAGAGCAGGGAGGCCGGCGGCTCGGGGTAGGTCAGGCCGTGGCCGGTGTCGGGCTCGGGCGGGGTGTCGGTGTTCATGCGTGCCTCCGTCGGGAGGGTCAGGCGTGGTCGTCGTCGTGCTGGCGTTTGGTCTGGAAGTCGTTGGAGGAGGGCGCCGGGAGCCGGGATCAGTCCTGGATCGAACAGCGGCTTCTTTCGAGTGCGGATCACGGCCGGAAGTCGGGCAGCTGCTGGAACACGCGCTCCAGCAAGTCCTCGGTCGGCTTCCAGGGCCCGAGCTGCCCTGCGGTGGGGACCGGCAGCGGCAGCCCTTGAACGTCCTTAAGGACCAGGTGCCAGGCGCCCGGGTGCGCCCACGGGGAGCACAGCGGGGATCCGTCGGGGTCCTGATGACAGTCGCTGATCCGGGCGATGCCGACCACCGCCCCTGTGACCAGCTGACGGCCGCGGATGGTGCGGGCGACCTGCGGAATACGCAGGGCGACCTGGTCGACGGTCTTGCTCGCGTGCACCAGCACCCAGCCCGGCCGCCACGGTGCAGAGCGGTTCTCAACGGTCTTGGCGCCGGCGAGGATGCAGGTGGCGTAGGGCTGCTTGACGCTGATGCCGCGGATCCAGTCGCCTTCCGGCAGGGTCACCAGACTCATGCGGCTCGCCCCCACACCGCCGTACCCGGGCGCCCGACGCGGCGCCCGTTGACGGACGGCACCTGGGCGTGCGCGGTGGTAGCGGTGACGGCGCGGCCGCAGTGCTTGCCGTCGTACAGGGCCGCATCAGCCGCCCGCTGCAACACGGCCAGATCACGCGAGCCGATCACGTCCGGAGTTGCGACGCCGACCGACGCGGCGACATCGACCGTGCGGCCGTCGTCCAAGACGACCGGCGTGTGCAGCATCCGGACCAGCTGGGTGAGGCGCTGTTCGCGCCGGGTGGCGGTCAGCTCCAGGACCACGGCGAACTCATCGCCCCCGAGGCGGCCGACGGCCGCGCGCGGGCCCGCCCACGCGGTGAGCCGGGCGCCGAAGGCAGCCAGAACGGCGTCACCGGCTGGGTGGCCCATCGTGTCGTTGACGGCCTTGAAGTGGTCGGCGTCGACCATAACCAGAGCCGTCTCGCTGCCGTGGCGGGACAGGAGCCGGCGGGCGCGGGCGGTGTAGGCGTCACGACGCAGAAGCCCGGTCAGCGGGTCCTTCCGGCTTTCAGCGAGCTGCTTGTGCAGCGCGACGGCGTGCACCGCCCAGCCGGTCAACGGCACAGCGGCGGTGGACAGTAAGAGTGCGCGCTGCCCGATTCGAGTGTGCGCGCGCAGGACGGAGTCCATACTGGGATCTCTCCCTCTCGTCTTGTACGGGTTGGGTGGGCCCGGGACAGCCGTCAAGCCGCCAAGCGCAGCGGCTGTCCCGGGGCGTAGCTACAGCTCGAAGTCGCCGTCATAGGCGCGAGTCCAGCTGTATGGGTTGTTCCAGCGGCCGACGGTCGCGGCCTTCCAGTTGGGCTTCCAGCCGGGCCGGTAGCCGCAGGCTCCCCAGCCGTCCGGCCTGTCGTGAGGAACCTCAAGTCCGGCCTCGCACGCGGCGCGTGCCGCGTCGTAGACCTCGTGCGCGATCCGTACAGCCGTGATGCGGCTGTCAGCGGGGCCGGTGAAGATGTGCACCCCCGTCAGGCCGCTGTCGTGGTGTATCGGGACGTCGACCTCGAAGTAGGGCAGGGTCATGACGTCCATCTCCCTTCGTGTGCTGATGGGTTGAGGGGCCACTGCGACCGCCCCGGCCCGCGGGTACGGGTCGGGACGGCACAGGGTGCGCTCAACTCGGGCGGGGATCAGCTGGCCGTCGCGATGCCGTCGCGCAGGTGAGTGCGCGCCCGGGCCAAAAGCGAAGCCTGGTCGCCGTCCGGGCTTGTCAGTGCGTCGGTGAGGTAGCCGACGGCGCGGTCCAGGTCCTCGCTGGCGTCCTGCCAGTTGCTGAGGCTGGACGCACCGAGAACGTCGCGGCCCTCTTCGACCAGGTCGATGAAGGCGTTCGCGGTGACACCGCGCGGCGATTGGTCGCCGATGAGGGCGGCGAGGTCGGTGGCGAAGCAGTCGCGGAGCGCGGCGAAGGTGTCGGTCCTGGTCTGGACGGCCATGCGGGTCTCCTTGTCAGAAGTCGAGTCGGATCGTGATGGGGATGCGCGGGTCACCGGCGCTGATGTGCACGATGCGGCAGTGCGCGACAAGGCCGGCGGCCCCGCCCTGAATCGGCAGGTGGCAGTCCGGGCATCCGTGCCACCACTCAGCCCCGGCCGGGAGTTCGGCCGGGTTGAGCGGGTGCGGGTGAGGCCCGTCGGCTGCGCGGCTCACGCGCGGACCGCGTCCGCGTACTGCGCTTCCAGGTCGGCGCGGCCCTCGGGGTCGTCCTCCTGGTCGTCGTCGTTGTTCGGGCCGTGGACGGTGCAGACGATGTCCTCGTCGTCGTCCAGGTCGCCGTTCAGGGCGCGGAACAGGCAGGTGACGCTGTAGACGGGCACCCAGGCAGGACCGGTGCATTCATCGTCGTGCGGGCAGGGGACCAGCGCGTCGAACCCGTAGTAGACGTCGTTGTCGGCGTCCGGACGGAACGCGAGGGTGAGGGACTGCTGACCGAGGCGGATCTCCGCGACGCGGTCGCCGCCAGCGACGTTCAAGCCTGGCATCCACTGCCACAGCGGCAGGATCTCCGCGCCGAACGTGCGGCGCACGAGAGCCAGGTCACCCAGCTCTTCGCCGCCGTCCCGTTCAAGGTTGGTGGTCCGGGCCTCGCTCAAGCGCTCCAGGAACGGCAGCAGCCGGCAGAGACTGTCGGCGAAGACGACCTCGGGGAAGCCTTCGGCCTTGAGGGTCCGGTGCGAATTGACCATGTCCTGACACTGCTTGACGACTACGTCCTCCGGCACCGTGCGGTTGGCCGACCGCGGGCCCTGCCGCTCGATGCAGACGCTGCCAGGGGTGGCGACCATGACCGCGATGGGCAGCATGTTGTACCGCTTGGCGGCGGCGATGAGCGGTTCCCTGGCCGCCGCCGTGACGTTGGTGGCGTCGACGACCGTGAACAGTCGGCGGCGCATCCTCGCCTCCAGGAGCAGGTGCAGGGCGGCGACCGCGTCACCGGTCGCGTCCTGGTCGCCCGCGTCGTCGCTGACGACCTCGCGCAACGCGTCCAGGGACAGGACCCGCGAGTTGGGCCAGGTGCGCGCGATCGTGGACTTCCCAGCACCGGAGGGGCCGATGAGGACCACCAGGCTGTGCTCAGGCATCTGCGGGTAGACCGGCTCTGTCATGCGAGATCTCCTTGCGAGTGAGGGTGCCGGGCAGCGCGAAAGGGAGGTGCTGCCCGGCATGGGTGAGTAGGGCGGGGGCTGCACGCAGCGGCGTCAGCGGACGATCATGTGGTCGGGGTGGCCGTTGTCCCGGTGGTCCACGCACTGCGGGCAGTCCTCGCGCGGACCGAGCCCGGCGTGGGCCTCGCGGCTGGCGTACGCGTGGAACCAGCACTGCTTGCACTGGCCCCGCGGCGGATTCGTCGCCTTCGTGCTCGCCATCTCAGATGTCTCCCTGCGGGTGAAGGGCGCGGGCAGCCCAGATCAGCCGCTGCCCGGCGTTGTCGGTAATCAGGGCGGCAGCCTCATGCAGCGGGCAGGAGGCGTCGCCGTCGCGGTCCGGCTCGATCTGCTCGGCACGGCGCGCGGCGACGGTGAGCAGCTGCGCGACGGCCGCCAGAAAGCCGCCGGGCGGGTCGGTGTCCTCGATGAGCTCGCGCAGGACAGATGCGGAGCTCGCGCCTGCCCGTCCAGCAACCGCACGCCTCCATCTCCGGGAACGGGCCGCCGGTCCACCAGCCGCCCGCACCCCGGCAGTCGGGGCAGGAGCGGCGGGGTCGGGGCTTGAGCTCGATGCGGTACCGGTCGACGTACAGAGCTGCCAGTGGCCGGCCTCGAGGACGGCGGCGGCCGCGACCAGCGCGGCTCGGGCGCGCACGGTCAGGGCCGGGCGAAGGGCTGGACGGTGAAGCGGGTGCCCTCGCCGAAGCTGGTGGGTGTCGCAGCGAGGAAGCCGGGGTCGGACTGCGCGAGATCGGTCAGCAGCGCCTTGATCCAGGCGGTGGGGCGCTGGAGGTCGGCCCGGATCTCGTTGAAGTCGCTGATGTGCACCGGGTGCGGGGTCTTGCCGTAGCGGCGGGCCCACAGCCGGGTGCGGATCATTTCGGCGGCCTCGGTGTCGTCAGGCCGGGCGGGGACGCCGCGCGGCATCGCCCGGCATCCGGCCGCGTGCGCGTTGGCGTCCTTGGCGGCGTCCGTCTCGGACATCGGGTTGTGCACGGCGTTCGTCGCGGCCCGGTAGGTGCAGCCGAGACAGGCAACGGCGTGCTTGGCGGAGGCCCGGTCGGCGTCGGCGGTGTAGACGAGCACGATCGCGCCCTCCAGCGCCCGGTAGCGCTGGGAGACGAGCGTGCCCTGCGGCATCCAGGTCTCGGGCACGAGAGCGGGGGCGGGGGCGGGGTGCGTGAACAGAGCCATAGTGACTCTCCTCCGAGGGGTTCGTTGATCAGGCGGCCAGCCGGTGGATGACCGGGGCCGTAGAGGCGAAGTAGGTGTCGGGGCTGGGTTCGTAGCCCTTGGCGCAGGGGTCGCAGCGGCCCTGGGTGCGCAGCAGGAGGCAGAAGTAGTACCGCCGCCTGCATTCCGGGCACGTGGACCTCGCAGCCATCGCCCGGTCCAGCGCCCATTCCTGCGCGAGCGTCGGCACACGCTTGGGCCGGGCGAGGTTCACGTCGTAAAGCCAGGCCCGGGTGGGGTGGTTGCACGACTGGTCGGGCCGGTACGCGCACCCTTTGCAGCGCAGGACCGCGACCGGGGCGTGTCCGCCGGGGCTGAGGCCCTGCTTGCGCAGCTGCCTGCGGGTGACCAGGCCCTCGGGCCAAGTGCGCCGGTCGAACTCTTCCAGGGTCGCGTCGCTGCGCGGCACCTTCTTGATCTCGCGTCGGCGCTTCTTCCGGGGGCGGGGCATCACCGGTGCCAGACGCCGGGGAGCCGGTGGGGGCGCTGCGGGTAGCGGGGGCCGGGGCGCTGCGGGCGGGGACGGCCGATGCGGCGGCGCGGGCGGGGGATGAGCACGGGTGTCCTCCAACAGGGTTGATGGCGGGCAGTGCTGCGCACCCCGCTGGCGGAGGACCGTCGACGGGGCGGAAGGGGTGAGGCGTGCGGCCGGGCGGCCTGTCCGGTCCTCGCCCGGCCCCGAAGGCGGGGTGGGCGAGGGCCAAGCAGAGCGTCAGGTCAACGGACTGGAACGGCGCGCCTCCCGTGTGGGAAGCGCGCCGTGGTGTGACAGCGGTCAGGCGGCCTGTTCGCCGGTCTCCTCCGGCCGGGGGCCCAGGGCCACCTTCGAGGTTTTCCCCTTTTTGATCCGGTGGATCTTTCCTGCCTTTTCCAGCTTGTTCAGTACGTTCGCGAAGGTCGACTCCGCGACCCCGCAGGCGGCCTGCAGCTGGCCCCGCTCCACGTAGTCGATGTCCTCGGGGCCGATCTCGTCGCCCTCGTCGAGCATGTCGACGTACATGGGGTCGGACTCGTCGCGGAGGGCGGCCAGGACCTTCTCCTCCGAGGTGAGCTCCTTGGCCTTCGGGAGGTCGACACCGGGGAACGAGGTCCCGGCCTCGCCGGTCCCGCCCTCGCCGTCCGTCTCCTCGAAGCCGGGGATGGGCGTCATGGCCAGCTCCTCCATGCGCGCCTGGTCGCCCCACCAGGGCACGTCGACCGGGGCCATGATGTTCTCCGGCCGGATGTGCTCGGTGGCGTCTTCCAGGGTGTCGATGCGCATCATGCCGGCGCGGCCGCCCGGTGCCGCGACGTAGCCCAGGCCGAAGGTTCGGCGCGGGTCGGACTCCTCGATGGTCGGGTCGTACACCAGCGCGTCGTCCTCCTCCACCCACACCGGCGGGATCAGAGAGGGGTCCAGCCCGTCGAAGCCGGGGGGAAGGTCGCCCAGGTTCACCTGGTCGCTGTCGGTGCGCAGGATGATCCAGGTCCCGCCCGCGATGAGGTTGGCGCGGATGGCCTGCTCGCCGCCCAGTTGGTCCAGGTTCACGGTCTGGTTGATCAGGACCCAGGGCATGCCCATGGAGCGGGTCAGGGAGGCGCCATCCTTGACGATCTTCACTGCCTCCTTGCGGTTCTCTGCTCCCGGGGCCAGCATCTGGGCGGCCTCGTCCAGGATCGTGGCGCAGTAGGGCCGCATCGCGGACGGCTCGAAGTTCTTCAGGTCCAGGCGGGCGGCCTCGTCGATCCGGTGCTGGAGGACCCACCAGGACAGCCGCATGGCACCCAGGGCGCCGTACTTGGTCAGGCCGCTGTAGGCGGCCATCTTCGGGATCGCCGGGTTGCTGGCGCCCTTGGGGTCGCCGTAGATCTGCGCCATCTTGTTGGCGTGGTACGCCAGGCTGATCATCTGGCCCGTGCCTCCCTTGCCGGAGCCGGTGGTACCGGCGATCACGACGTGGAGGGCGCCCAGCTTCGGGTCGAACAGCTGGAGTTTCGCGGGGAAGCCGCTCACAATCTTCCCGATGTTGACCCAGCCCCCCGGGGTCGCCACCAGGGAGTCCAGGCCCTGGAACTCGTGCCCGGCCTCCAGCGGGTTGTGGTCCATGATGCGGATGATCGCGCGCCGGGGGTCACGCCGTCCCGGCTCATAGGAGACGAGGTCGATGGAACGGCGCAGCGCTCCGGCCAGTTCCCCGAGGTTGACGACGCGGGGGAGTGCGTCCAGGTCGTCGTCGGCCACGACGCGCGCCACCTGGCCGCCGGTGTTCACGTCCTCGCCGACCTCCTCCAGGTGAGTCTTCGGGAGGACCCGCGCCTGGACGCGCTTCCAGGCGCCCTGGAGGGTGGAGGGGTCCAGCTCCGCGCGCTGGGTGTACCAGACGGTGATGAACGCCTCCCCGGAGTGCGCCCCGTACTTCATGTCGATGTCGTCGACCGAGCGGCCGAAGAGACTGGAGACGGCCTCCTTCGACACGTTCACCGCATCGCCCAGGGCCGCAGTGATCCGTCCCTCCCAGCGGTCCGCGTAGATCACGACGTCGGACAGGACCTGGTTGCGGTGGCGACCCGACTTCGGGTCGCTGATCACGCGCCCCCACGCCGCGATCATCTTGTCGGCCAGGGACACCGGGCCGGGATCACCGGTATTGGCCGGACCAGCCGGTGCCAGCGCCTGCGCCACCTCGATCTTCTTACTGCCGAAGACGCGGCGAAGACGCCAGCCGGTGAAGACAACCGCAGCCCACCAGCCCAGCGACAGGATCCCAGGAACGGTGGTCGGCTCGAAGGCCCCGGCCATCAGCGCCTCAGACGCCTCGGCTCCGCCCAGCTGGCCCAGGGCCAGGCCCATCCCGGTGGTGATCGTGGCAATCCCCATGGTGTCGCGGTGCGCCCGCGCAATGTCGATCCCGGGGAGCCGGTCCGCCCAGCGGCCCAAACGGTTCATGTAGTTGGCCCCGGCAAACGTCGCACCGGCCAGGAACCCGGCCCCGGCGTAAGCCGCCGCGTTCGGGTCCAGGTAGGGCGCCAGGATGCCCACCCCGACGGGGAGGGCGATCTGGAGCGCCGCGGCGGCGCGCTCCGCCGGCTCCGCGTTCGGCACGGTCTTGGTGAGGGTGGACATCCGGGACTACTCCTGTCTGGGTACTGGGTGATCCGCAAAAGGCGCGGCCGACCCGAGGGGTGCGATCCCCGGGCCGGCCGCACCGGTGGTGTGGTGGTGCTACCTGTGATCTTGCGCAGTGCTTCGCCCTTCAGGGCGGAGGTGAAGCGCATCCTGTCGTTGCGCACCGGAGATGCGCGGTATCACAGGGCCGCCTGGCCCTCACAGCCCAACTGGCCTGGAATAATTGAGGAGTTATGCACCTTCGGTACAGCTTCCGCCTGTACCCGAACGGTCCTCAGCGTGCCGCGCTGGCCAGGGCGTTCGGGTGTGCTCGGGTGGCCTACAACGATGCGTTGCGCGTCCGCGAGACGGCCCGTGCCGCCGGGCTACCGTTCGTGAAGTCGGCGGAGCTGTCCAAAGCACTGACGTCCGTGAAGACCACCCCCGAGCGCGCATGGCTCGGAGAGGTGTCGTCCGTGGTGCTGCAACAGTCCCTCCGCGACCTGGACACCGCCTACAAGAACTTCTTCGACGGCCTCAAGGGCAAGCGCCCGAAGATGGGACCGCCCCGGTTCAAGAGCCGCAAGGACACCCGGCAGGCGATCCGCTTCACCGCGAACGCCCGGTGGAAGATCACCCCTGGCGGTGACCTGTCGCTGCCGAAGATTGGCGACGTGCGGGTGAAGTGGTCCCGCTCGCTTCCGTCGGTGCCGTCCACGGTGACCGTGGTCAAGGACAGTGCGGGCCGGTACTTCGCCTCCTTCATCGTGGAGACCGACCCCACCGCCGACCTGACCCGGATGCCGGACACCGACAACGTGACCGGCATCGACCTGGGCCTGACGCACTTCGCGATCCTCTCCGACGGAACGAAGATCGACAGCCCGCGCTTCCTGCGCCGCGCCGAGAAGCGGTTGAAGAAGGCGCAGAGGTCCCTGAGTCGCAAGGCCAAGGGCAGCAAGAACCGCGAGAAAGCACGGGCGAAGGTCGCCCGCGCTCACGCGACCGTGGCCGACGCCCGGCGCGAGTTCCACCACCAGCTCTCAACCCGAATCATCCGCGAGAACCAAGCGGTTGCCGTTGAGGACCTGGCAGTCAAAGGACTCGCCCGCACCCGCATGGCCAAGAGCATCCACGATGCCGGGTGGTCGCAGTTCGTCACAATGCTGGAGTACAAGGCCGCCCGGTACGGGCGGACCTTCCACCGCATCGGACGCTTCGAGCCCACCTCTCAGGTGTGCTCCGCGTGCAGCGTCAAGGACGGCCCCAAGCCCCTCAACGTCCGGGAATGGACGTGTGGAGCGTGCGAGGCCATCCTTGACCGGGATGTGAACGCCGCCGTCAACATAGCCAAGGCCGCCGGACTGGCGGTATCAGCCTGTGGAGCGCAGGTAAGACCGGCCCCCGTGCCGGCGCAGCGCAAAGAATCAGGAACCCACCGAGACGGTCAGCCGACCGTGGTAGGAATCCCCGGCCTTTAGGCCGGGGAGCGGAAGTCAATCCTGCTCGAACCAGTCGCGCGAGACCTTCTCCAGGTCCGTCACGTCGGAGCGGTCGAACGCCTCCTGAAACGCGGCGTGGGTGGTGCGGGCCTGGTCGCCTGCGGCCTTCGCGGCCTTCGCGGTGTCGGCCGTCTTCGAGGCGTAGTTGATCGCGGCCTCCGACACGCCGCGGATGATTTTCGACAGCTCCTGGCACTCCGCCAGGGAGTCGCGGTCCACGCTCTTGGCCCCCAGCGCCTCCGCGTCGGTGGCGGTGTCGTCAGCCAGTTCCTTGATGGTGTCCGCGGCCTTCTTGACGCCCTCCGCGTTGCGGGCCAGGGCCTTCTCCTTGGCCTGCGTCTTTCGGACGAGGACCTTGTACGTCAGCTCCGCCATGATCGGCTCTCCCGTCTTCTCCTACGCGGCGGGCGCGTAGGAGCCCTTGTCGTTGTAGAAGCGCAGTTCGGCCGGCTTCGTCTCGTCACTGTCGACCACGGCCTTGTACAGCGGCGCGTACCTGGTCCCGATGTTGGTCAGGACGACCTTGCACATCTCCGCCGCCCGCTTCGCGCGCTTGTGGAGTTCGGCGGCCTCCGTCGCCTGGGCCTTCGCGCTGTCGGCCAGCTTCGTCAGCTTCGCCGCCAGCTTCTCCCCGCCTTCGACGGCCTTGGCCTGCTCGGCGAGCTTCTGGCAGTCCTTCGCCTCTTCCTCCGCCGCGGCCTCGAGCGACTTGCACGCGTCGGCCACCTTGATCAGGTGGGTCTCCTTGGTCTCCAGCTTGCGTTCGTACTGCTTGAAGTTGCGCAGCTCCTTGCGGCTGACCGACCCACGGGCCCCCTCCGTTCCCAGGCTCAGCGTGTTCGCGTCGATCTCCTTGACCAGGAGGGGCTTCACGTCCGTGCTCACTCCGTCGTCTCCTTTGTCCGGCAGGGCGATGACGATCGTCTGGCCGCTGGGCCCGGCCACCGTCGTCCCCTTCTGCTGCTTCGGGTCGTCCTGCTTCGGGCCCTGCTGCTTCGCCTTGTGGTCGATGTGCGCCTTGTCCAGCCGCGCGTGCTCCTTGCCGTTCTCCTCCTTCTTGTCCTGGTAGCCGTCCTTGGTGCCCTGCGCGTACGCCTTCACGTGGTCGACCACGTTGCGGACCGCGGAACCGTCGCCGTGACCGACCTCCCGCGAACGCTGGAGCGGGGTCCGGTTGCCGGCTCCGTTCGAGTTGTGGCCAGCCGCACCGCTCTTACCGGAGCCACCGCTCGAACCAGATCCGCCGCCCTTCGGGGATCCGCCACTGTTCTTGCCGGAGCCACCGCTCGAACCAGATCCGCCGCCCTTCGGGGATCCGCCACTGTTCTTGCCGGAGCCACCGCTCGAACCAGATCCGCCGCTGCTCTTCCCGGATCCGCCGCCGTTGCCGGAGGAGCCTCCCGAGCCCTGGCCGCCGCCCTTCTTGAGGTCCGCCTTCGCGCCCTTGCCCTTGTCGGTCTTGTCCTTCGAGCTGCCGGAATTACGGCCGCCGGAAGAACCGCCCGACGTCGATCCGCCGCCGCTTTTGGAGGTACCGGCCTTTCCGTCCTTGCCAGTCTTTCCACCAGACCCCGCGTTTCCCAAGGAGCCGTCGTTCCCCTTGCCCGCGGAGTCCTTCGCGCCCTTGGGGCTGGTGTCCTTCGGCGCACCTCCGCCACCATTTCCACTGGTACCGCGCCCGCCACCGGATCCGCCGCGCCCATTCGAGCCGGACGAGCCGCGCCCGCCGCCTCCGGTGACGCCGCCGCTGCCGCTGCGTCCAGTACCCGTTGAGCCGTTCCCGGTGGAATTACGGCCAGAACTTCCGCCGCTATTTCCACCGGAATTACGGCCCCCTCCACTGGCCCCTCCGGAGCCGTTTCGCGTGGGAAGTCCAGGCGACTTCATGACCGTGGTGGTCCGGGCCTCTTTCACCTGATGCGCGCTGGCCCTGGCTTTCTCCAGATCCAGCCGCTTGTTCGCAGTACCGCCGCCTTTCGCCCAGCGGGTCGCGCCCGCCCGGATCAGGGTTTTGAACACACCCTCCTTGTGCCGGGCACCGGCCGCGTCGGATCCGGCCCCGGTCAGGTCCTCCGGGGCCTTGAACGACTCGCTGGTGACGCCAGGGGAGGAGCGGTCCACCACTCCGTCGGGGTCCGCCTTCGCGGCCGGGTCGTCACCGTCCGGCCTGGCCCCGGCGCCGGTCGCGACGACCGGCCTGGCGGGCTCCACCGCGGCCATCAGGGCGGCCATAATGCCGGTGTCTGCGGCGGGTGCCGACGCGGTGCTGGCGGCCGGCGCAGCGGGCGGATCGGGGGGTCCCGCAGGGGCCGGGGGCGCCGTATCGGTCGCCATCATTCCTCACTCTCCGTGGTCGCAATGGTTCCTTACTCCTCACTTCCCAGCGGAGAGCAGCCGATCGCCGGATCATGGGAGTCCGATTGCGGCGCTCCCCGCCAAGGAGGGAAGGAGTAATTAGTCACCGTGCGTGACTATGCGTCGGCCTTCTTGCCCTTGCGCGCGAACACCGCGATGGCCAGGCCGCCACCGGCGACGAGACCCAGCAGGGCGGGGGAGTTGATCCCGCCGCCCCCCGCGTTCGCGGTGTCCTGGGCGGCGCCCGCAGCCTGCATGCCGGACCCGTCGGCGGTCTCGTACTGCTGCTTGCAGTCCGCCACGACGTCGCTCCTGGAGGGCGATCCGAACCCCTTGCCGATCAGGTCAGAGGAGTCCTTCACGCACTTGTCGACGGCCGCCTGGACCTTGCTGGCGGAGGCGGCCGCAGCCTTCTTCTCGGTGGTCGCCTTCTCGTTCCGAATCTTCATCTCCTCCAGCTCCAGCTCCTTCATCTGGAGCTGGAGGGCGGCGGCCTCCTTCTCCTCCTTTGCGACGGCTGCCGAATGCGCCTGGAACCAGATGGTCCCGCCGCCGACGATCGCCACTCCGGCCACCGCGATGGCGACCTTTCCCCGGCGGGTCAGACCGGTCTTCTTGGGCACGACCGGGGTTCCGTACGGCCCTTCGTCGGCGTACGGGGAAGCGTCCGAAGCGCTGTTACCGAAGGTCATTCCAGCCGTCATTCCGGCCTGAATTCCTTCGAATGCCCTCTCTTCGTCCGGCGTCATTTTCAGTCTCCGTTCTTACGCGCCATATCGGAGGCCGCCGAAATGGTGGCCTCCACACCCCGGAAGGTGTTGCTGGAAAGGTCGTTCCACTCCCAGAAACGCGTGTTCACGCCCTGGCGGGCCAACTGGGACTGGAGGTAATTCACGGCCTTGCCCCGGTCGATCGTGGTGACGTGCCCGGTGGATTCCAGAAATGTCTGGGCACCCCGGATGCACATACGTCCGGTGGGGGAGAAATCGAAGGACTGGCACCAGCCGTAGCGGGTGAGGACTTCGATCACCTGGACCAGGTGGAACGAGGGCTTCAAGGGGCGCGGCTCCTGCCAGAGCCCCAGGTCAGCCATCGCGGACCGGATCCCCTTGGGGATCAGTCGCTGGCCCCAGGTCGGGGGTCGGGCGCCCAGATCTCCAGGGCCGGCGGGATCACCGCAGGGGGTGCCAGCGCGGGCGCCTGCGGGGTCGTCGTACGGGGGAAGCTCCCAGCTTTCGGGGCCGGCCCGGTCGTCGTGGGTGCCATGCTGTGCTCCTTTCTTGCGTGAGCAGAAGACCGAGGCCCCCCCGCTGATCACGCTTCAGCGGGGGGCCTTCGTGCGCCTGAACCGCATCGCGGATCTCCAGCCGCTCGGGGCGGTGCCCGAGTTCGGTGCAGGGGAGAGGGATGCGGTCTGGCGCGGGGCGGGTGGTGCTCGGTTGTGCCTGGCCCGCGGTATCCGCGCTCGGGGCGCGGTGCGGGCGAGCGGCCTGCCGACCGTGGCCGTCACCGGTCCGCGCTCGGGTGGGCGAGCGCGGACCGGTGGCGACCATGAGCGGCAGGGCGTTGTGCGGGCGGTCCGGTCAGCGGACCGTGTGCTGCTTGAGGGCGACGGCGATCTGTCCGGCGCGGTCCGTGGCGATGGAGCCGCCCTCGGCCCGGACCGCCTTGGCGATGTTGGCCCGGTTCAGCGGCTCGCCCTCGGTCCGGAGCCGGTCCAGCGCGGTCCGCTCCAGGTCCGTGAGCGTGATGACCGTGCGGTCCGGACCGCCATCCTCACCACGGTCCGGACCGTCGGCCTCATACGGTGCTTGCTGTTCGGCCGTTCCGGTGCGGTCCGGCTCCTGCGGTCCGGGGGCGACATCGGCGGTCCGGACCGTCACCCCCCGGCTGGCCGCCGGGCCCTGGGCGGCGGGCACGGTCCGAGGACCACGGTCCGGACCGGGGCCGGTCAGCAGGTCAGCGCCCTGCGGTCCGGCCGGACCGGCCTCCAGGGCGCGCGCCGGTCCGCCGGTCCGGTCCGTGGCCCCTGCGGTCCGGACCGGACCGTGGACCGCGTTCCGGTCGACCGGACCGGACCGGACCGGATGCCCTCCGTGCTGGACCGGGCGGACCGGAGCGGGGCTTTCGAGCGGTCCGGGCCGGTCCGTGCGGGTCAGGGTGAGGACGGTGGGGATGGCTGCCGGTCCGTGGTCGTCGGCCGCGATGCGGGGGACGACGACCCGGTGCAGGGCGAGACCGGTCCGGGCCGCCTTGCGGTCCGCGAGCTGTGCCCCGGCTGCGGTCCAGGCCCGGTCCAGCGTGGTCAGGCGAGGGTCGGTGATCGCCAGGGACCAGGCGGTGAAGGAGTGGACCGGGTAGCGCAGCCAGCGGACCGCCCCGATCGAGGGGCGGGCCTTGGCGACCTTGCCGTCCTCACGGAGCTTGCGGCGGTGGATAAGCGAGGCGTACAGCTCCCACAGCACCATCCCCACGATGCTCATGGCGGCGAACGCCACCGCCTTCGGAGTGAAGTGCCAGTAGGTGACCTGCTCCGTCCAGACCTCCTCCTTCGCGTCCCACACCCGGCTACCGGCCACGGTCTGTCCGGAGGCGTGCCAGAAGTTCATGACCGCCGCCCCGAGAGCGAAGATCCATGTGCTGACGCGGTAGAGGGTTCCGGCGTCGCCGCTCTGGCGGGCCTGGTGGTACATCCAGCCCACGAACGCCGTCGACAGCTCCCACGCGGCAGCGAACAGGATCGTGAACGGGACGACCCAGCCGAGGATGTCCTCAGCGAACCCGGCCTGCCCGGTCCACGCCACGGCCATCGGCGCGGTGATCGGACCGATCACCATCAACCGCTCCGCGTTGACCCTCACGAACTGCTTCACGCGGTCGGACACGGCCGGCTTCCCGGCGCGGGAAGCTGCCCGCAGCTCACGGGCCTTCGCCCGGCGGGCCTCCTTCGCGTCCCTGCGCTCCCCCTTGGCCTGGAGCTTGAGACGCTTGCGCTCCAGGGCCCGCTCGGTGCGGTCGGTGGCACGCTTCATCCGGGCGGCGGCTTCGGCCACCATGTCGTCGGCAGCCTTCAGCGTGACGTCCGCGTCCGCTTCCCGCAGCCGGGCCTGCACCAGCGCCTGCTCGGCTTCCTTGAGCTCCGCCTCCCGCTTGGTCCGGGCGGCGGCCAGGATGCGGTCGGCCTCCTCCCGGGCGGCACGGGTCAGCCGCTCCGCGTCCTCGGTCGCCGTCGCCCGCAGCCGACCAATGTCCTCCTTGGCCAGCGCACGCGTACGCGCCGCATCCGCACGGGACGCCTCCCGCTCACGGGCGGCGTCCTCACGCAGCTCGGCGGCCGCCTTCTCCGCTCCGGCCTTCACCTGCGCGGCCTGAACGCCCGCGCTCTCGCACAGCCGATCCGCCTCACCCCGAGCCTGCTGCAGGAGCTGCTCGGCATCGGTGGCGGCGCGGGTGCGGGTCTCTACCGCGGTGCGCTCCGCCGCCGCGAGCAGCTCGGTGCGCGCGCTCTCCGCGTCGGCGAGGGCCTTCGCAGCGGTCTGCGCGGCCTCGGTGCGGGCCTGCTCCGCCTGCGCGGCCGCCGCGGCGGCGACGTCGTCCGCCTGGCGGCGCGCGCCGACGAGCAGCTGCTCGACAGCCGCCTGGGCGTCGGCGAGGACCTGCTCGGCCTCGTCGGCCGCCGCCGCCTTGATGGTGTCGGCCTCCCCGCGCGCGTCGGCGAGCAGTTGCTTGGCCTTCGCGTCGGCGTCGGCCAGGACCTGGTCGGCGTTGGCGGCCGCGGTGGTCGCGGCCTCCGTGCGGACCCGGTCGGCGTCGGCGGCCGCGTAGGCCAAGACGCGGGCCTGCTCGGTGGTGGCGGCCTCGATCACCGAGGCCGCCTCCGAGCGGGCGCCGTCCAGCAGCTCGGTGGCGCGTACTTCGCCGTCGGCGAGGATCCGCGCGACGTCCTCGGCGGCCAGGTCCCGCAGATCGGCGGCACGGTCAGCGGCGTCGGCCACGACCGGGTCGGCCTTTTCGAACACCAGCAGCGCAGTGTCCTCGAGGGCAGCGGTCTGCGCCTGCGCCTTGGCGCGCCCGTTGGTGCGAGCCTTGGCGGCCGCGGCGCTCTGGCGCCTGCGGCGGGTGGCGGTCTTGGGGGCCACAGGGTGTCCTCTCTCTTCCGGGCGCCTCGTACAAGAGGGCACCGCGAGTCGTCGTCGGTCGGTAGGGTCGTGACCAGGTCCTCCGAGTCCTCGGCAGCTCGAATGCCGAGGACTCGGAGGACCGTCTGCTTGAAGCGGGTGGTCAGCGCCGCCCGACCCGGCCGGTGTTATCCCCAGGAGCGTCCGCAGCCGCCGCAGTTGGAGGCACTGTCCGAGTTGGTGGCGCCGCACCCGCCGCTGCCCTCGCACGTCCAGCCGAGGGTGAGGTAGCGGGTAACACGGCGCGAGATATGAGTGAGGGAGAAGGGCATGGTCGTCGTCCTTACTGTCTGCGGGCCGGGCTCTCCGGCTCCCTGACATCGCCCGAACCACGCCTGCCGCGAAGAGCGGCAGCCGGTGCGGGCGGTGCCAGGCAGCCGTCAGACCAGGACCGCAGGCCGGTGCGGGGCGACGATTCCGCCGTCGGGGAGCAGCTCGCCGGTGTCCTCAAAGAGCAGGACGGCGTTGCACAACAGGCTCC